>NZ_CM142174.1:0-3177979 GCF_054861205.1 Acinetobacter sp. TW_SC_4
ATGCTTTGGACAGACTGCTTAAATCGCTTGCGACAAGAGCTCTCTGGAAATGTCTTTACAATGTGGATTCGCCCGTTGGTTGCGGAAGAGCTGGACGATACCCTGCGTCTTTATGCACCTAATCCGTATTGGACGCGCTACATTCAAGAGCATCATCTGGAACTGATTTCAATTTTGGCCGAACAGCTGTCTGAAGGTCGCGTACGTAAAGTTGAAATTCTGGTGGATTCGCGTCCAGGTGCAATTTTATCTGCCAGTGAACAGCCAGCGACGACAACAGCGGCTTTGGAATCTGCGCCTGTGGTTGCGCCAGCGCCGCGTCCTAAGAAAGAAAAAGAAGATTCAGGCAAAAATAGCCGTAAACGTCAGCTGAACCCTTTATTTACCTTCTCGTTATTTGTTGAAGGCCGTTCTAACCAGATGGCGGCTGAAACCTGCCGTAAGGTGTTAACCCAACTTGGGGCTTCACAGCATAACCCGCTATTTTTATATGGTCCGACTGGTCTGGGTAAAACCCACTTGATGCAGGCCGTCGGAAATGCATTATTACAGGCAAAACCCAATGCCCGCGTGATGTATATGACTGCAGAAAGCTTTGTGCAGGATTTTGTCAGTTCCCTACAACAGGGCAAGGTTGAAGAGTTTAAGAAAAACTGCCGTTCACTGGATCTTTTGCTAGTCGATGATATTCATTTGCTCGCAGGTAAAGAAGCCAGTCTGGTTGAGTTTTTCTATACCTTTAACGCGTTGCTGGATGAATCGAAGCAAATTATCCTCACCTCGGATCGTTACCCTAAAGAATTGACAGAACTGGATCCACGTCTGGTTTCACGTTTTTCCTGGGGGCTTTCTGTGGGGGTGGAACCACCGGATATCGAAACCCGAATTGAAATCTTGCTGAAAAAAGCCGAAAACACCGGTGTAGATTTACCACGTAACTGTGCGCTATTTATCGCCCAACAAGTGGTAGCGAACGTCCGTGAACTAGAAGGTGCGCTCAACAAAGTGGTGGCGATCTCGCGTTTTAAAGGAACGCCGATTGATTTGGATGTGGTGCGTGAGTCTTTGAAAGATGTCCTCGCAATTCGTGCCCGTACCATCAGTACTGAAAATATTCAGCGTGTAGTGAGCGAATATTTCCGCATCCCGCTTAAAGAGCTAGTAGGCCCAAAACGTACCCGTATTTATGCCCGTCCGCGTCAGCTCGCAATGGGTCTGGCACGTGAACTGACCGGGGATAGTTTCCCTGAAATTGGTATGGCTTTTGGTGGTCGAGATCACAGTACAGTCATGCATGCCTGCGAAAAAGTGCAGAGCTTGCGTGAAGAAGATCCGATCTTCAATGAGGACTATAAAAACCTGCAACGCCTGTTGCAGAGTTGACCTAAAACGCTCAAATTCTGTTCTTGCTATGCGGCCTGTTTTGCCGCATAGTTAACTGCTAAAAATTCAACTTTTATCTTATTAATCTTCAGCTTTAGAGGAATGTACCGTGCGTTTAAAAATCGCGAAAGAAAGCTTACTGAATGTTCTCTCACATGTCGTAGGAGCGGTTGAACGTCGCCATACCTTAAATATTCTTTCAAACCTGAAAATCCAGGTGACTGCTGAAGCTTTAACCGTCACTGGTTCGGATCTGGAAGTGGAACTGGTTGCCAGCACACAATTGGCTGAAGGTGCATGCTTGCAAGCGGGTGAAACCACTGTTCCAGCACGTAAGATGATTGATATCTGTAAATCTCTGCCATCAGCAGCCCTGATTGATCTGCAAATTACCGATGACCAGCGTTGTATCCTGAAATCTGGAAATAGTCGTTTTGTGCTCGGTACTTTGCCTGCGGATGACTATCCATTATTGAATACTGAAAATACCCAAGGCACGCAAGTGACTGTGACTCAGCGCGAATTAAAGCGTCTGTTTGAAAAAACGGCTTTCGCCATGGCAGTGCAGGACGTACGTTTCTACCTGACTGGTACTTTACTTGAAATTGATGCCAATCAGCTTCGTGCGGTAACGACAGATGGTCACCGTCTGGCACTATGTGAAACAGCAGCACAATCGACAGCAACTCAACCGATTCAAGCTATTGTTCCACGTAAGGCAGTCGCTGAATTGCAACGTTTATTAAGCGTTGAAGATGAGCAGCTTTCTCTGCTGATTGGCCGTGAATTATTGAATGTGACTATTCGTATGGCCAGCCGTGATAAAGAACAGGCTGATATCACAGTTCGTTTCACCACGAAACTGATTGACGGTAAATTCCCGGACTACCGCCGTGTGATTCCACGTGGTGGCGACAAGAATGTGATTATTGCGCATGACGTGTTTAAGCAATCTTTACAACGTGTGGCTATTTTGAGTAATGAAAAACTACGTGGCGTATTCCTGAACTTTAATGCTGGTTCATTACAACTTCGTGCCAATAACCCGGAACAGGATGAGGCGATTGAGGATCTAGCCATCCAGTATGCAGATGCACCACTGGAAATGTCATTCAATGCGCAATACCTGATTGAAGTCCTAGGTGTGCTAGATGGTGAAGATGTATCAATGACCATGACTGAAGCGAATCAGTCTGTACTGGTTCAGGATCCATCTCATATCGATCAGACTTATGTCGTGATGCCAATGCGTGTCTAAGCGACAGCTGAGCTAAGCCAACGCTATGCATATTACGCGTCTTCATATTGAACGTGTACGAAACTTAAAAACGGTTGCACTCCAGGGATTGCAACCGTTTAATGTTTTTTATGGCCAGAATGGTTCAGGCAAGACTTCAGTACTGGAAGCTATTCATTTACTGGCCACAGGACGTTCCTTTCGTACCCATATCCCGAAAAATTACATTCAGCATGGCGCCTCGGATGCGATTGTGTTCGCCCAATCGGAAACTGAAAAAGTCGGCATGCAAAAAATGGCAAGCGGGGAACAGCTGATTAAGGTCAATGGCGATGCGATTGCAACCCAGGGTCAGCTTGCCAAGATGTTGCCCTTACAACTGCTTGATCCACAAAGTACCGATATTATCGATCATGGTGCCAAACCACGTCGTCAACTATTGGACTGGTTAATGTTCCACGTGGAACCAGAGTTTTATCATGCCTGGCAATATTATTCACGCGCCCTAAAACAGCGGAACACTCTGCTTAAATCCAAGCGTTTCTTGAGCCTGTCAGATCTGGAACCATGGAACCAGATGCTAAGTGAATATGGCGAGATTTTGCACTCCCAGCGTGTCGGCATCGTGGAACAGTGGAAGCCATTTTTTGAGGATGATCTCAAGCATCTACTGCCGGATCTGGAGATCTCTCTGGAATACAGTCCTGGCTTTCACAGTGAAAACGGCCTGCTGAATGACCTGACCAATCACCATGACAAAGATGTAGAACGACGCTATACCGAATATGGTCCACATCGCGCAGATTTGCGCCTCAAGACCCCTTTGGGGGATGCTGATGTGATCCTGTCCCGTGGACAAAAAAAGCTTTTAATGATGGCACTTAAACTGTCGCAAATCGCAATGCTGCATTCTTGTAATAAGGAAACTGTGGTATTATTAGATGATGTGACAGCAGAATTAGATTTAACCGCACAACAACGTTTAATTGAGCGATTGAGCCAGCTTGGTAGTCAAGTTTTTATTACCACTTTAGACCATGAATCAGTACAAAAGCACCTACATGATCTGTCTATCTCATATCAGTTATTCAATGTTGAAAACGGTACAGTTCAAGTTGTTGTGCAATAGTTTTTAAATTTTTACCTATCTTTGGATAAACCTATATTTCACTAGGGAGAAACCATGAGTTCAGAAGATCAAGCTGCTTCTCAAACAGAACAAACCACTGAAAAAGCTTATGATTCCTCTAGCATCAAGGTATTACGTGGTTTAGACGCAGTACGTAAGCGTCCAGGCATGTACATTGGTGATACAGACGATGGTACCGGCTTACACCACATGGTCTTCGAGGTCGTAGATAACTCGATTGATGAGGCGCTGGCAGGTCACTGTGATGAAATTTTAGTGACTATTCATGAAGATGAATCAGTTTCAGTATCAGATAATGGCCGTGGTATTCCGACCGACATTCATCCTGAAGAAGGTGTGTCTGCTGCAGAAGTAATTCTAACCATTCTGCATGCTGGCGGTAAGTTTGATGATAACAGCTATAAAGTTTCTGGCGGTCTGCACGGTGTAGGTGTATCCGTAGTAAATGCGTTGTCAGAAAAACTGGAATTAACTATTCATCGTGCCGGTAAAATCCATGAACAGGAATACCGTCATGGTGATCCACAATTCCCGTTAAAAGTAGTAGGTGAGACCGATAAGACCGGTACTCGCGTGCGTTTCTGGCCAAGTGCTGAAACCTTTAGCCAGACCATTTTTAATGTCGACATTCTGGCACGTCGTTTACGTGAACTGTCCTTCCTGAATGCAGGTGTACGAATCGTATTACGTGATGAACGTATCAATGCCGAATACATTTTTGACTATGAAGGCGGTTTGGCTGAGTTTGTTAAGTACATTAATCAGGGTAAAACCCACCTGAATGACATTTTCCATTTCACCACTCAGGCAGAAAACGGCATTGGTGTGGAAGTTGCACTGCAATGGAATGATTCTTATCAGGAAAATGTACGCTGCTTTACCAACAACATCCCGCAAAAGGATGGTGGTACTCACTTAGCCGGTTTCCGTGCAGCTCTGACCCGTGGTTTAAATAACTACATGGACAGTGAAAATATCCTGAAAAAAGAAAAAGTTGTGGTATCAGGGGATGATGCGCGTGAAGGTCTGACTGCAATTGTGTCAGTAAAAGTGCCTGATCCGAAATTCTCTTCACAAACCAAAGAAAAGCTGGTGTCGAGTGAAGTGAAATCTGCCGTTGAGCAGGCCATGAACAAAGCCTTCTCTGAATATCTGTTAGAGAATCCACAGGCGGCTAAATCAATTGCTGGCAAGATCATTGATGCAGCGCGTGCCCGTGATGCGGCGCGTAAAGCGCGTGAAATGACACGTCGTAAGAGCGCGCTCGATATCGCCGGCCTTCCAGGTAAACTGGCGGATTGCCAAGAGAAAGATCCAGCTTTATCTGAACTGTACCTGGTCGAAGGTGACTCTGCGGGCGGTTCTGCAAAACAGGGCCGTAACCGTAAGATGCAGGCAATTCTACCGCTAAAAGGTAAAATCCTGAACGTGGAACGCGCCCGTTTTGACCGTATGATTTCTTCTGCAGAAGTGGGCACGCTGATTACGGCACTCGGCTGTGGTATTGGTCGTGAAGAATATAACCCGGACAAGCTGCGTTATCACAAAATCATCATCATGACCGATGCTGATGTGGATGGTTCACATATTCGTACGTTGCTGTTGACCTTCTTCTTCCGTCAAATGCCGGAACTGGTCGAGCGTGGTCATATCTATATCGCACAGCCGCCATTGTACAAGCTGAAAAAAGGTAAACAGGAACAGTACATCAAGGACAATGATGCACTGGAAACTTACCTGATTTCCAACGCGATTGATGAGCTGGAACTGCATATCAGTGCCGATGCCCCTGCGATTCGTGGTGAAGCTCTGGCCAATGTGATTACAGATTATCAAACTTCACAAAAGAGTCTGGCACGTTTAACTGTACGTTATCCTGCAAGCTTGCTGGATGCGTTGATTTCACTGGAAGCCTTCAAGCTGGATCAGCTGGAAGATAAGGCTTATGTAGAAACTTGGGGTGAATATCTGCGTGCTGCGATTGAAAAAATCCAGCCAAGTTTACGTCCTGAATTGAGTCTGGAACGTTTTGAAAAAGATGTGGATGGCCAGATCGTAGAAAGCTGGTTGCCGCGGATTACGATTTATGTGCATAACCTGCCGCATCACTATCTGCTAGATGCTAGCTTGCTCAGCTCAAGTGAATATGCGCGTTTACTGAAAAATTCGAAAAGCTGGTTCACGCTGCTTGAAGAGGGTGCTTATTTACAGAAAGGTGAGCGCAAGATTCAGGTCAGCAGTTTCCATCAGGTTTGGCAGCACATTCTGCAAGACTCTCGTCGCGGTATGATGATCCAGCGTTATAAAGGTCTGGGTGAGATGAATGCGGACCAGCTGTGGGAAACCACGATGGATCCGGAAAACCGTAACATGCTACAAGTGACGGTACAGGATGCGATTGAAGCAGACCGCATGTTCTCTTGCCTGATGGGAGATGATGTGGAACCACGTCGTGCCTTCATTGAAGAAAATGCCTTGAATGCTGATATTGATACCTGATCTATCGGAATAAATCGAAACGAAAAAGCGCCTTTTAAGGCATTGCTGTCCCACAATTTTTCACAAGAGGAAGCTCATTTGAGCTTCCTCTTGTTTTATGGGTATTTTATCGGGTGAAAATAAAGCTTTTAAAGTTCTTCTTTCAAACAAATTCACTTGAATTATTCTGAGTAAACGTTGAACTGTCCAACCTGTTTTTCCTAAATGTTGAGCGAAACTCACCAATAAATAGGCGATCATCGCAATCCAGATTTGTGTCTGAATTGCGTTCCTGCTGCGGCCTAGAAACGCTTTTAATTTGAGATTCTGCTTAATCGCCTTAAAGAACAGCTCAACTTTCCAACGATCTTTATAAATCGCCGCAATGGTAGAGGCGGCTAAATGAAAGTTATTGCTGAGAAAGCTAAAGTGCTTGCCACTTTGCTGATCTCTATATTCAATTCTTCTTAACACTGGGGCTTTTCTTTTTAGGGCATGTGCGCTATTCAGCTGAATGGTTTCATCTTTTAGAATACCTTTGGATTCAAGCACTGGATGTTGCTGGATCACCTGATACACAGATTTAGGCCTAAAACGTGTGACAAATCCAATGTTTTGAGCAGTCAGATTTGCATACCATTGGTAATCGACATAGCCTTTATCAAAAACTACAATGCTGCCAGCAGGAAACTGGAATTTGCGGCCTTGTACCATGTCATTTTCTTTGCCATTTTCAACTGCAACAAACTCAGGAATATCATTGCTGTGATTCAATCCTATACTGAGTTTCATGCTGGCTTTTGAGTCGTGAACTTTGGCCCATTCACATAAGGAAAGCGACAGGTCAATATGACTGGCATCCAAGGAATACAAGGGATTCTTAAAGCGAAATTTATGAGCTACTTTTGAGTGTTCATAGTATTTAAGCAACTTGTAAAATAGCTGTTGATACAAGGCAGCAGGCTGCTGCTCATTGATTCGTGCCAGCGTGCTTCGGGGAATAGACTTTGCTCCGAGATGACTTAGCTTTTCCTGTTGGCACTCCAAATTGGATTGAATATCTCTCAGACTTTGCCTACAAGAGAATTGAGACATCAATATGGCAATAAACTGATCCCACCGGGAAGCCGCTCTAAATTTCTGTCCAACATGGTGTACTTTAGCAAGTTGTTCAAAATCCTGTCGCACAACAGGTTTAATTAGCTCATGAAATACGGTATTCTGATGTGACAAAACCTGAGTCCTGGTCGTTAAAGTGTTTGTATGCACTCATATTTTAACTGTTAGGACTCAGGTTTTTTTATTTAAAGCAAACTATGGGACAGCAGTGCCTTTTAAGGCGCTTTTTTTACGTAAATTTTCTATTAATGCCAGATGAACTGTTTAGAATAATTTTAATCTAAGCAGTTTTTAGACCAATGATCCGCTGATGCTAGGTTCTAAAAAAGCCTGGTTCAGTAGAATCAAGTCTTATTTATAAAGAGGTTTATCCATGGATAGCCAGCTTGAAGAAATACGTGAGATCTGGGCCAATGCATTCTACAGTGGCGACTATGATGTGCTGCGCCACTACGAACATCAGGACTTTCAGGTGGTTTTTGAACAGGAAGGCCGCGTAGAAGGAAGTTATCTGCGTTATGACCGGATTGCTCATGCGGTACAAAACGGCGTATGGAAACCGCTGAAGCCAGAAATAGAATATGAAGAATACGAGTACAATGAAGACCAGACCGAATGCCGGATCTTGATTGGACTGGAACATAATAAACAGCGTCTTCAGGAGGTCTGGAAGCTAGAGGATAAATGGAAAATTCTTGAACTTAGATTTTTGAAATCCTAAAGTTTCAATGATTTATCAAGTTAATTCGAAATTTTCTAAAAATATTTGAATAGTGTTGTTTAAATCTTACTTAAACCCTGATCAATCGTGTGGATAACTACAAAGTTATCCATATTTTTTTATGTGAATAAGATAGTATTTATCCACAAGTTATATGGCCTTTTTTATATCTCATTTTTTAAATTCAAATTTAATTTCTATATCTTGTGGGTAAGTTTTTTTAAATCTAAAATAGGGTTTTGAATTTAAAAGACTAGCTGGAGCCTATCTTCTCTGTTTTTAAAATTGACCAGTTCAGGTGATTTTTTATCTGTTTTTAATGGAAAAATTATATAAATAACTTAAAAATTAATAGCTTATATTAATATTGTAGATTTAATTAACAATCAGCGTGGAACATGTTTTAATTGTACAAATCTTCACTGTAGCTAAACTACATAATTAATTTAATAATCAAGTGAACTTTCATTTTTTATCAATGAATCATAGGGTTATAGATTTTTCTAACTTTTACTTCTATAGCTTAATACTTTTTTAAGTTTAGTGATCACGTGACCTAGAGCCAGTTCATTTGATAAACAGACAATAGATCTGAGCTTTTAGAAACTGAAAATAGAAAAAATACGGTTTATAAAATGGTGATCAAAAATAAAAAAAGCGCCTAACGGCGCTTTTTATTTTTTTAGTACATTTACGGTGTCAGAATGACTTTACGACAGTCTTCTTCCTTCTTATCAAAAATACGGTAACCTTCCGCAGCATCTTCCAGTTTCATGCGATGGGTAATAATCACATCTGGAGACAGATCTCCATTTTCAATATGTTCGAGCAACTGCGGCAAGTATTTATGCACATGGGTTTGTCCCATTTTAAAAGTCAAACCTTTGTCAAAGGCATCACCAAACAGGAAGCCATGAATTGGACCGGCATAAACCCCCGGTACACTCACCACACCGCCGCGTCGGACTGCTGCAATACATTGTCTGAGCGCTGAACCACTCGAACCTTCTAATTTCAGGTTGGTCATTACGGTTTCCAGAACACTGCCTTTGGCTTCGAAACCAACGGCATCAATAACCGCGTCAACACCACGATAACCTGCTGTATTTTGAATAATAAATTCAGCTGCATCGACTTCATCAAAGTTGACCGGAATGACCCCATAGGTTTGATGAGCAAATCGCAAGCGATAAGGGTGATGGTCTACCATGAAGATTTGTTCGGCACCGAGCATTCGTGCACAAGCTGCAGATAACAGACCGACTGGACCTGCACCATAAATCGCCACTGTAGAACCACGGGTGACTTGAGCATTGGTTACCGCCTGCCAAGCTGTTGGCAAAATATCGGTCAGGAATAATACTTTTTCATCAGGTAGGGACCCGGGAACCTTAAACGGTCCGACATTGCCTTTGGGAATTCGCACATATTCAGCCTGACCACCCGGAACACCACCATACAGATGGCTAAAGCCAAACAAGGCCGCTCCTGGTGGAATCTGTTTTTTATTCAGGATCGCACCACGACCCGTATTGGTATTTTCACAGGCAGCCATGAGTTCATGTTCACAGAAAAAACAGTGACCGCATGCAATGACAAAGGGAATGATCACCCGGTCACCTTTTTTGACTTCTGTCACTGCAGGGCCGACTTCTTCTACAACTCCCATAAATTCATGGCCGAAAATATCACCGTCTTCAGTGGCCGGGATTTTACCCCGGTATAGATGTAGATCTGAGCCACAGATAGCGGTGGCTGTCACCCTTAAAATAACGTCATCTGGTTCCTGAATCACTGGATCTGGAACAGATTCAACTCGTACATCCCGAGCACCATGATAGGTAAGAGCACGCATGCGGATTTCCTCTCTAGTTCAACATAAATAGTCTCAAATAAGGCTGCTGATTATTAAAAAGCCTTTTTATTAGAGCCTTATAACCTGACCTAAAGCTGTAAATTAATGTATGAAATAAGGAAGCCGAGTGTTTAAAAAATAAACTTATATAGGATTTGCGTAATTCACTACAAAATATGTCAAAAAATGGTTTCGACGAAGAAATGAGGGAAAAGACGGACAGAGCAATATATAAAAAGTATAAAAAAAGAGATTAGCTCCAGTTGCAGCTAATCTCTAAGATTTGAATCCGAGTTTAAAACTTAACCTTCCTGAAAAGATTGCTCCAAGCTTTCCAGCTCCATCATCAGTTCTAGCATTTGCTCTTCGGCAGTTTCCAGTTTCTGCTTCAGTTCAGTCTGCTCGTTCATGAGTTTCAGCAAGTCATCTTTACGTGCAGCTTCATATAAAGCACTATCTGCCAGCAATTCTTCAATTTCTGCCAGACGTGGTTGTAACTTGTCGATTTGCCCTTCGCATTTTTCGATATTCTTGCGAATCGGACGAGTCTGCTCACGACGCTGGGCAGCCAGTTTACGCTGTGCTTCCTTATCTACTTTGGCTACAACCACAGGTTTAGCTTCTGTCTCTACTACCTGTGCTTTGGCCAAGGCGTTCTGCGCATTGATCTGCTGTTGACGCGCTTCACGTAACCATTTGGCATAGTCCTGCAGATCGCCTTCAAATTCGGTACAACTTCCGGCATGTACTAACAACAATTCATCACATACTGTCGCAATCAATTGACGTTCATGCGAAACGAGTACCACCGCACCTTCAAAATCCTGCAAAGCCATAGTCAGGGCATGGCGCATATCCAGGTCCAGGTGGTTCGTCGGTTCATCCAGAATCAGTACATTTGGACGCTGCCAAACAATTAAAGCCAAAGCCAAACGTGCACGTTCACCCCCAGAGAAACTCTCACATGGAGTATCCATGCGCTCACCGCTAAAACCGAAACTGCCGAGGAAAGAACGTAAAGAAGCTTCACTGATTTTTGGATCGGCGATGCGCGCCAGTTGTAGCATTGGGCTGGCATTAGCATCCAAAGCATCCATCTGATGCTGAGCAAAATAACCAATATTGAGTAATTCTGAGGCCTTGCGTTGACCATTTAATAACGGCAAATCTCCGACTAAGGTTTTGATCAGGGTTGATTTACCCGCACCATTCATCCCCAATAAACCGATACGTGAATTTGGAGTGATTTGCAGATTAATTTTGCTGGCAATCGATTTATCGCCATAACCAATTTCCGCCTGTTCCAAGGCCAGAAGTGGTGAACTCATTTTGGTCGGTTCACGGAAACTGAAGGTAAAAGGTGTATCCACATGAGCAGGGGCGAGATCCTGCATGCGCTCCAGCATTTTGATCCGACTTTGGGCCTGACGTGCTTTGGTCGCTTTGGCTTTAAAACGGTCAATAAATTTTTGTAAATGTGCCCGGGCTTCCTGCTGTTTCTCAAAGGCCTGTTGCTGTTGCGCCAGACGCTCGCTACGGGTCACTTCAAAAGTTGAATAATTGCCGGTATAGAGAGTCAGTTCCTGATTTTCGATATGCAGAATATGATCTGTCACGGCATCCAGAAAATCACGGTCATGCGAAATCAGTACTAAAGTGCCTTCATAGGCCTTTAACCAGTCTTCGAGCCACAAGATCGCATCCAGATCCAAGTGGTTGGTTGGTTCATCGAGTAATAGCAGGTCTGAACGGCTCATCAGGGTACGGGCCAGATTCAGACGCATCCGCCAACCACCTGAAAAGCTGGAAACATCTAGACGGATCTGATGATCCATAAAGCCTAAACCGGCCATCAACTGAGCTGCTTTAGAGGGAGCGGAATAGCCATGAATCTCGTCAAAACGGCCATGTAGCTGTGCCAGTTCTATATCGGATAGCTGCTCCGGATGTGCCAGTTTGGCCTGTATATCCCAATACTCTTCATCGCCTGACAGAACAAAATCAATGGCCGGCATATCTAGCGCTTTAATTTCCTGAGCCATATGCGCCACAGTCCAAACGGATGGACGAGTCAGCGAACCTTCATCTGCACTGAGCTCACCTAAAAGAGCTGCAAACAGAGTGGATTTTCCTGCGCCATTCACGCCAGTTAAACCAATTTTCCAGCCGGGATGAAGCTGCATGGAGGCTTTTTGAAATAACACTCGCCCACCACGGCGTAACGAAACTTGGTCTAACTGAATCATTGAACTTACTAACAAGGGCAAAAGAGAATGCCGCTATTCTAATGGAAAGCCCGGAGAAAACAAAAAATCTTCGTTGCAGTTTATCCTGTTCAGGCTTTAAAAATTTATAGATTCATATATGATGAACTGTGTTTTGAGTAAATACTCTATTTTATTTAAAAACCGAAAGATAGAGCTATCAAGGTTCATAATAATATTGAGTAGAATAAAAATGAAAAAAGGATTTTTAATTTTATCTGCACTGGGCCTATGGGCTTCGAGTGCACATGCTGCCCCAGTCAATGTCTGTGTATTTGATTTACTGGGAAAATCGGGTGAATCCTTCAAGCTGCTGGAAGAGTGGGCATTGGCCAGCAAGCAGTGGGGGGCTACGGTTCAATTGATTGCTTATCAGGATGAAGCTAAAGTCGATCAGGATGCCAAAGCCGGAAAATGCGATGGCTTCTATATGACGTCCATGCGTGCGCGAGCTTATAACAAATTTGCCGGCTCCATTGATGCGATTGGCGGCGTTCCTAATAATGACATTGCCATGAAAGCGGTGAGTTATGTGCTGGATAAACGTAATACCAAGCACATGACCACTCAGATCGGCAAGGAAAAATTTGAAGTAGCCGGTATTGGCCAGATTGGTCCTGCTTATATCTTTGTCCGTGATCGTAATATGGATAAGTTGGAACATATTAAAGGCAAGAAGTTTGCGGTTCTACATTATGATTATGCCCAAACGATTATGGTGAACCGGGTAGAAGCCGTACCGGTGAATTCGGAAATTTCCAATTTCATCCGTAAATTTAATCAGGGTGAAGTGGATATTGTGGCAGCGCCCGCTTATGCCTTTAAACCTCTTGAAGTGACTAAAGGACTGGGGCAGAAAGGAGCCATGATTAACTTTCCGGTGGTCAATGTCACAGCAGATCTGATTATTCGACCGGATAAATTTCCGGAACAGTTTGCAGCCAATTCCCGACAATGGTTTGTTAAGCAGTTACCACGCAGTTTTTCCATGGTAAAACGGATGGAAGCAGAAATCCCGCGGAAATATATTCTGAACCTGAGTCGTGAGGAACAGGTCAGTTATCAGAAAATTTTGCGTGAAGGACGCATGGACCTAACCAAACAGGGCATCTATGACGCTGGCATGATGACAGTATTAAAACGGGCACGTTGTACTGTAGAAAGAACTAATTTCGAATGCTCAATCAGTGGTGAATAGTTTTAAAATCATGTATATCTTTGTAACTACAGCGAATGAAATGTAATTCAAAGTAGTCAAGTTAAAATATTAAGATACTGATATATTTGTAAAAAAATAAGATGAAAGAAATCAGAAAAAGCTGATTTATCTTTATAGGCCAAAAAGCCGCTTTTATCTGGAGTAAATGCTCTATTTTTTTAAAATAAATTTGCTTAATATTTGACGCGTGTACGGACACTCAGCTAACAACAAGATTTCAAAGGATAACTAAAATGAAAAAAACACTCTTATCATTGGCTGCATTTTCTGCATTTGGTTTTGCAGGTGTGGCACATGCAGAAAAGGTCGATATCTGTGTGTTTGACCTACTTGGTAAATCTGGCGAGTCTTTCCAGATGGCTCAGGAATGGGCGCTGGCAGCAAAAGGCTGGGGCGCAGATATCAATCTGATCGCCCGTCAGGATGAAGCCGTCGCTGACAATGACTTCAAGGCTGGCAAATGTGATGGTGTATTCATGACTGCCATGCGTGCCCGTCAATACAACAAGTTTGCTGGTTCAATCGATGCCTTAGGTGGCGCACCAAGTAATGCCATTGCGCAGCGTGCGATTAGCTTCGCTTTGGATAAGCGTAATGCGGCTAAAATGGTCACGACCATGGGCGGTAAAAAATATGAGGTGGCCGGGATTGCGCCACTGGGTTCAGCTTTTATCTTTGTGCGTGACAAAAATATCAACTCTATTGAAAAAGCGGCAGGCAAGAAGTTCGCCGTTCTTGGCTATGATGATGCGCAAAAAATCATGGTTCAACGTGTAGGTGCTCAGGCTGTAGTGTCTGATGTATCCAACTTCGTGGCCAAGTTTAATAATGGTCAGGTCGATATGGTGGGCGCACCGGCGTATGCGTACAAGCCACTCGAAATCTATAAAGGTTTGGGCAATAGCGGTGCGATGTTTAACTTCCCGGTACTGCATGTTACCTCTGACTTTGTGATCCGTCCGGAGAAATTCCCGGCTGGTTTTGGCCAGAAGTCTCGTGACTGGTTCATTAAAAATCTGCCTAAGAGCATGGCGATGATTAATCGTCTAGAAGCAGGTATTCCAGCGAAATATAAGCTGAATCTGAGCGCGGAAGACAAAACCAAGTACCAGAAGTTATTGCGTGAAGGGCGCATGGATATGACCAAGCGTGGAATTTATGATGCCAGCATGATGTCAGTACTGAAACGTGCGCGTTGCTCTGTCGATAAAGCCAACTTTGAATGTTCGCTTTCTGGCGAATAATTTGATTTTTAAGGAAAAAAGCTTAGATTTATCTAAGCTTTTTTTATATTAAACAAAGTCAGATCTGCCATTGCAGATCATAGCAAAGCAGTTAAGCTGATTAAAAATAATGCTTTCATGTTTGGTATAAAAAACAATAACATGTAGCACTTAAAGCAGATAACAAAAACAAGGCAATCAAGGAAAGCAAAATGATGCAGAGAGGATGGAAAGCCCTGGCTGTAGGTGCAGCACTCGCGGCAGTCTCAGGCCTGGCTCAGGCTAAACAGGTAGTATGTGTATTCGATCTGGTCGGCAAAAATGGCGACGTCTATGCTGTAATGAAAGACTATCAACTGGCCGCAAAAAACTGGGGTGCTGATATCGAGCTTAGGGTAAATACCAATGAAGCTGTCGTCGCAGAAGATTTTAAAGCTGGTAAATGTGATGGGATCAGTGTTACCGGTATGCGCGGCCGTCAGTTCAACCGCTTTACCGGTTCACTCGATGCGATTGGCGCGATTCCAGATTTGAACCTTGCAGTTAAAGTGATGCAAGGCCTGGCGAGTCCGACCTTTGCCAAGCTCATGGTTCAAGGCAAGTATGAAGTCGCAGGGGTGATTCCGGTAGGTGATGCCTTCCTGATGGTCAATGACCGGAGCATTAATACGGTTGCGAAAGCAGCAGGTAAAAAAATTGCTGTACTTGACTATGATGAAGCACAAAAAATAATGGTTCAGCAAGTGGGTGCACAGGCAGTCAGCGCCGATGTGACCAACTTTGGCTCTAAATTTAACAATGGTCAGGTCGATATTATTGGCGCGCCAGCTGCTGTATTTAAACCACTCGAGCTGCATAAAGGTTTGGGCAGTAAGGGCGCCATTGTGAATTATCCGGTGTTGCAGGTCACTGGTAATATCATTATTCGTCCGGATAAATTCCCGGTCGGATATGGACAAAAATCACGTGAATGGGTGAAAAGCCAGTTACCACGTGCTTTTGGGATTTTGGGTAAAATGAAGGCAGATATTCCCTCTAAATACTGGATGGATATTCCGGAGGCAGATAAGCCAGGTTACCAAAAGCTGATGCGTGATTCGCGGATTGATCTGACCAAACGGGGTATTTATGACAAACGCATGATGAAGTTACTCTGGCAATTCCGCTGCAAGCAGAATCCGAAAAACTTCGAATGTGCATTACAGGATGAGAACTATAAACAATCCTGATAAAATTACTCTGATTTGACTTTTAATCTGTACAGACTGACCATATATTGAGTGTGTTATACTTGAAATATGGTCTTTTCTTTTTAAAGACATTCCATTCAACAGAGGAATCCGCCATGAATGCTCAAGCGCTTGTGCTCACCGACAATGCCGCAAATAAAGTACGCCAGTTGCGTGACAGTGAAGGTAACCAAGACTTAATGCTCCGTGTGTATGTCACCGGTGGCGGCTGTTCAGGTTTCTCTTATGGCTTTAACTTTGCGGAAAGCCAAAATGAAGATGATGCAGAATTCGTCAATGGCGATGTCAAAATGCTGGTCGATTCTCTAAGCTATCAATATCTGGTTGGTTCAGTGGTTGACTATGTTGAAGGTCTGGAAGGTTCACGTTTTGTGGTACAAAACCCGAATGCGACCACGACCTGCGGTTGTGGATCTTCATTCTCGATCTAATACATATCAAGTTGAATAAAAAAGTCCTCGTATGAGGACTTTTTTATATCTGAAGAAAGCTTAGCTTTCTAATTTGACTGCTTCAAGCAGGTCAAAAATCACTGTAGTGACATCCTGACTCAGTTCGCGGTTATTAAATATCTCGTAGGCTGTAATAGTAATGTCCGTATCGCTCGGCAATAGACGCTGTTCCTCTTCAATCAAGTCATTGATCGGCAATAAGGTTTGTTTCACTTGCAGATGCAAAATATCCTTAAATTCAAGATTTTCATCATCTAGCTCGATCAGCTGTTCATTGAAATAAGGCAGCAAAATTGAATGAAGATAAGGTTGAATATCCTCGATATCAAAGATCTCGATATCACGGGTTTCATCAATCGTACTAATGTGGTCATTTACTTCAATTAAAATATGGTAGTAACTCACATGAATCTCCAAGAAAGTTGGCCTAAGACGTCCTACTGTTCTTCACAATAACATGAAATGAAACCGCATTGTATTTTTACTAGCCTAAACACATAAATAATTTAGGGAATTAAAACCTGAATTTTATCGGGTATATAACAGGGTCTTGTCTGCTGGACGCAGTTTGAAATCTTGCAGATTCTGTTCACCCAATACCGGATACATCAAGGCTTCCGGATCATTATGATGATAGAGGCCCAAGGCATGGCCCAGCTCATGTGCCAAAGTTAAACGTAAATCATCTTTGGCATCAAACTGGTAAATCTGGATCTTATCTCCCATAAAAATACCCTTATGAAACTGGCGTGGGGGAAAGCGCTGCTGGGCCTGCTGAATATTTCGCTGATGACTTTGCACACTGTTTTGATGAACAGAAACCTGCTGGTTAAATGAGGATAGCTGTTCCTGAAGATAGGCATATTCGCGTTTAAAATTTTCCAGTTTAGGCTTGAGCATTTCCATCTCATACTGAAGCTGTTCACGCTCGGCAGATGAGCTGGCCTGTTGAAGGCGTTGCAATAGGGTTTGAAATTCAAATTCCAGCTGACTTTTTTGCTGAATCAGTCGTTGCTGCTGATCTTCCAGATTTTTCTGCGAAACTTGCAGATTGCTGACTTCACGCTGATATCTGGCTTCATCGGCAAGTAACTTTTTTTCGACCTTTTTAAAGGCTTCATAGTCCTGTTGGCGTTGATCATAGATCAGTTGAATAGCCAGCTGAGCATTCTCATCATAAACCATCAGATCATCACGATTGGTTCCTTCATGCCAGATCTGAATTGCTTCCTGACTTAATTGAATGACTTCATCACGAGTCAGACCAAAACCCGGATCGACCTGATCAATCCGGAAACGTAGGCGCGTATCAA
Organism: Acinetobacter sp. TW_SC_4; assembly: GCF_054861205.1. Classification (NCBI taxonomy): domain Bacteria; kingdom Pseudomonadati; phylum Pseudomonadota; class Gammaproteobacteria; order Moraxellales; family Moraxellaceae; genus Acinetobacter; species Acinetobacter sp. TW_SC_4. The sequence continues at coordinate 17,665 of NZ_CM142174.1, forward strand.
AAGGATGGGTTAAACGATCAGCCAGTGAATTAAATTTTAATTGTGGATGGGTCTTGGTTTGTAGATGCAAAAACAATGACACAATGAAAACGACAATCCCCAGAAAGCTTAAAAGACGCATAGTGTTTTTTAAAATATTGTTTGGCTCAATGTAGCTAAAAAAACAGCAAAATCCTAGCGTCAGAGTGATAAAAACCGTGCTTATGCACGGTTCTGCTCAGGTTAGATTATGATTTTTTACCTTTCCACTGCTCAACCTGTCTTGGCATATTGGAATGATAGATAAAGCCAAGGCCTATACCATTCAATAAGAAGATCATAAATTCAATTAAATATTTCAGGTTATAGGAATGTCTGGTTTGGTGATTAAAGGCATACAGCGTGATTTCAGATTTAAAGATCTGGAAAATAATATAGCTCAGCAATCCAATACCTAGAATGATAAAACCTTTTCCGGAAGGATAGCGCTGAGGTACAGCCAGGATCAGCAACACAATGATGGCAATCAGAAAGCCTAAGGAAAAAGAAGCTTCAATTCCGAAGGTTTGCAGGTAATTAAAAGGCGCCAGTACCACATTCGGCGGTAAGATCAGAAGCAGATTACCCATCGGGTAGAGCAGCATGATCGCAAGCCCGGAAGCCAGAAGAAAAAGCTTAATAAAATTCTGCATACATTTTTATTTTTAAGTTATTTATTTCATTATAGTTTAATTAAAAAACATTTTATTGCCTATGCATTGAGCAAAAAAAAGACCGCATAAAATGCGGTCTTTTTCTCAAAGTGACAAATTATTTTTTGTCATCTTTTACTTCAGTGAATTCAGCATCAACTACGCCGTCATCTGCTTTTTGAGCTTGACTTTCGCCGCCTTGGAATGCATTAGGATCGAAACCTTGTGCACCGCCTTGGCCTTGAGCTGCTTCATAAGCACGTTGGGTGATCGGCATAATAATGTTTTGCAATGCTTCAGTTTTCGCTTTGATTGCTTCAACATCATTTTCTTTCGTAGATGCTTCTAACTCGGAAACCGCAGTTTCGATTGCAGTTTTTTCGTCAGCAGTCACTTGTTCGCCAAGATCTTTTACTGCTTTTTGAGCAGAAGAAACTAGCGCATCCGCTTCGTTACGTGCTTTTGCAAGCTCTTCAAACTTACGGTCTTCTTCAGCATTCGCTTCAGCATCTCTGATCATTGCTTCGATTTCAGCATCAGACAAACCTGAGTTTGCTTTGATCTGGATAGATTGCTCTTTACCAGTGCTCTTATCTTTTGCAGATACTTTCAAGATACCATCCGCGTTGATGTCGAACGATACTTCAATTTGTGGCACACCACGTGGAGCAGGTGGGATGTCGCCTAACTGGAAGTTACCCAACAATTTGTTTTGTTGAGCCATTTTACGTTCACCTTGGTAAACTGAAATATCTACAGCAGGCTGGTTGTCCGCAGCAGTTGAGAACACTTGAGATTTCTTCGCAGGAATCGTCGTGTTTTTCTCAATGATTGGAGTCAATACGCCACCCATGGTTTCAATACCAAGAGTTAGTGGAGTTACGTCAAGAAGAAGTACGTCAGTTTTGTCACCAGACAATACTGCACCTTGAATCGCAGCACCCATTGCGACTGCTTCGTCCGGGTTCACGTCTTTACGTGGCTCACGACCGAAGAATTCTTGTACTTTTTGTTGTACAAGTGGCATACGAGACTGACCACCAACCAGAATCACGTCAGAGATGTCAGAAGTTGAAAGACCTGCATCTTTCAGCGCAATCTTACAAGGCTCGATGGTACGAGCTACAAGATCTGCAACTAAACCTTCAAGTTTTGCACGAGTCACGTTAATCACTAAGTGTTTAGGGCCAGTCGCATCTGCAGTGATGTATGGAAGGTTGATTTCAGTTGCGTTAGAAGAAGAAAGCTCGATTTTTGCTTTTTCAGCTGCTTCTTTCAGACGTTGTAACGCAAGTGGATCGTTTTTCAAGTTCACGTTTTGTTCTTTCTTGAACTCTTCAACCAGGTAGTCAATCAATGCATTATCGAAGTCTTCACCACCAAGGAATGTATCACCGTTGGTAGATAACACTTCAATTTGCTGGTCGCCATCAAGATCAGCGATTTCGATGATGGATACGTCGAAAGTACCACCACCCAAGTCGTATACAGCAACTTTACGGTCACCTTCTTTCTTGTCCATACCGAACGCAAGAGCAGCAGCAGTTGGTTCGTTGATGATACGTTTAACTTCTAGGCCTGCGATTTTACCTGCATCCTTAGTTGCTTGACGTTGTGCATCGTTGAAGTAAGCAGGAACAGTAATCACCGCTTCAGTGACTGTTTCACCCAGGTAGTCTTCTGCAGTTTTCTTCATTTTTTTCAGAACTTCTGCAGAGATCTGTTGTGGAGCAAGTTTCTTGTCGTTTACTTCAACCCAAGCATCGCCATTGTCTGCTTTGATGATTTTGTATGGCACCAGACCGATATCTTTTTGTACTGCCTGGTCTTCATAACGACGACCGATCAGACGTTTAATCGCGAATAATGTGTTTTTAGGGTTCGTTACCGCTTGGCGTTTAGCTGATTGACCAACAAGGATCTCGCCATCTTTGTACGCAATAATAGATGGAGTTGTACGTGCGCCTTCAGCGTTTTCGATAACTTTAACTTTGTCGCCTTCAAGTACTGCAACACATGAGTTTGTAGTACCTAAGTCAATACCAATGATTTTAGCCATTTGGATGTTTCCTCAAAAATTTTTTTGTGATTTACACTTGTTATCCGATATGAGAGCCGTTCAATTTTTTTCAAGTAAATTTTTAGAAAAAATTTCACAAACTCCCGATTTATTTCGCTTAAGCGCCAACCATGACCATTGCAGGACGTAATAAACGACCATTAAGGGCATAGCCTTTTTGCAAGACTGTACCGATTTCATTAGATTTGGCATTTGGATCAATGCCGACTGCTTGATGCAATTCAGCATTAAAACCATTTGCGGTATCAACTGCGACTACACCAAATTTCTCTAGTGTATTGAGCAACGCTTTCAGCGTCAGTTCTACGCCTTCCCGTAACGGGCCTTGTTCTTCACCCGCAGCGAGAATTGCACGTTCCAGGTTATCTACAGTTTCTAACAGCTCCTTAGAGAACTTTTCCAAAACAGTATCTTTATGCTTTTCTGATTCGCGCTGAATGCGTTCTACACTTTTTTGTGCCTCATATACGGCATTTGCAGTACGTGCTTTTTCCAGTTTTAAATCGCCTTCAAGCTGTGCGATTTGTTCCTGTAAAGACTCAACGGTAACTTCAGCTTGTTCAGGTTCAGCTTGAGCTGTTTGTTGTTCCGTTTGCTCTTGCTCAAGTTCTTGAGCTTGATCGTTTTGCTCAGTCGCCATTGATTTACTCCGTTTAAATGGGTTCTTAAACATGTACAGTCCTTGGGCGTCAGAGTTAACTGCGTTAATACTGAACTGCCATGATTGAAATTTTTAATTATTTAAAGAAATCGGGGCAGGGGCAAAAAATTCAAGCACAAGTACAGATTAATTTTAAGATTTATTTGGATTTAATGACTTTAATAAAAGCAGCATCGTATTTTTAGATAGAAATAATAATTTTTATCTGTTTTAAATATTTTTAAGACAGGTGCATCATAGCGTCATTAACAGCGACCTTGTTCTGAGGAGAGAGCTGAACCAGGTTGCTGTTGCCTTATTTTTTAAACTGTTTTTCCAGTCAGATCCCTCACACAGGGTCCGGCTTTTTTTTGTCCAGATTATTTTTTAGACATAAAAGCGATTAATAACTAAGCAATAAAGTATTACACAAAAAATGAGTAACGCTATATTATTCATTTCAGATTCTATCGCTGTAGTTTCTTCTCTTTTTTAGAAATGTGTTTTCGTGGCTTATCTTTTCTCTAGATAAGCCTTTTTTTGCCTGAAATTTGCTACGGTTTTCGACTTATAAAATGGGATCATCTTCATCAAGACTATGCTGATTGAAAACATTTCTTCTATTCAAAGAAAATAGCTTGGATGAGATCAAAATAATAAAACTGCGCCTATAAAAAAGCTCCGATTTAAATCAGAGCCTCTCTTTTTATTTATATTCTACCTAATCGCGACGATTACGTGGTCGCTGCTGTTCCTGTTTACGTCGCTGATCATTCCAGCGTGGATTATTGGAGCGGTTTTGCTGAACCTGTTTACGCTGCTGTTCTGCCACTTTTTTACGTTGTTCCAACTGCTGGCGACGTTTACGCTCGGCCTGAGCCTGTTTCTGACGCTGATTACTCAGATTCTTGCGTTGCTGTTCCAGACGTTGTCGTTCCAGCTGAGTTTTACGACGATCCAGTTCTATTTGCCGACGCCGTTCCTGTTCCCAGTTACGCTGCTGAATATTTTTGCGACGTTCCAGTTCCAGTCTCTTACGCTGCTGTTCGTATTCCCAGCGCTGCCGGTCATAGCGGCGGTCTTGATCATAACGATAGTCATAACCTCGATCGTGACGGTCATAACGTCCGTCATAATAACCATCATCAGGAAAAGCCACACAGCCTACGGCTAAAGCTAAAAATGCAGTGGCTAAGGATACCGTTATTATTTTTATCGCCATAAGCTATCTCCTTTTATACAGACTTCTACATCAAAGTCGCAAAAGTGCTGTAAAAATCTCACTTAAACTATCAATGACATCTGATTAAATTCAGGTTAGCGTATTTGGCAGATGAGCTATGTACATTGATATTAAGACTTATATAAGAATATGGTCACTAAAACCCTGATCATGTAGAAAAAATGAAGAATTATGGGAAAAGGATGAAAACTCATGGGTGCGAATAATCCGGTCACGAAATTTGTAATGGATAAGGGGCAGGGTGCTGCAGCACGTTTGCTGGATTGCCTGCCGAGCTTTGCACAAGAACGTCTGGTAAAAGCATTGGATTATCCTTATGACTATCCTGATTTGGATCCTTATATAAAATGCTTGATGGCGACTCAGATCAAACAGGGACAGCACAGTTTTATTAGTGAAGATGCGGTGCAATCACGTCAACTGTTTGATGAACGCATGAAAGCTATTCAGGCAAAACCGACACCGGTCAAGGCAGTCGAGGATCTGCGTCTGCCATTGCAAAATGGCACTATCTTTGCCCGACATTATCATCCGGCACCACAGAAAAAATTGCCGATGGTCATTTTCTATCATGGCGGTGCATTTATAGTGGGTGGTCTGGATACACATGATGAGTTCTGCCGTTTATTGGCGGTGCATGCCAAGGTGCAAGTGCTCAGCGTGGCTTATCCGCTAACGCCAGAATACAGTCCTTTGCAGATGGTACAGGTCTGTGAAGATGCTCTGGCTTGGGTACATCAAAACATCAAGCAGTTGAAAATCTATAAAAACCAGATTGTAGTGGCAGGGGATAGTGCAGGTGGAAATCTGGCGGCAGTGGTTGCGCAGCGGAGTGCCGATAAAATCTATGCGCCTCGCGCACAGTTATTGCTTTACCCGGCTGTCGATTTTAAAAGCCGTCATCCTTCTTTTTATGCATACAATCAAGGCTTGGTACTTTCAGCTCAGGATATTGATCTGGTGACCAAGCTATATGCTGAAACACATCAAGTCGAACTGGACGATCCGCTGATTTCACCGACCTATGGTGAACTGAAAAATCTGCCACCTGCCTATGTGATCACTGCCCGTCATGATGTGTTACATGATGAGGGTTCAATCTATGCACTGAAGTTACGTGAGAATGGGGTACGAGTGTATTATCAGGAATATACGGATCAGGCACATGGTTTTATCAATCTGACCCCAATTCATAAACGTTCGAAAAAGCAGGTCATCGAACTCAGCAAGAATTTCCGTAAATTTCTAGACAAAAAGATCTGATTCAAAAATAGATGTAAAAAAGGTGTTTCACGTGAAACACCTTTTTTATTTTTTATGGATCTTGGCTTCTGGAAAGACCAGATTAAATTTAGGCACATAAAAGCTTTGTAAATATTTAGCCTTAGAAAAATCCGGAAATATATTCTGAGTATCTTGCCACTCTGCCTGAGTAAGCTTGGATAAATAACCGCGGAATTGAGGGCTAAACTGATAATGTTGGGATTTCCAGGTTTGCCGGATTTTTAGCATGGAGCTTGGAAGATGATGACTATTTAAATAGAAGGAACGAGGAGATTTAGGTTTTTTAAGACGAAGCGTCATGCTTTGCCCACGATAAGTAATGCGGCAAATCGTTTCCTGTCCCTGTTCTTGCCAGTCAAACTCTGCATATTCTTTAGGAATGCCCCACAAGTGCTGACCATGCACAATAGATTCATGAGTAGAGACATAAATTTTCGGAATAGTCGAAAGACGCCGTCTGCTAATTAAAGGATGATCCATAATGAGCAATTCATCATAAGGGCCCACAGGAGAATGATGATAGCGCACCAATAGAACCTGAACGACACGGCCGAGTGGAGATGGCGCAATCCGAAAACCTTGAAATTCACGAATGAAATGAGGGGTAATCCAGTAATTCAGAATAAAACCCTCTCCCTGCAAATGCCAAGGCGGAAATTGATGGATACTTTTCTCCTGTAGTAATGCATGGCTCATTATTATTCTCTTGTCTTTAGTCGGCAGGTCACTGCATTATTAGTCATGAAAGATTAATATGTTGTGAATCTCAACCTTTCTTTATCAGTAGATGAGTTAAAAAAATGTTAAAAAAATCATTATCTGCTATCGCGTTGATCGCATTTAGCTTGCCAAGTTTTGCTGCCAATACCCTGATTGAGATGAAAACCTCATCCGGTAATATCGAAATTGAACTCTTTAATGACAAAGCACCAATTACGGTGAAAAACTTTGAAGAATATGTCAAAAACAACTTCTATACAGGAACCATTTTCCATCGGGTCATTCCAGGCTTCATGATTCAGGGCGGAGGCTTTGATCTCAACATGCAGGAAAAAGCCAATAATAAAGCTTCAATCAAGAATGAATCAGATAATGGTTTGCAAAACAAACGTGGCACTTTGGCTATGGCACGTACTAATGATCCTAATTCGGCTAAAGCGCAGTTCTTTATTAACCTGGTAGATAACAGTTTTCTGGACCGTTCACCAAGAAATGCTGGATATGCGGTATTTGGGCGGGTTACTAAAGGTATGGAGGTAGTCGATAAGATCGCTCAAGTACCTACTAAGAACTATGGCATGCATCAGGACGTCCCGAAAACAGCAGTAAAAATTAACAGTGTGACCATTAAAGCACCAAGCGTGAAAAAGTAAGTGAAAAATAAAACATAAATGTTTTGTTCGTATTTTCTTTGGAATATTATGAACTTATGTGACAAATGGTAGAAAAATGAACCAATTTGGTGCATAAAAATGAAACAGTCATGATTGGTGTGCGTTAAAAGCACTTGCTTGTGTAGGAAATTGCCCTATAATGAGCTCATACCGACGAGATAGACGGAAACGAGCGAAACGCGAAGCGTTGAGTTTATCGAAGTCCAGCTTCTGGCATTGACGAGATGTTAGAAAGATCATTAAGAGATTATGAAGAACAACTTGTGTGGATTTTTACTGGTTGATTGATCGAAATTATTTTCATTGATTGATTGGTTTAAATTACTCGAAGTTTATTTGAGCGAAATTTAAGTCAGAAAATTGATGAGCCAAGTTTAAGAACTTTACTTATAAAGTTTGAAATGATTTTAACTGAAGAGTTTGATCATGGCTCAGATTGAACGCTGGCGGCAGGCTTAACACATGCAAGTCGAGCGGGGATAGGGTGCTTGCACCTGATTCCTAGCGGCGGACGGGTGAGTAATGCTTAGGAATCTGCCTATTAGTGGGGGACAACGTTCCGAAAGGGACGCTAATACCGCATACGTCCTACGGGAGAAAGCAGGGGATCTTCGGACCTTGCGCTAATAGATGAGCCTAAGTCGGATTAGCTAGTTGGTGGGGTAAAGGCCTACCAAGGCGACGATCTGTAGCGGGTCTGAGAGGATGATCCGCCACACTGGGACTGAGACACGGCCCAGACTCCTACGGGAGGCAGCAGTGGGGAATATTGGACAATGGGGGGAACCCTGATCCAGCCATGCCGCGTGTGTGAAGAAGGCCTTTTGGTTGTAAAGCACTTTAAGCGAGGAGGAGGCTTACCTGGTTAATACCTGGGATAAGTGGACGTTACTCGCAGAATAAGCACCGGCTAACTCTGTGCCAGCAGCCGCGGTAATACAGAGGGTGCAAGCGTTAATCGGATTTACTGGGCGTAAAGCGCGCGTAGGTGGCTAATTAAGTCAAATGTGAAATCCCCGAGCTTAACTTGGGAATTGCATTCGATACTGGTTAGCTAGAGTATGGGAGAGGATGGTAGAATTCCAGGTGTAGCGGTGAAATGCGTAGAGATCTGGAGGAATACCGATGGCGAAGGCAGCCATCTGGCCTAATACTGACACTGAGGTGCGAAAGCATGGGGAGCAAACAGGATTAGATACCCTGGTAGTCCATGCCGTAAACGATGTCTACTAGCCGTTGGGGCCCTTGAGGCTTTAGTGGCGCAGCTAACGCGATAAGTAGACCGCCTGGGGAGTACGGTCGCAAGACTAAAACTCAAATGAATTGACGGGGGCCCGCACAAGCGGTGGAGCATGTGGTTTAATTCGATGCAACGCGAAGAACCTTACCTGGCCTTGACATACAGAGAACTTTCCAGAGATGGATTGGTGCCTTCGGGAACTCTGATACAGGTGCTGCATGGCTGTCGTCAGCTCGTGTCGTGAGATGTTGGGTTAAGTCCCGCAACGAGCGCAACCCTTTTCCTTATTTGCCAGCACTTTGGGTGGGAACTTTAAGGATACTGCCAGTGACAAACTGGAGGAAGGCGGGGACGACGTCAAGTCATCATGGCCCTTACGGCCAGGGCTACACACGTGCTACAATGGTCGGTACAAAGGGTTGCTACTGCGCGAGCAGATGCTAATCTCAAAAAGCCGATCGTAGTCCGGATCGCAGTCTGCAACTCGACTGCGTGAAGTCGGAATCGCTAGTAATCGCGGATCAGAATGCCGCGGTGAATACGTTCCCGGGCCTTGTACACACCGCCCGTCACACCATGGGAGTTTGTTGCACCAGAAGTAGCTAGCCTAACTGCAAAGAGGGCGGTTACCACGGTGTGGCCGATGACTGGGGTGAAGTCGTAACAAGGTAGCCGTAGGGGAACCTGCGGCTGGATCACCTCCTTAACGAAAGATTGACGATTGGTAAGAATCCACAACAAGTTGTTCTTCATGACGATGTATCTGAGGGTCTGTAGCTCAGTTGGTTAGAGCACACGCTTGATAAGCGTGGGGTCACAAGTTCAAGTCTTGTCAGACCCACCACTAACGACAAGCAAGCAATTGCAGAGTGAAGAAATCAGAGACATTGACTTATTGATAAGCTGGGGACTTAGCTTAGTTGGTAGAGCGCCTGCTTTGCACGCAGGAGGTCAGGAGTTCGACTCTCCTAGTCTCCACCACTCATTGCGATGCAATGAGTTAAACATTAAGCAAACGGTTTGATAGCTTATAGAGCTTAGTAAGAAAGCGGCGTATAATGCGCGGCATTGTTATTAATCTCTGTGATTTATCACAGTAATGCAGTCCGACGAGGATGCATTAAATCATTAACAGAATATATTTGAGTTGAAATAATTTGTTCATACTCATGCAAGAGCGGAAACAAGAGATCGCAAGATTGATTGTTGAAGTGATTGAATGAGAACTAGCGAAATTAACTGAATCAAGCGTTTTGGTATATGAATCTAATTGAAGCTGTACAGTGATTAAGTTCACAAGATCGCAAACAACTACGTTGCTACACTGACTTGTAGGTGTAACGACTGTTTGGGGTTGTATAGTCAAGTAATTAAGTGCATGTGGTGGATGCCTTGGCAGTCAGAGGCGAAGAAAGACGTGATAGCCTGCGAAAAGCTCCGGGGAGGCGGCAAATATCCTGTGATCCGGAGATGTCTGAATGGGGAAACCCACCGGCTATAAGGTCGGTATCATAAACTGAATACATAGGTTTATGAGGCGAACGCGGAGAAGTGAAACATCTCAGTATCCGTAGGAAAAGAAATCAATTGAGATTCCCTCAGTAGCGGCGAGCGAAAGGGGAACAGCCCATTAAGTCATATCAGTTTTAGTGGAATGCTCTGGGAAGTGCAACCATAGTGGGTGATAGTCCTGTACACGAAAGGGCTGATATGATGATGTCGAGTAGGGCGAGGCACGTGAAACCTTGTCTGAATATAGGGGGACCATCCTCTAAGGCTAAATACTCCTGACTGACCGATAGTGAACCAGTACCGTGAGGGAAAGGCGAAAAGAACCCCTGTGAGGGGAGTGAAATAGATCCTGAAACCGCATGCATACAAGCAGTGGGAGCCACTTTGTGTGGTGACTGCGTACCTTTTGTATAATGGGTCAGCGACTTATATTCAGTAGCGAGGTTAACCGAATAGGGGAGCCGTAGAGAAATCGAGTCTTAATAGGGCGTATAGTTGCTGGGTATAGACCCGAAACCGGGTGATCTATCCATGAGCAGGTTGAAGGTTGGGTAACACTAACTGGAGGACCGAACCCACTGTCGTTGAAAAGCCAGGGGATGACTTGTGGATAGGGGTGAAAGGCTAATCAAACTCGGTGATAGCTGGTTCTCCCCGAAAGCTATTTAGGTAGCGCCTCGGACGAATACCATTGGGGGTAGAGCACTGTTTCGGCTAGGGGGTCATCCCGACTTACCAAACCGATGCAAACTCCGAATACCAATGAGTACTATCCGGGAGACAGACTGCGGGTGCTAACGTCCGTAGTCAAGAGGAAAACAATCCAGACCGCCAGCTAAGGTCCCTAAATCATAGTTAAGTGGGAAACGATGTGGGAAGGCATAGACAGCTAGGAGGTTGGCTTAGAAGCAGCCACCCTTTAAAGAAAGCGTAATAGCTCACTAGTCGAGTCGGCCTGCGCGGAAGATGTAACGGGGCTAAAACTATGTACCGAAGCTGCGGATTTGCAATTTATTGCAAGTGGTAGGGGAGCGTTCTGTAAGCCGATGAAGGTGGATTGAGAAGTCTGCTGGAGGTATCAGAAGTGCGAATGCTGACGTGAGTAACGACAAAACGGGTGAAAAACCCGTTCGCTGAAAGACCAAGGGTTCCAGTCCAACGTTAATCGGGGCTGGGTGAGTCGACCCCTAAGGCGAGGCCGAGAGGCGTAGTCGATGGGAAATTGGTTAATATTCCAATACTTCAGTGTAATGCGATGAGAGGACGGAGAAGGTTAAGTCAGCCTGGCGTTGGTTGTCCAGGTGGAAGACAGTAGGCATGCATCTTAGGCAAATCCGGGGTGCTCTATGCTGAGAGTTGATAGCAAGCCAGTTTACTGGTGAAGTGGCTGATACCATACTTCCAGGAAAAGTCTCTAAGCTTCAGTTACACTGGAATCGTACCCGAAACCGACACAGGTGGTCAGGTCGAGTAGACCAAAGCGCTTGAGAGAACTCTGCTGAAGGAACTAGGCAAAATGGTACCGTAACTTCGGGAGAAGGTACGCTGCCGGCGGTGATAGGACTTGCTCCTTGAGCTGTTGGCAGCCTCAGAAACCAGGCCGCTGCAACTGTTTATTAAAAACATAGCACTCTGCAAACACGAAAGTGGACGTATAGGGTGTGATGCCTGCCCGGTGCTGGAAGGTTAATTGATGGGGTTAGCGTAAGCGAAGCTCTTGATCGAAGCCCCAGTAAACGGCGGCCGTAACTATAACGGTCCTAAGGTAGCGAAATTCCTTGTCGGGTAAGTTCCGACCTGCACGAATGGCATAATGATGGCGGCGCTGTCTCCAGCAGAGGCTCAGTGAAATCGAATTCGCCGTGAAGATGCGGTGTACCCGCGGCTAGACGGAAAGACCCCGTGAACCTTTACTGCAGCTTGACATTGAACTTTGATCTTACTTGTGTAGGATAGGTGGGAGGCTTTGAAGTGGTGACGCTAGTTGCCATGGAGCCGTCCTTGAAATACCACCCTGGTAATATTGAGGTTCTAACTCTGCTCCCTGATCGGGAGCGAGGACCATGTCTGGTGGGTAGTTTGACTGGGGCGGTCTCCTCCTAAAGAGTAACGGAGGAGTACGAAGGTGCGCTCAGCGTGGTCGGAAATCACGCGTAGAGTATAAAGGCAAAAGCGCGCTTAACTGCGAGACCCACAAGTCGAGCAGGTACGAAAGTAGGTCTTAGTGATCCGGTGGTTCTGTATGGAAGGGCCATCGCTCAACGGATAAAAGGTACTCTGGGGATAACAGGCTGATACCGCCCAAGAGTTCATATCGACGGCGGTGTTTGGCACCTCGATGTCGGCTCATCTCATCCTGGGGCTGAAGCAGGTCCCAAGGGTATGGCTGTTCGCCATTTAAAGAGGTACGCGAGCTGGGTTTAGAACGTCGTGAGACAGTTCGGTCCCTATCTACCGTGGGCGCTGGAAATTTGAGAGGATCTGCTCCTAGTACGAGAGGACCAGAGTGGACGAACCTCTGGTGTACCGGTTGTGACGCCAGTCGCATCGCCGGGTAGCTATGTTCGGAAGGGATAACCGCTGAAAGCATCTAAGCGGGAAGCCTACCTCAAGATAAGATTTCCCCGAGACTTTATGTCTCCTAAAGAGCCGTTGAAGACTACGACGTTGATAGGTTGGATGTGGAAGCATAGCGATATGTGAAGCTGACCAATACTAATTGCTCGTGAGGCTTGACTATACAACACCCAAGCAGTTGTATATAAAGCGTCAATTGATTTCATATTGATCTAACGATCAGACGAAAACTTGATTTAGTTAAGCTAATCGAACAAATGAGAGTATAATTAAGCACTGCTTAGTTCTACTCGCAAGAACTCAGATATTCTGTTAATAACTCATTTGGAAAAAGCATTGGCATACACTGAAAAGTGAGACATAAGACCAAAGCAAGTATCCATAAACAGTTGTGCTGGCGACCATAGCAAGAGTGAACCACCTGATCCCTTCCCGAACTCAGAAGTGAAACCTCTTAGCGCTGATGGTAGTGTGGGGTCTCCCATGTGAGAGTAAGTCATCGCCAGCTCATTATTCCAAAAGCCCTCTGCTCATGCAGGGGGCTTTTTTTTGTGCGTGGGTTTCTAGGAAAAGAAGTAAATAACCTCCTAATCATGCCTAGATAATAAAAATATAAATAACGTGAAAAATATAATTAATTAACTTCGCCTTATTTTCTTATTGGTCTGTCTAAAAAATATTCGATCTACGACTTTAGCCTAAATTTTATTAAAAACATCTAACTTGGTAAGTTTTGCAGTAGACAAGGTTTAAAGAATCATCCATTTTATATACAAAAGTGAATGAACGTTCATTTTTTCATAGAATAAAAAAGCTCACAATTGGAGGTGAGGAAAAATGACAGCAACAACAGTGAATGTGAATGCTGTAGTGGATGAAGCAAAGTTTAAACCTTTTCATTTAAAGATCGTACTTTGGTGCGTATTTGTCGTTATTTTTGACGGTTATGATCTGGCAATCAACGGTGTTGCTTTACCCCTACTGATGCAAGAATGGAATATGACGGCAGTTCAGGCCGGAATGCTTGCAAGTACCGCTCTGGCGGGCATGATGTTTGGTGCCATGCTCTTCGGTATGCTGGCAGATAAAATTGGACGAAAAAATGTCATCCTGATTTGTGTGACTTTATTCAGTGGGTTTACGTTCTGGGGCGGTTTTGCCTCTGGTCCGACTGAATTTGGTATCCTGCGTTTTATTGCGGGCTTAGGTATTGGCGGTGTTTTACCGAATCTGGTCGCGCTCACTTCTGAATATGCGCCACAAAAAATGCGCAGCACTTTAGTGACCACCATGTTTAGTGGTTATGCAGTCGGCGGGATTATGGCTGCGTTATTAGGTGCCTGGTTTACCCCAAGTTTTGGTTGGGAAATCATGTTCTATATCGCAGGTATTCCATTATTGGTGCTACCTATACTGTATTTGTATTTACCAGAATCTTTAACTTTCCTGGTAAAAAAACAGCAAAATGAGAAGGCCAGTAAAATTGTTCAGCAGATCAGTCCTGAGCAAAATGTCACTGCAAGTACCCAGTTTGTACTGAATGAAGTGCATGCGCCAGATGCTTCAATTGCCGCTTTATTTAAGCAGGGCCGTAGCATGAGTACTTTATTATTCTGGTGCTGCTTCTTTATGTGTCTGCTTATGGTCTACGCATTGGGTAGCTGGTTACCAAAACTGATGATGGCAGCGGGTTATTCTTTGGGTAACAGCTTAATGTTCCTGATGGCCATGAATATTGGTGCAGTGGTCGGAACCATTGGTGGTGGTATTCTGGCAGATCGTTTCCATCTGAAACCCGTCATTATTGGCATGTTCCTGTTAGGTGCAGTTTCACTGGTTGGATTAGGCTTTAACTCTCCACAGGCTGTGATCTATCTGTTAGTCGCTGCTGCAGGTGCTTCGGCAATTGGTAGTAGTATTCTGCTCTATAGTTTCGTGGCTCAGTACTATCCATTGGCAATCCGCTCTACTGGTATTGGTTGTGCGTCCGCAGTCGGTCGGGTAGGGGCAATCGTTGGTCCAATTATTATTGGATTCCTGTTGGGTATGGAGCTGCCACACAAAATGAACTTCCTGGCAGTTGCGATTCCAGCCATTATTGGCGCGATTTCAGTGGCTATGATTGTACGTAAAGATCTGAATGCAGAACGAAATGCTGAGACCTTATTGGCGAAACAGAAGCTGAATTCTATTAAAACCTAGTCACTTTTTGCCAATCAACTTGCTATAAATCTAAATTGAGTCAAAAGATCCCTTTCATAAGAAAGGGATTTTTTGTTTAAAGTATAAAAATCATTCATAAAAAATCGAATAAATCAAAAAATCATTGGTCTATAGACTATTTATATAGGCATTTTAATAGGAATAATAAATGTCTAAATATTCAATTATTTAGCTTTAAGAAAATGTGATAAATCACACAAATAGCCGCTATTTTATGGTTGAAATTGCTCCATCATTTGGTCTTATTGTGCGCTAAATCTCACTTGCGTATATTGCTAAAACTTGAATATTCCCCCGGATATTCAAAAAGATTTTATGGACAAGTACTCATGGGAGATGAGAACGATGACAACGGAAACAGTAGATATAAATTCTGTAGTCGATAATGCGAAATTTACGCCTTTTCACTTCAATGTAGTTGCTTGGTGTTTACTCATTATCTTGTTTGACGGCTACGATTTAGCAATCAATGGTGTTGTTTTACCTTTATTAATGCAGGACTGGGGCTTAAGTGCCGTTCAAGCGGGAATGCTTGCCAGTACTGCGCTTGCCGGCATGATGTTTGGCGCGATGATCTTTGGTTCTCTGGCAGATAAAATTGGCCGTAAAAAAGTCATCATGATCTGTATCGTATTATTCAGTGGCCTGACCTTTGCTGGCGGTTTTGCTTCAAACCCGACTGAGTTTGGTATTTTACGCTTCCTTGCCGGCCTGGGCATTGGTGGTGTAATGCCAAACCTGGTGGCACTGACCTCTGAATATGCACCACAAAAAATGCGTAGTACTCTAGTGACGACCATGTTTAGTGGTTATGCGGTAGGTGGTGTAATGGCTGCCTTATTAGGTTCATGGTTTACCCCAAGTTTTGGTTGGCAAATCATGTTCTTTATCGCAGGTATTCCATTATTCTTATTACCAGTGATCTGGAAATTCCTGCCAGAATCTTTAGCCTTTATCGTCAAAGACAACAAACAGGAAAAAGCACGTCAAATTGTACGTCGTTTGGCTCCAAATCTAAGCGTTACAGACACTACCACCTTTAAACTGCCACAGGAAAATGTACCTGAAGCAGCAAACGTGGTGAGCCTGTTCCGTCGTGGCCGTGCCGTAAATACGTTATTGTTCTGGGTTGCTTTCTTCACTTGCCTACTAACCATGTATGCGCTGAGCAGCTGGTTACCGAAGCTGATGATGGCAGCGGGTTACTCAATGGACAATAGCCTGATGTTTATGATGGCGATGAACGTGGGTGCAGTAGTTGGTATTGTCGGTGGTGGTATTTTGGCTGACCGTTTCCACCTGAAACCGGTATTGATGTTCCTCGGTATGATGGGTGCGATTGTGATGAGCTCAATGGGCTTTGCATCTAACCAGTTCCTGCTTTACATCCTGGTGTTCCTGGCTGGTGCAGCATCAATCGGTTCGCAAATGTTGCTATACAGCTATGTTGCACAATTCTACCCGTTGGCAGTACGTTCGACAGGTATTGGCTGGTCATCTGCGATTGGTCGTATGGGTGCGATTGTTGGCCCGATCCTGATTGGTGGCTTACTGGGTATGAACCTGCCTGCACACTTTAACTTTATGGCGGTCGGTTTACCGGTATTGATTACAGCGATTGCAGTTGCTCTGATCATGCATGATGATGAATCTGAAAAGATTGGCTCAGCAGATACCGTTCTTGCAAAAGCTTAAAATCAAGTTTGAAATAAGAAGCCTCCGAAAGGGGGCTTTTTTTGTTCACATCTATAGTATTATGTCTAAAATTTAATCAAAAAATACTATTTATGTTTAATTCAAATTTAACTTCGAATGATACTCAGATAGAGACTAATAAACTTATCTTGGAATTAAAAAGAGTAATAGAAAAAGAATTCAATGCTAGTGATTGGAGTGAAATTGCTCTTTTAGTTAATGCGGATCAAATAGTCCATAATCATCCTAGGCTGCTAAGAAGTTTGAGTTTTGGGGATGATGATTATGGTGCTAATATTATTGATGTTTTAAGGGCAATTAGTTTAAAAAACCCTCATTACTTACAAACAATTAAAGACTATCTAGATCACAAATACCATGATGAAAATACTCTATATGTATCGCATCAAGTAGCTACAAATAAAATTACATTTTCTCCTTCAGTATTTAGTGTACCCAGTGTAGATTTAGAAAATGATTTAATAGCTGTAATGATGCCTTTTTCAGGTTTTGATGGTGTCTATTCTTCTATTAAAGAGGCTGCTAAAGGATCCAATTTTAGATGTTTAAGAGCGGATGATATTTGGGATAACAGTACGATCATTCAGGATATATTTGATTTAATATTTAGGGCTCGAGTAGTAATTGTCGATTTCAGTGGTAAAAATCCAAATGTCATGTATGAAACAGGAATTGCACATACTTTAGGTAAACTAGTTATTCCAATTGCTCAAAGTGTAAGTGATATTCCATCTGATATGATTCATCATAGATCTCTAATCTATTTAAAGAATGGGGAAGGGTTAAAAAATTTAGAAAGTGAACTGTGTAAAAAGCTAACTCAACTAAATTACCATTAGGAAATGACTATGGAATTCAATTCTATCTCCCCAATCCCTGAAGATGATGAAGAACTGCATCTTCCTGAACTGGTGTACTGGGCTTCAGTCGGCGACGTTGAACAGGTCGAGCAGGGCTTACAAGAAGGTCTGGACGTCAATTCTGCCGATGAAGAAGGCTATAGCGCTTTGCAGGCAGCTGCTGAAAATGATCATCTGGAAGTAGTGAAACTACTGGTGAGCAAAGGCGCAGATGTCGATCATCGCAGTACCTATACCGCTTTGGAACTGGCAGAAATGGCCGGCAATAAAGATGTAGTGGCTTATCTGAAAAGCCTGAAAGGTGGCATTTAAATAAAATAAGATCAAGAAAATAAAAAAGCCTCCCGATGGAGGCTTTTTATAGTGTGAACTTAGGCAGCATCGCCTTCCAGCTCTTTTAAGATGGCATCATTGAAAGCAGGAATATCATCCGGATTACGTGAAGTAATCAGCACCCAGTCGCCAGTATTGCAACGATGAACCTGTTCATCGACCCATTTACCACCGGCATTTTCCAGATCCAGTTTGATGCTCTTATACGAGGTCAGGTTTTTATCCTTAATTCGCTGTGCATCAATCAGAACCCATGGCCCATGACAGATTACGGCAATCGGTTTTTGCTGATCAGCAAAATGCTGTACGATTTTCTGGGCAGATTCATTGATTCTTAGCGTATCTGCATTCACAGTGCCACCAGGAACAACTAAGAGATCATAATCATCTAGCGTGACATGATCAAAACTGGTATCAGGCGTATATGAGGTAGCAGCTTTAGTATCGCCTTTTACAGTCGCCACCTCTTCATTTTTTTCTGCCGCATGAATCACTTCAAATCCTTTGGATTTTAGAAAATTTAAAGGCTCGACCAGTTCATCATGTTCAACGCCTTGGTTTGAAGTAATAAAGAGGACCTTTTTTACCATGATTGCTGTTCCCAAAAAATGTGAGGATTTTCAGATTAACAACAAAGTGATTCTTACAATGTTGGATTTTTAGCTCGGAACTGTTAAACAATGCGAAGAATTTATAGATAAAAAAAGCCCCAACATCCTGTTGGGGCTTTTTTCGTATCTCGTGTCTAGGTATAACTCCTGTCGTACCTCACGTCCTGGTGCACTACTTTATTCTTCTTGTTTTTAGGTATTTGAGCTTCCTGCTCTGGATATTTGTAGAATAGTCTGAACCTGAAAGCTGGCATAGACGTCGATGACATCTATCTTTGTACGTCTGGGCTTACAGGGTGAAGACCAATTTTCATAAGTCATTATATTCCTTAGAAGTGTATATCTAAGCCGATATAAGGGCCTTTAAATTCCAGTTCCAAATCTGGCGCATTATTTTGTTCGGCATCAATATTCATGATGCGATAGCCGACTTTAGCCCCTACATCGACCAGCAGGTTATCAATAAAGTCATATTGCAGTTCAGCCTGAACATCAGTCTTTTTAATATCGCTACCATGACTGTAAACCGCTTCAGCTTTAGCACTCATGCCAGTAAATGGCAGTTTTACCCCAGCTGTAGCATAGAGTAATGGACTGTATTCATCTAGATCGTACTGAGTCAGGGCACCTGCATTCAGATTTCTGACTGTACCATCCAGATTGGTCAGACCAGCACCGATATCAGCATGCACAATGGTATCCAGCAGTTCGTAATACAGAATATAGTCGATATTATTAAGTTCGATATCGGCAGCATTCAGCGGGGTGCTTTGTTCGCTATTGCTGTCCAGATTCACATATTTGATTTTGGCATTTGGCAGTAGTGGTACTGGATGTTCAAATGCGACAGAGAGTTGTGCCGTGCCTTGGCGATCCAGGTCCTGTTTGCCGGCATTGGCAGACTGGCTATAACCGTCAAAATTCCAGTAGCTGGCATCTACTTTAAGACCAATCACATCCGCATGGCCTATGCTGCTCAGTCCTAATCCTAGTAATAATGCAGTGAATAATTGTGTACGCATTTCTAATTTTCCTTACGCTTTCTTTAAATTGAGCGATTTTGTTACCTAAATACATCTTCTTAAACGTAATCAGTAAGTGCATGATATAGGTAATTTCTAAAATGTATATGCTAATGTGAAGGGCAGAGTAATGGGATCGACAGCAGCACAACATCATCAAGACTATCCATTATATGTGGCAGGACAGCCGGTACAAACGGGTGAATGGCTGGAGGTGAAACATAAATATAGTCAGGAGCTTTATGCACGTGTCGCGCTGGCAGATGCTGAAACTTTAGAAAAGGCAATTCAGTCTGCGACTCAGGCAGAAGCAGAAATGGCAGCATTGGAACCTTTCCAGAAACAGAAAATTCTGCTGCATTGTGTGAAGCGGTTTAATGAAATCCGTGAAGAACTGACTGAAATCCTGATTGCCGAAGGTGGCAAGCCACGTAAAGCAGCCGGTGCAGAAGTAGAGCGTTTGATCAATACTTTCCAGATTGCGGCAGATGCGGTCACCCAGATGGATCAGGGCCGTATTTTGCCTCTGGCAGTCACCGCTGCAGCTTCAGGCTATCAGGGCATGGTGAAACAGGTACCGATTGGTGCTGTATCCCTGATTAGTCCGTTTAACTTTCCATTAAATCTGACTGCACATAAAATTGCGCCGGCAATTGCTGCAGGTTGTCCATTCGTGTTGAAACCGGCGAGCCTGACTCCAGTTTCAGCCTTAAAAATTGCCGAGATTCTGGCAGAAACTGATTTACCGAAGAATGCCTTCTCAGTTCTGCCATGTCCACGTGATCTGGCGGATGTACTGGTTACAGATGACCGTTTTAAATTGCTAAGCTTTACCGGTTCCGATGTCGTGGGCTGGGATATGAAAGCTCGTGCCGGCCGCAAAAAAGTCACACTGGAACTCGGTGGCAATGCCGCAGTGATGATTGAGCCAGATACTGAACTTAGTGAACAGCTGATTGACCGTCTGATTGGTGGCGCTTATGGTCATGCAGGGCAGGTGTGTATCAGTGTGCAACGTATTCTGGTGCATCAGGATATTTTTGAAGAACTGAAAGACAAGCTGGTTCAGAAACTGCAACATCTGAAAGCCGGTGATCCGGATCTGGAAACGACTTTGCTGGGGCCAATGATCAAGGAAGCTGAAGCTAAACGTTTGTATCGCTGGATGGAAGATGCCGTAGCGCAAGGTGCCAATGTACTGACTGGTGGTGAAGTGAAGGGTGCGATGTTTGAACCGATTCTGTTGGAAAAGGTAGATCATCAACTGGAAATTTACCGTAATGAAGTTTTCGGTCCGGTCGCCATTATTGAAGCTTATAGCGATTTTGAATCAGGAATTGCCTGTATTAATAGCAGTCGTTTTGGTCTGCAAGCCGGCATCTATACCCAGAATCTGCAGAAGATGATGTATGCCTGGGATCATCTGCATGTCGGCGGTGTCATCATTAATGATATTCCGTCATTCCGTGTTGATAATATGCCTTATGGCGGTGTCAAGGATTCCGGTCTGGGTCGTGAAGGTATTCAGTCTGCCATCCGTGATATGCAGGAAGAACGTATGCTTGTCATCAAATGTTAAGCTGACCGAATCAATCAGTACAGTTCCATAATCGGCATAAGGCAGGCCGGTTGTGGAATTTTGCTTTTTATTGCTTAAAAAGGTAGCAGAGTAAGCAGAAAATATAGACTGAACAAATTAAGACACAGCTCTGTTTTTATTCAGAAGAAAATAAGTGAAGAAGGTATAAAAATACTTTTTCAATCTCTATTTAACACTTGATGAGTTAAGAGCGAAAAATTGCTTGAAAACTGTAGTAAAACTTAAAAACAATACATTCCAAAAAGTTTGTATACATATAACTAATAAAAGCAAGAGCTCAGCGTAGAATTATTGAGCATTTGATAAGAATAGATTATAGAAAAAGAATGTTTTAAGCAGAAATTACAGAAAAAATTTGAAAAAGTCAGTATTGTTGAACCATCTACAAGGTCGGCCTTCTGCTCAGACTTTAAGCAAGCTGTCCGGCTAGCTGACCTGTTTGTATATTAGAGTTCGATGCCCAAAAGGTATAACTCTAATTCAAACACCCGAAATAATTGAAATGCTTCTTCAGTGCTCGCGACATAACCATAACAAGCAGTATTGAATGAAGTTTAAAGTTTAGGTGTTCTATGACAGATACTCGAGAGAATTGGTCGGCACGATCAGGATTTATTATTGCAGCCATTGGCTCTGCCGTTGGTTTGGGGAATATTTGGCGCTTTCCATACGTTGCCTATGAAAACGGCGGCGGGGCATTCTTGATTCCTTATCTGATTGCGATTTTTGCAGCAGGTTTACCTCTATTATTTTTAGATTATGCAGTCGGACATAAGTTCCGCAAAGCACCACCGATGGCCTATAAAAAACTCATGAATGCAGAATCTCTGGGTTGGTGGCAGGTCATGGTGACCCTGATCATCGGGATTTATTATGCCAGCGTCCTGTCTTGGGCCGGCAGCTATATGATTTATTCCTTTGGGCAGCAATGGGGCACAGATACTCAAGCCTTTTTCTTCAATAGCTACCTGCAAAATGGTGAGGGCCTGACCTTCGGTTTCGTCCCTGTACTGTTCTTTGGTCTGGTGATCGTTTGGGCAGCCGTGATGCTGATTCTTTACGGTGGGGTACGCCGTGGGGTGGAACTGGCGAATAAAATCTTTATGCCTTTGCTGGTAATTTTATTCACGATTCTGGTGATTCAGGCGGTACGTTTACCGGGTGCAATCGATGGCTTAAATGCCTTCTTTACCCCAAACTGGGAAGCCATGACCAATTATAAAGTCTGGCTGGCTGCTTTTGGTCACATCTTCTTCTCACTCTCAGTGGGCTTCGGGATTATGTTGACCTATGCCTCTTACCTGAAACGTAAAACAAACCTGACCGGTTCAGGTGTCGTGGTGGCATTAGCTAACTCGTCTTTTGAAATCCTGGCAGGTATTGGGGTTTTTGCAGCACTTGGTTTTATGGCGTTCAGTTCAGGTGCAAAGGTTGAAGATGTAGTCTCTGGTGGTATCGGTCTGGCCTTTATTGCCTTCCCGAAAATCATTTCCAGCTTAGGTGCAGGTGGTGATCTGTTTGGCTTCCTGTTCTTTGGTTCATTGACTGTAGCCGGTATTACTTCCATGGTGAGTATCCTGCAGGTGCCAATTGCGGCATTCCAGGACAAACTTGGCTGGTCGAAGAACAAGTCAGTGACGATTATTGCGGGTGGTTCAGCAGTTGTATCCACCTTAATGTTCTCGACTCATAGTGCCATTACCTTTGTCGATATCATTGACTACTTCGCTAATAACATTGGTATTGTGGGTGGTGGTCTGTTCTCGATTATTTTATTGTCCTGGTTCCGTCGTCCATTGATGAAACAGCTGGAAACACATGTGAACGAGTTTGCCAGTCTGAAACTGGGTGGCAGCTGGAAATTCATGCTGACTGTGATCACGCCCTTATCTTTATTATCGGCATTAGGTTTAACCCTGAAATCAATCATGGCAGAAGGTTATGGTGACTATCCTGCAAGTACACTATGGATGATTGGTGGGGGCACGATTGCATTCTTTATTCTGGGCGCCATTCTGTTCAGCCTAGTTAAAGATCGTCATAGTTAGGAGAACGAATATGAATACATCTGCATTAATTATGATGATTTTCTCCATGGTTTTATTATGGGGTGGTCTGGCACTGGCTGTCATGCATCTGGCAAAAAATCCAGAAGAACCAGAAGACTAAAAATCTTCACATAAACACATTGTTGCTGTAAATGAAAGTCATTATCATCTTTGGTGATAATGACTTTTTTTATGGGCAGACTTATGGGAATTGCTCCCGTTACTGATGCACAAGTCTATACTGCTTTTGCAGTGACATTTTTAGCAGGTCTGGCTACCCTGGTAGGTGGGGGATTGGTGCTGTTCTTGAAAAAACCGAATTACCGGGTTTTAGCCTTCGGACTGGCCTTTGCTGCGGGAGCAATGATCTATGTCTCGCTCACAGAAATTTTAAATAAATCTATTAGTTCTTTTAGCCTGGCTTTTGATGAAAAATCCGGTTTTGCTTATGGCACCTTTGCCTTTTTATTGGGTGTGGTACTGGTCTTATTGCTGGATCGATTCGTTCCTAATCCGCATGAAACCATTGAGGCACAATCGAAACAGGATCTGAGTCAGCCGCAATTACTAAGAACAGGACTACTGACGTTATTTGCGATTAGTGCACATAACCTGCCAGAAGGATTGGCGACTTTTTTTGCGACGCTGGAAAGTCCTGCACTGGGTGCACCATTGGCGGTTGCCATTGCGATTCATAATGTGCCTGAAGGTGTTGCGATTGCATTACCGGTTTATGGTGCAACAGGCCGTAAAGACTATGCACTTGTGGCCAGTCTGGTTTCAGGCCTTGCTGAACCTCTGGGCGCTGCGCTGGGTTATTTCATTCTGGCGCCGTATATGAGTCATACCATTTATGGCATGGTGTTTGGGATTATCGGTGGGGTGATGGTTTATCTGGCACTGGATGAACTCTTGCCGACTGCAAAACGTTTTTCTAAAGGTCATGAAACCGTTTATGGTCTGGTCAGTGGGATGGCGGCACTGGCGACCAGTCTAGTGATTTTTAAATTTGTACAATAAAAATTTCAAATCAAAACAATAAAAAAGGCAGCCGAAGCTACCTTTTCTTTTAGCAACTTAATTTAAGCTGTCTTTTCAATCCGGCAATAGAAGAAGCCATCGCCTTGACCGGTTTTAGGGAGAAGCTGACGACCATGGATCTGTTCAATGCCCCAATCGGCTTCGATTTTGATTTCCTTAGCATCTGCATGTTTGCTAAAGAAATCGACCATCTGCTGTTCATTTTCGGCTTTGAGAATTGAGCAGGTGATATAGAGCAGGGTGCCGCCAACTTTCAGTTGCTGCCACATATTTTCCAGAATCTGCTTTTGTAACTCCACCGTCTGGGTAATATCAGTTGAATGACGTAACAGGCGAATATCTGGATGGCGACGCATTACACCGATAGCTGAACACGGCGCATCCAGTACGATACAGTCCGGCTGTTCCGGTGCCTGCCAAGTGATGGCATCTGCGGCTTTAATTTCAACGTGTTCGCCTTCCAGTAACAGACGTTCAAGATTTTCAGTGACACGTGTTAAACGCTTGGCATCCTGATCAAGAGCAATCAGTTTACGCGGCTGATATTTTTCTAGAATATGCGCCGTTTTACCACCCGGTGCTGCACAGGCATCAATCACAAACTTGTCATCGATATCTGGCAACAAGGTAGCGCAAAGCTGGGCATGTTCATCCTGTACCGAAAAACCGCCGACATCAAAACCAGGTAAGTCAGGTACCTGTACATTGGCATCGAGAATAATACCGACTTTGGAAACAGCACAGGCATGGGCAGGAATTTCGTGCTCTTCCAGAATTTCCAGATAGTCTTCACGGCTAACCTGACGTTCATTTACGCGCAAGGTGAGTGGAGCAATCTGCTTTAACTCATGACTCAGTTCAGTGAGCTGTTCTGGCCAATCTTTTTTCAGACGTTTAAAGAGCCAGCTTGGCAGGCCATGAGCCTGATCCAGTGCTGCCTGAAATTCAGATGTTTCACGTGAAACACGGCGCAGGATAGCATTGACTACACCACTTAAAGCCTGATAACCAAGTTGCTTTACTGCAGTCACGGTTTCAGAAATGGCAGCATGCGGCGCAATCCGGGTTTCCAGTAACTGGTATAGGCCGACATAGAGACAGGTTTCAACCGTGTCATTATTTAAAGGTTTGACCAGCAGAGGCAAGGTAATACTTTTAAGTGCATACCATTGACGCAAAGTACCCAATACCAGTTCATGGAACAGGGCACGGTCACGGTCGGCCACTTTCCTTAAATGCAGGGGCAAGATGCTAGCCAGAGATTGTCCTTGCTGTACAGCAAGTAAGGTACGAATCACTTGGGCACGCAAGTTAAGGTGAGATGTGCCTGATTCAGAATGACTCATGCCAATAATTGTCCTACATGTAATTTTTGGGTCTGGTTAATTTGTACCGGATTGAGCGGTTTACCGCCCGGCCATTGCAGTGAAGTTAAACACACTGCTTTCTCATCACCACAGGCTACATGCACACCCTGTTTATCAATCGCCAGAATCGTACCAGCGGCATGACAGTGCGCATTTTTTTCTGAAAGTATCGAACCCCAAACCCGCAGGTTGTTATTTTCATCCAGAGGAATAAAAGCGACTGGCCAAGGATTAAAGGCACGGATATTACGGTCAATATTAGAGGCAGTACAGCTCCAGTCAATTCGGGCTTCTGCCTTAGACAGCTTATGAGCATAGACGGTAAGTTCTTCGTCCTGCACTTCCCGGGCAGCTAAATACTGTTGTAATTTTTCTTCAGATTCCAGTACCGCTACAATTGCTTCAGCACCTTGAGCAGCCAGTTTATCATGCAGGCTGGCTGAGGTATCTTCTGCAGTAATTGGACATAAGGTTTTATACATCATGTCACCAGTATCCAGCCCTGCAGCCATTTTCATGATGGTCACGCCAGTTTCGTGATCACCTGTTGCAATTGCACGTTGGATCGGCGCAGCACCACGCCAGCGTGGCAGCAGTGAACCATGAATATTCAGGCAACCATATTTGGGCGTATCCAGAACCACTTGCGGCAAAATCAGACCATAGGCAGCTACAACCATCACATCAGCATTCAACGCTTTCAGCTCAGCCTGAGCTGCCAGACCTTCTTCAGTTGAAGACTTAAAATGAAGTGGCTGATACACCGGAATGTCATGTTCAAGCGCCAGCTGTTTCACAGCAGAAGCAGTAAGTTTCTGACCACGGCCGGCTTTACGGTCCGGCTGAGTATAGACCGCCACAATTTCATGATCGGTTTTGAGAAGCGCAGCCAATGCAGTTGCTGCAAATTCTGGTGTGCCTGCAAATATGATTTTCACACATGAAATTCCAAATAAACTTGGCAGCTATTATAAGCTAAAAGCCAAATGGCCGCCTAATCTACAATGCACTTAACTGTTACAGCGATTATAGATTCCTACTTTTAATTAAATTTTATATAAAAAAAACTCATGCAAATTCTAAAAATTATTCATGAAAGTTTTGTATTGTCCGATCCATGATGGCGGTATAGTAGCTTTATTAAGAGATTTTTATTGTCAGCTCACCGAGACCTCTCTATAGACATTTTTGTCTGCATCTACAACGAATAGGTCATCTTGTAAAACAATGGCTTGTAGTATGATAGGTCTAACATTCGACTGATTTAAGCTCATTGTCAGTATGATCTAGCCAGAGTGAACCTTTTTCGGTTCATTCCAAGCTCAAACTTTGTTGGAAATATAAAATGCCTGACTATCGTTCAAAAACATCGACACACGGAAGAAACATGGCGGGTGCGCGTGGCTTATGGCGCGCAACTGGGATGAAGGATGAAGACTTCGGTAAACCGATTATTGCCGTGGTGAACTCATTCACCCAGTTTGTACCGGGTCATGTTCACCTTAAAGATCTAGGCCAGCTCGTGGCACGTCAGATTGAACAGGCAGGCGGTGTAGCAAAAGAATTCAATACCATTGCTGTTGATGACGGCATTGCGATGGGTCATGACGGTATGTTGTATTCACTGCCTTCACGCGACCTGATTGCTGACTCGGTGGAATATATGGTCAGCGCACACTGTGCCGATGCCATGGTGTGTATCTCGAACTGTGACAAGATCACTCCGGGGATGTTGATGGCGGCAATGCGTCTGAACATTCCGGTGGTATTCGTGTCTGGCGGTCCGATGGAAGCGGGTAAAGTGAAAATCCGTGGTAATGACAAAGCGATCGACCTGATCGATGCGATGATCGTTGCGGCAGATGATAACTATACTGACGAAGAAGTTGCGGAATACGAACGTTCTGCATGTCCAACCTGTGGTTCATGTTCAGGCATGTTCACTGCGAACTCAATGAACTGTTTGACTGAAGCATTGGGTCTATCGCTTCCAGGTAATGGTTCAACTTTGGCAACTCATGCGAACCGTAAAAAACTGTTCGAACGTGCAGGTTCTCTCATTGTTGAACTGGCAAAACGCCATTATGAACAGGACGATTACAGCGTATTGCCACGTTCAATGGTGACCAAAGCATCGTACGAAAATGCCATGACTTTGGACATCGCAATGGGCGGTTCAACCAATACCGTTCTGCATTTATTGGCTGCTGCAAACGAAGCGGGTGTGGACTTCACCATGGATGACATCGACCGTCTGTCTCGTAAAGTACCAGTGCTTTGTAAAGTTGCTCCTGCGAAAAATGACGTGCATATGGAAGATGTACACCGTGCCGGCGGTATTATGTCGATTCTCGGCGAACTGGATCGTGCAGGCCTGTTAGATACCTCTGTCGGTACAGTTCACGAAGCAACATTAAAAGATGCTTTGGACAAGTGGGACATCATCCGTACTGAAGATGAAGAAGTGTATAAATTCTTTAAATCAGCACCAGGTGGTGTACCGACTCAGACTGCATTCTCACAAGATCGTTACTACTCACGTCTGGACGGCGACCGTGAAAATGGTGTGATCCGTAATGCAGAACATGCCTTCTCTAAAGACGGTGGTCTGGCTGTGCTTTATGGTAATATCGCACTCGATGGCTGTATCGTAAAAACGGCTGGTGTAGATGAATCGATCCTGAAATTTAATGGGACTGCACGTGTATTTGAAAGCCAGGATTCTGCTGTAGATGCGATTTTGGGTGGCAAAATCACAGCAGGTGATGTAGTCGTCATTCGTTACGAAGGTCCACGTGGTGGCCCTGGTATGCAGGAAATGCTATACCCAACCAGCTACCTGAAATCTAAAGGTCTTGGTAAAGAGTGCGCACTTCTGACTGACGGCCGTTTCTCTGGTGGTTCTTCAGGTCTGTCGATTGGTCACGTTTCTCCAGAAGCTGCTGAAGGTGGTGCGATTGGTCTGGTTGAAGATGGCGACCGTATCGAAATCGATATTCCAAACCGTACCATTCACCTAGCTGTTGATGATGCGACTATGGCCGCTCGTCGTGCAGCGCAGGATGAAAAAGGATGGCATCCAGTGGAAGACCGTCCACGTAAGATTTCTAAAGCATTAAAGGCCTATGCAATGCATACCACAAGCGCTGCAAAAGGTGCAGTACGTGAAATCTAAGCTGTAAATTTTTATAGCGCAAAAAAGCACTCCAGAGGGGTGCTTTTTTTATTTTTGATAATTGCACTACCTCAAATAACTGAATCAGATACACAGAGTCTTACTTTTATCTAAAGATCGCTTTCTATACAATCGAATAAAACCTAGACAGCTTTTAGGCTTCACAAGAATTACATCCAGGACGAATAAAATGAGTAAAGACAATATCCGAGAACATTCTGCTCCCGTCTATGAAGGCATCGAAAATGCACCGGCCCGTTCCATGATGCGTGCCACCGGTTTTCAAGATGAAGACTTTACTCGTCCGTTTATCGGGATCGCGTCAACCTGGGCCAATGTGACCCCTTGCAATATGCATATTGATGGCCTGGCACGTACAGTCGAGCAGGGCGTGAATGCTGCCGGTGGTAAGGGCATTATCTTCAATACCATCACTATTTCTGATGGGATTTCCAACGGGACTGAAGGGATGAAATACTCCTTGCTGTCGCGAGAAATTATTGCCGATTCGATTGAAGCAGTAGTTGGTTGTCAGGCCTATGATGGCGTGATTGCCATTGGCGGTTGTGACAAAAACATGCCGGGCTGCATCATGGGCTTGGCACGCTTAAACCGTCCGGGTCTGTTTATTTATGGCGGTACCATCAAGCCGGGTGAAGGCCATACTGACATGATTTCTGTATTTGAAGCGGTCGGTCAGCATGCCAAAGGCGAAATTAATGCGATTCAGGTGAAACACATTGAAGAAGTGTCGTTGCCGGGCCCAGGTTCTTGTGGCGGGATGTACACCGCGAACTCCATGGCCTCTGCGATTGAAGCCCTCGGTATGAGCCTACCGGGTTCATCAGCACAGGAAGCGGTGTCTGAAGACAAACAGATCGATTGTGCCCGTGCTGGTGAAGCAGTGATGAACCTACTTCGTCTGGACATCAAGCCACGCGACATCATGACCAAAGCGGCTTTTGAAAATTCAATTAAAGTATTGATTGCATTAGGTGGATCAACCAATGGGGTGCTACATCTGTTAGCCATGGCGCATACGGCGGGTGTGGAGCTGAGCCTGGATGACTTTGTACGAATTGGAAAAGAAATTCCTGTCGTGGCTGATGTCCGCCCATCCGGTAAATACCTGATGTCAGAACTGATTGCTATTGGCGGGATTCAACCATTGATGAAACGTATGCTGGATGCCGGTATGCTGGATGGTTCGTGCCTGACTGTGACTGGTAAAACTCTGGCAGAAAACCTGGCGGATGTTGAAGATTATCCAGAAGGTCAGCAGATTATCTTGCCATTCGACAAGCCGGTGAAAAAAGACTCGCATCTGATCATTATGAAAGGCAACCTGTCACCGAATGGGGCTGTGGCCAAAATTACCGGTAAAGAAGGTCTATATTTCAAAGGACCGGTACGGGTGTTTGAAGGCGAACAGGGCGCGATGCGCGGGATTCTGGATGGCGAAGTTCAACCAGGTGAAGTAGTTGTCATTCGCGGTGTCGGGCCTAAAGGTGGGCCGGGCATGCCGGAAATGTTAAAACCGACTTCTGCTATTATTGGTAAAGGTTTGGGGGATTCAGTCGCACTGATTACTGATGGCCGTTTCTCAGGCGGAAGTCATGGTTTTGTGATTGGTCATGTCACACCGGAAGCCTATGAGGGTGGCCCGATTGGTCTGGTACAAAATGGCGATGAAATTTCCATTAATGCGGAAACCCGTGAAATGACCTGGCATATTTCGGATGAAGAGCTTGCTGCACGTCAGGCGGCCTGGGTGAAACCGAAACCGAATTACACTCACGGGGCACTGGCGAAATTCGCCAAACTAACCTCTGGGGCGGAGACCGGGGCCGTGACTGACCTAAATCTTGAAATCTAAAGTCCTAGAAAACATTGAACATTTGTTGCTGACTTGATATAAGTTTTGCACAAGACTTATATCAGGTCATAAACATCCTCATAATAGGATGTTGAATAAAACGATCCTGCTGGCAAGGGCTGGCATGACAAAATCTTTTCGAGGCACCTCTCATGTCCCTGCTACGCCGTTGGTTTGATCCAATCCGATCGAGTTGGTTTTACCAGAAACCAGTTCGTCAAACGGTGTTATCTATTGAAGATGGCTTGAGCATCCATTTAAGACTGGATGATGTTTATAGTTATCTGGCGGTACAACAGTTACCGCAACTAGAAGAAATTCTCAGTCCGGAACTGAAGCCACTCAAAGTCATCATTTCAGATCAGCGGGCTGAACCGCCTAATCAAATGTCTTTTGATGAATGGCAGCACTATTGCCTGAATGATGCCAAAATTTTATCTAAACAGCATCGTTTCAGCTTTCATGAGACCCCAGAATTACCGACAGCTGACGCCTTAAAGCAGGCAGAAACTATCCTGAGAAATACACCGTTACGCGGACAGGATTTTCTATATTTGCTAGAAGATGTATTCCATATGCTCTGGCAAAAACAGAACGGAAAATTGCGCACCTTATATGCGATGGCTAGCCGTCATCATGCGCCGCAGAATTTTCCGGAACGAATTTTTGAGCATAGTCCGATTCTGGCCAGCTATTTCCAGTTTGGCGGACGCCAGTATCAGGCGGTAGATGACTTGTTACGTCTGACCCGTCGCCTGAAACAGCAGAGATTACTGACCGGCAACCCGATTTTCCTGATCAATCATATTGAATGGCGCGAGCATCTAATCAGTGATGCCGAAGAGCTGAATGAAATCCAGTCCATGGATCCAGAGCTAGACCTGTATATCGCTCTGGAAGATCCGATTTCCTGGTTATTGTTGGCCTATATTAAAGAAGAGCTGGCTGATTTTTATAATATCCAGTTGAATGTCTATCCGCTGTCTTATCAGGGACGGGACTGGTTTGACTGGAGTCTGGCGACGCGCTTATCCAAGCGAACTGAAGTCAAATTTACCCCATTCTGCCGGCCAACCGAGCAGGCTGTGATGCCGATGGCGCAGTTGTTTTATAGCTGTCCGGAAGAGCAGCGGATTGAAGCCATGTACCAGATTCTGGAAGCGGTCTGGACTCGTGGTTATGATCTGTCTTATGCAGCGCATTTCAAGCGTATGCAGCAGGAACTGAATATTACTGAACTGACCCAGGAAGACGTTCTGGCCAAGTTGCAGGAAAATGACACCTTATGTGAAATGAAGTCCCAGCCGAATTTACCGGTCCTAGAACTGCGTATTGATGGGCAAAGTTATACATTTAATAGCTTATATCGTGTCTGGATGATTGAAAGTATTTTCAGTAATGTGTTAGAAGAAAAGTATAAGAGTGATAACTAAACTGAAAGTGACTGAATAAACATGGAAAAAATCAAAGCTGAATCATTACAACATGCACGTCAACAGATCGATGCCATTGATACAGCTTTAGTCGAGCTGATCGCTGCGCGTCAATTTTATGTTGATCAAACCACCCGTTTTAAAAAAACTGAAACTGATCTGCAATCACCGGAGCGTATGGAGCAGATCGTGGAAAATGTCAAAGCCTTGGCACAACAGCAGGGTGTGGATCAGGCGTTTATTGAGCATCTGTACCGGGAAATGTTCCAGTATTTCATTCAGCGTGAACTGAAAGAGTTTCGTCCTTAAACAATTTTCATATCCGATTTTTGCTGATGCATCTGATGAGTTTCAGCACGTCCATCTGAAGCCTCAAGATTTACTTGAGGCTTCCTTCTTAAAACCCTGATTTTACTCTATTCGTGATTTCTATAGCATGGGCTTAAATCAATTTAGGGTCATCAGATGACTGCTTTTGTTATTGCTATTTTTGCTCTGGCTGGTCTGATTAAAGGCACCATTGGATTAGGTTTGCCGGCTGTGTCCATGGGTTTGCTGACCATATTTATGAGCCCATTCCAGGCAGCAACTTTACTGATTGTGCCTTCGATGCTGACCAATTTCTGGCAACTCTTTGCCGAAGGTCATGTGCTGAAACTGATTCGCCGTTTCTGGCTTCTGCTGGCAGGCATTATTGTGGGTTCGGTCTGGAGTATTTTCCCGACTTTAGGCCATTCTGAATTTCATAGTGAAGCCTTACTAGGCGGGATGCTTGCTCTATATGGCCTATATGGTTTACTGGCAAAACGGATGCCAGATTTAAGCCAGCATGAAAAGTGGCTTTCTCCGATTATGGGATATCTCGGGGGTGCCTTGACCGTGGCGACTGGGGTAGTGGTAATTCCAGTCGTGCCTTATTTGCAAACCCTGCATTTAAAACGTGATGATCTGGTTCAGGCCTTAGGGTTGGTATTTACCACCTCAACGGTGTGTTTGGCAATTTTCCTGCACCAAAACCCGGTGGAAGATATGCCGATTGATTATACCATGTCGGCCATTGCACTGATTCCGGCCTTGATCGGGATGTGGTGCGGCAAAAAAATCCGTTCCCGTATCCCTGAACAGAAATTCCGGACAGTATTTTTTATCGGCCTGATCGCCTTAGGCAGCTATATGATGCTGCATCAATTCGGCTGGATTTAATTCAGGATTTTTTGTACATCCGCAGAAATGAGGAACTGGCTAAAGTGCTGATAGGCCGTGCTTAGTTCATCAAAGTTCTTTGCAGCTAACAATAACTTGCGGTTGGCCCAATCTCCCGTCAGTTGGATTTGCTGAAATGCATAGAGCTTCGACAAACGTTGTGCAGCACGTTTTGGCATGATCGCGATACCTACACCATTGGCCACAACCTGGGCAATGGCGGCAAAATTTGGTAAGCGTAAGCGGTATTGAATTTCACAGTTCAGCAAGCGAGCCTGAGTTTCGATGGATTGCTGCAAAGAGTGATATTGCATCAGACCAACAAAAGGATAACTCAGACAGTCTGCTAATTTTAATGCCTGATTCGTTGCCAGACCATGCGGTTCAGGGCAGATCAGCACCAGAGGATCATCTGAAAATTCCAGAGTCTGTAATTGAGGGGCAGGAAAAAAGCTGGAAATAAGTCCCAGCTTGGCAGTACCACTCGCCAAAGCCGCAATAATGTCATTGCTCTCTGCTTCTTTGAGGTCGATCTGGATATTTGGGTTATTTACCAGATACTGTGGCAATAATAGGGGAAGGTACTCACTTTGTGCTGAAGAGTTACACCATAAGCTGATATTAGAATGGAGTCCTTCACTAAAGCCGGCCATGGCTTGAGACAATTGTTGTCCCTGTTGCAACAGGGCTTGGGCATGCTCAGCAAAAACCTGACCTGCAAAAGTCATTTTTACCCCAGCAGAATGGCGGCTGAACAGACTGACCTGATATTGCTGTTCCAGCTTTTTAATCCGCTCACTGGCTGCCTGTAAGGAAATGGCAGAGCGTTCAGCACCTTTGGTCAGACTACCTGTGTCGACTATATTGAGAAAAAGACGTAAATCAAAAAAATCCAGACGCATCTGCAGGATGCTCATATAAAAGATCAGGCCTATTTAAACAATTCTTGCGATATAAAAAAAGCAGCCCGGAGGCTGCTTGAAAATTTAAGTCTTCGAATTATTTTTTATCGACCAGGCTAAAGAACCAGTTCAGGAATAACGCAGCAAAGGTCGCTGTACCAATTCCACCGAGGTTAAAGTTACCAAAGGTTAGAGCAAAGTCACCTGTACCCAAAATAATGGTCACTGCTGCCACCATCAGGTTTTTGTTCTGTGAAAAATCGACTTTATTTTCGATCCAGATTTTCGCACCGGCAATAGTAATCAAACCAAAGACTACAATAGAGGCGCCGGTTAAAATCGCCGTTGGAATGGTATGAATAATCGCACCAAATTTCGGTGATAAACCGAGGAATACCGCAAATACACCCGCAACAGCAAAGATAATCGTTGAATAGACACGGGTAACGGCCATCACACCAATATTTTCACCATAGGTGGTCATACCCGGTGCGCCCACACCACCTGCCAGGGTAGTCGCAATACCATCCGCTACAAAGGCTTTACCAATATGCGGATCCAGATTTTCACCGGTCATGGCACCTACGGCTTTAATATGTCCCAAGTTTTCTGCAATCAGAATCAGGGCAATAGGCGCAATGATCAGCATGGCATTGGTATCAAATACAGGCGCATGAAAGCTCGGAACACCAAACCAGCCAGCTTGCTGAATTGGCGCAAAATCAATTGCAGTACCATAGCCCATCACATTACTTAAAATGTAGTAAATGAAGTAAGCCAGCAATAAACCGATCAAGAGCAATAAACGCTGTACCAGACCTTTGGTAAACACTGCAATGGAACCCATACACAGTACGGTCACCAGTGACATCCACATATTAAAGGTATTACCCATGACGTTTTTCACGGTCACAGGGGCCAGGTTCAGACCAATAATCATCACCACCGCACCGGTCACGACAGGCGGCATCAGTTTTTCAATCCAGCGGGTTCCCGTTGCCATCACCAGAACACCCATTAAGGCATAAAGCACACCACAGGCAATAATCCCGCCAGCGGCGACACCAATATTTGGATTCAGTCCGCCAGCACCTGCATAACCGGTTGCCGCAATCACTACCCCAATGAACGCAAAGCTTGAACCCAGATAACTTGGTACACGACCACCCGTGATCAGGAAGAACAGGATGGTACAGATCCCCGACATTAAAATGGCCAGATTGGGATCAAAACCCATTAGAAATGGCGCCAGTACCGTCGCACCGAACATGGCAAAGGCATGTTGTACCCCCAAGATCAGGGTCTGGGCAGGCGGTAAATACTCTGCGGTACCTACTGGTCGTGCATCGATACTACCCTCATAAGGACGCCACTTGGGAAACCAATTGGACATAAAATGAGCACTCAAAAGATAAATTGTGCACATCATACTCTTGTTTTTTAGAAGATTTAATCACTGAAACAAAATTTTTGTTCAAATTAATTCTATGACTTTATTTGATATTTTACCGTGCGGTAAAAGTTTTTTAAATCAAAACTAAAGTTAAATCAGTGGATTAATTCCCGGAAAATTCATATTCAACTTCTATAAGTAATTTTAATTTGATATATAAATAAAGCTTTTTTTGGCTATTGACTGATCAATAAAAAAGCACATCGTGTAGATGTGCTTTAAATGGAAGAGAAAAAAATCAACCGGTATTTCGTAAACCAGCTGCGATCCCGGCAATACTCACCATCAGGGCATGATCGACCGGAGTGTGTTCAGCCTGCTGCTGTTCCAGATATAACCGACGACGTTTCATCAGTTCGGCTTGTAGTAAATGGAGCGGTAACAGATAAGGTTTACGCACCGTCATAGACTGGTCCAAGACGCCATTACTGCTGAGCAGTTTTGATTCACCTTTTAAAGTGAGTAGGGTCTGAATAGCATCCTGCAAGCGTTGACGTAGTTCCGTGCCGAGCTCTTTCAGGTCTTCATCCTGAGTCAGATGCGATTCGTAATAGAGCGCGACATTGCTGTCTGCTTTGGAGAGTACCATTTCCAGCATATCAATCAGGGTCTGGAAATAAGGCCATTCGGTTAGCATCTCATCTAGAATTGTACGTTGCCCTTGATCCAGTACCTCATTTAATGCGGCACCTGTACCCAGCCAAGCCGGTAACATCAAACGAATTTGAGTCCAGGCAAAAACCCAGGGAATAGCACGCAAGGATTCAATCCCGCCGCTGACCTTACGTTTGGCAGGACGTGAACCAAGCGGCAGCATTTGCAGTTCCAGTTCTGGGGTCACGGTACGCAGGTATTTCACGAAATGTGGATTTTCACGTACTGTCTGACGATAGACCTGTACCGACAGATCCGTCATTTTATGCATCAGATCACGCCAT
Source organism: Acinetobacter sp. TW_SC_4 (assembly GCF_054861205.1). NCBI lineage: Bacteria > Pseudomonadati > Pseudomonadota > Gammaproteobacteria > Moraxellales > Moraxellaceae > Acinetobacter > Acinetobacter sp. TW_SC_4. The sequence goes on from NZ_CM142174.1 coordinate 54,107, forward strand.
TCCGGTTTCGGTTCGGGTGGCGGTAATAAAGTCGCTTCCAAAGTCGCTGCAGTATAAATTTCTAGATTTTGTAGCGCGATTTCTTCCAGACCAAATTTAAAGCGAATCATCTCACCCTGTTCAGTCACCCGGATGGCGCCTGAAATCGAACCCGGCGGTTGTGAGAACAGCGCTTGCTGGGTTGGTGCACCACCACGGCTGATCGAGCCGCCACGACCATGGAACAGGGTCAGCTGAATACCATGCTGTTTGGCGACTGCGGTCAGTTCTTCCTGCGCACGGTACTGTGCCCAGTTGGCTGACATAAAGCCGGCGTCTTTGGCTGAATCCGAATAACCAATCATGACTTCATGCTTACCCTGAATATGCTGTTTGTACCAGTGCATATTAAAGAGTGTCGACATGGTATCAGCAGCGCCGTCGAGATCTTTTAAGGTTTCAAATAAAGGTACTACCCGTAAAGGCTGTTTAATTCCGGCTTCTTTTTGCAGCAGCAAGACAGCCAGCACATCACTTGGGTATTCGGCCATGGAAATAATATAGGCACCCAGAGATTCACTTGGCTGTTCAGCCAGCGTGCGCATAGTGGTAAACACTTCCTGCACATCCGGATGTTCAATCAGGCTACCCGCTGGTTCATTCAGGTGTTTAGGTAGTAGAGGCCGTTTACTTTGCAGTTCCTGCAGCAAGAAGTTTTGACGGGCCTGTTCGGTCCAGGTTTCAAAATTACCCAGACCCAGATATTCAGTAATGGCTGAAATGGCCTGACGATGACGACCAGATTCCTGACGGATATCCAGTTTGAGCAGTTCAATTCCGAAACAGTTTACCCGGTAAATCAGGTCCAGCAGACTGCTATTGGCAAGTTCTGCTAAATTGCACGCCATCAATGAGCGATAACAGGTCAGTAAAGGTTTTAATAACTCATCTTTACTTTTAATCACCCGGCTATCATCCGCATCTTTGCCATGCAGTTTTTCAGCCAGCCAGGCACGGGTGATTTTTAGACGTTCACGGATATCGCGTAAATATTCACGGTACGGTTCAGGATGTTGATGGCCTAACGCCTGTGTAATTTCATCACTGCATTGCTGAATAGAAAGTTCCCAGCGCAGGTTTTCAATATCACGCAGATACAGATCAGCTGCTTTCCAGCGCGACAACCACAATACTTCCTGAGTCACATTATGTGTCACATTCGGATTGCCATCCCGGTCGCCACCCATCCAGGAAGCGAAACGTACCGGAGCAACATCCAGTGGTAGGGTCTGTCCGCATTGCTCCTCAACCATGCCGTTCAGTTCACGAATGAATTTAGGTACAGCATTCCAGAGGGTCTGTTCAATTGTCGTAAAGCCCCATTTGGCTTCATCCACCGGGGTTGGGCGATGTTGACGGATTTCATCAGTTTGCCAGGCAGAACTGATGAGCTGTTTTAAGTCAGCCAAGACTGCCTGACGTTCACGCGGGGTCAGTTTCTGCTGGTCAAATTTGGACAGGGCATTATTGATGCCATCATATTTCTGGATCAGGGTGCGTCGGCTGACTTCTGTTGGATGTGCGGTCAGTACCAGTTCAATCTTTAATTCACAGATTTGCTGATATAAGGTTTCTGCAGAAATTTCTTGCTGTTTGAATTTCTCAAATAAAGGCACCAGAGGATTTGGAGATTCTGTACTTTCCTCAAATTCGCTTTGACGGCGACGACGTACCACATGGTACTGTTCGGCAATATTGGCAAAGTTTAAGAAATGAGTGAAGGCACGGGTCAATGGCAGGATTTCATGATCTTCTAAAGTCAGGAATAATTGTTCTAGCTGTTTTTCTGCTTCAACCTGTCCATCGCGAGCGCCTTTCGATAAGGCCCGAATTTGCTCGACCTGATTAAACAAATCTTGCCCCGCATGTAACTTCAGGGTTTCTCCCAGTAGATTACCCAGTAAACGTACGTCTTCGCGTAGAGGTGCATCAATCTGTTGAACCATTTTTTATATCCCTCCGATTCTTCCTTTGACTATACCCTGACTGCATGACAATCCAAGTCTTTTGCAGACAAAAGTTGAATATCATTTGTTGATAATTGGATGAATTTTAGTCCTTATGCTGTTGTAACGATCAGGTCAGATAGAAGAAATTTAACGGGAAATCGCATATTTCAGCATAAAGATCTCGATGGCCTGTTGAATGATTTGATGGCGTTGTTGCATGTCAGGTAACGGGCTTAAGCTCAGTAAGACTTTGTGATGCCGCATACCTAACAGTAAGGACACCATCAGTTCGGTCTGATGTTGCGGATCATCAGTCTGGATAAATTGATGTTGCTGCGCCTGCTCAAAGAAATCATGCTAGGCCTGATTCAGCTTGATATGTGAGGCTGTATAAAAACGTTCCGCCAACGGATTTTTTTCATAGGCCAGTTGCATGATGAGCAGGTCCAGTTTGAGAGCTTCTGGCAGATTGGCAATATTGAAAGAACGTAAACAGATCTGATATAGCTCCTGCTGAAAATCGCTATCAGGCTGCAGAACTTTAGGAGATTCCTGCAGAATTGCCTCACAGGTTTCTTCAACAGCACAGCTAAACAGCGTGGCCTTATCCTGAAAATGATTATAGACAGTGAGTTTGGTTACACCGGCTTCCAGCGCAATCTGGTTCATGCTGGAACCATGATAACCATGCTGTAAAAACAGCTGTTTCGCTGCGTTCAGAATACGCTGGCGTTTTTCCAGATCCTTGGGCCGTCCAACCGGTATTTGCACAATTTCATCCAAAAAAATTCAATATGGTCATTGTTTTAACTGCAGAATCCTAATTAGTGTACCGGGTGGTATATTAATTAAAAAATAAGCAATTTATATATCTACCTATTTTGCCCTAAAAATGATGATTAGATAAGAGCGAACAATAATGAGCACGATACAGAGCGCACTGGCTGGCATGATCGTCCTATGCAGTATGGCTTTCTCAGGATGTAGCAAGGACAGCGCTGCAGCAGAACAGGAAGTTCCATTTGTCATGGTGACCACACCGAAAACTTCATATCAGGAATTGAAAAGCTATGCCGGTGATGTCCAGGCACGTCAGCAAACGGCACTGGCATTCCGGGTAGGCGGGCAGGTCACCCAGCGTTTTGTCGATGTGGGAGATCAGGTAAAAGTGGGGCAGGTCTTGGCGACCCTAGATGTGAAAGATGCTCAACTTCAATTAAATGCAGCACGTGCCCAGCTGGAAAGTGCTCAATCGGCCAGTAAAATTGCTCAGGATGAATTACAGCGTTTCAAGCAGCTGTTACCCACCAATGCCGTGAGCCGTTCGCAATATGATGCGATTGAAAACCAATATAAGACAGCCGCGTCAAATCTGAAACAGGCCCAGTCTAATTATGATACGGCTAAAAACCAGACCGCTTATAACCAGCTCATTGCTAATAAAAATGGGGTGATTACTGCACGCAATATCGAAATTGGTCAGGTCGTTGCAGCAGGGCAGGCTGCCTTTGAACTGGCGATAGCTGGTGAGCGTGAAGTCGTGATTGGGGTTCCTGAACAGGCGATTTCCGAAATTAAAACCGGCCAACCGGCCTGGGTCACCTTATGGTCTAAACCAAATGAGAAATTTGCTGCCTTTGTTCGTGAGATTTCACCAGCAGCAGATCAATCGCGTACCTTCCGGGTGAAAGTGGCTTTACGCGAGGGTAATAGCCAGATTCAGCTCGGCCAGAGTGCCCGGGTGTTCTTTCAGAACAATCAGGACAATATCCTTAGCGTTCCTTTATCCAGTGTTTCAGCGACCGATCAGCAGGCCTATGTGATGGTAGTCAAGCCGGATCATACCATCCGCAAAGTGCCGGTGCAGCTGGGTGCTTATGGCCGTGATTCTGTGCCAGTCCTCAGTGGGTTAAAGGCTGATGATTATGTGGTAATTGGTGGGGTGCATCTTCTGCGTGATCAGCAAAAAATCAATCCGATTGACCGTGAAAACCGTAGTGTGAAAATTCAGGCAGGGAGTTAAACATGAACTTTAACCTGTCTGAATGGGCCTTAAAAAATAAAGGTCTGGTACTGTATTTCATGATCCTGCTCGGTTTGGTGGGTATCGTGTCCTATTCCAAACTGTCACAAAGTGAGGACCCGCCGTTTACCTTTAAGGTGATGGTAATCCAGACCTATTGGCCGGGTGCCAGTGCCAAGGAGGTGTCCTTACAGGTCACCGACCGGATTGAAAAAGAGTTGATGACTACCGGACAGTATGAGCGGATCATGGCCTATTCCCGTCCGGGGGAATCCATGGTGACTTTTATTGCCAAGGACTCTTTGGCTTCCAAGGATGTCGCGGATGTCTGGTATAACGTCCGTAAGAAAATCAATGATATTCGGCATGAATTGCCGCAAGGCGTACAAGGTCCATTCTTCAATGATGAGTTTGGTGATACCTTTGGTAACATCTATGTCATCAAGGGTAATGACTTCGATTATGCCACGCTTAAAGAATATGCCGACCGTTTGCAGTTACAGTTGCAACGGGTCAAGGATGTTGCCAAAGTTGAACTGATTGGACTTCAAGACCAGAAAATCTGGATCGAAATCTCCAACACCAAAGCTACCCAGCTCGGTATTCCGGTCACTGCCATTCAGCAGGCACTGCAGCAGCAAAATGCCATGACTCAGGCGGGCTTTTTTGAAACCGGTTCTGACCGGATTCAGGTACGGGTGAGTGGTGCGCTGAATAATGTCGAAGAACTGCAGCAGCTACCTTTACTGGTGAATGGCAAGACCATCCAGCTTGGCGATGTGGCGGAGGTTTATCGCGGCTTTACTGATCCGGCACAACCGCGTATGCGCTTTATGGGCGAAAATGGTATCGGTATTGCCGTATCGATGCGTAAAGGCGGTGACATCATTGCCTTGGGTAAAAATCTGGAACAGGAATTTGCCCGGTTGCAGAAAACTTTGCCTTTAGGAATGGATCTGCAAAAAGTTTCAGATCAGCCGGTAGCAGTGAAACGCAGTATTAATGAATTTATGAAAGTTCTGGCCGAGGCCGTAATTATTGTTCTCTTGGTGAGTTTTTTCTCACTCGGGTTCCGTACCGGTCTGGTGGTGGCTTTTTCGATTCCGCTGGTACTGGCAATGACCTTTGCCGGGATGCAGCTGTTTGATGTTGGTCTGCATAAGATTTCTCTGGGTGCCCTGATTCTGGCACTTGGCCTTCTGGTGGATGACGCGATTATTGCCATTGAAATGATGGCAATCAAAATGGAGCAGGGCTTTAGCCGCTTACAGGCGGCCGGTCATGCCTGGCGGACGACTGCTTTTCCAATGCTGACTGGAACCCTGATTACTGCTGCCGGTTTCCTGCCGATTGCGACAGCAGCGTCGAGTACCGGGGAATATACCCGCTCGATTTTCCAGGTGGTGACGCTGGCGCTATTAGTATCTTGGATTGCCGCAGTTCTGTTTGTGCCTTATCTGGGTGACAAACTCCTGCCAGATTTCAATAAGGATCTGGTGCAGAGAGCGCCATGGTATCAGCGTCTCTGGGCGCGTTTACGCAAACGCCCTGAACCGGAGCCGCTGGTGCATCATGCGGGTGAGCATCATGATCCTTATCAAACCAAGTTCTATCAGGGCTTTCGTCGTTGGGTGAATATCTGTGTCACCTACCGTAAAACGGTCATCGCGGCGACTGTCGGGATTTTTGTGCTATCCATTTTGATGTTTAATCTGGTGCCAAAACAATTCTTCCCGCCATCGAACCGTGCCGAAATTCTGGTGGATCTGAAACTGGAAGAGGGCGCTTCATTAAAAGCGACTGAGGCTGCGGTGAAAAAAGTTGAAAACTTCCTGTCCAAACAGGAGGGGATTGATAATTATGTGGTCTATATCGGTACCGGTTCACCACGTTTTTATTTACCTCTAGATCAGCAATTGCCGCAAGCCAGCTTTGCCCAGTTTGTGGTATTGGCTTCATCACTTGAAGACCGCAATGAAATCCGTAAATCCTTAAGCGACCAGATTCGGGTGCTGTTACCAGAAGCCCGTACCCGCGTATCTCTGTTGGAAAATGGCCCACCCGTCGGTTATCCATTACAGTTCCGTGTATCGGGTGAAGACCTTGGATTAGTCCGACAATGGGCACAGAAAGTTGCAGCGACGGTTGGAGACAATCCGAATACCACCAATGTACATCTGGACTGGGGCGAGCCAAGTAAAGTGATTAAACTGGATATCGATCAGGACCGCGCCCGTCAGCTTGGCGTGAGTAGTAGCGATTTGGCCAGTTTTCTAAATAGTTCAATTTCTGGAACTGCGATTGATCAATACCGTGAAAAACGTGAACTGATTGAAATCCGCTTACGGGGTGATCAGGCTGAACGTGTCGATGTCGGTTCACTGAGTAGTCTGGCTGTACCAACTACAAATGGGAGTTCAGTTCCTCTGGCCCAGATTGCCAAGATCGAATACAGCTTTGAAGAAGGCCTGATCTGGCATCGGAATCGCTTGCCGACTATTACTGTACGGGCCGATATCCGGACGCAACTGCAACCGGCAACCGTGGTGAATGAGTTGAAAGATCAACTTGAGCAGCTCAGAGCAGAAATGCCAAGTGGCTATCTGATTGAAGTAGGTGGAACAGTCGAAGAATCTGCGCGAGGGCAGAATTCAGTGAATGCGGGTATGCCATTGTTCCTGGCAGTGGTGATGACTTTATTGATGATCCAGCTTAGAAGTATTTCACGTGCCTTTATTGTCTTCCTAACGGCGCCATTGGGCATTATTGGCGTGGTCTTATTCCTGTTAATTTTCAATAAACCTTTTGGCTTTGTGGCCATGCTGGGTACGATTGCTTTGTCAGGCATGATCATGCGTAACTCATTGATTCTCATTGACCAGATTGAACAGGATATTCAGGCAGGTGAATCGCAATGGAATGCCATTATCAATGCCACAGTCCGCCGTTGCCGTCCGATTGTCCTTACTGCACTGGCTGCCGTTCTGGCCATGATCCCTTTATCCAGAAGCATTTTCTTCGGGCCAATGGCGGTTGCCATTATGGGAGGATTGATCGTTGCAACGCTATTAACGCTGTTTTTCCTGCCAGCCTTATATGCACAATGGTTTAAAGTGAAAAAAGTTTAAATTCTGTTTAAATTTGTCATAATTTCAGGTGCGAAATATTGAAAATTTCAATATAGTAGTGCCTGATTTTTTAATAATTCAAAAAAGACATACTGCTGCGGAACTTGCTTGTGCTGGGCCGCACACTAAGGTTGACTAAACATGACTCAAGACACACTCACCAAGATGCGACGCTCCGTGGCGATGGCTTATGTCTTCATGTTTTTTGCTTTGTTTACAGTGGTGAGCGGCATATTCGCCTACTGGTATGCACGTAAGGTGACCCAGATTGATTATGCCGAAGTCTGGTTACAGGCACAGGCACTCTGGATCATGCGTAATATTGTAATTTATTCAGTACTCGCGATTTTTGCAGCGCTCTGGTTCATTCCATTATTTTTCTTCGCCTGGGATAGCCAGCTTTGGGTGAAAGCCTGCACAGTCGCAGGTGTAGTATTCAGCTTTATTGCCATTATTTTCCTCATTAATGCCTGGTTCAAAGGCATCTTCAAATTTTCTCAAAACAAAGCCGTATTCTAAGCTTTCAATTTTTTTTCAGAATTCCCCTTGTAAAGCTGGGTTTAACCCCAATTTTAGACCACAGTCAATATTAAATAGAATTCCGTGAGGAGCATCGCCAGACATGGCTAAACGTGATTATTATGAGGTTTTGGGCGTCTCTAAAACCGCTAGTGATGATGAAATTAAAAAAGCCTACCGTAAGTTGGCGATGAAATATCATCCAGACCGTAACCCGGACAATCCTGAAGCTGAAGAGAAATTTAAAGAGGCTTCAGAAGCGTATGAAGTTCTGTCAGACAGCGAGAAACGCAGCATGTACGACCGCATGGGCCATCAAGCCTTTGAAGGTGGTATGGGTGGTGGTGCTGGCGGCTTCGGTGGTTTCAGTGCGGAAGATATTTTCAACCAGTTTGGGGATATTTTCGGTGGAGCCTTTGGTGGGGGTGGCCGTGGCCAGCAACGTCAACGCCGTGGTTCAGACTTACGCTATGTGATGGAATTGACCCTTGAAGAAGCAGTGAAAGGCGTTAAGAAAACCATTACTTTTACTGCACCAGCGCCATGTGACGCCTGTGATGGTAAAGGTTCTAAAAATCCGAACGATGTTGAAACCTGTCCAACCTGTCATGGTGCCGGCCAGGTACGTATGCAGCAAGGTTTCTTCTCGGTACAGCAAACCTGTAGTACCTGTCGTGGCCAGGGCAAGATCATCAAGAATCCATGTAATAAATGTCATGGTTCAGGTGTATCTGACCGTCAGCAAACTTTGGAAGTTACTATTCCAGCCGGGGTGGACAATGGCGACCGCGTACGCTTGACTGGTAAAGGTGAAGCGATCCGTGATGGCCAATCAGGTGATCTATACGTTGAAGTCGTGGTACGTGAACACGAAATCTTCCAGCGTGACGGTGCAGATCTGTATATGGATGTGCCAATTTCAATTGCGGATGCAGCTTTGGGTAAAGAAGTTCAGATTCCGACATTAGATGGTCGTGTCAGCCTGAAAATTCCTGAAGGTACGCAAACCGGTAAACTGTTCCGCCTACGTGGTAAGGGCGTGAAACCAGTACGTTCAACCATGCAGGGTGATCTGCTTTGCCGTGTTGTTGTAGAAACACCGGTGAACCTGACTGCACGTCAACGTGAACTGTTGAAAGAGTTGCAAGCGACCATGGAAGATGAGGGCAGCCAGTCTTCTCCAAAGAAAAAATCTTTCTTTGATCGGTTGTTTGACTGATCTGGATAGATAAAAAAGGACGCTCAGGCGTCTTTTTTTATGGCTTAAATTCGGGAAAGGCGTATGAGTTAATTATTAGATAGAAATGATAAGAAAATTATTCTTTTAATAGTATTAGCTTTTTAAGAAGGATTTATATTCCTCACGCAGAGAAATATAAATCCTGTCATATTATTGCGCTTCAGTGGCTTGAGCTTCTGATGCTGGAGCTTCACTTGCAGGTGCTTCAGCAGCTTGAACTTCAGATGCAGCTGTTTCAGTTGCAGCAGGAGCTGTTTGTGCTACTTCTTCAGCAGCAAAAGTTTGTGATGCAGCAATTAACGCTACCCCGGCAAAAGTTAATTGAACTAATTTCATATAAATTTCCTTGTATTAAAAATAGTGTACTACTCAGTACACTTGGCAAAAATATTGACATAAAATGTAGATATTGATGTTTTTTTGTGTGTACTTATGTTTGCTAATGTAATTTGGTGTTATTTAAATAATTGAAATATAAGATTAATCATTAATCTCATAAAATTGAGCAAGTGGCAAAATATATAAGAAAATGGATCCTTTAATGTGATGTATGTTACATATTTTCATATCTAAAGGATGAAATTTAATTTAAATTCTAAAAGAAAAACCCCAACATTCTGCCGGGGTTTTTCGTATGGGTTCACTCGGTATAACTCCTGTCGTACCTTACTGTCCTTGTGCTGATCTATTGTTATTCTTGTTTGGAACTTCCTGTTCCTGATGAGTTCATCATAGGAAACTTCCAGTATTCTGGATAGCAGCAAAAGGCCGAGATTAATGTGAGCCAAAGCGTACAAAGAGTCTGGCTTTACCTTTGCCAGATAGAAAAAATACTTTGTCTTTTAAGACCTCATCATCAGGATATGAAAATCCTGAATTAATGATCTCTCCATTCATTTAACTAATAAAATATTGTGAATAATCGGGAATATTAAAAGAATTGTTACAAAAACTGATTTCTATTAAATTTTTAGCAATCATGAGATTATTAAGAATTTGATATATAAAATTAATTTTTATGCTGACAATCTTACTAAATAGGAAGGATTTAGAAGGTTATTTAATCTGTCGATTCCTCAAAACTTGCAGAACATTTTCTAATTTGTAATCCTTGCGACCAAGGGTGTCTAGCTGAGCTAAGGCAGGTATTTGTTGTAGTCGGGCCGCTACAACTGATAACAGGTGCCTGTATGTTTAATTTAAAGATTTTTAATAAGATCTCTACCGAAGTTTTGACCTTAAAAAATGACCTTGAGCTGAATTCCGAGATTCAACTCATCACTAAATATAAAACATCGATTTGTGAAGATTATAAAAAAGCGATTATTTTGATCTTTAAAGAACGTGGATATACCAGCTTGGAAGTCGGTCAACTACTTGATGCTTGATCCTTAAACATTCCTAAATTTAAAAAAGTATGGATTTATACTTTCATTTACCCAAGCAATCCATCGCGTTTCATCGAAAATAATGCCATGCGCTAAAGGCATATGCTTCAGTACGCGATAATGGATATTTAATTCAATAATATCAGTAATACTTATATTGCTGAGGCGGTCAAGTTGGAGTTTCAATATATTTCCCTTAAATGCAAATGATCTGAATATGAAAAATCAAGATCATACGTATTATGGAAAAATATTTTTATCTTATTAAATTCAATTATTTATAATTAAAATTTAATCTTTATTAACTAGAATTTTTCTTTAAATGAGTTTATCTCTGACTAAGCATTTAATCATTATTCCTCTAATGGAATTATTTTTCTTTTTACTCGTCCATAAACTATTGTTTAAATGGACTGCATATCAAAAACCCTCATGACCTTCTTTAATTCTTTTCATTGATTTTTATGCGATCAATCTTAGTGTTATGAGCGAGTTTTGCTATAGTAAGAGCAATTTCGAATCAACATCAGGACTATGTTATGTCAGTGACACCACGCATTGGGATTTTAGGTGCAGGCGGCCGTATGGGACGCATCCTTATTCAGGCGGTGAAAGAAGCCGGTTACCAATTGGCAGCAGCTGTTGAGCGCCCTGAAAGCTCACTCATTGGTGCAGATGCCGGTGAACTGGCTGGCGTAGGGAGCCTGGGTGTAAAGGTTGTCGGCCATCTTGAAGAAGTGGTCAAAGACTGTGACGTGGTGATCGACTTTACTGCACCTGCTGCGACGGTGAATCATCTTAAAATCTGCCGTGAAAATGGCGTTGCGATCGTGATTGGTACGACTGGTATGAATGACGAACAAAAGGCTTATCTGGATGAATCTGCAAAAGAAACACCAGTGGTCTATGCAGCGAACTATTCAGTAGGTGTGAACGTTTCGATCAAACTACTGGAACTTGCCTCTAAAGTCTTTGGTGATACGGTCGATATTGAAGTGATCGAAGCACATCACCGCCATAAAGTGGATGCGCCATCAGGTACAGCTCTCATGATGGGTGAAGCGATTGCTGGAGCACTGGGTCGTGATCTGAAAAAAGATGCGGTATATCACCGTGAAGGACATACGGGTCCACGTGAACGTAAAAGCATTGGTTTTCAGACCATTCGTGGCGGTGATATCGTTGGTGAACATACTGCAATGTTTATTGGCGAAGGCGAACGCGTTGAAATTACGCATAAAGCCACCAACCGTATGAACTTTGCAGCGGGTGCCGTACGTGCAGCAGCTTGGGTCGTTGGTCGTGATGCACGTAAATATGACATGAAGGACGTACTTGGTTTTAACGATATTCAAGTATAAATTTTCGTCAAAATCCTATATAAAAATAACTTAAAACTAAAATAAGATGACAATGGAATGAAGAAATTAATATTAATGGCGTGTGCTGTAGCCTTTGCCGCTACAGCACAGTCGACCTCTGTGCAGAATGCCAAACTCAGCATTAATAAAAATAATATTAAAGTCTGGACCTATCAGGATGAGCGGAATCCCGTTTTTCTCTATAAAGCCGAAACCACCTACAATGTCCCGATTGAGAATGCCGTTTCTCTGATTCTGGATGTTGATCATGCAGTGAAATGGGTGCCTTATATGGGCAGTATCAAGGTGCTGTCGCGTGATGATAAAAAAGGTGATTTCACATTGTATATGGTGTTGGATTTTCCATTCCCTTTAAAAGACCGTGATCTGATCGTACAAGGCAAAATGATCAAGGATGCCAATGGACAGATTACGATCAAAAATAAAGCGATTCAGACTGGGTATGCCCTAAACCCGAATTATGTACGTTTGACTGATTATCAGGGAGACTGGACTTTCCAGAAACTGGCCAATAACAAGGTCAAGGTATCGACTTATGGCTATGCCAATCCTGAAGGTTCGATTCCTTTAACCTTTGTGAATATGTTTGTGCAGCAGCAGCCTTATCAGATGCTGCAAAAGATGAAAACCGAACTGGCTAAACCTGTGGCAACGCCTGTGTTACCCGAAGCTTTACGCTAAATAGCTAATAAAAAGTCCGCATTAGGCGCAATGCTGTTCACTTAAGAGGAGCAGCATTGCGATCTACCGGATAACGGTTTTTTGACATCTTAACTGTTCGAGGTGTTGTTGGCCTCGAACGCCTTTTCAGAAACAGGCTACCTATCCCTGATCTCAGCTCCGATAGCCGCCTACCAGTCCCTGATAAGGGGTTAGCATTCGCCATCACAATCAGCTGAACGGCTATGTACTGGCATGCAGGCTTGAAACTGATATCCGATGGTGAACGCCCAAAGGCCACTGCTGCAAATGCCGCTTCTCGCCGAATAATATTGTAGGTCAGCAACAACCCTCACAACTCCTGATAAACTAGCTCTACTGTCTTGCTGCGAAGCGTGATGGCATTATGTTGCATCGAACTTTTGATATCCCGAAAGCTCAGCTCGATTTCCCAACGCTCTTGATAGAGCCTAGCGATATCCTTGGCAGGATATTGATCAGCCGGCAGTGAGGTCAGAACTGTTTTCATGATTCCACCCCGCACAGCATAACTGACTTGCCTGACTTCCCAATATTCGGGGAGCATCGGGTTTTTCTTTCTTGCCTGGGATGACACTTTCATCCGTACCTTCACATCACCTTCAGCATACGTCTCGATCACATCACTTTTCAGATTTTTGCGCTCTGGAATCAGCCAGTGACGACCTTGGCCTTGTATCGAGAGTGAAAGCAATAAATCTGCACTCCAAAAACCCTTGTCAAAAAAGGTGATGGAGTTATTCGGAATCTGACTGAGGAACTTTGCAGCCAAAGGAATCTCACCCCTGCGATAGGGGCTAATTTGTGCATCGACCAATGTATGTGAGCGTACATTCATCAGCGCGACGAGCCGTAGCATCGGAAATGGCGTCTGGCGCTGCGTAGAAGTGTTGCCTGAGCCAAAGTGCTCACGCAGATCAATCGTATCCTGAGTCCGGAAGAGCGCACCATCGACAGCAAAGATTTGAAGCCCCTGCCAATGATCATCTGGATATCGCTCATCTCATATCCCCAGTATTGACCCGTTTGGCGAAATAGCCACTCTACAGGATCTGCACCCAAACGCTTACGTGCTTCAGTCAAACCACTGCGCGCCAGTAGTTCAAGAGAGGCTAATCCCTGAGCGCAAATATTGAGTCTTCTTGCCACTTCATGGATGGGCTCATCCCGAAAAATTGCCATCCCAAGAACCAGCCAGAGAACTTGATCTGCAGGCAAGCGCCGCCTGCGGATAGTAGCTGAACTGCTCAACTTGAGTGCAGATTCGACCCACTCAATGGGGATGTTGTCAGTAAAGATACTGAGATCAGAGAAGTTAAACAGACTATTGAGGTCGACAAGATCCTGCTGAAACACTATAAAAAATCCGATGCCAAAGCTGACATCGGATTCTCTAATAAATTTCGCGGGGCTTCAAATGCTTAAGTGAACAGCATTGCGCATTAGGCGGACTTTTTTATGAAAGAAGTTTTAAGGGCATTGCTGCGTAGTCATATCTTGCTGGGGAACCAGTTTCATTTGAATTAAAACTAAAAGCAAAGCAACAGCACTGAGCCCAGCACCAGCAAATGAAACCGCACTTTGACATACTCCCACCACTTTCGTTTTCACTAAAGTGGGGGATTCTAAAAGCAAAGCTCTTAGGCGACTTCCTCACGGATTTCGCTTGCTTTCTGCTTCTTAGAGCGACCTTTACCGCATCCACCCTCCACAGACAAAACGGCATGTCCTGCCGACAATATATTACGAGATGCGTTTAAATCCGCATTCGCAACATAACCGCATCCGACACACTCAAATTTAGCTTGAGTTTGTCGGTTTTCTTTTGCTACATGACCACATTCACAGCAGGTTTGACTTGTGTACTTCGGATCAACTTTTACAAGTAATCCACCTCGCCATTCTTGCTTATATTCCAACATACTAACGAGCATGCCCCAACCTTGATCTAGGATTGATTTGTTTAAGCCTGACTTAGCTTTTACATTCTTTCCTTGATTTTCGATTGTGCCACTTGCTGACTTCGACATATTTGCTACTTTTAAATCCTCAACAGCAATCATTGCGTGGTTTTTGCTGAGCGTTGTAGTGATTTTTTGCAAGTAGTCATGACGAATATCGGCAATATGATGATGTAGTTTATTGATTTTAAAATTCAGTTTTTTCCAATTTTGACTAAATTTAACTTTCTTTCTCTGCTTCCGTTGAAGTCTAGCTAATTTAATCTGATTGGTTTTAAAGCTATTGATCGGGTCAAAGACCTGACCATTTGAGGTGGTGATTAATTTCTTAACACCAAGATCAACACCAATCGCTGATTTTGATGGGTGGATCGGCATTTCAGTAAGTTCTGTTTCAGTACAGAATGAAACGTACCAACGTCCTGACACCTTACTGATCGTCACATTTTTTATTGTGCCTAGAATCTCTTGCGACTTCCTGAATTTAATAACACCTACGCCATTAGGGAGTTTGAGTTTATTTCCTTTAACCCAACAGTATTTATCGAATTGTACAAGGCGAATGGAATCATAACCGTCTGATTTTTTCTTAAATCTAGGCATAAGTGGGCGCAACTGAACCTCAGTGCCATCAGCCAATTTAAAAAATTTAGGTTTCTTAGGTTTGCGCTTTTTTTCTTTTAGTCGAGCATGTTCTTTAGGGTTGAAAAACTTCCCCCATGCTGATGCAAGATCACGAACTTTTTGTTGAAGTGACACAGCATTTGAATTTCCATCTAAAAAGCTAAACTGAGGATTCTTTTTCAGTGCTGTTATCTTTTTTACTAGATTCACCGCATTAATGTGTTCATTTTGAGCAAACATTTCAAATGAAATTGCTAATATTTGATTCCAAACAAAGCGTGCAGAGCCAACAAGATTATTTAAAATAACCTCTTGCTCGACATTAGGCTCAAGCCTAAATTTATACGCTTTGTTGATTCTCATTAATGAGTGTGTATCTGTTAATATGGTGCTGATTTTAACATTTTAGGTATAATTTTTCAATGAGTGAGATATATAAAAACCGACATTCAGCCTTTAATCTTCATGTTCATTTAGTTTTTATAACGAAATATCGAAAAAAAATACTAGGTGAGTTGCATCATAAATATTTTAATGAGTGTGCAACTGAAATATGTAAAGATTTTGATGCTGAATTAAAGGAATGTAATGGTGAATCCGACTATGTTCATATGCTTATTCAGTATCCACCAACGGTACAGTTAAGCAAATTGGTTAATAATTTAAAGTCTGTAACAAGTAGAAGAATGCGAAATGAGTTTTTAGACTTGAGAGGGAATTATACAAAACCTGTTTTATGGTCAAGATCATATTTTGCAGGGTCTTGTGGTGGTGCGCCTTTGGAAATAATCAAACAATATATTCAGAATCAACAAGGTTGAAATTTGTGAAATTCACCTCCACCCTGACTGACGGGTGGAGTCCTCTTTCACTTGGAGATAGATGTTTTATATTTAGTGATGAGTTGAATCTCGGAATTCAGCTCCAGGTCATTTTTTAAGGTCAAGACTTCAGTAGAGATCTTATTAAAAATCTTTAAATTAAACATATAGGCACCTGTTATCAGTTGTAGCGGCCCGACTACAACAAATACCTGCCTTAGCTCAGCTAGACACCCTTGGTCGCAAGGATTACAAATTAGAAAAAGTTCTGCAAGTTTTGAGGAATTGACAGATTAAATAACCTTCTAAATCCTTTCTATTTAGTAAGATTGTCAGCCTAAAAATTAATTTTATATATCAAATTCTTAATAATCTCATGAAACCAATTATTTGCAAATACAGCCATAAAAAATCTGCCCTAACATGAGGCTAGGGCAGATCTAGATTTACTAATGATTAGGACAAATTAGAAATCGGCTTTCAGTACGATCCGGTAACGGGCTTTGCCTGAGTGCAGACGTTCAATCGCAGTATTAATTTCCGACATTGGGAATAACTCAATTTGTGGCGCAATATTTTTACGTGCTGCAAATTTCAATAACTGACGTAAAGCTGCTGGTGAACCTGTTGGTGAGCCAGTCACTGATTTAGCACCACCAATCAGTGAACCTGCAGAAATTTGCATGGGTTCCAGTGGTAAGCCCAGCATATGTACCGTGCCATTTGGTGCCAGTGTTGATAAATAAGCCTGCCAGTCCAATGTGACATTCACAGTACTCATTAATAGGTCAAATTTACCACGAAGCGGTTTAAGCGCTGCTGGGTCACGACTATTCACTACATGGTCTGCCCCCATGGCTTTCAGCTCATCGGTTTTATCCAGATTTGAAGTAAAGGCGGTAATTTCACAACCCCAAGCTTTCAGCAGCTTGATCGCCATATGTCCCAAACCGCCAATACCAATCACACCAACGTGGTGAATGGCCTGAATCTGATGTTTCAGAATCGGATCAAATACGGTAATCCCGCCACAAAGCAGGGGACCGGCACTTTCCGGATCCAGATCTTCAGGTAAGGGAATTGCCCATTGCCAGCCAGCACGGACTTTATCCGCAAAACCACCTGCATGACCGACGATGGTTGCAACCTGACCACCGGTACACAGCACTGGCTGGCCTGAAATACAAGAATCACAATGTTGGCAGCTTTCCGCAGTCCAGCCAATACCGACACGTTGACCTACTTTTAGGCCTTTGGCTTCAGAACCCAGTTGCGTAATGGTGCCGATGACTTCATGTCCGGCCACCACAGGAAAGATCGAAGATCCCCAGTCATTATTGAGTACTGAAATATCAGAATGACATAGACCGCAGTATTCAACTTTCACTTCGACTTGATGCGGCTGAAGTTCACCTGCGTCAAACTGATAAGGTTCCAGGGCAGCGCCTGCGGACATGGCAGCATAGGCTTGAATGGTATTATTCGACATAATTTCAGCTCTTATTTGAATGGGAGGATATTGTTTTAAAGTGACAGTGATTTTCATGGTCATCGACCATGCCGACTGCCTGCATAAAGGCATAACAGATCGTAGGGCCGACAAACTTAAAGCCTGCTTTTTTTAAGGCTTTGGACATATTCTGGCTTTCAATGGTTTGTGCCGGAGCCTGACGATAATCTGCAACATCATTATTCAATCGGGGCTGATGGGCAAAGGACCACAACCATGTGACCACATCAATTTCTTGAGATTTAAGCTGTTGCCAGGCCCGGGCATTATCGCGAATTGCAGTCAGTTTACCGATATGCCGAATTAGACTAGCATCTTGCAGTTTTGCGGTGAGTTGCTCATCTGTAAAAGAAGCAATCGTTTCAATAGAATATTGAAAGAAATATTTGCGATAAGATTCACGTTTTCTGAGTACGGTAATCCAGGCTAAACCAGCCTGCTGACCTTCCAGACACAGCATTTCAAACAGGCGTTTTTCATCATGCAGTGCCTGTCCCCATTCCTGATCATGGTAGGCAGTATAGAGAGGATCATCAGAGCACCAGCCACAGCGTTGGATCGTCAAGGGATGCTCCTTTTCCTAGTTTATAATTTAAATGTCGTCCACTGATCTTGCTGATTATCCCAGTAGGACAGTTCTGCTTGCTGCAGATCACTGAACTGGATCCACATATCCTTACCACTTTTATCGGCATAACCGGTACTGATCAGAAGCGCCTCTTCGGTAATTTCCATGATCCAGCCCTGATAGGTCTGGCCATTGAGCACGATTTTCTGTTGATTGCCTGATTCAGCAAATTCGACCAGACGGTTGATCAACGCTTCTGACATGTAAACTTCCTAAAATTAACGTAAATATGGATAGGGGTTAACGACACCACGGCCCTTACCACTTAAATAGAGACCATAATGCAGATGTGGCGCGGTATGGCGGGCATTGCCAGTATTACCGACATAACCAATGACCTCGCCCTTTTTGACATAGTCACCGACTTTCAGGCCACGCTTATGACCATCCAGATGTGCATAATAATGCCAGGCACCACCTGGACCCAGAATCCAGACTACTTTACCACCCAAATTGTTATTCCGTAAATCCGCGATCAGACCAGGCGTCGCACTACGAACCTTGGTTCCACGTGGAGCCAGAATATCAATGCCCTCATGCAAACGGCCCCTACTACGCGAAGCTCCCCAAGTATCTTTCAATTCACGAGCCTGGACCCGATCTACCGGAATCTGCAGAGAAGAGGGCATACCCATATGATTCAGTTTTTTGACCAATGCCGGATTAAGCTGAACCGCAGAAGGATGTTTCGGTGCGCTACTACACGCCATAAATAACATCACCCAAGAAAGCCCGACAAACGCAAGAGAATGGCGCAAAATATTTATCCTTAAATGAGGCCAGTATGATTCTTCTTGTTCCAGACTATGTCATAAATTTACGGTAGAAATCAATTTTTTCATGGCGGTTGGAATACCTGCATTGACCGCAGTTTCCGGGTTCATCCAGAAGCCCTGTAACTCAATCGCCAGATGTTCTTGCTGATCTGCATCGACTGCAAAAATCATCGCTTCAAGCTGCCAGGTAAAATGGGTGAAACTGTGGCTGATCTGGGCTTTTTGTACGAGATTTTTCAGACCCAGTTGCTGGCACAGTTGTTCAAATGCATGAGTGTCTTCAATAATTGGCAGAGACCAGAGCCCGCCCCAAAGACCACTATTAGGACGCTGTTGCCATAGCCATTCATCACCTGACTGGATCAACAGCACTTGAGCTGCTTTGACCGGTACCGGCTTTTTGGCTTTTTTAAAGGGCAATTCATTTTCCAGACCCTGTTGATGTGCCTTGCAATGTTGCTGCATTGGACAATACAGGCATAAAGGCTTTTTCGGAGTACAGACGGTCGCACCGAGATCCATAATCGCCTGGGTATAGTCATGATTCCGTTCAACCGGGCAAAGCTGTTCAGCAAGCTCCCACAAGGCACGTTCATGAACCGGTTTAGACAGATCATCTTCGATCGCAAAAAATCGTGCCAGCACCCGTTTGACATTACCATCCATGATCACGCCGTACTGACGTAAACCCAAAGACATTAAGGCTCCCGCGGTTGAGCGGCCAATGCCGGGCAGGGCGATCCATTCTTCTAGGCTCGTCGGGAAATGCCCCTGCCTTGCTACAATACCGGCTGCCTTATGCAAATTGCGGGCACGAGCATAATAGCCCAGCCCAGCCCAATAGGGTGCGACTTCATCCCAAGAAGCTGTACCTAAGTCCTGTACTGTCGGAAAACGTTGAATAAACCGCTCAAAATATTGCAGCACGGTTTTGACCTGAGTCTGCTGTAGCATGATTTCAGAGACCCAGACCTTATAGGGATCATCAGCCACTTGCCATGGCAAATCATGACGGCCATGTACATCAAACCATTCTAAAAGGGCATCTGAAAATACAAACATGAAAATAGAACAAACTGGAAAACGAGGCCTAGTATAACTGAAGAGACTCAGCTAAAAGATGAAAAGTCTGCTAAAACAGCGAGACTGTAAAAGAGTAAAAATGAATAAATGGAAGGGACAAGTGAACACTTCGAAAAGCATTCACTCGGCAAAAAAATTAAATTCTTATTCTTCAATGCCCCAGCGTGCATCCAGCTTTAATACCTTGCCTTCATAACGCGGGATTATATGAATGTGTAAATGTTCTGATTTTTCCTGAAATACTTCGCCATCATTAAACCCGACATGAAAACCGGAAGGTTGATAGCGTAGTTGTAGTTCATTACGGGCCTGCTCAAGTAAGGACATCATGCTTTTACGTTCTTTATCTGTGATTTCAAAAAATGACGCCACATGACGTAATGGAGTAACTACATAATGTCCTTTGGACAGGGAGTTGGGTTCAGGTAACACGACAGCAAAATCATTTTTAGCCAGAATATCGTATTCGTCAAAATTACAGTACGGGCAGTTATTTTCAGTCATGATATTGGCTCCTTTCATTGAATTTATTTTTTTCATGTATGACCTAGCCCGATTATGAGCCAGATCAATTTATCTGTTATCAAGCGAGTTGTCGTGCCAGTAATTCATACATGGCAGCCAAGCTTTGTTTCTCTGCTTCAGCATTGTAGCCCAGATCTACACCATTGGCCTTGGCGCGCTCATCCGCCAGCGGGTTACTAAATCCATGCTTGGCATTTTCAAATACAATCACATTATGCTCGACCTTAGCCGCCTGCATTTCTTCTTTAAAGCTGGCGACATCATCCAGACTGACCATACTGTCCTTTTCACCGTGTAGGACCAGAATTTCTGCCTGTACCTGGCCTTTCTGTGCAGGTGCTTTAGGAGACAGGTTGGCATGGAAAGTAGCCACAGCTTTTAACGGTGCATTTGAGCGAGCCAGATCCAGAGCCACTTTACCGCCGTAACAGAAACCAATTGCCGCCAGTTTTTCCGGATTGACTTCATCCTGTGCCGCCAAAGTATCTAAAGCAGCTTTTGCACGGTTCACAATAGTGTCTGGATCTTCAAAAGTCTGCATCATCCATTGATAGGCCTGATCAGAGTTGGTGGTCACTCTCTTGTCACCATACATATCAATTGCCAGCGCGGCATACCCATGTTCCGCCAGCTCACGGGCACGCTGTTCAGTATAGTCATTGCGGCCCCACCATTCTGGCGCCACAATAACACCGGCTACAGGTGCATCAGTTTCTGGTGCGGCAAAATAACCAATCAAAGTGCTGCCATCCTGCGCAGTATATTGAATTTCGCGGGTCTTGATTGCTGCCATGCTGAAGTCCTCTATTGTTGTTGAATATCTTGATTAAACTATAAAATAGCAAAACTGCTATGAATATACATGAAAACCGCCAACTAATTCGTTTCTCATCAGTACAAAAAAAGAAAGGCAAATAATTTGCCTCTCTTTTTTAGTTTTTACAATTAAAGGAATTTTTATTTAATAATTTCCAGTAATTCGATATCAAAAATCAGGGTACTATTTGGTTCAATGATATCTCCCGAACCAATCTGTCCATAGGCCAGATCAGCAGGGATAAAGAAGCGGTACTTGGCACCGACTTTCATCAGCTGTAAGCCTTCTGTCCAGCCAGTAATCACTTGGGTGGTACGGAAATCGACTGGCTGCTGGCGGGCAATCGAACTGTCAAAAACGGTACCATCAATCAGGCGACCTTCATAATGGACACGGACATTACTGTTAGCGCTTGGTGATTTCCCTTTACCTTCTTTCAGCACCAGGTATTGCAGACCAGATTTGGTGGTTTTAATGCCGGGCTTTTTGGCATTTTCCTGCAAGAATGCTTTGCCAGCTTTGGCATTTTCTTCAGCTTTCTGTTTCAGCACAATCAGTTCTTTGGCATCACTTTGACGTTTATACTGAGTCAGCACTTGGGTCATTTCTTCATCGCTTAAACTGGATTTTTGTCCAGCAGCGGCTGTCTTTAAGCCCTGGCTAAATGCATCTAAATCAAGATCCTTTAAAGTGTCTGCATTACTGCGACCCATCAGATAACCAAAGCTGTAGCCAATCTTCTCAGCTTCACTACTTGTATTATTGATCTCTTTAGCAAAAAGACTGCCTGAACTGAGCAGCAAAACCATTAAACTGATTTGTATTTTCATTATCAATTCTCAAAAATAAAGGAGAGCTGATCGCTCTCCCTATTTGTATTATTTTACTTCAATTAATTCCACATCAAAAATCAAAGTGCTATGCGGAGGAATCGTACCAGGGACACCCTGTTCACCATAACCCAGATTTGACGGAATATATAGAGTTGCCTTACCGCCTTCTTTCATCAGCTGCAGACCTTCAGTCCAGCCTGGAATGACTTGATTTAATGGAAACTCAATCGGTTCACCGCGTTCTACTGAACTATCAAATACAGTGCCATCTACCAGTTTACCAGTGTAATGTACTTTCACAATTGAAGAGGCTTTTGGCTGTTTACCTGTACCATCTTTAGTAACTTGGTACTGCAAGCCGGAAGCGGTTGTTTTAATGCCTGCTTTTTTCGCATTTTCAGTCAGGAAAGTATCACTTGAAGCTTGAGCTTGTTTTGCACTATTAAGCTGCTTTTGTTGCATTTCTTTCTGGAACTGCTCATAAGCTGCCTGTAATTCTTCTTCCGTATAGGCAGGTGCAGAACGTGCATGTCCTTCACGTACACCGGTCACAAAACTGTTAATGTCCAGCTCAGGAGGAGTCTGATGAGCCACTTCATAACCGAGTGCATAGCTGATTTTAGAGACAGCAGAGGCATCTTTAGATGCTTTTGTAGTTTGAGTAGCAGGGTTTTGAGTTGCATAGTAAACAGGTACTAGCGCGGCACCGCCTAAAAGAACAGCGACGGCAATCGGTAAGGCCTTACTCATGTATTTGTCCAATCTAATGTTATCGTTGAGGTTCAGTCCATCTTAGCAGAAAATTTTAAGAAATCTTGCAGAATGGGTGGTTTTTTAGCAAGCGGACATCGTAGTTGTGTTGAAGTTTAAAGAGATAAAAAAACCAGCAATAGCTGGTTTTTTTATTTTTCAGAACTTAATCATTGTTGGAGAATGTCTAGGATCAATGACTGCCTCAACCGAAATTATATTTTGCAAAGAGCTTAGTAGGAAAACAAGCTTTTTTCTAAAGGAAATTCAATCCCAATCGATGCACCACCATCATTACCACGTAGGTCTGAATCACTGATCTAGCCATTTAATTTCAGGGGAATATCGGGGCGTAAATAATGGGTCCAGCTCACATCAACAGCTTTTAATTCATCTTGGATTGGAAAAGCTAAATTAGTAGTTCGGTTGGATTCATTCAACTTGGCAAACAGCACTCGAGCATTAACACGGTTCAGGCGATCGAAACGAATATCACCACCCACAGAAACCATTTGACCATCACCACCCATTGCATGTGCTAATGGGTAACCATGTTGATAAAAACCACCAATATAATTGGTGTGATTATAAGAAATACCTTGGGCCTTGCCATTGGTGCGGGTGTCTGCCCATTCGGTATATAGCTGGAAAGGCATATTATTATAGCTAGAAGAATAATCGACCCCAGCCAAATACATTTTTTTGGCTGGTAAGCCACCGGCTTCATCTTCACCAATATATTGTACATACATCCCCATTGGGACTTGCAGTAATGGTTGTAGATTTAAGCGTGCATCAAAACCGGCGATTTGATTGGATGGGTCAGGCTCACCTGTACCACCATTGTCTTTATTACCGACAAAAGCATCCCAAAGTGAACTCAGGCTTTCAGGTCGTCCTTCACCTCCCCATTGAATAGCACGTGATGCACCCAGCTCCAAATAGGGTAAAGGTTGTGCAGTGACACGTAAGCCAATTAATTTAGCATCAGGTACAGCATCATAGTCATCTAGTTGTCCGGCAAAGGCTTGATATTGCCAAGGCCCAATCCAGGAGAGCCATTTATTTGCAAAAGCATGCTGTTCGGCACGCTGCATGGTCACACCATACACAGGACGACTGGCATCACCCCGAATTAAGCTGCCATCATGACCGGGTCCCCAGTAGGTCGGAATTTGTCCAGCAATTAGCCATTGATTCCATAACTTACCTGCGAGGTAAGACCCTTCAACATTCACATCTTGATCATTATCAATCTGGGGATCTTTTTCTGCATTGATACGAAGTCTGGCATCCCAATTCTGATTGCCTGTATTCAACTCTACACTCGCCTGGTATTGCGCTTTTTGCTGATCGCCAAAGGCTTGAGGAATATTTTTTTGATCTGTCTCTGCAAATAGTGATGCTTTAAGTAACTGGTTGTTGGTATTCAAATGAGCCATGACTGAATCAATGACTCTTTGCTGATTATTATTGCTGACTTGGGCCTGAGAAAGGGCGCGTTGAATTTCATCACCACTCATTGGCCAGGTCGAAGTGCTGATTTGAATCACACCTTGCTGATTTAACCAGTTTAAATCGGTACGCAGGTTTTGCTCATTTAAAACGATGCCTTGGGCAAAGGTGAGTGAGGAGCTTAATGCCAAGCTGGCGAGCAGTGTTTTTGATTTAAACATTCTTGTAGATTCTCAGGAGTTTTAAACTGTAACCACGATAGGGTTTTTAGTTGATTTTTTCAACGATGATCATTTGAGATAAATGTAATAGAGGGTGATTTCACATCCTGCTTAAAGCAAGATGTGAAATCAAGGTTTACAATGAATTAGTCATTGTCTTTATTTGCGGTATAAGCATAAGCATAATTATAACCATAGCTACCAGCCGCCCCTTTTTGTACATCATTCAGAATCACGCCATTAACTTTGACATTGGCCTGTTCAAAACGATTCACAGTGATTTCCAACTCTTTGATTTGTGTTTTACCATGACGGGCAATCAATAAATTTACACCCGCATATTGCGCAATAATAATACCATCGGTCACTGCAAGCACAGGTGGAGTATCAATCAGGATATGATCAAAATGAGCAGAGGCCTGATCCAGGAAAGTCTTGAATTGATCAGTACTTAATAGTTCAGATGGGTTAACCGGACTCTTACCACGAGTGACAAAATATAGGTTGTCTACAGTGGAAGTTTGAACAATATCTTCATAGCTATTTTGATGATTCAATAATTCCGCTAAACCTGGCTGTACCTCGGCGTTGAAGTATTTATGTAAATAACCACGACGCATATCACCATCAATCACCAAGACCCGTTTCCCACCTTGTGCTAAAATAGTAGCAAGGTTAGTGGTAATGAATGATTTGCCAATTTCAGGTGCGGGGCCAGAAATGGCAATCACATTATTGGTCGCATTCATTAAGGCAAAATGAATCGCTGTTCGCATACTACGCAGACTTTCAATCGCAATATCACCGCTATCTTTAACTGCAAGAATAGGAATATTCTTTTTCTTCTTCAATAGTTTAATGCGGCTTTCTTGAATAACAGAGCGTGGCACCGTAGCATAGACTGGCAAATCAAGCTCATTTTCAATTTGAGTTGCATCTTTAATACCTGAACGCATCATATTACGTAGTAGGGCGAGTAATGTACCTAAGAAAGCGCCCAAGAAAATAGATAAAATTAGAATTTGTAATTTCTTTGGTTTAATGGGTTCAATGGGCTCGACTGCAGTATCGACAATACGCACATTGCCAATTTCACCCGCTTTGGCAATCCGGAGTTGCTGATAGGAATTCAATAGTCCTGTATACAGCTGCTGTTTAACTTCGACTTCACGGAACAATTGTAAGTATTGACGTTGTAACTCAGGTAAACGTCTTAAAGTCCCATCCAGCTCTGCAATTTTGCTATTAATTGCACCAAGTTGGGCATTCATTTGCTGCATCACCGGATGCTCACCCGTATATTTAGCTGCAGCTTCTGCAACACGCTGTTCCAGTTCGGCTTTTTGGGTTTCCAAAGTAATACTTTGGGTTAAATATAACTCAGATTCTTTGGTCACATCGACTGTATTAAACTGTTGGCGGAAACGGTTAAATTCACGTTCTGCGACATCTAATTGTTGTTTCAGTTCTGGGAGTTGCTCTTCCAAAAACTTTAAGGTCTGTGCCGTTTCTGCAGTACGACGCTCAATATTTTGTTGGCTATACGCCGCTAAAATGGCATTTAGTACTTGGGTAATGTGTTGTTTGTCTGACCCTTGGTAATTCAACTCCAACACGCCTGTTGACTTACCTCTTTCTGCTACAGAATAGTCAGCGGTTAAGCTTTTCATGGCAGCAGGTAAGCTTTGTTTTTGGATGTTATAGGCAGCGTCAAAGCTGTCTTGACTAAAAATAGCGACTTTCCACAGCCCAAATTCAGACTGTAATTGACTGACTTGGTTTAAAGGTGCAGAAAAAACTACCTGTTCTGTTACTGCATCGGTCAGGCTGTATTTGCCTTGTGCAAATTTTAAAATTAAGTTTTTATCTTGAAAATATTGCGGAATATCGAACTGGCGGATATCAAAACTTTTTTGATTGTCTTTAAACAGCACTGACTGAGATGAATATTCACTGTCATATTCATGCTTGGCAATTAAACGGTTCCAGAAACTATCTTCCGTACCTGAAACGCGAATATTTAAATTTAGATGATCAATCACGCTGCCCAACACCAAACGTGATTTTAAAATTTCAATTTCAGCTTGTGCAGGCGATTTCTGCTCAATCATATTAGACAGTTCACCCAATAACGCTGCAGAGGCCCCTTTGTTGTCTTCGACCTGTACCAAAGCATCAACTGCATAGGTGTCTGGCGTAGTTCTTAAATACAGTAAAGCGCAGACGATACTGAGTAGAACGCAAAGGGTAATCATTTTCCATTGTGCGATTAAGGAAAAAAATAATTCCTTTAAATCAATGGTGTCTTCGGTGTTGGCGGTTTGGCTCATAGTTTAAATATCAAAAAAGTAGAATTTTAAAAAAAGTTAGAATATCAAGAAACTAGATATATTTTTTCCAGTCGGCAATGCAGGCTTGAATTAACGCACAGGTCTCATCAAATACGGCCTGATCGTGCTGATAGGGGTCGGCCACGTTTTTACTTTGCCAGTGCCCCAATCTAAAGGTTTTGCCTTTGGCAAAGGGCCAGGTTTGTTCCACATGCTTTTGTTGATTTTGGCTCATCACCAAAATCAGGTCGGCTTTTTTAATTAAGTCTGCATTGAGTTTTTTTGCCACGTGTGGACTCATGTCAATGCCGTGACGTTGCATACATAAACGGGCTTTGTCATCGGCTGCATGACCCACCAAGCCTGAAATACCTGCAGATTCAATCTGTAAGTGTGGGTACTGCTGTTTTAAAAAGTATTCTGCCATGGGGCTACGGCAAATATTGCCAATACACACCACCAAAATGTGATTAATTTTCATTATTTACCCAAATTATCTAGTTGATAAAGCACACTAGAGAACGGAATCATCTGATTCACGACACGTTGCCAGCGGGCCAAGCCTGAAGCATCGACATAGACAATATCATTGCTGCGCATTTTAAACTGATTGGCCAGACCAAAGTCGGCAATGCTGGTTAAATCCATGTGATAGACTTCGGTATGTACTGCATTGGGCTGACTACGGACCACATAAATTTTACTGCGGCTGGCAGACAGTGGGTTTAAGCCCAGACTTTCCCCTAATACATCGCTTAAGCTCATGCCTTGATCACGCATAGGGAGTGATTGATTTTTACCCGATTCACCCATCACATAAATTTTTTGATTTTCACGGTTGTTGACATACAGGGTGTCATTCGGCTGGATGAGTAAGTTGTGCAATGACAAGCCTGCTTTTTCCAGCTCTACGGTATTGAGTTGATAGCTACGCCCCTGACGCACTAAAGTCATAGAAGCATTGTCACCTTGTTGAGCATTGACCCCGCCTGCCATACCTAAGGCGGTATAGACACTCACAGGTTGATCATTTAAATAGAATTGCCCGCCTTTCATGACATTGCCTTGTACCGAGTATCGCTGCCCTTGGTAAGACAAGACTCGTACAATCACGTCTGGGGTTTTTAAATAACGTGCCAATTGACCGCGCAACTCACGATTCACTTGTGCTAAAGATTTACCTGCCGCTTTATAACGCCCGATAATTGGAAACTGAATATAACCCTGTGAATCAATTTGATAACCGTTAGATTCAGCAGATTTTTCACTGCTGACATTACTAGTTGGCGGGGTGATTTCAGGATATGCCCATAAATAAATAGAGAGAATATCGCCTGAACTTAAGGTGTATTGACGCTGTGGTGTATGAAATAAATGCGCATAGTCTTGTTGAATATTGTGAACTGCAGGCTGCACCGCAAGCATTGAGTCTTGGGTGAGTTTGATCACATTGACCGCTGTACCCAAGTCGGTGGTATAGACCCCTTCATTTGGTATGTCATAGGTTTGTAAGCCAGAGGTCACAGCACAGCCAGTGGCGGCAATGCCACATGCCAATAAAACAGCCAGTTGAAAGTGTCGCACGCGAGATTCCATTTTTAATTTATTAAAATCTTTTAAATCAATTGCCGCCATTTTACCGAACTTGTCAAATAGGTACATAGCAATTTGTAATCCATTTGCAGATTCTGTCAAATTCTTTGCGAAAAAAATGATAAAAATCGCAAATTGCGAATTTAATATAAATTAAAAAGTTGAATAGTCACAAAAACTATACACTGAGGCATCTTTCAAGCAATTTGAGCACAAATCATAATAGAAATTTTATAAATTTCTGCTAGTATTCCTGCGGAAAGATTCATTATTTTTCATAAAATATAGATATAAATTGTAAGGCGCTCAAATGCTACAGCTTTCAGACCTAAAAATTGCCATTATTGGTTTAGGCTATGTCGGGTTACCCTTAGCGGTAGAATTCGGCAAGCAGCTGCCTGTTGTGGGTTTTGATATTCAGCAAAAACGTATACAAGAATTACAAAGCGGACAAAATAATACCTTAGAAGTGTCGCCAGAAGAACTTAAACAAGCGATGCAACTGAATTTTTCGGCCAATTTAGATGACCTTCGCAGCTGCAATTTTTTTATTGTGACTGTTCCAACCCCCATTGATGAGTTTAAACAACCCGATTTGACCCCACTCATTAAAGCCTCTACCAGTATTGGGAAAGTACTCAAAAAAGGCGATGTGGTGGTGTATGAGTCTACCGTTTACCCTGGTGCTACCGAAGAAGCCTGTATTCCAGTTTTGGAACAAGTGTCGGGCTTAAAATTTAATCAGGACTTTTTTGCAGGCTATAGCCCAGAACGAATTAACCCAGGTGATAAGCTGCACCGTGTGACCAATATTTTAAAAGTGACTTCAGGTTCTACCCCAGAGGTGGCAGACTTTGTAGATGCAGTTTATCAACTGATTGTGACTGCAGGTACGCATAAAGCACCCAGTATAAAAGTAGCTGAAGCCGCCAAGGTCATTGAAAATACCCAGCGTGATGTGAATATTGCTTTAATTAATGAGTTGGCTGTTATTTTTAATAAGTTGGGTATAGATACTGAAGCGGTGTTGCAGGCTGCGGGAACCAAGTGGAATTTTTTACCTTTTCGTCCAGGTTTAGTTGGTGGGCACTGTATTGGGGTAGACTCATATTATTTAACCCATAAAGCACAGTCTTTAGGCCTGCATCCAGAAATTATTTTAGCGGCACGTCGTTTAAATGACCGTATGGGTGAATACGTTGCAACACAATTGATTAAAGAGATGGTGAAGCAGCGTATACAAGTGGTGGGTTCAAAAATTTTATGATGGGCTTGAGTTTTAAGGAAAACTGTCCTGATATTCGCAATACTAAAATTGTTGATATGGTTAAAGCTTTAAAAGAATATGATTTAGATTTAGATATTTATGACCCCTGGGTGGATCCGTTAGACGCTGCAAAGGAATATGGTATCGATCCTGTTGCTAGTTTGGCGAACGGTAAATATGATGCCATTGTTTTAGCAGTTGCGCATGATCAGTTTAAACAAATGACAGCAGTAAATATACATGCTTTGGGTAAAACTAAGCATGTACTTTATGATTTAAAATATATGGTTGAAAAAATAACGCAGATTTAAGGTTGTAATAAAAAATGAATATATTAGTAGTAATACCTGCTAGAGGTGGTTCAAAAGGTATTCCTCGTAAAAATTTGAGAAATTTAGCAGGCAAGCCTTTATTATATTATGTCGCATCTATGTTGAAAAAATCTAAATATGATTTAGATGTATATCTTTCGAGTGAAGATGATGAGATATTAGGTTTGGGTGAAAAATTAGAATTAAAAACTCATCGTAGAAGTATGGATATATCAGGAGATGCTGTGACTCTGGATCCAGTAGTGTGCAGTTGTCTATTATATGTGGAAAATAAAGAGCAAAAAAAATATGACTTAGTTGTTACTATGCAGCCAACCTCTCCATTATTAAAGGTGGAAAGTTTGGATCAAGCTATAGATCAAATAATTAAGAACCCAGCTATTGATACAATCATATCGGCTTATGATACAACAGCACTTTCATGGTCTAAGCATAATGGTGGTTTTGCCCCACTGTATGAAAAACGATTAAATAGACAGTACTTAAAACCTACATATACAGAGACTGGGGGCTTTTTTATTAGTAGACGAAGCCTTATCACAGAAAACAATCGAATAGGCAGTAATGTTAGTTTATATTTGCTAGGTGAAAATGAGAGTATTGATATAGATACATTCCAAGATTGGGCAATTTGTGAATACTTGTTAAAGAAGAAAAAAATTCTTTTTGTTGTAACAGGTAATGATGTTGTAGGTTTGGGTCATGTTTATAATACATTGTTAATTGCAAATGATATTTTAAACCATGATATTTATTTTTTGGCAGATAAAGATAGTAAATTGGCTGAAAAAGTTTTGTCACAATATAACTATAAGGTTTTTGTTCAAAAAAGTGATAATATTTTAGATGATATAAAATATATAAGTCCAGATGTTGTTATTAATGATTGTTTGGATACAAATGAAGCTTATATATGCGAGTTAAAAAAACTATGTTATAAGGTCATTAACTTTGAGGATTTAGGTGCTGGTGCTGAAAAAGCAGATATAGTTTTCAATGCTATTTATCCTGAAGTAAAAGAACATGAGCATCATTATTATGGTGCAAGTTATTTTTTATTAAGAGATGAGTTTTTACTATCTAAGCCTAAAAATATTTCAGAATCGGTACAAAGTATTTTGCTAACTTTTGGAGGGGTCGATCCTTTAAATAATACATTACATGTATTGACTGCAATTAATGAATACTGTCTTGAGCATAACATTGAAATTAATGTTGTAGCTGGAATTGGGTATAATAAATTTGAAACGTTAAAAGATTTTACTAATATAAATATATTTAAAGATGTGAAAAATATTTCTGAATATATGCTAAAAGCAGATATTATATTTACATCTGCGGGGAGAACTGTTTATGAGGTTGCTTCTTTAGGTGTTCCATGCATTGTACTTGCACAAAATAAAAGAGAGTTAACACATTATTTTGCTTCAAGTAAAAATGGTTTTTTAAATTTAGGTTTAGGTAATGAAGTAAGTACTTTAGAAATTTTAAATAAATTTAAAGAACTGGTTGCTGACACTTCGAAAAGAAAAAAATCCTCTCAATTAATGCGAAAAACAGATTTTGTAAATGGTCGTAAACGTGTTATTGGTTTAATTAAAAACGAGATTGAATTTATATGAAAATTTTAGATTTATTTAATAAGGAGAAACTCTCAGTAGTTGAGCGACCTTATATTATTGCTGAGGTTGGTGTTAACCATGAAGGTAGCATGGATACAGCAAAAAGGTTAATTGATGAGGCTGTTGAAGGTGGAGCACATGCTGTTAAGTTTCAGACTTATAAAGCAGCAACAATTGCATCAAAAGACTCACCAGCATATTGGGATACGACAAAAGAACCTACTACATCACAATTTGAACTTTTTACCAAGCATGATAAGTTTTGGAAAAAAGAAATGGAGATACTAAAAACCTATTGTGATCAAAAGCATATAGAGTTTATGAGTACTCCATTTGATATTGAGTCAGCGAACTTTTTGAATGATTTAATGGATGTTTATAAAATATCTTCATCAGATTTAACAAATAAGCCTTTTATTCAATATATCTGTAAATTTAATAAGCCTATTATTTTATCAACAGGTGCAAGTCATCAGTATGAAATTTCGGAAGCTGTGAGTTGGATTAATCAATATAAAAATCCATTAGCTTTGTTACATTGTGTGTTGAATTATCCTACGCCAGATGAAAATGCAAATTTAGGAATGATTTCAACACTGTTACAAGCATTCCCTAATAATATTATTGGTTATAGTGACCATACTTTACCTAAAGATATGCGTAGTTGTGAAATAGCTACTTTGTTGGGTGCAAAAATAATTGAAAAACACTTTACGCATGATAAAACTTTACCAGGAAATGACCACTATCATGCGATGGATAAAGAAGACTTAAGGAAATTTAATAAAAACTTAGATCGTATTTTTGAATTGCTAGGCTCTTTTGAGTTAACTGCATTAAAGGCAGAGGATCCAGCCCGCTTGAATGCTAGAAGAAGCTTAGTTGCCTTAAGGAATATTAAGGCAGGTCAAATCATTTATGCTGATGACTTAACATTTAAAAGACCTGCACATGGAATTAGTCCAAAATTCATTGATGATTTAATTGGGAAAAAAGCATTGGTTGATATTGAAGAGGATAAAGTATTACAGTGGAACTTATTTAGTGCTGAATAAAAGTACTTTTAAGGATAGTTTCATTTATTTAGTAGGAGAGCTTTTTGCGAAAAGCCTCCCTTTCCTGATGTTGCCTTATTTAACACGAAAATTAGGTCCCGATGGTTTTGGGGAACTATCTTATTATTTGACATGGTTGGCTTTGTTTGGAATTTTTATTGGATTAAGTCAAGAAGGGGCAGTAACTCGCTATTTTTACTTTTATGGTAAAAGGGCTTTAAATATAGTTGTAACAGCAGGTTATTTATACAATGTTGTGATTTCAGCAATACTGCTTTTAGGCTGTTGGCTTTTTCAAGCTGAAATCATGGCATATATTGTATTAGCCACCATGTTTCAGTCTTTTATTAATGTACAACTGGCTTTACGTCAATGTCAGAAGCAACCTTTAAGATATATTATACTGCAAATTATTTTATCTCTAACGAGTGTATTTTTTACAGTTGCAGCATTAGAGTTATTGAGTGGTGATTTGGTTGCATATCGTATTCTTGCAATAGTTATGGCTAATGCACTGACTTTTTTCATTGCTAGTGCTGTATTAGGTGATTTATTTTCTAGTAAAAATACGATTACTTTACAACGTTTGAAGTTAGGTACATTATATATTTTTTCTTTTGGTATCCCTTTAATTTTGCATCAATCGAGCTTTTTTGTTAAAGGTCAGTTAGATCGCTTATTTATTTATGAACAATATACAAAAGCGGAATTAGGAATTTATTCTGCAGGCGTACAAGTCGCCGCCGTATTACCTATTGTATTCATGGCTTTAAATAAAGCAATCGTGCCGTACTATTATCAAAAATTGAAAGAAAAAAAACTATCGATACAAAGTATCAAGAAATACACATTTTTTTGTTTACCATTGTGTATAATTCCTGCCTTAATCGGTTTTGTGTTACCTGAAAGTGTTTATGTATGGTTTTTGGGTGAAAAGTATGCAGAATCAAAATATTACGTGGTGATGTATTTGTTAGGTTATGGGGCGAATTTACCTTACCTAATGCTAGTTAATTATTTATTTTTTCATGCTAAAAATAAGTTGATTGCTAGCATTACTTTTATAAGTTCAATATTTTATGTGGTTTTAATGATTTTTTTAGGGCAGTATTCGATAGAATATATTCCTTATGCATTGATTTTGTCGAATATATTAATGGTATTTATTTTATGGTTCATGATCAGCAAAAAAGCTTAATAATGTGTGTTACACCGTTGCAGATGCTTATTGCGGAAAAAATAATTCATAAATTTAAAGATCAAAAATTTGACGTGATTGTTGTTGCATTAGTGGATAACGAAAAATATAGATATTACTATAAAAAGTTAGAAAAACTAAGCTGTAATAGCTTCTACTACGTACCTAAAAATGGTTTTTTTGGTTTTTTAGAATATATTAATGTTTTAAAAAAAAATGGATTTTTAGAAAAATATACAAATTGCTTTTTAGCAAGTATAGATTCCAGACACTTGCAATACATTATTTCTAAAAATAAAAATACCAATATTTATACTTTTGATGATGGTACGGCAAATATTATTAAAAATAGTATTTATTATACTAATGAAAAAATTCCTAGTTGGAAAAAGCTGATTTGGAATTTTATTGGTATTTACTCTTATATGGAGGACATTAAAAAAAGCTCTAGAAAACATTATACTTTATATGAAAATATTTCCAATATTATTGAAAATACAGAATATTTAAAAATTTTTGAAAATTCAAAATCTAAAGGTGAGTCAACAAAAAAAATTAATATATATTTAGGTCAGCCTTTAACAGAAATTTCAGATAAGTTTACAGAGCAATATATTTTAAAAACTTTAGATATTCTTCAAATAGATTATTATTTTTCTCATCCGAGAGAGAAGGTGGTACCAAAAGGTAATTTTGAAGTTATAACAACTCCATTAATTTTTGAAGATTATATTGTTGAATATCTAGCTGAAAATAAGACAGTAGATATTAATCTATATAGTTATATCAGTTCTGCTCTCCTAAATGTCAAAGGTTTAGATCGAGTAAATGTAAAGTATATATATGATGATTGTTTAATTGAAAAATATAGTAGTTTTTATAGTTTTGTGGAAAATGAATTTGACATATTCTTGGTGAAAGTGGATTGAGGAGTTATTGTAGTGAAAAAAATATGCTTTATTGTTGGTGATTTGAATTGTTCTGGAGGTACAGAAAGAGTTACAAGTCTTATTGCTAATGAATTAGCCAAATATAACTATGAAATTTGTATTTTAAGTTTGAAGAATGGTGATAAGCCATTTTTTAGTCTAGATAACTCTATTAAAACTTCTTCATTGTTTAGTCGGGAGGTTTCTTTTAAAAAAAGCTTTATTAGCACCGTATGGGGTATTAGGAATTATGTTAAGATCAATAAGATAAATACTGTTGTTTCGGTAGAAAGTATCACTTGTATATTTACCATTGTAGGATTATTTGGTTTAAAGATAAACCATATTTGTTGGGAGCATTTTAATTTTAATGTTAATTTAGGTGTGAAATTGAGGGACGTAGCAAGAAGATGGGCTGTAAAATATTGTAATTATATTGTTACTTTGACGCATAGAGATCAGCAGTTGTGGAAAAACAATTTAACTAATATAAGATCTGAGATCATAACAATTGTAAACCCTAGTACATTTGAAGGTATTGAACATACTCCGAATTTAGATTTTAAGGTTATGTTGGCAGTTGGGCGATATAGGTATCAAAAAGGATATGATTTATTATTGCAAGCTTGGAGTAGAGTAACTAATAAAAAAGGATGGAAATTGGTTATTGTTGGTGAGGGAGAAGATAAACAAAAAATTATTGAGCTTAGTAAGTTTTTGAAAATAGATGACACTGTAGAGATAAATTCATCAACAGATAATATTGCTCAATACTTTAAGAGTGCTTCATTTTACTGCATGAGTTCGAGATTTGAAGGCTTGCCGATGGTATTATTAGAGGCTCAAAGTTTTGGTTTGCCTATAGTATCTTTTGATTGTGATACGGGACCAGCAGAGTTGATTGATAATGGGGTTTCTGGATATTTAGTTGAGCCTGAAAATATTGAAAAGCTAAGTGAAGCGATTACTAAGATGATAAATTTGGATAAGGATTCTTATTTGAGAATGTGTGTAAATGCTAAAGAGAATATTAATAATTTTAAAGTTGATGAGATTGTTAAAAAATGGTTAGCGATTCTTTGAGTTGGGGGTTGGTGTGAATATAGGCATACCTTTGTCAAAGTTTGCATATACTCCAGAAGCTTATGCATACGAAAAATATTTAAAAAAACTAGGGCATCAGATTCAGCTAGACTACGAGCTCGATCCTGATAATGATATTAATATATATTTTATGGGTACGCGCCCTTTTTGGAAAAAAAAGGAGGGTCGAGCTATAGAGATTCATGAATATCAGAGTTTATCTACACCTCCCTACGCTCGTTTTAAAAACTTTTCGAAAAAACTTGTTAACAAACAGCCAAGTGGGCGAATTTTTTTAAATAACTTTGTACAGTATGATTTAAACTTTACTGATGATATACCATATATTTATAGAGATATGGGAGTGGATGAGGCTTTATTTCAACGTCCAAATGAAAATCCTTTATATGATATTGTTTACTGTGGCTCTATTGCTGGACGTAATGGTCTTATAGAAGTATTGAGAAGGCTTGCGGGAAATTATAAGGTTGTTGTTGTTGGTCAGGTTAGTGATTTAGAACGCTCTTTATTAAAGCATGAAAATATTACTATTTTAGGTCGGGTAGAACGTAAAGATTTACCAGAAATATATAGGAACGCCAGATATGGTTTAAATTTTACTCCTAATATTTATCCATATAATATTCAGACAAGTACAAAGACATTAGAGTACTTGGCTTCTGGACTGCAGGTCATTTCAAATAGATATTTATGGGCAGAACAGTTTTTTAATAATATTAATTATAAGCCTTTTTGGTTAGATCAAATTGATTCTAACATTTATATAGAAAATAATATTCCTGAAATGGATTTATTTAAGTGGGATAATATTTTAAATGAAGTGGATTTTGGCAATTTTATTAATCGGATAGCTAATAAATGAAATTTAAAACTAACAAAGAAAATATATTTCTATATTTGTTATTTACTTTATTTACTTTATTTACTTCGTATTTTATTTCTATTAGAGATTTAAGTCTAGTAGATGATAACCTTATTTATGCACAAAATTTTATTTATAAATTGTCTATTAACAATTTTCATTATGAATTTTTATTTGATCTCTTAACCTTTGTAGTCAGATTATTTACTGATAGTTATATAGTCTATTTTTTTATTTTAAATATTGTATTAAACTTAATATTGCTTTTTCTATCAAAGAAAATATCTGAATTAGAAAAGATAAATAAAGTTTATTTTTCTTTTCTTTTCTTTTCTTTTCTTTGTATGTCATCTTGGTATCAAGTGGCAGCTGCAAATGGATTAAGGCAAGGTTTATCATTAGCTCTTCTATACTTGTTTTTTGTCTATTTGGTTTTTAATATTAATAAGTTTTATTCATTTTTGTTTTTACTAGGCTCTATATTATTTCATTATTCATCTATTTTGATTATTCCTTTTATTTTTTTGATTAAATTAAATCTAAATAAATTATTTTTTTTGCTAAATATACTTGGTATTTTTTATATTTTAGGGGTAAATGAAAAAATAGTCTATATAATATCTAGTGTGCTTGGTATTTCTTTATATGATAGTATTAAAAACTATGTTGAAGATACAAATTCCTATAGATACGGTTTTCAATGGGATCTTTTTTTATATAGCTTAGCTCTTGCATATATTTATTTCTTTTTCTCAAAATATTTTATTAAAAGCGAGGGTTTATATGGTTTAGTAAAAATCTATTTTTTATTGCTAATGCCATATTTTATATTTGGTTTTGCCGGTTTTTCAAATAGATATGGGTTGTTTGCTTGGTTTTTTAGCATATTATTAAATACTTTAATTTTTTATTATATATTTTCGAAAAGTAAATCTTTTTTTCCAATAGGTATTTTTGTTACTTTTGCTATATCATTTTCTTACTTTAGTTTAGTGTATGGAATTATATGATTATTGCTCTAATAGGAACCGTAGCATCTAGCTTCTATGGCTTTCGTGCAGATTTAATTTGTACACTCTCGAAAAAAGGTCATCAAGTCTATGCATTTACGTCTGAATATACGGCAGAAGATCTGATAAAAATAGAAAAGTTGGGCGCTACACCAATTACATATACATTAAACCGTGGTGGACTAAACCCACTCGCAGATATAGTTGCAACATATCGGCTCTCAAAAAAAATTAAAATAATTAATCCTGATTTAGTATTCTCTTATTTTTCTAAACCTGTCATTTTTGGTACTTTGGCAGCAAAATTAGCTCAAGTACCACGTGTGATAGGTATGCTAGAAGGTTTAGGCTATACATTTACAGAGCAGCCAGAAGGTTTAAGTAAAAAAACTCAGCTCATAAAAAAAATACAGGTTTTTTTATATAAAATAGCATTACCACAACTTGACCAACTTATTTTTTTAAATCCTGATGACCCTAAAGATTTAATTGAAAGATATGTTATAAATGTCAAAAATATAGAGGTTCTAGGTGGAATTGGTTTAAATTTACATCATTATAAATATTCAGAAAACTTTAATTCAAATATATCGTTTATTTTTATTGCACGATTACTTGCAGAAAAAGGAATTCATGATTATATAAAAGCAGCTAAAATTGTGAAGGAAAAATATCCTTCAGTTAAATTCACTGTAT
This sequence comes from Acinetobacter sp. TW_SC_4, assembly GCF_054861205.1. Taxonomy (NCBI): domain Bacteria; kingdom Pseudomonadati; phylum Pseudomonadota; class Gammaproteobacteria; order Moraxellales; family Moraxellaceae; genus Acinetobacter; species Acinetobacter sp. TW_SC_4. The sequence goes on from NZ_CM142174.1 coordinate 92,476, forward strand.
TAGGTGCGATTGATAAAGAGGCATTGGGTAGTCTTAAAGAAGAGGAGTTGGAAAATTTAGTAAAGACTAATATTATTGAATATCCAGGCCATGTGAGTAATGTTTCAGAATGGATAGAAAATTCTAGTGTTTTTGTTCTACCTTCTTATTACCGCGAGGGTGTACCAAGAAGTACCCAAGAAGCGATGGCAATAGGACGTGCGGTTATTACCACAGATGTACCGGGCTGTAGAGAAACAGTTGTAGATGGTGTAAATGGATTTTTAGTACCAAAATGGAATCCTGAAGCTTTGGCAGAAAAAATGATTTATTTCATTGAGCACCCTGAACAAGTTAGATTGATGGGTGCAGAAAGCTATAAAATTGCCGTTGAAAAGTTTGATGCAAAGAAAGTGAATCAACGTTTAGTGAATATTCTAGGTCTATAAATGCTAAAACGCCTCCTCGATATTATTATTGCTTCTATTGCCCTGATTTTACTGTCACCACTGTATTTTTATGTGGCACATAAAGTGAAAAAAAATCTGGGTTCGCCCGTTTTATTCCGTCAGGTGCGCCCCGGTTTACATGGCAAACCGTTTGAAATGATTAAATTTCGCAGTATGAAAGACGCGGTAGATGCACAAGGCAATCCGCTGCCGGACAGTGAGCGCTTGACGCCATTTGGTAAAATGTTGCGCTCTAGTAGTTTAGATGAAATGCCAGAACTGTGGAATGTCATTAAGGGTGATATGAGTATCGTCGGACCACGCCCATTACTTATGGAATACTTACCGCTATATAACCAAGAACAAGCAAAACGTCATTTAGTCCGCCCAGGCATGACAGGGCATGCGCAGGTCAATGGACGTAATGCCATTAGTTGGGAAGAAAAATTTAAACTTGATACCTGGTATGTAGAAAATCAGTCGGTTTGGTTGGATTTTAAAATTATGCTCAAAACGGTAAAAAAAGTGCTCGCCAAAGATGATATTAACGCGGAAAATGATGCAACAATGCCAAAATTTAATGGTAATGAGAAGAAATAAATGAATATTTTAATTACCTCAGCAGGACAAAGAGTTTCATTGGTACGCTCTTTCCAAACAGAACTGAAAAAAATTTTTGAAAATGGTCAGGTTTTTACTACTGATTTAAATCCTATTCTAGCTCCTGCATGTCATATTTCTGACCAAAGTTTTAAAGCACCACGTGTTACAAGCCCTGAATATATTGATTATTTATTACACCTTTGCTTGAGTCATCAAGTTAAATTAATCGTACCAACGATTGATACAGAGTTATTAGTTTTAAGTGAAAATATTGCTTATTTTAAGCAACAAGGAATCCATTTATTGGTAAGTGATCCTGAGTTGGTACACCAATGTCGCGACAAACGTCAAATCAATCATTTTTTTGAAGAAAAAGGAATTGATATTCCGCAGCAATATACCTTAGAGAGTTTAAGGTTTCCTGTTTTTGTAAAGCCGTATGATGGAAGCTTAAGTAAAGGTATTTTTACAGCATATTGTGCAGAAGATATTAAACCAGAACATCGTGTGGATCCAAAACTTATGTTTATGGAATACATTAAACCAGACGACTATGATGAATTTACCGTTGACTGTTACTACGATAAATCCTCAGACTTAAAATGTGTAGTGCCGCGTAAGCGTATTTTTGTGCGTGCAGGTGAAGTAAATAAAGGGGTAACAAAAAAGAACTTTATTGTCAGAGAATTTAATCAAAAGTTAAAATATATAGCTGGTGCGCGTGGCTGTTTAACGATACAGGTATTTATGCATAAAACTGAAGATAAAATTTTAGGGATTGAAATAAACCCACGTTTTGGTGGTGGCTATCCTTTAAGTTATTTAGCAGGTGCTAATTATAGTCAGTGGGTTATTCAAGAATATCTTTTAAATCAGGATATTGAAGAATTTTCAGCATGGTGTGATAATTTACTTATGCTGCGTTATGATGCTGAGGTTTTGGTAAATGGCTACCAAGATTAAAGCTTTAGTTTTAGATTTAGATGATACACTTTATGCTGAAATAAGTTATTTGCAATCAGCATACCGCTTCATTGCGGCAAAAATTAGTACTCAGCCACAACAGTTGTACGCGAAAATGTTGGCAGAATATCATGCTGGTGAAAACGTTTTTGAAAATATTTCCAAAAAATATCAACTGGATAAAAAAGAGCTTTTAGATTGGTATCGCTTTCATAAACCGGATATTACCCTATTCCAAGATGTTGCAGAAACATTAACCTATTTTGCTAAGGAATATAAATATGCAGTTATTACTGACGGGCGTTCAAAAACTCAACGTAATAAATTACAAGCGTTAGGGTTAACAAATCTTTTGAATACTATAGTAATTTCTGAGGAAATTGGCTCCGAAAAGCCATCTATAGCCAACTATGAGAAAGTGATGAACGAATTACAGTGTGAAGAATATATTTATATAGGCGATAACCTGAAAAAAGATTTTGTAACAGCAAAATTATTAGGCTGGACCACCATCTGCTTGAAAGATCAAGGTCAGAATATTCATAAACAGAATTTTTCAATTGCTGCGGAATATCAAGCAGACTATTGCTTAAATTCTTGGCAAGAAATTAGAAGCTTCTTGTCGTTGGATAGAAATAAAACTCATTAGGATTAGTAGTACATGCTAAACACTGCATTTGAACCATGGCCAAGTTTTACCCAGCAAGAAGCGGATGCGGTTTCCCGGGTTTTATTGTCGAATAAGGTCAACTACTGGACCGGACAGGAATGCCGTGAATTTGAAAAAGAATTTGCCCAGTTTGCAGAAACCAAATATGCAGTGGCTTTAGCCAATGGAACGGTCGCGCTGGATGTTGCACTTAAGGCACTAGGCATTGGTGCAGGGGATGATGTGATTGTCACCTCACGCACCTTCTTGGCCTCGGCTAGCTCGATTGTGACTGCTGGGGCAAATCCGATTTTCGCCGATGTTGAACTGGATTCACAAAATATTTCTGCTCAAACTATTGAAGCGGTACTTACCCCAAATACCAAAGCGATTATCTGTGTACATCTGGCGGGCTGGATGTGCGACATGGATCCGATCATGCAGTTGGCTTCCGATAAAGGCTTGTATGTGATCGAAGACTGTGCACAGGCGCATGGGGCAAGATACAAAGGCAAATCTGCCGGTTCAATCGGTCATGTTGGTGCCTGGTCCTTCTGTCAGGACAAGATTATGACTACGGGCGGTGAAGGTGGCATGGTCACCACCAATGATGAAAATTTATGGAAAAAAATGTGGTCTTATAAAGACCATGGCAAGAATTTTGATAGTATATATAATAAACAGCATCCACCGGGTTTTCGTTGGTTGCATGATTCATTTGGTACCAACTGGCGCATGATAGAAATGCAGGCTGTGATTGGACGGATTCAATTGAAAAAGATGTCCGAATGGACAGCACAGCGTAATGCAAATATGGAAAAAATTTATGCTGCATTTGCAGATAGCCCATATTTTACAGTTTATCATCCATCAGATGATTATGTGCATGCTGCCTATAAATGCTATGTACAAGTCAATACTGATGCTTTACCAGAAGGTTGGTCACGTGACCGAATCATGACTGAAATTAATGCCGAAGGTGTACCATGCTTTAGTGGGTCTTGTTCAGAAGTCTACTTGGAGCATGCTTTTGATGGCACGCCATGGCGTCCAAAAGAGCGTTTAAAGAATGCTCAAAAACTGGGTGAAACCAGCCTAATGTTCCTCGTGCATCCAACGTTAACAGAAAATAATATTCAAACAACTAAAGATGTTATTCAGCAGGTGATTAGTCGCATATAATTCTCTAGGATTCAATCATGTAAAGTGTATCTTTATAGGTACACTTTAAACATTTATCCAAGTTTTTACCTCAATTCTCTCTAATATTTAATATGAGGTAAAAATTTATAAATAATTATTGAGAAGACACAGCAAGTGAAATCTATCATTCTACCTTTAGTTGAATCTCCACGTGCGGCTAAACAGACATTTCTCGTTATTTTAGACTTCTGCATATTTCCCGTCCTGATCTGGCTTTGCTATGCCATTCGTCAATTCGATCTAGGTGCAGAAGTCGTTCCCAATATTCCTTTTGGTACAGTTTGGGTCAGTGCCATTGCTGTATTGGCTTTATTTGTTTGTGGTGTTTATCGTTTTATTGTTCGTACTTTTAATGAATTTTTTATTGTCAAATTAGGGCTGGCCACTGTTCTGGCAGTCATTGGTTTGTATTTGCTTGCATATACAACGCATGCGTTCATTCCTACTTCTATTCCTTTAATGTTTGGCTTCATGATGTTTGCCTGGGTCTGGTTTAGTCGAGGAATAATCCGTTTCGTTGTTCGTTCATATCTATATGCTGGAGTATCGAAAAAACGGATTGCGATTTATGGTGCAGGCTATGCAGGACAGCAGGTTGCAGCAACTTTAAATCGTTCTAATGAACATTTACCAGTCATGTTTATTGATGATAATCCTTCATTGAGCGGTCAGAATATTGGGGGAATTCAAGTTTATGCACCAGAAATTGCGTTAAAGTCTTTTACTAAACTTCGCATTGATGAAATTCTGATTGCACTTCCTTCAGTAGGACGTATCCGCAAAAGCGAGATCGTAAAATTTTTAGAACCTGCTCATTTAAAAATTACTGAAATTCCAGGGCTGACTAAACTGGTCAATGGTGAAATTCGAGTTTCTGATATTCAGGAAGTTGATATTATTGATCTACTGGGGCGTGACCCAGTCCCTCCTGTAGCAGAACTACTAGAAAAAAATATCAAAGATAAAGTCGTGATGGTTACAGGAGCAGGAGGCTCCATTGGCTCAGAGCTATGTCGTCAAATTATTAAAAATCAACCGGTAAAACTTATTATCTATGAGCTGACAGAGTTTGCTTTATATAGTATTGATAAAGAGTTACGACTTAGTGCCAGTTGTGAAATTATTCCAATTCTAGGTTCGGTAGTGGATGAAAGTAAACTGGAACGGGTCATTGAGCAATACGGTGTTCAAACCGTCTATCATGCTGCTGCTTATAAACATGTTCCACTAGTCGAATGTAATCCATTGGCCGGCTTGAAAAATAATGCGGTAGGGACTGCCTTTAGTGTCAATGCTGCAGTCAAAAAAGGGGTCGAGACTTTTGTACTGATTTCAACTGATAAAGCGGTACGTCCGACCAATGTCATGGGTGCGACCAAACGTATGGCAGAGCTTTATTGTCAGGCCATGGCTGAAGCACAGAATCAAACCCAAATTAGTATTGTACGTTTCGGGAATGTCTTGGGTTCATCGGGTTCAGTTGTTCCATTATTTAAACAGCAGATTGCCAAAGGTGGACCTATCACTGTCACTGATCCTGAAGTGACACGTTTCTTTATGACGATTCCGGAAGCTTCGCAGTTGGTCATTCAGGCAGGTGCTTTAGGCACAGGTGGAGATGTATTCCTGCTCGATATGGGTGAACCGGTAAGAATCCAGGACCTTGCTCGTCAGATGATTTCATTAAGTGGGTTAAAGGTGAAAGATAGCCAAAATCCTGATGGTGACATCGAAATCCAATACACAGGCTTGCGTCCAGGCGAAAAACTGTATGAAGAGCTGTTAATTGACCAGGATAATACAGAGATTACTTCACATAAGCGAATTTTAAGATCGGTAGAAAAGCATTATCCTTTAGCTGAAATTCTGGAAATATTTAATCGTATGCATGTGCTGACAGCGACTCAGAGTGATGTGGACTGGGCGTTAATGCAGCTTGAACATTATGTCGATGGTTATCAGCGTGGTCAGGAAATTAAAGTAAATTAAATTTGGAAATAATTAGGTTGAATAACATGATTAAAAAAGCAATTCTCCCTGTTGCAGGACTTGGCACACGTTTTTTACCAGCCAGCAAATCCATTCCCAAAGAAATGGTGACGGTAGTTGACCGCCCGGCAATTGAATATGTGGTAAAAGAAGCAATTGCGGCGGGGATTGAGCAAATTATTTTGGTAACACATTCTTCCAAAGCATCGATTGAAAATTACTTTGATCGTAACTTTGAACTTGAAACTACACTTGAGCAAAAAAATAAAACCGATTTGCTTAAAGAAGTTACTGAAATTTTACCCCCTCATGTTAGTGTGATTAGCGTACGTCAGCCACAACCTTTAGGCCTTGGTCATGCCGTGCTCTGTGCTAAAGCTGTCATTGGTGATGATGACTTTGCTGTCCTGTTACCGGATGTTCTGGTTAAAGAGCAAGATACACAAAATGACCTGTCTCGTATGATTCAACGTTATGAACAGTCTCATGCATCACAAATCATGGTTGAAGCAGTCCATGATCATCTGGTTGATCAATATGGGATTGTGGATGTTTCTGCTTCGCCTGCGGAAGGTGAAAGCACGGTGATGCAAGGTATTGTGGAAAAGCCAGCGATTGGGACTGCACCGTCGAATTTATCTGTGGTAGGTCGTTATATCCTTCCGGCAAAGATTATGCAACTACTGGAGCAGACACCGAAAGGGGCAGGCAATGAAATCCAGCTAACCGATGCTATTGCACTATTACAGCAAACAGAGGTTGTCGAAGCTTATCGGATGAAGGGTCAAACCTTTGATTGTGGGAGTAAGCTTGGTTATCTTAAGGCTGTATTACATTATGGCGTAGATCATCCCAAACTCGGTGCAGAGTTTAAAGCATTGATTCAGGAACTCGCCTTATAATAAAAAAGGGATATTATGAAAGTCGCAGTATTAGGAAAAACCTTATTTTCAGGGGTTATTTCAGCTCTATTGGCTGAATGTGGCCATCAGGTCATATGGTGTAATAGCTTTAATACTGATGAGCCTGTTCGGACTTATTTCCAAGATGAATCCTTACAATTATTGCTGCAAAAACAGCAGGAGTTAGGGTTCTTAAACTGTTGTGATTTTAAGCATCTGACCTTTAATCAGGATGTTTTTTTCTTCAGTTTTAACGCCACAGAAGAGCAGCTGGCATTTCAGATGCTAAATACCATCCATCATGCCTGCTTTGCGCACCCTAAACTGATGATTAATGCCTCTACCTTTGGTTTGCACGGTACAGCGCGATTCCAGCAGCTTTTGCCAAATGATGACTGGGTCTATCTTCCAGATATTATTCAGGAAGGGAATGCAATTCGTAGTTTCGTTCAAGCGACTCAACTGATTGTGGGTTGTGACCAGCCAAATGTGCAGCTCAAAGTTAGAGAGTTGTTGCGCCCCTTGTTCCCTCGTGCCCAGCAATATCTGTTTATGCCTATTCTGGATGCAGAATTTACCAAACTCAGTATCTCGGGCATGCTGGCTACCCGGATCAGTTATATGAATGATCTGGCGAGCGTTGCTGAAAAACTGGGAATTGATATTGAACAAGTTCGTCAGGGTATGGCGGCAGATAATCGTATTGGTTCAGCTTATTTATTTCCAGGTGTGGGCTTTGGTGGAGAAAACTTTTCTCATGATATCCGGACGCTGACTCACGCCGTGGCGGATTCAGGGGTGAAAAACCAGTTACTGGAACAGGTTTGGGATATCAATGAGCAACAGAAAGAATTGTTATTCCGGAAGTTGTGGAATTATTTCCGTGGAGACCTGCAAGGCAAAACAGTCGCTATCTGGGGAGCTGCATTTAAAGAAAATACGCCAAGTATCCAGCAATCACCGGTGCATGCCATGTTGGCAGCATTGTGGGCACAAGGTGCGACAGTGAAATTGCATGATCCACAGGCTTTGACCAATATTGAACAGATTTATGGTCAACGTACCGATTTAATTTTATGTGAAGACCAGTATCAGGCGGTAGAAGATGCAGATGCATTGTGTTTAATCACGGCCTGGAAACAGTATGGTAGCCCGGATTATGCTTATCTCAGCAAGTTGATGCAGCATCCTTTGATTCTGGATGGACGTAATCTCTATGACCCTGCTTATATCAAGTCACGCGGTTTTAACTATATTGGGGTGGGACGTTGATGTTAGACCAGCTTAAATCAGATCAGAATACCAATAATGCTTATAAAAAGCTGAATTCTGTAAAAGAACAATTGAAATCGATCCATTTACGCCAACTCTTTGCAGCAGATCCTGAACGGTTTAACCAATACTCGGTGCAATTTGAGGAGGTAGTTTTTGACTATAGCAAACATAGAGTCAATCATGATGCTGTGCAGCATCTGATTGAGTGGGCAGAGACACAAAATCTAAGATCCTGGATCGGGTCTTTATTTTCCACTCAGACGATTAACTATACTGAACAACGTGCAGCTATGCACTGGGCCTTACGTTTGCCGAAAGAGGACCAGCAGCATGAAGAACTGGCAGCTGAAGTTCATGCTCAGCTAGATCGTATGTATGCTTTGGTCGAGCAGATTCATGCCGGACAACGCCGTGGCGCTACCGGTGAAGTCATTCAGGATGTAGTGAATATCGGGGTGGGGGGATCTGACTTAGGACCGTTAATGGTCAGTCATGCGCTTTCGGATTTCAAATATCAATCTGCCAAGCCATTAAATGTGCATTTTGTTTCGACGATGGATGGTAGTCAGCTGTCTGAACTGCTACACCAGCTACGTCCGGAAACTACGCTTTTTATTATTTCTTCCAAGTCATTTGGAACGATTGATACCTTATCCAATGCTCAAACAGTGCGTTTATGGCTGGAAAAATCTTTAGGCCAGCATCCTTCTATTGTTAAACATCATTTTATTGGGGTATCCACTAAACCTGAAAAAATGACAGCCTGGGGAATTGCACCCGAAAATCAGCTGTTGTTATGGGATTGGGTCGGTGGGCGTTATTCTCTCTGGTCGTGTATTGGTTTGCCGATTGCACTCAGTATTGGAGTGGACGGTTTTAAACAACTGCTTGCTGGTGCTTATGCCGTGGATCAGCATTTCCAGTACAAGCCTCTGGAACAGAATATTCCAGTATTAATGGGCTTACTGGGTGCCTGGAATACGAATTTTCTGGATATTCAGACCCATGCCATCTTGCCTTATGATGGACGTCTGAAATATTTTGCATCTTATTTGCAGCAGCTGGAAATGGAGTCTAATGGTAAATCCATCCAGCGCAATGGTGAAAAAGTTCAGCTCGACACTTGTCCAATTATTTGGGGCGAAGTTGGACCAAACGCCCAACATGCCTTCTACCAGCTGTTACATCAAGGTACTCAAGCAGTCAGCTGCGATTTTATCGCCCCAGTGAAGCGTTATAACAGTCAACAATATACCTACGTCGATAATGCTGATGCTTTGATCGAACAGCATCATTTGGCTTTATCTAACTGTCTGGCACAATCACGATTATTGGCATTTGGTAATGATGCCTTGGATCAGACTGAATTGCAGGGCTTGCCAGCCTATAAACAATATGAAGGTAACCAGCCAAGCAGTACCATTTTATTACAGGAACTAAACCCTTATAGCCTCGGAATGCTGATTGCATTGTATGAGCATAAAGTTTTTGTGCAGTCGGTGCTTTGGAATATTAATCCATTTGACCAATGGGGCGTAGAAAAAGGTAAGGAAATTGCCAATCAGTTATTGCCTATACTGAATGGTGAGCAAACTGATATTAGCGGTTTAGATGGTTCAACCCAGGGTTTGATTAAAATTCTAAAAGCTTGATTAAAATTGAATTAGGAAAGATATGGCTAAAATTTTAGTAACGGGTGGAGCAGGTTATATTGGTTCACATACCTGCTTGGAACTATTAAATACTGGGCATGACGTCGTAGTATTGGATAATTTATCCAATAGCTCGGTTGAGTCTTTAAATCGTGTCCAGCAGTTGGCTCAAAAAAGCCTGAAATTTGTCGAAGGTGATATTCGAGACAGTCAGATCCTAGATCGAATATTCCAGGAAAATACCATTGATGCGGTGATTCATTTTGCCGGCCTTAAAGCGGTGGGAGAAAGTCAGCAAATTCCACTGGCTTATTTTGAGCATAATATTGCCGGATCTATCAGTTTGGCGCAGGCGATGCAACGCGCAGGGGTGTTTAAACTGGTCTTCAGTTCCTCTGCAACGGTATATGATGAAGCCAATATTTCTCCTTTAAATGAAGAAATGCCCACCGGGATGCCAAGCAACAATTATGGCTATACCAAACTGATTATTGAACAGTTATTGGAAAAACTGGCGATTGCTGATGAGCGCTGGTCAATTGCCTTATTGCGCTATTTTAACCCGGTCGGTGCGCATAAAAGTGGCCAGATTGGTGAAGATCCGCAAGGGATTCCAAATAACCTGATGCCTTATGTGACCCAAGTGGCTGTCGGTCGTCGTGAAAAACTTTCAATCTTTGGCAGTGATTATGATACCGTCGATGGCACAGGCGTCCGCGATTATATCCATGTGGTGGACCTGGCCAATGCACACTTATGTGCACTGAATAACCGTTTAAATGCACAGGGCTGTCGTGCCTGGAATATTGGAACCGGAAACGGGATTTCCGTGTTGCAGGTGAAAAATACCTTTGAACAGGTCAATGGAGTAGAGATTCCATTTGAACTGGTGCCGCGCCGGGCGGGCGATGTGGCAACCTCTTTTGCAGATAATCGGCGTGCTATTGCCGAGCTAGGCTGGCAACCGCAGTATGGTCTGGAAGATATGCTGGCCGATAGCTGGAACTGGCAAAAACAGAATCCAAATGGCTATCGTTAAAACGCTTGAAGTGGTATGAATAAGAATGGGAGCAATATTGTGCTCCCATTTTATTGTAGGTGGGATTACCGGTGGATTAATTGGTTGTACGGTAGATTTTGGGTGTAGGCTTGTTTCATTAGAGAATTATATTGCTGAAGAAGCCTTCAGTGCTAGGATTTTGCAACACAGTCAAGTCAGATTGGTAGTAACTATAGTAATGAGATTTTTGGTAAATGCGATGATGTATGAAAAATAACAAAAAAAACACAACAGAATCACACTATTTTCACCTATCTGCGGGTAAATTGTAATTATTTGTAAAAATTATTAATGGTTTGAGATTGTAATTATCTAAAAAATATAAAAATCATATGGTTAAGTTATAACTGATTAGCTTCTATTTTCTAAGTTCTTTTTTAACCTTAGAGGGAGTTTTGTAAGAATTATATGTAACAATTCTTATTTTTAAATAATTTAATATAAAATAATGGCATACAAAAAATAATAATTGGGGTAAATGGAAAAATATATTGTGAATAATAAAGTATGTGTATTTTTTTTAATCAATGATAATAAGATAACTACACGCTGCATAATCTTACTCATCATGAGAAAGAGTTTTTATGCCAGTGTTACTCAAACAAATAAATATATTCTTTTTTTAAGGAATGGAGAAGATCATGAATAAAATGACTCAAGCAGTATTAGCAGCATTAGCACTAAGCTTTGGTTTTGGCTCAACAGTTGTTTATGCAGCAGATGCGGAAACTGCAGGACGCCCAGGTCATAATCCTAAACCACCAATTGACTGGAGTAAATGTAATACTTTAGGCTGTGAAAAAGAAATTCCAATTTCACTTAAAATTAACAAGAAATGTATTTTAACTGGTGGAAATGCAATACTATTATCTGCTGCCGGTGGAACTCAAAGTACAAATTATTCAATTACAACAAACACCCCTTATGTTCTGAATTTGCAAACTGCAAATGCTGGCGCCAGTAATAATACATTTGTTAGACATGAAACAGATGCATCTGAAACAATTTCTACAACAATTGTGACAACTAAACAAGGTGCAGGCGCTGTTCCGTTTGGTAATTCAAATCATAACGGTCAAGCAGTTGATAATTATACACTTGCAGTTACTAATGCTGCAGTTGATGCTACAAAGTTAGCAGGTAATTATACCGATCGCTATCTAATCAAAGCTTACTACTAATTTATTTAATCAACCTAACCTAACATTTATGTTGGGTTAGGTTGCCTTATTATATTTTTAAGTGGAAAATTATAATATGAGAAAAATAGCTAAATTATTTATTATATCTTTTTTTTCTATGACTGGGGTAAAGGCTGATGTGGCAATTGATCCAGTACAAATGTATATACTTAATGATACAAAACAAAAAACAATAACACTTACTTTAGAATCTATAAATGAAGCAGAAAAAAAGATATTTGAAATAAAAGCATTTAAATGGGATCAAAATAATAAAGGTGAAGACGTGTTGGAGAAGGATAACACTCTTATTATTAATCCAAGAAATTTTATTTTGAAACCTAATGGAAAACAAGTTATACGTGTTGGGTTTAATCGTCCAATAGCATCTGTATTAGATGGTAGGGAAGAGGGTGCCTGGCGTATTATAATTGAGGAATTACCTCAGCCTGTAAAAGAATCATCTATTACTTTTTTGATGAATTTTAACCTGCCATTATTTATTGGAAAGCAAGATAACCTAAAATTAAATTTTAATATTGAAAATGATAAGCTTGTAGTTAAAAATAAAGCAAAATCTCATGTTCAAATTTCAAAGTTACAAATTTTAGACTCGAATAAGAAAGAAGTTTTTACTAGCAATAATATGAAATATGCACTTGAAGATAAGAATATTTTCTATGAGTTGGGAGGAGTTAAAATAAATAATCCTCAGAATTATTTTGTTAAATTAATAACAGATAAGTCAAATGATGAAGTAGAGTTAAAGCTTATGGATTAAAATTATAATCAAGGATTATATTATGCAGTTAAACAGAAAAATAATTTTTTTAGCCAATATTTTATTCTTATGTAATGCTAATGCTAACCAGAATCCTGATGAAGAGTTTTTTGCTAATCTCTGGATAAATGAGCTTCATCATAATATAGATATTATTTTAATAAAAAGTGATAATAATTTTTATATAGAGTGTAGTGTGTTGTTGGAACGAGACATTGATATATCTAAATTATCAAAAATGGCTTCTCGGGATGAGTTTTGTCTTATTTCAGATCAGAATATTCAATCGAATTTTGATGTCTCTGAGCAAACAATTAATCTGACGATACCTACTCCTCTATTTAAGTCAAGTACACAGATTTCTCAGTTACAGACTATGCCAGAGAAAGCCAGCTTTGGAAGTTTTGTAAATTATGATTTTACCTATTTAAATTCAAAAATACACAGACAAACAAATTCTGTATATAACGGCATGACAGAGCTCGGTATTTTTAAAGATTATTGGATATTTAAGAACTCAATAGCTTATTATAATCATCCTTTGAATGAGTATTTTACTCGACTCAGTACTAGTGTTGACTTTGAATTTCCTAAAAGTATGACTCAGCTTACTTTAGGAGATACAACTACAGTATATAATCCATTAATTAATTCTTTACGTTTTGCCGGTTTAAACTGGGGAACTAATTTTACTGAGCGACCAAATTTTATTTATTGGAATACTCCAACCTTACAGGGAAGTGCACGTGTTCCTTCTACAGTTGATTTGTATATTAATGGGGTAAGTATATATAGTCAAAGAGTCAGTCCTGGTGATTTTAATCTTCAAACTGGTGCACAAATTCAACAGGCAGGGAATGCACAAATTGTCGTTGAAGATGTGCTAGGGAATAGAAGCGTACAAAGTTTTCCTATTCTGGTTACAAATCAGTTATTAAGACCCAATCTCAGTGAATATAATATTTCATTAGGAAAGTTACGTTATAACTATAATATAGAAAGTGATGACTATCGTGATTTTTTCTCTAACTTTTATTATCGTTATGGGGTATCTAATCGGACAACACTTGGTTCTAATTTTTCTTATAGCGAAGACTTGCAAAATTTAGGCTTTCTATGGACTCAAGCGATTAGTCATTATTTGGTTTTGGATAGTGTTGTTCAAGTTTCACATGATGAACTTAATAAGTTTAATTATTCATATGGATTATCTGCTGCAAAGGATTTTGGAAGAGTTTCACTTGGTGCAAGTGCAAAATATACAGAAAGAGATTTTAAATATTTAGGTGATGCTCTGGATAACTTTTATACTTATCCTAAGTATGAGTATTTAATTTATGGAGGAATGAGCAATATTCCTCTCCTACATAATATTTATTTGAATTATGCTGCCCAGAGTTTTCATCAGCAAGAAATACGCGTGGAAGATGAGATTCCTTTATTTTTTCAAAATGATCGTAAAACTTTAAATTTAGGGTTTAATCGTCGGTTAGGTAGGAAGGGGAGCCTAGGTTTAAGTTATTTTAGCTCATTCGGTGATGATCGGGATTCTGGAGTTGTCTTATCACTCAGTTATAGTTTTGATGATGATAAAGCAGTTTATTTTAGTCATTCAACAGAGGAAAGAACTAAATTACAATTTGTTAAAAGTAATCCTAATCAGGTTGGATTTGACTATGAAACAGGTGTAAATAGGCTGGATGATGAAACACTATATAATTTTAATGGGCGATTGAAAACAGATGTTGGGGATTTAGGTTTTTATCATATAGAAGGAGATAATGAGTCTGAATCACAACTAAATTATCGTGGAGCGGTTATTTTTCTGAATAATAAATTTAATTTTACCAAGTTGGTTGATAATGCATTTTCTGTTGTTAGTGTAGGAGATTATCAGGATGTCGATGTTCTAAGGTCTTTATCTGTAGTAGACAAGACGAATAAGAAAGGCTATACCTTTGTTCATGATATAATCCCTTATGTAAATTATGATATTGGTTTTGATCAGAATCAGTTACCTGTTGAAGATAAAATTCCTTATGCAACCAAGAGGCTTACCGCTTTAGATCAGCGGGGCTATATTATTAACTTTCCTATATATAATACAAAACAGGTCACGATTTTACCTGTGGATAGTAATAATAAATTTACAGCTGGTTCAGAATTATATATCAATAATGATGGTGGGGAGGTTTATCCTATCTCGTCTGATGGTACGGTCACATTATATGGGCTTATTCCAAATACTTACAATATTAAAATCACCAGCACTGAATCTAAAACTTGCTTTGCACAATTAATGGTTACAGAAAATCAAAAAGAAGAAAGCGGACTATCTACGCTTATCTGTAAATAAAGGATGAAAAATAATGAAACTTAAATTTATTATACTTATGTTCTCTCTATTATTGACCAATCTAAGTCATGCCCAACGTTGTCAGATTGAACGGTCGACAGCATCAGAACTTAAATTGAATTCTTCTTATCTGAGTCAAGCTGCGACTTCATTTATTGTAAGGTGTGATAGCAGTTATGCTATTCAATTTAATTCTAAAAACTTAACCAGCACTAATGGCAGCAGTTATTTGGTTAATGAGCGCAATCATAAAATAAGAACACAAATGTATATTTCTGGGGCGACCTCATCTCGTTGGAATATGCCGATATCTCAACCGGCAACTAACCTAAATAAATTTGTTGTATTGGTACAGCTGGCTGAGCAACCTTCTGCCTTGACTCCAGCTGGAGTTTATAAAGATAGTTTATATGTGGATCTTATCTACTAAATACTTATATTTAGGACAGCCCTGGTAATCCCCCCTACAAATAATAGGATCTAAAATTAGAATTTTTTCTATACAAGTAGGAGCTTCTGCATGAAAACATCTAAATTTACTGACAGTCAGATCATCATGTCCATCTTGAAACAGGCATAGTCAGAGACACCTGTAACTGCGCTTTGTCGTGAACAATGGTATGAGTAATGCCACCTTTTATAAATAGCGTGCCAAATATGGCGGTATGGATACATCATTATTGCCATCATCGAGATATCGACTTAAAGCTAGCCAACGCTTCAGACTGTAATTGATTGCCTTGGCGGTTGGAGAACTCGATGGCACCGTCAAATAATGTTGGTTGAGCTATTCATACAATTGTTGCATCACCAGTTGACTATGTTGTTATCGGTATTCGCGGCGGTGTTCTGCTGTACCCTCGGTCTTTTTCCTGAGTTCAGCTTCTATGGCATACAGTTTCTGAATCAGCACTAATGCCTGTTCAGCAATCTGACTTTTCCTGGTCACATGCAGTTCATGGAATTTACGACGTGCATGCGCCATGCAGCCACCTCAATGACCTGGCCTGATTTAAAGCGTGCTTTATAACCACTGTAATCATCACAGACCAGATGGCCCTGCCAGCCTTTCAGGAACTCTTCAGCATGCTGACCTGAACGGCTATCCTGAAAGTCATAGATTACCGCATGAACTGGATTGTACTGTGTGGTGGCATAGGCCCACACATAACCTTTCTTCGGTTTTTTCTCATCATCGCCCATCTGCATGAATCACCTACTTTTGCAGCATAAGCTGTTTTAAAGCATTATTCTGAATGAGGTTCAAAAAAGTGCTGGAAGTTACGGCTATGGTTATATTGCAGAAATCACTCACCGCCTTAATCACCGCCCAAGAAAAAGACTCGGCTTTAAAAGTTCGAGTCAGGTATTATGGCAACAACATGGTGTTGCACTTCAAATGCTAATCTAAGTTGTTAATGAATATTTTAATTAACTTTGAATTAGCTGAGTTAACTCATCAACATAGTCTTGCATCGGTCGCGGGTTACGATTACGACGGCTTTCAATATTCAAACGCAGTAAAGGTTCAGTATTCGATGCACGGACATTAAAACGCCATGCACCAAAATCCAGACTCACTCCATCCGTCTGGTCGATAGCAGGTTTTTGATCGGCATAATGATCAAAGAGTTTTTGAATCGTGGTTTGAGTATCTGCAACTTTAAAGTTGATCTCACCTGAACATGGGAATTTGGCAATCATTTCTTCGACTAGAGAGGATAATGATTTTCCTGTTTCAGATAGTACCGCTATTGCCAGTAACCATGGAATCATACCGCTATCACAATAGGCAAAGTCACGGAAATAGTGATGGGCACTCATTTCACCGCCATAAACCGCATTATGTTCACGCATTTTTTCTTTAATGAAAGAATGGCCTGATTTGGATTGAATTGCTTCACCTTTGAATTGTTCAACAATATCAAAGGTATTCCAGACTAAACGTGGATCATGCACGATTTTCTCGCCAGCCTGTTTCAGTAAGAAGGCTTGAGCTAAAAGACCGACAATATAATAGCCTTCAATAAACTGGCCTTTTTCATCGAATAAGAAACAGCGGTCAAAGTCACCATCCCAGGCAATACCCATGTCTGCTTGATGTTCTAATACTGCATTACGGGTGCTGTCACGGTTTTCAATTAAAATCGGGTTAGGGATTCCGTTGGGGAAATTGCCATCGGCTTCATTGTGAATTTTCACGAATTTCACTGGAATCTGCAGCTGTTGAAACTTCTGTTCGATTGCATCAACGACATGACCTGCAGCACCATTGCCGGCATTCATCACCAGTTTCATCGGGCTGATTTTTGCCGGATCAATATAAGTCATCAGGTGATCAATAAACTCAGGCAAAATATTGTATTTTTCAGTATGCCCTTTTTGTGCAACTTCAATAAACTGACCTGATTCAGCTAAAGCCTGAATCTCTTTAAGACCAGTAGCTGCACTGATTGGACGTGCATTTTCACGTACCAATTTCATGCCATTATAGTCCATAGGGTTATGACTGGCCGTCACTTCAATACCACCCTGCACATCGAGGTGGAAGGCACCAAAATAGACTTCTTCAGTCCCTGTCATGCCAAGATCAAGCACATTGACTCCAGCATCATTTAAACCACGAATGGTGGCTTGTTTTAAGCCGTCACTGCTGAGGCGTATATCACAGCCAATCACTACAGTTTTCGGTTGGTAGATCTGTCCATAGGCACGACCAATTTTATAGGCAATCTCTTCATTCAGCTCGGTGCTGAGTTTGCCGCGAATATCATAGGCTTTAAAGCAAGTCAGTTGTGTCATGTGATTTCTCAAAATTCGCAAAAAAGAGTCGAAGGTATAAAGTATTGAAATAGTATAGAGATAATGTGGCAAGATTAAAAAACAAAAAACCCCATAAAAAATTACAGAGGTTTTAGGATATAGATTCAAGCGAGCTAAAGTCTTTTATTCAAAGATAATTTAGAAACATTCCCACTGAGGCTAAACCATAACGTTTGTCTAAACGTGAAGCGGTAACGCCATTGTAGAGGAAGGTGATATCACCGACAAAATTATGCTGGAATATTTGACCTTCGACAAATCGGTAGGTACGGTTCAGTATCCTTATCTACACTGTCTCATTCTTTTCTAATTTTTTTAAGTAATTCCTTAATTATTTTATCGAATCGTTCAACCCATCGTTCGAACTCCTGACTTGATTCATTAAGTTCATTTAGATTTTTAGGATGATGTAAGGTTTTTGCCAAACCATAGTCTGCAAAATATTTTAAAGTCGGCCATCTTAGTGAACACTGCATAATTTTTTTCATCATTGCTTCAATTGATGTCTCATCAAACTCTTTTATATCATTTAAGCAGAGGACTAGGGTTGAAAGTTTTTTCACATTATCTGTGACATCTATTTCAAAGATTATGAAATTGTGATCGAATAGTTTATCCAACCTGTAAATCATTAGAGAGCGCTTGTTTCCATCCAAAGTTATGTGGAGTTTAGATCGCTGCAATCTAGGAAGTTTATAGAGTTTTGAGGTTGTCGCCTTAATATTATTTTGCTCAATAAACTTTTCTATCATGAATCTGAAGGCTTCAAAACGATCCATAAGCAAATCTAAATTATTACTCTCATCTTCTAAACCCTCAAATTCACCACGACCAATTGTTCCAACCCTAGTCGCTTCATCAGTCCCTACAGCATCATAGTCTTGGATTTCCTCTTCCAGCGAAGGCAAGGATGTGTTCTTGGCTCTTTTTTTATTATAAATTTTACGGGTGAGAACTGGATCGGAAAAGCTGAGTAATACAGGATAGCTAGGCAAAGTAAGGATTTTACGATCACTATTAGCCTCTTGACTATCATCAATTTCTGGAGATTCGGACTCTTGTCGGGTTGAGTAAGTACCTGATTTCCCTGTAGACGATGTATTTTTATTTTGAGTAAATCGCGAACTAGAAAAATCAATCTTCTTGGGTAAGTTCGATTCTAATCCTTTAATCTCTACAATTTCATTGATATAAATTTGATTCAATTTTTTAGAATAATAGGCTTTAACAGTTATTTCTACATTTGCTAAAGAAGGGGGATCAAAATTGAAATACCACCATTCTTTATTTGTACCTTGTATTTTTTCACTAAAAAAATGAGTAGCAATACTTTCATAGCTTCTTCTGATTTCAGGGTTGATTAAAATCCAAGCGAGTAAGTTGCGCATGCCAGGATGATTATATTGAGATGGGGGAAAATTACTCGAGGATAGTTCTGTAATCAGCACATGGTTTTCTGAAACTCTTTGAACGTCAAATTCCAGACTTAAAAAATTTTGTGAAAGTGCATTTCTCGCAAAATAAGCATTATGAAAAAATAATGCTCTAGCAAGTTCCAATTGTGGCAAATGTACAATTGTATTTTTAAATTTTTGATCAAGGTCAGTTAATTTCTGTGTGAGTTGAAATTGTTTTGTCGCAATATTATTGCTGACCTGCCATTTTGTGAGATCGCTAATTTTAAATTTTAGTGTTAAATGATTTTCATCTTTCAATTCAACTGAGGAATTTAAGCATCTCCGTTGTGCGACCAAGTGCATGCTTGAAAATCGAGTATGTTTAAAAAACCTTTGTTTTTCATATTCTAATCCGAGATTAATATTCCAATCTCTCTCTTGTTTATTCTTAAAAATTGCCCCAATATATGAAATTCTAGCGTTTAACGGAAAACCCCTAATAACCAAAATTAATTCTCCCAATGAATAAGTTTAATAACGTTCGTTAAAAAATTATTTGCTTCAGTTTTTATTCTTTCTTCACTTAAACCCGATTTTCGTAAGATGATCCAGCGTGACAGTTGTTCATTTGCTGAATATGATTGCAGTAATACTCGGGTTAGTCGCCTAATCTGAAAGCAGCTAATATCCTCATTATATTGATCTAAAAACTGTTTAGTTAATGGCAAATTATCTAAATTTTTTTCAATAGTAGCTGGATTCCTAAGTTGCTTGATCCACCAGTTTCTCGATTTTCTAGGTAAATCCAAGTTTTCTATAAGTTGTTGTTTAATCTTGATTAATAGTTTAACGGTTTCAAGATCACGTGTATCCCAATCAATTTTATTTCCTGTAGGTATGTGAGGTTGCTGATAATGACTGTTTGTTTCAAGTAGCCATTCTTGATCATTGCGATAGAGCCATGCATATAGAGCACTATTTTGTTTTCTTGATGCATTGATGCTGTCTTGATTGATTGCCTCAAGCCATTTTTTTCGTTTTTCTAATATAATTGTATTTTGAGATTCTGTTATATCCGAGGATTGTAATTTTATAGATTGTGGTTTAATGACTGGTTGTAAAGAATTAACAGTTACTAAGATCTCATTAAATGACCACTCTCTACCGGCATTCATAGCTTCAATTACAATTAAATGTTGAAGATAGCTAAAACATTTACGATGTTTTCGGAAAATACTACGTAGCCAACTATTTTCAGAACTGAAATTGTCCAAATGATATTGTTTTAAAAACTGTTTAGACCAGCGGGTCGAAATTTTTTCATAAATGGATTCATATAAAATATGAGAGTTTCCTCGGACACAATTATTTTGATGGGCAAGTTTCTTATAAAAAAGACTCCATTGCTCAAAACTTGCAGATTGTTTTGGACAAAGCTGTAAAAGCTCATCTACTTTTTTACAGATGAACAGATCATCTAATTTGGCTGCTGACTGAGTGACAATCGGGCAGTTTTTAACATCAGCTGCAATAAATTCATGTTTGTGTGGTGACCTAAACTCTATATTTGTTTGTATAAGTTCACCATGTTTTTGACAACAAGTAACACCTTGGACTTGCCAAAGTCTGGACCAATAGTATTCTTTATATTGTTTAAGCTGTTCATTTATACATCCTGGGCAATATTGCAAATAGGTGGGAGTTGCTATGTAAGATGCATTAATTCCTAGGGCTAAATGTACTGAACCATTTGATTTATTCAGCATCCATTGCATGCATTCTTGTCTTCGCTCTTCTGGAACAAATGGGGCATAAAGAGGAAAAAGAGTATGCTGATAAATTAGTTTTTCTGCATCAAATTGTGTTTCAGGTAACAGCTTTAAAATTTTTGATAAATTTGCGGGCAAATCTATTGTCGCTACAACTTCACGATCTTGGAAAATCTCATCTAAAAGTTGTTTTGGGCTATTAATTGCTAATCGTATTCCAGCTCTAGCAACTGAACTATAGATTAACTCATTAGCATAAGGAACCGGAAAATTTAGCATATTTATCCTGCCTCTTTTATTAAAGTCTCCATATTGATGACATAATCAGTCTGGTTTTTTAGATGTTCATAAAAGCTTTGTTTATTTTCTTTCTGACTGAACTGAAAACGTAAATCATCATTATCAAGAGAGTGCCATAATTTGGATTGAATTCTCTGTTTTCTTATCTTTTGTGTATCTTGTGGTTTATTTGCACTAGAAGGTGAAGAGAACTCCTCATTTTGCTCATGCAGCCAGCTTAGGATAATCGGCATTACTGATTTCATGTCAAATTTAGGATTCTCTCGGAATACTTTTTTAACTAGAGGTGCTAATAAATTTGATTCGTATCCCAGCTCAATCAGTAGGCGATGTAAATGAATAGATTCTTGATGTCCATCATAGATATCAATATCTTCCATGAACTCTTTTTTTTGCTCTAGTTTTGCTTGTAAGAGGAGTAGCTTTTTATCAACTTCGGGAATAATCAGATCGGAAAATTGTGAAATTTGTTCGGCATCACCTGAGCGTAGCGCTTTAATCATTGGGTGAATTGGGATTAAATCTTGTTCATATGTCTGTTTCAGTAATTTTACCGTGATACGCTCCAGCCCTGATTCAATTGCTCTCATTTGGGCTAATACAAATAATTTAACCACAATATCTGGAATGCCTTGGCTGAGATCATACCAGCAGTTCCTGATTTCTTCACTTATCATAAGATCTGCTTTTTTGAGCCACTGATACTTCCAAAGTGCTTCAGTAAATCCGACCCATTCTGATTTAATTATTTTTTTTGTCTGTGGGTGAATAAAGTTTTCTTCATTTTTAATCTGTTCCCACAGAATTGAGCCTAATCCCACCCCTCGTCTAGCAGATCTCAAATCATCTTCAAAAATAAATCGAGCTTTTGGTGTGCCAACCATCACGACTGGCAAGCCAACCACATTAACCAAAGTGACAAAGAAATTCAGCATTTTATCTGCACCTCCAGACTTGTTCACACTTAGATGCTGAATTTCATCAATAATAAGCAATCCAATTGCATGTAAATTGGCAATCTGGCGCATTAAGTTGAGTAATGTTTCAATACCATGTCTTTTTAATGCATATTTTCTTTCATAATCAGACCCTAGTGCTTGATCGATTGCTCTGAAAAAATGTAGGCACAAACTTTTTAAAGAGCCATCATGTGGGCAATCAATTTTTAAATAAACAATTTGCGTAAAATTATATTTTTCATGAAAAATGACCTGAGGATAAGTAGCGAGAATTCGATTTAATGTAGTAGTTTTGCCACTTCCTGAACAGCCAATAAAACACATACTTCGTGCAGTGGACTTAGCTGCTTCAAAGCGAATGGCATTTACATCACCAGTCATCATTCGCTCATAACCATTCTGTAGATGTGAATTAAGAGAGCCATTTGCAAGATTACGCCCTACGTAACCTTCACGAAGTATAATGGAGAGTTTTTGTTCCAATTGAATATGCCGTGCAATCGGTTGAAAAAAATTATTCATCAATTGAGCAATTAGGTGACCTCTAACTACACCTGATTCATGTTTTTCTGATGGGTTAATGGTAATTGTACTTTTTAGTGCATTTTTCACCTCTGAAAATTCACGTACAGGTGGTAATGCTTCTATAAGAGGATTTCCTTGATACTGCCCAAAACTTGGATGATAAACTGCATTAACTTTCATTTTTATTTACCTCGTTTTAATCATCATCTTCATCAAATAATGATTCGTAATAGGTTGGAAGAAGTAAGGTGGATTCTTCGTCTTCTGCTTTTTTAATTCCTGAGATTGGAATAATATTGTCTCTAACCTTCGCATTTTGTGAGCTTTGGATTTGGGTAGATTTCTTTAAATCCTCTCTTTCTTCAGTTCTTGCCTGATTACGGTTATTCCGTATCGATGAAAGACGTTGAGCATTACTTTTTTGAGTAGAAGATCTTGAAGAAATCGCTTTTTCAATGATATCTTCATTGCGTTGTTCTAAATCAGCACGTGCAAGATTTGCATTTATTTTGTAGCGAGATCGTGTTATTTTTTGCTCAAGTTGAACTTGCCATACCTCCCAAAAACTACAACCTCTAAATTCTCTAGAACGATTTGAAAGTTGTGCTTCCCAATAATCTGAATGATCTTCAGAATGAAATATATAAACTTTTTCAGCGTTAGCTGGATCGTAAGCAACTTTAAGTTTAGGCCTTTGTCTTGAAGCACTTTTCCTGTGTAGCAAGCCGCGTTCAATGAGTTCTTTACAATTATAGAAGACTCCGAAAACCTTTAATCCTAGCTCAGAGAGGGTGCCATCTGTGCGGGGAAGTAGTGCAATATAAATCGCTTTTTCTGATGCTGAGCGTAACTTACCTGTTCGATTCTGTATGCCCCAATTCCATAAATGAATAGGAATGCAGGGTAAATCTGTTGGCATATCAATGTCGCGATCATAAGAAGAAAGTTCATGTGTGTTGTTGTAAATGAGAACAGAATTTAAAATGATCTGGGTAAATTCCTTAACAGTGAGTGTTGCATCTAGTCGGTAGTCTTTACCACCACGTTTCTTTTCTTTGATTGCTTGGACTACACCAGGTGCATAAGGTTTAAATTCAGCCTGGATAGTGCGGAAATAGCGCTCTACAATTGACTTTAAATCACCACGATAGGCAGGTGTGTTTTCTATTCGGATGGCAAAGTTTTTTTCGAGATTCTCAATTTGATGTCCAAGTAATTCGGCTCTATCTGCCAAGATTGCCTCAGGTAATCCAATACATGGCCAATCATTAAAAGTAATCTCATGATCAAATTTTTTACAATAATCGACCTTATCAGACATCGCCATACGAAGAACTAGCATACTCGTAACATAAGATGGATTTTCTAATCCCACGTACATGCCAGTAACCATACGGCTAAATTCATCCATCATAAAGTAAATGGTTGGACGTCCAATAATGCAGCCTCTATCTGAGTCAGAAACAAGATAGATGTCAGCTATCGTAGCATCTACTTGGTAACGAGATCCTGGTCCGAGAACATGTGTATTAACTGTTGAATATAAAACTCTTTTGTCTTTTAAATATTCAATTTTACTAGTTCGTGATTTTATTTTTAGAATAGGACTATATTCACGATCATAAAAGTATTTTAATTGCCAGATTGATGGGGCTTCAGTTTCAATAATGTCGGGATATAGGCTTTGATATATACTAAGAAACTTACGATATGTGTAGGGTAGAGTATGCTTGTTTTCATTGAGCATGTACTGATTGATGACTCTCCTAAATAGTCTTTCAATATCTTCATCAATAAGAGCACCTGTCCCTTCAGAAATAATACGAGGGCGACCTAATTTTTTATTATTTACAGCCTTTTTAACACCTTTTCCTCCAGAATTGTAATACTGAGGGATTAAGGCATTGGGGGTCATTCCTCTTTGCCAATACTGGCGAAGTAAGCGATATATAGTCTGTTTAGTGGTAATCTTTTGATTTACAATTTCATTAATCAAAGATGCACGTATGTTTGAATCATAAAATTTTTCATGTTCAATTATAGGTTTTATAATAGCTAAATTCTTGTCACGTTTGATTTGATAGACAGAGTTTTCTTCTAATACCATCAAAGACATGTCTTCAAAAGGATCTGTAGTAATTTTTATGTTGCCCGATTCAATTGCCTCGATGAGTGTAGATCTTGTATACAATTCAGGTAAAGCTTTTTGATTTTCAAGTTCTATCCAAATTATATGATCTGTATATACTTTGAGGATGCGATACTTTTTCTCATCAAGCTCATAAACATCATTGATTCGAAGCATTGCAGATGACCTCCCATGAATCTTGTTCACTGAGTTTTATATTGCCACATGTGATTTTTCTATAACTAATGTTGATATCAAATACGAAGTACCTCTGAGCAATGAGCTCGCGGATTTCTAATAGTGATTCTCCTGGTTCTAATGAATATTGAACATCAATATATTTTGATAGTTCAATTAGACTCAGATGAGAATTTCTTATAAATTGCTGATAATAGAAGTTGATTTTATCTGGAGTGTGATTTTTACTTTCTGAGTAATTTGCAGGATATAACCATTTAATATTATCAACGACCGTCAGAGGGATATCTTTTTCTGTAACAAGATACCAAGGGATATTTTCTTTTTGCCAATAGCGTCTTTCTAACTCGAGACTTTCAAGAATATTTAAATTTTCTAATTCAGTATGAGAAATAGCTCTGATGACATAAACAGGGGGAGCATTAGTAGCTTCACTGACAATAAAAAATGTAGAAACTAGTGTTTGTGCAATACCATTTTTCATTGGATGATAAAGGGAAAAAGTACGCGCCAAATCCTCAGTTTCTTTTAAATTCAGTGGCATTTGTTCTCGAATATCTTTGATAAAAATATTTCTATCTAAAATCAAAAAAACAGCGAGTTCTAAATCTGAAAACAAGTGATGAGTTCGACCGGTTTTATAGCCATATACTCGACTTGAGCGGTTGTTTAGGGATTTATTATCCTTAACTGTCAAGAAGGGTTTGTATTTACTTAGAAAGCCTTGACCACGTCCTTCTTTTATCCATTTTAGTTGTTGCTCTTTGGTTAACATATTTTTTTAACCTGCTTTAGTATATTTTTGAGCATATCATTAGGTTGTTTATTATTCAATATGGTATGTATCTTTATTACTTTTTTCAGAAATTTATATTTTGTTTTATATTTTTTATTTCAAATTATTGATATTTATAATTTAATTATATTTATTCTGGTTAATTTTAAAATGTTTCATCTTATTGTGAAAAATTTAAAAAAATAAAGTTTCATTCTTTACTTTTGAAAGTATGATTTTAAATTCCAGTGAAAACTCTAGAATAAAATGAGCTACTATTGAATTGTTTGGTAGCCAAAATATTAATTTTCCTAGAGTTTTTTATCAATCAGCTTGAGAAAAACTGACTTTTCCTCATTAGTCTTCATAAATTGCAAATTGCTGAATAAGTCCGTCACCTATTCTTGTTCGTAATCTACTACTAGTCACTCCTGTTGCTAGTAGGCCATTTAATTAAAATTAGGTATTTCACTCACTGGATATATTAATGTTAATGGATTTGATGTTAATGAAATAAAGCCAAAACGCTGATAAAATTCCATCGCTTTTTGATCCTTGGCATGTATTACAATAAAATTTACACCAATAATTTGAGCAACTTTTGAAACTTGTTTAAGCGCATGTGCTAAAAGCACTTTTCCTATTCCTCGCCCTTGGGCAGTTTGATCAACGGCAAAGCGACCTATAACTACACAAGGGAGTGGATAACGAGGTAATCGTTGAGTGAGAACCGCATCAACCCCATCAAATCCAATAGAGGTACTTGATAGGCAATAAAATCCTCGCACCTGCTGTGTATCATCATCAATAGCAACATAGGTTTTACTTGTTCCTGATTTCTGATGCTGAGATGCGTATTGTTTGATGAACTTGTTTAAATCATCTTGCCCACAATTAAATGATTTTTTCTGATGATGGGCTTGTAAAACCTCAATTTTCATCCAATAAACTCATTAATTTTTTCATCTCATCATTTGCAGGGCGTGGATTTTCAAGCAAATTCATTAACATATCACGATCAGCATTATTTACTTTTAACTCGTGATTAGATTTAAGTAATTCTTTTGCTCGTTCAAATGAGGACTGGATCATAAAGGAACTCACACTAAGACCCAATAAATTCGCAGCTTGCTCAATTACATTCTTTGCATCTACAGTTGAACGAACATTTATTCGTTCTGTTGCTAAGTTAGTCATATTTTTCCACCAATTTGTACATCAGTATGATGTACAAATTATAGCAGATTAAGGTGGTGGTTTAAGATTCAAATTTGCATATTTTGTTTTGAAATATTTGAATAGAAAATCAGTGGTTTAATATGAACCAAAATGAGGGGGGTGAATAAGAATAGGTAGTAGGTTTGCATAAGAATACGCAAGGTATTCACACGCTATGACAAACCGGCTCAAAACTTCGCTGTCATCAATCTACCTTGCCTAAATCATGATCTGGCTTAATTGATGGTATGCCTTTTTGCTTTGGTTGACTGTTCTTTGAGCAAGTAGCGTATGATGTGTTCCCATTTGATACAAACTTAATTATAAAAATACAAACATTAAATTCAAATTTTTTATTATCTTATTTTATTATTATATGAGAGTAATAAAGTTTCATCCTTTGTTGTGCATAAGTATTTGTTTTTATTGGTTCCAAAATTATATTGTATTTATTAAAGTATCATACTATAGGCAGGGCTAGTCTAAATTTAATTCTATCAAAATAAAAAAAGTTTCATACCAAAATACTGAAAATACTGAAAATACTGAATATATTTTCTTTATTTTGAAAATTCGTATGAAACTTTATTACTAAGTATGATTATTTATTACCTAGTATTTAACTTTATTACTCAAAAACATCATATAACAGGCTAATTTTATGGATTATTCAACCGTTACTGATTTTGCCAGATTACGTGGCTGGTCAACATCAGTACCACGCAGGACTGCCACATGGTAAGACAGTAGCTGTACTGGAATACAATAAACAATTGGCGCTAAAACAGCGTTTACTTCAGGAATATGTACGACATGCTGGCGTTCTTTGGCTTTAATACCGCTATTTTCATCAGCGAAGACAAATAATTCACCACCACGTGCCTGAACTTCTTCCATATTGGATTTCAGTTTATCAAGCATGTCATCCTGTGGCGCCAGAATCACTACTGGCATATCATTATCCACCAGTGCCAATGGACCGTGCTTCAGCTCACCCGCCGCATAACCTTCCGCATGAATATAAGAAATTTCTTTCAACTTCAGTGCACCTTCCAGTGCAATCGGGAAGTGTGTACCACGACCGAGGAACAGACAGTGCTGTTTCTCTACAAATAGTTCAGAGAGGCGCAGAATTTCATCATCATGACTTAAGGTATCCAGAAGTACCTTAGGCATATGCCATAGTCCAGTCGTGATCTCAGTCATCTGTTCAGCTGAAATGGCATTTTTCACTGTACCAATTTTTAGCACCAGTAGCATTAGTGCAGCCAGCTGAGTGGTAAAAGCTTTGGTTGAAGCCACACCAATTTCAGGACCCGCTAAAGTCAGCAGACTGTAATCTGTTTCACGTACCATTGAAGAAGTTGCAACATTACAAATCGTCATCGTCGTAATGTTTACACCTTTTGATGCAGCACGTTTTTGGGTATCACGCAGAGCAGCTAAGGTATCGGCTGTTTCACCTGACTGAGAAATACACACATAGAGTGTGTTATTGACAATCACTGGCGTACGGTAACGGAATTCACTGGCAATCTCGACCTGACAAGGCAGATCAATCAGCTGTTCAAACCAGTATTTAGCAATCATGCCAGCATGGTAACTGGTACCACAGGCAATGATCTGAATCTGCTGGATTGTTGAAAAATCTTGTTCCGCATTCACCAGAAAGTCTTCACGCAGTGTATTGCCATTCAAGGCTTGTGAAATGGTCTGTTTTAGGGCTTCAGGTTGCTCATAGATTTCTTTGAGCATGTAGTGCTTATATTCACCCTTAGAAGCATTGCTCACGGTGGCATCCAGTTCTTTTACTGGGCGATCCACCAACTGGCCATCCACAAATACTTCAATGGTAGTACGGGTCAGACGGGCAATATCACCTTCTTCCAGATAGATAAAGCGATTCGTGATCGGTAATAAAGCCAACTGGTCAGAACTGATAAAGTTCTCGCCAATGCCTACACCAATCACCAATGGTGAACCTTCACGAACAGTAATCAATTCATCTGGATGATCTGTATGTACGATCCCGAGCGCATAAGCGCCTTTCAGCTGTGGTACGACCTGACGAACAGCTTCAAGCAGGCTAGGGGTAGATTTCAGTGCATCATTGACCAGATGGGCAACCACTTCAGTATCAGTTTGTGAAGTGAACACATAGCCTAAAGCTTCAAGATCGTCTTTCAGCTCCTGGTAGTTTTCAATGATACCGTTATGAACCACAGCAACATTACCCGAAATATGGGGATGAGCATTGTTTTCAGTCGGTTTACCATGAGTTGCCCAGCGTGTATGAGCGATGCCTAATGAACCATTAATCTGTGATTCATTCACAGCTTGTTCAAGGTTCGCGACTTTACCCACACGACGTTCACGGAGCACCTGGCTATTATTGATTAAAGCCAGACCCGCAGAGTCATAACCACGGTATTCAAGACGTTTTAGGCCTTCAATTAAGATATTGCTGATATTACGTTCCGCGATGCCACCGACGATACCACACATACTAACTTCCTCTTATTTCTTGATTTTTTGCGGACGCTGATAGTTTTCTTTGGCAAATTGCTTAGAACGTTCTACCGCTAAACTGTTCTCTGCCACATCACGGGTAATCGTTGAACCCGCTCCCACTGTCGCGCCATTACCGATCTGGACCGGTGCAACCAGAGAGCTGTTAGAACCAATAAAAGCATGATCCCCAATGATAGTCTTAAATTTGTTGGCACCGTCATAGTTGCAGGTAATCGTCCCTGCACCGATGTTTGAACCACTGCCAACTTCTGCATCACCCAAGTAGGTAAAGTGGTTGGCTTTAGAGCCTAGACCAATCTTGGTATTTTTAACTTCAACAAAGTTACCGATATGCACTTCATTGGCGAGTTGTGCACCCGGACGCAGTCGTGCAAAAGGTCCAATTTGGGTATCTTCACCAACGATGGCGCTATCGAAAATGCTATATGGCTGCACTTTAGTCCCGGCTGCAATCTTGGTATTCTTGATAACACAGCCGGCGCCAATTTCGACATTGTCGCCCAGCTCGCAATTACCTTCGATAATCACGTTGATATCAATGCGGACATCCTGACCAACAGTTAAATTGCCACGCAAGTCAAAACGGCTTGGGTCAATTAGATGTACACCTTGCTGCATCAACTGTTTAGCTTGATAAGCCTGGAACTGACGCTCCAATGCAGCCAGTTGCACACGGTCATTGACGCCTTCCACCTCAAAAGCCAGCTCAGGTTCTACAGATGCAACACTCATACCATCTGCCAGTGCCATTGCCACGATATCCGTCAGGTAATATTCACCTTGGGCATTGTCATTGCTTAAATGTGGTAGCCATTCATGTAATTTGGCATTGCTGACTGCATAAATACCGGTATTAATTTCTTTAATTTGACGCTGTTCTTCAGAAGCATCTTTATGTTCAACAATGGCTTGAATCTGACCATCTTTACGCACAATACGACCATAACCACTGGCATCTGCAAGCGTTAATGTCACTAGGCCAATACCTTGCTCTTGAGTAGCATCGAGCAGATTCTGAAGCGTCTGCTGGCTAATACAAGGGACATCACCAGACAGGATTAGTGAAATACCATCTTTCGGCAAAACAGGTAGTGTCATTTGTACGGCATGACCGGTACCAAACTGTTCAGCTTGTTCTACCCACTGGATATCTTGGTCTGCAAATGCGGACTGAACCTGCTCACCGCCATGACCATAAATGGTAATAATATTGTCTGCATTGAGTTTTTTTGTTGTGTCGACCACATGGCCGAGTAAAGGTCGTCCTGCAAGCGGTTGTAATACTTTCGGTAAGTTGGAACGCATACGGGTTCCTTTACCTGCAGCAAGAATAATCACAGTCGTAGACATGTTCTAATCCTAGATATGGCTTAAGCCATCGTGAAGTAAAAATAAATCCAAATACAAAGTGCTGCCCAGAGGCCAGCGATAATGTCATCCAGCATGATGCCAAAACCACCCCCAACCTGACGGTCAATGACTCGAATCGGCCAAGGTTTCCAGACATCAAATAATCGGAACAGGGCAAAGCCAATGAGTAGCCATAACCAGTTCATCTGACCTAAATAGATCAGTGGCAAAAAGGTGATGGATTGTCCTGCAAACTCATCCCAGACAATACGTCCATCATCATGCACATCCATGACTTTGGCAGTTTGGCCACAGATATATATGCCAATCAGGGACATGATGACAATGGCAAAAAGACTATTTACAAAACCTAAGTAGAGCCAGATGGGTACAAATAAAAGTGCAAAAGCTGAACCAAACGTTCCGGGCGCTTTAGGCGCCAGACCAGAACCAAATCCTACCCCACTAAAGACAATGAGCCGGTTGATCCATGACATGCTTTTAAAATTGATCGCAGGTTTATGCAAAATGTTGATATCCGTTAAATTGAAGTGAATGATCTACGCCATCTTTTTCAAAAGTTAAACCGTGTTGCTGCTGAATGGAGCCAATTATATTAATCGAAACATCCAGCTGTTTTTGCAATAATTTTTCATAATTTTGCGGGCTTATTGTAAAGCATAACTCGTAGTCATCACCACCCGCGAGTGCGTATTGCCAACGCTGTTCATCATTTAATGCCTGCAGGGCAGGACTGATCGGTAACTTTTCAAGTCCTAAAGTCGCTCCTACCTGAGAAGCTTTGAGAATATGTCCCAGATCCTGTGCGAGGCCATCCGAGACATCAATCATACTGTTGGCTAGGCCTTTTAAGGCAGTACCCAACTGACAGCGTGGAGTTGGATAATCCAAACGTTTCTGTAATGGATGACCAAGATGATTTAAAGCAAAAGCAGCATCACCCACTGTACCGGATACACAAATCAGATCACCAGGCTTGGCACCTGAACGGGGTACAGCTTTACCAATCTCTACCCAGCCCAGGGCAGTCACAGATAAGGTCAAATGAGGACTTTGTGTGGTATCACCACCAATTAAGCTCACACCAAATTGATCGCAACAATCATAGAGACCCTGACTAAAGGCTTTTAACCAGTCATGATCAATTTGGGGTAGGCTCAAGGCGAGTAAAATACTATGCGGGGTCGCGCCCATGGCTGCAATATCAGAAAGATTAACAGCGACAGATTTCCAGCCAATCGCATGAGGATCGGTGTCTAAAGGAAAATGACGTCCAGCAACGAGGGTGTCGGCACAGATGACCAGTTGTTGCTGTAGAGGAGGGGTGAGCAAGGCTGAGTCATCGCCAACGCCTAAATCGACAGAATTTTTATTCTGACGATTAAAATAGGTATTGATAATCGAAAACTCAGCCATACAACAATTCGACTAGATTAGTTGGCTTGCTGTTTTTCTGCTGCACGTAAAGTTGTCGCTAAACGGTCCAATACACCATTGATGTATTTATGGCTGTCTGCACCGCCAAAGTGTTTAGCTAACTCAATTGCTTCATCCAGAACCACGCGGTATGGAATCTCAAGATGTTCTTTGAGTTCATAGGCGCCTAGGCGAAGTGTAGCGAGTTCTACACCATCAAGTGCAGAAAGTTCACGATCCAGCACAGGGATAAGCAAAGCATCCAATGCTTCATGATTGGCAACCACTTGAGTCAACAATTCATGATAATAGCTGAGATCCACTTTGTGCATGGCATTGTCCACACGAGTACGTGCTTCAATCTCATGCACCGGATTGTGGCTCATCTGCCATTCATAAATTCCTTGTACAGCAAAGCGACGTGCTTTACGTTTTGCTGCATAAGTTGCTTGAAGTGTTTGCGACATAGCGTTAAATAGCCTTTAACAAGTTAACCATTTCAATAGCAGTCAAGGCAGCTTCACTACCTTTATTACCTGCTTTTGTACCCGAGCGTTCAATCGCCTGTTCGATACTATCCGTAGTCAATACACCATTGATCACTGGTAAGCCAGTGTCCAAGCCAACTACGCCCAGACCTTTGGCACATTCACCAGCTACAAAATCGAAGTGAGGCGTGCTGCCACGAATCACAGCGCCCAGCGCGATGATGGCATCGAAACGATCTGAAGCTGCCAGTTTTTTCGCAACTACAGGAAGTTCCCAAGCACCAGGTGCATGAACAACAGTGATATTATCCTCTGATACGCCATGGCGTTTCAATGTATCAATGGCACCTTCTAACAGATGTTCAACAACAAAGCTATTAAAACGACCAACTAAAATCGCATAACGGTCTTCGTTCGCGAGATGCAACATACCTTCAATACGGCGAACTGCCATAGGAACCTCGATTATTTCTCTGATGTTTGTTGTGCGGTGATGTATTCCACCACTTCTAAGTTAAAGCCGGACAGGGCATTGAAACGTAATGGAGAGCTGAGCAGCTTCATTTTTTCCACGCCGAGGTCACGTAAAATTTGTGCGCCGACACCAATGGTCTGATACTGCTGGGAAAGTGCAGCATTGGATTTTACATTTTTTGGTGCTGTTAGTGTATCCAGGGCAGGGCCTAAGTCCTGTAAATGGCGCTGGCCAATCCAGACCAGAACACCACGATCACTGTTTGAAATTTCTTTTAAGGCACGGTCCAGATTCCAGGCCGGTTCACCATCTTGCTTGTTCAGCTTTAATAAATCACGGGTTGGGTTAAAGCCATGCACACGTACAGTCGTCACGCCGTCTTTAGGCTGACCTTTCACCAGTGCTAAATGAATGTCCGGGTTACCGATTTCACGGTAACGATAGAGATCAAACACACCGTATTCAGTATCTATAGTTTGCTGATCAATACGCTCAACCGTTTGCTCATTGGTCATACGGTAGTGAATCAGATCAGCAATAGTGCCAATTTTCAGGCCATGTTTTTCTGCGAAAATTTCAAGATCTGGACGACGCGCCATGGTGCCGTCTTCTTTGATGATTTCACAGATCACAGATGCAGGTTCCAGACCCGCAAGACGAGACAGGTCACAACCGGCTTCAGTATGACCGGCACGGTGCAATACGCCACCTGGTTGCGCCATCAATGGGAAAATATGACCGGGTTGCACAATGTCACTTGGTTTGGCATGTGCAGCCACCGCAGTTTGAATGGTGTGCGCACGTTCAGCTGCAGAAATACCGGTAGTAATTCCGTTGGCTGCTTCAATTGAAAGGGTGAAGTTGGTTCCGTGCTGAGCGCCATTGGCATCTACCATCAAGGGTAGATTTAACTGCTGGCAACGTTCTTTGCTTAAAGTCAGGCAAACCAGACCACGCGCATGGGTGATCATAAAGTTGATGTCTTCAGGACGCACGTGGGTCGCAGCAATCACCAGATCGCCTTCATTCTCACGGTCTTCGTCATCCATCAGGATAACCATTTTTCCTGCACGGATATCTGCTACAAGCTCTTCAACTGTATTGAGCGGCATCAACCTTCACCTTCTTTTTTGATCTATACCAGACCGAATCATGACGTTATTACTGCATAGTCTAACGCTTTTTAAGCAATTTTGCCTATGCTTATTGCTTTCCCTCAGGGGTTCATTGTTATACACAGTCTTGCGTAGCATGAAAAGTCGACTTTAAATGAAAGCACAGGCTTTATGCTGGATTTTTAAACGATCGGAAAGCATAAAAAATGACAAACTTATTTAAAATCAACATAACTATAAATAATCTCTTATTTTTTATGCAGTTTTATTTATTAGTTTAATACAGCCCTTAAAAATACGTATACCTCCCCATTCTTTCCTTTATAAATTTTTTACCAATCAGTTTAAAATTCTGTTTGAAATAATGAATGAATCAGGCGGACCGAAGTCCACCCGAATTTAGATCAGTTTAGAAGAAGCCTGCTGGTTTGGTTGAATAACTCACTAACAGGTTTTTGGTTTGCTGATAATGATCCAGCATCATGCGATGGTTTTCGCGGCCAATCCCGGATTTTTTATATCCACCAAAGGCTGCATGAGCCGGGTAGATGTGATAGCAGTTGGTCCAGACCCGACCGGCCTGAATCGCACGACCAGCACGATAAGAGGTATGTGCTGAACGTGACCAGACACCGGCACCGAGTCCATAAATCGTATCATTGGCAATCTTGATGGCTTCATCAAAGTCTTTAAAAGTCGTCACTGCCAATACCGGTCCAAAAATTTCTTCCTGGAAGGTTCGCATGTCATTGGAACCTTTAAAAATCGTTGGCTCGATATAAAAACCTTGTCCCACTTCCTGACGCTCATTACCGCCTAATAAGATTTCCGCACCTTCTTCGCGGCCTGTTGCAATACAGCCCAGAATTTTGTCCTGCTGTTCTTGTGAAGCCTGCGCGCCGATCATGGTGTCAGTATCCAGTGGATGGCCTGTCTTAATCCGTTTTACTCGTTCCACGGCACGCTCAAGAAACTGGTCTGCAATACTTTCCTGAACCAGCGCACGTGAAGGACAGGTACAGATTTCACCCTGGTTCAAGGCAAACATAGCGAAGCCTTCCAGGGCTTTTTCCAGGAAGCCATCTTCCTGATCCATAATGTCTGCAAAGAACAGGTTTGGAGATTTACCCCCAAGTTCCAGAGTCACTGGAATAATATTTTCAGTCGCATATTGCATGATCAGCTGACCCACAGCGGTAGAACCGGTAAAGGCAATCTTGGCAATGCGTGGATTAGTCGCCAGTGGACGGCCGACTTCAACGCCGTAGCCATTCACGATGTTTAACACACCTTCAGGCAACAGATCCTGAATCAGCTCAACCAGTACCAAAATACTCACCGGCGTCTGTTCAGCGGGTTTCAACACAATACAGTTTCCGGCTGCGAGAGCAGGGGCCAGTTTCCAGGCAGCCATTAGAATCGGGAAGTTCCACGGGATAATCTGCCCAACCACACCTAAAGGTTCATGAAAATGGTAGGCAATGGTGTCTTCATCAATTTCGGAAATTCCACCTTCTTGGGCGCGAATACAGCCGGCAAAATAACGAAAATGGTCAATCGCGAGAGGAATATCTGCTGCCAGGGTTTCTCGGATCGGCTTACCGTTATCCCAGGTCTCTGCGACTGCCAGCAGTTCAAGATTCTCCTCAAGTCGGTCAGCGATTTTTAATAAAATATTGGAACGGGTAGTAGGGGAGCTGTTATTCCATTGCTGTTTGGCGGCATGAGCCGCATCGAGCGCCAGTTCAATATCTTCCACTGATGAGCGCGGAACTTTGGTAAAGGCTTTACCATCTATGGGAGAGACATTATCAAAATATTCACCTTTGATGGGTGGGACCCATTTTCCGCCAATAAAATTTTCGTATTGGGATTTAAATTGCACTTTTGAACCGTCAGTATTGGGATCTGCATAACGCATAATTCTATTCCTTGATATGATTATTATTGATTAATGCCGAACCACTTCTGCTCTGCAAAAGTCCTCAGATTCAACATCTCAGCTCTACTATAGAGAGGGAAAAAAATCGCAGGATAAATACTTACAAGCTTGCTACAAAAGGCAACATTTGAATAAAAATATAATTTATTATTTTTATAAATTTCAATATCTTATTGTTATAATGAAATGATTTTAATATGTAAAAAGCATTACTGATCAGCTTGATATTTTTATTTTATATTCAGGAAAAATAGGTAAATAAAATTATTGGAAAATAAGACAGGCAGAGCTTTCTACCTATCTTATTCATCTGGCTTATAGGGCCTTATTCTCCAGCCATTGAAATAGCTGCTGATAGACCTGCTCACGAACCGGTTTTTCTGAAAGAACCAGATCATGTACCCCATTTTGAATCGAACAGAGTTGCACATCGCCCTGGATTTTCTGTGCATGTTCAATCATGTCGTGTACCTGAAGAATCACATCACTGGTTTGGGCATTACGGTTAAAACGTAGGGGATAAGTGGTTTTATGGGCATGCATCAGCAAAGTCGGAATATTTAAACGTACACCTTGATGAATTTCTTTTTGTGCTTCGTGAATGGCATGTACAAAACTCAGACGCACCCAGTGATAGCTGGGTTTTTTCCATTCCAGATCAAAATGCCATTCCCCCTGATAGCTAATATGCAGGCTGGGCACATAATGACGGTTTAAGCGGCTAGGAAATAGCATTTCCGGAAAACGTTTTCCCAGACGGCTCAATTTAGGCACCAGAAACTTTTTCTCAAAAGGTGTCATATTAAAGTCATAAAAAGGACTATTGAGCCATAAGCCTTTAATTAAGGGATGATCTGGATGATGTGCTGCATACAGGGTAGTAATTAGTCCGCCGGTAGAATGGCCACTGAGTAAAACCGTATCATGGCCTTCCTGTCCAATAATTTCGAGAGCCTGGCTGATTTCTGCATCGTATTCTGATAGATGATAGACATTATAAAGTTTCTGATGGGACATATAGGATCGGCCATATTTACGTAAATCCAACGCATAAAAATCAAAGTCTTGCTGATTAAAACGCTCTGCCATTTCAGTCTGGAAAAAATAATCAATAAAGCCATGAATATAGAGGACAGCTTTAGAGGTGGGTTGGTCTGCCTTTTTGCGGATCAGTGTGGCAACTACTGTACCTTCAGTATCTGGCGGGAATTCTAAAGTGGCCTGTTCATAACCTTCACCTAGAATGTCAGGTTGATATTCAGGGCTGGAAAGCGGATGGGACATATTGTTCTACTCATGACTATTTTTATTCACTTATCCTTGTGGATTGGCTTGCATTTGTCAAATCCTGCTGTCTGACCCATTCGAGATCAGTAGTACCATTCAGAGAATAGCCAAATATAAAATCTCAGGTCATTAGTAACCTGATTGACTAATATAAAGATTAATAAAAAACCCCGGCATCCTGCCGGGGTTTTTCGTATTGGTTAGCTCGGTATAACTCCTGTCGTACCTTACAATCCTTGTGCTTATCTATTGTGATTATTATATGGAACTTCCTGTTCCTGATGTAAGTATCATAGGAAAATTCCACTATCCGGGATAGCCGCAAAGAACCAGAATCGATGTAAGTCAATGCGTACATGTCTGACTAAAAATTATCCATATTTTCTGTAGAAGTGAGGATTTATTCTGAATCATGAGCTTCGATAAGCTAGCCGCTTATGGCTATTTTGCCTGTTTTTAAGACAATTTTTTTATTTTAATGCAGTTAGAATATGTTGATTGATGAGGGGATAAAAAATGAAATCTATTGCAGTCTTTTGTGGTTCAGCTATGGGGAATAGCAAAAATTTTAAAGAGCAGGCCCAAGCTTTGGGTGAGTCTATTGCGAATCGTGGAATCACACTGGTTTATGGTGGCCGAGCTGGTCTGATGGGTGTTGTGGCTGATAGTGCCTTAAATGCCGGTGGAACAGTCATTGGAGTGATTCCACAAAATCTGGTCGATGCAGAATTGGCTCATCCGCTGTTAACAGAGCTGCATGTAGTGAAAAATATGCATGAACGTAAAACAAAAATGTCTGATCTGGCAGATGCGTTTATTGCCTTGCCGGGCGAGGTGGGGACTTTAGAAGAAATTTTTGAGCAGTTGACCTGGGGGCAGTTGGGCCTTCATCAGAAACCTTGTGCATTTTTAAATATCCACGGATTTTATGATGAATTACTAAATTTCCTGATGAAAACGACTGAGGCTGGATTTACCCAGTCACGTTTTACCGATGCCTTGATCTTCTCAAGTTCAATTGAGGAAGTATTGGATGCTGTGGAGCATTATCATGCGCCTGAACCGAAATGGAATAAAAGCGTAAAGGCAGTAGAATCGGTATGAGTAATACCCCAACCTTGGCAATAGTCACCGACATAAAATACACTAAATAACATAATTGGTATTTCAATAAACCCTATATATAACAGTTATATAGGGTTTTTATTTTGTGTGGTGTAATTTAAGGTAGAGTAGGGTGCTTTAAGTTTTGGTCACTAATTTTAATATGTAAATCAACAATAATTACCGACATATATATTCTCTTTCTAAGAGTAGTTTACTATTTGGTATAATATTATGATGAGGTTAGGGCTTTGACTGCTACGATTTCTGTTTGGCCTTTTGGCGTAAGACATACAAATATAAGTTTTCTACTTTTTCACGTGCCCATGGGGTGGTACGCAAGAATCGCAATGATGATTTAACACTTGGGTCTATGCAAAAACATCTAATCTCAATTTTACGACTTAAACCTTCAAAGCCACCGTAGTAATCCAATAATTCATCCAAAATGTCAGCAAGTTTTTTACCGTGTAAAGGATCATTGGTGGTGTTCATAATAGATCAATCGTATTTTGGGTGGCCATTATTATAACCTGGGCTAGTTGGAAAACTAGAGAGTTGGAATGTAGGTAATGATGGACTGAATAGCCACCAAAATTCTAGACACACATAACCATATTTTGGACTGCCACTGCTGTCCCACAATTTTTACAAGAGGAAGCTTACGCGAGCTTCCTCTTGATTGATGGAGGCTTTATCGAGTGAAAATAACGCTTTTAAGGTTTTTATTTCAAATAAATTTACTGGAATTATTCTGAGTAAGCGCTGAACTGTATTAGTTCAGAGTTAATCTGATTTTTTATCTTAGGAAAGAAAATTATTTCACCTAACCTTAAAATAATGTTTTTCAGTAACCAGCTAAATTTTTATTTGTTTATAAAGACGCTCTTTAGGGTCTTCATTTGATTTTGTGACTTTATCAGCAAATTTCTTATCTAACATCAAGGCTGCATATGTTTTGTAACCTATCTCCAATCGGTCTACCTTATTTCCTTCTTGTTCAAACTCTTCAATTAATTTATTGACTTTTTTTACGCTGATATCACTCATATCTTTCAACCATTTAATTTGGGGTTCTTTTAATCTAATCTTTAATTATTGAGATTAGATTAAAGTACAAAGCGCATTTAAGGGCTAATAGCTTATGGAGTAATCACCCCAGGTTAATTAACCCGAATCGCGGATAAGAAATAAACTTGAAAAATAAGAGGACTAGAGCCATCAGTTGAGTTACCAAACCTAAAGCTTTAGCCCCGATGTTCAATAGTAACGAATTATTCTGCGTAATTGATGATTTCTTTCTGAAATTTGAAGCAACTTATTGGAAATTTTCTAAATAAAGTCATCAGTCTATAAGAATTCGAATAGCCCAACTCAGCCTCTCAGAAATTAGTTTTATCGTCATTTGGTATATTTAGGACTTGGAAAAATTAGGCTTCATAGAAATGTCATAATTTAGAGATATTAATGTCATCGAACTGGATTAAAAAAGAACAAAAAACCCACAATAGCAAGCTGTTATGACTAAAAAAATATCCAGACGTGAACTGCTTAAGACCTCCATTGCAGGCTTCGGTGCTTTGTCTTTACCCATATCTTTGACCGCTTGTGGCAGTGATGAGGATGCTTCAGATCAAGCTCAGGCACATCCTAAAGTCGCTTTTAAACATGGGGTGGCCAGTGGTGATCCCTTACAGGATCGGATAATTCTATGGACACGCTTAAGTCCGGAAGATGAAAACCTGCGTTATCAGGTGCAGTGGGAAATTGCTGCCGATCAGGATTTTCGCCAGATAATCAATACAGGACAAGTTGAAACCAGTCGGTCGCAAGATTTCACGGTTAAAGTCGATGCGGATCGTCTATCGGCAGGGCAAACTTATTTTTACCGTTTTAAGTGTGCATCGGTATATTCATCTGTCGGTCAAACCAAAACTTTAGCCACGCAAAGCAAGCTGGTGCAATTTGCCGTTTGTTCATGTTCCAATTATCCAGCCGGATATTTTCATATCTATCAGGAAATTGCCCAGCAAGACCTAGATGTGGTGATTCATTTAGGGGATTACATTTATGAGTACGGGATGGGTGGTTATGCGACTGAACAGGCTGCAGCATTAGGCCGAAGTCTGGCTGCAGATAATGCTGAGGAAATCATTAAACTGGAAGACTACCGCAAGCGTTATGCCTTGTATCGAA
This sequence comes from Acinetobacter sp. TW_SC_4, assembly GCF_054861205.1. Taxonomy (NCBI): domain Bacteria; kingdom Pseudomonadati; phylum Pseudomonadota; class Gammaproteobacteria; order Moraxellales; family Moraxellaceae; genus Acinetobacter; species Acinetobacter sp. TW_SC_4. Next base: position 133,536 of record NZ_CM142174.1, read on the forward strand.
CTGATGCGGACTTACAAGCAGCACATCAGCGTCATCCATTTATTGTGGTCTGGGATGATCATGAGCTGACCAATGATACCTGGGAGCAGGGTGCGGAAAATCATGATGTTTCAGAAGGTGATTTTTTTGCACGTAAGCTGGCTGCTTTGCAGGCCTATTTTGAATGGATGCCGATTCGTCCAGTGTCTGAAACAGATCATTTGAATATTTATCGCCAGTTTAATTTTGGTGATCTGGTTCAGCTGAATATGCTGGATACTCGTATTTTGGCGCGTAACAAGCAATTGCAATATGCTGACTATCTTACCGCGACAGGACTAGATGCCAATAAATTTCAGACAGATTTGCTCAATCCGACGCGTACCTTGTTAGGACATACACAACGTGAATGGATACTGAAACAACTCAGCCAATCGAATGCCGTCTGGAATGTGCTGGGTCAGCAGGTGCTGATGAGCAAGATGCTAATTCCGGCCGAAATTCTGGCTGTTTTGGGGCAGATCACCAGTGGTCAGGCCACTGCAGATGTGTTGCTACAAGTGCGTCAGATGCTGACAGAACTGGTAGGCCTAAAAATACGCTATCTGCAAAATGATCCAACTTTGACAAAGGCAGAATTAGCCAGAATACTGACTGTTGTGCCTTATAATCTTGATGCCTGGGATGGGTACGTCGTGGAGCGTGAGGTGATTTATACGGCTTGTAAACAGCTGAATAAAAAACTGATTGTACTTGCAGGAGATACCCATAATGCCTGGAACTCCACTTTGAGAGATCAAGCCGGCAGTACAGTCGGGGTAGAACTAGCGACCAGTTCAGTTTCATCACCGGGTATGGAGAAGTATTTGCAGATTCCCTTAGCCCAGTTACAGGAATTTGAAATGGCATTTACTACGCTAATTGATGAGCTGAATTATTGTAATTTGAATCAACGCGGATACTTGAGTGTTGCATTTACCCCGGATCAGGTACAGGCGAACTGGATTTTTATCGATAGCATCCAGAATCGTAGTTATCAGGTTGATCAAAGCCGTGCGTATCAGCTTCAATTAGATCATGAATTAAATGAAATCAAACCGTTAAAGCAAACTGCCTAAGCTGCTTAGAGTTTAAATATCCGGGCCAATGCCCGGATATTTTTTTATAACATTTCATCCCTATAGCTATCAATATCCAGATGTTTGATCGTATTTGCAATACTGATGCTCATATTTTAGTAGCCGCGTATATAATCCGGCAAAGTGAATTAATTGCTGTTTTAGTTCGGCATACCGAGGATCATGGCTTGAATAAAAACGTAATTTTAGTCGTAGCAGGCAGGTTTTTTATAAGCCCAAAAACAGATTTTATGTAATGGGAACAAAAATCATGGCAGCCAAGGCCCAAGGAATTAAGAGCTTGGCTTTGTCCCTGATTCCGCGGATTTTAATTTGGGGATTTACGCATTGTTATGTGCATATCAACTCACCCATCAAAATAAGCCAAAAATTCTAATTATAGAATCAGTGGCTTAAACAGGATTCGGGTTAATTAAGATGTATGGTTTAATAAGTGCTGTTGTGCGATATACATGGGCTTATCCAAACTTGGTGTACATTGAATCCATGTTCCATCTGCTTGAAGCTCCCATGCACGGCGGTTATCTTGAAGATAATTCATTAAGCCATCTTGCAGAATTTGTTTACGAAGTTTTTTATCTTCGATTGGGAAACAGGTCTCGATGCGAGAGAATAAATTACGCCCCATCCAATCTGCACTGGCGCAATAAAGCTTGTTTTCGCCCTGATGGTAAAAATAATAAACCCGGGTATGTTCTAAAAAACGTCCCACAATTGAGCGGACTCGAATATTTTCAGAAAGCCCTTTCACTTGTGGGCGTAAGCAGCAAATTGAACGGACAATCAAATCGATTTGAACGCCCGCTTTAGATGCCCTATATAGGGCATCAATTAGTTGAGGTTCAGTTAAGGCATTTACTTTAATAATAATCTGCGCTTTTTTGCCTGCTTTGCTATTTTCAGTTTCAGTTTCGATGAGTTCAATCAATTGAGAATGCAGAGTAAATGGTGCATGAAAAAGTTTTTTCAATTTGACCATTTTCCCCATGCCTGTGAGCTCCTGAAAGACTTTATGGACATCTTCACAAATATCAGCATCACTGGTCAGTAGTCCATAATCAGTATAGATTTTGGCATTCATTGCATGATAGTTACCTGTGCCTAAATGAACATAACGTTTAATTTTGTCTATTTCACGACGCACGATCAGAATCATTTTGGCGTGGGTTTTATAGCCAACGATCCCATATACAACAACCGCCCCAGCTTCTTGTAATAGATTGGCAACTTCGATATTTGACTCTTCATCAAAGCGAGCACGTAATTCAATCACTGCTGTGACTTCCTTACCATTTCGTGCCGCTTCAGCAAGGACTTGCACAATTTCAGAATGTACACCACTCCGATAAAGGGTTTGTTTTATGGCTAACACATGTGGATCATGGGCTGCCTCTTTCAGTAGCTTAATGACCGGAGCGAAAGAGTGAAAAGGGTGATGTAATAAAACATCTCCGGTTTTTAATACCTCAAATATGGATTTTTTCCCATACAACACTTTCGGTAATTTTTGTACATGGGGAGGAAAACGTAACTCTGGCAAATTGAAGTTCGATATAAAGCGCGCCAGATTAAGCGGGCCGTCAATACGATAGAGTTGCTCTTGCTTAAGATCAAATTGTCCAAGTAAATAATCAATAATATTTTCAGGGCAATTTTTAGTCACCTCAAGTCTTACAGCCCGACCAAAGCGCCGTGAGGATAGTTCATCTTTTAAGGCAATTGCTAAGTCTTCAACATCTTCTGAGATAGTTAAATCTGCATTACGTGTGACCCGAAATTGATAACATCCAGTGGTGGTTACCCCTGGAAATAACTCATGAAGGTGTTGCTGAATAATGGCTGAAAGTAGAATGTAGTGTTCATCCTCGCCAGAAATACTATTAGGTAACTTTACTAATCTAGGTAATGATCGTGGTGCGGGAACAATCGCCAAATCAATTTTTCGTCCAAATGCATCTTTACCTTCTAGGGTTACAATGAAATTTAGACTTTTATTCACTAGCCGAGGAAAGGGGTGGGCTGGATCTAAACTGATAGGTGTGACCACAGGTCGAACTTCATTATGGAAATAGTCCTTAATCCATTCTTTATGTTTTTCGAGGATGTCACCATACTGAATGAAATGAACACCATGTCCTTGCAGTTGTGGTAAGAGATTATAATTAAGTATTTTATACTGTTCTTCGACAGCTTCGTGTGCAAGTTTGGAAATGGTGGTGACTATATCTGAGAGGAGTGAGTTATCTGGACGAGCTCTAGCATGATCTGAAAGTTCAATTTGTTGCATTAAACTGGCAACTCGTATTTCAAAAAACTCATCCAGATTACTTGAAAAAATAATTAAAAAATTTAATCGTTCAAGTAAAGGGTATTCAGTATCTTTCGCCTGTGCCAACACCCGCTTATGAAACTCAAATAGTGAGAGCTCTCTATTTATATACTTTTTTAACGGATGTGATGAAGAGTTTGAAGACACATTTAAGGTAGTCATTTATGGCTCTTATAAAGTCAGATTGCAGCGCTGAAGGAAGCTAATAGAAAATTCTTTAAAGCCTTTGAAAGAGGTTAATTGACTCTTTGTAAATAAAAAATGACTAATTCTGTAGAAAGGCTAAGAATTAAACTTTATTCAACTAAGCATTCTGTGACTGTTTCATGACATATTTATGACATCGTACTGTATTGTTATTTCATCTGGGTAATATTCAGACTTTTATCTGAATTTAGAAGAAAAGGGGCAACGTTGATTTAAACCGGGACAACTTGGGGGCTTAATGAGAAAAATTCTAGAAAAGCGATTTCACTAAAACTGTCATCAGTTATTCATAGTGATGTCATGTATAAAAACTAAGCTATTTTGAATTTTAACAACTGTTCAAAATCATTATGAATATAAAACCAAAAATATTGAGTTTAAGTTTAATACTTATGGGGTGCTCGTTTTCTGCACATGCACAATTAATGTTTAGTCAGTATATAGATGGTACATCTAATAAAAAGGGTTTGGAAATCTATAACCCTGACAGTTTAACAGTGAACTTAGCTGATTATGAGATTCAACAATTTACTAATGGTTCAACCACGAAATCTGCGACTTTTCAATTAGAAGGTTCATTGGCAAGTAAAGCAAAATACATTATTGGTCGAACAGAGTTGCAGGCAGTAATTGGTAATAAAGTCAATCAAGTGGCAGGACTTGCATTTAATGGAGATGATACCTTGGTCCTGTTTTATAAAGGTACTCCAATAGACCGTTTTGGTCGTGTGGGAGAGGATCCAGGTACTGGTTGGGGAGTGGGTTTTAGTAGTTATCAAAATAGTTTGTCACGTACTAAAACTTCAAATAATGTAACTTCAATTGATCCTGCAACAGCATTTGAGTTAGAAAGCGAATGGTCTAAATGGTCTGATCGAAATGAGTTTTCCCAGTATTTAGATACAAGCGCGCCTATAACCTCCCCCGTTACTCCTATCAGTTGTAATACAGCAGATACGGCGATTGCGGACCTACAATCTGCCGCAGAAAATCAACCATATGTTGTTCGTGGTGTTATTACCGCAGACTACCGTTATGACAATGGTTTTTCTGGTTTTTATATACAAACGCCCGATAGTAAAGCCAAATCCAATTTAAGTAATGCTATTTTTGTCTATCTTCCTGCAAGTAGTAAAATCACTGGAGGAAAAGTAGGTGAAGAGGTTATTTTAAAAGGTCGTTTAACCTCATATCAAAACCAACTCCAAATAGATCAACTTGATCAAAATATTCAAACCTGTCATACACAAGCATCCAATACAGTCACGGCACAGGCACTTAATTTACCGTTTACCAGTTTGACGGAGATAGCAGGAAATGTACCTAAACGCTATCAAGGGATGCTGGTTAAAATCCCACAAACTTTAACGATAAGTGAAAATTACAATTACGGTCGTTATGGTGAGCTATCTTTAAGTTTAGGTCGCTTGTATATTCCAACTAATCTATATCCTGCAAAATCTGCTGAAGCAGTTGCATTAGCCCAGCAAAATCTGCTTTCTAAAATTATCTTGGATGATGGCTATAATAATCAAAATAGAACACCATTACTTCCGCAAAACTTCAATGCCATAAATACATTAAGAACAGGTTCTGAACTGAAAAATGTTGAGGGGATTTTAGAATATCGTTTTAATGCATGGCGAATTCAACCGATACAGGGGAAGGTACAACCTGAAATTATCAAGGATACTAATTTACGTCCTTCAACGGTGATTCCAAAAGATGTTAAACAAATTCGCGCTGCGGCTTTTAATGTCTTAAATTATGATAATGGTTCAGAAAAAGGTTTCCCAACAGAACGTGGTGCAAGCTCAGAAACTGAGTTTAAGAAGCAACATCAAAAAATTGTCAGTGCTTTAAAAACAATTGATGCCGATGTGTATGGGTTAATGGAAATCGCAAATAATGGTTTTGATGATAAAAGTGCAGTGGCATACTTATCGCAAGCCTTAGGTGCAGACTGGAAATATGTCATTCCAACCCAAATGACAAAATTAGGTACAGATGCAATTGCAGTTGCGATTATCTATAACAGTAAGCGCGTAAAACCTGTAGGTGAGCCTGCAGTTTATGATGATCAGACTGAAAAGAACCGTGTCACCATGGCGCAAAGTTTCCAATCTGTAAATGGTGGAAAAATATTTACGATAGTACCCAATCACTTAAAGTCGAAAGGCAGTTGTCCTACCGATAAAACTCTGGCCGATGCTGATCAGGGTGATGGTCAAGGTTGCTGGAATGCAACACGTTTAACTGCAGTACAAGAACTTATGCAGTGGATTGCAAAAAATCCAACACAAGTGGCTAAACCAAATTATTTGCTGGTCGGTGATATGAATAGTTATGCTAAAGAAGATCCGATTTTAGCATTAGAAAAAGCCAATTATAAAGTCTTGCTCAATGACGAAAAAATTGGACAAGGTAAAACAGCCTATAGTTATGTATTTGGTGTTGCAAGTGATGCCAATGGCAATGGGGGCGCAGGAAACCTAGACCATGCAATTGCTGATGCAGACTTATATCCAATGGTGAAACGCGCTTTTGCTTGGCACATCAATGCTGATGAGCCGACGGCCTTAGACTATAACGAAGAATATAAAACAGATGAGCAAATTGCAGCATTCTATAGCGATGATGCATTCCGTTCTTCCGATCATGATCCTGTAATTGTTGATATGGATTTAAACGAAAATATATCGAGTAATCCTGATACAGGAAAAATAAGCGGTGGCAGCATGGGGATCTGGTCAATGTTAACCTTAACGGGCCTCGTTTTAGTTTCCATGATACGCAGACGTAAATTTTGATATGAGTTCATCGACTGTAAATTAAGAAAACTGACGAAATAAATTTAATCTATAAGGGGAAATTTCATATTTCTCCTTATTTTATTGAGTGCTTAAAAAATTAGCCAAGCAATAATCAAACATATGCTTATTCAAAATTTATAATTTAAGCTTGGGGCATGAAATGAAAAGTTCCCTAATGGGATAACTTAACCATTTGTTAAAAAACAATTAGAAAAAATAGTGAATGTCATGAATTTTAAACAGCAGACCTACATGATGTTTGTTTAAATTATAATCAGGTGGGGTGGTCATGTCTTTTAATAATAAACTAACTAGGTATTCGGGTTTTACATGCAGTTTATTAGTTTCTAGTATGTTTTTAACTGGGTGTAATAATGATAGTAAAGAAAATACGAATATAACGCCTGTTATTCCTCCTAAACCGCTGGAAGTCAATTTAGTACATATTAATGACAGTCATTCACATTTGGATGAGGAAAGTACTATATTAATGCTTGAAACTTCGATGGGTAAACGTGAAGAAATACAAGTCTCTAATGGTGGTTTTGCACGCGTTGCTGCGTTGATGAATACTTTGGCAAGCACTGAGAAGAATCCAATAAAAATTCATTCAGGTGATGCCATTACTGGGGACCTCTATTTTACTTTGAAAGAAGGTGAAGCAGAGGCAGATCTCATGAATAGTGTTTGTTTCGATACGTTAACGCTAGGTAATCATGAATTCGATAATACGGATGATGGCTTAAAAAAATTTATTGGATTCTTAAATGATAAAGGTAATTGTGAAAATAAAACCCAAGTCTTGAGTGCAAATGTCGAGTTTGGAAAAACTTCAGCACTATACCAAACTAACCTTGTTAAACCTTATACAGTTATGGAAAAAGAAGGGCAGAAAATTGCTTTAATTGGTTTAACGATTGCCAATAAAACTAAAAATGCTTCTCGACCAAATCAAGATACTGTATTTAATGATGAAGTAGTTACTGCACAAAAATATATTGATGAGCTAAAACAGCAAGGCATCAATAAAATTATTGTTCAATCTCATTTAGGGTACGGGTTAGAAAAAGATTTAGCCACTAAATTGTCAGGCGTTGATGTCATTGTTGGCGGAGATTCTCATACCTTGCTGGCAGATGCGAAACTTAAAAGTTACGGTATAAGCCCAGAGGGTGACTATCCCACTGTATTAAAAAATAAAGATGGTGATCAGGTCTGTGTTGTACAGGCATGGCAATATAGTTATGTCGTCGGACAACTCAAAGTCAACTTTGATGCCGATGGTAAAATTGAAGCATGTGCAGGAAAAGCCAATGTATTGATTGGCGATGATTTTAAACGTACAGCTAAAGATGCTCCAGCATTGATGAGTACGGAACTAGATTCTATTAAGCGAGATATTGAAAATAGTAACTCCTTACGTATTGTACAGCCTGATGCTATAGCTTTAAGTATTTTAGAACCGTATAAAGTCGCTAAAAACTTATTAGGCAAAGAAAAAGTTGCCATTGCTAATGATAATTTATGCTTACGTCGTGTTCCAGGAATGACCAAAGATACATCACGTTCTAGTTTAGGTGATGTCTGCAATAAAGCAGATTTTATTAATCAGCATGGGGGTGATGTACAGCAGCTGGTTGCCGAAGCATTTCTACAGCAAGGTAAAAAATATTTTAATGCAGATATTTCAATCCAAAACGGAGGAGGGGTAAGGGTAGATCTGCCTCAAGGTGATATTACGGTAGAGAAAATTTATACAGTGCTGCCATTCAAAAATACCTTAGTACAATTAAATGCAACTGGCCAAGAAATTAAAGCAGTGCTGGAAGATGCCATGGATGCTGTTACGAGTAATAACACAGGCAGTTATCCATATGCGGGTGGACTACAATGGGATGTAGATTTAACTAAGGCAAAGGGTCAGCGTTTATCCAATTTAAAGGTTCGAAATGCACAAGGTCAATATCAGCCATTAAATATGAATCAGACCTATCAAGTAATTACCATCAACTTTCTGGCTGATGGTCAGGACTTTTACACAAGCTTTAAAGACATTACTGGTGAGCGTCGTATAGATGTGGGATTAGATTATGCAGAAGCATTTTTGCAGTATGTAGAAGGGTTACCTGGTGAAAAAGGGCAAAAGGCCTTGTCCCGATTGCCAGTTGAGCAATACAGCACGCAAAATTATAAAGAATAAAAAGGATTTATTGATAAAAGATAAAAATTTTGGCTCAGACCGATCCATAGTTTTAAAAAAAAGAAGCTCCATTGAGCTTCTTTTTTTTAAAACTATGGATTAGAGAAATATTACTTTTTAAATTTTCATTCAAATTAATTTAAAAGGGGAAATAACTATTCCGATTCGTAAAGCGTATATTTGGTCTATATAGTACAATGGAAGTTGATTACATAGTTTTTGCTGGAAAATCTAAGGTTTGTCGTAATTTTTTGAAAGACGTTAAGTGATATTTAAGAATCAAATAAACTATTTTCATCATAGTGAAATAATTTGATTTTATATTTAGTGCAAATAAATAATACTGAATAATTAGTGATACAGCGCAAATTGATCTGTTTAATTTGGGAGAGTTAAACAGATTTTTTTCTTGAAAAAAATATCTAATCCCTAGCCGAAATTGTTACGGCACTAACAGCCCCGTCAAGTTATTGAGCGGGGTTTTTCTTTTCTTATTGGTGGTACACATGGATGCAGTCAATGCAAAGAGAACCTTAAATAAATTACACAATGAGTGAAAGAGATATGAAAACTTTGAACCGACATTTATAAACAGCTAACAGGTGATCACTATTGATGATAATGATGCCTAGTATTTACATGCCTATGAAGAATATTTAATCCAATATTAACCAGGAATATCTATTTAAATACAAATAGAACAGTGGGTTAATTTTTTAAAAAAGTCGCTCTTGGTGTAATACAGTCATAGGCTTATGTAGGGTAGCAGGTGATATGTCATCTAACTCATTAAGCTGAACAGATCGTGGGCGGCCAATACACGCTAAGCAAAACTAAAATTGCAGAGCATGACCATCTTTTACTGAATAGAGCTGCAGACGAGGAAAATCCTCTAGAGTCGATGGATATTTATCTATTGATGATTTTACTAATTTGAAAAGTTGAGGCTGTTGTTTAACATCTAACTTTTTTGCAAATCTTGTCCAAGTAAGTGCCAAAATTTGGCAGGAAATAAATCATTCAAATTATTTCACATTCAATAATTGATCCCACTTGAAGTAGTTTTGAGTTAGCCGATCTCTTGACATGTTCCAGGTTCTATTCGGTAACGTACTTGCTCCTAAAGCCAGCTTGGTTTTGCCAAACTTATGATGGATTTCCTCAAGTGAATCCATCAGGTTATTGTCTAAGCTTATTTGCTTCATGTCAGTGAACAGGTCATAAATATGGGAAGCTTTAGGCTCCAGGCACGTCAAGATCACGCCACATTTCTTAAAGGCAATATCTTTGGTATACAAGTCATCAATCATCGTGGTAGCAATTTTAGAGAACACTAACAGGTTGTCAGTAGGTTCTTGTAAAGTCACTGCAGCTGACTTGCTGTAATAAGGTCTATACGTGTCAAACGGGTTAGATTGTACGAAGCCAATTATATAACCACACAATAAATTTTCACCTCTTAAACGAGTAACTGCATCTTGCACATAGAGGCTCATAGCTTCTTTTAAGTCGTCAATATGGTAAATCCTTTGTCCAAAAGAACGGCTTGCAACAATCTGCTTTTTTGGTGCCCGCGTATGCTCTAGCTCTATACATGAAACACCCTGCAATTCCAGTAATGTCCTATGCATGACGATAGAAAACTGATCTCTGATCATCAGAGGCGAAGCCATAATGAAATCCATGACTGAGTGTATCCCCATGCTGTTGAGCTTTTGGCTGTGCTTCCTGCCAACTCCCCAGATTTCACTCACTTCTATAGCTTGGTACAGATCTTCAGCAGAGCAAGGATCCATTGAAACTAGGTTGCATACACCGTTCAGATAAACATTCTTTTTCGCAATGTGGTTTGCTAGTTTTGCTTCTGTCTTAGATCTGCCAATGCCAATACATACTGGTAAACCAAGCCAAGAAAAAATACGCTGACGAATGTGCTGGGTATAGTCAGTTAAGTCGTAATTTCCCGCATGGGCTGTCAGATCGAGAAAACATTCATCAATAGAGTAAATCTCCTGTTCTTTAGGAGAAACAAAGTCGGACAGGACTTTCATGAATCTGCGTGACATCTCTGTATACAGGGCATAATTGCTAGAAAGCACTTGGACCTGATGCTGTTCAACGATGTCCTTGATCTGAAATAGAGGAACACCCATCTTAATGCCTAGGTCCTTGGCCTCTTGAGAGCGGGCTACAGCGCAGCCATCATTATTAGACAGGACAATTACTGGTTTATCTTTTAGACCAGGGTTAAAGATGCGCTCACAACTCACATAGCAATTATTAATGTCTACTAAAGCGTAGATTTTCTGAGAATATATGGTCATTGGGCAGGAAACCAATAAAGAAATTAACGATTTCTAAATGACTTAATGACAAAAGTAACCACACCCCAAATCACCATTTCCTGGCCATCTTGCAGATGAATGTCTGAGCAATCTGGATTTTCAGCTTTAAGCCAACGATAATTATTTTCGATCATTAAGCGTTTTACAGTGAAATCATTGTCGATCAGTGCAATCACGATGTCTTCATGTTTGGCGTCAATACTTCGGTCTACAATCAGTTCATCATCAATCTCAATACCTGCATCTCGCATAGAAAGTGAAGCGACTTTCACCACAAAGGTTGCTGCTTCATTTCTAATCAAGTGTTCATTCATGTCTAGAGTTTTATCTACATAGTCTTGGGCAGGGGATGGAAAGCCAGCAGCGATTTTCTCAGCGGCTAAAGGAATTTTCATGTAGGTGGATGACTCTACAACAGAGATTGAAGCAATATCATTAAAGCACGGTGAACCGTACCGGGTTTGTCGGAGACCAAACTTTCTGAGATGAGACGCATTGCTTCTCAAGACGTAGCGAAGCGTAGTGATCCGATGAAAAAAGTAAAATATACCCCCTGAAATCAGATAGAGCGGTTCAATTAGAACTAAACCCAACTATCGCAACACTGAGCTCTGGAGAATCTCGTCGTTTCTTAATTGCGTCGTAATGATGATCATGAAGATAAAATCAAAAAATACAGATTTTTGTGTAAATCCTGAGTAGAATTCGACTTATTTTTTCTGCAGTAAAAAAGCATGGCTTCTCACTATGCTGCTTTGCAAGGACGTTTTATGCTCGCGCTAGATATACAACATGTTCGAATGAAACAACACGCCACTGATAAGGCACAAGCGTTGCAATGTCTAGTCGATATCTTAGTCGAAGACCAATTGGTTACACCTGATTATATTCATGGGTTGACCGTGCGCGAACAACAAAGTGCAACGTATTTAGGGCAAGGAATTGCCATTCCGCATGGGACGCCTCAGTCTCGCCAATGTATTTTAAAAACTGGTATTCGTCTGGCACACTTTCCTGAAGGAGTTGTTTGGGACGGTGAAAATAAAATTTATTTAGCAGTGGTGATTGCTGCGAAATCAGATGAGCATTTGCAAGTCTTACAAATTTTGACGCGAGCTTTAATTAATGATGTCGCTGATCAAGTGAAACAGGCTCAATCTGCAGAGCAAATTATCGCATTATTACAAGCCCAACCCGCATCTTTGGCATTGCATGAAAATTTAATCGCCACCCAAGTTCCCGCACTTGATGTAGAAGATTTAATTTGGCAGGCAACACAGTTGCTGAAACAGCAAAAAATGGTGGAGTGTGGTTTTCTGTCGGGTTTAAACCTAAACAGCATGATTCATTTAGGGGAGGGGGTCTGGTCGATCACTTCTAACCAGCATGTTTTGAGCCCAGCTGTAAGTTTGGTAAAAGCGGAACAGGTTTTAAGCCATCAGCAGGAAATGCTCAAGACTTTGGTGTGTATTGCCAGTAATGAGCAACTGGATATGCAACGGTTTCAACGGTTAATGGATATTTTGTTTGATACTGAACAAGTTCATACCCTCAACCAAGAGCAAGATAGTCACCAGTTGGCGCAGTTAATTGGTGCTGAACTGATTCCTGATTGGCCATCTCGTCGTATTGTCTTAGCTAACGCTCATGGTCTACATGCACGTCCCGCGACACACTTGGTCAATATGACCAAGAAATTTGCAGGGGATATTCTCGTTGCTGTAGATGAGGGGGCTTACGTTTCGGCAAAAAGTTTAACCAAATTATTAGCCATGGGGTGTCGTCGTGGTCAAACTCTGACTTTTATTGCACAACCCGATACCGATGCTGTAGCAGGCTTAGAACAGATTATTGATGCAGTTCAACAAGGTTTAGGAGAAGAAGTTGAAGCTGTTGACCTTGTATCTCATCAGCATAGCAGTAGTGCCCCAGTCGTAAATAATTTGGAATTAATGCCTTTTGAATCACATGGCGATACGGGTAGCTGCGGTATTGCGGCATCAACTGGCCTTGCTTTTGGTCCTGCACATGTGGTGAAGCCACATGAATTTAGTTATGAACGTCGCGGACAGAGTTTTAAAGCTGAGAATGAAAAGCTTGAAATTGCACTTCATCAGGTGAAAAATAACTTACGTCAATTCATTGCACATACTGAATCTACTGCCATTAAGCAGATATTCATGGCACATTTGGAAATGCTGGATGATCCAGACCTCCTCCAAAGTGTACAACGCGGTTTAAAGCAAGGGTTGTCTGCTGCAGCAGCTTGGCATGATCATATTGAAGTGGCTGCTACCGCACAGGCTGCACTTAGCGATCGTTTACTGGCAGAGCGTGCGGCTGATTTAAGGGATATTGGTGAGCGTGTTTTGGCTGCTTTGTGCGGTGTGGCCGATGTCACAGAACCCGAGCAACCTTATATCTTAATTATGCATGATGTTGGCCCGAGTGATGTAGCGCGTCTGAATAAAGATCGTGTTGCAGGCATTTTGACCGCGGTTGGTGGAGCGAGTGCCCATAGTGCTATTGTGGCACGTGCTCTGGCTATTCCAGCAGTCGTAGGTGCGGGTGTAGCTGTTTTAAATATTGAGAACCATGCCACAGTGCTAATTAATGGGGATAGTGGTGAGTATGTGGTCTCACCCGAGCAAAATCAGATTGATCATGCCATTGCAGAGCGCCAACGCCAGCGTGAGTTGCGAGAACAAGCGGAACAGCATTGTTTAGAACCTGCCATCACACTGGATCAACATCAAGTTGAAATCGCAGCCAATATTGGCAAAGTGGGCGCTACGATACAGGCTGTGGCCGATGGGGCAGAAGCAATTGGTTTGCTACGCACAGAATTGGTCTTTATGTCACACAGCAGTGCGCCTGATGAGGCTACACAGGAAGCCGATTATCGGGTGGTGTTAGATGCTTTGGCGGATCGTCCATTAGTGGTACGTACACTTGATGTGGGCGGGGACAAACCTTTGCCGTATTTGCCTATTGAAAAGGAAGAAAATCCATTCTTGGGCTTACGTGGTATTCGTCTGACTTTACGTAAGCCAGAGTTGTTACGTCAGCAATTGGTTGCTTTACTTAAAGCAGCAGATAATCGCCCATTAAGAATTATGTTTCCGATGATTGGGCGGGTTGAAGAATGGCGAGCGGCAAAAGCAATTTTGGATGAGGTTCGCATACAGCATCCATGTGAAAACTTACAAGTCGGTATTATGATTGAGGTTCCTGCGGCAGCATTGTTGGCTCCAATTCTTGCTCAAGAAGTTGATTTTTTTAGTATTGGAACCAATGACTTGACTCAATATACTCTGGCGATTGACCGTGGTCATCCACTGTTGTCTGCTGAAGCTGATGGTTTACATCCGAGTATTTTGTTATTGATTGATCAAACTGTTCGGGCAGCACATCAGCATGGTAAATGGGTGGGCATTTGTGGTGAATTGGCTGCTGATCCAAAAGCTGTGCCTGTATTGATAGGCTTGGGCGTGGATGAGTTGAGTATGTCGAGTACCAGTATTCCATTGGTGAAGGCGCAAATTCGTGGTTTGAACTATATAAATTGCCAACAGGTCGCTCAGCAAGCCTTAAGTTGTGACAGTGCAACTGCCGTACGTGCATTGGTGGAGTAATTACGAATGGCTAAGATATTAAGCATTACTCTGAATCCTGCAATTGACCTCACCGTGCAATTGGATCAACTAAAAGTTGGCGAGGTCAATCGTCAGTTAACGGCCCAAAGCCATGCAGCAGGTAAAGGCTTAAACGTGGCACAGGTCCTTAAGGATTTGGGACATGAACTGATTGTGAGTGGCTTTTTGGGGCAAGACAACCGTCAAATTTTTGACCATCATATCCAGCAAGAGCAATTTGATAACCAATTTATTTATGTTGCAGGTGAAACACGACAAAACATTAAAGTTGCAGAAGCTTCTGGTCAGATGACTGACATCAATGGCAAGGGCTTTTTTGTAGATACCTCAGCAAAACAACAACTATGTGAACGTTTATCTCAACTGATTTTAGAAGTTGATGTGATTGTGATTGCTGGCAGTTTGCCACAAGGGTTTTCTGCAGAAGAGCTTTCGACACTGATTCTATGGTTACAGTCTGCTGGTAAAAAAGTCGCAGTAGATACCAGTGGTGTTGCGTTGAAAGCAGCAATTGCTGCCCATCCTTGGTTGATTAAGCCTAATACAGATGAGTTGACGGAAACCTACCATTTGCCAGCAGAAACGTTTGCAGAACAGCAGCATCTTTTTGCCAGTTTAAATAGTCAGATCGAACATATTGTGGTCTCGATGGGTGAAAACGGAGTGAACTGGCTTCACCGCACGCAACCCCTGCATGCTACTGCACCGAAAGTCACCGTCCAAAGTACGGTGGGTGCGGGAGATTCCTTGCTGGCAGGTATGATTCATGGCTTGTTGAGTTCAACTTCCCCAGAAGAAACATTGAAAACAGCAACCGCAATTGCGAGCAACGCTGTGACCCAAATTGGGTTTGCCCTTCCAGACTTTGCTGTTATTGAAGATTTGAAATCGCAAATCTCAGTCCAATCATTGAGTTAATACGATGCAAGAGATAAAACATATTTTATTTGTGCCACATAGTCCCGAGCAGCCGATTAATGCAGTGATTTTGGCCAAAAAACTCTCCAAAGCAGCGACAGCACTTGGTATTTCCAATGATGTGGCGACATCAGTCGAGCATCTCGATTTATCAAATGTTATTGATACAGTTGTTTTTGTTGGACAGAAGTCGGTAGATGCGGATCAACTGCGTGACAAGGTTGTGAAAGTCATTGGTTTGAATAACGCACAACACGATGCGATCATGCTTTTGCAACAAGTTCTTGAGCATTCAGATGCTTTAGATGAAACTACTGCAGCCAATGTAGGGATTACACGGTTTGTCGCCATTACAGCATGTCCAACTGGTGTTGCGCATACGTTTATGGCGGCCGAAGCCTTACAACAGGGTGCAGTAAAGCACGGTTATCAGATTGATGTTGAAACCCAAGGATCGGTTGGGGCTAAAAATATTTTATCGGCAGAAAGTATTGCCAAAGCAGATGTGGTGATCTTAGCAACGGATATTGAGGTCAATACAGATCGCTTTGTAGGCAAACGTGTATATCGCTGCAGTACAGGATTTGCCCTTAAGCAAACGGATAAGACTTTTGCAAATGCAATTGCTGAGGCCAAAGTGCTTGAAACGGGTAAGCAAACAGCCACTAAGACAGAAAATGAAAACAAAGAAAAAACTGGAATTTATAAACACCTTTTAACAGGGGTATCTTTCATGCTGCCGATGGTGGTGGCGGGCGGTTTGACCATTGCCATCTCGTTTATGTTTGGCCTCAATCCTGTTGAAGGAAGCTTTGCCGCATCCTTAAAGCAAATAGGTGCTGCAGCATTTACTCTTATGGTACCTATGCTGGCAGGTTACATTGCTTATTCTATTGCGGATCGTCCGGGTTTAACTCCAGGTTTGATTGGCGGTTTACTTGCCACACAATTAGAGGCAGGCTTTCTCGGTGGATTAGTTGCAGGTTTTATTGCAGGTTATATTGCGTTATTTTTATCGAAGCAGCTTAAACTCCCAAGTAGCTTAGAAGCATTAAAACCAATATTGATTATTCCACTATTGGCCAGTTTAGCTGTTGGTTTAATCATGATTTATGTGGTTGGACAGCCTGTTGCACAATTGTTTGAATTACTCACACACTTCCTTGCCAATATGGGGACGACCAATGCCATGATCATGGGGATTATCCTTGGGAGTATGATGTGTATTGATGTTGGAGGGCCAATAAATAAAGCGGCTTATGCCTTTACGGTGGGCTTACTTACGTCACAAACATACGGACCGATGGCGATTACCATGGCTGCGGGTATGGTACCGCCATTGGGTATGGCAATTGCAACTTTTCTGGCAAAGTATAAATTTACCAAACCTGAGCAAGATGCAGGGAAGGCTGCTGTAGTTCTGGGCCTATGTTTCATTTCGGAAGGTGCTATTCCGTTTGCTGCCAAAGACCCGATTCGAGTGCTTCCATGCGCGATCGCAGGTGGTGCTGTAACTGGGGCTTTGGTTGCATTATTTAAATGTGAACTAGTCACTCCGCATGGCGGTGTAATGGTGCTGATCATTCCGAATGCGATGAATTATCCATTAAAATATTTATTGGCGATTGCGATTGGAAGTGTGGTGACTGGTGTAGCTTATGCCGTGATAAAACAACGGTTAGAATAAGCCCTTCATAGAAGCTTTGTGAAAGCTATTTAGTGCAATAAATGAATATTATGCTCAATCCAATTTGGATCAGTTGGAGAGTCTCTGCTTGAATTTGTCCAGGTAGTAGGTCATGAGCGATATTGCTGAACCGGATTGCAACCTTACAAATCGAGCCAATAATTTCATCAACTTCTTGGACACAAAGTTCCGCTTCCTGAGTACCAAGTTTCACAAGAGCTTGTCGAGGAATATTCAGTGCCTCACCCATGATATCCATTTGATGTGCAGGAAAGTTCTAAACCTCTACTGATCGCTTCTGCACTGTATTCAAAGGCGATTAATGGCCGACCTGTGATTGCGGTTGAGGAGACCAATGTACCCCAAAGCCAATATTCACCCCATCCATTGTAGTAAACATTAAGTTTTTGAGCATGGATTTATTTCCTTTTGATACGTTGGCGAGCACTACTGTTCTGAAATGACAGCTTTGTCCGTTATAATTGTATAAACATTTTTGGTTTCTGGTAATTATGTCCTCATTGATCAATTTTCTATCTCGCTTTAGTACTGCAACTCTTCAGCGCAGTCTGAGCTATGCTAAACACATTGATAGGGAAACGATTGAATTCTTTGAGGACAAAGACGGGGTTACGATGTATGCCCAAATTGAAGGGACAGATTATTACGATACTGCAATTACCTATAATCCCCAAAAAGACCGTTTAATCGATGACGATTGCACTTGTCCGGTTGGATATAACTGTAAACATGCTGCTGCTTTAGCGCGGTTATTCTTTCAAGAATATCGTCAGGAATTTCAGCAGCGTTATGCTGACTCTCAATCCCCGCAGGGAATCGCAAAACGCCAACGGGGGGATGATCAGGCGCAGCGCTGGTTGAATGATTTTAAACGGTATTTACAACAGACTGAACCAGAGCAATCTGTCAAAACAAACAATTATTTAATTTACCTGCTAGATCAGTCTGTCAGCTTAAAGAAATTGACAGTTGATGTTCAGAAGGCCAGACGCAATAAAAATGGCTCAATTGCGGGGGAAAGTTATTATACCCAATATGAAAATATCACCAGAAAGCATCTGACTTTAGCTGAACAAAAACGACAATTATTTAACCAGATTTATTATTATGCCAAAATAAACAGTGACGAACGCTTTTATCAAAGCAATCTCGATATCTCCAGCATTTTATTGGAGCATTTCAAATCTTTTATTCAAAGTGGCGATGTGTACTGGCAAAAAAAGAGCCATACTGCACTTCAATGGTCAGAACAAGGCTACAACATCGAATTTAGATGGGAACAAGGGGCTAAACAACAGACAGAGCATTTAAACATTGAATTGGTCAATGGTGATATTCGACTCGATTTGAAATTAAATCCACATATTCAGATTCTCGCGAGCCAGCCACCGTGTTATGTGGATATTCAACAGAACACGGTGGGCCAGTTATATGGTGAATATACGGCAAATCTTCTGTACCATTTTTTACAGATGCCTGATCTTCCATCTATGCTCTTGCCAGAGTTTGAGAAACTGACTCATCAATATTCAGACGTGAAAAATCTACCTCAGCCCGAGTCTATTCAGCATATTGATGTCCTTGAGGGAAGTCCCCAGCCAATTTTACGCTTCGGTGTTTTAGATAAATTTGATTGGAAATGGGAAGAGTCT
The DNA here is from genome assembly GCF_054861205.1 of Acinetobacter sp. TW_SC_4. Taxonomy (NCBI): domain Bacteria; kingdom Pseudomonadati; phylum Pseudomonadota; class Gammaproteobacteria; order Moraxellales; family Moraxellaceae; genus Acinetobacter; species Acinetobacter sp. TW_SC_4. The sequence continues at coordinate 152,482 of NZ_CM142174.1, forward strand.
GTTTGTGCCGAAATTGAATTCTCCTATGTAGGCGGACGAATAAAAGCAGGTACATCAGGTGACAGTTTTATTGGTGAGCAGCATGGCAAAATGGTGCGACAGCTTCGGAACTTAGTTCAGGAACAACAGTCAATCCAGCGTTTACAGCTATTGGTCGAATCACTGAAGTGGGTGAAAGATCTTAATTATTACCAGCAATTAAAACTGGATAAACAACGTCTTGATTCTATGGTTTTTGCGTTCTATGGAGACTGGATCAAACAGCTGATGCCCATCAATCAAATTGAATTGATTGGATGGCAGATAGAGCATCTGGAACACAGCCCATTTAAGCTGCAATATGTTGAAAATTTAAATATTTCCATCACTGAATCTGAAAGCCAACAAGACTGGTTCAATATCGGGGCGACCGTTCAGGACAGTGCAGGCAATAGCTATGATTTACTCGATGCACTTGTGGCTTTGGTGAAAGAACAGCCTGATTTACTTGATCCACGGATTTTTGGTCATCTGAATGACAGTCACATTTTCACCCTGAAAACTGCAGCGGATCAACCAGATTTGGCTTTATCCGCAAAGGACATTAAGCCGGTATTGTTGCATCTGCAGAGCATTTTACAGCAAGAAGAGCGTAGCATAGATCGCTATGATGCGAGTCAACTATTAGAATTACAACATCATCTGGGGATGGTGTGGCAGGTCAGTAATCGCCTGCAGCAATTTGCGCAGAAATTCAAACAAGGCTATCAGCAACAACTGCCGACACCACAAGGTTTTCAGGGGGAATTACGTCCATACCAGCAGCAGGGCCTAGGCTGGTTACAGTTTTTAAGGGAAACCCAGCATGGCGGGATTCTGGCGGATGATATGGGTTTGGGTAAAACAGCACAAACTTTAGCCCACTTACTCATGGAAAAGCAGGCTGGTCATTTGCAGGACAGACCCGCCTTAATTGTTGCACCCACATCGCTGATGCATAACTGGTTCAAAGAAGCGGAAAAATTTACCCCTGAGCTCAAGGTACTGCTGCTACAAGGCCCCGACCGCCATCAGTATTTTGAGCAGATTTCACACTATGATATTGTGTTAACCACCTACCCGCTCTTGGCGAGAGATGAAGAGCAACTGAAGCAATATGAATATCATCAACTCATTCTGGATGAAGCGCAGAATATTAAAAATCCGCGTGCCAAAGCTGCACAGGTAGTACGGCAATTAACAGCGCGACATCGTCTATGTCTAACTGGTACACCTATGGAAAATCATTTGGGTGAGCTGTGGGCACTATTTTATTTTCTAATGCCAGGATTTTTATATTCACAAGAAATCTTTAATAAAAAGTACCGCTATCCTATTGAAAAACGCGGTGATCAGCAGTTAAGGCAAAAGTTGGTAAACCGCATTAAACCCTTTATTTTACGTCGCTTGAAAACTGACGTTGCCAAGGAATTGCCTGAAAAAACCACGATTGAAGTCAATATTGACATGAATGAGCAGCAATCCAAGCTATACGAGGCTGTTCGCGCCACGATGCAGGCAAATATTCAGAAAATTGTGGCAGAAAAAGGCTTTAAGCGTAGTCAAATCCAAATTTTAGATGCCTTGCTGAAGCTGCGTCAGGTCTGTTGTCATCCTAGCTTGCTGAAACTGGATTCAGTTAAAACCGGGCAGGCGTATTCTGCCAAACTTGAACAGTTGATGGATATGGTTGTTCCAATGGTGGAAGAGGGACGAAAAATTCTTATTTTCTCTCAGTTTACCTCAATGTTGGAACTGATTGAACAACAGCTCCATCACGCAGAAATTGGCTATGTGAAGCTGACTGGAAAGACCAAAAAGCGAGATGAAGTCATTACAGCATTTCAGTCTGGACAAGTGCCGGTATTTTTAATCAGTCTGAAAGCAGGAGGGGTTGGTCTGAATCTAACTGCCGCAGATACGGTCATTCACTATGATCCATGGTGGAACCCTGCTGCTGAAGATCAAGCTTCAGATCGTGCATGGCGGATTGGACAGGACAAGCCGGTATTTGTGTATAAGCTGATTACCAATAAAAGCATAGAAGAAAAAATTATTGCCTTGCAGCAGAATAAAGCAGAACTGGCACAGTCTATTCTAAGCACAGATCATGAGGGAGAAGTGAAACTGACGGAAAATGATGTGATGAAATTGTTTGAGAAATTTTAGCTTGGTTACAGGTTTCCTCTAATCATCTGTAAGTATCTGAAAGTCTGGATGCAATTTTTTCCAATGTTCTCTTAATTTTTCTTTATGAACAGAAAACATAGGTAAGTCTAGTAATAGCACTTGCCATACTGACCGTGCTTTGTCCATGATCGCGTGAAGTTGTTTTTCAATAACACGCCATGGAACACCGACTTTTTCAGCCCATTGTTCAAAGTGTTTCATCTCAGCTAAATACCAATCTTTATTTTTGGCAAGATTCAATGCGAAATGAAGCTCATTTTCAATATATACACTAGTCATCAATATATCGTATGCGGGAGATAATCTTGGTGTTCTTTTGTCCTGATAAATCATACTCCAGTTTTTTAAGTGTGCATCTCCATTGGCGAGCAAAATGTTGACAAGTAAGTGGCTGGCAACTTGCTGAATATCAAGAATTTTGTTATATGAAAATTGATAAATGATCTTTCCTATCTGCTCATAATTTGTGGTGCTGTATTTCTGCTGTGGATATGCACCGAAGATCTGAGCAAAGTCTTCGATGTGAATAAGCTCTGTAGTATCAGCAGTACTCTGTCTATCAAATCTTTTGATTGCAAAAGCATATTGCTCTTGGGGTAAATTTAATGGTAGAAGGTTTTGTAAGAGTGCCATATCCACCAAGCGAATCTCAGAGACATCTATTCCGACCATTTTGGCAAGGCTCATCATAGGATATTCATTTAGCGGAACAAAAGCATGTCTGGAAGAAGGAGTTTTGACAATCCAGTCCCCGTGTAGAGACGATTCCGTTGCCTGGACTAGTGTAAAACGCCCATCTTTGGCTTTCATGGAAAACTTCATTTGGACGCCGGCCAAGGAAAACTTATTATCTGTTCGGATCTCCTGTTTTAAGATCTGATCTGGATTAGAGATCTGCAGTTTGAATTTTATTTCATCTGGAATTTCTTCTGGATCTAATGGAGTCGCAATGAGTGCTCCAGGTAAATCATGACCTAAAGCTGCCAATAACTGAAATTCATTGTCTATATGTACTTTGAGGCTTTGTGCAATCAGTTCGCGTAATGCACCTTCTGGTAGCAAGTTTGATAGCAAGGGATGTAAACGCTGATGTGTAACATAGGTCTTTTCTAAAATCCTATCCACTTGAGGATACAAGGGGGAAGTCAGCAGGCTCAAGGTCGGGCGTTGCTGATCAGAGCGGAAGGAATCTGTAAAAACCAGAATATTTTTTCCGCTCTGAAATCCTGCCAAGTATCCAACGATACCGTGATGTAATGTTAATTTCAGGACGGCAACAGTATTCATGGTTCCTCTCCTCCGAGAAGACCCTTCCATGGGTTAGTCATTAAGTCATCCTGATCTTCAATAGTGACTTTAATTTCATCATTCAATAATTGTCTGATCAAATGAACCTTATCATCAGGAATGAGCATCAGTTGAGCATTTAATCCTGCCGCTATAATTTCTAAGGTCTCTAATCGAGGGTTGCCCTGACTTTCCAGTTTTTGGTACTGCTGTCTTGAAATGCCTGTACGGGATTGCATATCAACTTGCTTTAAGCCCAATTGGGTTCGTCTTTTTTTGATTTGCTGAAGTAAAGACTTATTCATTGTAGATACATTTATTGCTTTTAGGTCCTGTAAGAAACATATTAGTTTCTTTTTTTTGAAAAGCAATTTATGACTTTATCATTTCGATCTGTAAAAGCCCTAGCTACGTAGTGATCTGAAATCACTCTGAAAATACAGTTAAAATACGCGGTTCAATTTACCTTAATCTCCTTACGTAATTGGCAGCCAGATCTGAACTGTTGGCAACTCTCTGGCAAAATTTCCTGGCAGCTCTGCATTTAACTACCTAGCGCAATCTGATAATAAATAATAACAAACCCGCCGTGCAGTTAGCATACAGTAAGTAAAGGAATGGTTGACTGTGATCATAAAAATAGCATATCAAGCCGGAGGGAAACTAGACGGCTAAGTATAGTAATATCAATAGTTTTAATACTTTAGAAACATTAACCGTCGGTTCAGAACACTATCAGATTTTCAACCTGTCTAAATTGCAAGTGCAGTTAGGTGACCTGTCCCAACTACCAAAATCTTTAAAAGTCTTGCTGGAAAATTTACTACGTTTTGAAGATCAGCTCACGGTGAAAACCGAGCATATTCATGCCTTGGCAGGATGGCTTAACGATCGAACTTCAGAACAGGAAATCCAGTATCGTCCGGCACGGGTCCTGATGCAGGATTTTACCGGTGTTCCTGCAGTGGTTGATCTTGCTGCAATGCGTGCAGCAGTGGCCAAAGCCGGTGGTGATCCGGAAAAAATTAATCCGTTGTCACCGGTGGATTTAGTCATCGATCACTGGGTGATGGTCGATTACTTTGCTAGCCCGCAAGCTTTTGACTAGAATATCGCCATTGAGATGCAACGCAATGGCGAGCGCTACCAGTTTCTACGTTGGGGGCAGGCGGCGCTCAATCAGTTTCGCGTGGTGCCGCCAGGAACCGGAATTTGCCATCAGGTCAATCTGGAATATCTGGCACAAGTGGTCTGGAGCAATGAGGTCGATGGGCAGGGCTTTGCCTTTTCTGATACCTTATTCGGTACCGATTCACAATTTATTCATCATATTCTGAAAATATTTCTTCAATTTCATCCCACTGCGGCAATTTATGCTTTTTTTTATTCACTTCGAATTGTAAACCAACACCATCAAGCACACGTTCAAATATGTCAAATGAACCTGTAAAATGGCCATTTTCCATCTCTGAAATTGTTGTTTTATTGACTTGAGTTTTTTCTGCAAGGCTTTTCTGTGTATAGCCTAACCCTTTTCTTGCCAAACGTATTTCTTTACCTATTTCACCTCGTGTAGCCATTTTTTTCTCCCGAAATTTGTTAGCCATATAGCAAACTTTTAACTAATTATGGTTAATATTCGCTATATAGCAAACTTTTATAATGATTCTTGAATAGCTAAATTGAACTTATAAGATTCAATTTAGCCTCAAATTAGGTTAATAGAATCCATATATGTATGGTAGTTCTCAATAATGAGGCAGTTGTATACCTCTTGAGAAGAGAAACTTCTTATACCTTGAATTTGAATTATTAGACAAAATTATGACTTTTAATTTTCTGTGTAATGAAGCTTTATATATTCTTAATATTTACCCTGAAGCCGAAGTCCTTCGACTACGTTTAATACAGTAGCTAATCCCTGAGTAGTCTGAATCTGTTTTATCGGAATGCCTTTGGTTAGCTTATTTGGTGACTTCATAAAATGCTGCATCCATTTAGCCTCTCCACCTGTTAGAGCATCTAGTGATATCGCAATACGAATTAAAATAATTGCGAGTTCTCCTTGACTTGAATCGGGATCTAACTGAAGCGAATTTAAAGTTTCCACTGAATCTAAATTGATAACGATAGCAAGCTGGTCCAGTGTCAAACCAAGTTGTTTTGCAGATGATAAAACAGCTTTAGTTAATACCTTTTTTTGTTTTGCAATTTTTTCTGACGTTTTATGCATGACTGATCTCAGTTTCAGACGTTGCTGATACCTAGAGTTTATACTATTTGATTATCGTTTCTCAGACATCCAATTTTTACTGAAGATATATTAAATTTGGCTTTAGATAAGGAAGCAACGGTTAAATTATTTAACAGCATGTGGTTATTTTTAGACCTTCAGCTTTAAGTTCAAGAGATCGAGGTCTGCCGATACATGCTAGATGTAAGCAAAATTTAAATGCGGCCAGTGCTTTGGCATCTTTTGTCGAGTAAAGCTGGAGACGAACATAATCTTCTTGAGTCGTAGGATGCTCTGTTGTGCTCGATTTAGCCAGCTTCAGTAATAAAGGTTGTTTCTTTTTATCTAGCAATTGTACCAAGTCTTGTCCAAGCAAATGCCAAAATTGATGGGGAAACAGGTCTTTTACCTTGCAATAAAATGATTCCAATTGATCAATTTTATTCCAGCGATAATGAATGCCGGTATGCGAAACTGTAACACGACTTAAAAATGTCTCAAGCACCGCTTTTATTTGATCTGGCTTTTTTTCAAAGATATTTTGAATATTTTCAAAGAAATAGTTCCTTGCTTTGCGCTCTTCAACGGTATCTATCATCGAGGGTTTCAAAGGTTTATCCAGATGATTTGTGTTGTTGAGATCAAATAACCTTGGGTTGTTTTTTTGAGACTTGAGTTGGCCCAGTTGTTTGGCATTTTCATACCAGTAGTTAACCAGTTCGACAGGTAAACTCATTTCTTGTGATACCCGATCTGGTTCATGATGAATTTCCAGTAAATTTAGGCACTTAAAAAACCATGCAAATGAAACTTTGGATTCTTTTGTTCCCGCGAAATATTTAAAAAAATCATGATGCTTTGAGTTAAATGAAACCTCATCTAGAATGTCTTCTACGTTACTTTTTAACCAGTCAGTTTGATCGTTGAGTAACTGCTGACTTAAATGACCAGCATGCTTTTCGAAATTGAATGGAGCAGAATCTTTTACTGTGTTTAAAAATTTGAAAGAAGGTAGGTAGCCCATCATCTTTTTTGCCAGTTGAGTATCGATGTCTGGGTGATATTTCAGTATTTTATGCCCAGAAATCAGGTAGCTTAGATGAATATAACTTTTAAAAGTTTCTGTAGGGTCAATGTGACCCAGTAAATGGGCAATCATAAACCAATGATTTTGACCATGTGTATGACGGAGTAACTCTGTCCGAATGGACTGATATTGTTCTTCAGTATAATCCGTCAGATTCTTGACTAGGGGAGCGTAATCGCAGTTGAGCAGAACGGATAAGTGATTGGCAGCCGTGTGTCGAAATGAGTGAAAAGAATAATCATGAGTTTTAAAAAGCTCGTTCATAATCATTCTAAAAGGTGTTGTCACCGTATGTTTGTTCAGCTTGCTATTTTCATTCCAATTACGGAATAAGTATAAGTTTTGCTGATTGAGTAAACGTTGCTCGACTACATGATTATGAAATAGTTGATATTCATCGGTTTTTAATAAGCAATACACAGGAACTTTGCGTTCAGCACTATCTGTTTTAAGTTGATGTAAGTTTCCTTTCTTTTTTGAGCCGTAGGGCTGAATCCATACTGATAGACAGCTCAAGCCCTCAATATCCCGCACACGTAAGCCTAGAATTTCATTAATACGCATACCGGTACGGTAAGCTAAGATATAGATGATTTTTAATGTCTTATAAGTGTTTTCTTGACTATTAGCACCTGAAAATAAGGTATCTAATTTGTTCATGAAAGCTTGATAAGTCAAAGGGCCAATAATACGGGCTCTAGGCCTATTTTGTATGGCGAGTGATTCTAATTCGAGAGATTCAGCTTCGAAAACTGTTCGTTGAAAGCTATGGAAGCGCTTCAACATCCTGCTGGTTTGACCTCTGGATTTTTTAAATTCAGGTTGGCCTGCTTCATCTGCGAGACGGGTGTTCGTAATAATTTGTGTGTAGATATTTGCCAGATTCGTATTCAGATCATCTTCGCTATCTAGATATTGTAAAGAATGTGTTAGCCAAGGCTCGGCAATCCGGGAGTAATAAGTGTAAATCGAACTATCTGCTAATGGTCTATTCTGCTGAAACGATTTTTGAAATTGGTTAGCGCAAAAATTAAAATTTTCAGCCAGTTGCTGAATCTGTTCTAATTCTGGTTTATAAAGGCTGATGAGCCATAAGGCGACACGTTTACTATACTCATTAAATTTATTAGTATTTTCAATGCAATATTTAATGATTAATGCATCGACGCTTTGATCAGTTTGTGGTGTACGAATCAGTTGTAAAAGGTCTTTGTGAATCTTTATAACATCATCCAAGGCTTGCTGAATGTCATCATTAGAGTAGGATTGACCCACAATAGATGGTGATTTTTCTACATCTGAATCAGTAAGAGTGTCCTGCTGATATTTAAATTTTGGATGAAGAAATCTTTCAAATTCTATTTCTGATAAGCCACAGGTTGCAGTATTTTCTATAAGACATTGTGAGAGAGCAGGATCAATGTCAACTTTCGGGAGTTGCATCCAGTTAAAGTTGGCGTAGTCGCGTAATAATTTATAAGTTTTAAGATTAAATGGTAACTTAATCTTATTAAAAATAAGCTGTAGATAATCTTCTACATTCTGGTTTACTGTACGAATATTTCTGCTATTAAAATGAATTAACCATAAGCGGGTGATTTGATCAGGAATAAAATTACGCGATTTACGAATGGTTTTTTCATCAATAAATAGATCTCCATAAGAGGGAGAGAGCGGTTCTAAAAATATAATGTTCAGATCTTCGATCTTTCTGATTTTTGCCGGATCTTTTAAGTGTTCAAGCAAAGCTTCTAAAGACGCTTTTTGATTTAAGCCGGAATAAAGCATGGCAGAAATAACAATATTTCCAATGATTTCATCATCAGAAAATGTCTTGCTATCTTTTGCTAGAATCCAGTAGTCCCAAAGCTTATCAAGAACTTCATCAACCTGCTGTCCCTTCTCGATCCAGTCCATGGTAAAAACCGGCTGATCACGCTGCATCTCAAATGTCAGATTTGGTAGGGGCAGGGGCTCGCTCCTATTTAGATTGATTTTTTTAATATACGATCGAAAAAATTCATGCGCATATTTTTTCCAGGCCAAGCTTGAAGCTTTACGTTTAATAAACTCATAAATTGCTGGATAGAAGGATTCAAGATGTTCTTTTTGTTCTAGTTCTATTTCTTGGAAATATTGAATTAATTCCTTTTCTACATCCGATCGAGGAGATTTCTCTTTCTCAAGACGAATTTGTTTTCTACGATTTTCTGCATATAGTGGTCGAGCTTGCTTAGTTCGTTTATTGGATGAGGACATCGAGTTCAATACCGGTAATATTAAAATAATCTTTTATTTGTTCAAGAACATGAGCAATGCTTGAATATTGTGAAATAGATAAGCTGGAATAAGGATGCGCAGCTTCTTGCTGCATCGGCTCATGACCGAATAAAGCTAAAATTTCAATTTCGCTAATTTTATGGCTGAGAAACGCACGGGCTGTATGCCGGTGCCAGTTTTCATGTTCCAAACCTAACTCTGGATGAAAGTCTTCTACAGTCGAAGGTCTCAAAGGTTGCCATTGACCATCCTGAAAGATATTTAACAGTGGGAGCTTGCTCTCTAGAATCTGCTGAATATTATTTGAAATTTCTGGCTGAATAGGAGTAATTTGAGTTTTAAAATAATGTAGAAAATCTATGAATTTCAGGAGTTCTTGTACAACAAAATGACACAGTGGAATCAAACGTCCATAGCCTTGACGCCCACCCACCTCTTTATCAGAAACCATCAAAATTTTTCTTTTCAGGTTAAAGCTTTTTAAAAAACCAGGAAACTCAGCGACGGGTCGCGCAGCAGTAAAAAGCAATAAAAAATGCCACATCCAGATATTGTAGTGATTAAAAATTGCTATCCAGTCATCTTCTTTTTGTGAAATTATTCTGAATTTGAGAGTGGCAAAGATATTTTGAATCACATTTGAAGTAGGTGCTTTGCGGCTTCCAAAGTTTTTTTCTGCAGCATATTCAATATTCTGGTATTCATCGGATAGCGACTCACACAGCTCTTTTAAAATTAAGACATATTCAGTCTGTAAAGTCAGGATATTTTGATGACAATAAGAAGTAGAAGAAGACTTATTGGCATCAATACCAGTGAGAAGGTCAGCAAGCTGTTTATTTCCAGTGCGTTGCAAAATAGTCTGATGTAAAAGAGAGCCAATTCTTATTAGTGATAATTTTGGAATATAAAATTTGGCTCTCAGCTGTTTCAAATGTTGCTGAAGGTCCTCTTCCTTAACGGGGTCACCGTCTCGCAGAGATTCAATAAATGAATTCGGGATCGGGATGTCCAGATGAACTGTTTGGTTGAGCAAGCCCTCTGGATAAGCAAAATCCTTATTTTCAAAAATTGAAAATTTACTTCTCAGATAATATTGTCCATTGCTTTGCTTGATCTGTTGGCGAGCATTTAAATTTTTAGCACGTTTACTTTGTAGACGGAGCCACTCCTGGATTTTATTTCCTGTCAGAAATGACAGCATCAGGATCAAGGATGCCTTCTTTTTTTTGATTTCTTTATCCTTGTCTTTAGAGTCTTCTTTAACCTCAACAATGTAATTTTTATATAGTTCAGTAATTAGGGCACTTATGCTTGTGGTATTAGGAAAGAGGCTGCTGTATGGCAGCAAATGTTCTTTCCGTTGAATATGTTTGGCAACCAGAGGCAGCACATAGCTTTGGCCGGATTCTGAATATGCAGCAAGGGGGGTAACGATGGTTGGGTCTACAAGTATTTGACGTGTATCTTGGTCATCTAATTGTTCTTCTATATTAAGAGCTTTAGACTTTTGACCTTTTTTAATTTCTGAACTTTCTACAATCAGCTGATCTTCATCTAAAAAATCATGTTGAAGTTGAGTCTCGATGCTCGCTTTGGCAATTTTGGCCTTATTGTTTAAAATATAAGTAAATGTAATGCGTAGATTATTCAGTAGATTTTTTTCAAAATCATTGGATGGATCTGTATTGAAATTACTTAAATATTGAACAAATTCAGTTAACGAAAGCGTAGGATCTTTAAGATGCTTTTCCCAAAGGATCATGTATTCGCGTGTATTTTGATATTCTTTATCGGGATTCAGAACCCTATTGGCCACACGGAAGCGTTGAAATAAGCGTTTTACAGTATTGAAATGTTCAGTGTAGTCTTCTTTAAAAAGCTCAGGTTTAATGTCTGGAAGGGCAATTAAATAGATTGCTGCTTTTAAGACCAGGATATTCCAGATTAAAGCGTTTTCTTCCGACTCTGCTAATTGTGCAATTGAGTTCACATACCAAGTAACTGGTGTTGCGCTAACAGTATGTTTTCGAGAGGAGACCAATGCAGCTGGTCTAGCAACAACAGAATTGGTTTCTAGATCAAAATCTAATAGATCGAGATTCAGTCCTTCCAGACATTGATCAGTTGGGTGCGAAGTCAGTAAATCAGCAACATATTGAATATGTTCGGTACGTTGGAGCTGCTCATCACCAAAGAGTTTTTCCAATGTCTGTTTTAATGATACCCCTGGAATATCAGCAATATTTTGATGGGTTGGGTTGGATTCTGACATTATGCTTTCCATAGCTGATCTGGCGTGAGAACGAAGTCCGCATTATTTAAAAGCTGTTGTACAACTTCACTAGTTTGTTCTAGTTGATCAAGCACACTTTGTCTTTTTCGGTTTATAACTTTATTGCGATAATTCAGCTGATATCGTGTGTATGAGAGTCGTTTTGCTAGCAGGTCTAAGCTCATAGTACGGTGAGGTTTGAAAGAATTTTCTTTGTTTAACTTGTAAATAGCCTCGGCAGAAATGTATTCATTTATTAAGTTATGTAACCTTTTGGGATTTAATCGATTAAGATCATAATAAGTAGATGATAGAAATTTTAGAAATTCGGAACTAGCCACATTTTTTAATAGTTCGATTTTTTTGTTATCTTTGGGAAGAGAATGGATAATTAGATTAATTTCTTTGGGTGCATTCTGAGTCCAGTATAGGAACCATTGGATATTACTGGCGATGGTATAACCGGATAGATTAGTATCTTTCCAGACGTGAATTTCGGGACGTGGATTCAAGATACCTAGATCTGTTTTTAAAGCTTTGAAAGCCTCTTGATAGCAAAGATAAATTCCAGAAAAATCAGGGTGTATACTGATTTGGATTTTATTAAAATTTTTGCACAACAATTTTTTAGGTGCGCCAAATTTTTCATTGAAATCAAAAGCCGTTTGCATATTTACTTGGTGATTATATAAAAAAATCAAGTAAATATTCGTATATTCGTTAACAGTCAGACAATGGCTAAAAATTCCATATATTGTGCATCTAAATTTCAAAAACCACTAGACCTCTTGCGAAAGTAAAAACCACCTCAATCTAAATTTCATGAGATATCAGAAATTAAATCGTTTTTCAGATTCTGAATTCCAGCGCTTGGTTGGTGTACCTCGACCAGTTTTTAGTGAAATGATCGAAGTTTTAAAAGAAGTAGAATCACTTAAAAAGAAATCTGGGCGTCCTCATACTTTAGCTATAGAGGATCAATTATTATTAACACTCAATTACTTACGGAATTACAGCACTCAATTGGAGTTGGCTGCAAATTACCATATCGCTGAAAGTAATGTGAATCGAACCATTAAAAAGGTTGAAGATGCATTGATGAAATCAAGACGGTTTACTCTGCCAAAACGAAGCATTACCACAGCAGACGAACAGTTTAACTGGGTCATTATTGATGCGACAGAATGTTCAATAGAACGTCCGAAAAAAAAATCAGAGTAAGTTCTACAGTGGTAAAAAGAAGAAACATACGCTAAAAGCACAAGTGATCTATCATCCGAACAGCAAACAAATCATAGGGCTAGATATATCGAATGGCAGTCAGCATGACATTAAATTGGCAAGAAGAACGGTTAAAAAATTCAAACATTGTAAATATTATGACCGATTTAGGGTACTACGGATTAGAGCAAGATGGCTTTAAATTATTGATGCCAATAAAGAAAAAGAAGAATTTACCCTTATTTGATGTTGAGAAAAAGTACAATAAAATGATTGGAAAAATACGAGTTGTGATCGAACATATTAATAGTCAATTGAAAACATTTAGAATATTAAGTGAACGCTATCGAAATAGACGGAAAAGATTCGGTTTACGCATTAACTTAATCGCTGCACTGGTAAATCGGATGAACTTGCAATAACGACTTTCGCAAGAGGTCTACTATATATAGTATTTTTGAGCTTTTTTTAATGGTAATTAAAACCAAACAGGAATCAATTTTTGATAAGTATAGTAAGTGTCCGCTGAATCCCATACCAATTTTTAATTCAATTTAGGTTTCCAGCAGTGTGGCAGTAACTCTTCAATCTGGGTCACTTTATGTGTCGGTAACCTTTTCAGCACATCACTTAAATAGGCAGTAAGCGTCCGCTGAACCCCATGCCTATTTTTTAATTCGATTTAGGTTTCCAGCGGTGTGGCAGTAACTCTTCAATTTGGGTCGCTTTATGCGTCGGCAGCCTTTTCAGCACATCACTTAAATAGGCAGTAAGCGTCCGCTGAACGTAAGCGTCCGCTGAACCCCATGCCTATTTTTTAATTCGATTTAGGTTTCCAGCGGTGTGGCAGTAACTCTTCAATTTGGGTCACTTTGTGTGTCGGCAGCCTTTTCAGCACATCACTTAAATAGGCATACGGATCCAAGCCATTCAGCTTTGCTGACTGGATTAACGTCATGATGTTTGCCGCTCGCTGACCACTGCGCAGCGAACCTGCAAACAGCCAGTTCTTGCGCCCCAACGCCCAGGGACGCATCTGATTTTCAATCGGCTTTGTTGCACAAAGATTTCATAACTATTTGATTTTAAAAGTTTTGATTATTTTTTGATCCAAAATTAAATTTATTTAAATCAGATGCTTACATATTTATGCAACAAAGCCAGTTTAATGGCGTAAAAAGGTAAAAAACCGTTAGCCCAGTCACAGGCTAACGGTTTTTGAATGATTAAAGGCGATGTAGTTTTTTACCCAATGGGTGAAATTTTACCCCAAACAATGCCCCCATAACCGCCCCGCTACTGGTTTTTTGCCAAATTTAAAGGTTATAAAAATCTTTATCAAATGCCTGTTTTAGATTGATTGGCTCGGCACGTTTTTTATGATTTAAACGATGGCGAGTGGTCGAGGCGGTCTGATAGGCACGCAGTCGCGCATGTTGCAAATTACCAATCGGACGGTTGGCTTCAATACAGCGAAACGGGGTAAATGACAAGTGTTCCATAATGTCAAAATTACCGTCATCCGGCACATCTTGGCAAGGGATGGTGAGTTTTGCCACTGTCACAAACGGGGCGTCTTTTTCATCCCATTCTTTGGTCAAGTCATTAATGGGTTGGTCTTTTAAGTTACGGCACAGCTGGATTTGCACATCAAACTCATAATCGTGCTGACGGATTTCTTGTAAAATCAGAGGACGAATCGCCTCGCTGGTGGCATTGACATCGAGATCTCGGCGTTTGATTTTGGCTTGTGACGCTTTGGTCGGGGCGACACGGATTTTCGCCATATAGTCGCCATGACGCACCGCCCCTTGTGAGTAAAAACTGTATAACAAGGTATTTTGCGGTTTGATGGTTTTAAACTTACTAAAAGCCCTAAAAGTCTTGAGGGATTCTTTGGATGGCAGTTTTTTGCCATATTGGGTAATCCAGTCAAAGGCAAATTTGGCTTGCCCTTTCGCGCCTTTGGCAAAATAATCATTTAATTGTAAAAATAGCCGTGAAATATAACTATAGTCTTGGATAGTATTACAAAAGAAAATAGGAAAATTAATCAGATTGTAGTCAAAGTTTGGGCTATCTGGCTCATCTGGCAGTAATTTGTCGCCTTTGACACCAAAGACTTTAATCGCCAACCCTTGAGAAAGCCCCAACTTGTTGTCGGCAGCCACACGAGATGAGCCGTTAGAAAAACGAATCACTGCTTCATGACGAGCGGGTTTGGCATAGATACCTTGGGCATATTCTTTGGGCAGTTTTGGTAAAATCTCAAAGTTGGCTTTTAATGCACAGTAGCCTTTAGCGTGGGCATCTCGGGTGTGATAATTGATTTTGCTAACCGTGTCTGATTTGCCGATATAGTCACGAATATCTGCGGTGATTTGGTCGATGGCTTTTTCATCGTCGCTAGTAAGCTGGTCGATGGCTGGGTCAAACTTGGCATAACGACGACCGAATAATTTATTTAACATGATGATTGTCCTTTGTTATTTTTATCAGGTTAGGTTTACTAAACCCACCTAACCTTTTTTTATTTAGATTTACTCTAATATGAATTTTCGTTAAGCTCACTCATCCATTTGAGTGCCGACAAGCTCGGTACAAAAAGATATTCACCGCCTTGTAGGGTATTAAATTGCAAAATATTGGTATGACGCTTACGAATTGGCTCATCGGGTACGGTGAACACATCGCTATCAGCGTCACTACCTGCGTGTACGCCTAGCATTGGGTCACGTTCTTCCCCAAGGTTCATAAAGTTGCCGTCATTAATCCATTGGCTTTGCAAAAACTCAAGCGTGTCCATGGCATGGGCGTTGATACCGATAAAAAATAACCCCCGCTCTTGACCATCGTCTTGGGTCACGTTGGGCGGCACGATATCGCCATACGATACACTACGGCGGATGATACGGTGAAGACGCACATCGCTTAGAATAAAATCTTTGGTATTGCGGGGGTTCATACGGCGAGCATGGGCACCAAACGGGCAGCCTTTGCCATAGGGATCGTCCGTGTAGTCAAATTTATTGTTTGCTACATTGTCTTTGCCGAGGGCTTCATCATCATGGTCTGGGCTTAGGGTGATGGGGGCACCCGAACGCCAGCGACCAAACATTTTTGCCCCCAATTTATCGGCTTTAGCTGGGTCATTGTCGCTTTGTTCAAGGCAATAGCGGTGAAAGTCAGCGACATTACTGCGGTATTTTCGCAGTACCATAAACGAACCGTTTTTTCCCAATACTTCAGGCTGTGGCATGGGAGGTACCACGCCCGCTTCACCTTTATAACCTAACACAAATTCACCCGCCGCAATCGGACGTTCGGTGTTATTTTCAAGGCTGATACCACTGCCATCAACTTCTGGGTTACTGATGCCATCGCGATAACCAAACACGTTTTTGACGTCACCATCTACGCCAAAATCATGTTCCACTAAGATTTCGATCGCGTTACGGCTGGTATCTAGATAAGGGGCAAACGTCTGTTTAAGTTCGGCAAGTTTGGCTTGCCATTTTTCTTGGCTATTGGCAATCACCGCGCCGCAAATATGAATATCGCCTTTATCACCAAATGGCGCAAGCCAGTTGCTAGGGTCATTATCGCCTTTGTCACCCAAGATATCGGAGCGGCCTGCCATACCTGCTTTGAAATTTTCTGGGAAAGAATCAAGCGAGCTTTGCGGTAAGCCTAAAGCTTTTAGCCCCTTATACGTCATCACAATGGTCAAATTGGCATCCATATCTTTTTGGAAATTTTTTGAGCCTGTGACGTTTGGTAATACCGCTTTTAGTAATTCACGACCCGCGTTGCTGTCATTGACTTTTAGCGCGACAAGCGTGCCGTAGTAAGGCGCAGGGCGGTCATGCAAAATAATAGCTTGAATATCCTCAAGCTCCATCGTGGCGATATTGGGATAGATAGCGTTCGTTGCCCGTGTCATGACGCTGTGCAGCTGCGTGCCGATTTTTTGTTTCGCTTCGTGTACCCGTTCTTTGACACTGCCTTTTTCAGCGGGTGTATCGCTGTGTTCAAGTTTGTCTTTAACGGCCTCTATACCATGCTCGATACCATCTTGTAGATGGGTTTTTAATTTGCCAAGTAGGCTTTCATTCGCTGGGTTGTCGTTATTCATGGTCGTTCCTAGCAGAGAATCTTAAAAATTTGATGCTGAAAGCTTGTTCACCATACACCACGCTAAATATCGCTTGCTTATGGTAAAATCACTGAACAAATCGCTTTTGTATCGAAATTTTAACCTAAAGCTTGCCCGTTCAGAGTACGGTTAGAATAGTACGCTGATAAACGTGATATGGTGAATACAGGTTCTAAGCGGGCTTATTGGGCTTGTTCAATGGCTTTATTAATGCCACGCACGATTTTGTCATTACGCGCAATATCACGAACCGTCAGATGCGGTACACCTACATACCAACCGGTAGCGGTAATCTGATGGTCAAGGATAAATTGCTTGACAGTCGGGCTTTTAATCCCAGGCCAACCCTCTACATTGCCAAAAATCAAATCCATGAGTTCTGGAATTTTGGTAGCAAAGTCGTTGATGTAAGCATCCCAATCGCCATCATAGGCGGTACAAAACAGTAGCTTAGTATCATTGTCTAAAAACACCAACCGCAAATCATGCAAGGTGCCTACATTGGTCGCCCCTGCAAGATTGCCTTTGGTAATTTCCAAAATTCGCTTGATACGAGCTGCCCCATCTTTGGTCAAGGGGGCGATGGCGGTGAGTTCAGACACTTTGCCTGATTTTAAGCCCTTTTCACCGGCACTGGTGACAGAATGGTCATAGCCATCATTAGCGCCCTCTTTTAGATTTGCCATGAGCATTTGGGCTTTTAATGCCACATCGTCTAATAAAGAAAGTTTTTCATTGTTTTCAGTTGTCATATTTATTGCCCTTATAGTTAGTTGATCATTAATTGAAGTGCATGATTTAAATTTATTTATCCCATTGTTTTATGATTTAAAATTTAAATCTTTTTTATTATATAAGCCGCAAAAAGCAAAAGCGTTAAAATAACTTTTATCACCCATAAAATTACACAACTAAGCTATTGATTAAAAAATGACATACTAGAGACCGTAAAACTAACAGTGTTGGCTTAAAAAATATTCATTACTATCAATAGGTTATTCACATCCCGAATATAACCTAGCTATAGAGAAGTCATTTTTCCTGTGTTGCATTTGCTAAAAAAGTTGGGATATTGACACCTTGATGATTAACTTTAGCAAAGTAGCTTGCTGGTCTAATCTCACCGTATAACTGGCTACCACTTTTTAAAACAAAGTCTATCAGTTAAAAGGTTTATCAGTTAAAAGATGTTTATCATGGCTAGGGTGGATTCCACACACCCTGTCGGATGATAGGTGTCTAATGATAGGTATAGACGAAGCGAAAAACGTGCTTTAATTAGCACGTTTTATCACAAGCATTGAAGACGCCTTTAATATGTCTTTAAGATGAATTTAAGAGGCGATGGCGTGTTTAGGTGCAGCAGTGGTAGGTGTTTTTGGGGTTGCAGTGTCACGGGTTTGTTGCGGTGGTGCATAGTTATTAGCGACAATCTCACCAAACGGTCCTGTCAAATTTGGCTTGACCAAGGTGTTTTGGGTGTCTTTCGGTAATAATGGGAAAACCAATTCAGCAAACCGATACGCCTCTTCTAAGTGTGGATAGCCTGAAAAAATAAAGTTATCAATGCCCAAATCGGCATACTCTTGAATACGCGCGGCAACAGTTTGTGGGTCGCCCACCAGTGCGGTGCCTGCGCCACCACGTACCAGTCCAATCCCTGCCCATAAGTTGGGCGAAATTTCTAAGTTATCACGGCGACCGCCATGCAAGGCTGCCATACGTTGTTGTCCCACCGAGTCCATTTGGGCAAATTTGGCTTGGGCAGCGGCAATGGTGTCGTCATTCACATGACTCAATAATTCATCAGCGGCTTGCCAAGCGGCTTCATTGGTTTCACGCACAATCACGTGCAGACGAATACCATAGCTTAATGTACGACCTTTGGCAGCGGCTTTGGTTTTAAGCTGCTCAATCTTCTCTTTGACGGCGGCAGGCGGCTCACCCCACGTCAAATAACTGTCAACTTGTTCGGCAGCCAGTGTTTGCGCCGCCTCAGATGAACCGCCAAACCACAAGGGCGGATATGGCTGTTGTAGAGGGGGGTACAGCAATTTAGCATCTTCTACTTGCAAGCGTTCACCGTTAAAAGTAAAGGATTCGCCTGTGTGCGAGCGAGTCAAAATCTCTCGCCAAATCGTGGTGTATTCACTGGCTGTCTGATAACGCGTCGCGTGGTCTTCAAAGATGCCATCGCCTTTAAGCTCTTGTTCATCGCCGCCTGTGACCAGATTAAGCAGCAATCGACCATTTGATAATCGATCAAAGGTGCCTGTCATGCGAGCAGCAAGCGCGGGTGTCGTCACCCCAGGGCGTAATGCCACCAAAAACTTTAAGCGAGTGGTCGCATCAATGAGACTAGCGGCGACCAACCAAGGGTCTTCACATGAGCGACCTGTCGGAATCAACACGCCCTCATAGCCAAGGTTATCGGCTGCCACTGCAATTTGCTTCATATAGGTATGGTCAACGGTTCTTGCCCCTTTACTCGTGCCTAAATAACGACTGTCGCCATGTGTCGGTATAAACCAAAAAATTTTCATCGTAACCCCTGCTTGTAAGCTCAAAAATTGATTAAGATAACTCGCCTTCGGTCGTCTTTGCGTAAGTCCTATTAATAAGTACGCTATTCGGTAGTAATTATTTTGATACCGGTAATTCATTAATGAACTTTATGATTTTCAACATAAAATGATAGGATTTCCTCTCTTTTTCTAGAATTTTTCTGTCTATATTTTAGAGAATAAAGTTGAGATTTTTAGAAATTAATTATAAAAAATGCCAATTATATCAATAAGATAATTGGCGGTAGTAAAGACTTCTTTTATCCGGTGATGCGTCTATCATCCCAATAACACGGTACTACAATCAAATTGTTTTCATGTAATCGTGACCATAATCGGACACCTAAATCTCGCTGCATATTTTGGACTGTGAAGTTGGAAATCAGCAGAGTAGATTTCATGTTGTCATAACGGCTATATAAGACCTTATGCACCATCTCCAGGCGTTTTTCATGCCGGTCATGCAGGCCATATTCATCAATCACCAATAAATCAAAACTGGAGAAATGGTCGATGACTTCTTTCTCAGAGCGTGAAGCATCTGACCAGGTATCCATCATTTTTTGAGCAATTTCTGCGCTGGTATAGTAGCGTGCAGATTTTGTACTGTTATGCAGAATGTTGCGAATGATTGACGCACTCAGATGAGTCTTTCCTGTACCCGGTGTACCAATGAGCAGTAGGTTTGGATAATGGTCAGAAATAATCTGCTGTGCAAAAGCCTGACATAGTTTGATGGCATTGTCTTGTGCAGGACATGCAACTACATAATTCTTGAAGCCACGATCCAGGTAGCGTTTATTGAGCCCTGAGTTTTTGATTTTCTGTTGTAGCAATCGCTGTTGCAACTCATCTGCATAGGCTGCATGTGAGTGATGGACGGTTTCTTTGGCACACAATTTACATAGCTTGTGACCAGCGATTTCCATCAGGGGTATATGATGGGTAGGGCAAAGTGTTTCCGTTGTTTCTGTGCGAAACTGGAGCGTTTTAAGCATGGTATTCATGATCACTCTCCTAAATCCATTTGGAATTTTCTAAAAAATCCTCATTTTTTTCTTCAAAATTTGAAGATGAAGATGAAGATGAAGATGAAGATGAAGATGAAGATGAAGATGAAGGGCATGGTTCAAGCATGACTTGAGTAATACTCGGGTTCTTCTCAGGAGCTGCTTGAGCATTTACTTTTCGTTGCTTGGCTGATGCTTGAGCATTACTTGCGGATTTCCCCCAACGTACTTGAGCTGCATTTTTAGCTTTATCAGATTTCATTTGCTGATTTTGCAATGCTTGGCTTTTTAAACTGCTTAAGAAATTTGAATGAATCTGCTCAGACTCGACTTCAAACAATTCTAGGGCCATCAGCGTATTTAACAAAGTTTTAGCCTTGGTGTGCTGCGGTAATTTCGTGATGCTACAAACAGTCGCTAGGTCGTGAGGAATGGCACCATTTTTCCAGAAATCCATCATTAACAGCAGTGCCGCACCAATTTGTTCTGCCGTCATTCGTGCAAATTTTGCCTGTAGGTCGCCAATATAGAGTGGCATCCAAATTGAAATATCTTTATGCATGTGTTCACCTTTTTATAGGTATAGAGGGGCTAAGGTCATCGATTTGATGACCTTTTATGATTGTTTTATTAGTGAGCTAGGCTCATTAACCGGAAACGGGCCTGTTGAGCCAAGTCATCGTAATGAGCTTGCCCTTCATCCAGCATTCGCTGTAGCCAGAGTCTTAATGCTTGGTGATCATCGAAGCATTTATTGATTTCCAGCAAAAAGGCCAGATTGTGCAGTTTGGGAATGTGTAGCTCATGGATTAATTCACGAGCGACCATATCTGCTTCTGGGCTAACGACTACGCCGCCAAAAAAAGCTTTACTGTTCATGGACAAGCTTCTCTGTATTCAGTCTCTCCAGCATGGCTTCAAAAGCACTACCATCGCGGCGCGTAACATTAGGGATGTAACGGCTATAGACCCGGAATAGCATTTCAGTCGTTGAATGTCCCAGCTGGCGTGCAATCCATTCTGGGTTCTCGCCTGCCGACAGCCAGAGCGTAGCTGCAGTATGACGTGTTTGATAAGCACGACGAGGTTTTAGCCCTAAATAGCGTAGCAGGGGATGCCAGACACGCTTATTGACCAGGCGATAATCAAGCGGCCCACCATCGCGATTACAAAATACAAATTCTGATTTTCCAGAATTTAAGCTTTTTTGTTGCAGAAAGGCCTGATAAACCCGATCACTCATCTGGATCGTGCGGTCAGAACCATAAGTTTTGGTTCCACCAAGCTCCCCATTCACCAATGCTTCACGAATGTGGATTTCCCGACGTTGTAAGTCCACATTTTTCCATTGCAAGCCATCGATCTCACTGGTGCGCATACCTGTGAAAAATCGAACAGTATAATAAGGCTTAAAATCATCACGAACTGTGGCAAGGATTGCGTGTACTTCCTTTAATGAAAAAGGTGTTACTTCAATCTTTCCTTGCTTTAAGTTCTTGATATTTTTATAAGGGCTATCAAATTCATATCGTTCGGCAGCACTATCGAGTATCATACGAAGCACTATCATAATCTGGTTGATTCTTGATGGTGAAAGGCATTCTTGGTTTTTTCCGTGAGTCACTTTGGCGAGGGATGAACGGAATCCAAGAATGTCTGACTTTTTAATATTAATAACAGGAATTGCGCCAAAAAAAGGGATCAAGTACTTTTTGATTACAATTTGAATTTTCTCCTTATAACTTGTACGCCACTCTATTTCTTTATCAGTGAACCAGATTTCACAGAACTTTGAAAATAGAGGTGTTTTAGAGCTGATTTCATTTACTCTGTTTTCTGCATTTTTGATTTCTTTCAAACGAGAACTTTTTGGAAAGTACTTAGCATAGTCAAAAATACCCAATAAGATTTCCGCTTCCATTCGCTCAATCACTTTTTCAAGCTTTTTGCGATTCGGAGCATTGTCTTCAAGAGCTGTTGTTTCACGACAACGGATGTTTAAGTATCGAAAATCGACACATAACTTACCGTATCTAGTACGGATGGCAGCCATAATAATATCCTCCTTATTGAAGTTGTAGGCTGTGTAGCGAGCCTAAAGTGGTTTTAGTCATATCTTCTTCAATACGCTCCCATACATATAAAATTTTGCGTCCACCAAAAGGGCGGATGTAATGAATACCTTCGATTAGAACGCTATCCTTTAACTGATTACGAATGGTACGTTCGTTATAATGGATTCGTTCTGCCAATTCTTTTGTAGTAATATAAGTAAGATTCATGTTTGTATCCTTTTATAAAGTATCACAATGGTGTTATTTAAGATCACAATGCAATAATAAATGCGTTTAATACATCATGCAAGTACTTTATTACACAATGGTGGTAATTAATGATAGTTTGTAACTTGCCTGTTCTTTTGGCGGAACGAAGAATGAAAGTGGCAGATGTAGCTCGGGCAACCGGAATGAGTAAGACGACTTTACATAAGCTTTATAATGGTCAATCAACTCGTATTGATTTTGAAACATTAGAAAAATTGTGCGTATTGTTAAATGTAGACGTTGGTGATTTATTAAAGTTCAAGCCAGATGAATAATTATTGCTAATAAAAAGCGTCATATAATTTAATAATTTTCTAGTTAGTATATTGTTTTTATTAAGTATTTTTGGTGACCAAATTTGGTCACCATTTTTTATAAGAGATTAAAAAGCTTTAATGAAAGCCATAAGGGAGTGCTTCAGGTTTTTTTAAAAATTACTCAGTTCATATTGAGTAGAATTCATGCAAAAACTTAAACATGTTGATCTATAGTTGACATTGATAGGGCACGTTTTGGTCACTTTTGGTCACGTAAGCCCACTCTTAACTGATCTAACTTAACTTTTTACTCACTTTGAAGCTGATAGCTTTATAGACTGAAAGAAAAAATGTTATTTAAAATCAACAACGAAAAAGCCCCAATCTTTCGATCAGGGCTTTTTGAATTTGGAGCGGGAAACGAGACTCGAACTCGCGACCCCAACCTTGGCAAGGTTGTGCTCTACCAACTGAGCTATTCCCGCAGGGTCGATCAATTTTTTACTTTAAAAAATGAACAAAAAAGAATTTGGAGCGGGAAACGAGACTCGAACTCGCGACCCCAACCTTGGCAAGGTTGTGCTCTACCAACTGAGCTATTCCCGCATGCCGTGTATAATACAGCATGCAAAAACAGGGTCAATAACTTTATGAAGAATCTTGTGTCGATTGCATAAAATAAAAGCAATATTCTCTGTGCTTCCAGACAATTAGACAAAATTTATGCAAAATTTAATGAAATCTCGGCACAATCAAATAATTGCAGACATTTTTTGCACCGAAATAGCGGATAGAACAGGGTATACTGGACCCATATCTTGAATCGGAGTCAGGCCATGAGCTTAGAACAACAACTGAAAGACCGTTTGACACAATTGTCACCTACTTACCTGGAAGTCGTGAATGAATCTTCGGGTCATGGTGGATATTTTCCGGGTAAGGAATCGCATTTTAAGGCAGTGATTGTCAGTGAAGCCTTTGCCGGCCTGCGTGCGGTACAACGCCATCAAAAGGTCTATGCTGCGGCAGGTGATTTGCTGTCTAAAGATAAAATTCATGCCTTGGCAATTCATGCTTTCTTGCCTGAAGAGTGGACAGGACAGGATACGTCTAGTCCGGAATGTGCACATGCACCAAAAAACTAAGAGGACTTTATGGATACCCAGCTTTTAGTCAAGATTATTCATATGTCTGCGGCAGGACTGGCCATTGTGGCCATTCTTGCGCGTGCTATTACCCTGTTTATGGGTACACAGGGCAATCAACCGAATCCAAAAGCACGTGTATTTCTGGTCGCTTTGCAGCACGTGGTGATTAGCGTGATTGCCTTAACTGGGATTATTGCCCTGTTTTTAAAGAATTTTGATGTACAGCCTTGGTTTTATGCCAAAATTATTTTATTTCTGGTGCTGATTTCATCCTTGGGCAAAGCGTATAAAAAAGATGATTCAATCCTGCTGGTACAACGCCGTGCTGGCTTATTTATTGCTGTGGTTTCACTTATTGCGATTATGGTATTGGTCATGATCAAGCCGAATTTTGGCTAAATTATTCATCAGTCAATGAACTCAAACATACTGATCATTAGAAAAATAAAGAGGGGTGTTTATGCATACTCGTGTGGTTTTTAATCAAAAAGGTGGGGTGGGGAAATCGAGTATTGCAGTCAATTTGGCAGCAATCAGTGCGCATCAGGGGCTTAAAACCCTGTTAATCGATCTTGATCCGCAGGCAAACTCCAGCCAGTATTTACTAGGGGATGATGCAACTTATTCGAGTGACAAGCCGGCGCTGGAGCCGAATATTGAAAACTATTTTGAAGATGTATTGGGGAACCAGCAGAGCAAAAGCTTAATTGGTAATGCGATTGGTTCCATTCTCAAGACCCGGGCTAAAGGGCTGGAAAGTTATCTGCATCAATCACCTTTTAAAAATCTGGATGTCATTCCGGCCAGTCCAAGTTTGGGCACATTGGCCCATGCACTGGAATCCAAGCATAAGATTTACAAGCTGCGCGATGCCTTGCAACCACTTGCTGAGCATTATGACCGGGTGTTTATTGATACTCCGCCAGCATTTAATTTCTTTACACTTTCAGCCCTGATTGCTGCAGACCGTGTTCTGATTCCGTTTGACTGTGATGTGTTTTCTAAACGGGCCTTGCAAACTCTGATTGAGAATGTCATCGAAACTCAGGATGATCATAACGAACGTCTGGAAATTGAAGGCATCGTGGTCAACCAGTTTCAGGCTCAGGCAAAACTGCCTCGCGAAGTGGTACAGCAACTAAGAGATGAAGGTCTTCCGGTACTAAACAGCATGTTGCCACCGTCGGTGCTGATGAAAGAGTCACATCAAAAAAATCAGCCATTAATTCACTTGGCAACTGATCATAAATTGACTCAGGCCTATCAATCATTGTTCAATGAGATAGAGCAGCATTAAGATCGAGTTAACTATGAAACTTGTGAAAATAAGCCTGGCGATCAGCATACTTAGCTTGCTGAGTGCCTGTGCAACGACGGTCAAACCGACCTATGTTTCACCCACTCATTATCAAACCATCAACTGTCAGCAGCTTCAGGGGGAATACAACCGTATTCAGCAATATCTTGATAATGGTGTTGAGCCGCCTAAACGTACAGGTGTCGGCGTAGGGGTAGGCATCGGTGGTGGCTGGGGCAGCCGCGGTGGCTGGGGCATTGGTCCGAGTGTATCAGTGAATATGGGACAGTCTTCCAATACCAAACGCACTGAAACGGCACGTCTACTGGGTGAACAGGAAGCTATTGTACAAGCTGCAAAATTTAAAGCCTGCCCAATTGTTGTCCGTCAAAACACCAATAAATAGCCCTCTAAATATCAAAAAAATGCTGACTTTAAGTCGGCATTTTTTCTATCTTAAAAATGATTGCTCAAGTGACACAGTTCACAGTATTCACCAGAAAAAATGACCGATGCGCATAAAATTTTGAAAGATCCCGTCTTGTGATCAGAACACGAGATTGGTTAAGGTAATCACCTTGTCTGATATGTTTAACTACCATGATTGAAAACTGGCTCTTTGTTTTTGCAACAATAGCAGTGCTGATGATCCCTGGACCTGCCAATGCATTGGTGGCCAGTTCTGCCTATCAGCAGGGAACAGCCAAAACCAGTCTGTATATTCCCGTCATTCTGGTAGGGTATTTATACGCGATCAATGGGTGGGCTCTGCTGGTCCATCTGTTTTCACCGATCTGGCCCAGTTTTCAGGAACTGGTGCATGTGCTGAGTGCAATTGGTGTGGGCTGGATGACCTTCCATTTATTCAAAGCACGGCAACTGGAACAATATAATCAGAGTCATCCTCAGATCCGTCCCTGGCAGATGTTTAAGGGAACCTTGAAAAATCCCAAAGCAGCGCTTCTGGCGACAGGGATATTGCCGCTGTCTACTTGGGAAAGTCCGAGTAACTTTGTTCTAGTCTTTGCGATTTTTACTGGGATTGCTTTGCTTGTTGCATTGTTCTGGATGATCTTTGGACAAGCGATTCTGGCGGGAGAGTCGGCAAAAAGAAAAGCCGACCTGATTTATAAAGGGTCGGCTCTGTTTTTACTGCTTTGCCTGGTGCCCTTGTTGATCAATTGGCTGGAATAAATTTTCAATCAATAATGCTAGGCTTTCAGGCGATTTTATTTTTCTTGAGTTTCTGCTGAATAAAGCCAATCACACCAGGCATGACACTTAAAATAATGATACCGAAAATCAGATGAGTGAAGTTGTCTTTGACGATTGGCATGTTGCCAAACAGATAACCTAGGATCACAAATGAACTGATCCAGAGAAAGCCACCGATTATATTGTAAGTCAGGAAATATTTGTAATTCATACTTCCCGCACCAGCAACAAAAGGTGCAAAGGTACGTGCAAAAGGAATGAAACGGGCAAAAATAATGGTTTTACCACCGTGTTTCACAAAGAACTGCTGGGTAGCAAGCAAATGCTTTTTATTAATAAAACGTGATTCAATCTCAAATACACGTGGCCCAATATATTTACCAATATGATAATTCAGGGTGTCGCCCAGCACTGCCGCAGTGAACAGTAGCGGAATCAGTACCCATGGATCCATTGCACCCGTTGAAGCCGCTAGTGCACCTGATGCAAATAACAGGCTGTCTCCCGGCAGGAATGGCATCACCACCAGTCCCGTTTCAACAAAAATAATCAGGAAAAGAATGCCATAAATCCAGATGCCGTAATTGGTAATGAATTCGAGCAGGTGATCATCAACGTGGAGGATAAAATCAAGCAGTTCCATAGGGAAAAAACAAGCAAAAAGGTGATCAAATCCTAACAGTCTGCGGCATGAAAGTCAGTACCGAACAGGAAAATAATTGCCCGCTCATCCCTGATGGGTGAATTAAAAATTTATCTTACAAATTGGCGGTAAATTCCTATAAAACAGGCTTAGCATGAAAATGTCATTAAAATAAAAATCAAAAGGTGGCTCCCATGTTTAACCCTAAACGCCATCCCAGTGAAGACCGTGATAGAGGTAAGCGAAATAAACCTTCAATAGCAACTTAACTGGCCGGTCTTAAAATATTGAAATCCAAATAGCGTAAATATATTGAATTCTGGGGAGAGAAGGGAAAGCTCTCCTGCTGAATCGAAAGCTTAATTCTATTTAAAAAAATAAACTGCTTAATTATTATGCGGATGGGAATAGTGTGCTTAAGCCTAATAAAAATGTTAGAATACGGCGCTTATCTTTCGTTTGCCTTTCATAGTTGTTTGTCATGACTACCAATACTCAAATTACTGAAGATCGTATCCTGATTCTGGATTTCGGTTCTCAATATAGTCAGCTCATCGCACGTCGTGTCCGTGAAGCTGGTGTATATTCTGAAATGTATGCCTATGACATGTCTGAAGAAGACATTCGCGCATTTAATCCAAACGGTATCATCTTGTCTGGTGGACCTGAAAGTGTTCACCTGGAAGGCAGCCCGCGTGCGCCGCAAGTGGTATTTGAGTTAGGTGTACCTGTACTGGGTATCTGTTATGGCTTGCAAACCATGTGTGAACAGCTTGGCGGTAAAGTTGAGCCAGGTACTGTACATGAGTTCGGTTATGCAGAAGTGGATATCGTGGTACGTGACCAGCTGATTGGTCAGCTGCAAGACCGTGAAAACCAGCTGCATGTCTGGATGAGTCATGGTGACAAGGTTGCACGTATTCCAGAAGGCTTCCAGGTGACTGCAAGCACACCAAGCTGTCCGATTGCCATGGTGTCTGATGAAACTCGCCGTTTCTATGGGATCCAGTTCCACCCTGAAGTGACACATACTTCGAAAGGTGCAGAATTACTGTCTAACTTCGTACACCAGATTTGTGGTTGTCGTGGTCTGTGGACACCAGAACATATTATTGACCTGCGTGTAGAACAGCTTCGTGAACAGATTGGCAATGAAAAAGTATTGTTAGGTCTTTCAGGTGGTGTGGATTCATCAGTTGTAGCTGCGCTTTTGCACAAAGCAATTGGCGATCAGTTGACTTGCGTATTTGTAGACAACGGTCTGCTTCGTTTGAACGAAGGCGATCAAGTGATGCAGATGTTTGCAGACAACATGGGGATCCGCGTGATCCGCGCTGATGCTGAAGACCGTTTCCTTTCTGCTTTGGCTGGCGAAGTTGATCCAGAGAAAAAACGTAAAATCATCGGTCGCGAATTTATCGAAGTCTTTGCTGAAGAAGCGCGTAAGCTCGATGGCGTAACCTTCCTTGCACAAGGTACGATTTATCCAGATGTGATTGAATCTGCTGCCAGCAAACAAGGTAAGGCACATGTCATCAAGTCGCATCACAACGTAGGTGGCTTGCCTGAAGATTTGGCATTTGACCTGGTTGAACCATTGCGTGACCTGTTTAAAGATGAAGTACGTAAATTGGGTACAACTCTAGGCTTGCCACACAGCATGATCTATCGTCATCCGTTCCCAGGTCCAGGCCTTGGTGTTCGTATTCTGGGTGAAGTGAAAAAAGAATATGCTGATATTCTTCGCCTTGCTGATGACATCTTCATGCAAGAACTTCGCGCAAGCGGCTGGTACGACAAAACTGCTCAAGCTTTTGCCGTATTCCAACCAGTGAAATCTGTGGGTGTGGTCGGTGATGGCCGTCGTTATGCATGGGTAATTGCACTTCGTGCAGTTGAAACCATCGACTTTATGACAGCGCGTTTTGCACATCTTCCATATGACCTGGTAGACCGTATTTCTACACGTATCATGAACGAAATTGCTGAAGTTTCTCGTGTGGTATATGACGTTTCATCTAAGCCACCAGCAACAATTGAATGGGAGTAATTTTCTAACGAAAATTACCTATAAAAAAAGAGCGCTTAGGCGCTCTTTTTTTCATTTATACTCAAGAAAAATTAATTCTTAAGCTAAAAAATATATGTCATTACCTACTTATGATCAGTTAATGCTGCCTTTGATGAAATTATTATCAGAAATAGAAGGGCCAATTAAAATTTCAGATGCCGCCAATATCCTAGCTGAGCGTTCTGGCTTACCTGAAGAAGATCTAAATAAGGTACTACCAAGTGGTAAAAATATATTTAAAGATCGAGTTGCTTGGGCAAAGACATACTTAGTCAAAGCAGGTTTAATTCATCAACCAAAACGAGCATATTGTGAAATTAGCGATTTAGGAAGAAAAATTGATTTAAAAAACTTAGAAGCAATAACTAATGAATTTTTAGCACAGTTTGATGGATTTATAGATTTTAAATTTGGAAAGAAAAACGAAGAGGGATTAGAGGTCGAAATTTTAAAAAATTTTGAAAACTCAAATAAATTGCAAGAAACACAAACACCTGAAGAAACAATTCAGACTACGACTGAATTATTAAGGTTCAATTTGAAAAGTGATTTACTTCAAATGGTAAAGGAAAAGTCTCCTTCATTTTTTGAGAGACTTGTTGTAGATCTGCTTGTTGCTATGGGCTACGGTGGTTCACATCAAGATGCAGCCCAAGCAATTGGTAAAACCAACGATGGTGGAATTGATGGAGTAATCAGTGAAGACCGATTAGGGTTAGATAAAATTTATATTCAAGCAAAACGTTGGGAAAATACAGTAGGACGTCCTGATATTCAGCAGTTTAAAGGAGCTTTGGCGGATCAGGTTGCCAAGAAAGGCGTATTTATTACTACTTCTAATTTTAGTAAAGAGGCAATTGAATCTGCAAAGAAGTCGGGAATTGTATTAATTGATGGTGATAAGTTAACGTCTTTAATGATTGAATTCGGTTTAGGCGTACAAATAGAACGTAGTTTTCATATCTATAAAATTGATCAAGATCGTTTTGATGAAGATAATTTTTAACTCATAAAAAAGAGCGCTTCGGCGCTCTTTTTTATTATTTTTCAAATGACATTTAAGCCGGTTTAACCTGCCAGTTTTGAAGTTCTCCAAGCAAACCTTGGTCAAGTTCAGGATCATAACACTCGACTCGGTTCCGACCATTGGCTTTAGCCTGATACAGGGCAATATCAGCCTGTTTAATCAGCGCCATTAAATCCGTTTCACTACTTTCCAGAATGGCTGCACCAATTGAAACGGTGAAATCGAGACGATGCCCATGTTCCAGATTGACCATAATATTCTCGATTTTGTGTCTTAAACGCTCGGCAATTTTGAGTGCATTATCTAGTGAAGTTTCAATAAGGCATGCGATAAATTCTTCACCCCCATAGCGTGCCAGCACATCATGGCGTCGCATTTCATTGCATGTGGTTTGAGCAATCATCTTGAGCACCTGATCTCCAACATCATGTCCATAACGGTCATTGATCTGCTTGAAATGATCGACATCAAAAACCAGCAAACTGATTGGAGCAGGCTGTTTAAGATTGTTTTGGATCAGCTGTTGTACCAGATATGCGAAACAGCGTCTATTATTCAGACCTGTCAGCGAGTCAGTATGGGGGAAATTTTCAAAAGTCTGACGATGATATTCATTCAAGGTATGTTGCAGGAATACCAAACGGGATTTTAGTGTAGAGCTCCAACTGATATATAAACTGAAGGTCAATACCGGCATATAGATCAGGGAAAACAAGAACATCTGATACAGATTAGCTTGGGTATTGAAATACACACCAATATAAATTACCAATGTAATCAGACCGGAATTAATCAGACTAGGCCAGAGGCGGATCTGCATACATAAATTGGCCAGGACAATAAAGACCAGTGAAGCATATTGATAAATGAGTGTATGCGGACTTTCAGACTGATTCAGATTAAAAAACCAGATTGCACTTGCTCCGATAATCGAGGTCGGCAACAGCAGGTCAAATACAGGCAAATTCCGGTAAAAATGATACATCCAGATGGTAATCAGCACGATCACCAAGGTATAGCCTAGCTTGGTCAGAATGAGCAAATTCATAATGTCATTCAGTACCAGGATATCGGCAAGGGTATAGGAGGCATATGCCACCTGTGCAAATAGGTTTACCTACAACAAATATTTTAGAGTGAGCTGTTTCTGATGGTTAAAGTAGGCAGGTTTTAAAGACCCAAGAATACGAACAAGAGGATCGTGAAGGGCATCCTGAAGCAGGAGGCGAGCTTCTTCTTGATATTTATCTGGCATGCAGCCTTCCCACATTAAATCCAAAGAAATGAATAAGATGAATATTTATATTTGTATGAAAAATATTCTATTCTTTTAGGAATTATTTGAAAAGCATCACAAACAAATTTAGGCCTAATTCTTAAATTCTTGTCTAATAATCTTGATTTTGCTATCAGGTTACAAAGCAGACCAAGACTGTTTCGCTTTATGATGAGTGCCAGCCTGCTCCTGTTTATTCAGTGGTTTAAATACATTCCAGGGATTTGGAGAGAGCGGTTTAGTCGGTTGCAGCATATTAGGATGATAGACCCGAATCCGATTTCGTCCTGCTTTTTTGGCTTCGTAAAGCGCAATATCCGCATGCTTAATCAGGTCTTCAAGTTCCTGTTGTGGAGATTCAAGTTCAGCAATACCGATAGAAATCGTGAACTGGATTTTCTGGTCAGAATTGATGTACATCACCTGCTTTTGAATCGAGCAGCGAATCCGTTCTGCAATCATCAGGCAATCCTGTAGCTGGGTATCTTCCAGCAAGGCAATAAATTCTTCTCCACCAAAACGTGCCAGTACATCACTAGAACGCATTTCTTTACGGGTAATTTCAGCAATCAGTTGTAGCACCCGGTCACCCACATCATGACCATAATTGTCATTGATTTTCTTGAAATAATCGACATCAAACATCAATAGGCAGGTGCTGGCAGGCTTTGGCCATTGATGGATTGAACGTTCCGCCATATCCACAAAATGACGACGATTAAATAACTGCGTCAGATCATCAGTATGAGCAAGATTTTTTAAGGTTTGATAGTTCCATTCATCCAGCAAAGTGCGTAGAAAAGAGCGCCGTATGTTGATGATATTATTCCAGTTGATATAAATACTAAACGCCCAGAGAGGTGTGAAAACAACGGTGAAAATAAAGGCCTGCGATAGACTCATGAGATGAGTCACTCCAATCATGATAAACAAGGCGATAAAAATGGAACAATACAAGGCACTCTTAAACTCAGTCTGTACACAGAGGTTGGTAATTAAAATAAAGATCGCAGAAGCATAGATATAAGTCGACACATGCGGGCTGCTCGACAGCAGGAGCAGGCCAATCCAGGTCGCTGCAGCCACAGTCGTGCCCACAGGCAAAATCATGTCCAGAACCCGGATATTCTTTTGATGCTTAAACAGGTAATAGCAGCAAAACATGACAGCAATGACCAGTGATACCCGGATCAGGCCAGACAGGAAAAACATGTCAGGAATAATAAAAATATCGGCAAAGAAATACAGCAAAAAGGCGATCTGCGCCATGTAATTAATCTGGCGAAGATTTTGATGACGATGCAAATAAAGATAGTTATAAAAGTACTGCTGGAATTGCGCAGGAATATGTGCAGCGCGATGTACAAGCGCATCTTCAATTAACTGGCGATTTTGCAGATCACATTCGGCCAACTTTAATGATCTATCCGTGGTCGAGTTTTGAAAAGACATATTCGCCGTTGAATATATATTTTCATTCGAGGATGACATGTCCTGATCCAATCTTATTTTTATTGGGCCCTATTATGAACCAAATGAATAAAAAACAATCTCCCTAGAATTAGGGGGTAGCACAATTTTTAAAAAGAAAACGTAACAAAATTTTTGTTTTTGTGAACATAAAGCTAGACGGATCACATTTTTATAGATTGCTGATTTTAAAAGTTTATATAAATAAAAATAAGCGTTTCACGTGAAACATGAGCAGGATGAATAAGTTGATTTAAACGAGATAATGCTGATTACTTGAATGATTATATAATTCATCACCAAGAACTTGATTACAGTCTTTGGAAGACTGAAGCCTTTAAGTATTTGAACTGTTCTGATGAGTAGCACATTTTATACGTATCGAAATATTTCTAAAGATAAATTTTGCGGGTAGACGCGGTACATTGTTCTATGAGGTAGACATCTTGTGATGATCAGGGAAAGATGTCTTGATACAGCAGAATGAACTTGCCGAGGTCAGCTCAACCATGTCGAATAATAATGATATTGAACTGTCAAATTCAGATGATTGTGAAAAGTATATCAATCAGTTCATACAGGAAGTTCCTTTACGGCGTGCGGAAATCGGGCAGGGAACCGTCATTAAACGCGCCTTGCCGAGTCGGCATAAACGCATGATTGGCGCCTGGTGTTTTCTGGATCATGCCGGTCCCACTCAATTTCCTCAGGGAGATGGTCTGGATATCGGACCGCATCCGCATATTGGCCTGCAAACATTTACCTGGATGATTGAAGGCACCATGATGCATAGTGACAGTCTGGGTAACCGGCAATTGATCCGGCCGAAACAGGTTAATCTGATGACTTCAGGCTATGGCATTTCGCATACAGAGGTTTCACCGGAAACTGAAACCAAAATGCATGCAGCACAGCTCTGGATCGCCCTGCCTGATGACAAGATCAATATGGCTCCGGCGTTTGATCATTATCCGGAATTACCTGTGATCGAAGAACAGGGCATTCAATGTACGGTCCTGGTCGGGGAATTTCTGGATACACTATCACCAGTTAAGGTTCATACCGAACTTTTGGGGGTGGATCTATTCGCTGCTGAAAGTACCCGTGCCCGTCTGAGTTTAGATCCAAGATTTGAATATGGTTTTATGGCCCTTGAGGGGCTGGCAAGTATTAATGGGCATGAACTGACTGAAGATAATATGGTGATTCTTGAACCCGGATTACAGCATGTGGATGTTGAAATTCATGCGGGTGGGCGAATCTTGCTGATTGGTGGAGAGCCATTTGAAAGCCCTATTTTATTGTGGTGGAATCTGGTGGGTCGTGATGTGGAAGAACTGAAGCTGGCCCGTGAACAGTGGATGATGGAACACCCGCGTTTTGGCACCATTCCAAGCTATGATGGCCCACGTATGGAAGCACCGGCATTTCCGGAACATATGCGAGCTTCTAAATAGTTTTCATAATTATAAGAACAAAGGATCAGTATGGCCCGAATCGCAATTGCCAAAATACAGAGCTTAACCATACCGTGGCAGGGAGAAATCAGTCATGGCCAGCATCATTACCTGACCGATAAACCTGAATCCTTCGGCGGGCAGGATGCAGGTCCTGCACCTTATGATCTGCTTTTAGGCAGTCTGATCTCTTGCACCATGATTACTTTGCGCATGTATGCCAAGCATAAGAATATTGAACTGGGCGACTTTCAGGTTGAAGCAGAATTTTTTGCTAATAAAGAAGGGCAGGAATGGATTGAACGACGCTTAAGTTTTGATACTGTTCATGATTCGGCTTTGCAGCAGAAAATTCTGGAGATTTGTGCCAAAACCCCGGTGACCAAAACCCTGTTACGCAGTCTGGAGATTCCCACTAGCCTGATTTAAGCTAAAGAGGGTACGCTATATCCGGTAGGGAAAATGTAAGTAGACTAATAAACTCTTTAATCAGATCTGGACTTTTTGCTATGCTCACGCAGTAATAACAATAAAATCATGAGTCTAATATGCGTGTTTTACATCATCTCGAACAATCAAGATCATTTCGAATCATGTGGGCCTTGGAAGAGCTGGAACTTGATTATGAGATCAAGTATTACAAACGCCTGCCAAACTATTCTGCTCCGCCTTCTTTGAAACAGGTTCATCCTCTGGGTAAAGCCCCGATTCTGGAAGATCAGAATCTGGTACTGGCTGAGTCTGCCGCCATTCTGGAGTATCTCCAAGAAACCTATGATTCGACCCATCAGTTTCAGCCGATCAGTGCCGAGAACAAGGCGCAATACCGTTATTGGATGCATTATGCAGAAGGGTCTTTGATGCCTTTGCTGGTCATGCAACTGGTGATGACCAAAGTTCCTGAGCAAGTGCCATTTTTAGTTCGTCCGGTTGCTAAAACAATTTGTGAAGGAGTGAAAAAGCAGTTTGTACAAAGCCGTCTAAAAGACCATATCCAGTTTCTGGAAGATCATTTAAGCCAGCATGAATATTTTGCCGGGCGTTTCAGTTTTGCGGATATTCAGATGAGCTTCCCACTCGAAGCCATGCAAAGCCGTACTGGTAAAAGTTATCCGGCGATTCAAGCCTATCTGGAACGGATCTCGCATCGAGCAGCTTATTTCCGGGCCTTATCCAAAGAGCAGGCATTAAAGTCTTAAAACCTTCGCTAAAAAAGAAAAGGTGCGACTTGCACCTTTTTTTTATTTTTGAATCAGTCTGGGAAACTGAGACGTTCTTTAGGGAAAATCACTTTAAAGGTGGATCCCTGATTTTCACGGGAGTCAATTTCGAGCTGGGCCTGATGTTGCATCAGTACATGCTTCACAATTGCCAGACCCAGGCCTGTGCCACCAGTACGGCGGCTACGGTCAGAATCTACCCGGTAGAAACGTTCGGTCAAACGTGGCAAGTGTTTAGGATCAATCCCAATCCCGGTATCTTCTACGACAAAATAAGCCGATTCACCATCATCATGCCAGCCCATGGTCACGGTTCCACCTTTAGGCGTGTACTTGATGGCATTGGTAATCAGGTTACTGAAGGCACTGGCAATTTCCATATCTGAGCCGATTAGGTCACAGTGACTGTCAATGTCCAGATTTAGGGTATGGCCATAATCCACGTTATAGGCTTGCGCATCATCAAACAGCTGGTTCATCAGATTCGGCATGTCAATAATCTGGTTCTTGGCAATATTCTTGTCATTTTCCAGACGGGATAGCAGTAACAGGTCATTCACCAGTGCATTCATGCGACGGGTCTGAGACTGCATCTGGTCAAAGGCGCGTTTCCAGCGCGGGCTAATATCTTCCTGATCGGTAAAGGTTTCGATATAGCCGCTGAGCACAGTTAAAGGTGTACGCAGTTCGTGCGAAATATTATCGACGAAGTCCTTACGCATCTGTTCCAGATTATGCATCCGGGTCACATCATAAGCGACCAGTAAGCGGCTTTCACCGCCAAAACGGGTCATTTTGATTTGCACATAATGATCTTCGAATATCGAAGACTTCATTTTAAGACCATCAGGTGCATCATCAATATGATGATAGTAATCAATGAAATTTGGCTGACGTAACAAACTCAGGATATTACGGCCGCGATCTTCCTGACCAATCCCTAGTAAACGTCCTGCCGCTGGATTCCACCATTCAATCTGCTGGTTTTCATCAATCAGCACTACAGCTTCTTGAAGGGCGACTAGCGAGGATTGTGCACGGTCAATCAGCTCGACCATTTCAGCCTGAACAACGCGTTCCTGACGCTGGGCCCGATAAACATTGAACAGTAAAGCGCCCCAGATTCCGTTGATATTTGGCGGTACATCATAGGGACGGTTCGAGATCCATTCATTGACCAGGTAGAGTGAACGCAACTGTGTACCAAAGAAGGCAACAAAGGCCAGAACGATACAGATCCAGAAATAACCGATGCCTAGGCCAATACAACTGGCAATTACCAGGAAGAGAAGAAGGAGACGTAAATCTTGCTTGGCAAAATCCCATAAGCTGCTGTAACGAAATCTTTTGTGCTCGTGTGACAGTTCGGGAACAGGATAGGGCTCATACATAAAACGAGATTTACCTAAAAACAATTAACCGAGTGCAACATCGACACGGGTCGAGAAACGGTAACCGGTGCCACGCACAGTTTGTACATAGCGGTCAGCGCCATAAGGTTCGAGTACCTTGCGCAGGCGACGGATATGCACATCAATGGTCCGGTCTTCAATATAGACGTTGCCACCCCAAACCTGATCCAGCAACTGCGCACGGGTATAAGCACGTTCCGGATGGGTCATGAAAAATGCCAAGAGACGATATTCAGTGGGTCCCATGTCCAGTATAGTATTGCCAAAATTCACACGCTTACTGACTGGATCTAATACCAATCCATTAGCATCAATGGATTTTTCACCACTGAGGGCATTGGAGCGACGTAAAACAGCTTTAATACGTGAAACCAGCTCACGGGTCGAAAACGGCTTGGTCATATAGTCATCGGCACCGGCGTCCAGTCCCTGAACTTTATGATCTTCTTCACCACGCGCAGTCAGCATGATGACAGGAATTTCGGACAGGTTTTCATCACGTTTCAAACGACGACATAGATCGACACCATTGACGCCACCCGGCATCATCCAGTCCAGCAAAATCAATGCTGGACGCTGGTCCACAATCATTTGATGAGCCTGCTTGGCATCTTCTGCCTGTAAACATTGAAAGCCTGCCATATCCAGAGAAGTGTGGATCATTTCACGAATCGGCAGTTCATCATCAACAATTAGAATGTAGTCATCTTTCACAGCGCAATACCCTATTTCATGCAAACGGTGGACCGTTTTATATTTATGACAGGCTTATTACAAAGATTAATTATGACAGTATCATTGCAGAATAGGTAGTTCTGGAACTTTTTGCAAAGATTTGTCACAATTTAAGCTGTTATTTTATAAGAGGGTCTTAATTCAAAATATTGTAGATCACTTACAAGTAAATTTATCTGGAACTTATCTTGATTTAAAAATTATTTAACCGGATCCGCTGGTTTTTCTGTACCCAAAGTGTCTAATAAAGCAAAGAACACCAGACTACAGGAAGACAGAATTTCTTCCAGTGACTGTTTAAAGCCGCTCATGACCCAGCGAATCGCAATCTGGGTGACATAACCATTAAGTCCGGTCGAGACCAGGGAAATCTCTCGTTCAGAACGATTCAGGTTTGGCATCATCAGCATGACAAAGGTCTGAATCATACGGTCGAAACGTCCCATGGTTTCATGAATCGTAGCCTGATTATGCAGTTCCTGAACGAGCATGGCATCGATATAAATAATTCGTGCCATACCCGGATTGTCACGTAAGGTCGTTAGCAAGGCAGTCAGACCGGCTTCGATCATTTTCTTTGGATCAGAAGAGGCTTGCATCATGGCCTGCATGACATTCTGCTGTAACTGGTCAATTAGCTTGAGGAAAATGGTCTGGAACAGATGTTCGCTTTTCTTAAAGGATTCATAAAAATAACGTTCAGTCAGTTTGGCTTCGTTACAGATATCCTTCACTGTGACTGAAAAGAAACCATGACGACCATAAGCTTCAATCCCGGCCTCAATTAGCTTTTCACGACGCGCCTGCTGACGCTCAGCCATAGAAAGTCCTTTAAACTGGCGTTCCTTACTTTTACTCGCTAGTTTTTGTCCTGAATTTACTGCATCCGTCATAAAGACCATAGACTCATGTGCTTGAGATTTTAAGTATCTTATCAATAAATCCGGCTTTGACCTATGCTGAAATTCAAACCTGAAAATTGGCCCGTAGAGACATGCTGGAATTATTGACAATAAGGATTGTCAAAACTATATTGAAACGGTGTGCTGTATTCCTATGCGACAGAAAACAGGCTGTCATGGAAGGGCAGTGTTTTAATCAAGGAAATTCAATGAAAAATTTTAATAATAAAGTCGCGGCCATTACTGGTGCAGGTTCAGGTATCGGTCAACAACTTGCGGTGCTTTTAGCAAAGCAGGGCTGTCATTTAGCACTCAGTGATGTGAATGAACAAGGCCTGGCTAAAACCGTTGAGCTGCTAAAAGGTACTGATGTTCGTGTCACAACCAAAAAAGTCAATGTGGCTAATCTGGAAGAAATGCACGCTTGGGCCGCCGAGGTCGAGAAAGATCATGGCAGCGTGAATATGATCTTTAACAATGCTGGTGTAGCTCTTAGTTCTACCGTAGAAGGTGCTAGCTATGAAGAGCTGGAATGGATCGTCGGGATTAACTTCTGGGGTGTAGTTTATGGCACCAAAGAGTTTCTGCCTTTAATCAAGAAAACCGGTGATGGTCATGTCATCAATATTTCCAGCCTGTTTGGTTTAACTGCCCAGCCAACCCAGTCTGCTTATAATGCCACTAAATTCGCTGTGCGTGGTTTTACCGAATCCTTGCGTCAGGAACTGGATATGGAAAACTGCGGCGTAAGCGCACTCTGTGTACACCCAGGCGGAATCCGCACCAATATCGCCATTGCAGCGAAAATGAATGACAGCATTCGTAGTCTGGGAATGCATCCGGAAAAATCTGTACAGAATTTCAATAAGCTGCTGCGTTGCCCACCGGAAGAAGCAGCCCGTCAAATTTTGGACGCGGTACAAAAAGACAAACGCCGTCTGCTGATTGGAAATGATGCCAAAACGATTGATTTAATTCAGCGCCTCATGCCAACTGGCTATCAGAAAGTCACGGCTTTAGCTACCCGCCTCGGCAAGCAGAAGAAAAAGTCAGCTTAAAACACTCTGATCAAAGCCCGCGTAAGCGGGTTTTTTTATGCCCGAAAACTTAAGCAGCTAAAGTATTTTATAAATCAAAAAGGCTTTGTTGCACAAAGATTTAAAAGACAGCACCTGCTTATCTGAACAGAACTCAAGTGACAACTTGGGTATGAGGACGACCTAATTCTGTAAATCTGTTTAATACTGCTATGCGTGCATGAATCTCATTGACCTGACTAGGAAAACTCCTTGCTGTTAATTTATCGCCTAATCATTTGATGCAATGCATCTTGGTTTCGACCAAACTTCGACGAAGATAACCAGACCATTTTTTCCAAATAGTTCTTCCTAAACGTTTCACTGTTTTTAATAATTCATTCCGCTCTAAAGATCTCAATTTCTGATCTTTCCATGGTTTTGCATTTTTTCTTGGTGGAATGACCGCATGCGCTTGCCGATCTGCAATGACCTGACGGCATTGCTTGGTGTCATAAGAGCCTTCAGTATAAACAGAGTCAATCCGCTCATCTTGTGGAGTTTGATCAAGTAAATCACCAAGCACCTGTGAATCACTGACATTATTGGTTGTAAGCTGAACTGCTCGTATTTGCAAGGTGTCGGCATCAATACCAATATGAAGCTTACGCCATTGGCGACGATATTCAGGTCCATGTTTCTTACGTTTCCATTCACCTTCACCTAGAAACTTCAAACCAGTTGAGTCTACGAGTAGATGTAGCCCATCGCTACTTTTTTGATAGCTAATCGCAATATCAATATGTTTTTGTCTTCGACAAAGCGTGCTGTACGAATATCGCTGATATTCGGAGCAGCTCATTTACACAGTTTAATCAAACTTTGAACAAAACCTGTGACCATGCGTAAAGAGAGTTTGAATAGAGATTTGATCATTAAACAGCATTGAGTAGCGGTATCAGAGTAAGTTTGATTTCGACCTTGCTTGCCTTGTGGTTGTGCATACCACTGAGTGTTTGGATCAAACCAAAGGGAAATATTACCTCGGTTAATGAGGGCACGATTGTAGGAAGACCAGTTAGTTGTACGATAGATTTTAGGAGCAGGTTTATTCATATTGAAATTATAGGACTGAATAATCTTTCTAGGCTAGGTTTATGCAACAAAGCCGCCACAAAGACAGAAACCCCCGGCATTACTTTTAGATCATCCGGATGACGGCCATATTTAGCCAGGCGCCCTTTGACATCACGGTAGAAGGCTCGAGCATCAGCTAAACTTTGCTGGGCGGTAAAAATCACTTCGGCATATTTGGCGGCCAGTTCACGTCCATCTTCAGACTGACCTGCCTGAACAATCACTGGATAGCCCTGTGGCGGACGAGGGACATTCAGTGCACCTTGGACATTAAAATATTTGCCACTATGAAGTGGTTCGTACTGTTTAGATGCATCAAAGAAATGACCGTTTTCTTTGTCATAGAGGAATGCATCATCTTCCTAGGAGTCCCAGACCATCTGCAAGGAAATAAGCATCAAACAGGCCGCGTTCAGCAGTTTTCGCCAATTCAATCGCATAATCGATGCTTAAATGCTCCTGAGGACGAGATTCAGGATGGCACCAACCTGCCGCATGTTGCGAAGTCGTTGGAATAAAAGCACCCAGTTTAATTTGTCGTTTAGCCATGAGAAGACCTTGTGTTTTTATACAATACACTGCTTATAACAAGGATCTTCATGGCTGAAAAATATAATAAAAATGAATCCATATAAAAAATATGGATTAAGCAGGAAATACGCTATTTAGAGGTGCTTTGCTAAGGTTTATCCAGTAGTCCAAGCTGGAAGATTAAACCAGTGCCTCGATGGTTTTTTTCTTCCAGATAAACTGGTAATACAAGCCTTGCATAATACAAAGACAGACAAATGCCAAGGCATAACCATACCAAATCCCTTGTAAACCCCACCAGCGGCTGAACATATAGGCAGCTGGTACTTCAATGCCAATAATGGCAATGATATTGATCAACATCGGGACTGTCACTGTGCCACTGGCCCGCATGATCGAAGCAAAAATTGCGCTAGCACCAAAGAACAGAATCGACCATAAGACAATGAAGAGAAGTTGCTGACCTAGGACCACGACCTGCGGGTCAGTGATAAACAAAGCCATGAGATATTTAGAAAACAGATAAGCTAGAATTACCAGACTACCTGTGAACAAGATATTCATACTTAAGGCAGTTCGAGTCACTTTATTGAGCAAATCATTTTTACCAGCACCAATGGCCTGTGCCCCAAAGACTGAAGCTGCAATGGCAATAGAAAGAGCAGGGAACTGAATATAATTCAGTACCTGATTCACGGCACCATAGGCCGCCGTCGCTTCTGCACCATAACGGTTGACCAGACCCACAATGACCAGACCAGCGACTGAAGTTGTGACCATTTGAACCCCGGTTGGAATACCTAAGCGCAGGATAATCTTGCTGAGCTGGGGCTGATGACGAATATCTTTGATTAAAGCCCAGTCTGGTTTTAGAGGGTGACGTTTATAATTTAAATAGAGAATAAGAAATAACAGTACAGCCAAGTTACCCAGAATGGTTGCAATTGCTGGAGAGATGATCCCCATCTTAGGAAAACCAAAATAACCCGCGATCAGGACCGGTGTCACTACCAAGCCTACACCAATCGTTAGGGCAGAGGCAAACAGTGGCGTAGTACTGTCTCCAACCCCGCGTAAAATTGAAGTATAAATAATATAAATAAAAATCAGAGGACTACCAGCCAGCATCCATTGTACATAAGGTAAAGACAGGTGCATCACATCCGGATCTGTACCTAATAATTGCAAGATATTTTCAGCAAAAAATACACCCAATAGGGCAATCAGGCTGCCACCAATCAACGTCATAAACAGGGTAGAGCCAACTACACAGCGCACTTTTTCAAGATTTCTGGCACCCCAAGCTTGTCCTACCAGAACCGTAGAACCTGCAGAGAGACCAATCACAAAGGCCATCAGACAGAACAGAATCGGGAAAAATACTGCAACTGCAGCAATCGCTTGCACGCCCAACATTTGCCCCACAAAAACAGTATTAATCGTACCGGACAGGCTTTGCAGGATGTTGGTAACCACCAGCGGTAACAGGAAAATAAAAAATGTTTTCCATAAATTCTGCTGGT
This sequence comes from Acinetobacter sp. TW_SC_4, assembly GCF_054861205.1. Taxonomy (NCBI): domain Bacteria; kingdom Pseudomonadati; phylum Pseudomonadota; class Gammaproteobacteria; order Moraxellales; family Moraxellaceae; genus Acinetobacter; species Acinetobacter sp. TW_SC_4. The sequence goes on from NZ_CM142174.1 coordinate 195,464, forward strand.
GAACCAATGCTTGCTGTGCCATATGACATCCTGTTCTTGATTTTTCATATATTTATCAGGACTAAATTATCCTTGATCCGCATCAAGAACGCCTTAGCTTTTCAGTAACCAATAAGTCTATTTTTTTAAACTTTGGAAAGAATATGTGCTGCTTCTATCAAGGTTTCATCTTTTTTGGCAAAGCAGAAGCGTAATAAGTGTAAATCTTTAGGCGGCTCCTGATAAAACGCTGATACCGGAATCGCCACAACACCGTGTTGTTTCGCCAGATAATGGCACATCGACAGTGCATCCAGATCAGGACGAATTTCACTGTAATCCAGATTCTGGAAATAGGTGCCTTGTGATGGCGTCCAGTGAAAACGGGAGTCTGTCAGTGCATGATTAAACAAATCCCGTTTGGCCTGATAAAAACCGGACAGCTCATGGATATGTTCAGAATGTAGCTGCATATATTCAGTCAAAGCCACCTGAATTGGCGTTACACCACAGAAGCTGACAAACTGGTAAATCTGTCTGAACATCTGCATTAAGGCTGGTGGTGCAACACAGAAACCGGTTTTCCAGCCGGTCACATGAAAGGTTTTACCAAAAGAACCAATCACAAAACTGCGTTCACGGAGTTCCGGAAATGATGCTGCAGAATGATGACGAACTTCATCAAATACCAGATGTTCATAGACTTCATCGGACAGAACCACGATATTACGATCACAAATCAGTTCAATCAGCTGCTGCCAGTCTTGCTCTGTCCATACCGTTCCGGTGGGATTATGCGGTGTATTCACTACAATCATGCGGGTACGGTCATTGATTGCATCTTTGACCTTATTCCAGTCCACAGAAAAACCAGGATATTCTAGAGCGATATGTACCGGTTTGGCACCGACCAGCTTCACGCTTGGCGCATAGCTGTCATAACTGGGATCAAAAATAATGACTTCTTCACCTGCTCGTACCGTTGCCTGAATTGCACAGAAGATTGCAATCGTTGCACCAGAAGTAATGGTGATTTCATCTATCGGATCTAGAGTGAGCCGGTCACGGTGCTGATAAAGATCAGCGACCAGCCCACGTAATACTGGTAAACCATCACCCGGTGCATATTGATTAAAACCATTTTCAACCGCCCGACTGAGGGCTTCAATCAATTGTGGTGGAGCAGGAAAATCTGGAAAACCTTGTGACAGGTTAATTGCCCCGAGTTTTTGTGCCAAGGCCGACATAGTACTAAAAATAGTAACGCCCAGATTGGGAAGTTTAGAATGTAACTCAAGCATGTCCTTGGCCTCTGGCTTATCCTGTAATCGAGGATGATGTAGGAGATATAAAGTATTCGGCTTTCAGTGTAGCAGTAAGTGAATCAGCAAATAATCAGAAAAATCGAAAAGGTTGAAACAGAATACATCTTCTATTTCATAAACATAGAGAATATTAGGTCAGGGTAAGGTTATTTGTGGTTAATTCATGTGAAATAAATACCAAGATGGATTGTTCTAAGCTTATTCCCTAAAATCAGTGCGATAAAAATAACCTCAAATAATAATTATAAAATGCTACAGAGTATTTATACGGTGCTTGAAGGCTTGGGTCTAAGCTCACAGAAGCGTGCACTTCATCTCCGATTTTCCAATGAAATTTTAAATTCTCAGGTCCTGATTCAGCGTATTGAAGGCAGGCACTGGATCAATGAGGGACTACATGCTGAATTACTTTGTCTATCCACCCATCCCTATATTGCCTTAAAACAGTTTATTGGCTGTCAGGTTGCTGTTGATCAGGTCACTGATCAAGGTGAGCTTTTTCGGACTACAGGTATCATTACCGCAGCTAAACAGGGGCATAGCGATGGTGCTTTAAGTGTCTATCAGCTGACTCTCGAAGATGCGACTTCACTTTGGCATAAACGCCGTAATAGCCGTGTGTTTTTGAATAAAAGTATCAAAGCGATTAGTGAGATTCTGTTTACTGAATGGCAAAAGCGAAGTGGCTTATTTGCGAAAAGTTTAAGTTTGGATCTTTCCGGACTAAATCGTGAATATGATGTACGGCCATTGGTCATACAGTCCAATGAAAGTGATTATGATTTTCTGACCCGCTTATGGCGTAGTGAGGGTATTAACTGGCTGATTGATGAAAAGGAATTAATTATTCCAATCTCAGCTCAAACCATTCAGCCACAAGTCCTGCGTCTTGTTAATGGGCAGCAATATTTTCAAGCCTTAAAACGCCGTTCCATCCGCTTCCATCGTAGTCATGCAACTGAGCAATTCGATACTATCACCAGCCTAATTGCTGAGCGACAACTTGTACCAAATAGTGTTGCATTGCAACGCTGGCAAGCTATAGATCTGGAGCAGGAGCAAAACCAGCAGTTAGTGAATATCCAGCAAAGTAGTGTTCAGGATCATACCAGTTTAAGTCTGGAAGATGTCTGGAACATCAGTCCAGCTTGGACCAGTGACCTAAAGAGAGAAGATCAGGCTACATCATCCAGTCCAGCTCAACTGGATCAACTCAGTCAGCAACTTAGTCACTATCATGCCATGCAGTCCAAATATTTTAAGGCCAGCAGTAGTGTTCGTGATGCCCAAGTCGGTTACTGGTTTGAACTGCATGACCATCCCGAAATTGATCAACATCCGCACAATGAGCGTGAATTTTTAATTTTGGGCAAACACTTCTATAACCAAAATAATTTACCGAAAGATCTTTTGCTACAGCTGGATCAGCTCATGCAGTCCAGTCACTGGAAAGTTCTGGATGATGAGAGACAAGGTAATGAGCTGTATTTAATTCGTCGAGATATTCCTGTAATACCTAAATATTATCCACTACAACATCGGCCTATGGCCTATCCACAACGGGCGAAAGTAGTAGGGCCTGAAGGTGAGACTATTTATGTCGATGAATGGGGACGTGTGAAGGTCCGTTTTTTGTTTACCCGTAGTGAAGATCATCAGCATGATGGTGGTGCTGGCGCCAATGATAATGACACTGATTCGGCCTGGGTAGACGTGCTAACGCCATGGGCAGGCGAAGGTTATGGCGCCCGATTCCATCCGCGTATCGGGGAAATTGTAGTGATTGATTTCTTCGAAGGAGATATTGATCGTCCCTTCATTGTTGGACGTATTCATGAAGCTGAACGTTTTCAAACTATGTTTGATAAGAAGGGGCAATTGCCATTCACTAAAAAACTAAGTGGTATCCGTTCTCAAGAGGTGGGTGGCGAAGGTTTTAACCAGCTTCGCTTCGATGATACAACTGGACAGATTAGTGCACAGCTGCAAAGTAGTCATGGGGCCAGTCAGCTAAATTTAGGAAATCTAAGTCATCCAAAAGAAGATGAGGCTAGCGCCGGGCGTGGTGAGGGCTTTGAGTTAAGAACAGATCAATGGGGAGCACTTAGAGCGGGAGCTGGCTTGCTTCTCTCTACCTATAAACAAGAAAATGCGAATGCCAATCACTTAAATGTCAGTCCTGCGAAAAGCCAGCTTGAATCTAGTTTGAATCATAGTAAGGCCTTAAGTGAGATTGCTAAAAATCAGCAAACAGACCCCCTTAGAAGGGTTAGATCATCTAAAAAAATTTCTGGATCAGATTGAACAGCAAGATCAAAGCAAGGCTGAAACTTTCAAACAAGCTTTAATGCTGCTGTGTGCACCGAATTCAATTGCACTCTCAACTAATGAAGATCTGTATCTTTCAGCTGATCAGCAGATTAACCACAGTGCTGCGGATAATATTAATTTTTCCACACGGAAATCTTTGATTGCTCACGCTCAGGACAAGATCAGCTTATTTGCAGCTCAACAAGGATTAAAAGTCGTTGCGGCAAAGGGAAAAGTCGAACTCCAGGCACAAGATGACGCAATAGAAACAATTGCTCGTCATAAAGTAAAAATTATTTCAACTGAAGATCGAATTGAAATTATAAGCCCTAAAGAAATTGTGCTTACTGCCGGTGGATCTCAGTTAAAGATTAATGGACAAGGTGTATTTGGAGTAACAGGTGGGAAGTTTGAGTGTAAAGCGGGGCAGCATATATTTAAAGAAGGTCAAAATATTATTGAACAAAAAATAAGTCTACCAAAAATGGAAACTTTGTTTAGTAATCGAATTAATTATCAATGGAATACTGCCTGTGAAAGAGAAAAAGAAATTTTCATTGTTGATAAGAAGGAGGGAACATTAATTAAAAGCAAAAAATCCCTGCTAAATGAAGTAAATCAAATAAGTACTCTACGGTTCTATACCTCTCAAAAAACAGATTTTATAGCTTTTGGATTTAATTCTTATCAAACATATCTACGTCAAGAACTAAATAAAGAGGATATCGATGAGTTATTGGAGGACCTAGAAAACGAGGAAATTGAGGATGAGGTATACACTAAAGAGGATACTGAATAATGAGTCAGTTAGTCACTATTACATCCAAACTTTATGATGCATCAGGGAAGTATGTCACCAATTTAAAAGTAAAATCACGTTATAAAGGTTCATCTAGAGAGAATATCAATAAGACAGATCAAGACGGTCTATTTATCTTTCAAGCTTCACCGAATCGAACTGTAGAAATTCTAGCTCAACCGCCTAATACTAAAGATTATATTGTTGTTAAAACTATTAATTCTTCAATAGTTTCTTCTAGAAAAGACCCTGTAAAAGTACCTTTACCTAAAAGTATAGAGGAATATCAACAGAAAAAAATTACCATTACTTCAAAAGGGATAGTAACAACTTTATTTAAAATTATAGATAGTAAAGAGAAAATCCTGATAAATTTCCCAGTGACTTCTCGTCCTAAAGGAAGTCAAAAGTCATTTGAACGTAATTCAAATGAACAGGGTATTGTAGAAGTTCTATCTTCACCTAATCGAGATATTGAAATTTTGGTTTTAACTTCGAATGATGAATTTACTTTAAAAAGTTCTGTTAACTCTGGGAATGGATCCCAAATACCAATAATAATTAAACTAGATGAACCTTATGAAAATTTTAAAAGTCTCTCAAATTTCAAAATAGTAGACAGGTTAGGAAATGACTACAATATTGAAAATACTAAAATTGAAATCTTGTATTTAGAAAGTGGAATAAAGAAAGTTTCAAATACTTCTAATGGAAAATTTTCACTTCAAAGTATGGTTGGAGAAAAAGTAAAAATTACAGTATTTAAGCCAGATGGAAAGCCTTTAGAAGCCAATAATTATTACTCTAAAAGAATGAAAAAAGATTCTAATAAATTGGAATTAGATGTGGATATAACAGGAGGCCAAACCTCAGTAAATAAACCCGAAATAGAAAAGGAATTAAAAGTTAATGAATGTGCCTGTAATAGAGATATTATGGAAGAAGAATTCAAAAAAGTAACAACTAGTGTTACAGCTATAAGCTTTCTTAAATATTTAAATCAACAGTTTAAGAAACTTAATATGAATAACTGTTTGGAAAAAGCCCATTTTATAGCACATACACTGCATGAAACTGCAAGCTATTCTCTAATGGAAGAAGGATTAGCTGGTAAATCTGAAAGTGAAGTTTATGATGGTTATAAAGGAAGGGGATTAATACAAATAACTTATAAAACTAATTATGAATCATATGGGTTGGCAGTGAATGAAAATTTTTTAGGAAATAATAGGCATAGAATTGCTAGAGAAAAACAACATGCTGTAGGTTCTGCAGTTTGGTATTGGCATCATTCTAAAGCTGGTAATTTAACTCCTCATGCAATTAATAATGATCTAATAGCAACTTGTGCATTAATTAACGGAGGATATAATGGATTTGATGATAGAGAAAAATATCATAAAAGAGCTATAGCAGCTTTTAATAGACCTCTTGCGAAAGTAAAAACCACCTCAATATAAATTTCATGAGATATCAGAAATTAAATCGTTTTTCAGATTCTGAATTCAAACGCTTGGTTGGCATACCTCGACAAGTTTTTACTGAAATGGTAGAGGTTTTAGAAAAAGCAGAATCACTCAAAAAGAAATCAGGTCGTCCTCCTACCTTAGATATAGAGGATCAGTTGTTATTAACTCTCAATTACTTACGGAACTACAGCACTCAACTGGAATTAGCGGCAAATTACCATATCGCTGAAAGTAATGTGAATCGAACCATTAAAAAGGTTGAAGATGCATTGATGAAATCAAGACGTTTTAATCTGCCAAAACGAAGCATTACCACAGCAGACGAACACTTTAACTGGGTCATTATTGATGCGACAGAATGTTCAATAGAACGTCCGAAAAAAAATCAGAGTAAGTTCTATAGTGGTAAAAAGAAGAAACATACGCTAAAAGCACAAGTGATCTATCATCCGAACAGCAAACAAATCATAGGGTTAGATATATCGAATGGCAGTCAGCATGATATTAAATTGGCAAGAAAAACGGTTAAGAAATTCAAACATTGTGAATATGTTATGACCGATTTAGGCTACTACGGATTAGAGCAAGATGGCTTTAAGTTATTGATGCCAATAAAGAAAAAGAAGAATTTACCCTTATTTGATGTTGAGAAAAAGTACAATAAAATGATTGGAAAAATACGAGTTGTGATCGAACACATTAATAGTCAATTGAAAAGATTTAGAATGCTAAGTGAACGCTATCGAAATAGACGGAAAAGATTCGGTTTACGCATTAACTTAATTGCTGCACTCGTAAACCGGATAAACTTGCAATAATGACTTTCGCAAGAGATCTAATATAAAGAAATGTAGAAACTTAGATAAAAAAGTAGTAGCTAATCTTGATTATTATACAAAATTTGAAAATAGTTATATTTATGCTAATAAAATAGGAGAAAGTTTTGGGTGGGGATTATGGAATGATCCTAAGGGATATAAAAAAGGAAAATTAAAAAGTGCTGAAGAAGCCAAAAAAGGATATCAGAGATTTCTAGAAATGAGTAAAGATAAAGAGTTTCCTTTTGGATATACTAAAGATAAAAAAGGTAATAAAGTTAGTAGAAAGAGATATGGTTACACTGCAAATTCTGCAAAATTATTAGCTAAAAAGAGAATAAAAGAATTATGAAGAAAATTATCGCCATATTTTTTGCTCTAACTTCATGTTCAAATGTTCAATCTAATGAAAAATACTATTGCTTGGCAAGCGATAATAAATCAATTCTATTGGTTTCTAGTCGTTATCCCGAAATTGATTCTATAAAATATTATCCCTATTTAAAAAATATTAAAATTTCAAAACCTATAAAAGAAAAAAGTATTGATATGGGAGATAATACTAAACCAGAAATTTATAGAACTATGAATGAAATGATTAATGGAAAAATAACAGGGAAATATACTTTCATGTCGCAAGGTTATCTTCTTTATAATGTGGAATATTTTAGCTTAAAAACTAAGAAAAAAACTTTCTTTGAAAAAAATGATTTAAGAATTAAAGGTATAAATTGTATTTAATTAAGATATGCAATTGATGATAGTAAATTAAAAAGATTAGGGCTAATTGATATCAATTAGCCCTATTATTTACCCTTCCAAAACCCCTTCTAGCAACTCCTCACTTGGTGCAAAGTAATACGCACCATCCATTGGAGTCACGAAATGTAGCAAGCGGTCATGGATCCCATCGCCTGATGTACCAAACATACGCACTAACATGGCATCAATGATTTTCAGGTCTTTGGTATAAGCAATGAAGAATAGGCCTTGGTCACCACGACCATCTCCATAAGGCAGAGAATGACGTAGAATTTCCATTTCCTCGCCTTCCTCATCTTCAACAACAGTACGAGCGATATGCGCATTGGCAGGTTTTACCTCATCCTCGAGTTCAATCGATTCAAGTTTGGTACGACCCATGACTTGTTCTTGAGCATCGACTTTGAGTTTTTTCCATTTATCCAGGTTATGCGCATAACGCTGCGCAAAAATAAATGAACCGTCTTGGAAAATACCAGCATCTTCACTCAGTAAAGCCACTTCAGCACGATCATCCGGAAATTGTGGATTTTCAGTCCCATCGATGAAACCGGTAATATCACGGCCATCAAAGTAACGGAAGCAAACACGCTCATCTAATACTTCAACCTGATCGCGAATACCTTCGAAGAAAGACTGACTCAAGGCGAAACAGATATCGGCACGCGCACTGGCAATATGAATCAGTACATCAGCGGGAACCACAGGCATATTAAATGAACCTTGAATTGGCTCTAATTGTTTAAAACCAGCAGGTGCCTGTTCATACAGTTTTGACCAGAGTTCAGGACCAAAAGCGACAGCCGTTTTAATTTGCGCATTCGGATGTTGGGTAATCAGACGATCGCGTGTCGTAAAGAGCTGTTCTAATCGTTCCTTAAAATCTTCAATACTGAGATCTTTCAGGCGTAAAACAATAAAGCGAGCATGATCTGAAGGTAATGGCAAAATTACAGATTGGGCTGTCATTCATGGCTCCTGTAATAAATTTCTGTATCCAATCCTGCTATTGTGCCTGAAGCGCTATAGAGTGAATAGTATGCAGTCTGATGTTTAAGCAATTTTTTTGGCTGAAAATATTGGAAAAGTCATATAATTAGATCCTGAATTTGAATGAGTTAAATCTCCATGTCCTATCAAGTCTGGTTTGCTTATATGTTAGCTTGTTGGGTGATCAGTATTTCCCCAGGTGCGGGTGCTATTGCTTCGATGTCGAGCGGACTGAATTATGGCTTTCGACATGGATACTGGAATGCGCTCGGCCTGCAACTCGCCCTATTGGTTCAAATTGCTATTGTGGCTGCCGGGGCAGGGGTATTGTTCGCGACTACACCTTGGGCATTTCTTGCTGTGAAATGGTTTGGAGTTGCCTATTTATTGTATCTGGCCTTTGTGCAGTGGAAAGCACCAGCGCAGTCGATTGAAATTAAACATGAACTCGCACGAAAATCAGCTGGAAAACTCGTCATCCACGGTTTTCTGGTCAATATGAGTAATCCCAAGGCAATTGTATTTTTGCTGGCAGTATTGCCGCAATTTCTGGACTTATCTAAACCGCAATGGATTCAATATGTGATTATGGCTGCGACCATGGTGACGATTGATCTGATTGTGATGGCAGGTTATACCGGTCTGGCTGCCAAAGTTCTGAGTCTTCTAAAATCGCCAAAACAGCAGAAAGTCATGAATCGAACTTTTGCCAGCTTGTTCGCTGGAGCTGCGTTTTTATTGAGTTTGGTGCATCAGTAGGGAAACCTCTCCTTAAAGGAGAGGGAATTCAACGATCTCTTAAAGAATCATCTGTAAAAATTCATCTTCAGTCATGACCTCAATATCATGCTGTTTAAATAATGCAGCCGTCACGCCATCACCCTGAATTTTATTTCCAGTAAATGAACCATCATAAATCAGCTTGCTGCCGCAAGATGGACTATTGGCTTTTAAGACAGCATGGGTGACTTGAAATTTCTGTGCTAGCTCCAAGGCAGCATAAGCTCCCTGTATAAAAGCAGTAGATACATCCTGTCCTTGAATATCTGTTACTTGAGCTAAACCTTTAAGAACTTCTAATCCTGTCCCACCTTGAATCTCTGCTGCGGGTCGAGGTATAGGCAAACCACCACTGACTTCAGGGCAAATCGTGACATATTGATCCGGCAATAAATAATCGACCAACTCTTTTACTAGACAGTCGCGATTATCATAACGGACCTTGTGTCCGAGCAAGCAGGCACTAATTAGATAAAATTTGTCTGCCATGCCTTAAGCCAGTTTTTTAAACTTCTGCAGGATAAAAATAGCGGCAAACAGCACTGACATGGTCAGCACAATGGTCAGACCTGTTGACATATTCAGACCTGCACTTGACCAGAGCCCGACTGTCACACCAATTTGTGCAATCACAAAAGCCCAGATCACCATTTGACGAGGAGAATTTGCCAGTAGGCGAGCCGTCAAAGCTGGAATCACCAGCAATGCACCCATCAAAAGAGAACCGACCGCACGTAATGCCAATACAGTAAACAATGCCAATAAGAGCATAAAGATCAGACGTTGCAGTTTTGCATTCACTCCTTCACTGATCGCCATATCAGGATCAATTGCAATCTGGATTTGCGCCTGCCAACTTTTATACAGAACGGCCAATGCCAAGATAATCACAACGGCAAAAGTAGGAAGATCTGTCCATGAAATAGTGAGTAGATCACCAAATAAATAACTCAGCAGTTCCGGTCTTAAACTCGGTAAATGCTGAATGAATAGTAGGCCTGAACAGAGCAGGGTTGCTGAGCAGAGTGCCAACAATGCATCATTCGGCAAACGTGGGTCATGAAGTACCCATAAAATCGCCACCAATAGTAAGGCGATTAAGGTGACACCAGTCCATAATGGCAAACTGAGTGCACCTGCAATGGCCACACCCAATAAAGTGCCATGTGCCATCGTGTCAGCAAAGAAAGACATACGGCGCCATAACATCAGACAGCCGAGTGGTGCGGTCAGGAACACCAAGAGTGTTCCCATAATCCATGCAGGTAATAGGAGAGATAACCAATCCATCATGGCTTAAGCTTCCGGCTCGGGGTGAATGTGGGGGCGTGAATCGTGCTGGCATGGTGTGGCTGAATCACCATGCGCACAATGGTCATGATGATGCTGGTAGAACACCCGGTTGGTACCAAAAATGGCTTGATATTCTGGATGCTGCTGTACGCTTTCTGGCAGGCCGCTACAGCAGATATGTTTATTCAGGCATACCACACGATGCGTACCTTGCATCACCCATTGCAGGTCATGTGATACCATTAAAATGGCACAGCCATATTTTTCCGGCAGGCTACGCACATATTCATACAGTTCAGCCTCAGACTGAATATCTAGACCCTGCATCGGTTCATCCAGTACCAGAATATCCGGCTGACGTAATAAGGCACGAGCCAATAGGACGCGTTGACGTTCACCGCCAGAAAGCTGTTGAACTTTGGAATTTTCCAGCTTGGCAATGCCGGTATCACGAATGATTTCAGCTTTAATAGCTGAAGGGCATTTTTCTAGTGCCAACAGATCTTTGACACGTAGCGGTAAACTATGTGAAGGATTGAATTTCTGTGGCACATAAGAGAATTTCAGCTTGCGCGCCGTTTTGATTTCACCGGATTTCGGTTTGACGATCCCAAGCATGACCTTTATTAAGGTCGACTTACCGGCACCGTTCGGACCAATCAGCGTAACAATCTCTTTCTCCTGCAAAGAGAAATCAATGGCCTTTAAAATGTCACGATCATCAATATTGACCCAAATCTTGGAAAGCTGGATCAAGGGTGATGCATTCAAGCTTTGTTGCGACACTGCTGACAGATTCCTGAAATTTCGATAATGCTGTGGTGTGCACTAAAATCGTCTGAAGCCGCCAAGGCATCCAGTTGTTCTAATAAACCTTGTGCAGATGCTTCTTTAACCGCTTTACATTCAGTACAAATCAAGAACGCTGCCTGATGGCCTTCACGCGGATGGCAACAGGGAATATAGGCATTAATGGACGTCAGGCGGTGAATAAAGCCTTTTTCTAATAGAAAGTCGAGTGTACGGTACACTGTTGGTGGGGCAGCAGGACGGTCGCTGGCATTTTTCATTTGTGCCAGCAGATCATACGCACCCATCGGGCCGCTTGCATTCAGAATCAGTTCCAGTACCTCTTTGCGTAAAGGAGTGAGGCGTGCGCCACTTGCCGCACAAAGACTCTCTGCTTCGGCTAGACGCTGCGCGACATTTGGATGGTCGTGTACGCCGTGCAATGCATTGTGGTGTTCGTGCGAACATGAACCCATAGTTCACCTCAGGTGCGAAACTGAAAATTAAAAGATTTCAAATCTTAACATGAAGCGTCCAGAGTTTCGATTGGGCATAGGTATTTTTGTAATTTTGTTATATTATAACACTACTAAATTTGTCCTTATATAGCGATTTCTCTTCATGTTCCGTTTCCTTGCCCTGTGTAGCCTGGCTTTGTTCAGCACCCTAAGCTGGTCGCAAAGTCTGGTGGTTTCAACGCAGCCGATTTATCTGATTGCCAAGTCCATTACTCAAGGCGTGGAACAGCCGACTTTATTATTGGCTAATCAAAGCGGTCATGATGTCAGCCTGACCCCGGCACACCGGAAAACGATTCAGGATGCTGGTCTGGTGATCTGGTTAGGGCAGGCACATGAAGCACCGTTGGCAAAAGTGTTGAACAATAACAATAAAAGTATCGCGATTTTAGATTCGGGTATTCTGACCACTTTGCCAATGCGTAATCCACGTGGGCAAGCCTTAAAAGATACTATCGATACCCATGTCTGGCTCGATCCTAACAATGCAGTACGTATCGGTTTCTTTATTGCAGCCCTACGTTCTCAGCAACTGCCTGAGCATCGGGAGGCCTATTGGAAAAATGCGCGTGACTTTGCCCAAACCATGTTTTTGACTGCACAGCGTTATAGTTCTACAAGTAAAGCTAAACCTTATTGGTCCTATCATGATGCCTATCAATATCTGGAACGCCCATTGAACCTGAAGTTCATGGGGGCTTTGACGGATGATCCACATGTGTCACCAACCGTGGCGCAGATCAAGTATCTGCAAGACAGTCGTGTGCAGAGCAAAATGTGTCTGCTGGCAGAAGCACATGCTGGTGAAAATCAGTACCGTAAACTGAAACCGATTGTATTCCAGAGTGTCGATGAAAGCATGAGTGGGGCAGGGGACTTTATCCAGGCCTGGCAGAAATTGGCCGAGCAAACCCGTAAATGTGTGTTAAATGCCCATCAATGATTTAAAAATAATCAAGTTTTGATTAGTTTGCCAGCATTTGATCTGTTGAAAAAAACACGACTAAGGTCGGGAAAAGATTGCATGTTCAGGGGTGTAACTCTATAATGCCTGCGATTAAAAATAATCATCAGCTAAACTTGTCAAGCATGCTTGCTGTGAGTGAATAAATAATGAGCCGAACTAGTCGCTTGATTGACCGACGATTAGCGAAAGCTTTAGTCCTCTTACAAGCATTAATGATTCCTGTTTCAGCCTTGATTGGCTGGGTCGTGAAAGACTCAACCTTAGCCTTGAGTGCCGCTTTGGGGGCGTTCGTCTGCTGGCTTGCGAGTTGTTATTTTTCATGGCAATCATTTCGAGCGGCAGGAGCCCGGGCATCTAAGCAGGTTCTTTCGAACATGTATAAAGGCCTGATGGGCAAGTTTGCAATTGTGATTGTTGGTTTCATTTTAATTTTAAGCAATGTCAAGCCGTTATCCCCGGTTGCGTTGTTTTGTGGTTTTATGCTCGTTCAAGCCATGTCGTGGGTCGCTCCTTTTTGGGTGTCACGTCTACAAAAACGAGTTTAAACACAACAAAAAATTGAAAAGTTTTTTTAGGAGCAGGCGAGATATCAAGCAGCACGCGATATTCGTTTGTTCTATAGTTTTTTGACATTGACCAGGTGTGATTTATGGCTGCTGAAGAACATGCCCTTACTTCGACCGAGTATATCAAGCATCACTTGACCAATATGACCTATGGCAAAATGCCAGACGGTACATGGAAATTGGCCGAGAATGGTGCTGAAGCTCAACAGATGGGGTTCACTGCTATTCACTTGGATTCAATGGGTTGGTCAATCGGCCTCGGTATCATTTTCTGCTTGTTATTCTGGCTCGTAGCGAAAGCTGCAAACTCTGGTGTTCCTACCAAGTTCCAGTCTGCAATCGAAATGATTATCGAGTTTGTTGACTCAAGTGTACGCGATACCTTCCATGGTAAATCGCGTTTGATCGCTCCACTAGCGCTAACCATCTTCGTGTGGATTTTCCTCATGAACTTGATGGACCTTATCCCGGTTGACTGGATTCCTTATGTCGCTCAACACGTGATTGGTGGCCTGTTTGGTATTGATCCACACCACGTATACTTCAAGATCGTTCCATCTACTGACCCTAACATTACCCTTGGTATGTCATTGTCTGTATTTGCACTTATCTTGTTCTACAGCATCCGTGAAAAAGGTGTTGGCGGCTTCGTTGGTGAACTAGCACTTAACCCATTTAACCCAAGTAACCCAGTTGCAAAAGCGATTCTTATTCCAGTGAACTTGATTCTGGAATTGGTAACCTTCCTTGCACGTCCAGTTTCATTGGCTCTACGACTATTCGGTAACATGTATGCGGGTGAGTTAATCTTCATTCTTATCGCGTTATTACCGTTCTGGATCCAGTGGGCGTTATCTGTGCCTTGGGCGATCTTCCACATTCTTGTTATTACGCTACAAGCATTCATTTTCATGATGCTGACTATCGTATACTTGAGCATGGCAAGCGAAAAGCATTAATGGTATTGCCTAACTGTCACGGGATGGTTGGGCACAATTTTTTAACTTAATTTGGTATAAACCTAACCTCTGAGGAATTATCATGGAACTCACTTTAGGTCTAGTTGCAATTGCATCTGCTATCTTGATCGCTTTCGGTGCTTTAGGTACTGCGATTGGTTTTGGTCTTCTAGGCGGCCGTTTCCTTGAAGCTGTAGCTCGTCAACCAGAATTGGCTCCACAACTTCAAACTCGTATGTTCTTAATCGCGGGTCTTCTTGATGCTGTGCCTATGATCGGTGTTGGTATTGGCTTGTTCTTCATCTTCGCTAATCCATTTGTAGGTTAATCAGCTTAATTCCGAAATTCACTATTTGAGGAATTTGCAATGAATATCAACCTCACATTGTTTGGCCAAGCGATTGCGTTTGCGATTTTCGTCGCATTCTGCATGAAGTTTGTATGGCCACCACTAATCAATGCGATTAGTGAACGTCAGCGTAAAATCGCTGATGGCTTAAATGCTGCTGAAAAAGCGAAGGCTGACCTTGCAGATGCGCAAGCACAAGTGAAAGCTGAACTGGAAGCGGCAAAAGCACAAGCGGCTCAATTGATCGAACAAGCGAACCGTCGTGCAGCGCAATTGGTCGAAGAAGCTCGTACTCAAGCGTCAGCTGAAGGTGAGCGTATTCGTCAACAAGCTAAAGAAGCTGTTGATACTGAAATCAATGCTGCTCGCGAAGAATTACGTCAACAAGTGGCTGCTCTTGCAGTTGCTGGTGCTGAGAAAATTCTTAGCCAGCAAGTTGACGCAGAAGCTCACAATGCCATGCTGACTCAGCTGGCTGCTAAACTTTAAGAGAGGCGAATTATGGCTGAACTCTTGACGTTGGCACGCCCTTACGCTAAAGCAGCATTTGCTTACGCTTCTGAGCAAGGTACAGCTGACTCTTGGTCAACTGCACTTGAATTGCTCAGTGCTGCGGTGCAAGACGAAGCATTTTCAGCTTATCTAAATCGCCCTGAGTTGACACCTGCTGAGCAGGTGGCACTTTTTGCTAAAGTTTTAGGCGAAGACCAAACGCCTGCAGTGTCAAACTTTTTGACTATGCTTGCTGAAAACGCACGTTTGGCTTTGCTTCCTGAAATCGCTGCAGAATATGAACAGCTCAAATCACAGAATAACAATACTGTGGATGTTGTAATTGAATCAGCATTCCCATTGACTTCTGTACAGGAACAACTTCTTACTCGTGCGTTAGAGAAAAAATTCAATGCAGCAGTAAACGTTTCTGTAGAAGTTAACCCGGCGTTAATCGCGGGTGTGGTTATTCGTGCAGGCGACCAAGTGATAGATGATTCTGCGCTTAATAAGCTTGAAAAAATGCGTACTCGTCTTCTTGCTTAAGAAATAAGAAGACTGAACTTTAAAAAGATTGAGGTATAGCGCAATGCAACAACTGAATCCATCCGAGATCAGTGCGCTCATTAAACAGCGTATCGGCGATCTGGACACCAGCGCGACCGCTAAAAACGAAGGTACCATTGTTATGGTATCCGACGGTATTGTGCGCATTCACGGCCTTGCTGATGCAATGTACGGTGAAATGATCGAATTCGACGGCGGCTTATACGGTATGGCACTGAACCTAGAACAGGATTCAGTGGGCGTCGTTGTTTTAGGTAACTACTTAAGCCTTCAAGAAGGTCAAAAAGCTCGTTGTACAGGTCGTGTATTAGAAGTTCCGGTTGGTCCTGAACTTCTTGGCCGTGTCGTAGACGCTTTGGGTAACCCGATTGATGGTAAAGGCCCTATTGATGCAAAACTGACTGATGCTGTTGAAAAAGTAGCACCAGGCGTAATTTGGCGTCAATCAGTGGATCAACCTGTACAAACTGGTTATAAATCAGTAGATACAATGATCCCAGTAGGCCGTGGTCAACGTGAGTTGATCATTGGTGACCGTCAGACTGGTAAAACAGCTATGGCGATCGACGCGATCATCGCTCAGAAAAACTCTGGCATTAAATGTATCTACGTTGCAGTTGGTCAAAAACAATCAACTATCGCAAACGTAGTACGTAAGCTAGAAGAAACTGGCGCTATGGCGTATACAACTGTTGTAGCAGCAGCTGCAGCCGATCCAGCAGCAATGCTGTTCTTGGCTCCATACTCTGGCTGTACAATGGGTGAATACTTCCGTGACCGCGGTGAAGACGCGCTTATCATCTATGATGACTTGTCTAAACAAGCTGTTGCTTACCGTCAAATTTCATTGCTTCTTCGTCGTCCACCAGGTCGTGAAGCTTATCCAGGTGACGTGTTCTATCTACATTCACGTCTACTTGAACGTGCTTCTCGTGTATCTGCTGACTACGTTGAGAAATTCACTAACGGTGAAGTTAAAGGCCAAACTGGTTCATTAACTGCATTGCCGATTATTGAAACTCAAGCAGGTGACGTATCTGCATTCGTACCAACCAACGTAATTTCGATTACTGATGGTCAGATCTTCCTAGAAACATCATTGTTCAACGCGGGTATTCGTCCTGCTGTGAACGCGGGTATCTCTGTATCTCGTGTTGGTGGTTCTGCGCAGACTAAAGTCATCAAGAAATTGTCTGGTGGTATCCGTACTGCACTTGCACAGTACCGTGAATTGGCAGCGTTTGCTCAGTTCGCTTCTGACCTTGACGAAGCAACTCGTAAACAGCTTGAACACGGTCAACGCGTAACTGAGTTGATGAAGCAAAAACAATATGCTCCATACTCAATCGCTGACCAAGCTGTATCAGTTTATGCATCTAACGAAGGCTACATGGCTGACGTAGAAGTTAAGAAAATCGTAGACTTTGATGCTGCGTTAATTGCTTACTTCCGTTCAGAACACGCTGCATTAATGCAAAAAATTGACGAGACTGGTGCTTGGGATAAAGATATCGAAGCTGAATTCAAAGCTGGTATTGAAAAATTCAAAGCGACTCAAACTTACTAATTTAGCAACTTGCTAGATTGGTGTTGGTTTGGTTCACGGAATCAACCTTCGAGGGCTCGTAAGGGCCTTCGAATACTAGGTTAAGCGTATGGCAAATTTAAAAGAAATTCGCGCCAAAGTAGCTAGTATCAAAAGCACGCAGAAAATTACTCGCGCGATGCAGATGGTAGCAGCTTCTAAGATGCGTCGTGCGCAAGAGCGCATGGCTCAAGGCCGTCCGTATGCCGAAAATATGCACCGTGTAATTGCTCATTTGGTACAAGCGAATCCTGAATATAAACACCGTTATATGGTTGAACGTCCTGTTAAGCGCGTTGGCTATATCATTGTGTCTTCAGATCGTGGCCTTGCTGGTGGTTTGAACATTAACCTGTTCAAGAAAGTGGTAAAACACGTTCAGCAGCAACAAGAGCAGTCAATTGAAGTTCAATTTGCTTTGATTGGTCAAAAAGCGGTTTCGTTTTTTAAAAACTACGGCGGTAAAGTGCTTGGTGCGACCACTCAAGTGGGCGACACTCCAAGTCTTGAACAGTTATCTGGTTCTGTACAGGTGATGTTAGACGCTTATGATAAAGGCGAATTAGATCGTATTTATCTGGTTTCTAACGGCTTTGTCAACGCCATGACTCAAAACCAAAAGATCGAACAGCTTGTTCCTTTGGCAGCTGCTGAAGAAGACAAGACGCTTAACCGTCAATACGGTTGGGACTACATCTACGAGCCTGAAGCTGAAGAGCTTTTAAATGGCTTGTTGGTTCGTTACATCGAGTCTGTGGTGTATCAAGGTGTGATCGAAAACATCGCGTGTGAGCAGTCTGCTCGTATGGTTGCAATGAAAGCTGCAACTGATAACGCGGGTGAGTTGATCAAGAACCTGCAACTTATTTATAACAAGCTGCGTCAAGCCGCGATTACTCAGGAAATTTCTGAGATCGTTGGTGGTGCCGCTGCCGTTTAACATATATTAGTTTGAATTGAGGAGACAGCAATGAGTAGCGGTCGTATCATTCAGATCATCGGCGCGGTTATCGACGTCGAGTTTGAACGTAACAGCGTTCCTAAGATCTATGACGCTCTCCAAGTTGACGGTACTGAAACTACTTTAGAAGTTCAGCAACAACTTGGTGATGGCGTAGTTCGTACTATTGCAATGGGTTCTACTGAAGGCCTTAAGCGTGGTTTGAACGTAACTAACACTAACGCTCCGATCTCTGTACCAGTAGGTACAGCGACTCTTGGCCGTATCATGGACGTTCTTGGTCGCCCTATCGACGAAGCTGGTCCTGTTGCGACTGAAGAGCGTTTACCAATTCACCGTCAAGCGCCTTCTTATGCAGAACAAGCGGCTTCTACTGACCTTCTAGAAACTGGTATTAAAGTCATCGACTTACTTTGCCCGTTCGCGAAAGGTGGTAAAGTTGGTCTGTTCGGTGGTGCCGGTGTTGGTAAAACTGTAAACATGATGGAGTTGATCAACAACATCGCTAAAGCTCACTCAGGTTTATCTGTGTTTGCTGGTGTTGGTGAGCGTACCCGTGAAGGTAATGACTTCTATCACGAGATGAAAGACTCTAACGTTCTAGACAAAGTAGCAATGGTCTACGGTCAGATGAACGAGCCACCAGGTAACCGTTTACGCGTAGCCTTGACTGGTCTGACTATGGCTGAGTACTTCCGTGATCAAAAAGACGAAAACGGTAAAGGCCGTGACGTACTATTGTTCGTCGACAACATCTATCGTTATACACTAGCAGGTACTGAAGTATCAGCACTTCTAGGCCGTATGCCATCTGCAGTAGGTTACCAACCGACTCTTGCAGAAGAGATGGGTGTTCTTCAAGAACGTATTACATCGACTAAGTCTGGTTCTATTACGTCAATCCAAGCGGTATACGTACCTGCCGATGACTTAACTGACCCATCGCCTGCAACTACGTTCGCTCACTTGGACGCAACTGTTGTATTGAGCCGTGACATCGCTTCTCAAGGTATTTACCCTGCGATCGATCCACTTGACTCTACTTCACGTCAGCTAGATCCACTTGTAGTTGGTACTGAGCATTACGAAATCGCTCGTTCAGTTCAAAACGTTCTTCAACGTTATAAAGAATTGAAAGACATTATCGCAATTCTTGGTATGGACGAATTGTCAGAAGAAGACAAACTTACTGTATACCGTGCACGTAAGATCCAACGTTTCTTCTCTCAACCGTTCCACGTAGCTGAAGTGTTTACTGGTGCTCCTGGTAAACTTGTACCGCTTAAAGAAACGATTCGTGGCTTTAAAGGTCTTCTAGCTGGTGAATACGATCACATCCCAGAACAAGCGTTCTACATGGTTGGTGGTATTGACGAAGTGATTGCTAAAGCTGAGAAACTTTAATTAGTTCCCTAATTTAGGAGATTCTCATGGCGACTATGCAATGTGACGTTGTAAGTGTTCAAGAGTCTTTGTACTCAGGCACTGTAACTATGCTAATTGCTAAAGGTGCTGGCGGTGAGTTAGGTATTATGCCTGGTCATGCTCCGCTGGTAACTTTGCTCCAACCTGGCGCGATCCGCGTTATTTTGGAAAACGGTACAGAAGAATTAATCTATGTATCTGGTGGTGTTCTAGAAGTTCAACCGCATGTTGTTACGGTTCTTGCTGATACAGCAGTCCGTGCAGAAAACTTGGATGAAGCTGCAATTATTGAAGCGCGTAAACACGCTGAACAATTGCTCGCGAATCAAAAGAGCGATTTGGACTCTGCTGCTGCTTTGGCTGCTCTTGCAGAAACTGCTGCTCAGCTGGAAACGATCCGCAAAATCAAAAACCGCGCAATGTAATTGCTGGTTTAAGATTGAAAAAACCACCCGAAAGGGTGGTTTTTTTATGGGAGTAAACCTTGAATAGTACTTCCAATAGAAAAGATGCTGTCAGTTATTCCTAGACCTAATGCCAAACCTCCTAAATACATTTTCCAATCTTGGCTTTTTTCACTTCTCATAAAATCTTCGTACTTTTGATTGGTAAATGTATGACCAATCGATTCTTCAAGAATTTCTAATAACCCATCGTTTCCAAATATATGGTAGTAGTCTAAAGCTTCAACGATCTTTCTTAATTTTTTAACAATAAATGATCTAACGCTATCATCTAAAGATTTATTATCTAAAATAGAAAGTATTAAATTTAAAGTATTATTTTTAATATCATTTATATCGTTAATGTTCAAAGTGAGTGACTTGTTATTGATTAATTCCCAAATCCTAATTTGAGAGTAGATATGTGATTGAATATCAGGGTAGAGTGATCTTGCGGTTGAGTAAAAGTTATGAACATCGAAACTTGTGTAAGAAATTAAGTCAATTAAGTCTTGCTGCCAACTATATTCATTGGATGGCTGATCAGCTCTCATAAAATCAACCAAGTCATAAATGTTATTCGCAAGTTGTATTCTTAAGCGATCGTAATTTTCACTGTCAGGTTCGACTTCTAACCCAATTGCTAAGCATTCATATGGCTGTAAAGTACCAGCATTTACATAAGGTTTGATAAGTTCTAAAAAATTATAAATAATTTGAGGTTTATTCATATTTTCAAAAAATATTTGAGGAATAATCTTAAATCTTATACATGAAATGTTTTAAATAGAATGGGGAATAATCTCAAACTCCCCATTCTCCACAATCCTCACCTTAAATGTCTCATCAAATCCTTCTGCTAAACTTGGTACTTCAAGCTTTTTATAGTTTGCTCGAACCCTAACTTCAGCACTATTGGCTTTAGTTTGATATTTATTAGAAAACTTTATTTTGTACCGCTCGATATAACTTTTACCATTTCTCAGTAATGTTTTGAACCAATCTGTAAACCTGCACACGCCATAAAAAAATCAGTGATAAGTTAAATGATTCGAACAGATTTCGCTTGTTATAGCTTAATACGATAGAAGTTTAGAACAGGCAAAACTTATAATTGAAAAAAGGGAAAACTATGGCTTATCAATCTATTAATCCATTTACCAATCAAAAATTGAAAGACTACCCATCGCATAGCGATCAAGATATTCAACATGCACTCGATACTGCAGAAAAAATCTTGAAGTCGGATTGGACTCAACACGTAGATACCCGAATTGAGGTACTTCGTAAACTGGCAAGCAACATGCGGGAACGCAAGTCAGAACTGGCTAAAATCATGACGCTGGATATGGGTAAGCTGATCAAGCAGAGTGAAGGTGAAATCGAAACCTGCGCCAAAATTGCTGAATACTATGCTGATCATGCCAAAGAGTTTTTAGCGCCAGTTTCTTATGAAACGGAACTGGGAGAAGCTTGGGTAGAACATCATCCCTTAGGAATTATTATGGCGGTAGAGCCTTGGAACTTCCCATTCTATCAATTGATGCGTGTCTTTGCCCCCAACTGCGCAATTGGTAACCCTGTGGTAGCCAAGCATGCCAGCATCGTTCCGCAATGTGCTGAAGCCTTTGAACGGTTGATTCTTGATGCAGGCGCACCGAAAGGTGTGTGGACTAATCTGTTTATCAGTAGTGATCAGGTCGCAGATATTATCGCAGATCCACGTGTACAAGGCGTTGCTCTTACGGGATCAGAAGGTGCAGGGCGTGCAGTAGCGGGGCAGGCCGGTAAACATGTCACCAAATCCACATTAGAATTGGGTGGTAATGATGTATTCATTGTGCTGGATGATGCTGATCTGGAAAAAGCGATCAAAATTGGCTGTCAGGCACGCGTTAATAACACGGGGCAAGTTTGTACAGCAGCTAAACGTTTTATCCTGCATGAGAAAATTGCAGAACAATTTAAAGCGGGCATGCTCGAGGTCTTTGAAGGCTTAAAAATTGGTGATCCATTGGATTCTGAAACTACTCTTGGCCCACTGTCTTCAGCAGATGCGTTGGAAAAACTGACCAAGCAGGTGGATAAAGCTGTAGAGAATGGCGCGAAAGTTTTGACTGGTGGTAAGCCTTATGAACATGAAGGTAATTTCTATCAGCCAACTATTCTGGAAAATATCAGCCGTGATAATCCGGCTTGGTATGAAGAATTCTTTGGCCCGGTCGCTCAAATTTATGTGGCAAAAGATGAAGATGAAATTGTATCGATTGCCAATGATTCCAATTATGGTCTCGGAGGCGTGATTCATTCACAAAATATTGAGCGGGCGAAAAAGCTGGCTTCACGTGTAGAAACCGGCATGATCTGGATTAACTGGTATACCGACACTGCGCCAGAACTGCCATTTGGCGGGATCAAAAATTCAGGTTATGGTCATGAACTTTCAATTGATGGTTTCAAAGAATTTGTGCAGAAACGATTGGTAGTGGTGAAAAGCCCAAAAAAATAATATTGAATTTTTAAAATAAAGAAGCCACTTAAACAGTGGCTTCTTTTTGAACGAGATATCAACGTAAATCAGGTGTTTTCTGGTTCAGCTTCTGATGAAGCGTCTTTATCTGGGTTTTGAATCAGCATGCCTGCCAGTTTAAGCATTTCAGCTTGCACACTGACCATCTGGCTTTCAATTTTCTTTAAATCAACCTGGCTGAAATCGACCTGGCCATTCAGTAAAGGAGAAGCCAGAACCTGTTGATTGGCACTCATGATATTGCTACGTACCTGATCAATTTCCTGACTTTTTAAATTCAGTTCACTTAAGGCCTGATTAAAGCCTGTCAACTGTTGTTGTAACTTGCCTGCTGTAGCTTGCAGTTGCTGGGTATCTTTAGTATCTACCGCAGTTTGCAGATCAGTTTGGGTCTGCTTTAACTGTTCAACATAACTGCCTGCCTTGAATTGCAGATCAGCCACATCACGCACCATATAAAACATATTGCCAGACTTCAGCTCTGTTTGCGCAGTCGTCGTGCGATCACTTTGCTGTGCAGGTTCAAGATCAGTAGAAAGAGTACTTTGTTCTTGCTCGACCGGTGCTTCGGTCGCCTGTTCACAGCCCATTAATAAAATGCCTGAGCTAAATAATGCAAAAGGAAGAAGAGCATTTACAAGAATCTTGGACATGAAATCGTGGTCTCGGTGCAGGTGGTTCTAAGGCATGACTATAAGAATAAAATGTGGAGATAAAAAAGATTGTTGCAAAGTAATAACAAATATTTTGAATACAAATGATTAAGACATTAAAAAAGAGTGCCGAAGCACTCTTTTTTCACCGAGGAGGATAAAACTTATCCTGCAATAATTTTGATAATGTTATGGCTCATCACATTGGTCAGGATATAGTCACCATTCACTTTGATCCATTGCTGGTTTTTACCAGGTTTGCTGAGTCTTTTGTATTTGCTGTGGTCTACCTTGTACACTTTGTTCTGGAACTGAGCTGGTATTTTTTGACCTACGCGCCAATCGCGTGAAGGATCTATTTTCTTATGTATCTGTTTATGCTGTTGAGCGTGTGCAGGGGATTTATGCTGTGCATGCTGCTGAACATGCGTTTTTTGTGGCTGATGGTGTTGCGAGTGATGCTCTGGAGCTGCAGCAAAAGCTGAAGTCGCCACAAGTGCACTAGATAATGAAAATATGACTGCTTTTACTAAGTTTTTCATGTTTTGAACCTATCGTTATCTCTCTTGGGATAACTGCATATTAGGCTCAACTCATTGATAAATATGGAATGAAGTGTTGTAGAAAAATAAAAATTAAGTGTAAATCATGGAGGTTTTAGAGCTACGTAAATATGGTTTTAAGTATTTGATTTTAATATAAAGAATAAGTATCTATTCTTGAAATAGATACTTACATTACTGTTACAAATTATTTAGCCAATTCTGCATTGATCGTATCTCGCAAGCGAGCATCATCTGCTGGAATATTGGGTGCAAATCGCGCGACCACTTCACCTTGCTTGTTGACCAGGAATTTTTCAAAGTTCCATAGCACTTCTGGTAATTCATTTGGCGTGTTGCCAAAACTTTTCAGGCGCTCTGCAAAATCTTCGCCGCCTGTACGTTGCGGCTGAGCTTGGGTCAGATAATGGTAAAGAGGATGCTGATCTTCACCCACGACAGAGATCTTGGAGAATAGCGGGAGATCCACATTGTAGTGCAGACTGCAGAACTGCTAGATTTCCTCGTCTGTGCCCGGTTCCTGACCTTTAAAGTTATTCGCAGGAAAAGCCAGAATTTCCAGTCCTTCGGTTTTTTTCTCATTATAAAGTTTTTGCAGTCTTTCATATTGTGGGGTTAAACCACATTTCGATGCGACATTCACAATCAGCAGGACTTTGTCCTGATAACTGGACAGAGTCGTATTTTCTCCAGTGACGGTTTTTACCGGAATCTCATAAATGGACTGACTCATATTGTTTCGCTCGAGTTGTTATGGAAATAGACTCATGTTTTATCGGGTCTGGGCGGTTTCAGTAAACATAAATTTTAGATAAGTTTTTGAAAAGAGTATGAAATTCAATGTTCATGCCTATGAGTCAGGTCGGCTAAACTGGTCATCAGTTGCAACCGACCTATTAAAAGACTTATTTAGCAAGCTCAGCATTGATTGCATCCAGCAGGCGTGAATCATCTGCCGTGATATCCGGTGCAAAACGTGCAACGACTTCACCCTGTTTGTTCACCAGGAACTTTTCAAAGTTCCAGAGGACTTCAGGTGGTTCATTTGGAGTCAGGCCATAGTCGACCAGATCTTTCCACCACGGACCTTCACCGATACGTTCTGGCACAGCTTGAGTCAAAGTAGCATACAAAGGATGTTTAGCTTCACCCACGACCGGAATTTTAGCAAACAGCGGGAAATCCACCTGATAGTTCAGGGAACAGAATTCCTGAATTTCCTTTTCACTTCCAGGTTCCTGTTCCAGAAAATCATTGGAAGGGAAGCCTAAAATTTCCAGTCCTTCGGCTTTTTTATCATCATAAAGTTTTTGCAGGCCTTCATATTGTGGGGTCAGGCCGCATTTAGAGGCTACGTTTACAATCAGTACCACCTTGCCCTGATACAGGTTCAGCGTGGTTTCTTCACCCTGAATGGTCGCAACCGGAATGTCATATACAGATGCCATGTGTTTATCCTAAAGTGATTTATTATCGTTCTCTGTTGTAACGGGCTTTGCCCAATCCCGCAAGACCCATTACTGCGGCTTTTGACAGATTTTTGTATAGCGCTGTGTCAACGCAGCATATTTTAAGCAGGTACTGGATTGAAGCAGGGCTGAATGATGGGACGATCTTGAACAGAACAACATTTCGCAGCAGTACACTGCCCCAAAACGCTTAAATTGGACTAGAATGAGGGCGCAAGGAAAGTTTAAAAATAAAGTGAAAAGGCATTCATTCAGAACAGGAAGCAGAGTCTGCTTCAGGTCTATCGACTCAACAAGGAACAGAATATGACACAGCAAGAAAAAATGCTGTCTTGGGTCATTCTTTTACCGGTCAGTGCGGTACTGATCTGGTCACTGAATATTGTCGTGACCCGCTATGTGACGGACTTTATTTCGCCGGTGAGCATCAGTTTTTATCGCTGGTTTTTTGCCTTTCTGATTCTGACCCCGTTTATTCTGCCGCGAGTGATTCGTGAACGTGCCCTGATCGTCCCGCATCTGAAACAGCTGGCAGTGCTGAGTGCATTTGGTCTGGTGCTGTATCAGGGCCTGGCGTATACCGCCGCACATTACACCACCGCCACCAATATGGGCATTATTAATGCCTTTATTCCAATTTTCACCATTTTTGTGTCGATGCTGATTCTGCGCGATATCCCGAATCGCTATGCGATTATTGGCAGTCTGTTGTCCTTTGCCGGGCTGATCTATGTGATGGGGCAGGGTAATCCGTGGGGGCTGTTGCATGCTGGCGGCCAGTGGGGTGATCTGCTGATGATTATTGCCGTATTTTTCTATGCCTTTTACGGGGTCTTTCTGAAAAAATGGCAGCTGCAGATTCCGCTCATGCTGAGCCTGTATGTGCAGATTCTATTTGCATTGCTGTATCACCTGCCGTTTGTGGCGTGGTTGGGTCTAGATGTCATTAATCTGGCCAATGCTGGCAGCGTCATCTACGCCAGTATTTTCCCGTCACTGATTGCACCTTTGCTGTGGATGATGGCGATTCAGCGTCTGGGGCCGAACCGTACCAGTATCTTTATGAACCTGATGCCGGTGTTTACTGCTTTAATTGCCTTGGTCTGGTTAAAAGAGGCCTGGACCATTTATCACAGTATTGGTGGGGCGATTATTCTGTTCGGCATTGTACTGGCCCAGAAAAAAACCATGGCGCCGGTGCTGCTAAAAGCCAAATAATTGCCTAAAAAACGAACAAACAAACTTAGTTTTTTTGCTTGAATGATCTCGTAAATAAAGACAAATAGACTTTAGTCGAGGATGGGAGGTTTTAGGTTCTTTAAAAAGCACTTTAAAAAGAGCAAGATAATTTGAATTTTTTTAAAATAATGATTGATTAATCATAGGTTTAAGCTGCTTTTTAAGAGCTAAAATATATTTGTTTTTTTTAAACTGTTCGCCCATAATACGCTCCATCGCAGATCAGCAACTGTTGCTGAAATGTCCAGAGATTTCGATACCCTCTGGATGTGATTGATACACATCCTTTTTTATGCTCAACCATCCCTATATGGTTGAGCTTTTTTTTGTCTTAAAACTTTAGTCGACTTGAAAAGAAAAATGACTGAGCAAAGGCTCAGTCACGAATAATTTCACCTGTTACGGCATCAATAATCCGGCTTGGTTTCTGGCTCAGTCCCAGATCACCATTCAGATAATTCAGATCCTGACCAAAATAACGCATGGCATCTTGCAGGGAACGTGCAGGTTCTAAGCCGGCAGGATTGGCACTGGTTGAAACAATAAAACCGCCAAAAGCCTGACACAAGGCTACACAAAGAGGATGAGTGGTCACGCGCACTGCCACTTTAGGGTGTTTGCCTTTAATCCAGCCTGGAATATCGTCATTGGCAGGGAGTAGCCAGGTGGTCGCCCGGTCTGTAGGTCGATCATTACTCCAGGACTCAATTACTTTTTCACGCATTTCTTCACTTAGATCCTGAAGTAAATGTTCCACTTGTAAAATATGAGCTGCGAGTAAAATCACGCCTTTTTCAATCGGGCGCTGTTTTAAGGTTAAAATCTGGTGAAATGCCTGTTTATTATAGGGGTCGCAACCTAAACCCCAAACAGCCTCTGTAGGGTATGCCAAGACCTGTGCAGCTTTGAGACATTCAGCTGCTTCGGCAACAGAGGTGGTGATCATGTGTATACCTTATCAAAACAAGAAATGTCTATTGTGAACCTTATTTATGCGGACGACAACGTAGATACATGCCGGCTTGCTGGGTGCAAAAGCCAAGTAGCTCCAGTTCCATCAATTGACCGGTGAGAGAAGAAACATCCTGTTGCAGATGATGACTGAGATGATCCAAGTCCTGTCCGACCCAGTCCAGCTGGTTATAAAGTCTGAGCAAATGCGGCGGTATGTGTGCAGGAAGTTCATCCGCCATGTCATGTTGTACTTCATTTTGTAAGGCTTGCCATTGGGTCGCCAGTGCCAGTTCTTCAATCACCTGTTGCGGATGATCAATCAGAATCGCGCCTTCACGAATCAGCTGATGGCAACCTTTATGATATTCACTATAAATATGTCCCGGAATGGCAAATACAGTCTTGCCTTGTTCGGCAGCCAGTTTGGCCGTAATCAGAGAGCCGCTTTTTAAGGTCGCTTCAGCCACAATGACCCCGAGACTTAAGCCACTGACAATCCTGTTACGCCGTGGAAAGTGATGCTGCAACGGTGGGGTTTCTGGTAGAAACTCGGTAATGACGGCACCACCATGCGCAATAATCTCCTGGCGCAATTGTGCATGTTGAGAAGGGTAGGTCTGATCCAGTCCGGTTCCCATCACCGCAATGGTTCCCTGATGTTTTAATCCTGCCCGATGAGCAGCTTCATCTATGCCTTGTGCTAATCCACTATTAATATAGAAACCCTGTTCACTCAAATAAAAAGAAAAATCATAGGCTACTTGCCGGCCATGAGGACTCGGCTTGCGACTTCCCACAACTGCAATTTGGGCTTGTAGCAGGGTATCCGGCTCACCTTGGCCAAAAATAATCGGTGGTTTGTCTACATAGTGGCTGAGTTGCTGCGGATAGTGCAGATCATGGTAGAGTAGAACAAAATCACTATCTCGCTGAACTTTTTCCAGACAGCGCTGAAATTTCTGTTGTGATTCTGGAAGCGAGAAGTCTTTTAAGCGTTGGACATGATTGGCATGAATGCCAAGCGCCTGCCAGGTAGGCACCTGATCAGGCCGTATGGCTGTGGTCAGACTTGAATAATGCTGACTGA
Source organism: Acinetobacter sp. TW_SC_4 (assembly GCF_054861205.1). NCBI lineage: Bacteria > Pseudomonadati > Pseudomonadota > Gammaproteobacteria > Moraxellales > Moraxellaceae > Acinetobacter > Acinetobacter sp. TW_SC_4. The sequence continues at coordinate 224,105 of NZ_CM142174.1, forward strand.
TTTTATAGAAGCTCGAAAGAGAATGCTGAACTAGATACCATAACGTCAGTGTTTCCAGTTGCACGCGTGATAAAGAGTTCAGCATATCGAGACCTATATGTGTGTCTTCTTATTCTTTCAGTTGTAAAGTTAGATCAATCTATTATTCATCTAACAATGGCGCTTGAATATTGGCACCCACCTTGATAGGTAACTCACTTTCCAGCACATAAGCATAGCTCAGCTGGTCAAAAGTTTTAAAGACCATCACATTGCCAATGCGCTCACCTGGAAGCTGTACGCGCTCTTTGGTTTTCGGATCAGTCACGACTTCACCTTTCTGGTTTACGCTAAAGACATGACCAGTCTGAACCCCATGTGCCGTACCACGGTCAATCGTCACGACACTATGACGTGCTGCTGTACCAATTGAACCCAGTACACGCACAATCTGACCACCAGCAACCGTATTTTCTGCATTCACTGGATAGAACAGGGTAGGCAACATCGGATCGTATTCAGGTAATACACGGTCACCACGACGCACTTCGGCATTGTAGCTATCTGTCAATTCCAGCGTGGTAACATCACCTTCGCCACGTACTGCGATTCCGGAAGCAACCTGTTGCAGCTCTAGAGCAGCCGTGTATTTCTTGCCATTTGCATCGGTAAAGACATAAGGGTCTGCTTCACGATACACCGCATAACGCTGGCCAACCACCAGACCGTTACCACGGGCATAGACCTTCTGGCCTTTACCTGCCAGTACGCGCTGGTCTGCGGTACCGAGAATGTAAGGCGTGCCTTGAACTGAATCAGCTGCCACAATGGTATAGCGTTCAAGCCATTGCTGGATGTGCGCTAATGGAATCACTGGAATCGTATTATTTAAAGATTCAACGCGAACCTGTGGTTGTAGTGAAGTACTACCGATATAACGACTGATGATACCTTCACAGCCATCACCTTCGTCTTTACCGATAATTGGACGACCTTGATAGTCACACATCAACAGGCGATCACCTGGAAAAATCCAATGTGGATTTTTCACGTGCTTGTTACTGGCCCAGATTTCTGGCCAACGCACCGGATTTTTTAAGAAACGTTTTGAAATATCCCACAATGTATCGCCTTTTTTGACCACGTAGACATTAGGCGCACTGGCTTTTAAAGCAGGTGGATTGACGTTGCGGGCAGGAGCTGCCTCGGCTGAATATATTGTCCCCATACTCACTCCGACACAAACTGCCAGTGCGAGCATTTGATTTTTTAACCCCAAGGCACTAAAAAATGGCATGCCCTTCAAAACCTTTTTCATTATCATAATTCCTAAAATTATGTGCGTAATTGCGTTATAATAACGATCTTACACACATTTTTTTGATGAAGCATTCCCTTCATTTGGTTTTTTGATCAATGGCATAATTGAGGACGCAGTATGGCCTTATTACCTATTTTAAGTTTCCCGGATCCCCGTCTTCGTACCATTGCACAACCAGTCGAAGAAGTTACTGATGAAATTCGTCAGCTCGCTGCAGATATGTTTGAAACCATGTATGAAGCGCCAGGCATCGGACTCGCCGCGACCCAAGTCGATCGTCATATTCAGCTGATTGTGATGGACCTGTCTGAAAACAAAGATCAACCCATGGTGTTCATTAACCCCAAAATCACACCATTGACTGAAGAAACACAGCCTTATGAAGAGGGCTGTCTATCAGTTCCTCAAATATACGATAAAGTTGAGCGTCCGTCACGCGTAAAAATTGAGGCAATTGGTCTGGATGGTCAACCCTTTGAACAAGAGGCTGATGGACTTCTCGCTGTGTGCATCCAACATGAAATGGATCACTTAAATGGTAAGCTTTTTGTGGATTATCTGTCGCCATTAAAACGTCAGCGTGCCCGTGAAAAAGTAGAAAAACTGGTTCGCCAGCGCAATAAGGAAAAAGTTGCAGTTAAACGCTAAAATTATTTTCCCAAGCAGTTTTTATGATTCAACAAGCCCAATTTTGATTGGGTTTTGTTATACTCAGCCTAGATAAATTTAAGGGTTTGCCTATGGTTCTGCGGGGAGGTCTGCTACTTTCCTTTGTAGCGGTATTTCTACAGATTGCTGTATTCTTACAGCCTTTGCTGCCGAAGCAATATCAGGTTGCTCCGGTCTGTGAAACCATCACGCGTGCCCTTTTAGTTTCCTCTCATGTTCATTCTGAACATCCTGCTCATCATCTTGATCAGCATCCTATTTCCTCGGACTCCATGGCGCATGAACACGATGCTAGTCATCAGTGTCAGTACTGTACTGTCTATGGCAACCTGGTTTTGCCGCCTGAGCTTGAAGTGAAAGAAGTCCTGGATCGAATTCAGGTCAGACTATTGGCTTTTGAACAAGCCTTTAAGCATGTCTGGTTTATCCTTCAACGACTCTTTTTAATCCCGCAGGGACGGGCACCGCCACTGTTTGCATAAATCCACGTTGTTTTGCCTGGGTCTTTACTGACTTAGGCCGTGTTCAATTTATGTATTCAGTGAGATAGAAAATGGCTCAGCCTAAATTTTCTTTACAGCCCCTTGCGGCTGCGATTTGTGTTGCTTGTTATTCTTCGATGGTGCTGGCAAATGAAGCCATGCCAGTACAAACCATGGCACCGATTGTGGTGACTTCAACTGCCGGTAATGATGCTAATGGTCTGATTGTCCGTGCTGATCCGAAACAGCCGATTCAGCCAGTGCCGGCAACCGATGGCGCAGATTATCTGCAAAGTATTGTAGGTTTTAGTTCGGTCAATAGCGGAGCAGGTACCAATGGCGATGTGACCTTTCGTGGCATGTTCGGTTCACGCATTAAAATCCTGACTGATGGCACAGAAAACTTGGGTGCCTGCCCAAGCCGGATGGATTCGCCCACTTCATATATTTCTCCAGAAAGTTATGACCGTATTTCAGTGATTAAAGGTCCTCAAACGGTTCAATATGCCAATACAGGTTCTGCTGCAACAGTTATTTTTGAACGTAATCCTGAAAGCTTTACAGAAGATAAAAATTACCGTGGACAAGCTAGTGTACTTATGGGCTCTTATGGTCGTTTAGATCATAATGTTGAAGCAGCATTGGGGGATGATAAAAAATACATTCGTTTAAATGCGAGCCGATCTGTATCGGATAGTTATAAGGATGGTGATAACAATAAAGTTCCATCAGATTGGGAAAGATGGAATACCGATATTGCATTAGGTTGGACACCTGATGAAAACACATGGATTGAGTTAACAGGCGGAAAAGCTGATGGCGAAGCTGTTTATGCAGGGCGTGGCATGGATGGTTCACAGTTTGCACGAGAAAGCTTAGGTTTGCGTGTTGAGAAGAAAAATATTACAGATGTAATTAAGAAAATTGAAGCGCAAGTGAACTATAATTTTAATGACCATATTATGGATAATTATAGTTTGAGAAAAGTACCTCAGACACACGATGAAAACCATCAAATGGTAGATAATCCAATGTCTATGCAGGTAACACGCCGTACACTCAATACTCGTTTAGCTATGACAAGTGAATGGGATAAGACTCAACTTATTACGGGGTTTGATTCTCAACACAATAAACATGCTGGTGGTATGAAGTCGAATAGCATGGATATGCCATTAAAAGCTGATATGGAGTTTCAGTCTTATGGTGCTTTTGGTGAATTAACTTATCAATTGGAAGGAAACAATCGTGTTGTATCAGGTGCGCGTATTGATCGTGTTGAAATTGATGCTTTAAAAACTCAACACAGCCGCACAGAACTTTTGCCAAGTGCATTTATCCGTTTTGAAAATACTCACCCTAACCATGATGATGGTAAAACTTATATCGGTTTAGGTTACGTAGAACGTGTGCCAGATTATTGGGAATTGTTTAAAACCGATTACAAAGGTGTAACGGCAAATACTTTCAAAAAATTAGAAACAGAGAAAACATTACAGCTTGATTTAGGCTATCAGCATGAACACGGTGCATTTAATTCTTGGGTATCGGCTTATACAGGCTTAATTAACGATTATATTTTGATGGTATATCCACAAACACAATCAAGTGGGCATGGGCATTCAATGCATATGAGTGCTAAGCAAAATACTGTAGATTCAAGAAATGTTGATGCCATTATTGCTGGTGCGGAAGCAGGTATTGGTTATAACTTTACAGATGCTATTCAAGCAGATGTTAGTGCAATGTACGCTTGGGGTGAGAATACAACTGACAATATGCCGCTACCCCAAATCTCTCCATTAGAAGCACGAGTTAACTTGCGCTATATTCAAGACAAATACAATGTTGGGTTATTGTGGCGTGTAGTGGATGGTCAAAACCGTATTAGTAAGAATGAAGGTAATATTGTTGGATACGATCTACAGCAAAGCGCAGGTTTTAGCACATTATCGCTAAATGGAACCTATAATTTAGCAGAAGACATCGATTTATCAGTGGGTATTGATAATGTGTTAGATAAAACCTATACGGAGCATTTGAATAAGATGGGAAATGCAGGTGTCGGTCTGGCGGCCAATGAACAATTCAATAATATGGGACGAAATTATTGGGCAAGAATCAGTATGAAGTTCTAATCTGATTAGATTCAGTACAAAAAGCAGGACAAAAGTTCTGCTTTTTGCTTTTTTAATTTAATAAAATTAATAATAATCAAATATTTAATTATTTTGACAATTTCTAAATAAAATAATGAATATTTTTATTAAAATATTTTTTATATATAAAACAGTTATTTATAAATATTGTGGTTTATAAAATAAACACACGTTTCAAATGTTTTAAAAAAGGTGTTGCAAGGCATCTGAAATGCTGTAGAATGCACATCCATCGGCGGTGATGAAGATTAAAACTTCTGATAAAACAGTAACTTAGCATGAAATAGTTAAGTTGGGTTTTAGAAAGGGGGGTTAAAAATAATTTTCATTACTGGTTGACTTTCTAGAGATAGAGAGTAATATAGCCGACCTAGCTTGCTACTGACGAAGTAGTAAGAAGATCATTAAGAGATTATGAAGAACAACTTGTGTGGATTTTTACTGGTTGATTGATCGAAATTATTTTCATTGATTGATTGGTTTGAATTACTCGAAGTTTATTTGAGCGAAATTTAAGTCAGGAAATTGATGAGCCAAGTTTAAGAGTTTTACTTATAAAACTCGAAATGATTTTAACTGAAGAGTTTGATCATGGCTCAGATTGAACGCTGGCGGCAGGCTTAACACATGCAAGTCGAGCGGGGATAGGGTGCTTGCACCTGATTCCTAGCGGCGGACGGGTGAGTAATGCTTAGGAATCTGCCTATTAGTGGGGGACAACGTTCCGAAAGGGACGCTAATACCGCATACGTCCTACGGGAGAAAGCAGGGGATCTTCGGACCTTGCGCTAATAGATGAGCCTAAGTCGGATTAGCTAGTTGGTGGGGTAAAGGCCTACCAAGGCGACGATCTGTAGCGGGTCTGAGAGGATGATCCGCCACACTGGGACTGAGACACGGCCCAGACTCCTACGGGAGGCAGCAGTGGGGAATATTGGACAATGGGGGGAACCCTGATCCAGCCATGCCGCGTGTGTGAAGAAGGCCTTTTGGTTGTAAAGCACTTTAAGCGAGGAGGAGGCTTACCTGGTTAATACCTGGGATAAGTGGACGTTACTCGCAGAATAAGCACCGGCTAACTCTGTGCCAGCAGCCGCGGTAATACAGAGGGTGCAAGCGTTAATCGGATTTACTGGGCGTAAAGCGCGCGTAGGTGGCTAATTAAGTCAAATGTGAAATCCCCGAGCTTAACTTGGGAATTGCATTCGATACTGGTTAGCTAGAGTATGGGAGAGGATGGTAGAATTCCAGGTGTAGCGGTGAAATGCGTAGAGATCTGGAGGAATACCGATGGCGAAGGCAGCCATCTGGCCTAATACTGACACTGAGGTGCGAAAGCATGGGGAGCAAACAGGATTAGATACCCTGGTAGTCCATGCCGTAAACGATGTCTACTAGCCGTTGGGGCCCTTGAGGCTTTAGTGGCGCAGCTAACGCGATAAGTAGACCGCCTGGGGAGTACGGTCGCAAGACTAAAACTCAAATGAATTGACGGGGGCCCGCACAAGCGGTGGAGCATGTGGTTTAATTCGATGCAACGCGAAGAACCTTACCTGGCCTTGACATACAGAGAACTTTCCAGAGATGGATTGGTGCCTTCGGGAACTCTGATACAGGTGCTGCATGGCTGTCGTCAGCTCGTGTCGTGAGATGTTGGGTTAAGTCCCGCAACGAGCGCAACCCTTTTCCTTATTTGCCAGCACTTTGGGTGGGAACTTTAAGGATACTGCCAGTGACAAACTGGAGGAAGGCGGGGACGACGTCAAGTCATCATGGCCCTTACGGCCAGGGCTACACACGTGCTACAATGGTCGGTACAAAGGGTTGCTACTGCGCGAGCAGATGCTAATCTCAAAAAGCCGATCGTAGTCCGGATCGCAGTCTGCAACTCGACTGCGTGAAGTCGGAATCGCTAGTAATCGCGGATCAGAATGCCGCGGTGAATACGTTCCCGGGCCTTGTACACACCGCCCGTCACACCATGGGAGTTTGTTGCACCAGAAGTAGCTAGCCTAACTGCAAAGAGGGCGGTTACCACGGTGTGGCCGATGACTGGGGTGAAGTCGTAACAAGGTAGCCGTAGGGGAACCTGCGGCTGGATCACCTCCTTAACGAAAGATTGACGATTGGTAAGAATCCACAACAAGTTGTTCTTCATGACGATGTATCTGAGGGTCTGTAGCTCAGTTGGTTAGAGCACACGCTTGATAAGCGTGGGGTCACAAGTTCAAGTCTTGTCAGACCCACCACTAACGACAAGCAAGCAATTGCAGAGTGAAGAAATCAGAGACATTGACTTATTGATAAGCTGGGGACTTAGCTTAGTTGGTAGAGCGCCTGCTTTGCACGCAGGAGGTCAGGAGTTCGACTCTCCTAGTCTCCACCACTCATTGCGATGCAATGAGTTAAACATTAAGCAAACGGTTTGATAGCTTATAGAGCTTAGTAAGAAAGCGGCGTATAATACGCGGCATTGTTATTAAGCTCTGTGATTTATCACAGTAATGCAGTCCGACGAGGATGCATTAAATCATTAACAGAATATATTTGAGTTGAAATAATTTGTTCATACTCATACAAGAGCGGAAACAAGAGATCGCAAGATTGATTGTTGAAGTGATTGAATGAGAACTAGCGAAATTAACTGAATCAAGCGTTTTGGTATATGAATCTAATTGAAGCTGTACAGTGATTAAGTTCACAAGATCGCAAACAACTACGTTGCTACACTGACTTGTAGGTGTAACGACTGTTTGGGGTTGTATAGTCAAGTAATTAAGTGCATGTGGTGGATGCCTTGGCAGTCAGAGGCGAAGAAAGACGTGATAGCCTGCGAAAAGCTCCGGGGAGGCGGCAAATATCCTGTGATCCGGAGATGTCTGAATGGGGAAACCCACCGGCTATAAGGTCGGTATCATAAACTGAATACATAGGTTTATGAGGCGAACGCGGAGAAGTGAAACATCTCAGTATCCGTAGGAAAAGAAATCAATTGAGATTCCCTCAGTAGCGGCGAGCGAAAGGGGAACAGCCCATTAAGTCATATCAGTTTTAGTGGAATGCTCTGGGAAGTGCAACCATAGTGGGTGATAGTCCTGTACACGAAAGGGCTGATATGATGATGTCGAGTAGGGCGAGGCACGTGAAACCTTGTCTGAATATAGGGGGACCATCCTCTAAGGCTAAATACTCCTGACTGACCGATAGTGAACCAGTACCGTGAGGGAAAGGCGAAAAGAACCCCTGTGAGGGGAGTGAAATAGATCCTGAAACCGCATGCATACAAGCAGTGGGAGCCACTTTGTGTGGTGACTGCGTACCTTTTGTATAATGGGTCAGCGACTTATATTCAGTAGCGAGGTTAACCGAATAGGGGAGCCGTAGAGAAATCGAGTCTTAATAGGGCGTATAGTTGCTGGGTATAGACCCGAAACCGGGTGATCTATCCATGAGCAGGTTGAAGGTTGGGTAACACTAACTGGAGGACCGAACCCACTGTCGTTGAAAAGCCAGGGGATGACTTGTGGATAGGGGTGAAAGGCTAATCAAACTCGGTGATAGCTGGTTCTCCCCGAAAGCTATTTAGGTAGCGCCTCGGACGAATACCATTGGGGGTAGAGCACTGTTTCGGCTAGGGGGTCATCCCGACTTACCAAACCGATGCAAACTCCGAATACCAATGAGTACTATCCGGGAGACAGACTGCGGGTGCTAACGTCCGTAGTCAAGAGGAAAACAATCCAGACCGCCAGCTAAGGTCCCTAAATCATAGTTAAGTGGGAAACGATGTGGGAAGGCATAGACAGCTAGGAGGTTGGCTTAGAAGCAGCCACCCTTTAAAGAAAGCGTAATAGCTCACTAGTCGAGTCGGCCTGCGCGGAAGATGTAACGGGGCTAAAACTATGTACCGAAGCTGCGGATTTGCAATTTATTGCAAGTGGTAGGGGAGCGTTCTGTAAGCCGATGAAGGTGGATTGAGAAGTCTGCTGGAGGTATCAGAAGTGCGAATGCTGACGTGAGTAACGACAAAACGGGTGAAAAACCCGTTCGCTGAAAGACCAAGGGTTCCAGTCCAACGTTAATCGGGGCTGGGTGAGTCGACCCCTAAGGCGAGGCCGAGAGGCGTAGTCGATGGGAAATTGGTTAATATTCCAATACTTCAGTGTAATGCGATGAGAGGACGGAGAAGGTTAAGTCAGCCTGGCGTTGGTTGTCCAGGTGGAAGACAGTAGGCATGCATCTTAGGCAAATCCGGGGTGCTCTATGCTGAGAGTTGATAGCAAGCCAGTTTACTGGTGAAGTGGCTGATACCATACTTCCAGGAAAAGTCTCTAAGCTTCAGTTACACTGGAATCGTACCCGAAACCGACACAGGTGGTCAGGTCGAGTAGACCAAAGCGCTTGAGAGAACTCTGCTGAAGGAACTAGGCAAAATGGTACCGTAACTTCGGGAGAAGGTACGCTGCCGGCGGTGATAGGACTTGCTCCTTGAGCTGTTGGCAGCCTCAGAAACCAGGCCGCTGCAACTGTTTATTAAAAACATAGCACTCTGCAAACACGAAAGTGGACGTATAGGGTGTGATGCCTGCCCGGTGCTGGAAGGTTAATTGATGGGGTTAGCGTAAGCGAAGCTCTTGATCGAAGCCCCAGTAAACGGCGGCCGTAACTATAACGGTCCTAAGGTAGCGAAATTCCTTGTCGGGTAAGTTCCGACCTGCACGAATGGCATAATGATGGCGGCGCTGTCTCCAGCAGAGGCTCAGTGAAATCGAATTCGCCGTGAAGATGCGGTGTACCCGCGGCTAGACGGAAAGACCCCGTGAACCTTTACTGCAGCTTGACATTGAACTTTGATCTTACTTGTGTAGGATAGGTGGGAGGCTTTGAAGTGGTGACGCTAGTTGCCATGGAGCCGTCCTTGAAATACCACCCTGGTAATATTGAGGTTCTAACTCTGCTCCCTGATCGGGAGCGAGGACCATGTCTGGTGGGTAGTTTGACTGGGGCGGTCTCCTCCTAAAGAGTAACGGAGGAGTACGAAGGTGCGCTCAGCGTGGTCGGAAATCACGCGTAGAGTATAAAGGCAAAAGCGCGCTTAACTGCGAGACCCACAAGTCGAGCAGGTACGAAAGTAGGTCTTAGTGATCCGGTGGTTCTGTATGGAAGGGCCATCGCTCAACGGATAAAAGGTACTCTGGGGATAACAGGCTGATACCGCCCAAGAGTTCATATCGACGGCGGTGTTTGGCACCTCGATGTCGGCTCATCTCATCCTGGGGCTGAAGCAGGTCCCAAGGGTATGGCTGTTCGCCATTTAAAGAGGTACGCGAGCTGGGTTTAGAACGTCGTGAGACAGTTCGGTCCCTATCTACCGTGGGCGCTGGAAATTTGAGAGGATCTGCTCCTAGTACGAGAGGACCAGAGTGGACGAACCTCTGGTGTACCGGTTGTGACGCCAGTCGCATCGCCGGGTAGCTATGTTCGGAAGGGATAACCGCTGAAAGCATCTAAGCGGGAAGCCTACCTCAAGATAAGATTTCCCCGAGACTTTATGTCTCCTAAAGAGCCGTTGAAGACTACGACGTTGATAGGTTGGATGTGGAAGCATAGCGATATGTGAAGCTGACCAATACTAATTGCTCGTGAGGCTTGACTATACAACACCCAAGCAGTTGTATATAAAGCGTCAATTGATTTCATATTGATCTAACGATCAGACGAAAACTTGATTTAGTTAAGCTAATCGAACAAATGAGAGTATAATTAAGCACTGCTTAGTTCTACTCGCAAGAACTCAGATATTCTGTTAATAACTCATTTGGAAAAAGCATTGGCATACACTGAAAAGTGAGACATAAGACCAAAGCAAGTATCCATAAACAGTTGTGCTGGCGACCATAGCAAGAGTGAACCACCTGATCCCTTCCCGAACTCAGAAGTGAAACCTCTTAGCGCTGATGGTAGTGTGGGGTCTCCCATGTGAGAGTAAGTCATCGCCAGCTCATTATTCTAAACACCCCCTGTCATTTGGCAGGGGGTGTTTTTTTTATGGGAAGGATTTAATCAAATAAATGTTATTTATGTGCTATTTCAACTGAAACATCACATAAAAATAAACTTGAGAGGCGTATACTGAACCGGTCTAAGGAGCTGATATGTCCTCAAACTCATCTTCAAGCCATATTGAATATGGTTCATCTGTCTTTAAAGCGGTCTTGTTTTCCTTGTTTCTGGCTGGATTTGCGATTTTTTCATCGTTATATTGCGTACAGCCGATGATGCCGATTCTGGCAGACTATTTTCATATCTCTCCTACGCAAAGCAGTTTTCCACTTTCATTTTCTACCATTGCATTAGCTGTTGGTCTTATTTTTACTGGACTCATTTCTGACCGTTTTGGCCGTAAGCCGATTATGGTTTGGTCTTTATTTTCAGTTTCAATATTGTTGTTACTGAGTGCTGTATGGCCAGTTTGGTCAGTATTTCTAGCTACCCGAGTATTAATAGGTCTAACCGTAAGTGGCGTGGCCGCAGTGGCGATGACCTATATTGGGGAAGAAGTTGCCGCGAAAGATGTTGGTTTTGCCATGGGACTCTATATTTCTGGAACTGCGATTGGTGGTATGAGTGGTCGATTGATTGCTGGAACATTGGTGGATTTTATTTCCTGGCAATCCGCGACTTTGATTATTGGATTGCTAAATCTATGTATCGCGACAACTTTTTATTTTCTATTACCGAAGTCCAGGCATTTTAAAGCTTATCCAATACAATTCAGCCGTTTTATCAGAGCATTTCAGCAGAATCTGAGTGATCCTAAATTAAGAATTCTGTTTTTACAGGGCTTTATTCTGATGGGGGGCTTTGTCTCGGTATTTAACTATCTGAGTTATCGTTTGATTCAAGTGCCGTTTGAACTGTCTCATGTCTGGATAGGGTTGATTTCGATTACTTATCTGGCCGGAATTTATAGCTCTCCACGAGCCGCAGCTTGGAGCAGAAAGTTTGGACGTTATAAGGTGCTTGCCGCCATGCTTTGTACCATGCTGTTCGGCTTAGCCTTAATGTTGATTGATAACTTGGCTTTGGTTTTTATTGGTTTGCTGATTTTTACCTTTTCCTTTTTTGCGGCTCATTCAACTGCCAGTAGCTGGGTATCGGTGCAATCCTTACAGTATCGTGCGGTAGGTTCGTCCCTTTATTTGTTCTGTTACTACCTCGGTTCAAGCTTACTTGGAAGTTCGAGTGGACTAGTCTGGGAAAATGCCGGATGGTTAGGACTAAGTGTATTTATCGCTATTATTTTAGGATTGGGTTTATGGATGGCACAGTATTTAAAACCTGCAACTGTTCATTCAAAACCAGAATAAGCATATATTCCTGATTAAGGTCTTAATGCTGTTTTTGTATAAATTATAATCAAGCAACATGAGCCGAATTCATGCTAAAATACTCGGCTTTCATCTTTGATCACTTTCCTGATCTTCCATCTGCCAGCCGAGAATTGCTAGCCATGTCTACTGCTTATACCGCTCAGACTGCGCCTAAAGCGTTGTTTGATTACGACAAATATTGGGCGTCATGTTTTGAACCCGCGCCTTTTTTGCCGATGTCACGCGAGGAAATGGACCAACTCGGTTGGGACAGTTGTGATTTTATTTTTGTCTGCGGTGATGCCTATATTGACCATCCGTCATTTGTGACCGGGATCATTGGACGTGTGCTCGAAGCACAAGGTTTCCGCGTCGGGATTATTGCCCAGCCAGACTGGACCAATGTAGAAGCCTTCCGTGTACTTGGTAAGCCAAATATTGCCTGGGGTGTGTCTGCCGGTAATATGGACTCGATGATTAACCGTTATACGGCGGATCGTAAGATCCGTTCAGATGATGCCTATTCTCCAGATAACCAGCCGAATAAACGTCCAGACCGCGCAGCAACCGTCTATTGCCAACGTTGTCGTGAAGCCTTCCCGGATGTGCCGGTATTGCTTGGAGGGATTGAAGGTTCATTGCGTCGTATCGCGCATTATGACTATTGGTCAGATAAAGTTCGTCGTTCGATTCTGATGGATTCTAAAGCGGATCTGTTGATGTACGGTAATGGCGAACGCTCGATCATTGAAATTATGCATCGTCTGGCCAAGGGTGAAAAGATTCATCAGATTACCGATGTTCGTGGTACCGCATTTATTATTAATAAACATAATCGTGCAGCAAAAGCCCAGTTTGTCGAAATCGCATCCAATGATGTCGATACCATTGGCCGTGTCGATCCGATCATCAACCCGTATGTAATGAGCGAAGATATTGATGGTTGTGAAATCGAAAAAGATAAAGGCAACAGCTTAAGCCAATATCAGAATTTCCAGAAAGAAATCGTAGCGAATCCAATCGTGCGTGAAGGGGATAACCTGGACCCAGATACGCAAATCGTGCAGCTACAACCGGCATCTAAAGCGATTAAACATAAATTACCACCACGTGAATTAGCAGTGATTCGTTTGCCTTCTTTTGAAGAAGTCGCGAATGATCCTGTGCTGTATGCGCATGCGAACCGTATTCTGCATCTGGAAACTAACCCAGGGAACGCGCGTGCACTGGTACAAAAACATGGTGAACGTGATGTGTGGATCAATCCACCACCGATTCCATTAACTACCGAAGAAATGGATTATGTGTTCGACCTGCCTTATGCACGTCTGCCGCATCCATCCTATGGTAATGCACGCTTTCCGGCCTTTGACATGATCAAGTTCTCGGTGAACATCATGCGTGGCTGTTTCGGTGGCTGTACTTTCTGTTCGATCACCGAGCATGAAGGCCGTATCATCCAGAACCGTTCTGAAGAATCAATCCTGCGTGAAGTAGAAAAAATTCGTGATACCGCACCCGGCTTTACTGGCATTATCTCGGATTTAGGTGGCCCAACAGCCAACATGTACCGTTTGGCATGTAAAGATCCTGAGATTGAGAAGAACTGTCGTAAACCTTCATGTGTATTCCCGGGCGTGTGTCAAAACCTGCATACCGACCATGCACCGTTGACTCAGTTGTATCGTAAGGCACGTGCTTTACCGGGTATTAAAAAGATTCTGATCGGCTCAGGTCTACGTTATGACCTAGCTGTACTGAACCCGGAATATGTTAGAGAGTTGGTCACCCATCACGTCGGCGGTTATCTGAAGATTGCGCCAGAGCATACAGAGAAAGGTCCATTATCGAAGATGATGAAACCGGGGATCGGGACGTATGACCGCTTCAAGCAGATGTTTGATCGTTTCAGTAAGGAAGCCGGTAAGGAACAGTATCTGATTCCTTACTTCATCGCGGCGCATCCGGGTACCACCGATTACGACATGATGAATTTGGCGATCTGGTTGAAAAAGAATGGTTTCCGTGCCGATCAGGTACAAACCTTCTATCCGTCACCGATGGCGACTGCAACCACCATGTACTACACCGGTAAAAACCCGCTGGCGAAAGTCGCGCGTTATACTGAAGATGTGGACATCGTGAAAGGTGAAAAGCGTCGTCGCCTGCATAAAGCTTTCTTGCGTTACCATGATCCAAACAACTGGCCTTTATTACGTGAAGCCTTGAAGGAAATGGGGCGTCAGGACTTGATTGGTAACTCGAAGCAACATCTGATTCCAACCTATCAACCTGCAGGTACAGATGGGCAATACCAGTCTGCACGTAAGAAGAACTCGACGGTTGCGGGCGATTCACAGAAACGTACCGGTAACCCAAGTAATAGAGGCCAAGCTCAGAATAATCGTCCAAAAAAAGGCCAGATTCTGACCCAGCATACCGGTCTGCCACCGCGTGAAACCGGTGATGCGAAAAAGCCATTCGGTGGCCCTAAACCGAAAGGAAAATCAAAGCCAAAATCACGTGCTTGATTAAGCTGATAAAAAAGACACTTCGGTGTCTTTTTTTATGGTCAGACTTTATTGATGCAGCTTTCGGGTTCTCAATTAAAATGTAAAATATTTTATTTTTAGTCGATTTAAATTTTTGAAAAATGATATAAAAATAACACTTTGTCGGAATTGTCTTACAGTTCAACCGATTTATATTGCGATCTATCAGGAGACTATTTTACAGTCGCGTATAAGGATTTAACCCTAATTTCTATTGAAATAGCAAAAAGCGGTTTTTAAGTAACCGGCAATCAAGTTTTGCTACGAATTGTATTGGTCTCTACACAGAATGGTAGCAGGGCAATTTTAAAAATAGTATGGGTTTATACTGGATAACAATAAAACAAGAATGATTATAAGAATGCAAGGATTGAGTCATGACCACCTATATGATTATAGGGAGTTTCTTGGTGTTCTGTGTCGTGCTCATGGCATGGAAGCAGCTAAGAAATAGCCCTAAACCGCAAGACAGTGCCTTAAAACAGCGCGCTATTTTTAATCCAAATGAACAACTGACGTTTACACGCCTGAAAGAAGTGTTGCCAGATTATATTGTACTGGCCCATGTTTCTTATGACGCACTACTTACTACTAAATTTGGCCGTACCCGGCACAAGTATCGTGATATGATTGCAGATTTTGTGATTCTGGATCAGCAATACCAGATTGTTGCCATTGTAGCCGTCGATGATCCGGTGATTTTAAAACGTCCACAGCAGGCACAATTTCAGGATGCCTTGTTGACTATGGCCGGTTATCGGGTCATTCGCTATGAAGATGTACCGGAATATTATCAGTTACGAGGAGATTTCCTGCGTGAGCAGGAGCATTCCAGTAAAGACCAGAGATTTACTGCTGTGAATGATCTTAAAAAATATCATCTCTATTCAGATCTGGAACGACGTAAAGTCAAAGCATTAAGCTGATAGAACCTAAATGAAAAAAGTATGCCAAGTGCATACTTTTTTCTATTTTAGATGAGTAGCAATTAGGCCTGAATAGAAGTCTATTCAGTTTTGACGGCTACGACAGTCAGTTCCACTAACACGCGTGGATCATACAGTTTAGCTTCGACACAGGTGCGGGGCAGGGCTTGAATATCCGATACCCAGGCATCCCAGACTTCATTAAACGCTACATAATCTTTTTCAATATCTTTGAGATAAATCGTCACAGACATGATCTGGCTTTTATCGGTACCGGCATCCGCCAGGAACTGATCGATAATATCCAGTGTCTGCTGGGTTTGACCTTTGATATCCAGATCCAGATCTGTCGCCAGCTGGCCGGCAAGATGAACCAGATTGCCGGCAATGGCGATCTCAGAAAAGCGTTGTGAAACATGCAAACGTTGAACAGACATCAGCTTAATCCTTGGTTTTTGGCATCAAGGCTGCGACTAATGCAGTCAATAGGCAGCCTATCGCAAGATAGATGGCTACATAATGCCATGAACCATCACCCCAAATCACTAAGGAGGCTGCAATCATTGGGGTAAAACCACCGCCAATAATACTGGCGACCTGATAACCGACTCCGGCACCGCTATAGCGGTATTCCGTACCAAATAGCGAGGTAAAAATCGGTTGATGCACGCTGACCACCATGTCATGCGCGACATTGGCCAGTAGAATGGCGCCAACAATAATCATCCAGGTATTTTGTGCATCCAGTGCCATAAAGAACGGAAAGGCAGACAGTGCACCGATCAGGCCACCCCAGACACACATAGTTTTATGCTGAATTTTATCGGAGAGCCAGGCAAAGAAAGGAATACTGAAACAGCTAATCGCACCAACCATCAAGGTGATATTCAGGAAGAACTGTTTTTCCATGCCCAAGTTGTTGGTGGAATAGTTCAGGGCAAAGTTGGTGACCAGATACATGGTCAACAGTTCGGTCAAACGTAAGGCAATAATATAAAAGAAGGCTTTCGGATGTTTGCTGATTGCCTGCAAGATCGGCAGCTTTTCTGGATGATGATCCGCCTTAATCACTTTCTCTACGAATTCTTGGGATTCATCCTGATCACGGCGAATCCACATCGCAATTCCGATCAGCACGATACTGGCAATAAATGGAATACGCCACGCCCATTCAGCAAAAGCCTTTTCACCCAGTGTAGCAATAATAAGGGATACTGCGCCCGTTGCCAGTACCAGACCTACGCCATAGCCGACCTGAACGCCACTGCTATAAAAGGCTTTTTTGCCTTTAGGGGCATTTTCCACCGCCATCAGGGCAGCACCACCCCATTCACCCCCGACTGCAAAGCCTTGAATGGCACGCAGGGTCACCAGTAAAACCGGTGCCCACCAGCCAATAGCTTCGAAATTAGGTAAAAAACCAATCCCGACGGTGGAAATCCCCATCAAGACGACAGTCAGAACCAGCATTTTCTTGCGGCCGAGCTTGTCGCCGAAATGACCAAATACCACACCGCCTAGAGGGCGAAACAGAAAGCCAACACCAAAGGTCGCTAGTGCCGCCAAGGTGCCCATATTGGCCCCAATACTTGGGAAAAACTGGTCTTTAAAAATTAAGGCTGCAACAATGCCGTAAAGGAGAAAATCATACCAATCGACAACAGCACCAACAAAACTGGATAACGCCGCTTTACGCGCGCGCTGTTCTTGAATAACAGAAGAATTTACAGAGGACATGCAGGGAGGGATTCCATGAGATACATCAGAGTTGCCCTGTAATATTCGGATTTGATCGTCACGCCAATCACAGGACAGTATGCTGAAAGTAAAGGTGATTTTCAGCATCTCAGCACATACATGGATAATGCATTGCGCAGATAGAGTACTCCAAAAATTCAAAATGTAAAAACAAAGTTGCCGTATTTTTAAACTAACGTCTAATACTTGTACAAAATAGGCCTAAAGCAGCAGCAATTGTGTTTCTGTTTCATGTGCAGCGAGCTGATAAACGCCAAGTCCAATCAGCCGAAATTGCAGTTGAGGAGTAATATGCATCTCTTGAAGCAATAAGTGTAAAGCCTGCTCCAGTTCTTGCGGGCTACGCAGCAGCTGGCTGAAGCTTTTACTATGCTGCATGGTCTGAAAATTTTTCATTCTCAGCTTCACAGTAACTCCGCGGGCAGAAAGCTGCTTTTTTTCCAGACTCTGCCAGAGCTGGGCAATTAATGGCTGCCAGTAAGGTTGGCATTGCGGTAAATACAGATCATCATCGAAAGTCGTTTCCTTGGAAATCTGCTGGCGTTCCCGTTCAGCTTCGACTGGCCGATCATCAATGCCTTGAGCATAAAGAAAAAGACGCCGTCCATATTTGCCAAAATATTGAATCAGGATTGCTTCTTCAATCTGCTGTAAATCTCCCAAGGTTTCCAGATTCAAACTTTTTAGTTTTTCTTGAGTGACTTTGCCTACACCGGGAATTTTCTTCAGAGGAAGATCCTGAATAAAACGCTGTACTTGTGAAGGTTTAATAACACAGATTCCATTCGGTTTATGCCAGTCGGAGGCAATCTTTGCGAGAAATTTATTCGGGGCCACGCCGGCAGAAGCGGTTAGTCCAGTAGTTTGAAAAATATCTTTACGAATGCACATTGCTACTTCAGTGGCACTCGGAATCTGCTGTAAATTTTCGGTGACATCCAGATAAGCTTCATCTAGTGAAAGCGGTTCGATGACCTTAGTATAAATTTGAAAAATTTGGTGAATCTGACTAGAAACCTGACGGTATTTGGCAAAATCCGGTTCAATCACGATGACCTGAGGACAGAGCTTACGTGCTTGAGTCATCGGCATGGCAGAACGCAGTCCGAACTCGCGGGCCGGATAGGAGGCAGCCGCCACTACTGCCCGGGGATGATGTGAGGCAATCACCACAGGCAAAGTTTTCAGCTCCGGACGTTCACGCAGCTCGACCGAGGCGTAGAAAGCATCCATATCGATATGAATAATTTTGCGCATATCCAGTATCTTAAGTGGCTTTAGTTGGATTGGGAAGAGACCAGATTGATAAGTAAACAAGCTAAAGCATTATTCAATATGAAGCATATCCTGCCTAAAGGATTCAATATCCATTTCATGGTTGAATTAGGGAGAAATAGGGTTTATTTCTTGGCCGGAGGCTTGGGCTAATCTTGGGTGGGAATACTGTTCTGCTGTAAAAATTTGATCCAGTCCTGCTCCGAGCCATAAAACACATTCAGATCCACAGTACGGGCAATGCCGGGAATTTCGCCCTGACTGGTATGCTGCCAGAAGGTCCATTTAGGCTGATCCTTTAAATCTGGCAAACCTTGGTACTCACGTACCCAGAGCGGTACGTCAGCAAACTCTCCCGCCAGCACAATGTTATAAAAAGATTTTGACACATAGAAGATCGGCTGCTTGCCATAATGGTGTTTTAAGGCATCATGCATAATCCGGATTTCCTTGAGCAGCTGCTCTTTGGAATAGTGATTGATGCATTTGCTGTCATATTCCAGATCCATGACAGGAGGCAGGGCATCCGTTTTACGCGGGACAGACTCTATAAAATTCTGAGCCTGAATACTGCCATCGCGGCAAAGCCGGTAAAAATGATAAGCACCGACCAGAAAGCCCTGTTCGCGGGCCTGCATCCAGTATTCCTGAAACTTGGTATCTTTAAAATCACCGCCTTCTGTAGATTTTAAATAGACAAATTTATATTTCTGTTTTGGTATTTTCTTCCAGTCTATTCCTTTCTGATGATGAGAAACATCGAAACCATGAATCGGATAATCTGCTGCATGCGCTGACGGCTGTTTGAAAACCAGCAGATAAAGCACAGTCGTCACCACAAGTGTAATCAGCAGCCCAACTGCAATCACTGAGTATTTTTTCCAGTTGCTAGAGGTGGGAGCTGCTTTCATTGTGAATAATGGCCTGATTTACGGATATTCATATCGAGTATATATTCTGCCCTAGACTGGCGTATTTTTGGGGATATGCCAGAAAATATAGGCAGCAATAATGTTAATACAGCCCAGACAGAGCAGCGAAACGTGAAAGGCATTGTCCAGTTGTTCAGGGCCGAAGTAGGCACTAAACATATTGACTAGCGTACCTGCCAGTGCCACCCCGATACTCATCGACAGCATCATGATCATCGACAGGAAACTGTTGCCGCTGCTGGCATCCTGCTGGCTTAAATCTTTTAAAGTCAGCGTATTCATTGAGACAAATTGCAGCGAATTCAGAATCCCGAACACAAAGAAATGAATGGCTCTTAGCCAGATTGGGGTTTCCGCCGTAGTTAAGGCAAAACTGGCGATACACAGACCGACCAGCAAAGTATTGATCAACAAGACTCTACGATAACCGAAACGCTGAATGATTTTGCGGATAATCGGCTTAGATGCTAAAGAACCGAGTACCGTTGGAATCATCAGTAAACCGGTAATAAAAGGTTCGAAACCAAAAGCGACCTGCAACATTAAAGGCAATAAAAACGGAATCGAGTTGCCGCCGAGTCGGGCAAAGAAGTTACCTAGAATGCCAATCGAATAAATTTTATTTTTAAATAATTTACTGCGAAAAAGCGCGTTCAGATGAGTATGCGAGTGGTAGGCGTAGATGAGTGAGGCAATCAGGCCACTTCCGACCAGACTTAAGCTCCACCAGAGGGGATATTGTGGATTGGCAAAGTTTTCGATCCCCAGACACAAACCAATCATCGCAATGACCAGCAGAATAAAACCGCCAAAATCAAATCGCTGTACTGTCGGTTCAGTGATATTCGGCATAGCTTTAAAGGTAATCAATGCACCCAGCAGACCAATCGGCAGATTGATCAGGAAAATCCAGTGCCAGGATAGATACTCAACCATCCAGCCACCTAAGGTCGGACCGATCAGAGGGCCCATCAAGCCTGCCAGACTCATCAGGCTCATGGCAGACAGAAACTGGGTACGAGGAATGATTTTCAGCATGGCCAGTCGTCCGACTGGAAGCAGCAAAGCACCACCAATACCTTGAAATACCCGATAAACCAGCAGTTCATTCAGATTCTCAGACCAAGCACAGCCCAGTGAGGCCAGAGCAAAAATAATGATCGCTGCAAAATAGATATTTCGAACCCCAAAGCGATCTGCCAGCCAGCCACTCAAGGGAATGCAGGCTGCCACAGAAAGCACATAGGACACCACCACACTATGCATCCGTAACGGATCTTCCTGCAGATTACTGGCAATCGCAGGTAAGGCCGTATTGATAATCGTGGTATCGAGGCCCTGCATGAAAAAGCCAATCGACACCAGCAAGACCAGCAGTCTGAATTCAGGTTGTAGAGATTGATGCGTAGGCGTGACATTCATGGATTTAAAAAATCATCTATTTTGAATAGTTTAAAGAAATCTATGCAGCAGTGTGACTGAAATAAAAACGATTGTGAATAGGAGTCGTGTAGACAAAATGCTAATGAATTCACAGCCTGATTTCAGTTATTGAAGAGAAAGGGTAAAAGATATATTTCTATACTGCGAACATCTCAAACTTATACGGATTCATAAATAGGTCATTTTTGGAACACTTCAAGCTTCTTTGTAAGGAGCAGGCTACAAAAAAATATGACAGAAATGTCATGAAAATGAAATAAAACCGTCATAATCTGGGGCAAACTTCCAGAACTGCTGTACTGGGAACTGTCTAGTAAAAGGTTTTGTACTTATGACCATCGAGATTCTGATGGTAGTTGGCTTCTGTCTGGCCGCCTATTCCATCGTGGGGAATGATGTTCCGCAAACATTAGGAACATTTATTTCATCGAACTCACATCGCCCATGGTGGGTACTCTGGATTTACATCAGTACTATTCTGGTTGTGGTGTTAATTTATGGCTGGTTTGCTTCTGGAGTAGGGGATGCCTCTTATGGACGTCTGGAAACCATTCCTTTCCCTGAAGATGGGGTCACCTGGCTATATGTGGTACCGCCTCTTTTACTGATTATTTTGACTAAATATGGTATTCCGGTGAGTACTACTTTCTTGGTGCTCACGATCTTCTCCCCGAGCAGTCTGGGTTCCATGCTGACCAAGTCAATGATGGGCTACGCCGTCGCTTTCTTTGTGGCGATTGTGATCTATCGTCTGGTCATGAAAAAACTCGCGGTCTATTTCAGTGAAACCCGTGATCAGCAACATTCTCCGATGTGGATGGCCTTGCAATGGTTATCTACGGCATTTCTGTGGAGCCAGTGGCTGATCCAGGATTTGGCCAATATCTTTGTTTATGTGCCGCGTCAGGTGCCGTTTGAGTTCCTGATCTTTGCCATTTCTGTATTTGTCATCCTGCTAGGCATGATTCTTTACCAGCGTGGTGGAGCTATCCAGAATATTGTCGATACCAAGACCGGAGTGACCGATGTCCGTTCTGCTACGATTATCGACTTCATTTATGCGCTGATTCTGCTGGTGTTCAAAGAGTGGAGTAACATCCCGATGAGTACCACTTGGGTATTCTTGGGGTTATTGGCTGGTCGTGAATTTGCCATTTCAATGCTGGTGACTGAAGTCAACAAGCACCGTACTTCACGTAATGTCAGCAAAGACGCGATGAAACTGATGTTTGGCCTAGCCATTAGTGTGTTTCTGGCGACGACTTTGCCTTGGTTCTATCACACGATTTCAGGTTAATGTCTTTGTATGTATAAATGAAAAAAGCGAGCATCAAGCTCGCTTTTTTATGGCTTTAAAAAATTGTTATCTAAAGTAGACGAGAAAATTTAAACCACAAAACGTTGCGGAGCATCCAGATTCAGCAAGGTGGTATAAATCTGATCTGCATGCTCACAGACAATCAGTTTAGCCCGATGCTGGGGCGGCAAAAATCCTTCCTGCACGGCAAGATCAAGCTGGGCAATCAGTGGATTATAAAAACCATTAACGTTATACAGCATCATCGGTTTTTGATGCTGGTTCAGCTGACCCCAGGTCGCAATTTCCAGAATTTCTTCAAAAGTGCCCAAACCACCCGGCAAGGCGACAAAGGCACAGGCCCGGTCTGCCATCATGGCCTTACGCTGATGCATGCTGGTGACGATATGCAGTTCTGTTAGCTGAGGATGAGCAATCTCATAATCCAGCATAAATTCCGGAATCACGCCCACCGCTTCACCGCCATGCTGAATCATGGTGTCTGCCACCTGACCCATCAGACCAATACTGGCGCCGCCATAGACCAGACCAAAACCATGTTCGGCCAGACCTTGAGAAAGTTGAATCGCTTTTTCCAGATAAATCGGTTTGTTGCCGGCACGAGAGCCACAGTATAAAGCCACTAGCGGGCGTGTTGTTTTTGGGGAGTTATCATTAAAATAATCGGTCATTTTCATTACACTTTGCATTTATTTTTTTCACCTTATCATTTTTTTATCTACTTACTATAACTTAGTTAACAAATATGACAATTCCATGAGCTGGCCTCATTTTAGAACAAAATCTTTCATTCAAATTCATCCATAATCCCGGATGAAAACAGGTGAATTTCATGGTGTTCTTGATATACTGAAAGTCTGTCTTACTACAATAGAACTCACATGGGTAGTCGAAGTTGGCGCTTTAATTTAATAAAACGTCACATTATCAAGTGTTTAATTCAAGTCGGGTATCAACCTGTATCTCATCATGCAAATACTTGCCTTTCTCCTCGGTTAGGGGAGCAGATGCGATGATTTTTGAATGGATGTCAGATCCCTCTGCCTGGATTGGCTTACTCACACTGATTGTTCTTGAAATTGTACTCGGGATCGATAACCTGGTCTTTATTGCAATCCTGGCGGAAAAGCTTCCACCTGAACAGCGTAATGCGGCGCGTATTACCGGTCTGGGCTTGGCGTTGTTAATGCGACTGGTGTTACTGGCATCGATTGCCTGGGTCGTAACGCTTACCGAACCGCTATTCCATATCTTTGAGCATCCATTTTCAGGACGCGACCTGATTTTATTATTCGGTGGTGTGTTTCTACTATTTAAAGGCACCATGGAGCTGCATGAGCGTCTGGAAGCCAAACCTGTGACCAAGGAAGAAAATCCGGTTCAGGCGGTGTTCTGGATGGTGATTGTGCAGATCGTGGTACTGGACGCCGTGTTCTCGCTCGATAGTGTGATTACTGCAGTCGGTATGGTCAAAGACCTATCTGTGATGATGATCGCGGTGGTTATTGCGGTCGGTATCATGTTGTGGGCCTCTAAAGCCCTCATGGATTTCGTCAACAAGCACCCGACAGTAGTGATTCTCTGTCTGGGCTTCCTGATGATGATTGGTTTCTCGCTGGTGGTTGAAGGCTTTGGTTTCCATATTCCAAAAGGCTATCTATATGCCGCGATTGGTTTCTCTGTGATTGTGGAATTCATTAACCAGACCATGAAACGCAATCAGGAAAAAATGGTCACCACGACTGATATGCGTTACCGTACTGCGTCTGCTGTGATGCGTATGCTGGGCGGTAAACCGGCTCAGGATAATGATTCTTCTGAGCCGGAAGATGTACTGGCGACCCGCGCCTTTGCTGATGAAGTCTTTGATGATGACGAAAGTGGGGTCTACCATAGCGTCATGGTGCAGGGCGTACTTGGCTTGTCAGAACGTCCAGTGAAGTCGGTGATGACACCACGCCCTGAACTGGAATGGATTGATCTAGAAAATGATCATGCCAGTATCAAAGAGCAGTTATTGCATATGAGCCATTCACGCCTGATTGTGGCGCGTGGTGAGCTGGACAATATTGCCGGTGTGGTATTGACCCATAAAGTCCTGAATGAATACATCGAAACAGGTATTTTGGACTTCGAAAAACATCTGCGTGAACCAGTGATTGTGCATGAAAATGCTCAGGTCTTAATGGTGATGGATCAGTTGCGTCAGGCACCGCTACAAATGGCACTGGTATTGAATGAATATGGTTCAATTGAAGGGGTGGCGACACCGATTGATGTGCTGGAAGCGATTGCCGGTGAATTCCCGGATGAAGACCAGCTAGAAGCAGCTGTAGAAAGCCTGGAAGATGGCAGCCTGATTCTGGATGGTTCGACCGATATTCGCCACGTGTCACTGCTTCTGGATCGCGATCTGGTCAATGAAACGGAAGAATATTCAACATTATCGGGCTATATTCTGTTCCATCTGGGGCGCTTACCGGAAAATGGCGAAAAGCTCGAAGCAGATGATTATATCTTTGAGGTGGTCACTATGGACGGCCACAAGATTGATAAGGTGCATATTGTTGCTCCAGTGAACCGGAAAGACTAGTTCAACGCCTGAAGAGGCCAGCTAAAAGTTTGCTAAAATAGCCCGCATTGTCGGGCTATTTTTTATGGAATTGAAATGTCAGAAGCATGTCCATGTGGACAAGGTGAATATACAAGCTGTTGCCAGCCACTACATCAAGGTCAGCAATTTGCTCAAAGCGCCGAGCAATTAATGCGCTCGCGTTATAGTGCCTTTGCCAAGCATGAAATTGATTATATCCAGCAGACTACCGCCCGTGGACAGCAGCAGGCTTTGGACATGCCAGCCATTGCTGAATGGAGTAGGACCAATCAATGGCTGAAGCTGGAAATCGTGCAAGCGAATGAAAAACTGGACAAGACCCATGCGCTGGTCGAGTTCAAAGCACATTATCACGATGGCAAGCAGGCCCAGATTCATCATGAAATTTCACATTTTGTGAAGTTCGAGAATCGCTGGTACTTTCTGGATCCAACGACAGATCAACAGCTTACAATGAAACAGCCGTGCATCTGTGGCTCCGGGAAAAAATTTAAGCAATGTTGTGCGCATTTTTTATAATTTTCACATAGATTTAGCTTAGAATAGCCGCCATCTCAAAGCCTCAGGTGGAAGCAGGGCGATGTTACTGACCGTCATCTATATTATTGCAATTACCGCTGAAGCCATGACCGGAGCCTTGTCTGCCGGTCGGCGTAGTATGGACTGGTTTGGGGTTACGATCATTGCCTGTGTTACGGCGCTCGGTGGTGGTTCGGTGCGTGATGTACTGCTTGGCCATTATCCCTTGACTTGGGTCAAACACCCGGAATATTTGGTACTGACCTGTTGTGCAGCCTTTGTCACCATCCTGATTGCCAAATGGATGCGTCATTTACGCAATATCTTCTTGGTACTGGATGCCTTGGGCCTGATTGGCTTTACTATCATTGGCTGCCAGATTGCGCTGGAAATGGGGCATGGTTTTGTAGTCAGTGCGGTCGCCGGGGTTTTGACCGGAGTATCGGGCGGTATTTTACGTGACATTTTATGTAATGATGTGCCTTTAGTCTTCCGCCGTGAACTGTATGCCAGTATTTCCTTTGTTGCAGTTATCTTCTACTGGCTCTGCAGCAATTTCGGTCTGTCACTCGAAGTGACCATTATTTCTACCTTAATTTTTGGCTTTAGCTTGCGTCTGATTGCAATCTATTTCGGTCTGGAAATGCCGAAGTTTATCTATAAGGATGATGACGAACAGTCCGCTTCATCCAAAGACGAATCTTGATATGAATTATGGTAACTGTGGGAGGGAAAACTTCCCGCAGGTGTACGCATTCGTAGTATAAAAAAATAAAAAATCAAACCTCCTGTTGGGACAGCAGCACCTCCCGTTTCACCTGATCAGAGATTTTTGTTATGGATTTAGTTTCTCGGATACAGCGCTTGCCGATCGGCAAGTTCCACTACACTCTTTTATGGGTGATTGGTCTTGGCTGGATGTTTGATGCCATGGATACGGGATTGATTTCCTTTATTCTGGCGAAAATGGCTGAAGACTGGCAGATGACCGCTGACCAGAAAAGCTGGGTGGTTTCGATCGGTTTTATCGGTATGGCGATCGGGGCAATTTTCTCAGGTGGACTGGCAGATCGCTGGGGACGTAAAACGGTATTTGCCAGTACGCTGGTGGTTTATAGTCTGGCAACCGCTGCCTGTGCCTTTGCACCTAATCTAACCTGGTTACTGGTATTCCGTTTTATTGTCGGTCTGGGATTGGGTGGTCAGTTGCCGGTTGCGGTGACACTGGTCAGTGAATATATCCCGGCACGGGTACGCGGTCGTTTCATTGTGCTGCTGGAAAGTTTTTGGGGCTTGGGCTGGCTGGTAGCAGCACTGGTATCACGTTTTGTGATTCCTGATTTTGGCTGGCAAGCTGCATTCATGATTGGCGGGATACCGGCATTCTATGCCATCGTAATCTGGAAACTGGTACCTGAGTCGGTACCGTATCTGATCAATCGTGGCCGGGTAGATGAAGCACAGGTTCTGGTTAAAAAGATTGAGCGCAAATGCGGCGTTGAAGTCATGGAAATCTTTGAAGTTAAACCCGTGGCTGCCAAGCAGAATATCTCGTTTACCCAGCTCTGGAGCGGTATTTTTGCCCGCCGCACCTTGATGCTGTGGCTGATCTGGTTTGGGATCGTTTTCTCCTACTATGGTATTTTCACCTGGTTACCAAGCCTTCTGGTCAAGGAAGGCTATACCATCGTGCAGTCTTTTGAATATGTCCTGGTTATGATTCTAGCGCAATTGCCAGGTTATATTGCGGCAGCATGGCTAGTCGAAAAACTCGGTCGTAAGGCAACTTTAGCTGGCTTTATTGGCATGTGTGCCATCTCTGCTTATTTCTTTGGCCAGTCCGGTAATGTCACCGAGATTGTGATCTGGGGTTGTCTGATGTCCTTCTTTAATCTAGGAGCATGGGGCGTTCTTTATACCTATACACCAGAACAGTATCCAACCAATATCCGTGCTTTTGGTTCAGGCTGGGCCGGTGCAATTGGCCGTATTGGCGGGATTGCTGCACCTTTTGCCGTAACCCATTTGATGGGGATGCCAAATGGTTTCAGTTACGTCTTTACCATGTTTACTGCAGTATTAATCGCAGTAGCTGTGGTCATTTTAGTTCTGGGTGAAGAGACCAAGGGCAAGACGCTAGAATCTATGGGTTTATAAGGTTGGTGATTTTTTAGTTGCTCAGCTGCTATAAAGTGGATATTTTTAGCCCATAAGACACGATTTGTCGCGCTGTGTAGTTTACTGCCCTTGTGCAGCACACAGCCGCGACTTAGCATAAGAAACATTGATACAAAAACGAATTTTAGGATTATAGGTTGTTATGACAAGCCTTGCGCATCATGCGACAGAAAACCGTTCCGTAGCCGAATTTACCGAACAAGCTTATTTAAATTATGCCATGTACGTGATTATGGATCGTGCATTGCCACATATCAGTGACGGTTTGAAACCGGTACAGCGCCGTATTGTCTATGCCATGAGTGAACTGGGCCTGAAATGGACCAGCAAACCGAAAAAATCGGCACGTACTGTCGGGGATGTACTGGGTAAATATCATCCGCATGGTGACTCGGCCTGTTATGAAGCCATGGTCTTAATGGCGCAGCCATTCAGTTATCGCTATCCGTTTATTGAAGGACAGGGCAACTGGGGTTCACCGGATGATCCTAAATCTTTCGCGGCAATGCGTTATACCGAAGCCAAACTGTCGCAATATAGTGAACTGCTTTTATCGGAGCTGGGACAGGGTACCTGTGACTGGCAGGATAACTTTGATGGTTCGATGAAAGAACCGATCAACTTGCCGGCACGTGTTCCCAATATCCTGTTAAATGGTACCACCGGGATTGCTGTGGGGATGGCAACCGATATTCCGCCGCACAACTTGCGCGAAGTGGTGAAAGGTACTATCGCTCTGATCCGTAATCCGAACCTGACCGATGCCAAAATGGCAGAATACATTCCGGGACCGGATTTACCGACCAAAGCAGAAATCATCACGCCACCATCAGAGCTGCTTAAAATCCAGACGACAGGTCGTGGCAGCTATCGCATGCGTGCGGTATACACTATTGATAAAAATGAAATCGTGATTACTGAATTGCCATATCAGGTATCAGGTTCAAAAATTATCAGCCAGATTGCAGACCAGATGCAGGCGAAAAAGCTGCCACTGGTCACTGATGTTCGTGATGAATCGGATCATGAGAATCCAACACGTTTAGTGGTGGTATTGCGTTCGAACCGTATTGATGCGGAAGCGGTCATGAGCCACCTGTTTGCGACCACAGATCTCGAATCCAGCTATCGTGTCAATATGAACATGATTGGCGCGGATGGCCGTCCACAGGTGAAATCGATTCGTCGTATTCTGCTGGAATGGATCGAAATCCGTAAGACTACGGTTACTCGCCGTCTGCAATACCATTTGAACAAGATCGAAAAACGTCTGCATATTCTTGGCGGTTTGATCATTGCCTACTTGAATATTGATGAAGTAATTCGGATTATTCGTGAGGAAGATCAGCCTAAACCAGTGTTGATGGAACGTTTTGGTATTGATGAGATTCAGGCCGAAGCCATTTTAGAACTCAAGCTGCGTCATCTGGCCAAGCTTGAAGAAATGGAACTGCGCCACGAACAGGAAGAGCTGGAAGCCAAAGCTGCCGTGATTCGTGAACAGCTGGCCAATCCTGAGTCTTTAAAAACCTTGATCATCAATGAACTCAAAGAAGATGCCAAGAAATTTGGGGATGATCGCCGTTCTCCAATCGTACAACGTGCCGAAGCCGCTGCTATTGATGAAACTGAAATGCTGCCAGCGGATCCTGTAACGGTAGTATTGTCTGAAGCGGGCTGGATTCGCTGTGCCAAAGGGCATGAAGTGGACGCTGAAAATCTGAATTTCCGTGCAGGTGATCAGTATCTCAGTCATGCCCAAGGTAAGTCTAATCAACGCGTCTATGTATTAGACGATAGTGGCCGTAGCTATGGCTTGCCAATCAATAGCCTGCCATCGGCACGAGGACTTGGTGAACCATTGAGTTCAAAACTGTCTCCGGCAAGTGGAGTCGGTTTCAAGCAGGTATTGGTCGCTGAAGATGATGCGGAAATCCTGGCAGTCAGCAGTAAAGGCTATGGATTTAAAACCCAGGCCAAGCAGTTGGATACCAATGCCAAAGCAGGTAAGGCTTTCTTGAATCTATCTGAAGGCGCGCAGGTCATGAACTTGCAGCCGGTGGAAGATGCAACTCATGTTGCACTACTCAGTTCAGCTGGCCGTCTGCTGATTGTTGATCTGTCGGAATTACCTGTACTCAATAAAGGTAAAGGTAATAAATTGATACAACTTGAAGATAAAGATCAAATTTTATCCATGACAATATTGAAACTTGATGAAATAATTCAAGTGCTTGCAGGACAGCAACAATTAAAACTCAAGGGGGATGACCTGCAAAAATATATTGGGAAACGAGGCTCTAAAGGAACCCTGTTACCACGTGGATATCAAAAAGCAAATAAACTGTTGATTCAAAGATAATACTAGCATCCATGAATCGAAATACGTTATATATGAGTAACGATTCGACAAATGGATGCAATGTTGCACATATACAAGTCTAAAAAATGACGTGCAGCATTGAAAAAAACAGTTGAACTACTAAGGATTATGATTGGAGAGATTGGCATTATGGAAAAGATTTGGTTCGCTGAATACCAAAAAACAGGGATTCCAGAAACTGTAGAATTACCAGCAGAAAATACATCTCTGGTTGATATTTTTGAACGCAATTTCCAAAAATTTGGCTCACGTGATGCCTTTATCTTTATGGATAAGACTTTAACGTTCAATGAGTTGGAAGAAGCTAGTCGTAAATTCGCAGCATATTTACAAAGTTTGGGTCTGGCAAAAGGCACACGTGTTGCCGTAATGATGCCAAACGTTCTTCAGTATCCGGTCGTAGCATTGGGGGTGTTCCGTGCTGGTTTAGTACTGGTGAATGTAAATCCACTGTATACATCACGTGAGCTTGAGCATCAGTTAAAAGATTCTGGCGCTGAAGTTCTGGTCATTATTGAGAATTTTGCAAGCGTTTATCAGTCAATTATTGGCAAAACACCTGTGAAGCACGTCGTGGTTGCTTCTGTGGGTGACATGCTGGGTGCTTTAAAAGGTACTTTGGTGAACTTTGTATTACGTTCAGTACGTAAGCAGATTCCGGCATGGGATATTCCAGGTCACATCAAGTTCAATGCAGCCCTGAATAAAGTTAACCCAAACAACTATAAACGCCCTGAATTGACTTTAAGTGATACTGCTGTACTTCAGTACACAGGTGGTACTACTGGTGTTTCTAAAGGTGCTGAACTGACCCATCGTAACTTGGTTGCTAACCTGTTGCAGTGTGACGGTATCTTCCAGAGCAAATTCGGTGCGCAAGATGGCCAGCCAGATGACCGTATTTTCTGTGCTTTACCGCTTTATCACATCTTTGCTTTCATGGTCTGTGCACTTTACGGCATGTATAAAGGTCAGGCGAACGTTCTGATTCCTAACCCGCGTGACCTGCCTGCGGTGATGAAAGAATTACGTAAATACCAGCCAACATTCTTCCCTGCTGTGAACACGCTGTTTAATGCGCTTGTAAACAACGAAGAGTTCAAGCAACTGGATCATAGCCGTTTAAAAATGGCGATGGGCGGTGGCATGGCTGTTCTGCCTTCTACTGCAGAAGCTTGGAAGAAAATTACTGGCACTAACATCATTGAAGGTTATGGCCTGTCTGAAACTTCTCCAGTAGCAACTGCGAACCCACCGGCATCTGAAGCATTTAGCGGTACGATTGGTATTCCGTTACCTTTGACTGAAGTTGCAATTCTGGATGATGACGGTAATGAAGTTGCACTCGGTGAGCAGGGTGAAATCTCAATCCGTGGTCCACAGGTGATGAAAGGCTATTGGAACCGTCCGGATGAAACCGATAAAGTGATGGTAAATGGCTTCTTCCGTACCGGTGATATCGGTGTTATGGATTCACGTGGTTACATCAAAATCGTTGACCGTAAGAAAGACATGATTCTGGTCTCTGGCTTTAACGTTTATCCTTCTGAAATTGAAGAAGTCGTTGCGAAACATCCAAAAGTATTGGAAGTGGCTGCAATTGGTGTACCAGATGAAAAATCAGGTGAAGTGCCAAAACTGTTTGTGGTGAAGAAAGATCCGTCATTGACGACTGAAGAAGTTCTGGCATTTGCGAAAGAAAATCTGACCGGTTATAAACGTCCGCGTTATGTTGAATTTATGGATGAATTACCAAAATCTAACGTAGGCAAAATCCTGCGTAAAGACCTACGTAAGACTGCATAAATCCTGCAATAAAAAAAGCGCCTAAGGGCGCTTTTTTTTATTCTCTTTTTTCATTAGCCAGCGGTCGAAGTAAGGACGTCCTACACCGATCACACCCAAAAAAATAAACATGGTACCAAACTGGCGGTTAAATCCTCTCAAATTAAAACTGCCATAACTGAGAATATTATCTATCAGGCAATAAATGATGATTGCGACCACCCAGTGCCAGATCGGCATGCGTTTGATGCCCACGGCATAGAAGGCAATCCATAAGATAGCAAAGGTAAAGAGGGGAGACCAGATATTCATATTGGCACAAATGACCGCCATCAGAAATGCCACAATCGGCAATACGATTTTTAATACGCGATCCACTTGACGTTGATGCTGGCGCTGTTTCTCGAGGACATCGAACATTTCATTTTGATCAGGGCTGACCATAGTGAATCCTTAATCATTTATAAAAACACTCTATTTAACAAAATTTATTCACGAAACGCCATGCTATGATAGACATAAAAATTCTCAAGAGAAAAATCAGATGCATAGCATTAGTGGGGTTATCTATCTCATTTTGGCAGCTTGTCTTTTACCTTATGTTTTTACCTTGATTGCGAAAAAATCGGCAGGGTTTCGTGCAAAAGACAATCAGAATCCGCGGGCATTTTTAGAAAAGTCTACAGGCCTGGCCAGTCGCGCCAATGCCGCTCAGCAAAATAGCTTTGAAAGCTTACCGCTCTTTATCGCCTCGATTCTGATGGCAGAATATATGGTCGTTTCACAAAGTCTGGTCATGACCTTTGGGATTGCCTATCTGGTTTTTCGGGTCATCTATGGGATTTGTTATCTGGCGAACTGGTCGACATTACGTTCAATTGTCTGGCTGTTATCTTTATTATGTCCAATAACCTTACTGCTGTTAATTATCAAGATCTCTTAAGCCAAAAATAAAGCAGTTTGAGATATTTACAGTTCGATATTTTAAAATCAAAAAAAATCTGTAAAAACCGTTATAATTGTCGCGGTTTTTAAAAGATATAACTTGTTAAAGAGTGATGCTATGAGCTACAGCAATATCCCAGCGGGTAAAGATGCGCCAAACGACATCTATGTCATTATCGAAATTCCTGCAAATGCAGCACCAATCAAATATGAAATCGATAAAGATTCTGATGCATTATTTGTAGACCGTTTCATGGGTACAGCAATGTTCTACCCAGCAAACTATGGTTATGTACCAAATACACTTTCTCTAGATGGTGACCCTCTAGACGTATTGGTGGTAACTCCACATCCAGTAGAGCCAGGTTCAGTCATTCGTTGCCGTCCTGTCGGTAAACTGAACATGGAAGATGACGGTGGTGTTGATGCGAAACTGGTTGCAGTTCCACACGACAAACTGACTCCGATCTACAAAGATGTTCAGGAATATACTGATCTTCCTCCATTACTGATCAGCCAAATCGAACACTTCTTCCAGCACTACAAAGACTTGGAACCAGGTAAATGGGTTAAGTTAAGTGGTTGGGAAGGTGCTGATGTTGCTAAACAAGAAGTACTTAGCTCAATTGCAGCTTATGCAGAAGCAAATAAATAATTCATTTGCTTTTCAGTTTAAGTCTTTAACTTTTTAAAGCTTAAACAAAAAAACCTGCACATTGTGCAGGTTTTTTATTATGGCTTGAAATCCGGGTGAATTAGAATAATTTCACAGGAATGTCTAACCAGATACGCCATTCGTTGGTGTCACCAATGTATCGATCAGCTTGATAATCATCGCTTGCACGGTAGTAAGAGTGACGTAAACGCAAGCTCGCATCTTTAGCAAAACCAGATTGAACAGTATATTTCACCTGGTTAAAGAATTCACGTTCTTGTGCATCGCTAGTTACTAACTGAGAACGAACTGGATTACCTGCTACATCAATATCCCAACCATATACAAATGCTGAAGTCCAAGATAGACCAGGAACATTTACGGCACCAAAGTCAAATGTGTATTGAAGTTGTGCTGATTTTTCATTATTGCCAATGAAGTCAGACAGGTATGAGTTTGGTAGATAAATCGTTTGATGACCATCACCTACACCGCGACCCAAACCATAGTCATAGCCTGTGTTACCAGTATTTTGTTGGTAAGCCACCATGATATTGTGCGGACCAGTATTGTAAGTGGTAGAAATAGCCCAAATATTGTTGCTTAAGTTACTTAAGTCATTTGTGGTATGAGAATAAGTATATGCACCACCGTCAGCTTTTTTATCCCACTCAGTATGATAGCCACTGAAATCGTGAGTTAAAGTGCCGCCATTGGCTACTGCATAGCTATAGTTCGCATTCACATAATGACGGTCTAAACGGTCTTTAATATCTGTACCGTAGTAAGAAGCGTTTAGAGCATCACTAAATTTATATTTCGCGCCCCAAACAACAGCACGATCAAGCTCGTTACCATCAGAGTCGATTTGGTCTGAATATTGGTTTTTAGTAAATTTACCAGCTGTTAATGACAGGTTATCAATTTCATTGCTAGTCACTAATACGCCTTCAAAGTATTCAGGAACGAGACGTGCAGTATTTGATGCCAATACAGGAAGATCTAAAACTTGGGTACCATATACAGCAGTGGTATTAGATACACGAGCTTTCACATAAGCGCCGCCACGAGCCCAATGATCATAAGTATCGCCAGCACCTTTAACGTACTCACCTTTAGCATTGAAACCGTTTTCACGAGGAATCATGCCATTACCGGCATTTTTGTTGTTTCCTAGTTTGAAAGAAGCATCACCGATGATCCCGGCACCAAAGCCGACTACACCTTGAGTAAAGCCAGAATCCAGTTTCACAATTGCAGTCTGTGCAGCTGAACTTGTATCTGCTACGCCATTTTTCTTATCACGAGATAAATAACCAGTACGGAAAAGTACAGATCCTTCTGCGTCTTCTACAAAACCTTTAGACTCACTCTGCTCGCTAGCAAAAGCGGTTGAGATCAATGCAGCCTGAATCAAAACTGCCAATGTTAATTTTTTTGTGTTTTGCATTGGGAGAGAGCCTTATACAAATTGATGGAAATTTTTAGGAATTGTATAAGATTCGCTGAATAAATGTCATTTTTATTTACGATGTTCCACTAAAGTCGAGGGATTTTTTTAATCTAAAGTGAATAATGGTAAGAGATCTAACAGTCTAAATCCTGACCATACAGTAAAAAACAAATAAAAACAAAGATATTTTTTAAATCTAAATTCTCTGAGGGGTATGACTCATGAGTGCATCAATAATATTTAAAATTAAAGTTCTTAGAATGAAAAAGTTGAGTGTTCAAAATCTTCATTTTCTGTATTAGACTCTTCATTAATAATTTCTTAAAAGTGAGAATTGATTATAAATTATTGAATTTTAATATATAAATATTTAATTTAAATGTTTATAAATCCAAAAATGCGCATAAATTTACGAATAATAAAAAGTCATTCTATGAGAGTCACTTTTTGTTGCTTAGCACTATTTTGAACTTTTTAATCCAGAAATTTCTGAGTTTGAGCAAGAATCAAAAACTCGAATAGAGCAATCTGCTTCTTTACCTTTTATTTCTGCACCTTTTTTTAGCATAAAATTTAATCAATGCAAAAATAGTTTCAAAATGGCGCAACTTGTAAATGATTATGTATAGGGCCGAAAAGAGAAAGTAAATCTTTGAAAAAGAGCTAATGGTAAAAAAAATCTATTAAAGTCCTTTTTTAAAAAAATTAAATATAATTTAAAAACAAAAACATAGATATTAATTTTATTTTTATTTATCAGATTTCAGTTGTTTTATTCCAGATTGGCATAGCTCTTGCAAATTTCGAACTTGAGTTTAATCAATATCATAAAAACGTCTCAGACGATCTGGGGGGAGTCATACAATGAAATCAACATTAAAAGTATTATCTTTTGCTTTACTAGGTGCTGCATCTTCTTTCACTTTCGCGGATGAACCAGCTGCTGAACATTCAGTTTCTGGAAATATCAGTGTACTTTCAAGCTATAACCTACGTGGGATTACTAATGCACCTGAAAATAGCGGAGCTACTTTACAAGGTGGGCTTGACTATAATCATGCCTCTGGCTTCTATGCTGGTTGGTGGGGTTCTACCTTAGATTATTCTTTGGTTGAGGAAGGCCGTGATGCTTTTGAAAATAATTTCTATGCAGGCTACAGCCATTCAGTAAATGATGATTTGGGTTTAACAATTGGTACGACTTACTACTATTATTATGAATCTGATGAAGAAACGAATGGATTTGAGCTGTTATTAGGTCTGAGCTATAAAGATTTAGGCATTACAGCACAAACCCTTCTTGAAGATACGACTTGGGGGAATGCAGGGGATACTTATATCAAAGGTACTTATAGCTACGCACTGCCTAATGACTTTAGCTTAGACACCGCTTTAGGTTTATATGCTTATGAAAAGTCAGGTGACTATGTAGAAGAGACCAGTGAAAGCTTTGGTTTCCGTCATTTTGATATCGGTTTAAGTAAACCTCTTGCAGATACTGGGGTTACTGCAAGCATCAATTACATCATCGGTGGTTATGATCGTATGGATGTGAAACAAAAGAACAAAGTAGTATTCGGATTAGGTTATAGCTTCTAATTTTCTCTAAATAAAAAAGGCGACTTTAGGTCGCCTTTTTTATTGTTTAAATGTGCTGCCCGCGATAAGACAAGGCTTCCGATAAATGCCCAGTCTGAATATCTGGACTTTGGTTAAGATCGGCAATGGTTCGGGCAACACGCAAAATCCGATGATAGCCTCGTGCTGATAAATTCAGTTTCTGCTGAGCCAGTTCAATCATTTTCTGAGCTGGTGGATCGAGAGGGGCGTATTGTTCTAGTTGCTTTGGACTAAGACTCATGTTCAAGACATTTTGCCGTTCGATCTGAATGTTATAGGCGGTGATCACACGCTGTCTGACCGTTTCAGAGTTTTCGACGGGTTTATTGTCCTGTAATTCCTGTGCCTGTAAAGGTGGTACGTCAATATGCAGGTCAATCCGATCCAGTAATGGGCCAGAAATTCGGTTCTGATAACGTTTGATGCTCTCCGCTGAACATTGACAGCGGATGTCCTGATTAAATGCATAACCGCATGGACAGGGATTCATGGCTGCCACCAGCTGAAAATTGGCTGGAAAGGTAATTTGCCGGGAAGCACGCGAAATCACAATTTCTTTGGACTCAAGCGGCTGACGTAATACTTCTAAAACCTTGCGGTCAAACTCAGGCAGTTCGTCCAAAAATAAAACGCCCAAATGTGCCAGTGTGATCTCTCCGGGTTTAGGATGTGAGCCACCGCCGACCAGTGCAATGGCAGAGGCAGTATGATGCGGTGCCCGAAATGGCCGCTGGCCAAAAGGATGATTGGCATTGGCAATCGAATAGATACTGGCAACTTCCAGATTTTCCTGAGTATTTAAGGGAGGCAAAATACTGGCGAGGCGCGATGCTAACAAGATTTTACCTGTACCAGGTGGCCCGCGGAACAGCAGGGAATGACCACCCGCGGCTGCAATTTCCAAGGCACGTCTCGGTCGCAATTGTCCTTTCACATCCGCCAGATCAAATTTATAAAAAGAGTGCTGATCTAATGGACTGGTCTTAAACGGGGTTAAGGTTTCTGCTTGAGCCAGATGTGCACAGACTTCCTGTAAATGATTGGCGGCAAATACCTGAAAATCTGGGAGCTGAGAGGCTTCCTGAGCATTCGGACTAGGCAAGATCAGTTGATGCTGTGCCTGCTGGCAGGCGATTGCAATACTCAGGATTCCTGTTACAGGCCGCAATTGACCATCTAAGGCCAGTTCACCAATAAATTCAAGGTTATCTGTGCAATTTTCTGGAAGCTGTCCTGAGGCTACTAAAATTCCTAGCGCAATCGGTAAGTCCAAACGTGAGCCGTCTTTAGGTAGATCGGCAGGTGCCAGATTAATGGTCAAGCGTTTGGTCGGAAACTGAAAGCCGCTATTCAGAATGGCTGAGCGAACCCGGTCCTTACTTTCCCTGACTGCGGCTTCAGGAAGCCCCACAATGGTGAGGGAAGGCATGCCAGAACTGACATGAACTTCGACTTCAATTAAAGGTGCGTGCAGGCCTAACAGGCCTCGCGTATAAATTTTGGCAAAAGACATATTGTTGTTCCAATATAGTGCATTATTTTTATTGTTCTCGTGTCTTTTGTGCACTGTGGTTGTGCTTATTTTTTAATCGAGATTTTTTCTTCTAGCTCTTCGACTTGTTTTAGTAACTCATTTAAACGCTGATTGGCATTATTTAGGGCAGTGCGTTGACGTTCGAGCTCTTCTTTAGACACTAAATCCATTTTGCTAACGGCTTCATTGAGCAGGGCACGCAGGTTATGTTCCAGGTCCTTTTTAGGCTGTTCAACTTGCTGCAAAATTGCTTGTAACAGGGTTTCAATCATAATCCGATCCATCGCCATATAAATGCGCGGACAGTGTAGCATTGCTGCAAGAGTGACTTACAGTATTTCAGATAAAATATAGGCTGCTTCGATTAGTAATATTGTAAAAATCCACATAAAAAATATCCAATTTGTGCAGATTCCAATACGTTATAAGTATAAAATAAAAGAGCAAGAAACATCGTGCCGGGCTTTCTAATTTCCCCCGACCTTAGGAATCTTGGCATGAAATTTGAACATAAAACCTTACTGGTGAAATAAGCCGAAGGAAAACAAACATGAAGCTCGTAACTGCAATTGTAAAACCTTTCAAATTGGATGATGTGCGTGAAGCATTATCTGAAATTGGTGTTCAAGGCATCACTGTGACTGAAGTCAAAGGCTTTGGTCGTCAAAAAGGCCATACTGAACTTTATCGTGGTGCTGAATACGTTGTAGATTTCCTACCGAAAGTCAAAATTGAAATCGCAATCAGCGACGAAATGGTTGATTCGGTAATTGAATCAATTACTCGTGTTGCAAGCACTGGCAAAATCGGTGACGGAAAAATTTTCGTAACTAACTTAGAACAAGTCATCCGTATTCGTACCGGTGAAACAGGTGCAGACGCTGTTTAATTTGGCACGAAGTTTGCTGAGTACCTAATAACTCACAAAAAACATGGTTGGGGGATACGAATGAAAAAAATGCTAATGGCGTTCGGCTTGTCCAGCGCTCTTTTAGGTGGTTCTGTTGCGTGGGCTGAAGAGGCCGTAACAGCACCAACACCTACTGAAGAAGTCGCACTTGTTGCAGAGACTGGTGATACTTCACTTACAACAACAGACACAACTACAGCAGAGATTGCTGAAGTGGCGCCAGCTGAACCAGCAGCGCCTGCAGGAGAAGAAGCTACTCTCGATACTGGCGATACAGCCTGGATTCTCACTTCAACAGCCCTTGTATTACTGATGACCATTCCAGGTTTAGCCCTGTTCTATGGCGGTATGGTCCGTAAGAAAAATGTGCTGGCAACAATGGCACACAGCTTTGTTGCTGCAGCCGTAGTCAGTATTGCTTGGGTCGTGATTGGCTATACTTTGGCCTTTGGTGAAGGAAATGCCTTTATCGGCAGTCTGGACAAGCTCATGCTGGCTGGAATAACTACCGATGCGCTATCCGGCACAATTCCTGAAATCCTGTTCGTGATCTTCCAAATGACCTTTGCCATCATTACGGTTGCCATCATCAGCGGTTCGATTGCAGAGCGTATGAAGTTTGGTGCTTTTGTGGCATTCATTGCACTCTGGGTAATTCTGGTTTATGCGCCAATTACTCACTGGGTATGGGGTGGCGGCTGGTTAGGCAACGATGGTGCGCTTGACTTTGCTGGTGGTACAGTCGTTCACATCAACTCAGGTGTAGCGGGTCTGGTTGCAGCCTACATGCTAGGTAAACGTATGGGCTTGGGCCGTGAATCAATGGCGCCACATAACCTGACTTTAACTGTAGTCGGTGCAAGCTTACTTTGGGTAGGCTGGTTCGGCTTCAACGGTGGTTCAGCATTGGGTGCGAATGGTTCTGCAGGTTATGCGCTGATCGTAACTCAAGTTGCAGCAGCGGCAGCAGCAATCTCTTGGTTAATTACTGAAAAAGTAGTACGTGGCAAAGCCTCTGTATTAGGTGGCGCTTCTGGTGCGGTAGCAGGTCTGGTGGTGATTACTCCAGCAGCTGGTTTCGTTACTGTCGGTGGTGCACTAGCAATGGGTCTGATCGGTGGTGTGGTATGTTTCTGGGGTATTACTGCTCTGAAACGTGTACTGAAAGCCGACGATTCTCTGGATGCCTTTGGCCTGCATGGTGTAGGTGGTATCGTAGGTGCGATTCTGACAGCATTCTTTGCAAGCGAATTCATCATGGGTGATGCTGCTCCAGCAAATGTAATGAGCCAACTTTGGGTTCAAGTTGAAGGTGTACTTGCAA
Source organism: Acinetobacter sp. TW_SC_4 (assembly GCF_054861205.1). NCBI lineage: Bacteria > Pseudomonadati > Pseudomonadota > Gammaproteobacteria > Moraxellales > Moraxellaceae > Acinetobacter > Acinetobacter sp. TW_SC_4. Next base: position 264,212 of record NZ_CM142174.1, read on the forward strand.
CCATCGCTTACTCTGCAGTATTAACTTTTGTGATTCTTAAAGTGATCGATCTGATCATCGGTATTCGTGTTTCTTCTGATGATGAACGTATGGGTCTGGACTTGAGTCAACATGGCGAACGCGTAGAATAATCTGCTAAAACAATAATCAATATATTGTGTAAAACAGCCCATATGGGCTGTTTTTTTTCTATATGTTGCGTAAAACTCTACAAAGTTTGGAATTTTTGCTACACTCGGAAATCATCAGGATTTGTTCAATTAAACCGCTATGCATTGCCCATTTTGCAATACACCAGACAGTAAAGTGATTGATTCACGCCTGGCCGCTGAAGGTTGCCAGATTCGCCGCCGTCGTGAATGCGTCAGTTGTAATGAACGCTTTACCACCTTTGAAAGTTATGAAGTGGTGATGCCGCGTGTCATCAAATCTGATGGCAAAAATGAACCCTTTGATGAAGCCAAATTACGCCGTTCACTGATGCATGCCTTGCAGAAACGTCCTGTGACGCAAGAACAGATTGAAACGGTGCTCAGTGATATTCAATTACAGATTCGCCGTTTGGGTGAACGTGATGTGAAATCACGTACCATCGGTGAAATAGTCATGCAATCTCTATTTGCACTTGATCATGTCGCTTATGTCCGTTTTGCTTCAGTCTATCAGGACTTCCAGGATGTCGAAGCCTTTCGTCGTCAGATTGAACAAATGCAGCAACGCGGTGAGTTTCAAGAATAAGCATGACTGAACTCACTCAAGATCAAATCTGGATGCGCCGTGCCATCGAACTGGCACGTCAGGGACAGTACTCGACCAAACCCAACCCGAATGTCGGCTGTGTCATTGTCAAAGATGGCGTAGTCGTGGGTGAAGGTTTTCATCCCAAAGCAGGTCAACCGCATGCGGAAGTTTTTGCCATGCGTCAGGCGGGTGAACAGGCACGTGGAGCAACGGCTTATGTCACTCTGGAGCCGTGCGCACATTATGGTCGTACACCGCCGTGTGCCAAAGGTCTGGTTGAAGCAGGCTTAGCCAAAGTGATGGTGGCTTGTCCTGATCCGAATCCACTGGTCGCTGGAAAAGGCGTGCAGATCCTGAAAGATGCCGGTATTGAAGTGAAAGTTGGCATCTGTGAAGATGAAGCGCATCCACTGAATTATGGCTTCTTGAAAGCGATGGCGACTGGGATGCCTTATGTACGTGTGAAAATTGCATCGAGTTTAGATGGTCGTACAGCCATGGCTTCGGGTGAATCGAAATGGATTACTGGTATAGAGGCTCGGCAAGATGTCCAGCACTGGCGTGCGATTTCTGGTGGGGTGATTACCGGGATTGAAACGGTATTGGCCGATGATTGCCAACTCAATGTCCGTAGTCTGAATGGCATTGATGACATCAGCAGGATTGTTCAGCCAAAACGGATTATTCTGGATCGCCAAGGTCGCTTGCCACTCACTGCCAAGATTTTGGAACAACCAGAAACTATGATGGTAATGGGACCTTATCGTCAGGAACTGGCCGATCTCGGTATGATCCAGCTTGAGATTCAGCCTTTAAAAGAATTATTACAGTACCTGGTTCAGCAGCATCAGATTTATGACGTGCTGGTTGAGGCAGGAGCGACCTTATCTACCGTATTTTTACAGGCAGGACTGGTGGATGAACTCATCAGTTATGTTGCACCGACTCTATTGGGGCAAACTGCGCGTAGTATGTTCAATGCAGAATTTAGCCGAATGGCAGAACAACTTCGATTCAAGTTGCAAGACGTGACCCGTTTGGGTGACGACGTGCGCTTCAGGTTAATTCCTTCTCAAGAGACACTATGAATTCAGAGTCTACGGTTTATCACAAACGCCGCCATGCGGCACGTACTACCGATGAATATCTTTTCCATCAGTTGGTTCCTTATTTGGGGAACAAACGCCGTTTACTACATTTAATTCTGGAAGCACTTGAGAGCACGGGAACCTTAAAACGCGAAGATGGCCGTGCGCCTATTTTTGCCGATTTCTTTGCCGGTTCCGGTGTAGTATCACGTTTGGCACGTCAAAATGGCTATCGTGTCATTGCCAATGACTGGGAACCGTATAGCCATGCGCTGAATCATGCCGTTCTGGCTTGCACTGATGCACCTGCATTTAAAGAGCTGGGTGGCTATCAGAAAGCGATCGACTATCTAAACCGTCTGCCTGAAGTCAAAGGTTGGGTGACGCATAACCTGTGTCCGCGTAATGATGAAATCTATGATCCGACCCGAGACCGTTTGTTCTTCAAACGCCGTAACGGCATGCGTATTGATGCGATTCGTCAGCAGATTGCCACCTGGCAAGCCCAAGGTGCGATCGATGACGTGGAAATGAGTGCCTTGTTGGCACCGCTGCTCTATTCAGCCAGTTTTGTCAGCAATACTTCAGGGGTATTTAAAAGTTTCCATCATGGTTGGGGCGGTAAGACCCAAACTGCACTTGAACGTATTGAATCCTTGCTCTGGTTAACGCCAAGCCGTTTCTGTGAAGATGCCAAGCATCAAGGACCTGCCGCAGAAATGTGGTGTGTGGATGCCCAACACTTAGCCAATCAGATGAGTGGTTTTGAAGTCGATGTAGCTTATCTGGATCCACCGTATAACCAGCACGCCTATAGCAGTAACTACCATGTATTGAATGCTTTAACACTCTGGGATCAGGTGGATCTGCCTACGCCAGACACTAAAGGCTTCAAGAGCGGAATTGACCGTGCATGGCGTAAAGAACGTCCAAGTCAGTACAACTCGTCCAAGCATGCCAAAGAAGCCTATGAAACTTTGTTAGCGACCATTAATGCGCGTTTTATCCTGACCAGTTATTCGACCGATGGTAATATCAGTGCCACAGATTTGTTGCAGGCCAACCTGAAACGTGGCCGTGTAACCTTGCTCACTCAGGATGTGCCACGTTATCGTGTCAGCAAACAGCGCCAGTCTGAACGTGCACGCGTACTAGAATTTATTGTAATTACCGACACGCATGCCAAGTCAGGTCCACCAATTCGTCAGTTACTGAGCCAGTTGCATCATTATGCCGAGCTGGGTGGTGTGGATACGACCGGGGTGAGTACCCAATTGGCCTTGTGGTAAGCGCAGAGAAAAAGGAAATAAAGATGTTTACAGGTATTATTGAAAGTCTGGGCAAGGTCGAGAGCCTGCAAAGCGTTGGTGGTGATGTGCGTTTACGCATCCAGACGGATCTGGATATGTCCGATGTACATCTAGGTGATTCGATTGCCACCAATGGCATCTGTCTGACCGTAATTGACTGGGGCGAGAACTGGTATGCTGCAGATGTATCACGTGAAAGCCTGGACCGGACTACACTGGCTAACTGGAAAGTCGGCCAACCTGTAAATGTCGAAAAGGCAATGCTGCCAACTACACGTTTTGGCGGACATATTGTCTCTGGCCACGTGGATGCGGTAGGTGAAATTACGGTAGTACGTTCCGATGCCCGTTCCATCTACTTTGAAGTGACTGCACCAAAAGAAATTGCCAAATATCTGGCAGAGAAGGGCTCTATAACAGTAGATGGTATCAGTCTGACCATCAATCACTTACGTGGAAATATCCTTAGTCTGAATCTGATTCCACATACGGCAGAACGGACCAATATTAGTACCTGGAAGTTAGGCACAAAAGTCAATCTGGAAGTAGATGTACTGGCACGTTATATCGAGCGTTTATTGCTTGGTGAAAAGGCCGCAGAAACTACAGAACAGTCTAAAATCAGCATGGAATTCTTAGCCGAAAATGGTTTTTTGAAATAAATCCGCTGAGCAATTACCAGACAATCTAATTGAAAAATTAGACTGTTTTTTTATTTTTCGGGATAATACGTAGCTCAACTCGCGATTTTAGCCCCAGTGGACAGGTCGAATGCTCGATTTTTTACTTCATCTTGAACAGTCTTTACCATTATTGCTGGAGCAGTATGGGGTATGGATCTATGCAATTTTGTTCCTGGTGATTTTTGCGGAAACAGGTTCGCCGTTTTTCTTCTTTTTGCCAGGTGACAGTTTGTTGATTGCTGTCGGTGCGCTGTGTTCCAGCTCTGACCTGATTACCTTGCACTCCATGGGTTTATTGCTGCTGATTGCTTCGATCTTGGGCTATACCGTGAATTATTATTCGGGCAGGGTGCTCGGATTAAAGTATTTCAATGAGCATTCACGGTTTTTCAAACCCGAATATATGGTCAAAACCAATCATTATTTTATGAAACACGGTGGCAAGACAATCTTAATTGCGCGTTTTATTCCCTTTGTACGTTCCTTCGGCCCTTTTGCGGCAGGTTCTGGCCATATGAGCTTTGCGACTTTCAGTTTCTATAATGTGACTGGGGGAATTCTCTGGATCAGCACTTTGCTAGGGGCGGGCTATCTGCTTGGCAATACCGCATTTTTACTGGCTGACTTGTTTTAATTTTAAAGTAGATTTTAACTAGATAGAATAAGTTTAAATAAGGCAAGCAAGCGCTAAGGCTGAAAAATAAAAAGACTCTTTCAGCCAACTGACCATCAACTTTACTCAGCCAGATCAGAATTTTTCAGAATATAGTCAATTTCTTCCTTGGCTGCAGCGCGTAATTTCTCACGCAGTGCATTGACGGTTTGTTCAATCACAGTTTCTGCTTCGAGTTCCAGACGTAACCGTAAGCTTTCTAGCTCAGACAAAATCTGGGTATCGTTGATATCTAAGCGACCTTTGGCAAAGTCGAACACCTGATCCGGATTTTTCTGATAACGCGCGGCATAATCCTGAACTTCAGTATCCAGCATATGACGCATTTCAGCCAGCTTCTGGGTTTGCTCGGCAAATTTTCGCTCTTCATCACGGCGTAGCTGTTCAGCATAAGCCTGTTCTTCAGCGCGTTTTTCGGCTAAGGCTTTTTCGAGTGCCCGTTGTCTGCGAATGCGTGCTTCTTCAATCAGTTCAGCCTTGCGCTGTGCATACGCTGCTTCAATCTTACGCTCAGACTCTTTCTGTAACTGCTGGTCACGGACGAGCCATTCTTCTATAGCAGTTTCAGGCTTAAGTACTTCACAGATGCGCGAGAGGTCATCGATAAAGGTCTGACGTACAGCCTCAGGCGTGTTTAACCAGCGCTGTTTAAAATCTGGACCTACATTTAATGCCACTTGCATCTCCTTGTTCACGTGATTACTTAGAGCTTAAAGGTATTTGGCTGAATGCCAAAGCGACGATATTGTTTATATTTTTCACGTCCCAGCTGTTTGGCTGGTTCATTGTTTTCAATAATCTCAATAATGTGACTAAATTTCGCATCAGGTTCAAGTGCTTCTTCCGGATTAAAATTAAAAATAATCCAGCCCGACTGCTCTGGTAATTGAGCCGAGATACAGACGGTTGCATCTGGCTGATCAATCCCGTGTGGAATAAAGCTGGCAGGATCAAAGTTCCACAGCTTTTCATCCAGTTCCTGCTGTAAGGCAGGATCGGCACACAGCAGCCAGATGCGCTCTGGCTGACGCAAAATTTTACGGCATAAACGACAAGTGCTGTCCACCTGCCGTTCAGGGCTTTTTTCAAATAAATAAAAGCTGACCTTAGCCATGCTTTTGAACGCGATTAGCCAGGAATTGCATTAATAGAGGTACTGGACGACCAGTTGCGCCTTTATTTGGACCTGAATTCCATGCCGTACCTGCGATATCCAGGTGAGCCCAGCGATAGTCACGCGTAAAACGTTGCAGGAAACATGCAGCTGTTACAGAACCGGCTTTAGGGCCACCAATATTGGCAATATCGGCAAATGGTGAATCCAGTTGTTCCTGATAGTCGTCCAGTACCGGCATGCGCCATACACGGTCAAATGCATTTTGACCGGCGGTTTCAAGTTCTGCAGCCAGCTCATTGTCTGGCGTAAACATACCGGTCAAGACTGAACCTAAGGCCACTACACAAGCACCGGTTAGAGTTGCAATATCAATCACCAGGGCAGGGTTGAAGCGTTTCACATAAGTTAGCGCATCACAGAGTACCAGACGGCCTTCAGCATCAGTATTTAAAATTTCAACAGTTTGACCACTCATAGTGGTTACGATGTCACCTGGACGGGTGGCTTTGCCAGAAGGCATATTTTCCGCTGCAGCAATCGCACCCACTACATGAATTGGTAAACGAGATTCGCATAGTGCACGAAGGGTGCCTAGAACTGAAGCCGCACCGCACATATCATATTTCATTTCGTCCATGCCAGCGCCTGGTTTTAATGAAATACCGCCGGTATCAAAAGTAATGCCTTTACCCAGTAATACCACTGGTGCTTCTTCACGATGCGCCAGATATTCAATCGTAATAATACGGCCTGGACGGTCTGAACCTTTGCTGACTGCAAGGAAGGCACCCATGCCAAGGTCAGCTATTTGCTGTTCATTGAGCACAGTTACTTTAAGCAGGTCCGGATATTGAGCCGCCAGCGCCTGGGCCTGTTCTGCCAGATATTCCGGGAAACAAATATTGCCAGGGCGGTTACCCAGATCACGCGCCAGATTCTGACCAGTCTGAACGGCCTGAATCAATTGCAACTGTTCAGCTGTTAGCGGAGTTTCGGCAGCGATAAAATCAATCTGCTCCAGAATAAATTCGTTCTTTTTCGACTTGTATTCGTCATAGCCGTAGCTGGCCTGAGTTAAAGCCAATGCAAACAGATAGTGCAATTCTTGTGGAAGTTGTGTCAGATCAACAGAAATCTGTTTGAATTTTTTTTGAGAGGCTTTAATAATGGCCTGGGCAATTTTCGCCAGTTTTCCCGCTTGTAATTCGGCAGTCTTGCCGAGGCCGATCAGGGCTGCATGCTGAGACTGGCTGATCTGTCCAATCAGGCTTAAACTTTCTGCTAGACCGGCCTTGAATTGGGAGGCTTCAATTAATGTGTCTAGGTTGTTGATTTGGTATGTTGATGCAGCGCTCTGAATTTGCTCTGAGTCGACTAAAATCAACAAAGATTGACTTGATCCATTCTCTGGGAATGACGTATTAATTGTAAGGTTCATATCTTGTTTTCACGCCTGTTTAGATTTGCAAATCATTCAAGCATTGAAACATTTATCCGAATAGATTTTCAATGGGCAGAGCCACCTAGGTTTTATATTTTTGCTATTCGGGTAAACTAGCATTCGTTTTATGGAGCTCATTTTGGAAGAACTAATTTGATTATTCGGCGTTATCTGGTCAAGCAAGTGGTATCGACCTCCTTGGTGGTGATTGCCTTACTGACCCTTATCATGATGGGCGGTCGTTTGATCAAGTATTTTGGTGTGGCCGCACAGGGGCGTCTGGATGCTGGAATCCTGTTCAGCATCATTGGTTATCGTTTGCCTGAATTCCTGACCTTGATTCTTCCACTTGGGTTCTTTATTGGCTTAATGCTGGTCTTTGGCCGTCTTTATGTTGATCATGAGATGGCGGTCTTAAATGGTAGTGGAATTAGTCGGCATCAGCTGGCACGTCTTTTGATTCCAATGACTTTAGTCTATCTCCTTGCACAAGGCTTTCTCATGCTGTGGGCTTCGCCGTGGGGGATTCGCCAGTTTGAAGCCTTGACCAGTGAGCAGGCAGTACGAACCGGCTTTGATCTGGTTCGGCCCAAAGAATTTATTTCGTCTGGACCTTATACGATTTATGCCGGAGATCTATCCGAAGATCGCAAAAACTTGAAAGATATTTTCTTCTATCAGCGTGCGGAAAAAGAAGGCAAGCCGGATGTGATGATTCTGGCGCAGGAAGCGACTCGAATTGAAATGCCGAATGATGCAGCCAATGTGGTCGACCTGGTCAATGGTCGCCGCTATGAAATTTATCCAGGCACCCCGCAATATACTCAAGCTGAATTTGAAAGCTATCGTTTACGGATCGAAAGTAATAAAGAAGCAGAACTGGTCAGTGATGAAGTTGAAGCCTTGCCGACCGGACAGCTTTGGAAAAACCGTCAGGATCCAGTGGTAGCCAGTGAGCTTGGCTGGCGTGTCTTTGTACCATTTGCCATTGTAATTGCCCTGATTCTGTCTGTGGCACTGTCGGAAGTTAGTCCGCGTCAAGGTCGCTATCTCAAATTATTCCCGGCATTGATGATCTTTGCTAGCCTGATTGTCGCCCTGATGGCAATCAAAACCCGGGTCAGCAAGGCGGAAATGGGCATTTGGGCTTATCCATTAGTCCTGATTATTTATGCCATAGCCGGTGCATTGTTCTCACGTAAACAGAATTTGGCGCCAAAAATTAAAAAACAGATTCAGCGAGTGAGGTCTTAACAATGTTAGCACGTCGTATAGTTGCCAAACATGTAACCGGAACCACTGCGCTGGCGATGCTTGGGGCAACAGCTGTTCTTTCAGGTCTGCAGGTCTTATTTACGTATTTAGGTGAATTGGGTTCCCTGAAAGAAGGCTATGGTGCATGGGATGCCTTAAAATATGTACTCTGGGGCGCACCGAATTATCTTTATGAAATCCTGCCAATTTCCGCACTGATTGGTGCGGTACTTGGTTTAGGTGCATTGGCTTCCAATAGTGAGCTGATCGTAATGCGTTCGGTGGGGGTTAGTCTTTGGCGGATTGTCGGCTGGGTTATTCGATCAGCATTGCTATTGGTCGTATTGTCGTTTGCCCTGAGCGAATGGGTGATTCCATATACCAATGAACAGGCCAAAGCAGTCAAAAGCTATAACAAGCCGGTAAAAATTGGTGAAGTTAAAGGTTACTGGACGCGTGAGGGTAATCGCTTTATCTATATTGATTATGCCAATGCCAAAGGCCAGCTGAAAAATGTACAGATGCTGGACTTTGATGACAATTACCGTCTGCGGGGTACTCTGGATGCCAAGCAGGGTGAATTCGTCAAAGATGGGGCCTGGAAACTAGATAGCACAGAACAGTTTGATATTTTACAAAACGGCAATGCGACACTGGTACAGCATGATAAGCAACCACTGGCTTTGGCCTTGCAGCCGAAATATGTGCATATGGTCACGATTGATCCGGAAGATTTATCACCAAGCCAGCTGGTAAGCTTTATGAGCTATATGAATGAATATAGTCAGGTACCGAAAACCTATCAGCTGGCTTTCTGGCAGAAAGTTGGTTCGCCATTTGCCCTGATTGCGCTGGTAGTGATTGCCTGTTCATTTATTTTCGGGCCATTGCGTCAGCAATCGATGGGCTTCCGTTTGGTGATTGCGTTATTCGCAGGGTTAAGCTTCTTCTACCTGCAGGATTTTCTCGGCTATGCCAGTCTGGTCTATGCGCCATCACCGGCATGGTTCGTATTTATTCCTATTTTGCTGATGTTTGCTATTGGCGGCTACTTGCTCCATCGAGCCCGCTAAGCCACAGGAAAATAGAAGAAATCAATCGCAACAAGAGGCTTAAACCATCGACTGGTCATGGCCTCTTTTTGCAAAATTCGGTAAACTAGAGCGATTAATTCGTAGACGAAAAGAGTATTTCATTATGACGGATGCAACTGCTGGCAAAATCCCTCACGTTTTGGTGATTATGGATGGTGTGGGTCATCGCGAAGCGGTCGAAGACAATGCGTTTTTAGCGGCTAAACGACCAAATTTAACTGCTATGCAGGAAAAGCATCCGCATGGTTTGATCTCAGGTTCAGGTGAAGATGTCGGCCTGCCTGATGGTCAAATGGGGAACTCTGAAGTTGGTCATATGAATCTTGGTGCTGGCCGTGTGCTGTATCAGGACTTTACCCGTATTACCAAAGATATCCGTACTGGTGCTTTCTTCGAGCATGAAGTGCTGGTTGATGCCGTTGAGAAAGCCAAAGCAGCAAATGGCGCAGTCCACATTATGGGCCTTCTTTCTGAAGGCGGTGTGCACTCACACGAAGATCATATCGTGGCCATGGCGGAACTGGCTTTAAAACGCGGTGCTCAGGTTTATCTGCATGCGTTCCTGGATGGTCGTGATACTCCACCAAAAAGTGCACAACCCTCTTTAGAAAAACTGGATGCATTATTTGCTCAATATCCGGGCCAGGGTCGTATTGTCAGTATGATCGGTCGTTATTTTGCCATGGATCGTGACAACCGTTGGGATCGTGTAGAGCAAGCATATCGTCTGCTGACTGAAGGTGAAGCAGTGCGTACTGCAGCTACTGCAGTTGAAGGTCTGGAACAGGCTTATGCTGCAGAGGAATCAGACGAATTCGTAAAAGCGACTCGCATTGGCGATACTGTGAAGATTCAGGATGGCGACAGCGTCGTATTCATGAACTTCCGTGCTGACCGTGCCCGTGAATTGACTCGTGCCTTTGTTGAAAAAGATTTTACCGGTTTTGAACGTAAAGTAGTGCCAAACCTGTCAAAATTCGTGATGCTGACCCGTTATCAGGCAACCATTGATGCGCCAGTAGCCTATATGCCAGAAGCGCTGGTAAATTCTTTAGGTGAGTATCTGTCGAACCTGGGTAAAACTCAGCTACGTATTGCAGAAACTGAGAAATATGCGCATGTAACCTTCTTCTTTAGCGGTGGCCGTGAAGATGAATATCCAGGTGAAAAACGTATCCTGATCCCATCTCCAAATGTTGCGACTTATGACCTGAAACCGGAAATGAGTGCCTATGAAGTAACAGATGAACTGGTGGCAGCGATCAATTCAGGCGAGTTTGACCTACTGGTTGTAAACTATGCCAATGGTGATATGGTCGGCCATACTGGTGTATTTAATGCAGCAGTGAAAGCCGTTGAAGCCGTGGATACTTGCTTAGGCCGAGTTTATGAAGCTGTGATGGCGAAAAAAGGTCATATGATTATTACTGCAGACCATGGTAATGTGGAGCAAATGCAGGATTATCAGAGCGGTCAGGTGCATACCCAGCATACCACTGAACTGGTTCCATTTATCTATGTGGGTCCAAGTTCTGCAACAATCGCAGAAGGTGGTGTATTGGCTGATGTCGCACCAACCCTGCTGAACTTGATGCAAATTCCGGTACCAACTGAAATGCAAGGTCGCAATCTTATTGAGCTGCACGCTTAATCTTTTATAAAACAGGTATAAGAATGATAAAAACACATGGCAAGTCTGTAGTCTTATCCTGCTTACTGATGTGTTTGAGTCATTCCGCGTGGAGTGCCGTTTCAACCGAGATGGCACTTGATGAGCTGGAAATGGATGAACAGGTCTATAATGAAATTCCTGTTACATCCATCCAGGAATTTGTTCAGATTTATGGCATCGTCAAAGATAATTATATTCAAGACAAAAATGACGATGTGCTTTTCCAGCAAGCCATTCAAGGTTTGGTGAGCGGCTTGGACCGCTATTCCCGCTATTTATCTCCTGAAGACTATAAGCAGCTGCGTGAATATACCGAAGGTGATCTGGCCAGTATTGATTTTGATCTGCATTTTAATCCGCAGCTAAAACAATGGATGGTACAAGGCTTGAGTCCGGATGCTGATTCTGCCAAACAAGGCCTTCGCAATGGTGTCACAGTTTACAAGATTGATGATCAGGTCTTGAGTGCGCTGAAACGTGAGCAGGTGCGAGATTTATTGACTGGTGCCATTGGCTCTACTTTAACGCTCCAGCTTTCTGCGCAAAGCGTACCGATTACACTGGTCCGCAATACCAAAGTAGATACCGAGATTAAATCGACCTTACACAGCAATCAGGTTCTGGTGCTACAGGTCAAAGTCTTCCAGCAGGATACCGCTAATGAAATCAAACGGATTATTGAAAGTTATTCAACTAATCGGCTCAAAGCAGTGCTGTTTGACCTGCGTAATAATCCCGGTGGTTTATTGTCCGCAGCCGTTGAATCAGCAGATTTGTTCCTGAATCAGGGTATTATTGTCTCGACCAAGAGCCGTTCTGAAGGCAATCAGCAATTTCAGGCACTACCAGGAATTGAGTTTCAGAACCTGAAAGTCGGTATTCTCATCAATAACCGTTCAGCTTCCGCTGCAGAAGTATTCACGGCAGCTTTGAAAGAACATAATCGTGCGTGGGTGGTAGGGGAAAAGAGCTATGGTAAAGGGGTGGTACAGAAATTATTTCCTTTGAGCAATGGCTCCGCTTTACAGATGACGGTGTCGCAATACTTTAGCCCGAGCGGCAATATGATCGAAGGACATGGGATTCAACCACATTTCACCTATCCCCTAGGTCAGGATGCGCGTGAGGAGAGCTATCTGGATCACGTCACAGACTTGCTGCTCCTGCAGAAATAATCATTCATCTTCTTCAGTATCCAGTCCGAATTTTTTTAGACGATAACGTAAAGACCGAAATGACATCCCCAGTTTCTTCGCGGCCAATGTACGGTTCCAATGTGTCAGATTCAAAGCATTCAACAGAATTTCTTTTTCAATCTTTTCTAAATACAGTTCCAGACCTTCTTCAGGTAATTTTTTCGGAATAATGATCTGATCCGAAGATGAAGTCGGCTCTGCCAGATTGGCAGTTTCTGATAAGACAGGAGCCATATGACGCAGTGGAGCAGTTTGCAGATGCTGAAGATCAATCTTATCTTCATCACTCAAAGTAATCGCTCGTTCAATAATGTTACGCAGTTCGCGTACATTGCCTGGATAATATTGCTCGAGTAAAAATTCTTTACTCCGTTCCGTCAACTTTTTCGCAGGAATTTGCCATTCTTGGCAGATCTTTTGAACAAAATGCTCAGCGAGGAGCAGAATATCCTGGCCGCGCTCACGCAGTGGTGGTAAGACCAGATCCATCACATGAATACGGAAGAACAAGTCCTGACGGAATTTGCCTTGTTGTACCAGCGCATCGAGATCCTGATGGCTGGCACTGATGACACGGAAATCGACATCAATTTCAGTATCGGAACCGACTGGACGAATGCGTTTTTCCTGAACAGCACGTAACAGTTTGACCTGCATAGATAACGGTAATTCAGCAATTTCATCTAAGAACAGACTGCCTCCATGGGCAGACTGAATTAGTCCTTGCTTGTCCTGTGTCGCACCCGTAAAGCTGTCTTTCTTATGGCCAAACAGTTCGCTTTCCATCAATTCAGTCGGAATTGCACCGCAGTTAATTGCGATAAAAGGTCCTTCATTGCGATTGCTGAGACGATGAACCAAATTGGCCACGACTTCTTTCCCGGTACCTGATTCGCCAGTAATAAATACCGGAGCCTGAGAACGGGCAATTTTTTTCAAGGTGATACGCAATTGCTGAATAGGTAGGGATTGTCCAATCAGCAATTTATGTTCTAATGAATCATTGGAATTATTCTGATAATAGTCTACTGGTTTATTCAGTGCTTTTTGCAGCAGTTGTTCCAGATGCTTTTGATTGATCGGTTTGCTGACAAAGTCAAATGCACCTGCCTTGAGTGCAGCAATGGCAATTTCCATATTGCCATAGGCGGTTAGAACAGCCACCGGAAGGTGAGGAGAATGCTGGTTAATCCAGTCCAATAATTGCAGGCCATTGCCATCAGGAAGATTTAGATCTGTCAGACAGGCATCATATTGATGATCTGTCAGAAATTTTTTCGCATCTTCCAGACGATGGGCAATATGCGTACGGATTCCCATGCGCATTAATGACATTTGCATGAGGGTACATAGATCTTCCTCATCATCCACCAATAAGACCAGTGGTTGTTGTTCCACAATATTTCCCCTTATTCCTTTTATGCTGTTACACGTTGACAGCTAATCCGAAAGCATGCGCCCTGTTCTTGTGAAATGTAGTTGAGTTGTGCCTGATTGGCTTCACAAAAACTGTGTGATAAATATAGTCCGAGTCCCGTTCCATGGATAGACGTGCTGAAAAAAGGTTTAAATAATAATTCCTGATCATGGGTGGCAACACCAGAGCCAAAATCCCGGACATCTATCCATACCTTATGTTCATATGGGTGAATATTCAATTGAATATGGGGCGAATCCGGTGAATTATGATGGATAGCATTACGAATCAGATTAATCAGAATCTGACGTAACTGGGCTTCATCGAACTGAATTGCCAGTGGTACATCAATATTAAATTGAATCTGATCCGCCACATCTGCTAAATCTTCCTGAATAAACAGGGGTATAAATTCATTCAGCTGAATCACGACCGGATGGGTTTCTTTATTCTTCACCATACTCAGGGTGTCCTGAATAATCCGGTCAATACGGGTAGCCTGTCGGCTGATCATCTGATGCAGGACCTGTTGCTGTTCAGGTTCAGAATCGAGATAAAGATCATTGGCCTGTACAATGGCAGCCAGAGGATTGCGAATTTCATGGGCAATACTGGCGGAAAGCTGGCCTAGAGCAGCAAGCTTTAACTGTTGCACCTGCTGATTAAGTTTGCGGGCATCTTGCAGCACGAGGAGGGTTAGAGTCTGGTGCGGTACAATCAGTTTTTGTACCTGCACGTGAATATTATAACGACTCTGCTGGGATTCAAATTGAAACCGCTCACCATTTTCCAGATTTTCAAAACGGATCAGTTCAAACAAGTCATTTTGAGATTGGTATAACGAAAACCTTTCATGGGCATACATTGGCTCAATACCCAGCAGATGACAGGCAGCGGGATTACTGAGCACCACATGGTAATTCTCATCTAAGACCAGATAGCCGGTTTCAATCTGTTCCAGAATATAGCGGTTAATATTCTGTAAGCGATATAGTTCTAGCGATTGAGAAAAATTCAGGTTTTCCAGAATCTGAAAGCGCCGTACTGCAATTTGTCCCGAGCCATAAACGACAAAAAACAGAAAGGCCAGCAGGGCACTATTCCCGATATTGGTAAGCGAGGAAAAGGCAAAAATACTGCCGATAAAATGCTGGTAGATGATACTAATCACCGCAATCAGGGTGATGATCAGGGCTTTCTTGGCATCGAGCAATAATGAGGCTGAAAAAATGGTAATAACAAAAATCAGTCCGAGATGGACATTTGGACCCTGACTGGCCAAGGTCAATAAACTGAGAAAAAAGACATCGCTGGCAAAAATTAGAATGAACTGTGGCTGAATCAGGCGCTTTACCCATCTCAGCGTAAACAGTTGCACCGTATTGACGGCGACGCCAATCATTAAGGCGTAGTGATAGAGTTTAGGATACTGATAATCCGCAGTCATATCGGGATAAGTCAGCAGGAAAATCAGCAACAGACCCGTGCTGATAATCAGGCGGTAGGCGCTATACCATAGGCCCAGATGATATTGATTCAGTTCAGAATAACTGGATGTTTGCGCCATAGAAACCGCATTAAGCAGAGGGTTAAATTAAGGTTTAATCAGGCCATAGCGCATTGCAAGATGGGTCAGTTTAACATCACTATCGATATTCAGTTTTTCGAAGATCCGGTAACGGTAAGTATTGACTGTTTTAACGCTCACAAACAGCTTGTCGGCAATTTCCTGCGCGCTGATACAGTTCACCACCATCATGGCTACCTGCATTTCACGTTCAGACAGTGCGTCAAAAGGAGACTGCTGGGTATCAGACAGGTAGGAGCTGGCCAGCTGTTCAGCAATATCGGCACTGAAATATTTACCGCCCTGCATGACTTTATTGATGGCACGAACCATCTCTGATACAGGTGCACCTTTGGTGATATAACCTTTGGCGCCTGCCTTAAGTAAAAGAGAAGGATAAGGTTCTTCAGCCAGACCACTCACCGCAAGAACTTTAGTTTCAGGAGCAGTCTGTAGCAAACGGCGTGTGGTTTCTACACCACCGATACCTGGCATGTTGACATCTAATAGAACCACATTGGGATGATGCTGACGGACGAGGGTAATTGCTTCTTCACCAGATTCAGCCTGTCCAATCACCTGAACATCCGCATGGTCTTCCAGCATTCTGCAAATTCCAGTACGAACTAATTCATGGTCGTCGACAACTAAAACTGTGATCACCTAGACTCTCCCTCTATTAAAAATCATTTTTTTGTTACATAAAGCAAAATAAGCTTGCAATGAAACTACAAAATTAGCAATCCTATTCGCAGATTAAATCTGAAACTTATCACATAGTGTCAAGAACAAAAAATGTTCGGCATTGTGTTTAAATGTAAGGCATATTAGAGGTAATACGCAAATCAATCTTACCTCTGTTAGTTGAGTGAAGGAATAGTGAAGAAAATAAACAAGTCTTTAAGGCATCTACTTGGCCTGTCCGTGTTAATCAGCATGAGCACGACAAGTTTTGCTGAAATCATTATGAATTCTGGCACAACAGAGGGTGGATCCAGCATCAGCTGGTCTTCTGATGAAGTCAATCAGCTCATGAATGATAATTTGAGCGTATCTGCTGCAGAACCTTCACCACCAGGTTCAGCAACTGTTACGACGACAATTCGTCAGGGCGGCGCACCAGCGCCAGTGCTGACAAAACCTGTGCAGATTATTGATAATAGTCACTTTAGTAATCAACCTGCTGTAAGTGCGCGTGCAGCTTTGGTGATGGATTCACAGACGGGTGAAGTGCTATTTAGTAAAAATACCAATAATGCTTACCCGATTGCGTCGATTACCAAATTGATGACTGCAGTGGTGATTTCAGATGCGCGTTTGAATATGTCTGAAAAAATTACTCTGCAGCAGGCTGATTTTTCCTGTGCAGGCTGTAAGAGCTCAAGTTCTACCTTAAGAGCCGGGGACAGCATGAATCGTGCTGAAGCCTTATTATTTGCTTTGATGAAGTCTGAGAACCCGGCTGCAGCTGCATTAGCGCGTACTTATCCAGGTGGTCGTGCAGCCTTTATTGCGAAGATGAATGCCAAAGCTAAAGAGCTGGGCATGAATTCAACCCACTATATGGAATCTACCGGCCTGCATCCTGGCAATGTGTCTTCTGCACGCGATTTGGGGATTCTGGTGAATACCGCTTCACAATATGGCCTGATCCGTCAATTCTCTACGACTGCCAGCTATGATTTCAACCTCGGCTATCGTGTATTGAAATCGAATAACACCAATTCACTGGTGCGAAATGGTGGCTGGAATATTAACCTGTCTAAAACCGGTTATATCAATGAAGCAGGACGTTGTGTCGTCATGCACACGACCTTAAATAACCGTCCTGTGGTGGTCGTGGTATTAGGTGCGGATTCAACTGCTGCACGTACCAATGATGCGACTCGCCTAATGACTTGGGTGTCTAGCCTGCCTAAACAACGTGTTTAATCTTTTTTAAGCGCATATAAAAAAAAGCCCTGCAAGTGCAGGGCTTTTTTGATTCTGTATCTTACATATTAGAAAGAATTGATTCACGAACCTGTTCTAAAGTTGCGTCAATTGAAAGCATTACAGCATCAGAACATTGTTTGATCGCAGTATCCGGATCTTTCAGACCGTTACCAGTTACAGTACACACGATCACAGAACCTTCAGCAATTTTACCTGCTTTAATGTCACGGATTGCGCCACCGATTGAAGCTGCAGATGCAGGTTCTACGAATACGCCTTCATACATAGAAAGAAGACGTTGCGCTTCCAGAATCTCGGCATCAGTCAGTTCATCGAACCAGCCTTTAGAATCACGAACAACCGCTTTCGCATGGTTCCAGCTTTGTGGATTGCCGATACGGATTGCAGTTGCAACAGTCTCAGGATTTTCAACAGGTGCACCACGAAGGAAAGGTGCAGCGCCAGAAGCCTGGTAACCTACCATTGTTGGTAGACCTTGAGGTTTAGGACCAGTGAAAGCATCAGTTGCAGCGTCGTAAACCACTTGCTCAAACTCGCCAGCAGGCTGATTTGCAACCGCTTCGGTATAACCCATCCAGTGTGCAGTAATGTTACCTGCGTTACCTACTGGCAGGCAGTGGTAATCTGGTGCACGGCCCAATTCATCCACGATTTCGTAAGCAATGGTTTTTTGACCTTGCAGACGGTACGGGTTGATTGAGTTCACGATAGTTACTGGTGCTTTGTCAGCGATTTCTTTTACCAGACGCATACCGTCATCGAAGTTACCGCGGATTTGCATGGTGATCGCACCATACATCATCGCTTGTGCCATTTTACCCATGGCAATTTTGCCTTCTGGGATTAAAACAAACGCTTTAATACCTGCACGCGCAGCATAAGCTGCAGCTGCTGCTGAAGTATTACCTGTAGATGCACAGATAATGGCTTTAGAGCCTTCTTCAACCGCTTTTGTTACCGCCATGGTCATACCACGGTCTTTAAATGAACCAGTCGGGTTTAAGCCCTCGTACTTCACATAAATTTCAACATTTTTGCCAATAATGCGCGGAATATTCGCAAGCTTAATCAGTGGCGTGTTACCTTCACCCAGAGAAACGGCTTTAGTAGTTGCAGACACTGGTAAACGGTCGCGATAGCGGTCAACTAAACCAGTATAACGATTGGCATTCGACATGATGATGTTCCAATTGTGTGTAGAGCTTGGCAAGGGGAGAGTGTCCCCTCGACCCGATTAATTATCAAGCGATTCTAAACGAATTCGTACAATTTCGCCATGAATGACAGGAAGAGCTTGAATTTGTTTTAACGCTTCATCCATTTTCGCTTCCTTGACTGGATCAGTCAGGATCACGATAGGAATAAGATCTTTCAGACGTGACTGCTGCAGAATCGCATCAATACTGATGCCTTCACGGCTTAGAATAGAGGTTACTTCAGCCAGTACTCCGGTTTGATCCTCAGCATTGATCCGGATGTAGTATCCAGTCGTCATTTCTTCACGTGGCAGGATTGGCAGGTCACTTAAGCTTTCAAAAGCCAGTTGCGGAATCGTACCAGCACCATCTTCAGTATAAGAAATATCACGTACGATATCCACGACATCTGCGACTACTGCAGAAGCTGTAGGACCTGCACCCGCACCTGCACCGTAATACAGTGTAGGACCAACCGCATTGGCTTGAACCAGAACTGCATTTTTTACACCATTCACATTGGCGATCAATTGCTCTTCAGGAATCAGGGTAGGGTGTACACGGAGTTCAATCCCGGTTTCAGCACGACGGGCAATACCGAGGTGCTTGATACGGAAACCCAAGTCTTCAGCATATTTCACGTCTTGTGCAGTAATTTTGCTGATGCCTTCAGTAAAGACTTTATCAAACTGTAATGGAATACCAAAAGCAATAGAGGCCAGTAATGTCAGTTTATGTGCTGCATCGATACCTTCAACGTCAAAGGTTGGATCTGCTTCTGCATAACCCAGTTCTTGTGCTTCTTTCAGTACATCAGCAAAGGCACGGCCTTTATCTCGCATTTCAGTCAGGATGAAGTTGCCTGTACCGTTGATGATGCCAGCTAGCCAGTCAATCTTGTTGGCTGCCAGACCTTCACGCATCACTTTAATAATTGGAATGCCGCCAGCCACCGCTGCCTCGTAAGCAATTTGCACAGCGTTGTCATCGGCAAGTTTGAACAGTTCATTCCCGTGTTCAGCCAATAGGGCTTTGTTAGCAGTCACGACCTGTTTACCATGCAGAATGGCTTCTTTAATCACTTCATAAGCAGGATGAATACCGCCCATGACTTCAACCACCACATCTACATCAGGTTGACGTACAATGTCGAGCAGATCTGCACTTTGTTTAACTGATTCAGGTAGATTCAGATCAGGACGCGGGCGACGCGTACCAACATGGGTAATTTGAATTTCACGACCGGTGCGACGTTTAATCTCAGCAGCATTTTCTTTTAATAGTTTAAGGGCACCACCACCTACAGTACCAAGACCGAGGATTGCCAGACGAACTGGTTTCACGTCACACTCCAAATATAAACAGTTTTTTACGAGAGCTTAGATCATAGCTAAAAAAGCGGTCTGACTCTAGGGTCATTTCAGAATATCTTCATCTATAAAATAAAGTTAAATAACTAATTAAAATGAGTTATTTAAGTCGATCCAATAATTCTGATGTGCTCATATAGCCACCGAGATAAAGTCCTTCAGAACTGTATACGCCCGGGGTACCATTAACACCAATATTAAGACCCATTTGATATTGATCTTTCACAGGATTTTTACAAGTAGTCGGCGTGATAGATCCACCAGCGATGGCTTGGTCGAAGGCTGCACGACGATCGGAATTACACCAGATGGCTTCCATGGCAGGCATATGCTGCTCGCCACGTGGCCAAGCAATATAGCGTACTTCGATGCCTTTGCTGTTCATTTCATCCATCTGTTCATGGAATTTGTGACAATACGGACAGCTGACATCGGTAAAGACATAGATCACGTGCTTGGTTTTGCCTTTGGCTGGATAGATCAACAGGTCTTCAGCTTTAAGGTTTGCAAAGATTTTCTTGTTGACGTCAGATTGCAGAGTTTCACTGACATTATGCAGCTCTTTATCTCCAAGACGGATGACATCACCCTGAATCAGATATTTACCATCATTTGTCACATAGACGGGCGCCATACCTTCAAGGCTGACCCAAGACATGTTGGGTACTTCAGTAGTTTTAATACCTGTGATTTTTGCGTTAATTCCCGCTTTTTTGAAATGACTTTCGAGCGTTGAAATCAGGCGTTGCTGTGCATTACGTTCGCTAAGGTTAGAGGCTTCACCCGTCGCCGGTGCACTTGCTGTAAGCGTATCTTGCTTTTTATCTGAATTATTGGAATTGGAACATGCGCTCAGTCCCAGACCGGTAGCAAGCAGACAAGCGATAAAAATTTTGGTGCGGGCAAATGTCATAATAACCCTTTTTTTCTTGGACTAAAAACAGAGCATTAGCATAGCAAAAAAAGATAGAGCTACGTCAAACTTCTCAGTTTATTCTATTTGAATCAGCTCTTAAGCTCGTGGATGATGGGTCGCGTGTAGTTGTTGCATTCTGACTTGTGCCACATGGGTATAGATCTGTGTGGTGGATAAATCACTGTGACCTAGCAACATTTGTACTACCCGTAAGTCAGCACCATGATTAAGTAAATGCGTGGCGAAGGCATGGCGCAAAGTATGCGGAGACAGTTCAGCCTGAATTCCGGCTTGTAGTGCATAGCGTTTAATGGCATACCAGAAATTCTGCCGGCTCATGATGCCGCCATGCTGAGTGAGGAACAGATAATCAGTCGCTGTCTTATACAATTGCGGGCGTGCCTCTTGCAGGTATTTTTCCACCCATTCACAGGCCATCTGTCCCATTGGCACCAGACGTTCTTTATTGCCTTTACCGACAATACGCAAATAGCCCTGTTTTAAATTAATCAGATCCAGACGCAGATTGATCAGTTCTGTCACCCGTAAACCACAAGCATAGAGGACTTCAAACATGGCACGATCACGTAAACCCAATGCGGTATTAATATCGGGTGCATGAATCAGCGCTTCGACATCAGCTTCAGACAGATCTTTCGGCAGGGCACGGCCCAGCTTCGGTGTTTTATGGGCAGCAACCGGATTGTCACTCCGCAGTTTTTGTTCCCGCAGGAATTTATAAAAAGAACGTAAGGCGGACAAACATCGTGCAATTGAACGTGGACTTTTTTGCTGTTTGGTCAGTTCAATCAGCACATCGGAAATATCATCATGGTTCCATTCTGGTAAAGGTTTAACCAGACATTCGGCACACTGGATCAGATCAGACAAATAGGCATTTCGGGTATGAGGGCTCACTGTCTGGGCAATCAGATAATCACGAAAACCCTGTAAGTAACTGAAAGATTCAGGAATCTGAACTGGACTAGGAATGCGAGGTTTTTTATTCAGCATGATGTTTAATGAGGATAATTTTTAAAAGCGAGAAGCCTGATTGCTATTCTCCACTCTAGTTTAATTTTACGAACATGTCGATGTGCTATACAGCCAAGAAGAAATGTAATTAATACTTATTTGTTAATTATTCTCATTTGTTTGTATACTGTACAAAAGTCTTAGGAATTTTCACGGTGCGTTTGTCTGATTTGAAAGCAAAACAAACTGCCATCATTCGAAAAGTTAATCGAACTACTGATGGTAAAGGCGCTTCCCACGATGTTGTGGCCAGTCGCTTGGAAACTTTAGGTTTTGTACCAGGGACTCAGGTACAAGTCATTACCAAAGGTATTTTTGGTGGGGATCCGATTCTTATTCAGGTGGGGTTTACGCGTTTTGCTTTACGAAAATCGGAAGCGGCCAAGATTGAAATTGAACAGGGAGCGGCGGCATGAGTGATACCTTACGTATTGCCCTTGTCGGTAACCCAAACTGCGGTAAAACTTCTTTATTCAACCATTTAACCGGATCCCGTCAAAAAGTAGGCAACTATGCCGGGGTTACGGTTGAGCGTAAAGTCGGGAATTTCACACTTCCTTCAGGTAAACCGGTACGTGTACTGGATCTGCCAGGAACTTATAGTCTGAATGCCACCAGTCCGGACGAAGAAATTACCCGTAATGTGGTTCAGGGTAAAATTGCAGAAGAAGGCCAGCAGGATACTTTCCTGTGCGTTGTAGATGCAACCAACCTAAAACTGCATCTGGGACTGGTACTGGAAATGATTCAGCTGGGCCGTCCAATGCTGGTGGTGCTGAATATGATGGATGAAGCACGCCGTCGCGGGATGCAGATCAATACCCAGAAACTGTCTGAGCGTTTGGGTGTGCCTGTAGTTGAAACAGTAGCCGTGCGTACTTCAGGTATTGAAAACCTGAAAAATGCACTGGATAAAAACAAGTTTTCTGCTCCGCAAACTGAACTCAGCGGTTTGAGTGGCGATCACCATCATCAGATTGCCAGTATTCTGAAAGATGTGGTGAATTATGCCGATCAGGAAGATAAACGTACTGATTTCCTGGACAAGATATTCCTGCATCCAGTATTAGGCCTGCTTAGCTTAGCCATTATGATGTTTGTGGTGTTTCAGGCGGTCTTTGCCTGGGCTGCGCCCTTCATGGACGGGATCGAAACTTTCTTCGGCTGGTTGGGCGAGTACATGGGTGGACTGATTGCTCATCCTTTATTAAACAGCTTGGTGGTTGATGGGATTATTGCCGGCGCGGGTGGGGTCGTGGTCTTCCTGCCGCAGATTCTCATTCTATTCTTCTTTATTCTGGTACTGGAAGAGTCCGGTTATTTACCACGTGCTGCCTTCTTGCTGGATAAATTGATGTTTAAGGCAGGTCTTTCGGGCCGTGCTTTCATCCCTCTATTGTCCAGCTTTGCCTGTGCCGTGCCGGGGATTATGGCTTCACGGACGATTAGTGATCCACGTGACCGTCTGACTACGATTTTTGTGGCGCCACTGATGACCTGTTCGGCACGTCTGCCAGTATATGCTTTGCTGATTGCAGCGTTTATTCCTGAGCAAACCGTTTGGGGCTTCATGAACCTGCAGGGTCTGGTGTTATTTGGTCTGTATATGGCCGGTATTCTGAGTGCACTGATTGTTTCCTTTATCCTGAAATTTTTCCATAAAGACAAGTCACAGCACATGCTATTGATGGAGCTGCCAAGTTACCGCTTTCCAGATGTGAAAAACGTCTGGATTGGCCTATTGGATCGCGGCAAAATTTTCTTGAAGCGTGTCGGCGGCATCATCTTTGCATTATCTATTCTGCTATGGTTCCTGTGTACGTTCCCGCAGCCACCAGAAGGTGCAACTTTACCGGATATCGATTATTCCTTTGCCGGGATGCTCGGCCATGTGATGCAACCTATTTTTGCCCCATTGGGCTTTAACTGGCAGATCTGTATTGCACTGATTCCCGCGATGGCAGCGCGTGAAGTCGTTGTGGCAGCATTGGGTACGGTTTATGCCTTGTCTGCAGTTGATGAAGATGCCATGTCTGAGGGTCTGGCGGCACTGATTAGTGGCGGTGGTGATCTGGGCTGGTCGATCGCGACCGGCTTGTCTCTACTGGTCTGGTTTATCTATGCGCCGCATTGTCTGGCGACTTTAGCCACTGTAAAGCGTGAAACCGGTTCATGGAAAACGGTCAGCTTTATGACCTTCTACCTGTTTGGTTTGGCATATTTCATGTCATTCCTGACTTATCAAATTGCATCACATTATTTGGGTTAAACTGGCTGAAGGGAAACCTTGGCTAGATCTGACTGATCATGTGAATGGGAGATTGAGATGATTGAAATTCTGATTGTAGCGGTACTGGTTGTCTGGAGTGCACTCGTGGTATTTAAAAAGGTATTTCCGAATACCTCACGCTCAGTCTTCCAGAAGCTGTCTGATGCCTGTGCAGCCAAGGACTGGCACACGCTGGCGAAATGGTTAAAACCGGCTATGGCTGGTGGCTGTGGCGGTAACTGCGCTTGTCCGGCATCGGAACAAAGCTCAAGTACAAAACCTAAAGCTCAGGCGGTGAAGTGGAAGTAAACTTTCATTCTATTTGAGAATAAAAACTGAGTATGTAAATGAGTAAGGGAGTTTAGAAATAAGCTCCCTCATTTTTTATTTTTTAAAAACTTATTGATTTATCTGGGTGAGAAGAATCCACTATTTTTCTATATATGAATGGAAGCGTTGTCTGATTTTCCTTTCAAGTTATGGCTAGCATAGTCTTAACTTTTATTCCCATGATGACGCCAATAAAAATTCATTAATTATTAAACCGATTAAAGATGAAGATTTAACGATATTTTTTTACGCCCTGACACAAAAAATGCCAGAGAAAGTCAAAACAGAAAAAGCATTCAAAACAGCAAAGTGCTACCATTTCGTCAGTTTTAAAATAGACCAGAAAATGGGGCGAAAATGTTAATACAACGTGGTGGATTAAAAGTCGTTGCAGGACTCGGGATTTCAGGTGTTGCAGCGGTCAACTTCTTACATGACCAGGGCTACCGCGTTGCAGTAACGGACTCAAGAGCCACCCCTCCGGGACATGACCAGATTCCTGCGGAAGTACAGACCGGTTTTGGCAAGTTTGACCAGAATCTGTTGCTCTCTGCCGAAGAAATTATCATCAGCCCAGGACTCGATCCGAAACTACCTGAAATCCAGGCAGCACTGGCACAAGGTATTCCTGTAGTAAGTGAAATCCAAATTTTACGTCGCGCGACGGATAAGCCGATTGTGGCCATTACCGGTTCCAATGCCAAAAGTACAGTCACTACTTTAATCGGTCTGATGGCAGCGAATGCAGGTAAAAAAGTGGCAGTTGGGGGGAATCTTGGCCGTCCAGCACTGGATCTGACCAAAGATGATCCTGAACTGTATATTTTGGAGTTGTCGAGCTTCCAGTTAGAAACGACCTCAAACTTGCAGGCTGAAGTGGCTGTTGTTCTGAATATGAGTGAAGACCATCTGGATCGTCATGGCGACATGATGGGTTATCACACCGCCAAACACCGTATTTTCCAAGGTGTGAAAAAAGTGGTGTTTAATCGTGATGATTCACTGACCCGTCCACTGGTTCCAGATGCAACTCCAATGCAGAGCTTTGGTTTGAATGCACCGGACATCAACCAGTACGGTATTCTCAAAGATACGGATGGCACAATCTGGCTGGCACGTGGTCGTGAACGTCTGCTCAAAAGTTCTGACATGTACATTCAAGGTACCCATAATGTGGCGAATGCCTTGGCTTGCTTAGCTTTAGGTGAAGCAATTGGCCTGCCAATGGACGTTATGCTGGATACGTTAAAAACCTTCAAAGGCTTGGAACATCGCTGCGAATTTGTTAAAGAAGTCAATGGGGTGCGTTATTATAATGACTCCAAAGGAACCAATATTGGTGCAACATTGGCAGCACTTGATGGCTTGGGCATGACAATCGAAGCTCAAGGTGGCAAAGTTGCCATTATTCTTGGCGGTCAGGGTAAAGGCCAGGACTTTACTGCCTTACGTGACTCATTATCTAAGTATGCAAAAGTAGCCGTATTGATTGGTGTGGACTGCCCAATTATTGAAAAAGCCATTACTGGTACAACTGAGCTGGTGCATGCAGAAAGCCTGCAGGAAGCAGTAGAAATTTGCCAGAAGCGCACTCAGGCACATGATGTCGTGTTATTGTCTCCTGCATGTGCAAGTTTTGACATGTTCTCCGGTTATCCGGAACGTGGTCGCAAGTTTGTGGCCTATGTGAATGAACTCAATTAAGAATAACAAGGATTCGTGATATGGCTGAGTTTGCTCAGACTGCGATCAATAAAATTAATCAATTTTATCAGCAGTGGGTACCTAAGCTGCCCGCTGAAGTTAATCCGCGTAATGTGCTGATTTTTTGTGTATTAGCTTTGCTGTGCATCGGTTCGATCATGGTGGCATCAGCATCGATGCCTTATGCTGAACGGATGCATGAAAATGCTTTCCACTATGTAACCCGGCATGCGATCTCGATTCTGGTTGCGGCAGGTGCAGCCTTTTTAGCCTATAAAGTTCCATTAAAAGTCTGGTTCAATAACACTTTCTTTTTATGGATTATTACCATTGTTTTGCTGGTCGCCGTACTCTTTGTCGGGACTGAAGTAAACGGCTCCAAGCGCTGGATTCGGGTAGCCGGTTTTACCTTGCAGGCTTCGGAAGTCGCCAAGGTCATGATGGCGATTTTTACCGCTGATTACGTGGTCCGTCGTGCTGAAGAAGTTCGGAATAATATCAAAGGCTTGGTGCGATTAAGTGCCATCATGGGGGCAACGGTTGGCCTGATTATTCTTGAGCCTGACTTAGGGGCAACAGTGGTAATCACCCTGACCATGCTCGGTGTATTCTTCCTGGCTGGTGCACCTTGGATTCAGTTCGGTGTCGCTTTTATTACTTTATTGGGTGCATTTGCTGCCGCAATCGCTCTGGAACCTTACCGTTTACAACGTTTATTGTCTTTCTCGAACCCTTGGGAAGATCCGCTTGGTACCGGTTATCAGCTTTCCAATGCCTTGATGGCCTTTGGTCGTGGCGAATGGACGGGAGTAGGGCTAGGCCACAGTATCCAGAAAATGTCTTATTTACCGGAAGCGCATACTGACTTTATGTTGGCGATCTTAGGGGAGGAATTTGGTTTCTTGGGTATTTCTACCATTCTGATTCTGTCTTTTACTGTAATGGTCTGCTGTATCCGGATTGGGCATCGTGCCTTGCAGCATCAATACTTGCGTGCAGGTTATCTTGCTTATGGGATCAGTATCATTTTCCTGTTACAGATTCTGGTAAATGCTGGGATGAATATGGGCTTATTGCCAACTAAAGGGTTGACCCTGCCATTTATTAGCTATGGCGGTTCATCACTTATTGTTTGTGCAGTGATGATCAGTTTGATTCTGAAAATTGATTCGACGACCCAGCAGGTCAATCCAAGCCGGGAAGAATCAAGCTTCTAGATTAGACGGACGCTGTGGATCAGGCTGAGCATGGTCAAGTACTGTGCTCGGCATGACAGTTCCACAATTCAGGCAACGCACAAAAGCACTTTTCGCCTTGGAAAGTGGAATCAGCGGAATAAAAAATAAAGAAAAATAATTACGCTGCTGTTTGAGTTCATACCTAGAACGGGTCCGGCAGACTGGACAAAGAAACTGGCTTTTCTCAATGACCTTGGTTTTCGGTCCTACACCAAAAATAAAAAACATTTTTATGATCCTCACTCGCCTTGGTTATTGCTTTTAGCTTAAGTGAAAACCCATTTTTATAAATAGTGACCTTGTAGCTCAGTTGTATGCGGGATTCGGGAAATATCCCATTGTGCAACCGCTTGTTCGAGCATGCGAGCAGGGCGATCCAGTTCTACGGGCGCCTGACAGAGGGCTTGAAGTGCTTTTTGCAAGAGCTGGGGAGCTTGATCAAGATCCAGTGCCTGGGCCAGATTTTGCTTGGACAGTTTCTGGCCCTGATCATTCATTGCCAGTGGTAAATGCATATAGCTTAAACGCGGATAACCCAACAATTGACCCAGATAAATCTGACGTTCGGTATTATCTAAAAGATCCGCACCACGGACTACATGGGTCATGCCTTGCAGATAGTCATCGACTACGACTGCCAACTGATAATTGATGATGCCATCACGACGTTTTAAGACAAAATCGCCCAAGTCTTTTTTCAGCTGTGAGCAGTGTCGGCTTTGTAGACGGTCTTCAAAACAGATTTCAACATCTTCGACTTTGACCCGAATCGCCTGATGTTCAAAAGTCAGACCTAAGTCACGACAGGTGTCTTGGTAAATATGATTGGAGCCCAGCATTTTGCGGGTACATTGACAGGCATAGACCAGATCCTGCTGGCGCAGTTGCTGGATCACATTTTCGTAAATATCCAGACGCTCTTTCTGGTAGATGATTTCGCCATCTGGCTCAAATTCAAAGGCATCCATTGCACGTAGAATATGTTCTTCGCTGCCGGGATAAATTCGGGGGATGTCGGTATCTTCAATGCGGACTAGCCAGCGCCCCTGATGGGCTTTGGCATCACAGTAGCTAGCGACTGCAGTAATGAGAGAACCAAAATGCAAAGGGCCGGTTGGCGATGGCGCGAACCGGCCCACGTAATTCTCTTCAGCTTTCCCTCCCTTTGATAAAGGGAGGGTCAGGGAGGGATTACTTAAAGACATGCTTAACCGTTATTTTGCTTCTCTTTGATCTCTGCCAAAGTTTTGCAGTCGATACATAAAGTTGCAGTTGGACGTGCTTCCAGACGGCGCAGACCAATTTCGATACCACAAGTTTCACAGAAACCGTAGTCATCATTTTTAATTGCTTCGATAGATTGCTCGATTTTGCGGATCAGTTTACGTTCACGGTCACGAGTACGAAGTTCGATGGCAAATTCTTCTTCCTGAGTCGCACGGTCGTTTACATCAGGGAGCGCAGTGTTTTCGTCTTGCATCGTATTTAAAGTACGATCAACTTCTGACATCAGTTCAGCTTTCCATGCCATCAAAATTTGGCGGAAGTGTTCAAGCTGCCCTTCAGACATGTATTCTTCATTTTTTTTAGGTTGATAAGGTTCAATACCAAATAAGCTAGCAGTAGAACCACCCTCAGTCGTTTTCGGCTTAGATTTGCGCACACGTTTTGTAGTTTTTTCCTCTACAACATCAGTTTGTTCGTCTAAGACTTGATTTTGGTTGTCATTCGCCATTTAGGGCATTCCTCATCATATGCGTATGTAATACGCAAAAAATATGGTGATATGCAATTTTTATCCACCCTGTAGAAAGATTATCCTCCTACGGGGGTCGTCATCATATAGACTTTTTATGCTTTTTGATAGTCTTTGATGTCTGGATTATAGATATCACATTTCCTTTGGTTGCAATAAAGTAATTCAAAAAAAATAAAATGCAAAGTTAATAACCTGAAATTTCGGTATTAATATTTTGCTGGCTTAAGGTCACACGTTCGATATGTGTATCGAACTCCCCATTTTGTTTCAAATGTAATACACGATAGCCAGGTGCTGCCTGGTCTAGCGCGAATTCGTCACTCTTGGGTTTGAACTGTACGCTGGTCGATGGCGTCGATAAAAACTGGATACCGTGCCATTCATTGCAGGAATCCTGATGTACATGACCAAACAGAACCAGCTTCACATTCTGGTGCCGGGCCAGTACATCTTTTAGATCTTCGGCATTCTTTAGCCGGTGCTGATCAATCCAGTGCGACTTCATCGCAAAAGGATGATGATGGCAAGCTACCATCACATACTGATTACGATATTCAAGCAATAATTGGTCCAGCTGTGCCAGTTGAGCCTGTTCTACCCAACCATCTATCCGATCCCGGACTGCACTATTTAGTAAAATCAGGGTCCAGTTGCCAAAATGAATCGCATGAGCCTGATCTCGATCCTGATAACAAGGAAAGACCTTAATATCATCATGATTGCCCGGAATTTGATAATAGGGCACCTGACAGGACTGGATATATTTTAAATAACGCGTATAGGTTTCTGCGACCGGCACCTGTGCCAGATCACCGGTATGTACGAGTGCATCCATTTCTGGAAAATTGTGCTGAATATGCTGCATGACTTCATGAAAGCTCTGCTCCGGGTTCATATTCGCGAATTCCAGATTGGGCTGATCCATCAAGTGGGTATCAGAAATCTGGATAATGGTCCATTCTTGTGGCGATGCAGGACTGAATTGTTCCGATGTCATGTCTGCCCCCTTAAACCTGACGGGACAGCCTGTTGATGCTGTTGTAGCCATTGTAAGGCCATAATCACAGGTGCATTTCTGAGGCGACCATTATTCAGCAGGGTCAGAATATCGGCATAATCCAGAATGTGCAGCTGGATATTTTCCCCTTCATCCGGCATGCCAAAAACACCGCCTTCTTCAGGCAGTTCAGTCTGGGCGACATAAAGATGAAACAGTTCCGAGCATGCGCCGGCAGAAGGATAGAAACTGAAAAGATGCTGCAAGGAATCAACAGTGCAGCCTGATTCTTCGAAAGCTTCGCGGCGAATACAGGTCTCAGGCGTTTCATCGCCATCCAGTACACCGGCAATGACTTCTAGTTGCCATGGCGTATCCTGATCATCCAGCCCGCCAATACGGAACTGTTCAATCAAGCCGAATTTTTGCTGCTGATCATTATACAGTAGTACCCCAGCGGCTTCAGGACGATGGATGAGCTCACGCTGCAATGCAGGTGTATAAGATTCCTGATGGAAGACACGGTGACGTAACGTGACTTTTTCCACCTGAATAAATCCCCGATATAAAAACTCACGGGCCTCTATCCTAAAATCTTTTTTATTATAAGAGGCTTGTTTAATAATATTCATAACTCAGAAAAGGATGAAATAACTTATTTTTTTCATCCTATCTGAGATTTTTATGAAAACAACTGTTTTTTTTACAGTTTTACACCTTGTGGTACAATTTTTGACCAGAGTTATGGAAATCGTCTTTCATCTGGTTGAGGCCGGCTTCAATCTCTGCCTGCGTTACAGCCGGGGTCTCATCAGCAGATAACTGGCTAGCATAATCCCGCACATTTTGCGTGATTTTCATTGAACAGAATTTCGGTCCGCACATCGAGCAGAAGTGAGCCGATTTGTGTGCCGCTTTTGGCATGGTTTCATCATGCATACTGCGTGCTGTGTCCGGATCCAGGCTCAGGTTAAACTGGTCTTCCCAACGGAACTCAAAACGGGCTTTAGACAGAGCATTGTCACGGGCTTGAGCCCCTGGATGGCCTTTGGCCAAGTCGGCAGCATGTGCGGCAATCTTATAGGTAATGATGCCGTCTTTCACATCTTTCTTGTTCGGCAAGCCTAAATGTTCTTTCGGTGTTACGTAGCAAAGCATTGCGGTACCGTACCAGCCGATCATTGCTGCACCAATGGCTGAGGTAATATGGTCATAACCCGGTGCGATATCTGTGGTTAACGGCCCAAGTGTATAAAAAGGCGCTTCCTTACAGACTTCCAGCTGCAGATCCATATTTTCCTTGATCATATGCATTGGCACATGCCCCGGACCTTCGATCATCACCTGTACATCATGTTCCCAGGCACGATGCGTTAGTTCACCCAAAGTGCGTAGCTCGGCAAATTGCGCTTCGTCATTGGCATCCTGAATACAGCCGGGACGTAAGCCATCCCCGAGACTGAAAGACACGTCATAGGCTTTCATGATTTCGCAGATTTCATCGAAATGGGTATAAAGGAAGTTTTCCTGATGATGGGCCAGACACCACTGTGCCATGATCGAACCACCACGAGAAACAATACCAGTCAGACGGTTCGCGGTCAGTGGTACATAACGCAATAACACACCGGCATGAATCGTAAAGTAATCCACGCCCTGTTCAGCCTGTTCAATCAAGGTATCTTTAAAGATTTCCCAAGTCAGGTCTTCGGCTACACCGTTGACTTTTTCCAGTGCTTGATAAATTGGGACTGTACCGATTGGAACTGGAGAGTTGCGAATAATCCATTCACGGGTTTCATGGATGTTTTGACCAGTCGACAGATCCATAATGGTGTCGGCACCCCAGCGGGTTGCCCAGGTCATTTTTGACACCTCTTCTTCAATACTTGAACCCAGCGCAGAGTTCCCGATATTGGCATTAATTTTCACCAGGAAATTACGACCAATGATCATCGGTTCCAGCTCAGGGTGATTAATATTGGCAGGAATAATGGCACGGCCTGCAGCGACTTCCTGGCGTACAAATTCAGGGGTGATTTTCTGTAAATTTTTGGCACCAAAATTCTGTCCCGGATGCTGGCGCATATCGGTCCCTTCCAGCTGACACAAGTTTTCCCGAATCGCGATATATTCCATTTCCGGCGTAATAATGCCCTGTTTGGCATAGTGCATCTGGGTCACATTCTGGCCAAGTTTAGCCCGGCGTGGTTTCTGGATATGGGCAAAGCGGATATTGGCAGTACGGATATCACGTAGACGTTGGCGACCAAACTCAGAACTTAAATCATCCAGCATTTCTGTGTCATTACGCTGTTCAATCCAGCCTTCACGCAGATTTGGCAGGCCTTTATTCAGGTCAATTTCAATGTTTGGATCGGTATAAACCCCTGAAGTGTCATAGACCATCAGCGGTGCATTATATTCACCACCCAGACCAGTCGGGGTTTCGCTGAGAGAAATTTCCCGCATGGGCACCTGAATATCAGGACGTGAGCCTTGCAGATAAACTTTACGGGAAGCTGGCAGAATGCGGGTCAGATCACGCGCTTCCTGTTCGTGTGGAGTAAGGGGAGTTTCAGAAGAAAGATTCGTTAACTGGCTCATTGCAATGATCCTTATGAATGACATCAACGAATCAAGCACGACCAAAAACGTGGACAGAATTATCTGGGAGTAGATAAAACAAGGGTAGTCGTTTTTAGATGGCTTGATTCCTACGCAGGTATTAACCTGATCAGGTTCAACGGTACTCACTATCAAATGGCCGATAAGGCTGATTTAAGTGATCTCAGCGAGTTATTACTCGCGCTCCGTCAAGCGAGGCTAAATCTTAGCTTAGTTGGTATTTAAAAAGTAGCTTTAAATTGGGAGGGGTTGCTGATTTTCGGCTATCTCATCGATTTTTAAGAAAAGATTGTTTTAAAGACAGATCGCATCTTTAAAGCAGTCTTTACCGTAGTTCTGTGAGGGTGGGGTGACTTGGGCATAATATAAAATCTGTTCAGTACTGGAACGGTCACGATATTCCGCAGCTAAGGCACGCTGGCGCTGTTCAGGATTCATGTCCAGAAACTCTAAAAATAATTGCGCCTGTGTCGATAACTTGGATTTATGACCCTGTGCTAGACCGATAATAGTTTCCAGATGGCTGGTTTCTACCGAATAACGGTCACGATAATCCTCAGAGATTGGCGATTGCTCGCTGCCTCTAAACAGGAAATAAGTATATTGTTTCAGCAGATATTCGGCATCACGCTGATAACTGCTTTTTGGATAGGTTTGCAGATAATCTTCCCAGAATAGAGCGCGAGCGGCAATATTGGCAGCTTCAAGCTGTAAGCGTTTTTCGACCAAGACCGGTTCCATATTCTGCTCAGCCAGATTTTCAATAAATACCTTTTCGGCAACCGGTAAATACGGTGCAAAAATACGTGCCAGATATTCCGGACTACGACGATATTGTAATGTGCCATTGCCCTGATCCAAGAGTTCTACATAGGCCTGACCTTTATGCTTCAATAAATACTGGTCGCGCGTGGTCAACTGTTCAAAGTGGCTTTGTTGAATAGTAGGATGTTGAGCCATATCCAAGGCATATTGCTCGAAAGCACGTTGCTGGAATTCGGTACGTTCCACATGCAGGAAGCGTTGATACATTTCTGTAGAACGTTGCATCAGATGTTTCTGCTCGGCCAGTTCCATGAGCGGCAGACACACTTTAAGATCCTGATTAATCTGTTCCAGTGCAAAAGTGGTGCGCTGTTCATTAATCTGGGACATGTTTTTTTCAATATTTTCACACATGAGGGTGAAATCGTTCGCGGGAGATTGAACGGTTTTAACCTCGGCCTGTTCCATTTCAACTTGCGGTTCTGAGGATTGCTGGCATCCGCCTACGAACAGCAAACTGCTGAAAACAAAACAAACTTTGAATATCGAATGAATTCGCGTTAACACTATGCTTCAGGACTCTATATAGATGAAATCAGAAATAACTGCCTTACTGGGAGCTATATTGTATAGATCTAATTCAAGTTCTATGTGTAGTATTGTGAATGGCTTTGTTAAGCTAGGATGCAGGAAGGGGAAAATAGGAGGAATATTGAATAAAATCGTGGATCTATAAGAGAAAAGTAATAAAAGTCATACGTAAAAAATCAAAAGAAATCTTTAGTATTGCTGGGTTTAAAGCGCCTTAATCTGATGATTGAAATGGCTGTAGGGGTGAAAACTATAAAATGAAATTAAAACTCATCGTCAGTGCCTGTTTATTGGGTGTCAGTCCGACACTGTTTGCGCTGGATCTGCTTGAAGCTTATCAGCGTGCCCAGCAGAATGATTCGAACTGGCAGGCGAATCTGTTGCAATACCAGTCGGATCAGCTCAATCTGGGCATTGCCAGCGGAAATTTATTGCCGACTGTGACTTTATCTGGAAATGTGACCCGTAAAAACCAGTCTGCCGATAATTCATCGATAGAAGGCTTGCCTGCCGAGTTTGGGGAATTACAAGGTTCGAGTACGACCACACGTCAGATTGCAGTCACTGCACGTCAGCCACTATTTCGTTGGGATGCCTGGCAAGGTTATAAGCAGGTCAAAACCTCGGTAGAACTTAGTGAAGTTAATTTACGTCTGCAAAAGCAGCAGCATATTTTGCAGGTGGCAGAAGCCTATTTTAATGTTTTACGTCAGCAGTCTTTAACCACAGCTTATTTACAGGAAGAGCAGGCTTTATCAGAACAGTTAAGGATGATGAATGCCAAACTTCTAGAAGGGCTCGTAGCGAGAAGTGATGTCAGTGAAGCCAATGCCCAATATCAGAGTGCTCAGGCCAACCGAATTTCTACACAGGTGCAGTTGGTTCTAGCTCAGGAACAGTTGGCACAGCTGATTGGACCTTATCAGGAAAATCTGGCGGTTCTGCGTGAGGATTTCCAGTTCCAGAAACCTGTTCCGAGTAATATCGGTTCCTGGACCGAACTGGCACAAAACCAGAATCTGGAAATTCTACAGGCCCGTTTGCAGAAACGCTATTCGGAAGATGCCAAGCGGGTAGAGCAGGCGGCTCTCTATCCTCAGGTTGAAGCCGTCGGAACCTATGGCTATTTAAAGCAGACTCCTGAAACAGTGTTATCAACCAATGGTGATTTTGACCAGATTGGCGTCGAGGTCAACTGGAACCTGTTTACCGGGGGCCGAACCCAAAAAAGTATTCGTCAGGCCGGCGTAAATGTGCAGCGAAGTGAAGCCCAACTGGATGCCGCAATCCGCAAAGCCAACACCGATGTCAAACAGTCTTATCTGCAGGTAGAAACGGATGAGGCCAAACTCAATGCACGTAAAGCAGCGATGCAATCTTCAGATATCGTTTCTCAAGCTTCCAGAGCTCAATATCAGGAAGGTTTAAAAACCATGGTGGATGTATTACTGGCGCAGCGCAATGCCTTCTCTGCCAAGACCGACTATCTGAATGCTAAATATGATTATTTGCTGCATGTACTGCAATTACAGGCTTCAGTAGGACAATTGACAGAAAAGGAACTGGCAGAGATGAATGCCTGGCTCATTGAATATGACCATTCTTAAAGAAGGCTAACAAGTTGTCATCAAACTTTCATGATAGTCATGCTTTAATCACAGTTCATGGTGTATTTTTGCCTTTTCCTGTTCAGGAGTAGATTTCCTTGAGTCCCAATAATCCTGTGCTCAGTCATCACATTTCTTCGCAATTCAATGAAGAATTGCAGGATGTAAATACCAAGTTCATGACCATGGGCGGCATGGTAGAACAGCAGGTAGCCAATGCCATTCATGCGCTGCTGGATACAGATGCTGCCATGGCGGTCGATGTGCAGTTTCAGGACAATACTGTGAACCGTCTGGAAAGTGAAATTGATGAGGCACTGACCCTGATTTTGGCTCGCCGTCATCCCGCTGCCATTGATCTGCGCATGGTGCTTGCCATGTCCAAGGCGAATACCGATCTGGAGCGGATTGGAGATGAAGCATCGAAAATTGCTCGTATTGCCCAGACCCTATGTGAAGAGGGTGGTTCACCACGCGGTTATATGGAAACCCGACATATTGGTAATCAGGTTCGAGTGATGATTCATGATGCATTGGATGCCTTTGCCCGTCTGGATGTAGACCAAGCACTGCGCGTGATGCAGGCCGATGCTGATATTGACCGGGAATATCAATCCGCTACCCGTACTTTAATGACCTATATGATTGAAGATCCACGGCATATTAGTCGGGTGATCAATGTGCTTTGGGTACTACGTTCCCTGGAACGCATTGGAGATCATGCGCGTAATATTTCGGAACAGGTCATTTATATGGTCAAGGGCCTGGATGTACGTCATAGCAGTGTTGAAGAAATTGAACAAAAATTTCAGCGTTAATTAAAACTAAATAATAGTAAAAAGCCTGCATCGTGCAGGCTTTTTTTATTTCAAAAAATGCTCTTGATATTGTGAAAGCTAGACAGGATAGGCGTTCCCTAATATTACTATGAGAAAAATCACATAAATAATAATTACTAATAAGCTTTATAAATTTAATTAAAAGAAATGTGAACTATTTATCAAAAAACATACAAAA
This sequence comes from Acinetobacter sp. TW_SC_4, assembly GCF_054861205.1. Taxonomy (NCBI): domain Bacteria; kingdom Pseudomonadati; phylum Pseudomonadota; class Gammaproteobacteria; order Moraxellales; family Moraxellaceae; genus Acinetobacter; species Acinetobacter sp. TW_SC_4. The sequence continues at coordinate 300,843 of NZ_CM142174.1, forward strand.
GTTGTATATAATTTAGCAAAATACGGGTTGATTTATGAAAATGGAATTATTTTCAGAAAGTGAAAAGATTTTTTCATGTGCTCATCAAATCTATAGATAAGAAAGAAAAACGAAGCTCTTTTGTTATCAGTCACATACTTCTGGTCTAAACCTAACCCTGCATTAATTTACTCAGTGAAATTATATATTTAAGAGAAAATTCATGATCATTGATGAAAGTCAAAGAGAAGCTTCCCGAATTACGATTATCGTTATATCAAAGGTGAATGGATTATGCGGTTTTAATACTGGATGATAAATCTTGATTTTAAGCGGTCTTTAAAGACCGCTTTTCTTTTTTAGGGATAGTCTAATGAAGAGCTAACTATGCGTTTCTTCCTCTGCATCATCTTCAAAAGTCTTGGCAATTTTTTCAATATTCAGGCTCTTGGCCATTGCATCGAAAATTTCCTTATATACGCCGTCCTGATGATAAAGCGCGTCATGTTCACCGTGTTCGGCAATACAACCTTCTTTCATCACATAGGTATAGTCTGCATCAATAATTTGAGACAGGCTATGCGAAATAATAATCACGGTACGGCCTTGCTTGATCTGATCCAGACTTTGTTTGATCTGTTCTGTCGCAATGGCATCCAGACTCGCCGTCGGCTCGTCCAGAAAAATAATCGGCGGGTTTTTCAGGAACATCCGTGCGATGGCAATTCGCTGTTGCTGACCGCTGGACAGTTGCAGGGCATCGGAATCATAACCATCCGGTAGCTGTAAAATCTGTTCATGAATTGAGGCTTTTTGAGCAGCTGCAATCACCTCATCCATACTGGCATTGGTTTTGCCATAACGGATATTGTCAAAAATTGTGCCCTGGAAAATATGGTTTTTCTGTAGTACCAATCCGATATGATCACGCAGATATTGAGTGTCATAATCTTTTAAATCAATCCCATCCAGCTTGATCTGGCCTTCCTGTGGTTCATAAAATTTATCTAGCAGACTGATCAAGGTTGATTTTCCGGCTCCCGATAATCCTACCAGTGCGGTAATGGTATTGGGGCGGATTTCCATATTGATATCTTTTAAAGCATGATGCCCATTCGGATAATAAAAATTCACGCCACTTAGCTCAAATCGGCCTTGGACAGGTGGTTTTTGCTGGCCACTCTGTTCAATTTCAGCATCCGCTTCCAGAATATTAAAGAAGCTTTCTGAATAGATCATGGCATCATTCACTTCATCATAAATCCGGTGCAACGAGCGAATCGGGGCAGAGACGTTATTAAAGAGCAGCACATGGTACATGATCATGCCGATACTCATCTGGCCATCCAGTACAAAATAGGAGGTCAGAATAATAATCAGGACTATGCCGATCTGTTCAATAAAGGTTTTTAAGCCATCAAACAGGAAGCTGGTTTGCCGGGTTTTCATCTGGTTATCGGTCAGTTCACGCTGCAAGCTCAGCTGCTTGTCTGATTCAATTGATTCCCGGTTAAAGGATTTGATGACTGTAATTGAATTGATGATACTGAGAATCCCTTGGCTCTTTTTTTCCCGGCCATCTCTCAGACTACGGCGCCATCCACCAAGTTTTTGTGCCTGTTTATAGGTGAGCCAGAAGTAGATCGGTACAATCGCTGTGGCGACCAGCCCGACATAAAAATTGGCATAGTACATCAATCCGAGCGCGACAATTGCACTGGTAAATAGAGGAAAAATATCAATGAAAAAGATCTGGACCAGTCGGGTGAGGGAGCCAATTCCGCGGTCGATCCGGGTCTGCAATTTTCCGGCCTGATTATTATCCTGATTAAAAAATGCCAGCCGATACTTTAAAAACTTTTCAATAATGCCTTGAGCCAGATCTTGGGAAATAAAAATCCGCAGCTTTTCTCCATAAAACTTCTGCCCAAACTGTACCAGCGCATTCACCACTTCCTTACCGAGTAAAATGGCAGAGATAGTGATCAGGATATGCCAGCCTTCATCTAGCCCTTGTCCTTGTTCCAGCAGTGCATTGATGCTATCGACTGCATATTGCAGGGTCAGTGCATTGACCTGAGCAGTAAAGGAACCGATCAGGGTCAGAATGAGGGTCGCAATCACCAGGAGCCGATAAGGGCTGACAAAGGGACGAAGTTTAAAAAACAGCTGCCATAAATTCATAAGCAATTATTTTTATTGTCAAAGTTGAATTTAGTCTAGGCAGGAATAAAGGTACTCACAAGATTAAATGTTGTATTTATTTGTGAAATTAGATTGTAATTTCTCTGGATAAGTCTCAATCTTTTCAGCAAGATACTGAAATTTTTAGACTGATTTTAAAATGACTTTGGACCTGTTTGCGCCAGAACCTCAAATGAATTTATTACCCTTTGATGGGGTGGTAGAGGATTATGGCCAGATTTTAAATGAGCAGCAGAGCCAGCAATATTTACAGCATTTTTTAGCTCATCTGGCCTGGCAAGCGGATGAAGTCACTTTATTTGGCAAGCATTATATTACTGGGCGAAAAGTCGTCTGGTATGGCGATGAACACTATCAATATCATTATTCCGGAAGTTTCAAACAAGCTCATATCTGGACACCGGGGCTATTTCGGTTAAAGCAGCATATTGAGAAATTGGTGGGTCATTCCTTTAATTCCTGTCTGGCTAATTTATATGAAGATGGTTCGCAGGGTCTGGGCTGGCATAGTGATGATGAAGCGGCTTTATATCAAGGGGCGTCCCGCGAAAATGTGATCGCATCCCTCAGTCTGGGGGCAACCCGCAAGATGAGCTTTAAACATAAGACAGAAAATAAAACAGTAGATCTGCTTTTGCAAAGTGGTCAATTGATTGTGATGCGTGGACAGACTCAACACTACTGGAAACATTGTATACGGAAAACGACTCGGGTTTTGGAACCCAGAATTAACCTGACTTTTCGTTATTTTTTTCCTTAATTAAATTATCTTTGATAAAACAAAAAATATTAGTTCATTAGGGTCTGTTGACACTTACTGTTCATAATTAACCCTATAACGGTAGCCATAAAAATATACAGGCTAAGGCAACAGAACTTTGATAATTTCTTTTGAGCTTGTCATATCGAGTAGCTATTCCTCTAAATTGCTTTAATCTACAAAACATATTTTCAACTAAATGCCTGATTTTATATAAATACCAGTCCATATGGTCATTGTTCGATTGGCTATTCGTTTTCTTTGGTATATTCGCTTTAGTCCCTGTTTTCCTGATCTGTTCACGCAGTGGTTCTGAATCATAGCCTTTATCTGCGCATACCACTTTTGTCTCTTTTAAATCTAATGTTGATATTAAATCAGGCGCAACTTTGACGTCATGTGTGGTTCCATCGGTAATCATGAAATCAATAGGATTGCCATGTGCATCAACAATCAAATGTATTTTTGAGGAGTTTCCTCCTACACTTTTAGAAATAGATTGATTCGCTATGTCGGCAGAATGTTGATGAGCACGTACATGAGAGCCATCAATAAAAATCCATTCCATATCGGGGCATGAGGCTAGTAATTTGAATAATCTAAGTAACTTACCGCTGCTTGACCAACGATTAAAACGTTTGAAAATAGAGTTTGAATGACCAAAACAAGAAGGAATATCTCGCCACGGACAACCTGTCCTAATTCTATAGAGAATAGCTTCAATAAAATTGCGTAAATTTGAGTTGTGGTGAATGGATAAATTACGCAGAATAACTTTCAACTTTTGCCAGTGTTGATCTGTCAGCATGGTACGAGGCATAGCGAATAGTAAAATTGGGTTTGGTGATTTGATTTTACTACTTCGCTATTTTTTTAAGCTAAAAATGTCAACACACCCTAGTATTTAAAATTCTTTCTCCCTCAGGGAGAAAGTGAGGATGAGGAAATTTCTTTGGTCATTGTTTTATGATTAAAAAATGATTGATGAAGGCACTCTATTCTTTTAGATTGAAAGTATCCCAATGAACTAAAAAAGAGATTCTTTAATTCAAAAAAAATAGCATCTCGAAAGATGCTATGGCTGATATTCAAAAAGAAATTTAAGGTTGTAGTCCAACCGGATGCCGATACCAGCTTTCAATCAAGAGGGCAGCAGCAATACTGTCCGCTGACAATTTTTTGCCGCGACCTTGAGCCTGATAATGATCCAGTTCATCCCGTGCTTCACGAGTGGTCAGGCGTTCATCCACCATCAAGGTTTCAATATTGGTCTGATGACGTAAACGGCGGGCAAATTTACGTGCCCGTGTCGACAGTTCAGATTCACTATCATCCATATTCAGTGGCAGACCAACTAAAAATAAGCCTGGCTGATGGCTTTTTACGATTTTCAGTAACTCATCCCAGTTCGGGATCCCATCTTTCATGGGAAATAAAGGGAGGGGATTGGCACTTTCAATCAGGGATTGACCGACTGCCATTCCCATTTTCTGTGTACCAAAATCAAACGCCATAATAGTGTTTGGCGCGTTTACATCAGGCATGTCCAATCTCGGAAGATAACCAGGTTCGGTCTACGCCCATTTTTTTATAGGCAGCATCCCAGCGGTCGTTATAAGGTAAGTTAAAAATCAGGTCCATATCGGATTCACAGATTAGCCAGTCACCCCGGGCAATCTCTTCTTCAAGCTGATGTTTGCCCCAGCTGGCATAACCCAATGCGATCTGATAGCGGCCTACACCTTCATTATGCGCAATCGCATCCAGAATATCTTTAGATGTGGTAATACAAACATTTTCACCCACAGCAATAGAGGAATGCCAGGTCGGCTGACCGGTATGCAGGACAAAACCAGCCTCTGGTCGCAAAGGTCCACCTTGCAACACTTCATGGGGATTGACATTATCCGCTTCAATATCCAGATCATTCAGCAATTCTTTAATTTGAATGCCAGCAGGGCGGTTAATAATGATCCCTTGAGCGCCATCTTCATCATGACGGGCCAGATAAATGACCGTGTGGGCAAAAAAATCGTCACTTGCATGGGGTGGCGCAATCAGACAACGATGAGTCAGATATTGTTTAGTCACCTGAGCGGCTCTCCAAAAGTCTATATCGTTTGTGATCGTGGTAGATGATTTATCAGGGCAAAAGACTGGATTTTCAATTCTGCAAATTGTCTATTCCTTTATTTACTTATCCCACAAAAATGCACTACTGACAACTTAGCTTTGTAGATGCTGAGTATAAAAAACTACAAATAGGTATTTTTTATTTTTTCAATAAATCAATAAAATCAGTTTTATTTTATTGAATGGTAAATTCTAGGGTTCATTTATTATCGACTAAGAATATAAAATAAATTTAAGAAGGAATAAGTTTATATATTAGATCTCTTGCGAAAGTCGTTATTGCAAGTTCATCCGGTTTACCAGTGCAGCGATTAAGTTAATGCGTAAACCGAATCTTTTCCGTCTATTTCGATAGCGTTCACTTAGTATTCTAAATCTTTTCAATTGACTGTTAATGTGTTCGATTACAACTCGTATTTTTCCAATCATTTTATTGTAATTTTTCTCAGCATCAAATAAGGGTAAATTCTTCTTTTTCTTTATTGGCATCAATAATTTAAAGCCATCTTGCTCTAACCCATAGTACCCTAAATCGGTCATAACATAGTCACAATGTTTGAATTTCTTAACTGTTTTTCTTGCCAATTTAATATCATGCTGACTGCCAGACGATATATCTACTCCTATGATTTGTTTGCTCTTCGGATGATAGATCACTTGGGCTTTTAACGTATGTTTCTTCTTTTTACCACTGTAGAACTTACTCTGATTTTTTTTTCGGGCGTTCTATTAAACATTCTGTCGCATCAATAATTACCCAGTTAAATTGTTCGTCTGCTGTGGTAATGCTTCGTTTTGGCAGGGTAAAACGTCTTGATTTCATTAATGCATCTTCAACCTTTTTAATAGTTCGATTCACATTACTTTCAGCGATATGGTAATTTGCCGCCAATTCCAATTGGGTGTTGTAGCTCCGTAAGTAATTGAGTGTTAATAATAATTGATCCTCTATAGCTAAAGTATGAGGACGCCCTAATTTCTTTTTAAGTGATTCTGCTTCTTTTAAAACTTCGACCATTTCACTAAAAACTGCTCGAGGTACACCAACCAAGCGCTGGAATTCAGAATCTGAAAAACGATTTAATTTCTGATATTTCATGAAATCTATATTGAGGCAGTTTTTACTTTCGCAAGAGGTCTATTTTTAATTGTTTAATAATCAAACTAAATAATTAAATAGAAGAAAATATTAAATTTTATATTTAAAGCGGAGTGCTTTATTTTTTATTAATTTTTTATAAGTTGTTTTAAACTAAAAGACTATTAATAAAAAATCCCTGCACTAGCCAGGGATTTTTTATGAAGCATGATTTATGTTTGCTGAAACTTTAACTGTCTTAACTGACGTGCATGCTGCAAGGTGGTTTCATTAATTTCCACGCCACCCGTCATACGTGCAAGTTCCTGTACAATTTCACTTTCTTCCAGATTAATAATGGTACTGCTGGCCGGATCAGTCTGACGTTTTTTCACCAGTAAATGCTGGTCGGACTGTGCAGCCACCTGCGCCTGATGGGTGATACATAGAATTTGTACATGCTGTGCCAGATCAGCCAATAAGCGACCCACGATTTCCGCAGTTCCGCCACTGATCCCGACATCGATTTCATCAAAGACCAGTACTTCAGCTTCGGTTTTTTCTGCATTCATCACCTGCATCACCAAGGCGATACGGGATAATTCACCGCCTGATGCCACCCGTGCCAGAGGTTGGGCTGGAATGCCCTTGTTGGCAGTAAACAGAAGCTGGATAAAACTCAAACCCTCACTTGATGGATGTTCCAAAGGCTCAAATTTAAATTCAAAATGTGCTTCAGGTAGGGCAAGCTGTTTCACCTGTTCGGTCAGTTTCTTCGCCAGCGGTTCGGCCGCAGCACGGCGAATCTGATCCAGATGTTGAGCTTTGCTCAGAAACTCCTGATAAGAGACCTCGACCTGTTCAGCCAGAGTTTCCGGATCTTCCAGCTGATGCAGCTGCTCAAGCTCAGCCTGCCAAGCCTCATATTCTTCTTTTAGCAATTCTGGCTGAGTGCGGTATTTGCGTGCTAAACGGTGAAACACCTCCAGTTTGGAATTCAGTTCTTCCATACGTTCCGGATCAAAGCTTTGTCGATCCATAAACTGGCGTAAGGTCGCCGTCGCATCTTCGAGTTCACTTTGAGCATTCAGCAATGAGGTATAAATCTGAGAAAGCTGCTCGCTACGACCGGCATGCGATTCCATACGGCGTAAAATTGAAGCCAGTTCCTGCGAAATATTCTGTTCACCTTCGTCCAGTCCATTCAGGCTATAGACACAGTCCTGCATAATCGCTTCATGATGGGAAAGGCGGTCAAATTCCTGCTCAATTTCCTGATAATCCGTCTGGACGACTTCTTCCAGTTCTTCGAGTTGCAGCTCCAGAGTTTCCATACGTTGCTTACGAGTTGCTTGTGCATCCAACGCGGCCTGATGCTGGCGAATATTTTTATGCCAGGTGCTATAAGCGTCACGTACTTCCTGAGCCGGTGCATAAAAATTGCTATAGCGATCCAGCCAGTGTTTGGGATAAGGCGGTTCTAACAGTTGCTGCTGGCTATGCTGGCTATAAAGCTGGACCAGTAGTCGGCCAATTTCTTTCAGTTCAGACAGGCTGCTGGGCCGGCCATTGATCCAAGCCTTACTGCGGCCAGTGGCAAAGATCACCCGGCGTAAATGAATTTCTCCTGACTCATCATCGAGTTCATGCTCTTTTAACCAGCTCGCCTCAGGGCTGTCTTCCTGATAGCTAAAGCTTGCGGTTACATCCGCTTTTTCGGTGCCATAACGCACATAATTGGTATCGGTTCGCTCACCTAGACAGGCAGATAGGGCATCCAGTAACAGGGATTTACCTGCACCGGTTTCACCAGTAAGAACGTTAAAACCTTTATCAATATCAATAGCAAGATGCTCGGCCAAAGCAAAATTGATCAGAGTTAAATGTGTCAGCATAAACGCATCCGGGCTGCGAAAAGTTTGAATGAAATAGCATGTCAGTTGCTTCAGTCTAGCAACGCGGCTGTTATTATAAATCAGGATAAATCGATTTCATTCTATCTTAAATTTCAGGGATTAATACACGCTTATTTGAATGTTGTGTCACAGGAACCAAGATCAGGCCACTAGTTACAAAAGATATTTTCATTTTTCTGACATGCTTGAAAGTTAAATTAAATCAGGTCGGAATATATTTTGCTTATAAATGGCGGGAAAAATCACGGCATTTTCCAGGATCTGCCGAAATCACTTAAACAGCCTAGAATCAAGGCAAGCAGGGGCACCCAATAATTTCATTCAAGTCCGATAAACTTCGATTGATTAGTTGCGGGTGCACATTTAAACTACAGCAATCAAAATATTACAAAATGCTTTATCTGGAGAAATGGCATGTCAGCTCAGTTTGATCATGTATCAGTACTTAAAAAATCGAATGTGTATTTTGGCGGGTTATGCATCAGCCATGTGGTGCAATTTGAAGATGGCACTAAAAAAACCTTAGGGGTAATTTTACCTTCAGAAAATGCATTAACTTTTGAAACACATGTCCCTGAGCGTATGGAAATCATTTCAGGTGAATGTCGTGTGCAAATCGCTGACGGCGAAGAAAAAGAACTGTTCCGTGCTGGTCAGTCTTTCTATGTGCCAGGCAATAGCCGTTTCAAAATTGAAACTGATGATGTGCTGGACTATGTTTGCCATTTTGAAGGCTAAACAGACCTACAGATGAGCTGTAACCGATCAAGAAATTTTGTTCTGAATCGGTTAAACTAAGCTTGATACAGAATCCTGTGAAGTTGGCTTTGCAGGATTTTTCTTTTGCTGCCTATTTCCCAATTTATTTTCGAGGTCGTTCATGGCTAAACCTGAGTATTATTATGGCGTCCATTCAGTAGAATCACTGCTGGAGCTTGAGCCTGAACGTGTCTTGACTCTTTTTACCCTGAAAGGTCGTGATGATCAGCGCCTGAAACGTGTGCTGGAATTGGCTGAGCCTTTCGGCATTAGTGTCCAGCAGGCTAGTCGTGACAAGTTAGAAAAACTGGCAGGTTTGCCTTTTCACCAAGGCGTAGTGGCGGCAGTTCGCCCGCATCCAACCTTAAATGAAAAGGATCTGGAAGATCTATTGAAGCAAGATTCTCAAGTACTTCTATTAGCACTCGATCAGGTAACTGATCCACATAACCTGGGTGCTTGTATTCGTACTGCCGCAGCGATGGGTGTAGCGGCTGTAATTGTGCCGCGTGACCGTTCAGCAAGCCTGACGCCAACTGCACGTAAAGTGGCAGCGGGTGGTGCAGAAAAAGTGAAGTTTATTCAGGTGACCAATCTGGCGCGCACTTTGGGTCAAATCAAAGATGAATTTAATGTACGTGTGGTTGGTACAATGCTGGATGAAAAAGCTTTACCCATCCAGAAATTTGATTTTACTGGAACAGGTGTATGCGTGGTGATGGGTGCGGAAGATACCGGTTTACGTCCAATTACCCAAAGCCAATGTGATCAGACGGTTTATATTCCGATGGCAGGCAATCTGCAAAGTCTGAATGTGAGTGTGGCAACAGGGATGGCTCTTTATGAAGCCTGTCGTCAGCGTCAAGCTTAAGTCCTTTTTATTATTTACCTAAATACTGTTAAAGAAGAAGTCTATGTCTCCCCGAACGCAAGGTTATGCCTTTGTCTTAATTACCATGTGTATTTGGGGAGGTTTTACCTTAAGCACGCGTTTAAGTGCCCAGTGGGGGATTAGTGCCTGGGATCTGGTGGGATTACGTTTTCTATTGGCTTTTCTGATTCTGATGCCAGTCCTGATTTATAAAAAGGACACAGCCTTTTTATGGAGTAAGGAATCCTTTCTCTTAGCCATGATCGGTGGAGTGGGGTATTGCCTGACCGCCTATACCGCTTTCCATTATGCACCTGCAGCTCATGCTGCTGTATTTCTCAATGGCTGTATTCCGCTTAGTACCGCAGTGGCTGCTTTTGTATTATTTAAACAGGGGTTTGACCGACATACCTGGATTAGTATGGCGATTATGCTGCTTGCGATTGGCAGTATGAGCTGGCTAATGTTCCGGGAGTCCGGTGTGGCCTTGGGATTAGGCGATCTGCTGTTTTTCATCAGTGCGATGTGGTGGGGGGTGTTCACTGTACTGCTACGTCAATGGAAACTCTCTGCCTGGCATTCTATGGCTAGTGTGGCGATCTGGTCAGCCATCGTTTATGTACCGCTTTATGTATTATTCTTCCCAAAACGTCTGGATGTGGCTGAACCTTGGCAAATGGCTTCCCAAGTTCTCTTTCACGGTATTTTTGTGGTGATTGTAGCGACACTAACTTATGTGGAAGCGATTAAGCGTTTAGGTGCATTTAAAGCGGGCAGTATCGTGACCCTCGCACCATTCATTGCTGCCATACTGGCTGTACCGTTATTAAATGAACCTCTAAGCCTCGCGATTGTCTCTGGTTTAGTAGGTATGGCAATTGGTGCCATACAGCCTTGGCGCTGGTTGATGCATCGAGATAGCCTGAGTCAAAAACTGGAACAACAAAAAAAGCAGTCCTAAAAGGGCTGCTTTTTATTTGGAGAATGACTGAGTTCGGGTTAATGATTTTGAGTAGCCATCTGAAGATATTTTTCATGCAATGGTGTGAGATGAGCATAGAGATGCTCCAGCTCACCATCATTCAGCACAATATCATCAGCCATAGCGCGTTTTTGTTCACGCGGCATTTGGGCGGCAATGATCTTCTGAATTTGCTCTACATTTTGTCCATCGCGCTGCGAAGCTCGTTGAATTTGCAGTTCAATAGCAGCATCAATTAATAACGTATGTTGTGTCAGTTCATGCTGATTGGTTTCAAACAATAAAGGAGAAACTAAAATCGCATAAGGACTTTGCGCTGCATGCAACTGTTGAATAATTGAAGTGCGAATAGCAGGGTGGGTGATATTTTCCAGCGTTTTTCGTGCTTCTGGAGACTGGAAAATATATTCACGTAAAGCACGGCGATTCAATGAGCCATCCTCAAGTAAAACCCAATCACCAAATGCTTGCTGAATCTGCTGTAGGGCTGGTTGACCAATATCAACGACTTCACGGGCGACAATATCCGCATCTACGACAGCAATCCCTTGAGATTCAAACCATTGGCTGGCAGCAGACTTGCCACTTCCAATTCCACCAGTTAAACCGAGTACAAATTTCACTTTACTGACCTAAATAAATTTTCATGATCTGCTCACCCCATAAAAAGGCAATCCAGCCGGCAATGGCAATATAAGGGCCAAAGGCAAAGGGCTGGTTTTCTTTACGGACTTTAAGCAGGATAATCCCAATAATTGCGCCCACCAATGATGACAATAATATAATGAGTGGTAGGAGCATAGGACCCATCCAGGCACCTAAGGCAGCTAGTAATTTGAAATCTCCATAGCCCATACCTTCCTTGCCGGTCACCAGCTTAAAAAGATAGTACACCACCCACAAGCATAAGAAGCCAATGATATAGCCCCAGATGGCAGAATCAGGGGTAGTATAAATCGTATAACTATTAATACCCAGGCCGAGTGCAGCCAGCGGCAGGGTATAGCGATCAGGTAATAACTGGGTGTCGAAATCAATAAAGGTGAGGGCAATCAGGACATAGGTAAAAACCAGACCAAACAGCATCTGTATTGTAGGCCCGAATACTGCCACCACTATCAGTGCACAAGCAGCTGTCAAAAGCTCAATAAATGGATAGCGGATACTGATAGGATTTTGACAGTTACCACATTTACCACGTAATAAGATCCAGCTAATCACCGGAATATTCTGATACCAGCGAATAGGAGTCTGACATTTCGGGCAAGTTGAAGCTGGTTTGCTTAAAGTAATTTTGCTCTCATCAATAATGGGCTGATCTGGATGCAAGAACAGCTGGCAATCTGTACGCCATTCCTGTTCCATCATTTTAGGGGTACGGTAAATGACAACGTTTAAAAAGCTACCAATACAGAGACTAAAAAGCCCAACTGCGAGATAAAGCGCAGTTGGGTTTTGACTGAAATATAAAATAAAATCTTGCATTAAACCACGGAACCCATTTGGAAAATTGGAAGGTACATTGCGATAACAAGGCCACCAACAAGGACACCAAGAATTGCCATAATCAAGGGCTCCATCATGGAAGTTAAACCATCAACCGCATTGTCGACTTCATTTTCATAATGGGTTGCGACTTTATCCAGCATGGCATCCAATGCACCTGATTCTTCACCAATTGCAACCATTTGTACGGCCATAGAAGGGAATTTATCGGTGACACGCATGGCAAATTGAAGCTGTTGACCTGTCGCAACATCTTCCTTGATTTTTAATACCGCCTCCTCATAGACCACGTTATTGGTTGCACCAGCAGTCGATTCAAGCGCATCAATTAATGGCACACCGGCAGCAAAAGTGGTGGCGAGAGTGCGGCTATAACGGGCAATGATCGCTTTATAGACCAGATCACCAAAGATGGGTGCTTTGAGCGCGGCCTTATCCAGTAAATCACGGAATTTTTTGCTACGCTTTTTCGCTTCAAGGAAAGCAGTAATCACTACGCCAATTCCAATAATCAAAAGGAACCAATATTTTTGCATCCATTCGGACATATTGACTACCATTTTAGTAAATGCAGGTAAGTCTGCACCGAATGAAGAGAATAAGTCCTGGAATACAGGAACTACTTTCACCATCAGGATAATTGTGACGATCACAGCTACTACAATTACTGTGGCTGGGTATTTCATGGCTTTTTTAATTTTTTGCTTTAACAGCTCACTTTTTTCTTTATAAATCGCGACACGATCCAGCATGGTTTCCAGAGCACCAGATTGTTCGCCAGATTCGACCAAAGAGCAGAATAGATTATCGAAATATTGCGGGTACTTACGTAGAGCACCAGCGAAAGTATTCCCGCCTTCGACTTCGCCTTTAATTCCAAGCACAACCTCACGCATAGATGGATTTTCCAAACCTTCCGCAACAATTTCAAAGCCCTGAACTAACGGTACCCCAGCTTTCATCATAGTGGCGAGCTGACGGGTGAAGATAGTGATATCCAGTGTAGAAACTTTTTTCTTCATCAAACCTTCGAGAATATTTTTTTTCTTTTCTCGAATGGTTTTGATCGTAATGCCTTGTTTGCGCAAATTCACTTTTGCTAAGGCCATATTTCGTGCCGGCAATTCCCCCTTGATCTTGGCGCCTTTGCGGTCAACCCCTTCATAACTGAAGATCGGTGTCATCTGGCCTTTTTTTACTGCTGCCATAGCTTTATCCTTATTTTATATTCAGCACGATCATTCGCTGGTTACACGATTGACTTCCTGTAAAGAAGTCACCCCCTGCATAACCTTCACTAACCCTGATCGGCGTAAATTGTTAAATCCTGCACGCGCGGAAGCTTCAGCAATTTCAATGGCATTGCCATCTTCCATAATAATTCTTGAAATTTCAGGTGTGACTTTCATGACTTCGTAAATACCGACCCGGCCCTTATACCCTTCACGGCATTCATTACAGCCGACTGGCTCATAAATCTGAAATTCAGGGCTTTGTAAATCTGATTCGGTAAAGCCCATTTCCAGCAAACTTTGCTGAGGAATATCAGCCGGCTTTTTACATTGTGAACACAAGCGACGGGCCAGACGCTGCGCAATCACTAGATTGACCGAGGTCGCGATATTGAAAGAAGGGACGCCCATATTACGTAAACGGGTCAGAGTTTCCGGAGCACTGTTGGTGTGCAGGGTTGACATCACCATATGACCTGTTTGTGCTGCCTTGATTGCAATTTCAGCTGTTTCCAGATCACGGATCTCACCGACCATGACAATATCAGGATCCTGACGCAGAAAGGATTTTAAAGCCGCTGCGAAAGTCAGGCCAACTTTATTATTCACGTTAACCTGATTAATCCCTTGCAGATTAATCTCGACTGGATCTTCCGCAGTAGAAATATTGGTATCCTCGCGGTTTAAGATGTTTAAGCCCGTATAAAGTGATACGGTTTTACCGGAACCGGTAGGACCGGTAATCAGTAACATCCCTTGCGGTTTATCTAGGGCCTCCATGAATAACTCTTTCTGCTCAGGTTCATAACCTAAAGCATCAATTCCTAGCATAGCACTAGACGGATCTAGAATACGTAGAACCAGTTTTTCGCCAAATAGGGTAGGGAGTGAGTTAACACGGAAGTCGATAGCTTTGTTTTTTGAGAGCTTTAATTTAATACGACCATCTTGAGGAACACGTTTCTCAGAAATGTCCATCTGCGACATAACTTTTAAACGTGACGCTAAACGGTTTGCTAGTTGTAGCGGCGGTGTTGCAATCTGGCGTAAAACGCCATCGACACGATAGCGTACCCGATACATTTTTTCATAAGGTTCAAAATGTAAATCTGATGCCCCCATACGAATGGCATCAATCAGTAATTTATTAATATATTTAACAATCGGGGCTTCTTCACCCTTGTCTTTTTCATCTTCTTCTTTCGTCGGATCGGTTGTGTCGACATCGACATCCAGATCGAAATCATCATCAAAATCAAAAGTACTTTCTTCAGTAAAGTTTTGCTCAATCAGTTTTTCAAGTTTATTGTGTTCAACAATAACAGTTTCGATATTCAGTTTGGTTGCAAAGCGGATGGCATCCGTTGCTTCAATATTGGTTGGATTGCTCGTGGCAACATAAAGAACATTGGCGTTTTTATAAATTGGCAGAATACGATGCTTGGTGATCAGCTTTTCATCGATATCTTCACGCAGGATTTGTCCTGGATCATAAGCGCCAATATCAAATAGAGGTTCACCAAATTCTACTGAGATCGTTTCGGCAATGGTGGTAGGGGAAAGATTATGATGACTGACCAAATAGGCCACAATATCTGTTTTTTCTTGTTTGGCATTGGCTAAAGCAGTCCGCATATCTTCAGCCGATAATACCCCTTCATCGACCAGGCGACGAATAAACCCTGTAAATCTTGGTGACCCCTGCAATGCTGTCATGCTTCAATATGCCTATCAATTCAATTTTTTTAATTTGCTATTCTAAAATTATACGTTTGTTATACAAAAATACCATAGCTGAAAATGCTGCAATCTTCCTGATATTCAGTAAAAGCTTGAACTGGTCGGAAGAACCGGGCATTTTTTCAGTGATAACAAAAAATAATCACTTTGAATAGTCTAAACTGAGAAATAGGAGGAATAAAACTATTCTTTAAATTTTACAATTCCGTGTAGAATGTGCCCAATTCAAGATATGTCAGTGAAATAGGTTATTTATGTCGGTTTCGACGATTACCCCTTGGGTGGTGGGCAACTGGAAAATGAATCCAATGCAGGCAGATGCCCAGGCTTTGGTTCAGAATTTAAAAGACTTGCTTGAGTCTGCACCAGTTTCAACAGAGAATTGTCATTTGGGTGTGGCACCGACAACCCTTGCCTTAACTCAAATTCAAACTGCATTTGCTTCTGCTAATCGCCCTGTATATACCGTAGCACAAGATGTATCACGTATTTCAGGTACAGGCGCTTATACCGGGGAAGTAAGTGCTGAATTATTGGCTGATAGCCAGATTCGCTATGTATTGATTGGACACTCTGAACGTCGTGAAATTTTTGCTGAAAGTTCACAGATTCTAAATGCTAAAATCAAGAATGCCTTAAATGCCGGCTTAACCGTAATTTACTGTGTGGGCGAAAGTCTGGAACAGCGTGAAGCAGGGCAGGCAGAAGCAGTGGTTCTGCAACAGATTTGTGATATCGCGACTGTGGTAGAAGATGAACAGTGGAAAAATATCGTAATTGCTTATGAGCCAATCTGGGCCATTGGTACCGGTAAAACAGCTTCTCCAGAAGATGCGCAGGCCATGCATGCCCAGATCCGTCAGGGCTTGAGCCAGATTACAGGTTATGCTGCGACTATGGCGATTTTATATGGTGGTAGTGTAAAACCGGAAAATGCAGTAGAGTTAGCAGCCTGTCCTGACATTAACGGGGCATTGGTGGGTGGTGCATCACTCAATGCTGAGTCGTTCCATCAAATTGCTCAAGCATTTGCAAATACACAATAATTAGGAGTTCAGCATGCAAACTTTTGTGCTGGTAGTACATATTATCTTAGCGATTTTGATGATTGTCTTGATTTTGGTTCAGCATGGTAAAGGTGCGGATGCAGGTGCATCATTCGGTGGCGGCGGTGCGGCAACGATCTTTGGTGCCTCGGGTTCGGGTAATTTCATGACCCGTTTGACGGCAGTTTTTACCGCATTGTTCTTTGTAACCAGTATTACTTTGGCGATTCTTGCCAAGAAACAGACCACTGATGCGTACAGTTTGTCTTCAATTCAATCAGCTCCAACTGCGCCTGCGCAACCGGTTGAAACTTCACCAACTGCACCACAAACGACCGAATAATTTTAATTAAACCTTTCTTTTTTTCAGTGATGCGACTAGAATGCGTCACAGCTGCGGTGGTGGTGGAATTGGTAGACACGCTACCTTGAGGTGGTAGTGCTTTCGGGCGTGGGGGTTCAAGTCCCCCCTTCCGCACCAACTTATAATCCAGAACATAAGTTGGTGTATGCAGCTAAAAAACTTCTGTTGTTGCGGGATGGAGCAGTCTGGTAGCTCGTCGGGCTCATAACCCGAAGGTCGTTGGTTCAAATCCAGCTCCCGCTACCAATCAATCCTTTTTTAAAGACGCAAACTTTTAAAAGGCAGCTTAAATCTGATTTAAGTTGAGAAGGATTATTTGCATGTTGTTGCGGGGTGGAGCAGTCTGGTAGCTCGTCGGGCTCATAACCCGAAGGTCGTTGGTTCAAATCCAGCCCCCGCTACCAATCCTTTAAAGATGCAAACTTTAAAGGCAGTTTAATGATAGAATGTTAAGCTGAATGTTATTTGTATGCTGATGCGGGATGGAGCAGTCTGGTAGCTCGTCGGGCTCATAACCCGAAGGTCGTTGGTTCAAATCCAGCTCCCGCTACCAAGTTTTCAGTAACAGATAACAAATATGCAGAATGATGTGGTTGTGATTGAAAAGTTCGCATCTTTTGTATATAATTTTTGCACGTTGATGCGGGATGGAGCAGTCTGGTAGCTCGTCGGGCTCATAACCCGAAGGTCGTTGGTTCAAATCCAGCTCCCGCTACCAAGTTTCTTAAAAGAGGCTCACAACTATGGTGGGCCTTTTTGCACAGTGGGATTTGAAAAAATCCGAAATTGTGCATTAATTGGGGCGATTTACGCCCTTTTTTATTGGCTATCGTGTAGTGTCGACAAAATTTGGTCATATCTCCATGTTTCACTACTACTATAGTTTGTATTGGTTTGTAGTGGTCAAATAGATCATAAAATCGCACCAGATGACGAGAGTAAATGAAGCTATCAAATAAAACTCAAGCACTTCAGGACTTGATTGCACCAGCAGTTGAAGCCTGTGATGTAAACCTGTGGGGGATTGAATTCCTGCCACAAGGCAAACGTTCATTATTACGGATCTATATCGACAAACCGGTCGATGAAAATGCAGCACCTGTTGTCAATGAAGATGGTGAAGAAGAGCAGGGTCGTGGTATTGGGGTTCAGGACTGTGTGCGTGTCACACAGCAAGTCGGCGCTATGCTTGATGTCCATGATCCAATCTCAGGTGACTATTCGCTTGAAGTTTCTTCACCAGGTTGGGATCGTCCATTCTTCCAGTTGGAGCAGATGGCTCATTATATCGGACAAATGGTTGCGCTGCGTTTGATCAGTGCCGTCGATAATCGTCGTAAATTCCAGGCAAAACTGGTTGCAGTCGACCTTGAAAATGAAATGATTCAAGTTGAAGTAGAAAAGCAACAGATTTTGGATATCGACAGTCACAATATCGATAAAGCAAACTTGGTCTATCAAGATTAATTCAATTAATAAGAATCTGAACGAATAGGTGACTTATGGCACGTGAAATTCTTACCGTCGTTGAAACGGTTAGTAACGAAAAAGGTGTAAGTCGTGAAGCAATTTTTGAAGCGCTAGAACAAGCTTTGGTTGCAGCGACTAAGAAGAAATTCTACGAGGGGACTCACTCAGAAGAAGCTCGTCTTCGTGTAGAGATTGACCGTAAAACTGGGGACTATCGTACTTTCCGTCAATGGGAAGTGGTGGCTGATGAAGATCATGAAATGCCTGCTTGTCAGGATGCGATCTCTGATGTTGATCCCGCACAATGGTCGATTGGTGATATCCGTGAACTGGAAGTAGAATCAATCGATTTCGGTCGTATTGCTGCCCAGATCGCGAAACAGGTGATTGTACAGAAGATTCGCGAAGCAGAACGTGCGCTGGTTGCCGATGCGTATGAATCTAAAGTCGGTGAGCTGATCTATGGTGAAGTGAAAAAACAAACCAAAGATGGCTTTATCATTGACTTGGGTGACAACGCAGAAGCGTATCTGGCACGTGAAGAGATGATTCCGAAGGAAATCCTTCGTCCGAAACAACGCGTGAATGCGATCCTATACAGCGTTAACCGTGAAGGCCGTGGTGCACAATTATTGTTGTCACGTGCTAAACCGGAAATGCTGATTGCATTGATGAAAAAAGAAATTCCTGAAATTTCTGAAGAAATCATTGAAATTAAGGCCGCAGCTCGTCAACCGGGTGTTCGTGCTAAAATTGCAGTGAAAACCAACGACCACCGTATTGACCCGGTGGGTGCTTGTATTGGTATGCGTGGTACACGTATCCAGGCTGTACAGCAAGAGCTCAATGGCGAGCGTATTGATGTGGTGGTTTGGTCTGATGATCCTGCGCAATATATCGCAAGCGCATTAGAACCAGCAGATGTATCTAGTATTGTGATCGATGAAGATGCACGTACTGCAGACATCATTTTCGCGACTAGTGATCAGCTAGCTCGTGCAATTGGTTCACAAGGTCAAAACGTTCGTCTGGCATCTGAATTGACTGGCTACAAGCTGGACATGATGCTGGAAGAAGAATACTACGCACGTCAGCAAAGCGAAGCACAAAAATACCTGGACATGTTTGTTACACGTTTGGATATTGCTGAAGATTTGGCGATGGCGTTGGTAGAAATGGGCTTCACCTCGCTTGAAGAAATTGCTTACGTACCGCCAGAAACGTTTGATGAAATCGAACTGGATGCGGAACTGGTTGAACTACTGCAAAGCCGTGCGAAAGAAATTGCACTTGCTGATGCATTACAACAGCAAGAAAACGTACAAGCGCCAAGTGAAGAACTTGTTGCAATGGAAGGCATGACAGCAGAGATCGCGCAAGCTCTCGCAGCTCGTGGTGTGGTAACCGTAGATGACTTAGCTGACCAAGCGACTGATGATATTGAAGATATCGAAGGTCTCGGTGCTGAGAAAGCCGGTCAACTTATTATGAAAGCGCGCGAATCATGGTTTAACTAGGAGGTAGTATATGACGGACAAGTCGATTAAAGAGTTAGCACTCAGCGTGGGTCGCCATGTTGATAAGCTCCTAGAGCAGGTTCGTGAGGCAGGTTTACCACAGCGTAAAGCTGACGATATTATTACCACCGAACAACAAGATCGCTTAATGAATCATGTGAAAAAGACACAAGGTTCAGACGGCCATGCAGGACAAATCACGTTGAAACGTAAAACGACCAGTACTGCTAAAGTGGCAAGTACTTCAGGTAAGGCGAAAACGATTAATGTAGAAGTTCGCAAGAAACATACATTCGTTAAGCCAGACCCGGAACAAATTAAAGCAGAAGCTTTAGCGAAGGCTCAAGCTGAACAGCAAGCGAAAGCAGAAGCTGAACAGAAGCCAGCACCAGCTAAAAAACCTGCTGATGCACCTAAATCGGGTACAAACAATGCAAGCAAAGCCCTAGAAGCAATGCGTGCAGCTCAGAAACAAGAAACTGAGAAACAGGAAACACCTAAAGCAGCTGTTGTGGTAAAACGCAAATCAACTAACAAGCCGATTGTGAAAGCAGCGGTTAAACAAGTTGAAACAGCAGAACAGAAAAAAGCACGTGAAGCTCAAGCCGCTCAATTAAAAGCAGCTGAAGAAGCAGCACGTCGTAAGGCAGCTGAAGAAGCACAACAACGTACCCTTGAACAAATGCGCAAGATGGCGTCGAAGTATTCTTCTGAAGATACCACTGCAACCATTCGTGTGATTGATGATTCTCCACTTGCTGCTGGTCTGGTTGGCCAGGCATATGAAGACTCATTTGCGAAAGAAGACCGCGAAATTAAACGCGGTACCAATACTTCAAATACACGTTCACCGAAGAAAGGTGGTCGTCGTGGTGAAGAGCAGTCTTTCCGTGATAACTCACACAAACGTGGTCTGAAATCTAGCCAAGCGAACAAGCATGGTTTTGAAAAACCAGTGAAAAAACAGGTTTATGACGTTGAAATCGGTGAAACGATTGTCGTGGCTGACCTGGCTGCGAAAATGGCGGTTAAGGTTCGTGAAGTGATCAAGTCACTGATGAAAATGGGTGAACTGGTTACTCAAAACCAGGCGATCGATCAGGAAATCGCAGCACTTGTGGTTGAAGAAATGGGCCATAACCCGGTACTGGTTTCTGAAACTGCAGTCGAAGATAACCTGCTTGAACAGGCTGAAGAAGCACGTGGTGCGCAAACTACTCGTGCGCCAGTTGTTACGATCATGGGTCACGTTGACCATGGTAAAACATCGCTTCTGGACCGTATTCGTCGTGCCAAAGTGGCGCAAGGCGAAGCAGGTGGTATTACCCAGCATATCGGTGCTTATCATGTAACGACTGATAAAGGTAGTATCACATTCCTTGATACTCCGGGACACGCAGCGTTTACTGCAATGCGTTCACGTGGTGCCAAAGCGACTGATATCGTAGTCTTGGTTGTTGCAGCAGATGATGGCGTGATGCCACAAACTGCAGAAGCAATCGATCACGCGCGTGCAGCGGGTACGCCAATCATTGTTGCAATCAACAAGATGGATAAAGACTCAGCTGATCCAGATCGCGTATTGAATGAATTGACCACCAAAGAAATCGTACCTGAAGAATGGGGCGGTGACGTTCCTGTAGCGAAAGTATCTGCACATACTGGCGCGGGTATTGACGAACTTCTTGACCTGATTTTAATTCAGTCTGAATTGCTTGAATTGAAAGCGTCTGAAGAAGGTGCGGCACAAGGTGTTGTGATTGAAGCACGTGTTGATAAAGGCCGCGGTGCAGTAACTTCTATTCTTGTACAAAACGGTACGCTGAAAGTGGGTGACCTGGTACTTGCTGGTTCATCTTATGGCCGCGTTCGTGCCATGACCGATGAAAACGGTAAACGTATCAAGTCTGCAGGTCCTTCGATTCCAGTCGAAATTCTGGGTCTTCCAGAAGCGCCGATGGCAGGTGACGAAGTTCTTGTTGTGAATGACGAGAAGAAAGCACGTGAAGTTGCCGATGCGCGTATGGATCGTGAACGTCAAAAACGTCTTGAACGTCAATCTGCAATGCGTCTTGAAAACATCATGGCGTCTATGGGCAAAAAAGATGTACCAATCGTCAATGTAGTATTGAAAACTGATGTACGCGGTACATTGGAAGCACTTCATGTTGCATTGGCTGAGCTTTCAACGGATGAAGTAAAAGTACGTATTATCGGTTCTGGTGTTGGTGCGATTACTGAATCTGACGTCACACTTGCTGAATCTTCAGAAGCGGTTCTTCTTGGCTTTAACGTACGTGCCGACAATACTGCACGTCAAAAAGCAGATGCAGACAGTATCGACATTCGTTACTACTCAGTGATCTATCAATTGATTGATGACGTGAAAGCAGCGATGAGCGGTAAGCTGGCTCCTGAACACCGTGAAACCATCTTGGGTGTTGCTCAAGTACGTGAAGTGTTCCATTCAAGCAAATTTGGTGCTGCAGCAGGCTGTATGGTACTTGAAGGCGTATTACACCGTAATAAACCGATTCGCGTATTACGTGATGACGTGGTGATCTTCCAGGGCGAGCTAGAATCTCTTCGTCGCTACAAAGAAGTGGTGGAAGAAGTTCGTGCCGGTATGGAATGTGGTCTTGCGGTGAAAGGCTATAAAGACATCAAACCTCTCGACAAGATCGAAGTGTATGATGTGCAATTGATTAAACGGAGTCTTTAATGGCGGGTAGTCAACGTCTGAAGCGTATGGCGGATACGGTACAACGCGAGTTGTCTGAACTGATCCGTCAGGAGCTGAAAGATCCACGTCTGGGTGGTCTGGTGACCATCTCAGCCGTGAAGGTGAGCCCAGACTTAGGATATGCAGAAGTTTATGTCACAGTAATGGGTCGTGAACTGGGTGATGAGCAAAGTGAAGCGGCAAATAAAGAAACACTCGATGTCCTGAATAAGGCATCAGGGTTCCTGCGCCATGAACTGAGCCGTCGGATCAAGACACGTATTACACCTCGTCTACGTTTCCATTACGACAAAACCAATGCATATGGTAACTATATGTTTGGTCTGATTGCTGAAGCAGTGAAGGATTTACCTCCTGCTGAAGACAAGAAAGATGAAGAATAAGCTTTTATAAAGCGCAATAAAAAAGCCACCTTAGGGTGGCTTTTTTATTGCTGAACTTTTAAGTAGAACGGGCTAACTATTACTTGAGTCTTGATCATTCATTTCCTTTTCATAAAATGCACGACGGCGGGTTTTCTGCCAAGGCAATGGACGTTCCAGAGTTTCTGGCACTTCACCACTCATCGAGCGCAAACGTAAATGCAAGGCCGCTTGCGCCATCAGGTTGGCAGATACCGGTGCAGTAATGAAGGCAAACAGGGTAATCAGTACTTCAGCAAAACCTAAACGGCCATAGATGGCTGAAAAAATAATAGAAGCGATCAGGAAGCTTCCCAATCCTAAGGTACTGGATTTGGTCGGTGCATGCAGACGCATAAACAGGTCGGGTAGACGTATCATCCCAATGCCACCCACCAGCATAAAAAACGCGCCAATCAATAAAAAAATCGAAACTAGTATTTCTAAAATTAAAGGCATTTAAAAACTCCTAGTCGATGACATGTCCAGTAGTGAAATAGCGGGCAAGGGCAGCGGTAGAAACAAAGCCCAGCATGGCGACCAGTAGGGCACCTTCAAACATGAAAGTGCTGCTCCAGTAGATTCCCAGAATCACCACCAGACAGGTTGCATTTAAAAATAGGGTGTCTAGTGCCAGCAAACGGTCGACGATTGATGGGCCCATAACCAGCCGGATCAGACACAGCAACATGGAGATCGTGACAGCACCCAGACAAATCAGCAATGCATATGGCAGAATGGTCATGCTTCAGCTCCTGATTGTGCGCTAAAAATTTTAATCAAAGGTTGTTCATAGCGCTGTTTGATGGTTTCAATTTCAGCCTCTTCATCATCCGTACTTAAGGCATGGACCAGAATATCGCCCCGGTCCTGATCAATCCCCGCAGAGACTGTACCTGGTGTCGTGGTAATAATCATTGCCAGTAAAGTATTTACTTCTTCATGCTCGGTATCCAGAGGAACACGAAACCATTTGGGATGCAGATTTTTGGTCGGTCTCAGTACTAAAATCGCGACTTTAATATTAGCGACAATGATGTCCCAAACTACGACCCAAAACAGACGCATCGCCGGCACCCACCGGATATTCGGCGTGTAATCAATAAAAGGAGCGACCATTCGCGGAACCAAAATAGCCAGAAATATTGCCATAAGGAGTGTGCCGACTTCCATATTATGGGCCAGCATGACCCAGCTCATCGCCACAATGACCGAAACGAAAGGATGTGGGAACCAGCGTTGAAGTAATGATTCAGCCATTAAAGTCCCTCCGCCGGTTTAAGTTGATTGTCGTCGTATTTGTTCTGTTCAATATACTGTTTATCAATCTGACGCTGTTTAAATTCAGAAATATGTTCGCCATTTAAGGTATTTTCTGAAATGACATAAGGAATCAGATGCGCATTTGGATCAGGCGTTTCACCACCGTATTTGGTTTCTGGTAAATAACCCGGATCAAATGGCTGCACACTAATAAACTTACCTTCAGCATCACGTTTTAATAATGCTGCTTCATAAATCGGATTGGTCTTAATCTGTGCTGCGGTCTGATAATTATATTGATAGATCGGTGCAGCAAAAACCACGTAGGCTGTCAGACTGAGCAATAATAGATAAATGACCCGGTCATTTCGTGCTGGTGCCTTGCTTGGTAAGGCTTCATATTTGCTGAATTCTTCAGAATTTTCATCCTGTTCCGGTCGGCTTGAACGCCAGAACAGAATAAAACCGACCCGGGTAAAAGCCAGAATACTGAGTAAGCTGACCAGTAGAACCGTAAAGATAATCAGCATTTGATGCTCAGACTGTCCTGAAGCTTGCAGGATAAACACTTTACCGAAGAAGCCGCTGAAAGGTGGCAAGCCGGCCATCATCAAGGCAATGATGAAATATACAATGGAAACCAGCTTATTCTGTTTCATCTGTGGGGCAATTTTAAAATGGTCTTTAAACTCACCGCGCTGTGAGGTAATCCAGCCACATAGGATATAAAACGCTGCGCCAATTAAGGTACTGTGCACCATATAATACAAGGCACCTGCCCAAGCCTGAGTGCTGTTCATGGCAATCGCAATCAGAATGGTGCCGACCGAAGACAAAATCATAAAGCCGACGAAACGGCGTAAACGTTCAGTCCCAATGGCACCAAATGCGCCATACAGTGAGGTAATCACCCCAATTATCAGCAGACAGTTCATCAGGATCTGATGACTGTATTCATCGTCAAATACAGTACCATTGACCCGGATAATCGCGTAGATCCCGACTTTGGTCATGATGGTAAACAGGGCAGCTACCGGAGTAGTTGCAACAGCATATGTTTTAGGAAGCCACAGACCTACCGGTAACATGGCTGCCTTAATCCCGAACACCACAAATAGCATCAGTCCGCCTGCAACGGCCAGCTTATGTTCATCGCCTGCCAAAGTTGGCATCAGGCGGGCAACATCAGCCATATTCAGGCTGCCGACACTGCCATAAATCATCCCGAGTCCGATCAGGAACATGGCAGAAGCGAGCAGGTTAATAGCCACATAATGCACACCGAGCTGGAAGCGTGCCTTGCCTTGCCCATGCAAAAGTAGAACATAGGAGGCCATTAACAGGATCTCGAAGAACACGAACAGGTTAAACAAGTCACCGGTCAGGAAGGCACCACTAAGCCCCATTAATAGAAAATGGACCATGGCGTGGAAATAGCGCCCGCGAATATCCCATTCTTTGCTGGCATACCAAACGATTGGCAAAGCGAGTGTATAGGTCAGTACCAGCATCAAGGCAGAGAGTTGGTCCAGGACCAGTACAATACCAAAAGGGGCGGCCCATTCACTTAAAGTGTAGACACTGATCTGCCCTTGGCTGCTATTGATCAGATAGCCAACCGCCATAATCAAACCCAATAGGGTCGAAATATGACTCACGCCACGACGCCATGGCTGACGCCAGTCGGTAATCAGAGAACCGGAACCCGGGTTACCCAACAGTACTAAAATAAAGGCAGTAAAAGCCGGTAAAAGAATACTGAAAATAGGAGTGTGTTGATTCAAGAAGTTGAGAAGATCAGTCATTACGGCTCATCCTCACGTGGGTCATGTTGCGGTATCTCTTCTTTGGAATCAACGTGATCTGTTCCTGATTCATAACGGCTACGTAAGGCCAGCTGTACAATAAAGGCGGTGGTGGCAAAACCGATTACAATGGCGGTCAGCACTAGCGCCTGAGGTAAAGGATCGGTGACCTGCGTGGCTTCGGTGAGCACTGCAGGCGAATTCATCTGAATACGGCCCATGGCAAATAAAAACAGGTTCACTGCATAACCAATCATGGCCAGTCCAAGGACGACCGGAAAGGTACGTGCCCGCAGAATCAGATAGATCCCGGTGGCAGTGAGTAGGCCAATTGCTGAGGCTAATAAAAGTTCTAAACTAATCATTCTATTATCCTCTTGGTACTGGGCCAGTCATACTTGAGTGACGAGAGTCACCTAGAACGGAAATCATCAGCATGGTCGCCCCGACTACGGTGACATAAACACCGACATCAAATAGCGCAGCAGAAGCGAGATGCATATCGCCAAGTAATGGCGGATGGACATGAATATGGGCACTGGTCAGGAATGGACGTGACCAGAACCAGGCTGCAATACCGGTTATGCCTGCAATAGTCAGGCCGACGCCAATCCAGACTTCGTAGAGACGTCCAGATTTAGCTCCCAGCATTTTTTCTGCGTGATCCTGACCAATGGCAACGTATTGAATAATCAAGGCCAATGAGGTGACCAGACCGGCAATAAAACCGCCACCCGGAAGATTATGGCCGCGCATAAAGATATACAGACTAACTACCAGTGCTACCGGTAAAATCCACGATGCTGTAATACGCAGCATCAAAGGGGAGGGGTTAAAACGGTAAGTCAGGCCTTGGGTAATGGTGGTGCCATGAGCACGCATACCGTCCATCAGACTTAATACACCAATGGCGGCAATCCCGAGTACGGTAATCTCACCGAAGGTATCGAAACCACGGAAATCGACCAGAATTACGTTGACGACATTTGTGCCGCCACCAAGCGGAATCGATTGTTGGATAAAGAACCAAGAAATTGAATTATGGTCACGTGTCATAACCAGCCAGGCAACTGTTGCAATTCCTAGACCCCCGCAGACCGCAATCACTGCATCTCGCCAGCGTCGGGTCGGGCTAGATTCATAAGGCGTTAATTGTGGCAGGAGTGACAGGCTCATCAGTAGCAGAACAGTTGTTACTACATCGACTGTAATCTGGGTCAAAGCCAGATCGGGTGCAGAGAAACCAATGAAAACCATGGTGACTACCAGACCGACCGCACCACTGATCAGGATGGCTTTAATCCGTTCATGATGGAACCAGAGCATCATCCAGCAGGCTGAGAATAGTAACAGCCATAGAACAATGGCAAGCACTGGTGCATGGGTCAGTTCGCGGCTACCGGTGTCGATCCCATTGACGACGAGTGGGTAACCCACCAGACCAATGGTAAACAGCACAATCCATAAAATATAACTTTGCAGTTTGCCATTTTCAGTCGCACGGCGGAAACGTCTTGAATTCAGTAACAGATTTTTCAGGAACAGATCAAACAGTACACGGCCTTGCAGTTCGCCCAGTTTCGGATCCAGATCAATTTCCCGGATCGCACCGCCTTTGGCCAGTGCAAAATAGAAAATCGCACCGCCTAATATCGCAATGATACTCATCACTAAAGGTAGATTAATACCGTGCCAAAGGGCAAGATGAGTGCCTTCAAAGGCGAAATTCTGGGTTGACGCTTGTGTGGTACTATTTACAATCTTTTCGACCAGTAATCCTGGTAACAGGCCGACTGCGATACACAGGAAAGCCAGTAAAATAGCCGGTGCACGCATACCAAATGGCGGCTCATGCGCATCTTTATTTGGGACTTGCTGGCCTAATGGACCATCAAAAAACACGCCATGTACCAGACGAATTGAATAGGCGACAGCAAAAATCCCGGCCAGTGTTCCTGCAATAGCTGCACCGACCATGACTGGACCACTTAAGTTTTCGACCAGTTCAGTAAAGAACATTTCCTTGGACAAGAAACCATTGGTGAATGGAATACCAGCCATGGAGGCGGCAGTGATCATGGTCAGGGTTGCGGTAAAAGGCAGCATTTGCCAAAGACCAGACAATTTTCGCAGATCACGAGTACCGGATTCATGGTCAATGATCCCGGCAATCATGAACAAGGCAGCTTTAAAGGTTGCATGGTTAATGATATGGAAAATTGCTGCTGCGACGGCGAGTGGTGAGCCAATACCCAGCAGACACATGATCAGGCCTAAATGGCTAATAGTTGAATAGGCCAACAGACCTTTCAGATCTTCTTTAAAGATGGCAAAGAACGCTGCCACACACAGGGTAAATAACCCGATAAAAGTAACAATATTATGGAACAGTGCCGCGCCTGCAAAAATTGGCAATAAACGTGCAACTAAAAACAGGCCCGCTTTGACCATGGTGGCAGAGTGCAGATAGGCAGACACCGGCGTCGGTGCTGCCATGGCATTTGGTAACCAGAAGTGAAACGGGAACTGCGCACTTTTGGTAAAAGCACCGAGTAAAATTAATAATAATGTCGGTACAAATAGAGCATGCGCCTGAATCTGTTCGCCCATCATCAGGATCTGGTCAATCTGATAGGTACCCGTAATCTGTCCAAGCAGAATAAAACCACCCAGCATAGATAAGCCGCCCATCCCGGTAATGGTCAGAGCCATACGAGAGCCGCGTTGAGCCGCTTCGTAATTGCTCCAGTAACCAACCAGCAGGAAAGAAGAAATACTGGTGAGTTCCCAAAAGATCAGGAGAATCAGAAGATTATTAGACAATGAAATGCCGAGCATCGCTGCCATAAACAGCATCAGCAGGAAATACAGTTTACTTAGAGAATTTTTAGGGCTGAGATAGTAATAGGCATAGATATAAATCAGGGTGCCAATTCCACTAATCAGCAGAGCAAACAGCATGCCCAAAGCATCCAGCCGGAAACTGAAATCGATTCCAAGCTGGGGTAGCCAGGACCAAGTCTGGGTAATTACCGTTCCATTAAATACAGCAGGCGCCTGACTCAACAGTAATAAGAAACTGCTGAGACTGACGGCAATTGCTCCTAAAGCCGTTACCCCGCGTGAAAATTGCTTCAGCCACGAGACAAGGGTTGTGCCTAATACTAACGGTAACAATATAATAATTGGCAGCACACTCGTATCCATTGTCGTGATATAGGTTAAGGTCAACCTAGGGTGAATCTTTATCTTTCAAGGATTACAGGACCGCAAAGAGCGACCCAAAACTTCTCGATCTTGAAAGCCAGAATGATATTCAAACAGAATAAAACAGTTGTATTGCGCAACTTATAAACGATAGCAAATTCCGATTTTACAACGAAAATTGCAAGTAAAACCGATCATATTACAGGATAACCACAACATCAATGTTTTTATGTAGAACTTGTAGATTATACGTAAGCTTGGTTTTGATATGGGGTGCATGCTTGAACATCTCGTACAAATTTGACCGAAAATAAAGATCAAACTCCCTGCATTTATTGATAAAAATTTATAACTTCTTGATCAGGAATGCAGAAAATCCAAACCTATTCTTGCATCCTGATTTTATTTTTTAAATTGCATTATCGTTTCAGGACTATTTAAGAAGATTGAGGCAAGCTTTGTGAATTATCCTGACTCAAGAGCTGTAAAAGCTCCTGTTGCTGTTCTACGCTTAGCTGTTCCTGAATCAGTTGCAGAACAGACTGAGCCGTCAGGTTGGCTGTTTCTGGTTCTTGAAGTGCATCTTCAACTTTTCCTATATCAGTATGATTTTGGCTAATCTCAAGCAACTCTGCATAGAAATGATCATACTGAACCTGCATTGGATTCAGATGGATGTGATGCAGCTGTTTATTTTCCAGTTTTAGACACTGAAAATCCTGAGCCTGTTCCAGCAATTCCGGCCGGTTTCCAGTCACAATAATCTGCAAGTTAGGAAACGCCTGATGCAGACGCGGTAAAATGACGGCAGCCATGTCCTGATCCAGTTGATGGTCAATTTCATCAATCAGCAAAATGCCAGTACCCTCCTGACAAGGAAATAAGCTGTGTGGATTAAGCAGACAAAGTCGTCGTACAATATCTCCCACTAGTGCAATCCAGTTCCGGATACTGCTCGACAACTGCTGAAAGCTAAAAGTGTGATCCTGATAACGCACCATTAATTGCAGCTTGGGCTGGTAATCGAGATAAATCTGGCGAAGTTCCGGCAGCACAATGGATAAAGCTTCACGCAAGGCAGTCAGGCTTGGCGTATGCATATGCGCTTTGGCTTTTTCAATTTGCTGGGCCAGCTGATCTGCTTGAATATCGTCCGATTGCTGTAACGCCTGATCTAGAATCTGGTCAATGATCTTGGCACTTTGTGCATTTTCAATATCACTGACTTCACGAAACCATTCAAAGAAACGTGCAAAAGTCGTAAAAGGAATGGCGGTAATTTCATAGGCATGCGCAGTCTGAAAAATGGCCTGATTATTTTTGCTGAGTAAATTAATTTCATTGACGAAGCGTTCAGCCGGATAGTAGGCGACCATAGGCAGACCGAGCAAAGGGTCATGTTGCCTTGCCTTTTGATAGAGACTCACCATGGCATCGAGTTGCTGGGTTTCCGCTTTGGCAAAGCCAATGCCCTGACTATTTAAAGTTTTGTATAACTGCCAAGAACAGGATTGGGCAGCTTCTCCCTGTGCTGATTCAGGCAATGACCTCAAATCGTCAGGAAAATGCACCTGGATATCAATTTTGGATTGCAGACGATTTTGCAGGATATCCTGATCCAGCATGCTTAAACCTGCGGTACGCAAGTCACGAAAACGGGCAGAAAACCAGGTCAAAGCCTGATAACTCAAGCGCAGCAAGGTGGTTTTACCCGAACCCTGATCACCTAGAATTAAAGTCACAGGTGTTTTTTGCAGATCAAAATCAAGCTGGATATTAGAAAAGTGCAGAGCATGTTTAAGTTGTATTTTTTCGATGTGCATGGATCACCTGTAGCGTGATTTTTTACATCTATGTTTTACCTTAGCCGACGGCTTGGCGCAGTGATTGTGGCATCCTGATTTTCAGCTGTTGAATGAGGTCATAAATGTGATGAATATTTAAGCTTACCTTAGCACGAGTACAGGCCACGTACAGCAGACGTAACTCTTCGTCACTAATTTTATGGTCTTTCTCGTTCAGCTTGAACTGGTAGTCATCCTCAATGTGTACCCGATCCCATTCCAAACCTTTGGCCTTATGCGCGGTAGAGATAATGTAGTCTGCTTGCCCGATTGGGGTGATTTTGGCGAGAGCAGTTTTCAGGGGATCAGTACCATGTTCATCGACCAGTTTGACTAAAGGTTTGATATCACTACCTTCATTGGTCTCGCAGTACTCGTGCACATCATGCCAGGAATTAAACCAGGCCAGCTCAGGTACATCAACCACACGCTTGCCCTGTTTCAGCATCGCGGCGGCATCAACAAAACGGTTCAGTTTGACATGATCCGCTTGCAGGCTGACTTTATCGCCACGTACTAAACCGGCAAGTAATAGTTCCATAGCACGCGCATTGGTCCGACATAGAATCGCATCGCGTAGTTTGGTATGTGGTTTATTGACCACTTTGGAATTTAAGTGCGGATTACCGAGTAGGGGCACAATTTCATTCAATGCTCCCAAAATTGCATTGGCATTCAGCGCAATTTCAGGCCCGAAACGGAATGAAGTGGTCAGACGAGATTCAGGTAGTGGCAGCTGCTGCATGGCATTCACTGCACCACGCCAGGCATAAATCTGCTGATGTGCATCGCCGACATAGATGACCTGAGTGCTACGCTGTTTCAGCAAAATTCCCAGCATCAGTGGGTCGGCATCCTGTGCTTCATCAAACAGCACATAGTCGGCAGGAATATTGGGCTCAGACAATGCCCAAAGTTTCAGGTAAATATCATGCCCAATCCCGGCCTGATGATTGGGATCAATTGACTCTAACCAACGCCGTTCAACTGCTGGATAAAGTTTCTTTTGCAATGCTTCAATATCATCTGGGTGTAGCCAGCTCGGTGCCTGAATATGTCGCGGGGCGGGATATTGCGAACTGGTCGAGCAGAAATAGCCGACTGCGTTCGCAACCAGACTGGCCAGACGCGAAGGCATCAGCACATATTTTTCATAACGTCCCCCCATCATCCGGCGCAAGGTCATGGGCTCAAGACGATATTCCTTGGCAATAAAGCTTGGACTTAAACGCGGTAGGCGTAGCTTATCCGTGACTCCACGTGGAACACTGCGAAAAGCCAGGGAGTGAAACGTTCGGCAGTCCACACCCCGATGAAACTTGTTTTGTGCTTCTGAGGCAATGGATTTATTAAATGCCAGATACATACCGCGCCGTTCCGGCATGGCATCACTGATCATTTGCAGGGTCGTAGTTTTACCTGTGCCCGCATAGGCAATGACTTTAAAAGATTTTCCCAGACGTGCGTTATCAATGGCAGTTGCTTGCTCATAGGTCGCTTTGGGTTTTTGCAGATCAGACACAGGTAGATTCATTCACGACTTAATGTTGACGATTGGCTTTTTCAACCAGACCGGATAGACCCTGACGGCGTGCCAGTTCATTCAGGACCAGTTGTGGATCCAGGTCGAAGTAACCGAGCATCACAATGGTATGGAACCACAGATCAGCCACTTCATAGATCAGGTCATTCTTGTTGTCTTCAGAGGCTTCAGTTTTGAAATCTTTAGCCGCGATCACGGTTTCAAAGCTTTCTTCACCGACTTTTTCCAGAATCTTATTTAAACCTTTATGGTACAGCTTGGCCACATAAGAGGATTCCGGATCGGCTTTCTTACGCTCTGCCATCATCTCGCCCAAGTATGACAATACTTCAACCTGTTCAGACTGAGCGGTTGAGGCATTCATGGCAAGCGTATGCGGATTTGTTGATTTTTCACCATAAATTGCTGCTGGATCTTTAATTTGTGCATCCACAATTTCCCAGCCATTTGGTGTCAGTTTACGGTAGAAACATGATTCACGGCCGGTATGGCAGGCAATGCCACCATGCTGTTCAATCTGTAAAATAATCACGTCCGCATCACAGTCCAGACGGATTTCATGCACGGTCTGGAAATGACCAGATTCTTCGCCCTTATGCCATAACTTGTTGCGCGAACGGGAGAAATACACCGCCTGATTTTTTTCGGCAGTTAAAGCTAGCGCTTCACGATTCATCCAGGCGACCATCAATACACGACCAGTTTGATGGTGCTGGGCAATGGCAGGGATCAGACCTTGTTCGTTAAATTTTACTTCATCGAGCCATTGCACGTTGTTCATAAGGGTTTCCATTAATTGAATCAGAATATAAAAAGATGGATAGGAAATATCCGTCCATAGTGTACGTGATCTCGTCGCATTTGCGGCAAAAATCTGTGCCTGAAAAGACAGGATGTGTCGTTGGGCGCATTCAGATTATAAACCTGAGCGGCTGAATCGCTAAAGTACAGAAATAAAATAGCCGCCAGTAGGCGGCCGGAATATTCTTGAAGAAATTACCAGTGCTCGCCCGGGAAGATCCGTGCATAGGCCTTTTGCACCCAGTTCAGTTTTTGTGGCTGACCCACTGATGCTGAAGAGCTTGGGAACAGGTTATAACCGATCGACATCAGGACATTGTTGATGTCTGGTGCAATCGCATAGGTAATCGAAGCCAGACGTCCCAGATTGGTCGCCACTTTCTTCGGACGTTTCACAATCGCATAAGCAACCAGTTCAGCTGCCTGTTCCGGAGACAGGGTAGGCACATATTTATAGATCTTGGTCGGTGCGATCATTGGTGTACGAACCAAAGGCATATAAATTGAAGTGATTGCAACTTTATGTGAATGGACTTCTGCAGACAGACAGCGGCTGAAAGCATCCAGTGCCGCTTTAGATGCGACATAAGCCGAGAAGCGGGTGGCGTTCGCCAATACACCAATCGAGCTGATATTGATGATATGACCTGCACGGCGAATCATCATTTGCGGCAGGATATTCATCACCAGGCGCACTGCACCAAAATAATTTAGCTGCATGGTACGTTCAAAATCATGAAAACGATCTACTGATTCATGCACCGCACGGCGAATCGAGCGGCCCGCATTGTTAATCAGGATATCGATATGGTCGACTGAAGCAATAATCTGTTTGGACACTTCATCAATGGATTCCATATTGTTGAGATCACATGGAAATACCGAAGCTTTACCGCCTTTGGATTCAATTTCTTTTTTTACTTGTTCTAGGGTGTCTTTGGTACGCGCGACCAGTAAAACATGTGCGCCAGCATCTGCCAGCTGATGTGCCGTCGTTAAACCTATACCACTGGATGCGCCTGTAATAAGGACAGTTTTACCTGCAATACGTTTTTCCAATTGTTTCTGTAGTCTAGTTTTCACGTTTGTTATCCCTAATTTGAAGACTGCGTTCAAATTATTTTTATTAAAAAATCAAAGATGGCTCTAAAGAGATAAGAGCGAAGATGAGTACTAATATAATAACTAATTATTTAAGAAAATCTATACATTAAACTATTGAAAATAAAATAAAAATTAGAGTAATTGCTCTAATTGTGTTCGCCGTTTCAATTGATTTTTATCATGAAAATAAATCACAAAGCAAGTGATTGTATTCAAAAAATAAATAAAAAAACTCCAGCATTTTTGCTAGAGTTTTCTGCTTTAAAATGGCGCTTAAACTGCTGTGAGAGATTGTTCCAGATCCGCAATCAGGTCATCAATGTGTTCAATTCCGATCGATAAACGAACCATATCTTCACTCACACCTGCTGATTTGAGCTCTTCAGGATTAAGCTGGCGGTGGGTGGTGGTTGCCGGGTGGCAGGCCAGACTTTTGGCATCCCCAATATTGACCAGATGGGTGAACAGTTGCAGCGCATCAATAAAACGGGCACCGCCTTCACGACCACCTTCTACACCAAAAGTCAGAATGGCAGACGGTTTACCTTTCACATATTTTTGTGCCAAAGCATGCTGCGGGTGATCTTTCAGACCGGCATAATTGACCCATTTTACTTTTAGATGCTGTTGCAAATATTCTGCAACCTTCAGCGCATTTTCAGTATGACGTTCCATACGTAGACTCAAAGTTTCCAAGCCTTGCAGAATTAAAAATACATTTTGCGGGCTGATCGCTGCCCCGGTATTACGCAGAGGTACGACGCGAGCGCGAGCGATATAGGCAGCTTCACCTAAAGCTTCGACATAATTGACACCGTGATAGCTTGGATCAGGTGTATTTAGAGCAGGGAAACGCTCGGCATGTTGCCCCCATGGGAACTTGCCACTATCTACAATAATGCCGCCAATCGAATTACCATGACCGCCAATATATTTGGTCAGTGAATGCACCACGATGTCGGCACCGAAATCAAAAGATTTTTGTAGGACTGGTGTCGCTACAGTATTGTCGACGATGACTGGTACGCCATATTCATGGGCAATCTTGGAAATCGCTTCGAGGTCAATAATATTGCCCAGTGGGTTTCCAATTGATTCCACAAAAACCAGTTTGGTTTTGTCATCAATCAGATTACGTAGAGCTTCCGGATCTTGATAGTCAAAGAAACGAACTTCGATCCCTTGTTTAGGCAGGGTATGTGCAAACAGGTTATAAGTGCCGCCATATAAAGTAGACACCGAAGCAATATTGTCACCCGCTTCAGCAATGGTCTGAATCGCATAGGTAATCGCAGCCATACCTGAAGCTAAAGCCAGCGCACCAATACCACCTTCCAGAGCTGCAATACGTTGTTCTAGCACCGCTGTGGTAGGGTTCATGATGCGGGTATAAATATTGCCCTGAACTTTTAGGTCAAACAGATCGGCACCGTGCTGAGTATTGTCAAAGGCATATGAGGTGGTTTGATAAATTGGAACCGCAACAGCTTTAGTAGTAGGTTCCGGGCTATAGCCTGCGTGAATCGCTAAAGTTTCTGCTTTATAAGTCATGATCGTTGGTCTTCTTGTGTTTTTTGCTGTATTGAAACTGCTCAAATATTAGCACTTGAAATATGAAGAAAAGTGCATATTTATTCAAATGAATATCTTAATTAACGATATAGCATCAGCAAAATAATGCAAGTTTAGGTGGCAGAAATACTGTTTGAAAAATAAACAGGATTAAACTTGTAACAAGGCATTAACTTCACGTGAATGGCTTATGTTTTGAAGACTTTCTGCGTATAATAGCCGATTATTTTTTCGCTCATGATTGAGCAGGGGGAAGTTTGTTTCTTCCCCATTTGGTTTTTCAATTGAGGAGTCCTACGTGGCCCAATATATTTATACGATGAACCGAGTGTCCAAGATGGTTCCGCCGAAGCGCGAAATCCTCAAGGATATCTCCTTATCATTTTTCCCAGGCGCAAAAATTGGTGTGCTTGGTCTGAACGGTGCAGGTAAATCTACTTTGCTTCGTATTATGGCGGGCGTAGATAAAGATTTCTCTGGTGAAGCACGTGCGCAACCGGGTATCAAAATCGGTTACCTCGAGCAAGAACCACCACTTGATCCAACCAAAGACGTTCGTGGCAACGTTGAAGACGGCGTACGTGAAGCACTTGATGCATTAGAACGCCTTGATCAGGTATTTGCAGACTATGCAGATCCAGATGCAGACTTCGATGCACTAGCAAAAGAGCAGGAAAAACTGGAAGCAATTATCCAGACTTGGGATGCACATAACCTGAATAACCAGCTGGAACAGGCTGCAGCAGCATTAAATCTGCCTGCATGGGATGCAGATGTAACCATGCTTTCAGGTGGTGAACGCCGTCGTGTTGCATTGTGCCGTTTGCTGCTGTCTAAACCAGACATGCTGCTTCTCGACGAACCAACCAACCACTTGGATGCAGAATCTGTATCTTGGCTAGAACGCTTCCTGAAAGACTTCCCAGGCACTATCGTGGCAATTACGCACGACCGTTATTTCCTTGATAACGTGGCCGAGTGGATTCTGGAGCTTGACCGTGGACATGGTATTCCTTACCAAGGTAACTATTCTTCTTGGCTGGAACAGAAAAATGCGCGTTTAGAACAAGAAAACAAGCAGGAAGAATCTTTTGCTAAGGCATTGAAAAAAGAACTTGAATGGGTTCGTTCAAATGCGAAAGGCCAGCAGAAGAAAAACAAAGCACGTATGGAACGTTTCGAGGAACTTAACTCTCGTGAATTCCAGCAACGTAACGAAACTTCAGAAATCTATATTCCACCTGGTCCACGTCTGGGCAACAAGGTGGTTGAAGTTGAAGGGATTAGCAAATCATTTGGTGACAAACTGCTGTATAAAGACTTGTCTTTCACAGTACCACCAACAGCGATTGTCGGTATCGTAGGTCCAAATGGTGCAGGTAAAACTACACTGTTCCGTATGATGACGGGCGAACAGCAACCCGATACTGGTACAGTGACTTTAGGTGATTCTGTAAAAGTTGCTTATGTGGGTCAGATTCGTGACACCTTGGATGACAATAAAACCGTTTGGGAAGAAGTGTCTGGCGGTCTTGATATCCTGAAAGTAGGCGATTACGAAATTGCATCTCGTGCTTATATAGGGCGCTTTAACTTTAAAGGCCAAGATCAGCAAAAACGCGTAGGCGAATTGTCAGGTGGTGAGCGTAACCGTTTACAACTTGCGAAAATCCTGCAACAAGGTGCGAACGTTATCTTGCTCGATGAACCATCAAACGACTTGGACGTAGAAACTTTACGTGCGTTAGAAGATGCAATTCTGGTCTTCCCGGGCTGTGTGATGGTAGTATCGCATGACCGTTGGTTCTTGGACCGTATTGCGACTCACATCTTGTCATTTGAAGATGAGACTCCAGAATTCTTCACCGGTAACTATACCGAGTTTGAAGAGTATCGCCGTAAGAAATATGGCGATGATCTGGCAGCGAAGCGTCAGAAATATCGCAAAATTGGTGCTTAATCAAAGCGTATAAAAAACCAGCCTTTGGGCTGGTTTTTTTCTTTAATATTGGACACTCATTTGGCTATAAGTATTTGATAACAGCCGCGCAGCTTTTAAATGACCTTGCTGTTTAGCCTTATTCAGCCATTCTTCAGCATGAAAATAATTCTGATCTAAACCTAGACTACCTTTAAGAAAGTGTTTACCCAGTCTATATTGCGCTTCGGCGTGTCCACGCGTGGCTGCACTTAAGTAGTTCCAGAAAGCATTGCGTTGATAATTTTCTTGCTGCTCTAGCTGCGCAATTTGAAAATGTTCGGCTTGGCGTTGCTTTAAAGCATGGCAAAGCTTTTCAAACTGTACAGCTTCCAGATAATAAGTGTCTGCTTCAGAAATAGAATTTTCGACTTCTGTACCCGTAGGCTCGTCATGAGAAAACAGAAAATGTATGACTTTTTTAAGTTTAAGCATTTTTATTCCTCACCTTTGCCATTATTAATAATTAATTAAACTATCCACTAAAGACTACAATATAAAGCGGTTTTATTTCGGTAATGAATTACATGCTTTTAGTCTCATGTTGATATTTTTGTGTATTTAATGACCAAAAACAAGCAGTAGAAATAAAAAAACTTCATTTTAAAAGTGAAGTAAATTGGGAAAAATATGAATTTATTGTTCTAGTCGACATTTTAATATTAGGGGTTAGAAGATTTAGTTTTACTAATAAAAAAATCTTGCATAAACATGCAAGATTTTTCGGCTTTGAAAATGAGTGAACTCTAGAAATCAGATTTCCCACTCATGATTGCATTCACGGCATTTCCATTTCTTTTGGCTTTGCATGAAAGCCTGCATGGAAATTTTAAAATCAGGCAAATCTTTATAGAACATGAAGCCTGCGATCAGACAGATAATAAACACGATCACAGTAGCGGTCTGTAAAGTCGTACCTGCACCATCTCCAAAAATCCACATCGCGATGCTAATGATGACCAGCAGCAATAATACAAACAGGGCAGGCACCAGCATGATCAGGCTTTTAGGCACGACTGGGCGCGCCGCCGGTTGACCTGGCTGAGCAACGGGCATGATTTTTGGGCTTTGACATTTAGGGCAACGATATTGCATTACTACTCCAAAATTCTAAATTACTGATTATTTTATCGGAAGATACGCAAAAACCGAAATACCGCCAATATAAAACAGACAGACAATAAAAAACCCAAGTCACAATGCTTGGGTTTTTTATTAAGATGTTGCCATCTTGAATGTGGCGTCCCTACGGGGATTCGAACCCCGGTTACCGCCGTGAAAGGGCGATGTCCTAGGCCTCTAGACGATAGGGACAAATGAGGCAAATACACAGGTAAAGCAAGACTTATTTGGTGGAGTCAAGGAGGATCGAACTCCTGACCTCTACAATGCCATTGTAGCGCTCTACCAACTGAGCTATGACCCCAGTCTGTGTGAACGCTATATTATGGGTATAACGCTCAGCCGTCAACTAAAAAATAAATTAAGCTTGATCAACTGCTTCATTTTTCGACAGTTTCAGACTCTCATTAAGTTTTTCCCAAGCTTTTACTTCTTTCTTGCTAGGGGCGCCGACAACTTCCAGCGCGTGGCGCAGACGGGCAAAAGTCAGATCCGGACCAATGGTAACCATGGTCTGCATAACTGGGGTAGAAGCAGTTGAACCGGCAATCGCAATAAAGAACGCTGGCATAAAGTCACGTAATTTAACGCCCATCTGATTCGCCAGATCCATCAGTGTTTGGCTGACAGTGTCATTGTTCCAGGTGAACAGGCTTTCCAGACGCCAGATCGCAAATTGCAGGCTTTGACGCACTTGTTCTTCAGAAAGTTTTTTGCTTTCGAACTGTTCTTTAGTCAAAGTCGGGAAATGGTTGAAATAGTGCGCTGACCAGTTCACTGCTTCAGACAGTAGATTGATCCGTGGTTGAATTGCAGCAGCGATTTCTTCCAGTTTGGCACGGTCTGCTTTCCAAGCCAGTAAGGTATCTAACAGTTCAGCAGGAGAGAGAGCTTTAATCCATTGGCCATTTAACCAGTTGAGTTTCTCAACATCGAAGATAGGACCACCCAGAGAGACACGGTTAATGTCAAAGTGTTCAATCATTTCAGCCAAAGTGAATTTTTCACGCTCATCTGGCATTGACCAGCCCATACGGCCCAGATAGTTCAACAACGCTTCTGGCAATACACCGATGTCTTTATAGTAGTTGATTGAAGTTGGGTTCTTACGTTTAGACAGTTTTGATTTGTCCGGGTTACGCAGTAGCGGCATGTGGCACAGGACTGGCATATCCCAACCAAAGTATTTGTACAGCAACTGATGTTTCGGTGCAGACGGAATCCATTCTTCACCACGAATCACATGAGTAATTTGCATCAGGTGGTCATCGACCACGTTTGCCAGATGGTAAGTTGGCAGGCCATCCGTCTTTAGCAGAATTTGCATGTCGACTTGCGCCCAGGGAATTTCTACTTCACCACGGAGCATATCATTAAAGGTACATACCCCTTCAGTCGGCACTTTCATACGGATGACATGCGGTTCGCCAGCAGCCAGACGACGTGCCACTTCTTCTTTAGATAGTTTTAGACCGCGGCCATCGTAGCGTGGAGTTTCACCACGAGCCTGCTGTTCAGCACGCATTTCATCCAGTTCTTGCGCTGTTGCGAAACAGTAGAAGGCATGACCTTTATCTACCAATTCTTCTGCGTATTTTTTATAGATGCTCATTCGTTCTGACTGACGGTACGGTGCATGTGGACCACCGACATCTGGGCCTTCTGACCAGTTCAGACCTAACCAGCGTAGTGAGTCCAGAATCATTTTTTCAGATTCAGGAGTAGAACGCAGCTGATCTGTATCTTCAATACGAAGAATGAATTCTCCCCCGTGCTGTTTGGCAAAACACAGGTTGAACAGGGCAATATAGGCAGTTCCCACATGCGGGAAACCGGTAGGAGAAGGTGCAATACGAGTACGAACAGTCATAACCGGATCTAATCTTAAATATAAAATTGCAGCTATTATAACGAAAAAGCCACATCACTTAATGCTTTATTCAACATTGAATGATGCGGCTTTTCAGGATGAGCAAAATATAACGAATGTGGAGAACTAAAACTAAGTCTTATGAATTGCTCGGAGAAAAAATACTTTGCACAAAGCGGGTAAAGCGCAGGTTTTGAGCTGCAAAAAAGCTTTGAGTCGGATTTGATTTGAACGCAGTCAGCGCTTTAAGTTCATCCTCAGTATGAAAAGCATTTTTATCAGCCTTATGTTGCTGAATTGCTTTTTCAATTGGTGAGGTTTTCACTTCAATTGCACTTACAGAGGCTTTAGGTAGCTCTGTTTTTACAACTACGGCATGGCCAAGTTGAATCGAGAACAGCATGATAAGACTTAGGATGCTGGCTGTAAATATTTTAAATTTCATATCCAAACTTCCTCCTTGGCTCTGGTTAATCTTGTTTTGTTAAAAATGTTGTTATAATATTGGCTACAATCTAATCACATTTAGATATAAAAAAGTAGAACCAGGTCACATTTTTTACAAAAAACTAATATTTCTCTGTGGAAAATTACTAAATCTCAGAATTTCCACATTTAAGTTGCCTATTTGTAACAGATAACTGTGTAGAGATCGTGAAGAACTGTCTTATATTGTAGCAGGATATTAAATTTTTAGGGGAAAATGTATCCGAAATGAATTGTGAGCATATATATCAAAAATAGAATATGATTGGATAGAATATTATAAACACATGATTGTTAATTAATTTTTTTATTTATATAGTGCTGGATAAATTAGCAATGAGCACTAATCATGAAAAAGATAATAACTTCTACTATTTTAGTATTACTTGGCGGAAGTGCCATTCCTGGCTATGCTGCAAAAGACTTTCTCAACGTTTCCTATGATCCGACCCGCGAATTCTATCAGGAATATAATGAAGAATTTGGCAAGTTCTGGAAACAGAAAACCGGGCAAGCGGTCAACTTTAAACAGTCGCATGGCGGTTCAGGTAAACAGGCCCGCTCTGTGGTCGATGGCTTGCAGGCCGATGTAGTCACTTTGGCACTGGCCAATGACATCGAAGAAATCGTCAATGCAGGCTTAATCGAAAAGGGCTGGCAGAAAGAGTTCCCAAGTAATTCGGCTCCTTATACCTCTACGATTGTATTCCTGGTTCGTAAAGGCAATCCGAAACAGATTAAAGACTGGAATGACCTAACCAAACCAGGCATTGAAATTATTACGCCAAACCCAAAAACTGGCGGTGCACCGCGCTGGATTTATCTGTCGGCTTGGGGGTATGCCTTGAAACAGCCGGGTGGTAATGATGCCAAAGCCAAAGAACTGGTGAAAAAACTCTATGCCAATGTCAAAGTACTGGATTCAGGTGCGCGTGGTTCATTAACGACCTTTGCTGAACGCGGGATCGGCGATGTATTACTCTCTTGGGAAAATGAAGCGTTATTGGCTACGCAAGGTCTGGGTAAAGATAAATATGAAATTGTTTATCCTTCAATTTCTATTCTGGCTGAGCCTTCAGTGGCGATTGTCGACAAGACCGTGGATAAAAATGGCAACCGTAATTTGGCCAAAGGTTATCTGAACTATTTATATTCACCAAAAGGGCAGGAGCTGGCAGCGAAATACTACTTCCGTCCACGCGATGCCAAAGCAGCAGCAAAATATGCGGCACAATTCCCGAAAATCCAGACTTTTACTATTGATAAAGTCTTTGGCGGCTGGGCAAAAGCGCAGAAAACCCATTTTGTGAATGGAGCCATCTACGATCAAATCTCTGCAGAAAACCGTAAATAATTCTAATTACTGAACCATAAGTAGAAAGCGGATAATTTATTATCCGTTTTTTTTATATCTAAAGCATAAAATGCTATAAAAATAGAATAAGCCTTTAATCTAGATATTTTTATTATATAAAACATGAAATTAAAACAAAAAATAACTAAATATTACCCTGTATGCACTTTGTTTGCTCAATTGCGAAAAATAATTTTATTTCATATAGTTATATCTAATAAAGATAATCTCCCGATGCTCTTATGAAAACTCAATTAAAATCACTGGTTAGTGCTGCCTTATTGGCAACAGGTCTGACATTTACTGCAACTGCGAGCCAAGCCGCGGATCGTGAATTCCTGAACGTTTCTTATGATGCAACCCGTGAATTCTATGACGAATTCAACAAATCTTTTGGTGCCTACTGGAAAAAACGAACCGGTATTGATGTGAACTTTAAGCAGTCTCATGGCGGTTCAGGTAAACAGGCCCGTTCTGTGGTTGACGGTTTAAAAGGTGATGTGGTGACCTTGGCATTGGCAAACGATATTGAAGAGATCGTAAGATCTGGTCAGATCCAGCCAGGCTGGCAAAAAGAGTTCCCGCACAATTCTGCACCTTATACTTCAACGATTGTCTTCATGGTACGTAAGGATAACCCCAAAGGAATTAAAGACTGGAAAGATCTGACTAAACCGGGTGTAGAAATTATTACACCAAATCCGAAAACTGGTGGCTTGCCACGTTGGGTTTATCTGTCAGCTTGGGGTTATGCAGAGAAACAGCCGGGTGGTAGCAAAGCCAAAGCCCAAGAATTTGTCGGCAAGCTTTATAAAAACGTAAAAGTGATGGACTCTGCTGCACGTGCATCGATGACCACATTTGCTGAACGTAATATTGGTGATGTGTTGTTAACTTGGGAAAATGAAGCTCTGGT
This sequence comes from Acinetobacter sp. TW_SC_4, assembly GCF_054861205.1. Lineage (NCBI taxonomy): Bacteria > Pseudomonadati > Pseudomonadota > Gammaproteobacteria > Moraxellales > Moraxellaceae > Acinetobacter > Acinetobacter sp. TW_SC_4. Next base: position 344,410 of record NZ_CM142174.1, read on the forward strand.
AACGCAAAAAACTTTAGGTAAGAATAAGTTTGATATCGTTTATCCATCTTTGACCATTCTGACTGAACCCTCTGTAGCCATCGTAGATCGTACAGTGGATAAAAATGGCAATAAATGGTTAGCTAAAGGTTATATCAACTATCTTTACTCTCCACTTGGTCAGGACATGGCAGCACGACATTTCTACCGTCCACGTAATGAGAAAGTATTAGCCAAATATTCATCACAGTTCCCAAAAATTAAAACCTTTACCATTGATGAAGTATTCGGTGGCTGGGCCAATGCACAGAAAACTCACTTTGTGAATGGCGCAATCTTCGACCAGATCTATAACTCGAAGCGTTAATCTGTTGATTAGAAAATAAATTTAAAATATAAAAAAGCTTCCTCGATGGAGGCTTTTTTATCGGCTGTCGAAAAATAAAAACGGTTTTCTCTATAGAAATTAATATTTATCTACAAAAAGTCGTTTGGAGCTTTAGCTAAACAGAGTGATAATGTGCAGTTAAATTTTTCGCCCTATTGATTGAGTTTTTATGTCACATATTTCTGTATTACTTCACGAAACGATTGATGCCTTACTGGCTGGTCGCAATACGGGAATTTATGTGGATGGAACCTTTGGTCGCGGTGGGCATACACGTTTATTGCTTTCCAAATTGGATGAAAATGCACGCGTCTACGCCTTCGATAAAGACCCGCAAGCATTGGCTGTTGCCGCAGAACTGGAACAGGAAGATTCACGTTTTAAAATTATTCATGCCAGCTTCGCTGATTTAAAACAGGCATTAGCTGAGCAGGGTATTGAAAGTGTAGATGGTGTGATGGCTGACTTAGGGGTGTCTTCACCGCAGCTGGATCAGGCAGAACGCGGTTTCAGCTTTATGAAAGATGGCCCGCTGGATATGCGTATGGACAACTCGCAAGGTCCGACTGCAGCAGAATGGCTGGTGGATATTGAAGAAGAAGCACTGGCCAATGTGATTTTTCAGTATGGGGAAGAGCGTTATAGTCGTCGTATAGCCAAAGCGATCAAGGCTGCCGGATATATTGATACCACAGCCAAACTGGCGGAAATTGTGAAAGTTGCCCATCCAAAATGGGAAAAAAATAAACATGCTGCCACCCGAACTTTCCAGGCAATTCGTATTGCTATTAATAAAGAATTAGAAGATATTGAAACTTTCCTCCCTCAAGCGGTTGAAATTTTAAAACCAGAGGGACGTTTGGCTGTGATCAGCTTTCATTCATTAGAAGACCGGTTGATTAAACAGTTTATTCAAAAAGAATCAACGCTTGAAGAAGATTCAGGCTGGGGAATGCCGCAACAACAAAAGGATACGCGACGTTTAAAGAAAATCGCCCGGGTCAAGGCAAGTGATGAGGAAGTTAAAGCCAATCCTCGTTCACGTAGCGCATGGCTGCGCGTGGCAGAACGTTTAGCTTAATAGGCACATCATGAAAACTGAAGTGGTTGATAAAAAAACAGAAAAGTTATGGCTGAAAAAAGTCATTGTTTACCTCATATTAATGTTGATGGTCTTCATCAGTGCGGTATTTGTCGTCTTCCAGGTCTTTGAATACCGTCAGGATAATCGCAAATTGAGTACTTATCTGCGTGAACGGGATGACCTGAATGCAGAGTGGGGACGTTTGCTGATTGAACAGCAGACTTTCGGTGCGACCGCGCAGATTGGTACCCGTGCAGTGACCCAGTTAAGGATGTATTCACCTCCGATTTCACAGAGTGTCGTGATTTCCTTACCACAACCTTCAGATGAGAAAAAATAAGGCTAGCGCTCGAACATGGTAGACAAGAGAAAGAAGCAACCGGTACGTAAAAAGCAGTCCGTCACCGAGAAAAATGCCTTAAATGTTTATATCAACCGTTTTTACATCATGTGGGCCGTGGTGCTGCTGTGTTTTGTGACACTGATCGGCCGAGCTTTCTATGTGCAGATTATCAATAAAGACTTTCTGCAAAATAAAGCCAATGCCAATATTCTGCGAACCAATACCATCAAGGCCATGCGTGGCGTAATTTATGATCGTAATGGTATTCCGCTGGCGATCAGTACGCCGATTATGAAAATCGTGATTGACCCACGTGACTATTTTGATAATAAAAAACTCTATGATGAAACCATGCTGGCACTACAGAAAGAGCCGAATAGCCGTAAACTAAAACGCCAGCTCCCAGATAAAAACCTGAATCTGGATGAGCTGGCTGATGCAGTGGGCATGGAGCGTGCTGAATTGCGCAAAAAGATGGAAGAGCGTCCACGTTCACGTTATCTGATCCTGAAAAAAGAAGTGCCGCCACAACAGGCGGAACTGATCATGAAGCGTAATTTCCAAGGCGTTTATACCGAGAAAAACTATAAGCGCTATTATCCGCAGCCGCAGCCAAACTCCCAGATTATTGGTCTGACCAATAGTGAAGGAACTGGGATCGAAGGTCTGGAGATGCAGCTGAATACCCGTCTTGCCGGTCAGGATGGTGAACAGCAGATTATCCGTGACAAAAAAGGCAACCGGGTTAAAGAACCGGAAGTGATTAAAGAAGTAGAGCCGGGTGAAAATATTACCCTGAGTATCGACTCACGTTTACAGTACATTATGTACCGTGAACTCACTGCAGCGGGTGTCGCCAATAATGCCCGCTCCGCAACGGCGATTGCAGTCGATGTCAAAACTGGTGAAATTCTGGCAATGTCTTCTTGGCCTTCTTATAACCCGAATGACAAGAATGGCTTATTAAATAAAGACGCAATGCGTAACCGTGGTGCTGTCGATTCCTTCGAGCCGGGTTCAACCATGAAGCCGCTAACTGTGGCGATGGCTTTGGAGAGTGGGAAATATACAGCCAATTCGGTGATCAATACGAGTCCAGGTAGTATGCGGGTCGGAAACCACACCATCCGTGATACGCATAACTACGGTCAGTTGACACTGGGTGGCATTATCCAGAAATCATCAAACGTTGGTGTGGCCAAATTGGCTTTATCACTGCCGTATGAAACTTTACCGACTTTCTATAAACGTCTTGGTTTTGGTCAGCGTTCCGCAGTGAAATTTCCGGGCGAAAGTTCCGGTCTGATTCTGCCGCCAAGTAAATGGAATGTGTCTGAAGTAGCAACCATGGCGTATGGTTATGGTCTGAATGCGACTGTGCTGCAATTGGCTGATGCCTATGCCATGCTGGCGAACAAAGGTGTGAAAGTGCCTTTAAGTCTATATAAGTTAGAAGAACAGCCACAAGGCGAGCAGATGATTGATCCACAAATCGCAGAACAGGTTCTGCTGATGATGGAAACAGCAACTTTGCCTGGTGGTACAGCAACCCGTGCAACCGTACCTGGTTATCGTGTTGGAGGTAAAACGGGTACTGCACATAAATTGCGTGCCGACCGTAAAGGCTATTCAACTAGTGAATACCGTGCTTTATTTGCTGGTGTAGCACCCGTGAGTGATCCGCGTATTGCTATGGTGGTGGTCGTGGAAAATCCGCAAGGGTCTTATTATGGTGGTACGGTATCTGCACCTGTCTTTGCCCGTGTGATGCAGGAATCTTTACGCCTGCTAAATGTCCCGTTGGACAAACCTTTAGAATCTCCCAAAGTCCAGTAAATAGGTGATCAATGTCCATTACATTTCAAGATCTCTACGCCGTTCAAGAACCTGCTGAGTGGATGCGACAATCCTTTCAGGGTTTCGAACTGGACAGTCGCAAAGTTAAACTGGGGCAAATTTTTATTGCCCTGACCAGCTTCTCTCAACCTGAAAAAACCGCAGAATATGCCAAAAAAGCCCTGTCATTGGGTGCACTGGCCGTAATTTCAGAACAAGAGCTAGGTGTTACTCCAGCTTTAGTAGTACCCAATGTCCGTCACTTGATGGGCGAGTGGCAAAAGCGCTATCTGAAAGCGACTCAGCCGGTCAAGGCTGCCCGTATTCTGGCCGTAACTGGTACCAATGGTAAAACCACAATTTCCCGTCTGGTTGCTGAGTTGCTGATGCTGCAAGGCAAAGCTTGTGCAGTTATGGGGACTACAGGGAATGGTGTTTTGCCGAATCTGGAAGCCTCTTCTCATACCACACTGGATGCCCTGCAATTGCAAAATGCCTTGCATGCCTATGCACAGGCAGGCGCGGAATTTGCTTCAATTGAAGCGAGTTCGCATGGTCTGGAGCAGGGCCGTCTGAATGGTTGTGTGATTGAAATTGCGGCTTATAGCAATTTAAGTCGTGACCATCTCGACTATCACGGTACGCTGGAAGCTTATGCAGAAGCAAAATCGCGTTTATTCAGCTTTGAATCTCTGAAAGTTGCAGTCCTCAATATTGATGACGCACATGCAGAGGTGATGCTGAATACTGCAAAAGCCAATCCGAATCAGCCGAAAATTCTGACTTATTCTTTGTCGCAAGCAGCTGATTATCAGGTTCAGGATATCCAGTACAGTATTTCCGGTGCTGAATTTAAATTGATCACTGCACAAGATACATTTACTGTGCATAGTCCTTTGCTGGGTCATTTTAATATCGAAAATCTGGTTGCCAGCCTGGTTGTGGCAGAGCAAGCCGGTTTTGCATTAGCCGATTTAATCGCAACTGTGCCCGAGCTGAAAGGTGCCCCAGGCCGTATGCAGGTCATTCGTGATGATGAGCGTTTATTTGTTGTGGATTATGCACATACTCCAGATGCCCTCACTCAGGTCTTGCTTACGCTGAAGCGCCATGTCAGTCAAAAACTCTGGGTTGCTTTTGGTTGTGGCGGTGACCGTGATCGTGGCAAACGCCCGTTGATGACCCAAGCGGCCCTCGAAGGTGCTGATATTGCAGTGCTGACTTCGGACAATCCACGTACTGAAGATCCAAACCAGATTTTCGCTGACATGAAGCAGGGTATCGATTTTTCAGGCAAAACCTATCATGAAACTCATGACCGTCGTGAAGCAATCCGCTTTGTAGTCGACCAGGCACAGCCAGGTGACATTGTGGTGATTGCCGGTAAGGGACACGAAAATTATCAGGAGATTGATGGGGTGCGACATTGGTTTGATGATGTGGTCGAGGTACAGGCCGCGATTGATGCCCAGCATCACAACCGTGATTTAGCATTTCCAGCGCATTAGGATTTTACATGCATACTTCAACAACAAGTACCGTGCCTCTAGAGCCATGGACAATTGAACAGTTACAGCAAGCCACTCAGGGTTATTGGCTGAATGATAAAAAACCTGAAGGCCAGATTAAGCGGATTTTAACTGATTCCCGTCATGCCGAAGCAGGTGATGCTTTTCTGGCATTGAAAGGTGAGCGTTTTGATGCGCATGACTTTATCGCCCAAGTGGCTGAGAAGGGCTGTGGAATCGCGATTGTCAGCCAACCTGTTGACGCAGAGATTTGCCAGCTAGTAGTTGAAGATACTCGCCTGGCGCTGGGTCATCTTGGCGCATATCGTCGTCAGCAAAATCCACAGCTCAAAGTCATTGCTTTGACTGGCAGTAGCGGTAAAACCACGACCAAGGAAATGCTGGGCAGTATCCTGTCACGTCTGGCACCGACTTTAGTCACTCGCGGTAACCTGAATAATGATTTGGGTGTCCCAATGATGTTGCTGGAACTGCGTGCTGAACATCAGTATGCGGTGATGGAGCTGGGTGCGAGCCATCAGGGTGAAATTGATTACACTTCCAATCTGGTACAGCCGCATGTGGCCGGTATCATTAATATCGGTACTGCACACTTAGGGGAGTTTGGTGGCCGTGATGGGATTTGTCGCGCTAAATCTGAAATCTATTCACATATTTCTGAAACTTCGATTGTGCCTGCAGCGGATGATTATGCCGAGCAGATTCGTGCAGCCGTCAAAACCGAGAAGACTCTAAGTTTTGGTCAGGGCGGTGATGTCTATGCAACTGACGTAGAACTACATCCACAATCTGCGACTTTCACGTTAAATACACCACAAGGCACTATAACTTTAAATCTGCCATTTGCTGGTGAACACAATGTGCAGAACGCAACTGCAGCAGTGGCTTTCTCTTTGGCGATTGGTATTAGTCTGGATGATATCGTGGCTGGCCTTGAACAGGCTGTTGGTGCCAAAGGTCGTTTGAACTTTATTCCGCACAAAGATTTTTTATTTATTGATGATACCTACAATGCCAATCCAAGCTCGATGCGTGCAGCGGCTGAAGTTTTAGCGCAGCAGCAGGGTATTGGAGTGATGGTGACCGGTGATATCGGTGAACTGGGTTCATCTGCCGCGATCGAGCATTATAAACTTGGTCGGGATCTGGTATCGGTCAAAGGCATTAATTTTGTGGTGGCTGTGGGTGAATTTGCTCCAGCTGCACAAGAAGGTGCACGTAGTACGCAATATGGTAAGAAGATGCAGGCTTTCCTCAATCAGGAGCAGGCTTTACCATTTTTAATTGATTTGATTGAAACACATCATCCCCAGCCAATGTCTTTTCTATTTAAAGGGTCGCGTTTTACCCATATGGAAACATTAATGGCTGCATTGATGGAGAAACTCTAAATGCTGTTATGGCTATTTGACCAGCTGGCGGGCTTTGATAGCACGTTTAAGGTGGTTCGTTATTTAACTTTACGTGCTTTGCTCAGCGTTTTGACTGCTATGACTATCGGTTTGGTCTTGGGTCCGATCATGATTCGCAAATTGCAGGCACTAAAATATGGTCAGGCAGTAAGTTCGTTTGCTCCTGAGAATCATGCCAAGAAAATGGGCACACCGACCATGGGTGGGGTATTAATCCTGCTCTCGATCGGGATCTCCACCTTACTGTGGGCGGACCTGACGAATCCTTATGTCTGGATTGTGCTCTCGGTGATGGTGATTTTTGGTGCCGTTGGTTGGGCGGATGACTGGATTAAAATCCGTTATAAAGACAATGCCGGTTTACCTGCACGTAAGAAATTCTTCTGGACATCAGTGGGTTCTTTGGGTGCTGGTATTGCGCTGTATGTGATCGCCCAGCAGCAACCGAATCCGGTAGTGACTGCCAATATGCTGGATGTGTTAATTCCATTCTTTAAGGATCACACCATTCCATTGTCTGTGATTCCGCTGGGAATTGGCTTCATTATTTTCACTTACTTCGTGATTAATGGTGCATCCAATGCCGTAAACCTGACCGATGGTCTGGATGGTCTGGCAATTATGCCAATTGTCCTGGTTGCGGCAGGTTTAGGGGTATTTGCTTATTTGGCAGGCGATGTACGTTTCGCTAACTACTTACATATTCCTTATGTGAAATATTCTTCTGAACTGGTGGTGATCTGTGCTGCGATGATCGGTGCCGGTCTGGCATTCCTCTGGTATAACGCTCATCCAGCTCAAGTGTTTATGGGTGATGTGGGTGCGTTATCTTTAGGTGCAATGCTGGGTACGATTGCCGTGATGGTACGTCAGGAAATCGTGTTTGCGATTATGGCAGGTGTATTCCTGGTGGAAGCAATTTCAGTCTTCCTGCAAATCGGTTCATTAAGAATGCGTAATAAACGAGTATTCCTGATGGCACCTTTGCATCACCATTATGAAAAGAAAGGTTGGCGTGAAACTCAAGTCGTCATCCGTTTCTGGATTATTACGATTATGCTGGTAGTTTTGGGTCTAATGACCTTAAAATTACGCTAAGAAATGCATTTGAAAAAGTCGGCGCATGCCGGCTTTTTTGTTTTGGAGAAATTAAAAAATGAACCTACTGATGTGTCCTGTTTGTCGTGAGCAGTTGCGCTTAAATGAACGTACATGGCGCTGTGACAATCAGCATAGCTATGATGTGGCCAAGCAGGGTTATGTGAACCTGCATGTGGTGCAGCATAAACATAGTAAAAATCCGGGCGATACGCCTGAATCTGTGCAGGCACGCCGTGCATTTCTGAGTGCAGGCCATTATGCGCCTTTGCAACAGGCTGTGGTCAAGAAAATCCGTGAGCTGCGGATTGAAAATCTGCTCGATATTGGTTGTGGTGAAGGCTATTACACCAATGCCATGCAGGCTGAAGTCATGCAATGCGTCGGCGTAGATATTGCCAAAAGTGCAGTTCAGGTTGCAGCCAAATTGAATAAAGAAATTACCTGGGTGGTAGGAACAGGGGCGACCTTGCCGGTATTGGATCAATCCATTGATCTCTGTACCAGCTTATTTAGCCCGATTCCGAAACAGGAAATCTTGCGGGTATTAAAGGCAAAATCTTATTTGATGGTAGTGACACCTGCACCACAACATTTGTATGCCATGCGTGAAGCCTTATTTGAGGAAGTGAAAGTGCATGAACCACATAAATTTGTCGAGCAGTTACAGGATGCATTTAATTTAGTGAGTGAACAGGTGATTGATGCGCCAATGACTTTGGCACAAGCAGATTTAAAAAACCTGATTACCATGACTCCTTATGCTTATAAAGCCAAACCTGAACGCCGTTTGGTACTTGAGCAGCAGGATCAATTCGATTTAATGGCACAATTCCAGATTTATATATTTCAGAAGAAGTAAATCGGTTATTTAGAAATAAAAAATCCCTCAATAATGAGGGATTTTTTATTGATTCAGATTATTCAATTTCTTCAATCAAGTTTTCCAAAGGATCCACCACCCGATTTGGCTGTAGTGGCTGGTCTCTTGGTGCCACTCTTTCATCATCCGGTATGCGGATTTCCTGATCAGGTAAATCTTCAAAATCATTGCTTTGTCGCCGAGGTGCTACAACCGGGGCAGGGCGATACAGAGGCGTTGCTAAAGGTGGAGACGACGGATCATGCTGTTCCTGCTCACCTTGGACTACTTTATTACGGTTAATTGGTGCTTTAGCATTGCGATCCAGGCGAACCCAAGCTTCTGGTGTGCCTTTTAAGGCATTCCCCATAAAGTCCGTCCAGATTGGTAAGGCTGCCACGCCACCGTATTCACGGCGACCTAAAGTTTTTGGCTGATCAAAACCGACCCAGGCAACGGTGACCAGCTTGCCATTAAAACCTGCAAACCAGGCATCTTTGGCATCATTGGTGGTACCGGTTTTACCCCCAATATCACTACGACCAATTCTTAAAGCAGCACGCCCCGTACCATGTTGAATCACATCACGTAAAATATTCGCCATATCATAAGCAGAGCTAGATTTTAGAATACGTTCTGCCTGACGGTAATTACTGTCTTCAGCCGAGATTTTTGGTGTCTCTGGTTTTTGCGCTAGGGTCTTGTTATTGATTTCAATCGCCTCATCATCAGGAGTGAGTGCGCCTGTTGGTTGAGGGCTTTCTTCCTGAGTATTAATACACGAGATACAGGCATATTCAGGCTTAGCCTCAAAAATAGTCTTGCCATAGGCGTCTTCAATACGCGTAATAAAATGGGGCTGAATCCGATAACCGCCATTGGCGAACGTAGCATAACCAGTGGCCATTTGGATTGGTAAAACCTGAGGTGTACCTAGAGCAATGGTATAGTTCCGTGGAATCTGGTTATCCTGCAAGCCAAAATCCATAAATAATTGACGGGTACGCTCAATACCAACGGTTTGTAATAGGCGTACTGAAACCGTGTTACGTGACAGATATAAAGCACGACGTAAAGGAATCATTCCTAAATAACGGCCATCCGAATTACGTGGACTCCATTTACCAATGGTAATAGGCGCATCATTGACCATGGTATGCGGAGTCATACCACGTTCTAAAGCCAGAGCATAAACAAAAGGTTTAATGGTTGAACCCGGCTGACGCCAGCCTTGAGTCGCGCGGTTAAATTTGGATTGATAAAAATTATAACCACCGACAATGGCTTCAATCGCACCATTATTCGGGTTTAATGCAATTAATTGGCCCTGTACCTGAGGCGTTTGTACCAGTGCCCAGGAACTTTTATTCTCATTAGGTCTTAAACGAACAACATCTTTAACTTTAACAATCTGTGATGCTCTGCTTGGTGCAGCACCTACACTGTCTGCACTACGATAAGGACGAGCCCAAGACATGCCTGACCAAGGCACAGTTACGGTTGTACCATCCTGCATCAACGCTTCAAAGCTATTATTATTGACCTTGGTCACTTCAGCAGGGTAAGTGTTGGCATAGACACGGAAATTTTGCAGAGGCTGATCATGAGCCTCAGCACCTCGCCAGCCATGACGACGATCATAGGCCTCTAAACCATCCTGTACTGCCTGTTCAGCATAAGCCTGACGTTCACTGTGGATCGTCGTGTAGACTTTATAACCTGAATCTATGGCCTGTTCACCAAAATTTTCTACCAGTTCAGAGCGAACCATTTCACCGACGTAGGGGAATTTGTTACGCGTACTACGGTCAGGCATATCCAGGTTAATCGGTTCAGCAATGGCTTCCTGATATTGGCTTTGATTTAGATAACCCAGTTGCAGCATACGACCTAAAATCCAGTTACGGCGTTCCAGTGCACGTTTAGGATTGGCCACTGGATTGTAGCGAGAAGGTGCCTTAGGAAGACCGGCGATCATTGCCATTTGCGCAATCGAAAGCTCATCTAAACTTTTGTTGTAATAGATTTTGGCTGCTGCCGCGATGCCGTAAGCATTTTTTCCCAAGAAAATTTTATTGACATATAAAGTCAGAATTTCTTCTTTACTTAAATTCTGTTCTATTTTACGTGCCAGAAAAATTTCAGTTAGCTTACGCTTTAAAGTACGTTCGGGACTTAAATAGTAGTTTTTGGCGACCTGCATGGTAATGGTCGAACCACCAGTCTGTACATCAGAGCCAGTAATGGTTTCACTGACTGCACGTCCTAAACCTTTAAAGCTGATCCCGCTGTGTTCGAAGAAACTAGAATCTTCTGCAGCGAGGAAGGCGTGAATAAATTCTTTCGGAATCTGTTCATAATTCACAGGAACAGAAAGCTTGCCACCATACTCTGCAATGAGCTTATTATCTGAGCTAAAAACTTGTAAAGGCTTTAATAAAGGTGCCTTTTTAAGCGTAGACATTTCAGGCAAAGATGGGGCAATATAGAGATACATGCCATAGAAACCCATCGGAATTGAGATCAAAATAATGATAATGATCAAAAAAAATGGATGAACAAGGCCTGAACAAGATAGCTTTTTCATAACAAGTAAGTTTTAATAAGAGCTAATGGCAAACTAATTACCGGTCAGTATATCCTTTAGATATACATATTGTTAGATGAGTTATTGTATCTGTATAAAATTATAGGCCGGCACAGATTGGTGAGTTTGTTTTTATTGGGGATAAAAAAATAATAGGAATTGTATTGTGCGCAGGTTATATCGTAAGCCAAATAAGGGGTTAATAGGAGTCGATATTAGTTCGACTTCTGTTAAAGTTTTAGAGCTCTCTGTAAAGAACGGTCGGTACTGGGTAGAAAGTTATGCTTTGGTCCCACTACCAGAAAGTAGTGTCGTTGAAAAAAACATTTTAAATCCAGAAGCGGTGGGTGATGCGTTGGGGCGTGCGATTAATTTGGCCAATACCCAGTCCAGTCAGTCAGCCTTTGCGATTCCAACTTCTATGGTCATCACCAAGATCATCGAAATGGATGCCGATATGTCGGATGATGAACGTGAAGTTCAGATTCGTGAAGATGCTGAACAATATATTCCTTTCCCACTTGATGAAGCCAGCCTGGACTTTGAAGTTCTGCCAGACCGTTTAACCAATCCGAACCGGGTCAATGTCCTGTTGGTAGCGACCCGAATAGAAAATGTTGAAGCGCGTTCTGAAGTACTGCAAATTGCCAATCTTAATCCAAAAATTGCAGATGTCGAAAGTTTTGCATTAGAAAATGCATTCAAGGTGTTTTCGGATACCTTACCGATGGGGGTAAATACTGTCGGGATCCTGGATATTGGTCATAGTATGACGACCTTATCCGTCATGCAGAATAACAAGATCATTTATACCCGTGAGCAGGTTTTTGGTGGCAAACAGCTGACTCAGGAAATCCAGAACCGTTATGGATTGTCTTTTGAGGAAGCAGGTCGTGCTAAAAAAACCCGTGCCTTACCGGATGACTATGACATCGAAGTGCTGGAACCTTTCTTGGATGCTGTAGTCCAACAAGCAGCCCGTTCATTACAGTTCTTCTTCTCTTCATCTCAGTTTAACGAGATTGACCATATTTTATTGGCAGGGGGAAATGCCAATATTCCAGGTCTGGCAAAACTATTACAGCAAAAACTCGGCTACCGGGTCACGATTGCCAATCCATTCCTGCAAATGGGCTTTTCTCCTCAAATTGATATTAAAAAAATTGAAAATGACGCGTCCTCACTCATGGTTGCATGTGGTTTGGCATTGAGGAGTTTTGATTAATGGCAAAGATTAACTTACTCCCTTGGCGCGATGAGCTAAGAATTAAAAGAAATAATGAATTTGTAGCGATTTGCGCAGGGGCACTTTTTCTAGGATTGGCAGCAGCAGGTTCAACCTGGTTCTACTATGATCAAAAACTTCAGGATCAGGAACAGGCCAACCAGCTGGTGGTCAGTACTAACCAGAATCTGGATGTACAGCTGAAAGCATTAGATGGCTTACAAGACCAGCGTAATGCAATTGTTGAACGTATGAAGCTGATTCAGGGTTTACAGACTCAACGACCGATCGCAGTCCACCTGATTGATGAAATTGTACGGGTCACACCAAGCAATATGTACATTACCAAATTTCAGCGTACCGGCGATAAATTCACTATTGAAGGTAAGGCAGAAAGTCCGAATACAGTGGCTGAATTGCTACGTAATCTGGAGGCTTCTACCTGGTATCGTAATGCATTTATGAATGCTTTCCTGGTTGCTGAAGAACCAAAAGATAAAGCGCCATCATCAGTGATTCCTCGAGTGGAAGAATCTTATGGCAGCTTTACGGTCACGGTTGATCTGGATCAAATCGCTGAGCCAACACTTAAAGAAGGACAAACACCAGCCACAACTACAGCGGAGGCATCATCATGAGTAATGACGAATTCGATGAATTAAGCCAAGACGTAGTGGCTGTTCCTAGAAAAAAAATGACAGTTGAGAAATTCTTTCAACAATTCAATACACTAGATCCAAATAATTATGGCAGCTGGCCATTATCAGTCAAGATTACCTGCTGGATCTTTATTGTTATTCTGGTTTTTATGCTGGGGTATTTCGGATTTATTCGCGGCAAGATAGAAGCAATTTCACAAGCCAGTGCTCAAGAACAAAACCTGTTAAATGAATTCCGGGAAAAGGAATCCAAGCTGCGTAATTTACAGCAGTATCAGATTCAGTTGCAGGAGATGGAAGCACGTTTTAATCAGCAATTGGAACAATTGCCGAAAGAAACTGAAATTCCTGGCCTGGTTGAAGATATTAACCTGAGTGGGGTGAACTCTGGACTGAAATTCAAGAATATTCGCCTGGAACCTGAAATCAAGCAGGAATTCTTTATTGAGCAGCCGATCGCGATTGAAGCCACTGGGGATTATCATGCCTTTGGTTCTTTTGTGAGCAGTATTGCAGGGCTTTCGCGTATCGTTACACTGCATGATTTCACCATTACAGGGACTGAAAATAAAGAAAAGAAATCTGAAATTCCTGTCATTGATTATGTGGTAAAAGCGAAAACCTATCGTTATGTAGGTAATGCAGATGCTTCATCTACTCCGGCTACAACTGATACGCAGGGAGCTCAGTAATGAATATCATTAAAATTACTTCAGCTTTAACGCTTGGATTTTTATTGGTGGGTTGCGAATCAAGAATTGATGCAGTCAATCAGGAAATGGCCAATATTCGTAATCAACCGCCATTACCGATTGAGCCGGCACCAGATTTTATTCCGACAGAAATGTTTAATTATGCAGCTCATCAGCTAAAAAGTCCTTTCCTGCCGAGCTCTTTAGCAGCTGAATTGAAAATTATGGCGGGTAAGCGGGTTTATCCAAACTTGTCACGCCAATTACAGCCTTTAGAGAGTTATCCACTGGAAACTTTAAGCATGAAAGGCAGTATGCGGAATCAGGCGGGGCAGATTCTGGCTTTAATTCAAACGCCTGATGGGGAAATTGAACGGATACAACGTGGCAGCTATATGGGGCTTAATCATGGTCGTGTAACGAGAATTACGCCGACACAGATTGACTTGATTGAGATTATTCCAGATGGCCGTGAGGGATATGTGGAACGTCCACGAAGTCTGGTTTTGATTGGACCAGCGCCATAAGTTTTAAGGAATAAAAATGAATAAGAGTATTAAAGAATTTATTTTTGGGGATGCTAATACAATGAATCATGTGTTTCGTCAGTTTTCTATGGGGGCTGTCGCGATTGCTGTGATGCAAGCGGCCAGTGCGCAGGTTTCAATGACCAATGTGGTGCCAATGCAGATTCCTGGACAGGGAACTGAAATCCGAGTGATGTTTAACGGTCTACCACCTCAGCCTCAAGCTTATCAGCTTGAATCTCCATCACGTCTGATTCTGGATTTTAATGAGGCACAACAAAATCTAAAACAGTCTAGTATTCCAGTCGCGACTGCTGAAGCCAGTTCAGTCGATATTAGCTCGGATGCACAGCGTTCTCGCTTGACAGTGAATCTTGCTAATGCAGGAGCATTTACGACACGTGTGGAAGGCAATACCTTTATTTTAAAAATTAATTCTGCTACTCCAGTCGCTATTGCTCAGCCTGTCCAACAACAGGTCGCTCAGGGAATTACCAATATTGGTTTTCAGCGGGGTGCGCAAGGTGAAGGGCTGGTAGTAATTAATCTGGCAGGTCAGAACACACCAGTCGATGTACAGCAGCAGGGAACCAAAGTGATTGTACGGACCTTGGGCTCCAAGATTCCAGCACATTTGACCCGACGTTTAAATTTAAATGATTTTGCTACACCCGTTTCAACGGTAGATGCAGTCAACCAGAATGGATCAGGCGTGATTACCATTCAGTCTGCAGAAAGTTATGAATATATGGCTTTCCAGACGGATAATAAGCTGACCATTAGTTTGAAGCGTCCAGAAGTTAAAAATCCGCTGCGTCCTAAAGCAACACAACATTATACTGGTAAGAAAATTTCCCTAGATTTTCAGGATATTGAAGTTCGTCGAGTTCTACAGTTATTAGCTGATTTTACCGATATCAATATGGTTGCTGCAGATAGCGTACAAGGTAATATTACCTTACGCCTCAAAGAAGTGCCTTGGGATCAGGCTTTAGATATTGTATTAAAAACCAAAAATCTGGATAAACGCCGTAATGGTAATGTCATCTGGATTGCACCAGTTGCAGAGCTGATTAAGGCTGAAGAAGAAGAAGCTAAGGCTTTAAAACAAAGCGTTGCACTTGCACCAATTCAAACTGAATATATGCAGCTCAGTTATGCAAAGGCAGCTGATATTGAAAAGCTGATTACTCAAAATAAGAGTGCATCAGGATCAGGTAGTTCAAGCAATACAAGTAACAGTGATGATAGAGAAAGTTTATTAAGTTCACGTGGCTCTATCTCTATTGATGCTCGTACCAATACCATTATTGTGAATGATACTCAGCCTTTCATTGACAAAATCCGTAATATGGTGGATTTGCTTGATGTGCAAGTGAAGCAGGTAATGGTTGAGGCACGTATCGTTCGTGCAACCACTGACTTTACCAAAGAAATGGGTGTGAAGTGGGGGATTCTATCTCAAGGGATTACCAATAATAATCACCTTCTTGTGGGGGGGAGCGATACTACCCTATGGGATTTGAGAGATCCTCAAGAAAGTGATTTAGGCGGATTTACCTATGATATTCAACGCCCAGATAACCTGAATGTAGATTTAGGTGTCACTAGTCAGGGGGCTAGCCGTATTGCTTTTGGCTTAATTAGCCTTTCGGATTTTATGCTGGATCTTGAACTTTCTGCGCTTCAAGCAGACGGTTATGGTGAAGTGATTTCTACGCCAAAAGTGCTCACTGCTGACAAGCAAAAAGCAACCGTTGCCTCCGGTTCTCAAATTCCTTATCAGTCTTCAGAAGGTGGTGGTGCTAATGCAGTTTCAACTACTGAATTTATTGATGCAACTTTAAGTTTAGATGTAACACCGAGTATTACGCCAGATGGTAAGGTACAGATGGAATTGAATATTACCAGTGACTCGCCAGGAAACCCGACCCCAACTGGACAGTTAACCATTAATAAGAACCAGATCAATACTAATGTACTGGTTGATAATGGTGAAACAGTAGTACTTGGTGGTATTTTTGAGCAAGAAACTCGAAATGCACAAACTAAAGTTCCTTTCTTGGGCGATCTACCTTATTTAGGTCGTTTATTCCGTAAAGATGTAAAATCGGATAACAAACGTGAGTTACTGATTTTTGTTACACCTCGAATTGTTAATGACAGTGTTTCAAGAAATCATTAATATATTTTGAATTTAACAAAATGAATAGGTGACTCCTTGCCAAGCAAAGAGTTTGAAACCCTGCCAAATATCTATTTGGTAGGGCCGATGGGGGCCGGTAAAACAACAGTAGGACGACATTTAGCAGAACTGTTAGGACGAGAATTTCTGGACAGCGATCATGAAATTGAGCGGAAAACAGGGGCTACGATTCCCTGGATCTTTGAAAAAGAAGGTGAGAGGGGTTTTCGTCATCGTGAAACTGTTGTAATTGATGAGTTAACCTCACGTCCACAGCTGGTGCTTGCGACTGGTGGTGGTGCAATTACTCAGGCTCCTAATCGGGATTATTTAAAGCAGCGAGGCATCGTTGTTTATCTTTACACTCCAGTTGAAATTCAGCTTCAGCGAACCTATCGCGACAAAAACCGTCCCTTGTTACAAGTCGAAAATCCTGAACAGAAACTCAGAGATCTGCTTGCAGTACGGGATCCGTTGTACCGGGAAGTCGCACATTACATCATTGAGACCAATCAGGGAGCTGCACGAGATCTGGCGCAGCGTATTCTGAATCTCATCCTTCCAAAAAAATAAGTTCAGTTGAAAAAGTGGTTATCCCCTCATGAAAACCTTATATGTCGAACTCGGTGAACGCCGTTACCCCATTTTTATTGGCAGTAACTTGAATCCTCAGGAGTTGCTTGAGCCTTATATTCATGGCAAGCAGGTGATGATTGTCAGTAATGATACGGTGGCACCACTCTATCTGGATCGCTATAAGGCTGCATTAGAAAATTTGGGTAAAACTGTGGCGACCTGTATTTTGCCGGATGGTGAGAAATACAAAAATATTGAGCATCTAAACCTGATTTTTGATGCATTGCTTGAGGCAGGTTTTAACCGAGACTGTACAGTACTGGCACTCGGTGGCGGTGTTATTGGAGATATGGCTGGTTTTGCTTCTGCCTGTTTCCAGCGCGGAGTATATTTTATTCAGGTGCCAACAACGTTACTTTCTCAAGTGGATTCTAGTGTAGGAGGTAAAACCGGTATTAATCATCCACTGGGTAAAAACATGATTGGTGCTTTCCAGCAGCCACAAGTGGTGCTGGCAGATATGTCGCAGCTATCTACGCTGCCAGATCGTGAGCTATCTGCCGGTTTGGCTGAAGTGATTAAATATGCCTTGCTCGGTGATGAAGAATTTCTGGTCTGGTTAGAAGCCAATATGGAAGGTCTTATTGCTCGTGATGAGCAATTGCTGGCCGAAGCGGTTTATCGTTCTTGTGCGCATAAAGCTCGTATTGTAGCGAATGATGAAAAAGAGCAGGGTGAGCGTGCTTTACTTAATCTCGGTCATACTTTTGGTCATGCGATCGAGTCTTATCTGGGCTATGGTGAATGGCTACATGGTGAAGCTGTAGCAACCGGTATGGTAATGGCAGCAGATTTATCCCATCGCATGGGTTGGATTTCATTAGAAGACCTTGAGCGTACAAAAAAAATCATTTCTCGTGCGCAATTACCTATTGTTTGTCCTAAAATCCCACTTGACGATTTTCTAGCTTATATGGCTTACGACAAGAAAGTTTTAAATGGGCAGCTTCGTCTTGTATTATTGCAGCAACTTGGAAAAGCAGTCATTACTCGAGACTTTGATGTCGAGTTGATGCAACAGGCGATTTTAGCTCATCAGGCATAGGTTTAAATTTTTATGACAGCATTACGTACCCCTTGGCAAAAGATTCAGCATTATTTCTGGCTGGTCTGTGGTGTATGCTGTCTATTTGCTGCCTTGGTTTTTTGGGCTATCGCTGATACAGATGAAGTTGTAGAAGTAGAGAAGAAGCCGGAAACGGAAGTTGAATTACAGATTCAACCAGAAAAAGTAGCCTCTATGACCCATCTTGGTGCACTTTCTGATGAGGTTAAGCCTCTTGATCTCAATACTCGAATTGTTGTCAATGTTAGTCATGAGCCTGAATTCCGTGGAACCAAATATATTGGTGAAGTAAAGAAACAGCATGCGATTGAGCTATTTCGTGTAGGTAATGAAGCCATTCTAAAAACCTTCCTGAAAAAGCAACAGGATCGTAAGCCTTTTGTTTATTTAAGGCTTTCGGGTGAGAACCAGCCTGAACAATATGTATTGTTATATGGTCTGTATAAAACCGCAGCAGAAGCTCAACAGGCTTTATCAGCGCTCAATCTGAATCTGCCTAAATCCGTCCAGCCTAAAGTTGTGGCCATGCAACAATATGCCAGTCTAGTCAACAGTATGGGTTCGGAAGAACTGGCAAGTAATCAAAAACTCTATGAAATTCAGTTGAAAAATGTACCTTTACCGAAAGTCGATGAATCCGTACAGATCAGACCGAAAGCTCAACCTTCAGCCCCTGTGGTCACCCCTAAAGAAAGCACCACGAGTACCACGATTGTTCGACGTGATCAGGAAGGTAATGTAGTGGATGTACAGAAATCTCAAAGTCATGTCGACGGAAGTCCGCGCTCATCAAATGGCAATTCTCGGCCTCAAGAAAACGAGATTAGTGATCCATTTAACTAGGCCGGTCTAAAATAGCGCACTGACACTTTATCTTTATTATAAATGTGCGCTTTTGGTGCAAAAAATACGCACCATAAATAATCATAATTTTCCTTTTGTAGGCTAAATCTTTGTCATTTGTGTTGTTTTGATTTTTGCTCTTTAAGTTGGCATGAAATTTGCTTTATTGGTGCATGAATTGAATTAATCTCCCTGTTTTGGCGCGAAAATGATTCGATGAATAGGCGTAATTGTCATATTTGTTGCTTATTTTTATCTTATCCATCAGCAAAATGAATGTTATTTTTCATGCATTCCGTCTGAAAAAGGATTATGTTGAAAAGATACTCAATGATATTTTGCTCTATAAAGCTGCTTAGCTTGCGGAGTAAATCAGACAGTCACGCACAGCAGAATTTAGATTGTTTAATAGCCTATCGGGCTTAGTGAAAAGAAGGGTACGCTATGCACATGCCATCGCCTAATAATGTAGCTCCCGCTCAAGGTTTATACCAACCGGATGAGTTTAAAGATAACTGTGGTTTCGGTTTGATCGCCCATATGCAGGGTGATGCCAGTCATGATCTGGTCAAGACCGCAATTCATAGTCTAAGTTGTATGACCCACCGTGGCGGTATTGCTGCTGATGGCAAGACCGGTGATGGTTGTGGTCTATTGCTGGCAATGCCTAAAGAATTCTTCCGTGAAGAGGCCAAACGCTTAAGTGACATTACCTTAAGTGAGATTTTTGCTGTGGGTACAGTATTCCTGAATCTGGATCCAGCATTAGCCGCACATGCAAAACAAGTCCTGACGAAAGAAATTGAAGAAGAAGGCTGTCGCGTTATCGCATGGCGTGTTGTACCGACGAATAATGAGGCGCTCGGTGAGATTGCAATGCAGTCTCTACCAGCTTTTGAACAGGTGATTGTTAACTGCCCAATCGGTGTGACTGAAGTTGAATTCAACCGTAAATTGTTCCTTGCACGTCGTCGTGCTGAACAGCAGTTAACTAGTGATCCATACTTCTATGTGACGACCTTATGCTCAACTGTAATCAGCTATAAAGGTCTGATGATGCCGGCAGCGATTGCCGACTTCTATACTGACCTGGCTGATGAGCGTCTGGCATCACATATCGTGGTCTTCCACCAACGTTTCTCTACCAATACATTGCCACGCTGGCCACTAGCTCAGCCATTCCGTTACTTGGCGCACAATGGTGAGATCAACACTATTACGGCTAACCGTAACTGGGCAATGGCGCGTACACCTAAATTTGAAAACCCGTTACTGCCAGGTTTGACTGAGCTGAATCCAATCGTAAACCGTACTGGTTCAGATTCATCTAGTCTGGATAACATGCTGGAAATTCTAGTGGGTGGTGGTATGGATCTGTTCCGTGCGCTACGTATGCTGGTTCCACCTGCTTGGCAGAACGTTGAAACGCTTGATGCTGATTTACGTGCATTCTATGAGTTCAACTCTAAACATATGGAAGCATGGGATGGTCCTGCAGGTTTAGTTATCCAAGACGGTCGTCATGCGATCTGTATGCTGGATCGTAACGGCTTGCGTCCGGCACGTTGGGTCATCACTAAAAATGGCTACATCACACTGGCTTCAGAAATCGGCGTATGGGGTTATGAACCTGAAGATGTCATTTCTAAAGGACGTGTAGGTCCAGGTCAAATGCTGGTGATCGATACTTATACCGGTAAAGTATTAGATACTCAGGATGTGAATAATCACCTGAAACGTATGCGTCCGTACCGTGAATGGTTACGTGAAAATGCTGTACGTCTACAAGGTAGCCCTGAGCTGGAAGAATATCTATGTGAGCGAGGCTTGAAAGGTGACAACCTGAAAGCGGCACAGAAAATGTTCATGGTGACTTTCGAGGAACGTGACCAGTTGCTGCGTCCAATCGCTGAAAGCGGTCAGGAAGCTGTGGGTTCTATGGGTGATGATACCCCGATGGCGGTTCTGTCACGTCAGGTGCGTCATGTATCAGACTATTTCCGTCAGCAGTTCGCACAGGTAACGAATCCGCCAATCGATCCATTACGTGAATCGATCGTGATGTCGCTGGAAACCTGTTTAGGTCGTGAACAAAATGTTTTCGAACAGGGTCCAGAACATGCAGACCGTCTGATTATTTCAAGTCCAGTCCTGTCTAATTCAAAAATGCATCAGATCCGCACGCTAGGCCGTACAGGTTATGAGATTGCAGATATTGATCTGAACTATGCTGAAACTGAAGGCCTGGAAGCTGCGATTGCTCGTATTTGCGAAGAATCAGCGCAAGCGATTCGTGACGGCAAAACTTTATTGGTACTTTCAGACAAGAAAATCCGTGAAGGTTTCTTGCCAGCCAATGCTGTGATGGTCACTGGTGCAGTACACCATCATCTGATCAATACTGGCCTGCGTACTGATGCGAACCTGATTGTTGAAACCGGTTTTGCACGTGATCCACATCAATTTGCCGTTTTGCTTGGCTTTGGTGCGACAGCAATTTATCCGTACTTGGCATATGATGTGATCAATGATCTGGTGGCTAAAGGTGAGTTGCTGGGTGATCCAGTCTATGCACAAAACAATTTCCGTAAGGGGATTGAAAAAGGCCTGCTGAAAGTCCTGTCTAAGATGGGTATTTCAACTGTGGCTTCTTACCGTGGCGGTCAGTTATTTGAAGCAGTCGGCCTATCTAATGAAGTTGTGAACAAATGCTTCGTAGGTGTTCCGAGCCGTATTCAGGGTGCAACTTTTGCTGACCTTGAAAATGACCAGAAGCAACTGGCAGATTTGGCCTGGAAAAACCGTAAGCCAATCGATCAGGGTGGTATGCTGAAATTCGTCTTCGGCAAGGAATACCATGCGTTTAACCCGGATGTGATTAACTCACTGCATAAAGCAGTACGTTCTGGTAATTATGCTGACTTTAAAGAATATGCAGAGCTGGTAAACAATCGTCCGATTGCAACCATTCGTGACTTATTCAAGCTGAAAACTGACAATTCAATTCCAGTGGATCAGGTTGAGTCTGTAGAAGATATCCTGCCTCGCTTTGACTCTGCGGGTATGTCTTTGGGTGCACTATCTCCTGAAGCACATGAAGCGATTGCGATTGCCATGAACACCATCGGTGGTCGTTCTAACTCTGGTGAGGGCGGTGAAGATCCAGCGCGTTATGGCACGATTCGTAACTCGAAAATTAAACAGATTGCATCCGGCCGTTTTGGTGTAACTCCTGCTTACTTAACATCAGCAGAAGTGCTGCAGATTAAAGTGGCTCAAGGTGCAAAACCGGGTGAAGGCGGTCAGTTACCTGGTGGTAAAGTGAATGGCTTGATTGCCCGTTTACGTTATTCAGTTCCGGGCGTGACTCTGATTTCACCACCACCACACCATGATATCTATTCAATCGAAGATTTATCTCAGTTGATCTTTGACTTGAAACAGGTCAATCCGCAAGCGATGGTATCGGTGAAACTGGTATCTGAACCGGGTGTGGGTACGATTGCAGCAGGTGTGGCAAAAGCTTATGCCGATTTTATTACCATTTCTGGTTATGATGGTGGTACAGCAGCATCTCCATTGTCTTCGATTCACCATGCGGGTTCTCCATGGGAATTAGGTTTAAGTGAAGCGCATCAAGCACTTCGTGTAAACGACCTGCGTGGCAAAGTACGCGTTCAAACTGATGGTGGTTTAAAAACTGGTCTAGACGTCGTAAAAGCAGCGATCTTGGGTGCAGAAAGCTTCGGCTTCGGTTCGACTCCAATGATTGCCTTAGGTTGTAAATATCTGCGTATCTGTCACTTGAATAACTGTGCGACCGGTGTTGCGACTCAGCAGGATCATCTGCGTCAAGAGCACTACATCGGCGAACCACAAATGCTGATCAACTTCTTCACTTTCATTGCTGAAGAAACTCGTGAATGGTTGGCGGCACTTGGTGTATCTAGCCTGAAAGACCTGATCGGTCGTACCGACTTGCTGGAAATCCTGCCAGGTGAAACTGACAAGCATGCTCACCTTGACCTGAGCAAACTGTTAGAGTCACATCCAGCAGCAGAAGGCAAAGCACAGTACTGTGAAGTACAGGGTAATGAACCATTCGATAAAGGTATTTTGGCTGAGAAAATGGTAGAGGAAATTCTGCCAGCAATCGAAGCAGGTACAGGCGGTGAATACAGCTTTACCGTAGGTAATTGTGACCGTTCGATTGGTGCACGTCTGTCAGGTGAAATTGCCAAACGTTATGGCAACCTGAGTATGGAAGCACATCCGGTTAAAGTAAATCTGACTGGTACAGCGGGTCAGTCACTCGGTGTCTGGAATGCGGGTGGTCTGCATCTCAAATTGGAAGGTGATGCGAACGACTACGTGGGTAAAGGTATGGCAGGTGGTCGTATCTCGATCTTCCCGCCAAAAGGTTCGCCATTCCAGACTCAAAATACTGCCATCATTGGTAATACCTGTCTGTATGGCGCGACTGGTGGTAAATTGTTTGCTGCAGGTACTGCAGGTGAGCGTTTTGCAGTTCGTAACTCAGGTGCCTTCGCCGTGATTGAGGGTGCAGGCGATCACTGCTGTGAATATATGACTGGCGGTATTGTGACTGTTCTAGGTAAAGTAGGTCATAACTTTGGTGCAGGTATGACCGGCGGTTTCGCTTATGTATTGGACCTGGACAATGATTTCGTAGATCATTACAACCATGAGTTGATTGAACTGAACCGTATCTCAACTGAAGCGATGGAAGAACATCAGACCTTCTTGCTTCGCATTTTAGATGAACATATTGCAGAAACAGGTAGTGCTTGGGCGTACAAGATCCGCCATGAGTTTGATTTCTATAGTCGTAAGTTCTGGCTGGTAAAACCAAAAGCAGCTAACTTGTTGACCTTGTTGAAAACAACTCAAGCTGATCCACAATAATTCCACTACTGCAGATATAGGCAGACCTAAGGTAATGCGAATAAAGCCTTGGGTCTACCCACGGAGAGAGAGATGGCAGAGCGCCTAAATAATGACTTTCAATTCCTGGATGTCGCACGCCAAGATCCAGAGAAAAAAGAGATTGACGTCCGCAAAGCAGAATTTGTGGAAATTTATAAACCTTTCACAACAGAAGTGGCTGCAAATCAGTCACATCGTTGTCTAGGTTGTGGTAACCCGTACTGTGAATGGAAATGTCCGGTTCATAACTACATCCCAAACTGGTTGAAGTTACTGGCAGAAGGCCGTATTTTCCAGGCGGCAGAACTTTGTCACCAGACCAATACTTTGCCAGAAGTGTGTGGTCGTGTTTGTCCTCAAGACCGTCTGTGTGAAGGTGCTTGTACCCTCAATGATGGTTTTGGTGCAGTCACCATTGGTAATGCTGAAAAATATATCAATGACACCGCTTTCGCTTTAGGCTGGCGTCCAGATATGTCTCATGTGAAATGGACTGACAAGAAAGTTGCTATCATTGGGGCAGGTCCTGCCGGTCTAGGCTGTGCTGATATTCTGGTACGTAATGGTGTTAAGCCAGTTGTATTTGATAAACGTCCTGAAATTGGTGGTCTGCTGACTTTCGGTATTCCAGAATTCAAGATGGAAAAAGACGTGATGAAACGCCGACGTGAAATTTTCACGGGTATGGGTGTTGAATTCCGTCTGAATACTGAAATTGGTACCGATGTTACTATCGACCAGTTACTCGCTGACTATGATGCTGTCTTTATGGGTATGGGAACATACACTTATATGAAAGGTGGCTTTGCTGGTGAAGATCTGGATGGTGTATATGATGCACTGGATTTCCTGATTGCTAACGTGAACCGTTGCCAGGGGTGGGAAAAAGATCCATCCGAATACATCAGCGTTGAAGGCAAAAAAGTGATTGTCTTGGGTGGTGGTGATACCGCGATGGACTGTAACCGTACTTCAATCCGTCAAGGTGCTGAGTCAGTAGTTTGTGCTTATCGTCGTGATGAAGCGAACATGCCGGGTTCACGTCGTGAAGTAAAAAATGCGCGTGAAGAAGGTGTGGAATTCCAGTTCAACCGTCAGCCTATCGAAATCGTGGGTGAAAATGGCAAAGTGACTGGCGTAAAAGTGGTAACGACTCAACTGGGTCAACCAGACAGCCGTGGCCGCCGTAGTCCGGAACCAATTCCAGGTTCAGAAGAAATTCTGCCTGCAGATGCGGTATTGCTGGCATTTGGTTTCCGTACCAGCCCAGCAGACTGGTTCACTGATGTAGAAATCAATCTGGATGGTTCAGGTCGCGTACTTGCAGCTGAACAACAGCAATACAAATTCCAGACTTCAAATCCAAAAATCTTTGCTGGTGGCGACATGGTCCGTGGTTCTGACCTAGTCGTGACTGCGATCTGGGAAGGTCGTCAGGCTGCAGAAGGTATTCTGGATTATCTTGATATTTAATCTAATTTAATCCTCTATTTAAAAAACCCGCTACGGCGGGTTTTTTATTTTTTTTCATTTTACTAATTTATTCAGCTTAGTTCTAAGTAGTTATAATAAATATGGATTTAAACTTATCAATATATCCAATATTAATTCGTAGCTCTGAAGCAGAACAGAAGGAATAAAAACGATAAAAGTAAAAAATTATAAAAATTAACAAAAACTAGGAAAAATATGTTTAAAATCAAATTAATTAAATAAATATCAATAAAGAATTGAGGATAAAAGATGATCCCTGTATTAAAAAAATCTTTCATTGCTCTGATGTTAGCCAGTACCCTGACGCTTACAGGTTGTGGCTATAACACCTTACAAGTTAAGGATGAGGCTGTAACTGCAGCATGGTCCGAAGTACAAAACCAGTACCAGCGTCGTGCTGACTTGGTGCCGAATCTGGTGAATGTGGTAAAAGGCTATGCCGCACATGAAGAGCAGGTATTGACTGAAGTGACTCAGGCACGCGCCAATGTTGCAGGCTTGAAAGTCGATCGTGAAGTGCTGGAAGATCCTGAACTGTTCCAGCGTTATCAGGAAGCTCAGGCACAAATGACCAGTGCCTTGTCACGTCTACTGGCAGTAACTGAAAATTATCCTGATCTAAAAGCCAACGAGCAGTTCCGCGATCTGCAGGTACAACTTGAGGGTACTGAAAACCGTATTGCGGTAGCACGTAACCGCTATATTACCACTGTACAAGATTTTAACTCTTATGCACGTCAGTTCCCGCAGGTGATGACGGCCAAAGTCATTGGAATGGATACCAAGCCAAACTTTAGTGCAGAGCAGAGTGCGCAACAGGCACCTAAGGTTTCATTTGACTAAGCTTGATCTTGGGTAATCTGCTAATAAGGTGGCTGCAATGATGCATACGAGCGCTGTAAAACTTTGTACAGGTATATTTCTCAGTCTCATTATGAGCCTGATGAATCCTGCCTGGAGTGAAACAGCAACGGCAACTGATACAGAAGAAGTCATTGTTGCACGTGAAATTTTGCAGCCTAAAAAGAATACTACGGATCAAAATGTAGAATCAGCCGCTACAGCTCCGCAGCCACAAATTGCCAATGATATGGCAGAAGGTCAGGTTCAGCGTGACTTGCCAAGCATGAATGAGCCGGTGATTGATCAGGCAAATTTATTAACGGCAGCAGAAAAACAGCAACTTAGTCAACGAATCATCAATCTTTATCAGGCAGGTAAGGCTCAGATCGGGGTGGTAATTGTACCTACTACAGGCCAGGAAGATATTTTTGACTATTCCATGCGTGTGGCAGATCGCTGGCAACTAGGATCAAAAGAACATGATAATGGCCTGTTAATGACCATTGCGGTAAATGACCATCGTATCCAGATTTTAACTGGATATGGGTTAGAAGGCGTTCTGCCGGATATTGTGGCTGGACGGATTATTAATAACAAAATTACACCTTTGTTTAAGCAGGGTCAGTATGCACAAGGGATAGATGCTGGGCTGGCAGAAATAGAGCGTATTCTAAATCTGGATCCAGAAATTGCAGCTCAAGCAGCGGCTGAGCTTAAAGAGCGTCAGGAGCAGGCTTATAAAGCGCAGCAAGCATCTCAAGCGACTTTTGGTTCGGTTATTTTTATTATCGTCGCTGGTGTTATTGGTTCCATGATCTTTGGCAGAAAGCTGAGTGCAGCCACTGCTGCAGTGGCTGGAACTGCAGCCGGGTTAGTCAATGGCATGGGATTGGTCGCTAGCCTATTAATTGGTGCTGGAGTTTTCTTTTTGCTTGTTACCTCACTCGCCCAGCTGATCCTGCATGCCTTTATGGCAGGTGGAGGTCGTGGCGGTAGTAATGGGCGTGGCGGTTTTGGAGGCGGAGGCTTCGGTGGAGGCGGCGGTGGTTTTGGCGGGGGAGGAGCATCAGGCTCATGGTAACAACTACAGATACAACAGATATTGTCACGCAACCTAAGCTGGAAGAACATGCTCAACCAAGTTTTAAGCGCTGGCTTAAGCACTTCTTTTATATGCCTGCAACCAAGCGATTTTTCTCCAAGCAGGATCAGCATGCGATTGCATTAGCTGTAGAAGAAGCAGAGCATGGGCATGTAGGAGAAATTCAGGTGGTGATTGAAGGATCTCTACCTTCTCGTTCTGCTTATTACCAGGATACGCTGTGTCGTGCCCGACAACTTTTTGCTGAACTCGGGGTCTGGGATACAGAGCATAATAGTGGTGTGCTTGTATATTTAAACCTCTGTGATCATAAAGTAGAAATTGTGATTGATCGGGGAATTAAACAGGCAACTACACAGGACGTATGGGATCAGATTTGCCAGAATATTATTCAGGAATTGAAACGACAGCAGTATAAGAATGGGGTGATTTTGGGTGTAAAGCAGATTGGAGAAATTTTAAATCAATACTATGATCGAAAAATGGATGATTTAAAGAATGAATTGGGAAATAAGCCCATCATTCTAGGGTGACTTTAGTCAAATAAATGACAATTTTTGTCAGTTATCTACACAAAATGAAACCTAAAAATAACAAATTGAAAAATATTTTTTTAAACTGCTGTTTTTTCTGTCAAAATTATTATAATAAAAATTGGCACATTTAGTGCTAAATACAAAATAGGCTAAATTAGCTTTTGCTTAAGCTTATAAATAAACAAAAAAACATTTGTGGAGAATGTTATGAAAACTATGCAAAAGGGTTTTACCCTTATTGAATTAATGATTGTTGTAGCGATTATCGGTATTCTTGCTGCTGTGGCACTGCCTGCTTATCAAAATTATACAGTTAAAGCGCGTGTATCTGAAGTTATTTTGGCAGGTTCTTCTTGCCGAACTATAATTACAGATATTGTACAAAATGCACCACAAGCAGACTTAGGTACGGCTTTGTCAGAAGCGTGTAGCTTATCTCCTACTAAATTTGTAAGAAGTGGCACTGCAAGTGAAGACGGTGTTATTACAGTAGTGGCTAATGAGGATAACTTGAAGGGTGATACTAGCAGTACAAAAAATTCTATTGATATAACTCCTATGGTTTTACCTACTCCTGCTTCTGGTCAAACAGCAACAGCACGTGCACTAGTAGGAAGTACAGATGGTGGAATGACTATTCAAGGATGGAAATGTGGTCCAAACCCTACCAGCCCAATGCCAAATAAATACCTTCCAGGGTCATGCCAAGGCACTTACTAATTTAGTATATTAACTTTCCATAAAAAGACTGGATTTTCCAGTCTTTTTATATTTATAGAAGTTATATTTAATAAATTAAAGTTATCAAAATATAAAAACTCATTTTTTATCAATTTTTTAAAGACTTTCATTGGATTAAAATAATGTCCAAACGCCTAAAATTTTTCCTTACTCATTTATTAATCTCACTTTTAATAGCTCTAGTGGTAGTAGGGGTGGTGTTTTTTATCTGGTATCCAAATCCACTTGCGAGTGCAGTTGGTGTTACCTATATATTTTTAATGTTGTTAGTCATTGATGTTATTTTAGGACCGCTATTAGGTCTATTGGTTTATAAAGAAAGCAAAAAAATGCTTAAATTTGACTTAAGCGTGATTATTATCATTCAAATTGCTGCTTTATGTTATGGGATATATAACCTTGAGCAAGGTCGCCCTGCATGGTTAGTATTTCATGCAGACCGTTTTGAATTGGTACGAAAAAATGACATTATTCTAGACGGTATTGATCAGGCTCAACCTCAATTTCAGCGTGTATCATGGGGTAAACCACAGTTTGTTGCAGTAAAATCGGCAACCAGTACCAAGGAACGTCAAGATGATATATTTACAGAGATATTGGGTGGGATTTCTCTTGCTCAGCAACCTGAACGATATGTAGAGTTGACTCAAGCCAAATCAAAACTACAAAAACGTGCCTTGCCACTCGAAGAATTACAACAATACAATTCAAAAGTAGAGGGGGAAAAAACTTTAGCACGTTATCCAAAAGCTGACGCATGGCTTCCTTTAAAAGCCAATACTGTAGATATGGTAGTATTAATTAACAAAGAAAAAGCTGAGGTCATTAAAATTGTCGATCTCCGCCCCTGGAACTAACCTGTATTTGAAAGGTCAAAGCAAAAAAGCAGATTACCCTTTAATCTGCTTTTTGTTTATCATGTGCCAAACTTTTACTGCCTGACATTTCCATGAAATTCACGCTTGCCCTTATCGCAGCAATCCTGATCTCCCTTGCATGGCTTATGCCCATTCATTACCGCCCATGGGTAACCTATACCGGTGAACTGTATACCTTCTTTGCGCTCTTTGCTATTGCTGCGATATTTCTGAAAGAGAAAATTAAATTACCAGTGGTAGGTTTACCTTTATTGCTACTCGCTTGTGTACCTTTGATCCAGTTGCTGGCAGGGCAGGTATTTTTCTTTAGTACTGCCATGATGGGCTTCATTTTTGTCTTTAGCTTTTGGCTGGCAAGTGTGTTGGGTTATCACCTTTCAACAGGGAACTATAGCCGAGAAGAAACCTTTACTAATTTGAGTTATGTATTTTTAGTTTCAGGAACAATCACAGGTTTAATTACTTTGTGTCAGTGGACTAACTTGGATGCAAGCTTACCTGGTATGGTTAATATCAGTGGTAATCAGCGACCTTATGCCAACTTTGCCCAGCCGAACAATATGGCGACTTTTTTGGTCATGGCATTGATGAGCTGTCTTTATCTGTATGAGAAGAAAAAAATCCAGACTAAATGGTTAGTGGCTTGCGCCTTAGCTATCGTTATTGGAATTGCTTTAAGTCAGTCGCGTACTGCTTGGGTTGCTGCGAGTGCGATTATCCTTTATTTAGCTTTCTATCAATATAAAGGTGTGATCCGTCTGAAATGGTATTACAGCATTATATGGTTTGTTTTCTTTATTGCGTGTATTGCTGTTTTCCCATTACTTAGCCAATTAGCTGCTCAAGTAATAGATGCAGATGTGGTACAAAGCCGCGATGTAGTAGCACGTGCTACAGGGGATATGTCGCGTTTGGCAATCTGGCAGCAAATGCTAGCGGCCATTCAGGCACAGCCATGGTTTGGTTATGGCTGGTATCAGACCAGTGTTGCCTTTGTCTCGATCAGTGATACAGTGCAGGGTCCGGTCTGGATTCGCAGTGCACATAACTTAATTATTGATTTCTTGCTGTGGAATGGGCTAGTTATTGGTCTGCCTTTCTTAGCCTATTTCGGCTATTTGGGTTATCAAATGCAGCGATGGGTTAAGACCCCTGAGTCGGTCATTGGTATTTTAATGATTGGGACTTTTCTTACGCATGCCATGTTTGAGTTTCCGCAGCACTATGCCTATTTCCTTTTACCAGTAGGTTTTATTTTAGGTACTGTTCTAGCCCAAAATCCGAATATCAAAACCGTGACCTTACCCGCTATAGCAATGAAAATCATTTTTGGGTTTGGACTACTGTTATTGATTGCGATCTATCGGGATTATGATGTCGCTGTACCCAAACTTGGCCAAAGTATTCGTTATGAGCAACAGCCTGAAAAAATCACCAATCAACAGCCAATCTATTTATTAACAGAGTTTAATCATCGTATTGACTGGATTCGTCTTAATCCTTATAGCAAAGCCTCCCCTGAACGGATTCAAGCAGGTGAGCAGATGGTATTAAGTTATCCAACTAAATATAATCTGATTAAATACGCCAAACTGTTAGCTTTTAATGGTTATGAAAATGAAGCCAGGCATCAGCTGCAACGCTTAAAAGTTATTCAAAAAACCGAACTCAGTTATGAAGAATTGATTCAGGATATGCCAAGATAAATTCCATATAAAAAAGCCAGCAAGAGCTGGCTTTTTTATTGATTCATTCTAAGTTTAGAGCTGGCTTTGAATATAGTTTTCGATACCAACACTTTCGATAAGATCTAGCTGAGTCGTAGTCCAGTCCAGATATTCCTCTTCTTTTTCCAGAATTTCACGTACTAGGTCACGGGTCACATAATCCATCTGTGTTTCTGCCAAAGCCACAGCCTGCTGAATGACTTCAATATTCTCTTTTACTTTGCGTACATCACAATGCAGTACTTCTTGAGTGTGCTGGCCAATATACAATTTGCCAAGATGTTGCAAGTTTGGTAAGCCTTCCAAAAATAAAATACGTTCAATGATTTTATCGGCATGCTTCATCTGGCGGATGGACTCTTTATATTCTGCCGAACCCAGTTTTTCAATGCCCCAGTCATTAAACATGCGTGAATGCAGGAAATACTGGTTAATCGCTGTAAGGTGGTGATACAACACCTGGTTCAGCTGATTAATTACATCACGATTGCCTTTCATTGTATCACTCCATATAGCCTGTTAACCCATTTATCGCTATGGGTTTTTGATTAACTTATCTTAAATCAATCGAGCGAGCAATGGCGAGTAATTTATTGAACTGCAAATGAAAATCGCAATCAAAAAGCTTCAGGTGAAATATAAAGCAATAAAAACCCGCCAGAGTCAGAGGCGGGGGAGGAGTAATGATACGAGACCATTAATTTTATAATTATCGTTATCCGCTTTAGGCAGCAACCGCTAGCCGTGCAGCAATCTGGGAAATTTCATCACTGATGATCATACGGGCTTCTGGAGCGCAACGACCACAACACGTGCCTAAGTCAAGCATTTCGCGTACATCACGGTAACTTTCGGCGCCATTTGCAATAGCATCTTTAATGTCTTGATCTGTAATGCCTCGGCATAGACAAACGTACATAGGATACAACCACAGTGAATAAATAAGATAAGAGATATTATTGATAATTGTTATCGTTTGTCAATAAAAATCATTTGAAAATGCTTTTTATAATGATTGATGATTCAGATAAAAAAATACCACCTGAGCGGAAATCCGAGTGCTACTCGGATTTCTGCGCAAGAGCGATTTATAATTTAGAATTAAATATTGCAGGCTGGAGATTTGGTGATTTTTATAACTTATTGATTGATAACGACGATGCCATCCATCTCAACTAAAGCACCTTTCGGTAAACTTGCAACCCCTAAGGCAGCACGTGCCGGATAAGGTTGAGCAAAGTATTCACCCATAATCTGGTTAACGAGTTGAAAATGAGAAAGGTCGGTCAAGAAGATATTCAACTTTGCGATATCAGCTAATGAGCCACCCGCTGCTTCACAAACCGCTTTCAGGTTATCAAAAACACGGCGAATCTGAGCTTCGATGCCTTCAACCAGTTCCATACTATATGGATCCAGACCAATCTGGCCGGATAAATAAAGCGTATCCCCGACTAGAATTGCTTGTGAATAGGTGCCTATGGCAGCAGGGGCATTTTCAGTATGGATTACTTGGCGGAACATTAATTTCTCCTTTTATCAAATGGAGCGTAAAACTCTGTCCTTCAGGGCAGAGCTGTAAGCGATACGACATAAAATGTCGTTGAATTTTTTAAAATCAACACCTTTAATTTAACATGATCTAAAATAAGCTCATGAAAACACTTAAATTACGCATAAAAGACAAACATTGCAAGGTGCTAGACCAATTAGCATCTGAGGTGAACTTTGTTTGGAATTATGTGAATGATTTGAGTTTCAAACACCTGAAAAGAACAGGTGACTTTTTCTCAGCATTTGATATGACTCAATACACAAAAGGAACTTCAAAATTGTGTGGTTTGCATAGTCAAACAGTGCAAGGGATAACAGAAGAATATGTTGATAAAAGAAGACAACACAAGAAAGCAAAGCTGAAATGGCGTGTGAGTAACAA
This sequence comes from Acinetobacter sp. TW_SC_4, assembly GCF_054861205.1. Classification (NCBI taxonomy): domain Bacteria; kingdom Pseudomonadati; phylum Pseudomonadota; class Gammaproteobacteria; order Moraxellales; family Moraxellaceae; genus Acinetobacter; species Acinetobacter sp. TW_SC_4. The sequence continues at coordinate 377,565 of NZ_CM142174.1, forward strand.
GAAGTCAGCAAGACGTTCGCTTGGTTGGATACCATTTAAAAAAGTAGCGATTAAATATGCTGATGGATATGTGCAATACGGCAAGCAGAAATTTAAGCTATGGGATAGCTACGGCATAAGTAAATACAGCGTGAGAACAGGCTCATTCGTTGAGGATAGTCGTGGGCGCTGGTATGTGTGTCTTGTTGTGGACTCACCTAAACAAGACAAACCAACGGCAACTAAAGCGATTGGTATTGATCTTGGTCTAAAAGACGTTGCCACCTGCTCAGATGGTACTGTAATTTCAAATCCTAAGTTTTACCGTAATTACGAGCAGAAATTAGGGATTGCTCAAAGAGCAAGAAATAAAAAACGTGTACGTGCATTACACGCTAAAATTGCCAATTGTCGTAAAGACCATTTGCATAAAGCAAGCACTCTGCTTGTGAAAGAAAATGCACTGATTGTTGTAGGTGACTTAAGTGCGAGCAAACTTGTAAAAACCAAGATGGCGAAATCTGTTTTGGACACAGGATTTTCAGCACTGAAAACAATGCTCAAGTATAAATGCGAGAACGCAGGGGTATTGTTTGAGGAAGTCAGTGAGAAATTCACAACCCAAATCTGTTCGTGCTGCGGTGAAATCACCTCTAGCAGTCCCAAAGGTAGAACAGATTTGCGAATAAGAGTATGGGAATGTGAGTGTGGAAGTATAAATCATCGTGATTTAAATTCCGCTAAGAACATACTTGCGCTTGGGCATGAGCGTCTAGCAGTAGGAATCCGCTTGCTTTAGCTGGAGGATGTCAACATCAACATACATCATATTAGATCAATTCAACTGACAAAAGCATTATCGTTTTAAATGATTAACTGGCTTTAGAGGTTTCAGCAATATTGAGCGGTTGTTCTAAGCGGGTAATACGTGGAAAACCAAAATGCATGCGTAAATCACGAATAATCTTGGCAATCTGTTTACGGTTATGCACCACAATATTTACATAAGTTTTGCCATCATAATTACGCACCATCTCTACACCTGTATGGCCTTTACGACATTGATAAATCAGATCGGAAATCTGTTCATCGTCCATGGTCTGATCAATACAGAGATAGGCAGTAAAGCTGACATCATCCAAATCTTCAGTCGTCCATTGTAGAGGCATAATATTTTCAGGATGCATATGTTGTTCCTGCAATAAATTATGGCAACGGGCACGATGTACAATTAGGCCACGACGAGTCAGATGACCTTGAATTGGATCACCAAGTACCGGGTTGCAGCAATGTGCGTATTTAACATCTACACCTTCTGTACCCTGAATAAGACGACCTGAACTATTCGCATTTTGATGCTGGTCATGTGCAAATAAATGGTTAGCAACCAGTTGTGGTAATAAGTCACCTACAGCAATCTGTTCAAATAGTTGCTCTTTAGTGGGAACATGACGCCATTCCAGTACATTTTTCCAGTCAGCGTCGGTCAGATCGAGAATAGAACACTGGAAAAGTTTTAAGGCACGGTTGAGGGCCTGTTGACCCACAAGGCGCTGTTCATCAATGTCTTGATCGCGCAGGATATTCTGAATCGCGCGACGGGCTTTTTGGGTATTAATAAAGCTGAGCCAGTCCGGGTTTGGGGTTGCAAGAACATCAGTGATAACTTCAACGACCTGACCACTCAATAATGGCGTAGAAAGCGGTTTGGTTTCACCATTAATTTTGGCGCCAATAGCGTGGTTACCCAGGAACAGGCTGGCGGCATAGGCAAAATCAACAGCAGTCGCACCTTGCGGCAATTCATGCAGATGACCGTGAGGGGTATAAACCCAAATTTTTTCCTGATGCAGATAATCCAGTAATTCGCTGAACGTGGTTTTGGCACATTCACCATCAACCAGTACGTTCAGATTTTGCATGGATGCCTGAATGGCAGAGCGACAGGCTTGAGGGGCATTTTCACCAAGTACGACGCCAAAGCGTGCAGCTTTACGCATCAGTTCAGTTTGAATAGTCAGTGACAGGGTGGTCTTTTCGCCTTTTAATCGCATGGTTAATGACTGGTTGCCGCCTGGAAGGGGGCGGCGAATATTGTCCTGATAATTTTGAACCGTAAAACTTTCAGTCAGAATATCTGCGAGACGGTCACAATCGGCAATACTCTGTAAGATAATTTCAAATGCGTGGCTATGTGTAAGTTCCTGCAGATCAATATCATTTTTTACAAAATGGCGTAATAGCTCGATATTATTGTTTTTCTTTTTAACCCGGCCTTCAATGGCATATTGCTGTAGTAATTCGTTAAGTTTCTGTTCCCACTTGGCCTGATATTCACAGCGTTTAGGCTTGGTTTCTAAAAGGGCAGCCTGGACATCATTATACATATCCAGATCCAGATTCTGATAACAGAGATGTTCCAGATTATCTGCCATTTCGTTCATGCCGACCAAGCGTGCCATTGGAACGAAAATTTCAAAGGTTTCACGGGCAATACGAGCACGTTTATCCGGGCGTAATGCTTCCAGCGTAGTCATGTTGTGATAGCGATCTGCCAGTTTCACAATAATGACACGTGGATCCTGTAAAGTCGCTTGCAGGATTTTTCGGAAAGAGGCCGCTTTATTATATTCCTTATCACTGGAATGGCTGAGCTTGGTGACACCATCAACCAGCTCTGCAACCGTGCTGCCAAATTTTTCAGTAATGTCATTTTTATTGAAGTCGGTATCTTCAATGACATCATGCAGCAGCGCTGCCATTAAGGTTTCAGTATCCAGACGCATATGGGCCAGAATACAGCTCACCGCGATAGGGTGCAGAATATAAGGTTCACCACTTTTACGGGTAATGCCATCATGGGCAATATCGGCATAATCACAGGCCGCAAGCACACGTTCGACATCGCTTTCACTTAAGTACGCGTCGATGATGATTTTTAACTGTTGCTTAGCTTCACTGACCTGTGGGCCTGGCATAAAACACCTTTAAAACTGGATTTTTTAACAAATAAAACAGAGAAAGCTCGTATGAAATGTATAACATAAAGTGGGTCAGTTTTTTCATATCAACAAGTGAAAAATTTATACTGACTTTAGAGCTAACCCTTATGTTATAACCGTTCTGCGCAAAATATAAAAGTCACAGAACAAAAAAAGCCTAGTTTAAAACTAGGCTTTTTGGAATGGTTTATTCTTATTGGAAAGAAAAACCATCTAAATTTAGATTATTTGCAGAAAGAGCAAGGTCTAAACTAGAAGTTTGATAATCTTGATCACGTTGTTTCAAAATATCTTTTGATACATGACCTGCAGCGATTTCACGTAAAGCAACTACAGTCGGTTTGTCATTGTCCCATTCTACAGTTGGTTCAATGCCTTGACGTGCCAATTGACGCGCGCGTTTGCTTGCCACTAGTACAAGCTCAAAGCGGTTGTCTACATGGTCTAAACAATCTTCAACGGTTACGCGTGCCATAAGAATTCTCGTTTTGAATAGTAAATTTCAACAGACTGCACAGTATAAAATGCTTTGTCTGGAGACTCAAGTTTTAATCACTGTTCGCTTGGAGTAATTAGAGCCTGGATCAGTTTTTCATGGCGGGTCGCTTGTTGGGAAAGTGCTAGACGATTGGCAATAATCACAGATTCAAGATCATGTAATGCCTTATTAAAATCATCATTGATAATGACATAATCAAAATTGACATACTGCTGCATGTCTTCGACTGCACAGCTAAGACGGTGTTCAATCACCTCAACAGAATCTGTTCCACGGTTGGAAAGACGCTGACGCAAATCAAACTGGCTTGGCGGAAGAATGAAAATCTGTTTAGATTCAGGAAAAAGTCGACGGACTTGTTGTGCACCTTGCCAGTCAATTTCAAGTAGTACATCATGACCTTTAGCAAGTTGTTCTTTTACAGTCGCTTGTGCTGTACCGTAATAATTACCAAAGACTTCGGCATATTCAATAAAACCACCTTCTTCGACCAGGTTTAAAAAGTCTTCTTTAGTCGAGAAATGATAATGTACGCCATCGAGTTCGCCAGGTCGTTGACCGCGTGTCGTATGAGAAACAGAAACATGAAGATTGTTGACGCGTTCAAGTAATGCTTTAACGAGGGATGTTTTGCCCGTTCCAGACGCTGCAGAAACGACAAACAAGAGACCCGACATGATATTTTTCCTGATATGATAAAATATCTTCTCTATTTTAGAGTAGACCGGCTTTAAACTAAATAGTTGTACGTCGATTGTTTTACATTTATTTCAATTGTAGCGCCATAAATTGAGTGAGTACTGAGGATTTCTATGGAAATTGTTTTAGCTAACCCGCGTGGTTTCTGTGCTGGTGTGGATCGTGCTATTGCGATCGTGAACCGTGCCCTAGAATGCTTTAATCCACCCATTTATGTGCGTCATGAAGTGGTGCATAACAAATTTGTCGTAGATGACTTACGTCAGCGCGGTGCGATCTTTGTCGATGAGCTAGATGAAGTTCCGGATGACAATATCGTAATTTTTAGTGCACATGGTGTGTCTAAAGCTGTGCAGCAGGAAGCTGAACGCCGTGGTTTAAAAGTCTTTGATGCGACCTGTCCATTGGTTACCAAGGTGCATATTGAAGTAACCAAATACGCCCGCGAAGGGGTGGAAGCGATTTTGATTGGTCATGAAGGCCATCCGGAAGTTGAAGGCACCATGGGGCAATATGATAAAAATAATGGCGGTGACATTTATCTGGTCGAAGATGAAGATGACGTCGCTGCTTTAACAGTTCGTAATCCTGAGAAAGTCGCTTTTGTGACCCAAACAACCTTGTCAATTGACGATACAGCGAAAGTCATTGATGCGCTTCGTAAAAAATTTCCGAATATTCAAGGTCCACGCAAAGATGATATTTGCTATGCGACACAAAACCGCCAGGATGCTGTACGTGATTTAGCTGCACGTTGTGATGTCGTGCTGGTTGTAGGATCACCGAATTCATCCAATTCAAACCGTTTGCGCGAACTGGCGGAACGTATGGGTAAAGCGGCCTATCTGGTCGATAATGCAGATGAGCTCAAGCAGGAATGGTTTACCAATATTTCTAAAATTGGGGTAACTGCAGGTGCTTCCGCCCCGGAAATTTTAATTAAGCAGGTGATTCAGCGTTTACAGGATTGGGGTGCACAGGCACCAAAAGAACTGGATGGGCGAGAAGAGAATATTACATTTAGTCTGCCAAAAGAGTTACGTATTCCTGTAACACAGGCTTAAATTGTTAACTATTTAACAATTTATTTTTTATTAAAAAATAAACAGATAGCTATAATATGACAGTTATCTGTTTTTTTATGCCTTTTATCTACTCTGTGTAGGTTTTGTAAAATTTATAGATATTATTTTTAATAGGGGAAAGTTTTGGAGCTGGGGAAGAGTGTGCAAAAGAATAAAGGTTTTACGTTAATTGAGCTCATGGTGACGATTGCGGTACTAGGGATTATTGCAACGATCGCTGCGCCTTCTTTTGGTAATATGATAAAAAACCAAAAATTTAAGTCAAATACAAATGCCTTGATCGATAAGATCAAGCAAGCACGTACTTATGCGGTATTGAATCATCAAGGGGTTACTTTAAAGTTAAACGTTGCTGGGACAGATAATCCACCTGTTTTTAACTGGATTAGTGAAGGCTCAGCGCGGCTAAAAAATGCGTCTGACACGGAAGTCGAATTTGATAAACAAGGTTTTTTGCGCTCTACCTTTGATGTAATTGAAGTTTGTAAGAATACGGGTAACAGTGAATCAATAAAAATTACGCTAACAGCATTGGGACAAATACATAAGGTTAAAAAGGGATCTTGTACATGATTTCAAAAGATCATCAAAAAGGTGTTGGTCTGATTGAGGTATTAGTTGCCTTAGTTGTGCTGGCAATAGGTGTGCTTGGATATGTAATGCTGCAAATGAGGGCATTAGAGGCGACAGCAGAAAGTGCTCAGCGTGTACAGGCAATTAATATTGCCCGTGATCTGGCTGAACGTATCCGTGTCAATAGAGAGGGGTGGACATTTGGCACAACCCCTACATCCTATCTTACAGAAATGTCAAATGCTTCTAAACAAATAAATAATGAAGATTCCAAGGATTGTAGTATTGAATTTTGTAGTGGTGCTGAGCTAGCAGACTATGACGTAGATGAAATTGTTACTTTTGCTCAAAATTTGGGTATGAGTATGAATTTGATGCAATGCCCAAAACAATCTGCGTCTAGTACAACCAATGGGCGTTATTGTGTATATGTTGCTTGGGGAAATACATCTGCAACAAATGATGCAGGAACAACAGATTGTACCAATGGAGCTTCATACAATACTAAATCGACCTGTGTGATTATGGAGCTTTACCAATGAAACAAACTGGTTTTACGCTCATAGAACTCATGATTGCGATGGCATTAGGTTTAATTATTGCTGCTAGCGCAACTTTATTGTTTTTATCTGGACAGAGAAATCTCGTTTTACAAAATAGTGCGAACAGTTTGCAGGATGACCAAAGTTTTGGCCTTTCCTATCTGACCTCTCATATTCGCTTGGCTAATTTGAATAATAATTTGGCGACGGTAAAGCCTGATGTCGCTAAGTCAGGCATTATTTTTAATAAAAATAACCTACCAAGTGGGGTCACTAGTCGTGCAGACTTTAATGATAAGTACAGCTCCTTAACTACGGAAGATGAAAGCAACTTTACCAGTACGGGTGCAGTGAAAAATGATCAATTAGTTATTCAATATCGTCCTGCTGAGGTTGGTGGATTTGATTGTGCTGGTGGGAAAATTGATTCACGGAATGAATTTATTGTGGAGCGATATTTTGTAAGAGCAGACAATAGCCCTGCTAATCATGAGACTACAGCACAGGAAAAGAAAGTTTTGGCTTGTGCTGCAGGAAGATATAGCATCCCTGAAGAGGGTGCTACAGCAACTCTAGATTCCACACTTTATAACAATGGCGAAATTATTTTAAAAAGAGTTGAGTTATTTAAGGTGAGATTCTTAGTTCAGGAGGGGGCTGCGAAAAAATATATGACTTTGGAAGATTATGTAGACCCCACCTCAGATCAACCACGTATTTTATCGGTACAATTGGCGGTGATTTCCAGAGCTTCTGACGCTACTACAGAGAGCACAGTGCCTGTTGCGCCAACATTTAAATTATGGAGTGATTTTGAAGTAACGTTAAATTCAGGTCAGCCTAGACGTTATTTAAGGACTCCGATAGTGCAGACCGTGGCATTACGTAATGCTTTGGGGGATCGATAATGTATAAAACACAACATGGTGCTACTCTCATTGTCGTTCTCCTGCTGTTGGTGGCTATTACAGTAATAGGTGCTTTAGCAATTCGTTCTAGTACTACACAGCTTAGAGTAGCTACAGCAAGTCAGGCGCAGCAGCTCATGTTGCAAAACTCAGACGCAGCTTTATTTCAATTAGAAAATCCAAGTGAATTAAGTAGGCAAATGGCATTGAATGGCATGTTTGGCTTCATTAAGGCGGAAGACGACTCTGGTAAAGAATTGGTTTTTTGTTATAAGGCCGGTGACACTAATTTTTTTGATTTTACTAAAGCGAGTTTAATTAACTGGGATGGTAATACAGTAACCAATACCGGTTTGAGTCAACTCGGTTTTTGTAAGATTGATTCGGGATACTTCAGTACTCATCGAAAAACTGTGATGACGCAAGTTGCAATTAAAGCAGCGGATATGTCAGAAGCGGCTGCTTTCCAACATATGCAAACTGGAACAGATGTTGAAACAGCAAAAGCTGATCCAGCACAGTTGTATACGGTTGTGGCGACTACAATTTTTCCAAACCTTTCTGAAAATACTAATTTAACTAGCAGTCAGTTATCATCAGCTATAAAAAATTGTTTTAGCAATCATTTTAATGCAATTCCTGAAACTAAAGCAGAGTCACTCCAAGGTGAAATTACGGAAGATTCAACTGATGATGAAAAAGAAGCAATTCGTTTAGCAAAATTAACAGTTTCACAGTGTTTAATTGATTTAGGGGTACCTACTCATACGCAGGTAGCACGTTATTCACTCATGCAAAATATTGGTAAATAATTGGGGGCATGGCAATGAAAAATAAGACAAAACATGGCTTAGTCACAGGGTTAACGGCTTTAAGTACAGTAATGATTTGCCAAACGAGCATGACCTATGCCAGTGATATTGAGATTTATAAAGCACCCACTACGGGTGGGGCAACGCTCATGTTTGTGCTGGATCTGTCTGGTTCAATGTCTCAATCTGAGGACAAATCAGTACAAAGAGATTTTTTTGGAGGTACAAGTACTTCATGTACTAGTGAATCGAAAGTTGTACGGACTAGATTTAATAATAAGGATTTTGATTATAACGGCACATTTTGTTATATCACTCAAACGACGTACAATGACTTAAGCTCTACTCTAAGAACAAAGCTTGATCAAGAAGTTATAGCTAAAACATGTATGAAAGAGGTAAAAACTTTTAGAAAATGGCAATCTTACGGTTTGTTTGGTGGGTGGTGGGTGTATTATGAAGAGATGGCTTATAGTTGCCCTGACCGAGTAACAATGCTCGTTCGCAGCATGTTTGATCTAATTAGCGGTAACTCTTCAGTGGATGGAGGTAAAATTGCTACGACTAACACGCCTTTGCCAGATACTGCATCCATTGGTTTCACTAAGTTTTATAATGCAACACCCTCTACAGAAACATCACCTTTGACACTTACGACTGAAAACAGAGAAACTTTACTGAATTATGCAAAAAATTGGCAAGCACTAGGAGGGACTCCAATTGCACGTGCTTATTCAAGAGCTGCTGTAGATCTAGTAGATCATATGTCTAGAGTGGAAACAGCTTGTGCCGGTTATGGGATGTATTATTTAACTGATGGTGATCCATCAGGTGATAACTCAGGAACAGCAAGAACAACAGTAAACCCTAAATTAACGGAAAAGGTGACAACTTCACAATGTGATGGTACTAGTAATAGTCAATCTTGGCCTTGTGTAGAAGCTATAGCTCAAAAGCTACAAGAGAAAAAAAATACTGAAGGTGCTGAAGTTAAAACAGCCGTTGTGGGTTTCGGCACAGCATTTAATTTTGCTCATAAAACAACAGGAAATAATGTTGTTTATAATCCTGAAACTACATATACGGATACGATGCTCAGTAGTTACTTTAAAAATAATGCACTTGCCGCAGCGAAAGCGGCAGTGAAAGGAAAGGGAGGGTGGTATAGTGCCTCTAATACATCTGATATTGTAAATAGTGTACAGAATTTTGTTGAATCAATTAAAGTGCCTATTCCAGCAATCACGACAGGTACTGCTGCAATTCCTCAAGACCATCTTAATCCAATCGCGATTCAGTCTTATGCCTATTTCCCTCAATTTCAACCGAAACCTTCTGAAGACTTTGAAGCTTGGTTTGGTAATTTAAAAAAATTTAAGGTTAAAGATGGCGTGCTTGTTGGCCAGTCCAATGCAAAAGTATTTGGTGCAGATGGTGAGCTAAATACTTCAACTAAAGATTTATGGGTAAATGGTGCCTCTGCTGATTTGCAGGTTTATGGTGGTTTACTGAGTAAACTGAATTTGCAAACATTTACTGATGGTACTGATTTTGCGCGAGCTGTTTATACCAATGCTGGTGGTTCAATTCAGAAAGTTAACCTGGAATATATGCAAGAAAAAATCGCTACAGGTAATAATAAATACCTGTTGGGAGCGCTTGGTTATGATTTAACAGAAACTGAATTGGATGAGCTGGCTGCTTTAGATTCTCTAGAACTCACAAATTTAGTGAACAGGGAGCAAAACCGCTCGATAGGTGCAATCATGCACTCCACACCAGTGTTATTAACCCAATCAGGAAAAATCACTTATAGCGATACTAAAAAATCGAATGAAACTGTTGATCGCAATGACTATATCTTATTTGGAACGACACAAGGTGCATTGCACGTTGTAAAAACTGGACGAGAAGCAGAAACATATCCGAGTGGAACAACAGCTAGAAATTATGATGGCGGTAAGGAGATTTTTACATTTATTCCAGAGGAGATGTTATCGGCTCAGCCAAAAGCTTTATTAAGTGAGCCGAATACCGAAGGTAATGGTATGGATCAACTCTATTATGGTATTGATGGTGCATGGACAGCATATACAGAATATGTCTATAACACTACTTCCGATAAATTTGAGGTCAATCCTTCATCAGGTAAAAAAGGTAAACAATGGGTTTATGGCGGCATGCGAATGGGCGGTTCAAGCTATTATGCATTGGACTTAACAGACATTGATCAACCGAAAATTAAATTCCGCATAGATCCTGAATCTGGCAAAGTTTATAAAACAAATGATATATCTGGTACTGCTTATGGTGATTTAAGCAAAATGGGACAAAGTTGGTCAAAGCCAACCATTGCTTATGTACAGTGGAAAGGTCAGCGTAAACTCGTCATGTTGGTTGGTGGTGGTTATGACCCACAATATGAGGATTTTAGAGCAGGAAAGACGACTAAAGGTGCTGGTGTTTACATGTTTGATGCTGACACAGGTGACTTGTTATGGTCGACCTATGATGCATCTGGTGGAGATAAATCTCGTTTAGAATATAGTGTTGTTAGCCAAATCAAAGCAGTTGACCGTGAAGGTGATGGTGATGTAGATCATCTTTATTTTGGTGATTTGGGTGGACAGGTATTCCGTATTGATTTGAAATCTAATCATAGCTCTTCTGACGCAAAAGCAGACTTTGCTAAAATTACTCGTTTAGCGGATTTCAAAGAAACAGGGAAGTATGCACCGCGTTTTTATGAAATGCCAACGTTCAGTGTATACCGTAATGCGACAGGTATGTTTGCGGTGGTGAGTATTGGTAGTGGTAACCGTAGTACGCCGCTATTAGGTAAGGTAATTGATTCAAAATATGTGGTTAATGGCGAAAGTGGTATAGAGAATCTAAAATTATTAAACGATGCGATCTATAATATTTATGATTTAGCGGTCATGGATACAAATCCTGCGACTTCAACGAAAGGTCCATTAAGCATAACTCGAACTAACTTAAAAAAAATAACGGATAACGATCGTGAGCTAGCTTCTGAGGATGATATTGCAAGCGAGGGTTATAATGAAAACTCTGCCTATAAGGGTTGGTACTATGAATTTACTTCTTCAGCTTCAGTTAACAACCGTAAGGCTGTAGAAAAAGTTCAAAGTGATTTGGTCTTATTAGATTCTGACTTATATGTAAGTACATTTGATGCTGAAGGTGTAGGCAGTACAGAATCATGTGGTGCGGGTATTTACGGGTCAAGTCGAGCACATCGTTTCTGTATGCCATATGGACAATGTGGAGCAGGCGATACAGTTGAAGATAATACTATGACCTTAGGTAAGGGTCTGTTAGGTATAACTCTAGGCCAGAGTACTGATACGAATGGTGTCCCTTATCGTAGCATTATTGGCCCTGTTGAAAATCGAAATCCTACTAGCAACAAAATTTTAAATACATTATATCGTAATAAAATAAAGCTGACTCCTTATAGTTGGTACGAGCGAAATTAAGGAGGATATGGTGAACGAATATAAAAAGGGGTTTACACTAATTGAACTAATGATTGTAGTGGTGGTGATTGCTATCATTGCTGCAATCGCTTTTCCAAGTTATCAGAGTTATATACAGCGTTCTGATGAAGCTGTAGCAAAGCAGCGAATACAACAAATTGCAACTGAATTGGAGAAGTTCAAGGCTCGCCAATTCAATTATCTGAATTATGCTATTGAAAGTGGAATGGATTATTATCCGACTTCTACCAATGCTAAATATACGTTTAGTGTTAAAGATGGTGATAACACAGATAATGCACTGACAGATACAGATGCAACTGGTAGAAATTGGGTGATTCTCGCCACCCCAAGTGCGAGTTATCCAAAACTGCAGCAATTTGTCATGACGAGTACGGGACTGAAGTGTAAAAAAGTACAAGGTAGTACGATTGATCTGGGCTGTAGTGGGGAAGCTTCATGGACAGATTAAGAAATGGTTTTACACTTATTGAATTAATGATCGTGGTGGCAATCGTCGGTATATTAGCTGCTATAGCTTTGCCATCCTATCAGGGTTATAAGATCAGGGTAAATCGAGTAGATACTCAAGCAGAACTCATGGAAGTTGTGAGTAAAATTAACCGTTATAAGATTGCAAATTTTCATTATAAAAAGTCAGCTACTACAACAATTAGTTTGAGTGATATTGGGGTTTCAGGGGTATCTGAAAATGGGCTTTATAATTTGAGTCTGGTTTTTCCTGCTGAGATAAAATCGGATGGTTCTACAATAGCTAATTATACACGTTGGGTATTAATTGCTGATCCGATTACGTCAGAATCGCAGCGAGGAAATGGTGCAATGTGTATTGATTATCAAGGATTCCGACATTGGTCAAAGACAACAACACCAATAAATTGTGCAGCTTCATTGATGAGCACTTCTACTTGGGACGGACGCTAACCAAATTCAAAATTGTGGATAACCAACTTTTGATCTTTCATTCAGGGCAAACTTCGCGTAAAATATTGCCCTCTATGAAAGGGGTTTGAAGTGTTCCGGTGGTCGGTACATGAATAATCCGTAAAAACTATAAGGTTCTATCATGGTTGTTATTCGTCTTGCACGCGGTGGTGCTAAAAAACGTCCGTTCTATCAAATCATTGTGACTGATAGCCGTAATGCACGTGACGGTCGTTTCATCGAACGTATCGGTTTCTTCAACCCTACAGCTCAAGGTAAAGCAGAAAAACTTCGTTTAGATGCTGACCGTTTTGCTCACTGGGTTTCTCAAGGTGCTCAACCTTCTGAACGTGTTGCTTCTCTAGCTGCTCAAGCTAAGAAAGCTGCAGCTGCTGCTTAATTTTAAGGTAGCAGGTAGCCCATGACACCAACACAGAATGTTCCCGAAGATCGTATTCAGATTGGACAGTTACGTTCAGCATATGGATTAAATGGGTGGCTCTGGGTCTATTCCAATACAGAACCTATGAGCAACATATTTGACTACCTTCCTTGGTACATTGAGACCAAAGCAGGATGGCAAATTGTCGATGTAAAACGTTGGAAACCGCATGGCAAGGGCTTGGTTGTTTCGTTGAAGGGTGTGAGTGATCGCACCGCAGCGGACGGTCTGGTGGGTGCTAATGTCTGGATCTCTAAATCGCAACTGCCTCAACCAGGCGTGGATGAGTATTACTGGTCTGATTTGAAAGGTCTAACTGTGTTAGGTCTGGATGAAGAAGAACAGGAAGTGAATCTCGGTCAAATCCATGAAATGTTTGAAACAGGTGCCAATGACGTAATGGTAGTTCGCGCTACTGCTAACAGCGTTGATGGCGAAGAGCGGATGATTCCATGGCATAAAGATGTGGTACAACGAGTTGATCTCGAAGCTGGTCGTATCTACGTAAATTGGGGCGTAGATTATTAATCCTTAAAAAGGGTTAACACAGCAGGAAAATGAGGAGTCTGCGGTGTTCTTTGCAGTCATTACGCTTTTTCCTGAAATGTTTGAAGCGATTACAGCCTACGGTATTAGCGGGCGCGCAGCAAAACGTGATTTGATGCAAATTCATTGTATTAATCCACGAGAATTTGCTGAAGGGAACTATAAACGGGTGGATGAACGTCCATTTGGTGGTGGTCCCGGTATGGTGATGATGGCTGAGCCATTAGCGAAAGCAATTCATCGTGCCAAAGAGCTTGCAGCGCAAGCGGGTGCAGTTAACGTTCCTGTGGTGTATATGTCACCGCAAGGAAAAACCTTAAATGAACCTGCGGTACAGGACTTCGTTAAATATGACGGACTGATTGTATTGTGCGGACGTTATGAAGGTGTCGATGAACGTTTGATCCAGAAATATGTTGATCAGGAATGGTCAATTGGAGATTACGTCTTATCGGGTGGTGAGCTCCCTGCGATGGTTTTATTGGACAGTATTATCCGGAGACTTCCGGGTGCAATGTCAGATGAACAATCACACGTACAAGACTCATTTGTGGATGGTCTGTTAGATTGCCCACAATATACCAAGCCAGACCATTTTGAAGGGATGGATATACCGGACATCTTGAAATCGGGACATCATGCCAATATTGAGAAATGGCGGTTTTTGCAGCGATATCAGCGCACTTTGGAACGCCGGCCTGAGTTGGTAGAAAAAGTTGAACTGACCAAGCAGCAAAAGAAATGGCTAAAAGATTTAAAAAGTGGCAACAACTAATCCTGTTGTCCAAAACTGTATTTAAGCAATGTTGTTTAAATATTTAAAATAGGCTCTTTATGCATTGAAGCGGTCAAGCATAAAGGGAAAGTCAATCGGGTCTATGCGATTCAGCCTCTATACCCAGCGATAATCAGACCTCTTCTGACTCGCACATATTGGAGATACCCCATGAGCGGTAAGCATCCTTTAGTACAAGCTGTTGAAAATGCTCAGCTTAAACAAGACATCCCAGCTTTTGCACCAGGTGACACAGTAGTTGTCCAAGTAAAAGTAAAAGAAGGCGACCGTGAACGTCTACAAGCGTTCGAAGGCGTTGTCATTGCTAAGAAAAACCGTGGTCTGAACTCTGCGTTCACAGTACGTAAAATTTCTAGCGGTGTTGGCGTTGAGCGTGTATTCCAAACTCACTCTCCAATCGTTGCTAAAATCGAAGTGAAACGTCGTGGTGACGTTCGTCGTGCTAAACTTTACTACCTACGCGAATTGTCTGGTAAAGCTGCACGTATTCGTGAAAAATTGCCAGCTCGTAAACAAGGTTAATTTTAGCCTTGCTTTTAAGCAAAAAAATGCGCCTTTGGGCGCATTTTTTTATGTTTGCTTTTATCTGGATTTATTCGAAATGTTCCTGCAAAGGCAAGATCATGGCATCCAAAATGTCCAAGAAAATTTTATGAATAAACATCAGGAATAATACAAAATATCCCCAAGACTGGAATCCTGCATTAAAAAGTTGAATGCAAATAAAACATTGTGTGATAGCCAGTAAAATACTGATCCATACATTTGCGATAATATGTCGATGACAAGAGGGACAATAATAAGGCTCATATTTTTTAAATTGAAAAGGATTAATCACTTTTCGTTTGCAACAGGGGCAGGTTCTTTTAAATCTGTTTTTGATTTCTATAGAAGGTATCTGCATTTATTTTATTTCACAGTTCTTTTTATATTTGATGAATATTTTATATGCAGTTTAATCATGATTAACAAGTAAATTTTAAGAAAAAATTTAGCGAAAAATAAGATGGAAAAAGCCTCTGGATGAATAGAGGCTTGTGTAGCTCTATAAACCTTGCAGTTTTAAGCGGTTGGCATGCTGGCGATAAACATCGACTGGGTCTGGAGCAAAGACATTTTTTAACCCGAGTAACTGGTTCACTTCGTCCAGGTGGTTCCAGTTGTAGTTATCCCGAATGGTTTTACCGAATTTGGCACTACAGCGGGAGACCAGACCATCATTTTCCTTGCCGCCATCAATGAGCAGGGCTGTAACTTTGAGTGCTGAATCAGGATCGAGCGGGTTGGTAACTTGGCCTACACCTGTGAATGAATAGTTGTAGATACCTTTTTGTTGATATGCACCTTCACCACAGGTGGTAGTCGGCATACCAATGGGATATCTCTGATTAAAGTTCGCAGAGCCCAATGCCGTTAAACTGCTGCCACCCGCAAGTGAATCATGCGGATAAGAGTTTGGGTCCAGGCCTTGAGCCCAGGTAATGGCTTTAGAAACCAGATTTATTGTGCCGACCAGTGGCGCTTCAATAGCAGTCCCTTCAGCTTTTAGAATCAGGTCTCCAACCGGCGAACCTTTGTGTGGTGCACCTACTGTGGTTAATGAAGCCACCAGTTTAGGTTCTGAACCAGCCACATAACGAATCGTTGGTCCACCATGTGAGTGTCCGATCAAGTTAACTTTATCTGCTCCGGTAATTGCGGCAATTTCCTTAACCTGCTCCAAAAGCTGTTCACCACGAATTTCAGAGGAGTTAAAAGGGGAGACCCGTGTTGCCCAGACATTCGCACCATTACGGGCCAGATCAGGTAAAATCTGATACCAGTAATCCAGTCCAAACTGGTCAGTGCCAACCCGGATGAAACCCGCCATACCATGTGAAAATACAATCGGATATTTGGTTTTGGCATATTGTGAACTGGCTTTCGACGTCACCTGACTGGCCTGAGTGGAAGCATGAGCCGTGAAGCAGGTCGCTGCCATGAGCAGGCTCGCCGTTAATACTCCATATTTCATCATTATTTCCTCATTCTTGTTGTTGTGTTAAGGCGATCCTCGCCATAATATGGGGAATAGCCAGCTGAAAAGCTGACCCATTAAGCGTTTTGAGTGTTTTATCTCCCTATTTTTTTAAGTGAAAATAACGAAAAAGCCCTTATATCCGCAGATAGAAGGGCGATGAAAATTATAGATTCTGAAGTTTTAAACGATTGGCATGTTGACGGTACATCGCCACCGGATCCGGAGCAAACAGGCCTTTAAGACCAAACATCATATTGGCCAGATCGGTATGGTTCAGCTTGTACTGGTCATTAATCACCTTACCAATGAATGCACTACAACGGGCAACCATGCCATCGTTGTCTTTATTGCCGTAAGATAAAGGGCCAAGCTGCATCAGGATGGTATCGATATCCAGTGCATTGGTCGCTTGAGCCACACCGGTCCAAGAATAATAATAGATACCGTTACGGTCTTTTGATTTCAGGTTCTTATTACAGTTTTCTATGGAGGCTAAGACACCATCCTGCACCATCTGTTTGGCCACGCTGGCATTAAAAGAGCTGGAGCCAGTTTGGGTCAGGGATTTCATGGATGCATCGAAATCAATTTCCAGTTCAGGTTTGAACTGTCCCAGTGCGATCAGTGGCCCAATAATATAATCACCGAGAATATTGAAAGCAGTGCGGGTGAGGGTATTGTTCTGAATATCATCGGCCACTTTAGAGCCATGATAGGTGCCTGCGACCCCTGTAATGGATGCAATCTGCTGTGGTCGAGTCGCTGCCACATAGAGTACAGTCGGGCCACCATGTGAGTGACCGATGAGATTGATTTTTTCCTTCCCTGTAATTGCCAGCACTTCATCAACCTGATGAATGAGCTGTTCACCACGGTGGGTCGTGGTATTGGCAGGCGACAATTGGGCGGCAAACACGGTAGAGCCATTACGAGCCATATCCGGCAGAATCTGATACCATTAATCTAAGCCAATGGTATCAGTACCTATGCGTTGCCAGCCTAGCCAGCCATGCACCATCAGAATAGGATATTTGGTTTTGGCATAGTCTGATTTGGCTTTTTCAGTGACCTGAACTGCACTTGCTGCCGCCTGGGTTTGTGTTGAAAAGCCAAAACCGAGGCCTGCTGCCAAGGAAAGCGCCAGCATCTGTGTTGTTTTAATAAAAGTACGCATAACCGTTCCTTTGTTCATTTTATTGTTATAAAAAGCAATCATTGCTCGGGAGTATTGATGCACGATAAATATTGAAGTTGGATGTCTCGATCGTGCAGACCTAATCTTCAATCACGCGCAAAAATTATTATTTTGAAGCAGAAGCATTTTTTCATGCTGATGAGCCAATTCCATGTCATTTCGGGCCATGCCCGATGAGCATTTATGAGTCCATAAATTTGCAATTTATATACGTATGTATTTTATTGTTAACTCCTTGAAATATAAGATTGATGAATGTTTAGGTTGAAATAGTTAGAAACAAATAACAATGTTAAAAAAAGTAATCAGCCCAAGAAAATCAAGGCTTTCAGAGAGAAATGGCTCTGTTAAACTCTCAAAATAGAGGGTCAGCGTTACTGTTTTTATATAAGAGATGAGACAAAAAAAAGGGAATAAGAGAAGATATTCGACACCGTAGCAGTACTGTGTAGCTACGGCGTCAATGAGCAATTCTAGCTGAAAATTAATTGGCAAAGGGTAGGGTCCCACCCTGATCATGTACCTGTTCAAATGTACCTACACGAAGCCGTTCTTCAGGGCGCTGGAAATGTTTCTGACGCAACTGATCAACTGCCTGCTGTTTGGCATTTTCACTCAGGCCACTTTTTAGGATGTTATCGCGCTCGCCCAAGTAACGCGTCACACTGGATTTCCAATTCGCACGTTCATCATCAAGTTTTTCCAGACGTTGGGTTGCTTCAGGACCGACCAGATTCAGGCGCATCTGACGGATTTCTTCCGCAGAACCACCCCGGGCTTTAATATCAGCGGTGAGTTTACGCAGATCTTCCAGTTTATTCAGTTGCTCCAGATTTTCTTGCCAGTCCTGCGGTAACTGCGCAAACAGTTCTTTTAGCTTCTGGGCTTTTTCTGCTTCGCTCAGCTTTTTATCCGCCATGACTGCCATCCGGTCTAAGGTATATTCATGATAGGTATCTTCAGTGCCAAACAGTCCTTCAATTTCATAATCAGAGAAAAAGCGCTTACGCAGATTCTGGGTGTTGGCATAGATACTGCGGTAGTAAGCTGGATCTTCTTGATCCAGACCTATAGGTGGAGTCAGTTCTCCCAAACCTTGACGATACTGGATATAACGGTTCCAAAGATCCAGAACTTGTGAGAGTGCAGGATCCTGATAATTTTGCTGAATATAGGCCTTAAAATCTCGCTGGATTTGTTCGAGGGTTTTTTCTCCATATTGGGTAATAAAATATTCAAAACAGTTACGAGTCTGTTCATTGACAATCAGGCGATTGCTGGCATCCATCTGCATCTGGCAATTAATTTCCGTATCCTGCTGGCTTGGACTCGGGAATATATTATTTACGGGGCCATTGGCCAGTGCTGCTGCCTGTTGAGCGCTGCTTTCATTGGTGGATTGCGGGCCCGAGACACGTGCCTGTGCTTCATCCCTGGGCGCAAGCCATAGAATCAGGGTAATCAAGCACAATACGATGAGCGCAATCACGATCCATAGTTTATATTTCTGCATATCCTATGTACCTTTATTTTAATTATCGGATTATTTTAAATTTTGCATTCGGCAGGATAGGAGATATTGCACCTTATATGCTGTAGAAAAGTTGTAAATAATTGGCAGGGGTTTTACCATTGCGCCAATTTATAAAATGTCTGACTTTTTGCCATGAAAGCTTCATCTCCTAAAATTCAGCGTCGTCATATCAGCGGTGTATTTCTATTAAATAAGCCTCTAGGCATCAGCTCGAATGCTGCATTGCAAAAAGTACGCTGGTTATATCGTGCGCAAAAAGCTGGACATACTGGTGCACTAGATCCCTTGGCCTCCGGTCTTTTACCGATCTGTCTAGGTGAGGCGACCAAGTTTTCGCATTATCTGCTGGATTCAACCAAGCGTTACCAGACCACAGTTTTTCTGGGACATAGCACTACGACAGGTGATGTCGAAGGAGAGATTCTGCTGGAAAAACCAGTGCCTGAACTGAATGAAGAGTTGATTCAGGAGACAATTGCCAAGTTTGTCGGTGAGATCCAGCAAGTGCCACCGATGTATTCGGCTCTGAAAAAAGAAGGTCGTCCGCTGTACGAGCTGGCGCGTAAGGGCATTGAAATCGAACGTGAAGCACGTCCAATTACCATTTATGCAATTGAGCTTTTATCTTTTACTGAAAATAGCATTACGCTGGATGTGACCTGTTCCAAAGGTACTTATATTCGGGTACTCGGCGAAGATATTGCCAAAGCACTCGGTACTTATGGTCATTTGACTTATCTGCACCGGATTCAAACCGGTCATTTTGACCTTATTCCAAGCTATACCATTGAATATCTGGAAAGCTTGACTGAGGCAGAACGTGAAGTACTATTACTGCCAGCTTATGCACCGGTACAGTATTTCCCGCAGATTCAGGCACCGGAAGGCCGTGCAGAATATTTTAGCCGGGGTATGGAAAGTAATATCGACCATCCGGCAGAGCCACAGGTGCTGGTTTTTGATGGCGAGAAATGTTTAGGCCTGGCTGAAATCACGGATAAAAAACGTCTGGTACCTAAACGTGTTCTTAATCTCTAGGCGCGTTGAATAACAATGGACATTGAGATTATCCTCAGTCTGGTGCTTTTTGCCTTTATGGCCGGAGCGATTGACGCTGCCGTCGGTGGGGGTGGTCTGATCCAGATCCCGGCAATTATGAGCAGTCTGCCGCAGTTGCAACCTGCCACGGTATTTGGCACTAACAAGCTGGCCTCTATTTTTGGTACAGGCTCGGCAGCCTTTTCCTATCTTAGACAGGTCAAACTGCCATGGGTTTTACTTGGTGTAATTGCGCTGTGCAGCTTTATTAGCTCATTTATTGGAGCAGCCAGTGTCACCTTGATTCCGGTGGATATTCTCAAGCCTTTTGTGCTGATTATGCTGATCGTGATTGCGATTTATACCTTCATGAAAAAGCAATTCGGACGGGTACACGTCGAGCAAAAGCTGAATAAAAAGATGCTGATACTGGCAGCATTAGGTAGCCTGGCTATCGGTTTCTATGACGGAATTTTTGGCCCAGGCACGGGCAGTTTCTTTATCTTTTTCTTTATCCGTTATCTGAGCGTGGATTTCTTGCATGCCTCAGCTTTATCCAAAATTGCCAATTTCACTACTAATCTCGCGGCACTGAGTTTCTTTATTCCTACAGGTCATGTGCTATTTCTGGTGGGTGCCATGATGGCGGCTGCCAATATTTGCGGTTCGCTATTAGGAGTTAAACTGGCCTTTAAATATGGCAGCGGTTTTATCCGGATTCTGTTTCTGATCCTGGTCAGTTTGCTGATTTGCCGTATGGCTTATCAGATGTTTTTGGCCTAAAAATAGATGTAAACCATTCTCAATATTAAAGTTTTTTATACAAATTCGCTTTATAAATATTCCTGACCATTTGCCGGTTTCACTCTATGCTGGAGCAAAGGCATGACAAAAACAGGAGAACAATTACATGACCACCATTTTTGAAGCATTAAGGGAAAGTCATGAAATCCAGCGTGATCTGGCAGAAAAATTACTGCAAACTTCGGGGGATTCACCAGAACGTCGTGAGTTGTTCAAGCAGCTGAAGAATGAACTGTTTGCGCATGAAACGGCAGAAGACCGTTACTTTTATATTCCCTTGATGATGACAGATCCCGGCCTGAACATTACCCGTCATGCCTTGGCAGAACATCATGAAATGGATGAAATGATTGAGGAACTGACTGAAACTGAATTTAGTAGCCCAAGCTGGATTGCAATTGCCAAGAGACTGTCAGATAAGGTTCATCATCATTTGAAAGAAGAAGAGCATGCTTTCTTCCAGCAGGCCGGGAAAATTCTGGGAGATGAACAAAAGCAGGCTCTAGCGGATCAGTACAAAACTGAATATCAGCGTTATAAAGAAATGAAAAAAGACATGCTGGTTAAAAGCTAATATTTAAATTTATTTAAATTCAAATTTTCATGACAAAAAAAGATGGTCAAAGTGCCATCTTTTTTATTTATTCAGCTTTCTATTTTCCGGGTTTTATATTTCTGCCGCGCTTCACGCATGGTCACGCCAACTGAAGCCAGCATAATACAAGCCAGTGCTACTGTCTGAAGTAGCGTAATTTTTTCACCCAGCAAGATAAAACCCACCAGAGCTGCCAGAGCTGGAGACAGACTGGAAAGCGTGCCATAACTGGTTTTATTCAAGTGCTGGAGCGCTTTTAAATCCAGCGCATAAGGAATGGCGGTTGCCAGTACTGCAATAGTAATGGCCTTGCCCCAATATTGAGTATCAATCAAAGCAGGGGCATTGTTATACAGTCCGATTGGCAACAAACACAGGGCTGAAATACTGATGGCAATCGTCAGTGCATGCATCCCGATATTTTGCTGTACTACGCGTTGCCCAAAATAGATATACAGCGCCCAGCAGAGGCCGGCCCCTAAGGCGCAGGCTGCACCAAACAGGTCAAAGTTACTGCTATTGGCTTCCCCCCAAGGCACCATCAGCACAATACCTAAAATTGCCAGTAGCACCCAGACATAGTCCTTACGGTTCTGAATCGAAATTAAGGCCAGTCCTAGCGGGCCAATAAATTCCAGTCCGACCGCAATTCCTTGCGGGAGTTTACCCAGCGACATATAGAACAGGATATTCATCACACCCAGAGAAGCACTATAGCAAAGCAGATCCCGCCATTTCAGGAATTGTAAACGTCGGATAACTTTCCAGGAACGGAACATGATACAGACAATAATGGCGGCAAAGCAGAGTCTTAAAATAGTGACAGTGATCGGGTCAAGCACCAGGAAAAGTTGCTTGGCGAAGGATGCACTGATCTGGTATGAAGTCATGGAGAGAACCATGTACAATACAGCAAGAAGTTGGACGTTTGGCATGGGAGAAACTACTTATACCAGAAGGGTATAATCGAGATACAGAAGAAAGCGGAAGTATATCAAACTGGTTAATTTTTGATGAGTAGGGCAGAAGAATATTTTGTGAATACGAAGCAGATTTTGGATCAGTGGATTTAAATTTTTGATTTTATCCCCCACCGAAAAAATTAAATTCAACGTTAATTGTTGATGAGATTGTGGTTACAAATTAATCAATTTTTAATTTGATCTTAATTTTATATTTATTAAAATGGCTTAGACCTC
The DNA here is from genome assembly GCF_054861205.1 of Acinetobacter sp. TW_SC_4. Classification (NCBI taxonomy): domain Bacteria; kingdom Pseudomonadati; phylum Pseudomonadota; class Gammaproteobacteria; order Moraxellales; family Moraxellaceae; genus Acinetobacter; species Acinetobacter sp. TW_SC_4. The sequence continues at coordinate 400,278 of NZ_CM142174.1, forward strand.
ATGATTTGGGTCAACTTAAAATAACAATGAAAAATAAAACGATGAAAAAATAATAAGGTAGATAATAATGAAATTAAGATTACTCTCTTGTGCTGTCTTGAGCCTTATGCTGACTGCATGTGGTGGCTCTGATTCTGATAATAACGAGCCAGTCGCAGGTCAACCAACCCCAACCAATCCTGGTAATCCGAGCAATCCTGGAACTCCGGATAATGGTGATGGAACATCAGATACGATTTCTGAATTCTATACCTATCAGTTCAACCTGCCGAATATTGATGCTTCAGATATGGAGTCGGAAAAGCTTCTATTGGCCAGTCATAAAAATAAAATTACTGACGGCATCTTATATGCAGATGATAACCGGGCTGTTGATACTGAATATGATCTTGATGAAGACATGACTTTCCCAATTTATGTTACAGAGAAAGGCGTATTCCCTGCAGATCGTGCCCGTACAGCATTAGGCTATAAACTGGAAAAGGTATTGGAAAATACTTCTGAACAATTTACCAGTCGTCCTGTCACTATTCCGGAAAATAACATCAGCAATCATCGACACCTGGAGTGGTATGACCTGTCAGGTAAAGCATTAACTGAACGTACCAATATTGCTGTCGTGAAGATGTATGACGATACCGAGACCAGAGTTTTCTTTGATACTGATACCACGGATGCTGAACGTAAATATTACAATCAGTTTGCTACCAATTTTGTCGGTTTGCAGAAGGCACGTACTTTCCCGAACGGATCTAAATGTTTCCGTATTCTGGCTGAGCATCCTGAAGAAGAATTTATTGAATTTGATCCGGATATCAAAACTGGCTATCGTACACTGGCTGAATGGCAGACAGGCGAGTCTGTTCAAGAGATGGCGAAAACCATTTTAGATGGCACGATGGCTAACCTGAAATTTAAAAAAGCCGAATATAAAGACGATGCTCAGCAATATTATAAATACTTTGGGGCGATCGAATATCAGGGTGAAATTTATTCCAGTACTTTCTCGGAACATGGAGAGCATATTGATCATGCCGATTATATTGCTCAAGCAAGAAAAGCTGCCTTGGACAATTTAAGGGAAGAGGGTGCAACTCCTCTAATGCTCAAATGGACAGATTACCTGTATGACCATCTTGCTTCGGCATGTGATGGCTATAATGTGACAGCAGCTACAGCATTAAATACAGCTATTAAGGATGCAACGCCACGCTAAAATTAAATCAATCATCTTAAAAAAGGCGCTTGAGCGCCTTTTTTATTTAATACTTTCTTCTTTGTGTCGTCACCGTACAGCCAATCGACGCACTGATAATGGTGGCCAGCGCCAGCCATTGTGTCCACAATAAAGTCTCGCCTAAGAATACAAAACCGGAGAGTGCTGCAACCGCAGGTTCTAGGCTCATCAAGGTGCCAAAACTCAATGCGGTTAAATTACGCAGTGCAATCATTTCCAAAGTAAAGGGTAAGGCACTGGCAAGTGCAGCCAAAATAACAAAATACATGAGGCTGCTTGGCTCAAACACATGAGCAGGCATTCCCGCAAATAGGGCAATCGGCATCAGCACCAGCATGCCGACGAACATGCCCAGACACACGGTATGATTCCCTGATACACCGGAAGGTTTTTGTCCGGCCACGATATATAGTGCCCAGCAGGAACCTGCACCTAAGGCAAACAGGATACCCATCGGGTCAAGCGGTTGTGCAGCCTGATCAAAGGGAAACAACAGAACCAGTCCCAGAATAGCCAATCCCACCCAGATAAAATCAAATTTTTGCCGGGCATAAAACAGGGCAACACTTAAGGGACCAATAAATTCAAAAGAGACCGCGATTCCAATCGGCAATCGGTCAATTGCCAGATAAAACAGCATATTCATGCCAGCTAATGCCAAGCCATAACTGATAATGGCTGGCCATTTGACCTGGCGGAAATTGATCTGCCAGACTTTAAAAATGAGCGCCAGAATCAATGCACCCAATAGCAGGCGCATGGCAGAAACGGTCAGGATCGGGAACTGGCCAAACAGATATTTGGCAAAGGAGCCGCTGCTCTGCATGCTGATCATCGCGATCAGCAGAATCAGCGGCGCTTGCACCATAGGTGCAATTTTAAGATTTGGCATGACTAAATTTGTTTCGATTTCTCGAAGAGCGGAAGAGCAGCATCAGCTGAGTAAGGCTTAAAAATAAAAACCTTTAAGCAATAAAAAAACCACAGCCCGAAGACTGTGGCTTTTTAAAAACCTGAATTAGAACAATACGCGAACGCGGATTGTACCTTCAAGGTTGTGTAAAGTATCGAGCGCTTCTTGAGATGCAGTTGCGTCTACATCCATCACCAGGTAACCCACATCGCCTTTGGTCATTAAAGTCTGACCAGAGATGTTGATGCCGTGTTCAGCAAACAGGTTGTTGATCTTAGACAGCACACCCGGAATGTTTTTGTGGATATGAAGCAGACGGTGTTTGCCTTCAGTTAATGGAAGCGCGATTTCTGGGAAGTTCACCGCAGAAAGCGTCATACCTTTATCTGAATAAGCTACAAATTTCTCAGCAACTTCCAGACCGATGTTCGCCTGAGCTTCCATGGTAGAACCACCCACGTGTGGAGTCAGGATCACATTTGGAATGTTACGTAATGGAGAAACAAATTCTTCACCATTTGCTTTAGGCTCTTTAGGGAATACGTCAACCGCAGCACCTGCAAGGTGGCCAGATTTCAATGCTTCAGCCAGATCTTCGATCACCACACATGTACCACGTGCTGCATTGATGAAGATAGAGCCTTCTTTCATTTGCGCGAATTGTTCTTTAGTCATGAAGTTACGTGTAGACGGAACATCAGGAACGTGAATAGAAACAACATCAGCATTTGCAAGAAGTTCGCCCATTGTGCCGACCTGACGTGCATTACCGAGTGGTAATTTAGTCACTGTGTCGAAATAGATCACTTTCATACCCAGGCTTTCAGCAAGAACAGAAAGTTGTGAACCAATTGAACCGTAACCAACGATACCTAAAGTCTTACCACGAGTTTCGAACGAACCTACAGCAGATTTGTTCCAGCCGCCTGCATGTGTATCTGTAGATTTTTCAGGTACACGGCGAAGCAGAAGAATCGCTTCAGCAAGTACAAGTTCAGCAACCGAACGTGTATTTGAATATGGTGCGTTGAATACCGGAATACCGCGACGCATTGCTGCATCCAGGTTCACCTGGTTAGTACCGATACAGAAACAACCTACCGCGATCAGTTTGTTCGCAGCTTCAAACACTTCTTCAGTGAGCTGAGTACGGGAACGGATACCAATGAAGTGTGCATCTTTAATCGCTTCTTTCAGTGCTTCACCCTCAAGCGCTGTTTTGCGATAGTCGATATTGGTATATCCAGCTGCATTCAATGTGTCGATTGCGTTCTGGTGAACGCCTTCTAACAATAGAAAACGGATTTTATCTTTAGGTAGAGATAGATGTTGGCTCATTACGGCTCCGCTACAAAGGCCAAATTTAGTCGCCGTATAATAGCACAGGAATGGGGCGGTTATACATTTCCTTGATGACTACAATATCAGCTATTTTTGCAAGTGATAGTAGTGAAAATGATAGAACTGGTTGAATTAAACTATCATTTTCAAAGGTATATTATCAAAATTGTCATTTTTTAAGGGAAAGCCCCAAAAATAGCTTATAATATTGCGCCATGCTGTTTAAGCTGCCAGTTTTGGTGCTTTAATCATCATGTTTCGCCTGCTTTGTATACAGGTTTTAATGCCTGAAAAATATACAAATAAACTGGCGAGGTCTCTCTTGTTTAATTCATGCTAGGTCTGCAAACGATGAATGCTCCAGTCGCTTTAACCCCAGAGTTATTGACCCAATTGACTGCAATTGTGGGTGAAAACCGTATTAAAACTGATGCGGACAGCCTCCAGAATTGGGGTCGTGATCATACCAAACACTTTGATCCAAACCCATCGGTCATCGTTTTCCCATCTTCGACTGAACAGGTTCAAGCAATTGTGAAGCTTGCCAATCAGTTCAATGTTGCAGTGACTCCATCAGGTGGTCGTACTGGTCTTTCTGCAGGTGCTGTCGCTGCGAATGGCGAGATTGTGGTGAGCATGGACAAGATGAACCAGATTCTGGAATTCTTCCCGGCAGACCGTATGGTGCGCGTACAGGCAGGTGTGGTGACTGAACAGTTGCAAAACTATGCTGAAGAGCAGGGCATGTATTACCCGGTTGATTTTGCCTCTTCTGGTTCAAGCCAGATCGGCGGGAACATCGGAACCAATGCTGGCGGGATTAAAGTGATCAAATACGGCATGACCCGTAACTGGGTGCTTGGCCTGACTGTGGTGACTGGTAAAGGTGATGTACTGCGTCTAAACAAAGGCATGATCAAGAACGCGACTGGTTATGCGTTACAACATCTGTTTATCGGTGGTGAAGGTACCTTAGGGTTAGTCACTGAAGCAGAAATCAAACTTGAGCGTCAGCCACACGACCTGCAAGTGCTGGTACTGGGTGTACCTGATTTTGATGCGATCATGCCAGTATTGCATGCCTTCCAGGCGAAAATCGACCTGACTGCATTCGAGTTCTTCGGTGAGCTGGCAATGCAAAAAGTACTGGCCAATGGTCACGTACAGCGTCCATTTGAAACTGAATGTCCATTCTATGTATTGCTTGAGTTTGAAGCGCCGTTTGAGCCGATTATGGACAAGGCGATGGAAATCTTCGAGCACTGTATGGAACAGGGCTGGGTGCTGGATGGCGTGATGAGCCAAAGTCTTGAGCAAGTACACAGCTTATGGCGTCTACGTGAAGACATCTCTGAGTCAATCGCTCCATTCATTCCATATAAAAATGACATCTCTGTACTAATCACTCACGTACCGGCATTCATTAAAGAAATCGATGCGATCGTGAATGAAAACTACCCAGACTTCGAAATCTGCTGGTTTGGTCATATCGGTGACGGTAACCTGCACTTGAATATCCTGAAACCGGCTGACCTGACCAAAGATGAATTCTTTGCGAAATGCCAAGTCGTGAACAAGTACGTATTTGATACTGTGAAAAAATATGACGGTTCAATTTCTGCGGAACATGGCGTGGGTATGACCAAGAAACCTTATCTTGAATACACCCGTTCAGCTGAAGAAATCGAATACATGAAAGCCTTGAAAAAAGTGTTCGATCCAAATGGCATCATGAACCCAGGCAAACTATTTGATCTTTAATCGGAATAGATTTACAAAAGCGCATCGAAAGGTGCGCTTTTTTTATTGCTCTGTAACTGGGCTTACAGAGTCTAAATAGCGTTAAGCTGAAAAGCCCGGCATGATAATTTCTGCATAATAAAGATAATCTGGGTTAAACAATATGTTACGGTTATTGGCGGTTACAATTTTAGGTCTGGGTGTGATGACATCAGGTTGTACAACCACCCAGAAAGTGATTACAAAAGTGCAGTCTTCTTCAGATACACCTTTGGATCAGGTACTTAAAATGAGGCCTGACCTGCGTGAAGAACTGGCAACAGTCGAGATTCGTCAGTTCTTTAATCGTGTTGAGTCACCGACGGTTGGACAGGTGAAAGTGACTGAAACAGGTTTGATGGATGATTCGGTCAGATCGATTCAGACCATTTATCATTTTAGGAAAGAAGAGAAAAACTGGAAAATGCACAATACTGAAAAGCTCTATCAGTGTATACGTGGTTCAAATACCAAAACTTTCCAGAAAGCAGTCTGTCCATAATAATGTTTGATCTTTAAACAAAACTTCGTTAAAAGCGTATCTTCAGGATGCGCTTTTTTGCTTTTTGGGGCGATATGAAAAACGATATTAATATAGAAACTGTGCTTAGTAATATAAGTTATGAACTACAAAAATTATTTGATTCTGCCCCATACAATACTTTTGATTACTTAGATTTAGTACAGCTTCTTATTCTCTATAGATTTGAGGAGTTTTCTAAACGGCTAGAACAGCATACCGATTTATTAGAGTCTTTACTAACTAGATTAAAATACGCGAATCCTCATTTCAATTTAGATGAAGTCTTTGAAGCAGAAAGAACTGCAAGAAAAGTATTAGGGGTATTTGATAGCCAGTATAAATTCGCTGATACTGATGAATTAGATTTCCCTTTAAATATAGATAAAGATAATTTAGAAAGAAGCTATAGAAAAATAAACAGACAACTATTTGATATACATAAAGAACAATTAAGAATTTCTTTTAATAATGAAGATGTTTTGAAATTACAGAGTGAAGCTAATCAATTAGTTGAAGAGTTAAGAGTAAAGAAGTATTTATTAAATCAGGATATAGACGATAAAAATAATAGCTTAATTAAAAAATTATATGATGAAATTCATGAGGAAGAAGTTTCGATAGCAAACAAATATAGAAATTGGGCTTTAGGTATTTTTGCAATTATTGGAACAATATTGATATTGGGTTTTCTTAACATCTCTATCCAAAATTGGAATCATTTAAGAGATAGTACCTATATTCATATTCCACTTGGTTGGGAAAGTCTAATCAAAACATTGATGCTTTTTAGCTTAACTACACCTGCTTGGTACTTAGCTCGTGAATCTTCTAAACATCGTAAAGTGGCATATAAAGCCAGAATGTTGGGAACTGAACTCGCTTCTTTCCCACTTTATGCCCGTGAATTTAAAGATGAGGATCGTTTAGAACTTCGGAAACATTTAGCAGATCGTTTCTTTGGACAGGAACTTTATAACGATTCGAAAGCTGATTCAAATTCTGATAATTCGTTGGAACAAGTCAAATTACTGACAGAGGCAAATAAAGTTTTAGCTGAATCTTTAAAAATGAAGAAATCGGTTGAGAGTAGTTAAAGTTCAAAATACTTTAAATCCGATCTCTGCTAAAATTATTTCTTTCTATTTTAGATAAAGTTCGGTCTGCTATTAATGGACAGACTGGCAATAACAACTCCCATGCAAAACGCCCAAACCCACAAACTGACCCGTGCCACACTGATGTTTCCTCTGGCACTGGTGCTGTTTGAATTCTCCGTCTATATCTGTAATGACCTGATCCAGCCGGCCATGTTGGCCATTACCCGTGATTTTGGCGTAAGCAGTTCCTGGGCACCATCTTCCATGTCCTTTTTCCTGTTAGGTGGGGCATTTGTTGCCGCAATTTTAGGACCCTTATCAGACCGATTAGGCCGTAAAAAAGTCCTGCTCGGTGGCGTAGCTTTTTTTGTAATCTGCTGTCTGGCGATTTTACTCACACCGAATATTCAAAGCTTTCTGTTCCTGCGCTTTTTACAAGGTTTTGGCTTGTCCTTTATTGCTGCTGTGGGTTATGCTGCGATTCAGGAAAGTTTTGAAGAACGCGATGCCATTAAAGTCATGGCACTTATGGCCAATGTCTCCTTGCTGGCACCACTTTTAGGGCCAGTAGTCGGTGCCTTTATGATTGACCATGTCTCATGGCACTGGGGTTTTATCGGCATCGCCTGTCTGGCATTTCTGAGCTGGTTTGGACTGAAAGCGAAAATGCCGAATCCGAACATCAGTATTCCCAAACAGCCACTCGGCTATATTATCGATGACTTTAAACAGGTCCTGAAAAATAAGCGTTTTGTGATTATGACCATGGCATTGCCACTGGTGAGCTTGCCATTGATGTTATGGATTGCCTTATCTCCCGTGATTCTGGTTGAAGAACTAGGCTTGAGCAGCATGCAATATGGCCTGGCTCAGTTTCCGGTATTGGGTGGCCTGATTCTGGGCAATATCATTCTGCTAAAAATTATCGACAAGATGCCGCTCGGTAAAACAGTGATGCTGGGTGTGCCATTGATGTTGTTTGGAACCATTTTGCTTTTAGTGGGAATGCTGATTCCGGATTATTTTCTGCATTGCCTGATTATCGGTACCACTTGCATCAGTCTGGGAGAGGGGATCAGCTTCTCGGTATTGTACCGTTTTGCGCTGATGTCATCTGAAGTGTCTAAAGGCACGGTTGCGGCAACGGTATCTATCTTGATGATGCTAAGTTTCTTTATCGTGATTGAAGTAGTCAGAATTGCTTATGAAGCTTTTGATCTTTGGGCTTATTGCGGTGCCTCGTTTATTTTAATTGCACTCTGGTTTAGCTTGCCACGTATGCAGCTGAAACAGGTGATGCTGGAAAGAAAAGGGCGAGGGGAGTTTTAGAAGAATTTCTTCCTTTTAAATGTTTAATCGAATGAAGCTATTTACTTGATGTGCCTCAAATAAATGTATTGTATGTTCTCTCCCTATGGGAGAGAGTTAGAGAGAGGGAAATATTAATAAAATAACCTCACCTTTGCGCAGCAGGGCTGCTCATCTCCTAAAAGGAGAGGGAACGTCCATTATTGATTTAATAATGATTAGAATCCAAAAGCTAAGCTTCAGCCGGCTGCTCCAACTTCTTTAATTTCATATCAAAAATAAATGGCCCAAACGGCAGAATCGAAGCGATCAAACCCAGAATAAACATACTCAGAGACCATTTCTGTTTTTCACAGACCGCAAATAACACCACAAGAAAAAGCACAAAAAGTACGCCATGACCCATGCCGATATATTTCACCAGAATCGGGTTATCCATCATGTACTTGACCGGCATGGCAATAAATAACAGCAGCAGAAATGAAATACCTTCAAGCAATCCAACCAGACGTAAAGTTTTAATATTCACGCGCGCTCACTCTTCTATGTTCTATTCAATCAGGCTTGAGTGTACCCAATCTGCCGATTTAAGCAAAAGAAATTTATAAAATAAAATGAATTATTTTAAATACTTATATCCTAGTACTCCGCTTGGTTATTTGATTTCAACTGCCAGTAATTGCTGTCTTAGAGACAATAATTCAGGCAAGGTTTCCAGTAACAGACTGATCTGTTTAAGTACCAGCGGCAGGTGGGTGGAAATATGTTCCTGCTGACTCAGTTGCCGGATTTCTGCCAATTGGCCTTGAATGTCCTGCTGCGGTACATTTTCAGGATTTGATAGGGCAGAGGTTAAGGTCTGCTGACAGGCAGAGAGCAGTTGCAGAATTTGCGGATCAGATACCTGTTCGCGATGGCTACCCAATGCGGAAATATAACTGAGCTGACTGTGACTATAAACCAGATAACGGAAGGCATTGCGAATCAGCACCGGATCTGGATTTGGTTCGGTACTCAGACTGGAAATCATATTGGAAAGGTCAATCTGGGCATTGTGGGCCAAACGACGTGCTGTCCGATAAGCAATGCTGTTATTTTTGCCATGCTGATATTGCTCCAGAATAGCCAGTAAATAGTTCAGCGTCGCTTGGGAGGATTTTTTGATATTGCTGGAAATATTACGGAAATTCCAATCCGGCCAGATACAACTGACCGCCAGCCAGGCAATTAGACAGCCAATTAGGGTATCGATAATTCTCGGCAGAATGACAGCATAGCCTGCGCCTTTCAGATTAAAAATCAGCAGTACTACTAGGGTGGCCATTAATGTAGCCATAGCATATTTCTTGGAGCGCAAATAGAAAAAGCTGACACCAAAAATCACCGTAAGCAGCAACTGGCCTTCAATACTTGGTACAAAATACAGGATTGGAATTCCTAGAATGACGCCGAGCAATGTACCCAAAGTTCGCAGTTTTAAACGGCTTTTGGTAGCGAAATAACTGATCTGGCATACAAACAGACTGGTCAGCAATATCCAGTAGCCATTTTTGGCAAAGGGCAATAGAGAAATGGCATAGCCAACCAGAAAGACCAAAGCGATCCGCACCGCATGGCGAAACAGCGCTGATTGTGGTCTCAAATGGGGTTTTAATTTCAGCCAGAAATCTGCGGGTCCACGCAGGTCATCATCAAACAGGCTGGAATCATCAAAATGTTTTGGATAATCCGGACGGTAAATGGCTTGTCCATCCTGCAAATGTTGCAGCTGTTCATGCACACTCAGCAGATTGCTCAGAATGAGCTGTAAGTTTTTCACTTCAATATTCTGGGGGTGCTGCGCAATCCAATCCTGCATGGAAGCTTCTAATGCTTTGAGTGCCAGCTGATGCTGTTCAGGAAGCTGATAAGTTTCGTTGCGTAGTACACATGCAGCCAATTGCTGGCAAGCAAGTGCCTGCAAGTGAATATTTTTCTGAATCCGAAAGATCAGATCGGTACGGCTAAAATGCTGGTGAATCTCCTCATAATGCAGATAGTTGGCAGTCGCCTGCTCATGGATATCTTGAGTCAGAAAATAAAGATTCAGCCAGTAAATAGTTTTATGATTTGGACGCGAGGCTTTGAGTCGGGTCAGTAAAGAGTCTTTGGTACGGTTAAAGCTTTCAATGACTTGGGTATTTTTTAAGGAAAGTTCGTAGAGCAGCGGCTCAACATTATTCTGATTATCGGGATCAAATAATTTAGCTTTGGTCGATAGCAGCTCCGCCATCTGTTGCAGGTTGATGGACAGATTTTCCTGAACCTGTAAAGTTGGACGAATCAGATAAAACAGAATCGAAGTCAGGCCATACCACAGCACCCCAACTACAAAATACAGCGGCTGCTCATACCAGTGTCCATATTCTCCCAAGCCAAACATGGTGTAAATGGACAGCAATACAGTGCCAAAAGAAATGGTGGCATAACGCTGTCCCAAAGCCCCCATCAAGATAAATACGGCACTAGAAAGTGATAACCACAGTGCAAACCAGATTTTATAGGGATGCAGAAATTCCAGCATACTACTGACTGCAAAAAACAGCAGCATGACCAGCCCCAGATTGCGCAGCCTTAAACTTAAACGGTCATCAAAATCGGTCAGAGCAGTGGCAATTGCCCCTAAAGTGACCGGAACAATCAAAGTCTCATAGCCGAGAAGTTTTAGGCCAAAAGTTGTCCCTGAAAGCACAATAAACATCTGCAAACAGTAAGTTATCAAGGCACTGGACTGAAAAGGCAACAGGGCTTTTTTAAGTATGTGATGAAGAGGATGCAACATGGAATCTGAGCTATTCACAAGAATATGATCCGTGGTATTTGACTGCCGGTTTTAAATGCAATTTAAGCGCCAATTTCAAAAGAAATGTCTACTAAAAAACGGGCAAGAAGCCCGTTTTTGAATGCTAATAATCTGTAATAAATCAGATCACGCCGCACGCAATACGTTCACCGCCTCCGCCTAATGGTTGCGGTTCATCTGAATAGTTATCACCGCCTGCATGGACCATGATGGCACGACCCTGAACATCTGCCAGTTTCAGGCGTGGCGCAAGCAGAGTCACACGTGCTGTACCATCAGTGTTTACTTTAAGGGCTGGTAAGTCACCCAGATGACCCGTCATGGGTGTGCCATGATGAGGTGCCTGATTCGGGTTGTAGTGACTGCCGGCAGCAAGTGCAGCACCTGGTTTGCCATCTTTTTCACCCGGTGCACATGAACCATTTTCATGAATGTGGAAACCACGCTCACCCGCAGGAAGCTGTTTCAGATTAGTACGAATCACCAAGCCCGCCGGACTGTCACTCAATAATACGGTACCAATCGATTCACCGACGCCCTGTGCAGAGACTGCATTCAGGGTCACGGCTTTAACATTTTCAGTCGAAGTAGAGGTTGAAGCGCAACCGGTAAAAAGTGCGGCACTGACTGCGCACAAAGCTGTAAGTTTAAACAATGAAGACATAATTATCACACCTTGATCTTTATTCTGCTTTTCGGAATCTATTGAAACAGAGCAAGACCAAAAGCACTATGGAAAATCAGTACTTAAATGTTTTAATTTGTTTAAGCCGGTCAGTCTGGTGATTTCGGTGTCTTGTTACGGCGCAGACGGAATTTTTTCTTCGGTTCAACCTCATGCGCCATAGTGGCTTTAGGCATCATCAAAGGTTCATTCAGGTTGCTTTCATGTAGCCATTCACGCCAGATGGCCAGTAGTACGGCCAGAATCACCGGTCCAATAAAGACACCAACCAGACCAAAGCTGGCAATACCACCTAAGACACCAAACATGATCAGCAGGAATGGAATTTGTGTTGCACCTGAAATGACCAGTGGACGAATCACATTATCTGCCGTACTCACAATACAGACACCCCAGATCATGACTCCTACGGCTTCAATGGTTTGACCTTGCGAGAACAGCCATAGCGAAACTGCACCATAAGCAACAGGAGGGCCAAAAGGAATTAAAGCAAAGATAAAGGTAATAATGGTCAGTACCATTGGGTTCGGTACGCCAGCCACAAAGTAGCTGATACCTGCCAGTAAAGACTGGGCAATCGCCGTTAAACCTACCCCATAGACCACCGCACGTGTGGTATCTGAAATTGTCGCCAGATAATGATGAATACGTGGACCGACTACCATCTCAAAGGCTTTACGCACCTGATTCAGAATGGTATGACCATCACGGTAGAAGAAGAATAACGACAGTACGGCAAAACACAGCTTAAAGACATTTTTACTAATTTCATTCAGCACGACTTTGCCGTAATTCAGATGACCCTGAATCCAGACCGAAATAGTTTGTGCAATGCTATTTGGATCGGCATTAATCTCATTCAGGGTACGGGTAATTTCTTTACCCACAAGTGGCAGGCCGCGAATAAAATCTGGAACGCTGAGATGACCTGAGAATACCTGTTTCTGCAATTCAAAATACAGGTTCCGGCCTTCGTGTTGCAGCATAAAAATGGCAAAGATAAAAGGCAAACCAAATACCAGAATCACACCCAGAATCATAATGGTCGCACTCAGTGTCGGCCGATTGCCACTCATTCTTAAGATCGACTGATACAGCGGCCAGGTCATGTACGCAATAATGGCTGCCCAAACTACAGGAATGATGAAATACTTGAGTATGTGGAAACTCAGAAAAATCAGAATGAAAAACAGTCCAAATAATAAGACTTTTTGTAGTGTGGGCGCGTATTGTTGCACTGAATTTAGAAGCTCATTTTTTTAGGTCATGTCAGGCATATTAACTGAAAAAAAAGCGATCGAAAACGATAGTACAGGAAGTAGTACGATTATTTTCATAAGAATAAAAAGAAGAGGCTAACAATAACGGAACTAGAACCATTGGCTTGGATCGTCAATAATGGCATTCAATAAAGGTTGCCATTGATCCTGTAATTCCCGGTACATCTTCTGCTGTTTGTCAAAAATAGACAGGCCTTGCATGGCCAGCCGGCTATAGGGTGCACGTTCAGAAATCCAGGCAACCGGTTGCTGATCAATTTTATTGAAAAACTGCTGAATGTCCTGATTGCTGGCTGCATTAAGTTTGGTGCGGTTGGCGAGGAGCAGAATTTCAACCTTGCCTTTACGGATGCGTTTAATGTCCTGCAAATGCTTGAGAAAACGGCGCGTAGAATCAATATCAAAAAATGAAGGCTGCAGCGGGGTAATGATGGCATCTGCTTCACTGATTAACTGCTCGGCATGATCTTCATTCAGCGCTCCGGGTGCATCGATGATCAGATATTCCAAGTTTTTAGGCGCATCCCCAATCGATTTGGCATTTCGCCAGTCCAGACTCTGAATCGGCGCTGCATCTTTCGGGCGATGTTTCAACCATTGCAAGGTCGATTTCTGGCTGTCCGCATCGGCCAGAGCAACTCTATAACCCTTTTGTGCCAGGGCAGCTGCCAAGCTAATTGCAGTAATGGTTTTACCACAGCCGCCTTTCTGATTTGCAACTAAAATAGTTTTCATGACCTTGGATGATTTAATTCTGCTCCCGCCTAGCATATCATTCTTTGCAGGCTTACTGGATGGCAGACACTTTCAACTTCAGTCGAAAGTAGGCAGCAAAATAAAGCAGATTAGGAAGATTGAATGTCCATTGGAATGGCTATGCTGATTGGTGCCTGTATTGGAGTGGTTTTAACTACCCTGATTCTGGGCCAGACGCGAAATGGTCGAATTAAAGCAGAATATGAACAATATATTGCCGAGCTGGAGTTGGAACATCAGCAAGCTTTAGTTGCTGCACAAAAACGCAGTGTGAATACCAGTCGTGCGGTACTCAAAGGCAAAATGGCCGAGCAGTTGGCACCGATCATGCCAGAGTTTCAATATCTGCCTAGTGATGCCAAATTTTTAGGTGATCCGGTGGATTATGTGGTCTTTGATGGTTATACCGATTTCCGTGATGGTGAAGGGCTGGCTGAAGATATTGAAGTGGTGTTGATTGATATTAAAAGTGGGGGTGCACGTCTGACCAAAGGCCAGATGGCAATTGCTCAAGCCATTCAGGAAGGGCGGGTACGTTTTGAAACCATCCGGATTGATTTTGAAGACTGAAGGACAGCAAGCTTCAACTCTACACTATGGATAAACTGATTATTGCCGCAGCACTGTTTGCGCTTGGACTATGGATCTGGTCGGAATACTTTCGGGCGATTCCGAATCTGGAGCAGGCCGGAGTACTCAAAAATTTTCAGGTAGAATCGATTGAGCCGCATCAGGCTGAATATCGCGTACTGGCTAAACAGTATTATGGGCCTGAGCGGCGTACCATTCATCCAGCCAGTCCAGTGGTGGGAAGCTTTAATGATCTGGCCTATGTCAGCAATATTGATCTGTTACTGGCCGCACCGAAAGTATCCAGTACTGTATTTAAACCATTCAAGCTTGAGCAGGACAGGCGTTGTTTCAATATGACCGCTACAGACGCACAGGCCAATCCTGCGAACATTCAACCTCATTTGCTGAACCTGAGTGTGATTGCCGCCAGCGAAGTTGTTGCCAATAAGATTCGCCGTTTAAAAGCAGATCAGCGGATCTGGCTGCAAGGGGACTGGGTACAGGTCAAATCAGCGACCAGCCAGCAAGAATTTCAGGTTGGAATAGGCAATCCAAGGTCAGCCCAATGCCGTCTGTTTAGAATAACTGATTTAAAAGTGCTGGATTAAAGCGGTTTATGTACTCGTGCCAGCAGCATACGCTGACCAATCTTTGGAATACCTTCTACATCGATATAATGAACTTCATCCAGTTCAAACCCAGCCTCTAAAAGAGCGGTTTCAATATCCCGGTTGAGATGACAGCCATCTGCCACTTTCTTCTGAATCGGGGTGAGTAAATGCTGCAAGCGCTGAATGTTGAGATGCTCTCGGTTTAATACATGCTCAACTAGATGAAAATGGCCGCCTGGCTTCAGAACCCGGTAAATTTCATGCAGACTTTGATGCAGATCTGGAATACTGCATAAGGTCCAGGTTGATACGATATTTTCCAGACTATTTTCTGCGAAAGGCAGAGCTTCTGCACGGGCCTGAATCTGTTCGACTGCAAAAGGGCTTTGACTGATGCGCTGCTCAGCCAGTTTAAAAATGTCCGGGTTAGGTTCTAGCGCATAGACTTTATCTACGGCCTGATAAAAAGGCAGATTCAGCCCTGTACCGAAGCCAATTTCCAGAACTTCACCTGTAATAGGCAATAATAATTCGCGGCGTAAATCCATCAGGGATGGGGTCTGCATAACCTGATTCAGCAGATGCGGAAAAATATGTTGTTGATAGAATTTATACAGCATGGTCGCATTCAAATGATTCTTAGACAGGCTTAGATTAACCGAAAATAATCAGATTAGCTAAAGCTCTCCGCTCACCAAAATTGATCAACTTGTTACTAATTTCAACTATTTATTCACTAAAAAAATCGTACTATCAGACAAGATATTTTTGAAAAAATTTGATGAAATAAAGACAGAATTATGTTCAAACATCTTCGATACTATGCTTTGGCGGCCAGTCTTTTACTACCGCTTTATGGTCATACTTCTGTAGACCATAATGTTGCCAAAGGACTGCCACCGATGGCCAAAGACCAATCCATTTCAGTCTTGCAGCCGTTTAAAGGTGATTTCCGTATTTTGGGATCAAAAATTTATACCGACGACGAGCAGGCCAAGTTCTCTCCAATCGATTATGCGGTGAGTTGGGGGCTGTTTGCGCAACCTGAAATTGCCCGCCACATTACGGTCAATCAGTATAACCGTTATCTGAACTGGAAAATGGATCGCGTGCCAGTACCTATTGAACAGGCCAAACAGATGGTATCCAATATGCACATCATTCCTGCTAATCCACAAATTGCCAAAGCGATTAAACAGGTAAAACGTGGTGATCTGGTGCGTTTACAAGGTGAGCTGGTGGAAGTGCATGATAAAGATCTCGTCTGGAAATCTTCTTTAACCCCAACCGATACCGGTGATGGTGCTTGTGAAGTGTTTCGGGTCAGCTCAATCAAGTGGATTGAGAAAGTAGGTAAAGGTTAAAACTGGAAAACTTTTAAAGCTTTCTAAAAGGGTGGCCTAGGGTGCTTCTGGGTGACCAGGCTTTCTTGATATTTAATTTATTTTTAGCCTCAGAGTTTTTCATTTTTAAATTGAACTACTTCTTCAAAAAAAATTTAATCTTAAATATGAATGTCATCTTGTTCTGTTATTTTGATATAAAAAACCGCCAGAAATAGGCGGTTTTTTATATTAAAGACATGCTTATTTGGCAGCTAGAGCTTCACCTTCAAAGGCAATGCCATCCCAGCCATTTTGCATGAACTGGCGGATATTCTGGTGATCCGTTGCTTCTGGTGTGGCCAGTACAGCCGCATAGTGTTCTGCAAACAGGCTCAAGGTTTGTGCCTGATCTAGGCCATTCAATTTGGCAAATGAAAATACTTTGGCACTGCCTTGGTTTTCAGTGGCAGCATTAGCCTGTTGACCATTTTTAAAAGCAGTGGGTGTATGAGCATAGCGCGCATCGATATATGCAATCACATCTGCAAATTTAGCTTCGCCCGCAGCCAATTGAGCCATTAATTCCTGAGCCATGTGGATTCCTTCTAGACTTAAATCAATTTGAATGGCGTCGAATATACCAATTTTTTGGCAAAGATCCATGTTCATTCTGCAATTTTAGGTGCATGATGTTATTCATTATTCTCGTCCCACATGGTGGCTGACGAAAGATTTAAGATCGAATAAAGACGGAGTAGACATGAACTGGCTTTTGGTGGCAATGGGCGGCGCGATTGGGGCAACACTGCGTTATGGAACAGGAATGTTGATTGCCAAGCCACAGATGCTATTTCCGTGGCCGACCTGGTGGATCAATATTATAGGTTGCCTGTGTGCCGGGATTTTCTTTGCCTTTAGCCAGAAATACAGTTTCCTGCAAACCGAAGCACGGCTATTTTTGATGGTAGGTATCCTGGGTGGCTTTACGACTTTCTCCAGTTTTGGTCTAGAAACTTTTCAGCTGCTTAAGCAGGGTGCAGTCACGATTGCCCTAAGTTATGTGATCTCTAGTGTGATTGTCGGAGTATTTATGCTGGGGGTGGGCTTTTATTTAACCCAGCTGACTTTGGCACAAGCATAAAAAAGTCAGGAAATTGGAGGTAATTTCCTGACATAAACCACGATTTAAATTGAGAGAAAAATCGGAGGTTTTAAGTTTAACCACGTTTAAAACGGGCAAAACGTTTGTTAAAGCTCGCTACGCGACCTTCATTACTGGTTTGACGTTGCTCACCGGTATAAAACGGATGTGAAGCACTCGAAATATCCAGGGTGACATAAGGATAGGTCTTACCTTCATATTCCTTGGTCTGGCTAGAAGTCATGGTGCTGCCAATCACGAAGTAGGCATCAGCATTAGTGTCATGAAATAAAACTTCTCGATATTCGGGATGAATGTCTGGACGCATCGTAATATTCCTCTTGTAATTTAAGAGTAATGTTATAATGTAACATTTGATATTTCAAGTGAAGTAGGGTTACAGCTTGTAAGCTTATTACTGTAACCTAACTGCGACTTGGCACAATTTCCTCAAATACATCACTCAAATTATCATGTACTTTCAAATGAATCAGGTTCCAGTATTGTCCGGAAATAGTACGGTTTACCATCAGGGTATCTGGCGAAGGTTTGAATACATCCCAATATTTCAGAGAAGGTTTGAGCAATTCCATTCCATCATGATGTGCTGAGTTTTCAGCAAAATCATAATTGGTAGTTAAAGGACGCATCAGTACTTCTAGCCATTGCTCATACAGATCGGCCGGGAATTTTCCGGTCTCTGTCAGGGTATGCAGGGCATCTAGTTGCTGTTCAATGGTCGAAATATCCTTGTCACGAGCTGCATGGATCAATTCCTTGAAATGACTAATGATCTCGGTAGAAAGGGTTTTAACACCGCCGTAATCGTAAATAATCACCGAGCCATCTTCACGGAAGGCGAAATTCCCTGGATGCGGATCACAGTGGAAACGTTTCAGATAGAAAATTTCCTGACCAATCGCACGGAATAAACGACGGCCTAGGGCATTACGGGTTTCTAGCGGCCATTGGCTGGCCGTTTCCATACTCTCACCCTGTTCCAAGCTTAGGGTCAGAATATGGCGGGAAGAATATTCACTAAATACTTTAGGAATCACAATTTGATGATCGAGCGATTCATGAAAGGCACGCGCCACTTCCAGATTCTGAGCCTCAATTTCATAATTGAGTTCATTGTCCAGACTATGCTGGATTTCCTTAAATAGCTGATCCTGCAATTTGCGGTCAATTTTCAGTACACCCATCAAACGCAAAGCGAGACGAACCTGTTTCAGGTCACTTTCACAGGCTTCTTCCACTCCTGGATATTGCACCTTGACCACAACCTGCTGGCCATCGGGTAGAGTCGCTTTATGTACCTGTCCGATCGAGGCTGCAGCAAAAGGCTGCTCATCAAACTGCTGGAATAGATCCTGCAAAGATTTGCCTAATTCTTTTTCGACCTGTGACTGGATCTCTTTAAATGGCATTGGTGGAGCCTGACGCTGCAATTTGGAAATGGCTCGAGCAACTTCAGGTGGGAAAATATCTTTATATTGCGAGGCAATCTGGCCGACTTTCATCACCGCACCTTTCATTTCCCCCAAGGTATCAGCAATCTGTACTCCAATATCCTGAAATAATTTACTGCGTGCAGCATTTTTCTGCTCTTCATCTGCAGTTAAATTTTTAATCGAATTGGATAGGGTTTTACTTGCAATACTTGCGGTCATTCCAGCCAATTTCATAAAGCGGCGACCAGGCGTTCGAGCCGTTTTTGCCATGCGAGATTCCTCAAAATCACCATTTTTATGGGTGTATTTGATCATAGGTGACAAACTATAAATTGCCTATATTTAATTGTAGATGTTATGTTGCAAAGCTTCTCAAAGTGTTCATATTTGCTTGATATTGTTCACTTGATTTATGCAATTTTTAAACCATTTTGTCGTCTGTACGGCAGTTTTTGAATCAATTATTTAATTATTCTGAAGAGAGCAAAGCACGATTTTTAAGTTCCTTTCCATGATGAAAGGCTTAAAATAATGGCACCTCAAGATCAAGAAATTTCAATGAAAGTCTATCGATATTTTACTGGCAAAGATGATGTGAATTTTTGTGCCCGTGTGACCAAGGCACTCAATGAAGGCTATGAACTTTATGGTGCACCGACCATGACCTTTAATGGAACAGATGTCATTGTCGGGCAAGTGGTGATTAAGGA
Source organism: Acinetobacter sp. TW_SC_4 (assembly GCF_054861205.1). Taxonomy (NCBI): domain Bacteria; kingdom Pseudomonadati; phylum Pseudomonadota; class Gammaproteobacteria; order Moraxellales; family Moraxellaceae; genus Acinetobacter; species Acinetobacter sp. TW_SC_4. The sequence continues at coordinate 419,853 of NZ_CM142174.1, forward strand.
AGTGTCAGATGAGTCCGAGATTCCACAGGGATTAAAAGATGCATTAAATCAGTAATTCAATGCATCTTTTTAAATAATAAGAGGATTAGGCACGCTGGCTTAAACGTTTGTTATTGCCATAAAGCCGTGCCAGCAATAAAACACAGGCCACGCTCAGACCGACAATCAGACCAACCCAGACGCCTGCCGCCCCCATATCTCCAAAACGGGACAAATAAACCCCCACCGGGAAGGCAATCACCCAATAGGCAATCATGGTGATCCACATTGGGCCTTTGGTATCCTGCATACCGCGTAAGCAGCCTGCAGCACTGATCTGCCAGGCATCCATCAGCTGATAGGCCACTGCAAAGAGCACCAGATAAAGCGCGATCTGGGTCACCATCGGGTCAGAAGTATAGAGCGCTACGATTTCACTACGGAACACCCAAAGCATCAGCATGATCAGCAGAGCTAGAATCGTCGCGGTCATCAGACCTAAACCTTGTACTCTACGCATGGCATCCCAGTTCTGTTCACCATAGTAAGTTCCCACCCGAATGGTCAGCGCAATAGCCAGAGACATCGGAATCATGAATAATTGTGAGGTAACAGAAATAGCAATCTGGTGAGCGGCCACAATGGTTTCACCTAATGGACTCAAGACAATCGCTGCGGTACTAAAAATACTCACTTCAAAGAAAATTGCCAGTCCGATCGGAAAGCCCAGCTTTAAAATCCGTTTCAGCCAATATCCGTTCAGCTTTTCCCAATGACTAAATGGCTGACTGCTTTGATAGACCCGATTTTTAAAAATATACAGTGCCAGACTCATTAACATGAGCCATTGCAGAATTGCTGTAGCAAAACCACAACCGGCACTGCCCAGTGCCGGAATAGGGCCAACTCCATACATAAAAATGAAGTTTAATGGAACCAGAAGCAGTAGCGCCATGAGGCTAATGGCAGTGACCGGACGCGGGTAACCAATGGCCTCAGAATAGCCGCGTAAAGCCGCATACATAGTCACAGCAGGCATACCAAAACCGATCGCATGCAGGAAGAGGCCAGCTTTAGGTTGCAGGCTTTCTGGGACACCTAGTAAAGGTAAAGTGAGGGGCAAAACTTGTAAAACCAGACCCGCAATCACCCCCAGGATGAATGCGACCCATAATGATTGCCGCGCAATTGTAGCGATTTTTTCAGGTGTACGTGCGCCTTTGGCTTCCGCCACTAAAGGTGTGGTGGCGATCATGATACCGCTAAAAAGCAGCATGACTGGAATCCATAGCCCGACACCAACTGCAATCGCTGCCAGGTCAGTCGGTGAGAGACGCCCGGCCATAATCGTATCAATCAGGCCCAAACCTGCCTGGGAAAATTGTGTGACCAGAATGGGCAACATCAGATGGAACAGCTGTTTTAATTCATAACGACGGGTTGCGGCTGTCAAAACATTAGACACAAAAATTACTCATTAGTGATCATGTGCTTAGAGATAAGGTTTAGCGTTGTAAAGTGAGAAGCACACCAATAAAAATCACCACGCCACCTAAAAGACGTTGCCAGTTCACCGGCATTTTTTCATTGCCCAGCAGACCAAACTGATCGACGATCATGGACATCACCATCTGACCAAAAATAATCATTCCGGTCAGTGTCAGGAAGCCCATTTTAGGTGCAGCATAAATGCTCATGCTGATCGCATAAACACCTAAAAATCCACCTAACCAGAGATACCAGGGAACTGCCATCAGCTCCTGTAAGCCTGGTTTGGGATGTGACTGAAACAGCACGATGCCGGCAAGTACTATTGTACCAATCAAAAAGGAAAAAAATGCAGCTTGAATAGGAGAATATAAATATTCTTTTAATTTGGTATTAATAGCCGTCTGTAAGGTCAGCAAGACCCCGATTGCAAAGACCAAAGGCAATAAAATAAGGAGCTGGGAGGGTATTTTCATAATTTTAACTATCTAATTCTATTTAAATTTTTAGGCATTAGGCGATGGCGATTTTAATTTTAGCAGTGTTGTTGCCGAGTCATGTTAAAATTACGCTAGATCTTGTAGTTGTTTTTGAGTAGTTCTTTGGCTGAATTGAATCCTGCACTTATTCCCTTATCCCTGTATATCCATATGCCGTGGTGTGTACGTAAATGTCCGTATTGTGACTTTAATTCGCATGCCGTACCTGATGGAAAACTCTCTTTGGACCTGGAGCGGGAATATCTGCATGCGCTGGTAGAGGACTTTAAAACTCAGGTTGATTTTGCCCAAGGCCGTTCGATTCATAGTGTATTTATCGGTGGGGGAACGCCGTCACTGATCTCTGCTGCAGGTTATCAGTGGTTATTTACAGAACTAAAAGTACTGATTCCTTTTGAAGAGAATTGTGAAATCACACTGGAAGCCAATCCAGGTACAGTGGAACATGATCCATTTGCTGGCTATTTAGCAGCTGGTATTAATCGTCTTTCGATAGGCGTGCAAAGTTTTAATACCGAGCATCTGAAAAAGCTGGGCCGAATTCATAGCAATGAAGATGCGATCTCGGCGATTGGCCTGGCGCGTGACGCAGGATTTCAGCGGATTAATGTCGACTTGATGCATGGCTTGCCTGAACAGACACTGGAGCAGGCACTCAATGACCTGAAACTGGCGGTCGAGAATGGTGCTACGCATATTTCCTGGTATCAGTTAACCATTGAGCCAAATACCGTATTTTTCCGTACTCAGCCGATTTTACCGGTCGATGAAGTACTAGAAGAGATTCAGGAACAGGGCGAGGCTTATTTAAAAGCCAATGGCTTTATCAATTATGAAGTCTCTGCTTGGCGTAAAGAATTACCCTCGGCACATAATCTGAATTACTGGCAATTTGGTGATTATCTGGCCATTGGAGCAGGGGCGCATGGCAAAGTGACTCAATCGGATGGTGTTTACCGTTTCCAGAAAACCCGTTTGCCTAAAGACTATTTAGGCAAAGTGCCAGCCGAACATTTGCAGTTTAAGCGCATCGAAGCGGCAGATATGCCGTTTGAATTTATGATGAATGCCTTACGTTTAAATGATGGTGTGGAAGCGAAGCTTTATCTTGAGCGAACAGGCTATAGTCTGGATACACTGGATGAATTGCTGACTTCATTGCGCCAACGTCAATTAATGGTAGAAGATACAGAACGTCTGGCATGTACTGAGCAAGGTCACATCTTTTTAAACTCTGTGCTGGAAGAGTTTCTTTAATTGCCTAATCTATCCGAATAATTAATCCAGTTTAAAAAGAAAAAGCCCGATGAGTTACATCGGGCTTTTTCTTCTCTCTCCACTATGCATTTAAGCCATTCGGATTAACGATACTTAGGCGGTAACTTGTGATGCAGGCCATTGTGATGATTTTTGTTGAAGAAGCCTTTATGGATCTTTCTTGCCAAACTTATCATGAGGATCATGCTGGTTAAAATGCGCTTTAGGAGGTGCTTTATGGAAGCCAGCTTTATGCGGCATTGGTTTCTTATCAAAATGATGCGCTGCTAGCGTTGGATGACGATGGTCCGGTCCAGGAGTGGCCATTGCTGACATGGTAGCTGTTGTTGCGATCAAGCCAATCATTAAAGAAGAAACTAGTTTTTTCATGATCATACTCATATTTATTCAATGAGTTCATCATAGGAGTCAGCGATGTAGGGGAGATGGAGCCATAGACAACACTTTTGTAAATTTCAGAATTTCTTTCAATTTTGCATTTAAATAACTAATAAATAATAAATTTTATTAAAAATTCTGTATTTTTATGGGCAATTTTTGATTTTAAAATCATCAAAATTCTTCTCCGTTTCTTCATGTTTTAAAGTGAGTGAAATCAGATGAAGAAATTTAGGACAAGATGATGAATGAAAAGCGAATATAATATTTAATTATCTTTTAAATTTAATTAATTGATCTGGAAACTAAAATTAGTCAATTTAAGTTACAAAAAAAGCACTCTAATGAGTGCTTTTTTTCATCTTCGCAATATTAGATTGCAGTGATGTTAGTCGCTGTAGGACCTTTTTGGCCTTGAGCTACGCTGAAAGAAACCTTTTGGCCTTCAGCTAAAGTTTTGAAACCTGAACCTTGGATTTCGCTGAAGTGAGCGAAAACGTCTGGACCATTGTCTTGTTGAATGAAGCCAAAACCTTTAGTTTCGTTGAACCACTTTACTGTACCGGTAACTGTGTTAGACATAATATAACCTATTGAATCTTATGGATTTATAGTCAAAATTTCAGATGACTAGCTGTAACTTTGAAAAATAAAAAGGATGGAGCTTATTGATCTTTAAAACGAAGGTTTATGACTAAAACTGCGATACTTAAAAGAAGACTAACCAAAACAAGAATTTTTCTAGTTATCGCCATCATACCCTGTATTTATAGATATTCAAGTAAATTATATGGATTATTTAATAGACGTCTGAAAATTATAGATATAAATTTGTGTAGTTTGTGTACGCAGCAGATTTTTCTTTGTATCCAGTCATCATTTTGACATATGAAAAAGAGCGCCGTAGCGCTCTTTTTAAAGCTAAAACCTAAACTTTTGACTTAGTAATCAAAACTGAAGTGTTCTGCTGCCAGTGAAGTCATGGTTTTGGATGGATTCACCATTGCTTCAGCATGGCCTTGGGCACGTGGCAATAAACGCTCAAAGTAGAAATCAGCAGTTTTAATTTTCGCTTTGTAGAACTCTGGAACTTCTGCACCATCACCAGCAACCAGTTTCGCTGAAGCCACTGCAGCTTGTTGTGCCCAGAAGTAAGCCATCATTACATAGCCTGAGAACATCAGGAAGTCCACAGAAGCAGAGGATACGATGTCACGGTCTTTACGTGCTGCCAGCATGATACGTACAGTTAACGCATTCCACTGTGCACATAGCTTGGTCAGGTCCCAGGCAAAACGGCGCATGTATTTATTGCGTGCATGCTGTCCACAGAATTTCAGAATTTCAGCGGTGTAATCACGAATCACTTTACCTTTAGAGGTTAGCAGGACCTTACGACCAATCAGGTCAAGTGCCTGAACGCCAGTCGTTCCTTCGTACAGGGTAGAGATACGTGAGTCACGAACGATTTGCTCCATGCCCCATTCTTTGATGTAACCATGACCACCAAATACTTGCATACCGTGGTTCGCTGCTTCATAACCCATTTCAGTCAGGAAGCCTTTCAGAATAGGGGTATAGAAACCTAAGTGATCATCCTGCTGTTCAAATTCAGCAGTATCACCACGCAGCAGGGCATCATTCATGTTATCTGCGATTTTTGCTGCATGATAGATCATGGCACGACCACCTTCAGCAATCGCTTTCTGGGTCAACAGCATACGGCGCACATCGGCATGGTGGATGATCGCATCCGCCACTTTTTCCGGATCTTTTTTACCAGACAGGGCACGCATCGACATACGTTCTTTGGCATATGGCAATGCACCCTGGAACGATAATTCTGCATGACAGATACCTTGAATTGCGGTACCAATACGCGCGGTATTCATGAAGGTAAACATGGCATGCAAGCCTTTGTTTGGCTCGCCAATTAAATAACCCACTGCATTATCAAAGTTCAGTACAGCGGTTGCAGAGGCACGGATCCCCATCTTGTGTTCAATCGAACCACAGTTCACGGCATTACGTTCACCAATGCCGCCATCTTCAGTGGCAATGAATTTCGGTACGATAAACAGGGAAATGCCTTTGGTGCCTTGTGGTGCATCTGGAAGACGTGCCAAAACGATGTGTACGATGTTTTCAGTTAAATCGTGTTCACCCGCAGAAATGAAGATTTTAGTACCAGAAATCGCATAAGTACCATCAGCTTGTGGTTCTGCTTTAGTTTTTACCTGACCCAGATCGGTACCGCATTGTGGCTCAGTCAGGCACATGGTTCCTGACCAGGTACCTGCAACCAGATGCGGTAAATAGGTATTTTTCTGTTCATCAGTACCATACTGGATGATGGTATTGATACAGCCCACGCTCAAACCCGGATACATCTGGAAAGACCAGTTTGCCGTACCCATCATTTCTGATTTAATCAGGTTTAAAGACATCGGCAGATTTTGACCGCCAAATTCTTCAGGATAAGACAGACCTTGCCAGCCACCTTGCACGAACTGATCATAAGCTTCCTTGAAGCCTTTCGGTGTGCGCACTTCGCCATTTTCAAAGTGACAGCCTTCTGCATCGCCAGTCTGGTTCAACGGAGAAAGTACATTTTCACAGAAATCTGCCGCACCTTCTAGGATCATGTCTACCGTATCTGCATCGGCATATTCGCCATTTGACAGTTCTTGGTAATGTGCAGGGTAATCAAGCACTTCATTCATTAAGAAACGAATATCACGTAAAGGAGCTTTATATGCTGGCATGCGTTTAATCCTGATTAAAATAGTTTTGGATTATCTGTATCGATTCTATGATTATTCACATTGGGGATAAAAAAACATTGATAAAGACAACAAATAAAAATGTCAGAAAAGCGAATCGAGAAGATCAGACAAGTTTAAAGATTAAATAAAGGAACTCTCCATCTTTAAATAAGACACTTATATTTAAAAGTGCTTATCTGTCTGGACTTTAATCAATATTTAGGGAGATTGTCTAGGGGTGTTTTTGTATGAATTGTACACGAATGTTAAGGTCTAATCATTGGATAAATCATGTCATTAAATCCAATTTAATTTTATTGTTTTTAATGAAAGGAAAAGAGTGAACGAATTAATAACTAACCCGTTCACCTCAAAAATATTCAGAATTAAAGAAAATCTTTCAGCTCAGGTTTTACCCCGTTCCAGATATAAAAAGATTCAATAGCCTGACCGACCAGCATGCCGAAACCCTCAGAAGTAGGGACGCCACGGGCTTGAGCTTGATCCAGAAAAGTGGACCGTTTGCCATAGGCCATTTCATAGGCATGTTTAAACTGTAGAGCTTCAGGTAGTACCAGCGCATCACCACTAAGACTGGCAGAAGTCGCATTAATTACAATATCAAACTCACCGGCTAAATCAGTTAAGGCAATGGCTTGCAGTTCTGCTTGTGGAACAGCGTCTTTTAGATCGGCAACCAGTTGTTCTGCACGTGACAAAGTACGGTTAGCAATAACAATCTTCTTCACACCGGCCTGTACCAATGGATAGATAACACCGCGGGTCGCGCCACCAGCACCAATAATCAGGATATCGGTATTTTCCAGAGTCCAGTCAAGAGCACGAATAGCCTCCACTAAGCCTTGTCCGTCAGTATTGTCACCATGCAGAATGCCATCTTTCATCCATAGGGTATTCACGGCTTTGGCGATTTTGGCACGTTCGGTAAGGACCTGGCATTGGGCAAAGGCCTTTTCTTTGAAGGGCATAGTCACATTCATGCCAATACCGCCCTGAGCAAAAAATTCCTGGATATTGGCTGTGAAACCATCCAGTGGGGCAAGGCGTTTGGTATAGGTCAGATCGACCCCGGTTTTAGCAGCGAAAGCCTGATGTAGTTCAGGAGAGCGTGATTGTTCGATGGGGTTGCCAATAACGGCAAATTGCTTGCTCATTTCACCATGTCCATGTGCGGAAATGGCCATTAATATACGTGAAAATGCAGGAGGGCTAAAGCCTGTCAGCAGTGAAAAGCAGGCTGGAGTTTAAAGGTTTAGGAACTACAGATTTCAATAATATGTTCGACAAAAAGCAAGGCCATACTAAAGAGGGTTCCGGCAATCGTGAGGACACTCACAAAAATGGCAACTACATCTAGAATCAGATTATGACTGATGACAGCGGTACTAATCGCACTAATACCAAGCGCCAGAAATAGCCAAAAGGCCAATGTAGCAGGATTAAGGTGAAGCTTAAACATTGTTATTTTTACCTAGCAGAATTTATCTTTATCAGAGTCGAGATCTAGGAGTAGATCCTGAAATATCTTTCTGAGTTGCAGTATAGAGGATTTATCCATTAAAAAAGCCCTCGATCTGAGGGCAATTTGTATTTAAATATTTTGATTGCTTTATTTAGTTTTTAATTCTGTTAACCAGTCATGCGGTTTAAGGTAGTAATCGGTCAAGCGTTTTTCTGGTGATCCTTCAGCCCATTCCGGGCGGTATAACCAGCCGGTAAGAGGCGGCAGGCTCACTAGAATCGATTCAATCCGGCCACCCGTCTGCAGGCCAAACAGTGTGCCACGGTCATATACCAGATTGTATTCCACATAACGGCCACGACGGTACAGCTGGAAATCACGTTGTGCTTCAGTATAAGACTTGTCTTGGTTACGCTGGAAAATTGGCAGAATTGCTTCGAGATAACCATTGCCTACAGCCTGTATATACTGAAAACAGGTTTCAAAATCCCATTGATTCAGGTCATCAAAGAATAGGCCACCGACACCGCGCTGCTCATCACGGTGTTTTAGATAGAAATAATCATCACACCATTTTTTATGTTCTGGATAAACCTCTTCGCCAAAAGGCGCACAGAGATCATGCGCGGTCTGGTGCCATGACAGCACATCTTCATCATTTGGATAGAAAGGGGTGAGGTCAAAACCGCCACCAAACCACCAGATCGGATCCTGACCTTCTTTTTCCGCCACAAATAAACGTACATTGGCATGTGAGGTCGGGACATTCGGATTTTTAGGATGGATGACTAATGATACACCCATGGCTTGGGCTTTAGCTCCTGCTATATTCGGATGGCGTTCAGTGGCAGAAGCGGGTAGTTTGGAAATATTGATGTGAGAGAACATCACACCGCCTTTTTCAATTACCGTACCATTTTGCAGTACGCGTGAACGGCCACCGCCACCTTCAGGACGTTCCCAGTCATCAATTACAAATTCAGCTGTGCCGCCACCGGCACGTTCCTGCTGTTCCAGCGCGGCACAAATCCGGGCTTGCAGGTCGAGGAGAAAATCGCGAACGCGTTGAATATCTGCAGAGGTGGGATGCTGCATCAGAACCCTCATAGGGAAATAAAAAGACTGATAACATCAAAGCATAAAATGGCCTAAAAATTAAGGTGTTTTTCTGGATGCTCACCATCTGTAACAACATTCAACCTAATGTTTTAGAGCAATTTGCTTCAGCTCAAATCCGACCAGACTACTAGGTTGAATTCTTTTTTTGAGCTCCGCACAATAACCTCAACAGCGCTCTATGCAGCGCATTAACCTGGCTAATAAGGTGGTAGGCATTCATGACTGTGCAGGCAAATTCTCTCATTCAAAAATATAATGTCCCCGGTCCCCGCTACACCAGTTATCCAACTGTCCCTTATTGGGAAGAGTCAGGATTTTCACTAGAGCTCTGGAAGCAGACACTAAAACGTTCTTTTCAGGAGTCGAATGCGACTGAAGGCATTAGCCTGTATATCCATCTGCCATTTTGTGAAAGTTTATGCACCTTTTGTGGCTGTCATAAACGGGTGACCAAACGTCATGAAGTCGAGCAGCCTTATATACAAGCTGTGCTGAAAGAATGGGAGCTGTATTATGAGTTATTAGAAGAAAAACCCATCATCAAAGAAATTCATCTCGGCGGTGGGACACCAACGTTCTTTTCAATTGAACATTTAACCCAGCTCATTCAAGGTATTTTGTCCAAAGCCGAGATTGCAGCAGAACATGAATTCAGCTTCGAAGGTCACCCAAACAATACCACGCGTGAGCATTTGCAAGGCTTGTATGACCTGGGCTTTCGTCGGGTGAGTTATGGCGTGCAGGATTATAATGAAACTGTACAAAAAGCCATTCACCGGATTCAACCTTATGAAAATGTTAAACAGGTGACTGAATGGGCAAGAGAAATTGGTTATGAATCGATTTCGCATGATCTGGTTTTTGGTCTGCCATTTCAAAGCCTGGAGGATGTCTTAAATACCATTGATCAGACCAATTCTCTATTACCAGACCGTCTGGCTTTATATAGCTATGCACATGTGCCTTGGATTAAAGGGAATGGCCAGCGCGGTTTTAAAGATGCGGATGTACCGAAAGATGAGATCAAGCGTCAGTGCTATGAAGAAGGTAAGAAAAAGCTCCTGGCGCATGGTTATCATGAAATTGGTATGGATCATTTTGCGCTAGAAAAAGACAGCATGTACCAGTCTTTTCAGGCTGGAACTTTGCACCGCAATTTTATGGGTTATACCGCGTCTAAAACTCAGGTGATGATCGGACTCGGAATTTCTTCGATTAGTGATAGCTGGTATAGCTTTGCGCAGAATGTGAAAACTATTGAAGAATATTATGAACTGCTAGAGCAGAATCAGATTCCAGTGGTGAAAGGGCATATTCTGAATCAGGGAGATCTGATTATTCGCAAACATATCCTGAACCTGATGTGTAGCTTTACCACCTCTTGGGCAAAACCTGACATGCAGTTTGCTGAAATTAATGAAGTTCTAAAGCAGCTTGAGGAAATGCAGCAGGATCAGCTGATCAAAATTGAAGACTCTTCAGTCACGATTTTGGAGAAAGGGAAACCATTTGTACGCAATATTTGCATGGCTTTTGATTTACGTTTAAAGCGTCGCATGCCAGAGAACCGGATTTTCTCAATGACGATTTAAGAATCCCTCTTAGGATCTTAAAAATCCCTCCAAACCTCCCTTTATAAAAGAGAGGCTTCCCTATACTTATATAAAAGGAAATTTCCCCTCTTTGAAAAAGAGGGGCAGGGGGAGATTCTTTTAAAAATCTTCCTTCTGATACATATGCGCCATGCGTTCATGCTTGGTTTTGAGGTATTGCTCATTGAATGGATTCAGACCGACAGTGAGTGGTACACGGTCCACTACATTAATACCTTGCCCTTTCAGTGCATCAATTTTTAAAGGGTTATTGGTGATCAGGCGGACGGCTTTTACACCTAGGTGATCCAGCATGATGCTGCACATATCATATTGACGTGCATCTGCAGGTAAATTCAGCATCAGATTGGCATCGACCGTATCATGCCCCTGGTCTTGCAAGGCGTATGCACGGATTTTATTGGTCAGGCCAATTCCGCGTCCTTCCTGACGTAAATAGAGAATGACACCGCGACCCACTTCATTAATCAGTTTTTGTGTTGCCTGGAGTTGAGGGCCACAGTCGCATTTTAATGAAGCAAAGGCATCACCGGTTAAACATTCAGAATGTACACGCACCAGCACAGGTTCATCACTTGGTTCTTCGAGGCCTTTGGAGAGCGCGACATGTTCTTCGCCAGTCTTAGGGTCTTGAAAAACAGTAATTTTAAATTCACCATGAGCGGTCGGTAATCTTGAAGTTGCGACAAATTCGATAGGCACAGCTGAACCCGTAAAATCCTAATAAAGTAGCTAAAGTATAGCGTAATGCTTAAACATTAGTAGAATTGCTCAGCTGAATTTATGAAGAACATTTTCTTTTTTGTAGAAAGCGAACGATAATAGTTGATAAATAGTAAGATTATTCAGGATAATCGTAGCCTGCAAATTTTTCACCCCGACGAGATCGCTGTTTAATATTGCATCGCTAGAAGCGTAGTTGAATTGAAGCTGCTACAATTCAACTATATGATCGGTTATTCCCCATTGACCTAGCTTAAGATTTTGCCAGGCTTTAGAAGGCTTTGCCATATATGCTGTATACAGAAATACCAACTCAACGCCCTGTAACACCGTTGCTTGATGCGATCGATCATCCTGAGCAACTGCGTGCACTCGAGCAAAGCCAGCTCACACAAGTGGCGGATGAGTTACGTCAATTCATTTTGTATGCTGCGGGTCAGAGTGGTGGACACTTTGGGGCCAATCTGGGTGTGATTGAGCTTACTGTCGCTTTACATTACTGCTTTAATACGCCACATGATCGCCTGATCTGGGATGTGGGTCATCAGGCTTATCCGCATAAGGCGTTGACCGGACGTCGTGAACAGCTCACTACAATCCGTGCAAAAGATGGTCTGGCCGCATTTCCGGCGCGTGAAGAATCCGAATTTGATACTTTTGGGGTAGGGCATTCATCTACCGCAATTTCTGCTGGCCTCGGCATGGCTTTGGCACGCCGTTATCAGAACAATCCGTGTGAAGTCGTATCAATCATTGGTGATGGGGCCATGACCGCAGGTATGGCTTTTGAAGCTATGAATGATGCTGTGGCACATCAGGCTGACCTGATGGTGGTTCTGAACGACAATGATATGTCGATTTCATGTAGTACTGGCGGTTTTGCCAAGCATCTCGCTGCAATCTGGGAACGTGGCGAATTCGTCAACGTAACTGAAGATGGTGAGGCTTATGTACAGCCGCACCCGGAATGGCTGTATAACTCGCGTTTACATCAAGCTGCAACTGATGCCGCAGATAACCTGTTTAAAGCCATTGGTTTTGATTATTTTGGTCCTTATGATGGCCATGATGTTAAACAGCTGGTACACGTTTTTAAAGCTTTGAAAAAACGTAAAGGCCCACGTCTGATCCACATCTATACCAAAAAAGGTAAGGGCTTTGCGCCAGCAGAATGTGATCAGATTAAATATCACGCGATTAGCAAACTCAATGTAGTTGCAGCCCCTAATCCAGCACCCAAATATTCAGATGTATTTGGACAATGGTTATGTGATGAAGCAGCACAAGACAAACGTTTATTGGCAATTACTCCAGCGATGTGTGAAGGTTCGGGCATGGTGCAGTTTGCCAAAGAATATCCAGAGCGTTTCTTTGATGTTGCTATTGCTGAGCAGCATGCAGTAACGCTTGCCGCTGGTATGGCTTGTGAAGGTTTAAAACCGGTCGTCGCAATCTATTCAACTTTCCTGCAACGTGGTTATGACCAGTTGGTGCATGACGTGGCACTGCAAAATCTGGATGTGACGTTTGGGATCGACCGTGCCGGTCTGGTCGGTGAAGATGGCCCAACGCATGCCGGTGCTTATGACTATGCTTATATGCGTACCATTCCGAATCTGGTGATCATGGCACCAAAAGATGAGAATGAATGCCGTCAGATGTTGCATACGGCTTATCTGTATCATGGTCCGGCAGCAGTGCGTTATCCGCGCGGGAATGGACTGGGTGTGGAAATCCAGAAAACCATGACCGAGATGCAGATCGGTCAGGCAGAATTGTTGCTCAGTCTGAACGAACAATATGATGAATATGTTTCGATTCTAGCATTCGGTAGTCGAGTTCAAGCTGCAGTTGAAGCTGCTCAAGTATTTGCCAGCAAGCATGATGTGGGTGTACGCGTGGTAAATATGCGTTTCATCAAACCACTGGATACCAAAATGTTAAACCAACTGGCCCTTTCAACCAGCCTGTTTGTTACTGTTGAAGAACATGCAGTCATGGGCGGCGCAGGAAGTGCAGTGAATGAGTATCTGGCTGAAGCTCAAATTGTTAAACCCATCCTGAATCTAGGTTTAGCGGATAGCTTTATGGCACAAGCAACACATAGTCAAATGTTGCAACAGGCAGGACTTGATAGCCAAGGCATTGAAAAATCAATCAATGAAGCCTGGTCAAAGCTAGGTCAAAGCGTCCTGTTATAAACTCTTAAAAAGTTTCGACACATTTTTTCCCAAAAAGCCCGGATATTTGCTAAAATATGCGGGCTTTTATGCATTATTCTTTATCAGTATCTTCAAATTTGTAGTGGGTGTTCAATGGAACCTATGGTGGTGATGGCTGCGCGTGCGGCTCAATTAGTTGGTCAAGAGCTTTTAAAAGCGCATCAAAATCGTCATAAACTCGATCTGCAAGTCGAAGAAAAAGGCATTGATGGTCCGGTAACGCGTGTAGATCGTTATCTGGAACAGTTGACCATCGATACTCTACGTAAAAGCTATAAAAATCACAGTTTCCTTGGTGAAGAATTTGGTCTGCAAGAAGGTAAAGGTCACGACGCTGATTGGTGTTGGGTGATTGATCCACTTGATGGCACACTAAACTTTATCAACGGTTTTCCGCATTTCTGTATCTCTATCGCAGTTCAGCACAAAGGTATAACTCAGCACGGTGTTATTTATGACCCTGTGAAAGATGAGCTATTCTCTGCGAGCCGTGGTCGTGGTGCGATGCTGAACCAGCGCCGTATCCGTGTAAATGTTAAAGACAGTCTGAACAATACTTTCCTGGCAGTTGGTCATGCTTACCGTACTAAACGTAATGGTGAAGTAGTCTCTCATGCCAAGAATCATTTTGATGCATTGCTCAATGTGACTGAAGCAGGTGCACAATTCCGTCGTGGGGGTTCAGCTGCCTTGGATCTGGCTTATGTCGCTGCTGGTCGTCTTGATGGTTACTTCGAGCTTGGCTTGAAACCTTGGGATATTGCAGCAGGCGAGTTAATCGTGAAAGAAGCGGGCGGTACTGTGGTTGATGCGCGTGGTGGTAGCGATTCTATGGAAAATGGTCAAGTTTTGGCTTGTTCAATGAAAATGCTGAAACCTCTTATGCAAGCAGTTGTTCCTGCTTGGGGTGACGCAGCGAAATAATCGGGTTTAACGCCGTAAATCGAATATTAAAAAGGTATCTCTCGGGATGCCTTTTTTATTTTTTGAAAATAATTACCTGATAAATATCTTCATATTTAGATGATCCACAGCCTTGATAAAAAGAAAATTGACCAGCTGGAGAATTAATTACATTTCTTTTCTTGTTTAAGTCTTAGAAATTGATGAAGAAATTAGCAGTTAAACAAAATAATCTGAAAAGCGGATGACTTTATGAATAATCCTGCTATAATCTGCGCACGCACTTAATTTCTGTTCGTTACCTGAACATTTCTCTTATTATCATTGTGTATGCGCGTGCGGTCCAAAGAGAGGACGATATCTCGCGCCCCAATCGCTAAAGCGATTCCTTCAGGTTATGCCGTAATCATGCGTGCGTTATATCACATCGTCGTTACTCGGATCGCCGCTGAATCATCTCTTTTCAGCGTTTAATTGCTGTACCGCTTTTTGTCGATGTCCATTTGACTTTATTTTTAATGGAGCACCCAATTTCCGGGTGGAATACTCTATGAGCAAAACTTTTGCTGAATTTTCTTTGCATGAATCGTTACAACAAGCCCTTC
Organism: Acinetobacter sp. TW_SC_4; assembly: GCF_054861205.1. Classification (NCBI taxonomy): domain Bacteria; kingdom Pseudomonadati; phylum Pseudomonadota; class Gammaproteobacteria; order Moraxellales; family Moraxellaceae; genus Acinetobacter; species Acinetobacter sp. TW_SC_4. Next base: position 434,909 of record NZ_CM142174.1, read on the forward strand.
AAGGCTTAGGTTTTACTACTCCGACTCCTGTACAAGAACAATCTATCCCTGCTGCACTAGAAGGTAAAGACCTTTTAGTATCTAGCCAGACAGGTTCGGGTAAAACCGCTGCGTTCCTTCTCCCAACTTTGAACGCACTTGCTAACCAAGATACTTTCGTACCATTTAAAGAACGTATGAAAGAGGTGACTCAACCAACTATTTTGGTGATTTCACCAACTCGTGAATTGGCACAACAAGTATGCCAAGACGCGATCGCATTTGTACGTCACATGAAAGGTGTTCGTATTGCTGCAATTATGGGTGGTATGCCTTTTGGTAAACAAATCCAGCAGTTAAAAGGTGCACAGGTTGTGGTAGCAACTCCAGGCCGTTTACTTGACCTTGTTAACCGTCGTCAAATCAAACTTGACAAAGTTGACTCGCTGATCGTCGACGAAGCTGACCGCATGCTAGACCTTGGCTTCTCTGAAGACCTAGAAGCAATCGGTGACTTGGCTGCAAACCGTAAACAAACACTGATGTTCTCTGCAACTTTCGCTCCACGTATCATTACCCTTGCTGAACGCATGATGAATGAGCCAGAGCGTATTGCAATTGAAACTGGTCACTCTACCAACACGGACATTACCCAGACTTTACACTGGACTGATGGCTTTGAGCACAAGAAAAAACTTCTTACTCACTGGTTAAACGAAGAAGATGTTGATCAGGCAGTGGTCTTTGCTTCTACTCAAGAAGATACAGATATGCTGGCTGAAGAACTTGCTGAAGCAGGTTTGTCCGTTGTTGCTCTACATGGTGCGATGCCACAAACCGTTCGTAATCGTCGTCTGCGCAGCATCCGTGAAGGTCGTGCAAAAATCCTGGTTGCAACTGACGTTGCAGCACGTGGTCTTGATGTACCGACAATCTCTCACGTGATCAACTTTGGTCTTCCTATGAAGAACGAAGACTATGTACACCGTATTGGTCGTACAGGTCGTGCGGGCCGTACTGGTAAAGCAATTACTTTAGCGACTTATCGTGAACGCGGTAAAATCCGTGCACTAGAAGATTTTCTTGAAGCTCGTCTAAATGTATCTGAAATTGAAGGTCTTGAGCCATCTCCACCTCCTGCACGCGGTAGCCGTGATGGCGCTGGTCGCGGTCGTGGCGGTCGTCGTGATGGTGGTCGTGGCTTCGGTGGTGGTCGTCGTTTCGAAGGCGAGAGCAACTTCAAACGTCGTGAAGGCGGTGATGACCGTCCACGTCGTAGCTTCGATGACAAACCTCGTGGCGAACGTCCTGCATTCGGTGGCGAAGATCGTCCACGTCGTGACTTCAACAGCGATCGTCCACGTCGTGAAGGTGGTTTCGGTGATCGTCCACGTCGTGACTTCAATGAAGACCGTCCACGTCGCGAGTTTAACAATGATCGTCCACGTCGTGACTTTAGTGACCGTCCTCGTTTTGAAGGTAATGATGACAACCGCGGTAACCGTGTAGATTACAAACCACGTCGTGAAGGTTCATTTGGTGACCGTCCAAAACGTGATTTCGGTGATCGTCCTGCTCCACGCCGTGAAGGTGGTTTCGGTGATCGTCCAAAACGTGATTTCGGTGATCGTCCAGCACGTCGCGAAGGTGGTTTTGGTGATCGTCCAGCGCGTTCATTCGGTGATGACCGTCCAGCGCGTCGCAACTTTGATGACAAGCCACGTGGCGAGCGTTCATTCGGTGAAGATCGTCCACGTCGTAAATTCAATGACTAATTGAATAACGTCTGAAAAAAAAACCAGCCTGAGTGCTGGTTTTTTTATGCATTGATTTTTTGTTTTTTCAGCATAAAATGCCTACTTCATCAACTTTTTCTGGGTTTATGATGATCGGTAATCTGAAAGCGTCTTTTTATAGTCTTTCATATTATTGAGAGGTACATGTCCTACATTGCAGTAACTCTGCTTTTATGCAATCTGATTTATTATGTATATCATTTTTTAAATGGATCATAGTCTGTTAAAATCGCGTCGAAATAAAATTTTTGATTACTAGAAATATATGGCCAGGCATGGAGCATTATGTTTTCCATGAACTTGACCCTTCATTTTCAAATGCTAACATGTTGAACTTCGTTCTTTTGTCATATGCATGCTGAAAAAATGCAGGAATAAACTCAGCTATGAAAAATCAAACAGCGCAGGATCCTCCGTCTTTGATTGAAGTCAAGAATTTGAGTTTCAAGCGGGGTGAGCGTGTAATTTATGACGATGTCAGTTTAAACATTCGTCGTGGACAGATTACTGCCATTATGGGACCTTCCGGAACTGGTAAAACCACTTTATTAAGATTGATCGGTGGGCAACTGACGCCTGAACAGGGTCAGGTTTTACTGGACGGTAAAGATATTGCCAAGATGTCCCGTTCTGAGCTTTTTTCTGCACGTGCACGTATGGGCATGCTGTTCCAAAGTGGTGCTCTGTTTACCGACATGAGCGTCTATGAAAATGTTGCCTTTCCGATTCGTGCGCATACCAAATTGCCTGAACATCTGATTGCTGAAATCGTGGCTTTGAAACTCGAATCAGTAGGACTGCGTGGGGCAGAGCAGATGATGCCTTCAGAGCTGTCTGGCGGGATGAATCGTCGTGTCGCATTGGCTCGTGCGATTGCACTGGACCCAGAGCTGATCATGTACGATGAGCCTTTTGCCGGGCAGGATCCGATTGTCATGGGAGTTTTGACCCGACTGATCCGCTCTCTACGTGAAGCATTGGATTTAACAACCATTATTGTTTCGCATGATGTAGCAGAGACTTTATCGATTGCTGATTACATCTATGTGGTCGCAGAAGGCAAAATCCAGGGTGAGGGCACAGCAGAGGAATTGAAAAATCATCCTTCAGCCTTTGTGCAACAGTTCCTAACCGGTTCGGTTGAAGGCCCGGTAGATTATCAGTTTAGTCATCAGGCTTATTTAAGTGATGAGGTACGTTCATGAATGCCATTGCTGCCTTAGGTAGACGCGTTATTGAACGTGTTCAGGGGATTGGTGTTGCAACACTGATGCTGTTGCAGATTCTCTTTTCCATGCCGACCTGGCTTGGAGTAAAGCTGTTTGTTTATCAGATGTATCGGGTCGGGGTGCTATCACTCTTGATCATTGCGGTATCTGGCCTGTTTATTGGTTCAGTACTCGGTTTGCAGATGTATACCATCCTGTCGACATTTGGTAGTGAAGCGATGCTTGGTACTGCAGTGGCTTTAACCCTGTTACGTGAATTGGCACCTGTGGTTGCTGCCTTACTGTTCGCGGGTCGTGCCGGTTCTGCTTTAACCGCCGAAATTGGTCTGATGAAAGCGACCGAGCAATTGTCCAGTATGGAAATGATCGGGGTTGATCCCTTAAAACGGGTGATTTCACCACGCCTTTGGGCCGGTATTTTTAGCTTGCCCATGCTCTCAGTGATCTTTGCTGCGGTCGGGATTATGGGCGGAAAAATGGTAGGTGTTGATTTTCTGGGTGCTGATGAAGGGGCATATTGGAGTGGCATGGAAAGTACCGTGCAATTCTATAAAGATGTCCTGAATGGCACCATTATCAAGAGTTTTGTTTTTGCATTAATTTGTACCTGGATTGCGGTTTATCAGGGTTATGCCTGTGAACCAACATCAGAAGGTATCGCAACTTCTACAACACGTACGGTTGTCTATTCTTCGCTGTGCGTATTAGGTTTTGATTTCGTGTTGACTGCGGTCATGTTCGGAGGTATTTAATGAAATCACGTACTAGTGAGCTGGCCGTTGGTGTTTTTGTCATTCTTTTCGGGATCGCCCTGTTCTTCTTGGCGATGCGTGTCAGCGGTCTGGTAGGCACCAATATTTCTGATAGCTATCAGATGACAGCGACTTTTGAAAATGTAAATGGCATCAAACCACGCGCTAAAGTTGCTTTAAGTGGGGTGAAAGTCGGTCAGGTCGATAAAATTACACTTGATCCGGTGACCCGTTTAGCCACAGTCCATATCACACTGGATGGCTCTTTGACATCCTTTAATGCCGAGCAGCTCAAGCAGGTTCAGCAGGAAGCCCTCGAAGAGTTACGTTATAGTTCAGACTATACCGCAGCCGATCCTGCACAACAAAAATCAATGGAAAAACAACTATTAGACAACATGAAATCCATCACCAATATTGATGAAGATGCTTACATTATGGTAGCAACAAATGGTTTATTGGGTGAAAAGTATCTGAAAATTATTCCAGGTGGCGGTCTGACTTACTTGAAACGTGGTGAGCAGATTGCGAACACTCAAGGGACCATGGAAATTGAAGATTTAGTGACGAAATTTATTACCGGCGGTGCCGGAAAATCGTCAGATAGTCAGGAAAGTGCCTCAGAAGAAGCTGCATTTTCAGAAACAACAGATGCAGAACCTGCATTTGTTGAATAACAGATTGAGGAGATTTGAGTGAAGACTTTAGTAAAACAAACGCTTGCTGCAAGCATTCTTTCAACAATGGTTGCTGGTACAGTGTTTGCTGCACCGTCTGAAGCCCCACCTGCTTTTATTAAAAGAGTTGCAGACAATTTGATTGATCGTCTTAAAACCGATCATGCCAAATTGCAGAATAATCCTGCGCTTGTGAAAACGATTGTCCGTCAGAACCTTGACCCGTATATCGATTCACAATCGTTTACCCGGATTGTGATGGGGACTTATGCGACCAATCAGTATAGTACTGCGGCGCAGCGTGCACAGTTTGAAAAAAACTTCCGTGAAACCCTGATTGAAAATTATGGTACGGCTTTCTCTAAGTTCAGTAACCAGACTTACAGCGTTCGTCCTTACAAGGCGACTAACAGCAAAAATCCTGTGGTGACCATCGACTTTAATAACAAAGGCGAGAAAATTCCGGTTGCTTTCCAGCTGGTTGATAAAGGTTCACAATGGAAAATCCGTAACATCAATGTGTCTGGTATTGACCTAGGTCTGCAGTTCCGTAACCAGTTTGCGGCTACAGTAAAACGTAATGGTGGTAACCTAGATAAAGCCATTGCTAACTTCAAGCCAGATGCTGAAGCGGCGATTGACAAGAAAAAATAAGATAGGTGAGCTGTGATTCAATTCAATAATCAGGAACTGCAGGTTTCAGGCAAGATTGACGCTGACAATGCGCAGAGCTATTACTTAGATGGTCTGCGCGTCATTCAGTCACAGGACAAGTTTCCTATGGTAGTTAATCTGGCTGGACTTGAGCAGGGTAGTACTTTGGCTTTGGCAGTTCTGGTGCGCTGGTTGCGCCAAACTCCACAAGCACGAGGACTACAGTTTAAAGCGGTTCCTGAGAAAATGATGAAGATCATTCAGGCCTGTCATTTGCAGGATGATCTACAGATCATTCAGTAAATAAAAAAGCACCGAAAGGTGCTTTTTTATTGCCGGTATATTTTAAAAAAGTTCCTCTCTTTCTCAAAGGGAGCTTAGGAGGGATTAGTTAATTAACCTCTCCCTAACCCTCTCCTGAAAGGAGAGGGGACTTGTATTTTAAAAAAGTGGAGAAATGGGCCTGGACTCGAACTTTAAGCAAATATTGGAAGTCTTTTCTCTCTGAGCGAGATTTAAAGCACTGCCTTAAATCTAAGCACAAGAGAGTTAGAGAGGGTTAATTCTGACCTCACCCTTGAGCAGCAGTACTGCACATCACCTGAAAAGAGAGGGAAATTCCTCCCTTAGGAGAAATTAGGAGGGATTCTAAATCCACTTCTTCCATCTAAAGTAAATAAGAGGCCCAATCAAAAAGCCCATAATAATAATGCTCACCATCACAAAGCTCATCGAACCTTGAGCGAAGGGTAAGACATCAGTGTTCATCCCGTAAATACTGGCAATCAGCATGGGTGGCGCAAGCATACTCGGTAAAATCGAGAAGCGACGGATCGTATCATTCTGTTCAGTGTTAATGAATCCGGACGTGGTATCCAGCAAGAAGCGGACTTTCTGGAACAGGAAGGCATCATGCTCGACCAGTGAGCGGACGTCTTCACTGAGTTCCCGAATATCCGCATCATAAATATGACTGCCTAAGGCTCGTGGACGTGACAGGAAGGTAAGTACCCGTCGTAAATCGATCAGACACAGCTGAGCTTTTCCGAGCATATCTTCCAGTTGGGCCAGACGGGTAATCATGTCATCCAGATCGAGGATCTGCTCACGATGCCGGTTATTCAGAACTTCAGTTGAGTATTTTTCCAGATCCTTATGTACATCTTCCAGAATATCCGCTAGCTCATCCAGTTTGGCTTCGAGTAAACCGAGCAGAATCCAGGTCGGATCTTTATAGTCAATATCATAATCATTGCGACGTGCACGGGCACGAAAGGCCCGGAAAGCTACCAGCTTTTCACCACGCAGGGTAAAGAGCCGGTCTTTATGTAAAATGAAAGCGACTGTCTGAACTGTCGCGAGGATGCTGGCATCATCCTCATGTTCACTTTCGACCTGATAATTTTTATTTTTCGTTAAGAAATAGGTACTGATGTGCAAAATACCGTCATCATCACGGTAAAATCGGGCACTCGAAGAAATATCTTCCAGAGACTTTAAAGTGGGCAGGTTTTGCTCATAGGCATCCAGAATCCATTGCTGTTCTTCCTGTGAAGGCGCAATTAAATCTATCCAAACCAGTTCCGGATGCAGGTCGAAATCACCATTGATGGTGGCATCTTCTAGGCTACCGCGCTCTGTGGCGTAAAAGGCTTCAAGCATGCTGTCTTTTCTCCCTTGCGCAGTATGTTAATCTAAATGCGTGTATTTTAGACAAGGAATTGAATAAAAACACTGATTGTGCAGTTATTTTTGAAAAAAAACTCTCAGGCGCTGCCTGCGTACTATATACCGGCAATGCAATGGTGAAAATGATGAATTCTATCGCAATTTTCTGTGGCTCAGCGCTAGGTTCTGAACCTAGTTATAAACAAATTGCTGAAAAGGTAGGCCAAACCCTGGCAAAAAGACAGCAAACACTAATTTATGGTGGGGGTCGTTCCGGATTAATGGGCATTGTAGCAGATAGTGCCTTAGCTGCAGGGGGCGAGGTCATTGGTGTCATTCCAAGACCCTTGGTAAATCGCGAGCTGGCACATCCGCATATTACGAAGTTGTATGTGGTCGATAATATGCATGAGCGTAAGACCAAAATGTCAGAACTCTCCGATGGTTTTATTGCCATTCCAGGTGGGGCTGGAACGCTCGAGGAAATTTTTGAGCAGTGGACTTGGGCTCAACTCGGGATTCATAAAAAACCTTGTGCTTTTCTTAATGTCGATGGCTTTTATGATGATCTGGTTAAATTCATTCAGATGACCACAGACAAAGGTTTTACCAAGCCACGTTTTACTGAAGCTTTGATTGTGAGTGATGACTTCGAAGAAATTTTGCAGAAATTTCAAGATTACCAGCCGCCTGAAGCAAAATGGGGTATGGTCGATCAGGAAGATCTCGTAAAATAGGGATTTCCTATTTGATCGTTCCGAATTCATGAAAATTATTACCGTTGCAGCTGCCATTATTTTGAATTCTGATCAGCAGCTGCTGGTGGTTCGTAAGAAAAATACTGACTGTTTCATGCAAGTCGGTGGCAAGTTGGAACCGGATGAAGCACCTGAACGCACCCTGCTACGTGAAATTCAGGAAGAAATTGGCTGTCAGGCTGAGATTCAGCAATTCATTGGGCGTTTTGAGACACAAACTGCCAACGAACCGGATCATCAACTGGTCAGTTATGTTTATCTGGTGCAATTAGATGGCGAGCCACATATTGAGGCTGAGATTGCCGAAATGAAATGGGTGGACCTGAATCAGAAAGATGTGAAACTTGCACCATTGACTACAGAAATTGTCATACCCTGGGTTAAAAAGAACTTATTGGTACAAGCCTGATTTAAAGTTTGGCTCCTGCCAGACAAGCGGCGTAAATCTGCTGGCAGCCCAGTTTTTCCAGTTGCTGGCTTAAAGCTCGAATCGAGCTGCCAGTCGTAACCACATCATCGATAATCAGAACCTTACGATAACGAACTTTTGAAGAGGTAGTGACCCTGAATTGGGCTTCAATGTCTTCGATACGTTCCAGACGGCTTAAGCCTTTTTGTGAATGTTGCTTGAGTCGTTCAATGGGCTGCCAGACAGGAACTTGTAAGTGTTTGGCAACATGCTTGGCCAGTAATAGGGATTGATTATAGCCACGTTCGACCAGCCGTTCGGTTGAAATCGGCATAGGAACCACTGCACTGATTTTAGGAAATTTTAAGGTCAGTAATGCACCTGCCAATAAAGGTTCCAGATGCAGCTTTTGTTCATATTTAAATAATTGAATCAGGCGATCCATTGGGTAGGCATAGTCACAAGCCACTTGAAACTGCATTTCCTGACGCTGAATGGTCTGATGTGCCCAAGGTAACTGTTGCCAGCAATCCTGACAGACAGAATGCAGGTTTTGATAATCTGTCTGGCACAGCTGACAAGGCTGTAAACGATTCAGCCAGAGTTTACCCTGTTGTAAAAGCTTAAACATAGGCATAGCGTGGAGCCTCAGGTAGCCAGCGTTTTAATAATCCATCCGCCTGTTTCGGATAATCTTTTAGCATCTGCTGGGCGACATAATGGGCCTGATTCAACAAGTGATCATCACGTTCCAGCTTGGCTACACGGAAACCCATATCACCGGTCTGTTTGGTACCCAGTAATTCACCTGGACCACGTAATTCCAGATCTTTCTCGGCAATGATAAATCCATCATTGGTTTCACGCATGATGCGCAGACGTTCCTGACCATTTTGGGACAATGGATTTTTGTAAAGGAGGGCACAGAAACTGGCTTTGGCACCCCGGCCAACCCGACCACGCAGCTGATGTAGTTGTGACAGGCCGAGACGCTCGGCATTTTCAATCACCATAATGGAGGCATTCGGGACATCAACACCGACTTCGATCACAGTTGTAGCAATGAGTAGCTGTAGTTTATTGTCTTTGAATTCCTGCATGACTGCCTGTTTTTCATCGGCTTTCATCTTGCCATGTACCAGACCGATATTCAGTTCAGGAAAGCGTTCCTTAATTTCGGCAAAGGTTGCTTCTGCAGCTTGGGCATCCAGTGTTTCAGATTGCTCTACCAAGGTACATACCCAATAAGCTTGCTTACCTTCAGCACAATTCGTGGCAATCCGTTGCAGAACCTCTTCTCGCCGATCTAACGGAATAGTCACAGTCTGGATCGGAGTACGGCCCGGTGGGAGTTCATCAATAATCGAAGTATCCAGATCCCCATAGGCTGACATGGCAAGCGTGCGTGGAATCGGGGTCGCGGTCATCACCAGTTGATGCGGCGACATGCCATCCAAGCCTTTATTTCTCAAGGCTAAGCGTTGATCGACCCCAAAACGATGCTGCTCATCAATAATCACTAAGCCCAGTTTGGCAAACTCGACATTTTCCTGAAACAGGGCATGTGTGCCCACCACCAGATCCGCGCTGCCATCACGGATCACTTGCTCTGCTGTAGCACGCGCTTTACCTTTCTGTTTCCCGGAAAGCCAGGCGACATTTAAACCGAGTGGTTCGAACCAGCGCTTGAAGTTGAGGTAATGCTGTTCGGCCAGAATTTCAGTGGGTGCCATCAGCGCGACTTGCCAGCCTTCTTCTAGGGCATGACAGGCTGCTACGCCGGCAACCAAGGTTTTTCCTGCACCCACATCACCCTGCACCAGACGTAGCATTGGTTTATTCTGCTTCAGGTCTTTAGCAATTTCTTTGGATACACGTTTTTGTGCACCGGTCATTTCGAAAGGTAAACCGGCCAAAAGCTGTTTGGCATAGGTTTTACTCGGGGAAAATGAAGGGGCTTCAATCTGCTGAATAAAGGCACGCCGAGTCAGTAAACTGATTTGATGCGCCACCAGTTCCTCAAAAATCAGACGCTGCTGTGCTGGATGTGAGCCTTGAGTGAGCTGCAACATATTGGCATCCAACGGCGGATGATGAATATATTCCAATGCCTGCTTCAGGCCATAACCATTGCTAAATTTTTGTGGCAACAGTTCAGGCAAGTCATCACTATGCAGTTCTAGTGCCTGTTTAATATATTCCCGCAGCTTGGGCTGAGTCAGTCCTTCGGTTGCCGGATAGATCGAGGTGAGTTGGGTATGAGGCAGAGGTGTATGTTCAGTAATCACTTGCAGCTCTGGATGATACATTTCCAGGCCACGGGCACCGACTCGCACTTCACCAAAGACTCTTAAACGGTTACCGAGCTTGCAGCGATCGGTAATGCCTTTATAAATATGATAAAAGCGCAAGGTTACTTTGCCAGAATCATCATCCAGTAACACCGCCATGGACTTGCGTTTACCGGGAGGGAAATCAACCCCTTTCACGACACCTTCCAGCAAATAGCTGCGTCCCACTGTCAATTGATTCATGGGAATGATCGTGCTACGGTCTTCATAGTCACGTGGTAGATGAAAAAGCAAATCATCAGTATTAAAGATATTTAGTTTTTCGAGTAAAGCAGCGGCGGCATTGCCAACGCCTTGTAACTGATGGACTGCAGCCATGTCCCCTCAACCAGGTCTGTGATTCGGTGTCGAATGCATATTTTATTTATTGGTTATGGTAAAACATCCGAGCGGGTAGCTAAACAATTATTTGAGCAAGGTCATCAAATTAGCACAATTAGCCAAAGTCCCAAAACAGATTCATTCGCAACTCATCTGATTCAGGATGTGCACACTCTGGATTTAAGTGTAGTCGCTCCGATAGATTGGGTCTATGTGTTACTCAGTCCCAAACAGAGTGGTGTCGAAGCCTATCAGCACATTTATCTGGATTCGGTTCAGCCAATCGTCACTGCCTTGAAATTCCATCCGGTAAAAAGAATTGTGGTGGTGTCATCAACCCGGGTTTATGGACAGAATGCAGGTGAAAGCGTGGATGATGAAACTGAAATTTATCCGAATGATGTTCAAGGTGAAATTCTGCATCAGATGGAACAGGTATATCTCGCGGCTTATCCTGAACAATGCACCATTATCCGCCCAAGTGGGATTTATGGGGCTTCTGTGGCACGTATGCAGAAAATGGCAGCATCAATGACCAGCTATCCAAATCTGCATTGGTCGAATCGGATTCATATTGAAGACTTATCACGTTTTCTAGCTCAGATGATTCACGTGGAACATCCTGATTCTTCATATATTTTGACCAATAATCAGCCAAGACTTCTGCATGAAGTCCTGCAATGGTTTCAGCAGCAGATGGGCGTACCTATATTGAAAGTGGAAAGTGACAGGGTGACGGGTAAAAAGCTGTATGCCACAAGAATTGAAAAGATGGGATTTGAATTACAATATCCAGATTGTTTTCAGGATTATTTAGAGTTGATGAATAAGACTGATTTATAAATTTGGAAGTTCCTCCTTCCTCTGGGAGGAGGTTAGGAGGAGGGTTTTTTAAATCACCTCTCTCTAACCATCTCCTAAAAGGAGAGGGAATATCTATTATTTTTATTAATTCTCAAGCAAAAAAAGAGAGGCAAAAACCTCTCTTTTCCTTTACTTAAGCTTTACTTTTTCTTGCGTTTCGCACGTTTCTTGGCTTGTTCAGCCGCAACTGCATCTAATGCTTCTTTCAGCTCTTCATCGGTAAAGGACGTGATGTGATGCAGCATTTGCAGCTTCACTTCATCCAGTACCAGATCTGCATACTGCGCAACATTGGTCAGCTGCTCATCATAGACAATGGCATTGTCTTCGTTGGTACATATATAGCCTTTTTGCGTCAAAACTTTGATAAAGCTTTGGAATAAGGCTTTATCAAAGAATTCTGGTGAGTTGAATTCATATAGTACAGAAAGGCGTTGCCCCACCAGATGACTCAGTTCTTCCACCTGACGGGTCGAAATGTTGCCTGGTCCACGCTGAGTGATTAAAGCCAGTGTCATATAGTAACGCTCCAGACTTTGGGTCACTGGAGCAGCCAGAACTTCAAGCTGGTGATGCGCTTCAGTATTTGGTGCTGGTGCTACCAGATTTTCACCATCTTCACTGATCAGGTTGGTTGCAAGTAAAGCATCGATATATGCGTCAACGTGTTGCTGAATTTCGTCTTCTTTCCATTTTAGGAACAGCTCGGCTTTCAGGAACGGATAGAGCGTACTGCTGGCATTAATCGCATCTTCACGACGAATCATGCCGTTGTGTTCTACCAGTGCTGCAACCAGGGAAGGCAGTACAAAACTATGCACGATGTTATTACGGAAATAGGTCAGCAATACAGCCTGATTATCTTCAATCGCAATAATATCGCCCAGAACATGTTTCACCCGTTTGATCAGCTTGAGCTTCATTGCATAGGCAATAATCTCTTTACCTGAAAGTGAGGTAATTTGCATACGCTCATCATAAGGTAAAGCCACCAGCAGATTACGGTAGGTATCCAGCTGCTTGATACAGATTTCTTCGTCCAGGGTATGTTTCGGTGTTGCCAATAAAATGAGTGACAGCAGTGAAACCGGATTCACCACGACTGCACGGTTGATATTTTCCAGAATGGCTTGAGCAGAACTATTGACTGCATCAGATACCGGCTGCGGAATCGGATCATCATTCTTTTCAATTTTGATATGTTCTGCACCATGCTGTTTCAGGATGTCATCCAGAAATACTGGTTCACCGAAATTCAGATGGACCTTGCCAAAAATACGTTCAATTTTGCGCAAGGTTTTCAGGATACCGAAAATAGATTCTGCTTCTTTCGGCTTGCCGTTCATCTCACCGACATAAGTACCACCTTCCATCAGGCGTTCATAGCCGATATAAGTCGGAACAAAGACAATTGGCTTGGCCTTGCCACGTAAATGACCATGTATTGTCATCGCCAGCATGCCGGTTTTCGGTGGCAGCAGACGACCAGTACGTGAACGGCCACCTTCGATAAAGTATTCCAGTGGAGTATTACGCGACAGCACGCTATACAGATACTCTTTAAATACAGTGGTATAAAGTGCATTACCGCGGAAGGTACGACGGATAAAGAAAGCACCACCACCCCGTAAGATTTGACCCACAAATGGCATGTTCAGGTTATCGCCTGCCGCAATATAAGGCACCATTAGGCCACGGCGATAGATTACGTAAGACAATAATAAATAGTCGATATGACTGCGGTGACATGGCGTATAGACAATTTCATAATCTTTGGCCAGTTCACGCACGGTACTGAAATTATGCACTTCAACACCGTCATAGAGCTGGGTCCATAAACGGGTCAAGGCTTTATCGGCGAAGCGCACGGTAGAATGAGAATAGTCCGATACAATTTCATTCAGATAGCCAATCGCACGACGTTCTGCTTCCAGCATACTGATTTTGCTACGGATACTTTCGTTACGAATAGCCGCCTGTACATCCGGAGATTTAATCAGGCCATGCATCACATTACGGCGATCTGACAGGTCAGGGCCGAGAATCACTTCACGCTGTGCATCTAGATAATCATTTAGTCGGCTAACAATATAGGTCGCTGGCGCTGAATTTGGATACGTTTCTTTGGCAAAGTCCATGAGGGCGCGTAAAGATTGCGGCTCATGAAACTCCAGATAAGACTGGCGGCCATGCAGACCGATATTCACCAGCTGTTTGACTCGGCTTGGTGTTGACCAGGTATCGGTAAATAAAAGCTTGAACCAGGAATCTTCTTTTTCAGGATCACGACCCCAGAGCACAGTGACCGGTACTAGTTCCACGTCTAGTTCAGGATTTTTTTCGAGTACTTCAATCAGACGTAACAGACGTGGTGGAAAGGCATGTGGTGGTGAGCTAAGCAGATTATTCTCATCATGGTACTGCAGGAACAGCACTGAAGCCTTTTCCTTGCTGTCACCAATCTGTAGAGGATCGAGCGCAGGTGGCATATTTAAACGGCGAGTTTCTGCATCAACTACCAGCGCATTACTGCGTGAATGATTCTGCAAGATATAGCAGACAATTTTCTGCTGCGCTGCCGGAATCTGGTCAGTAGTAGGAGTTGTCACTTCACTTGGTACTTTCCCAAGAACATGCGGGGTGACCACAAGATCAAGTAGCTTACTTGAAAGCTTGCGATACATTTGACCAAAGCCACTCTTGGACATAGTTACTCCTAATTTTACTGACCAAAACTACAGAATTTCTGAGGGAATTTATTTTGATTGATTATAAAAACAAACAATATGTCATTTTCTGACAAATTCAATCGAAGTGGTTCAATTTTAGCGCGAAAGCAGATGTTTTTCCTAGTAAGTTGCAAGAGTAGTTGACAGAACAGTCAATCAATCTTTAGAAGATTGCTTGGATTTTATGGCAGAATATTCAGAATAAATTGTATAGATTTATTTCTACACTTTTGGATCTTGCCAATATCACACAGGTTGCTTATGAATGCCTTAACACAGGAACTGGTCGAGCTGCTCAGTTTAGAAAAGTTAGAAGAAAATATTTTCCGGGGAATTAGCCGTAATCTGGTAGGCAAGCGCGTATTTGGTGGGCAGGTCTTGGGGCAGGCTCTACGTGCTGCGTCTTATACTACAGATCGTCCTGCGCATTCATTGCATGCCTATTTCCTGTTTGGTGGCGATGTCAATGCACCGATCATTTATGAAGTAGACCGTATCCGTGATGGCAAAAGTTTCGTCAGTCGTCAGGTTCGCGCCATTCAGCATGGCCGTACCATTTTCATGTGTATGGTTTCTTTTGCGCATCAGGAAGAAGGCCTGAACTATCAGATTTCAGAACCTGAATATCCACCGGCAGAAAGCCTGAAAAATGAAGCAGAACTCACCCGGCAGATTATTGAATTTATTCCGGAAAATGTACGTGCGTCTTTCATGCGTGACCGTCATGTCGAGATTCGTCCTGTAATGCCGGTGAACCCATTCCAGCCGCAACCGGAAGCGCCGAATTATGCGCACTATATCCGTACTCATGGAAAGATTGCTGCAGAAGTGGATGAGATTTCCCTGCATCAGGCGATTGCTGCTTTCTATTCGGACTTTACCTTAATGACCACGGCACTACGTCCGCATGGTTTGAGTTATCTGTCTCCAAGCTTGCAATGTGCCAGTATTGACCATGCCATGTATTTCCATAAACCGTTCCGGGTAGATGAATGGATGTTATACGACATGGATGCTACTCAAAGTGCCAGTTCGCGTGGTCTGAACTTTGGCCGCATGTGGCAAAATGGTGAGCTGGTCTGTAGCACCACACAAGAAGGCTTGATCCGTTTACGTGAAATTGAAACCCAGTAAAGCGGACTTTTAATCTAAATAAAGCCGGATCCCAGATCCGGCTTTATGTTTTTTAAGCATGGCTCTTTATAAAAAATTACTCGATTCTCCAGTATTTGCATGGCATATTGCCCTTAAGATCAATATTAAAAATGCATGTAAAATGAGCTTAAATACGCAGATTTTAATTGCCGCCGTATTGGGGGTACTGTTTGGATTTTTACTGACTTTATTTCCACAAAGCACATTTTTTAATGTCGGCCTATACGGGATTGGAATTGCCAGCAGCCTTTTTATTGGCCTGCTGAAAATGATTTTGATTCCTCTGATTTTTACTTCAATCGTGGTTGGGGTCTCTAATCTGCGGGCGGGGGGACAGCTGAGTCGAACCTGGAAAATTACTTTGCTGTGTTGTGTGACCACCACCTCATTGGCACTGATTCTTGGCCTCACTTGTGCACATCTGTTTGATGTAGGGAGAGGTGTGGATGTGGTGATGTTTCAGGATGCCATGGCTCAGCATCAAACGCCTGATACTTTAACGCCCTCTTCTTTCTTTACTAATTTTATTCAGAATACCCTGATCAACCCCTTTAAGGCCTTTGCTGATGGCAATGTCTTGGCCGTTGTGATTTTTGCTCTGTTTATCGGTGTGGCGCTGGTCGCAGGTGGAGACAGCTTCCGTACTGTGCGTAAGCTCAGTCACCAGCTTTTTGACATCATGATGTTGATGATTGGCTGGATCATGAAACTGGCACCGATTGGGATTTTTGCATTACTCGCCAAGTTAATTGCCACTGAAGATATTTCAGTACTGAGCCGTCTGGCCGAGTTTGCGGCAGTGGTGACAGGTACCACAATTTTTCATGGGATAGTGGTGTTGCCGTTATTGCTATGGATCTTCGGAAAAATGAATCCACTGACCTTTTTTAAAGGCACCCGTAGTGCATTAATTACCGCCTTTGCCACCAGTTCCAGTTCGGCAACCATGCCGATTTCTTTAAAGTGCGCGCAGGAAAATCTAGGCGTACGTCCGCAAACAGCCGGTTTTGTGATTCCACTTGGCACGCAGCTGAATATGGATGGAACAGCACTTTATGAAGCAGCCGCAGCTTTGTTTATTGCCAATCTGATGGGGCTGGATCTAACCTTAGGTCAGCAGCTGGTGGTTTGTGCCACGGCAATGATTGCGTCCCTAGGTGCACCGGGCATTCCAAGCGCCGGCATGGTCACCATGATCATGGTGCTGCAATCGGTGGGGCTGCCTGCTGAAGCGATTGCGATTTTACTTCCGATTGACCGTCTGCTGGATACTGTACGTACTGTGGTCAATGTACAGGGCGATATGATGATTAGTGTGGTGGTAGATCGACATACCCGCGAGCCTGAAGTGCCAGTTTAATCTTTGTCTAATTCAGCTTTATCTAAGTCTGGATTCCAGACAATTTCCCAGAGATGACCATTGGGATCCTGAAAATAACCTGCATATCCGCCATAAAAAGTCGTGTGTGCAGGTTTAATAATTTTAGCACCGGCACGTTCTGCCTGTGCCATTGCTTGATCGACTTATAAGGGACTATAAACATTATGTCCCAGAGTCATTTGAGTCGGACAGATTGGACTCGGCTCCAGACCGGTATCTTGCTGGATACTACGCTGTGGCCATAAGGCAAGCTTAAGACCAGGTTGTAACTGAATAAAAGCCACCGTGCCATATTCAAACTCTTCACCCATAATGCCTTCACTGGGAAAACCCAGTCCGTCATGGTAAAAGCGTAATGAAGCTTCCAGATCGAGCACACCGAGGGTAATCACAGAAATCCGTGCTTGCATAACTCCCTCCTGATTATGATTGCTATATTTCTATCTTAGGACAAATAAAAAGCAGGGAAGAGATCCCTGCTGTTAGAAATTGTAATAACAGGCAAGCTTAAGCGACTTTGAGAGTAGCACGTTTGGCTGCCTGTGAATGGTTGAGATAATGCAGCGCATCATCGGTACTGCCTTCATGCACCGGATCATACCAGGGCATTAAGTAGCCGAGCTGTTGGGATACTAACCACAGTGGATTTGGCAACAGGCGGTTATCTAACTGGGAAATACGTAACCATTCTTTCCAAATCCAGGGTTTATATATGGCAGGTTTAAGTGGTTTAAAGCGTGGATCCTGTGCCATTAAATGTGCAGCACCATCCACCCAAAGGCCAATTACACCAATAATGACCACCACACTTAGATAATAACGGGCAATATAGCCGCCACCTAGGTGACGATATAAATCAAAAGCCACACTACGATGTTCGATTTCTTCAGCACCATGCCATTTCACCAGATCCAGCATATTCGGATCAGCACCCAAACGTTCCCATTCAGTATTGTAGAGTGCGTATTTACCCAAAACGCAGGTCATGTGTTCTATCGTCGCAATGATACCGAGACGGAACAGATCCCATTGGTGTTCTAAGAGTTTAGGAATTTTGAAACCGAATGGCTGATCGGCGAGCAGCTTGTTAAATAGGAAATGCATGATGTCCAGATTGCGCTGGATATCAATCTGACGTTCAGATAAATATTCTTTATTGGCCGAATTATGTGCCTGGGCATGCATGGCTTCCTGACGGATAAACGCCTGCACATCATGCTTTAATTTTTCGTCAGTGATCTGGGGGAGGACTTTGTTATATAAACGGCAGAACCAGAGTTCACCCGCGGGTAGAATATTATTAATTTCATTGACGAAGTAACTGGCAAAGGGCTGATCAGGAATCCAGTCGACTGGAGTGTCTTGCCATTCAAAGCTGACTTTGCGAGGCTGGATAAAATAGGAAATGGAAGAGCCAATTCTTGTTGTTTTGAAGCGCGAAAGTAAAGACATGGTGTGAATCCATCACTGCTTGATCAAGACAGTATGAAAAAAATATCCCGAATTGCAGCAGGCAATACGGGACATTCTTTTATCCGATGAAACACATTCGGCTTATTTTTGTGGATCCTGTTCGACAATCTTTGTTGGATCTGCTTCTAGAGGCGCGTCCAGATCATTCAGTTCACTGGCAGTGACTTCATGAGCGCTGTTGGTTTCATCTTCTAATAATTCAATTGGTTCATCAGCTTCGTTTAAACCATGCATTGAAGCTTCAGGAATGCTGTCCAGATCAAATTCAGGTGCTTGATTCAAAGTGAAGTTTAAACGGCCGCCCATCACACTGGCCAGTTCTTCCAAACCTTGCTTGTTTAGAGAAGAGAATAGTTGAATCGAGAAATCCAGCTTCATCTTTTTCAGTTTGGCTTTCACTTCTTGTAGCGCTTTCGAAGCGGGGCCACGGTTCAGCTTGTCGGCTTTGGTTAACAGGACATGTACGAATAATTTACGTGAATACGCCCATTCCAGCATCATCACATCAAAGTGTTGTAGCGGATGACGGATATCCATTAGCAGCACTAAACCTTGCAGGCTCTTACGGTGAATCAAATAGTTTTCCAGTTCTTTCTGCCAGACAATTTTCATGGCTTCTGGGACCGCTGCATAGCCATAACCCGGTAAATCGACCAAACGCTGATCCGGATTGCCAAGGCTAAAGAAGTTGATCATCTGGGTACGGCCTGGTTTTTTGGACGCACGGGCCAACTGTTTCTGATTGGTCAGGGCATTGATGGCACTCGATTTACCTGCATTAGAGCGGCCAGCAAAAGCCACTTCATAACCGGTATCTTCTACACACAAGCTCAGCTTGGGTGCACTCATCAGGAACTCAGCTTTGCGTAACCAGTTGAGGGCTTGTACCGAATATTCAGTAATGGCTGGATCGACCTTTTTTTCATAGCTGATCTTTTGCTTTGGGGCATTTGATGCCTTACTGTTTTTCGACTTTCCTCTGCTGTGATGCATGACTCAACTTCAATGACTAATTATACAAGAAGCTATTATAAAGGAAGTCGGGCGGGCAAGCGAACTTTAGAATTGTTCAATAGAATAAGGGTATTAGAGATTGATCAGACTAATCGGTGACTGGATACTAAAATGTTCCTTAGTCGGTTCAACGACATCACCCAGAATATATTGATCCAGAATGGTATAGAACTGCTCCACAGCCTGATCCAGAATGCCTTTTAATCCGCAATTGGTACGTAATATACAAGGTGGATCATTACATTCTACAATCTGGTTATCACGTTGTAGAATACGCACAATCTGTCCTAGCTGAACTTTCAGGGCAGCTGGATTAAGACGGATTCCACCCCCTTTACCGCGAGAGGTAATGAGCCAGTCCTGTTTTGCCATAAAGTAGACGATTTTCATGGCATGGTTCTGTGAAATCTGTAAGCGCTCCGCCAGCTCGGCAATTGTATAAGGCAGATCACGAGGTTGTGCAACATACATCAGTATGCGCAGCGCATAGTCAGTAAATTTATTCAGTTGCATGATAATACTGATGTTTTTGATGAAAAAATTAGGGTTAGTCTAGCATACCAGACTAACCCTCTGTTTTTATTTTAAGCTGAAGAAGCAGTTAGTGGCGTACACCACCTGTGCCAAAGGCTTCGCTATGAATGTTCTCAGCAGGAATTCCGCGAGCGACAAGTGCCTTTTGCTGTTCAGCCATAAATGGCATTGGGCCACAGAGATAGTAGTCTGCATTGGCTGGTAATAATGCGCTATCTACAGTGCTTAAGTCCAGTCGACCGGCAACATCATAATCCTCGCCCAGTTTATCGCTTGGGTGCGGGAATTCATAAGCAGTCATTGTGCTTAAACGTGGGTATTTGGCTTTCAGGTCATGAATATGCTGTTTCATTGCATGAACCTGTTTGCTACGGCAGGCATGGATAAAAGTCACAGGCTGTGGCATGTCCAGAGTCACCAGCTGGTTTAGCATGGCCACCATTGGAGTTAGACCTACACCGCCACTGATGAACACATTACGTTTGTTCGGATCGATCAGGTAGAAGTTACCTGTTGGTGCAGAGACTTCAATTTCTGAACCTTCTGGCAGGCTGTGTAGGGTATTGGATACCCAGCCTGGAACCATGTCGCCTTTCTGGTCTTCACGTTTCACCGAGATACGCAGGTAATCCGCTTGTGGGCAAGTCGATAGAGTATATTGGCGTGGCTGTTTTAGGTTCAGCTCAGGCACGAATACACGTACTGAAATGTATTGGCCGGCTTCATATTTTGGTAATGGACCGCCGTCAACTGGAGTCAGGTAGAACGAAGTGATTTCATCACTTTCCACGACTTTCTTGGCAATCTTGAAGTTGCGCCAGCCTAACCAGCTACCTTTAGTCTGTTCATGCTGGTCGTAAATCGCTTTTTCAGTTGCAATAAACAGATCCGCCAGTTGACCGTATGCTGCAGCCCAAGCATCAATCAGT
Organism: Acinetobacter sp. TW_SC_4; assembly: GCF_054861205.1. Classification (NCBI taxonomy): domain Bacteria; kingdom Pseudomonadati; phylum Pseudomonadota; class Gammaproteobacteria; order Moraxellales; family Moraxellaceae; genus Acinetobacter; species Acinetobacter sp. TW_SC_4. Next base: position 455,582 of record NZ_CM142174.1, read on the forward strand.
GGATCATCCATAGAAATGTTCAGCACTTCACTGATCGAATATAAAAGGTTTTCCCCAACAATACCGTAGTCCGGTGCCTTAATATTTAAGCTCACGTGCTTGTGTGCGATCAGCTCAACCACAGGTAACAGCACAGATGGATCTTCGATATTTTCAGCATAAGCCAGAACCGCACCTGCCAAGGCTTGTGCTTGAGCTCCACTGCGTTGATGTCCCATGTTAAAGGTTTCTTTCAAATCAGGATTATTGCCTAGCATGCGGTTATAGAAATAACCGGTCAGGGCTACCCCATTTTCACGAAGTACAGGAACAGTGGCTTTTACAAGGTCAATTTGCTGTGGAGTCATAGCTGATCTCTCATGGCTGTTATTTATAAGATGTATTTAAAATACATCTTATAAAATGCTTTTACAATATAGTAAAAGCATAAAACCATAAAAAAGTTATGGGATATAAAAATATCCCATAAAAATGATGTTTTCGATCGGAGAAAGGAGGGTTATTTACGCCCGAAGAGGGAACCTAATAGACCACGCACAATTTTCTGGCCGGTACTACCACCAAGACTACGTGCTGCACTTTTAGCAAAGGTACCCACAATATCCTGAGTAAGTTTTTCACGTTGCTTAGCTGTACGTTCAGCTTCTTTTTGCTGTTCACGTGCCAAACGTTCCTGTTCCTTGGCTTGCTGTTTAGCTAGAACTTCCTGTTCTTTGGCTTGCTGCTTGGCAAGTTCCGCGGCTTGAGCCTGCTGCTGACGTTCCAGTACTTTTTGCTGTAGTATCTCATGCGCACTGTCACGGTCAACTTCCTGCTCATAAATACCAGCCACGATGCTTTGTTGCATCAGTGCCTTACGTTCTTCTGGTGTAATCGGGCTAAAAGAGGAATGTGGGGGCATGATCCAGCCACGTTCAACAATCTGCGGAGTCCCTTTTTCATCCAGACAGCTAATCAGCGCTTCACCCATAGCAAGTTCAGTAATCGCTTCCTGCACTTTAAATTCTGGATTGGCACGGAAGGTATCTGCCGCCGCTTTGACTGCCTTCTGGTCTTTAGGCGTAAAAGCGCGTAAAGCATGCTGAATGCGGTTGCCGAGTTGCCCTAATACGCTTTCAGGTAAGTCGAGTGGATTCTGGGTGACAAAGTAAATCCCGACACCTTTGGAGCGGATCAGACGCACCACCTGTTCAATCTTTTCCTGAAGGGCAGGGCTGGCATTATCAAAGAGTAGGTGGGCTTCATCAAAGAAGAACACCAGTTTCGGTTTGTTTAGATCACCCACTTCTGGTAACTGTTCAAATAACTCTGACAGCATCCATAGCAGGAAAGTGGCGTACAACTTCGGTGTGTTCATCAGCTTGTCGGCAGCCAGCAGATTGATATTACCGCGACCTTGGCTATCCGTTTGCAGGAAATCCATCAGGTCTAATGCCGGCTCACCAAAAAATTTATCCCCACCCTGATCAGCAAGCGCGAGCAGGTTGCGTTGAATCGCACCGAGACTGGCAGGTGAAAGATTGCCATATTCCACTTTAAAGTCTGCAGCATGTTCACTGACATAACTCAGCATGGCTTTCAGGTCTTTAAGGTCGATCAGTAACAGGCCCTGATCATCGGCAATCCGGAAGACTGCTGAGAGAACACCTTCTTGTGTGTCATTCAGGTTCAGGATGCGGGCAAGCAGAAGCGGCCCAATTTCAGAAATGGTAGTGCGGATCGGATGGCCCTGTTCGCCAAACAGATCCCAGAACACGACCGGCGAAGCTTCAAAAGGAAGTGAGTCAATATTCAGGCTTTTAATGCGTTCATCAAACTTAGGATTGCTTTCCCCCGGCTTGGCCAGGCTGGAAACATCGCCTTTGGCATCGGCAAGGAACACGGGTACACCAATGCGGGAAAAACTTTCTGCCAAAACTTTCAAAGTTACCGTTTTGCCGGTTCCGGTCGCGCCGGCAATTAGTCCGTGACGGTTGACAAGCTGTGAGTGCAGTACAATATCTTGCGTGGTATCACTGGTTTTTTTAGCAATAATGATTAGTGTGCCCATAAATTTTCCTATTGTTATTTATTCATTTTTAAGTTTTTTCATTTCTTGTAGTGCATGCTGAATATCTTCAATCAGATCTTCGGGATGTTCCAGACCAATACAGAAACGAACCAGAAAACCTTCTTTCAAATGTGAATGTTCAAGCACACGCATTTCTTTTAAGTTATATAGCATGACCAGACTGACAGGACCACCCCAGCTAAAGCCAAGCTTAAACAGTTGTAAGCTGTCACAGAAATTGCGAATATCTTGCAGCTTGTAGTTATTGTCAAAAATCACGCTGACCAGTCCGGCGCTGTGTTCTTGCTTGCAAATTTCTTTCCAGTATTCATGACCTGCGTTGTCAGCATCAGCCGGATGTAAGACCTGAACAAATTCTGGTTGCTGTTTGAGCCAGTCTAATAAGGTTAAACAGCTTTGTGATTGATGTTCATATCGGAGTTGCATCGATGCCAGACTACGTTGTACCTGAGCGACATCATCACCTGATACTGAAATACCCTGAATGGCATGCGCACGGAACAATTTATGGTGCAGTTCTTTATCGCGGGTCACTACTGAACCCATCAGGATATCACCGCCACCACTTGGATATTTAGTCAGGGCATGCACGGTCATATCGATACTTAAATGATCGTCACCAAAATCAAATGCATTAAAGGCAAGGCCTGCACCCCAGGTATTATCCAGCGCAGTGAGGATGTTGTTCGCTTGGGCCTTCTTGACCAAGCGACTCAAATCGGGAAATTCTAAAGTCACGGAACCTGCTGCTTCCAGCCAAAGCAGTTTGGCTTTTTTCGAGGGCTGAAAAGTATCTGCATCTATCGCATTATAGACTTTGACCTGAATACCATAGCGGGTTTCCAGATTGCGTAGATGTTCCATGTTTGGACCATAGATATTATCCGCAACCCACACTTCATCGCCCTGGCTTAAAAAACAAGAATTCACGAGATTAATCGCGGATAAACCACTCGGTGCCAGCAAACAATATTGACCACCTTCGATCTGGGCAATGCTATCGCCTAAGGTAAATGTCGTCGGTGTACCATGCGTGCCATAGCTATAGTCATAGTCATCAGTCCAATGGCGATTAAATAGGGCATCGGTGTTGTTAAAGACAATGGTGGATGCACGAAACAAGGGAGGTTGAATACTCGAAATGTATTGCGGGGCCTTTCGTGGTGCATGAATCAGCGCTGTTTGAGGATTTTTTTTCACGTGAATGCTCTTAAATGTAATCAAATATTGCTTTAGCTTAAGAGAATCTCATTATTGCTGCTAGTTATGTTGTGAAATGTTGAAAAAACAGACATTGCTAAAAAGTTGGCTTCATTTTTGCAAAACCTAAAATCAGAGAGCTACAACAAAAGGTTTAGGCGCATGAAGTCGCAGTTAAAAGTACATTATTTTCAGCATATTGCTGGCGAGGGCTTTGGTAGTTGTATTGATTTTTTAAAGCAGCATAAGGCGCAAATTACTGCGACTGAATTCTTTGCTTTACCCGTCGATCGTCCACTTGATATAGAAGCTTTACCAGCAGTTGAAGAAGTTGATTTGTTGATCATCATGGGAGGCACCATGAGCGTCAATGATGAAGCAAATTATCCATGGCTCAAGATCGAAAAACGCTGGTTACGCCGTTATCTTTCTCAAGGCAAGCCGACAATTGGTCTATGTTTAGGTGGGCAGTTGATTGCCAATGCCTTGGGTGCGGCCGTCAGCCGTAACCAGGAACAGGAGCTAGGCTGGACCACGGTACGCAAAGTCGCACATGTACCAGAGGATTGTTTTGTTTTACCTGAACAGTTTGAAATCATGCAATGGCATAGTGAAACTTTTGAACTTCCTAAGGGAGCGATTCATCTGGCAGAAAATGAAGCCTGTCGTAATCAGATGTATCAACTCGGCAAGAATGTCTTGGGTTTCCAGTTTCATCCGGAAATTACCCCGGAAACTTTAAAGCTGTTTTTGGAAAATGAAGAAGAAATTTCACAATTTTCTGGAAAATACGTACAGGACATTCAACAACTGAAAAGAACAACCAAAAATAATTTTATTCAAGGAAATCAAATATTAAACCAAGCCATTCAATATGTTTTGGAAAAAACGGCCTAGTGGGTAAAAAATAAACAATTGATTTCCCGAATAAATTGAAATACAGCAAGAAAAACCGTAAAAGGGATTTGCTTATGCAATAAACAATGGCTATAATAAGCGACCCTTCAATAGGAAGGGGGTTAACTGCGAAGAAAGTAGTTAACTATCGTTACAGTCGTGGCATCGATCACGACCTTAGTGATATTTCACTGCTCTTGACACTTGCCTTTAAATAGTGGGGTGAGATGCGTCAAGAGTGATTCTTTATATATTTGGCTTGGAGTTAACTGGTATGTCTAACCAGAGAATTCGTATCCGTCTTAAGTCTTTTGATCACCGTCTTATTGATCAATCAGCTCAAGAAATCGTAGAAACAGCAAAACGTACTGGCGCACAAGTTTGTGGTCCAATTCCAATGCCTACACGCATTGAACGTTTTAACGTTTTAACATCACCACACGTTAACAAAGATGCGCGTGACCAATACGAGATCCGCACTTACAAACGTTTGATCGACATCGTTCAACCTACAGACAAAACTGTAGATGCATTGATGAAGTTAGATCTTGCAGCTGGTGTTGATGTTCAGATCGCATTGGGTTAAGGCTTTCGGGTTAATTAACGCTCTAAGTTAATTAGGCCGCTTTTTTAGAGGTTTATGCACATGGCTATTGGTTTAGTCGGTCGCAAGTGCGGTATGACACGTATCTTTACAGATGCTGGTGTTTCTGTGCCTGTTACAGTGATTGAGGTTGATCCTAACCGCATCACTCAAATCAAAACGCTTGAAACTGATGGTTATCAAGCGATTCAAATCACTACTGGTGAACGTCGCGAATCTCGCGTAACTAACGCTCAGAAAGGTCACTTCGCGAAAGCTGGTGTTGCTGCTGGTCGTCTGGTTCAAGAATTCCGCGTTTCAGAAGCTGAGCTTGAAGGTCGTGAAGTTGGCGCTACTATCGGTGTAGATCTGTTCACAGTTGGTCAAATCGTTGATGTAACTGGTCAGTCTAAAGGTAAAGGTTTCCAAGGTGGTGTTAAGCGTTGGAACTTCCGTACTCAAGACGCTACTCACGGTAACTCTGTTTCTCACCGTGTTCTAGGTTCTACAGGTCAAAACCAGACTCCTGGTCGCGTGTTCAAAGGCAAAAAAATGGCTGGCCATTTAGGTGCTGAACGCGTAACTGTACAGGGTCTTGAAATTGTATCTATCGACGCAGAACGTTCAGTTCTAGTGGTTAAAGGTGCGATTCCTGGCGCTACTGGTGGCGACGTAACTGTTCGTCCTACGATCAAGGCCTGAGGGGAAATAACGTGAATTTAAATACTGTTTCCGGCTCTGCTGTTGAATTATCAGAAGTTGCGTTCGGTCGTGAATTTAATGAAGCTCTTGTACACCAAGTTGTTACAGCTTACTTAGCTGGTGGTCGTCAAGGTTCTAAAGCTCAGAAATCACGTGCAGACGTTTCTGGCGGTGGTAAAAAACCATTCCGTCAAAAAGGTACTGGCCGCGCTCGTGCTGGTTCTATTCGTAGCCCAATCTGGGTTGGCGGTGGTAAAACTTTTGCTGCTCGTCCACAAGACTGGTCTCAAAAAGTAAACCGTAAGATGTACCGCGGTGCTATGCAATGCATCTTGGCTGAACTTGTTCGTCAAGATCGCTTAGTTCTAGTTGAAGAGTTTGCTGTTGCAGCTCCAAAAACTAAAGAATTGCTTGCAAAACTTAACGACTTGAATGCTACTCGTGCATTGATCGTTACTGATGCTGTTGATGAGAACTTGTATCTAGCTGCTCGTAACCTTCCACACGTTGATGTGGTTGATGCGACTGCAATCGATCCTGTTAGCTTGATCGCGTTCGATAAAGTTGTTATGTCTGTAGCTGCTGCTAAGAAAATTGAGGTAGAACTCGGATGAACAACGAACGTTTATATCAAGTCCTGCAAGGACCTGTTTTCTCAGAAAAAGCACAAGTTTTAGGTGAAACTGCGGGTGTTCAAGTATTTAAAGTTGCACTTGATGCAAACAAACTTGAAATCAAAAAAGCAGTTGAACAATTGTTTGGTGTAGAAGTTGTTAAAGTTAACACTACGATCACTAAAGGTAAAACTAAACGCTTTGGTAAAACATTAGGACGTCGTTCTGATGTTAAAAAAGCATACGTCACCCTGAAAGCTGGCCAAGATGTTGAAATGGCTGACTTGGGCGATGCCGCTGAAAGCGCAGCGGAATAAGGACGAAAACTATGCCTATTCAAAAATGTAAGCCAACGTCTCCAGGACGTCGCTTTGTAGAGAAAGTGGTTCATGATCACCTTCACAAAGGCGCGCCTTATGCTCCACTAGTTGAAGCTAAAAAACGTACTGGCGGCCGTAATAACAACGGTCACATTACGACTCGTCACGTTGGTGGCGGTCACAAACAACACTACCGTTTAATCGACTTCAAACGTAACAAAGACGGCATTCCAGCTGTAGTTGAGCGTATTGAATACGATCCAAACCGTACTGCGCACATTGCGTTGTTGAAGTATGCTGACGGTGAACGTCGCTACATCATCGCGCCTAAAGGTTTACGCGCTGGTGATTCAGTTCAATCTGGTAACGATGCTCCAATCCGTCCAGGTAACTGCTTGCCACTTCGCAACATGCCTATCGGTTCTACTCTTCACAACATCGAACTTAAAATCGGTAAAGGCGCGCAGTTAGCTCGTTCAGCTGGTACTTCTGTTCAGTTGTTGGGTCGTGACGGTTCTTACGCTATCGTTCGTCTTCGTTCAGGCGAGATGCGTAAAATTCATGTTGAATGCCGCGCTGTGTTAGGTGAAGTATCTAACTCAGAAAGCAACCTTCGCTCACTAGGTAAAGCTGGTGCATCACGCTGGCGTGGTGTTCGTCCTACCGTTCGTGGTATGGCGATGAACCCAGTTGATCACCCACACGGTGGTGGTGAAGGGCGTAACAAAGGTATTCAACCTGTAAGCCCATGGGGTCAAAAAGCTAAAGGGTACAAAACACGTACCAATAAGCGTACGACTAAGATGATTATTCGCGACCGTCGCGTTAAGTAACAAGTAAAGGAATCTGACAATGCCTCGTTCTCTGAAAAAAGGCCCATTCGTCGATGCGCACTTGTTCGCTAAGGTTGAAGCGGCTATCGCGGCTAATAACCGTAAGCCGATCAAAACTTGGTCGCGTCGTTCGATGATCCTCCCGGATTTTGTTGGTTTAACAATTTCTGTACACAATGGCCGTAACCATGTTCCAGTGATCATCTCTGAACATATGGTTGGACACAAGCTTGGTGAATTTGCACCGACTCGTACCTACCGTGGTCACGGTGTTGACAAGAAATCTAAACGTTAATAGGTGCTATGATGGAAGTAACTGCTAAATTACGCGGTGCCGCTATCTCGGCACAAAAAGCTCGTTTGGTTGCAGATCTTATCCGCGGCAAATCTGTTGCGCACGCCCTTAACATCTTAAACTTCAGCAACAAAAAAGCTGCAGTATTGGTTAAGAAAGCGTTGGAATCTGCAATTGCAAACGCTGAACATAATAACAGTTTAGATGTAGACGACCTTAAAGTTTCTACGATCTACGTTGATGAAGGCATGAGCCTGAAACGTATTATGCCACGTGCTAAAGGCCGTGCAGATCGTATTACTAAGCGTACTTGTCACATCACCGTTAAGGTAGGGGTTTGATATGGGTCAGAAGGTTCATCCAATCGGTATCCGCCTAGGTGTTGTGAAACGTCATAACGCTAACTGGTATGCGAGTCCGAAACAATACGCTGAATACTTGCTTAAAGATTTGCAAGTTCGTGAGTTTTTAACTAAAAAACTTAAGAATGCAATGATCAGCAATATTCTTATCGAACGTCCAACAGGCGCTGCTAAAGTAACTATTAGCACTGCTCGTCCTGGTATCGTAATCGGTAAAAAAGGCGAAGACATTGAGAAATTACAACGCGAATTAACATCTATTATGGGTGTTCCTGCGCAAGTAAGTATCAACGAAATTGATCGTCCAGACTTAGATGCGCGTCTAGTTGCTGAAGCTATCGCTTCTCAATTGGAAAAACGTGTAATGTTCCGTCGTGCTATGAAGCGTGCGGTTCAAAACACTATGCGTGCTGGTGCGAAAGGTATCAAAGTAGAAGTTTCAGGCCGTTTAGGTGGTGCTGAGATTGCTCGTACTGAATGGTATCGTGAAGGTCGTGTACCTCTACATACTCTTCGTGCAGATATCGACTACGCGACTATGCGTGCTGAGACTACTTACGGTACGATTGGTGTTAAAGTTTGGATCTTCCGTGGTGAGATCTTGGGTGGCATGAAACAAGTCATGAACCCAGCTCCAGCTGAAGAACGTCCAGCTAAACGCGGTCGCGGTCGTGGTGAAGGTCAAGAGCGTCGTGGTCGTCGCAATGATCGTTCTGCTGAAAAAGGAGAATAATCCATGTTGCAACCTAAACGTACTAAATTCCGTAAGGTGCAAAAAGGCCGTAACACTGGTCTAGCTCACCGCGGTAGCTCAGTATCTTTTGGTACTATCGCACTTAAATCAATTGAACGTGGTCAAATGACTGCACGTCAAATTGAAGCAGCGCGTCGTACAATTAGCCGTCGTATTAAACGTGGTGGTAAAATCTTTATCCGTGTATTCCCGGACAAGCCAATTACTTCTAAACCACTTGAAGTGCGTATGGGTAAAGGTAAAGGTTCTGTGGAATACTGGGTTTGCCAAATCAAACCAGGTAAAGTCTTGTACGAAATTGATGGTGTTAACGAAGACCTAGCTCGCGAAGCGTTCACGCTTGCTGCTGCTAAACTTCCGTTTAAAACCACTATCGTGACTCGGACGGTAATGTAATGAAAACTAAAGATCTACGTGAAAAGTCGGTAGAAGAGTTGACAGCTTTGCTTGATGAGCAACAGCTAAACCAATTCCGTCTTCGTATGGCGAAAGCAACTGGTCAATTGGGTAAATCGCACGAAGTGCAATTGACTCGCAAGACTATTGCTCGTATCAAGACCCTCCTTACCGAAAAACAGGGGAACGGACAATGAGTGAAAATACAGTCCGCACGTTAACAGGCAAAGTAGTAAGCGACAAGATGGAGAAATCTATCGTTGTTCTTATCGAACGCCGTGTTCAACACCCGTTGTATGGCAAATCAATCCGCCGTTCAACAAAATTACATGCTCATGATGAGAACAACACAGCTAAAGTTGGCGACGTTGTAACCATTAAAGAAAGCCGCCCAATGTCTAAAACTAAGTCATGGACTTTAGTTGAAGTTGTTGAAGCAGCTGCTGAGTAATTAACGTTCTTGTTGCATCATCGGTCAATTTCGAGTACTCTTTGAGCCTTTCGAAATTGTGACCGGTGATGCTCGGTTTTGGAGTAGGGCAATGATTCAGACCGAAACTATGCTCGACGTAGCAGACAACAGTGGTGCTCGCCGCGTACAATGTATTAAAGTACTTGGTGGTTCACATCGTCGTTATGCTTCTGTTGGCGACATTATTAAAGTTACTGTAAAAGAAGCAATTCCACGCGCACGTGTTAAAAAAGGTGACGTGATGAATGCAGTAGTTGTACGTACAAAATTCGGTATCCGTCGTCCAGACGGTTCAGTGATTCGTTTCGACGATAACGCTGCTGTAATTTTGAACAACAACAAAGCGCCGATTGCAACTCGTATTTTCGGACCAGTGACTCGTGAACTTCGTACTGAACAGTTCATGAAAATTATTTCATTGGCTCCTGAAGTTCTATAAGAGGCGATCATGGCTAAGATTAAAAAAGGCGATCAAGTAATTGTGATCGCAGGTAAAGAAAAAGGCAAACAGGGTACTGTTCTGTCTGTTTCTAATGACCGCGTTAAGGTTGAAGGCCTTAACTTGGTGAAGAAGCATCAAAAGCCGAACCGTGTTACTGGCGCTGAAGGCGGCATCGTAACTCAAGAAGCTTCGCTTCACATTTCAAACGTGGCAATTTTTAATGCTACAACCCAAAAGGCTGACCGTGTTGGTTACCAAACGATTGATGGCGTGAAAACTCGCGTATTCAAATCTAATGGTGAATCAGTGGCGGTAGCGAAGTAATAGGTTGAAAAAGGCAATGGCCAGACTTAAAGCACGTTACAACGACGAACTTAAAGCTCAATTAAAAGAACAATTGGGAATTAAGAATGTGATGGAGATCCCTCGCATCACTAAAATCACTATCAACATGGGTGTTGGTGCAGCTTCTGCTGACAAGAAACTCCTTGATGGTGCTCTTTCTGATATGCAAGCTATCGCTGGTCAAAAACCAGTTCTTACGTTAGCTCGTAAATCTATCGCTGGTTTCAAAATCCGTGATGGTTGGCCGATTGGTTGTAAAGTTACTTTACGCGGCGAACGTATGTACGAATTCTTAGACCGTCTGATCTCGATTGCGATTCCTCGTATCCGTGACTTCCGTGGTTTCTCTGCGAAATCATTTGATGGTCGTGGTAACTACTCAATGGGTCTTAAAGAACAGATCATGTTCCCTGAGATCGATTTTGACAAGATTGACCGTATTCGTGGTATGGACATTACCATCACTACGACTGCTCGCACCGATGACGAAGGCCGTGCGCTAATGCGTGCATTCGGCTTCCCGTTCAAATAAGAGGTCGAAATGGCTAAGAAAAGTATGATTAATCGCGAATTGAAACGCGAAGCTACTGTTGCTAAATACGCTGCAAAACGTGCTGAATTAAAAGCAATTATTGCAAACGTAAATGCTTCAGATGAAGAACGTTTCGATGCGATGATGAAATTACAGGCATTACCACGTAATGCATCTCCAGTACGTCTACGTAACCGTTGTGGTTTAACTGGTCGTCCTCATGGTTACTTCCGTAAGTTCGGCTTAAGCCGTAACATGGTACGCGATAAAGTAATGCAAGGTGATGTACCTGGCGTTGTTAAGGCAAGCTGGTAAGGAGCACTATAAATGAGTATGCAAGATACCGTTGCCGACATGCTAACACGTGTTCGTAACGCACAAATGGCAAAGAAACAAACTGTTTCTATGCCTAATTCTAAGTTGAAAGTTGCGATTGCTAACGTACTTCAACAAGAAGGTTATATTTCAAACGTAGAAGTTGCTGAAGTTGAAGGCAAAGCAACTCTTACTTTGACTTTAAAATATTTTGAAGGCAAGCCAGTTATCGAAACTGTGAAACGCGTAAGCCGTCCAGGTCTACGTCAGTATCGCGGTAAAGATGCACTTCCAAGCGTTAAGCAAGGTTTAGGTATTGCAATTGTTTCTACAAGCAAAGGCATCATGACTGATCGCGCTGCACGTGCTGCAGGCGTTGGTGGTGAAGTTATTGCTTTTGTTTCTTAATAGGTGATTCCTCATGTCTCGTGTGGCTAAAGCCCCAGTAACTGTACCTAACGGTGTAACAGTTACTCAGAACGGCCGGCAGGTCGAAGTGAAAGGCAGCAAAGGTACATTGTCTTTCAACCTGCATGCGCTGGTCGAGCTAAAACAGGAAGACGGTACTCTAGTTATTGCTCCTAAAGCTGAATCTAAAGACGCTTGGATGCAAGCTGGTACTGCTCGCGCTGTGCTTAACAACCTTGTAAAAGGTGTAAGCGAAGGTTTCGAACGTAAGTTACAACTTATCGGTGTTGGTTATAAAGCTGCGGTTAAAGGTAACGTTGTTAACCTTAACCTTGGTTTCTCTCACCCGATCGACTATACGCTTCCTGAAGGTGTAACTGCTGAAACTCCAACTGCAACTGAAATCGTACTTAAATCTGCTGATAAAGCAGTTCTAGGTCAAGTCGCTGCAGATATCCGTGGTTACCGTCCACCAGAGCCTTATAAAGGTAAAGGTGTTCGTTATTCTGACGAAGTTGTACTTCGTAAAGAAGCTAAGAAGAAATAAGGCGCGAGGTTCTTATGAACGAAAAGAAACAATCCCGTTTGCGTCGTGCGAAAAGCACACGCTTGCACATCCGTGCATTGGGTGCGACTCGTTTGTGTGTAAACCGCACTCCGCGTCACATCTATGCTCAAGTTATCTCAGCAGATGGTGGCAAAGTATTAGCGCAAGCTTCTACTCTAGACGCTACTTTACGTGCGGGTACTACTGGTAACGTTGAAGCAGCTCAAAAAGTAGGTGCTTTAATCGCAGAACGCGCTAAAGCAGCTGGTGTTACTAAAGTTGCATTTGACCGTTCTGGTTTCAAATATCATGGTCGTATCAAAGCCTTGGCTGATGCTGCCCGTGAAAACGGCTTGGAGTTCTAATCATGGCTAAAGTTGAACAAAACGAAGGTCTTGTTGAAAAGCTGGTTGCCGTTGATCGTGTAGCCAAAGTTGTTAAGGGTGGTCGTATCTTCTCTTTCACAGCATTAACTGTTGTGGGTGATGGTAATGGTCGCGTAGGTTTTGGTCGTGGTAAAGCGCGTGAAGTTCCAGCTGCTATTTCTAAAGCACTTGAAGCTGCTCGTCGTAACATGATTACTGTTGACCTTGTTGATGGTACTGTTCAGCACCCTATCAATGCTCGTCACGGTGCAAGCCGCGTTTACATGCAACCTGCTTCTGAAGGTACTGGTGTAATTGCTGGTGGCGCGATGCGTGCAGTTTTAGAAGCTGTTGGCGTACGTAACGTATTAACTAAATGTTATGGCTCTACAAACGCTGCTAACGTAGTAAACGCGACTTTTAACGGTTTGCGTGATATGACTTCTCCTGAGAAAGTTGCTGCGAAACGTGGTTTAACAGTAGAACAAATTCAAGGGTAATCAATCATGAAAACGATTAAAGTTACCCAGACTAAATCTGCATCGCACCGCTTGAAAAATCACAAGCTGAGCCTGAAAGGTTTAGGTCTGCGTCGTATTGGTCATACTGTAGAAGTGCAAGATACGCCTTCTAACCGTGGTATGATCAACCAAGTCTACTATATGGTTAGTGTAGAGGAATAAGCCATGACTCTGCGTTTAAATACAATTGCACCTGCAGAAGGTGCTAAGCGTGACAACCTTCGTCTAGGCCGTGGTATCGGTTCTGGCGTTGGTAAGACTGGTGGTCGTGGTATCAAAGGTCAAAACTCACGTAAGAGCGGTGGTACTCGTCCAGGTTTCGAAGGTGGTCAAACTGCACTTTATCGTCGTTTGCCTAAATTCGGTTTCACTAGCCAATTGGCTTTGAAAACTGCTGAAGTACGTTTATCTGAGCTTGCTAAAGTTGAAGGCGACATCGTGTCTCTTGAAACTTTAAAAGCTGCGAACGTTGTACGTAAAGACATGACTCGTGCTCGTATCGTACTTTCTGGTGAAATTACTCGTGCATTCACTGTACAAGATGTTGCATTGACTAAAGGCGCTAAAGCTGCTGTTGAAGCTGCTGGCGGTAAAGTCGAGGAGTAATCCCCAGTGTCTATGACTCCTAGTTCTTCAGGTCATGTCAACATGATGAAAGGCCAACCATTTCATGTGAAATACCGTGAAATTATTCGTCGAATGATGTTTCTCATTGGTGCGTTGTTGGTGTTTCGACTAGGAGCGCATATTCCAGTACCAGGGATTAATAATGCCGCGCTAGAAAATCTGTTTAATGCAAACCAAGGTACCATCCTTGGTTTGTTTAACATGTTTTCGGGTGGTGCATTAGAGCGAATGTCGATTCTTGCTTTAGGGATCATGCCATACATCTCTGCATCGATTATTGTGCAGTTAATGTCTACAGTGGTTCCATCGCTCGAAGCTTTGAAAAAAGAAGGCGAGCAGGGCAAACGTAAGATTAACCAATACACACGACAAGGCACGCTGTTCCTTGCACTTGTGCAAGCAATTGGTATGTGTGCTGGCCTGATCAGCCAGGGAATTACCCTAACCTCTGGTCTGGCTTTTTATGTTCCTGCAGTAACCTCTTTGGTTGCGGGGACCATGTTCTTGATGTGGCTGGGTGAACAAATTACCGAGCGTGGGGTAGGTAATGGTATTTCCATGATCATCTTCGCAGGTATCGTTGCAGGATTGCCGACTTTAGTTATGCAGTCTCTAACTTCAGTTGATAATGGCCAGTCTAGTCTAATTGGACTAGCAATTTTTGGTCTGTTATCGATTGCTGTACTAGCAGCGATTGTGTTTATCGAGAAGGCGCAACGTCGTATTCCGGTGAACTATGCTCAAAAGCAGCAGGGACGTCGTGTATTTACTGCACAGCAAACACATTTGCCATTAAAAATTAATATGGCGGGTGTAATTCCGGCAATTTTTGCCAGCTCTTTACTTTTGTTCCCAGCGAGCTTAGGTCAATGGGTTGGTAGTTCGGATCCAAGTGCAGGAATTATCAAGCGTAGTCTACAAGACTTGGCATTGGTGTTATCGCCTGGTCAGCCGTTGTATTTGGTGCTCTTTGGTGCGTTAATTATCTTTTTCTGTTACTTCTATACAGCACTGGTATTTAGTCCTAAAGAAGTGTCAGAGAACTTGAAACGCAGCGGAGCTTACGTGCCTGGTATTCGTCCAGGTGAGCAAACTGCTCGTTACTTAGATCATATTCTCAATCGTTTGACCTTTATTGGCGCGATATACATCACTGTCATCTGTTTAATGCCGATGATTCTGCAAAGCTCTTTTGGTATTCCATTTAGCTTAGGCGGAACATCGTTGCTGATCGTGGTAGTGGTGGTGATGGACTTTATGGCTCAGCTTCAAGCACATCTCACCTCGCACCAGTATGACAATCAAACGTTAATGAGAAAAACGACTGCTCATCCTAAGGGATAAGCGCACTTAGAGGTTTCATCATGAAAGTACAAGCTTCTGTAAAGAAAATTTGTGGTAGCTGTAAAGTTATCCGTCGTAATGGGGTTATCCGCGTAATTTGTAGCGCAGAACCTCGTCATAAGCAGCGTCAAGGTTAATCTGATCAAGACCTGTTGATTTCAGTAGGCGAATTGGGTTATTATCCGCCCCTCAAGATTTTTGTGGGGCGGTTGATTATCTCTACTGCCTTTTTGGAGAAAATTGAATGGCTCGTATTGCCGGTGTAAACATTCCGGATAACAAGCATGCTGTTATCTCTCTAACGTACATCTTTGGTATTGGTCGCCACACTGCTAAGTCAATCTTAGCTGCTGCGGGTATCCCAACTACT
This sequence comes from Acinetobacter sp. TW_SC_4, assembly GCF_054861205.1. NCBI lineage: Bacteria > Pseudomonadati > Pseudomonadota > Gammaproteobacteria > Moraxellales > Moraxellaceae > Acinetobacter > Acinetobacter sp. TW_SC_4. The sequence continues at coordinate 470,897 of NZ_CM142174.1, forward strand.
ACTAAGATCCGTGAATTAGATGACGCTCAGCTTGATGCGATTCGTGCAGAAATTGCCAAGGTTCCGACCGAAGGTGATTTACGTCGCGAAATTTCCATGAACATTAAACGTTTAATGGATTTAGGCTGCTACCGCGGTCTTCGTCATCGTCGCAGCTTGCCTGTCCGTGGTCAACGCACCAAAACTAACGCACGTACCCGTAAAGGTCCGCGCAAACCAATTAAGAAATAAGATTTCTGGAAGCTAAAAGATGGCTAAAGATACTCGCACACGCAAGAAGGTCACTCGTACCGTCTCTGAAGGTGTTGCACACATTCACGCTTCTTTTAATAACACCATTGTGACTATTACCGATCGTCAAGGTAATGCACTGGCTTGGGCCACTTCAGGTGGACAAGGCTTCCGTGGATCACGTAAATCAACTCCGTTTGCTGCTCAGGTAGCTGCTGAAGTTGCTGGTAAAGCAGCTTTAGATTACGGTTTGAAAAACTTGGACGTCCTTGTGAAAGGTCCTGGTCCAGGTCGTGAGTCTGCGGTTCGTGCATTAGGTGCAGTGGGTTATAAAATTAACAGCATTACCGATGTGACTCCAATCCCTCACAACGGTTGCCGTCCACCTAAAAAACGTCGCGTGTAAGGAGAAACATTCATGGCTCGTTATATTGGTCCAAAATGCAAACTCTCTCGCCGCGAAGGGACAGACCTGCAATTAAAATCTGGCGTTAAACCATTTGACGTCAAAACTAAAAAACACGCTAAAGCTCCTGGTCAACATGGTGGAGCTCGTGGCGGTAAACAATCTGAGTACTCACTACAATTACGTGAAAAACAAAAAGTACGTCGTATGTACGGTGTTTTAGAGCGTCAATTTAGTAACTACTACAAAGAAGCTGCTCGTGTTAAAGGCGCAACTGGTGAAAACCTGTTGAAATTGCTCGAAAGCCGTCTTGATAACGTTGTTTATCGCATGGGTTTTGGTTCTACACGTGCAGAAGCTCGTCAGTTAGTATCTCACCGTTCAATCACTTTAAATGGCCGCCGCGTTAACATCGCGTCTATCCAAGTTAAAGCTGGTGACGTGATTGCAGTTCACGAAGGCGCTAAACAACAATTACGTATCAAAAACGCAATTGAATTAGCTGCTCAACGTGGCATTCCTTCTTGGATGGAAGTAGATCATTCTAAACTAGAAGGTACGTTCAAAGCTGCACCGGATCGTTCTGATTTACCTGCTGAAATCAACGAAAGCTTGATTGTAGAATTGTATTCTAAATAATCCTTGAGGTAGCAATATGACGCGTACTGCAAATGAGTTTCTAACTCCGCAAGCGATCAAGGTCGAAGCGGCAAGCGGGACCTCGGCAAAAGTTATTCTAGAACCCTTAGAGCGTGGCTTTGGTCATACTCTGGGCAATGCTTTACGTCGCATCCTTCTTTCTTCTTTACCTGGCGCTGCTGTGGTAGAAGTTGAGATTGAAGGTGTTGAGCACGAGTACAGTACTTTGGAAGGCTTGCAGCAGGACATCGTCGAGCTCTTGCTGAACCTAAAAGGATTGTCTATTAAGCTGTTCGATCAAAATGAAGCTTATTTAACATTAGAGAAACAAGGTCCAGGCGACGTAACTGCGGCTGACCTTCGTTTACCTCATAATGTTGAAGTGGTTAACCCTGAACACTTGATCGGCACATTAAGTGCATCAGGCAATCTTAAGATGCGCCTGAAAGTGGCTCAAGGCCGTGGCTATGAGACTTCTGACTCACGTTTCCCAGAAGGCGAGACTCGCCCAGTGGGTCGTTTACAGTTAGATGCATCTTACAGCCCGATCAAACGTGTGTCTTACACAGTGGAAAACGCTCGTGTAGAACAACGTACTGACCTTGATAAACTGGTCATTGATCTTGAAACCAACGGTACAGTTGATCCTGAAGAAGCAATCCGCAAAGCGGCAACAATCTTGCAACAACAAATTGCAATCTTTGTTGATCTTCAGAAAGATCAAGCTCCTGTGGCTCAAGAACCTCGTGAAGAAGTTGATCCAATTTTGCTTCGTCCAGTAGATGATCTAGAGCTAACTGTTCGTTCTGCTAACTGTTTGAAAGCAGAAAACATTTACTACATTGGTGATCTTGTACAGCGTACTGAGGTTGAGTTACTTAAAACTCCTAACCTTGGTAAAAAATCGCTTACTGAGATCAAAGATGTTCTGGCTTCCAAAGGCTTACAACTCGGCATGCGTTTAGAGAACTGGCCACCAGCTAGTCTCCGTATGGACGATCGTTTCGCCTATCGTAGCCGTTAATTAAGTAGGACTATCACCATGCGTCATCGTAATAGTGGTGTGAAATTAGGCCGTACAAGCAGTCATCGTAAAGCGATGTTCCAAAACATGGCTAACTCTTTGTTCGAGCACGAGTTGATCAAAACAACTGTGCCTAAAGCAAAAGAATTACGTCGTGTTGCTGAGCCTTTAATCACTTTAGCTAAAGTCGATACAGTAGCAAACCGTCGTTTGGCGTTTGCTCGTACTCGTTCAGCTGCAACTGTTGGTAAATTATTTACCGTTCTTGGCCCTCGTTACAAAGAGCGTAACGGCGGTTATCTACGTGTTCTTAAAGCGGGCTTCCGTGCAGGTGATGCTGCACCGATGGCTTACGTTGAGCTAGTAGATCGCGAAGTTAACTAATTTCGTGTAGAGCAGCAAACGTTGTTCGAAAAGGTCGGTTGAATAAACCGGCCTTTTTTATTGTCTTGCATTTACCCATTATCAGGCAGTTTAGAAATTTGTCCTGAAAAGATAAGAAAATAATCACTTTTATTCAAACTTGACATTGTGTATTGTCAATTTTGTGATTTAATAAAATATATGACAATGCTCAGGTAAAAGAAGAATATGGAAAAGCAAGTTGATATTTTAATTGTAGGCGCGGGGATCTCGGGAATTGGTCTGGCGGCCCATCTTTCTAAACATAGTCCTCAACGCTCATTCGAAATTATTGAACGTCGCGAAAGCTTTGGCGGTACGTGGGACCTGTTTAAATATCCTGGTATCCGTTCAGATTCGGACATGTCGACTTTTGGCTTCAACTTTAAGCCTTGGAAAAAAGAAAGTGTATTGGCTTCTGGCTCGGCAATTAAAAATTATCTTGCAGAAGTGGTTCAGGAATTTAACTTGAGCTCAAAAATTCATTTTCAACATCGCGTCGTTAGTGCCAATTATGATTCAGCGACACGTAAATGGTCAGTCGTAGCTGAAAACGCTCAGGGCAAAAAGCAGACCTGGATCGCTAACTTTGTTCTTGGCTGTACGGGTTACTACAATTATGATCAAGGCTTCCAGCCGGAATTCCCGCATCAGGAAGCATTCAAAGGTACATTTATTCACCCGCAGCATTGGCCTGAAAATCTGGACTATAGCGGAAAAAAAGTAGTGATTATTGGCAGTGGTGCGACAGCAATAACATTAGTTCCAGCCATGGTGAAAGGCGGTGCAGGGCATGTGACCATGTTACAACGCTCTCCCACCTATATCGCCTCAGTTCCTTCGATCGACATGATTTACTCAAAAATGCGTAAATTATTGCCAGAAGATGTGGCTTATAAGCTGACCCGTGCGCGTAATATTGGCATGCAGCGTGGTATCTATGCACTCGCACAAAAACAGCCAAAACTACTGAAAACCTTATTATTGAAATCTGTACAGTTTCAGTTGAAAGGGAAAGTGGATATGAAACACTTTACCCCGAATTATGAACCTTGGGATCAGCGCCTATGTGTAGTGCCAGATGGGGATTTATTCAAAATCCTGCGTGAAGGTCATGCATCTGTAGAAACAGATCATATCGAGAAATTTACTGAAACTGGGATTCAGCTGAAATCAGGTAAATATCTGGATGCGGATATTATTGTGTCTGCTACTGGTTTAAATATTCAGATTCTGGGTGGTATTCAGGCCACGATGGATGGCAAGCCTTTGGATACGTCGAAGCATATGCTGTATCAAGGGGTCATGCTCAGTGATGTGCCAAATATGGCGCTGATTATTGGTTATATCAATGCTTCCTGGACCTTGAAAGTGGATATTGCCGCAGAATATATCTGCCGTCTGCTCAATTATATGGATCAGCATGGTTATGATGAAGTGATTCCAGAAGGGGATGCTACGGAATTACTTGAAGATACGGTGATGGGTAGTTTAACTTCAGGCTATATTGCCCGTGCCGCAGATGTGATGCCGAAACAGGGTAAGCATGCACCTTGGAAAGTATCTAATAACTACTTGGCAGACCGTAAAGAGCTTAAAACGGCATCTTTTGAAGATGGAGTATTGAAATTCAAATCGAAATCCAGTGCTGTGCCAGCCAAGCCAAGATTGGTGTCTTAAGTATAGACATAGATAAAAGGAGTACCTGATGTACTCCTTTTTCATATTTCAAATTAGAGTGATCTGGAAATCAGTTCCTTCATGATTTCATTGGTTCCTGCATAAATGCGGTTCGCGCGATTATCCAGATACGCTCGTGCAATCGGATATTCTAGTATATAGCCATAACCGCCATGCAGTTGCAGGCATTCATCAACCACTTTGCTATACAGTTCAGAAATTTTGCATTTAGCAGCTGCGGCAGCATCAATTCCCAATTCCTGAGTAAGCTGTAGTTGCATACAACGGTCCAGATAAGCCCGACAAATTTCAATTTCGGTACGCAGTTCTGCCAGTTTAAAACGGGTATTTTGAAAAGCGCTGATCGGTTTGCCAAAGGCTTGACGTTCTTTGGTGTATTTCACTGTATGTGCGAATGCCGCTTCTGCCCCTGCCTGACATATGATGGCCACAATTAACCGTTCCCAAGCCAGTTCTTTCATCAGCATCATAAAACCCATGTCTTCCTGACCTAGCAGGTTTTCTTTAGGCACACGGACATTGTCAAAGAACAGTTCACAGGTATCCTGACCTTTCATGCCGATTTTATTTAAGGGTTTACCTTTACTAAATCCTGCACGATCTGCTTCGACCATAATTAAGGAAAGGTTAGCAGAGCCTTTCTCGCTATGGCCCGTTTTACATACCACAATTGCCATATCACAAAGATAGCCATTGGTAATGAAGATTTTAGATCCATTAATCACATACTCTCCACCCTCTAATACCGCACTAGTACGTACTGCCTGCAGATCTGAGCCAGTTCCGGGTTCGGTCATCGCAATTGCTGTGACCACTTCACCTGTTGCCATTTTCGGGAGCCATTGTTGCTTTTGTGCTTCATTGCCAAAGTTCAGAATATAATTGGCCACGATATCGGAGTGCAGTGAAAATCCTGTCGCAGAGTCGCCTGCATAGGCCTGTTCCTCAATCAGAATCATACTATAGAGACGATCTACGTCAGAACCGCCATAAGCTTCAGGCATCGTGGCACAGAGAAGGCCAAGTTCACCGGCTTTATTCCAGAGCTCACGATCGATATGCTGTTGCTGTTCATATTTTTCTGTATGAGGAGTCACTTCCTTTTCATAAAATTTACGGACCGTCTCCCGAAAGGCTTCATGTTCATCATTGAAAAGTTGACGTGGCAGCATGCTGGCCAATGGACGGATCGCGCTCGAATGCATCTTATAATTCCCTTATTGTGATGTTTTATTTAACTTAAGATAGAGCAGACGAGGGAGCAATGAGCTGAATGTTCAAATCTGGGGAATCTGCTGATGCTTTTGGTCATTTGTATGAAATACCTCGAAATTCAGCAATGGCTTAAGGTAAACTACTCAGGTTTGTAACGAGTTGGGAAAATTCGATGACTGATGACATCACCTTAGAAGAGCGCAAAGTGATTTATCGCGCGCGTCGTGGCTTGAAAGAGATCGATGTATATTTTGATCCCTACGTGAAAAACTATTATCTCAATGCTGATCCCTTCGAAAAACAGATGTTTGCTGAGCTGGTTGCACAGGAAGATCCGGACCTGCTGGACTGGTTTATGGAAGTGTCAGAACCCCCACGCCCTGAATTAAAAGATTTTATCAAGAAACTTAAATTTTACGTTCATGGATAATCGCTGTTTCAGGCTGAAACGCAGTAAGTGTGCACTGGTGTTTCAGCTTTTTATTTTTGCTGTATTGATGTTCCTGCTGTATCAGTTATTGCCTGTGACAATTTGGCTGGTTTGCGGCGTCATCGGTCTGGTCATTTACCAGTTGTTTTATCGTAAGACACCGCACATTGAGCAGTTTGAATATCTGGATGGACGTGAATGGTCACTGACTACAGCTGCACAAGGCACACGGCGAGTATTGATCAGTCACGTGATTGATCACCAAGCTTATATCGTGGTGTATTTCCAGCATGCAAAAGCACGTCCGTTGCTCATCTGGTGTGATCAGTTACCTTTTAAACAATGGAAGTCTTTGAAAGTTTTAACAAAAATACTTTAATTGTCCGACAAATGAGATTCCGAAATTTTAAATAAATTGATTAAAAATAAATATTTATACGCTAATCCCGCTTAAATTGTCAGACAAAAAAATTATATTTCTCTGTAAAAACAATGAATTGTCTGACAATTTTTCAGCTGCTTTTTTTATAAGCAGGTACATTTAACTCACCAACAGCGAACACAGGAGATCATGATGGAATTTCCAATGTGGATGTTTTTGATCGTTGCGATTGTGATGGCCCTAGTCATAGGACGGCTGGGAACGGTGCTGAAGGACAGATTTTCACCTAAATAACAGAATTAAGCTCGAGAACCTATTTTCTTCTCGACTTGCCAAGTTGATAAGTAGCATGTGCTGAACCGTCGCAATGCTACTTTTTTTTTGCCCAAAATTTGGGATTTTATCTACTACAGTCAATTGAAGCTGGGCGATTTAATGGCAAAGTGTCTGGTCTAAATTAGAGTAAATACTCTTTTATTCGCTATATGCTTCTGATATGTTTAGCAGAATAATGGACATAATCACAATTATAGAGGACAGGAAAATGTCGAGCGTCCGAAAAATATGCCAAGGTATGGCGACCATTGCAATAACAACAACAGTTCTAACAGGATGTTCTCAGGTCATTAAAACCGGTGCCAATGTGGCGCTGGGTTTCACTGAAAAGCATATTGTTCCACCAATCCTGGCGATGGATGATGCCGAGATGGTGTGTAATTCCGGGAATTCTTTAACACCGGCCATCATGTCGACTAAAGAAATGGGGGCTGATCCGACTCGTGTCGCAGTACTGATGTATTCTGCAGCCGGAATTTGTGCCGAGCAGAAAGCACTGGATGCAGAGCTACGGTATCTGCGTGCTTCTAAAGTCAACCAGGTGACTGAAGCTCAGGATGCGCGGATTGAGCAGAAACGCTGGGCTGCATTGGCTGCACAACGCCAGTACACGGGTTATCAGTTATTTCAGACCCGTTATGAGAAAAAATATAAAAAAGCGCTGGGTGAAGACTGTCCACGCATGAACAGTGATATTGAACAGACAGTTTATCTGCTGGGCATGCTGAGTGGCTTGCAAGCCATGACCAATGACATTAACTCGGGTGGGGCCGTACAAGTACCTAAAGATATTGCGGCTGTGGTTGAGCGTGGCATGACCTGTCTGGATAATACCAAATTCTGGGGCGCGCCAAATGCAACCCGTGCTGTCATCTGGACTTTATTGCCAGGGGCAGGTGATGGGAAACCTGATCCTTACCAAACTCTGAAACAGTCAGTACAAATTGGTGAGCAAAAAGGTGTACGTTTATCACATGCCTTATATGCTGTAGCCGCACAGGCCAGTGGGGATGATGCCAAAATTCGTGATGCATTAAGAACTTTTGATCAGGCACGTAGTGATGAAAAACCGGTCAATCCTCAGTTCAAGCTGATCGACAGTATGGCTGCCATTATGGTGAATGGTATTTCTGACCGTTACTGGACTGAAAATACCGGTATTCGTAGTGCAGATGATGGCATGCAGACCTTCTGGGATGAAACAGATAATTCCTCAGAACTGGATGATCTGTTTAGCGCTGACCTATAATTTAATCAAAAATCAAGTGAATGATGCTCATAGGGGTCATTTTCAATATGCTGAAAGGAGTTCAAGGAGCCGATGCAAGATCAACATCTTCGACGAAAAATTATTTTTCTGGCGGCTTTTGTCTCTCTTTCAGCGAGTTTGCAAATCTTTAACGATGCTTTCATCTACTGGCAGGAAAGCCTGCTCGGAGAATTCTGGCGGCTCTGGACTGCGCACTGGGTGCATGTCGGCTGGGCCCATTATTTTCTGAATATTCTTGCCTTTATCTGTTTGCCTTTCATTTTTCCCCGTGCATCTGTGTGGCATTTCGTCTCAATCCTTTTGATTCTGCCACCGTTGATCAGCCTGAGTTTTTATTTTTTCCTGCCAAATATTGAAGCATATGCAGGACTATCCGGGGTATTACATGGGGCCTATGTCGCAGTCGCCTGTGTGCATCTGCTTTATCAACGTGAACGTGGATTTGCCGTACTGGTATTATTTTTAATCTTTGCCAAACTAATTTGGGAAAATACCATTGGAAATCAGGAAACTGCACAACTTATTGGCAGTCCGGTACTGGTCGAAGCGCATTTGTTAGGGGTGATCTGGGGAGTGGTAGTCGCATTGCTCTATATCTTGGGTAACTATGTTGGGGATAGCTGAAACTGTTGGCAGAAAAGACAAAAAGAAAAGATAAATTGTCATTTTTATTCTGCTGATTTTCATGCAGAGTCAAAACAGCAAATAATAATACTGACCCTTGTAAAGGAATTTTCGGGGCAGACAGAAAGACCAGCGCTTAAAAGAATGTAAGGCGCGAAAACAAGAATAGGAAAATACATGTACAACGATAATCAAAACAGATCAGGATTAGGTCTGTTACGTTATATCTGGACAGAGTGGATCTCGACCTTTGTCGTGCTCATCTTGCTCTTACTGACCTTAGTGATTGGAACCGGGGAAATGATTCATGGTCAGTTACTGCGTATGGGCGAGCGTCTGTATGGTGATCCGGCGACAGGCATGCAATATTCGTTTTTGCGTGCTGAACCGAAAGCACCACAATGTGATCGTAATATTAATGTCGATCAAAAAGTTCAGGAGCAGATAAAAGCAGATGCCGCCGATGAATATGCCGATTTCTTCGGTGTACGTTCTGAAGCGGATGTGCGTGCTGCAGTTATGCAGGCACAACAGGTCTGTGAAGAGTCCTACCAGTTCTATGACAAGGCGATGACGCATATTGAAGCGCATCCAAGTATTCGCGCTTATCGCAGTTTTGAAACCTCATTCTTTGGCATTTTCAAGTTTGGGACTGAAAACCGTGCCTTACTGTTGATTATCATGGTGGTATTTGCTGCAATCAGTGCGACATTAAAAACCCATCATATCGGTCTACGTAGCCTAGCCACCCGTATCGATTTCAAAGTCTATTCCGTGGCGATGCTGATCGCGAACAGTTTCCTAGTCTATTCTTCCTATAGCCAATATATGTCGGTGCTGAATTCTGGGGTGCCGATGGGAGACATGAAGTATGTCTACTGGCTATGGATGATTCTCTTTGGAACATTGACCCTGATCAGTTTGTACCAAGTCATTAAGCCACCTCAGGCGACCCGAGAAGGGGGTAGTTTCGGACTGGCTTTCTTAAGCGTGCCACTGTATGCCTATATGGCCATCAGTACCGGGTTTAACTTTGTCTTCTTGATGGATTACCCGATGGGTCAGGGCATCTATCTGGGGCAACTGGTTGAATTTTCGAGCATCTTCCTGAATCTAGCCTTATTTATCTGGGCCGGTATGTTGCTGAAACAAACCCGTGTCGTAGACATGTTCCTGAATATCCTGCGTCCATGGAATCTGGCTCCAGAAACCTTGACCTGGTTAATCCTGCTGGCAGCTGCATTACCTACTGCTTATACCGGTGCATCCGGGATCTTCGTGATTGCTGCCGGTGCGATTATCTATAAGGAAGTTTGGAATGCCGGTGGTCGCCGTCAGTTTGCCTTGGCAGCAACCGCCATGTCGGGTTCACTCGGTGTGGTATTACGTCCATGTCTATTAATTGTTGTGGTGGCTTCATTGAACAAGGAAGTGACGACAGATATGCTGTATCACTACGGTGTCTACGTCTTCTTGCTCAGTTCAACATTGTTCCTGATCATTTCGCTATTCTTTGCTGAAAGCAAGTTCCGTATTGCTGCGCCTGGTCTGGCTGCACCACAGTCTGCACGTGCCTTTGTAAACGTGATTCCTTATATCGTGATTTTCATCCTGATCTGGCTGTTCTACAAATATGCCTTGTCTACAGATCTGAATGAATTTACGGCACCTGTCATGATGCCAGTCATTCTGTTGATGATCGTGCTATTTGATAAGTTACGTCATGAGCCTGCACCATTACCGCCAATGGGACATTGGGATGAAACCTTAACTACCACCTTAGGTTCAGCAAATACGCCTGCAATGGCGACCGCGGGTACAGCCATGAATGCTGAATATCGTGAAGCAGAGCATATTGAGCAGCAGGGCAGTGAGCTGGCTGTAGACCATGGTGTAAAACGTTCGACTGTTGGTGAAAGCTTGCGTCAAGTCGGCTTCTGGAAATCATTACACATTTCGACCAGTGAAACGGTTGGACACATTGGTGCGCTGGTGATCCTGATGGCACTGTCTGTCAGTGTGGGTGGCCTGCTGGAACGTATGGAAATTATGGAAGCGTTCCCGACAGATATCAGCAGTACCATTCTGGTGATTTCCATGATTGTTGGCCTGATGGTGTTCGTTGGCATGATTATGGACCCATTCGGCGCAGTGATCCTAATTTCAGCAACGGTTGCACCAGTCGCCTATCAGTATGGAATTCATCCGGTGCACTTCTGGATGATTACCTTGATTGGTTTCGAGCTGGGTTATGTGACACCACCAGTTGCCCTGAACCATCTGTTAGCAAGGCAATCCATTGGTGATGCGGAGGTGGCCGAGGCGGATGCAGAAGTTCGACATAAGTCCTTCTATTACCGTTACGAGCGCTGGATTTTACCGATGATCGTGTTACTGCCAGCGATGCTGATCATTGCCTATGTACCTTATGTATTTAAACTCTTCGGCTGGTATCAGTAATTTAAGCAAATAAAAAAAGCACTTTCGGGTGCTTTTTTTATTGTGGCCTTAACGCAGCCTAAACTTATTTTGTAAAGCAGGACTACACAGTAAAATCCCACAAAAAATCAGCCCTAGTCCGAGCAGACTATAGAGATCCGGAACTTCCTGCCAGAATATAAAACCCCATAAGCCAGCAAAAAAAATCGCAATATAGTTCACTGGCCCAATCTGACCAGCAGGTGCCAGTTTATAAGCATTGGATAGAAATAACTGGCTGGTATTTGCTAATAAACCGGCTGCAATTAAATAACCGAGTTCAGTCAGAGTATAAGGACGCCAATGCAAGAACATTGGAACCATGGAAATCAGGGTGCCGATCAGACAGAAATAAAACACAATCCGTTCTGGTGGTTCGGTCTGAGTTAGTGCGCGAACCGTGACAAAAGCCATAGCAGCCAGGAAGCTGGCACTCAAGCCAATCACAGACATCAGGTTAAATAAACCGGAATCAGGCTTAGCCACGCACAACACGCCAATAAAACCGATCGCAGCAGCCAGTAACATGCTTTGAGTGACTTTTTCTTTTAGGAACAGCCAGGCAATCAGTGGAATAAAAATCGGTGAAGAATAGGTGAAGACCATGGCATTGGAGAGCTTTAAATGTGCAATGGCATAGAAAAAGCCATACATCGCTGTCAGACCTGCGACAGAACGCCAGGTGTGCATCCAGAGTTTTTCAGTTTTAAAAAAGCTAATGCCTTTATTAAAGATTAATGGCAGAAAGATAAACAGGCCGACAAAATTCCGGAAAAATACCACCGTGGCATTGTCAACCGTGTGTGAGGCGAAGCGGATACAGACGCCCATGACTGAAAACAGAAAAGCGGAACAGGTCAGAAAGACAATTGCCTTAACCAGATGCGAGGGAGAGGCTACACTCATGGGGGAACTTAGCTAGAAAATCTGTGGATATTCTAGCTGAAAATCCCTAACTCATTCTGACTATTGTGCCAGTTGTGCTTCGAGTAACTTGATTTGTTCCTCTTTGAGTTTAATCAGCTCATCCGCATCACTATGCTGTTGCTTCAGGCTTTTTTCCTGCTCATTGAGCTGTTGCTGGATATCTTCCAGTTTGGCAATTTCTTCTTTCGCCAAAGTGGCATTTTCAGTGACTTCTTCTCTTATAATAGAGGCATCGACCAAGACATTTTCAGAAGTAGGCACAATTTCTTCCGGTTCAGGTTCTGCTTTAGGTGCGGCTTGTGTCACCGGTGCATGCATCAAGTCACCCTGATGTGCCGGTAATGTTTCATTTTGTGTGAGAAAAAACTGTGTAATTATTAAAACGGCAATAATCACAACAATTAATCCGCTCACTATTCCCCATAAAAGTTTAGGATTTTGTCGATGATCTAGAGTCATTTAGGTTCCCGAAATTATTCTTTTGGCTGACGGGGTTTAAACTGAATCACACCAATTTCATCCGGAACGGCTGGTGACTCAGGTTCCTCGATATGGGTAGGACGGTTTTCTTCATACCCACATTCGATACATTCAATCCATTCAGCTTCACCAGAGGTCAGCATAACGATCCGATCTAACGCCTGACATTTAGGACATTTTGCGCCTGCAATGAAACGACGTTTGATAGCCATCATACTCACCCTGTGATTTACTTAAAAACGTAGTTTAAGCGTTTTTAGAGCGGTTCGTCCAACCTTGATGACGTAACAAAGCATCTATTTTTGGCTCGCGTCCGCGGAAATTGATAAATGCGTCAAGTGCTGTATCTTTTCCGCCAACTGCTAGAATTTTTTGTCTAAACTGCTTTCCGGTTTCAGTGTTAAAAATTCCTTCTTCTTCGAAGCGATCGAAGGCATCACTGGCCAAAACTTCTGCCCATTTATAAGAATAATAGCCCGCTGAATATCCACCCGCGAAGATATGACTGAAGCTGTGCTGGAACCGGTTATATGGTGTAGTGGGTAAAACGGCGTATTTTTCACGAATCTCGTTCAAGGTTGCCTGAATCTGTTCAGCATTCAATGCCGGATTGGCACGATGAATGCTCAGGTCGAATAAAGCAAATTCCAGCTGACGCAAAGTTTGCATACCGGACTGGAAGAAACGGGCATCCAGTAAGGCTTTTAACAAGTGAGCAGGTAAGACTTCCTTGGTTTCGATATGTTCGCTAAGCAGGTTTAAACTGTCCTGATCCCAAGCCCAGAATTCCATAAATTGGCTTGGTAGCTCAACAGCATCCCAATCCACGCCGTGTGTACCAGCCACAGCAATATTGTCCACTTCTGTCAGCATATGATGCAGACCGTGACCAAACTCATGGAACAGGGTAATCACTTCATCATGAGTCAGTAGTGCAGGGCGGTTACCGACTGGTGGAGTAAAGTTTGCCACCATATAACAGATCGGTTTTTGCAGACCCTCAGCGGTTTGCATGCGTGACCGGAAGCCGCTCATCCAGGCACCGCCACGTTTGCCCTGACGCGCATAGAGGTCAAAATAGAAACCGCCAATCACTTCGCCTTGGTCTTCCAGTTCAAAATAACGTACATCTGGATGCCAGACTGGCGCTTCACGTTCAACTACCTGAATGTCATATAAACGTTTCAGGATACTGAACAGACCTTGCAAGATTTTTGGAGCCGGGAAATAGGGTTTCAGCGATTCCTGAGACAGATTAAACTGCTGCATTTTCAGCTTTTCAGAATAGTAACTGCTGTCCCAAGGTTTTAAGTCAGTAATACCATCTTCAGCAGCGATGGCTTTCAGTTCAGCCACTTCCTGTTCAGCAGGCGCACGGGCATGTTCTGCCAGATCACGCAGGAATTCATCCACAGCTTCGACATTTGGTGCCATTTTGCTGGCCAGTGAATATTCGGCATAGTTATTAAAGCCTAATAGCGCTGCCATTTCCTGACGTAGTTTCAGGATCTCTTCCATGATGGCAGTATTGTCAAATTCAGTCTGTTCGGACTGATCTGACGCGCGCGTGGTATAGGCTTTATAGAGTTCTTCACGCAGGCCACGATCTTCGGCATGAGTCATAATTGCTAGATAAGACGGGAAGTCTAATGTAGCAACCGGCTGATCCAGTTCACGTTGCTGGCCATATTGTTTTAACAGTTCAATATTACTTTCAGACAGCCCCGCTAATTCTTCTTCCTTAAGCGGTCTGAAATAGGCTTGAGTTGCATCCAGTACATGATTGGAGAAATCTGAGGAAAGTTGTGATAAACGTGCAGAAATTTCTGCATAGCGTTTTTTTGCTTCACCCTCTAGTGCTACGCCTGACAATTTAAAGTCACGTAGCGCCAGTTTAATTGCACTTTGCTGAGCTTCCGGTAATTCATTAAAAACTGGTGCATCCTGTACATGTTGATAGGTTTGATACAGGGCCGTATGCTGACCTAGCTGGGTATAGTAATCACTTAGACCCGGTAATAATGCCTGATAGACATCACGGGTTTCACTATTATTCATGACTGCGTTCAGATGCGACAAAACGCCCCAGGACTCGCTCATATTATTTTCTAGCGTATCAACCTGTTTTAGGACCGCAAGTTGTTCCTGGACAGTATCAGGTGTCTGGGTCAGTTCATTTAGAAATTGCAAACCTTGCTGAATGCAGTTTTCAATTTTTTGCTTAAGGTCTGCCAGCGTAATCTGATCGAATTGTGGAACGGGTAAAGTTGCTTTTTCTAATGTCATGTCGTTTCTGCCGAAGTCATTTCCTATGTTAAATCTAGATGTAGGGCTTATTGGCAGGGAAATCAAGCATACGACGGTATTAATTATTCGATTTTAGGCTGGATCTTGATTCGTTCAATCTCATGCACAATGCTGCCCAAAGTACTTGTTGTAAGCTTAAACTGTAGTTCAACGGATTTATTTTGATAAAGCAGAAACTCAGAAGCAGATAACTCCATAACTGGTAAATGTCTATATTCTGTATCAAAGGAATGGGAGATATGATTTCGAACACCTTTGAATTTCACAGCCTGAGTAGTAATTGAAATACTGTTAGTTTCGCCTTTTAGCTTCGTATAAAGATAGGGTGGATACGTGGTCAAATTAATCCAAAGTGCTGAGATCATGACCGAAGGAAAGATAAAAAGACTATAAAATTTGGGGCGCTTTCTGAAATTACGCCAATGATAAGGTGGAAACCATAAACCATGCTGTTTGAGTCTTAAAAAATACAACAATATTCCAATACATATGACACAGCTTATAATCAATGCAAAATAATTCATAAGTGGTGTTGCTACGAAATTAAAATACTTGAGTGCAAAAAAGTCACTGAAGATCAAAATTGTAAAAATCAGAATCGCATAGATATGCAAATGTTGTTTATTATTTGATGCAATAAGCATGATATTTTTTTAATCTTTATTTAACTGAATTATAAAATAAAAAGAGCGCTGTAGCGCTCTTTTTATGATCATCAAACATTATTCAGTCTTGGCTTTTGCATTCGACTTTTTCTTTTTGATCTTGGCTTTTTTCTTTACTTTATCTTTAACCTTTGCTTCAGACTTTCCTGCAGATTTTTTAGCAGGTTTTTTACTGTAGGAACTGGGCTTGAATTTGTCTTTTTTGCGTCGTATGGGCTGTTCTCCATCATCACTGGGCTGGGCTTTTTGCGTACGCTCATGATTATTGAAGACTTCCTCTTTTGCTTCCAGACGTGGTGCAGGTTTTTTTTCTGCGACACGTGGAGCACGGGCGCGAATTGGACGACCCGCATGAGTCAGTTGCTGGATCAGTTCAAAGTCAATTTTACGTTCTTCCAGATTGACTCCAGCGACCTTGATCTTCACTTCATCGCCCAAACCAAAGATCTGACCACGGTTCTGGCCGACCAGACTCTGGCTGCTTTGATCAAAGACAAAGAAGTCATCGCCCAACTGGCTGACATGCACCATACCATCGACATAGAGGTCTTTCAGCGTGACAAATAAACCAAATTCAGCCGTTGCACTGATAATGCCAACAAACTCTTCACCTAAATGCTGCTGCATATAGTGACATTTCAGCCAGGTCGTTACAGAGCGGGAGGCTTCATCAGCACGGCGTTCTGTTGCTGAGAAATGCTCACCGGCATCATCTAAAGAGGCACCTGAAATTGGATATGGCTTTTTACTCAGATGGGCTTTGATAGCACGATGTAATAACAGATCTGGGTAACGGCGAATTGGAGAGGTGAAGTGCGTATACGCTTCATAAGCTAGACCAAAATGACCAGCATTGTCGGCACCGTAATAGGCCTGCATCATGGAGCGTAATAATACGGCATGAATACTTGGCGCATCAATCCGGTCTTTGGTCGCTTCAATGACTGCCTGATAATCGGCCTGGGTTGGCTGTTCCGGGAATGGCAGACCCAGCAGTTTCACGAAATCACGAACTTTCTGGATACGCGAAAACTCAGGTGGTTGATGCACCCGGTACAGCATCGGTATTTCATTTTCCAATGCATATTCAGCTGCTGCAACGTTGGCCAGCAACATACATTCTTCAATCAGCTTATGCGCATCATTACGGGTACGTGGCAGAATTTCATTAATACCACCCAGCTCATCGAAAGTCATATAGGTTTCAATGGTTTCGAATTCCATTGCATTACGTTCAGCACGTAAGCCTTTTAGAATCTGATACAACTGGAACAGTGTATTCAGTGATTTACGTACACTACGATCTTCAGTAATCGCTGTACTGTCACCTTCAAAATACTTCGCGACCTGGTCATAAGTCAGACGTGCTTTGGAATGCATCACCGAAGGATAGAATTCATACCCGGTCACTCGGCCAGCACGTGACAGTTTCAGGTCACAGACCATGCACAGACGATCGACATTCGGATTTAATGAACACAGGCCATTAGAGAGTGCTTCAGGCAACATTGGTAAAACGAAGTGTGGGAAATACACGGATGTTCCACGTTCTTGAGCTTCATCATCCAATGGTTTACCCGGACGTACATAATGACTCACATCAGCAATTGCAACGACCACACGATAGCCACCGCCCGGACGTTTTTCTGCATAGACTGCATCATCAAAGTCACGTGCATCTTCACCATCAATAGTGACAAGCGCTAAATCACGTAGATCGACACGGCCGTCACGGTCTTTGGCAGAAGGCTCTTTAAAACTTTCCGCTTCTTTCAAGACTTCTTCCGGGAATTCATATGGCAGGCCATATTCCAGAATCGTCTGTGGAATGATGATTTCGGTATCGGCTTTGTCTGCCATCGACTGCACAATATGACCAGTCGCAAATTCTTCTTTGGTTGGGTAGGTATCAATCGCCACGCGGATCGAATCGCCGACTTTGACCTTGGCATGCTCGATCAGCTCTTTTTCTAGAGTAATAGGCTGATGTGCATTTGGATTGGCTGGCTGAACAAAGTATTCACCTTCATATTCAGACACTTTACCAATGATCTGTTTGACGCGGTGCTGCAAGACCTCGGTAATAAAGCCCCAAGCCTTGCCTTTGCGGTCTACTGAGGTCTGGCGGACTTTGACACGGTCACCGTTAAAGACCTGACGCAATTCACGCTCAGGTAAAAGCAGGTCATCTTCACCTGAAATATTGGCTGTGCCGCTTCCCTTGGAGTTGATATATACCGTTGCTTCATGCTCAGGCTGTTCCGCCGCAATCTGGAACTTGTAACCGTCTTTCATCAATTGCCCGTCACGTACCATCGCAATCAGACGATGGCTCAGAGCATCAATACTTTTTTGATCGGCAATTTCAAAATATTCCACCAGGTCGGCATGGGACAGGGCAGTTTTTTCTTCTATAGTTTCGAGAATCAGGGTACGGCTTGGAATAGGGTTGTCATAACGTTCGGCTTCAGCTTTTGCTTCAGGATCGACCCAATTTTTCATCATATCTTTAAAGTGTCCTTGGAGATAGGTTTAGCATAAGTCATGTTAGTGCAGACTGCACGTAAATGATTGCAATAATCTGTTTAAGTTTTCGATTTTTGGCTAATTTTAGATAACTGGAAAATTATCGGGTTTTTCAGGACTTAAATGACTAAAAACAGGGAAATTGTTTAAAAAGTATTTAAACGAGCAAAAATATGCAGTTTTTTTTCAAGCTGTGCTTGCAGTGCTATGCCGAAATTTGTATTATGGCGGCACGTTACGGTGAGATGGGTGAGTGGCTGAAACCACGTCCCTGCTAAGGACGCATACGGGTAACTGTATCGAGGGTTCGAATCCCTCTCTCACCGCCACTTTACTTATGTCGCGCTCATAGCTCAGCTGGATAGAGCACTTGGCTACGAACTAAGGGGTCGGGAGTTCGAATCTCTCTGAGCGCACCAATAAGTAAACCGGAAAATAACGTAGTCTAATAAAGACGACACAAGTTACGCGCTCATAGCTCAGCTGGATAGAGCACTTGGCTACGAACTAAGGGGTCGGGAGTTCGAATCTCTCTGAGCGCACCAACTTGAACAATGAACCGCACATGTTGCGGTTTTTTTGTGCCTAAAATTTACAGAATCCGCCTCAAACACATGCTAAAAATAAATCCTAGATGACTCAATAATAATAAGGGCAGCGTGATGAGAAAAATCATTGTCCAGGAATTTCTGACTCTAGACGGTGTAATGCAGGCACCCGGCGGTCCGGAAGAAGATACATCGGGTGGCTTTCAATATGGTGGCTGGGTGGCGCCGTATTTTAGTGCTGAACCCGATTCAGCATTTGATCACATCATGCAAAAATGGATGTAGTCTACCGATATTTTGATTGGTAAGAATACCTTTCAGATTTTTGGACCTTACTGGCCGAAGCATGCTGAAGACTGGCCAGGAATTAATGAAGTAAATAAATATGTGCTATCCACCAGTTTGGATCACTCGGACTGGCAAAATACGATCTTTCTAAAAAGTATTGATGAAATCGTTAACCTGAAGGCTTCAGGGGAGGGAAATATCCGGGTGTATGGCAGTGCCGCAGTGGCACAGGCACTTTTTAAGCATGATCTTGTGGATGAACTCTATCTAATGACCTTTCCTGTAATATTGGGCAAAGGAAAACGTCTATTTGCTGAAGACTCTATGCCAGCAGCATTTGCACTGACAGATCATCAAGTTACCTCAAATGGCGTGGTATTGAGCTGTTATCAGTGGGCAGGCGAGGTTAAAACTGGTCTGGTTGGGGAGTAGCTCCATTAGGCTGTGAACAAATGAATATGAGGCAATTAAAAATCAATTTGGTCGATTCTAGAATTTGCCAAGTCTGAGTTATTGTTTTTAACTCTAAATCCGCAGGAATTTTCATCAAAAAAACTGAAATATTGCAGTATCGTTTAATTACTGTACGTTCGGTTATGATTTTATTAAAAAACACTTAACAAGTGCTGAAAATTCTATATAATGCACCTCATCAAGACGTCGCGCTCATAGCTCAGCTGGATAGAGCACTTGGCTACGAACTAAGGGGTCGGGAGTTCGAATCTCTCTGAGCGCACCAATCTTGATAAAGAATTCTGAAAAAACCGCACATTGGTGCGGTTTTTTTACGTCTGTATTTTTTTAATTTTTCATATAAAAAACCAATAATTAGAAATAAACTTAAAATTTCAATTTCTGCTGTATCTTCAAGGCGTAGACGGTATTGCCACCAACAGCAGGCAACATGTCATGATAGGGAAGGCTGCGCATGGCTTTCAGTAAAAAAGGCGCCTGATCATGAATTTTCATGGAACTGGTAATCTGGAATAGCGTTCCCTGAGATTGAGGCAAAAGCTTCATTCCACCTCGTACAAATTTTAAATCTCCGCCATTGGCATAGAACTGGTTTTGTAAGGTATTTGGCTGTTCAAGACGCATTTTAAAATTAAAGGGAATCTGAATGACGCCCAAGCCGACTGATACCTTGTATTTAGCATCAATACTTTGCGGGTTGACTGGATTCAGTTCCACTTTTTTGATTTGTCGTCGAAAGAGTTTCTGGCTGGCCTGAGCCGATAACCAGGGCTGCAGCTTCTCAGTCGGATGCGAGAAATATTGATAGGTGGTACTGAATCTTAAATTTTCTGAACTTTTAACCGCCTTAACCTGATAATTGGGCAAAATAAAGCTGACAGGTTGTCCTGATTTTTGACTAAGCTGGGCAATTTTCTGAGTCTGCTGATTGCTGAGCTGAACTTGGGGTACTGCCGTATTTAAAGCTAGGGCTGCAGGATTTTTAAAACGCTGCTGTAAGGCTTCAAGCAGAAAGGCATTGGTACCGGCAGGAATGCCGAGTTTGGCTTCCGGCAGGGCATTTAGAATCTTGCTAAACAGAAAACCTTGTGGCTGGTTTAGATCGCCCCATTGCGTCACTGTCACTAAGGTTTTATTGGAACCCAGTGCAAACCATTCCAGCTTTCCGGCCCCATAGGGAATTGGCGCATCCAGAATTAGTGTGCTGATACTGTTATTTTCCAGATGATGCTGCATCACCACAGTTTCTTTAAAGTTTAAGACTGGGATTGGGGTAGGAATATGCACCTGATATTTGACTTGTTGAATGCTCCCTTGCTGTTCAATTACTTTGGCGGATTTTAAAGTCGGAAACAGGTCGACATAATTTGAATATTGTTGTAGTAATTTTTCGACTTGTGCTTCGGATGCAGACAAGACTACAGCCGCACTGTAAAACTGGGATTTGCTACTAGAAGCTGTTTTAAAAGTCGGTAGATGGGTTTTGCCGGCGGGATGCGCATAAATCAGGATACGCTCGCCAGTGAGTTCGGCCAGTTGCTGAGAATTGCCTTGAAATACATCAAGACTGCTTGGCAGATTAGGGGTCCATGGCGTTATTTTTGCGAAAGCCGGTGAGATTGCAAATAAGGTGCTACTCATCAGCAAATAGGGGATCAATCCTTTCATCCAATATCCTATTGTGTGTTTTTTGTTTTAATGAGGATTTATTTAAAACTAAATTTAGTTATTTCCAAAGCAAAGTTATGTAATTGATAGCATAAGCCATGAGTTTTAAGCATATTTTGATATAGTATGGGTCAGGATTTTATATTTTTGATGTAATGCTATGACTGAGTCAGCACCGACTTTATCCACCCGTTATTATCTCACTCTAGAAGAATCTCAGGATGGATTTGCCCTGGCCACTTTTGGCAAAAAACAAATTTCACGCTTTCTGACGCCTTTGGTCAGCATCGGGATTATTATCTGGGGCTTTTCAATGGGCCTGAATGGGGTTGGTCGTTATTATGTGGCTTTGGGTGCCTTCTTCCTGATTCTGCAGGGCATCATGCGCTACTGGTTCCTGCCGATGATGTTTAAGCGCCAGTTTGTGAAATATCAGTTTGGAAAAAGTGAACAGGGCATTGACCTGTTTCAGGACTATGCAGAAATTTTCAATAACGGGCGTAGCAAGGTCGTGCATTATAATGAAGTACAAAGTTTTGCCATCGGCAAGCTGACCTATATGCTGGAACTGAAAAACCGTACAGTGGTGATTGTGCCAAAACGTGCCTTTAAAGATGGTACTGAGCAAAGCATTTTCGAAAATACCTTCAAGAAATAAGACAGATCAAGAACAGGAAAGAGATCATGAGTATACGTCCATCGAAAATTGTTTGTGTCGGTCGCAGTTATGCTGACCATGCCAAAGAGCTTGGAAATGCGGTACCTGATCGTCCTGTACTGTTTATCAAGCCACCGAGTGCTTTGACATCACTGGATGCTGGTATTGAATGGAATCCGGACTGGGGTAACTGTCATTATGAGTGTGAACTAAGTTTGCGTATTGACCGTACCTTAAGCAAGGAAAATGATCCTGCCAAAGTTTTGCAGGCAATTGGCGCTGTGACTTTAGGTCTGGATCTGACCTTACGTGATCTGCAGGATGACCTGAAGAAAAAAGGTCAACCTTGGGAACGGGCCAAAGCTTTTGATGGTTCTTGTATACTTGCTGACTGGGTGTCAGTAGGCGATGTGATTGCTGACTGGAAAGATGTGCACTATACGCTGGAGATCAATGATGAGCTGCGTCAAAAAGGCGATACAGCTTTATTGATTTTTGATATTGCAACTTTATTGGCAGACATTAGTCAAGTATTTACACTTGAAGAAGGCGATGTGGTCATGACCGGTACACCAGCAGGGGTGGCTGCCTTGCAATCGGGTGATCAATTGAAAATGACCCTAAAAGGCCAAAATCAGGATTATGTCTGGACGACATTTGTAAAGTAAGACCGGATTTTTGAGAT
Organism: Acinetobacter sp. TW_SC_4; assembly: GCF_054861205.1. Lineage (NCBI taxonomy): Bacteria > Pseudomonadati > Pseudomonadota > Gammaproteobacteria > Moraxellales > Moraxellaceae > Acinetobacter > Acinetobacter sp. TW_SC_4. The sequence continues at coordinate 493,261 of NZ_CM142174.1, forward strand.
CAAGGAGCCGAAGGGCTCCTTTATTTTGCTTAGAAAAGTGTAATGAGCAAGGGATAATTTATCAAATTGATCAGACGCGGTTGCCATTCGGTTTCTAGATATAGATTGGGTAGTGTCTAAATCGTTTTTTATGCATCCCCATTCTTAACTGAATCACCCCCTCATTGATCTGTTTTGAAGTATATCTTCTACTTCTAACATTTTTAGTATGTAGCGGCTCAAATCGAGAACAGGACTATATTTTTTGAATCATCGTCAGGCACTAGATGTCAAAGCATCTGCCATTATGTTTGTACTATGTATGTTGTGGGGTTTGCAGCAGGTCGTGCTGAAATGGGCGGCCAGTGATATTTCTGCCCTGATGCAAATTGCATTACGTTCAGCCTTATCTGTATTTATGGTTTACCCTTTAATTCAGCAGAGTGTGCGCCGTCAGCTTTGGAGTGCACGATACTTGTCTGCGGGTTTACTGGTGGGTGTGCTGTTTGCCGCTGAATTTTATCTGGTGGGTGAGGCACTGCGTTATACCTCAGCTTCGCATACCATTGTCTTGCTCTATACTGCACCGATTTTTGTGGCTTTAGGCTTGCATTGGAAACTGCCGGCGGAACGTTTGTCTCATGTGCAATGGGGAGGAATTTTTCTTGCCTTTAGTGGTATTGTGGTGAGTTTCCTGCTGCGCCCGCAGACAGGATCTGCTTTACAATCTCATGCCTTATGGGGGGATTTTCTGGCATTACTGGCTGGTGTATTCTGGGCAGCCACGACCGTAAGTGTGCGTCTTAGCCGGCTGGCTGAAGCGCCTGCAACCCAAACTTTATTCTATCAATTGCTGATCGCTGGTATGGTGTTGTTGCCTTTGTCCTTTTTGACTGGGCAAGCCAGTATTCAATGGACAACTTTGTCGATTTCCAGCCTGATTTTTCATACGGTGGTGATTTCCTTTGCCAGTTATCTGATCTGGTTCTGGATGCTAAAACACTACCTGGCTTCACGTTTAGGGGTGTTTTCCTTTTTAACACCAGTATTTGGCATGCTGTTTGGCGTATTGATTCTAAATGAGCATATTGAGATCAACTTTATTGTTGGTACTTGTATGGTAATGCTAGGCGTGATTCTGGTGAGTTTACAAGGATGGTTAAAGAAGCCTGAGCCTCAGATCAAGACTCAAACCTCTATATAAAAACCCGGTCAATGAAAATGACGACACCTGGTTTTTGGATTATAGCTTTAATGAAAGCAAGGATGATTATCCGCTGAAAATCAAATCAATCTACTTAAAAAAATCCTCTCAAAAGAGAGGATTGAATTTATTTACTGCGGAACAGTTCTGATAATGGAAAATTGAGTTTTTCTTCCAGAAATTGATCAGTTTCATTCAGTTTGGGTGAGAATTTTTGCATCCAGAAATCATCGGTATGTACAGCAGTCAGATGCTGTTTGCGCGGCAATGGATAAGGAAGCTGTAGATAAAAATTCCAGAAGCTGACCTGATCTAGATCGCGTACCAGCACATATTCATTATCATCCGTGCGTTTAATCAGATTCTGTTTTTCAAACATGCTGACATAGCTTGGCCAGCGTCCAATTTCATCCCGTCCTAAAACTTCTAGTGCCTGGGCTTCGCTGACACTTTCACCAGTTTTCTGCTTTTTATAAAATAGTTCTAATAGATCCAGCAACATGACAATAGGATGACGCTTATTGTCCTGTCCAGATTCGAATGCAGTCAGGGCATAACTGATTTCCACGCCCAACAATACAATAATCCAGGACAGGTAAATCCAGAGCAGGAAAATAGGAACTGCTGCGAAAGCGCCGTAAACAATTTCATAACTGGTAAAGTTTGACATCAAAAAGCCAAACAGGTTTTTTAATAGCTCAAATACGATGGCACTAAACAGGCCGGCAATTAAAGCAGACTTGAGCGGTACACTTCGATTAGGAATAGTCCAGTTCAGAATAAAAAAGCCAAGCACGGTCAGAGAAAAGGAAATTACCGAGAGAATAAAGGCGCCATCCAGTTCATAACCGGCAAAGTTATTACTGAGAATATTCATGGAGGCCAAAGTAGAAGAAATCACAAAGGCGCTGCCCAGCAAAATTGGACCAAGTGAAATTATGGTCCAGTAACGCATAAAACCGATAATGCCACCGCGGGTTTCAGTCACACGCCAGATCCGGTTAAAGACCGTTTCGATGCTACTGAGCATCAGTACTGTGGTGATGAATAAGAAAAGAATACCGATAATAGTTAAATTGCTGGACTTCTCCGTGAAGGCATTGAGCGCTTTATCGAAAGCGATGGTCGTTTTAGGTAAAAAGTTACTATAAATCAGCTGTTGGAGCTGTTGTCTTGCCGGTTCCAATGCTTTGATTGAGGAGATAATGACCAAAAAAACGGTCAGCATCGGGACTACCGCAAACAGGGTGGTATAGGTCAGTGAACCTGCCTGCTCACGACACCGGTCAGCCTCAAAACGCCGTAGTACAAATAAAATAAATTGAAACCAGTGTTTTTCATAAAAAGGTAACTTCTTTAAATATTCAACGATCATGCGCTTTCAATCTCAATTTTTTTATTCATCATGAATTTTCATTCTTCAGCTTACCCAAAAAAGTTGCGAAATACCGTATAGTTTTATTTTTTTAAGTAATGAATAAGAACTTTATGCAACCTTATGTCCTTGTTTTATATTACAGCAAATATGGCTCAACCAAAGAAATGGCACATCTGATTGCGAATGGTGTTGAAGCAGCAGGGATGGCTGTAAAAATTCGTACTGTTCCGAATATTGCGACGGTGGTGAAAGAAGCAGAACCGAGTATTCCGGCAGAAGGCGATATCTACTGTACTTTAGATGATCTTGCCCAGTGTTCAGCTTTGGCATTAGGTTCACCTACCCGGTTTGGAAATATGGCTTCAGAAATGAAATACTTTTGGGACCAGACCACCAGCTTATGGCTGAATGGTGCTTTGCATGGTAAGCCAGCCTGTGTTTTTACCGCGTCAGGCTCAATGCATGGCGGACAGGAAAGTACTTTACTGACGATGCTACCGCCATTGTTTCATCATGGCATGATGATCATGGGATTAAGCAATGCGACACCAGCTTTGTCTAATACTAAAAGTGGTGGCACGCCTTATGGCGCAAGTCATGTTAGTGGCCCACGACATGACCAAGGCTTAAGCCAGGATGAGAAAATTTTGTGTGAAGTACAGGGTAAACGTCTGGCCGAAGTTGCTTTAAAACTCTATCAGGCTTAAGAAATTAATTAAAAAAGGAAATGAAGAATCAGCTTCATTTCCTTGATTTTATTAATCTTCTTTTTGATCTTTTTGATCTTTTTGATCTTTTTGATCTTTTTGATCTTTTTGATCTTTTTGATCTTTTTGATCTTTTTGATCTTTTTGATCTTTTTGATCTTTTTGATCTTTTTGATCTTTTTGATCTTTTTGACTGAATCTGTGTTTGCAATTCAGACACTGATAATCCAGAAACAGATTACGATCTACTGAAACGCCTGCTTTTTTACCTAAGAAGTTTCCGACCACGCCCCCAGTAATGCCTACGCTGATTGCGCCTACGAAGGTTCCAACCGTGCCGCCTACAATTACCCCTAAAGGACCTGCGACTGTACCAATGGCAGCGCCAATTGAAGCGCCAGAGGCTGCGCCACCCACTGTACCGGCCGTGGCACCGGCTGAGGTCATTAAAATACCACCAATTTTTTTCAAATTCTTTTCGTGATCACGTAGCTCAATTTCCGTTGAACCACATTTAGGACATTGCATAGGATTTTCCATCAGCGATTAGTATTTATTCATTTTAAGCAAATGTGTGACATGGGATCTTACTTAGACCAGTAGCTATCCAACACATCCGGCTTAACAGTATGTCGGTTCTGAATATTGAAGTCAGGAACATTCCATACCAATTTGATTCTAGTGGAATTTTATTCAGAGAAGTTTAGCTGAGTTGTAAATACATGCATTTTCCACTTTTATAATTTTTTGCTGGATAAGACGATTAATATGTAGGGTTAAGGTATCAATGCACTTTTTTATGGGTTTAGGCGGGCATTTTTTGTCTAAAGGGTGATGAATCTAAGGTAGATTATATTTGTTCTTAGCTAACCGAAATTAAAAAAATCCAATAAAGAAGAGTGCCGAAGCACCCTTTAAAATATTCATTTGTAAACTTAATCGCGAACAAATTCGACAGTACCATTTGCCAAAGATTTCACACGCGCTAATGATTCAACGCGGTAACCTTTTTCAAGTAACAGGTCACGGCCTGGCTGGAATGATTTTTCAATCACAATTCCGATCCCTACCACTTCAGCATTCGCCTGATGAATCAAGTCAGCAAGACCAAGTGCTGCCTGACCATTTGCCAGGAAGTCATCGATTACTAAAACTTTATCAGTTGAGCTGATGTGTTTGTTTGAAATGGCAATCGTGCTTTCAGTCTGTTTGGTAAATGAAAATACTTTAGAACGGTATAAATCATCTTTTAAAGTGAGAGACTGGTATTTACGTGCAAAAATCACTGGAACACCAAGCTCTAAGCCTGCCATGACTGCAGGTGCAATACCCGATGCTTCAATGGTAATAATTTTGGTAATACCAGCATCTTTAAACAGACGCGCAAATTCCTGACCAATTTGCTGCATCATGATTGGATCAATTTGGTGATTTAAGAAAGAGTCAACTTTCAAAACTTCTTCAGATAGAACGATACCTTCGGCTAAGATTTTCTGTTCTAGTGCGTGCACGGGAGAATCCTCAAGAGCAGGTGCTTTTTAAAGCAAAAGCGTATTGTAAAAAGCACCCAAAAAAAATCAAGCGAAATTCACCAAAAAAACCTTAGTTCGTTTTACCGTTATAGCCGGTCAGCAGTAAACCGTAAGAGGTTTTCTTATCGACATGCGATACTTTAACTGGTAAGTAGTCCAGTTTCGGTGCTAACCAGAAAGTAGTTTCACGGCCTGGTTTGTTGTGCTTAATCACTACTTTAATGGTACTAAATGAACCATATTTGGTGCTTACCGTTTCTGTACCTTGTTTGACGAATTTACGGCCTTCCACCTCTTTGGCATCAGCAATGTAGTAATTCGATTTTAATCCACCATTTTTCAGGTCTTCACGAATCTGCAATTCAGCATTTAGCTCATCCAGTACATCTGCTCTCCAGGCAAAAGAACGTTTTTCATCATCCTTCTTGGTACTGATCGTTTTGCTAGAAGGATTAAAGTTAATACTCATGGTGTTGCTATGCACCAGAATCTTACTGGTACGGCTGAAACTGCTTGAACCAATCTTGCCATTATTAAAAGTGAAACGGCTGGTTTCAGTTGCTGAAGCTACACCACCTGCTTTAGCTGCAAAAACATAGGTCCAGTTATTACCAGATTTGCTCAAGGTACGGGTAGCAGAACCCATATTTTTTCCATTGTAGCTAAACTGATAATTGGCTTGGAAAGGCGCCATGGCGAAGGTCTGGGTGGATAAACCAGTAAGTACCATTGCGGTAGTCAAGCCTGCAGTCACACCTAAAGTTTTGAATACAGTTTTCGCCATAACAAATTGTCCTGTGTAATTTCAGATAAAATTGATCACTTTCCACTTTTTATTATTTGGTCAAAATGTGGAAAATGAAGGGAGATTTTCAATAAAAATGTATATTTCATGTAGTTGCTGGCGTATTTGTTTAGGTATTGAATTACACACAGTTTAAGTCGGTTCTTTCTGTTTGATCGGTGTAACTTTATTGTCATCCATGTCGTCTTCATCCCATTTCTCTTCTTTTTCCTGAGAAAGCTTTCTGAACAGGGCTGCAAGATTCACATTACCGATCACGACCAGTTCAGCTTCACGAAGTACTGCATGGTTCACATGAACCTTACCAAGTGTCTCAATCACCGAGCGGTTTTTACTTAACCAGCGATTCAGATCCAGATGCAATAAATCATCTTTTACTTTAATGACGCCGAGTTTTTCCAGAATCATGCCAAGAGGATCCTTATTCAGCACGCGCTGATAGAAAAACAGGGCAAATCGTACCCCTAGTTTATAAAAGACATTTGGGTATTTGGCTTCGATCAACTGGGTATCACTGATCTGTTCAAATACGATGAGCTGCGTATTCTTATTCAGCTCCATTTGCACCAGTTTTAAATCAACCGATAAGGTCACGTTCAGACCTTTATAGTCCAGCGTGGCATAGAGTCGTAACCAGTCATCATGCAGATCGGCATGCAGATCTTTCAGCATGGAAACATTGTCAGTGACAAAACGTTGAAATGTCGCATTCAGGAAAACTTGAGACAAAGGGAATTCGCGTTCATCCTCAATAAATCCTTCCGCCTTTTGATACGCCTGGCGAAGTTTATTAGAAATATTGGAAATTAGCGTTTGCATCTTTAAGCATCCTGGCAACTATATGTTTTAATTCGAAGTGTATCTTGTCGAATTGTATAAAAAATACAAGAGTTTCAGCTTGCAGTTTAGCAAAATAAATAGCACCATTTTTAGGGTTTTAGTTATGTAACGTTGAAGATTTGATAGGTTTGGCATTTTTAAAAGAAAAATGCAAAGCTGTTTATTTTTTAATTTTTAAAAATGCTGTTTGAGGGATGAACTCAAGTCTGGGTTCGTAGCGATGAGATCAACCATGATATTAATGCCTCTGGTCAAAGCCTGGTGGAAAGATCCAATTTTTAATAGCGCCGTATTTGTAGCTGTTATTTTGCATGTGATTTTTCTCACGCTGAAATTTGGTATGCCACAAGATCAGGAGAGCATGACTAAAGAAATTGCAGTCAGTATTCGTCAAACTGATGAAAAAATTGAGCATGCAGATTTTCTGGCTCAAACTGACCAGCAAGGTTCAGGTAAATTTCGTGAAGTACATCGTATGTCGAGCGATATGCCTGCACCGTTGATGGAGCAAAAGACCGGAGAAGAGCAGCAAGAAAGTCCGGACATGTTGCAACAGCAGCGCGAATTAAGCTTTGAAGAAAAAGTACTGATGACGACTTTAAGCTGGCAAAAACAGGCAGAAGAAAATCAGCGCAAAAAAATGCAGGAACAGTTACAAAGTCAGTTTCAGGCCAAAGCCGCTATGGTAGCCAGTCTTGAAGCCCAATATCTGCAACGACAACAAAACTTCAGTCGTCAGCAAAAAATTAAAACCGTAGATGGTATCCAGTCCAAACAGGATGTCTCTGCTGCTTATCTGGAAAAATTCCGTCAAAAAGTGGAGTTCTATGGTAACCGCTATTATCCAGACGCGGCCAAACAGCAGAATCTGGCAGGAGAGGTGCGTTTGATGGTGATCTTAAACCAGAACGGCGGAATCCGTGCAATTCGCTTAATTGACAGTTCAGGGCATAGCTTGCTAGATGAAGCTGCAAAATCTTCAGTACGCAAGGCAGCACCGTTCGGAGCATTTGATGCCAAGATGTCGGATATTTCCGAGTTACGAATCATTCGAACCTGGCGTTTTGATCCGGCTGAAGCGGAGTTTGAGGTGCGTTAATCCGGGCGCTTCGCCTGTATATAACTACCTTGCTGAGTTCCATCGTCCCAGACTACATTTAAATGGTTTTCATCTATGGCTAGATATTTGGGAAATATCATTAAGTCTTGGTACTTTGGATCTGCTTTTAAGCCAATGCATTCTTTATTCTGCCACCATGTTCCTTCGGCAAATTGATCCAGAGCACCATAGGCCAGATACCATTTAAAGGTACCATCTGCTTGCAGAAGCAACTCCGAACCTAATTCCATAACTCCATTCAAATAATAATGGCCTGACCATGAGCTTTGGTTCTGTTGAAATTTAATTTTTGGGCACATGGGAATTGAGTGGGCATAAAGTAGTGAACACAGCCAGGGAGAGAAAATAAGTAATGCAGTCGAGAACAATCTTTTCATTACGTTCTCCTAAAATTTTTGAAGCACAGTTCTTCGTTAAAGTTCATTATGTGCTTATGGATTTCTGGAAGAAATCATGAATGCGTAAGCAGATATTTTTTAAAACTCTGTATCTAAGAACAGATCAAGAAAAAAATAAATAAGGATCGATGAGTATTTAATTTAAATGTACATCATAGCGCCGTAAAACTTCACAGACTTCCATGCTGAAATATGTATATCAGCTATTTTTCCCTAGCTCTTGAGCAGCCTGATGTTCAGCATCTGCATGCCAGGCGCGAATATCATGAAGACTGTTCCAGTAAGAAAGCGCAATTTCCTGAGTACCTTCGGTTAAGGCTTCAAAATACTGGCACTGAAATTGTGAAAGGGCTCTTTCTCTCATTCGCTGGGCTGTTTCAAAATAATACTGATCTAATTCTTTAATTTGCGCTTTGAAAATCACGACATATTGCATAGTGGTTTTTATTTTATTTCTTAAATTGAGCTTATTATGAAGTGAATAAAATGAAAAAAGCGAGCCTTGGCCCGCTTTTTAATTGTTGAATTTTAATCTCTTTCCAGATAGGGATTAGCAATACCCAGTTTATCCAGAATCTCGATTTCAATGCCTTCCATTTCTTCAGCATCTTCCTCTGACGTTTCATGGTCATAACCCATCAGATGCAAAGTGCCATGTACCAGCATATGGGTGAAATGGATCAATGGAGCTTTGTCCTGTTCAGCAGCTTCACGCAGCACTACTGGAATACAAATCACCAGATCACCGATCGGGAAAGCATCCAGAACCTGTGCCATTTCATCTGGAAGTTCACTTGGAAAAGACAGGACATTGGTCGGTTTATCCTTGCCGCGATATTCCAGATTGAGTTTATGACTTTCGTCATTATCGACACAGGCAATGCCAATTTCACAATCACTTTGGGTACCGATATGGCGCAAAGTGGTTTCTACAACTTTTTTAATATAGGCACGTTTCAGCACCAGTTCTGGTGACTGAAAGTCCTGTTGCAGGGAGAGACTAAGTTTCAACGTGAATCCTTAAAAATTAAATAACAATGCAGCGTTAATGCTGTGCATCAGCCGCAGCATCATTCTCGGCTATCAAGGCTTCCTGACGGGCTTTACGCTCAGCACGAGCCTCAGCGCTTAAACGCTGCTGTTCACTGTCCCAGCCTTCGTAGGCTTCAACAATTTTCTGAACCAGCTGGTGACGCACGACGTCACGAGAATGGAAACGGGTAATATGAATCTCAGGGATTTTATCAATCACACGTAAGGCATGTGCCAGACCAGACTGCTGACCACGTGGTAAATCCACTTGAGTCACATCACCAGTAATCACTGCACGTGAACCAAACCCTAAACGGGTCAGGAACATCTTCATCTGTTCAGGTGTGGTGTTCTGGGCTTCATCCAGAATCACAAAAGAATGATTCAGGGTGCGACCACGCATATAGGCGAGCGGTGCAACTTCAATAATCTGACGTTCGATCAGCTTGGCCACTTTTTCAAAGCCGAGCATTTCATACAGGGCATCATAAAGGGGACGCAAATACGGGTCGATCTTCTGGGTTAAATCCCCCGGCAGGAAGCCGAGTTTCTCACCTGCTTCAACTGCAGGACGAACCAGTAGGATACGCTGGATTTCATTACGCTCCAGCATATCTACAGCGGCTGCAACGGCGAGATAGGTTTTACCAGTACCCGCAGGACCAATACCAAAGGAAATATCACTTTGCAGAATACGCTGTACATAACGTTTCTGGTTGGCACCGCGCGGATTGATTCGGCCTTTTCGAGTCTGCAGCCAGACATTGTCCAGACCGGTATGTTCCTGTCCTTCTAGGTTCTCCTGGAGTTCACGATCGGTCTGGCTACCTTGAATCATCATATGCAAAGTATCTGCACTGATCTGCTGGCTATGTTCAGATTCTTCATGAAGACGTTGCAAGAGCATTTCGGCTCTCTCAACGGCATCGATTCCACCATCGATAAAGAAACTTTCACCTCGGTGGGAAATTTTGACGTCTAAACGTTGTTCAATTTGTTTCAAATGACCGTTATAGGCACCTAAGACGGCTTGTAAATGGTCCATCGAAATTCCAGGAAAAGCTACTGTACGTCGGATCGTTGCAGTCAAGAGTGTTCCTTTTAGAAGTGTACGTTATATGCTCTACATTACGCCACGTCAGGCTCAAGATTCAAGAGCTCACCGTAAACTAAATTTAAAGTTTTAATTTCGGTAATTTCGATCTCTGCAAAACGTCCTACCCACGATGCATCGCCAATAAAGGTGACATAACGGGTGTTGTCTGCTGTACCGACCAGAACGTTCGGATCTTTATCAGAAACTTTCTCAACCAGTACGCGCTGGACTGTACCGAGCATGGCATCTGTTTTACGAATACTGGACTGTTTAATCCAGTCCTGAACTTTGGCCAAGCGTTCTTTTTTCACCTGTTCAGGTGTCGTATCTTCCAGCTCTGCGGCAGGGGTGCCCGGACGTTTGGAATAAACAAAACTATAAGAATGGTCGAAATCCAGATCCTGAATAAACTGATAGGTTTCTTCGAAGTTCTCATCGGTTTCGCCCGGGAAGCCGATAATAAAGTCTGAAGATAAATGCATGTCTGGGCGAACTTTACGTAACTTTTCAATTTTCTCGATATACACATCAATGGTGTGGTTACGTTTCATCGCCTGCAATACGTCATTGGAACCGCTTTGTACCGGCAGATGCAGATGCGACACCATCTGTGGCAGGTCACGGTAGCACTGGATCAAATCATCATTGAATTCCAGTGGATGCGAGGTGGTATAACGAATACGACCAATACCCGGAATTTCTGCAACCAAGCGTAACAGATCGGCAAAAGTACAGATTTTACCGTCGAAGGTTTCACCGCGATAGCCATTTACGTTTTGACCGAGCAGCGAAATCTCACGCACGCCTTTTTCTGCCAAGCCAGCAATTTCTGCCAGAACGTCATCCAGTGGACGAGACACTTCTTCGCCACGTGTATATGGAACTACACAGAAAGAACAGTATTTTGAACAGCCTTCCATGATCGAAACAAAGGCTTTATAACCTTCAACACGTGGTTCAGGCAGGAAGTCAAATTTTTCGATGTCCGGGAACGAAATATCCACCAGCTTGATTTTTTCTTTTTTCGGTTTTTCGACCTGCTCAAAATGCTGGTCCAGCATTTGCGGTAAACGGTGCAGAGTTTGCGGACCAAAAATCATGTCTACATAATTGGCACGTTTCTGGATATTGTCACCTTCCTGAGAAGCCACACATCCACCGACACCAATAATCAGATCCGGATTTTTTTCTTTCAGCTTGCGCCAGCGGCCCAATTCTGAGAATACTTTTTCTTGTGCCTTTTCACGGATCGAGCAGGTATTCATCAGCAGAATATCCGCTTCTTTAGGATCGGTGGTCAGCACATAGCCATGGGAATCGCCCAGCAGATCTGCCATACGGTGACTGTCATACTCATTCATCTGACACCCTTGCGTTTCGATATACAGTTTTTTAACTGAATCGTCGATGGCTGGGGTGTGCGCTGGCTGGGTAACAGTGTTTTCTGAGGCAGCTGGGGCACCATTCGGAATGAAGGTTTGAACCGTCATGTAGGCTCCTACAAGGTAATACGTCGAAAGAGTGAACGAATAATCCGCTTGCATAGACAAACGGGTAAATAAAAATTCAATTCACGTTCTGAAATCTTTTAAAAGGCGCATATTTTAGCAGGAAAGTCGCTTAAACTTATAGCCTAAAATGCGGCTGGGAAAATATTGATTTATGGACAAAAAGTGTCTGAAAATTAATATTGTCTAATCATAAGGTTACATAAGTGAACAATACAGTGGGTTATAATTTTTCGGCTAACTCTTATGATAGGCAATAGGGGCGGGGCGAAAAATCGATGATAGAAGGCAAATTGATGTTTAAACACACTAAAAATATGAAGAAATATTATAAATTACTAAGCTTGAGTGTGGCGTGTCTGTGTTCAATGAGTGCGCAGGCAGCAGAAGAACAATTTAATGATGCCTTACGCGCGGCAAATACTGGAAATATCGGACAATTACAACAATATCAGTCTGCCATGCAAAATGATGCCTTGGGCTATTATCCTGAATACTGGATTCTGAACCAGAACCTTGGCTCCCAACCTGCCAGTCAAATTATCAGTTTCGCCCAACGCTATCCTCAATCGGCTATGGCAGAAAAACTTGCAGCCGATTATGTCGAAGAAAAAGTCAAAATGGCTGACTTTGCCACTGCACAACCTGTACTACAATATGTCACCAATGCCGATCCAGCTGAAGCCTGTGCAGTTGCGCAAGTCCGTGCCAAAAGTGGCGATCAGCTGGTCTATGCTGAATTTAAAGATGTCTGGCTGACCACCAATTCTCAACCTGAGTCTTGTACGGGCTTAGGACGAATGATGCTATCCAGTCCTCTAATGACCAATGAAGACCGCCAGCAGCGTTTGTGGGTGCAATTACGTGCTGGTCAGTCTGGACAGGCAATTGCCACTGCACAAGGTTTAGGGCTTAACCTGTCTCTAGCTCAGCTCAATACAATTCAGGCCAATCCAACCAATTACTTATGGTCAGCCCCTAAAAGTACTGCCACTGATCATGCCTATCTGATTTATGCGTTGGGGCGTCTGGCAGACAGTGATCTCGATTCAGCAATGTCCATTGTAAAACGTACTGCTGAAGGTACGCCGGTACAAGTACAAAAAACACTATTCAGAACTGTTGGTTATATTGGCGGCACTACGGTAATGAAAAATAATTTTAACCGTGAAGTGCTGAACTATCTGGATGCCAGCTATGGTTTGCCATTTAGTCCAGAAGAAGCCGAAATTTATGCCCGTCAGGCGATTCGTTTTAGTGCCTGGGAAAGTCTGATTCGTGCCATTGATGCAATGAGTGTGAACCAGAAACAGGAAGACCGCTGGCAATACTGGCTGGCACGTGCCAGTGAACAGCGCACAGATCGCGCTTCAAAACAGGCAGCAGAAAGTATCTATAAAAAACTGGCGGTCGGTGAGGATTATCATAACCTGCTAGCGCGAGATAGATTAGGCCAATTAACGGCTTCTACACCGAATTCAGCACAGCCATCCAGTCAGGCCATGCAACGCCTGAACCAGGATATCCATTTCCGCCGTGCCTTTGCCTTACGTAATATTAATGCACCAGAGAATTATATTAACCGTGAATGGAACTGGGCAGTGCGTCAGGCTTATTTAAGAAAAGATGACGATTTACTGTTGGCAGCAGCCAAACGCGCGATGGATATGGGGTGGTATGACCGTGCCATTTATGCAGCGGATCGTACTGCGGACAAGCATAATTACAATTATCGTTATCCAATGCCACATCAGAATTATGTGGTGAGCCATAGCCGTAATGCCGGCATTGATGCTGCCTGGGCTTATGGTTTGATGCGTCAGGAAAGCCGGTTTAATACCGGCGCACGCTCTCATGTAGGCGCTGGTGGTTTGATGCAGATCATGCCGGACACCGCCAAACTGGTCGCTCGTCAAATGGGTGAGACCTATAACCCGGCAGCCTTAACTGATATGAACACCAATATCCGTTACGGAACTTACTATTTATCAACAATTCAGCGTCAATTGAGCAATAGTCCAGTACTGGCTACAGCAGGTTATAATGCCGGCCCGAACCGTGCCCGCCGTTGGCAACCCGAATTCCAAAGTATTGCTGCGGATCAATATACCGAAACCATTCCTTTACTGGAAACGCGAGATTATGTGAAACATGTCATGACGAACGCGACATATTACGGTATTTTATTGGGACAGGGCGCACAATCGGTCGGTAAGCGTATGCAAGCCATTCCGTTACGTAATACACCATAGTATTCAAAAAATCTAAGGGAAGGATAGTTTGTTGATCAAGGGAATAAGGGGTGCTCAAATTTCTGCTGGATGGGCTGCGCTTTTATTTTTAGCAGCAAGTCCAGCTGCCTTTGCATTGCCAACGGGTTACGTCATGGACATCCAGATGGTACCGGCACTTTGCAGTCTGGATTCGGCCTACAGTAAAAAAAGAAAATGTCTTGAAGGTTATTCCCTAAATATTTCTGGTCTCTATCCTCAAACCACATCGACACATTGCACTACTACCAGTTCTGCGAAGTTACCGCCTTTGCAGGCTAAAGTGGTGGCCCGTATCATGCCGGATGAAAATACCCGCGCATTGCTATGGCATAATATTGGCGGCTGTATTCCGATGAATGCTACACAGTATTTTCGTACGGTGATCAATCATGCTGATCGTCTGAAAGTTCCTGAAGAACTCACCGAGCAGGAAAGTCATACCGTTTCCATTGATATGCTGCGTTCCAAATTTCTGAAAATCAATCCGCAACTGCCTTCAACAGCATTGCGCTTTAACTGTCATCAGACCCGCGCATCCAGCCTGCTGACCTCGATTCAGGTCTGCTATAACGCCAATGGGGGCTATAAAGGCTGTCCTGCAAACATTATTAATACATGTCCAAAAACTGTTACAATAAAAGGGACATACTAAGCCTTTTAGTCAAATTAATTTATATTTCCTATCATACTTTTGTTGAAATCCATTCTCTTTTACATGCATCTCGAAGAAGATTGGAGTACAATCTTTGCCGTTTATGATTATTAAGATTAGATAGAACAGCTATTTAATCATTATGACGATCCTCTCAATTGGAGATAATTACATGAAGCAACCTGTTCGCGTTGCCGTTACTGGCGCTGCTGGTCAAATTGGTTACAGCCTATTATTCCGTATCGCAAGCGGTGAAATGCTTGGTAAAGACCAACCAGTTATTCTTCAATTATTAGAAATTCCTGTTGAGAAAGCTCAGCAAGCGCTTAAAGGCGTAATGATGGAACTAGACGACTGTGCTTTCCCATTATTGGCGGGCATGATCGGTACTGATGATCCTAAAGTAGCTTTCAAAGATGCAGACTATGCTCTATTAGTTGGTTCACGTCCACGTGGTCCTGGTATGGAACGTGCTGACCTTCTTAAAGTAAACGGCGAAATCTTCATTGGTCAAGGCCAAGCATTGAACGAAGTTGCTAGCCGTGACGTTAAAGTTCTTGTTGTAGGTAACCCTGCAAACACTAACGCTTACATCGCAATGAAATCTGCTCCAGATCTTCCAGCGAAAAACTTCACAGCAATGTTGCGTCTTGACCACAACCGTGCATTAACTCAACTTGCTCAAAAAGCAGGTGTTGCAGTTTCTGACATCGAAAACATGACTGTTTGGGGTAACCACTCTCCAACTATGTATGCTGACTACCGTTTTGCTAACGTAAACGGCGAAAGCTTGAAAGACAAAATCA
The DNA here is from genome assembly GCF_054861205.1 of Acinetobacter sp. TW_SC_4. Classification (NCBI taxonomy): domain Bacteria; kingdom Pseudomonadati; phylum Pseudomonadota; class Gammaproteobacteria; order Moraxellales; family Moraxellaceae; genus Acinetobacter; species Acinetobacter sp. TW_SC_4. The sequence continues at coordinate 508,591 of NZ_CM142174.1, forward strand.
ACGATGCAGCTTGGAACAAAGACGTATTCCTTCCAACTGTTGGTAAACGTGGTGCTGCGATCATCGAAGCACGTGGTCTGTCTTCTGCTGCTTCTGCTGCGAACGCTGCAATCGACCATATGCGCGATTGGGCTCTTGGCACAAACGGCAAATGGGTAACTATGGGTATTCCTTCTGACGGTTCTTATGGTATCCCTGAAGGCGTAATGTTCGGTTTCCCTGTAACTACTGAAAACGGTGAATACAAAATCGTTCAAGGTCTTGAAATCGACGAATTCAGCCGTGAACGTATCAATGTTACACTGAACGAGCTTGAAGAAGAGCGCGCTGCAGTTGCTGACATGATCAAATAATTTAATCTTTTAAGATTAAGTTAAAAAAGCACTCCATTTGGGGTGCTTTTTTACTGCTATTTCTACAAAATTTAAAGAACAAAAAATAACATCTTGTGAAGGAGGGACAACTGAACTTTGCGAGTAGCTCATCTAGTTTAATAAGAAGAATCATCAACAAAAGAGGAGGTACTGAGATGTTAGAGCAGCGACCTACCATGGAACTTTTTTTTGAGCAACTCGGCTTGGATTCAAGCCCGGAAGCAATCGATGAATTTATTAAAACCCATCAGATTGGGATGGATGTCCCCTTACATAAAGCTCCTTTCTGGACCAAAAACCAACATGATTTTCTGATTGGCCACTGGAAAGAAGATGATGACTGGGCAATTTTCGTAGATGTACTCAATGAGCAATTGCATATTGAGGCAGAAGGGAGTGGTTCTTGTGATCTGCCTTCTTCTAAGCATCAATAATATTTTCAAATCAATGAACTGATTATTTTTATGATGGAGTGAACGAATGGTATTAGAACAGCAAGTGACTTTAGAATTATTATTTGAGCAATTAGGCTTGCCTGCTGATGAAGCATCAATTGATGAATTTACCAAAAATCATCAGCTACCATCAGACGTGATTTTGCCGGATGCAGATTTCTGGAATGAGGGGCAAAGCGCTTTTCTTCGCGAACACTGGCATCAGGATGATGAATGGATCGTAATCATTGATAAACTGAACCAGCTTTTACATGTTGAAAGTGATAAAGAAGGCCCTGAAAGCAATTAAAGTTTCTTTATACAAAAAGACACAACAAAACCTAGTCCTTTGACTAGGTTTTTTTTATCTTATCTTATAAGTTAGTCCTATAAATAACTACAATATATCTGATATAAGGAGGGCATATGCTCGGGAAGAACCAACCATCCTTAGAAATGTTATTTTCTCAACTCGGCCTAGCTAACAGCCCGGCGGCCATCGAGCTTTATGTGCGTACTCATCAGCTACCTGCCCATATGTCATTGCATGAAGCACCTTTCTGGAATAAGGCGCAGCGTTCGTTGCTAATTAGTCATCTGGTACAAGATGATGACTGGGCAATCTGGATTGATGAACTGAATCAGCAATTGCATCTGGATGCAGATCGACGCCGTTTGGCTTGAGTAAATTAAATTAATTCATAAAAAATGCCTCATCAATATGAGGCATTTTTATAAGAACAGATTTCGTTTTTCTAATGCATACGGCTACGCAGAATCTGAATAAACCATTCCAGTTGACGATATTCATCAAATGCCGGATGCTGGCCTACCAGTTCATGGTCAAAATGGGCCGTTTTGCTGTATTTATTTAACCAGTGACGAGTCATGGCAGGTTCTTTCTTACTAGCAGATGCATAAGCTAAGAAGAAATAAATATCCGCATGCTCATAATTGGTCATTGGTTTTAGAATCTGCTGGGTAATGAGCGCATAACGATCTTCTTTGGTCAGCTCAAAGTAGATCATATAGGCTTTGGCCAGATGCAAAGACAGATTGATATACAAATCAAGTGGCATTTCTTCAAATTCAATCCGGCCTTGCTCCAGCAGAACAATCGCTTCTTGCAGGAAATGAACCTGCTCCTGACGTAACTGGCTGATGGTCACCAGTTGCAGACGAAGATCAGCCCGTTCAAGCGCCAACTCAGGCGTATTGCCATTTAAAAATAGCTGATCTGTTTCACCAATGCGTGCAATGATCTCTTTGGGGGTTGGTCGCATGAACGCAGTCCTCATATCTCAATGATTGCTATATGAGGCTGAAAATTGAAATTTAAAGCGTGGAAAAAAGATTAGAGCAAATGGGTATCACTTCTTAGCCAGGCAGTGATTGATAAACGCTGGTGTTTGGCTTTTAAAACTTCATGCATTAAATCACTTTGGAAGAAGGCAATACGGTTTGGCTTAGGCTGGATAATATGCCATTGATCATTTTTATCCTGCAAATGTAGTTCGCCGCCCCAGTTATCTTGCCAATCATCATGTAAATAATAAACCGCAGAAATCATCCGGCCATTCTTGCCTTGAGGATTATCGCGATGCAGGGCATAGAACTCACCTGCGTTATAGCAGGCAAAATGGGCTTCCACATTTTTAATGCCGAGGAAGAAAGCGCGGTTCAGCTCATGACCTAAGGCCTGTAAGGTTTGCACATGCTGGTTAGAAATTTCCAGATCTTCATTGAGCCAGAGAATGTGATCACTGCGGATATTGCTAACTACGCCATTCTGAATGGCTGCATCACGAAAGCGTTCCAGATTGCTGGTACATTCAGCAATCAGCTGTTCAACATAGGATGGGGCATAAGCATTGTCGATCATGCTAAAACCATGCTGATCTAGATCATCAAGAATCTGATCAACTGGCCAGGTTGCCGGGAGTTGAACTGCTTCCATAGAAACTCACCTAGAAGGGTAAATTGGGGTTGCGCTATTCTATGTAAGAATCGGGTCTGAACGAAACTATTTTTCATGTTAAAATAGCGGTTGATATTAGGAATTAATGAAACATGAATTACCGTCACCATTACCATGCTGGCAACTTTGCCGATGTCATGAAGCATGTATTGCTGCTTCAATTATTGACTCGACTCAATGCAAAAGATAAACCATATCGCTATGTGGATACACATGGTGGTGCAGGTAAATATGATTTATCCACCTCTGAAGCACAAAAGTCAGGGGAATTCCTGAACGGTATTCATCGCCTGATTAAGCTGGATGATTCGGTCAAGCGTAATGCACCAGAAGGTGTACAACAATATTTAAAAATTGTTGAGAAAATGCGTGAAAACTTTGGTAAAGGTGCATATCCGGGTTCACCCTGGTTTGCGCTGGAAGGCATGCGTGAAATTGACAAGGCCACCATTTTTGAAATGCAGCGTGATGTGTTTCAGCAGCTACGTCATAACATTTTCGATAAACGTGCCGGTCTGCATGAGCGTGATGCGTATGAAGGCTTGCTCGCAGTCATTCCACCGAAAGAAAAACGTGGTCTGGTCATGATCGATCCGCCTTATGAGTTGGAGCGTAAAGACTTCCCTCAATTGGTTGAATTATTGGTTGCTGCTTATAAAAAATGGCCGACAGGCGTATTTGCAGTTTGGTACCCAATTAAAGACCGTGCCATGATTGAGCGTTTCGAGAAGAAAATGTTCAAGACCGGGATTCGCCGTCAGTTGGTATGTGAAATCTGTGTATGGCCGGATGATACGCCGGTGGGTTTAAATGGTTGTGGTTTACTGGTGATTAACCCACCTTGGAAGTTCTCTGAAGATGCAGACGAAGCGCTGCAATGGTTATTCCCGCATTTGCGTATGCAAGAAAATGGCGGTCATGCTGCAGTTCGTTGGTTAGTAGGCGAATAATATTTTAAAGATCGGGTCATAGTTAGGATCGACAAGAATGACAAGTACAAATAAGCCGGAACACGAATCTTCTGAAGATTTGCCATTTGATGGCATCACCTTCGAGGTGGAAGAGGTAGAGCATACCCAGGAAGGGCAAAGAGTTAAGCGTCGAGGTATCTATCTATGGCCTAATTTGATTACAACCGCTGCGTTGTTATCAGGCTTTTACTCGATTATTGCCAGCATGAATGGCGAGTTTCAGCAAGCTATTTATGCGATTTTCTTGGCGGCTTTGTTTGATGGTCTCGATGGTCGTGTGGCAAGAGCGATTGGGGCACAAAGTCCATTCGGTGAACAGTTTGACTCACTATCCGATATGCTGGCATTTGGGGTGGCACCGGCTATTTTGATGTATAGCTGGGGATTAAGTGACTTAGGCCGTATCGGGCTGGCGGCATGTTTTGTCTATACCGCATGTGCGGCTTTCCGTCTGGCACGCTTTAATGTTCAGATTGGCGTAGTGGATAAGCGGTACTTTATTGGCGTTGCGAGTCCATTAGCAGCCGTCATTATTATTTCACTGGTTTGGGTGGGATTGGATTTCCCGGCTGTGTTTGATATTCGTGACTTTACTGTACAAATCGTTAATGCTGCGATTATTGTAATCGTGGGCTTGTTGATGATTTCTAATATCAAATACTATTCATTTAAAACTGTAGAGCGTAGACGAGTACCGTTTTTCGTGTTGCCAATCGCAGTGTTTATCTTTGCAGCGATGACTTATAATATTCCAGTGGGGATTCTCTTGATCTCCGTCATCTATGCCTTGTCTGGTTTCCTTACAACCTTTATGGCAAAAAGACAGAGTACCTTATAATAATATAAAAATAAGGAGTTTGAGATGCAGTTTCTTCAAGATTTTCTAGATCGTTCGAAACAGCTGAATCAGACTCCTGCTGTTTCCCCGCATAATCTTGCCTATCATGGGCCAAACCAGAAATATAAAATTATTCATCAAGGTTTGACACTTCCTGATCTGCCTGCCCCCCTTCATTATCTTAACTTTTTGAGTATCATCGGTCAGCCTAATGCACCGATGTTGGCAAACCCGAGTGCTATTCAAACCAATGCACTGGATACAGTCACAGTAATCTGTAGTACCAGTCCGCATATGGCAGGACAATTAAATTGCTATTCAATCAAAAAGGATTGCAAGTTTCAGTATGGCCTGTTTCAGTTTCTGGATCGTGAAAAACTGACAGGCGACTTTCCGCATTTTCGTTTACAGCGTTTTGATTCTGAACTGAGCTTTGATCTCAGCATCCATACGACCAATCTGATTTCACACTTCACCCAAATGCGCTTTGCACTGGCTGATCATTGGTCTTTGCTCTGTTATTGTCAGGGTACCTTACATTATAAAGATCAGAAATATCTTATTGAGAGCTTAGGCAGTTTTGAGTTCGCACGAAGCTTTAATTTTCCCTATTTACCTTTAGCCTTTCTGACTTATCAGATTATTAACCTGAGTGAAGGACGACAATTATTGCTGGCACAAATTCGGGATAGTTTGAACAGCATTGTGCAGTCACGAATTTATCTGCGTGACCTGAAAAATATGACCAGTCAAATGTTCGATCAAAAAGTCTATTTCAAGGTGCATCGGGTTTATCCGAGTGTGACTACCCCAAATGGGCAAAAGATGTATCTACCGCGTGAGTTTGAATGGTGCTATGAAGATGGCAAAGGAACACAGATCTGGTTGCAAGGACAAAGCCGGGGAGATTTCAAATTTGGTCTGGCTGCGGGTTATGTTGGAAGCTTTAATTACGAAGTCAGAATTAATGGCAAGACTGAGTATGGAGAAGGAGGCTATTGTAAATATATAGATTGCCGCTCCTTGCGCTTTCAGGAACACGATAAAAAAGAGAAATTATTAAGTACATTGGCCAATCCTGTACCTTTAATGCTCAAAAAATAGGGAAAATCGGCATTTTTGTAGAAATAATAATCAACTGAAGTATTTTCTTAAAAATAGGGGTTGCGCTTGTTTGGGATTGGTCTATAATGCACATCCATCGGCGGTGATGAAGATTAAAACTTCTGATAAAACAGTAACTTAGCATGAAATAGTTAAGTTGGGTTTTAGAAAGGGGGGTTAAAAATAATTTTCATTACTGGTTGACTTTCTAGAGATAGAGAGTAATATAGCCGACCTAGCTTGCTACTGACGAAGTAGTAAGAAGATCATTAAGAGATTATGAAGAACAACTTGTGTGGATTTTTACTGGTTGATTGATCGAAATTATTTTCATTGATTGATTGGTTTGAATTACTCGAAGTTTATTTGAGCGAAATTTAAGTCAGGAAATTGATGAGCCAAGTTTAAGAGTTTTACTTATAAAACTCGAAATGATTTTAACTGAAGAGTTTGATCATGGCTCAGATTGAACGCTGGCGGCAGGCTTAACACATGCAAGTCGAGCGGGGATAGGGTGCTTGCACCTGATTCCTAGCGGCGGACGGGTGAGTAATGCTTAGGAATCTGCCTATTAGTGGGGGACAACGTTCCGAAAGGGACGCTAATACCGCATACGTCCTACGGGAGAAAGCAGGGGATCTTCGGACCTTGCGCTAATAGATGAGCCTAAGTCGGATTAGCTAGTTGGTGGGGTAAAGGCCTACCAAGGCGACGATCTGTAGCGGGTCTGAGAGGATGATCCGCCACACTGGGACTGAGACACGGCCCAGACTCCTACGGGAGGCAGCAGTGGGGAATATTGGACAATGGGGGGAACCCTGATCCAGCCATGCCGCGTGTGTGAAGAAGGCCTTTTGGTTGTAAAGCACTTTAAGCGAGGAGGAGGCTTACCTGGTTAATACCTGGGATAAGTGGACGTTACTCGCAGAATAAGCACCGGCTAACTCTGTGCCAGCAGCCGCGGTAATACAGAGGGTGCAAGCGTTAATCGGATTTACTGGGCGTAAAGCGCGCGTAGGTGGCTAATTAAGTCAAATGTGAAATCCCCGAGCTTAACTTGGGAATTGCATTCGATACTGGTTAGCTAGAGTATGGGAGAGGATGGTAGAATTCCAGGTGTAGCGGTGAAATGCGTAGAGATCTGGAGGAATACCGATGGCGAAGGCAGCCATCTGGCCTAATACTGACACTGAGGTGCGAAAGCATGGGGAGCAAACAGGATTAGATACCCTGGTAGTCCATGCCGTAAACGATGTCTACTAGCCGTTGGGGCCCTTGAGGCTTTAGTGGCGCAGCTAACGCGATAAGTAGACCGCCTGGGGAGTACGGTCGCAAGACTAAAACTCAAATGAATTGACGGGGGCCCGCACAAGCGGTGGAGCATGTGGTTTAATTCGATGCAACGCGAAGAACCTTACCTGGCCTTGACATACAGAGAACTTTCCAGAGATGGATTGGTGCCTTCGGGAACTCTGATACAGGTGCTGCATGGCTGTCGTCAGCTCGTGTCGTGAGATGTTGGGTTAAGTCCCGCAACGAGCGCAACCCTTTTCCTTATTTGCCAGCACTTTGGGTGGGAACTTTAAGGATACTGCCAGTGACAAACTGGAGGAAGGCGGGGACGACGTCAAGTCATCATGGCCCTTACGGCCAGGGCTACACACGTGCTACAATGGTCGGTACAAAGGGTTGCTACTGCGCGAGCAGATGCTAATCTCAAAAAGCCGATCGTAGTCCGGATCGCAGTCTGCAACTCGACTGCGTGAAGTCGGAATCGCTAGTAATCGCGGATCAGAATGCCGCGGTGAATACGTTCCCGGGCCTTGTACACACCGCCCGTCACACCATGGGAGTTTGTTGCACCAGAAGTAGCTAGCCTAACTGCAAAGAGGGCGGTTACCACGGTGTGGCCGATGACTGGGGTGAAGTCGTAACAAGGTAGCCGTAGGGGAACCTGCGGCTGGATCACCTCCTTAACGAAAGATTGACGATTGGTAAGAATCCACAACAAGTTGTTCTTCATGACGATGTATCTGAGGGTCTGTAGCTCAGTTGGTTAGAGCACACGCTTGATAAGCGTGGGGTCACAAGTTCAAGTCTTGTCAGACCCACCACTAACGACAAGCAAGCAATTGCAGAGTGAAGAAATCAGAGACATTGACTTATTGATAAGCTGGGGACTTAGCTTAGTTGGTAGAGCGCCTGCTTTGCACGCAGGAGGTCAGGAGTTCGACTCTCCTAGTCTCCACCACTCATTGCGATGCAATGAGTTAAACATTAAGCAAACGGTTTGATAGCTTATAGAGCTTAGTAAGAAAGCGGCGTATAATGCGCGGCATTGTTATTAATCTCTGTGATTTATCACAGTAATGCAGTCCGACGAGGATGCATTAAATCATTAACAGAATATATTTGAGTTGAAATAATTTGTTCATACTCATACAAGAGCGGAAACAGGAGATCGCAAGATTGATTGTTGAAGTGATTGAATGAGAACTAGCGAAATTAACTGAATCAAGCGTTTTGGTATATGAATCTAATTGAAGCTGTACAGTGATTAAGTTCACAAGATCGCAAACAACTACGTTGCTACACTGACTTGTAGGTGTAACGACTGTTTGGGGTTGTATAGTCAAGTAATTAAGTGCATGTGGTGGATGCCTTGGCAGTCAGAGGCGAAGAAAGACGTGATAGCCTGCGAAAAGCTCCGGGGAGGCGGCAAATATCCTGTGATCCGGAGATGTCTGAATGGGGAAACCCACCGGCTATAAGGTCGGTATCATAAACTGAATACATAGGTTTATGAGGCGAACGCGGAGAAGTGAAACATCTCAGTATCCGTAGGAAAAGAAATCAATTGAGATTCCCTCAGTAGCGGCGAGCGAAAGGGGAACAGCCCATTAAGTCATATCAGTTTTAGTGGAATGCTCTGGGAAGTGCAACCATAGTGGGTGATAGTCCTGTACACGAAAGGGCTGATATGATGATGTCGAGTAGGGCGAGGCACGTGAAACCTTGTCTGAATATAGGGGGACCATCCTCTAAGGCTAAATACTCCTGACTGACCGATAGTGAACCAGTACCGTGAGGGAAAGGCGAAAAGAACCCCTGTGAGGGGAGTGAAATAGATCCTGAAACCGCATGCATACAAGCAGTGGGAGCCACTTTGTGTGGTGACTGCGTACCTTTTGTATAATGGGTCAGCGACTTATATTCAGTAGCGAGGTTAACCGCATAGGGGAGCCGTAGAGAAATCGAGTCTTAATAGGGCGTTTAGTTGCTGGGTATAGACCCGAAACCGGGTGATCTATCCATGAGCAGGTTGAAGGTTGGGTAACACTAACTGGAGGACCGAACCCACTGTCGTTGAAAAGCCAGGGGATGACTTGTGGATAGGGGTGAAAGGCTAATCAAACTCGGTGATAGCTGGTTCTCCCCGAAAGCTATTTAGGTAGCGCCTCGGACGAATACCATTGGGGGTAGAGCACTGTTTCGGCTAGGGGGTCATCCCGACTTACCAAACCGATGCAAACTCCGAATACCAATGAGTACTATCCGGGAGACAGACTGCGGGTGCTAACGTCCGTAGTCAAGAGGAAAACAATCCAGACCGCCAGCTAAGGTCCCTAAATCATAGTTAAGTGGGAAACGATGTGGGAAGGCATAGACAGCTAGGAGGTTGGCTTAGAAGCAGCCACCCTTTAAAGAAAGCGTAATAGCTCACTAGTCGAGTCGGCCTGCGCGGAAGATGTAACGGGGCTAAAACTATGTACCGAAGCTGCGGATTTGCAATTTATTGCAAGTGGTAGGGGAGCGTTCTGTAAGCCGATGAAGGTGGATTGAGAAGTCTGCTGGAGGTATCAGAAGTGCGAATGCTGACGTGAGTAACGACAAAACGGGTGAAAAACCCGTTCGCTGAAAGACCAAGGGTTCCAGTCCAACGTTAATCGGGGCTGGGTGAGTCGACCCCTAAGGCGAGGCCGAGAGGCGTAGTCGATGGGAAATTGGTTAATATTCCAATACTTCAGTGTAATGCGATGAGAGGACGGAGAAGGTTAAGTCAGCCTGGCGTTGGTTGTCCAGGTGGAAGACAGTAGGCATGCATCTTAGGCAAATCCGGGGTGCTCTATGCTGAGAGTTGATAGCAAGCCAGTTTACTGGTGAAGTGGCTGATACCATACTTCCAGGAAAAGTCTCTAAGCTTCAGTTACACTGGAATCGTACCCGAAACCGACACAGGTGGTCAGGTCGAGTAGACCAAAGCGCTTGAGAGAACTCTGCTGAAGGAACTAGGCAAAATGGTACCGTAACTTCGGGAGAAGGTACGCTGCCGGCGGTGATAGGACTTGCTCCTTGAGCTGTTGGCAGCCTCAGAAACCAGGCCGCTGCAACTGTTTATTAAAAACATAGCACTCTGCAAACACGAAAGTGGACGTATAGGGTGTGATGCCTGCCCGGTGCTGGAAGGTTAATTGATGGGGTTAGCGTAAGCGAAGCTCTTGATCGAAGCCCCAGTAAACGGCGGCCGTAACTATAACGGTCCTAAGGTAGCGAAATTCCTTGTCGGGTAAGTTCCGACCTGCACGAATGGCATAATGATGGCGGCGCTGTCTCCAGCAGAGGCTCAGTGAAATCGAATTCGCCGTGAAGATGCGGTGTACCCGCGGCTAGACGGAAAGACCCCGTGAACCTTTACTGCAGCTTGACATTGAACTTTGATCTTACTTGTGTAGGATAGGTGGGAGGCTTTGAAGTGGTGACGCTAGTTGCCATGGAGCCGTCCTTGAAATACCACCCTGGTAATATTGAGGTTCTAACTCTGCTCCCTGATCGGGAGCGAGGACCATGTCTGGTGGGTAGTTTGACTGGGGCGGTCTCCTCCTAAAGAGTAACGGAGGAGTACGAAGGTGCGCTCAGCGTGGTCGGAAATCACGCGTAGAGTATAAAGGCAAAAGCGCGCTTAACTGCGAGACCCACAAGTCGAGCAGGTACGAAAGTAGGTCTTAGTGATCCGGTGGTTCTGTATGGAAGGGCCATCGCTCAACGGATAAAAGGTACTCTGGGGATAACAGGCTGATACCGCCCAAGAGTTCATATCGACGGCGGTGTTTGGCACCTCGATGTCGGCTCATCTCATCCTGGGGCTGAAGCAGGTCCCAAGGGTATGGCTGTTCGCCATTTAAAGAGGTACGCGAGCTGGGTTTAGAACGTCGTGAGACAGTTCGGTCCCTATCTACCGTGGGCGCTGGAAATTTGAGAGGATCTGCTCCTAGTACGAGAGGACCAGAGTGGACGAACCTCTGGTGTACCGGTTGTGACGCCAGTCGCATCGCCGGGTAGCTATGTTCGGAAGGGATAACCGCTGAAAGCATCTAAGCGGGAAGCCTACCTCAAGATAAGATTTCCCCGAGACTTTATGTCTCCTAAAGAGCCGTTGAAGACTACGACGTTGATAGGTTGGATGTGGAAGCATAGCGATATGTGAAGCTGACCAATACTAATTGCTCGTGAGGCTTGACTATACAACACCCAAGCAGTTGTATATAAAGCGTCAATTGATTTCATATTGATCTAACGATCAGACGAAAACTTGATTTAGTTAAGCTAATCGAACAAATGAGAGTATAATTAAGCACTGCTTAGTTCTACTCGCAAGAACTCAGATATTCTGTTAATAACTCATTTGGAAAAAGCATTGGCATACACTGAAAAGTGAGACATAAGACCAAAGCAAGTATCCATAAACAGTTGTGCTGGCGACCATAGCAAGAGTGAACCACCTGATCCCTTCCCGAACTCAGAAGTGAAACCTCTTAGCGCTGATGGTAGTGTGGGGTTTCCCATGTGAGAGTAAGTCATCGCCAGCTCATTATTCCTAAAAAGCCCTCTGCTTACGCAGGGGGCTTTTTTTTATGCGTGGGGTTTAAATAGTTACAACTTTTTCTATTGATATTTTCTGATCTAAAAAATGAGTTAAGGAGTAATAAGGAGCAGCCAAAACTTCAGAGCTATTAGCTGCACCATATTGTTTGAAGTAATTAAATTTTATCTATTAATACTTCTTTAATATATTTAAGAATTTTCAATTATTTCCTATTGATCAAGCTGACGACGAGCATGTTTAAATGCTGTTCTTAGTCCTTCTTCTAAAGTCGGATGATAGTAAGGTTTTGCCAGAATCTGATGAATATCTTGCTCTGCATCAATCATCCAGGCTAGCATGTGTGCTAGATGTTCGGCTTGAGGGCAGAATAATTCAGCACCTAATAATTTTCCTGACTTTTTATCTATATATACTTCAGCTCCGCCTTTATTTTCTGCAAGGATTAATGCGCGTCCCTGTCTTTCGTAAGAAACAAAACCTCTAATATATTCCGTATTTTTCTCTTCTAGCTGTTTGAAACTTTGACCAATAATCGCCATTTCTGGTTGGCTAAATACGATTGCCAAAGGAGTTAGGGTAGAAATAGGTTGAACATCTGGAAAATTTAAGCAGTTTTGGACTACTTCTTTACCATTGTGAGCAGCTTCATGTTGAATTGGGGCATCAGGGGCTGCATCTCCAACAATAAAAATAGGGAAATTTGCTAATTGCTTGGTTTTTTTATTAATAGGTAGCTTTTTAACCTCTTGAAATTCAGAATTAATTTTTTCCAAATCTAATCGATCTAAATTAGAACTACGTCCAGTGGCTAAGAGTACATAATCTACTTCAATACTTTGCTTTTGATCATTCTCTATATAGTCAATTTTTACCTGATCATTAAGGAGTTTGACTTGATTTGGTAGGGTTTTAAATTTGATATCCAGCTCGTTATTTAGTTGCTCTCTAACCAAAGCTTGTAAAGTTGGACTGGTGAGTGCACCTATTTTCTGACTACGAGCAAACATAGTAGTACGTACCCCTAAACGTTGCATGGCTTGAACCAATTCAATTGCAATGACGCCACTACCAATCACTGCTAAGGATTTAGGTAAATGTGAAAGCTCAAAGATTTCATCAGAAGTCAGGAGTTTATCGCCTAGTTCATTTTTTAAGGTGCCATCAAAATTTGGTCGAGAGCCTACTGCAATAATAAAACTTTTAGCTTGATAAGATTTTCCCTCTACTTGGACTGTTTGAGCATTAGTAAATTTGGCATGCCCTGATACTTTATGAGTTGAATCCCATTGTTCTACTTCTTTTAAAGTGGCCCGAATATAATGATCACGAAGCTTATGTAAGCGCTCCATAACAACTGAAGTATTTATTACTGCCTCATGTTTTAATCCGAAATTTTCTGCAGTTTTAATCTCATGCATACGATTAGCAGAAGAAATTAGAAGCTTGCTCGGCATACAGCCTACACGAGCACATGTAGTCTCCCATGAACCAGCATTAATAATTAAAATATTTTGGGTATATTTAATAGCTTCTTTATAAGCACTAATTCCTGCTGTGCCTGCACCGATAATAATAATGTCATACATAAATTGCTTACCAATTCTCAGAACATGAATATTTATATGCATGATTTACAATGTTTCTGATGTAAATTATGTAACTAGATTGCTTATTTTTGATATTTTGAGTAAATTTTGTGTAAAAGCCAGAAGATTAACTTTTATGGCAGCTTAACTATTATATGCAGTGGGAAAAAACATGAGTTTGTTTATAAATTTAAAAAAATTAGGGGTTAACACGACTGTTTTAGCAACATCGATTTCTTTAGTTGCATGTGGCGGGGGGGGGAGTGACGGTTACTATAATAATGACAATAATAGTCAACCAAATACAGGAGGAAATAATGGAGGCGGCAATGAATCTACAGATAATACAGCTCAAGTTCCAGAAAGCTTGAATATTAATTTGCAAGATTCGAGTGGCCAAAATATTGTTCAGGTTGTAGATAATTCAACTGTACAAATTGCTGTTCAGGTCTTAAATGCAGATAAAGGTGGAATTTCTAGCAAAAATGTACGATTAGCGATTAATGATTCAGATAAATTAGGTGTAACAAGTAAAAGTTCCTTAGTTGCTACAGCTGAAGATGGTATTGCTATTTTTGAGCTTAAAATTCCTTCAATTAATATTGAATCTGGTAAAGTACAATTAACTGCAACTGTAGATGGCACACAAGTTAAACAGGTATATACCCTTAATATTAAAAAATCTAGTGTAATTGTTAGTGATTATACTCTAGATGTGCCACAAGGCCTTACGATTGATTTACCAAATGGGACAGTTGAATTTTTTGTCCAAGTGACTGATCCAAAAGGTGGTTCTAAGTCAGGACAAACCGTTGAATTGTCTTTACCTGCTGAGTTACAAGGATTGTTTGTAATTAGCAACGGATCATCTGTACAGACAGATAGTGAAGGTAAAGCAAATTTTAAACTTGTAGCAAATAAAAATTTAACTGCGGCACAAATTCAACAGCTTGTAGATACATCTAAAACACTAAACTTTAAACTCATTGATGAGCATCGTGCAGAAAAGCAAGCAACTACGTCTCTAACATTTAAAGATATTGCAACAATTGTCGATAAACTTGAAATTATTAAGCCTGATGCACCGATTGCTGCAAAAAATGGCGAAGCACGTATTCGTGTATATGCCAAAAATTCCAATAAACAAGATTTAGCAGGTAAAAAAGTTCGCCTGGAGACCAATCAATCTGGTCGTGGTGTGACCTTGGATAAAACTGAAGCCATTACAAATGCACAAGGTTATGCGGAATTTATCCTAAAAAGTAATTCTGATACACCACTTGCTTTGAAGGATGAAGGGATTGAACTTAAAGCAACTTTCCTAGAGAACCCTGAGAAATTCGCGACCATTACTGTTGATGTCATTACTGCAGATGATAGTGCAACCGATCAAGAAGCTATTCAACGTCTAGAAATCGCTTCATCTTATAAAATCAATGCAATGTCTGACAGTGTTGAAATTAAGGTCAAAGCGATTGCGAACAATGGACATGCTGCGAAAAAAGGTAAAATCAAACTTACCTTGAATAGCGAAGCTGTAGCAAATGCTGTTAAGTTAGAAGGCAGTAGTGATGGTGTTAACTTTGATTTAAATGAAAGTCAGTCTGTCGGCGCAGAGGGTTATGTCACTTTCAGAATTAAAACACCAGCATCGCAAACAGCAGCAGCTGTAGAAGCATTAAAGGCTTCAGGGATCACAGCGACGTTTACAACAGATAACGGTATTAGCAATAATATTAAAATTGTTGTTGAAGATAAGGCTGTTGCAACTGAAGCAGTTAAGTATCTCTTAATTGATCCAATTAATGAAAACTTTGATCCTACCAAGAACCAAGACATTACAATTAAAGTAAAAGCAATTGGTGAAAAAGGTGGCCCTCTTAAAGATGAAAAAGTATCAATTAAATCTTTACTTTCAGATGATCAGCTGAATAAGTTGAGTTTAAGTTTAAGTACAGCTGCTGAAGTTTTAACAGATGCAAATGGTTATGCAGAGTTTGTTTATAAGTATCAATATAATAAATCTGCAGAACAGCAAGCGTTAGCTAAGCAAGGGATTACTTTTACATCCACGGCATTATCTAATCAAAAGACTCAAACGATTAAAGTTAACTTCAATACAAAGAGTGTCAGTGACAAAGTCAGCCTTGATTACTTTACTTTAGATACTGATGGTTTAGCTCAAATTGCACTTAATCAACAAACTGAAATTGTAGTACGTACGCAAGCCTTTGGTGTTGATGGTGGAGTTCTTGCTAATCAAGAATTAGCTATTGGTATTGATGAAACTGCGATGTCAAATGGTGTTTCATATGCCACGGCAACTAAGCTTGTATCGGATGCACAAGGTAAAGTTGAATTTAAATTAAAAGTTGCAGCACGTAATTTGACTGAATTAAATACCTTGATTGAAAAAGGACTAACTGTTGCAGTAGTGTCTTATCGTAATGATGGTTCTAAGCATTCAGTTACTCGTAAAATTGATTTAGTTTCAAACTCGATTATTGACACTGGAACGAGTCAAGTGGATTACCTCATGGTAGATCCAATCTTAACCCGCTTTGACTATACGCAAAATCAAGAAATTACCGTTCGTGTAAAAGCATTAGATGTCAATGGAAGCCCATTAGCAAAAGAAAAAATTCAGTTAAAATCTGCCCTAACTAATCAGCAGATGCAGCAGTTAGGCTTAAGTTTTACGACCCAAGCAGAACAAATCACTGATGCATTAGGTTATGCAACGTTTAAACTTAGTTACCAGTATAACGAAACGCATGAACAAGAAGAACTTGCGAAAAAAGGTCTTACTTTCAATGCTTTGGCAAATGGTAAGGTCAGTAATATTCGCATTAACTTTAAGGCTCCGAGCGATAGTATCGACTTAAGTTTCTTTACTGTCGATACAGATGGACAAGCCTTAATTTCGACCACTACAGATACACCGATCAAGATCCGTGTCAAGGCAATGGGTACAGATGGTAAGGTTTTAGCTAACCAACGTATTAGTATTGGTATTGATAATACTGCAGTTTCAAATGGCGTAACGTATGCGACCTCTAATAACCTAGTTACAGATGCATTAGGTAATGCTGAGTTCGTTTTAAATGCGAAACCAAAGAATAAAGATGAACTGAATGCGTTGCTTGCGAGTGGTGTAACAGTCGCTGTTAAAGCAACTGCAAAAGATGGTTCTGAATATACAACGCTAAGAACGATTAAGCTTATTGAGCAAGAGCAAGCATCGCAAGTATCTTCACTACTAATCGATCCGTTACAAGCAGCATATGACTATACAAAAGACCAAACAATTCAAGTACGCGTGAAAGCGATTGGTCAAGCTGGTCAGTCTTTACGTAATGAAAAAGTGAGCTTAACGACAGCCCTTAGTGCACAAGAGTTAGCTGATCTGAATTTAAGTCTTGTTGGCGATGCGACGAAACTGACTGATGATTATGGTTACGTGACATTCACATTTGACTATAAATACAATGCACAGTCTCCTGCACAAAAGAAACTGCTAAATGGTTTTGAAATTAAAGCAACTGCTAATGGAAAGACGAATAATACGATTATTAACTTTAAAGCACCTGCAAATGAACAAGAAATCAATCTTGATTATTTAGTGGTATCTACAGGTGGTCGTGCAGTTATCTCAACCGATAAACCAACAGAAGTGACGATTACAGCAACTGCATTGGCAACAAATGGTCAGGCATTAAAAGACCAGACTGTGAAAATTGAATTGAATGAAACAGAAACCAATAGTGGTATTTCATTTAATTCTGCGACAGAAGTTGTGACCAATGCACAAGGACAAGCCACATTTAAAGTCAACATTGCACCAGAAAATGCATCTGAATTAGAGGCATTGCTTGCATCTGGTTTGAATGTTCGTTTATCTGCACAGCGTGTAGATGGTTCTGCATACAAAGTATCAAGAAAAGTTGAACTTTATAAGTCAGAAGCAGAAGCACCAAGTGAAGTTGATTACCTGATCATTGATCCAATTAGTGTTTATGACTACAGTAAAAATCATACCATTGCGGTACGAGTGAAGGCGATTGGTGAAGATGGTAGCGCATTACGTAATGAAAAAATCACATTGCGTCCTGAAAACATCTCAGGTGCAGAATTAGCGAAACTCAATTTGAGTTTAAATGGTGCTGCTGAGCAATATACCGATGATCAAGGCTATGCTGTCTTCGAATTTAGCTATAACTACGATGCAAAATCTACAGAGCAAAAAACCCTTGCATTGAAAGGTGTAGCGTTATTGGCGACTGCAAATGGTAAAGAGCAGCGCACAGTTATTAACTTTGCGGAAACTCAAACTAATACGCTTGATTATCTTGTCATTGATATGATTGGTAAAGCTGTCATTGATACGGATGTAGAAACTAAAGTTGTATTATCAGTGCTTGCAAAAGGTACTGATGGTTCAGTTTTGGCAAATCAAAATGTTCAGATTGAATTGACCAATGAAAATGGTATTAATCTTCTTACAGCTTCATCAGTAGCAACTGATGCAGAAGGTTATGCAAAATTTGAATTCAGTGTGCATCCAAAGAACCAACAGGAATTAGAAGCATTATTGACAAATGGCGTAACAGTAAAAGTCTCATCTGCAGTTGCTGATGGATCTGTTCGTCAAGCTCAACGTAAAGTTGAATTAGTACAAGCCGAAGAGCAAGTTGAATCTAAAGTTGAGACTTTAGTTATTGATCCAATCTCAAATTCATTTGACTATACTCAAGATCATACGATTCAAGTACGCGTTAAAGCATTAGATGCTGCTGGCAGTACGCTGAAAAATGAAAAAGTTGCAATCACAACTGATATTCAAGCGAAATTAGCACAACTCAACTTTAGTTTAGATGGAGCAGCTGAACAGTTTACTGGTGATGACGGCTATGCGACATTTGTATTTGAATATAAATATGCAGAATCTACAGTACAGCGTGAGATCTTAAATGGTGTAACTGTTACTGCAACTGCAAATGGAAAAACACAGACGACAAAATTGAACTTTAGAGAGTCTTTAACTTCAGAAGCATTAGATTATATTTCTATTGATACAAATGGTTATGCTGCGATTGAAGAAAACGTACAAACTGATATTACTGTTAAGGTACGTGCAATCAATGTGGGTGGTAAAGCACTTGCTAATCAAGATGTAACGATCAGCTATAATGAACAAGCACATAATAATGGTGTTTATTTACTTGATCCAACAGGTGCGAATGTTGGTGCACAAACCTTTACGCAAAAAACGGATGCTGATGGATATGTAACCTTTACCTTTAAGGCATTGCCACGTAATAAAGCGGAAGTGCAAAAGCTGATTGATGATGTGACTGGTGATTTACAGGTTACATTAACAGCTAAACGTGCTGATGGTTCGAATTATGAAGCTTATCGCCGTATTGACTTAAGAGCTCCTGTTGTTGAGTCTACACCTGCAGAAGTTTTAATTGATCCAATTCTGCAAGCATTTGATTATTCAAAAGATCAAAAAATCATTATTCCAGTAAAAGCGTTATCTGCTGATAAGGGTGCTTTACAGGGTGCAAAAGTTACGATTGATACACCGGATTTAACCCTAGCGCAGTTAAAAACAGCACAATTCACTTTAACAGGTGAAGCAACTAAGCTTACTGATGCCAATGGTTACGCTTATTTTGAGTTTGAATATAAAGCAGCAAGTACTCAAGAGCAGATTAAGCTGGTGAGTCCAGGTGTTCGTATCACGGCGACCACCAGCAATGGTAAAGCTGCTGTTCAAACCTTGAACTTTAAATCGCCAAATGCCGGGCAGATTCTAGATTACTTTACCTTAGATGCATCTGATTATGTTGTTACATTGGGTGTGAATACACCTAAGACGATTCAGGTGACAATTAATGCGAAAGATACACAAGGTAATGCACTTGCAAATCAAGTCGTGTCACTAGGTTTAAATGAAGCTGCTTTAAGTAATGGTGTAAGTTTCAACACGCCATCTCAAGTCATGACAGATGACAAAGGTCTTGCAACATTTAGAGTGACACTCAATCCTCAAAGTGATACAGAAATTGAAAACTTGGCTGCAAATGATCTTGAATTTACAGCAACTGCACGACGTGCGGATGGTTCTGAATATACGCTGGTTCGTAAAATTGAGTTAGATAAAGCTAAGGTTATTTTACCTGAATTAGCGAATCTTATCTTTACGACAGTAGATGATAAGCCATTAGATACAATTTCTGTTCTTGGTGGTGAAACACGCGTCAAAATTAAAGCAGTTGATAAAGCTGGTAATACAATTCCAAACACGCCTATCGCAGTTGCACTATCTAGTTTAACTTCTAGTCGTGTGACATTAAGCAATGTACCAACTCAAACTAACAGTAAGGGTGAAGCTGAATTTACGGTTACCGTTTCTGAGGGCGCATATGATGCTAGTTTGATCAAAAATGGTATTGTCTTTGCAGTAGTTGGTACGAACTTAAATAATGGCGATCGTTTACAGCAAACAAGTGTAATTGGTATCACCGCTCCAGCAAATGCTTTAAATCCGCGTTTAACCTCAGATGTAAAAACAGTGACAGCTGGGCAAACAATTAAAGTGTATGCAGCTGTTAAAGATGAAATGGGGATTAATACTGCTAATGGTACACCAATGCAATTAACTCTGAATCCAGAAGCGATAGCTGCAGGTATTAAGCTGAGTGCTGAAGGAGTGGTGATACAAGGAAACGGTTCAGTTCCTATTGACTTGATTGTGCCAAAAGGTATTACAAAAACAGTATTAAGCTCTATTATGGTTACGGGTACTATTCGTGATCCACGTGGTAATAAACTTCAGACGGATCTGACTTTTACTGTTCAAGATATTAGTAATCCTTATCACTTGACGATAGATAGCAGTCGAGTATCTTTATCATCATCAGGTGATAGTGCATTTGTAACAGTTAAACTTCTTGATGCGAATCAAGGTGGGGTTGCCAATGAAACTGTAACTTTAGCGATTAATGACCCACGTAATGCTACGAGTATTAATGGTTCTTCACAAATTACAACAAATGAGTTTGGTGAAGCTGTATTTGAAGTATCAATGAAATCATTACAGGGAATATTATCAACTCCTGTTCTACCAATTGAATTAACAGCAACACATACCACTGCAACAGGTGCTATAGTAACTCAACCTGGTAGTATTCAAGTCCATTCACCAACAGTTCTAGCACCAACATTAGATTTAAAAATCAAGTCATCTAAAGATAAATTGAATCTAAGAGGCGATAGTGTTGAAGTGTCTGTATTAGTAGTAGACTTAGAAGGATCAAGTCAAACTGGAAAAGCAGTAACTTTAACAATCCCAGCATACAGTCAAAATGGTGCTTATATTCGTGGTGCATCAACTGTAGAAAGTGATGAGAATGGTTGGGCAAAATTTACAATTGTTATTGATGAAAGCTTGCGTGATCGAAACTATGACTTTGCTACTGCTGACCTACGTGTAGAGGCTATTGTTAAGGATGAACAAAATACAGAACGACGTGTACCTCATCGTATTGATGTTGTAAATTCAGAAGTGCCAGTAACTGTTGGTTCTATTGCTGTTAACTTTAACCCAACAGAGATTACATCAACAGCTAATGGGGTTTATTATCAAAAAGAAGGTTCTGTTCAATTAGTTGATGTTGATGGTAAACCTGTTGCAAATCAGGATGTTGTTCTGGATGTTCGTCCAACTTCTTATGTCATCGGTGAATGGATGTTTGGTATTCAAAAAAATCCATGGAAAGTCGTGACTAAACCTGTTTTAGATGCAAGTGGTAATCCTCTAACTAATCCTGATGGGACACCTAAGACAGAAGATGTAAAAGAATTGGATGCAGTTTATCCATTCACAAACTTGAAAGGTTGGATTAAACCAAATGACTATTACTATCCACTGTTGAATTTTACACCGTCACAGACATTAATGCAGAATTTGACAACTACATGTCCAATTAATGCAAATACTTCAACTTGGGCAGCTAATGGTCAGGCATTACGTGTGGTTCGCTTCCTAGGTGGGACAGCAAATAATAGTACAACTCATCCATATACTGCGACCTATCGTACAGATAGCACGGGTAGATTTGATTTCATTATTGAATATCCGAAAGCTAATGCACAATGGGTATCTGTAGAGGTTGGTGCGAAAACAACACTTGCACATACACCAACGAGAGGCTATACAACATTAACATTACCAAGTTTAGCTAGTGATTATGCGACTGATGGAAGTTATGCTCCGAACCGTGTAAGTCCATATACGACTTGTATTAATTGATCTAACTAAAAAAACAGCGCTTCGGCGCTGTTTTTTTTTATAGGAGCTAAAATTCAAAAAATTAAATAGAAGTTCCCACACTGACACCCACAGTAGGCTTAAAATTAATTGAACTACAACCCATCAATGCAAGACTGCAACATATAACCAGTAAGAATTTATACATACGCCGATCTCTGAAACTAAAAGGAGATGTTGACTAAAAGTACATTTCCCCAAATACCTTAGTCATCCAGCAAGTCCATCTGTTTCGCCAGCTGATATAAATTATTGGAGCGATTTCCTGTACGGCAGAACATCAAGATCGGTTTTGGTAATTCGTTATAATGGTTGGCAAAGGTGCGCACATCAAGCTCGGTAATCTGGCCAGCAACTACTGGCTGGAAGACATAATCCAGACCTGCACTACGAGCAGCCTCCTCAATTTGTACGCTGGTTGGCTGTTCAGGGCCACCTTCCATATCCGGACGGTTATTGATAATTGATTTAAAACCTTTTTCAACTACTTGAGAGATATGTTCAGGACCAATTTGGCCAGCAAAGCCTACATTTTCGCTCATGATGTCACTCCATTATGTCATTTATCTTGATATGCTTTATGATAGCATTAAGCTGAAAACATGATGGCCTAGTTCTGAAAAATTTATAAACGATTACAACTATAAAATAACGCAATGGAGCGCGTATGTACGCCTATACAGTCGAACCACTGTATGTCAAGAGCGGTCAGGAAGTGATTGCTGCGGATTTCTATCGTCCTCAACAGATTGACAAACCAGCTGTGATCCTGATGGCTCATGGCCTGGCTGCTTTACGTCATTTTAAACTGGTGCAATATGCCCAACGTTTTGCCAGTGCAGGTTATGCGGTGGTTCTGTTTGATTATCGCTATTGGGGAGGCAGTACCGGGCGTCCGCGTGAATTGGTGTCGATCGGTGCTCAGCTTGAAGACTGGCGTACCATGATCCAGCATTTGCAGGCACGTAAATCGATTGATGCTAAACGGATTGTGTTATGGGGAACAGCATTGGGTGGCGGGCATGTACTGACATTGGCCGCAGAACTAAAAAATATTCAGGCGGTAATGGTACAGGTCCCCTTTGTTGATGGTGCAGAAAGTGCAAAGCTTTATCCTTTGCAGCAATTGCCTAAAGCCCTGAAGATTTCCAGTCAAGATTATATGGGAGCAAAGGTCGGAATGGCGCCCAAGACCTTGCTGGTGGTTGATCGTAATGAACTCTGTTTTATGCCGACACAAGACAGTTATGAAGGGTATCTATCCATTGTGAATCCAGATTATTACTGGAGTGGCCATATCCCAGCCCGGGTATTCTTTAAATTGATGCGTTACCGTCCTATTCAGCAAGTCCGCAAAATCACTATTCCTGTCCTGTTTATCGCAGCAAAACAAGACAGCCTGATTCCCATTGAAGCTAGCCGGGAAACCGCAACCAATATTGCACCATTTGTACAATATCATGAGTGGAATATGCGGCATTTTGATATTTATCATGGTGAATGGTTTGAAAAAGCAGTCTCGACCCAATTAGAATTCTTACATCAACATATTGGAGTGCGCTAGATGATCATTGTATGCCCGAATTGCCAAGCTAAAAATCGTGTGCCAGAAGAAAAATTAACGGCCGATCCAGCATGTGGTCAGTGTCATCAGGCTTTGGTTCCACTGGCGCCGATTGAGCTAAATGAACAGAACTTTAGTCAGTTTGTCACCCATAGTGATCTTCCCATCCTGATTGATCTATGGGCAGACTGGTGTGGTCCATGTAAAATGATGGCACCGCATTTTGCTGCTGTAGCAAGAGAAAATCCACGGGTGGTATTTGCTAAAATTGATACCGAAGCCAATCCGCGATTAAGTTCAGCATTTAATGTGCGTAGTATTCCGACGCTGGTTTTGATGAATAAAACCAATGAAATTGCTAGAATAAGCGGTGCATTACGTTCAAGCGAACTACAAAAGTGGCTTGATCAGCAGTTAAATAATGCTCAATCCTAATTTAAAAAGCCTGGAGTTCAAGTGACAGATTCTCATATTAAACCAGAGGGAGTACTTTCCCTGCAGACGATTGCAATGCCTGCGGATACCAACTGGAGTGGAGATGTATTTGGTGGCTGGATTGTTTCACAAATGGACTTGGCGGGAGCAATTCATGCAGAGCGCTTTAGTAAAGGACGCTGTGCAACGATTTCGATTAACCAGATGACCTTCCTGGTTCCTGTGAAAGTCGGCGATGTCATTAGCTGCTATACCAAAATTCTAAAAGTTGGTAATACCTCAATCCAGATGCAAATCGAAGTATGGGACAGTCATGATAACTCACGTGCACCTGTACGCGTGACTGAAGGGGTATTTACCTTTGTCGCAGTGGATGTCAAAGGCAATAAACGTCCAATTCCGGATGAAGCAAAACAGAAATTTGCAGAATCTCAGCAGAACTCATAATTCATTAAATAAAAAATCCCAGATATATGATCTGGGATTTTTTTGTCTGTATTGAAATTAGGCTGGCTTCAATTGATTCTTGGCAATCCAGGCCCAGAGCATCTCGCATTGAATCGGTGCTTCACCAGATTCATCAGTTACGATTACTTGTACTAGCGTTTCACCTTTTTCTGAACTCTGCATGAGTTCTTGTTGTTCAGGAGTTAAAGTAGCTACTGCAGTCATGGCGCCTTTAGTTGGACGCTTAAAGTCTACTTTTAGGCTTTTAATCAAAACCACTGCGCTGTCAGGTACATTCATTGCAGTCACAAAGCCGGTTGCTGTTTCTGCCAACAGTGCCATGGCACAGGCATGAATCTGACCGATATGGTTCTGCATGGCCTTATGATTGGCCATACTCACCACAACTTTGGATGCACTGACTTCCTGATAGCGAATCTTGGCAGAGCCAACCATTGGAACCACTCGGCCAAAGGTCTTACTCAATAAAGCAGTACGCATACCTTGCGGTAATCTTGATGTCGCTTTGACCAGTTTGGTCAGTCGGTTGCTCTTTGTCATAATTCTATCTACAGACGTTGAGATATCTTAGTCTTTAAAGTTGTTGAACTGTAAAGGCAGACCGAATTGTTGTTCTTTCAGGAATGCCATCACTTGTTGCAAGGTATCGCGTTTTTTATCAGTCACACGAATCTTGTCGCCCTGAATAGAAGATTGCACTTTAATACCGCTTTCTTTAATGGCCTTATTAATTTTTTTTGCTGTATCTGAGTCAAGGCCATCTTTAAGCTTGATCACTTGAACTACATTTTTGCCTGAAGCGGTCATTTTTTGTGGATCTAGTGCCTGAATATCCACTTTACGCTTGAAGAAATGGTTTTCCAGCATGGTATACACTTGCTCACATTGGAAATCACTTTCTGTGCTAATTTTAATTTCCTTGTTTTTTTCATTCAGTTCAATAGAAACATCCTGTCCACGGAAATCGAAGCGGGTTGCAATCTCTTTTTGGGTATTTTGAACTGCATGATTTACTTCAAAAATTTCTAATTCAGAAACAATATCGAAAGAAGGCATAGTTTAGACCTTTACAAAGGGAAAGAATATCTGAGATGCTAGGGATGTTTTCTTCATTTGCCAAGTGTTGTTTACATCAAAGGAGTGCGCAATGATCCGTAAACAAGAAATTACAACATTTGAGTTCCCAGAAAATGCTGTAATCTGGGATGTACGAGATGCAAGTGCTTATGCTGAAGCACACGTGAAAGGGGCGGTCAATCAGCCCATTAACGATCTTTCAGCAGATAGCCTGACTCAGGTGTCAGCGGATCAACCGATTTACATTTTATGTGGTGGTGGGAGTAAAGCTCCGCGTGCAGCTGAAAAATTAGAAGGTTTTGACAGCTCACGTGAATATGTCATCCTGATGGGTGGTACTCGTGCTGCTCGTGATGCAGGTATGCCACTGGAACAAGGCGCATAATTGACCTTGTGAAAAAAAGCGCCGTCAGGCGCTTTTTTGTTGTCTAGATTTCTTCAAAGCCCCTTTTTTTAAAGAGGGGGTTAAACTCTTTCTAAAATCTCTCCCTTGCGGAACAGTGTTCCTCTCCCTTTATTAAAGGGAAGGCTCTTTAATCTTGAGGCTTAAAATAAGGCTTCTTGGCTTTTACCTTCTTTTGAAAACGTGTCACGTCGAGTTTCTTTACCAAGTTCGAAGGTGCGGGACAGGCTTCTCCTAAAATCTGGGCAGCCAGAATTTCACTACACAGTGGTGCAAACAGAAAACCTTTAGAGCCGAGACCTGCAAAACTGTAAATCTCTTCATCTGCTTTCATTTTTCCGAGTAAAGGAAAATAATCCTGACTCTGTGCGCGTACCGCTGCTCGACCTTGCCAGGTTTCGGTAGAGGGTAATAACTGTGCATATTCAGGAAAGACACTGTGGATAAGTTCATAATTATGCACATGATCTTCTATTAAGACTTCTGCATCATCCCGGCCTGGATAGAATGAAGCACCCAAAATCAGTTGTTCGAGATTGAGCTGCATACAGTAACCGCCGTAACTATAGGCTGTATCCTGATTTAAGGGCTGATCTTGATTATTGACCCAGCTGACCTGTCCGCGAATCGGTTTCAGGACTGGATAATTTTCAAAAAATTGCTGGGTATCACGTGCAGTACATACAATGATGTGATCAAACTTGCCTAAGGATTGCTGATCTGCAAATAGCTCAGGTTGTTCAGCAGCCTCAATATGACTAATTTGGGCTTGTTTATACTGAATAAGAGGATGCTGCAAAATTTCATCACGCAGTTGATGGGGTGAAACTGCGCCCGCTGCTAATAGTTTTAAAGCTGGAAATTCAGTTTGAATCTCTTGGTCTGCTGCACTTTGAGCAGCAAGAATGTCTGCGGGATATTCATCTACCAATCCTAAAAGCTGTTCAGGATTTTTTAAGGCAAGCTGATTGACCTGAATTGAGCGAAAAGCTTTAAATTTCTGATAATGATTTAAGGCATGCTGCCAGGCCACCGTCATCAGATGTTCAGCACTTTGCTCAACTGGACACAGTTTAGGATTAAGCAGGGCAAGGGGATTACCGGAACCGCCTGAAAGAGGCGCTGACTGGTCGTAAATCGTGACTTGATGACCACGCTGAGCGAATGCCAATGCCGTACTTAAACCTGCGATTCCAGCGCCAATCACAGCGATTTGACGAGGTCTGGTAGGACTCTCTAGATCTGGTTCAGTTTTTTTTTGAGCAATTTCCAGCTCTAAAGCCGTTTCACTGTCTTTATTTTCTTCAACAGGATTCCAGATCGCTTTCAGCATCTCACGTTTATGGCCAAATCCACGTGGACGGGAAATGGAGATTCCATGTCGTTTTAAACCACGCTTTAAGACACCCGCAACACTGAAAGAAGCAAAAGTTGTTCCGATCTCGGATAAACGCACAATGTTATTTAAAACATTTTCTTCCCACATGTCTGGATTACATGATGGTGCGAAGCCATCCAGAAACCAGGCGTTAACAGGTGCAGTTTTTTCAATGACAGGAAAGACATCATGTGCATCTCCCAGCCACAGATCCAGACTGAAACGCTCTTCAGGAAAGCTGAGACGATGACAACCGGCAATCGGCATTGGATATTGGGAAATGAGTTGATCTGCTAGTGGTTTCAATTCTGGCCAAGCATTTAAGGCGCGAACTAGATCTGCTTTAGAAAGCGGAAATTTTTCTACTGAAATTGCATGCAGATGACTTTGATTATCTGGACGAAGCTGTTGCCACAGCTGCCACAAAGCCAGAATATTTAAACCCGTACCAAAACCCGTTTCACCGACACAGAAATATGCAAAAGATTTTAAATCGGCCAGGCGGGTACTAAGGTCATTACCATTTAAAAAGACATGCCGGGTTTCCAGCAATCCATTGTCTTTGGAAAAATACACATCACCAAATTGCTTGGACACAGGCACATCAATGCCATCCACTAATTGCCAATCCAGATCGGCAGTTTGAATTGCATACGACAAAACGGGTACAACCTTAAAGATATTTGGAAGGTTTATAGATTACCACTGACGGCGACGTTTGGTATAAACATAGCTCGCAATCAAAAAGCCAAGTAATACACCGACTGCCAAAGTTGCAGCACCGTAGAGAAACATCTGGGCACTACGTTCACTTTGCAGGACCTGTACCTGAACCCCGAGATTGTCGTTCTTGAGCTGCAATTCCTGATTTTGTGACAGGGCTTCCAGATTGGCTTTTTCCAGTTGCTGTAGACGCGTTGCCTGATCTTTGACTAAAGCTTTGACTTTGGCATCTTGCTGGGCTTTCTGCTTGGCAATTTCTTCTGCAGTGAGCGGCTTTTTCTCAGTCGGCTGAACAGTCTGAACAGTTGTCGCAACTGCTGGAATAATTCCAGCCTGCTGTGCAGAAGTGCCCTGAGCAGGTGCTTGCGTGGTAACAGCTTGAACAAGAGTAGCTGCTGGCTGTGTAGCCGGGGCAGCTGGAGCAGAAACTTCAACAGCCCAGGCAGAAGGAATCATGAAACAAAAGCCAATGAAACTGGCGGTAACAGCGCGCATGAACCTTATCCTTTAGGAAATGCTTTGTTAAATGGTTTCACATCAATATGCGCGTATACACCTTCTTTCAGGAATGGCTCATCCTGTAACCATGCATCCAGTGCTTCACGACTGTCAAAATCAACGATGATGGTACTGCCATAAAAACCGGCTTGTGGATTGGCTGGATCTTTAGGCATGGCACCTGCAACAATCAGACGGCCTTCAGTATCTAACTGTTCCAGACGTGCAAGATGTTGTGGACGAATCGCAAGGCGTTTTTCAACTGTACCTTCCTGGTCGGTACAGCTAACGACGAATAATGGCATGATGACTCTCTATCGTTTGTAGTTGGACTTATTCAGCTGTTCTAAAGTATTTGCGCAATACAATAAACTGAATAATGATAAAGGAAAACATCACAATCATGTCACCGAATGCAGTAAATTCGCCCCAATATTTTCCATCCATCCATAAATAAGCGAAGAAAGTATGCAGAAATGACATAAGGGTAAACATACCGACCCAGGCATAGTTTAATTTAAGCCAGCCTTTGGCACTCAAATTGAATACCGGTCCAAACAGACGCTGGATGAGTGGCTTCTTATCTTTGCTAAACCATGGCGATAATAGGAAAACGCCGGCAAAGACCAGATTCAGTAATACAGCTTTAAGACGGATATAGAAATCGTCGCTGAGCATCAGGGTAATACCACCGAAGATCACCGTCATAAACAGAACGATCCATTGCTGTTTGTCCAGGCGGAATTTTTGCATGACAAATAACGCACCATAAACCGCCAGCATGGAAATGATCAGACCCGTAGTTGCAACGAGAATATTGTTATTGTCGACACCCCCCGCAGAACCGATCAATTGTAAAAGTTGATGGTCAGTGTCTTTTGGATCTACAGTTTTATATAAATAAAAGAAAATAATGAGTGGCACAAAGTCTAAAAGTGCTTTCATGTTAGAGTATCTAAATCTGATCAAATAAATGTCATAGTATAGAGATGCACGGCGTAGATTTACATACACATAGTAATATTTCTGATGGAACTTTGAGTCCTCAGCAATTAGTCGAAGCGGCTGCGGACAAACTTATCCATACTTTGGCCCTCACTGATCATGACACCATGGATGGTTTAGTGCTGGCTGAAGAAGCTGCCAAAAATCATGAGATTAAGATAATTTCTGGAGTCGAGATTTCCAGCCAGTGGTCACGTCCAACGACCAAGAAAAATTATGGCGTACATATTGTGGCACTCAATGTTCAGAATCCTGAGCCGTTACAAAAAGCCCTCAATCAGCAGAAGATCATTCGTGCCGAACGCTCTAAACAGATCTGTGATCTTCTGGTTCCTTTAATAGGTCAGGATATTTATGCTGACGTGATTGCCAAAGTTGACAATATTCCTGATCGGGTTACCCGAACCCATATTGCCAAAACGCTGGTAGAAAAAGGCATTGTGACCCGTCCACAGCAGGCCTTTGATAAGTACATCAAGGAAGGTAAAAAGGCTTATGTCAAATTTGATGGTCTGGGTCTGGAAGAAACCATTCAGGTCATACATGACAGCGGTGGCTTTGCCGTGCTAGCTCATCCAACCCGTTATGACTTATCAGCCACCAATATTCGCTATCTTCTCGAGATCTTCGCCAAGTTTGGTGGAGATGCGGTGGAGCTACCGCCAGCCATTGATCCAAGTTCAACCCGTCAGATGGTCGACCGGATGATTGCAGAACAAGGTTTGAAAGTTTCGATCGGAAGTGATTTTCATGGCGACAATATGCCTTGGGTTAAACTGGGCCAAGTCCCAAGCCTAAAACCAGGGCAGATCGGGATCTGGGAGAGTTTTGTTTAATGCGTTAAGCAGTAGTCGCAACACTGCTACCCATTCCAACGTGAAGGAATTCTCTCTTTGAATAAGAGAGGTAAGCTATTAAAGCAAATTATTATCTTGAGCCTGAATCGGTGGTGGTGTCGGTTTACCTAAGGTTCCTAAGAGTTCAATTTCAATAGTACGAACCATAGAATCAAGTGGTAAGTCATTGCTTTGTGTACCAAAAGGCTCTTCAATTTCTGAGCTTAAAGCATCCAGTCCTAGGAAGGTATAAGCGAGAATGCCGACCAGAAAAGGGGTGAATAAACCTAAGGTTGCACCAAGGCTAAACGGCAGAATAAAACAGAAGAAATAAACAGTACGATTCAACAGAACTGAATAAGCAAAAGGTAAAGGAGTCGTCGCAATCCGGTCACAACCCGTCTGCACAATACTGAGTTCTGCGACATGATTACTCATCTGCATATAAATGATGTCAGAGATTTCACCTTCTTTGAGAGCCTGCATCAGCTCCCACTGGATCAGACTTAAAGTATATTGCGGGGCATTGGCCTGTTGATAAAGCTGGGTAATCGCCTGCTGGCTCATTCCACTGGTTTCCACCAGCTCAGTCGGATTGGCTGTCTGATGGCGTAAACGGTCACGCAGGACATTTGCGAAAACGATGACATGCTGAATCACACGTTCACGACGACCTTGGGACAACATCCGGCAGTCACGGTCAAAATGACGTGCATTGGCAATCAGAATACCCCAGAGTTTACGTGCTTCCCACCAACGGTCGTAACAGGCAGTATTTTTAAATCCGAGAAAGATAGACAGTACTACGCCGATGAGGGTAAAGCCAACGAGAGGGAGTTCTGGAAAATGAAAGTAACCTACACGTGAAAAACCACCAATAATGGCTGAAATCAGCATGACCACGCCTAAAGGAGGTAGAACCTTAGGTAAAATCGTTCCTCGCCAGGAAAATAATAATTTAAAAACGTCCTGCTGGTCACGTACGATCATTTATTGGAATCATCACAATTTTTTTCATGATCTTCTTGAGTTGTAGCTGCTTTGTCAAGTGCTATTCCCCCTTAGGCTTCAGGTTTGATGAGTTGCTGCTCAGCAAAGGAAAAACTGCCTTCCAGAGCAATAATACAATGATCAATTAAACGGATATCGACCAGTCGACATGCCTGTTGAATCTGGCGGGTCAGATACAGGTCAGCCTTAGAAGGAGTGGCTTGGCCCAAGGGATGATTATGCGCAATCACAATTGAAGTTGCCTGTTGGGTAATGGCATACCTGAGCAACTGATTAATTGAAATATCACATGCATTCACAGAGCCATAAAACAGCTTTTTAAATGCAATTTTCCTTAAACTGGCGTCCAGACACAGGACCGCGAACACTTCCTGATTTTCACCCAATAATTCGAAACGTAAATAATCCCGCAGTCTTTTTGAATTACTTAGTTCTAAGGCATCCTGTTTAAGATGCTCGGCAGTATAACGCCGTCCTAATTCTTTAACCGCCATCAGTTGGGTATATTTGCTGATACCCATACCATGAAACTGACTGACTTCCTGTAAGGGTGCATCGAGTAAAGCAGTTAAATGGCCAAAATGTTGAATCAGTAGCCGGGCTAATTCTACGGCTGAATGCTGTTGTGAACCTGATCGGAGAAAAATGGCCAGCAGTTCCGCATCAGATAAACTTTCTGCCCCAAATTGAATTAAACGTTCCCGCGGCCGTTCCAGTTCAGGCCAGTTTTTGATTGAAAATTGCATAGTTATTAGACTTATTTATTATGAATTATGAATTTTCCCTGAAGCTGATCTCTTGGGAATGCAATTATTTAATGCTATTGTGAGCCCCACTGCAACAGAAAGGTAAGCTGTTCGTGAGCTTTGATCTAAGTGTAATTCCTCATAAAAATATCATTTTAGCAGTCACTGGCGGTATTGCTGCCTATAAAAGTGCCATTCTGGTTAGACGTCTGAAAGATGCCGGGTTTAATGTGCGGGTTGTCATGACTCAAGGCGCACAGGCTTTCATTACTCCTTTGACCTTTCAAGCTTTGTCAGGCAATCCGGTACATACCGAGTTGCTGGATCCTGAAGCAGAAGCGGGCATGGGGCATATCGAGCTGGCACGTTGGGCTGATCTGTTGTTGGTAGCGCCAGCCAGTTGCGACACGCTGGCAAAATTTGCTGCAGGTCTTGCAGATGATTTGCTCAGCACTTTGTATCTGGCTACCAATGCACCGGTCTGGGTAGCACCAGCGATGAACCAGCAGATGTGGGCTGCCAAAGCGACACAGCGTAATCTGGCGACTTTGATTGAAGATGGCGTACATGTGATTATGCCGAATGCCGGTTCGCAAGCCTGTGGTGATGTAGGCCTGGGACGTATGCCGGAACCGGAAGATCTGGCACGTCAGGTCACTGAGTATTTTCATAAGGCACAGCGCGCGTTTGCAGAAAAATTTGGCATGCTGGCGGGCAAGCAAGTCACGATTACGGCTGGTCCGACCCGTGAAGCGATTGATCCGGTACGTTATATTTCCAACCATAGTACCGGGAAAATGGGTTTTGCATTGGCAGCAGCCTGTTATGCAGCTGGAGCGAATGTGACCCTGATCGCTGGTCCAGTGAGCCTACATACACCGAATGGCGTCAAACGTAAAAATGTTTCTTCTGCAGTACAAATGCTGAATGAAAGCATGCAAATGCTGGAGCAGGGCTGTGACATCTTCATTGCGACCGCTGCAGTAGCTGATTATCGTGTCGCACAGATAGCTGAGCATAAGATCAAAAAAGCAGGCGATGAGCTGAATGTTGCTTTAATAAAGAACCCAGATATTGTGGCGACCATCGCACAGCAGGAAAAACGTCCATTTATGGTGGGCTTTGCTGCAGAAACCCGTAATATTGAAGAATATGCAGCGGGCAAACTGGTAGCGAAAAAACTGGATATGATTGCTTGTAATGATGTTTCGCGTGCGGATATTGGTTTTGCATCCGATGAAAATGCCATGACGGTATTCTTTGCCGAACACTATCATCTGGATAAGCGTGATCTGGACAAAGCTTCTAAACAGGAAATCGCCCAGCAGTTGGTTGAAGCGATCCATGATGCCTTGCACCATGATCCTGCTGCAGAAGATGATTTTTAAGTTTTCAATGACGGTTAAAGCCCTGACTGATTCAGGGCTTTTTTATAGGATTTTTTACAATGGAGTTAAAAAACCAGTACAACATAAAAATAAAAACGACTTTATATACTAAGGATTTATTTATTCATTTATTTAAAAAAAGTATAAAATGGATCACAGAATAATCCAAAGATGAAAAGTTTTACACATCTGTAAAGCAGTGAAAGCACATAAGGGGGCGGGATGAAAAAAATCATAATGATATTGATGATCGCCTGTCTGGCTGGATGCAGCTATTTTGTATCGATTGATGAACTGGCCAAAAATATTCAAGGACAAATGCAGCAAGAATTTAATGCCAATCCGAATTATCAGCATTATCGTTTGACTGTGGTAAATGTAAAAATCCGCCATCGCAAAGGCAATGAGTTTGAAGCAGTTTCACATCTGAATTATCAGGGAAATGAATATCCCATTAATGTCAAAATTTCAAAGGTCAATGGTGGTTATAGCTGGGCAATTGAAGATGATGCTTTTGCCTTTATCGATGAAATCGAGATTGAGAAATATCGTCAGCAGCTGGATCGTGAACTGGAACAACTGGCTTCATCACTCGATGATCTAGAACCTGTGAATGAACCTACCAGCATTGAGTTAGGGCCAGATGTCCGTTCAGTTACAGAACCTGTCCTGCAAGCGGATTCCTATGATGAAGAACCGATTCCGGTCGGAAATATTACGGCCTATACCCACTAATTTTTATTTTAGGTCATCAAAAAGCACCGGATCTCGGTGCTTTTTGATTTTAAGGCTGAACTTGATGTTCACGCAGATAATCTTCAGTACGCTGCATGGCTTCCTGAATATTCAATAATGCTGTTTCTACATCTTTTAGCGTTTTGGCATTGCCACCACTTAAAGCCTGACGCCATTTACGTGCACCTGGCAAGTTCTGAAATAAACCTAAAATATGACGGGTAATAATCGACAATGGTGCACCTTCAGCCATACGTTGGGCAATATAAGGCAGCATTTGTTGCATGATTTCAAAACGGTCTGGTGCTTCGAGATTCCATAGTTGACCCAGCTCAGCTAACAGGTACGGGTTGTGATAGGCTTCGCGGCCAATCATCACGCCATCGACATGCTTGAGATGTTCAAGCGTTTCTGCGTAGGTTTTAATCCCGCCATTAATTTCAATGGTCAGTTTTGGACGGTCCTGCTTCAGACGGTAAACATCTTCATAGCGCAGTGGCGGGATTTCACGGTTTTCTTTAGGTGAAAGACCTTGGAGTAAAGCAATTCGCGCGTGCACGATAAAATTATCGCAACCGGTTTTGGCGACCGTATCCACAAAATGCAGCATTTCTTCATAAGAATGCATGTCATCAATACCAATGCGGTGTTTCACACTCACCGGAATATCAACGGCATTACGCATTGCATCAATACATTCTGCGACCAGATCAGGTTCGGCCATCAGGCAGGCACCGATTTTATTATTTTGTACCCGGTCACTCGGACAGCCGACATTCAGGTTAACTTCATTGTAACCCCAGTCCTGAGCCATTTTAGTACAAGTTGCCAGATCTTGAGGATTGGAACCGCCGAGCTGTAACACAATCGGATATTCTTCTTTATTGAAGTCCAGATGGCGTTTAGCATCGCCATGAATGATGGCACCTGTCGTCACCATTTCGGTATATAAAATGACATTTGGATTAAACAGGCGCGCAAAGAAACGATAATCTTTGGTGGTCCAGTCCATCATCGGCGCAACACTGATGCGAGGTTGAAGTTTGTTTTCAATGGTGCTGAGATCAGTCATTCAAAATCACGCCTTAAATGAAATGGAAGAGTAATAGCAGTACAAGAATGAGCAGGAATTGCTGGAAATCTGCTCAAAAAAAGCAGTACTGTAAAAAGAGGGCGTAATACTAGCATAAAATTTGCATGATCAAAGGCTGAACTGCATGAGGATCTATAACTGTTATTCCAATAAAGATATTTAACAAGAGAAATTGTGGGAATTGAAAAAATAAACTCCCAGTCATTCGGCAATGCTATATTCTGAGATATTTAAGATTAAGATAAAGAAAACGAGATAAATAAGGAGAATAACGATGCTCATGTTGGAGGAGATTTATAAAAGCAAAAAACCTCAACATTCAGACTATTTTAATTTACGGATTCAACGGGGACTTAGTTGGTTTAAAAAAGCATTAGAGCTGGATGAGGAACTAGAGTTTAAGTTTATTAGCCTGTGGATCAGTTTTAATTCGATTTATGCACAAGAAACAGAGGTTCGTCAGGATCAACAAAGCCTGCATCAATTTCTGGAAACCCTCTGTCAAAAAGATGTGGAACAAAAACTTCAGCATATTGTCTGGGAGAAATACAACCAGCCAATTTCTGCACTGCTGGATAGCCCTTATACCGATCAAGGTTTCTGGGATTATCGCCATCATAAAGTCAGTCTGGAAAGCTGCCGTGAAGCATTAGACCAGCAAAAGCAGAAAATACAAAAGGCTGTACAGGAACGAAATTTAAGTGAAATTTTATTGGTGATTTTTAACCGTCTTTCCACCTTGCATTATCAGCTTATGCAGGGCGGTGTGACTTATCAGAGCTCGTTTAACGTCAAGCAACTTCAAGACAGCTGTCGGGTTCTGGCCGGGTTACTGCCCACTTTTATCTGCATCCTTTTGGAAAATGCAGCGACTTGGGATTCGGGTAAACCTTATTACCCAGTCGTACAAGTCAGTTAAATTTGTTTAAGCTTTTGCTCGATGCTGCTGCCATTGATCAATTAGTGCAAACAGGGTGGCGCATAGTGCCAAGCCAAGTCCAAACAGACAGGTCATGCTCCAGCCACCATGATGCCAGGCATAAACCCCCAAGGCAGAACCACAGGCCCCACCAATAAAATACAGCGTCATGTAAATAGAGTTCAGGCGTGATTTGGCATCCGGGCGCAAGCGGAAAATCACGTTCTGATTACAGCTATGAGTAATCGCCAGGCCTAAGTTAATCAGGGCATAACCTAGAATATAACTGAGCAGGGACACGCCACCAAAATATAAAAATAGCCAGCTTCCTGCCAAAATTGAACAGCCAATCCAGGTTAGGATGTTGATATAGCCACGATCCGCCCATTTGCCAATAACCTGAGTCGACAGCGCACCAAAAACACCAACTAGTGTTACTAGGCCCACCATCACATCAGAAAGATGAAAAGGTTTCTGGGTCAGCAGCAGGGCAATGGTTGAAAACAGCATGCTCATGGCTGCAAAGGCACATGCACCAATCAGGGAGCGTAAGCCCAGTCGCGGTTCCTCACGCAGTAGCATACCCATGGATTTAAAAATTGCTGCATAGCTGATACGCATACGCGGCATGCTGGGCAATTGTCCTTTTAAGTAAAAGCCCAAAACCAGCAGTGCCATACTACTGAGCGCATAAATGGTTTTCCAGTGAAACAGGTCTGAAAGAAGTCCGGCAATACTGGTCGACAATAAGATACCGACTAATAAGCCACTCATAAGAAAACCGACCACTTCTCCGGTTTTTTCAGGTCGGACAGCCATCGTAGCTAATGGAATCAGAATCTGGGCAGCAACAGAAAATAGCCCGGCAATAATAGTGCCCACCCAGAGCATCGGCAGGTTGACTGCTGTGGCACAGATCAGCAAGCCTAATGCGGCACCAAACATCAAAAAAGGAATGAGTCTGGACTTATTCAGCATGTCTCCCAAAGGCACAATAAACAGCAGGCCCAAGGCATAAGACACCTGCGCAAAGGTCACGGTCAGCGCCACTTGGGATTCTGGTACCTGATAATATTGCTGAATCGAGGAGATAAGCGGTTGGCAATAATAGTTTGCACCTGCACATAAACCACATGCGATCGCCATCAGCCATAACAGAGATTTATTTTGACTGATATCGAGAGGAGGAGTCATGGCAAGTACCTTAAGCTCAGGGAGAATTTTTATAAAGAACATCAAAGATGATGCATAGGTTGCAGGCACTATAGGCGAAAACCCGTCAGGATAAAAGTAGAAAAATAGTGCAAAGTGCTCAAACTCATAGAAGAGAAATGCCACAAAAAAGTACTTTTCTGGATTGATAAGAGATGAAAATTCGCTAGAAATTTAACTTTTTCACTTGAGAAAATGGACTTGGAAGCGCTTTGTATTAAGTCATCTTATTTAAGACTAAGTGACAGAGATCAATCTGAATCAGTGATTGCCCAAAATTGGTGCAAAATGAAGAATTTGTAAATCTGACAGTGGACTGAGTATTAATATAATAAATGTTGAAGAATATTTTTTTCTCTTATTTTAGGTAAATCTTAAGACTTGAGCTTAATAAGTCAAATAAGGGAATCCCCAATCAATTTTTTCATCATCAATTCATATTTTTTATGAGTGAAAAATGAAAAAGTTATAAGAAAACAGTATTTTTAGGTCTTAAAAATGAATAGTTGAAAGTAGATTAAATTTGTCAAAAAGGTCAAAAACAGAAAACTGCCCTAGAAAAGTGCCTTAATTTAGGCTTTATCAGTTCATTTAAAATAAACATTTGCTTAACAAGAAAAATGAAATATCTGTCAGAATGATCAATGTAACAAAATAAAACAAAAAGTAATCTAATAAAAAATAACCAGGAAAACACTCATCGTTCAAGAGAATGAATATCGTTTATAAATTCAGCAAATCAAAATAATCAGGCTTAACTAATAAATGGTATATGACAGCATCATTTTTATGAATCATCAGTTCAAAATATGGGTATTTATTAAATAAATAATAGGTAGTAATTTCTAGAAGTTTAATTAGAATCCAAAAATTCAACAAAAACACATCCTGAGGGGAAGCACCGTAAATCACGGTGTTTACTTAAGAAAAAATTAGCTTGAGGGACGCTCATGCAGATTGGAATTCCAGCCGAAACTGTCGTCGGTGAAAATCGCGTCGCTGCGACGCCTGAGACAGTAAAGAAATTGATCAGCGCTGGTCATAGTGTGGTGATCGAACGTGGAGCAGGTGTTAAAGCTGCCTACATCGACAGTGCCTATGAGCAAGTTGGTGCCAAAATTACGGATGATGCCTACACCGGTAGCCAGATAGTTTTGAAAGTTCGTGCACCGAAAGGTGAGGAAATTCAAAAGCTGTCAGCCAACGCCACGGTTGTAGCGATGTTTGACCCATACCGCAATACCGAGCTTGACCAGTTCGCGGCACAGAATGTGTCTGCATTTGCTCTTGAGCTTTTACCACGTACTTTGTCACGTGCGCAAAACATGGACGTATTGTCTTCGCAAGCGAACCTTGCAGGTTATAAATCAGTGCTTTTAGCTGCTGCTGAATATCAGCGCATGTTCCCGATGCTGATGACAGCGGCAGGTACGGTAAAACCGGCTCGTGTCGTGATCATGGGTGTCGGGGTAGCAGGCCTTCAAGCAATTGCAACAGCGAAACGTCTGGGTGCAGTCGTAGAAGCAACTGACCTTCGTCCGACTGCCAAAGATCAGGTTGAGTCTTTGGGTGGTAAATGGCTAGACGTACCGATGTCTCCTGAAGAGCAGGCACGTGCTGATGAAGCAGCTAAAAACGGTTATGGCTGGATGCCAGGTGAACAGTACATCAAAGACCAGGCAGCGATTGTCGATAAAGCGGTATCGAATGCCGATATCGTGATTACCACTGCATTGTTACCAGGTCGTGATGCACCACGCTTAATCCGCGCTGAAACCGTAGCCAAGATGAAACCAGGCTCAGTGATTCTGGATATGGCAGTGGAATCAGGCGGTAACGTGGAAGGTTCTAAGTGCGGTGAAACTGTTGTGACTGAAAATGGTGTGAAGATTCTGGGTGTGCCAAATATTCCATCAACGGTATCGACTGAAGCGTCAGCGCTTTATGCACGTAACGTCTATAACTTTGTTGAAACACTTTTTGATGCAGACAAGAACTTTGTCCTGAATCAAGAAGATGAAATTCAAAAAGCCCTACTTGTTACTCACGGCGGCCAAGTGCTGTTAAAACGTGGTTAAGGAGCAGACTCATGGTTGAAACAATTACGATTTTCGTCCTGGCCATCTTCGTGGGTTACTACGTGGTTTGGGGGGTAACACCAGCACTACATACGCCATTGATGGCGGTGACCAATGCCTTGTCTTCGATCATTATCGTGGGCGCAATGATTCAAACTGTTGGCTTGCCAATGGTGGGCGTTGAAGGCAGCGTGGATTTCCAGACCATTAACGTGGTGAGTGTACTGGGGGCAATCGCAGTATTTCTGGCGAGCATTAATATTTTCGGTGGCTTTGCCGTGACTGCACGTATGCTGGAAATGTTCAAACCTAAGCAAAAGAAAAAAGAGGGTTAAACCATGGAATTTATTCGAGAGTATGCGGATTGGTTCTACCTGATTGGCGCCGTTCTTTTTATCTTAACGCTACGTGGTTTGTCTGGCCCTAAAACTGCAATTGCAGGTAACCGTTACGGTATGATCGCAATGGCGATTGCTGTAGTGACCACATTCTTTGTTGCTGAAAATCCAGTAGTCTGGATGATTCTTGCAGCCATGGCGGCGGGTGCAGTGGTGGGTATTGCGCGTGCACGTACTGTACCAATGACCCAGATGCCAGAAACTGTGGCACTTATGCACTCACTGGTGGGTCTGGCTGCAGTATTGATTGCAGTTGCAGCAATTATCCATAACAACAAGCTGGTTGAATTGGGTCCGGACCTGTTGGCTGCAAATGGTGTGACTTTCCATGAAATGAGCAAGGTTCACCTGTTTGAACTGTTTGTGGGCTGTTTTGTGGGGGCGATTACCTTTACTGCTTCTGTATTTGCATACGGTAAGCTGGCTGCAAAGAAATGGGCAAAAACCATTTCAGGTGGCTGGGTAAAACCGATTCAGGCATTGATCTTTGTCGCAATGCTGGCAGCAGGGATTCACTTCTTCCTGACAGGTAGCATGACATCTTTCTGGGCAATGACTGGTCTTGCACTGGCATTTGGCTGGGTATGGATTGCACCAGTAGGCGGTGGCGATATGCCGGTTGTGGTTTCGCTATTGAACTCATTCTCAGGCTGGGCAGCAGCAGGGATTGGTTTCACACTCGAAAACAACATGCTGATCGTTGCAGGTTCGCTGGTTGGTTCTTCAGGTGCGATTCTGTCTTACATCATGTGTAAAGCGATGAACCGTTCAATCATCAACGTATTATTTGGTGGTGCAATGGGTGGTGCAGCTGCGCCGACAGCAGCTGCGGGTGCACAAGTGCAACGTAATTACCGTTCAGGTTCTGCAGATGATGCTGGCTTCTTAATGTCAAATGCAGACAGCGTTGTCATTGTACCGGGTTATGGTATGGCACAAGGCCGTGCACAAAACGCAGTAAAAGAGCTGGCAAACTTGCTGAAAGAGCAGGGCGTGACTGTACGTTTTGCGATTCACCCGGTTGCTGGTCGTATGCCGGGTCATATGAACGTATTGCTTGCAGAAGCTGACGTTCCTTATGAAGACATTCTGGAAATGGACGAGATCAACTCGGACTTCCCGGCAACTGACGTAGTACTGGTCATTGGTGCAAACGACGTTGTAAACCCGGCTGCAAAAGACGATCCGAACTCACCGATCTACGGCATGCCAATTCTGGAAGCTCATAAGGCGCGTACCATTATGGTCATCAAGCGTTCTATGGCGACCGGTTATGCAGGTCTGGACAATGACCTGTTCTATAACGACAAGACTATGATGATTTTCGGTGATGCGAAGAAAGTTGTGGAAGATATGACCAAAGCGATTAATGGTACAGGTCACTAAGACTTTCCATTCACTGGATCATCTAAAATCCCCCTTTCAAAAGGGGGATTTTTCCATTTAAATTATAGATAAATTCTCCCTCCTATATAAAAGATGAATTGGGAAGATTTACAAAATAAAATTAGCTACGGTGTTTTATTTTTAGAAAATTGGCCCGGATAAAATTGCAACAAAACGTTTAAAAAATAGGCTGAATGATTAAATCTGATCGCAAAACGAATTTATTAAAGTTACTGCTCCATAAATTTCTTTTTCGATTCAAGTTAAACAATATAAAAAAAGCGACCTACCTAGGTCGCTTTTTTTGAATATTCGATATTTATGCTACAGAATCTGCAGGATTGCGCCATAGGCTTTCTAGGTCATAGAATTTACGCGCTGTAGGCAGCATGCAGTGCACTACAACAAAACCTAGATCAATCAGGATCCATTCTGCATCACGTTCGCCTTCGATACCAAGCGGACGGAAACCTGCTTTACGTGCTTCTTCAGCAACATTATCTGCAAGTGATTTGATATGACGGGTTGATGTACCGCTTGCAATCACCATGGCATCTGCCACGTTACTGATACTAGCAACATCAAGCTGAACAACTTCTTTAGCCTTTACATCTTCGAGGGCTGCATGTACAACTTTCAAGCATGCGTTTACTGCTTGTGCATGAGAATTCATAGTGTGATCGTGAGAATTAGAAGCGCTGGGCGATGGTTCTAAATTCATAGGGAGTATAATTTCCTAACAATTATGCATGATCTAATATAGCGGTTTTAGCCCAAAATTTCAAATGCACCTTCCGTCGCTTTAGTCATACTCCGGGAAGAACTGTTCTTTCCAGCCAAAGGATTCTTCCGAAGTCCCCAGAGGTTTATATTCGGCTGCGACATAACCATTGTATTGGCTATTCTCTAACCATTGAAAAATCTCATAATATGGAATGGAAGCCGTATTTGGTTGATGACGCCCCGGGCAGTCTGCAAACTGAATATGACCAATCTCTGCAATATTTTCTTTTAAGGCTTCAAGTACATCTTCACCCATCATGGCCATATGATAACAGTCATATTGCATTTTTAAGGCAGGATGATTGACAGCTTCTAGCATCTCCTGAGCTTGAGCTACATTTTGAATCAGAAAGCGTGGCATATCCTGACCATTGATCATTTCAAAGACTGGCTGAATCTGATAATCAGAGAGCATGGAGCAGGCAATTTTCAGATTACTCGCCAAGGTGTTCAGGCAAGGAAGCAGGTCACAATCCAGTGGCTGTTTGCCGGCCAGAATATTGACACTCGGCACATTCAGAGCAGTCGCATATTGAATGGCTTGCTCTATGGCATGACGAAACTCGATTTCCTGTCCAGGGATACCGGCCAGACCGTGTCCACCTTGCATCAGATCACCAGCAGGCACATTAATCAGGCAGATATCAAGATCATGTAACTGAAGCTGCTGCTGAATCTGCTCAATACTCAGTTCATAGGGGAACTGGATTTCCACATGCTTAAAACCGTGCGCATGAGCCAAGGCAAAACGTTCTAAGAGCGGTACTTCCGTGAAAATCATGGAGAGGTTAACGGCGAGTTTGGTCATGGGCTTTTCCTTGCTCAAGTCAGAATATTGAAATGTAATATTAGCGGTCTACGTGCTTGATAATAGTGGCTAGATCGGCTTCAGCAAATCCGTCTTGCTGATGGGTTTTGAGTTGAGACAGGGCTTGGCTGGCCACAGGAATATCCAAAGATAAAGTAGCTGCCAGTTGCACAGCATTGTTCAGGTCTTTAGAC
This sequence comes from Acinetobacter sp. TW_SC_4, assembly GCF_054861205.1. Classification (NCBI taxonomy): domain Bacteria; kingdom Pseudomonadati; phylum Pseudomonadota; class Gammaproteobacteria; order Moraxellales; family Moraxellaceae; genus Acinetobacter; species Acinetobacter sp. TW_SC_4. The sequence continues at coordinate 551,236 of NZ_CM142174.1, forward strand.
AATGTCTGCACTTTCCATTGCACGGGTTCAAACGTCTGGCTGGCCATACGTGGGGCTAGAATTTGAAAAGGCTTGGAGTCAGCAAAACCACCGGCTAATGCTAGTGCAAGCAGGGCAGTATCCACACCGGCACGATCAGCCAAAGCCACTGCCTCAGCTATCAAGGTGCTATTCGCTGCCACAATCAGCTGATTACAGATTTTAGTCGCCTGACCGGTTCCAGTATCACCCATGCGAGTGACACGTTGTGAAAGCACCTTATAGATTGGATCAAGTGCGGTAATAGTTTCTGCATCACCGCCAGCGAACATCACTAGCGTGCCTTGTTCTGCACCGACTGTACCGCCAGATACAGGAGAGTCAATCCAAGTGGCTTGTTTAGCTTGGGCTTGTTTAGCCAGAGTTTTAGTTTGATGTACGGAAAGACTGGAAAAATCGACAATGATCTGACCAGCCACCAGATAGGGCTGAATCTGCTCAAAGACCGATTGCACCGCAGCATCATCTGCCAGACAGGTCAGAATAACGGGATAATCTGCAATTTGATCTAGATATAGCGGAGTGGCTCCCAGTGCAAGCAATGGATCGCAGGCACTGGCCGTGCGGTTCCAGACTGCAACTTGGAAACCAGCTTTCAGCAGTCGGGTTGCCATGCGGCTACCCATGAGTCCCATACCTAAAAAGGCAATTTTGCTATCACGATCGAATTGCATCTTATCTCTCATCTTTTGATTTTGCTTCAGCCATAATTATCGATATTGACGTGGTACAAACTGCACGTCTGGATTTTTATCCTTCTTGCGTGCCAGTTGGCTGTTTTTACCGAGTAACAGTTTAAGCTGCCAGATTTTTTCCATACGCAGTGACTTATTGGGTTTATGTTCCATCGCATCCAGCACAAATTTAGAGGCCATCAAGGCATCTGGAGAGCGTTGTAACATTTCTTCAGCCAAAGCCTGTGCTTTTGCTAATGGCTGCTCATCGACATGGGTGATCAGACCAATTTCTTTGGCATAGGCACCTTCAAAAATACGTGCGGTTAAAGTCAGCTCTTTGGCCAAATCAATCCCGATCAGACCTTTGAGAGAACGCGTTAGCCCCATATCTGGTACTAGACCCCAACGAGTTTCCATAATTGACATTTTGGTCGCAGGATGGGCGATTCGGATATCCGCAGCCAACGCAAGTTGCATACCTGCACCAAAGCAGAAACCTTCAATGGCTGCAATGACGGGTACAGGCAGTTCCTGCCAGACCAGAAAAGCTTTCTGAAATAAGCTCTGTCCAGGACGAATCAGTTCCCAGGCCGCATAGGCCCGATTTTTAGGATTATTTAAATCGGCCAAGTCAATGCCGGCACTAAAGACCTGCGCTTCACCGGTTAAAATGACACACCGCACCGACTTGTCTTTTTTAATCCGGTTCGCAATCTGCACCAGTTCACGCAGCAGGGCAAAGCTCATGGCATTACGTTTATCTGGACGGCTGAGAGTAACCGTGGCAATTCCATTATTTTTTTCAAAGCGTACAAGTGACATGGTATTCATCCTTAATTTTTCTGTAAGCGAGCATAGCATGAGCAATCTGTGCTTGCATGACAGTGCAGTCATACAGATATGAGTAAGTAAAACAGTAATTTTTTAACCACTATGCTTGTTTAAAATTTGCTGAGCTGCCTGTTCTACCTGCTCAATCACTGCTTTCAGTTCATCCAGATATTTCAGTACTTCCTGAACAAAACTGTCATCGGCCTTACGGCGTTCCTTACGCAAGGTCGAGACAAACTGCTCAAAACTTCCGGTAACTTTTTGCAGAGTCGGTGTGCCGACATAACGGGTAGCCCCATAGAGACGGTGCAAAACATGTTCCAGCTGCGGAAAATCTTCCAGCTCAATTAATTGCTCAATTTCATCCAGCTCTTTTTCAAAACTGTCGACCAGCATGCTAAGCAGATCGACTGCCAGATCTTCTTTATTGGCTGCCAGTTGCAAGCTTTGTTGCCAATCCAGAATATTCGGATCCAGCGCATCAATGACATTGGCACGTTCCAGCACTGGAATCTTTTTAAAACTTTCAGTCGTCCACTGCGTCAGGATTTGCACGATCTGATCAATCTGAATAGGCTTGGTGACATAATCATCCATACCATTTTGTAACAGTTTTTGCTTCTCGTCGGAAAGGGCATGTGCTGTCAGGGCAATAATCGGCAGACGCTGATGATTTTCAAAAGTTGATTCCAGTGAACGGATTGCACGGGTGGTATCGATACCGGACATCACTGGCATCTGGATATCCATAAATATCAGATCAAAAGATGGCAGACCCTGTTCATAACGGCTCTGGATGATATCAATCGCTTCCTGTCCGCTAATGGCTTTGGTTGTGGTGACATTCAGTTCGGCTAGCAAGGCCTCCAGAACAATCAGGTTCGGCAGATGGTCATCAACGGCAAGGATATGCAGTCCCTGGCCATTAAAGTCTTCATGCTGTTCCTGATCAAAGACGGGTTGATTGCCGAGTAGCTGAATCAGGGCACTACGACTGAGTGGCTGATGCAGAGCACGGGCACGATGATCATTCAGCATGTTCGGATCAAGCTGCATTTGATAACCATACACAGCCAGATGTCCCTGATAGCGAGAACGAATTTCTGTCAGTAAGGCTTGGCTATCACCACTATGGTCAACAATCAGCCAGGTATTCTCGATATTTTGTAAATGGTTCAGACGGCTAAACAGATCCAGAATGGATGTCGATTCAATATGTTTAACGTGATAATTTTCCAGATAATGTCTTAATACATTCGCTGTTGCCGGATGGGCGAGATAAGACACAACCGTCAGATCACTGAAATCCGGGTGCTCATGGATAATATCTTCATCCACCGGGAATTGGGCGGTAAACCAGAAGGTTGAGCCTTTTTCTGTTGGAGCACGTTCCTGATTATCTTCAAATCCGATTTGACCATGCATCAAGTGGACCAGTTGTTTGGAAATGGCCAGGCCTAAACCTGTACCGCCGAATTGGCGGGTGACCGAGGTATCGCCTTGCGAGAAGGATTCAAACAGTTTTTTACGGTCAGTTCCGCTCAGGCCAATGCCGCTATCCTGAACACTGAAATGCAGCAGACATTGCCCAATATCATCGTGCTCCATGCGTGCCCGAACAATGATTTCGCCGTCTGGAGTAAACTTGATCGCATTAGAAATCAGGTTGGTCAGAATCTGCTTAAAGCGTAGTACATCACCAATCACATGTTTCGGTACATTGTCTGCAAAATAGAACGCCATATCGATATGCTTCTGTGCAGCCAGTGGCGAGAGCATGTCCATCACATCAAAGATAGCTTCTTCCAGATCAAAAGGTGCAGTTTCCAGTTCCAGTTTGCCAGCATCAATCTTGGAGAAATCCAGTACATCATTGATCAGGGCCAGCAAATGTGCAGAAGATTTGCGGATGGTCTGCAAATACAGGCTTTGCTCATTGCTAAGATTGCCTTGACGCAGCAGCAGGTGAATAAAACCATCAATACTGTTTAAGGGTGTGCGTAATTCATGGGAAATATTGGCCAGAAATACCGACTTGGCCTGGTTGGCCGAAATCGCCTGGTCACGTGCCTGACGATAAGTAATATTTTGAACTTCTAAAGTATCTAGAGTACGGCGCAAATCATCTTCGGTCTGTTCGGTATGCTCGCGCAATTCCAGAAAACTGAAATGTAGACGTTTCACCACATTGGCAATATCACGCTGCAAAAGACGCAGTTCACCGGTACTGTTAATCACCATATGCTGATCTAGGGTGTCGGCATTCAGGCGTTGCAGCTGCATGCGAATCTCATACATCGGCGCAATCCAGCGACGTGAATAGAAATTCAGACATAACAACAAGAGCAATAAGGTCAATAAGCCGGTCGCAATCAAAACGATCAAGACCCGGTAGCGGGCAATTTCTAAGGGCTGATTGTCCAGTTCGATCGCCAGCCAGCCTGCATTCATGCCATTTTCATTTACTTTGACTGCATAAATATGATTGTTTTTATCTAAGATCGGGCCAACAAAATTGCCATCTTTTTTAAAGTCAGGCCAAGGCGCCTGTTCCTGAAAACCAATGCCGAGTTTACTTTTGCCATTTTCATCCAGAATAGCCGCACGAACCAGATGCTTTTCATTCAGCATATTTTGCATGGCATCATGAGCCTGCTCATATTGCCATGGGTACAGGCTCAAAATGTCCAGCGCATATTCAGACGTGGCCTGAAAACGGGTCAAAATCGCAATGGCCATCTGCTTTTGCTGGGCACGAGCGGCATTGGAAGTCTCTGAAATGACCAGAGCAGCGCCGACACAGGCCAGAATAGTAATGGGTACAAAAATCAGTGCAATCAGCTGTCCATAAGCATGATTTAAGTGTAGGCGTTTAAACAGCTTTTTGTTGATATTTGACATGATTCAAGCAGTATTTTCCTTATGCTTTGCATATTAGCATGCTTTAAATCTACTGTTAAAATTTCAGCATTATTTTTATAAAGCTCCAGATTAAGGCAGAAAATAAGAACCATTGCGCTGAACAGTCATTATGGGTGTTTGAGCAAATTCTTTCAGGAGGCGAGGTGAGCTAAGTCACTATCATGATTAAAGAGTTTTATCAAGCTAAAACAGGACGAATTGGCCATGCCGATCGTGATTTATACAGTTTTATGCAAAAGCACTGCTATAAATGGGTGCAGGGAAATGCATTTTTTCATACAATAGCCGCACCTCGATATAGGTGCAAATAATGAGTAATACCACCCCTGATTTTCAAGCAGACGAATTTTTACTGGACCATTATGTAGGCAAAACGCCACTGGTGCGTTTGCAGCGTCTGGCTAGTCACACTCAAGCCACAGTACTCGCAAAACTCGAAGGAAATAATCCGGCAGGCTCGGTCAAGGACCGTCCGGCGTATAACATGATCATGCAGGCGGAAAAGCGCGGACAGATCAAACCGGGTGATACCTTGATTGAGGCGACCAGCGGAAATACAGGGATTGCATTGGCGATGGTTGCGGCCATGCGCGGTTACAAAATGCAGCTGATTATGCCGAATAACATGAGTCAGGAACGTAAGGACGCGATGCGTGCTTATGGCGCTGAACTGATTGAAGTGACTAAAGAGCAGGGCATGGAAGGTGCGCGTGATCTGGCCTTGCAAATGCAGGCTGATGGTAAAGGTTTGGTGTTAAACCAGTTTGGTAACCCGGACAATGTCGAAGCACATTACCTGACCACAGGTCCTGAAATCTGGCAGCAAACTGGCGGCAAGATTACGCACTTTGTCAGCTCAATGGGTACTACAGGTACGATCATGGGCGTATCTAAATATTTGAAAGAAATGAATCCGGATATTCAGATTGTGGGCCTACAACCATCTGATGGTTCTAGCATTGCCGGTATCCGTCGCTGGCCACAAGAATATTTGCCAACGATTTTCGATCGTAGTCGTATCGACCATATTATCGATATTCCACAGATTGAAGCGGAACGTACTATGCGTAAACTGGCACAAAAAGAAGGTATCAGTGCCGGTACATCTTCTGGCGGTGCAGTTTGGGCATCCATCAAGCTCGCAGAAGAAAATCCGGATGCAGTAATTGTATGTATTATCTGTGACCGTGGTGACCGTTACCTGTCTACAGGCTTGTTCTCTGTACAAGACCCTAAATAATTTTTGAGAAATCTTTTATGCGCCTGCCTGTTTTAACTTTCGATATTGAAACCCAAACCGATCTTAAATCAGGCGCGCATCTGTTTGGTCTGGATCTGCCCGAGGCTGATCTGGATCAGGCCCTGACCAAATTACGCCGTCAGGAATCAGGCTCGGACTTTCAGCGTCTGCCACTGCATGAGATTGTCTGTATTTCCGGTTTATGGATGGATGAACAGGGCATGCGCCTGTTTTCTTTCAGCCGTGAACAGTACAGCGAAGCAGAGATTTTAAAAAAATTCTTATCCATTTTTGACAAGCGTCATCCGACGCTAGTCAGTTGGAATGGCTCACAATTTGACTTGCCGGTTATTCTTTATCGGGCCATGTATCATGGCTTATCTGCCCCAAGTCTGTTCGATCAGGGCGAAATCGATACGCAAAAGCGTTATAATAACTACCAGAATCGTTACCATCAGCGTCACGTCGATTTGATGGATGTCATGGCCATGTTTCATGCCCGTCATTTTCAGAAACTGGATGATGTTGCTCATTTATTGGGTTATCCAGGCAAGCGTGGTGATGGTGGCTATCATGTACCTGAATATGTACGTAACCAGCAATGGAACGCACTCACCAGCTATTGCGAAGGTGATGTGCTCAATACTTGGTTGGTCTATATTCGCTGGCTGTTGCTAAAGGGCCAATTGATGTTGCCTGATTATCAGCATCTGGTGCAGAGTACGATTCAATACCTGCATACCCAGCCGCAACATGCAGATTTTTTATCAGTCTGGCGTGAAACCTCACAAAGAACTGAATTTACCCGTTTTGATTTTCCCATCTCCACATCCTAGGTTTTCATGAAACGTCGAGCACAACCACGTCCAGCACCGCAATCCGAGTATATTTTTCAGGTGGAATCACTCTCACATGAAGGACGTGGCATCGCTCACTATGGTTCACATCCGGACCATCCGCTTGAAAAGCATGGCAAGAAAGTCTTTATCCGTTATGCCTTGCCAGGTGAAACCGTTCGTGCCCGCATTACCCGTGAAGTCAAAAAACTGGAAGAGGCGGATAGCCTTGAGTTAATCAGTGAGGCTTCCGAGATCAGGGTCAAACCTGTGTGTCCACATTTTGGCATATGCGGTGGCTGTAATATGCAGCATATCCATCCCGATGCGCAGATTGAACTTAAGCAGAATGTTCTGAAATCACATTTGCAGCATTTTGCTGGGATCCAGCCTGAAGAATGGTTGCCACCGCTACGTTCACAACGTGAAGACTACCGTCGTAAAGCCCGGATTGGGGTACGTTATCTGCCTCAAAAAGACAAGCTGGTGGTTGGTTTTCGTGAAAACCAGTCCAATAAGCTGACCTCGATTGACCGCTGCATGATTCTAGATCGTGAGTTTGGATCGGTTACACGTCTTAAACAATTGCTCCAAAGTCTCGATGGTCAGGCAGATATTGGTCATATAGAATTGGCTATGGGTGATCATGACATTGCGTTGCTCATTCGTGAAACCGCAGAATTATCGGTAACAGATGTCAACCGATTGCGTCAATTTACGTTAGAGAAAGGTTGGCAGCTTTATTTGCAGCCTGCAGGCCAAGATTATTTGAAGCGGATTGATGAGCCTGAACAGGCAGCACGCTTACACTATAGTCTTGATGACTTTGATGTGGAATTCGGTTTTAATCCATTGGACTTCACTCAGGTCAATTCAACGATCAATCCGCAGATGGTTCGCTTGGCATGTGATTTGCTTCAATTACAGCAAGGCGAACGCGTTCTGGATCTGTTTTGTGGATTAGGAAACTTTTCTTTGCCACTAGCGCGTTGTGTTGGTGCATCTGGTCGGGTGGTTGCGGTTGAGGGGAGTGAGGAAATGGTGCAACGCGGTGCAGAAAATGCTAACCATAATGGTATTGCACAAGTTTCGTTCTATTCACAAGATTTAACCAAAGATTTTTCGCACCAGTCTTGGGCAAATCAAGGATTTGATGCATTATTAATCGACCCGCCACGTGCTGGAGCAGAAGAAGTTATGCATTATATCCCTCAGTTTGGTGCCAAAAGAATCGTTTATGTGTCATGTAATCCCGCTACGCTTGCAAGAGATGCAGGGCTACTGGTACAACAAGGTTATCAGCTAACCAAAGCCGGTGTGATGGATATGTTTACGCATACCGGACATGTCGAGTCGATTGCCTTTTTCAAAAAAGAAAATTAAATAAACGATCAAAGAGATGATGTATCTAAAAGTAGGAGAAGGGTATGGTCACAGTACGTGAGCAACTGCCTGGGCGGCTCAATGAGTTGTCACAGGAGGCGACTGTAGAACATGCCGAACAAGCACAGCAGGATCTGACTGAATGGTTAGATCGGGTCCGTGGCATATTAGACGGGGCTCCCCTGAAGCAGCTCGAAGAAGTTGCCCGTTTAACCTTAGAAAAAGAGCTACAAAGTACGGTTCAGCATCGCTCTAATACCTTCTATACCGGTATTGAAATGGCGGATATTCTCGCGCATCTCTATGTTGATGAAGATACCTTGTCTGCTGCCATGCTTTACCGCGCAGTACGTGAAGGCGTCATGCCACTGGCAGAAGTGCAGGAAAAATTCGGTGAACAGGTCTACAGCCTGGTCAAAGGCACGCTGTCCATGGGTAAGCTGTCTGAGCTGATTGAAAAAAATAAACGCCTGGAAGACCACTTCAATAATAACCAGCGTGAGCACCTGTCTGGCATTTATAAGATGCTGATTTCGGTAACGGAAGATGTTCGCGTCGTGTTAATCAAGCTGGCAGAACGTACCTATGCACTGCGTGAGCTGGCTAATTCTTCACGTGAACGGCAAGAACGGGTCGCACGAGAAATTCTCACCATTTATTCTCCTTTAGCGCATCGTCTCGGGATTGCCCAGCTGAAATGGGAACTCGAAGATCTAGCCTTCCGCTATCTGGCGCCGGAACGCTATAAAGAAATCGCCTCTTTGCTGAATGAAAAGCGTCTGGAACGCGAACAATATATTCAGTTTGTGATTGATAAGTTGCGTGAAGAGCTGGCAGAACACGGCATTGAAGCTGAAATTAACGGCCGGGTGAAGCACATTTATTCGATCTATCGGAAAATGAAAAGCAAGAGCCTGAGCTTCGACCAGCTGTATGATATCCGTGCACTACGTGTACTGGTGAAAAGTGTGCCTGAGTGTTATCACACGCTCGGGATCGTACATCAATTGTGGCGACATATTCCGCATCAATTTGATGACTATATTACCAATCCGAAAGCCAATGGTTATCGCTCTTTACACACAGCTGTGATTGCGGAAAACAAGTCACTTGAAGTGCAGATTCGTACTTATACGATGCATGAAGAGGCCGAGCTTGGCGTATGCTCGCACTTCAACTATAAGGAAGGTTCGAAAAATACCGATACTTCCTTTAATCATCGTCTGCATTCCCTGCGTGCAGTGATTGAGCATTATCAAGAACGCAATGAAGCCAGTGCGCATAAAGATGAAGAAGAGGAAGTTGAAAATTTTGAACACATTCAAGATTTTGAAGGCTTCGAAAAAATCTATGTGTTCAGCCGTGATGGTGATATTAAAGAGTTGCCACGGGGGTCAACCGTACTCGACTTTGCCTTTCACGTGCACACAGAAGTCGGCAACAAATGCTATGCGGCTCGGGTCAACCAGCGCTATGTGCCTTTAACCTATGCCTTGAAAACCGGGGAACAGGTCGAGATTCTGACCAAGAAAGACCGTGAACCAAATCGGGACTGGTTGGTCAATTCGCTGGGTTATATCAAGACTGCACGCGCCCGTGACAAGTTACGTCATTGGTTCCGTCAGCAAGATCGCAGTAAGAATCTGGAAGTGGGTCGTGAAATTCTGAATAAAGAATTGGCACGTCTGGCAATTCATCCAAAATCAATCGACTTGGGTGATTATTGCAACCATTTCAATGTGAAGAGTGGCGAAGATATTATGATTGGTCTGGTGAATGGTGATATTAGCCTGCATGCTCTGATCAATCAGGTCAATCGCCATATGCATCTGGATCAGGATGAGCCTGAACTGGTGCTGAAACCAGCCTTGAATCCGCGTGCCAGCCATACCTTGTCTGCACATGGTATTCTAATTGATGGTCTGGATAACGTTGAACTGCATGTAGCCCAGTGCTGTCAGCCGGTGCATGGTGAATCGATTGCGGGATATATTACCTTGAATCGCGGTGTAAGCATCCATAAGGTAGCTTGTCCGGATTATGTACGTATGATCAGCCAAGAACCGGAGCGTGCAGTAGAAGCCGACTGGGAAATGCAGCCGACTCGTGGCCAAAGTGTACAGATCGTGGTAGAAGCCTATGACCGTCGTGGCTTGCTGAAAGATCTGACTCAGGTGATTTTCTCGGATCAGATCAATATCCGTCAGGTAAATACCATTTCAGAAGCAGATGGTATTGCCAATATGAAGCTGTTGATCGAAGTCAAAGGTCTGGCTCAACTTTCCAAACTATTGGCCCGTCTTGAACAGCAGCCGGGAATTATCAGTGCACGCCGTCTGGTACAAGGCAACTGATTCTTTTTAGGCATGCTTATAAAAGCCCGCAATTCAATTGCGGGCTTTTTTGTTATAAGGTGTGGTTAAGAGGGAAAAGAGCAAATAATAGACATGAGTGCCACGGAAATATTTGAACTGAGACGAAATAATCTGGCCAAAGTGATTGATCAGTTGATTGATAGCCAGCAGTTTAAAAATGGCAAAGAGATTTGCGAGCATTTTGGTCTGTCTGCAGCCTATATTACCCAGCTATTGAACAGTAAGCGCCAGATTGGAGAAAAGGCTGCACGAGAACTTGAACAGCAACTGGGCTTAGAAAGTTTAATATTGGATCGTGCTGAAGCACCTGTCATTGAAGTAGCACCGAATCCTGTAAAAATGACTTTGTTCCAGATGCAGGTTGTTGAGCAGCAAGCCTTTAAAATGAAAGTTATAGATTCGGCAGAAAATCTTGTATCTTGGTTGAAATTGGAACCTCAGCATTATGCCATTCAGGTCACAGGAAAGTATTATTTTCCGAGCCTAAAAGCAGGCTGGTGGTTGGTCTGTGATGACCAAGCTGATTTACAGCCATCTGGCTTGATTTGTCTTTATTTAATTAATGGACTGCAACTCATTGTGGAGCTGATTTCGGAAAGCCAAGACAGCTATCAGATCCAAAGTCTGGATGAAAGCCGCAAGGTCAGTTTCCAGAAATCTGATGTAGCTAAAATCCATCCTGTCATTGCCATCGTGCCTCCGCAGCAATTTTCTTAAGATAGAAATAATTCAGCCCATCATAAGATGGGCTGAATAGTGAAATTGAAAACGGGCAGCTTATGGAAGCTGATTTTCGTCTTCAAACTCTGGTTTCACCTGAACAATAAAGTCCTGACGATTCAGACCGCGCCACAGGGCGAAGGCTGTACCGATATAGATCGAAGAATAGGTACCGACGAAGACACCTACAAACATCGCAATCGAGAACCATTTCAGGCCAGCACCGCCCATGATCATCATGGCCACTACAACCAGTAATAAAGTCATAGAAGTATGAATGGTACGGCGTAAGGTTTCAGTCAAGGCAATATTGATAATTTCAACAGGTTCGGCACCCCGGATCTTACGGAAGTTCTCACGAATACGGTCAGAGACCACGATGTTATCGTTGAGTGAGAAACCGATGATCGCCAGTACGGCTGCCAAAACAGTAAGGTCAAACGGCCACTGCATCATGGCAAAGATACCAATCGTCACGACGATATCGTGGAACAATGACAGTACCGCACCCATCGCCAGTTTGAACTCAAAGCGGATGGTGACATAGACCAGCATCAACAAGAGGGCAAGGGCAACTGCACCCGCAGAACGCACATACAGCTCGTTACCGACCTGTCCACCGACTACATCGACCTTAGGTACCTGAGCCGCATTGCCTGGCAGCTGAACTGCTGCAGTAACGGCTTTGGTAAGGTCTTCTGCTTCAATATCTTCCTGAACCGGCATACGTACCATCAGGTCACGTTCCGAGCCCAGCGTTTGCACGACCGCATCATCAAAGCCAGCTTTGCTGAGTGCCTGAGTCACATCATCTGGTTTTACTGGATTGGTATAGTTCAGCTCTGCTGATACACCACCGGTAAAGTCCAGACCGAGGTTCAAGCCTTTGGTCGCAATAAAGAAGATGCTGGCAACCGTCAGGATGATAGAGAACACTGCTGCAGGCAATGCAATCTTCATAAACGGAATGATACGTTCATCTTCAGGGCGACCGTATTGTTTCTGATTCAGTTGAGTATTTTCAGTCATCATCGATCTCCTAAATGCTCAACTTTTTCAAGTTACGTTTTTTGCCATAGATGATCTGTACGATCGCACGGGTTACGGTAATCGCCGTAAACATTGAGCAGACAATACCAATCATCAGGGTGACAGCAAAGCCTTTGATCGGACCGGTACCAATTGCGAACAGAATGAACGCTACCAAGAAGGTAGTTAAGTTCGAATCGAAAATGGTGTTATAGGCCCGATCATAACCGGCCACAATTGCCTGTTTCGGCGAGGCGCCCCATTTCATTTCTTCCCGTATCCGCTCACAGATCAATACGTTGGCATCGACCGCCATACCGATGGTAATTACGATACCGGCAATACCCGGCAGGGTGAGGGAAGCACCAATCCATGACATGACAGTCAGAATCATTGCCAGGTTAATGACCAGTGCGAAGTTGGCAATGACACCGAATAGACGGAAGAATACTACCATCCATATTGCAACTAAGATGAAACCGATTTGAGTCGACAATACGCCTTTATCAATATTTTCCTGACCCAGACTTGGACCAATCACACGTTCTTCAACAAAGTACATTGGCGCAGCCAGAGCACCGGCACGTAACATCAAGGCAAGCTCAGAAGCTTCCTGAGGTGAGTCCAGACCGGTAATACGGAATTGAGAACCCAATACTGCCTGAATAGTTGCAGCGTTAATGACCACAGATTCGGTATATGGTGTACGCACTTCAGTTTGTGCACCTGTTGCCGGGTCTTCTACGTAGCTGATCTTTTGCTTGTTCTCGATGAACAGTACCGCCATACGTTTGCCTACGGCATTACGTGTGGCATCTGCCATCAATTTACCGCCAGCGCTGTCCAAAGTAATATTAACTTCAGCACCGCCAGTATCCTGACTAAAGCCAGAAGATGCATTTTGTACACGTTCACCGGTCAAAATACGGTTACGGTTCAGCAATAACTGACGACCACTGTCCAGAGATTTATAAGCAAATGCCTGAGTACCTGCTGGAGCTGTACCACTTAATTGACCAGTATAAGGATCGATGTATTGATCATTCAGATCAGACACTAGACGGAATTCCAGGTTCGCCGTACGACCCAAGACACGTTTTGCTTCAGCAGTATCCTGTACACCCGGTAGTTCAACCACAATACGGTTGCTGCCTTGGGTTTGTACCAGTGCTTCAGCCACACCTAACTCGTTAATACGGTTACGTAAAGTGGTTAAGTTCTGGTTCACCGCATAAGATTCGATTTCCTGCTTACGCGTATCGGTATAGTTGAGGCGTAAAGTCGAACCGGTTTCAGTCGCCACTGCCTGCTGATTGAATTCATTGCCATTACGGCGCAAAAAATCCATGACAGCAGCACGATCATCATTATTGGCAAACTGCACAACAATGGTGTTATTGCTTAAATTCAGACTGTTGAATTTCAAGTTGTTATCACGCAGCTGGCGACGCAGGTCAGTTGCAGAGGTGTCCATGCGCTGTGCAATCGCCTTGTCCATATCCACTTCGAGCAGGAAGTGAACACCACCACGTAAGTCCAGACCCAGTTTCATTGGCTTGGCACCAATTTTCTGTAGCCATTCTGGGGTGGTTGGAGCAAGGTTAAGTGCTACGACGTATTCATCACCTAAACCACGGCGTAAAGCCTCTTTGGCTTTCAGCTGTGATTCACTTGAATCTACACGTAATAAAGCAGCGTTATTACTAAAGCTATTGTCGTGAGTTGCAATATTTTCAGTTGTTAAAATCTGCTCTGCTTTTTGTACGATGCCTGCGTCAATCTGAGTACCGGCTTTGGCACCCGAAATCTGTACAGCAGGTTCATCTGGATACAAACTTGGCAGGGCATATAAAGTACTGACCACCAGGACAACCAGGATCAGCACATATTTCCATGCTGGGTAACGCATTCGTTTTCTTCTTAAAATGAAAAAGTCGTGCGGGGAGCACGACTAATTTTGATTAAATGTTATTTAAAGTGCCTTCAGGCAGAACTGAGATCACACTCGCACGTTGAACTTTGACTTCTACACCGCGGCTCAACTCAACGACTGCGAAATCACCTTCAATTTTAGTGATTTTGCCCATTAAGCCGCCTGCAAAAACGACTTCGCTGCCTACGCCAAGGCTGTCAACCAGAGCACGGTGCTCTTTGGCACGTTTTGATTGAGGGCGCCAGATCAAGAAATAGAAGATTGCAACAAAAACCGCAATCATCAAAAGGTTAGCCATCAAGCTCGGTTGTTGTGCAGCTTCACCTGCAGCGTGAGCAGTCGAAATAAATAGGCTCATTTCATTTTCCTAAAATAAAAAACTGGTGATCAACTTGATAATAAATTGACATATTCTTGCAATTTACCCTGTCTTTTTCCTCAGCGCAAATGCTGAAAGATTAATCTTGTGGACAAGGTGGAACTTCCAGGCCACGACGAGCGTAAAAGTCCTGAACAAATTCATCAAAAGTTCCGTTATCCAGCGCGTTGCGGATATCTTCGGTAAAACGCTGGTAATAACGCAGGTTATGGATGGTACCGAGCATAGAACCCAGCATTTCTCCACATTTCTCTAAATGGAACAGATAGGCGCGGGTAAAGTTCTGACAGGTATAGCAATCGCAATGTAGATCAAGTGGACTTTGATCATGACGATATTGGCTGTTACGGATACGCACCAGACCATCGGTCACGAAATAATGACCGTTACGTGCATTTCGGGTTGGCATGACGCAGTCGAACATGTCTACACCACGGCGGATACCTTCAACGATATCTTCCGGTTTGCCGACACCCATCAGGTAGCGCGGTTTATTTTCCGGCATTTTGTTCGGAAGATAATCCAGCACCTTGATCATCTCTTCTTTCGGCTCACCAACAGACAGACCGCCAATCGCATAACCGTCGAAGTCAATCTCAAGCAGGCCTTTTAAGGATTCATCGCGCAGGTCTTCATACATCCCGCCCTGAATAATCCCGAACAGGGCATTTTTATTGTTGAGTTCATCATGATGATGTTTCTTGCAGCGCTCAGCCCAGCGTAAAGACAGCTGCAAAGATTTTTGCGCTTCTTCATGGGTCGCTGGATAAGGCGTACATTCATCAAAAATCATCACGATATCGGAGTTCAGCGTATGCTGAATTTCCATCGAAATTTCAGGTGAAAGGAAAACTTTTGAACCATCAATCGGGGAGCGGAAGGTCACGCCTTTTTCTTCAATTTTGCGCATTGCACCCAGACTGAAGACTTGGAAGCCACCTGAGTCAGTTAGAATCGGTTTATCCCATTTCATGAAACCGTGCAGGCCACCATGCTGCTTGATGACTTCAAGACCCGGGCGCAGGTACAAGTGGAAAGTATTACCGAGGATAATCTGTGCTTTAATGCCTTCCACATCACGTGGCAACATGCCTTTGACGGTGCCATAAGTACCAACTGGCATAAAGACGGGTGTCTCTACTACGCCATGTTCAAGCGTTAAACGACCACGACGGGCACGACCCGACTGACTTAATTTTTCAAACTTCATAAGAGTTCCAAATCAAGGCGAAAAAACAGTTCGCTGATTACTAATGCGAATTAAAGGGCGCTATTTTCCTTGATTCTGACCTTAAACGCCAGCATTGTAGAGAATTCACTCTGTAATTTTATTTATCGATGAATAGGGGAAATATCAGGTGAAAGAGGTGAATTTGCAGAAAACTGCTGTAAACGCTGCATGATTTCTTCCCGGCTCAAGGCACAGCTACCATCGGGTTCAGCCGCCATGGCAGCAATATGCTGGATCAGTTTTTGGATATAGATATTGCTGTCGATAAAATAAGATTCCAGCGTCAGTAAATAGGCATCCTGCGCTACTTGCAAATAGTCATAAGGCTCTATCGTGAGCATTTGTTCCAGGTCGATCAGGATGTCTTTGTCACTTTGCGAAAGTTTTAAACGCTTATTGACTGTCGATTGAGACAGGGTCTGTCTGGAAGCTAAAAAGTCCCGCAATAAGCGACTGTCAGAATTGAGTTCAAGTGCCGATTGGCATTCACGTTCGGGTTGGGCCGGAACGCCGAGGAAAAAATAATCGAATCTAGATCCAGACCATAAGCTTCAGAAAGTCGATGTTTGGCTTGCTTAAAAGTTTCTAGCAATAAATCCAAGTGAGTAGCAGAAAGTTGTTTTTGCTGGGCTAAGACAGGATGGCCAAAACTATGCTGGGTTTTAAAATACTCTGCCAGCAAAGTTTTAAAAGGCACGAGTTCAGATTGTGAAGAGCTTTGGCTTTTATAGTGCCATTTTCGTACATTCCAGCGATCGCGTTCGGCCAGATATTGCTGTGGATCTTCAGGGTCCTGAAAAATGCTACGTTCTGTGGAAATCGCCAGATCATCCAGCAGTAAAAATTCATCAAAGACCAGAGTACAGGCATAGATTTCATCATCCTGATAGCGGTCATACAGCTGATAAAAGTCCTTGACCAGCATCTGTTGCAAGTGTTCTAAATAATCCAGCATGATTTTTTATTCTTTTTATTGGGTTTTATAAGTGTATTGCTTTATCTCTCACTCTTTCATCATAAACCAATGGATTGCAAATCAAAAACTATAAAATGTAATGATTTTTCTCAGTGGAAATTTGGACGATAGTCAAAGTTCTGACTCACGGTCTGGTCACGGAAAGGGCGTACAGCTTTCTTTTTGAGGAACATGTTATTGATAATATTGTGCGGGAAAATCTGGATCTGGTTATTGAAGAGTTCGACATTGCGGTTGTAGATGGTAATCGCAGCACCGACATTTTCATTCTGTTCTTCAATTTCATTCATCATTTTCAGGTAAATTTCATTTGCTTTCAGTTCAGGGTAGTTTTCAATCACCACATTCAGGCTGCGCATCAGTTCTTTATTCAGGTTTTCAACCCGTTGTAACTGGGCAATATCGGCATCCTGAATATTCAGGCTCATAATGTTCTGGCGCAGTTCAGTGACTTTCTCTAAAGTTCCTTTTTCAAAACTGGAATATTGCTCAACCAGAGGTTGCAGACCATCCAGGATTTTTAGTTTTTGCCGTTCATAACTGGCGACATCGGACCATGCACGAATAGTGGAGTTATGATGGCGCACAATGCTGTTACGAATCATGATAATGGCAATAATGACCAAAAGCGGGATAATGACAAAAACAAAAAATCCCATAAAAGTAATCCCCAGAAAAAAATAATTATTTTAAAAATTGTGTCAGATCAGTATGTAACTTTTCCAACTCTATTAATTTAAACGTTCTGAGATGGCCACGCAATGTGGAAATATCGGTAATTTTATCGTGTTTACTGGATACCTGAAATAAATCATGTGGTCCCAGATAGCAGAGCATATGGCTTTCTGGATGAAACAGTAAATCGCCCTGACGCTGCTCAAAAAAGTCCGCCAGTCGAAGTACAAAACCAGGCGTGAGCAGTTTCGCCATTTGCATCGGATCGCTGCCAAAGAAATTTAATTTCTGGTTGGTGCGAATGTCGCTGCTGTGCCAAGGATAAGCATAAGGATAATGAAATTTCTTTCTGGAGGTAGTCACGGCTAGCCCCTGAATCTGAACATCAAAAACAAATACCCCCCAAAGGTCTTTATGTACCTGGGTCAGTTTGACCGGTTGACCTTCCTTATTGCGTACCTGAACTTCATGCACATAATGATATTGAAAGACCAGAACTTGATGTTGTTGACCATCTTCATCTTCCCAGACAGTGCTGGCATAGCGTGAAATTTCATTACTCAGAGAGCCTTGATTAAATACCGGGAACAGACGTTTTAAATGGCTAATAAAGTGTACGGGATTGAGCGGAATTGAAATATGTTGTGGCTGCTTCTGAAAAGCCAGCTGGTATTTTTTGGCAAGCGCCTCATCTTCCAGATAGCGAATGACTTCATCCAGTGGCTTTCGATGTTCATAGCTGATATAAGCCCAGAATACCAGTAGGCATCCAAAGAAAACACCGATTTGCATCCAGATATTAGCAGGCGCTACAAAAATGCAGCCAATCAGAAAGAGTCCGATTCCGGCCAGAGCAAGCGGTAAATTATTTTCAAATTTTAAGCTAATTGGGTCGTCAGGCCAAAAGCCATCCAATAATTCCTGATGGCTTTTGGCCTGACGACCCAAATCCCAGAGCCGGGCGATATTGCGAAACACAACTTCATTTTTCTTACGTCGAATATGAATGGAATGCTGCACAGACTTGATCGGCATCGGGAGGGTTCCTGCTGATTATTGCGCTTGATCAATCAGCATGGCATCGCCATAACTGAAGAAGCGGTATTTGCTTTCAACCGCGTGCTTGTAAGCATTCAGGATGTTTTCGCGGTTAGATAAAGCCGAAACCAGCATGAGCAGGGTAGATTCCGGTAAATGGAAGTTGGTGATTAGACGATCCACCACTTTGAACTCATAACCCGGATAGATGAAAATTTGAGTATCACCGATCCAGCCTTTCAGTTCACCATCATTGGCCTGAGCCGCACTTTCAGTCGCACGGGTTGCGGTCGTACCCACAGCAATCACTTTATTACCGCGCGCTTTGGTGGCTTTGATCAGCTCCATAGATTCATCCGAAACCTGACACCATTCGCTGTGCATGATGTGATTTTCGATATCATTGGTACGAACCGGCAGGAATGTACCTGCACCGACATGTAAGGTCACAAAGGTTTTCTGAATGCCTTTTTCTTCCAGTTTTTTCAGCAACTCTTCATCAAAATGCAGCGAAGCGGTAGGAGCAGCAACACTGGCCAGTTTAGTTGGATCATTAAAGACAGTCTGATATCGAACCGTATCAATTTCTTCTGCTTCACGATTGAAATAGGGGGGAATTGGCAGTGCGCCGTATTTGTCTAGAACATCTAAAATCGGCTGAGAAAATTCGACAATAAACAGATTTTCATGACGGCCTTGAACAGTGACTTTGACTTCATCTGGACCGATAAATAATTCTGCACCGGCTTTGGGTGTGTTGCTGGCCTTGATATGACAATGCGCAATGAACTGATCCATCATACGCTCAACCAGTACTTCAACTGCACCACCAGAGGCACGTTTACCTTTCAGGCGCGCTTTCATCACTTTGGTATCGTTCAGAACCAGTAAATCGCCTTCATTCAATAAATCCAGAATATCGGTGAACTGGTGATCGTGATATTGGCCTTGTGCATCAAGGTGTAACAGGCGAGAAGCACTACGTTGTTCAAGAGGATAGCGAGCAATCAGCTCATCAGGGAGATCGAAACTAAAATCAGAAAGTTGCATGACAATTTACGATAAAAAAACTGCGGCTAGTATAAACTTTTTTCTTTTTTATGGCGGGAATTGCTCGATTATAAAACAAAAAAATAAGAATTGTTTTAAAATTAGGCAAATGTGTTTTTTCTGCGTTGACAAGTTTTTGAAACAGAGTAATATAGCCGTCATCCACTCCCGAGGTGGTGAAATTGGTAGACGCGGCGGACTCAAAATCCGCTGTCAGAGATGACGTGTCGGTTCGAGTCCGACCCTCGGGACCAAGATTCTGAAAAACCCCAAGCATATTAAGTCTTGGGGTTTTTTATTGCCTAAAAATAAGCATGTGGATGAAAACTTCTTTGATTGATCGCATTCTTTATCTTTAATTTGGTAAGGCATCCCTCAGAATAAGTACCTTAATCAGCACTTTAAATTCAGTTATTTAAATAAATAAATTGTCTTTATTCTGAATAAAAAAAGCCCCATTCACCAAATTTTTCTTTCTCAATATTAAAAAAGAAATTTGAGGAGTAGGGCTGGATGCTAGGGTCTTAATAAATTAAGAAAATTCACCTTGAGAGCGTTCTTTAGCCCAGTCACGCAGGATAAATTTCTGTAATTTCCCGGTTGAGGTTTTTGGAATCTCGGTAATCACTACATCTTTAGGTACTTTAAAACGCGCCAGATGTTGCTTGCAGAATTCGATAATCTCTTCTGCTGTAGCAGTTTGTCCTGCTTTCAGTTCGACAAAGGCACATGGTACTTCCTGCCAGCGTGGATCTGGTTTTGCCACCACGGCTGCCGTGAGAATAGCAGGATGCTGATAGAGCACTTCTTCCACTTCCAGCGATGAAATGTTTTCACCACCTGAAATAATCACGTCCTTAGAGCGGTCGGTAATTTTTGCATAACCATCAGGTTGGCATACTGCCAGATCGCCAGTATGGAACCAGCCACCAGCAAAGGCTTCTGCAGTTGCTTCCGGATTCTTTAAATAACCTTTCATGACGATGTTGCCACGGAACATGATTTCACCCATGGTCTGACCATCATGTGGCACTTCCTGCATGGTGTCAGGATCAAGTACTTTCATGCCATCTTGCAGCGGATATGGTACACCTTGACGAGAATGCAGTTGTGCCTGTTCCTGAATCGACAGGTCTGACCAGCCTGCCTGAGACGCACAGAGCGCAGAAGGGCCGTAGGTCTCAGTTAGACCATAGACGTGAGTCACATTGATACCGATATTGCGCATGCCCTCAATGATTGCAGCAGGAGGTGCAGCACCGGCTACCATCACTTCGACACGATGATCAAACTTGGTCTTTTTCTCTTCAGGAGTATTGATCAGCATAGACAGTACAATTGGTGCACCGCAGAAATAATCCACTTTATGTTCAGCAATGAGTTTAAAGATCAGTTCCGGATCAACCTTGCGTAAGCAGACGTTCGTACCACCATTGGCTGCCATGGTCCAGGCAAAACACCAGCCATTACAGTGGAACAGCGGTAAGGTCCATAAGTAAGTGGCACGCGGCATCATGCCACAAGCAATGATATTACTGGCTGCATTAATATAGGCGCCACGGTGATGGTAAACCACGCCTTTCGGGTTGCCTGTGGTTCCAGAAGTATAGTTCAGGCTAATCGCATTCCATTCATCATCCGGTAAATGCCATTCAAAATTGGTATCGCCTTGAGCCAACCAGTCTTCATATTCAATTTGGCCGATACGGGTGTCTTCCCCCTCGAATTCCTCATCAGCCACGTCAATCACATAAATGTCTTGCTGTGGAACCAATGCCAACGCTTCTGTTGCAACTGCAGAAAATTCTGGATCGACCAGCAGTACTTTAGTCTCAGCATGTTCCAGCATGAACGCCAAAGTTTTGGCATCCAGACGGGTATTTAAAGTATTCAGGACCGCACCCGCCATTGGCACAGCAAAGTGTGCTTCAATCATTGCAGGTACGTTTGGCAATAAAACTGAAACGGTATCATTTTTACCGATGCCTAAATTTTGGAGTTGGTGGGCAAACTGACGGCAACGATTGTATTTTTCACGCCAAGTAATACGACGCTTACCATGAATGATCGCGTTTTGATTCGGATAGATATAAGCCGCGCGATCGAGATAGCGTAAAGGTGACAGCGCTACAAAATTGGCAGGGGTGCGCGGTAATTCATCGTATGCCTTAAGCATTGTAAAACTCCGTTCTATATTTATTTTTCATATCCTGTTAAAAAAGATATGCAATTCTTGGAAGTCTTGCAGTTATGCTTTAGTCGAGTGCGAATGCATAATTTTAAAAATTTAAATAATTGAATATTAATAAAATTATCTTTAAGCACTGATTTTTTTGAACCTATGGGTTCCCATATTTGCCTTTTTAGGTATTTTACTCTAAAAGGGTGTTAAAAATAGCCTTAGCCAAGGAATAATAATGAAAATACAACAGGCGAATGCAAAATGGCGCAACTGGTCGGGAAGCCAGTAAAGTTCTCCTCAAATTTTCGAGCCTAAAGAAATCAATGAATTACAAACTCTGGTGAAGTCACATGCGCAGATTCGTGTGGTGGGTGCAGGACATTCATTCAGTGCGCTAGCCAAAACCGATGAGGTATTGATTCGTCTGGATCATTTCAAAGGCGTGATAGATGCAAATGAAGCGACAGCTCAATGTACTGTACAGGCAGGTACGCATCTATATGAACTGGGTGAATATCTGGTTCCTCTTAATCAGGCTTTGATCAACCAAGGGGATATCGATCAGCAAAGTCTGGCGGGTGCAATCTCGACCGGTACACATGGCACGGGAATTGATTTACCGTGTCTATCTGCTTTCGTTCAAGGCTTTGAGTTACTGACTGCAGATGGCGAATTATTGTAATGTAATAAGCAGCAAAATACGGAAATTTTTCAGGCGGGGCGGGTGGCACTGGGCAGTCTCGGAATACTCACTAAAATTAACCTGCAAAATCGGCCGCGTTATAAATTAAAAGAACAGATCTGGTTATGTTCGTTAAAAGACATATTTTCCAATATCGATCAATGGAAACATCAGCATCGGCATATTGAGTTTTGGGCTTTCCTGCATGCTGATCAGGTCATGCTGAAAATACTAGATGAAACGGATGAAGTCCTTCAGCCGAGAAAAGAAAGCTGGCCATCAGAAGACAGTTTACTGATGTCATGTTCTGAATTGACACGGTTATTGTCGTCTAAAAATCCTTATCTGCAAAAGCTGCTCGGTGTTTTTGTCCAACCGACCTGTTTTGTGGATTGGTCCAGTCAGATTTTCCCTACACCGCGCAATACCCGATTTAATGAAATGGAATACCAGATTCCTGTCGAACTAGGCTTGCAGTGTCTGGAAGAAGTGCTGCATTGTTTAAGGCAGCATCGTGTGCCGATGCTCTTTCCGATCGAGTTTCGTTATGTCAAAGCGGATGACATTTGGCTCAGTCCATTTTATCAGCGGGATTCAGTTTCAATTTCTATCCATCAGTTTTATAAGCGGGATTATCACGTCATTTTTAATCTAGTGGAACCAATTTTTCAGAAATATCAGGGGCGACCACATTGGGGAAAATTGCATAGCATGCATGCCGCATCACTGCGCGACTTATATCCAAGATGGGATGAATTTATGGCGCTACGTCAGCAGCTGGATCCGCAAAAAAATGGCTGAATCCCTACTTAAAAAAACTGTTTCTGGTTAAGTAACAGGAGTAGAAGATGCGACCAACTTATTTTCAGCAACTGACTCAAGACCTAAAACAGCAGGGTACGGGTACACCACAACTGATTCTGGATTTGGCTCAGTATCAACATAATCTGGATGTTGTGCAGTCGAAGCTCCCTGTGCAGTTAAAGCCACGTCTGGTGGTGAAATCTCTAGCCAGTACCAAGTTGCTTCAATTCGCTAGTGAAAAGCTGAATACCCAATGTTTTACGGTATTTCATCTGCCACATCTTCGGGAAATTATCGGAGCATTTCAGCAAGCGGACATTTTGCTCGGTAAGCCAATGCCGGTTCATGCAGCGCAGCGCTTTTATCAAAGCCTGTTTAGTCAAAAGGGCTTAAATCCTCAAGTAAATATTCAATGGCTGATCGATAGTCAAGCACGCTTGGAGCAGTATCTGCAACTCGCGCAAAGTCTGAATCTCTGCCTGAATGTGAATATTGAAATTGATGTAGGCCTACATCGTGGAGGAGTAAGCAGTCAGGAACAGTTTGTAGCCCCACTCAAGCTGATTCAGCAGCATCCTCTGTATCTAAAATTTTCCGGATTAATGGGCTACGATGCGCATGTAGCCAAACTGCCAAAAATTCTCAAAAGACCTGAAAAAAGTTATCAGCAATCACAGCAGATTTATCAACAATTCAAGCTAACGCTGCAACAGCAATTTCCTGGTTTATGGCATGAAAATCTATGTTTTAATGATGGCGGCGGTCCGACCTTTATGCAGCATTGCCAGCAGAGTGTCTGTAATGATCTAGCTTTTGGTTCCATGCTACTTAAACCCAGTGATTTTGATCTGGCCAATCTCTCTGCTTTAAAATGTGCCTTGTGGATTGCCACACCAATTTTAAAAGTGCTGCCTTATAGCCAGATTCCTGGTCTGGAAGTATTTAATCATCTACCGCATCATTATAAAGCGCTATTCGTTTATGGTGGTTACTGGCAGGCGGACTATTATTTTCCAGAAAAAAGCCAGCCGCATGTTTTATATGGACGTAGTAGCAATCAGGAAATGGTTCTGGTACCGAAATCTTGTGAACTGAAAGTCGATGATTACGTGTTTTTAAGGCCGACCCAAAGTGAAGTCATCATTCCCCAGTTTTCTCAATTATATGTCTATGCTGAAGGGCAATTTGAAGCGTGGCAAACCTTGAGAGAATAAATAATTCTTGAGCGAATAATCAGCTTAACTCATTGCAGCTCAAAAGAACTTTTTGGTGATAAATCCTATTTTTATTAGGGAAAAGGTTTAATCATTGGCCCAAGCCGTGTAAAATTCTAGGCGATTTTTTTATTTATCCACCGTTTTTATCTTTTGAGGTTCTCCCTCGATCATAATCTCGCGGTGACATGCTCCATGGTACGGGGCATCACTCCTTAAGGATTTCATATGCCAATTATCACTTTGCCAAATGGCGATCAAAAACAGTTTGATCACGCCGTATCTGTGATGGAAGTTGCTCAAAGCATCGGTCCTGGTCTAGCAAAAAATACTGTTGCAGGTCGTGTAAACGATCGTCTAGTGGACGCGTGCGATCTGATTACTGAAGACGCAACCTTACAAATCATCACGCCTAAAGATGAAGAAGGTGTCGAAATTATTCGTCACTCTTGCGCACACTTGGTAGGTCATGCCGTTAAGCAATTGTTCCCAGAAGCAAAGATGGTCATTGGTCCAGTCATTGAAGAAGGTTTCTACTATGACATCTGGATGCCACGTCCATTTACTTTAGATGACATGGCTGCGATTGAAGAGCGTATGAAAAAGCTCATCGATCAGGACTATGATGTCGTGAAAAAAATGACCCCGCGTGACGAAGTGATTGCAGAATTCACTGCACGTGGCGAAGAATACAAATTGCGCCTGATCGCAGACATGCCTGAAGAAACTCAAATGGGCCTGTACTACCATCAGGACTATCTGGATATGTGCCGTGGTCCGCACGTACCAAATACCAAATTCTTAAAATCATTCAAGCTGACTAAAATCTCTGGTGCTTATTGGCGCGGTGATGCGAAAAACGAACAGCTGCAACGGATCTATGGTACAGCTTGGGCTGACAAGAAACAGCTCGCAGCTTATATCAAACGTATTGAAGAAGCTGAAAAACGCGATCACCGTAAAATTGGTAAAGCCTTAGACCTGTTTCATATGCAGGAAGAAGCACCAGGTATGGTGTTCTGGCATCCGAACGGCTGGACCATTTATCAAGTGCTTGAACAATACATGCGTAAAGTTCAGCAAGAAAATGGTTACCTTGAAATCCGTACACCACAAGTGGTGGATTTCACGCTTTGGGAAAAATCAGGTCACGCAGCGAACTATGCTGAAAACATGTTTACGACTCATTCAGAGAACCGTAACTATGCCGTGAAACCGATGAACTGTCCTTGTCATGTGCAAGTGTTCAACCAAGGCTTAAAATCTTACCGTGATCTTCCAATCCGTTTAGCGGAGTTTGGTTCATGTCACCGTAACGAGCCGTCAGGTTCTTTACATGGCATTATGCGTGTACGTGGTTTTACCCAAGATGATGCTCATATTTTCTGTACCAAAGAACAAATCGGTACTGAAGTTGCAGACTTTATCAAATTGACACTAGACGTATACAAAGATTTTGGCTTCGAAGAAGTACAAATGAAGTTGTCGACACGTCCTGAAAAACGTGTGGGTGATGATGCACTTTGGGATATGGCAGAAAAATCTTTGGCAGATGCTTTAGATGCTGCTGGCCTGGATTGGGATTTACAACCAGGTGAAGGTGCATTCTACGGTCCGAAGATCGAATTCTCATTGAAAGACTGCTTAGGCCGAATCTGGCAGTGCGGTACCATTCAATGTGACTTCAACCTTCCAGAACGTCTGGATGCCTCTTATGTCACTGAAGATAACGATCGTGATCAGCCTGTAATGTTGCATCGTGCAATTCTTGGCAGTTTCGAACGTTTTATTGGTATACTGATTGAGCACTACGCGGGCTTTATGCCACCTTGGTTATCACCAGTGCAAGCGTGTGTAATGAATATTACTGATGCTCAAGCCGAGGCTTGTGAGTCAGTCGTCGCGAAACTTAAAGAAAACGGAATTCGTGCAATTTCTGACTTGAGAAATGAGAAAATCGGCTTTAAGATTCGTGAACGTACTTTAGAGCGTATTCCTTACTTATTGGTACTTGGGGACCGTGAGGTAGAGGAAGGTACGGTGAATGTCCGTACCCGCTCAGGAAAAAATTTGGGTACTATGTCAATCGACGCTTTCGTTGACTTAGTAAAAGCAGCCGTAGCCGAACGCGGCCGGTACATTGTGGAGTAACAGCGATTAAACAGCCTGACCGTAATCAACAGGGCGGAAAATCAAACCGTCCTGCCTTGAATGATGAAATTCGTGCAAAAGAAGTCCGTCTTGTAGACGAAAATGGTGAGCAAAAAGGTATTGTTAACCTTGCAGAAGCATTGCGCGCAGCTGAAGCTGCCGATCTTGATCTTGTTGAGATCGTAGCCAATGCTGAGCCACCTGTCTGCAAAATCATGGACTTCAACAAGCATTTGTTTGATCTGAAACAAAAGCAGAAAGAAGCGAAGAAAAAACAGCATCAAGTCCAGGTGAAAGAAATCAAGCTACGTCCTGCGACAGATGTAGGTGATTACAACGTAAAACTACGTGCAATCATCAAATTCCTTGAAGAAGGAAACAAGGTAAAAATTACCCTGCGTTTCCGTGGTCGTGAAATGGCTCACCAGCAACTGGGTCTGGCTCAACTGCAAAAAGTTGAAGCAGACGTAGTTGAATATGGTGTAGTTGAACAAGCACCAAAAATGGAAGGTCGTCAAATGGGTATGCTGCTTGGTCCTAAAAAGAAAAAGTAAGCATCTCTTGATGAAAAAAGCCCTGTATTTGCAGGGCTTTTTTATGAGGTAACTTAATCTTTTATTGAGCAGGGTAGGATTTTCCTGCTTCTACAATCGGAATATTGGCCTCAGTGGGTACATAAATTATTTGTTGAATACGACCTTCTCGTAGGGCTTCACCAAATGCACCAATAAATTCCTGCTTGCGATATTCAGGATAATCTTTAGCTGCCTGCCCAACGAGTTTAATGGCTTCTGCACGCAGTTTGGCACTTTCCAGTTCCGCTTTTGCAACTTGCACTTGAATCATTTTGGATTGTTCTGCTTCAGCCAATGCTGCCTGACCATCCATGCCTTGTTTCCAAACTTTATAATGTGGCCAGCCAAACAATAGCAGTAAAATAACAATCAATAAAAAGAACAGCAAGCTCAATAGCATGAAAGGACTCAGGGCGTTGCGACGGACATAATTCATAGTGCACCTACGGCAGATTTTCTTATCTATGGTATTTATTGAATGTTTTATTCTGTTTCAGAAAAAGCATAGCCGAAATTTTATGTAAATCAAATATATGTAGTGATAGGGGAAAGTGCTAACCAGAACACCATTTTTTTAATAACTGCTTTTATCCTTTGAAATCTGATGAGATAAATTTCTTTCAGCTTAACCCATATAATTAAAAGTGTTTTTGAATCAGCCTTTATGATCTTAAATTCCAAGCACTGTACATGGCTTGAATAATTTCCTTAGCTTGCTGACGAGAAAACATCGATAAATGAATCCGGAATAATCTTAAACAGAGCCGGTCGCGCCAACTGGACTGACAAAGAATAAAATCGAGCGTGCCATCTCGCTGATTAATTTGATGAGCGGGAAGTCTGGTTAGCCAGCGTTTGGTACGTGCCTTAATTGAATCATATTGGGGATTGATAAAGCTGTAATGGACGGTTTCACGATATAAACACAGACTGATCTGGTATCCTGCCAAAGTGTAATAAATTGTCCGCGAGGTGATTTTTAGTTTAATGCTATATACCAAGAGCGATAGCATCAGGAAACCTAGCATATAGCCATAAAAGCTTGGAGACTCCTGCCATAAAAATATCAATCCTCGAACAAAACTGGAAGGAGGATCTGGAGTATGAAGGTATAAGGTCATCAAAATTCCAATGGGATAGCAAAGAAGGAGAAGTCCCATATGTTTCATCGTCTGGGCACTTTGATGAAACAGAATAATATCTGATGTGCTCATATTATTATTTTTATAATGAGTGAAAATTGAACACTTTCAAGCTTAAGGATTCTGTCCTAAAAAAGAAAGACCCATTCGGGTCTTTCTTTTGGCAGGTGATTAGCTTTGCTGCTCGTTAGATTCATTTTTTTCAGCTAACAGTTTTTTGCCAATCGGAATCTGACGAGGCAATTTTTCTTCTGGCACATTGCGCTGCAATTCGATTTTCAATAAACCATTTTCAAATTCAGCTTGTTGTACCTCTACATGTTCATCCAGTCTTAAAGACAATTTGAATGAACGGTGCGCGATACCTTTATGTAGGAATTCTACAGTAGTATCTGAATTTTCTTCCACCGCTTTACCGCTAATGGTCAGAACCTGATTTTCCAGATTGATCTCTAGCTGGTCTTCATTGAATCCGGCAGCAGAAACCACAATGCGGTAATTGTTGTCGCCGGTTTTTTCAATGTTGTAATGTGGATAGTTCGGTGCCTCACTTTGCATTGCATAATCAAAAAGGTCATTAAAGCGGTCAAAACCGATACTACGACGGAATAGTGGGCTAAGACTGAAATTGCTCATTGATCTTACCTCCTGATCTCAGAAAAGTTTTTTAAACAACATGCAATTCTTCAATATGAACTCAGTGATTAGAAACAATCTCCTGAATAGATCATTGCTCTATTTCTAATATAGGATTGAGGCGAAGCTTTTCAAGCCTCAAGATTTAAAAATATTTGAACCCATCTTGAGCTAAAAATAATGCTTTGAATTTAGCGATTTTACTGCTGAATCTATAACAAAATATGCGGAAGTAAGGCTTTAAATCATGCTATAACTAGATCAAATTTCAATAATGTCATGTAAAAACGAAAAGGTAACAGGTAATAACATGATTGATCTCTATTATTGGGGAACGCCCAATGGCCATAAAATTACCATCGCATTAGAAGAAATGGGCTTGGAGTATAAAATTTTCCCGATCAATATTCTGGAAAATGACCAGTTTCAACCTGATTTTTTACGTATCTCTCCAAATAACAAAATTCCTGCGATTGTGGATCAGGATGGCCCGCGTGGTGAACCGATTTCAGTCTTTGAATCTGGCGCGATTCTGCAATATTTGGGTCGTAAAACCGGCCTGTTTTATCCGGATGATGAGCAGCAACGTGTTGAAGTTGAGCAATGGCTAATGTGGCAAATGGGTGGCTTGGGTCCAATGCTGGGGCAAAATCATCACTTTAGCCGTTTTGCTCCTGAGCGTATCCCATATGCTACTGATCGTTATGTTAATGAAACCAAGCGTCTATACGGGGTTCTGAACAAACAGCTGATTGGTCAAAAATATGTAGCCGGTGAGTATTCGATTGCGGATATGGCTATTTTGCCATGGGTGTTACGTCATGAATGGCAGCAAATTGATCTGGCAGATTATCCGGAAGTACAGGAATATGTGACACGCCTGACTGCGCGTCCAGCGGTGCAAAGAGCGTTAGCAATACAGGTCAGATAAGTCTGGCCTTTGTGCTAAACTAGATAAAAGTAGATTAAACCACCTTTGGGTGGTTTTTTATTGGGTGAGTATATGAAAGATTTTTTCCTGAACTTTACTAAAATCGTGGAAACGAATCCTCGAATTTACTGGAGTATTATTTTCGGTATCGCAGCTTGTCTGCTGCTGTTCGTTGCTGAAATTGTGCATGTGGATCAGGTGATCAGTGCCTTGAATACCAAAGATCGTCAGATTTTAAATACAGCTCTTGAGCCGATCACCCAGAAATATCAATGGTCACGTATTTTGGTCATGGTTATGGCTATAGTCTGGGCGAATTGGGAATATCTTAAAGCCAAGAAAAAACTGGGTTTAAGCCGTTAGTCTCGGGATGTCCCTGTTTCTGCTCTTTCTTGCCGCTTTTGGTGCAGCCACTTTATTACCGCTGCAGTCGGAAGCGGTTTTGCTGGGTTTATTATGGCAAGGGAGCTATTCGGCGGCCTTGCTCATCATGATCGCAAGTGCTGGAAATATCTTGGGTTCCTGTGTGAACTGGTATCTGGGGTTTAAGATTGAGCAATATAAACATAAAAAATGGTTTCCAGTCTCTGAGCAGCAGATGCTTAAAGCCCAAAGTACCTATCAGAAATACGGCTATTGGTCATTATTGCTGAGCTGGGTGCCGATTATTGGCGATCCAATTACGTTAATTGCTGGCTTGCTCAAGGAAAATTTTGCCCGTTTTATTTTGATAGTCAGTATTGCCAAAATTGGACGTTATTTGTTTGTCTATTGGGCGTATGCGATGTTTTAAAAAAGAGGCGTAAAGCCTCTTTTTATTTGTATTCATCATTAGTGCACAATATTTTCCTGATTGAAAATCCTACGCACATCAGAACTAAAAATTATTTTTCAGTTCCTTTGGTAATATCAATTCCAAACAGATCCTTGGTTCTTGCCCAGCTGATGGACACCACCAGTAGGGTCATGCTGCCACCAAACACTGTAGCCATAATTGTGCCCATATATTTCGCAGCCAGACCGGACTCAAAAGCACCCAGTTCATTACTAGATGAGACAAACATGCCGTTTACTGCAGCAACCCGGCCACGCATATTATCGGGTGGGTAAATCTGTAAAATCGTCTGGCGAATCACTACAGAAATACTGTCACAGGCGCCGGTCATGGCAAGAGCAAACAGAGATAGCCACATCGAGTTAGAAAAGGCGAATAGCAGGGTAAAGACTCCGAATCCTGCGACTGCAAGCAGCATATTACGCCAGGCATGTTGCGTAGGCGGAAAACGGGTCAGGGCAATCATGGTTATCAGTGCGCCAATTGAAGGGGCAGCCCGTAAATACCCCAAACCTTCAGGACCAACCTTTAAAATATCCTCTGCAAAAATCGGTAAGAGGGCAATCACCCTACCAAACAGTACCGAAACCAAATCTAGGGAAATCGACCACAGTACAATTTTGCTGTTCCAGATAAAACGGAAACCATCACCCAGACTATGCAGGATATTTTCAGTTTCAATTTTAGGAAAATCGCGCTTTTGCAATAAGTTAATCAGAACAAAACAGATGCTGACCAGTACTGCGACAGTTAGAAGACTGGTTTCCCGACCCAAAAACGCCAGCATAAAACCACCCAGCATCGGCCCGATGATTACCCCACTTTGCCAGCCAATAGTGGTCCAGGTTGCACCATTGGCATAGAGTGCACGTGGAATCAGAAAAGGTTTCAGTGAAGTTGCTGAAGGATTATAAAAGCCACGAATGGTACCCAGACAGAAAATGACGGCATAAATTCCCCAAGATAATTGACTGGTGCTGAGCTTTCCCAAGCCGTGATAATGAAACAGTGACCAGAGAATGAGCGGCATCGGAATGGCGAAAAATAAACAGATTTTCATAATGGTCTGCTTATTAAAGCGATCCGCGACATATCCACCCCATAAAGAAAGGGAAATAAAAGGAATCGCTTCTGCCAGACCAATTAGTCCTAAGGTCAGCGGGTCTTTGGTAATCTGATATAGAGAATAGGCAACAATAATTTCCTGAATCAGAATGGCTAAAGTCAGGCAAAACTGATTTAAGGTGACAATAGAAAAGTCTCGATAACGGAGTGCGGCAAACGCATCGGGCTGAATGTGCATAAAGAGCTGCAACTGAAAAAATTGACGAATTATAAAGTGATATCGCAAGCAGTATATAAATTCATCATTCAATTCTTATCGTAAAAAATGCTAAGTTTGCAGATTCATCAAGAAAAAAAGACTAGTGCTTTTGTTTTAAGCAAAGATGCATTAGAATATCGGCTCCCTTACCTGCAGGGCGTTCTTGCAATGGTGCAGACGTGCCGAACAGGTGTTCAAAAGAGGTTGTTATGCCTAAGATGAAAACTCGCCGTGGTGCAGCTAAACGCTTCAAAGCGACTGCTAACGGTTTTAAGCGTAAACAAGCGTTCAAACGCCACATTTTGACCAAAAAATCTGCTAAGCGTATTCGTCAATTGCGCGGCTGTGTAATGGTTCACGTAAGTGACGTTGCTTCAGTTCGTCGTATGTGCCCGTACATCTAAGGAGATTATAAATGGCTCGTGTAAAACGTGGTGTACAGGCTCATCGCCGTCACAAAAAAATTCTTGCTCGCGCTAAAGGTTACTATGGTGCTCGTTCACGCGTTTACCGCGTAGCGTTCCAAGCGGTAATCAAAGCTGGTCAATACGCTTACCGTGACCGTCGTCAGAAGAAACGTCAATTCCGTGCTCTATGGATTGCGCGTATCAACGCTGGTGCACGTCAAAACGGTTTATCGTACAGCCGTATGATCGCTGGCTTGAAAAAAGCTCAGGTTATCATCGACCGTCGCGTACTTGCTGACATCGCTATGCATGACGCAGTTGCGTTTGCAGCTCTAGCTTCTAAAGCTAAAGATGCGTTGGCTGCATAAGTCTTTATGACTTAGAAAAAAGACCGCTTTTAGCGGTCTTTTTTATGCTTAAATAAAATCAGTGGGATCTTTGATTTTTTAAATCATTTATTTATTGATTTGGTGGAGATTAAGTCTCCACCAAGCCAAAGTGATTATTTATAGACAATATATTTTATTAAAGCCCGAAATAGTAGCCAATCAAACAGATCACAATCGTGATCAGAATCAGTTTGATCACACTTGAAGCACCGGTTTTATGGTGACTTTGTGGTCGTTCAGCTTTGGAGACTTTGACTGCGCGATCTTCAGTATTCATGCCTGCAAAAGGATCAGGCGCCACTTTAGGAGTGAGTTGTGCAGTTTTATAATGATTGGCCACTTTCACAATGAACTTGGCACTGATTTCATCGATTTTTTGTGCAAAGTGGCGCAGGTTTAATTGCTGCTCCGGATTCAGTACCTGACCATCATCGTTATAAGGGTGTTGAATCTTTGTCTGGATAAAATCACTTAATGCATCCAGACGATACAAGGTCTGATGAGCATAATCAGATGAATAATCCGTTGGGATTAAAGCAAGATGACTCGGATTTTCTGAGTGAGACTGAATCGTTGGGGTAGTACCATAGTAAGGCAATCCAGTATAAGCAGGCTCAGTGAATCCTTGAGCTAAATGGTGTTCAAATAATTCATGTTCAGTATAGGTATGAATATCATCCCAGTTTGGTTGTACCAGATCAGCATCAATTCTTTTAGCCAGTTTACTGTTCAGTTCATAACGCCAGAATACTTCATGACGTAAAGGCGACTGCTGGGCTTCTGGTGCTTCATAATCATTATCAGCGGTATACCATTCAGCCAGCTCCTTACCGATCATCCAGGCGGTTTTACCTTGAGCATGATGACTGATAATCACATGAGCCAAAGGAACCAGTTCGACATTGGCATTAGGATTATTTTCATCTTCCAGCAAGTGTGAAGAATGCAGGCTGATCCTACGAACACCTTGTTTTTTCAGGCCTTCAAGCCAGATTTGAAAGTGCTGTGCCAGTAAATGCTGGGAAATCAGATCACGAAAAGTTAAATGGTACTGATTAAAAATGGAGTGATTCAGCCAGCGGCTGAAACTGAGATCCTGAGTTAAAAACTCATTGCCATAAGTGACGAGGGTCAGTTGCTGTTTCCAAATTTGATCGAGTGCCATAGTGATTTGATCTGATTGATATTATGTTTATCTTATACTTTTTATAATTCATGATGCTATTCTAATTTTCATTAAAAGCGCACTTCATCAACTCGCCTAAAAACTGTTAGAATATGGGGTTTTTTAAAAATATTTCTAACCTGTTGCTTTGAGAGTTACTATGTCACTGGAAGCCCTGACCACTGAAGCGCTCGCTGCGATTGCAGCAGCTCAAGACCTTGCTGCACTTGATCAAGTACGAGTGCAATTTACGGGGAAAAAAAGCCAGCTCGCGGAACAATCTAAGTCGCTGGGGAAAATGGATCCTGAACAACGTAAAGCGTTTGGGGCACAAATTCATGCAGTTCGTGAAGCTATCACGGGTGCTTTGACACAACGTCAGGCTGAACTGCAGAAAGCTGCACTAGAGCAAAAGCTTGCTAGTGAAACAATTGATATTACCTTGCCCGGTCGTGGCCAACAGGTGGGCAGCATCCACCCAGTGACCCAAGTACAAGAACGTATCTGTCAATTCTTTACCAAAGCAGGTTTTACAGTAGCGACTGGTCCAGAAGTTGAAGATGACTATCACAACTTCGAAGCATTGAATATTCCGGGCCATCACCCTGCACGTGCCATGCACGACACTTTCTACTTTGATGTAAACCATTTATTGCGTACGCATACTTCAGGTGTGCAGATTCGTACCATGGAAACCCAGCAGCCACCAATCCGTATTGTGTGTCCAGGCCGTGTATATCGTTGTGACTCTGACCAGACGCATTCACCAATGTTCCATCAGATCGAAGGCCTATACGTTGCTGAAAATACCAGCTTCGCTGAATTGAAAGGTTTATTGGTTAACCTGCTGAATGAATTCTTCGAAAAAGATTTGAAAGTACGTTTCCGTCCGTCTTATTTCCCGTTCACTGAGCCAAGTGCTGAAGTGGATATTATGGATGAACGTGGCAAGTGGTTAGAAGTTTTAGGTTGCGGTATGGTGCATCCAAATGTACTTCGCGCTGCGGGCATTGATCCCGACAAATACAAAGGCTTTGCATTTGGTTTAGGTGTAGAACGTTTTGCAATGTTGCGTTATGGCATTAATGACCTGCGTATGTTCTATCAAAACGATGTGCGTTTCTTACGCCAGTTTGCTTAAAGGATTTAAACCTCTCCCTGACCTCTCCTAAAAGGAGAGGGGGCTGTCCTTATGTGACTCAGGGTTCTCCCCCTTTGTAAAAGGGGGAGTTAGAGGGGGATTTAAAAGATTAATTTATAGGTTTTAAAGAAATGAAAATTAGCGAAAATTGGCTGCGCACATGGGTTAACCCAGCCATCGATAGCGAAAAACTGTCTGACCAGTTGACTATGCTTGGTCTTGAAGTGGATGAAATTGCACCTGCGGCAAAACTGTTTACAGGTGTGGTTGTTGGTGAAGTCCTGACTGTCGAACAGCATCCAGATGCCGACCGTTTACGTGTTACCACTGTAAACATTGGTTCAGGTGAACCTCTACAAATCGTGTGTGGTGCACCTAACGTACGTGCGGGTATGAAAGCACCAGTAGCTACCATCGGTGCAGTATTACCAGGCGATTTTAAAATCAAGAAAGGCAAACTGCGTGGTGTTGAATCTCAAGGCATGCTATGCGGTGCTTCAGAAATCGATCTTGAAGATAAAATCGATGGTTTGTTAGAACTGCCTGCAGATGCACCGGTGGGTGTGAATGTTCGTGAATATTTAGACCTTGATGACAACGTGATTGATATCAGCATCACTCCGAACCGTGGTGACTGTTTCAGCATTCGCGGGATCGCACGTGAAATTGGTGTGATTAACCAGTTGCTGGTAACTCCACCTGAAATTAAAGAAGTAGCTGCAACCATCACCGATCAAAAGCAAGTCGTTGTTGAAACTCAAGGTTGCCCACGTTATTTGGGCCGTATCATCAAAAATGTAAATACCAAAGCACCAACTCCTGAGTGGATGGAACGTGCATTAGTCCGCGCTGGTATCCGTCAGCACAGCATTTTGGTCGATATCACCAACTATGTATTAATGGAACTGGGTCAACCTCTACATGCGTTTGATGGCGGTAAGGTTCAGGGTTCAGTACATGTACGTCAAGCGACTGCAGGTGAAAAGCTTGTTCTATTAAATGAACAGGAAGTTGAACTGCAAGATGATGTGATGGTAATCGCAGATGATGAAAAAGCATTAGCGATTGCAGGGATTATGGGGGGCTTGTCTTCATCAGTAACTGATGAAACCACTGAAATCTTCCTGGAATCAGCATTCTTTGCGCCATTGCATATTGCGGGCCGTGCTCGTCGTTTCGGTCTACATACTGATGCGTCACAACGTTATGAACGTGGTGTCGATTTCGAACTTCCTATGATTGCAATGCATCGTGCTTCTCAGTTGATTGCTGAGCTTGCATGCGGTGAGTTTGGTCCAATCATTGTAGCTGAAAAAACAGAGCTGTTACCAAAACGTGAAGCGATTGAGCTAGAACAAGCTCAAGTCGATCAATTATTAGGTTATACAGTTGAATCAGATTTCATTACAGATGCTTTAACGCGTTTAGGTTGTGAAGTGACTGTAAAAGCTGAAGGCCAGTGGTCAGTGGTTCCTCCATCACACCGTTATGATATGGCAATTTACCAAGACCTGATTGAAGAAGTTGCCCGTATTCACGGTTATGACAATATTCAAATCAGCTTACCGGTCATTGATGTGAAGTTGGCGAAATATGAAGATCAATTCGAACTAACTCAGCTTCGTCAAACAGCCGTGACCTTGGGTTATCAGGAAGCGATCAGCTTCAGTTTTGCTGACCTGAAACTGGAAAAACAGCTGAATCCAGCGGTGAATCCATTGGCTTTGGCGAACCCAATTTCAAGCGATTTGGCAGTGATGCGTTCAACTTTACTGTCTAGCCTGATTCCATGCGTACAGTACAATGTCAACCGTCAGCAGAACCGTGTACGTTTCTTCGAACTCGGTCTGCGTTTTGATTACCAGAATGCGGCTTCGATTCATGATCTAAAACAGATTCCAACTTTTGCCTTGATTGCCACAGGTTCACGTACACCTGAAACTTGGCATGGTAAAGCGCAGCCAATGGATTTCTTTGACTTCAAAGGTGATATTGAGGAAATTCTGGCAGCTGCGCGTCTGAATGTAGAATATGTACGTTCTGAACGTAGCTGGTTACATCCTGGTCAATCTGCTGAAATTCTAGTGAATGGTCAGTCAATTGGCTACTTAGGTCGTTTACATCCCTCACTTGAAGATGAGCTCGATTTGGCGATGACTTGGGTCGCTGAATTAGATCAATCGGCTGTTTTGCAAACTTATGTATCTAATTTTACAGAATTATCACGTTTTCCATCGGTTCGACGTGATATTGCGCTTTTAATTAGTGATAAGATTAATGTTAGCGAAATTCAGGGACTTATCGAAAAAACAGGTGGAGAGCTTCTAGGCTCGACATGGTTGTTCGATGTGTACACTGGACAAGGAGTAGAAGAAGGGAAACGCTCACTGGCATTTGCACTTCTCTGGCAGCATCCAAGCCGTACACTGGAAGATGCTGAAATTAAATCAGGTATGGATAATATCCTTCAGGTGTTGGAAAACACTTACCAAGCGACATTGAGGGCTTCATGACAGCATTAACAAAAGCAGAAATGGCTGATCATTTAAGTGAGCTCACGAGTTTAAACCGTCGTGAAGCTAAACAAATGGTCGAGTTGTTTTTCGACGAGATTAGCCAAGCGCTAATCTCGGGCGAACAAGTAAAATTATCGGGTTTCGGTAACTTTGAGTTGCGTGATAAGCGTCAACGTCCAGGCCGTAATCCGAAAACGGGCGAAGAGATTCCGATCTCTGCACGCCGTGTTGTTACGTTCCGCGCGGGACAGAAGTTCCGTCAACGTGTGGGGAATGAGCAGATCAATTGATCTGCTTTTTTTATATTTAAATTTTTATTTATTACATAAAAAAAGAGAGCCAAAGGCTCTCTTTTTTGTACTGAATAATCGTAAAGATTATTGAGCAGCAGCTGGAGCAGCTTCAGAAGCAGCAGTAGCTTGAGCAGCAGCGTCAGTAGCAACAGCAGCAGCAGCGTCAGCTTCAGCAACAGCAGCAGCGTCAGAAGCAGCAACTTCAGAAGTAGCTTCTACAGCAGCAGCGTCAGCAGCAGCTTCAGCTTCAGAAGCAGCTTCTACAGCTTCAGATGCAGCTTGGTTAGCGTCAGCAGCAGCGTCGTCAGCTTTTTTAGCACAACCAACGAAAGCTAAAGTAGTAGCAACTGCAGCAGCAATAGCGATTTTTTTGAATAACATGGCATCACTCTCTAAAAAATTGAGATTAAAAAAAACCAAAGTCAGGCTGTAATATGCTTTTATTATTCCTAATAGTGTTAGGGACTAACAACGCAGGAGCAGTCTAACTGGTCTGCAAATATGCTATCACTGCGCATTTTTAATTGCTACTAGGGGAACATCAAAAACAGTGAAAAAACGATAAAAATTAAGGGTTTTTTAACAGAAAATAACAATTAATTGAAAGATATAGATTGGAGAAAGGCTTATTAAGCTTATAAAAATTATACAGTTATTTATCTATTTATTTTAATAATCAAAAACTTAAAAATAAGTTTACAAATATCTCAGTACATTGTTTCATTGTGTAACATGCGTCAACCATAAAAAAAGGCCACCTTGAATGATGACCTTTCCGATAATTTTAGTTCGATGCTTTGCGTTTCATCTGATCGAAGAAATCATCATTGGTCTTGGTCTCTTTCATACGATCCAGCAGGAATTCCATCGCAACCAGTTCATCTTGGGTATGCAGGAGTTTGCGTAGAATCCAAACTTTACGCAGTTTGTCTTCGGACATCAAACGTTCTTCACGACGCGTACCCGATTTCTTGATATTCATCGCAGGGAAGACACGTTTTTCTGCAATACGGCGATCCAGCGTGATTTCCTGGTTACCTGTACCTTTGAATTCTTCGTAGATCACTTCATCCATTTTACTGCCGGTTTCAATCAGTGCAGTAGAAATGATTGTAAGAGAACCGCCTTCTTCGATATTACGTGCAGCACCAAAGAAACGTTTAGGACGCTCAAGTGCATGTGCATCTACACCACCGGTCAGTACCTTACCTGATGAAGGAATCACAGTGTTATATGCACGTGCCAGACGGGTAATCGAATCCAACAGAATCACCACATCTTTCTTATGTTCAACCAGACGTTTAGCTTTTTCAATCACCATTTCAGCCACTTGAACGTGACGGGCAGGGGATTCATCAAAGGTAGAGGCGACCACTTCACCACGAACAGTACGTTCCATTTCGGTGACTTCTTCAGGACGTTCGTCAATCAAAAGGACAATCAGGAAGCATTCAGGGTTGTTACGAACAATCGATTGCGCGATGTTCTGTAATAGCATGGTTTTACCAGCTTTTGGTGGTGCTACGATAATCGAACGTTGACCTTTACCAATGGGTGCCACCAGATCGACGACACGTGCAGTTAAATCTTCAGTCGTACCATTACCAAGTTCCATCACTAATTGTTCAGTAGGGAACAATGGAGTTAAGTTTTCGAACAGGATTTTATTACGTGAATTCTCTGGGGTATCGTAGTTAATCTGATTGACTTTAAGCAAAGCAAAATAACGCTCACCCTCTTTAGGCGGACGAATGGTTCCCGTAATGGTGTCACCCGTACGCAGGTTAAAGCGTCGAATTTGTGATGGGCTGACATAGATATCGTCAGGACCTGCCAAATAAGAGCCTGCTGCAGAGCGTAAGAAGCCAAAACCATCTGACAAAATTTCTAGAACGCCATCACCAAAAATCTCTTCGCCATTCATTGCATGGCGTTTTAAGATGGCAAAAATAATGTCTTGCTTACGGTTACGAGCCATACCTTCAAGGCCCATAAACTCGGCAATCTTGATGAGTTCGCCAATCGGTTTTTTCTTGAGTTCGGTTAAATTCATAGGTGGTCAGATAGAATCAAAGTTCTAAGGTATAGGTTAGAAAGGGAGTAACATTCGGCCGCATATAAGCATTCAAACGAAAGCAATTGAATTTGCACAAGAACAATTCAGAGGTCTGTTTGATTGTTTCAAAGAGAAATGTGAAAACAATTTCTATTGCCGAGCGGCATGTTATGTAATGTATCTTGTAAGAAACTGACAGGATTTAGCATCCTTTATCTCTTGAAGTTGAAATATAAGAGAGAAACAGGTTTTTGTCAATTTATAGACGAAAAAAATACGCAACCTTTGGTCGCGTATTTTTAGTTGAACATTTAGTGCTTAGATATTTTGATCAATAAATGCAGTCAATTTAGATTTTGGTACTGCACCGACTTGAGTCGCTACCACTTCACCATTTTTGAACATCAATAAAGCTGGAATGTTACGGATATTGAAGTTCACAGCAGTTTGTTCGCAAGACGTTACGTCAACTTTGACAATTTTCACTTTGCCTTGATATTCATCAGCCAATACTTCAAGTACAGGGGCAATAGCTTTACATGGCGCACACCAGCCAGCCCAGAAATCAACCAGCACAGGAACGTCTGATTGAAGAACGTCTGCTTCGAAGTTTGCGTCAGTAGTGTTTACGATGTTGCCAGACATGGAGTGCTCCAGAATTAATTTTATAAAAATGACTATAATTATTAGTATTACATAGCCATCTTTAACAATGTAGGGGAATCTGTAAATTTTCAAGCTTTAATGTTGTTTTGTCTAATGGATGATCACGATAGTCACCATCGCCTCATACAATTGTCCTATAAATGAAAAAAATAATTACGCGAAATTGTCCTGACAAATGGCTTTTAAATTGCATGGTTGTGAATTACTCTAAGCACAATTCTTAAAAGGTTTATTTCTAGAATGTCTGATTTTTTGATTGATGAAGAATTACTCGCAGCCATCGATATGGGATCAAACAGTTTTCATTTGGCGATTGCCCGGGTGGATCATGGCGAAGTGAAAAAAGTCGCATCAATGTCAGAGAAGGTTCAGCTTGCTGCGGGACTGGATGAAAATAAAAATTTAACTGAAGCCGCACAGCAGCGTGGTTTAGCTTGTCTGGCCCGTTTTGTCGGACGTTTGGGTTCTGTACAACCAAACCGTTTACGGATTGTTGCAACCAATGCATTACGCCAAGCCAAAAATGGTCATGAGTTCATTCAGAAAGCGGCTGAAATTTTACCAAAACCGATTGAAATTATTGCTGGTCGTGAAGAAGCGCGTCTAATTTATCTCGGTGTGTCACATACCATGGCCAATACTGGTCGTCGCCTGGTGGTAGATATCGGTGGGGGGTCGACTGAACTGATTATCGGGGAAGAATTCGAACCCATTCATACCGAATCTGTGCAGATGGGTTGTGTGACTTTTACCAAGAAATTCTTTGCTGATGGTGAAATTACCCATAAAGCCTTTGATAAGGCAGTGACTGCGGCGCGAAAAGAAATTTCAGGCATTGCCAATACGTATAAATCTGCCGGTTGGGATGCGGTGATTGGTTCGAGTGGTACGATTAAGGCTTGCCGTCAGATCTGTGTCAACATGGGCTGGAGCAATGATAAAGAACAGCTCACTCGTGAAGGTCTGGAAAAACTTAAAGACAGATTATTCAAATATAAGCATGTTTCGGACATGGAATTTGAAGGTCTGAAAGATGACCGCCGTGCAGTCTTGCCTGCAGGAATTGCCATTTTATATGCGGTATTTGATGTACTGAATATTCCACATCTGGTCTATTCAGATGGAGCATTACGTGAAGGTGTGATGTATGACCTCTTGGGTCGTTTCAAGCATGAAGATATACGTGATCGTTCAGTCCATGCCTTGATTGGTCGTTATAATGCCGATGCCAAGCAGGCCGAACGTGTAGTGCAGACTGCACAAAAACTGTTTGATGATGTAGCAGGTGATCTTGGCCTATATAGCGAGGACAGTGATTTACTTCGTCGTGCAGCTTATTTGCACGAAATTGGTTTAGCGATCAGTCATAGTGGTTATCACCGCCACGGTGCCTATTTGTTGCAACATTCTGACATTGCCGGTTTTTCGCAGGTAGATCAGAATTATTTGTCACATTTGGTCGCACATCATCGCCGTAAATTGCGCGCTGATGCCAAGCATGATGTGATGAAAGTCGGTGGAACTAAACTTTTACAGCTGTGTTTGCTGTTGCGTCTGGCGGTTTTGGTCAATCACAGTCGTAGTGATGAGATGCTTCCTGCCATTGAACTTAAGGTCAAGAATGCGCAACAATGGCAGCTCAGCATTTCTGGTAATGCCAAACAATGGCCATTATTGATTGCTGAACTGCATGATGAACAGGTGCAGTTTAAAAATTGGGAGATCGAGCTCTCGGTTCAATCTGAACAATTTGTTAATTAATACCTTTATAGGGATGAAAACGGTTGACCTATGAAAAATAAAGCTACCCCATCAAAAGCATGGACGACAGTACAGATTGCTCGTCATCCGGAACGTCCACAATTTCTGGACTACGTAGGTGAAATATTCACTGAATTTGATGCTTTGCATGGCGACCGTCTCTATGGTGATGATGGCGCAATGATCGGTGGTCTGGCACGTTTCGATGGACAACCAGTGATGATCGTGGGTCAGCACCGTGGTCGTAGTACCCGTGAAAAATTACAGCATAATTTTGGAATGAGTAACCCGGAAGGTTACCGTAAAGCTCAGCGTCTGCTCGATATGGCGGAACGTTTTAATCTGCCAGTCTTCACCTTTATTGATACCATGGGTGCATACCCCGGTGTGGGTGCGGAAGAGCGTGGTCAGGCTGAAGCGATT
The DNA here is from genome assembly GCF_054861205.1 of Acinetobacter sp. TW_SC_4. Taxonomy (NCBI): domain Bacteria; kingdom Pseudomonadati; phylum Pseudomonadota; class Gammaproteobacteria; order Moraxellales; family Moraxellaceae; genus Acinetobacter; species Acinetobacter sp. TW_SC_4. Next base: position 593,863 of record NZ_CM142174.1, read on the forward strand.
GCATCGAGTTTGGCACAACTTTCTAATCTGAAAGTACCTGTAATTGCCACTGTTCTGGGTGAAGGTGGTTCAGGCGGTGCACTCGGGATTGGCGTGGCAGATCGTGTAGTGATGCTCTCTCACAGTATTTATTCAGTGATTTCACCGGAAGGTTGTGCGTCTATTCTGTGGAAAACTGCAGAAAAAGCGGAACAAGCCAGTGAAGCTTTGGCATTAACTGCTGAAAAATTGCAGAAGATGGGCATTGTTGAATACGTCGTTGATGAAGGTGAAGGTGCACATCTGGATCCGGATGAAGTCATGTACCAACTGAAAGCAGTCCTGAAAGAAGCTTTAAATGAACTGCAAGCAATGGAACCACAAGCACGATGCGAAGCACGTTACCAACGTTTAATGAAGTTTGGCAGCGACAATTTAGGTCTGGCATCTTAAAGCAACTGCAGGGCTTTCCTGCAGAGACAAAATTTCTAATCGGATGTAGTGGCGGCGTGGATTCCATGCTGTTGCTGCATCTGATGTTTTTTTTGTGCCCGGAAAAAATCCGTGCGATCTATGTTGATCATCAATTGCAAAGTATCAGCGGGGAATGGAGCGCTTTTGTCCATCAACAGTGTCAGCAACTAAATATTCCCTGCATCATTCAGCCCGTCCATGTTGCCAGTGGCAATCTGGAATCTCAGGCTCGCCAATCGCGTTACCAAGCTTATTTACAACATCTTCAGCCCGATGAAATTTTGGTCTTAGCCCATCATCAGCAAGATCAAGCAGAAACTTTAATGTTGCGCTTACTTTCTGGTGCAGGGATTGATGGTCTGGCTGCCATGAAAGCGATCGATATACGCCACGATTTAACCATTTGGCGGCCACTGCTGGATATTTCCCGTGAGCAGATTTGCCAATGGGCAGCAGATTTAAACATCCAGAATATTGAAGATCCGACCAATCAGAATACCCATTATGACCGTGCTTGGGCACGTCAGGTGCTATGGCCAGTCTTAAGTCATCGCTATCCGAAAATGCAGTCCGCCTTGGCACGTACCAGTGAACTGATGCAAGATGCGCAAAACATTCTGCAAGAAGTATTGGAGCAAGATCTAAAATTCTGTGGCAACGACGAAATTCTCAATTTATCTCCTCTCTTAAGTTTATCCAAAGCACGACAGCGCCAGTTACTCTCAGTCTGGATGAAAGGTGAGGGACAATATCGTCCCTCTCTGGACATGGTTAAGCGTGTACAGACTGAAGTAATCAAGGCTAAACAGGATACTCAGGCAGCGCTACATTGGTCGGGTTATTACTATGTGCGTTATCAGCAGCAGTTACATCGCCTAAAAGCTGAAGTTTATCTGGCTGATCAACAGCTAAACGTAGCTGAACAGCAGATCATTTTACAGAATAAAGATCAGGTTCATCTTCCTTCTGGTCAATTCGGGATTCAAAGGGCTGAGATAGGATTGTCTCCCACTTTATTAGGACAACCCTTGTATTTACGTCAACGGAAGGGGGGTGAAAAAATTCATCTCTATGGCCGGATGGGGCACTGGCCGCTCAAAAAAGCCATTCAGGAAGCGCAAATATTTCCCTGGACTCGGCATACTATTCAAATATTAAGCACAGATAATGTTATGCTAGGCGTGTTTACACCTAAAGGATTTTGGTTAGCTCAATCTGCATATTGTGAGGCAGGGGGGTGGCTACCCATTTCGGTTTCTTCAACTTTAGAATTCAACGACGAGCATTAAACATGAGTGCAGCTTTAAATTGTAATATTAGTTTTATTGGTGGCGGTAATATGGCTCAAGCTCTGATTGGCGGGCTGATTTCACAGGGGTTGCCAGCAACGCGTATTACAGTTTCTGATCCGGTTGAGAAAGTACGCTCACTTCTTGCAGAAAAAGAAGTCAATGTCACTGATGATAATATTGCTGCTATTAAAGATGCGGATATCGTCCTGTTTGCAGTCAAACCACAGGTTTTAGCTAGTGTGTTAAAACCACTTCAAGGTTTACTTGATGGCAAGCTGGTGATCTCAATTGTCGCTGGTGCCGAGATTGCAACACTATCTGCGCTATTGGGTACTGACCGTATTGTCCGTGTGATGCCAAATACACCCGCATTGGTACAGACTGGTGCACATGGTTTATTTGCCAATGAAGAAGTGGGTAATGATGACCGTGAGCTGGCGAGTCAGGTTTTGGCTTCTACCGGCCTGACAATTTGGGTAAACTCAGAAGCTCAGATTGATGCCGTAACTGCTGTGTCCGGTTCAGGTCCTGCTTATTTCTTCTATATGATGGAAAGCATGATTCGTGCAGGCAAGAATTTAGGTCTGGATGAAAAAGTAGCTACTGCATTGACGTTGCAAACTGCTTTGGGGGCAGCGCAAATGGCGATCACCAGTTCTAATACACCAGCAGAGCTGCGTAAGAATGTCACATCTCCGAATGGTACAACTCAAGCGGCATTGGAAGTATTTGATCGCGCGCAAATTTCTCAGAATATTCAGGCAGCGCTTGCTGCTGCGCAAAAACGTAGTCAGGAACTGGCCCAAGAGCTCAGTGACAATAGCAAATAATCTATCAGTTTAATTTTTAGGAACGTTCAAGTATGGGTGCAAATTCTGCGCTAATTTTTGGCATTATCATTAACGTCGCGATTTTGCTCGTATTCTTCCGCTTTTTAATGCAATTGGCCGCGGTGAGTCCTTATAATCCTGTCGTTCTATCTACTGTCAAAGCGACTAAAATTGTAGATGTTTTTGGGCGTATTTTCCCAACCGCAGGTAAAGGCCGGGTGAATACTGCTGCACTGGCACTTTTAGTCGTGCTGTATTTGCTGAAAATTTTTGGCATCATGTATTTGTCCGGGGGAATGCCAAATGGTCCAATCCATTTGCTTATTCTAACCTTCGTCACCATGATGCAGGATTTGATCCGCTTCTGTCGTTACCTGATTTTTGCAACGATTATTTTGAGCTGGGTGGTGATGTTTACGCAATCCCGCTCACCTTATATTGAAGTGGTTCAGGAACTTGCAGAACCATTATTGGCACCGTTCCGCCGTATCATGCCGAATATGGGAATGATCGATCTGTCTCCAATTCTGGCAATTTTGGCACTGATCGTAATTGAAATGATTATGAACCAGGTGGCAATTGTATTGCTAACCGGTCTTTAATCAGATCCCAAAGAAAAAGGACGCTTAGGCGCATTGCTGTCCCACAATTTTTCACAAGAGGAAGCTCATTTGAGCTTCCTCTTGTTTTATGGGTATTTTATCGGGTGAAAATAAAGCTTTTAAAGTTCTTCTTTCAAACAAATTCACTTGAATTATTCTGAGTAAACGTTGAACTGTCCAACCTGTTTTTCCTAAATGTTGAGCGAAACTCACCAATAAATAGGCGATCATCGCAATCCAGATTTGTGTCTGAATTGCGTTCCTGCTGCGGCCTAGAAACGCTTTTAATTTGAGATTCTGCTTAATCGCCTTAAAGAACAGCTCAACTTTCCAACGATCTTTATAAATCGCCGCAATGGTAGAGGCGGCTAAATGAAAGTTATTGCTGAGAAAGCTAAAGTGCTTGCCACTTTGCTGATCTCTATATTCAATTCTTCTTAACACTGGGGCTTTTCTTTTTAGGGCATGTGCGCTATTCAGCTGAATGGTTTCATCTTTTAGAATACCTTTGGATTCAAGCACTGGATGTTGCTGGATCACCTGATACACAGATTTAGGCCTAAAACGTGTGACAAATCCAATGTTTTGAGCAGTCAGATTTGCATACCATTGGTAATCGACATAGCCTTTATCAAAAACTACAATGCTGCCAGCAGGAAACTGGAATTTGCGGCCTTGTACCATGTCATTTTCTTTGCCATTTTCAACTGCAACAAACTCAGGAATATCATTGCTGTGATTCAATCCTATACTGAGTTTCATGCTGGCTTTTGAGTCGTGAACTTTGGCCCATTCACATAAGGAAAGCGACAGGTCAATATGACTGGCATCCAAGGAATACAAGGGATTCTTAAAGCGAAATTTATGAGCTACTTTTGAGTGTTCATAGTATTTAAGCAACTTGTAAAATAGCTGTTGATACAAGGCAGCAGGCTGCTGCTCATTGATTCGTGCCAGCGTGCTTCGGGGAATAGACTTTGCTCCGAGATGACTTAGCTTTTCCTGTTGGCACTCCAAATTGGATTGAATATCTCTCAGACTTTGCCTACAAGAGAATTGAGACATCAATATGGCAATAAACTGATCCCACCGGGAAGCCGCTCTAAATTTCTGTCCAACATGGTGTACTTTAGCAAGTTGTTCAAAATCCTGTCGCACAACAGGTTTAATTAGCTCATGAAATACGGTATTCTGATGTGACAAAACCTGAGTCCTGGTCGTTAAAGTGTTTGTATGCACTCATATTTTAACTGTTAGGACTCAGGTTTTTTTATTTAAAGCAAACTATGGGACAGCAGTGCGCTTAGGCGTCCTTTTTTTATTTCAAGAAAATTCCCTCTCCTTGTAGGAGAGGGTCAGGGTGAGGTCTATAAATTTAAATAACCTCCATCCCAACCTTCCTCCTAAAAGGAGGAAGGAGCTTTAGTATTAGTGTGCCTCATCCCAGTTCATGCCTTTACCAACTTCCACGACCAAAGGCACAGAAATTTCAATCACGGATTGCATCACTTCAGCCAGTTGAGGTGCCAGTTCATCTGCAATCGCTTCATCGACTTCAAACACCAATTCATCGTGGACTTGTAGCAGCATTTTGGCCTGATCTTTAGGTAGCATTTTATCAACCTCAATCATCGCCATTTTAATGGTGTCTGCAGCCGAACCTTGTAATGGTGCATTAATCGCAGCACGTTCAGCGGCTTTGCGGACCATCATGTTACGGGCATCGATATCAGGTGTGTATAAACGGCGGCCTAGAATGGTTTCAACGAAGCCTTGTTCCAATGCCACCTGACGGGTACGCTGCATATATTCATAAATCCCCGGATAACGACGGAAATACTGTTTGATATATTCCTGGGATTCCTGACGAGTAAAACCTAACTGACGAGTCAGGCCAAATTCAGACATGCCATAGAGCAGACCGAAGTTCACGGCTTTAGCCTGACGACGCTGATCATTGGTTACTTCTTCAAGCGGGATACCCAGAACTTCAGCTGCGGTACGGCGGTGCACGTCCTGTCCATGGTTAAAGGCATCTACTAGCGCATCATCCTGAGATAAATGTGCCATCAGACGCAATTCAATCTGTGAATAATCGGCTGCGAGTAAGACACGGCCTTCAGGCGCAATAAAGGCCTTACGAATCTGACGTCCGATTTCCGCACGAATTGGAATGTTCTGCAGGTTTGGATCAGTAGACGATAAACGGCCGGTTGCAGTCAGTGCCTGATGATAACTGGTATGCACACGATGGGTCTCATTATTGGCCTGCTTGCATAGACCATCGGTATAGGTACTTTTCAGTTTAGACAGACCCCGATACTCCAGAATAAGTTCAGCAATCGGGTGTTCCAGTTTTTCCAGCACACTTTCACTGGTGCTGTACTGACCGGTAGAGGTCTTTTTGCCACCTTTTAGGCCTAGTTTATCAAACAGAACTTCACCGACCTGTTTCGGAGAGCTGACATTAAACGCTTCACCGGCTATTTCCGTGATCTGATTTTCCAGATTCTGCATGGTTTGAGCGAACTCACAACCGAGTTGATCCAGAAAAGCCAGATCCAGTCGGATGCCATTTTCTTCCATACTGGTCAGCACACGGGCTACTGGCATTTCAATATTATGCAGAATATTGACCAGTTCAGGATAAGTCTGCAGCTTTTTGCTGAGTACTTCAAACAGACGATAGGTCACATGTGCATCTTCTGCGGCGTAGTGTGCTGCGGCTTCGATCTCGATTTTATTGAAAGTTTTTTGTTTGGCGCCTTTACCTGCCACCTGTTCATAGGTCGTGGTTAAGTGGCTTAAGTACAGACGAGCCACATCATCCATGCCATGACGGGTGGCAACCGAGTTCAGCACATAAGAAGCCAGCATGGTATCAAAATACCAGCCCGCCAGATGAATGCCGTGATTTTCCAGAACATGCGCATCATATTTCAGGTGGTGGCCAATTTTCTGAATCGCTTCATCTTCTAAAATCGGTTTGATCTGAGCCAGAATTTTTTCACGATTTAGCTGTTCTGGTGCACCTTCATAATCATGTGCCAATGGTACGTAATAGGCATCCTGTGCATCAAAAGCCACCGAAAAACCGACAATCTGTGCAATACGATAATCCAAACTGGTGGTTTCAGTATCAAAAGCAAAGCGTTTTTCAGTATTTAAACGTTCAAACAGCTTGTCCCAATCTTCCTGAGTTAATACAGTATGATATGTCGCTTCTCCAAGCTGATCGTTATCACTGCTCAGTGTCGCTTGCTGCTCATCGGCTTCTTGAGGTTCAGGTACGGCTTTGGCAGTAATCGATTGAGTAGCCTGTTTATAATTACGGTTGTTTGGATTATTCGGATGGTCCAGTGATTGTAGCTGGTTACGGAATTCCAGTTCGGTATACAGATTACGTAAAGCTTCTACATTTGGATCCTGAAGTTTCAGGTCATCATAAGTGAAGCTTAAATCCAGATCGCAAATGATGCTGGCCAATTGATGATCCAGTGCAATGCCATCGGTATTGTCTTTAATATTCTGACCCACTTTACCTTTGATCTTGTCGACATTTTCCAGAATGCCACCAATCGAGCCATATTCATTGAGTAATTTGGCTGCAGTTTTTGCTCCGATCCCAGGCACACCCATAATCCCGTCTGAGGCATCGCCCATCAGGGTCAGGTAGTCAATGATCTGGTTCGGCCATACACCAAACTTTTCAAAAACCCCATCAACATCCATTGGTTTTTCTTTGAAACTGTCTTCCAGGGTCACTTTATCAGTCACCAGCTGTGCCATGTCTTTATCACCAGTTGAAATCAGTACCTGATGACCTAAAGCTTCAGCACGTTTAGCCAGTGTACCAATAATGTCATCGGCTTCCGCACCTGGCAGCATATGCAGGGGAATGCCTAATGCGCGAATCAAGGCATGTAAGTATGGAATTTGCTGTGACAGTTCTTCCGGCATGCTCGGACGGTCACCTTTATAAATAGGTGATAGCTCGTGACGAAAAGTCGGTTCAGGCGTGTCGAAAATCACCGCCATATGGGTTGGCTGGGTACGGCGCATCAGTTTTTGAATAGCAGAAATTGCACCACGAATTGCATTGGTGTGCAGACCGGTTGACGTGGTTAATGGTGGTAGTGCATGAAAGGCACGAAATAAAAAGTAAGAGCCATCGACCAAGACAAATGGTGGCATGTAATCAATTCCTTATTCAAAAAACAGTTTTATTGTACGTGATTTTTACTGCACTCGCAGGGGCAAGTCGGTTTCTACAGCTTAGCGAATATTGGGTGAAGATGAAATAAGCAGTACAAGCTGTTGTATGATGACATGGTTAAGGAACGAGAACGAGAAGAATGACGGCAGGGCAAAATGAATTGCGTATGATCTGGCTGATTAGTCTGGTAATTGTGGGAATAAGTGCATGGTATCTGGAATTGCAGATCGTGACTTATCTCACTGGTCTGGGTTTCCTGATCAGCGTGATACAATTTATCAGTGCCATTGAAGCGCCCATGCGGGATCTGGCAGCACCGACGCAGGTGATTATGTCAGCCAATTCTAAAATACCGCTATATATTTCTTCTATTATCGCCATTGTCGGAGGCGTGACTGAGCTTAACTGGCTCATGGGCATTGGTATTACCGCCTGGATTTTCTTTCTATTACGCTGGCTACAACGTTTGGAACGTAATATTATCCAGTTGCAATCTCGTTACCGATCAGCAGATCAGACACATCCAGAAATCACTCAACCAGATATTCCTTTACCTATTGCTGCTCAAGCTAGTCCAGATCAATCACAATTGCTGGATCAGATCCAACAGTGGATTTTTCGCGGAAATCCAGTTCTCAAAGCTGCGATCGCCATTTTGGTAATCGGAATCATTTTATTACTTCGTTTTGCAACAGAGCACTGGCAGCTGAGCTTGGCGGTAAAATTAGGACTGGTCGCTTTATCTGCTGTTGTTGTGACCGGATTGGGTTATACCCTGATCGCTAAAAACCGCAGTTTCGGTCTGGCACTAGAAGGCTTGGGATTAGGGGCACTATTTCTGACCTTGTTCTTTGCCTATTACAATCTGGTGATTGCCACGTTGCCACTGGCAGCTCTGGTGTTCTTGGTCATTTTGGCAATTACGCTGTACTTAAGCTTGAAACAGGAAAGTATTGAGCTGGCAGTCATGGCCTTATTCATTGCCTATCTGGCGCCGTTTACCTTGCCGACCCGAGATGCTTCTGCGGTTGAGTTCATCAGTTATTATCTGCTGATTAATATCGGCGTGCTGTTACTCAGCAGTTTGCGGCCCTGGAAAATCCTGAACCAGATTGCTTTTCTGGTCACAGTCATAGTAGGTGGAATGTATAGCCTGATTCATGGTCATACATACGAACGTTATACGATGACGACTCTGATTCTGGCACATAGTGCGGTATTCATCTGGCTGGGCTTTCGCTTTAGCCAGTTACTGGCCCGGCAGGATCTTTCCCGTTTTCGTTTAAAACCGGTTCTGGATCTTGCCCTAATTTTCGCTGCACCGATTACCGCCTATATTTTCCTGTATCTGATTCATTTCAATCAGCCTGATCAAAAGCTTTGGCAAGCCGGATTTAGTCTGTTATTTGCCGGGATATTTGCAATCTGTTGGACTTTAGTGCGTCGTAGAGAAAGTATTCAGGTCATTTCCCAAAGTTATCTCAGCTTGATGCTGATCTTTCTGGCTTTGGTTCCACCCATTTTATTGACAGAGCAGTGGAGCGTAGTCGGTTGGGCGGTTGAAGGAGTACTAATTTATCTCTGGGCATTGGAAAAGAATATTCGGGTTGCGCATTATCTGAGTATGGGACTGCTGATCATGGCAGGCTTCAGTAGTGTTTACTATCTGATTGAGCTTAATCCCACACCGCGGGAAATTTTCTGGATTCTCAGCTTCTGTTATGTCGCCGTCGTCTTCCTGAGTCAGCTTAAAGCCAAATATCGCCAGCAGCTGAATAGTTTAAGTATCAGTTTTCTGAGCATTCTCAGTTTTGCTGGAATTTTGATGTTGTTTGCCTTGCTTGAAGATGAATTTGCTCATGAGCAGACCTATATTTATAGTTTATTCAGTCTTGCACTGGGTCATACGGTTCTAAGTGAAATCATACAACGCAAGCATCAGGAATGGTGCTGGTTATTGCCAAAATGGAGCAGTCTTACGCCATTGGTGATCATTGCGATTTTGCTGGCTGTTGATCATAGCGAAAATGGGATTCTGGTTTGGCCAAGTGCTTTGGAGCGTGGAATCTTTGCACTTTCATCATTATTGCTGGCTGCTTTATGGTTAAGACCGGTGAAAGGGATTGATTTATCCAAAGAGTGGATGAGCTTTGGTGTTTTTGCCAGCCTGGCTTTAGCCAGTTTATGCCTAATACCGAGCATGCCTTATCTCAGTATGGTAATTCTGCCTCTTGTATTCTGGTTCTGGTGTTACCGGCAAAAAGAAAATTCAGAGTGGCGCTTACTCTGGCAGAGTAAAAACTGCTTAGTGTTAATGGGAGCTTGGTTAATATGCTCACAGCTGTTTAACCAGCAAGCTTTCCAATATTACTGGCTGCCTCTATTCAATCCATTTGATCTGATCAGTCTGGCCATGCTTGCCAGTTTCCTATGGATGCTGTTGCAGCAGATTCGGGCAGGACACGATCGCGGTATGATGTCGGTACTGATGGTGCTAAGCCTGTTATGGCTGTCGAGCTATATTGTATTACGGGCTCTACATATCTATCTGCAAATACCATTTAATAGTCTGGAATTATGGAGCAATGCTACGGTGCAGCTAAGCTTGACGATTCTTTGGGTATTGTTGGCTTGGGCAACCATGTGGACGGCTACGCTAAAAAGGCTTAAACCAATGTGGATTTTAGGAGGCAGTATTCTGGTGATCGTCAGCTTGAAGCTGGTGTTATTCGACCTGTCTCATACCGGTACACTGACACGTGTGATTTCATTCTTGCTGGCCGGTGGGGTCATGCTACTGATTGCGTATATAGCACCAATGCCGGATGGAGAGAAAAGGGTTTGAATCTAAATTACTCGATTTGAGCGTTAATTTAATCTCCCCAAACCCTGAACGAGCTTAAAGCACAGCTTTAAGCGATATGTAAAAGAAAGACAGGCTTTTTATGACAGTTCCTCCCTTAGTAAAGGGAGGTGAGGAGGGATTTAGAAAAAGTTATTTTAAATCCGGCTCTCTCTTCAGCTCCTTCTCATTGGCATATTGATCAACGTCTTCATTTTCCAGTGGGCGAGCCAGTGGATGATCAACAAAGCCCATTTTCGGTACCGGAATTTCAATCTGGTTATCGAGAAAGCCATTTCGAATCCGTTCCTGCATTTCATCACGGACTTTCAGATAATTTTCCTGCTGACACCAAATCGCAAACAAAAGTTCAATCGAAGATTCACGGAAGGCGGTGACTGTGACTGCAGGCTTTGGATCGGCCAGAACCAGCGGATATTTATTGGCAACATCAAGCAGTACTTCACGCACCTTGATGATGTCTTCATGAAAATTAATAGCCAAGGTAATCGGAATACGCCGGATTGGAAACTTGGACAGGTTGTGTACCGGAGCCCGAATCAGTTGTTCGTTCGGCAAACGTATATAGATATTATCTTGAGTAAGCAGTTTAACCGAGAGCAGATCAATCGAAATCACTTCACCTTCAACGGTATGTCCACGAATCAGTGTAATCTGAATGGTATCACCGACCTCAAAAGATCCTTCACCAATCAGGAAGATACCGCTGATCAGGTTGGATGCAGAGGTTTGAGAAGCGAAACCCAAAGCCACAGTTAAAATACCCGCTGCACCGAGGAAAACACTGAGTTTAAAGCCGGCTTCCTTCAAACTCGCCATCACAAACAACAGGAAAATAAAGTAGAAAATCCCGCGGCGCCAGACCATTTGCTGATGCGCATTAAAGCGTATACCGATAGTACGGATAAAAGCATTCGAGAAAAAACGTGCGATCAGGAAACCAATAAAACACAGCACAACCGCGACGACAATTTCAGTCAGGCGATCCGTATTAATATTGGTAAATACTCCCTTGAGACTGTTGGTGACTTCGGTTGGAATATTCGAATTTGGCATCACACGCTCTTAGAAAAATGAATCAAACATATTAAATAAATTTCCCGCTGGATCACGCGGTGGGTGTAAATAATCCACTTCACCCGCATTGGGCGGGGTACGGTTTTCCACCCGGATCCGGGGGGGGCGATCCAGACCTTCATGCAGAACCTTAATCTGCGAGGTCCATAAACGTTCAGTGCTGGCACTATAAAAGAGAGGCAATGCAGGTACTGGAACATTCATCCGATCGAAACGCAGTTGCTGCTGACTGGTATTATGAAATTCAATCGGGGTCACAGCACGGAATGCACGAGGACGTAATTGTTGGAGCTCGGTTCTTCCGTCAACTGCGGTAGCATAGCAAATTTCACCGGAACGATGATTGGGTCCAAACCAGGTGTCTTTCGGTAAAATCACTGGAAGATCAAAAATCGGTTCACGTTGACCTTCGACAAAACCGGCAATCCATAGCGGGGTGCTGATATAGAGGGTTCCACGTTGTCCAGCCGGAATATAAATCGGATCAACCGGTTTAATTACTACGGAGCGATTCGCCAGACGCGGCATAAGCTGTAACTTGCTTTGGGTAGATTTGAACATATAGCGTTCAATTTTCACCGGTTTCGGAAATGCAAACAGTGGATCATTAATCTGATGCCATTGCTGTTCATAATCGTACTGCACCGTCGGACGATAATATTCCAGTCGCCATTCCTGCAAACCTCTGGTCAAACGAAACAGCAGAGAGCCAAATTGCCAAGCCTTGGACTCGTTAATTTCAAAACTTTGCTCTCCCCACCATTGAATTCTGGGAGACTGCAGGTTTAATTCCTCTTGATCTTGCGGCAATGTTGGCATCCTTTCTTACTAAATCTTTGAAAACATACTTCACGCTGTCATATGCTTAGAGTACACTCAATTTAAATTTTTTCATCATTATTATAATCTGCGATGCAAGTACTGAAACAATTACAAATCCCGTATAGCTTTGCGAAACGTCATGGTGTGCTATTGCGTTATGAGGGAGATCAGGCTTTTATTGTCCGTCGTGACAATACATCTATGCTTGCATTACAGGAAGCACGCCGTTTGCTGGGTCATCCGGCTCAGTATCAACATTGTACAGAACAAGAATTCAATCAGTTACTCAGTTCCAGTTTTGCCGGCGATAGTGGTGAGTCACAGCAGGTCGCGGCTGGTCTGGAAGATCACCCGGATTTATTAAGCCTTGCTGATTCGGTCCCTGAAGCCGAAGATCTGATGGATCAGGAGGATGATGCGCCTATTGTCCGTCTGATCAATGCCTTGTTGTCTGAAGCAATCCGTGTTGGCGCCTCAGATATTCATGTGGAATCCTTCGAAAAACGACTTTCTGTACGCTTGCGTGTCGATGGGCAACTACGTGAAATTGTGCAGCCGCGTCGTGAGCTGGCACCATTACTGGTATCACGGATCAAGGTCATGGCCAAGCTGGATATTGCGGAAAAACGGATTCCTCAGGATGGCCGTATTTCCTTGCGTCTGGCAGGTCGCGAAGTCGATGTTCGTGTTTCGACCTTGCCATCTTCTTATGGTGAGCGGGTGGTGATGCGTTTGCTGGATAAGCAGGCTGGCCGTCTGAATATGACTCATCTGGGCTTGATGAATAACGATTATGATCGACTCAAGACCCTGGTGCATCGTCCTCATGGTATTATTCTGGTGACTGGACCTACCGGTTCGGGTAAGACCACCACCTTATATGCAGCACTCTCTGATCTAAATGATGGTTCCAAAAATATTCTGACAGCTGAAGATCCAGTGGAATATCAGTTAGAAGGGATTGGTCAGACTCAGGTAAATACCAAAGTCGATATGACCTTTGCCCGTGCCTTAAAAGCCATGTTACGTCAGGATCCAGATGTGGTGATGGTGGGGGAAATCCGTGATCTGGAAACTGCAGAAATTGCAGTTCAGGCATCATTGACTGGTCACCTGGTATTATCAACACTACATACCAATACTGCGATTGGTGCAGTGACGCGTTTAAAAGATATGGGAATTGAGCCATTCTTACTATCCAGCTCTTTAATTGGCGTAGTTGCTCAGCGTCTGGTGCGTACCTTATGTCCACATTGTGCGACCTGGAAGGATGCAGATGCATTTGAGCAAAATCTGTTTGAACATATTGAGCATCCACAGGATTTAAGATTACCTCAACCGCACGGTTGTGAACGCTGTGGGAATACCGGCTTTAGTGGACGTACTGCCATTTATGAAATTGTACCGGTTGATGAACATATGCGCCGTCTGATTCATGGCAATGCGGCTGAATATGAGCTGGAAACCTATGCACGTCAGCAATCAGGTTCAATTCGCGATGATGGTTTACGTAAAGTGCTGGCTGGTAAAACCACGATTGAAGAAGTTCTGCGTGTAACCAATGAGGCGGCAGAGTAAATTTTTATTCGATGGGATAGGAAGGCACTGTTTTCTTAAATAAATATCTCAAATGATCATTTTCTATTAAATAGCATAAAGCAATTTTGATCAAAATTTTATAAGAATGATCAGCTCTATCCTGAAATGACTTCTGATTTTTCAGGATAGAGAGTCAAATATTTATTTAGACTTAGGTGATGACATTCAAAGTAACATCAATATTGTTACGGGTTGCATTTGAATAAGGACAAACGATGTGTGCGGCATCGACCAGCTTTTGAGCTTCTTCCTGTTCCATGCCTTCTAAATGAACATTTAAAGTCACTTCAATACCAAAACCGGTAGGAATCGGACCAATGCCAACTTCACCCTCAATATAGGCATCTTTGCTAATATTGATTTTATCCCGGTTGGCAACAAACTTCATGGCACCTAAAAAACAGGCTGAATAACCTGCAGCGAACAATTGTTCAGGATTGGTTCCGCCACCTGGGCCACCCATTTCCTTAGGCACTGCCAGTTTTACATCCAGAATCTGATCGTCAGAGGTTGCACGGCCATCTCGACCGCCTGTAGCTTTGGCACGTGCGGTATATACTGCTTTTTCTAATGACATGAGAGTATTTCCTGCTTGTTCTTTTATGGAACTTCTATGCTCCATAATTTCTAGGGAAGAATAAGCAGGGATTTTGTTAATTTATGCAAGCGAATGAGAATGCAGTAGAAAGTCTGACTTAAGAAAATTGTAATAACTTGTGATGCTGCATGAGTGGCATAGACTCACGCACTTTGGCCTGCTCAGTCAAATCAAAATCAACCGTAATAATCTGTGCGCCTTCCGCATGCACCATATCGAGAAGTTGACCACGGCTGTTTGTGGCAGCGGCATGTCCCCAAGTTTGACGTTTTTCACCATGCCAACCCTGTTGAGCAGCACCGAGAACTGTGCATTGGGTATCCATAGCACGTGCTTGCAATAATAATTGCCAGTGCATTTGGCCAGTGGTGTAAGTAAAGGCAGATGGCGCAGTTAAAATATTCGCGCCTTGGCCACGTAAATGAAGCGCGAGTTCAGGGAAACGCAGGTCATAGCAGACCATCATACCGATATTGCCAAAAGGCGTTTTCGCAACAACAATATCGGTACCTGGTTCAAAAAATTGGGATTCCTGATAGCCACCAACAGCATCACCGACCTGTACATCAAAGAGGTGAATCTTGTCATAGCGGGCTTCAGTTTTTTCTGGGCTAATACATAGACTTACGGTTCGAACCCGGTCATCTTCAATAATCGAACCATCAGGACGATAAGGACAGGGTAATGTCCCCGCGATAATCCAGATCTGATATTGATGAGCCAGCTGTTCCAGACGTTGTTGAATGCTCTCGAACTGAGCAGCGGTTTCGCGCTGTTTACCAGCAGCAAAACAGACGAAATTTTCAGGAAAGACAATAATTTCAGCGCCTTGTGCTTTACTTTGTTGAATTAATGATTCGATGGTCATGAAATTTTGCTCAATTTCATTCTGGGAATTCATTTGTGCAACAGAAAGTAAAGTCATAGGGATTCCTTATTGTGTGTTCATACCTTTTGTTCAGACAATTGATCTAGATTATCTTGTTCTTTTTGCAACTGTTTGACCAAGGGCTCAAACATATTCTGGTTGCTCTGATTCAACCGCATTAAAGTCTTGTGTGCATCCAGAACAGTTTTCAGCATCGCTTGATGCGTCACATGTTCTTCCATCAGTTTACGCGTACATACATTTGAATCACCGCAGTAATCCAAAATGACAAAAACCTGCCCCAAGCCCATACTGTTGGCCAGAGTCGTGATATCAGAGTTCGTCGACAACATCACCGCCTGGATCTTATGGAGCTGCTTAAGTTTAAGTCCTAATTTTGCTAGGACACCCAGTACAGTGCTGTCAATAAAGCTGGTTTCAGTCAGATCAACAATTGCGCCAACAACGTTGTCCTGCTGCTCAAGTTTGTTCAGTAATTTGTCTAGACTAATACAAGATTGGGCCCGCACTTCGCCGATAAGCTTAAAAATATGCGTTCCATTCAAGCTTGCATATTCAACATGACCTGTTGACATATAAATGCCATTTGCAGAGAAGGATATTAAATTATCCCATAGGGTCTATAGATACTCAAGTAGCTGAAAGTCGCAATCAAATTAAGTGCTTATAAAGCTTGTGATTATACTGCTATTTCACTCTTATAAAGCTGAGAATGGCAATATCATCGGCAACATGTTCGGGTGCTTCGAAGGATTCGTTTTGTAAGTGATGCAATAATTGGGAAAATTGTTCATTCAGACCGCCGCTAAACGGCTCCAATGCCCCATCTGAACAGATAATGAAACGTGCATTGCGGCTGAGGTTATACTCATTTTCTTCTACCTCAAGGTCTTCAGTGAGGCCAAGAGGGAAGCTGCTGGATGACAGGATTTTTGGTTCTTGATTCGGTTCAAAGATAATCGGAGGAGGGTAGTGACCAGCACTGGACCATTTCAAGACATGGGTTTCCAGGTTCAGAATTCCGGCAATCATGGTGATATGCTTTTCGATATTTTCCTGAACCAACATCCCGTTTAGTTTCTTGATTAGCTCACGAGGCGTTTTCGAACGTCCATGGAAAGCCGCCATCCAGGACGTTAGTAAACTGCTGGTAACGCCATGACCAGAAACATCCGCAAGATAAAAAATGACTTCTTTATCGCTGATTTTCCAGTAATCGTACCAATCGCCAGATAGATAGGCAGAAGGCTGAAAATAGGTTTCAACCGCATAATTGGTTAATTCAATTTCATTCGGCAGCAAACGTTTTTGTAGCTCTGCCGCAGAAGGAAGATCACGACTATCCTGATTACGCTTATATTGCGCATCAATTTTTTGTAATGCGATATCGGGTTGTTCAGGCAGTTTATTCCAGATCCAGCCTGCCAAAGCGCCTTGTTCCCAAGCTTGTGCCAAGGCTGTTCCTTCATTTTCCAGCGCTAATACTACAGTCGGAAGGTTCCACTTATATTTCAGATAATCATGTACATCTGCAATAGCAATAATCGTTGCATCGTACAACTCGTGATCTTCCAGCTTGATTACTTGAACGTGCGGAAGCTTCTCAAGCACTTGATCTAAATAAGGAATATCACGGGTAGGTTGAATGAAATACATAGACAGGTAGTTCGATCCTGGAATGAGTTATAAGATGTACTATAACAAGCAAATGATTGCTAGCGAACAGTTTCCGCTAGCAAATCATCATTGAGCTTAGGTTTCAAAGGTCATCACTAGAAGATTCAGTCTCATTTTCATCGAGAGATTCATCTTCAAGATTTTCATCATCGAAGTCATCTTCAAGGAATAAAGATTCCTGTTCCAGACCTTTTTTCTGGGCAATCATATAATTGGTGCGCTGCAAATAAATATCGCGAATTTGTGCATAACGATCACCTGTTAACACACCTTCAATATCAAGTAATTCTGCACGATTATCAATTGCACGCCAGAATTGATCACCCCAATACAAGCCTTCATCATCTTCAAGAATATATTTCTGTGGACGGGTCTGGCTATCGACTGCCATACCGAAAGTATCACGCACAGAACTTGGGCCTAGGAACGGTAACATCACATAAGGGCCAGAAGGTACACCATAATAACCTAGTGTGATCCCGAACTTTTCATCTTCATGATCCAATCCCAGACGACGGGCAGGATCTGCCAGACCTAAAGTAGTTAAGGTATTAATGGTAAAACGGCCCAAAGATTTTGCCGCACGAGCAGGACGGCCCTGAATCAACTGGTTTACCGCATTCCATGGTTCACCCAAATTGCTACGGAACTGGGTGTAGCTGCCACGAACATCTTGAGGAACCTTTTTCTGATACTGAACCGCAATGGGGCGAACGACTGCCTGATCGATTGCATCATTAAATTGATACACCTTTCTATTCCAGCTCTGAAAAGGATCTTTAACTTCTTCAGCCTGTGCAGCACTAGCATCGACTTTTAGCTGAGTTTGCAGGTGACTCACCTTGGAAGATATTTTTTCTCTGAGTGGAACCGTATCAGTAGTAGTAGAAGATTCAGTTTCTATTTCAGTCTGTTCAGCCTGAGTAGTGTCTTCAGCAAAAATTAATGGGCTAGAGGCCAAAGAAAATAAGCATAAAGATAAATAAATAGAGCGATGCATAAGGAAACCCCAAAGCCTTGTTCTGAGTATAGTGGCGTTGTTTAACCCGGAATAATAAACTGTATTACTAGGAATAGGCGTAATTTAAGCAAAATTGTATAATAAATGGATAAAAACTTCATAAAAGACTAAAAATTAGACATGCGGTAAGATTTATTTAAAAAAGTTGTTGCAAGGCATCTGAAATACTGTAGAATGCACATCCATCGGCGGTGATGAAGATTAAAACTTCTGATAAAACAGTAACTTAGCATGAAATAGTTAAGTTGGGTTTTAGAAAGGGGGGTTAAAAATAATTTTCATTACTGGTTGACTTTCTAGAGATAGAGAGTAATATAGCCGACCTAGCTTGCTACTGACGAAGTAGTAAGAAGATCATTAAGAGATTATGAAGAACAACTTGTGTGGATTTTTACTGGTTGATTGATCGAAATTATTTTCATTGATTGATTGGTTTGAATTACTCGAAGTTTATTTGAGCGAAATTTAAGTCAGGAAATTGATGAGCCAAGTTTAAGAGTTTTACTTATAAAACTCGAAATGATTTTAACTGAAGAGTTTGATCATGGCTCAGATTGAACGCTGGCGGCAGGCTTAACACATGCAAGTCGAGCGGGGATAGGGTGCTTGCACCTGATTCCTAGCGGCGGACGGGTGAGTAATGCTTAGGAATCTGCCTATTAGTGGGGGACAACGTTCCGAAAGGGACGCTAATACCGCATACGTCCTACGGGAGAAAGCAGGGGATCTTCGGACCTTGCGCTAATAGATGAGCCTAAGTCGGATTAGCTAGTTGGTGGGGTAAAGGCCTACCAAGGCGACGATCTGTAGCGGGTCTGAGAGGATGATCCGCCACACTGGGACTGAGACACGGCCCAGACTCCTACGGGAGGCAGCAGTGGGGAATATTGGACAATGGGGGGAACCCTGATCCAGCCATGCCGCGTGTGTGAAGAAGGCCTTTTGGTTGTAAAGCACTTTAAGCGAGGAGGAGGCTTACCTGGTTAATACCTGGGATAAGTGGACGTTACTCGCAGAATAAGCACCGGCTAACTCTGTGCCAGCAGCCGCGGTAATACAGAGGGTGCAAGCGTTAATCGGATTTACTGGGCGTAAAGCGCGCGTAGGTGGCTAATTAAGTCAAATGTGAAATCCCCGAGCTTAACTTGGGAATTGCATTCGATACTGGTTAGCTAGAGTATGGGAGAGGATGGTAGAATTCCAGGTGTAGCGGTGAAATGCGTAGAGATCTGGAGGAATACCGATGGCGAAGGCAGCCATCTGGCCTAATACTGACACTGAGGTGCGAAAGCATGGGGAGCAAACAGGATTAGATACCCTGGTAGTCCATGCCGTAAACGATGTCTACTAGCCGTTGGGGCCCTTGAGGCTTTAGTGGCGCAGCTAACGCGATAAGTAGACCGCCTGGGGAGTACGGTCGCAAGACTAAAACTCAAATGAATTGACGGGGGCCCGCACAAGCGGTGGAGCATGTGGTTTAATTCGATGCAACGCGAAGAACCTTACCTGGCCTTGACATACAGAGAACTTTCCAGAGATGGATTGGTGCCTTCGGGAACTCTGATACAGGTGCTGCATGGCTGTCGTCAGCTCGTGTCGTGAGATGTTGGGTTAAGTCCCGCAACGAGCGCAACCCTTTTCCTTATTTGCCAGCACTTTGGGTGGGAACTTTAAGGATACTGCCAGTGACAAACTGGAGGAAGGCGGGGACGACGTCAAGTCATCATGGCCCTTACGGCCAGGGCTACACACGTGCTACAATGGTCGGTACAAAGGGTTGCTACTGCGCGAGCA
Source organism: Acinetobacter sp. TW_SC_4 (assembly GCF_054861205.1). Taxonomy (NCBI): domain Bacteria; kingdom Pseudomonadati; phylum Pseudomonadota; class Gammaproteobacteria; order Moraxellales; family Moraxellaceae; genus Acinetobacter; species Acinetobacter sp. TW_SC_4. The sequence continues at coordinate 613,596 of NZ_CM142174.1, forward strand.
GATGCTAATCTCAAAAAGCCGATCGTAGTCCGGATCGCAGTCTGCAACTCGACTGCGTGAAGTCGGAATCGCTAGTAATCGCGGATCAGAATGCCGCGGTGAATACGTTCCCGGGCCTTGTACACACCGCCCGTCACACCATGGGAGTTTGTTGCACCAGAAGTAGCTAGCCTAACTGCAAAGAGGGCGGTTACCACGGTGTGGCCGATGACTGGGGTGAAGTCGTAACAAGGTAGCCGTAGGGGAACCTGCGGCTGGATCACCTCCTTAACGAAAGATTGACGATTGGTAAGAATCCACAACAAGTTGTTCTTCATGACGATGTATCTGAGGGTCTGTAGCTCAGTTGGTTAGAGCACACGCTTGATAAGCGTGGGGTCACAAGTTCAAGTCTTGTCAGACCCACCACTAACGACAAGCAAGCAATTGCAGAGTGAAGAAATCAGAGACATTGACTTATTGATAAGCTGGGGACTTAGCTTAGTTGGTAGAGCGCCTGCTTTGCACGCAGGAGGTCAGGAGTTCGACTCTCCTAGTCTCCACCACTCATTGCGATGCAATGAGTTAAACATTAAGCAAACGGTTTGATAGCTTATAGAGCTTAGTAAGAAAGCGGCGTATAATACGCGGCATTGTTATTAAGCTCTGTGATTTATCACAGTAATGCAGTCCGACGAGGATGCATTAAATCATTAACAGAATATATTTGAGTTGAAATAATTTGTTCATACTCATACAAGAGCGGAAACAAGAGATCGCAAGATTGATTGTTGAAGTGATTGAATGAGAACTAGCGAAATTAACTGAATCAAGCGTTTTGGTATATGAATCTAATTGAAGCTGTACAGTGATTAAGTTCACAAGATCGCAAACAACTACGTTGCTACACTGACTTGTAGGTGTAACGACTGTTTGGGGTTGTATAGTCAAGTAATTAAGTGCATGTGGTGGATGCCTTGGCAGTCAGAGGCGAAGAAAGACGTGATAGCCTGCGAAAAGCTCCGGGGAGGCGGCAAATATCCTGTGATCCGGAGATGTCTGAATGGGGAAACCCACCGGCTATAAGGTCGGTATCATAAACTGAATACATAGGTTTATGAGGCGAACGCGGAGAAGTGAAACATCTCAGTATCCGTAGGAAAAGAAATCAATTGAGATTCCCTCAGTAGCGGCGAGCGAAAGGGGAACAGCCCATTAAGTCATATCAGTTTTAGTGGAATGCTCTGGGAAGTGCAACCATAGTGGGTGATAGTCCTGTACACGAAAGGGCTGATATGATGATGTCGAGTAGGGCGAGGCACGTGAAACCTTGTCTGAATATAGGGGGACCATCCTCTAAGGCTAAATACTCCTGACTGACCGATAGTGAACCAGTACCGTGAGGGAAAGGCGAAAAGAACCCCTGTGAGGGGAGTGAAATAGATCCTGAAACCGCATGCATACAAGCAGTGGGAGCCACTTTGTGTGGTGACTGCGTACCTTTTGTATAATGGGTCAGCGACTTATATTCAGTAGCGAGGTTAACCGAATAGGGGAGCCGTAGAGAAATCGAGTCTTAATAGGGCGTATAGTTGCTGGGTATAGACCCGAAACCGGGTGATCTATCCATGAGCAGGTTGAAGGTTGGGTAACACTAACTGGAGGACCGAACCCACTGTCGTTGAAAAGCCAGGGGATGACTTGTGGATAGGGGTGAAAGGCTAATCAAACTCGGTGATAGCTGGTTCTCCCCGAAAGCTATTTAGGTAGCGCCTCGGACGAATACCATTGGGGGTAGAGCACTGTTTCGGCTAGGGGGTCATCCCGACTTACCAAACCGATGCAAACTCCGAATACCAATGAGTACTATCCGGGAGACAGACTGCGGGTGCTAACGTCCGTAGTCAAGAGGAAAACAATCCAGACCGCCAGCTAAGGTCCCTAAATCATAGTTAAGTGGGAAACGATGTGGGAAGGCATAGACAGCTAGGAGGTTGGCTTAGAAGCAGCCACCCTTTAAAGAAAGCGTAATAGCTCACTAGTCGAGTCGGCCTGCGCGGAAGATGTAACGGGGCTAAAACTATGTACCGAAGCTGCGGATTTGCAATTTATTGCAAGTGGTAGGGGAGCGTTCTGTAAGCCGATGAAGGTGGATTGAGAAGTCTGCTGGAGGTATCAGAAGTGCGAATGCTGACGTGAGTAACGACAAAACGGGTGAAAAACCCGTTCGCTGAAAGACCAAGGGTTCCAGTCCAACGTTAATCGGGGCTGGGTGAGTCGACCCCTAAGGCGAGGCCGAGAGGCGTAGTCGATGGGAAATTGGTTAATATTCCAATACTTCAGTGTAATGCGATGAGAGGACGGAGAAGGTTAAGTCAGCCTGGCGTTGGTTGTCCAGGTGGAAGACAGTAGGCATGCATCTTAGGCAAATCCGGGGTGCTCTATGCTGAGAGTTGATAGCAAGCCAGTTTACTGGTGAAGTGGCTGATACCATACTTCCAGGAAAAGTCTCTAAGCTTCAGTTACACTGGAATCGTACCCGAAACCGACACAGGTGGTCAGGTCGAGTAGACCAAAGCGCTTGAGAGAACTCTGCTGAAGGAACTAGGCAAAATGGTACCGTAACTTCGGGAGAAGGTACGCTGCCGGCGGTGATAGGACTTGCTCCTTGAGCTGTTGGCAGCCTCAGAAACCAGGCCGCTGCAACTGTTTATTAAAAACATAGCACTCTGCAAACACGAAAGTGGACGTATAGGGTGTGATGCCTGCCCGGTGCTGGAAGGTTAATTGATGGGGTTAGCGTAAGCGAAGCTCTTGATCGAAGCCCCAGTAAACGGCGGCCGTAACTATAACGGTCCTAAGGTAGCGAAATTCCTTGTCGGGTAAGTTCCGACCTGCACGAATGGCATAATGATGGCGGCGCTGTCTCCAGCAGAGGCTCAGTGAAATCGAATTCGCCGTGAAGATGCGGTGTACCCGCGGCTAGACGGAAAGACCCCGTGAACCTTTACTGCAGCTTGACATTGAACTTTGATCTTACTTGTGTAGGATAGGTGGGAGGCTTTGAAGTGGTGACGCTAGTTGCCATGGAGCCGTCCTTGAAATACCACCCTGGTAATATTGAGGTTCTAACTCTGCTCCCTGATCGGGAGCGAGGACCATGTCTGGTGGGTAGTTTGACTGGGGCGGTCTCCTCCTAAAGAGTAACGGAGGAGTACGAAGGTGCGCTCAGCGTGGTCGGAAATCACGCGTAGAGTATAAAGGCAAAAGCGCGCTTAACTGCGAGACCCACAAGTCGAGCAGGTACGAAAGTAGGTCTTAGTGATCCGGTGGTTCTGTATGGAAGGGCCATCGCTCAACGGATAAAAGGTACTCTGGGGATAACAGGCTGATACCGCCCAAGAGTTCATATCGACGGCGGTGTTTGGCACCTCGATGTCGGCTCATCTCATCCTGGGGCTGAAGCAGGTCCCAAGGGTATGGCTGTTCGCCATTTAAAGAGGTACGCGAGCTGGGTTTAGAACGTCGTGAGACAGTTCGGTCCCTATCTACCGTGGGCGCTGGAAATTTGAGAGGATCTGCTCCTAGTACGAGAGGACCAGAGTGGACGAACCTCTGGTGTACCGGTTGTGACGCCAGTCGCATCGCCGGGTAGCTATGTTCGGAAGGGATAACCGCTGAAAGCATCTAAGCGGGAAGCCTACCTCAAGATAAGATTTCCCCGAGACTTTATGTCTCCTAAAGAGCCGTTGAAGACTACGACGTTGATAGGTTGGATGTGGAAGCATAGCGATATGTGAAGCTGACCAATACTAATTGCTCGTGAGGCTTGACTATACAACACCCAAGCAGTTGTATATAAAGCGTCAATTGATTTCATATTGATCTAACGATCAGACGAAAACTTGATTTAGTTAAGCTAATCGAACAAATGAGAGTATAATTAAGCACTGCTTAGTTCTACTCGCAAGAACTCAGATATTCTGTTAATAACTCATTTGGAAAAAGCATTGGCATACACTGAAAAGTGAGACATAAGACCAAAGCAAGTATCCATAAACAGTTGTGCTGGCGACCATAGCAAGAGTGAACCACCTGATCCCTTCCCGAACTCAGAAGTGAAACCTCTTAGCGCTGATGGTAGTGTGGGGTCTCCCATGTGAGAGTAAGTCATCGCCAGCTCATTATTCCTAAAAAGCCCTCTGCTCACGCAGAGGGCTTTTTTTATGCCTGGATTTAAAAAATTAAATCAAATTATATTAATTTACAAATTGGTTAACTACTATTTAATAAAAATAAGTGATTAATAATGCTTATAAAATTATATAAAAATGAAGTTAAAGTTCATGAAATCATTATAGTTTTGTGTGTTTTTTTATCAAACTATGTTATAAAAGTTAAAACGGCATGAAAATTGCTTATAAAACGAGATTTTTATTAGGGGGTCATATGAAACTATCAGTGGGATTACGAATTGCCAACTCGCTGTCATTAACTCCACAGTTACAACAAGCAATCCGCTTATTACAATTATCCAGTCTGGAACTAGAGCAAGAAATCCAGCTACAACTTGATAGTAATCCTTTGTTAGAAAAAGTTGAAGAGCAAATCAGTGTTGAAAGTCTTTCTACTGTTGATGCGGGTCAAAAGGATTTAACTAATGAACTTAATGCAGACCATCTTCCGGACGATCTCCCTGTAGATACCGACTGGGATGATGTCTATACTCATCAACCTACAAGTCTGGGTGCAGCAGAGTTCGAAGAGCGGGAAGACAATCGTCAAAGCCAGCAAAGCCTACAAGAATATATGCTCGAGCAGATCAATCTGCTGCACTTTTCTCGCATTGATCAGCTGATTGCCTACTGCATTATTGATTCTCTAGATGAAAAGGGTTTTCTGGATGCAGAAATTTCTGAGATTACTGCATCAGTACAGCATCTTTTATCTTCCATGGATTATGAGGAAGAAATCGAAGAGGATGAAGTACTCGTTGTTCTCAAGCATGTTCAGCGTCTTGATCCGATAGGAGTGGGTTCTAGAAATCTCGCTGAGTGTTTATTGATTCAGCTGGATAGCCTACCAGTTAATACCCCTTGTCGTAATGATGCGGTCAAATTGCTGCAACATTATGAGTTGCTGATTACCAATGAATTACCAAAACTCATTAAACAAACTGGCTTAAATCAGGAACAATTGCGCTGTGCCGTTGATTTACTGAAAACTCTTAAGCCATATCCGGGACAGGAGTTTGAAAGTAAGGAATCTGATTATCAGATCCCGGATGTCGTGGTAATGAAAAAGAATGACTGCTGGCAGGTGACGTTGAATCCTGATGTGATGCCAAAGTTAAGACTAAATTCTTTTTATACCAATATGATTCGTCGTGCTGATCAAAGTGAAGATAATCAATACCTGCGTAATCAGATGTTGGAAGCGAAAAACTTTATTAAAAGTATTGATGAACGACATAAAACTTTATTGAAAGTAGCGACCTGTATTGTTGAACATCAGAAAAGCTTTTTAGAGATTGGTCCTGAAGGTATGAAGCCTCTGGTTTTACGGGATATTGCTGAAGAAGTGGAACTACATGAATCAACTGTATCTCGTGTAACAACTAACAAATATATGCTGACCCCACGTGGTTTATTCGAACTGAAATACTTCTTCTCGAGTCATGTGGGAACAACTTCTGGGGGAGAGGCTTCATCTACTGCAATCCGTGCTAAAATTAAGAAAATGATTGCTGAAGAAAATGCACGTAAGCCTTTATCTGACAATGCAATTGCCAATCTTTTGAAAGAAGAGGGGATTGATGTAGCACGACGTACGGTCGCGAAATATCGTGAATCGTTACATATTCCTTCCTCTTCTGAGCGAAAAGTCTTGATCTAGTTTTTGAAATTTGATTATTCTAGAGATTCATTATGACATCGTAATGAATCTTTTTTTCTTTTGAGGAATGGTAAAAATGATCTGAATAAATGCTTTAAATCACGATTTTGCTTGAGCAAGTTGTTGTATTATTTTCATTTTTAACTGTGACTCTTCTGATCCTAACGAAGGTGAGGGATAGAACTATGCAAATAACAATTCGTGGACATCATTTATCAATTACGCCAGCGATTGAAGAAACTATAAAAACGAAATTTTCACAGATGACCAAACATCTGGATCAGGTGAACAGCATGCAGGTTAAGCTTTCCAAAGATCATCAGATTGATAAGCGCTCAAAAAGAGGTAGTAGTAACCATATCGCAGAAGCGATTGTCCGTTTACCGGGTATTGAGTTTTTTGCCCATGCCAATGCTGATGACATGTATACCTCGATTAAAATTTTGACGGAAAAATTAAAAAAACAGATTGACCGATATCGCGAAATGCAGCTGAATCATCAGAGTTTAGCCATTTAAGCGACCAAATGGGGAAAAAGAGGTTTTTAAAAGCCTCTTTTTTTATATATATAATGTATGTGACTAATGAATTATTTTTTACATTTATAGTAAAATGACTCGTTTTACACCCTTAGTCCTATAAGAGGTCTTGTGATGAATAATGAACAGCTCGCTGAAATTTTAAAAGCCGCTTTTCCTGAGGCGGATGTTGCTGTGAGTGGTCAGGGCGGAAAATTCGATCTCCGTATTGTGGATGATCAGTTTGAAGGTAAACGTCCGGTTGCACGTCAACAAGCTGTTTATGCTCCTCTCAATTCCCATATTGCCAGTGGTGCAGTGCATGCTGTGACCATTCGTGCATTGACCAAAGAAGAATGGCGTAAAGCAAGCTTATTTGGAGCTTAATCAATTAATGGATAAATTCTTAATTCAGGGCGGTATTAAGCTCGACGGTGAAGTGCGTATTTCTGGTGCAAAAAATGCAGCGCTTCCATTATTAGCAGCAATGATTCTTGCTGATACGCCAATCATACTTAGAAATGTTCCAAATTTAAAAGATGTAAATACCTTGGTGAAGCTGATTGCAGGTCTTGGGATCACGATTAGCTATGAAGGCGATACAGTTATTGCAGATACCTCTACCTTAGATAACCAGTTTGCCCCTTATGAACTCGTAAAGACCATGCGTGCTTCTATTTTGGTGCTTGGTCCTCTCTTGGCGCGCTACGGTAGTGCAAAAGTATCTTTACCAGGTGGATGTGCGATTGGGTCTCGTCCAGTCGATCAGCATTTGAAAGCATTAGAAGCTTTGGGTGCCGAGATTGAGGTTGAGGCCGGCTATGTCCATGCCAAAGTCGATGGTCGTCTGAAAGGCGGTGAAGTTGTCTTTGATATGGTGACTGTAGGTGGTACTGAAAATATTTTGATGGCTGCAGTATTGGCGGATGGTGTGACCACGATTCGCAATGCGGCGCGCGAACCTGAAATTACCGATCTTGCTCAAATGCTGATCAAGATGGGTGCGAAAATTGAAGGTCTGGATACCGATACCCTAGTGGTTACCGGTGTAGAAAGCCTGCATGGCTGTGAATATGCAGTGGTTGCCGACCGTATTGAAACCGGTTCTTATCTGGCTGCTGCAGCTATTACGGGTGGTCGTGTTAAAACCACACATACAGATCCGGCTTTAATGGAAGCTGTACTGGATAAGTTTGAGGAAATGGGTGCAGAAGTCACTCGTGGGGACGACTGGATTGAACTGGATATGATGGGCAAACGTCCGAAAGCGGTGAGCTTCCGTACCTTGCCACATCCAGATTTCCCAACAGATATGCAAGCCCAGTTAATGGCAGTCAATGCCATTGGCCGTGGATTTGCCACAATTTCTGAAACTATTTTTGAAAACCGTTTTATGCATGTCCCTGAGTTGTCACGTATGGGTGCCAATATTCAGGTAGAAGGCAATGATGCGGTGGTGACAGGAGTAGAAAAACTTTCTGCTGCGCCTGTTATGGCAACCGATTTACGTGCCTCATTCTCGTTGGTGTTAGCAGCATTGGCGGCAGAAGGCGAAACATTGATTGACCGTATTTATCATATTGATCGCGGTTATGAAAATGTAGAACAAAAGTTGCAAGGTTTAGGCGCCCAAATTAAGCGAGTAAGTTAATGAGTGATATGAGAAACGATGATCCAAACTTTGACGTAATGGGCAATTTTGATCATGGTTTAACGTTAGCATTAAGCAAGGGCCGTATCTTAAAAGAAACTTTACCTCTGCTTGAAACAGCAGGGATTAACCTGCTGGAAGATCCGGATAAATCACGTAAGCTGATTTTTCCAACCACGCATAAACAGGTGCGTATCCTGATTTTACGTGCTTCTGATGTGCCGACTTATGTTGAAAATGGCGCGGCAGATATCGGTGTTGCAGGTAAAGATGTGTTGATGGAACATGGCGCGCAAAATGTCTATGAACCATTAGATCTGAAAATTGCCAACTGTAAATTGATGACAGCAGGTAAAGTCGGCATGGAGCGTCCGAAAGGCCGTTTAAAAATTGCGACTAAATATGTGAATCTGACCCGTCAATACTATGCGAGCCTCGGTGAACAGGTTGATGTGATCAAGCTTTATGGTTCAATGGAGCTTGCACCACTGGTGGGTTTAGGTGATTACATTGTTGACGTGGTCGATACAGGCAATACACTGCGTGCCAATGGTCTTGAACCACTTGAAGAAATTTGCAAAGTCTCTTCACGTCTGATTGTGAACAAAGCCAGCTTTAAACGTAAGCAGGCATTGCTGAATCCGATTCTTGCTCAGCTTGAGCAAGCAGTTGAAGCACGAGAACAGGCGAAAAAAGCTTAAATTTAAGCTTTATCAAAGACCGTCCACTTTGGGCGGTTTTTTTATTGCTGATTATAAATATAAGAAGCTCAATGCTTTCATCAATTTTATCAAAAGCTATTTCCAATAAAACTCATAGCACAAGTCTGTTCTAGCTACCGACAAAGTCTATGAAAACAGGTAAACTAAAGCCTTCGAATTCAAACCTTATGGGTAAATTGATGCGACGTTTATCGACACAAGATCAAAACTTCAAGCAGGCGTTTGCTGACTTGTTGGCTTTTGAAACCGTGAATGATCCTGAACTTTTAAAAACTGTAGACCAAATCATTGCTGACGTACGTCAGCATGGTGATGCTCATGTTCTTAAATTGACTCAGCAGTTCGATCGACATCCAGCGCATCAATTTTCAGATTTAGAACTGACCCAAGAGCAACTTAAAGCAGCCTTTGAAGGCTTGACGACGGAAGTGCGTGAAGCTTTAGAATTGGCTGCAAACCGCATTCGCGAATTCCATCAGGCACAAAAACAGGATGGTTGGACGTATGTCGACGCTCTAGGTAATACCTTGGGTCAGAAAGTGACGCCATTGGATCGCGTAGGGATCTATGTACCAGGTGGCTTGGCTTCATATCCATCTTCGGTGTTAATGAATGCTGTTCCTGCACATGTGGCAGGTGTAGGTGAAATTGTTATGGTGGTGCCTGCTCCAAATGGTGAACTGAACCCATTAGTCTTGGCTGCTGCCTATCTGGCTGGCGTACACCGTGTATTTACCATTGGTGGCGCACAAGCAGTTGCTGCATTGGCCTATGGTACAGAAACCATTCCACGTGTCGATAAAATCACTGGTCCAGGTAACCGTTTTGTGGCTGCGGCAAAACGTGCAGTATTTGGTCAGGTCGGTATCGACATGATTGCTGGTCCTTCAGAAATTCTGGTCTATGCAGAAGGGCAGAACAATGCCAAATGGTTAGCGATGGATTTGTTATCTCAAGCTGAGCATGACACTGTTGCTCAAGCTGTATTTATTACGCCTGATGAACAGCTTCTCAATGAAGTAGAACAAGCAATTGAAGAACATTTGCAAGCTCTACCAAAAGCAGAAATTGCCCGCACTTCAATTGCCAATCGTGGTGCATTAGTGCTTGTGAAAGATCGTACTGAAGGTATTGAGCTAATTAACCAGGTGGCACCTGAACATTTAATGCTGTGTCTGGATGAAGCACAGCAAATGGCTGAAGAGATCCGACATGCGGGTGCAATCTTCATGGGACGTTATACGCCTGAAGCGATTGGTGACTATTGTGCAGGTCCAAACCATGTATTACCAACATCGGGTACAGCACGTTTCTCATCGCCATTGGGTGTCTATGATTTCCAGAAACGTTCAAGCCTGATTATGTGTTCTGAAGATGGTGTGAAAACCCTTGCGAAAACTGCAGATGTTCTGGCACAGCAGGAAAATCTGGATGCGCATGCACGCTCAGCACGTTATCGCTATCAGTAATTAAATACTTATATTGAATAAAAGATATTTCTCTCCCTTTGTGAGAGGTTAGGTAAGGGGAATTATTTAACCTCTCCCTAACCTTCTCCTAAAAGGAGAGGGAATTTGAGAATAGACAATGTCGAATATCACCACAGATCAAATGCGTTTTTGGAGTCCTGAAGTCCGTGAGTTAGAGCCTTACGTTCCAGGCGAACAGCCCAAAATTCAAAACCTTTTAAAATTAAATACCAATGAAAATCCGTATCCACCATCACCGAAAGTCGTGGAAGCGGTGCAAAAAGTTTTAGCCAATGGCGCAGATGTTTTACGTCTTTATCCAGATCCAGATGCATCTGAATTGAAACATGCCATAGCTAAACAGCAAAATGTTACTGTTGAAAATATCTTTGTGGGTAATGGTTCTGATGAAGTCTTGGCACATATCTTTAAAGCCTTCTTTATTCAGGAACAGCCACTGCTTTATCCAGATATTACCTATAGCTTCTATCCGGTTTATAGTCAGTTCTTTGGTGTCAAAACCAAAATCTTGCCACTCAATGAAAATTTCGAAATTATTGTAGATGATTATAAACAGCCAAATGGCGGTATTATCATCACTAATCCGAATGCGCCAACCAGTATTGCGCTTGGTTTGTCTGCCATTGAAGAAATTCTGCAAGCGAATCCAGATTCAGTAGTCGTCATTGATGAAGCCTATGTAGATTTTGGTGCTGAATCTGCAGTGAGTTTGATTGAAAAATACGAGAATTTAGTAGTCTGCCAAACGACTTCAAAATCCCGCTCTTTAGCAGGCTTACGTGTCGGTTTTGCGATTGCCCAGCCCCATCTGATCGCAGCGCTTGAAGCGGTAAAAAACAGCTTTAACTCTTATCCAATGGATCGTTTTGCGATTGCGGCTGCAGTCGCTTCATTCGAAGATCAGAAATACTTTGAAGCACAAAATGCTAAAGTCATTGCCAGTCGTGAAAAACTGGTTAATCAGTTGAATGAGCTTGGTTTCAAAGTCTTGCCATCAAGTGCGAACTTTATTTTTGCTTCACTACCATCAAAAGATGCAGGTGAGTTAGCGGCTGAATTACGGGAATGCGGCATTATCGTACGTTATTTTAATAAACCTCGTATCAATCAATTTTTACGTATTACCATTGGTACAGATGAGCAGAATCAACGTTTAGTAGATACATTGAAGAATGATATTTTAACTTAATTAAATCCACCCTAACCCTCCTTTGATAAAGGAGGGAACCTTTTTCTTTTTAAAGAGAGAGAATCCCCTCTTTTACAAAGAGGGGTTAGGGGAGATTTATAGAAAAGCGGCTCAACCGAGTCGCTTTTTTATTTATTTAGGTTTATACCAGGTATTGAGTAAATCCAGCATGGCATCAACCTTATCAAAACATTCCTGATATTCCGCATCACAGTCAGAAGAAATCGTAATTCCGCCACCAGCCCAAAGTGAAACCTCATCCTGATATTTCTGAATTGAGCGAATCAGAATATTCCAGCTTCCTGTTCCATCAAAATTAAAATAACCTAATGAACCACAATACGCTCCACGTGGAGCACCTTCTAACTCTTCAATAATTTGCATGGCGCGAATCTTTGGTGCACCGGTAATTGATCCACCTGGAAGTGCAGACAGCAATACATTAAAAGGATGCACACCTTCTTTTAAGGTCGCTTCGACTTCGCTGACCATATGATGTACCTGATTAAATGACTCAATATTGAATAGTTTAGGTGTCTTGACTGAACCTGTTTCTGCATAAACACTGAGGTCATTGCGTAGTAAATCTACAATCATGACATTTTCAGCCTGATCCTTCTTTGAGTCTTTTAATCGTTGTTTGGATTGCTCATCAAGCACCGGATCAGCAAAACGTGGCATGGTACCTTTAATCGGTTTGGTGACAATTTTTCGATGTGCTTCAAAGTCAATAAACAGTTCAGGTGAACAGCTCAATAATTCAAAATTACCAATACGAAGATAGCCCGCATATGGCGCATTGGTTAATGTCCAGAAAGCATGTGCAGTTCCTAATAATGAACCTTCAGCAAGTGCTGTAAATTCTTGGGTTAAGTTAATCTGGTAACAATCACCGGCTAGAATATAATCCTGAATATCCTGAAATGCCTGTGCATAGCGAGATTTATCCCAACGTGGGCTGCAAAGAGTTTTTAATTGAAACCTCGGTTGTATAGGTGATTGATTTAATAGATTTTGAAGATGATTGAAAATATCTGCTGCTTGCGGATCATGGCTATAGAATACCCATTGATCAGCTTCAAACTTAATATAAGAATCAAACTGACCGATAAATAGGCCAGGTTGAGGCCGCTGCGGGTATTGGGTATGCTGTTGAGCAGCGTAATCATAGCCAATAAACCCAACATAACCCCCAGAAAATTCATTCGCTTTAATATCTGGAGTTTGCTCAAGCTCTAAGATGAGTTTAGCTATATCAGCCTGATATTGCTCGATATCCACTCTCTTAAATGCCTGAATTTGTCCATCCTGCACCATAAAATATTTCTGTGCACAGCAGGCAATAAAAGGCTGTCCATTATTATTTAAATATATCAGGTGATCTAAGGGACTTAATGCATGCAATAGATCTTTAAGCTGAAGAGATGCAAAACTTAAAGGACAATGGTAAGGAGCTTCGTTCATTCAGTAGCGCATATTCCGATATGACCCGGTATTTTATATCAAGAATAGGAAAAAATATTTCTAAATCATCAAATACCGTTTGTCGGTAAGCTCAATATTGCGACCAACGACAGTTGATCAAAATATGACTCGACGTTAAGTTAAGTGGGCGAGCAAAATTACTCAAGGAAAGATGCTTTGCGTTGTCAGAAAATAAAAAACACAACGTCAGCACTGAGTGATTCACAACCAAAAAAATAGTACTCTTGGGAGAGTAAACAATGAAAAAATTCACAAAATTGGCTTTAGCTGCTTCAGTTGCTTTTAGTGCAAACGCAATGGCGATGCAATCACTGGACGATGCATCTCTAAGCGCGACTACAGGTCAGGACGGTTTGAAAATCGGTATCGGTATTTCAAAAATTGAAATTGAAAAACTATTTATCCATGATAATGATGGTTTAGCTGAAGATTCTACTGCAAAAGCGGGTGTTATTGAAATTTATAATAATGATGGAGCTGTTCTTCGCCCTGGAGAGGCTGCTAATGGTATTGTGGGGGGTACTGGTGAAGCAGGTGCGATCTATATCAAAGCGAATGGTAAGGGTAGAACAGCAACTAATGGTATCGTAATTGGTGCAAACTACGATGACAATGGTGCGTATTTACTAGCTTCACGTAACCTTGCAGATTTAACCATTGACTCAGATGCTGGTGCTGGTAACCCGTTTATCAACATTGCCGCTGAAGTATCTGGTTTAGATATTAACATCGGTGAAATTGGGGTTGTGGGATCAGCTTCATCTCTTACAGATTATGAAAGTGGTTTAGCTTCAGCTACTAGTATTCGCCGTGGTGGTGCTGGTAAGGAAAATGCGATTTTATCTGGCCTATCATTTAAAACAGGTCCAATGTCTGCCAATATTCAATTAGGTGCTGCTCCACAGGGTGCAATGATTAAGTTGAATGCAACAATGACTGGCGGCTTAACAATTACAGATTTGGGTATTTTCGATAATTCAACGACTGGTGGACAAGTTGCTGCAGGTGTAAACACCTCAGGCCCAGGTGAAATCTTCATTGAAAGCATCAAGTTAACCGATGCTGGTACTAAAGATTTGACATTGAACCAAAGCATCAGTGTATTTGGCGAATCAACTGCAAACGATGGTTTCATTCGTATTGTGAGTACAAGTGGTGCACATGATAACTATGTGAAAGGTATTCACCTAGGTAGCCAAAATGCAGCATCAATTGGTGATATGGAAATCCAAGGTCTGCAAACTTACTTTAGCCCGGGACCTAACCAATATGCAAAAGGTGCAATTATTACCATTTCTGGTCACTAATTCTTACCTTAAAAAAGCGCGTGTTTACACGCGCTTTTTTTATGACTACAACATCTATCTAAAAAAATAAAAAAAGACTGTATTTTTTTGAAAAAGAAGGTATCTTTCTAGTTACAGGGAAGTAGAGTGAAGACTCTATAAAAAGAAAAATTAGGCACATCATGCCAATGATAAGAAAAGTAAAAAAATATGTTAGAGATTGCATTGGGCTCGGCATTGATGTATTACGCTGCCAAAGAAGCTCTGGATATTAAAAAACAGCCACCAGGCGCTGTTCACTATACTGAAGTTCTTGATTCAAGAAATGATTCTTTCGTACGTATGCACCGCGAACATGTGGAAGTCAAACCTGCACTGTTAGACCAGTTTCAGGGAATTGTGCGTCAGGCTTATGATTATAGTTGTGGTTCAGCAGCACTTACGACTTTATTAAATGGCTATGTAGGTACTCGGCTGGATGAGCAGCAAGTCATGAATGGCCTAATGAAATTTGGTGAAACGGATAAAATCATCGAACGTCGTAGCTTTTCCCTTCTTGATATGAAGCGTTTTGTTGCTGCCTTAGGCCTGGAAAGTGGTGGCTATCGCGGAGAATTTGAAGATCTGGTTAAACAGGGACAACCCGCCATTGTTCCTATTTCCTATGCAGGATTTAAACATTTTGTCGTGTACAAAGCTTATAAAAATGGACGGGTGTATGTTGCCGATCCAGCACTGGGTAATATCAGTTTTGATGAACAGCGATTTAAGGAAGTTTGGGAAAACAATACTTTATATTTAATTAATGTCCCTGAACAATATCGAAAAAACTTTTTGGCATTAAAAGATTCGGATATGCGTCATGTCGAAGATGCAACCATTAACCGCTATGCTTTAGTTGATATGCAGTATCCACAGTTCTATATGGATAAAATTGCCGATAAAGCATCGACTATCCGTATGGATCGTAACCGTAATGTAGATTCAGAAAAATTTGGGGAATATCAATATAATTTTCTCAGACTTTATTACAAGAATAAATAAAACGAAAAGATGGCTATAGAAAAATTAAAAATGGTGAAATGGATATGAACAGTAAATGGATGAACAAGACATTCTTGGCGCTCAGCATTCAGATGGTTATGGGAGTGGCATGGGCTGCGGATGAGCCTGAACTGGGTGAGTATGAAACGGTTGAGGAAGAAGTAGTCGAGACTGCTGCATCCATTGATATTCAGCCTGAACCAGCAGCAATTCAAGCTGTAGCAGAGCCTGAACTGGGAGAATATGAAACCGTTCAGGAAGAAGCTGTTGTTGAAACAGCTGCACCTGTTGAAGCTCCAGCCACTCAAGCAGTAGATGCATCTCAAGCCTTACAGAAAAAAGAAGGAGATGCTACTCAGGAAGCAAGTCTAGAAGAAGTATTTACTTCAAATGAGCGTCAATACTCACTTATTAAACAAGGCGAAATTTCATCCTATTACGATATTGATTATACCTATTATCGAGATACACAACTCGATATGGAAATGGCACAGGGCCAGCTGTATCAGCTCCGTGTTCAGGAAAATGCAACACATAGCCTGACCAATACTTTCACTTTTCAGTACGGGGTGAAAGATAATCTGACCTTAACAGCTTCCTTACCTTTGGTGGCTAAAACAGATTTATTAAAAGATACCTCTACAGCAGGATTAGGGGATATTAGTCTAGGTGCACGTTGGGAGCCATTCCCTTTAAAAGCAGGTCGTTTACCACTTATTTTATTTGCCAATTTGTCGACTAAAACAGGTGATAGCCCATATGAAATTAATGCAGCAAAAGATCTGGCTGCAGGTAAAGGATATTACTCAGCCGGTGTGGGGGCGAGTACACGTAAATATATTGACCCGGTGGTGCTGTTTGCCTCAGTTTCTGCAAATTATGGGTTTAAGGAATCTGGCTTAGATCAGCGTCGCGGTACACGAATTATTGAAGAGTTTGAACCAGGTATTAGTGGTGGTTTTGCTTTCGGTTTCGCTTATTCATTTAACTATGATGTTTCCATGACTATGTCATATCAGCAAAGCTTTAATACTGGTGCCGAATTTAAGTATCACACGGGTGAAAGCTATTCAGCCGCTGATCAGACTAGCTCGACTTTTGCGATTTCTTTAGGGGTGCGTGTATCCCCAGAAACCATTGTAAATGGTACGGTCGGATTGGGGCTGACCGAAGATGCACCAGATGTTTCACTGGGACTTTCATTCCCACTTGATATTTTAGGTTTCGGTAAGAAATTCAGTTAATAGGGGTGTCGTATGAAAAACATTCGACTTAGCCCGTTATTAACAGGAATTATTCTTGCGGGCTGTTCAAGTTATACCTTTGCACAATTAGGGACCAACCTTTCTGTTGACCTGCGTGCATTGTCTATGGGGAACGCGGTTACTGCAGATCCGCCAGGAGTGAATGCAATTCACTTTAACCCGGCTGCATTGGCTAAGATTGAGGGCTTACAGACCGAACAGCAAATTATTGTTGCGAACTTTGATATTCAGCGTGAATTTACTGTTCCTGCTGGATATAACGTTTTTGGTTATTCAGATGATCCAATGGTCTGTAATGATGGGCCTGAAGTATCTTCTGATTTATGTACAGATTTTAAAGGTCTGGTTAAGGGTGATGTAGAGTATGTCAGCCTCTACGTACCTATTCTGAAAAAAATGGTGGATTTGGGGGAAGGCCTCCCAATGGCAGCACCTACCATGGGGGTCTCTTATAAACCACCAGGTTCTAAAGCAACTTATGCAACTGCAGTCTATGCACCACTAGTTGCAGGTTTTGGCCATGAAGATGGTAATCCGGCCAATTTTATGGGACAACAGGTTGCTTTAGAGCGGATTACATATTTATCTCCATCCATTGGTTATGAAGTCAATGACCAGCTTTCGATTGGTGCTTCAATCGGGATGTCTTATCAAGCCATTGCCATGAAAACAGATTTACGTTTTCCCAATGAGTTGATTGGCATGTTACGTATGATTGATGAAGTCGTATGTACACCATTTAAAGAAAATTCTGACATTATTACTGACATATTGTTGCTTGGGATCTGTAATGCTGATGAAGGAATGAACCCATTTGGTAAATTTGGCCAAATGCAACTTTCATTAGAACAAAATTTAAGTCCAAGCTATAACCTAGGTGTTCTATGGGAACCAACTGAAGATTTCAGTTTTGGTATGGTTTACCAGAGTGCTGCCAAAATGCGCTTAAAAGGTAAATATCATATCGATAATGCCAAAGCACCACAGGAAATGATTAAAGGTCTGATGACCTCCCCAACTGGCCAGATTTTAGCTGCAATTCTTGGTTTTCCAAATTATATCCCTTCAAGTGAATCGGGTCTGGTTTCCATGGATTTCGAATACCCAGCTCACTTTCAGGCGGGGATTAAATATAAGGTAATGCCAGATCTACAAGTCAATTTTGATATTGGCTGGACAGATTATGCTGCTTGGGACCAATTCAAGTTTGAGTTCGACCGTACCCTGTCTGCCTTGAAGATTGCCAAACTGTTATCTGCCAATGTAACGGAATCTTCACTTGCATTACCGCTTAGGTTTGAGTCGCCATGGAACTTCGGGATTGGAGTAGAGTATTCAGCAACTGACCGACTAAAACTTCGTGCTGGTTATGAACCACGTACCAGTGCCATTCCAAAAGATAAACGCAATACCATGGTACCGATTAATGGTGCACAGCTATTTGGTTTAGGAGTGGGCTACCGTTTTGACGCAGATACGGATCTGGATCTATCTATTGGTTTCTTACGCAGTAAAGATAATATTCCAGCAAATACCAGTAGCCTAGCGAACCAGACCGGGGTAAATAACCTGTTACTGAATCCATATGCAGGCTTGAATGTCAAAACAGATACCAAGATCACAATTTTAGGTTTGAACTATCGCACCCATTGGTAAGGAAGAAATGATCAGAACAGGGAACTTAGGGATAAAAATGGTACTGGCATTAAGTCTGGTACCATGGTCTTTTTATACAAATGCCAGAGAGTTTATTACGATCATTGGGCCCGATGGGCGACCATTAGTTGTGCCACGTCAAAATAATGAGCAGAAAGAAACAACAAAAAACCAAGCGGCCACTACTCCGAAAAAATTAGTTACACCCGTTACATCTACTGCACAGGATCTGAAAAAATCCGAGCCAAAGATAGTCGAAAAAAGTGTGGCAACAGTTCAGCAAAAAAATAATATGGTTGTACAACCAGTACAACCAGTACAACCAGTACAACCAGTACAACCAGTACAACCAGTACAACCAGTACAACCAGTACAACCAGTACAACCAGTACAACCAGTACAACCAGTACAACCAGTACAACCAGTACAACCAGTACAACCAGTACAACCAGTACAACCAGTACAACCAGTACAACCAACTAAACACGTTGAGTCTAAATTACCGCAATACTTACCACCAGTGACACAGCCTCAAACCTCTGAACCTGTCATTCAGGCAGTACCTGATCCTGTTCAAAAACAGGGTTTCAGTCAGATTGAAGGGGTGGAATATGTGGATAGTGAATATCTGGAAAATAAAGAATTTAATCTGGAAGGTAAAAAACGTTTCTACAGTATGCCTGAAGGGATAGTTGATAAAAATATTGGGTCAACACGTGTACAGACGATTGAGCGTGAAAAAGGAGTGGGACAGTCGATTATAAAATCCTTGTTTCAACAACCTGCTGTAGATTCTGGTCCAGTCGTACTGGCCCAAACCTACTACCGTATTTCTCAGCCTGAATCTGTAGAAAGCTTAGGTAAGCAGTGTTTTAAAGATAAAAAAGTTAAGAATGCGAAAGAGATTAGTGCAGGTAAATCCATTAATCTGTGGCCACGGGCACCACTGAAATCAGATGAGTTTGATTATGAAATTGTGAAGCTAAAATCTGATATTAAAAATATTCAGATTCAGTCTTATGCTTCCCGTCAGAACAATCCTGCCTATTACTGGCCATTTGTTGTATTTCTGGATGAACGAGGCTGTGTTTTAGAAGGGGCGGGCGGTTTCAAAAATCAGGAAGCACAAGCCAATATTATTCAACATGAGAAGATACAGGGAATTATTCAGATTCCTGCGCAAAGCCAATATATATTAATGACCCCACTCGCTTCAGCCATAGATGTTGAAGACAAGATGCTGACAAATTATGGACAACTAAAACTAGTCGCCATTCGATAAGGACGATTCGAGTAGAATAAGATGAAAAATAAAATATTATATCCATTTGCTTTCACTGCTTTATTTGCCGCCCTCAGCGGATGCGGAGGTGAAAGTGCGAATGTTATACCAGAACAAAATGATGAAGCCACCACGAATGGTTCCTGCTCTGCTACTGCAACGAATTGTCTGGAATGGGGGCTTGAATATCCAATTGATGGTCTTAACTTTAATTGTAGTGGTGATAAAGAAAATACCTTCATTACTTTATTTGACCAAAATGATGGGGTGGCGTCAGGCACTTGTCAAAAAGCAGATAGTATCGAATTTTATCTAAAAAGTTTTAGTGATACCAAAATCAAATTGGGTACTGTCAAGCTCTCTGAATATATGAACCTCAGTACATCGAGCCAATTACCCCGACTAAGTGTACTTGATATTGCCAAGGGAATTACCGGTCGTAACATTGCCAGAATCGAACAGACAGATCCAACCGTACAGGTGGCGATGAAACTGGTGAAAATCTGGCAGACCTTGGCACTGGAAAAAGGCCGTATCTATAATCCGACGGATGTACAGCCCTTGTATATCACAGAGGATATGCGAAAGAATCTGGGCAAAATTAATAATAAAGATATCAGCCTGACAGATGCAAATTTGGCAGAAACCCTTAAACCTTTTATTGATATTAGCCAGATTAGTGATGATCAGGCCTTTGAAGTCGTAAAAAAACTGGCCAATATTGCCAGTGCAGCAGTATATCAACCGGAATTTTCTCTGTTCTCAACTTCAGGCATTATTAGTAGTAACTTGACTGGTTCTGATGGTCTGGCGGGTTGTAATAAATCTGTATGTGACATTAAAGATAAAACGACTAAATATTTATTTGGACATTTTATCCTGATTACAGACCGCCAGGGTTATACCTTCGGCAGTGGACTACAGTGGCGTGACACTCAGCTAAAACTGGGCTCCAATAATCTGGGATCTTTGGGTGGCATTAATGCGGAATTGATCCGTAAAATCAAACCACAGCAAATTACTGCAGTACCGCAAACCAGCTGGATTAGCCCTGCCACGAGAATGCTTTCATCAAATGCACCATATAAAATGAATGTGGCCAACAACAGCAATCCATTAGAAATTTACCAAGGTCGTTTGCTGAGCGATTATGTGATTGCCGGTAAAGAAGCATTTTATAAGATGGCTACAGGTAAAACTGAACTCAGCGATGCTGATCGTGCCAGTCTTGGCTTATGGCGTTTTAATGCCGATGATGACAACTATAGTGGCTCAATTGATCTTTATAAAATTTTCCCGATCAGCTATCTGGATCGTCAAGTTTTTAGAACAGCTGAAAATGTAGAGCCAGGTGAAGAATATATTTTCCCAATGTATGGCAACATGGAGTTTAAATTTAGCGAAAACTCAATTAGTCCTGTTACAGTGGGTGTTGTGATTGATAGTAATGGTGATGTGCGTACCAATATGCAGTCCGCAAGCAATCTTGCAACTGATAGCATTAATGGTTGCCAGGGAGATATTTTGCCGGCTGGACTTAAAGACAATAACGGCGTTCAACAATATCGTCTCGGTACCTTAGGCCGTGCATTTATAGATGAAAAAACAGTATCTATGCGACTGGTCTTCGCTGATCCTGTATTTGGTTCATTAAATGGTGCCCTAGTAGGTATGAACTCCACTATTCAGGCTTCAACCAATACAGATGATAAGATTGTGATTGGTGGGGCATTACTCAATTTATCTAATGTACTGAATGGAACCAGTCGTGTGGGCTTTACCAACTCAGCTGGAGAAAGCGTAGGTTGGGCGAATACTTATGCCAGCTTCCAGAAAGTTTATAATAACAATAATACTGATGAAACGACGCAGGAGACCAATCTGGCCAAGCTAAGTGGTGGAAGTATTTCATTTAAATTAGCGGATTGTTATAGCATCAAAACAAAATAATGAAAAAAGCCCATCATTTGATGGGCTTTTTTATAAAAAGACATTTTAACCTGTGTGATCCAAACGAGTACCCAAGGTCTCTAGGTGCATCGGGAAATTATTGGTTTTACGGTCTTCAAAATAATGACGAAGCGTATGCTCTACACTCGGGAAAGCCAGTTCACTCCAGGGAATTTCATCTTCGTTAAATAAACGTGCTTCAATGGTTTCTTCACCTGCACCAAATTTTCCATCAATCAGTTGAGATTTGAACAGGACATAAATCTGGCCAATCCGCGGAATATTGTACATGCAGTACAGCTGTTCAATATCCACTTCAGCTTCGGCTTCTTCACGGGTTTCACGAGCTGCGCCCTGTTCCATGGTTTCAAACAGTTCCATATAGCCGGCAGGTAGGGTCCACAGTCCATAACGTGGTTCAATTGCACGGCGGCAGAGCAGGACTTTATCTTCCCAGAGCACCAATGCACCGCAAATCACTTTTGGATTAATGTAATGAATATATCCGCATGTAGTACAAACCTTGCGAACCTTCTGATCGCCTAAAGGAATTTTCTCTGTTGTTTTATGTCCACAGTTCACACAGAAGTTCATATTCATCATCAATGATAACAGTAAGGTCAGGATAACTGAAAAATCAAAATTTGGCATCATTTCTATCCCGCCAAATCAAAAATCAGCTATGATGAAATTATAGTCGCATAGGGAGCTGAATGAATGGATGAGCTGGGATTAATACAACGCTTGCAGAAACATTTACGATTTTCCAAACGGATTCAAACTGCACAGGCTGCTGTATTAATTGCGATCACAGATGAAGCTGATCCCAAAGTTTTGCTGACACGCCGTTCAGCTTATATGAATAATCATGCAGGGGAAGTCTCTTTTCCAGGTGGTAAACGCGACCCTCAAGATACCAGTAATATTGTAGTGGCTTTGAGAGAGGCGTATGAGGAAACGGCGCTTAATCCATTTGATGTGCATCTGATCGGGGATCTCCCGATGCAAAAGGCACGTAACGGGATGCTGGTTAAGCCTGTGGTCGGTTTAATTCCGCCTACCATTCAACTCATTCCTCAGCCGACAGAAATTGACCGGATTTTCTTTGCTTCCTTACAGCATTTGCTGGAAGCTCAGCCCATGCCTTATGAAGTACGGTTTGCCCAGCAGTCCCTATATTTCCCAAGTATGCGGGTGGAAAATGAGATTGTCTGGGGACTGACCGCACGTATGCTGATTTCACTATTTCAGTACGGGCTGGACTATAAAAAAGATTGGCCATTTTTACTTAATTCACCTGCGTTTAAACGCTCAAAATTTTTTAACCGTTGAACAGGATTTCAGCCATGTTATATCAATTTCAGGGACATTCACCAAAAGTAACGCATCAGCCATGGGATGGTTGGGTGGCACCTACAGCGACAGTCATTGGACAGGTCGAATTGGGCAAGCAGGTGAGTGTCTGGTTTGGTGCCGTCGTTCGCGCCGATAACAGCAAAATCCGTTTAGGTGACTTCACCAATGTTCAGGAAAATGCAGTGCTACATACCGATGCTGGCATTGAAATGAACATCGGGAATTATGTGACCATTGGTCATCAGGCCATGCTGCATGGTTGCACCATTGGCGATAATAGCCTGATTGGAATTCAAGCAGTGATCTTAAATCATGCCGTGATTGGCAAGAATTGTATTATTGGTGCCAATGCCCTGATTCCAGAAGGGAAAGTAATTCCTGATAATTCGGTGGTGATGGGCTCACCAGGCAAAGTCGTGAAAACTTTAGATGATGCCAGTATTCAAAAACTGAAAATGAGTGCCATGCACTATGCTGAGCATTTCCAGAAATTTCAGGATATGGAAGAAGTACAGCTTTAGGCTGTTATCTGAATAATGTCCTCAGTTAAGCCTAGAATTTTCTAGGCATTTTTGTATCTGGCTTGGGAAAATCTCGCCTAGAAGATATGAGTGGAGTATTATATTCGACGTTTTTTATATTCTCTGAATTAAGGTTGTGCATGAAAGTGCTGGCATTGGAAACTGCCAATGAGCAGTGTTCCGTCTCTGTGATCGATGATACTCAAGAACTATTTTTTCAGCTTGATGCGCGCGCCAAGGCACAAACGCAAACCATTCTTCCAATGATTGAACAAGGTCTCAATGATTTAGGCTGGGCTGTGTTTGATTTGACAGCGATTGCCTTTAGTCGTGGCCCGGGATCGTTTAGTGGTGTTCGTATCAATGCGGCTGTAACTCAAGCTTTGGCTTGGTCAAATGATCTGCCTGTAATTCCGGTATCCACTTTACAGGCTTTGGCGCAAGCGGCATATCGTTTGCATGGTTTAACTGCAGTAACTGCAGTACTGGATGCACGGATGAATGAAGTCTATGTCGCCAGTTATCAGTTAGATGCTCAAGGGATTATGCAGGCTGTTGATGAAGAACAGCTTTTGAGTTATGAACAAGGTGCTGAAGCAGTTAAATTTACTGTGGTGGGTTCAGGTGCCAATCTAGTTCAAGAAACAGCATCCGAATATAAAAATGTCAGTGCAACAGCACAGGATATTGCCATGATTGCGCGTGCAGCAGCAAAAACAGAAAATTGGGTCAGTGCAGAATTGGCACTTCCGGTATATTTACGTGATAACGCATGGAAAAAAATTCCAGAACAAGGCAAAGCATAATTAATCAGGATTAAGCATGGATCTTTTACTGCTGCTGAAAGCAGCAATTATGGGTATTATTGAAGGTATTACCGAGTTTTTGCCTATTTCCAGTACTGGGCATCTGATTTTGGCTTCAGAATTAATGAATTTCTGGACCAAAGAAAAAAGCGATGTTTTTGTCGTCGCAATTCAGATGGGGGCAATTGCCGCGGTTATTTATGAATATTGGGCACGGCTTTGGGGTGCAGCAACTGGGATCGTAAGTGGTGAACCGCAAGGACGCCGTTTAGGGATTGGCCTGATTCTGGCCTCTATTCCCATTGTGCTGATTGGCCTGACCCTAGGGCAAACCGTAAAAGAGCTGCTATTCAATAATATTGCGATTGCCATTGGCTTGATCGTTGGTGGTCTGATCATTATCTGGATTGAAAAGAATCCACCTAAGGTGCGTGCCCAGGAAGTTGAAGATCTGACCGTAAAAGATGCGATCTGGATTGGTCTGATTCAGGTCTTATCCCTAATACCCGGAACTTCACGTTCAGGTGCGACCATTATTGGGGCGATGTTCCTTGGCGTATCACGTAAGGCTGCAACTGAATTTTCATTCTTCTTGGGGATTCCGGTCATTATCGGTGCAGGCCTGCTCGATCTTTATCAAAGCTATGATGTTTACAGTACCACAGAAGACTGGACAGTTCTGGCAGTCGGTATCATCGTATCGTTCATCTCGGCACTTTTATTAATCCGTGCCTTGGTAGCCTATGTGGCAAAACGTGATTTCATGGTTTTTGCCTGGTATCGCATTGCCTCAGGTTTACTGATTTTATTATTTGCCTTTACAGGTTGGAGATTATGGTAAGCACGATTCGCTTATATACCGAATCTGAGTATCAAGAGAAAGCACAGCACTTCGAGGCTGTGCTTTCTTCTCGTGATGTAGAGGTTAGCATTGAGGTTATTGAAAAGCTGAATGCACGTTTCTTGCGTTTACATCCCGAACTGGCGCTGTGTGTTGATGCTGACGGCCTATGGCTCTGTGCCAATGGCATGAAAATGCAACCAGATTGGCAAGCAGAAGTAGGGCGCTTAAAACGTGCCTCTTTAAAATCGGAAATGATTGCTCGTGCTTGTAATTTGGGAGAAAAGCCGACTCTTGTCGATGCGACAGCTGGTCTAGGTCATGACAGTCTGTTGATGGCACATTTGGGTGCTCAGGTCACCTTGGTCGAACGACATCCTATTTTATTTACCCTGCTTGAAGACAGTCATCACCGAGCGAAAAAGGATACTTTTCTAAGTTCGGTGGTTAAGCGGATTCATCTGGTTTTTTCAGATTCTGCAGACTATCTGAAATCACAGGCTGAGCAGAATGCGGTCGTCGATGTGGTTTATCTGGACCCGATGTTTCCACAACGTGACCAGAACCAGCAGGCACCGAAAAAGCAGGCACAGGTGAAAAAACAAATGCAGTTATTACATCTGCTTTTACCTGAAGATGGTGAAATGGATCTGGGAGATAATCTCTTAGAATTGGCACAAAAAATTGGCAAGCGGGTGGTGGTGAAACGTCCTCGTTTGGCCGTATTTTTAGCTGGAAAAGAGCCAAATCATCAATGGTCTGGTGATGCTTGCCGTTTTGATGCCTATTTTCAGCATGAACTGGTTACTTAATATGAGAATTGCTTCAAAATAGATCAAGGATTTGTTATATATTTAAAAATTGGCATTGATAAAACTTATATCAAGCATAAACTTATTAGGCACATTAGCGAGCCACTCATCTCCCTGAAATCATATGATCGACTTTAAACCCTCCATCAATTTTTGGCACGATTTTAAAAGCAACCAAATTGCCGGGATGTGGTTATTTCTGGGATCTCGGCGTTCGCTGCAACTGGTGCGTCCCTCTATTCTACAACTGGTGTTCTGGGGCATTTTGGGCGGCTGTGCTAATAGCCTGTTTAGCTGGCTCAGTTCCGGCCGCATGGGAGATTTTAACTCTCAAGGTCTGATCAGTTATGCACTTTGGCCCTTTATTGCCTTGATTGTCGGGATTTTCTTGTCCCAACGGGTGAATAATCCTCGTCTGATGCTGGTACCTGCATTACTCTGGCTAGTGCTGGATACACATATCATGCTGTTCCAGAGCCTGATCCAGTATCTGGGGGATCTGGATTATCTACCCTATATTTTCTACGCCTATATTCCGACCCTATTTGTCATGCTGTTTGTCTGGCAAAGTCTGGCTGTGGTCTGGGTAATTTCACGTGAATTAAAATGGCCGTGGTGGGAACGGGCACTGATTATGCTGGCCACCCTGTTTACTTTGGTGGTGTGGCAGATTTCGGTGAAAGATCAGCCCATCTGGAAAGTTGAAGAAATTCCACCAAGTTTTGCTGAAGATGCTTTCTATACTCAGCCGATCTTGCTGAACAAGGCACTAGATGCAATTGAATATGGCGAATTTGCACAATCGCACTGGTACTTCATGGGCGTCGCTGGCGCCAGTTATCAGGATGTGTTCTATTCAGAAATAGAGCGGATTAAAAAGCAGTTTGATACCCGATTTGGGACTTTCGGCCGTTCGATTATGCTGGTAAATCATCCAGCAACACGGACTGAAATTCCGCTTGCTTCTAAAACCAGCATGGAACTGGCCTTGCGTCGTATTGGTCAGCAGATGAACCGGGAAAGTGATGTGCTGTTTCTGTATATGACCTCACATGGCTTGCCAAATGAATTTGAAATGGAAAATGCACCGCTAGACCTGGCATCAGTTGATCCAAAATGGTTGCGTGATACTTTGGATGCCTCAGGTGTGCGCTGGCGAGTGATTGTTATTTCTGCCTGTTTCTCAGGTAGTTTCGCTTCGGCTTTGCAGAATGATAATACCTTGATCATTACTGCTTCTGCTGCTGACCGTCAGTCATTCGGTTGTTCGAACGAAGCTGACTATACTTATTTCGGTCGTGCTTTCTTTGATGAGGCCATGCGTGAAAATAACAGTCTGAAAGCCTCTTTTGAGCAGGCCAAGACTACAGTGGCTAAATGGGAAGCAGCTCAGGGATTTGAACCGTCAGAACCACAATGGGTGATTGGCAAAAACATGGAATTGATGTTGCCACAACTAGAACAGCGTCTTTTCCCTCCAGCGACGACCACTTCAGCATCTCCGTCTGTCGCTTTGGCTCCATAAACCAATCTACAACTTTAGAAAATAGAAAAAGGAATGATGATGGAACTGGTACAGAATAATCGAAGCTTTGAGGGTGAACAGCGGATTTATAGCTTTGAGTCTAAAATATTAAAAAAACCAACCAGATTTGGCATCTTCCTGCCGCCACAAGCTCTGGAAGGCCAAAATTGCCCGGCTTTATTCTATTTAGCTGGCCTGACCTGTACTGAAGAGACTTTTGCAATCAAGGCACATGCCCAGCGTCTGGCTGTCCAGCTTGGCCTGATTCTGATTACACCAGACACTTCACCACGTGGAGATGATGTTGCCAAAGGGGATCACTGGGATATCGGGCAGGGCGCTGGCTTTTATATCAATGCCACTCAAGCACCGTGGGCTGAACATTATCAGATGGAAAGCTTTATCGTCGATGAGTTGTATGAACTGGTGTGTGAAGAGTTTGTAGTGCAGGCAGATAAGATCGGGATTTTCGGTCATTCCATGGGTGGACATGGTGCTTTAACTTTGGCTTTTAAATACCCGGAAAAATTCTGTTCAGTTTCAGCATTCGCACCGATTTGTGCACCAAGCCAATGTCCATGGGGTGAAAAAGCATTCTCAAATTATCTGGGCGAAAACCGTGAAGAATGGTTGAAGCATGATGCAACTGCGCTGGTTCAGGAAAAAGGTGCACTATTTAGCGATATCCTGATTGATCAGGGTTTTTCTGATCAGTTCTATAGCCAGCTGAATCCGGCGTTATTTCAGCAAGCTTGTGATGCCGTGAACCAGAAATTAACCTTACGTGAACATCAGGGTTATGATCATGGTTACTATTTTATTCAAAGCTTTGTAGATGACCACCTACAATTCCATGCCGTGCAATTAAATCCATAAGCCAAGCAGCAAAAGCGAAGCAAATTTAAAAGTACAATGAAACTCCAAGAATAGGTCATATTTTTGGAGTTTTTTATATGAATATCAAATAAATATAATAAAAATGACATATAAGTTGCTATTCAAAAATCAGGTAGAACCAGTTGCAGTTAAGAACACGATGCACAATAAGCCTGAACCAGAGATTGGACAGCCATCACCTTCACTAGAAAAACACAGCTTCAAATTTCATGGTAGTGCCACTGAATATTTTGGAATCTGGATGGTGAATCTGATGTTAACCATCATTACGCTTACTTTGTATAGCCCTTGGGCAAAGGCACGCCGTATCCGCTATTTCTACGGTAATACCCAATTGTTAAAAACATCGCTTTGACTTCATTGCCATGCCAAGCCGATATTGGCGGGGTCGGGGGGCGTAAACCGATTATCGAACTGCCTGAAGATCGCCGGATTGAATTTTTGACCAAAGCACCGCATTGGCTGAAGATTAAATCCAAAGAAATCTATCATGCCATATGGAAATTTGAACGTTCTCCACTCCTGATTTTCTTCTCGATGATTATCGTGATATGTGCGGTAATTTTTATTCTTAAATTGGGGATTCCTCATACCGCCCAGCAGCTCGCTCAATTACTTCCCGAACAGACCTTGATCGAGGTAGGAAATCAAACTGAGCAGAAATTAATTGAGCAAACTGAGTCATCCAAGCTCTCCGCAGAGCATCAAGCACGTCTAAAAAAATTGTACGAACAAAAAATTGCGGTAGGGCAACCTGCAAAGATTATTTTCCGTCAAGGTGGAGAAACTATGGGGCTTAATGCAGCAGCGATTCCAAACAATACTATTATTGTTACCGATGAACTGGTCAAGCTCAGCGGTGCAGATGAAGAAGTCCTTGCAGTACTGGCACATGAACAAGGTCATCTGGTGCAAAAACATAGTATGCAAAAAGTGATTTCCAACTTGAGTGCAGCAGGATTATTTGCCTTGGTAACGGGAGATTTAAGTGATGTGGTGGCGGCATCTATAGCGGTACTCGCCGATGCGGGATATTCACAGGCGCTTGAACTTGCTGCGGATGATTATGCCATGCAACATTTGCATCAACAGCAGATCTCCAGTATTCATTTGTCGAACTTTTTGCAGCGGGTGAAAAATGCCAGAATACTGGCAGAGGAATCACAAACCTTAAAAATGAAAAATTTCACTCTCAATATCGATGGAAAAGACCGGCACCTGACAGAAACTGAACTGAAATGGATTCGCCTGATCGGGAAGTTTAAAAAATATCTGGAATCACATCCCGAA
This sequence comes from Acinetobacter sp. TW_SC_4, assembly GCF_054861205.1. NCBI lineage: Bacteria > Pseudomonadati > Pseudomonadota > Gammaproteobacteria > Moraxellales > Moraxellaceae > Acinetobacter > Acinetobacter sp. TW_SC_4. The sequence continues at coordinate 643,056 of NZ_CM142174.1, forward strand.
CTGGATAAAAGAATTAAACGGATTCATGCTTTTAATGAACAGGCGAATCATCATTTTTAGCTTCTGATCATTATTATGCTTTGATTATCAAGGATTTTTAGTGCTTATCTTTGCCAGTCGACAGTCAGATTTTCCTGTCCCATACGGATCAGATGATCCAGCACTACATTTTCAAGTTTATTCAGGTCAGTGGAATCAGCATTGCTCTGAATCATTACGGTAAGATGATCTGCCTCGGGTGTCAGACTCACTTCTGCACTTGGAAAATGAATCAGGAAATTTTGTTCGGTTTCATCAATATTAAATTTATGTTTCCAGTGATTGGCCAGGCGTTTGGCAATTCGTGAAGCTTGTTGCATCTGGATATGGGCAATACTTTTCATCAGTTTTCTACACTATTCATCATTATCCTGTACTTTAAACCAAGCGGTGATGCTGGCATAAGCCTCAAAGCGTTACACAGCGTTTTAATCTTGCAACATCGAATCACAGTAGCCGGAGCGGATTTGATATAATGGGAAAAATCCAATTTCACTTAGCCAGGTCCTTTCATGTCCAAGCCTTATTTAATTGCACCTTCTATTTTGTCTGCCGACTTTGCCCGTTTAGGTGAAGAAGTTGAAAATGTACTTCAGGCCGGTGCAGACGTTGTGCATTTCGATGTTATGGATAATCACTATGTACCCAATTTAACCTTTGGCGCAGGTGTATGTAAGGCACTGAAAAAATATGGTATTCAGGCACCTATTGATGTGCATCTCATGGTGAAACCTGTAGATCGCATGATTGGTGACTTTCTGGAAGCAGGCGCAGATATTATTACGTTTCATCCGGAAGCATCTGATCATATTGACCGTTCTTTACAGTTGATCAAATCGGGTGGTGCTAAAGCCGGTCTGGTATTTAATCCAGCGACACCATTGCATTATCTGGATTATGTACTGGATAAGGTTGATCAGGTATTGCTAATGAGTGTGAACCCTGGCTTTGGTGGACAGAAATTCATTCCAATGACTTTGGATAAATTACGTCAGGCGCGCAAGATCATTGATGCTTCAGGTCGTGATATCCGCTTAGAAGTAGATGGCGGTGTGGGACCAGCAAATATTCGTGAAATTGCAGAAGCTGGTGCAGATATGTTTGTGGCCGGTTCAGCGATTTTTGGCAAGCCGGATTATAAAGCTGTGATTGATGAAATGCGTAGTGAGCTGGCTAAAGTCGGTCAAATCCAGCTTTAATCTCTAAAATGTTTAAGGTGCATAAATCTGTGGATAACTTTATGGATAAGTGTGTAGATATCTATGTTGATAACCATATGGATATGTTGCATATTTTGTAATCGTTTGTACCTTGATTGATTGTATCTTAGACAAAATTTGTATAAAAAGAACTCAATTGGAGTTCTTTTTACATATGTCAGCCCTTGATTTTAGTGGTCGTTTATTCATCAAAGGTTAATAATCAAGCCAAACAAAAAGTGATCAATAGGTCTTAGGTTTGTGTTTCATTGTGTAAGATCTCCACGCTATTTTTAAATTTAATTCATGTGCATAACTTAACAATATGGATTTATCCCTTGTTTGTTTTTCTTACTCAAGTTTCTGTAATGCCATAACACGATGTCCCATGTTGGCGTTCCTTAAGATAGGCTGAAATCTTCAGGTTGTCCTGAGCATTTGAGTAAGACATGGTTAATTTAATTCTCTTTCAGTCAAATTTTGTAAATGGCAGGTTGGTTTAACCGTTTGCTTTATAAAATGTCTATTTTTTAGGGGGAACGACCTCCCTTGTTGATTAAGTTTATAAAATTCAACAAGAAAAATCGTCAGGACGGCCTGACCCTGTTAATTAGGAGGAAGGCGATATGGCCTGGATTATACTTGTATTCGCTGGGCTATTTGAGATTGTCTGGGCCTATTCTATGAAGCTCTCAGAGGGTTTTACCAAACTCACGCCGAGTATTTTTACGATTGTTTTTATGGTGCTCAGTTTTGTATTGTTGGCCTATGCCATGCGTACTTTGCCTTTAGGGACTGCCTATACCATCTGGACGGGCATTGGCGCAGTTGGCTCATTTCTGGTCGGTGTTATAGTTTTAGGTGAACCTGCTTCTGCTATGCGTATGCTGGCTGCGGTGCTGATTATTTCCGGACTTGTTTTGATGAAATTATCCTCCTCCTAAGAGCTGTTGAGCAGTTCTGATTTCGAGTAAAATAAAAACTGGCAAGCTTGATTCTGTAGGAGTAGGGCCATGCAACTCAGTTATATTTATATGGACTCGCCTGTAGGGCAGTTGCAGCTGGTCGCCAATGAAACGGCGCTGGTAGCTGTACTCTGGGATTGTGAAAAACCGAATCGGGTCAGGTTGGCAACTCTGGTTGAAGATCCACAGCATCCCGTATTGATAGAAGCTCGGCGTCAGCTTCAGGAATATTTTGCCGGTCAGCGCAATGTTTTTGAGTTGCCTTTGGACTTTGCTGGTACAGATTTCCAGAAAAAAGTCTGGCAGGCTTTGCTGAATATTCCTTATGGACAGACCCGAAGTTACCGGGAAATCGCTGAACAGGTCGGTAATGTTAAAGCAGTACGCGCCGTGGGTGCTGCCAATGGTAAAAACCCGATCTCGATTATTGCACCTTGTCATCGGGTGATTGGCAGTAGCGGTAAGTTGGTAGGCTTTGCAGGCGGTCTGGATAAAAAAGAAATTCTGTTAAATATTGAGAGAACCCATTAAGATCAAAATCATAAAATTAATGAAAATTAAAATATGGACCTGTTCGCAACACAAATCTTAGGCCAACTCTGGTCCAGTTTATGGTGGGTTCTTCTACTTTTTATTGGTTTAATCGTATTTAAGTTATTTAAACCATTTTTAAAAGGGAAGCTGGGAGAATTCGCTGTTGCCACGCATGTCAAACTTTATCTGAAAGGCCCTGAGTATCAATTATTAAATGATTTGACTCTTCCGGATGGAGACTGGGGTACAACCCAAATTGATCACCTTTTATTAAGTCCTTATGGCCTGTTTGTGATTGAAACCAAAAACTATAAAGGCTGGATCTTTGGTGGCGAGCGACAAAAGACTTGGACGCAAAAACTTTATAAAAATAGCTATAAATTTCAAAATCCGATTCATCAGAATTATAAGCACATCAAAGTTCTGGAGCAGTTGCTGGCTGATATTATCGAGCCAGACCAGCTGCATTCTGTGATTGTATTTATGCCAGATGCGGTATTCAAAACCCCAATGCCAAATTATGTATTTCGAGGCGCAGGTTGGACAGATTATGTAAAAAGCTTTAATCAGCGAGTTATTTCTGATACCAAGATTAAACGTATCCAGATTCGTTTGGAGAAGGAAGTACTAGAAAAATCCTGGAAAACCAACCGTGAACATGTCGCAAATTTAAACAGGCGGCAATCCGAACAGAAAAGCCTTTGAATCATTCAAAGGCTTTTTTCTTAATTTTTCGAGGTTTTTAACTTTTCAGTAATTTCAACCAGCTGTTTAATCCGTTTGACCTCATCCCAGAGTGCTTTGGCTTCAGGATAATGCTTGGACATCATCCCCAGCCATTGTTTGTAACGGCCGACCATATTCATTTCCTTTTTATAGGAACCATTCAGGAAACGGATTTGCAGTTCAAGCAGCTCATTCCAGGTGATGAGCGGCTCATCAGAATTCTGGCGAATACATTGGGTCAGATCAGGTGTAGTGACTGCACCACGGCCAATCATCAGGTCTTCACAGCCTGATTCTAGCTGACATTGCTTTGCATCGGCATTGGTCCAGATTTCACCATTGGCAATGACATTAATTTTTAAGGCTTCACGGATCGGTTGCAGTTGGTCCCAAAAGGCTGGCGGAGTATAGCCATCGGCCTTGGTCCGCGCATGAACAGTGACCCAGGCCGCTCCAGCATCTTCAATGGCATGCGCATTTTCCATCATGAAGTTGCGATCCATATAACCCAGACGCATTTTCGCCGAAACCGGGATATGTGCGGGCACTGCATCACGAACAGCTTTGACCAATTCATAAACGACTTCAGGTTCATCTAGTAGTACTGAACCACCACGGTGACGGTTTACGGTTTTGGCTGGACAGCCGAAATTCATGTCAATTGCAGGCGCGCCCATAGCAGCGACTTTCACTGCATTGGCTGCCAGCATTTCCGGGTTATTTCCCAGAAATTGTACATGCACTGGCGTACCGGTAGCAGTTTTGCCCTCATTTAACAGTTCAGGGCAGTAGGTGTGATAGATATGATCTGGCAGCACCGAATCCGTGACACGAATAAACTCGGTTACACACCAGTCGAAGCTCCCGACGGATGTCAGTACATCACGCATAATCGGGTCAGTTAAGCCTTCCATGGGTGCAAGAACAAGTTTCAACGGTCAACACCTGTTAATTCGAAAAACGGTGTTATACGGCTTTTTGGTGGGAAAGTCCAGGCAGTTTAATTTTCATATGAATTGCAGAAAAAGATTAATCCTGAATGAGTACTTATTGAACTTTTGCTATCTAAATAAAAAAACCTTAAATCGGCTGATTTAAGGTCTGGATTTAAATCCTAAAAATCTAAGATTGTCTTAATCGACCAGTTTTTCGACTTTCATACTTTCACGATAATACTGACAGCCTTTATACAGCAGGAATACACCAATTAGGCCGGCTATCGCATTGACGATAGAAATCGAATTACCCACCATTAAGGTATTTTCATAATAACGGTCAGTAATCAGCGCCACCGCAGTTGTACCCACACCGAGTGCAATCAGGTTGGAAATTAGCAGGAATTTTGCTGATACCTGAGAGCGCAACTGGTTCGGTGTCAGCATCTGGGTAGCAGCGGCTGATGCCGGAATCGGGAAGGTGGAGAAGAACATCGCGACAAAGATCAATGCGAATGAAAGCTGCATATTGTTGACCTGAGTAAACAGCACACTTGGAATGATCAGGGCAGCACAGCCAATTGCACCGGCACGGATCGCTGCATCGCTATAGCCACGTTTAGAAAAGAAGTCGATGAGCCAGCCACAGAATAGAGCACCTGAAGTATTTGCGACAAGAATAATACTTCCAAGGATATATCCAGTCTGGCTTGCATCTAGACCAAAGTGACGCATGTAGTAGGCTGGTGCCCAGCCGAGCAGGGAATACAGCATCATGGTGTAGAAAGAGAAGCCAATAAAATGACAGAAGAAAGTTTTTTTATGGGTTTTGATAAAACCAATCGAATTCTTAAAAGATGCTTTAACTGCTACACCATTCACATCCATTTTGAGGCCTTTACGTTCTGGTTCACGTACGGTCAGAATCATCAGTAAGGCCAGTAATACACCCGGTAAACCGACAATCATAAAGGTCAGTTGCCAGGTTTTGATCTCACCAATTACCGGTAAAGTAATGAAGCTGACATCCTTGAGCAGACCAATCACATAACCACCGATTAGGAACGCCAGTCCTGAACCGATAAAAGCGCCAATAGCATATACGCCTAGCGCACGGCCCAGTTTATGTTTAGGAAACAGATCCGCCACGATTGAGTAAAAAGCAGGAGAAAGTGCGGCTTCACCTGCACCGACACTGAGGCGAGCTAGGAACATCTGGATAAAGTTTTTGCTTAGGCCGCAGGCTGCAGTTGCCAGACTCCAGAAAGCGATCCCGACCGAAATAATTTTCACACGGGATTTTTTATCGGCTAGTGCGGCAATTGGTACGCCCATAAATGCATAGAACAGAGAAAAGGCCAGCCCTTGTAACAGGCTGAACTGGGTATCACTCAGCATTAGGTCAGCCTTAATCGGTTCAATCATCAGGGATAAAATCTGACGGTCTACGAAAGACAGAATATAGGCCACCATACAAATAATCACCACATACCATTGGTAGCTGCTACGTTCTGGAGCTGCTGGTGGAATTTCTGTAGCTACCTGTTCAGGGATAGGCGTAGTAATTTTTAGATGAGAATCGAGTGGTTGGACGTCATTGTCAACCTTGTCTATGACCATTGTTTTTTCATTCATCATGCAACATCCTGTGCAAGTTATAGTGATTGGTTTATTTGATACAAATTTAATTATTTTTATTTTTCAAATGTATCAATTAATCTAATCTAGGAGTAATTTGCACAGCCGTCAATATGCCTGGATTAAAAAGATACAATTATTTTTAAATAAATAAAAAAGGGAATCAAATGGATTCCCTTTTGCTTTAAGTATCTGAAAATAGTGCTTAAGCGGCTTTTTCTACTAAGGTCAGAATGTCATAAGTCGCGACCAGTTCATTGCGTTGGTTTTTCACTTTGATGTCCCAGACCACGACACCATGCGGTTTCTGCTCATCACGCAATGGCTTAGGTGTTTTCTGTTTACAGGTCAGTTCTACCTGAATGGTATCACCAATTTTCACTGGTTCCACAAAGCGCAGGTTATCCATACCGTAGTTAGCAATGACAGGACCCGGAGCGGCATCAACAAACAGGCCAGCAGCGGCAGAAACAATGAAGTAACCATGCGCGACGCGTTCACCGAACAGGGATTCTGCAGCCGCAATCTTGTCCATATGTGCATAGAAATAATCACCACTCAAGCCACCAAAGTTGACAATATCAGCTTCAGTAATGGTACGGCGTGCAGTCAGCAGGCGCTCACCGATCCGCAGTTCGTCGAAAGATTTCTTGAATGGATGCACACGGTCTTCAAATACCTCCGCACCCGCGGTCCAGCTATGACCGACCTGAGTCAGCGCATTTGGTGAGCCTTGAATAGCAGTACGCTGCATATAGTGTTTCACTGCACGCAGGCCGCCGAGTTCCTCACCACCGCCAGCACGCCCCGGACCACCATGCACTAACAATGGGAGTGGTGAACCATGACCGGTACTTTCCTTGGCGCTCTCACGGTCCAGAATATGCACACGACCATGCCAAGGCGCGATCTTGCTGAGTAGCTGTTCAATATTTTCATCATGGTTACGCACAATTGAAGCAACCAGACTTCCTTCACCACGAGCTACTAATGTTGCCAGTTGTGACAAGTCACTATACGGCATCAGTGTAACTACTGGGCCAAAGGCTTCGATATTGTGAATCTGCTGGGCCTGAACTGGATCTTTACATAACAGCACTGTTGGTGGATAGAAAGCAGATTTTTCTGGGTGTGCGACCTGGATGCTAAAATCCTGGCGTAGGTGGCTACCCATGATGATTTCAGCTTCCTGTGCCAGTTGTTCTACCTTAGCAGCAACATCATGCTTCTGTTTAACGCTGGCCAGAGCACCCATGGTTACGCCGTCCTGTGCAGGATCACCGATGACTACTTTCTGTAGTTTTTCAGTCAGGCGTTGCTGTACAGTATCGAGTAATGCTGCTGGCACAAAGGCACGACGAATTGCAGTACATTTTTGTCCGGCCTTGGTCGTCATTTCACGGAAGACTTCACGCACAAACAAGTCAATGGTTTCATCGTTGGCTTGCTGGGTCAGGATGGCGCTGTTCACCGAATCGGCTTCCATGCTGAATGGAATGGAGTGGGCATTCAGGTGTGGATGTGCACGTAGTTTCTGCCCGGTAGCAGCCGAGCCTGTGAAGGTTACTGTATCCTGTGCATTCAGGTGATCAAACAGGTTGTAAGTCTGTCCGCAGATCAGCTGCAGAGCACCTTCTGGCAGTAAATTACTGGCTAAAATGTCTTTAACCACTGTATGTGTCAGTTCTGCGCCTTCTGTTGCCGGTTTAACAATACATGGCACACCGGCTAGTAGAGTAGGTGCAATTTTTTCCAGCATGCCCCAGATCGGGAAGTTAAATGCATTGATATGCACTGCTACACCGGCTTTTGGGTTCAGGATATGTTTGGCACCAAAGCTGCCCTGTTTGGATAGGGGAATCCAGGCATCTTCAACCAGTGCAGTTTCATCGCTGAGTTCACGGCGAACCAGACTTGAATAGGCAAACAGGGTGCCGATCCCACCTTCAATATCAATCCAGGCATCTTTACGGGTACAGCCAGTTGCGGCTGCCAGGCGGTAATAATCTTCCTTACGTTCCAGTAAATATTGTGCCACCTGTTTCAGGGCATTGGCACGCTGGTGGAAAGTCCAGTGGGCAATGGCAGCACCTTTCTGTTTGGCATATTGCACTACGTTATGCATGTCGATGCCGTGGCTGCTGACCTGATAAATCGCTTCACCACTAATGGCATGATAGACCGTACGCAAGTCATTTTGTGCGCTATGTTCACCACCTAAAACCAGTGAACTCAATACTTTAACTTTAGTTGAATAATGCGCCTGTGTGTCGTCCTGAAGATCCGTGCTCTGGGTAGTGCTGTCCAGTTCCAACATTGTATAACTCCATTTATGATACGTTGTTGAGTTTATTTTTGCTTTTGATGTTTCATAAATTGCAATCAAAAAGCTTAAATGTCAATCATAATCCGCAAACAAAAAAGTAACTTTCATGTAATTAAAAATCTAAAAATATTAAAAACAATAACTTAGTTTAAAATGCTTTTTAAAAATATATGATACTCAAAAAATAGTATTGATTTTATGTTTGTATCGTTTTAATTTGAGTGTATCAGCACTTGGGATAAGTGAGACAAACATGAATAAGCAACAACAAACATTCGATCAGAAGATAGAGCAGGACATTTCTATTGAAGCGAAGGACTGGATGCCGGATGCCTATAGAAAGACCCTGATCCGCCAGATTGGCCAGCATGGGCATTCAGAAGTGATTGGCATGCTGCCAGAAGGTAACTGGATTACCCGCGCACCGACTTTGAAACGTAAAGCGGTATTGCTGGCTAAAGTGCAAGATGAAGCAGGACATGGCCTGTACCTCTACAGTGCAGCAGAAACGCTTGGTGCAGACCGTGATGACATGATGGAAAAGTTAATTGCTGGCCGCATGAAATATTCATCCATTTTTAACTATCCAACCCTGACCTGGGCAGATGTGGCTGCGATTGGCTGGCTGGTAGATGGGGCGGCAATCGTCAATCAGGTGGCACTGTGTCGTACATCTTATGGTCCTTATGCACGTGCCATGGTGCGTATCTGTAAAGAAGAAAGTTTCCACCAGCGTCAAGGCTTTGAGGCCATGATGCAATTGGCACAAGGTACGCCAGAACAGAAACAGATGGCACAGGATGCAGTGAACCGTTTCTGGTGGCCGGCACTGATGATGTTTGGTCCAAGTGATGGCAATTCTCCAAACAGTGCTCAAAGCATGCAGTGGAAAATCAAATTATTCAGTAATGATGCATTGCGTCAGAAATTCGTCGACAACACCGTACCGCAAGTATTGCAGCTTGGCCTGACTGTGCCGGACCCAGATCTGAAGTTTAATGAAGAAACAGGCCACTATGAATTTGGCGAAGTGAACTGGGATGAGTTCTTTGATGTACTGGCAGGCAAAGGTCCATGTAACCATGAACGTATCGAAGCACGTCGCAAGGCTTGGGAAGAGGGCAAATGGGTGCGTGAATCAGCAGCAATTTATGCCAGCAAGCAACAACAGCAGTCAGATCAACGAAAAATCGCTTAAGGCAACGGAATAGCACAAGGATATGAAAATGAACAAGAATAACTGGTCTTTATACGAAGTATTTATTCGCAGCAAACAGGGTCTGAGCCACCGTCATGTCGGCAGCCTGCGCGCTCCTGATGATGAAATTGCCCTGCAAAATGCCCGTGATGTCTATACCCGCCGCAATGAAGGGATAAGTATCTGGGTAGTGAAATCTGAATTGATTACCTCATCTCAACCAGATGAAAAACCAGAGTTTTTTGATCCTTCGCTGAACAAGGTCTACCGTCATCCGACCTTCTATCACATTCCAGATGGCATCGAGCACATGTAAGGTGGAGGGCAGAGCAATGACGAATCAGGTATTAGCACAATTTTTACTGCATGTTGGCGACAGCCAGCTCATCCTTTCACACCGTCTGGCAGAGTGGTGCGGTCATACACCGGAGCTGGAACTGGATATTGCACTGGCAAATATCGGCTTGGACTTACTGGGTCAGGCACGTACAGCACTGAGTCTTGCCGGTGAAATTGAAGGACTGGGCCGTGATGAAGACAAACTGGCTTATTTCCGTACCGAGCGTGAATACCGCAATTTGCTGTTGAGTGAACAGCCAAATGGTGATTTTGGTCAAACCATCGTGCGTCAGTGGTTGATGGATCATTACCATGCTTTGCTGTTTGCAACAATCAGCAATAGCAGGAATGAAAACATTTCTTCATTCGCCATCAAGTCGCTGAAAGAGGTGAAATACCATTTGCGTTTTTCAACCTCATGGATGGAACGCCTGAGCTTAGGTACTGCAGAAGCACATGAAAAAATCCAGCATGGTCTGAACCAGCTATGGCGTTTTACTGAAGAGCTGTTCAGCCTGACTGCAGATGAACGTCAGCTGGTAGATGCTCACCTGATTCCTGATCTGGAGCTGCTGAAACCGAAATGGCTGGAAACTATATCTGCCGAGCTGCAACGTTTTGAACTCAACCTGCCAGAAAGCGGTGCTTACCGTAATGGCGCTAAGCAGGGACTTCATACCGAACATCTGGGTTATGTATTGGCGGAACTGCAATATATGCAGCGCAGCTATCCAGGCATGAACTGGTAAATCCAACACATCACAGGGAGTGAGTGGCATGAACCTGATCAGACATGTAGAAGACCAATGCTGGGAGGTCCTAGCACAGGTTTCCGATCCGGAAATCCCGGTCCTGTCGGTCCTTGACCTGGGCATGATTCGTGGGGTGGAGATCAACCCGCAGGATGAAATCATCGTCCGATTGACGCCTACTTACAGTGGCTGTCCGGCAACCGATCTGCTTAAGGCGGAAATCACCCAGGCATTTGCAGCACATGAGCTGACGCCGGTCAAAGTCGTGGTTGATCTGTCAGAAGCCTGGACCACCGACTGGATGAGTGAGGAAGGCAAACAGAAACTGCAACAATACGGTATTGCTCCACCCAAAGGTGGTTCAAACAGCTGCGGTACCCATGTCGCACTTAGTGATGGTATCCAGTGTCCACATTGTCATAGCCAGCACACCCGATTACTCAGTGAATTCAGTTCAACCGCTTGCAAGGCGCTGTACAAATGTCAGGAATGCCTGGAGCCGTTTGATTATTTTAAATGTATTTAAGGGCTTAAGCGCACAAGCCATAACAATAAAGCGTGAGATCGCCACAGCTTAAGAAGGATTTTGAAATGAGCCAGTTTATTCCGTTAACCATCAAATCGATTCAGCCTCAGACTGAACAGGCAATTTGCATTGCTTTTGAACTGAGTCCAGAACATGCCGATAGTTTTCAGTATCAGCCGGGCCAACACCTGACCATCCGTCACATGACAGAACAGGAAGAATTGCGCCGTTGCTATTCGATCTGTAGTGATACTGATGAAGACATGAGTATCGCGATCAAGAAAATTGATCAGGGCCAGTTCTCGACCTGGGCGAATGAAAACCTGAAAGTCGGCGATGTACTAGAAGTGATGCCACCACAAGGCGTGTTTTTCCAGAAAGCGGCCAAGGCTGGTGGCAAACACTATCTGGGCTTTGCTGCAGGCAGTGGCATTACGCCAATCCTGTCTATTGTCAAAGCAATTTTGAACCGTCAGAAAGATGCCACTTTTACCTTGGTTTATGGTAACCGTTCCTGGAAACAGACCATGTTCTCTGAACAGATCATGGATCTGAAAGACCGTTTTAAAGAGCGTCTACAGCTGATCAATATTTTCTCGCGAGAATTGAATGACAGCGAGATTTTTAATGGTCGTATTGATGCAGAAAAACTGCAGCAGCTGTTTCAGGCAGGCCTGATTCCAGCAGAAACCGATCACTGTTTTGCCTGTGGTCCTGAAGAAATGATGAATGCGGTCGAAACCGTATTGCCAACCCTCGGGATTGAACGTAGCAAAATTCACACCGAACGCTTTAATACCGGGACTGCACCAAAAGCCTCTACACAGCAGATCGAAAGCCGTACTGAGGAAAAGGTCAACATCGTTCTGGATGGTCGTGAGCTGATCATTGAAGTATCCAAGCAGGATGACAGCATTCTGGATGCGGCTTTACGTGCTGGTGCAGATCTGCCTTATGCCTGCAAGGGCGGGGTATGCGCAACCTGTAAATGTAAGGTGCTGCAAGGTGAAGTGGAAATGGCGATCAACTATAGCTTGGAAGAAGAAGAAATCCAGAAAGGTTATGTGCTGAGCTGCCAGGCGCGTCCAACCACTCAAAATGTTCGTCTCAGTTTCGACGAGTAAAGATTTTAAATTAAGCACCATGCAGATAAATGCATGAACGAAATAGAAACTTAAAAGGTGTGCAATGGATTACCAAACAATTATTGTCGAAGAAAAAAATGCAGTGGGCTATCTGACTTTTAACCGTCCAAAACAGCTCAACAGTTTTAATGAAACCATGCATCAGGAAGTATCTTCTGTCGTAAAACGCTGGGCGCAAGATTCAGCAATTCGCGCTGTGGTAATTTCTGCAGAAGGTCGTGGTTTCTGCGCCGGTCAGGACCTGAACGATCGTGTGGTTGATCCAAATGCTAATGCGCCAGATCTGGGGCTATCGATTGAAAAATACTACAATCCGCTGATTAAACTGATTACTGAAATGCCGAAACCAGTCATCTGTGCTGTAAATGGTGTGGCAGCAGGTGCAGGTGCAAATATCGCATTAGCGTGTGACATCGTAGTAGCTGCCAAATCTGCTTCATTTATTCAGGCTTTCTGCCGTCTTGGTCTGGTGCCAGATTCAGGGGGTACCTGGTTCCTGCCACGTCTGGTTGGCCGTGCCCAAGCGATGGGTCTGGCGATGCTGGGTGACAAAATCTCGGCTGAACGTGCACTGCAACTCGGCATGATCTGGCAGGTAGTTGAAGATGATCAGTTAAAAGCAGAAGCTGAAAAAATGGCTGCACATCTGGCGACTCAGCCGACTTATGGTCTATCTCTGATCAAAAAAGCGATTCATGCCGCCGCAGACAATAATCTGGATGAGCAACTGATTCTAGAGCGCGATCTGCAACGTCTGGCGGGCCGTTCCAGTGATTATCGTGAGGGCGTTCAGGCCTTTATGCAAAAACGAACACCACAATATAAGGGCTGCTAAATCTGCCGGAGATGGATTTGACTCGGCTCAAAGTTGTGCGATTTTTTCCCTTCAGTTATCGCTTAGCAACTTGGTCGAGTTGAATTATTCCTGACAGGTATGAATATGATACCTATTTGGTCTGATGGTTAGCTAGGTCCTATGTTATATGTAGTATTACCCTGATAGTAAATGAAATCTTAAAAAATAGATTTATGCACTATTTTTATAGTCAAGCTATTGATATGTAATTTGTTTTTTATTTTGTTTATTCAGATAAATGATTTGGGTGAGTAAATAGAATTTAATATGACACAAATTTACAAATATTAAAAAATATGTATCGTATTTTTGGTGAAGAGTGATACATCCTGGTATATATTTAATTAATTAGACAGCGCTAGGACAGGCGCAACAAGGATCGCCAACAGACTAAGGGATGGCGAGCTAAGGAACAAGAACGATGGAACATGTTTATATTTTTGACGGTATTCGTACCCCAATTGGTCGTTATGCAGGTGATTTGAGTAGTATTCGTGCCGATGACCTTGCTGCTTTATCGATCCAGTATTTAAAACAGCAGCATCCTAATCTGCCGTGGGCAGAAATCGATGAGGTGATTTTAGGCTGTGCCAATCAGGCCGGTGAAGATAATCGTAATGTCGCGCGTATGGCAGCACTTTTAGCGGGTTTGCCGGAAAGTGTGCCTGCCATTACTGTAAATCGTCTCTGTGCTTCCGGTCTGGATGCTGTCGGTCTGGCAGCACGTGCAATTAAATCGGGTGAAGCGCAATTTGTAGTGGCCGGTGGGGTAGAATCCATGAGCCGTGCACCATTTGTGCAATCCAAGCCCACCACAGCATTTAGCCGTACTCCGGAAATTTATGACACCACCATTGGCTGGCGTTTTATCAATCCAAAATTCAAGGCAGGTTTCGGCGTAGATAGCATGCCGGAAACGGCAGAAAACGTAGCTGAAAAATATCAGATTAATCGTGAAGATCAGGATTTGTTTGCTTATCGCAGCCAGAAAAAAACTGCACAGGCACAGCAGAATGGCATTTTTCAGGCAGAAATCCTGCCAGTAGAAATCAAAGGTGCTAAAGGTTCTACTCAGGTGATTGCTGAAGATGAGCATCCACGTGCTAATACTACCTTAGAAAAATTGGCTTCTTTAAAAGCACCATTTCGCAAGGAAGGTGGTTCGGTAACTGCGGGTAATGCGTCTGGTGTCAATGACGGTGCAGCCTGTGTGCTACTGGGTAATAAATATTTCGCAGAACAATATGGGCTGAAACCGCTAGCACGGGTGGTAGGAATCGCCAGTGCAGGAGTAGAACCACGTTATATGGGTATCGGTCCAGTGCCCGCAGTGCAGAAAGTATTAAAACAGACAAACTTAAGTCTGGAACAGATGGATGTGATCGAACTAAATGAAGCCTTTGCCGCACAGGCGCTTGCAGTGCTACGTGAGCTAGGCCTTCAGGATGATGATTCGCGAGTCAATCCAAACGGTGGTGCTATTGCCCTTGGCCATCCACTCGGAATGAGCGGTACGCGACTAGTGATTACCGCCATGAAAGAATTACAACGTAAGCAAGGAAAATATGCCCTTTGTACCATGTGTGTCGGTGTTGGACAGGGTGTCGCACTGATTCTGGAAAATGTGGCTTAAGGACTGAATCAAAAGAGAAATCATCAGCAGTCAGGATGACTGCAGCAGGAGCAAGAATATGAATAACAAGGCAATGGAACAAATTGAAACCGCTTCAGTAGATGAATTACGTGGCCTGCAATTGGAACGTATGAAAAAAACACTACAGCATGCTTATCAGAACAGTACGGTTTACAAGAAAAAGTTTGATGAAGCCGGTGTCCATCCGGATGATCTGAAATCACTGGACGATCTGGCAAAATTCCCGTTTACCACCAAGCAGGATCTGCGCGAAAACTATCCATTTGGCATGTTTGCTGTGCCTCAGGAGCAGATTGTCCGTGTACATGCTTCTTCAGGGACCACAGGTCAGCCGACTGTAGTCGGTTATACCCAGAATGACATTAACACTTGGTCAGATGTGGTGGCACGCTCGTTACGTGTAGCCGGACTCAGCAATAAGGATACGATTCAGGTGTCTTATGGCTATGGGCTATTTACTGGCGGTCTAGGGGCACATTATGGTGTAGAACGTCTGGGCGCCACCGTAATCCCAATGTCAGGTGGCCAAACTGACAAGCAGGCCCAGCTGATTCATGATTTCAAGCCAACGGCTTTAATGGTCACGCCATCTTACTGTCTGAATATTATTGAGTGTCTAGAGAAAAAATTCGGGACTGCCAAGGATTGTTCGATCAAGACCGGGATCTTTGGTGCAGAGCCATGGACCAATGAAATGCGTCGTGAAATCGAAGAACGACTGGGTATTGATGCGCTAGATATTTATGGCCTTTCTGAAGTCATGGGACCAGGTGTGGCGATGGAATGTCTAGAATCCAAAGATGGTCCAACGATTTGGGAAGATCACTTCTATCCTGAAATTATCCATCCGGAAACTGGTGAAGTATTACCTGACGGTGAGCTGGGAGAGCTGGTATTTACCACCATTACTAAAGAGGGTATGCCGGTAATTCGTTACCGTACTCGTGATCTGACACGCTTATTGCCAGGTACAGCGCGTACCATGCGTCGTATGGACAAGATTGTCGGTCGCAGTGATGACATGATGATTATTCGTGGTGTGAATGTGTTCCCATCACAAATTGAAGAGCAAATCCTGCATATTCCGCAGCTTATTCCAAATTATCAGATTCAGATCTGCAAGCAGGGTCATCTGGATACATTGCATATTCGTACCGAAATGCGTAAAGATAATGCTATAAATATGACACGCCAATTGGCAAATCAGCTGAAAGTACAAATCAAGACCATGGTCGGGATTAGTGTCAGTGTGGAAGTTTTACCGGAAGGTAGCTTGCCACGTTCTGAAGGTAAGGCTCAGCGGGTGTTTGATATCCGAAAGTCCGCTTAAATACGTCCGGATGACAGGCTCAGGTCTGTCATCCGGCTTTGACAAGGTAAATTGAACATAATGAATCCGAAATTAAAACAAGTAATTGATGATTTCATTCAGAATGAGACCCTCAGTGGAACCTCATTGGTAATGACGATTTTTGGTGACAGTATTTATCACCGTGGGGGAGTCATTAGTCTTGCCAGCCTGATTCAGCTGATGGATGTATTTGGCTTCAATGAGCGTTCTGTGCGTACTGCCGTATTCCGTCTGGTACAAAATGGCTGGCTGAGTTCAGAAAAGATTGGCCGCACCAGTTATTACCGGATTACCGAAAGCAGCCGTCAGCGTTTTATTACCGCAGACCAGAAAATTTATAGTTTCCAGCATAATGAATGGGATCAGAAATGGGATCTGGTTCTGCTCAGTTCAGTTGAACTAGAAAATAAACAAACGCTAAAAAAAGAACTGGAATGGTTAGGCTTTGCCAATATCGCGACCAATGTCATGGCCTATCCGGGGTGTGATCAGCAGAAACTGCAAAACCTGTTACTGAATAACAAGATGACCGATCAGGTCGTAGTGTTTCATGCTGAAACTTTACAGCTTTGGCAGGAATCTTATCCAACCATTAAACGCATGGTTGATACTAACTGGCCAATCCCGGAACTGCATCAGCGTTATGAAAAATTTATTAGCGATTTCCGCGAGTTTTTCTATCTGGTGGAAAATGAAGAGGAACTGGATCCAGTACAAGCCTTTCAGATTCGTATCCTGCTGATCCATCAATATCGCCGTATTTTACTGAAAGACCCGAATCTGCCATTTGAACTGTTGCCAACAGACTGGTTGTCACTGATTGCGCGCAACCTGAGTACCAATCTATATCAGGCAGTATTTGCAGCAGGAGATGAGTTTTTCCTGGAGACTGCCCGGACAGCGGAAGGTTTTATGCCACCTGCACATCCACAATTTTATAAACGTTTTGGTGGCTTAAAGCAGCCGGAATTGACTTTTTAATATTTAAAAGATCATGAACCTAGTAGCTCAAGGAGGAGTCTATGCCATGTTATGCGATTGATGGGGTTATTCCTGTCGTCAGCCCTAAAGCTTATGTCCATCCTACGGCTGTGCTGATCGGTGATGTGATCATTGAAGCCGGAGTTTATATTGGTCCGTTCGCTTCGTTGCGTGCCGATTTTGGCCGGATTCATATCCAGAAAAATGCCAATGTACAGGATTCCTGTACCATTCATGGATTTCCGGACAGTGTGACCTTGGTTGAAGAATATGGCCATGTTGGTCATGGTGCCATTCTGCATGGCTGCGTGGTACGAAAAAATGCCTTGATCGGTATGAACAGTGTAATTCTGGATGAGGCCGAAATCGGGGAGAATGTCATTGTTGGGGCCAACAGTACAGTTAAGGCTAAATTCAAAGTGCCAGCAAATAATCTGGTACTTGGCAGTCCGGCAAAAGTCATCCGTCCTTTAGAAGAAAAAGAAATTGCCTGGAAAAGCCATGGCACCGAGCAATATATCCAGCTCACTACACGTTGCCTGAATACCATGCAGGAAGTAGAAGCTTTAACCGAAAATTCCGCAGAGCGACGTAGTTATCAGAACTTTAAAGCGGATTATCAAATCAAGCAAAATAGTTAAACTAGCTGATTTTTAAAAAATTTAGATAATTAAAATACGCTAATTTTTTAGTTTTAAACTTATTGGAAATGAAACCAAATTACTATTGTCGCCTTTCCGGATCGAGTTAAGCTGTGAGAAAACAGGTCAGGAAAGTGCAGATGGAAAGTCGGGAATTTAAAGACCATTTCTCCCAGCAGTCCCAAGATTATGCCTTGTTTCGCCCGCATTATCCGGATGTTTTGGGAAAGATATTGGCAGAATTGGCACCGAGTACGAAAGTAGCTTTAGATGTTGGCTGTGGCTCAGGACAGTTTTCAGGGGTTTTGGCACATTATTTTGATCAGGTGATTGCCATTGATGCGAGTAGTGAACAAATCGCACAGGCCCAACCTCATCCGAAAATTCAATATCATCAGGCCTTAGCAGAAGAAATCCCATGTGTTGACCAGAGTGTGGATCTGATTTCAGTTGCACAGGCTGCACATTGGCTGGATCTGGACAAGTTCTATGCGGAAGTTCGCCGTATTGCAAAACCCAATGCTATTCTGGCTCTTATTAGTTATGGGGTATTCAGTGTCGATGAAGAACATCTGAATCATTATTTCAGACATTTTTATGAAGTGACCATTGCGCCCTATTGGGCACCTGAACGCCGCCATGTTGATGAAGGATACAAAAATCTGCCATTCCCATTTCATGAAATTGCTGTACAGCTGCCGGTATTACAAGTCGAATGGAATTTTTACCAACTGATAGGCTATATGAGTACTTGGTCAGCCGTAAAAGCAGCCACCCAGGCACTCGGACATAATCCGCTGAATGTACTGGCAGATGCCTTATTGTCAGAATGGGAAGACCCAGAATTGCCCCGGGTAGTGAGCTGGCCGCTATCGCTACGAGTGGGAAGGATAAATCCAGATCAAGAAAAGGATAATTAAATAAAAAGCCCAGTCTTAGCTGGGCTTTTTATAATATTAAAGATCAATCAGCTTATTTGTTTAACAGCATTTCCAGTACAAATTTGGAACCGATAAAACCGAGCGCCAGCAGACCAAACCCAAGCAGGGTAAAACGAACTGCTTTCTGGCCACGCCAGCCAAATTTCCAGTGTCCAATCAGTAATGCACCATAAACCAGCCAGGACACAATACTAAAGGCAGTCTTATGGGCCAGATGTTGGGCAAAGAAATTATCGATGGTAAAGAAGCCGAAACCCAATGCTAGTGTCAATAGAATGAAACCAGTCATCAGCATATCGAACAATAAAGATTCCATATCCTGATAGGACGGCAATAGATTCACCCAAACCCGACGTTTCTGTTTTTTCTTCAGTTCGCGGTCCTGAAACCGCAAAATCACGGCCTGAATCGTCGCCATCAATAACACAGCGTAAGCGGACAAGGATAGGATAATATGAATATCCAGACCTAGGGAATTTTGTGCAATAACTTTCGCTGGTTGGGTAAAGCTGAAACCGAGAATCAGGCCAGTCGCAGCGACGGGAATACCAATCAGGTTTAATGCAATAATCGGCCGATAGGTACTATAAATGATGCTTAGCAGCAACATTAGCGCTGAAGTAAAGGAAAGTAAGGCAAATACATCATAATTCATCCCCATCGGGGTATACATGTCACCTGATAAAACCAAAGCATGGAGTACCAGTCCGACTAAAGCTGTTAAGCCGACAAACCATTGATTTGGAGTACGTTTAGCCATTAAATGAATGAACAGATACCAAAAAGAGGAGGTATAAGCGATTAATGCTAAGATCGTGTAAACCAAGGGTAGGCTAAGCATGTCAAACCTTTTTAAGGGTGATGAATATTCATTTATATAAATTCAGTGCGAACTACAGTATCCTATAGCATTCTATGCATAAATTTTCTATTTTAAGAAACAATTTTTTGCTACTGGCTATTTTAAGCGGATTTTGCAATGTTTGATACCTTAACAGAACGACTCACGCAGAGTTTAAGAAATGTTACTGGCTCAGGGCAGCTAACCGAAGACAATATTAAAGATACGTTACGTGAAGTACGTATGGCACTTCTTGAAGCCGACGTTGCGTTACCTGTAACTCGTGAATTTATCGCGAAAGTTAAGGAAGAAGCATTAGGCCAGGAAGTGATGACTCAGTTATCACCAGGGCAAGCTTTCGTCAAAATCGTTTATGACGAATTGACCAAAATGATGGGCGAGGCCAATGAAAGCCTTGACCTTGCAGCGAAACCACCGGTGGTGGTACTGCTTGCCGGTTTGCAGGGTGCGGGTAAAACCACGACTGCAGCCAAACTTGCACGCTTCCTGCAAGAACGTCAAAAGAAAAAAGTGGCTATGGTGTCTGCCGACGTTTATCGTCCGGCCGCGATCAAGCAGTTACAGACAGTGGCTGGCGAAGTTGGCGCGATTTTCCTTGAATCGAGTGCTACTGAAAAGCCAATCAGCATCGTCAATCGTGCAATTGAACAGGCAAAAATCCAGTTTGCTGATGTGTTGATTGTCGATACCGCAGGTCGTCTGCATATCGATGACGACATGATGGAAGAAATTAAAGAGCTGCATGCAGCGATTAATCCGACTGAAACCCTGTTCGTGGTCGATGCCATGACTGGTCAAGATGCGGCGAATACAGCCAAAGCATTTAACGATGCGCTTCCTTTGACGGGTGTGATCCTGACTAAAACCGATGGTGATGCGCGCGGTGGTGCAGCACTGTCTGTTCGTGCGATTACTGGCAAGCCAATCAAGTTCCTCGGTATGGGCGAAAAACTGGATGCGCTGGAACCTTTCCATCCGGAACGTGTGGCACAGCGTATTCTGGGTATGGGTGACGTCCTTTCTTTGGTCGAAGAAGTTGAACGCAAAATCGACAAAGAAAAAGCCGAGAAAATGGCGAAGAAATTGCAGAAAGGCGGTAGCTTCAACTTTGAAGATATGCTGATGCAATTCGAGCAGATGAACAAGATGGGCGGCATGATGGGCTTCTTGGACAAACTTCCAGGCATGAGCAATTCAGGTATTCAAGACGCAATTGCGCAGGCGAATCCTGAAAAGCAAGTGAAGAAAATGGAAGCGATTATTCAGTCGATGACCATTAAGGAACGCCGTAACCCTGACCTGATGAATCCAAGCCGTAAAAAGCGTATTGCAGCAGGTTGCGGTATGGAAGTGTCAGAAGTCAACAAGCTGATCAAGCAGCATGCGCAAATGGCGAAGATGATGAAGAAATTTGCCAATCCGTCTGGTATGGCAAAAATGATGAAATCACTGAGCGGTCTGCAAAAACAGTTTGGTGGCGGCGGTGGTATGGGTCCACTGTTCGGCGGCAACGACAAAAAATAACTGTTTTAAGTAAGAAAGGCGCGTATAGCGCCTTTTTTTATTGTCTGTATTTTCTTTTATATCCAGTTTAAACAAAACAACATTTGCTTACCCAAATTTCCAGAAAAATCAGGCAGACTCGAAAACATTCGAAATAAAATAATACAGATAAAATAATACAGAAGGATGTATCTAATGACTCAAGTGATTGTGGTGCACGGCTATACCGCAAGTCCTGAAGAAAACTGGTTTCCATGGATTCAGGAAAAAGCCCAGCAGGAACATGTCAGCTTGAAAGTACTCAGACTTGACCCGTCAACTACGCCAAAACTGGAGGTCTGGGAACAGCAAATGCGTGAACAGATTGATGGGATTGACGAAAATAGTATTTTTATTGCGCATAGTCTGGGTTGTCTGGCTGCATTACATTATTTAAGTCGCGAATTAAAAAATCAGAGAATCAGGCAACTGGTTTTGGTGGCCGGTTTTAATGGCAGACTGGGACGTCTGGAAGAAGTTAATCCTTTCATTGACGCGGCTGAAGTGGATTTTGAGTTACTGAAACGTCAGATTGATGAACGTGTGGTGATTTATTCGGAAGGTGACGATCGGGTTCAGCCTGACTTTAGCCTGGAGCAGGCGGAAAGTCTGGATGCAATCGTAGTCTGTGCTGAGCATCAAGGGCATTTCATTAATTCACAGGGCTGTACTGAACTGCCGGAAGTCTGGCGAGTGATTCAGCCTTATCTGATCCAATCTTCCACTGAATAGGGAGGATGATGAATAGATTGGTTCAATGATGGCAGGATGAAGTTGAATAAGGAATATTGAATTTCATCCGCTAATAAATAATTAAAAACTTAACTTTTGTCGGAGCATTTTGCTCTTAATATAATAAGTACAATGCTATGAAAAATATAACGAAGAAAGTCTATATCGTGCCTGATTATCAGGCGACCTCAAATGACCACTGGTATCCGTGGTTAAGCCGGCAGATCAAAGACGCAGGGTTCGAGGCCAAACGGATCATGCTGGCCAACCCTTTTCAACCTGATCTGGAAGAATGGCAGCACAACCTGAAACTGCAGATTCCGCCTCTGGATGAGCATAGTTTCATTGTTGCGCATGGCTTGGGTGGCTTAAGTGCTCTAAAGTTTCTTGAAGAACACTATAGCCGTACACAATTGAAAATTGGCGGGCTCATGTTAGTCGCAGCTTTTGATACACCACTGGTGGCTTGGTCAGAACTGAATAAAATGGTGCAGGCAGTAAAGTTAGATCTGAACAATCTATCACATGGTGCCAAACGCTTTGTAATGCTGCTTTCCAGCAATGATCCTTATGTACCTGCACCGATTTCACTGCGTTTGGGCCATAGCCTGAATGCACAGATTTTTGAAATCAAAAATGCAGGGCACTTTAACAAGCTGGATGGCTATGCAGATTTTTCAAAGTTACTCGAGCTCCTCAAACTGTGTCTGGCAAATGATCTGCAAAATGCTGCAGGCCTTTAAGTAATAAGTCTGGTTCAATCACGGGCTGAAACCGTTCGAGATGCTGGGCAAAGAGTGCAGCATCTCCACCAGTCAGGATCAGCTGTGCCGGAAAATCTTGCAGTACTTTTTCAATGGTGCTGAGCAGACCGAATAAAATGCCATGATGCACGGCATCAATGGTATTGCGTCCAGCACTGAGTTCCTCGAAAGCTGCATCTGGGATTTTAATGCCTTTGGTATTCTGGATCAGGGAATCGCGTTGTAAATACAGATTCGGCAGGATATAACCGCCGAGATGTTTTTGACCTTGGGCTAGATCAATGGTCAGGGCAGTCCCGCAGCTGATGACACAGTAGTTTTGGTCGGCTGACTTGGCAACGGCCAGCACCTGCAACCAGCGGTCAATCCCAAGCTGTGAAGGATCATCATAGCCACAGATCAAACCGGCATAGCGTGCCTGTACCGTGGCAAAAACTACAGGAATGTTCAGGCAGGTCAAAATCGATTGAATACGGACATTATTCGCTTTGTCCAGTACTGAAGAAATTCCGACCTGATGCAAGCCTAAACTCTTAAAGTGCTGAATCAAGCCAAGAAGTAAGTCGGCAGGGGATTGCAAATGCATTTCCGCGGCATGTTCAATGATCTGGTTCTGCTCCGTAATCCAGTATTTGAGCCGTGTATTGCCGATATCCAACCATAGTTTTTTCATTGAATGATGCCTGTTCAGCCGCCGTTTTTGAGACGGAGTTGCCCCTGATAAAATGTTTGTGTCCCTGCATCCGTTTCGATAATAACGGCACCATCATCCTGAATGCCGAGGAAAGTTCCGGAATATTGGCCTTGAATATCGGTAAATTCAACTGTTTGCTGGAAAAATGCGGTATATTGGTTAAACCGTGCCGGCAGATTCTGACTGCCATAATTAAACCATTCACCCGCTTGCTGAATAGCCAGATACAACTCGGCAATCAGATCCACGCGTGAAGCATGCTGTAGTCCCAATTCAGTCAGAGAAGTCACCTGCTGGTCTGGAACGCTTTCCGTGAGTGGACTGATATTGATCCCGACGCCGACCACCACCTGTTGGGTCGAAATCGGTTCAATCAGAATGCCGCCCCATTTCCCTTGCAGGCTGTACAGGTCATTGGGCCATTTTACCTGCAAGTCCAGTCCTTTTAGACTTGGCATTTGCAGGATATTTAATGCAATTTCCAGCGCCAGACGACCATCGATTGCTTTTTGTGTATGCAGCAATGTGCTTAAATAGATGTTCCCCTCAGGAGAAATCCACTGACGTTGACGCTGTCCACGTCCTTGGGTTTGCACGCGGCTACACACCAGTACCTGTTGTACCCCTTTGGTTGCTAGTTCCCGGACATCGTCATTGGTCGATGTGGTAATGGGCTTGATCAGCAGCACTTCAGGGAGTTGGCCTGCTTGACTTAAACGTTGCTGCAGTTCGCGAGTTTCTACATCCATTTGAATCTAAACGTGGTAAATGTCGTTATGGAGTTAATCATATATTTATTGATTGGTGCAATTGCAGGATTTGCCGCAGGCCTGTTTGGCGTTGGTGGTGGCCTGATTATCGTGCCAATCCTGTACATTGTTTTTATCCAGCTCCAGTACGATCCAAGCGTGATTATGCATATGGCAGTCGGAACTTCTCTGGCCACGATTATTGTGACCTCAATTAGTTCGGTGATGGCACATCATCAGAGAGGGGCTGTGTTATGGGAGGTAGTGCGTAATTTGGCACCCGGCCTGGTCATTGGCTCATTCTTAGGAGCTGGAATTGCAGATTATTTATCGGGCCAAGGTCTGCAATTGCTGATTGGCTTCTTTGCAGTCTGGATTGCATTCAGAATGTTTAGAGGCGCACATTATCAGGTTGATCCGAATCAGAAATTGCCTTCAGCCGCATTACAGCTGGCAGCGGGTGGCGGCATTGGCGTGGCATCGGCCATATTCGGGATCGGTGGCGGCAGTTTGACTGTGCCTTTCCTGAATCGTTGTGGTGTCGTCATCCAGAAAGCGGTAGCCACTTCTGCTGCCTGCGGTTTGCCGATCGCGGTGGCCGGTGCCTTAGGTTTCATCTGGTTTGGTCAGAAAGCTGAAGTCGAAGTGCCAAATACGATTGGTTATATTCATATTTATGCATTTATTGGTATTAGTGTGATGAGTTTTATTACTGCAAAATTTGGTGCAAAAGTGGCGCATTTATTATCACCAGTTCTATTAAAAAAATGTTTTGCGGCCTTACTGACTACAGTTGGTCTGTATTTTATCTATCAAGGCTTTACTGCCTGAACTACTCATTTTTTATCAGCTAAATTTTTTGAGGAGAATAGGTCACTATTCTCCTTTTTCTTTGACTGGGTTGGCTGTATAGACACAAGATTGTCTGACAATGTCAAAGTATTTTCTGCAAAAAAGCCGTTTAATAACTGAAAAGTCATCCAGAATGACTGCACTTGCATCAATAAAAATAAGACAGGAACAGTATGCAACAACAAGAAGCACACAGTTTGTCTGAACAGATTGCCAAGCATATCAGTGAACAGATTATCCGGGGTGAACTGGTTGAAGGCGAACGCATCCAGGAACTCAGAATTGCATCGGAGCTTGACGTCAGTCGGGGATCAGTCCGAGAAGCCTTGCTCTTGCTTGAACGTACCCAGTTGATTGAAATCTTCCCGCGTCGCGGCGCTATTGTCTCGGAAATGTCGGCCATGCAGGTTCGTGCCCTGTTTGACCTGACCTCTTTATTGCTGGGGCAGATGGTACATCGTATGGCAGAGACCTGGCGCAGTCATGAGGCAGAGCGCATTCAGCTATTATTAGAACAATTGGAAGCCGAAACCCGCCAAGGCCATACCGAAAAGTTTTATGATTTGATCTTTCAGGGAATGGCCCAGCAACAGGAGATGGTCGGTAATCTTTACCTGATGCGCTACTATCAGGAACTGCTGCCATCTTTACGCCGTAGCTATTTTCTGACCCTGAATATTTCAAGACGTGAGCTACAGGAATCTTTTGAATTATTTAAACTGGTGACGGAAGCGATTTTAATTCGTAAATCCCATCAGGCGACGTTATTTATGGAAGATTTTTGTCGACACTTGCGCAACCTTGTGTTGGAATCTCTGACACGGATGAAACAAATTGAACTCGCGTGGGCCAGACGCTCACGACGTTAAATCAGGACACTATGCGTTTAAGCAGTTTAAAACTTTCAGGCTTCAAATCTTTTGCAGACAGTACCACCTTACACTTCAAGGATAACCGGACTGCAGTGGTGGGACCCAATGGTTGTGGTAAATCAAATGTGATTGATGCCATACGCTGGGTAATGGGTGAGTCCAGTGCGCGCCAACTACGTGGTGGCAGCATGCAGGATGTGATTTTTACCGGAACAGCCAAGCGCAAACCGGTGGGCATCGCCAGTGTAGAACTGCGCTTTGATAATACCTATGGCAAGCTGGGCGGTGCGTATAATGCCTATAATGAGCTGGCAGTACGTCGTCAGGTTAACCGTGATGGCAAGTCTGAATATTTCCTGAATGGCACCAAATGCCGACGTCGTGATATTACCGATATTTTTCTGGGGACCGGTCTGGGGCCGCGTTCTTATGCGATTATTGAACAGGGCATGATTAACCGTCTGGTGGATGCCAAGCCGGAAGAAATGCGAGTCTTTATTGAAGAAGCTGCCGGTGTTTCCCGTTATCAGGCACGTCGCCGCGAGACCATGCTGCATCTGGATCACACGACGCAGAACATGTCGCGTCTGGAAGATATTGCCTCAGAGTTAAAGTCTCAGCTTAAAACCTTAAAACGCCAGTCAGAAACTGCGATTCAATATAAGGAACTGGAAGGCCAGATCCGTACCATCAAGATCGAAATCCTGTCATTTCAGTGTGAGCAAAGCCAGCGTTTGCAAGAAGAGTATACTGTGCAGATGAATACACTGGGCGAGAATTTTAAGCTGGTACGTTCTGAATTGACCACTGTTGAGCATGATCTGGGAGCCACCAGTGAATTGTTTCAGCGCCTGATTCAACAGTCCACACCGCTACAAACTGAATGGCAACAGGCTGAGAAAAAGCTCAGCGAACTGGAAATGACCTTGCAGCAAAAGCAGTCCTTATTGCAGCAGAACTCGACCAGTCTGGTCAAGCTGGAAGAACAAAAAGCGCAAACCAAAGAACGTTTACAGCTGATTGAATTGCAACTGGACACCCTGCATCAACAACTCGAAGATCAGACTGCACAATTGCAGCAGCAGGAAGGTCAAAGTCAGGAACAAAACCAGGGTCTGACTGATCTGAAATCCCAGCAAGGCACAATTGCTGCCCAGTTTGCTCAAATTAAAACCCAGGTTGAGCAACAGCAACAACGTAAACAGCAAATGCTGGCGCAAAGTGAACAGCTGGCTAAAAATATTGTCCGGATTGAACAGCAAAAAGAAACCTTGCAACAGCAGGCAGCACAAATTCAGCAGCAGGCGCAGCAAGATGAGCTGGAACAGTATCAGGCTGATAGAGCTGAAACTGAACAGCAAATCACTGGCTTTGAGACTCAGCTCAAAACACTGAAAACTGAGCTTGAGCAGCTACAGGCAGAACGGGCAGGTCAGCAGCAATTGCTCATACAGATGAAATCAGAAATTCAGGTACTGCATTCAGAACGGAAAAACCTGAGCCAGTTACTGACCAAAGCCAATCCAAACGCCAAAGCGGATGCGGTGCAGTTAATGCAGGTGTTGAAGCTGAATCCACAGGCCAAAACTCATGCCAGCCTGATTGAAAAGTTCCTGGCGAAATGGCTTTCTGCACAAGTATTAGAAGAAAATGAGCATTTTCTGGAAAATAGTGCACGCCAGCTCAAAGCTCAGACGACCCAGGATAATATTCAGATCGCTGAACTCCCTTGTTTAGCAGACTGGATTGAAGCGCCTCAATATTCACTCTGGCAACAGGTGGCCGTAGCTGAGAACTTTAAACAGGCACTTGGTTTACAAACTCAGCTGAGAGCAGGTCAGTCGATCTTAAGTCTGGATGGCTATCATGTCGGCCCAGATTGGGTAATTGCCTTGGACTATGATGAAGACAGTCAGGCGGGACAAGGGGCACTGAGTCATCTTATTCGTCTGGATGAAATTGAGCAGCAACTGACTCAGCTTGAACCGAAATTCGCAGATTTAGAGCAACAGCTTCCTGAACTCACTGCTCAAGTAAAAGCTTTGCAAAGCCAGATTCAGAGCATCAATGAGCAGCAGAAGCAGGCACAAGAGCAGTTACAACAGCTTGATCTGAACATTGCCAAAGTCCAAAGTGCGACACAGGCCTTTGCGGTACAAAAACAGCAACTGCAGAACCAGTTACAGCAACTGGATGAGCAGCTGGAAGAAGATGCGATGCAGAAAGATGATCTGGAAATTGATCTGCATGCACTAAATCTGAAACTGGAACAGGCACTGCCCAATTACAAGACCTTGCAATTTCAGCTGGAAGAACTTAATGCTCAACTTGAAGACTCACAGCTAGCCACTCAGCAGGCGCAGCAGGAATTAGAAGTACTGCGCCGTCAAACAGTACAAAGCCAGCAGCAGGCTGAACTGCTAGAAAAAGACCAGCTGTTTTTAAAAGAACAATATCAGCAGATTATTGCGCAAATAGAGCAAGCTAAAAAGTTTGTTGATCCGGTACAGCTGGAATTGCCAGCTTTACAGAGCCAGTTTAATGAACAGGCGCTGATTACGGAAAAACTGCAAAAGACCTGGGCAGACTGGCAGATCGAGCTGAATCAGATCCAGAGCAAGCAGCAGCATCTGACTGAGCAGCGCCATACTTTCCAACAGCAAGATGAACAATTGCGTACTGAACTGGAAGCGAAACGTCTGGCCTGGCAGGCAGCAAAATCCGATTTACAGCATTATTCAGAACAACTGAAAGAATTGAATAGTGAAGTAATTTCAGGGCTGAATATTGATGTAAAAGCACATCAGGCCAAACTGGAAAAAGCACAGGCTCAATTCGATAAACTGGGTGCAGTGAATCTGGCAGCTTCTGAAGAGTATGAAGAAGTTTCGAAACGCTATGACGAACTCAGCCATCAGATTCAGGACCTGGAAAATACCGTTGAACAGCTGCAGGCAGCAATGAAAAGTATTGATCAGGAAACCCGCAAGCTGTTTATGAATACCTTTGATCAGGTCAATGCCGAGCTACAAAACCTGTTCCCGAAAGTATTTGAGGGCGGTGAAGCGAGTTTAAGTCTTGAAGATGGATGGCAATCGGGTGTAAAACTGATGGCTCGCCCACCGGGCAAGCGCAA
Source organism: Acinetobacter sp. TW_SC_4 (assembly GCF_054861205.1). NCBI lineage: Bacteria > Pseudomonadati > Pseudomonadota > Gammaproteobacteria > Moraxellales > Moraxellaceae > Acinetobacter > Acinetobacter sp. TW_SC_4. Next base: position 672,005 of record NZ_CM142174.1, read on the forward strand.
CAGCTCACTGGCATTGCTTTCTGGTGGTGAAAAGGCTTTAACCGCATTAGCACTGGTCTTTGCAATTTTTCGCCTAAATCCGGCACCATTCTGTGTATTGGACGAAGTGGATGCACCGCTGGACGATGCCAATGTGGGACGTTTTTGTAATTTAGTCAAAGAGCTTTCTGAACAAGTGCAATTTATTTATATTACCCATAACAAACTTGCAATGATGATGGCGACTGATCTTTTAGGTGTAACCATGCCTGAACCGGGAACCTCAAAATTAGTGACAGTAAATTTGGAACAGGCAAAAGAATACGGCTTAGCTGCGGAGGTATAACATGGAAATCACCACAATTATCGGGATTGTTATTGCAATTGTGATTATGCTATTCGGCATAAGACTGATCTTGAAAAAACCTGCGGAGGCTGTACCGTCACTGGATGCGGATCTGCATATTGATCCTGACAGCCAGACTCCGGTTATTCCAAGGCATGTACGATCTCAACTGTCTAAAACAGAAAGTCCGGCAGCTGCACGTGTGGAACCGAGTCTGAATGAAGAAGTGGTAAACAATATTGCACCTGCGGAAGAACAACAAGAAGCAGCCAAAGTAGAGCCAACTTTGACTGAAACCGCCCAGCCCGAAACCAAAGCAGCAAGTTCACTCGATACACCGGTGGTTGCAGAGGAAGCAGAACCGGAAGTAACCAAAGCTGAAGAAACCACAACATCTGCTGAACAAGAAAATAAGCCTGAAACAGTAGAAGTAGCAGAAACAGAAAAAGAGCCTAAAGCAGCTGAATTTAGCCTAAATAGCAATATCGAGAAAGCTGAAATTTCTGACTTCAATGATGAAAGTAGTATTCTGGATGCACATCTACATGAGCAAAAAATTGTGGATGAAGAATGTTCGCTGGCTAATGCTGAAACGATTATTTCTTTGCATGTTTATCCACAGGGCCGTGCTCTTTCAGGTGAAAAAACCTTAAAAGTTTTACTGAAATATGGCCTGCGTTATGGTGAGCTGGCATGTTTCCATCGTTATAGTGAAGATGGCTCGAAACTGCTATTTTCAGTATTGCGTATGGCAGATACCGGTATGGAAGGTTTTGACTTAGAAACTCTGTCGACTGAAGAAGTCAAAGGTTTGGCATTCTTCCTGGCTTTACCGCATAGTGATGTACAGAATGCCTTCGATACCATGGACAGCATTTCACGTCTGATTGCGCGTGAAGTGGATGGTCTGGTTTATGATCAGAACCAGCAGGAAATGACCCCACAATTACGTGAATTCTGGCGTCATCAGGCGATTGATTATCGTGCTGGACAGACTGCAGAAGTTTAATATTCCAATATTGAATCTGCAGAATCCGATTTTTATAATAGCGAAAAGCTGAATATTGTATAGGGCGGATTTTCCGCCCTTTTTTATGGTGAAATTATGACCCAAGATGCCACTGTCATTGCGCAAATGCGTCAATTGATTCAACTGATTGCCAAGCATAATCATGCTTATTATGTGATGGATCAACCTACGATTGAAGACAGTGAATATGATCAGCTCTTTCATCAGCTCAAAGCTTTAGAAGAACAATATCCACATTTACAACAGCCAGACACACCGACAGTTAAAGTAGGCGGTCAGGCACTTTCCAAATTTCTGACCGTAACGCATGCGGTGCCAATGCTGTCTTTAGGCAACGTGTTTAATCAGGATGATCTGTTTGCTTTCGCACGCCGTATTGAAGAGCGTTTACCCAATCAAAAGATTGAATACGATGTTGAGCTGAAATTTGACGGTCTGGCAATTTCCCTCTGGTATGAACATGGCGTACTGGTTCGTGGTGTCACTCGCGGTGATGGGGAAACTGGCGAAGATATTACCCAGAATGTCAAAACCATTCGTAACCTGCCGAAATTTCTGTCTCCAGTGAATGGCGTGATTCCAGAATTACTGGAAGTACGAGGCGAAGTGCTGATGCCGAAATCCGGCTTTGAACGTCTGAATGCGGCCAATGCAGCGAAAGGCGAAAAAACTTTTGCCAATCCACGTAACGCTGCGGCCGGCAGTTTACGCCAGCTTGATCCGAATATTGCAGCTTCTAGGCCTTTGGCTTTCTATGCTTATGGAATTGCCCAGTGTGTACCACATCATGGTCAAACCACAATGTCAGGCAGTCTGGAATGGCTACAGCAATTTGGCTTTGCTGTTGGTGAGCGGCATTTTATCTGCAGTAGCATCCAGGAAGTGCAAAAAGTTTACGAGCAGATCATTGAAGAACGTTCAAAGCTTAGTGTCGAAATCGATGGTATGGTCATTAAGGTCAATGACCTGAAACAGCAACAAAAACTGGGTTTCTTGAGCCGTGAACCACGTTGGGCAACCGCTTATAAATTCCCGGCAGTGGCGGCATTGACCACCGTTGAAAATATTGACTGGCAAGTGGGCCGTACCGGAACGTTGACCCCTGTGGCACGTTTAAATCCGGTTGCCGTGGGCGGTGTGACGGTTTCCAATGTGACCCTGCATAATATTGGTGAAATTCACCGTCTGGATGTAAGAATCGGGGATACCGTCAGTGTCTATCGTAGTGGTGACGTGATTCCTAAGGTTGAAAAAGTCTGGCCAGAATTTCGTCCTGCCGATGCGGTAGAAGTGTATTTACCAGAAAACTGTCCGGTGTGTGGTTCCCCTGTAGTGATGCCAGAAGGTGAAGCACTGGCACGCTGTTCAGGTGAGTTGTATTGTGCTGCACAACGTATTGAAACCATCCGTCATTTTGTGTCACGTAAGGCAATGGATATCGAAGGCTTAGGTGATCGTTGGGTGGAGTCGCTATTACATTTAAACTTGCTGAAAGATGTGGCAGATATCTATCACCTGCATGAGCATCGTGATCAGCTGCTACAGATTGAAAAAATGGGCGAGAAATCTGTTCAGAACTTGATTGATTCTATCGAGAACAGTAAGAAAACGACATTGGCTGCTTTCATTTATGCATTAGGTATTCGTGGTGTCGGTGAAACCACAGCACGTATGCTGGCCAATACTTTCCAGACGCTGGATGCTTTACGTCGTGCTGATCTTGATGCGCTAAAGAAAACCCCAGATGTCGGTGATATTACGGCTGAATGGATTCTGGATTTCTTCCAAGCACCGCATAACCTGGAAGTACTGGATCGTCTGCTGGCAGCGGGTATTCACTGGGATGCACCAATTGCACCAACACGTCAGCCACTCAATGGCGAAAGCTGGGTTGTAACTGGAACTTTAAGCTCTATGGGGCGTGATGAAGCAACTCAATTGCTGCAAGCCTTAGGCGCACGTGTGAGTGGCAGTGTGTCGAGTAAAACCAAATGTGTGGTTGCAGGTGAGAAAGCTGGTTCGAAGCTGGCTAAGGCAGAAAAGCTTGGCGTGCCAGTATTAAATGAAGAACAGTTTATTACCTTAATGAAAGAGCATGGTCAACTTTCTGCTTAATCGATCTTAGGCAGGAATTAAAAAAGACATCCAAGGATGTCTTTTTTAATGGCTTGATTGGGTTGGGCTCGTCATGATGAACTGAATTCACGTACAATATCGATCTATTGACAGGTATAGAGCCTGTCTCATCAGATGATTCTGTTCTCCCGTTGATGATTGGCATACACATGGCGCAAGCAAAGAAAACTTTTCCGCAACAAAAATCGGAATTACATGTACGAAATCTGCATCGCAGTCGTTACGATTTCCCTCAGTTAATGAAGACTTGTCCGGAACTTGCACCTTTTGTTAGCCTAAATAAATATAATGATCTTTCAGTCAACTTTTCTGATCCACACGCTGTGAAAATGCTCAATAAAGCATTGCTGAAACATTTTTATGGCATTCAATATTGGGATATTTCTCAAGATTTTCTTTGTCCGCCTATTCCGGGTAGAGCCGACTATATCCACTATCTGGCTGACTTGTTGAGTACCAATCATCAAGGTCAGATTCCAACAGGACCTGCAGTTCAAGTCTTAGATATTGGGGTGGGCGCGAACTGTATTTATCCAATCATTGGTCATCGTAGCTATGGTTGGAAATTTGTTGGCTCAGACATTCATCCTGCATCGGTTAAAAGTGCTCAATTTATTGTGGAGGCAAATCCAAATCTCAGAAAGGGGATTCAGATTCGATTGCAAAAGACACCGAGCAATATTTTCAAAGGTGTGCTTAAACCTTCAGATCGTTTTGATTTGACCCTGTGTAACCCACCATTTCATGCCTCGCAAGATGAAGCAAATGCCACAGCAACGCAAAAATTACGCAAACTTGGCAAGCCGGTTGATCGGACGAAGGTGGTGTTAAACTTTGGCGGACAAAAGAACGAGCTCTGGTGTGACGGTGGAGAAGAACGCTTTGTTTGCCAGATGGTACAAGAGAGCACACAATTTGCTGAGCAATGTCTTTGGTTTAGTACACTGGTTTCTAAGAGAACCACATTGCCTATGCTGTTAAATACCTTGCGTAAGTGCGGTGCAGTGGATGTAAAAACCATTAAAATGACGCAGGGGCAAAAAGAGAGTCGTTTTGTGGCTTGGACTTTTCTAGATGCAAAGCAACAGCAAGCGTGGAAAAATGCGCGTTGGACTTCTGCTTAGCTTATTTTTAGGCAGGAATGGTGAGCTTGTAAGCACATAAGTCGGTGTGTTAGCCCAAATTTAATCTGACAGACACCATAAAAAGTCGGTCACTGTCAGATCAGGTTTGAGATACCGTCTGAAACGTCAAGTAAATGATTGAGAATTCATGCTCAATAATCTGCTTGATAAGGCTGTTGGTGTTTGAGCACACCATAACAAAGATGAATCAACTTCCTCATCGCGGCTCCAATCGCTATCATCTTGGTTTTACCATTCGCCAATAAACGTTCATTCATTGCCCTGATGTGAGGGTTATGCCGAGTTGCGACAATGGCTGCCATATATAAACCAGCACGTATTTTGGAAGAGCCCGCTTTGGATAAACGGCTTCTGCCATGAATGGAACTACCCGATTGCTTTTGAATGGGGACCAAACCGACAAAGGCAGCCGCTTGACTAGCCCTTTCAAAAGTATGGCTGCGCAAGAAACTGAGCATTAATAAACTGGTTCGATCTGCAATGGCTGGAATACTGCTGAGCAGTTCTTTATCATTTTTTAAATCAGGATTCTGATTAATGTGATCATCAATTTGCTGGTCGATACCCTGAATGTGTTTGTTTAACTGTTCAATACTCTTGTGGATAGACTGAAGTACAGGTTCCATCGTGAAGGTCGACTCTGCTTTTTCCAAACGATTCTTTTCACGTTGTAAATCTTCACAAAGAATAGCTCTTCTATCCAGCAAAGCATTCAGCAATTGAATATGTTTAGGTAAAGGTTGCCAAAAATGTAGATCGGCAGTCATCGCAAATCGAGCTAGGACCTCACTATCCACCTTGTCTGTTTTATTCAGCTTAGACATACTCTGAGCAAAATATCGAGCTCTGGCAGGATTGGTTACACAGACTTGATAGCCCGCATCAAATAAATATTTAACCAAGAGTTCATGATAAATAGATGTTGCTTCCATTAAAATAATGGTCTGCGTAGAAGTTGCAGCATGCTGCTTTAGCCAGGTTTGAAGTTGCTCAAAACCTTTTGGTGTATTTGAAAAAGTTTTGGTTTTCTTTTTATTTGCAGAATTTTCTAAAATTAAACAGCAATCAATTTTAGCTTTAGCAACATCAATACCAAGATAAAACATAATCTTTACCTGCTTTATTTATCCAATTATTGTTTTAGCATAACCACCGTCTTTTCTTGTGAATGCAGCATCAAAGTGCTTAGTTACCGTCCAGAGTTGTGCAAGTGGTTAGGGCAAATTACAGGTTTTATCTCAAACTCAAACTTTATGTTTTGCTAGTACACGAAACTCTGCAATTTGCAATATAGTGATAGCTAATCACTATGAATGGTAAGATACAAGCTAGTACCATTAAGGAATATATTTTTTCACCACAGCATCATCTAGTAGCTGCTGGAAGTGCTCGACTAAACTTTCTTTCACCGGACGATATTGTATGCCCAGTTCATCTTTACTTTTCTGGGCATTGAAATAAATTGGAATCCCCATATTTTTTTCTACGAATTCACGGCTGAATCCGGCAAATGGCCCAAACAGTTTAAATGCTGCTTTCGGTAACTGGTTTCGTGGAAAGGGGAATTTTGAACCAAATGCTTCACGCAGAATTTTACCCATTTCCAGCAGGCTCAACGTTTCGCCAGAAACAATATAGCGCCCCTGTGCTTTGGGACTAAAGGCAGCACGAATATGTGCTTCAGCAACATCCTGAACATCCACCACACCATTCCACATCGGTGGAACGCCGAGTAAAGTCATGCCATTGGCAAACTGTCGCAGAACTTCCACACTGCCTGATTGAGTATTAGGCGTTAAGGATTCCCCAAAGACCAGTGCCGGATTGATACAGATCAGGTCCCAGCGATCCTGCGCTTCCGCCATTTCCCAAGCTTTGCGTTCTGCCATGACTTTGGAATACGGATAAGGCTGATGGGTTTCTGAACTGGTGGTATTCCAGTGAGATTCATCAAAACTGGTGTGCTCGGTTTGCAAAATATCAATCGCATCGCCATATGTTGAGGCAATACTTGAGGTGACAATCACACGTTTGACAGATTCAGTTTTATTGACACTATTCAGCACATTTTGCGTACCCAGAATTGCTGGTTCAATAATGTCTTTAAGCGCATCCTTATAATTGGTGACCACAAAAGGTGAGGCCATATGAAAGACAATTTCACAACCTTCCATGGCTGTATCAAAAGAACCGGGCTTGAGCAGGTTGGCTTCAAACAGCTTTAGGATCCCCGGGCTGCTGTCTGCAATTTGTTCTAGGTGCGTATAACTCTGGGTTTTATTCAGATCACGTACAGTGGCATGTACGGTATAACCTTGTTTCAAAAGTTTCTGGATGACCCAACTGGCGATATAGCCAGATGCGCCGGTGACCAGAACAGGTGCTGTGCTATGTTGTAATGTCATATTTAAACCGTTGTTGTTTTAACTTCTTTCATCGTAGGCACAATTATGCATGAACCAGGCCAAACAGGTGAGTCCAAAATAAAAATAAGCAACAAGATAAGTGCTTATTAATATTTACAAAAATTAACGTTTGAATATTCCAGCTTGCTGGATTGAATAAAAACGGAACGAAAAATGCAAGATGTTGTTTTATAAATGGGATTTGGCCGAACAGAGAGCGTAAATGCAAGTGCTTCTCATTTTAATTATATAAAAATCAGACATTTACCATAATTTTGCTTTTGCAAATCAAAAATCTTTTCTCCATAATAGGATGATAAAAGCAGGGAGTAATTCAAATGCGCGGTAATCCAGAAGTCGTAGATTATTTAAATATGCTGATCGGTGGCGAACTGGCTGCTCGTGATCAATACCTGATTCACTCTCGTATGTATGAAGATTGGGGTCTGACTAAAATCTTTGAACGCATCGACCATGAAATGCAGGAAGAAGCACAGCATGCAGATGCCCTGATCCGTCGTGTCCTGTTCCTTGAAGGTACACCAAATATGCAGCGTGATGACATCGAAGTTGGTGAAGATGTGGTGACCTGCCTGAAAGCTGACCTGAAGCTTGAGTATCATGTCCGTGAAAAGCTGGCTCAAGGGGTAAAACTTTGTGAAGAGAAGGGCGATTATGTGACCCGTGACATGCTGCGCCAGCAAATGTCAGATACGGAAGAAGATCATACTTACTGGTTAGAAAAACAGTTACGTTTGATCGAGCTGATTGGTCTGCAAAACTATATCCAGTCGCAAATGTAAGATATTGAATAATCAAAAAACCCAGCAGATGCTGGGTTTTTTGATTCTGTAGAGTTAAGAATTGTTGTTACTGACAATTCCGATTTTTTTCACTTCCAGACGCTGAGCCGCAGCCATCACCATAGCGATATGCTTGTATTCAGTTGCACGATCAGCCTTGATCTTAATCTGATCCTGATCGGCTTTTTGCGCCACGGTCTTGAATAAGGCTTCTAGCGCTTGGGCATTCGCCACCGGCTGATCATTCCAGAAGATCTGGCCCTGAGCATCAAGACGCAAATTCACAATCTCTGGCGGTTTTTCCTCAGTCGGTGGTGGTGTACCATTCGGCAGGTTGATATTAATCGAATTATTCGGCAACGGAATAGTGATAATAAACATAATCAGCAAGACCAGCATGACATCAATCAATGGTGTCATGTTGACGTCCAGCATTACATCATCATCCTGATTTGAGCCAACATTCATTCCCATAACTGGATTCTCCCTCAATCTTAAGGTGAAGCGGGCGGGGTCGTGACAAATGCAATCTTGCCAATACCTGCTTGCTGGGTAGTACTGATGACCTGATCAATCGCTTCAAAAGCTGTTCTTTGATCACCGCGAATATGCACCTCAGGCTGAGGACGTTTCTGGGCTTCTGCCTGTAAACGGGTCAGTAAAATTGCCTTGTCCGGAATATAGGATTCATTCCAGAAGATATCGCCATTTTTATTGACTGCCAGCTGGATATTTTCCGGCTTGGTTTCATACGGGACATTACGTTCTTCAGGCAGATCGACCGGTACGGTATGAATTGCAACCGGTACTGTAATCAGAAAGATAATCAGCAGTACCAGCATCACATCAACCAGAGGCGTGGTATTAATGGTACCAATGACCTCATCATCGCTGTCGTTTGAATTGACCATCATTCCCATGGTTGACCCCCATTTTTATTTTGTGTCGCGGTGAACAGGATTGTTTGAGCTGATTTCGCCGCTCAGTAATACAGCATGCAGGTCAGAACCGAAGGTACGAACTTCTTCCATCACCGCTTTATTACGGCGAGTTAACCAGTTGTAGCCAAGTACTGCAGGAACTGCCACTGCCAGACCGATTGCAGTCATGATCAGTGCTTCACCGACCGGACCAGCAACTTTATCGATTGATGCCTGACCGGAAATACCAATTGCAGTCAAGGCATGGTAAATGCCCCAAACGGTACCAAACAGACCTACGAAAGGTGCAGTAGAACCGACTGTAGCAAGGAATGCCAGACCGCCACTCAGATGGCTTTGAATCTTGTCGACTGCGCGTGAAATAGAAATCGTAACCCAGGTATTAAAGTCAATACGCTCAAGTAAAGTACCGCCATGGTTTTTAGTTGACTTGATGCCTTTTTCAGCGATAAAACGATATACGCTGGCTTCATCCAGATTTTGCGCTGCATTGTCCAATGAAGAAGATTCCCAGAACTGATGTTCTGCTTCTTTGGCCTGTTTGCGTATCTTGCCTTGTTGCAAGCATTTAGTGATCATGATGTACCAGGTACCGATTGACATGATCACCAGAATGAACAGGGTCACTTTAGACACCATGTCACCTTCTTTCCACATGGCTTCCAGACCATAAGGGTTGCTGGCAGGTTTTTCAGCTGCAGCAGGTGCTGGCGGTGTAGGCTCAGCGACAGTCGCAGGAGTTGTGGTTGCCGTTTCAGTGACTGTCGTTGCAGGTGTAGGGGATTCTTCAGCAAATACGGTTTGCAAAGGTAGTAAAGTACTTGCCGCAATGACACTTGCAGCAGTGATATTTTTTAAAGTGTGTCGTGCGTTTTTCATAATGAATCTCCTCATTTTGTTTTTAATCTGTTGTCTGGATCAGTCCAAGATAAATTCGTAGGGAATGTCGTACCAAGATTCTTGTGGTTCACCATTTTTCATTGCAGGTTTAAAGGTACATAAGCTGAAAGCCTTAGAGGCTGCACGGTCGAGTGAACGGCTGCCACTGGATTTTTTTACTTTGGCCTCTTTCACTTTGCCGTCGGTATTCACAAAGACAGAGATCAGCACATTACCTTGCTCTTCCTTCATTGATGCATCACGTGGATATTCCGGACTCTTACAGCCAGCTTCGCCTTGAGATACACCGCGTGTAACACCAGTTGGTTGCGGTGGAGCAGCAGGCGCTGCTGCAACAACTGGGGCTGGTGCAGCCACCGGACTTGGGGATGGTGTTGCTGCAGCTACAGGTGTTGGTTCTGCAACCGGTTGAGTGACTGTTGGTGTAGGCTGTGTTTTCTGTACTGGAACCACTTTTTCTACCGGTTTAACCTCAGGAACCTGTGCCACTTTTTCTACAATTTTAGGTGGCTCAGGTGGGGTTTCTTTCGGTGGTTCTGGTTCTGGTGGTTTAATATCCTGAATAATCATCAATTCAACCGGTTCTTCTGACGGTTTGATGATGTCTTTTGCCATACCTGCCATTAGCACCAGGCCCACCAGGATATGCAAGAAAATCACGACACCAATTCCAGTCAACTTTTTGGCGGAGCTTTTTTCTATGTCTTCAAACGTTGTGCTCATCATGACTCCTGGAATTTAAGACAAACAGGAAATAGTGCACTGATGAGAAAATTGTTTTTGGTTACAGGCTGCATTATTTTTTGTTTGGCTAAAATTAAATGGGGAAAACCGCAAACACCGCTTGGCAGCAGTGTTTGCGAAGTAATTAATTAAAAGAATTTATAGGTACCACGTAAGAAGTAAGCGCGGCCTGTTGGATCGCTATAACGTGGGTCATAACCGTATTGGAAGTTATCCATTACGTCAGAGGCAGGTGGTTCTGCATCGAACATATTTTTAATACCGGCAGTTAGCTCCAGATTTTTAAATCCTTTGTAAGTACCAGAAATGTTGTATACGGTGTAGTCAGCAACATCGCGTTCTTCTGAATAGTCTTCATAACCACGAACGAACTGTTGTTCAAACACCATTCTCCAGTTTTCATAAGACCAGTTCACGTTTGCAGTATGTTTCCAGCGAACCACTGCTGGGTCATCATAAACACCGACATAACCTTCCCACTCGCCGCCTGGTTCACTTTGGTAATCCATTTTGATCACATAAGTACCGTCAATACCAAAACCGAAGCGGCCAGTTGCCGTCATTGGAGAAAGATAGTTCAAACTCAAATCAATACCTTGAGTTTTCAAGCCACCGGAGTTAATCAAGTTAGTTGAGATATGATCGATACGACCTTCTGCATTACGAACAAAGTATTGAGCATATTTTTCTGGATCACCAAAAATTGATGCTTCACCAATCGTTCCAACTAGGTTTTCAATTTCGATATTGTAGTAATCGGCAGTGAAAACTAAGTTTTTGATCGGTTCAAAGACAAAACCAGCCATGTAAGATGTTGACTCTTCTGGACCTAGTTCAGAATTGCCGCCTTGAGTACGGATAAACTGGGTATTACATTCAGTTTGGTATCTGGTTTCAGTTGGTGTACCACCCGGGCAAAGAACCGGGTCATCATATCTTGCACCAGTCCAGGTTCTGACCGAAGGAGCATTGACTTCATATAAGCTTGGTGCACGGAAACCGGTACTGTAAGAAGTACGGAACATGAGTTCTTTAACTGGTTCCCAGCGTAAGGCCACTTTAGGATTAAAGGTGTCACCAAAATCGCTATAGTCATCATAACGAGCAGCCAACTGTAATTCCAGGTTGGTCAATAAAGGTACTTGGAATTCAGTGAATACTGCGCTAATGTCACGATCGCCTGAGCTTTTTGGTTTATTTGGATCAATACCACTGCCTGGAACTTGAGCAACAATTTCAGAATTTACAGTTGCTTCCCAGTCTTGTTTGGAGAAACTGCCACCGAGTGCAAAACCGACATCACCTGCAGGCAGTGTGTAGATTGGACGACTCACGGTAAAGTCAATTGTAGTGGATTCTAAAGATGCCTGATTGGTATCGCCTTTGACATCAAAAGTGTTCCATAAGCCGGCATTGGCTGCTGCTTGTGGGCCAAATGGGTTTAAAGTTCCATTATCAAGTGCAGCCTGAACTCTACTGCGGTTTAAATAACCACTTACGAAACTGTCAGTCGCATCACTTTTTGCATAAGTAACACCACCATTCATATCCCAACCGTATGCTTCACCTTCAATCCCTGCAAAGATACGGTTCGATTCGTTAATTGACTTAGAAACACGGTTACCGCCTTGTGAACGTAGATACAATTGTAATGTGTTAGTCGCCAAGCCATCAACTGCTGGAGTAATACCTTTGCCAGGGTAATATTGACTGGCATAAGGCAAGGTCACACTACGACTATAAACATCAGGCGCAATTGAAGTGGTTACTTCATCACGTGCATAGATATACTCACCAATCGCATTAAAGTTATCTGACAATTTGAAAGTTGCGCGACCTAACGCAGAAAGATTCTCTTGTTCAGGCACAATACCAATAACAGTTTGGGTATTTAAATAACAGAAACCATCTTCAGCAACAGTATCTTTGGTATTTAAGCAATTATCCCCATAAGGGTTACCCAAAATACCTGTGATAGGATCGTAGAAGTTTGCAGGGAAAGCATTTGCTGAACTGCCATCAATTCCTAATTCAGGAAGTACCCCACCACGGCGGCTGACTTTACGGTCTTTTGCCCAAATCGTATCTTGTTTTCGGTAATCGATCACACCGTAGACATTAAAACCTTGTTCATCTAGATCGCCATATCCCCCAAAAATCGAAACGTCAATTTTTTCGCCGCCTTTTTCTTCAGGAATTTGACCACCTAAAGTAATGCCCACGCCTTCATATTGCTTTTTCGTAATAAAGTTGATTACACCACCCACTGCATCTGCACCATAGACTGCAGATGCGCCGTCACGTAAGACTTCAATGCGCTCTACCAATGCGAGAGGGATGTTGTTTAAGTTGGTTGAATCGGTACCAAATGCACTGCTTGCAACACGGCGACCATTAATTAAAACTAAAGTTTTATCCGAACCAAGACCACGTAAATTTGCTGTTGAACCACTGGTATTACTGGCACCGACATTTTGTGCTGTGACATAACTTGCTTGGTTGGCACTGACTTTCATCAATGCTTCTTCTACAGTGGTTACCCCCTGATTCACCAGATCTTCACCTTTAATAATCGTGATTGGTGAGGCGCTTTGTGCGGCTACACCTTTAATAGATGATCCAGTAACTCGCACTTTCTCTACCTTGGTAGGTTGTGCAGCGGAGTTTTCTGGTTCATCTGCTGCATGTGCCAGCGAAAGACACATCATACTTAAGCTGAGTGCGCTTAACTTGAGTAGTCTTTTGCTGACGGTTGGAGCCCCCATAGATCCGACCAATTTATTTTTTTTCATCGTAAATTTCACCCTTTTGTTATGTGAAGTAGTGCTGGGTTGATCTAAGCAAGGCGAATGCCAACTTATAAAATTTTATATTTTTATATTTTTAAGTAATTGAAAAATATTGATTTAATTGAATTAGGTTTGAATTTATCGAGCGATATTGAAGAAAAATTAAGAAGTCTGTGTATCGAATCTGAAGAAAGAAGGAAGTGAGACCCCTGTGAAAGCAATAAATAAATATTTAATGAATAAGAAAGTAGTCCAAAAATAAGAGGGAAATTGAATAAAGTTTAATCATGGTGCATAATTTTTACATAAAATATACAATATTTTTTTAAAATAAAATATTTATAATACAAGTGCTTGTGTTTATTTATTGTTTACCTAAAGGTATACAATAGTGCAATAAGATGAAACAGGGTTGAGTTATTTTTGTGCGAAATGAACTTTAGTGAGAATTTTAAGGATAAAAATTTAATTAATGATTCATGGAAAATATTATGTTATTCATAATGTTTTAAATAATTAATAAAAATAAACTTTTTTCAGTTAAAAACAGGAAGAAATCCCTATTTTTTGCAAGGATGGCATGAAATTCGCTTTGTTCAGTTTATTCCATCTGTCCAGCTTTGACCCATCCATTGAAGCAAATATGGGATGATGTATTTAAAACTTCCTATAGCAATAAAACTTCAAGATAAAGAATAGGTACAAATTTGAAATCAGCACTTTTTAGCATGACGATTTTGGCCTTAGCTATGAGCTCGGGGCAAACTGCCTGGGCAAAATCATCTGCACATCCGGATAAAGTTTTAAACCTGGCTTTCGAAGCACCTGATGATGGTTTTGATATGGTCAAAACCTATAATTTTTATAGTGGTAGCGTTGCTGAGGCCATTTTCGAGCCTTTGTTGCGTTATGACTATCTGGCCCGGCCTGCAATTTTGGCCCCAAATACCGCCGAGTCTTTACCCGTGGTTGAACAGGATGGCAAAGTTTATACCTTTAAAATCAAGCCAGGAATTTATTTCAGTGGTGATCCAGCCTTTCAGGGCAAAAAGCGTGAACTGGTTGCCCGGGATTATATTTATTCCATGCAAAGGGTGATGGATCCGAAAAACCATTCGCCTTCTTTTTCCTTTATTGAAGGCAAAATTCTTGGCGCAGATCAAGTCATCCAGCAGGCCAAAAAAACGGACAAATTTAACTATGATGCTCCGATTGCCGGTTTAAAAGCTCTAGATAAATATACTTTACAAATTACCCTGACCCGTTCAGACCTGAACTTTCCTTATATTCTGGCTTATGTCGCTTTTGCTGGTACTGCACGCGAAGTCATCGAACATTATGGCGATCGGGTAGGTCAGCACCCAGTCGGAACAGGGGCATACCAATTACACAAATATGTGCCGCGTAGCCGCATTGAGTTAACCGCTAACCCAAATTATCGCGGTTTTGTCTGGAACTTTAAGGGGGATGGTTCAGAGTGGGATCAACGGATTGTCAAGGCCATGCAAGGCAAGCAGATGCCACAAATTGGCAAGGTCAAAATCAGTATTATTGAAGAAGAGCAATCACGCTGGCTGGCCTTAAAATCTGGACAATTAGACTATGACAAACTGACTGCAAGCGGTGCTGAACAGGCACTGGAAAATAAGCAGCTGAAAAGTGAATACAAGAAAAAAGGCATCCTGCATTATCCGAATAAAGAACCAGAAATCACCTATACCATCATGAACATGCGTGATCCAATGATTGGTGGGAACTCACTGGAAAAAGTAGCATTACGCCGTGCCATTGCTTTGTCCTATAACCAGAAAGAAGCCATCCAGCAGCTATACAAGGGCCATGCGGTTAAAGCTGAAATGATTCTTCCTGAAGGCGTAGGCGGATATAACCCGAATTATAGAAGCAGCATTGCCTACAACCCATTGCTTGCCAATAAACTGCTCGATCGCTTTGGCTACAAGAAAGGCGCCGACGGTTACCGTACCTTGCCTGATGGCAAACCATTGGTTCTGAAAATGAACTCGACTAGCTCAAGCTCTTCCGTTATTTCTGCGGAGCTATGGAAAAAGAACCTGGATGCAATCGGGGTAAAAGTTGAATTTAAAGTCAGTAACTTTGCCGACAATTTAAAAGAAGCCACTCAATGCAAACATATGATGTGGGGTGGCGCCTGGATTGCAGATTATCCGGAAGGGGAAAACTTTGCCCAGTTGCTGTATGGCCCAAATGCCCAGCAAGGTAACCTGAGCTGCTATACCTCTAAAGCCTATGACGCGCTGTATCAAACTGCGATGAAACTGCCGCCTCAGCAACGCACTCCATATTATGAGCAGATGAACCGCCAGATGGAGGCCGATAATCCATGGATTTTGCACAATACCCGGGTACGTAACTGGCTGATTCACCCACAGGTACAGGGCTTTAAGGCACATCCGGTGACTAGAGCAGTTTGGCAATATCTGGATATTGAACCTGTTAAAAAATAACTTGAGAAGATTAAGAACCAGTATGAATGTGAATACAAACGCTTTAAAAAAGCTGGCCAGTGGGGTCTTAGTGGCCAGTTTAATGATGGCAGGTGCTGCACCCACATGGGCTGCCAATCCCGCCAATCCGAATAAAGTCTTAAAAACAGTCTTTCCCGCGGCTGAAACCGGTTTCGATCCCGGTTATATCCATGACCGTTATTCGGCCAAGATTAACTCGGCGATTTTCGAAACCTTATATACCTATGATTATCTGGCCTCCCCAGCGAAACTGGTGCCATTGACTGCGGTAGATATGCCTCAAGTCAGTGCAGACGGTTTGACTTATACCATTAAAGTTAAAAAGGGCATTTACTTTGCGGATGATCCGGTCTTTGGCGGTAAAAAACGTGAATTAACCGCCTACGACTATGCCTATTCTCTAAAGCGTCTCTTAGATCCAAAACTTAATTCACCAAATAGCTGGTTGCTGGATGGTCGGATCAAAGGGCTGGAAGCATGGACAGCCATGGCGAAAAAAAATGGCAAAGTCTATGAAAATCCATTTGAAGGTATTCAGACTCCAGATCGCTATACCTTGGTACTCAAGCTGAATAATCCGGATCAGAACTTTCCGATGTTGCTGGCCCACGGTCCAGCTGCCGCAGTTGCACGCGAAGTCATTGAAAAGTATAAAGACAAAGCTGGCTGGGTAATGAGTAAGCCGGTCGGTACAGGGCCTTATGTACTTAGTCGCTGGACACCGGGATCACGCATTATCTTAAAGCCAAATCCGGCTTACCGTGGTTTTGTCTGGAATTATAAAGCCAATAGTGCAGAAGACCAGGCGATTGTCAGTGCGATGCAGGGCAAAAAAATGCCTCAAATCGGCACCATTGATGTGCGTGTCATTGAAGAAGCCCAATCACGGATGTTGTCATTCAAGAAAAATGAACTGGATCTGGTGGAAATCGACGGCGATCTGGTCGTGCAGGCATTGGATGGTGACAAGTTAAAACCTGAGCTGGTCAAGCAAGGCATCAAGCTGTCACGCATGTTGGAGCCATCGATTAACTACCATTATTGGAATATGCAAGATCCGGTAGTAGGTGGCTTTACGCCAGAAAAAATTGCCTTACGTCGTGCGATGGCAATGGCTTTTTCTGTTGAAAATATGATTAGCGTATTACTAAAAGGAGATGGTGCAAAACTACACATGCCTATTCCGCCAGGAGTTGCAGGCTATTCACCCGCTTATAAAACCAGTACGCCATATTCGGTCAAGGCAGCCAATATGTTGCTGGATCGCTATAACTATAAGATCGGTGCGGATGGCTGGAGGAGAACTCCTGAAGGCAAACCTCTGGTGATTGAACTGATTACGGCCAATACCAGTCGTGGTCAGCAACAGGGCGAATTCTGGAAAAAGACCTTAGATAATATTCATATCAAACTGACCAGTAAGGCCATGCCATTTGCTGAAGGCATTAAGCTGGAAAAGCAATGTAAAACCATGTTTAAAAGCTCTGCATGGATTGCCGACTATCCGGATGCTGACAACTTCATGCAGTTGTTCTATGGCAAAAACGTCAATGTCACCAATAATGCCTGTTTCAAGCATGCGGAATATGACCGTTTATATGAACAGAGTCAGAGCATGCCACCGGGTCCTGAACGGGATCTGGTTTATCGCAAAATGACCCGTATTCTAGAGGTCAATATGCCAACCATGATGCTGTATAGCACCTACCGTAATGCATTAGCGCAACCTCATGTTATTGGACACAAGTCCCATCCGATTCTGTCTACAGAATGGATGTATATCGATATTGATACTAAAAAGTAAGAAAAAGCTGGAGATGATGATGACATTAAAACACTTGAAATTTACCACACTCTGTCTGGCGATGATCGGGGGATCTCAAACCGTCATGGCAGAGACCCAAACCCAGCTTTTGCCTTTATTCAAGGCTGCAGAAATTCCGGCATTGTGCGATGCCAATCTGGATAAAATGCAAAAAGATATCCAGAAATTTGAAAGCCAGAAAATCAAAAATAAGGCTGAAGCCCGTCCTTATCTGGCAGCTTGGGATACATTGCAGGCATCGATTGGTGATTTTGTTTCACCTATCGGTTTATATAGTAATGTCGATCCTGATCCGGCCTTGCGTCAGGCAGCAGATGACTGTGAGCTGAAAATCAGTAAATACCTGACTTCCATGTATCAGAGTCCAAAACTGTATGCCCAGTTCAAGAAACTGAAAGCCACAGATCCGGTCGATGAGAAATTCCTGAAAGATATTCTGAATCAATTTGAAAAAACCGGGGTACAACTCAGCGCAGAGAAGCAGAAGCGTCTGAAGGAAATTATTGAAGAAAGTACCAAACTGGGGCAGGACTATTCCAAGAATGTACGTGATAATCCTGAAAAAGTTGAATTCACTGCTGCAGAACTGAAAGGTTTACCTGCGAGCTATATCGCCGGTTTAAAGAAAAATGAAAAGGGCAATTATCTGCTCGGCTTCGACTATCCGGAATATCAGCCATTTATGGAGCTGGCAGAGAGTGATGAAGCACGTAAACGTTATCAGACTGCCTATACCCGTCGCGGTACCGATAAAAATCTCGAATATATGAAAAAGGCCATTGATCTGCGTTATGAACTGGCCCAGCTGTTTGATAAAGATAGCTATGCGTATGTTGCCCTAAAAGATCGCATGGCCAAAACCCCAGAAGCAGTCAATAGTTTTCTGGATGAGGTCTATGCCAAAGTTGCGCCATTAGAAAAGCAGGATGTTGAAGAATTGCGTCAGTTCAAGGCAGAAACCTTAAAAATTCCGCTGGAAAAAGCAGAGATTGAGCGCTGGAGCCAAGGCTACTGGAGTGAAAAACTGCGTCAGGCCAAATATAAGGTGGATCAGGAAAAACTGCGTGATTATTTCCCGACTGAAGCGGCGCAAAAATGGTTATTTGCCATATCTTCCGATTTATATGGGATTGAATTCAAGCCGGTAAAAGTCAAAGCCTGGCACGATGAAGTTGAATACTATGCCGTGCATGACAAAGCCACCGGTGAGTTTATGGGCGGACTTTATGTCGATAAATATCCACGTGAAGGCAAATATGGCCATGCTGCAGTCTGGGGCGTTTATGGTGGCAGCCGTTTAAATCATCGCCGTCCGGTCTCTGTTTTGGTGACTAACTTCAACCGTAAAGGTCTGAACAGTAATGAACTGGAAACCTTTGTGCATGAAATGGGTCATGCGCTGCACGGAATTTTATCGAAAACCCGTTATACCGAGCAGTCAGGCACATCGGTAGAGCGTGACTTTGTTGAAGCACCTTCACAAATGTATGAAGAGTGGGCGCGCCGTTTCGAGACTTTATCTAAAGTAGCGGATTACTGTGAACCTGCTTGTCCGCGTGTCGATGAAGCCATGACCGAACGCTTAAAGAACGTAAAAAATTATGGTCGCGGCCTGCATTATGCCCGTCAGACTTTATATGCTCAGTACGACATGGCCCTGCACGGTAAAGATGCGAAAAGTATTGATCCATTAAAACTCTGGCAGGATATGGAAAGTAAAACTGCGTTGGGCTCTGTTCCAGGTCAGCAATTCCCGGGTCAGTTCGGACATTTGATGGGTGGCTATCAGGCGGGTTATTACAGCTATATGTGGTCTGAAGTGCTGGCACTCGATATGTTGTCTGCTTATGGTGACCATCTGATGGATCCAAAAGTCGGCATGCACTATCGCGAGACTGTACTGGCACAAGGCGGACAAAAGCCGGGCGATCAGATGGTTAAGGATTTTCTGGGCCGTGATCCGGACAGCAAAGCTTTCTTTAATGAAATTTCAGGACATTAAGTCAAGGAAGGAAAGCGATGCTGGCATATATTATTCGAAGGATTTGGCAAATGATCCCCACCATGCTGGGGGTGATTCTGCTGATATTCCTGTTATTTAACTGGGTCGGGGGAGATCCGGCCTATATCCTGGCCGGTAAAATGGCCAATGCTGAGCAGATTGAAAATATCCGCCAGCAGCTCGGGGTCGATCAACCTTATTACGTACAACTGTGGATTTTCATCCAGCAGATTTTGACCTTTGATTATGGCGTGAGCTGGAGTACCGGTGAGTCGGTATCCCAGATTATTACCACGCGTTTGGGGCCATCACTGACCATTTTGATTCCACTCACGATTCTGCAAACGATTGTTTCAATCATTCTGGCGCTCGGGGTGGCTTCAGTGCGTGGTTCGCTGACTGACCGTATGATCATGATGCTGTGTACTATTGGTATGTCGATCAGTATTCTGGTCTATATCATCGTATTCCAGTACGTCTTGGCTTATGAACTGAGCTGGTTCCCGGTACAGGGCTGGAGCGATAACTTTACTGAAAACTTATTCAAATATGCACTATTGCCAGTATTAATCATGCTGGTGGTGAGTATTGCACCGACTTTACGTCTCTACCGTAGTTTTGTTCTGGATGAAGTCAATCAGGATTATGTCCGCACCGCACGTGCCAAAGGTCTGGGCGAAAGCCGTATTCTGGGCGTGCATGTACTGCGCAATGCTTCGATTCCAATCATTACTGATGTCATGGCGGGACTTCCGGCTTTACTGATCGGTGCTTTCCTGATTGAACGTTTCTTCGGTATTCCTGGCATTGGCCGTGAAGTAATTATCGCAGTTGAGCGTTCTGACTTTCCGGTGATTAAAGCGATTACGGTCTATGTTGCGGCTGCGACCATGTTATTTAACCTGATTGCCGATCTGATCTATAAATGGGTCGATCCACGTGTACAGTTGAAGTAGGTGAATTATGCTGAGTGCGATATTTAAAAAAGAGCAACATGCTTCAGCAGTACCTGAGTCTGCTTCAACCGGATTATGGCAGCTGGCGTTGCGTCGTCTGAAACGTGACCGCATTGCGATGTTCTCCCTATTTGTGGTGCTGTTTTATCTGCTGATGCTTCTGCTTTCCATGACCGGTATGATTGCCAAGGACTGGAATAAGGAAGTGGCGGTGAGTTATGCACCCCCAAGTTTTATCTATACACCGTCTGTACCTGGAGCTGCAGGTGAAGATCAAAGTACTGAATCTACCGTAGTGCCAGTTAATCCAGTTGATCCTTTAAAAGATGTGATTGCTGAACTGGAAGCAGAAATTGCTACTGAACAGGGTGCAGGTGCGATTGATTATTATGGTGTAGTCGATCCACTGGCTGAAGATATGAAAGCCATTGATCAGGAATTAGGTGGTCAGTTACTGGATCAGAGTAGTGAGCTTAAACAGAGCCTGTTCTTTGGCGCAGATAAATGGGGTCAGGATGTACTACTGAAAACCATTAAAGGTGCAGAAACTTCGATCTTGGTTGGCCTGATTGCTGCGCTGGTTGCGGTGGTGATTGGTACGGTACTGGGGGCGATTGCTGGCTATTTCGGTGGCTGGGTCGACGATGTGCTGAACTGGTTCTACAATATTTTTACTTCGATTCCTTATCTGTTGCTGGTGTTAGCGATTGCAGCAGTACTGCAACAAAAAGGGGTTTTATCGATTATCCTGATTTTGGGTCTGACCGGCTGGACCGGGGTGTTTCGTTTAGTTCGTGCTGAATATATGAAGCATACTGCACGTGAATATGTACTGGCAGCGAAAGCCATTGGGGTAAGCAATATGCGCCGTATCTTCGTGCATATTTTTCCGAATGTCAGTCATATCGCTTTGGTTCAAATGTCCATTCTTGCAGTGGCCTTTATCAAGTCCGAAGTCATTCTCAGCTTCTTAGGCTTTGGCGTACCGATTGGTGTGGTGTCATGGGGTAGTATGCTGAATGAAGCGCAAAGCGAGCTGATTTTAGGCAAATGGTGGCAGTTGACTGCGGCATCGGTGGCGATGGCGGTACTGGTGACAGCTTTCTCAATGTTTACTGATGCATTACGTGATGCATTAGATCCAAAACTGAAATAGGAGCGCAGCGATGTCTGAAATGAATCCAAGCACAGCACCCGCGTTACTTCGCGTAGATAACTTACGTGTCAGTTTTAAAGGTGAAAATAAACAATATGTGGAAACGGTCAAAGGAATTTCATTTGAAATTCCGGCCAATACCACAGTGGCATTAGTTGGTGAATCCGGAAGTGGTAAATCTGTGACTTCATTAGCGGTGATGGGACTATTAGCACCTGAGAACTCGAAGGTCGCTGAAGACAGCCAGATCCTGTTTGAAGGGCGTGATTTGCTAAAACTCAAGTCGAGTGAAATGCGTCAGATCTGCGGCAAAGAAATTGCCATGATCTTCCAGGAACCAATGTCCTCATTGAATCCAGTGTTTACCGTGGGCATGCAGATCTCGGAAATTCTACGCCTGCATTTGGGCATGAATAAAAAACAGGCCCGTCAAAGAACGCTGGAACTTTTGCAGGAAGTCGGTATTCCTTCACCGGAAAGCAAGATTGATGCTTATCCGAGTCAGTTATCTGGTGGACAGCAGCAACGGGTCATGATTGCCATGGCCATTGCCTGTGAACCGAAACTCTTGATTGCTGATGAACCAACGACGGCATTAGATGTGACTATCCAGAAACAGATTCTGGACCTGCTTGAATCCTTGCGTCAGCGCCGTCAAATGTCGATGTTATTCATCAGTCATGACCTGGCGGTAGTTGGTGAAATTGCGGATCAGGTCATTGTAATGCGTTATGGCGAGATTCGTGAGCAAGGTTCGGTGACAGAAGTCCTGAACAATCCTCAGGATATTTATACCCAAGCCTTGTTGCATTGCCGTCCACAGCTATCGCACCGTCCTTTGCGTTTGCCGGTGATTAGCGACTTTATGAAACAGGATAGTCTGGCGCATGACCTGCATGCGAACGCTCCGCTACAACAGGAGCGTTCTCGTGGTTTAAAAGGTAATGAGGAGATTATTCTGGATGTGCGCGATCTGAAAAAATCTTTCTATAGCCGTAAAGGCCTATTTGGCAAAGATGAATTTCAGGCCGTGAAAGGGGTATCTTTTCAGCTGGCTAAAGGTAAAACCTTGGGGTTGGTTGGTGAATCAGGTTCTGGTAAAACCACGATTGGTTTACTCTTGATGCGACTGCAACAAGCTACAGGCGGCAAGGCATTGTTTCAGGGCAAAGATATCTTGTCGATGACGGAAAAAGAGTTTACGGCCTATCAACGTAAAATCCAGATCATTTTCCAGAATCCGTATGCTTCGCTAAATCCGCGTTTTACCGTGGGACAAATCCTGATGGAGCCGATGCAGATTCATCATATCGGCAAGGATGACGCAGAACGTAAACAGATGGCACTCGATTTACTGGAAAGGGTCAGCTTACCGGCTCAGGCCTTCTATCGTTATCCACATGAGTTTTCAGGTGGTCAGCGTCAGCGGATCGCGATTGCACGTTGTCTAACTTTAAAGCCTGAGATTCTGATCTGTGATGAATCGGTGTCAGCACTGGATGTATCCGTACAGGCACAGGTGTTGAATCTATTGCAGGATTTGCAGGATGAATTTGGTCTGAGTTATATCTTTATTTCACACGATTTATCAGTCGTGAAATATATTTCTGATCAGATCATGGTGCTAAATCATGGTGATTTGGTGGAAATTGCCAACTCAGATGATCTGTATCAATCTCCACAGCATGATTATACCAAGCGTCTGCTAAGTGCGATTCCACAGGGTATTCCGCAGTAACTTGCTAAAGTACGAAATAAAAAATGTCCACATTGCTGGGCATTTTTTATGACGGGAATTCACTTTTAGGAAATAGGAAAGAGATACTCACCTTTTATATCGGGTTCTATTGAGAAGACTAGGGATAGATAAAATTGAGTCATTATTATTGTTCTTGCAAAAAAAAGAGCCACCGAAGTGACTCTCTCTTATTCAAAGCTTAGAACTTTTTAAAGCCTTTATTCGCACCATATAAACCGCGTGGTGCATTGCCTTCACGATTTTCGCGGCGACCAAACTGGTTGTCTTCACGGTTGTCACGACGTGCAAACTGGGTGCCATTCTGGTTTTCACGACGACCAAAGCCCTGATCATCGCGACGTTCACGATTGTTGTATTGCGGCTGCTGCTCATCGGTATCACGGCGTTGCTGACGCAGGTAACCACCACGGCGCGCTGCCATTGGTTTTTCCTGCATACGTTCGTTACGACGTTTCGCCATACCAAATAAGCCGGTACCTTGACGCGGTTTCAGCTCAACTGATTTGGTCAGGTTATCGATATCCTGTTTATCCAGTTCAATCCAGCGACCTGTACGAAGTTCACGTGGCAGAATCACGGTACCGTAACGAGTACGTAATAAACGGCTGACTTTCAGGCCTTGTGATTCAAAGATACGACGAACCTCACGGTTACGACCTTCTTTCACGACAACTTGATACCAACGGTTGATCCCGTCACCACCCAGTTCAGAGAATGATTCAAACTTCGCAGGACCATCATCTAGCACCACGCCTTTCAGCATGTTGTTTTTCAGTTGTGGAGTCACTTCACCCATGACACGAACCGCATATTCACGTTCGATTTCATTGGATGGGTGCATTAAACGATTCGCTAGTTCACCGTCATTTGTAAACAGCAACAGACCGGTCGAGTTAATATCCAGACGGCCGACCATGACCCAGCGATCGCCTTGAATTGATGGCAGGTTGTCAAATACTGTTGGACGCTGTTCAGGATCGTTACGTGAACAGATTTCGCCTTCTGGCTTGTAATAAATCAGGACACGACGACGGATTTCGTCTTCGATCTGGAACTGCACTTTACGACCATCGATGCGAAGCTCATCACCTGGTTCGATTCGTTCACCCACTTGGGCAATCTGCCCATTCACACTCACACGACCTGCGGCAATGACTTCTTCCATATAACGGCGAGAACCCAAACCAACACGTGCAAGCACCTTTTGCAACTTTTCACTCATGACAGCATAACCTTAGAAATAATTATTCAACAGTTCACCTATTTATGACTTCGGTGCATTCGCATCGAGCGCCATAAAAGCTTCCTTGGCATCCTGCAGGGGAGGCAATTGGCCTAAAGAATTTAAGCCAAACGCATTTAAAAATTGTGGCGTTGTCACTAACAACGCAGGTCTTCCAGGGAGTTCACGAAAGCCAGATTCTTTAATCCAGTTCCAGTCAAACAGTGTACGCAAAATCTGACTGTTATTCGTGACACCACGAATTTGTTCAATATCAGCTCGGGTCACTGGCTGATGATAAGCAATCACCGCAAGCATCTCCAGTAATGAAGGTGACAGGCGTGTCGGTCGCTCAGGCCAGGTCTGTGCAATAATATTACGATATTTTACACGCACTTGAAAACGGTAACCTTGCACAGTTTCAACCAGTTCAATAGAACGGCCATGCATCAACATGGAAAGCTGCTGTAAATACTGGCGCAGCTCCTGCTTACTATAGCGATCTTGAAATGCTTCTTTCAGTCGAGCTAAGGAAACCGGGGAATCACTGGCAAAAATAATCGCTTCCAGTTGCATCAGAATTTCATGCAGATTATCTTCCGCAGACAAGGAGATATTGTGTTCTGTGTTCATGCGTGTGCTCCTTGAATTGCGAGCGGTGCCTCAATGCCTGAGGCAATAATTTGAATTTTTTGTTGGCGGGTAAGTTCTAGCACGGCCATAAAGGTCACGACTACACCCATGCGTCCCTGACTTGGCTTGAGTAAGTTATCAAAAGACAAGACTTCACCGGATTCTAGACAGCTTTCAATATAGGCAATCCGTTCTTCCAGTAAAACAGGCTCCTGTTGCAC
This sequence comes from Acinetobacter sp. TW_SC_4, assembly GCF_054861205.1. Classification (NCBI taxonomy): domain Bacteria; kingdom Pseudomonadati; phylum Pseudomonadota; class Gammaproteobacteria; order Moraxellales; family Moraxellaceae; genus Acinetobacter; species Acinetobacter sp. TW_SC_4. The sequence goes on from NZ_CM142174.1 coordinate 697,504, forward strand.
CTGATGAATGACCGGTTCAGGACGGTTAAAGACGCAAAGCAAGGCATCACGCAGCAGATCAGCACTATGGCCTTCATTGGGCTGGATAAACTCGCCTAAGTGAACATTGGTCTCAAAGGTATCACGTTCCAGAATCGTCATCTGACCCAGACGTTCTGCAGCTTGCTTAATCCGTAAATAATTTTCCAGACGCTCAATCAAGTCCTGTTTTGGATCCTGTTCAACCGCAGCCACGCTTTTCGGTTTAGGCAGTAATAACCGGGATTTGAGATCAGCCAGTAAAGCAGCCATCACCATATAATCCGCGGTTAGTTCAATATTCAGGGATTTCATCGCATCCATATAGGACAGATATTGGGAGGCAATCGGCGCGATATCAACCTGTAACAGGTCAAAACCATTTTTCTGGATCAGGTAGATTAAAAAGTCGAGGGGGCCTTCAAAATGTTCTAACAGAATTTCAAACGCTGCTGGAGGAATATACAGATCCTCTGGAATCGTATTTTGCCATTCATCCAGAACCCGGATGTTTGGAGCAGATTCCATAGCGTTATGGGGCATTTGAGTCATTACAATTATAAGCCACGCGAATTTTCAAAGGCATGAAATGGCTTATTCCCCGAGCTGTTGTCAGGAGAAAAAGCACATAATTTAGTAGTTGGCATTGTACTGGAAAATTGTCGTTAAATAAAATAGATATGCATTCAAATGCAAAAAAACCATATTTATTTTAGGAGAAATTTTATTTTTTTAATTCGATAAAATGCACAAGTCTGATATTAAACAGCATATTAGCTAAAATTAAATGCAATATAGCCTGGGTGGCTTAAGAAACTGTAACTTCATATAGAAAATTTTTAAAAGATTTTCAGCACCTATTAAATAGTGAATGTGTGAAAGCTCATCAGGGAACATGTGATAAAAATAAGAAAAAACAGTTATCTATCGCCTAAAAAATAAACTAATATAGCCAAAAATATTAATAAATAACAAACATAGATCAGGTTAATTATAAAAATGCCAATCATACTTGTGTTAATCGGCGTCATCGGCTTAGGTGTATTCTGGGGCTATCCTCAATACCAGCTCATGCAGCTTGAAAATGAAATGCGTACCAATCTGAAGTCTGGCGGCTTTTCCAGCTTTGTTGAGCAGGCTAAACCAGTGATGCAGGCCATGAAACTGGATTTTAGCGTACTGGATCAATATCCCCATATTCGTTTCTATATGCGTAATACACTTTATACAGGTAAAGATTTACCCGACGGTGTTACTGCAATGGTCAAAACCATGAGCTGTAATTCTATTGATTCTTTTAGGACTATGGAATCCAAAGCCCGGACTGCGTTATTGAATGTGCTTGAAGAGGATCAAATCACTTTTCATGTTTCAGTCAAAAACAGGTTTGGTGCTGAACTTGCAACTCATCAGCAAAAGCTGTCGGAATGTCCAAACTTCTTGCAGTTAAAACATTATAAAGAAGGTGATCCGTTACCCCCAAAGTCAAGTTTGAATAATCAGGTTCCTTCAGTTGCACCAGCGGTCAGTGCATCTACTCAGGATCGTGCGGCGAGCTATTAAATCCTGGCATGCGTGATCAGGTTATTTTAATTCTGCTCTCGCAATACATATTCAATGACACGTTGGCAGGTATCTGCCAGACAAACATTGTTCGTTGAATAAACTTGTAGAAGTTTTCTTGCCATCGCGACATCAAGAAAGTATGAGTATTCAATATTGTTGATATTCAGATCTAATTCCGGCTTGGAATTTTTATCGATAGATATTGCCTTGGATTCCAGTGTCCGAGGCAATTCGGCATAGATTAGATGATCGGCAGGAAATTCATTCAGGTTCAGGAGGATATAAAACAGATCCATTTTATTTTCTTCTGAGACTTCATTAGAAGCAGCTTTATTTATTCAAAAGCACTGACATCACCGACACCACGACGGATCACCTCAGGCTGATCTCCTGATAAATCCACAATAGAAGTCGTACTTAATGTGCCCAATCCACTGTCGATAAACACATCAATACGCTTACCGAGTTGCATCTCAATGTCATAAGGATCATCTAAAGGATCCGTCTGATCTGGCAAGATGAGTGTGGAAGTTAGCAGCGGTTCGCCCAGTTCTTGAAGCAGCATCTGACACACAGGATTGGTAGGGATACGCAAACCAATGGTTTTTTTCTTCGGATGCATTAAACGTTTAGGCACTTCGCTGGTTGCCGGAAGAATAAATGTGGTCACAGCAGGTGTATTATTTTTCAGCAAACGATAGACGGCATTGTCGACTTTGGCATAAGTCGCAAGATCGGATAAGTCACAGCAGATAATGGCATATTGGTGCTTAGGTCCCAGACCACGAATCTGCGCGATTCGCTCCATCGCATGTTTATTCCCAATCTGGCAGCCGATCGCATAGGCTGCATCGGTCGGATAAACCACAACATCACCGGCACGAATACGTTCTACCGCCTGACTGATCAGACGAGCTTGCGGATTATCCGGGTGTACACGTAAATGCAGCATAAATATTCCTCCCAACCTACCTTAAACTTATTATGAAATGCCTTTGTATAAAGTAACAATGACAAACAGGTAGATTTGTGTAATTTAATCAAGCATTTCACGTTGAAATTCATCAGATTGTAAACTTTTGCCTGCACGGATGCAGACACAGATACAATCAATGAAGCGTTTGGCATCACGTGGCAGTTTGGCTTCACCACTAAAATAGCGTTGCACCTGGGTATAGACATTATCTTTAAAGCTGGAACCATCGCCACCATCACCGGTTAAATTATCCAGAGACACACGGAACCTACGGCCAAATGCTTTGGAGAACATCCATTCAATCGCTTGTGGCTTGATTTCGACCTGCTCAAATAATGCCTGCTGTTCCTTGGTGCGGCCATCTGGCGCATACCAGTAGCCCAGATCTGGCAGCAGACGGCGCTTGTCACCGGCAATAGTCCAGTGACTGATTTCATGCAGAGCACTATTAAAGAAGCCATGCGCAAACTGGATCCGGGCAGGGCTATCTTTTGTTGCCGGGAAATACTCCGGTTCAAAATCACCACGGACTAAAGTGACATTTAGGTGGGAAAACCAGTGATTAAAGTGTAAGATGAGCCAATCAACCTGTTCCGCTTCTGAGGATAAATTCGCCCACGGTAAGCGTTGCACTTGCTGTAGTGAGCTGTCAGAATCGGAGGTTGAAAGTGTGCTAACGAGTGATGAAACATTCACTTCTGTTTGCGGCTGCAACAGATGCATGACTGAAATTACCCAATTGGTCTGTCTAAAAATAAGTACAAAATTGTATCTTAATCTTTGACAGAGTTCTGATGAATTTGTAGAATTGCCGCCTTAATTATGTCAGCAAATACCTTTCCGGCACAGATTGAGCCGTTTAAATGGGCTGAACAGGGCTTTAAATGGTCAGGTCAACTGCCTTTATCTCGCTTTGTTCGTATTGCTCGTGAAGCTGTTGGATCAATTGATGATCAATTGATTAACATAGACTGTAAGCTATCAATGGATGCCTATCATCGCATTGCATGGTTGGATGGTCATGTTGAAACGAAAGTTCCAATGGAATGCCAGCGTTGTCTGGAGACCGTTGAAATCGAACTCGTTTCAGATTTTCATCTAGCTCTGGTGGATGATGAGTCACTGATAGAGCGCTTGGATGAGGATGCTGATTTCATCGTCTTAGGTGAAAGTGAAGCAACGACGAAGGGTTCATATGATGCACCTGCCACCGCTGACTTACTCGCACTGATAGAAGATGAATTGTTATTGTTGATGCCGCTGTCTCCTAAGCATGACGTTTGTGAGCATAAGCATCAACCTGCCGCAGAAGAAGTTGTTGAAGAAAAACGGGATAATCCGTTTGAAGTTTTGGCAGCTTTGAAGGGTAAACTTAACTAATTTTTGTGTTATACTCATGCGTATAAGACAATCGAATTTGTTCTGATCCATTTTTTCGATATTTGTAAGGAGCCATCATGGCCGTTCAGCAAAACCGTAAAAGTCGCTCTCGCCGTGACATGCGCCGTTCACATGACGCTTTAACTGAGAATGCATTAACTGTAGACCAAACTACTGGTGAAACTCATCGTCGTCACCACGTATCTAAAGATGGTATCTACCGTGGTCGTCAATTATTCGCTAAAGCATCTGCTGAATAATTGATGATGTATTAAGCGTTAAAGCTTAGTAGAAAAAATGGGAGCGTTAAGCTCCCTTTTTTTATGCCTGATTTTATCTTCGGGTTTTGCGGTCATCATGTGAAGTCGCGGTTTTTGTTGTATTTGGCAATTACCCAAGCCAAAATTACGTGTTAAATTGCGCTCCACAATGGGTAAGGTGATCTGATCGGCCAATTTTTAGGTCTAAGAAAAGATTCGCACCTCTTGAATGAAAGGATTTTATTTATGTCTGCTAAACAACTCGAACAAGCAGCTCAAGCAACTAAAACTGCATTTGTGTTCCCAGGTCAGGGTTCACAAAAAGTCGGCATGCTCGCTGAACTTGCAGAACAGTTTAGTGGTATCCGCGATACATTTGCTGAAGCATCTGAAGCGGTGGGTTTTGATCTGTGGCAGATTGCACAGACGGGTGAAGGTCTGGATCAAACCGAATTTACTCAACCGGTACTATTAACAGCATCCATCGCTTTATGGCGTGTATGGTTAGAGCTGGGTGGAGTAGCACCAAAATATATGGCGGGCCATTCACTCGGTGAATACAGCGCGTTAGTTGCAGCGGGTGCTTTAAGTCTGGGTGATGCAGTCAAGCTGGTGAACCTGCGTGGTAAGTTGATGCAAACTGCTGTACCTCAAGGCGTAGGTGCAATGGCGGCGATTCTGGGTCTGGATGATGCCAAAGTGATCGAGCTTTGTGCACAAGCAACAGTAGCAGGCGAAGGTTCAGTTGAAGCAGCCAACTATAATGCTCAGGGGCAAGTCGTAGTTGCTGGTAATAAAGAACGTGTAGAAGCCGTGATGGCACTGGCCAAAGAAAATGGCGGTAAAGCGATTGCACTACCAGTTTCAGTTCCTTCACATTGTTCACTGATGAAACCTGCCGCTGAGCAGTTCGCAACAGCTTTGGAACAAACTGCCATTGAGATGCCACGCATACCTGTATTACAAAATGTAGGCGCAAAAGCAGCTGCGGACGTGACTGAACTTCGTCAGGCTTTGACTGAGCAGCTGTATGAGTCAGTACAATGGACTAAAACACTACAATTCCTTCAAGATGAAGGCATTGAGTACATTGTAGAATGTGGCCCAGGTAATGTACTGGCCAATATGGCAAAACGTTTACCGAATATCGAAAAAGCACTTCCATTAGATACTCAATCTCGTCTGGAAGATGCGTTGAACACCGTATTGGTGGCAGAAGGGAAAATTGCATGACACAGGAACGTAAAGTTGCCTTGGTGACAGGTGCAAGCCGCGGCATTGGTGCTGCAATTGCACAACAATTAATTCAAGACGGTTATTTTGTCGTAGGTACTGCGACTTCTGAAGCGGGTGCAGAGAAACTTAACGCACAATTTGCTGAAAATGGTGCCGGTAAAGTTCTAGATGTACGTGATGGTGCTGCGATTGATGCACTGGTCAGCGATATTGAGCAAAACTATGGTCCTGTGCTGGTACTGGTGAATAATGCCGGTATTACCAAAGACAACCTGTTGTTACGCATGTCGGAAGACGACTGGGATGATATTTTAAACATCCATCTGAAAGCCGTTTATCGTTTATCTAAACGTGTGCTGAAAGGTATGACTAAGGCACGTTTCGGCCGTATCATTAATATCAGTTCTGTGGTGGCGCATTTTGCTAACCCAGGTCAGGCGAACTATTCAGCTGCCAAAGCAGGTATTGAGGCATTTGGTCGCAGTCTGGCTAAAGAAATGGGTAGTCGTCAGATTACTGTCAATGCTGTTGCACCAGGCTTTATCGCGACTGAAATGACTGAACAGTTAAGTGAAGAAATTCGCAAGAAAATGAGTGATCAAGTGGCTTTAAACCGTTTAGGTGATCCACAAGATATCGCGAATGCCGTAAGTTTCCTGGCATCGGACAAAGCCAGTTACATTACAGGTACAGTCATTCACGTTAATGGTGGTTTATACATGAGCTAAACGGCACATGTATTAACTTTCCAAATTTTATAGATTCAATTAAACTAACGGCATTAAAAACGCCACAAGCAATGAGGAGAATTCCTGTGAGCGATATCGAACAACGCGTTAAACAAGCGGTTGCAGAACAACTTGGTATCAAAGTCGAAGAGATTAAAAACGAAGCATCTTTCATGGATGACTTAGGTGCTGACTCTCTAGACCTAGTTGAACTTGTTATGTCTTTCGAAAATGACTTCGACATCACTATTCCTGATGAAGATTCTAACGAAATCACAACTGTTCAATCTGCTATTGACTATGTTACTAAAAAACTTGGTTAATGCTGATTTTCAGCTTTGCTGAACCTAAAGACCACCGCAAGGTGGTTTTTTTGTGCCTGTAGAATAGATATAGGGTGATTTTACAATCGATAACCTTTTGCTTACCAATGACTAACTTTGTATCTGCTGCTTTCCTTGTACAAATAAGAATGATCTGATGAATAACAAGAATGGAGTCCACTATGGGTCTTTTTGATTTTGTAAAAGGCATTGGTAAAAAGAACACTGCAGCTGCGGAGCCACAACAAACACCGGCAGCAACTCAACAGGCACCTGCCGCTGCACCTAAAGCAGCATCGGCTGAACCTTCTGCACAGGAAATAGCGAACAAATTATTAGGCCATGTTAAAAGCCTAGGACTGCCAATTACAGGATTGTCGATCAGCTATAACTCAACCTCAGATCTGGCAACCGTACGCGGACAGGTACAAAGTCAGGCGGATCGTGAAAAGATTATTTTAGCGGTAGGAAATGTTGATCATGTCGCTAAAGTGGATGACCAGCTGACTGTAGCGAATCCGGAACCTGAAAGTAAGTTCTATACGGTTAAATCGGGTGATACCTTATCTAAAATTTCGAAAGAAATTTATGGTGATGCCAACCAGTACAACAAGATTTTCGAGGCAAATCGCCCTTTACTGAAAAATGCGGATGATATTTTTCCGGGTCAGGTACTACGTATTCCTGCCTAGTTTTAGATAATCATCAATATAAGTTAATAAAATTTTATTTTAAACTTATCTAATTCAGATAAACGGTTCACAACAAAGCCCCTTATGGGGTTTTGTTGTATCTACCACTTGAACCCTTGTCAGAATTAGATTCTTACATCCAGATATGAACTTTCCTTTACTTCTTCCATAACCACATAACTATGTGAGGAAGCAGAAGAGGGGAGCTTTTTTAATAAATCCCCAAGCAGACGCCGGTAAGCACTCATTTCCTTTAGGCGTGCTTTCACCAGATAATCAAAATCTCCCGAGATCAGATGACATTCCAGCACTTCAGGAATTTCGCTTAAGTCACGCGCGACCTGTTCAAATACATCACCGGATTTGGCAGAAAGTTTGATTTCCAGAAACACTAACAGGTTCTTTTCCAGCTTTTCCGGATTGAGCCGGGCATGGTAACCCATGATGATCCCATCCCGTTCCAGTCGCTTGACCCGCTCGGAACAAGGTGTGGTGGAGAGGTTGACTCGGGAGGCAAGTTCACTAATGGCAATGCGTCCATCACGCTGCAGGATATCTAAAATCATGCGATCAATGCGGTCTAATTTACGCATCTATTATTCCCTTAATTTTTAAAAATGACGCGAAAAATCTAGTGAATTTGCTGAATATATCAGTTTAAAACAGTGAAATTCACTATTGATCCAAAAATATACTGGTGAAATAAACTATAAATGTCATTGAGGGTAATGTCATGCGCGTAATTGTATTAGGTGGTGGTGTCATTGGTGTAACAAGCGCCTACTATCTTGCGCAGCAGGGAGCAGAAGTGACTGTCCTTGACCGTCAGGCAGGTCCGGCCGAAGAAACCAGTTTTGGCAATGCGGGCCAGATTTCTCCTGGTTATTCGACACCATGGGCAGCACCTGGCATTCCATTTAAAGCAGTGAAATGGATGTTCCAGCATCATGCGCCATTGGCGATTAATGTCGATGGTAGTCTGTGGCAGTTACAGTGGATGGCTCAGATGCTGAAAAACTGTAATGCTCAGCATTATGCAGTGAATAAAGAACGTATGGTGCGGGTCGCTGAATATAGCCGTGACTGTTTACGTAATCTACGTCGTGATATCGGCATCTCTTATGAAAACCGTTCTAAAGGAACGTTGCAGATTTTCCGTAAGGAAGCACAGCTCGATGCAGTGCAACGTGATATCGAAGTGCTGAAAGAAACCGGCGTGGATTTTGAGTTGCTGGATCGTGAGCAGCTAGCCAAAGTTGAACCGGCACTGGCAGAAGCTAAAGATAAACTGGTGGGTGGTTTGCATCTGCCAAATGATGAAACCGGTGATTGCTACCTGTTTACCAATGCACTGGCCAATTACGCCAAAGGCATGGGCGTACAATTCAAGTTTAACCAGCATGTTGAAAAACTGCTATTTGAAGGCGACCAGATTAAAGGTGTACTGGTCAATGGTCAGGTGTTGACCGCAGATAGATATGTACTGGCTTTCGGCAGCTATTCCCGTGATTTTCTGAAGCCGTTACACCTGGATCTGCCGGTATATCCAGTCAAAGGTTATTCATTGACCATTCCAATTGTGGATCAGACTCATGCACCACAATCGACTGTGCTGGATGAAACTTACAAGATTGCATTGACTCGTTTTGATCAGCGTATCCGTGTCGGTGGTATGGCAGAGCTAACAGGCTTTAATTTGGGCCTGAATGAGGATCGCCGTGCAACCTTGGAAATGGTCACTCGTGACCTGTTCCCGGGTGGTGACATGGCGCAGGCCAGTTTCTGGACCGGCTTACGTCCAATGACTCCAGATAGCACACCAATTATTGGACCGACACGCTTTAACAATCTGTTCCTGAATACCGGACACGGTACGCTGGGCTGGACCATGGCATGTGGCTCAGGAAAGCTGATCAGTGATTTGGTACTGGGTCAAGCACCTGAAATTAGTACTGAAGGCTTGTCGCTGAATCGTTATCAGCAGGTTGCTTAAGCTTTTAAGGATTATCAGTTTCAGGGAAGAAATTTATGCCACGTCCAATACACGCGGTTATTCATCAACAGGCATTGCAACATAACCTGCAAGTTGCACGTTCCTGCGCACCTCAAAGTCAGGTCTTTGCAGTAGTTAAAGCTGATGCCTATGGGCACGGCATAGAGCGGGTTTATGCCGCATTAAAAAGTGCCGATGGTTTTGCCTTTCTGGATCTTATTGAAGGAAAGCGTTTGCGTGCCTTGGGCTGTGACAAGCCCTTATTGTTGCTGGAAGGCATTTTTGGCCTTGAGGATTTATTCGACTGCGCCAAGTATGAGATGGGTTTTGCAATTCATGCCCAGCATCAACTGGAATGGTTAAAAACCTTTGTCCAATTACAGCCAGACGTACAGTTTGATGTCTTTTTAAAAATGAATAGCGGAATGAACCGGCTCGGTTTTTTACCTGAGCAGTATTCTTCCGCTTTTCAGGAATTAAAAAATATTCAGCAAGTACGCTCTATCAGTCATATGACACATTTTTCCGATGCGGATGGCCAGCGTTTTGGATTGGATGGCATTGAGCATCAAAATCTGATTTTTAGCCAGACCATTCAGGGGCTTGAGGCTAAAACCTCACTCAGTAATAGTGCGGCCATTCTACGCCATCATCAAAGCTCGCATTCCGATATTGTACGTAGCGGCATCATGCTTTACGGCAGTTCACCTGACTATCCCACCCATACGATTGATCACTGGAACTTAAAGCCGACCATGACTCTGCGTAGCGAACTGATCGCAATTCAGCAGGTTCGGGCAGGAGACAGCATCGGTTATGGCTCTACTTTTATAGTTGGGCAGGATATGCAGATTGGAATTGTGGCCTGTGGTTATGCGGATGGTTATCAGCGAATCACACAAACTGGAACACCGGTTTTGGTAGATGGGATTCGAACCCAAACGATTGGTCGCGTCAGTATGGATATGCTGGCGGTTGATCTGGATTCTGTCCCGGATGCACAGATTGGTAGCGAAGTTGTGCTGTGGGGACAATCCATTCACGGCACAGTATTACCGATTGATGAAGTAGCCGCGGGTTCGGGTACGGTTGGCTATGAGCTGATGTGTGCCATCACCCAACGTGTGCCCGTGCAGATTGAAAGTTTAAGATTAAACAAATATTAGAAATAAGAGAGGATAAAATTATGACGGAACATATAGATATTCAGCGTTTGAACAGCAATCAGGTGATGAGTGCTGTCACCATTCACAATCAAACCGTGTATTTATCAGGGCAGGTGCCGGATAGCATCAGTCTGGATATTCATGGTCAAACACGTGAAGTGCTCATGAAGATTGATCAACTCCTTAAACTGGCAGGTACAGACAAAAGCCGTCTGTTATCTGCACAGCTCTTTGTTAAAAACCTGGAAGACTTTCAAACCGTCAATGCGCTCTGGATTGAATGGCTCGAGGGATGTGGTACACCAGCACGCGCAACCATTCAGGCGGATCTGGTAAATCCCGCCTGGTTAATTGAAATTGCAGTGATTGCAGCGCTCCCTTAAGTTGTTTCAGATTTTTATATCTCCCAACTTGATTTTGTAAGCATATCAGGCCTGATCATTTAATCCATTAAATGAAACTGCATCTGCAATCAGGATTTCAGGAAGAAATCCGATCAGATGAGCGAGGGCCTGATGTGAAAAAGGAACCGAATATGAATACAGCCTCTTCTAAAGATGATGCATCCTCATCTCCCCATGAATTACAACGTAAGCTCTCTAACCGCCATTTGCAGTTAATTGCCATTGGTGGTGCCATTGGTACAGGCCTGTTTATGGGTTCTGGTAAAACGATTGCACTGGCAGGGCCTTCAATCTTGTTTATCTACATGATTATTGGAGCCATGTTCTTTTTCCTGATGCGTGCATTAGGGGAAATCCTGTTATCCAATTTGCACTATAAATCCTTCATTGATATGGCGCATGACCTGATTGGTCCGGGGGCTGGCTATTATATTGGCTGGTCGTACTGGCTGGGCTGGATTCTGGTCGGCATTGCTGACTTAGCGGCAATTATCAATTATCTAAATTTCTGGCTGCCGCCCGACATGACCTTTACACCCATGGGGCAGGCCATGATCAGTGCTGGCTGTGTATTGCTGGTACTAGGAATTAACCTGCTGACCGTGAAGCTGTTTGGTGAAATCGAGTTCTGGTTCGCCCTGATTAAAATCTTGGCGATTTTGGGCCTGATTGCGATTGGCGGATATATGATCTTCAGCGACTTCCAGGCACCAAGTGGTTCGACTGCCAGCCTGACCAATGTCTGGGCCTATGATGGTATGTTCCCTAAGGGCACAATGGGCTTTCTGGCTGGTTTTCAGATTGCAATGTTTGCTTTCGTAGGTGTAGAGCTGCTGGGTACGATGGCGGCTGAAACCAAGGATCCGGAAAAGAACTTGCCTAAAGCAGTGAATGCGATTCCTACACGGATCATCTTGTTCTATGTATTGTCTCTGCTGGTGATTATGTCTGTAACGCCGTGGGTAGAAATTCCTGCTGATCAAAGTCCTTTTGTGACTCTTTTCTTGCATGCGGGTATTCCCGTATCAGCCATTATCATGAATCTGGTGGTGCTGTCTTCTGTAATGTCTTCCATGAACAGTGGCGTGTTCTCTACCAGCCGGATGCTGTTTGGTCTGGCACGTGATGGTCAGGCACCCCAGGCTTTGGCTGAGCTTTCAAGTCGTGCAGTTCCGGCTAAAGGTCTGTTATTTTCCTGTGCCTTTATTATGGCGGGTGCAGCTTTCCAGTATTTTGTGCCGAACACGATGGAAGCCTTTACGCTGGCCAGCTCACTCTGTGTGATTCTGTTTATCAGTATCTGGGGACTGATTATGGTGTGTTATATCCGTTACCGTAAACAGCAACCTGAAAAACATGCCACTTCGACCTTCAAAATGCCAGGCGGAATCTGGATGTCCTATCTGGTGCTGATCTTCTTGTTTTTTGCCTTAGTTATTTTAAGTCTGGAAGCAGATACCATGAAAGCACTGATGATTAGTCCGCTTTGGTTGGCGATTCTGTTCGCCACCTATCATACTTTGTATAAACCACGTCTTCGTAAACGTCAGCAACTTCTCTCCGGAGAATAAAGTGCAGACATAAAAAATCCCCGATCAATCGGGGATTTTTTAATTTTAGGGAATTTTAGAAAGTAGGTTTTACCACCACTAAAATCACCACAGCAAATAAAATCAGCGTTGGCATTTCATTAAAGAAGCGCCAGAACTTGTGTGACTTGTAATGGGCATTTTCCATCAGTTTCTTACGATAATAACCACATACCAAATGGTAAATGACTAGCAAGCCAACCAGGCCGACTTTCAGATAGAACCATAAGGCTTCATGGTAATGACGCGTTGCATCACCCCAATCGACTAGAAAGTGTGCTGTGATCAGCGTGGCGACCATGGCTGGCCACATGATTCCGCGATACAGCTTGCGTTCCATAATTTCAAAGCGTTGATGACTTACGACATCTTCACTCATGGCATGGTAGACATAAAGCCGTGGCAGATAGAACAAAGCAGCGAACCAGCAAACCACAGCAATAATATGTAATGCTTTTACCCACAAGAAAGCATCAGAAGGAGCATCCATCAAGTCACCCTAAAATGGGCGGCTTAGCCTTCCCATTTTTTGAAAACGAGACAAGCATTTACGCCGCCGAAACCGAAACTGTTACTCATCACAGTATTCAATTTTGCGTCACGTTTTTCAAGTACGATATCAAATGGTTTTGCGCCTTCATCCAGTTCGGTCACGTTGATGTTTGGTGCAATAAAGTCATTTTGCATCATCAGGATAGAGTAGATCGCTTCCTGTACACCTGCAGCACCCAGGCTGTGACCTGTCATAGATTTAGTCGAGCTGAGTGGAGGAACCTGACCTTCACCGAAGGCACGTGCCATGGCTTTAAGTTCAGTAACATCACCTGCTGGAGTAGAAGTACCATGTGTATTCACATAGTCAATTTTATCTACGCCATGCTGTTTGGCTTCTTCTAGAGCCATCAGGATACAGCGTGTTGCACCTTCGCCAGATGGAGCAACCATGTCAGCGCCATCCGAATTGGCTGCATAAGCCACAACTTCAGCCAGAATATTCGCACCACGTGCCTGAGCATGTTCTAGAGACTCAAGTACCACGAAACCGCCACCGCCAGCAATCACGAAACCGTCACGGTCTACTGAATATGGACGAGAAGCTGTTTCAGGAGTGTCGTTGTATTTAGAGCACAATGCACCCATCGCATCGAATAGCAGGCTTTGAGACCAGTGATCTTCTTCACCACCACCGGCAAGCATTAGATCCTGTTTACCCAGTTGGATCAGGTTGTAAGCATAACCAATGGCATCGGCAGAAGTTGCACAAGCACTAGTAATCGAGTGTGCAATCCCTTGTAATTTAAATGCCACACCGACGTTCGCAGTAATGGTATTTGACATGTTGCGTGGGACGAAGAATGGACCGACTTTGCGTGCGCCTTTTTCTTCCAGCAATTTTGTCATTTCTACTACAGATGCTGTCGAGTTGCCGCCTGAACCACCGGCAATACCATAACGTGGATTATTCGCCAGATCTTCCTGTTTTAAGCCAGCATGTTCAACAGCAGCCACCGCAGCATTGTAGGCATACATCGCACAAACGCCCATAAAGCGTTTCAGCTTACGGTCAATACCATCAAAATCCTGTTCAGCAGCAGCGCTAACATGGCTCTTGAAATTCAGTTCAGCATAAGTCGGATTAAAACGTGTTCCTGAAATCCCGTTTTGTAAAGAGTGATTCACATCCTCTAATGTATTACCAATGCACGAGTTAATACCCATACCAGTGATGACAACACGTTTCATCTACAGATCCTTATAGTTTATCTCTGGGGCAGCGGGAGATATCTGGCGTTGATAAGACAGCAAAATATAGCGCTAACCCCTATTTCACAATGCAGAACATCATAGCAGAAAGATTTTTGAAATCTTATGGCAAATGTTATGCCGTGTGACAGTAGGTTGAATTTATAAAGTACTGTGTAGAGCTTTTACTAAATGAAACAGAATAAGGTTGAGATAAATGCTGACTACACCTAGTATTTATACCAAATACAAGCACGTGCATGCTGAGGTAAAAAATGGTAAATGCTAATAATAAACAATCTAATGGTCTGATTTCGAATGCCTTTGGAGTGGCGAAAAAGTTCAGTTCAACAGGTTTGGAACTGCTAAATCATGTTGCACCAGATTCTGTGACTAAAACCTTCAATACTGATCATGCTGTTGATGGCTCGGCAAAAGTCAAAAGCCCTTTTGCTTCAAAAAAATATGAAAACCCCAAAGACATGCTACGCGAACATCTTCCAAATGTTTCCCGTCAGTTGCTGGGCCGTCGTTTTAATACCGTGAATAATGTCGCGCATTTTGTTTCTCCCCAGCTGGCCGACAAAGTATCTGACTACTTTTATAATCACCTGAATCAGTTCAGCAACCAGATGAGTTCGGTTGATGCCATCCTGAATGAAGCTGGGGCGAAGGATCTGGAAGAACTAACTCAGGACACTACGCGTTCACAACGCATTTCTCAGGCGTTTGCCGAGCAAAATAAATGGATGGCGACGGTACAAGGCGCTGTAAGTGGCATCACTGGCGTATTGGGAACCGCGATTGATATTCCAGCTTCTTTGCTGATGGCACTGCGTACAATTTATCAAGTGGGACGCTCTTATGGTTTTGACCTGAGCAAGGAAGACGATCAGGAAATCGTACAGCATATCTTTAGACAGATTGATCTCAGTCTGATTGCAGAAAAACAGGCGCTGTTGATGGGGCTTAAAGCGCTGAGCAGTACTTTGAAAACACATGACCTTTCCCAGTTGCAGACTATGCTTGGATCAAGCAATGATGTGGAAACACTGAAAAAATGGCTCAGCAATCAGGATGGTAGCATGAAGTGGGAATGGATGAACCATTTCCCGAAACTGTCTTTATTAGAGCAGTTAACCAAACTGACTCCATTGGCGAGTGCAGGGATTGGCGCAGTCTATAGTCATCGCTTTGTGAATGATGTGAACCAGAAAGCACAAGAAGTATTCTCTCATGCCCGTCAGTATCTACAGCAGCATCAGGATCTAGGTTTGTCGCCATATGCTGCCTATGAAAAAGCCGTTGACCTGCTCCAGCAGGCGACCCCGAAGCTGATGGAAAATCTTGATCATTCAGCCGCTGATAAAGATAAGCCAATTCTGGATAAAGAAATCCCAATTGAAGGCAATCAAACTATCAAGCAAGTCAAACTGGTTAAGAAAGATCAGGAAAGCTTGAGTCCGGAAGAAGCTGAAGTGAAAAAAGATGAAAAGGTCAGTGAAGGTCTGGATGAATTGACCGATAAACTGGTTGAACACGCCGATGCTAAACAGGAACAAAAACCGGCTATTCCAAAAGATTCTTTTGATGCAGATGCAGCACTGGAAGAAGAGCTCGGCTTGCAGGAAAATGACACAGAAATGTTACAGGCAGCCGCTGAAGAAGAGACGGATACAAACAAGCCTGAAAACTCCGAGACTGCAGACAAACAAACGCAAGCTGAGGAAACTACGGAAGATGTTGCAAAAAATGCTGCCACGAAATCGAAAAATAAGTGATTTTCGCCATAAAATAAACGCTTAAAGTCGAGATGCGATCGTATTTTGCCTGACTCCGGCATATTGACCGATTTTGCATCTTGACATACAATTGCATGCCCTCAAAAAGTAGTATTTTTTTGGGGCTTTTTATTAACGGGAGAATTGCCACATGGCAACAACAAATCAGTTGATCCGTAAGGGTCGTACGACTTTAGTTGAAAAATCTAAAGTTCCTGCGTTGAAGGCTTGTCCACAGCGCCGTGGTGTTTGTACACGTGTTTACACAACTACACCTAAAAAACCTAACTCAGCAATGCGTAAAGTTTGCCGTGTTCGCTTAACTTCAGGTTTCGAAGTTTCTAGCTACATCGGTGGTGAAGGCCATAACCTACAAGAGCACAGTGTTGTTCTTATCCGTGGTGGTCGTGTTAAAGACTTACCAGGTGTGCGTTACCATACCGTTCGTGGTTCTTTAGACTGTGCTGGTGTTAAAGATCGTAACCAAGCTCGTTCTAAATACGGTACTAAACGTCCTAAGAAATAATCTTTTGAGATTAAGTTCTTATTTCGCTAGAACTGCAATCCTTTATCGTCTCGCTTGTCTGATTTCTGCATTTAATTTTGTGAAAATTCAAGCGACGTGTAGTAAGGCCAGCGAATGCACACGACACTTTGTGCTACTGCTGGATTAACCTGAAGTGTCATATTTATAGGTAGTTTTAAAATGCCAAGACGTCGCGTAGTCGCTGCTCGTGAAATCCTTCCGGATCCTAAGTTCAGCAGCCAAACAATCGCTAAATTCATGAACCACGTAATGCAAGATGGTAAAAAATCTATTGCTGAAAGTATCGTTTACGGTGCTTTAGACCGCGTTCAAGAAAAATCTAAAGTAGACCCAGTTGAATTTTTCGAGACTACTCTTGAAAAAGTTCGTCCTATGGTCGAAGTAAAAGCACGCCGTGTTGGTGGTGCTACATACCAGGTACCTATGGAAGTGCGCCCATCCCGTCGTACTGCCTTGGCTATGCGTTGGTTAGTAGATGCTGCTGCTAAGCGTTCTGAAAAAACTATGGCTTTACGTCTTGCTGGCGAGTTGCTTGATGCAGCTGAAGGTAAAGGCGCAGCGGTTAAAAAACGTGAAGATGTGCACCGTATGGCTGAAGCCAACAAAGCATTCTCTCACTACCGTTTCTAAGCAAATAAAACAGGCCCTTATCAGGACGGTGATGATATGGGTTTCACCCAATTGTCATCAAAGCGCTTTAAGTTGCTAGCAACTTAAAGCGTCCTGTTTTAAACAACAAAATTTAGGAATGCAAGAGATCATGGCTCGTCAAACCCCAATTTCTCGTTACCGTAACATTGGTATCTCTGCTCACATTGATGCGGGTAAAACCACAACTACTGAACGTATCTTGTTCTACACAGGTGTATCTCACAAAATTGGTGAAGTACATGATGGTGCAGCAACAATGGACTGGATGGAGCAAGAGCAAGAACGTGGTATTACCATTACTTCTGCTGCTACCACTACATTCTGGTCAGGTATGTCTAAGCAGTTCCCAGAACACCGTATCAACGTAATTGATACCCCGGGACACGTTGACTTCACAATCGAAGTTGAGCGTTCTATGCGTGTTCTTGATGGTGCATGTATGGTTTACTGTGCGGTAGGTGGTGTACAACCTCAGTCTGAAACTGTATGGCGTCAAGCTAACAAATACCAAGTGCCTCGTTTAGCATTCGTGAACAAGATGGACCGTACTGGTGCAAACTTCTTCCGTGTTGTTGAACAAATGAAAACACGTCTTGGTGCGCACCCTGTACCTGTAGTAATCCCTGTTGGCGCTGAAGAAAACTTCCAAGGCGTTATCGACCTGATCGAAATGAAAGCGATCATTTGGGACGAAGCTTCACAAGGTATGAAGTTCGAGTACGGTGATATCCCTGCTGATCTTCAAGAAACTGCTGAAGAATGGCGTACAAACATGGTTGAAGCTGCTGCTGAGGCTTCTGAAGAGTTAATGGATGAATACCTGAACAACGGTGATTTGACTAAAGAGCAAATCGTTGCTGGTCTTCGTGTTCAAACATTGGCTTGTGAAATTCAACCAATGCTTTGTGGTACAGCGTTCAAAAACAAAGGTGTTCAACGTATGTTGGACGCAGTAATTGAATTCTTGCCGTCTCCTACTGAAGTTAAAGCAATCGAAGGTATCCTTGACGACAAAGCTGAAACTAAAGCTGTTCGTGAAGCATCTGACGAAGCTCCGTTCTCTGCGCTTGCGTTCAAAATCATGAACGACAAATTCGTAGGTAACTTAACTTTCGTACGTGTTTATTCTGGTGTTCTTAAACAAGGTGACTCTGTTTATAACCCAGTGAAATCTAAACGTGAACGTATCGGCCGTATCGTCCAAATGCACGCGAACGATCGTCAAGACGTTGAAGAAATCCGTGCTGGTGACATCGCTGCGTGTGTAGGTCTTAAAGACGTAACTACTGGTGATACACTATGTGATGAGAAAAACATCATCACTCTAGAACGTATGGAATTCCCAGAGCCAGTAATTGCATTGGCTGTTGAACCAAAAACTAAAGCTGACCAAGAAAAAATGTCTATCGCTTTAGGTCGTTTGGCTAAGGAAGATCCATCATTCCGCGTTCGTACTGACGAAGAATCTGGTCAAACAATTATTGCTGGTATGGGTGAGCTTCACCTTGACATCATCGTTGACCGTATGAAACGTGAATTCAACGTTGAAGCGAACATTGGTAAACCAATGGTTGCTTACCGCGAAACAATCAAAAAGACTGTTGAGCAAGAAGGTAAGTTCGTACGTCAAACTGGTGGTAAAGGTAAATTCGGTCACGTATACGTACGTTTAGAACCGCTTGATCCTGAAGCTGGTAAAGAATACGAATTCGCTGAAGAAGTTGTAGGTGGTGTGGTACCTAAAGAATTCTTCGGTGCAGTTGACAAAGGTATCCAAGAACGTATGAAGAATGGTGTCCTTGCTGGTTATCCAGTAGTTGGCATCAAAGCGACATTGTTCGACGGTTCTTACCATGATGTCGACTCTGACGAATTATCGTTCAAGATGGCTGGTTCTTATGCCTTCCGTGACGGTTTCATGAAAGCAGATCCTGTTCTTCTTGAACCTATCATGAAAGTTGAAGTAGAAACTCCAGAAGACTACATGGGCGATATCATGGGTGACTTAAACCGTCGTCGTGGTATGGTTCAGGGTATGGACGATTTACCTGGTGGTACTAAAGCAATTAAAGCTGAAGTTCCACTTGCTGAGATGTTTGGTTACGCAACTCATATGCGTTCTATGTCTCAAGGTCGTGCGACTTACTCTATGGAATTTGCTAAATATGCTGAAACTCCACGTAACGTGGCTGACGGCATCATTTCTAAGTTCCAGTCTGGCGGTAAAAAAGGTGACGACGAGTAATCTTTCGATTACTATAAGCCCAAACTAATTCATAGTTAAAAACCAAGCGCTCATGCAGTGATCCTGCATGAGCAGTTCAAAAAGGAAGATCTCATGGCTAAGGCTAAGTTCGAACGTAATAAACCACACGTTAACGTGGGCACAATCGGTCACGTTGACCATGGTAAAACAACTTTAACAGCTGCGATTGCAACTGTATGTGCTAAAAAATTCGGTGGTGAAGCGAAAGACTACGCTGCAATCGACTCTGCACCAGAAGAAAAAGCACGTGGTATTACAATTAATACTTCACACGTAGAATACGATTCTCCAACTCGTCACTACGCTCACGTAGACTGCCCGGGCCACGCCGATTATGTTAAAAACATGATTACTGGTGCTGCTCAGATGGACGGCGCGATCCTTGTATGTGCTGCGACTGACGGTCCAATGCCACAAACTCGTGAACACATCCTGCTTTCTCGTCAGGTAGGTGTACCTTACATCGTTGTATTCTTGAATAAATGCGACCTTGTAGACGACGAAGAGCTTCTTGAGCTGGTTGAAATGGAAGTTCGTGAACTTCTTTCTACTTACGACTTCCCAGGTGATGACACTCCTGTAATCCGTGGTTCAGCACTTGCTGCACTTAACGGTGAAGCTGGTCAATACGGTGAAGACGCAGTTGTAGCTCTTGTTGAAGCGCTTGACTCTTACATCCCAGAACCAGAACGTGCAATCGACCAAGCATTCTTGATGCCAATCGAAGACGTATTCTCAATTTCTGGTCGTGGTACAGTTGTAACTGGCCGTGTTGAAACTGGTATCATCAAAGTTGGTGAAGAAGTTGAAATCGTGGGTATCAAAGACACAGTTAAGACTACTGTAACTGGCGTTGAAATGTTCCGTAAACTTCTTGATGAAGGTCGTGCTGGTGAGAACTGTGGTATCTTGCTTCGTGGTACTAAACGTGAAGACGTACAACGTGGTCAAGTACTTGCTAAACCAGGTTCTATCAAACCGCACACTAAATTCGATGCAGAAGTATACGTACTTTCTAAAGACGAAGGTGGTCGTCACACTCCATTCCTTAACGGTTACCGTCCACAGTTCTACTTCCGTACAACTGACGTAACTGGCGCGATTTCTTTGAAAGAAGGCGTTGAAATGGTTATGCCTGGTGACAACGTAGAAATGTCAGTAGAACTAATCCACCCAATCGCAATGGACCCAGGTCTACGTTTTGCGATCCGTGAAGGTGGTCGTACAGTTGGTGCTGGTGTAGTTGCTAAAGTAACTGCATAATCGCTGATTGTGTAAAAAAAGCGTCCCTTTGGGACGCTTTTTTTATATCTGTAAATTTAACTTATTTATTTTCAAGCATATTTAAATTGTCTAACAATATATTTACAAGCTGTCCTTAAGTGATATTTCACTGACCTTATCTGCCCTTATGTGAAAAATTCAACGCAGTAAT
Organism: Acinetobacter sp. TW_SC_4; assembly: GCF_054861205.1. Classification (NCBI taxonomy): domain Bacteria; kingdom Pseudomonadati; phylum Pseudomonadota; class Gammaproteobacteria; order Moraxellales; family Moraxellaceae; genus Acinetobacter; species Acinetobacter sp. TW_SC_4. The sequence continues at coordinate 718,258 of NZ_CM142174.1, forward strand.
ATAACTATAAGAATTTTAATAATTAGATTTCAGCTCTATATAGAATTGATGGGAGTAAGTGTATGAATGCTCAAGTGAAAATTACCAACCGTGCAGGCGCAAGTTTTCCGGTACGTCGTATGAGTTTTGATTTTGATCAAGTGCCAGAGTGCTGGATGAATGGTTTAGCAGGACTGACTCACTTTATGACTGCACTCTCTGCATTATTCCCGGCAGGCGAAAAATTCTTTATTGATTCTGTTCGCGCTGTACGTCAGCATCCAGCAATTAAAGACAATGAAGCATTGCAAAAAGAAATTTCTGCCTTTATTGGTCAGGAAGCCATGCATACCCAGGAACATGTTGGCTTTAATGCCTCAGCGCAACGCCATGGCCATGACGTTGATACGCTAGATCATTATACTGACCGAGTCATTCAAACTGCACGCAAAATCTTTGCGGCAGTCGGTAAGCCAGTTGGTATTACCCAGGAAATGGTCGACCTCACTGCTACGACTGCACTAGAACATTTTACTGCGACCATTGCATCTCAGTTACTGACCAATCAGCATATTCAGGAACTGATGAAAGATGACACCATGAAAACCATGTGGCTCTGGCATGCAATTGAAGAGAATGAACATAAGGCCGTGGCCTATGATGTATTCGAAGGTGTTTTCGGTAAAGGTTTAAAATCTTATCTACTGCGTACCACTTCACTGGTTGCGGCGATGGTCACGCTATTCTTTGTACAAAGCTACTTCGTATTGCGTTTATTGAAAGAAGACCGTCAGTTAAGCCTTCAATCTTTAAAAGAAATCTATACTTATGGTTATAGTCCATCTAAAGGAATTATTACCGGTATGGGCAAAGAAATGTTGATGTACTTTAAACCTGGTTTTCATCCAAATGATCATGACACCCATAGCTTATTGCAAAGCTGGAAACAAAAACTGGGCCTTTAATTTGAAACTAGATTAAAAGACTGAAGAGCAACCTAAGTTGCTCATTTTTTTGCTCGATTTTTTAAATAAAGTTTTTATAATGCGGAGGTTAATTCTAGATAAGATGAACGAAGATGATTCGTTTGATGCAAGCTGCGGATGTACCAGCCGTTGCCAAGATTGAAACCAAAGTACAATCCCATCCCTGGACCTTTAAACAATTTGAAGATGCTGTTACTGCCTATCAAAGCACTGTGATTGAGCAGACAGGGCAGGTCGTAGGGTTCTGCATTTTACAGCCAGTATTGGATGAAGCCAATTTATTACTGATGGCGATTGATCCTGCGCAACAGGGTAAGGGATTGGGTTATCAGCTATTAGATGAATCCATCCAGTTGTTGAAAAATAATCCGGTACAGATCTTTCTGGAAGTACGTGAAAGCAATACTGCTGCGATTAAATTGTATGAAAAAACCGGTTTTCATCAGATTGACCTGCGCAAGAACTATTATCCGAATACGAATGGCACTCGGGAACATGCCATTATCATGGTGAAGTCCTGTACTGACGATTTTGCCAGCTTGTTTAAATAGGGTCTGTTGACATTTACTGTTCATAATTAAACCTATAAAGGTAGCCATAAAAATATACAGGCTAAGGCAACAGAACTTTGATAATTTCTTTTGAGCTTGTCATATCGAGTAGCTATTCCTCTAAATTGCTTTAATCTACAAAACATATTTTCAACTAAATGCCTGATTTTATATAAATACCAGTCCATATGATCATTGTTCGATTGGCTATTTATTTTCTTTGGTATATTCGCTTTTGTCCCTGTTTTTCTGATCTGTTCACGCAGTGGTTCTGAATCATAGCCTTTATCTGCGCAGACCACTTTTGTCTCTTTTAAGTCTAATGTTGATATTAAATCAGGTGCAACTTTGACGTCATGTGTGGTTCCATCGGTAATCATGAAATCAACAGGATTGCCATTTGCATCAACAATCAAATGTATTTTTGAGGAGTTTCCTCCTACACTTTTAGAAATGGATTGATTCGCTATACCGGCAGAATGTTGATGAGCACGTACGTGAGAGCCATCAATAAAAATCCACTCCATATCGGGGCATGATGCTAATAATTTGAATAATCTAAGCAACTTACCACTGCTTGACCAACGATTAAAACGTTTGAAAATAGAGTTTGATTGACCGAAATAGGAAGGAATATCTCGCCACGGACAGCCTGTTCTAATTCTATAGAGAATAGCTTCAATAAAATTACGTAAGTTTGAGTTGTGATGAATAGATAAATTACGCAAAATAGTTTTCAACTTTTGCCAGTGTTGATCTGTCAGCATGGTACGAGGCATAGCGAATAGTAAAATTGGGTTTGGCGATTTGATTTTACTACTTCGCTATTTTTTAAGCTAAAAGTGTCAACACACCCTAATATTCCGGCTCTTATTTGACGACTAACTTACTTGATGATGGGATTATTCCATCCGCTAGGCAAAGTCGTCATCAAGGAGTTTCCCAGATGTTCAATCTCCACCGGGGTAAGGGTGCGGTTTAATCGGCGCCATTGCCCGTCGATCAATAATTCAAGTGGCAAGTATTGAGACTTGTAGTTCATTTTGGCTGAATGTGGAACCCAGTAGCCTAGATAGACAAACTGCAAACCAAGTTTTTGAGTGTGTTCAATCTGTTTCAGAATTGCAAAGGCACCAAGAGAGCGGCGGTTTTTATCAGGATCAAAGAAAGTATACACCGCTGAAACGCCATCATCGAGCAGGTCACAAGTCGATACACTGATCAGACGGTCATCTTTCCATAATTCCAGAAAGAAACTGTCGGTACAGCTTTGCAGTAAAAACTTTTCGAACTGGTCACGGCTAGGTGGATACATATCACCATCTGCATGGCGTTCATTAATATAACGTTCATAGAGGGCATAATGTATATCTGTGGCCTGTTCAGGATGGGTAATTTTAACCGTCAAATCCTGATTACGTTTCCAGGCTTTTTTTTGCGAGCTGTTCATTTGGAATCCATGAACAGGAATACGTGAAGATAAACATTGACGGCACAGGTGGCATTCAGGCCGATAGACAAAATCACCACTACGACGGAAGCCGGTACGAGAAAGCTCGGACAGCGTCACTACATCAATACGGTGCGCTGGATCAAGAAAAACCATGCGCGCGGACTTGTTCGGCAGATAGCTACAGTCATGCGGCGGAGTAATATAATACTGTAAATCGTTCAGCAGGGACTGTGGTTGATAAGAGTTCATAACAAGTGCCCTCTGTTATTTTCATTCACTTAATCGCGCAGACTGCGCTATTGTTTTACTTGAAAATACACCGTCTTGATACTTTTTCCAATTGATCGCAGGCTGTTTTATCACATCCTGTAACGATTTAAGATATGTATGGCGAGAAATTGTACAGGCACCTAGACTCATCAAGTGATCATTCACCAATTGACAGTCAATCCAGGGCAACTGATTTTCTCTGCCAATCAGCATTAATGTATAGAAAGCCATTTTAGAAACATCGGTTTGGGTACTAAACATGGATTCACCAAAGCAGCCCTTGCCGATAGTCACCCCATAGAGTCCACCTACTACGCGATCTTCATCCCAAACCTCAATACTATAACCATAACCTGCATCAAACATGTCGCAATAACCTTGAATGATCTCTTCACTAATCCAGGTCTCATCTGCATAAGCGCGAGGCAATGAGCAGGAACGGATCACTCTTTCAAAAGCATGATTCACCGTAATTTTATAATCCTGCTTTTTCATGCTTCGAAGTAGCGATTTGCTTGGATGATAATCCTCTGGCCGGATAATGCAGCGTGGTTCCGGACTCCACCAACAGATCGGATCACCTTCAGAAAACCAGGGAAACAGACCATGGGTATAGGCCTCATACAAAGTAGAAGGGGAGAGGTCTGCACCGATACAAATCAGGCCTTCGCCTTCAAGATCCGCTTCTTCAGGATTGGGGAAAATGTACTGTGAAGGAGGAAGAAGATGCATGCAGAATCCTGATCTTGTAATAGACTGTTTTTATCATACATAAAAAAACCGCCCATGATGGACGGTCTTTTTATTTTCGCTGCTTAGTCTAATTTGCCCATGGCATCAAGATATTTTTCTGCATCCAGTGCCGCCATACAGCCTGAACCTGCAGAAGTAATCGCCTGACGATAGATACTGTCTGCAATATCGCCTGCAGCAAATACACCTGGGATAGAAGTTTGAGTGGCATTGCCCGCGGTACCGCTTTGCACCTGAATATAGCCATCACGCAGTTCTAGCTGGCCTTCAAACATGGTGCTATTTGGTTTATGACCAATAGCAACAAACAGACCCGAAACTTCAACATCCTGAGTTGAATCATCTTGAGTAGATTTTAAACGCACCGCAGTGACGCCAGTGGTATCACCCAACACTTCTTCTACCTGATGATTCCAGATAATACTGATTTTGTCTTCTTTTTCTTTTTCAAAAAGATGGTCTTGCAGGATTTTTTCAGAACGTAGCGTGTCACGACGATGGACCAGAGTCACATGGGAAGCGATGTTAGAGAGATATAACGCTTCTTCAACAGCGGTATTACCACCGCCTACAACCATCACTTTTTGTTCTTTATAGAAGAAACCGTCACAGGTTGCACACGCGCTTACGCCTTGACCCATAAATGCAGCTTCTGATTCCAGACCCAGGTATTGCGCAGTTGCGCCAGTACAAATGATCAGGGCATCACAAGTAAATTCTTCCATATCACCTTTGAGAACGAATGGACGAACGTTAAGGTCAACTTCATTGATATGATCATAGACAATTTCAGTACCAAAACGTTCTGCATGAGCCTGCATACGTTCCATTAAAGCTGGACCAGTCAGACCTTCAGGATCACCAGGCCAGTTATCTACTTCAGTCGTTGTGGTTAATTGACCACCCAGTTGCAGACCTGCAATCAGAGTCGGTTTTAAGTTTGCACGCGCTGCATAGACTGCTGCGCTATAGCCAGCAGGGCCAGAACCTAAAATAATCAGTCGTGAGTGACGTGCGCTCATTCGCTGTATCCTTTTTTATTTAGAAATTTATTGAATTATACGTGAAACTGTATAACAGTGGTGTGAGATTAAAGTCGATATTATTGATCATCGAAATCGATTTAGGCTATATAGAAGAAGTACACAATAATGCATCTTTTTTGATGCAACAGGTGCATAATATGCATTTTATTGCGACGCTTTTTTTGAAGCATACCAGCAAAAGAATATTCATGAAGAATTGGTTACAGGACAGTATATGACAGCGGTGTCGAGTGCCTATGCACAGCGCTTAGTAATGACATTATTTTTAGTCTCATTTGGGATTTATCTGTTTCTTGCAACAGTGACCTATACGCCATTTGATCCGGGGTGGATGCATATCTCTAGTGATACGCAGACAGTTTCAAATGCGAGTGGGGTTGCGGGGGCCTGGATTTCAGACCTGTTATTTGGCTTTCTCGGCTGGGCAAGCCTGCTGATCCCTGTTTATCTGTTTATGGAAGCAATCCAGGTCTGGTGGCCGCGCAGCTTCCTGAACCGTCCATTCCGTTATGCTGCCCAATTCTTCCTGTTATTGACCACATCAGCATTGCTGTTTCTATTCTGGCAAGTTCCAGCTGATACGCTGGACAATTCTTCAGGCGGCATTATTGGCTATGAGCTGGGCCAAAGTCTTGAACAATTACTAACTGTCTATGGCGCAGCTTTTTTCTTGCTTGTGCTTTGGGTGGTTCTGTTTACCTTGGCATTTGGTGTGAAATGGAACAAGACCTGGAGCAGTCTCAAGGCAACGCCTGCTTATCTGCAAGACCTGTTCTACCGTAATGTGCCAGAAGGTATGTCGGATTTTGACCGTACTGCACCTGTTATTAAAAAAGAAGCAGTAAAAACAGCTGCCAAAAAAGTGACAGTACCAGTCACTGCCGCACCTGAACATAATCTGGTAGAAGTCGATCCTGTAGTTCGCGATCATGTCGCTGAGCGCCTGTTTGAGGATTTTGCAGATAAAGAATCGCACCAGCCTCACCACTATGAAGAAGATATCTCTGAACCTGTACAGGCATCAGTTACAGAACCTGTTCAGGAAGCACCGCGAACAGCAGAGCCGGATCGTGTGGTGGCAACAGGAGAGGTGTGGCGTGTGTTACATTCCAATGAAGACCAGCGTCACAAGCAGGATATCGATGCTTTACTTAAAGCTGCAGAAGAAGAGCAGGCCGAATTTTCTCCTGACGCATTTGCAGCTACACCAACAAATCACAGTGCTCATGAAGTGACATCATCCGCTACAGCTAAGAATAATCTGGACTGGGATGATGATGAAATTTTTGATGAGTTATTGGCAGCAGTTCCGCAAGGTAAAACCGCAACGGATGTGCATAGCCCGTTCAATTCAGCAGCAGCTGAAAAATCCCTCAGAATTGTAGAAGATGCTGGAACGGTCAGTTCCACTGCTGCTCCGCTCGTGGCTGCACATGCGATTAAAAATACCAGCCTGGAAGCGGACTTTGATGATCTGGATGACTTGCTGGTTGAAGCTGATGAGCCAAAACCCGCACCTGTACGTGCATCAAGCTATGCCCAGTCTTCTGCTTTTGTTCAGGCACCGATTCAGCGTGTAGAGACAACAGCTCAAACCGCAGCGACTAATGCAGCAGTTCGGGAAGCATTGTCCAAAGAAGAATTTATTGAAGCTTGGCATGAAACTGCCGGTAAGCCTCAGGATGAAGACGAGTTTGACTTCGATGCGCCACTGACGGATGCCGCTGGTCGTCCAATGTCACGTGCTATGCAGGTCGCTGAGCGCCGTAAAGACCTGTCACCATTGCCGGGTCTGGAATTGCTGGATAAAGTTGATCCGAACAAAAAAGTGAATTTCACTGAAGAGCAATTATCCCGTTTATCAGAACTTCTGGAAATCAAACTTCAGGAATTTAACGTTAAAGCCAAAGTAGTCGAAGCTCAACCAGGTCCAGTCGTGACACGTTTTGAACTAGACCTTGCACCTGGTGTGAAAGCTTCCAAAGTCACTAATATTTCACGTGACTTGGCCCGTTCGATGTCAATGGCTTCAGTACGTGTAGTCGAAGTTATTCCAGGTAAGCCTTATATCGGTATTGAAGTTCCGAACAGCAGCCGTGAAATGGTGCGTTTGATTGAACTGGTACAGATTCCAAAATTCAATGATCCCGATGGCATTTTGTCGATGGCCATGGGTAAGGATATTTCAGGCAATCCGGTAATTACTGAACTGGGTAAAGCACCGCATATGCTGGTAGCAGGGACTACAGGTTCTGGTAAATCGGTGGCGGTTAACTCGATGATTCTATCGATGCTATTAAAATACACACCTGATCAGTTACGCTTGATTCTGATCGATCCAAAACAGCTTGAATTGGCCAACTATAACGATATTCCACATCTGTTAACGCCAGTCGTGACTGATATGAAAGATGCGGTCAGTGCCTTGAACTGGTGTGTGAATGAAATGGAACGCCGTTATAAGCTGATGTCCTTCCTGAAAATTCGTAAGCTCAGTGATTATAACCGTAAGGTGGAAGAGGCGCTTGCCAATGGTGAAGAGCTATTTGATCCAACCTGGAAAGCCAGTGAGTCTGTGGCAGGGGAGCGTGCGCCACGTCTGACACCACTACCTTCAATTGTGATCGTAGCGGACGAGTTCGCAGATATGATCATGCAGGTCGGTAAGAAAGCTGAAGAAATGATTACCCGTCTGGCACAGAAATCCCGTGCTGCTGGTATTCACCTGTTACTGGCCACTCAGCGTCCATCGGTAGATGTCATCACCGGTCTGATTAAGGCGAATATTCCAACACGTGTCGCACTTCGTGTGAACTCGAAAATTGACTCACGTACCATTCTAGATGCAGGTGGTGCAGAAGACCTGCTAGGTCATGGTGATATGCTGTTCCTTGGCCCGGGTAAAATTGAGCCTGAGCGCGTACACGGTGCCTTTATTGCCGATGATGAGGTGAACCGGATCTGCGATGCATGGCGTGAACGTGGTGCACCAAACTATGTGGATGAGATCCTGACTCCATTTGATGAAGAACCGTCTAGTCGCGGCTTTGAGGATGGTGGAGATGGTGGATCAGATCGAGATGCGCTGTATGACCAGTGTGTGGCTTTTGTTTTGGAAACACGCAAAGCATCAACTTCATCTTTGCAGCGTAAATTCAGTCTAGGTTATAACCGTGCTGCACGGATCATTGACCAGATGGAAGAAAATGGCATTGTCAGCTCAATGGGTGCCAATGGTAAGCGTGAGATTTTGGTTTAAATCCAGAATCTCGAGTGATAAAAAAGCCTGCTTAAAGCAGGCTTTTTTATGCATTTCAATTTATGCAAATTTTTCTAATACTGCCAGGAACTCGGCACTTTGACGTGGATAAGTGGCAATCACGTCATGAATGCGCTGTCCTTCTGGATTGGTGGCGTTAAGATCGCGACCGTCTGCGACAAATTTGGTTAACAGGCGCTCATAGTCAAAAGGACGCATATGCTTGAATGCATGATAAAGCACATGAAAATCTGCATTGACGCCTGCAGGAGGAAGCTGATTCAGGTAGGCATATACACGCTCATCTGACCATTCTTCGTTAAAGGTCGCTGGTTGAGATAATGCCATCGCAATCTCCTTGATGTAATTCTTCGGCATGAAAAAAGGCAAAATATGAGTTCGCAAGAGGCAAAGTCTTATCATGCACTTTGTCCATTCGAAGTATCACTTCACGTTTTGAGACTAGATAAAATAATAATTACTATCAAATCTACGCGAAGCAAAGCTTCTTGTCTTGCACCTCAACAAAGCGGTGCTTTGTTGAGGCTCATATTTTGCCTTGAATCAATTTACTTGACTAATCAAAATTCAGATTATCGCTCTTCAGGTAAATTGATATTCATTTCAAGCATTTCAATATTTGCTTCAGAACGTACCTGCATCTGAATGTGCTGTTCATCAACTCCGCGGACGTAGCGATTGACCACTTGCATGATTTCTGTCTTCATCTGGTCAATTTTATCCTGACTCAAACGGCGCCCCAAACCCTGTTCAGAAGCAACAATGACTTTCAAACGGTCTTTTGCGGTTTGTGCGCTTGATGGTTTATCCTCGCTACTAAAAAGTTTACTCCAGAATCCAGCCATGTTTACGCTCCAAATAATCGTGCTAACCAGCCCTTAGGTTTTACCTCAATATGACGGTAAGGACGCTCTTCACCAAGGAAACGCGCCACCAGGTCATCATAAGCCTGACCCGCTGAAGCCTCAGTAAAAAGAATCACTGGCTTACCTTCGTTTGATGCTTGTAAAACGCTTGGACACTCAGGAATAACACCTAGGGTCGGTACACGTAAAATATCCTTAGAAATATCGTCAATCGTCAGCATTTCCTGTTTATCGGCACGTTCCGGATTGAAACGGGTAATACACAGATGCTTACGGATGCGACCTTCGTTTTGTTCTACTTTTTTTGTTTTGCTATCGAGCATACCAATGATACGGTCAGAGTCACGGACTGAAGAAATTTCAGGGTTGGTCACAATGATCGCTTCATCCGCATGGTACATGGCCAGAATGGCACCACGCTCGATACCGGCAGGTGAATCACAAATAATATAGTCAAATTCCTGCGAAAGCTCATCCATTACACGTGCTACACCCTCATCGGTTAAGGCATCTTTATCACGTGTTTGGGAAGCAGGTAAAATATATAAATTCTCAATATCTTTATCGCGAATCAGTGCTTGTTGTAATCGTGCTTCGTTATTTAAAACATTCACAAAATCATAAACTACACGGCGTTCACAGCCCATAATCAAATCAAGGTTACGTAAACCTACATCAAAATCAATAACAACAGTTTTGTGACCACGTAGGGCTAAACCTGTTGCAAAAGATGCACTTGTTGTAGTTTTACCTACACCACCTTTGCCTGATGTTACGACAACAATTTTCGCCACCGAATCCACTCCTGTTATGGTTCAAATCCCCTGTTTAAAATGGGGTTTTTGGTGTTTATTTATACATTAAAATTGTAGAGCTTCAAATACAAGCTCATGTTGATCATTCAAGTAAATATGCACTGATTTTTTGACCACATGCGGAGGAATGTCATCCGCTACGCAATAGGTGCCTGCGATCGAAACCAGTTCTGCTTCGAGGCTATGACAGAAAATACGTGCCGCCGTATTGCCACCGACACCTGCAATGACACGACCACGCACGCTGCCATAGACATGAATATTGCCTGAAGCAATCACTTCTGACCCACTGTTGATACCGGCATTGATAATAATGTCGCCATTATACTGCACGATACATTGGCCAGTACGCAGAATTTCATCATGATATGAAGTGATATGCGCAACGATCGGGGCAGCAGGCGCTTGATCATCATTCACCGCTGTAGGTTCTGGTTTAACTTCCACGACCTGTTCTTTGGTGGCTTTAATTTCCTCTAACTGGCGATCAGGTGGCAGTACCGGGAACTGAATGGCGCGCGCCTGATCTCCAAGTAAGCCTTCAGTAACAGCCATAGGCTGTACATCCAGACTGATTAACAGTTGAATCAGCGCAATGAGTTCCTGTTCAACTGAACTTTCAATTACCGCCAATGTGCCTGGCGGAAATGCTGCTTGTAATTTTGGGCTAAGTTGCTGGCGGATTGCATCATGATCATTGGTATCTAGGCTAATGCGTATCGCATTGACCATTCTGCCTTTTATCCGTATGTCAGCCATAATTCTTCCTTAAATACTTCTGACGTGCTGGTTTTGTGTCGAAGCAATGTTGTAAATAGTGCAAATCCTAGAACAAATTTCGTTAATTCTCTAGCGATCCAAGTTATTTTTTTATACGAATAGAATCGGCTTATCTTAGCCGATTCCACAAATGAAAACTCATCTATCTATTGAGCCCTGATTTTGCTCATGTTCTTCTAAAATCTGTTGCCACTGTTTGACTTTCACCTGTTTTCGGATTGCTTCAAGTGTTTCAAAAACAGCCGATTCGACCAATTTATCAATATGTGGATTATGTTCAATCTGAATCTGGCTGATTTTATCTGAAATTAGGGTAAAAGTCGGATTTTCTTTTTGACCTGTGTGGGTAAATGGTTCAATTAGTCCTTGCGTAATATTTTCTCCCAGGCGTTGACCAATACTTTGAATTTGCTGTTCAATCCGGCTGCCCACAATTGGAATCAAACGTAATAATTGGGTCAGTTCTGGAGTATCTTCAATCGCCTGATTGACTACTTGCCCTACATTTTTAGCGATCATGGAACGTTGTGATTGTAATTCCTTGCCCAAAGATTCTTGCAAGATATCTGCCAAAGCAATGGCCAGTAATTTACGGTGATGTTCCACCAAATCATCAATTAACTGTTTATGTGATGTGCTCGTGGTCAGTTCACGCTTGATACCATCCAGTACGGTAAGTACCACCCGGCTGGAAAGCTCTTCCATCAGCATGTTGTAATAAAAGTTACCTTGGCGATACCAGCGGTTGGGAATTACTTTATAACCATGACTATGCAGGTTGTAGCCAATAGCAACCGCACGTAGCAGGCGCAGAAAACGTAGCTGAGGGATAATGGATAAAATTTCATACCAGTGTACAAAAGGGAAGAACCACCAGCGTCGATGATGACGCAGGACAATTGCGATGACCCAGCGTGCCAGTAATTCACAAACCAAGAAAGTGGTAAACCAACCCTCTGTAATGATGACCCAAGGGCGTAAATCACTTTTATAAAACTGCAAGATTTCCGGTAAACGAATGAAGTCAAACAACCACTGCCCAAAATCGCTCATCAGAATGGCATTGGCACTGAGACAGAACAGATTGATGATGATTAAAACCATCATGAAAATGTCGTAAATCAGTGCAATTTTCCAGCCCCATGTTCCTTTACGAACAAATTTAAATGAGCTGGACATAATGTCCGGATTGTCGCTCTTCATAATTACTCGGTTACAGATCCGACTGGGGCTCGGGCAAAGTTCTGCTTCATTTGTGCGATGAGCTGATCTTTTTCAGTCCAGATTTGATCAATCCATTTTTGAAAACGTGCACGATATTCAGCATCATCTTCATAATTGCCGCCCAGTACCCAGTCAGGAATATCAATTTTTCTTAAATTTACCGCAATACGTGGCACTTCACCTAACCAAAATTCACCATAGCTCGGAATACCATCAAGATAAACAATGGTCATGTCGACCAGCGCATCAATTTTATCGCCGAGAATACTGAGCGCCAATGCCAGACCACCGGCTTTAGGTTTCAGTAAATGTGTATAGGGAGACTGCTGCTGATCATGCTTTTCTTGGGTAAAGCGGGTGCCTTCCAGATAATTTAACAGGGTAAAAGGCTGACTGATCAGCTGTTCACAGGATTTACGTGCCTCTTCCATATCCCGATATTTCAGCGCAGGATTTTTAGCAATCTGTTCCTTGCTATGCCGTTTCATCATTGGAAAACCCAAAATTTTAAAGGCCTGACCAACAAAAGGAATAAAAATAAGTTCCCATTTGGTAAAGAAGCGCGTCAGGGGCATACGGGTCAGACCGAAGTATTGATTGACAGTAGTATCGACCCAGCTCTGATGATTACAGGTCATCAAATAACGGCCCTGCATATTCAAATCCAGTGATTCATCTACGCTGATTTGCCATTGCGTGTTTTTCAGCACATGCTCAATCAGCCAGTTGTTGACCCCTAACCAGCTGTTGGTAATCTTGATATTGGTTTCATCCACTTTTGCGGATTTTTTAAAAATTTTGGTTAAACCCAAGGCCAGCACCGGGGGGCCATGAAAAAAAGTACTACCAGTCATGACTGAAGTGACCGTCAGGCCACGTGCCAGTTTTTTTAAAGTCGGTTGCTTGTTGCTATTCGATGACATATCCAAACAGTCCCCACAGATTAATCGCTCAAATTTTTTCATATTTTGAGTAATATAGAGACAGTTAGGCAAATAAAAAAGCCTGAACAGGAAACTATGAAGATATTGTGACGAACTACTTTGATTTAGTTACATATAAACATTACAAAATATTACTAAACGATTTATTATTAACAAAAATTCAATGGTTAGCCCATTCAATTTAAATCATTATCTCGTTTATACAACAAAGCATACAACAAGGAGTCATGCGATGCGTGCACTAGTCATTTCAGCAGCTGTAGCAGGGGCCGTAGCACTTACAGGTTGTCAATCAACTGGCAGTAACATCGGTGGTGTGGAATATGATAAAGCGGCTCTAGGTACTTTAACTGGTGCTGCAGCTGGCTACGGCGTTTCTAAAAGTAATGCCAATACTAGCCGTCAAAACAACCGTGCAGCAGCAATTGGTGCTGTGGTAGGTGGTGCAGCGGGTGTCTATCTGGATAATAAAGAGAAAAAATTACGTCAAGCAACAGCGGGTACTGGCGTAGACGTTAACCGTAATGCAGATGGTTCGATTAACCTTGTAATGCCTGGTGCGATTACATTTGACACTAACAAGTCAAACATCAAACCAAACTTCTATGCAACATTGAATAAAGTTGCTCAAGTTCTAACTGAAGACAGCCAAAGCGGTATTTTGGTAACTGGTTATACAGACAGCACTGGTAATGACTCAATCAACATTCCATTGTCTCAAGCACGTGCACAATCTGTTGCGAACTACCTTGCTGGTCAAGGCGTAGCACGTACTCGTATTAATGCACAAGGTCTTGGTTCAGCGAACCCGATCGCAGACAACTCAACTGCGGCTGGTAAAGAACAAAACCGTCGTGTAGAAATTGCAGTATATGCCGTTCAGTAATCACTGATTTTGCAGAAAAACCACCTTCGGGTGGTTTTTTTATGTTTGAAAGATGACGCAGGAAAATGAATTTTCAATTAGGCATCTGGGCATGAGATGACTATAATCGGAGCCGAATCTAGAAGAGGAAGCCATATGTCACTCGCCAGCCAGTTAAATGACAAGCAACTTGAAGCCATGAAATATACTCAAGGACCCTTGTTAGTACTTGCCGGAGCGGGCTCAGGCAAGACCTCGGTAATTACAAGAAAAATCGCGTACTTGATCAAGCATTGTGGTATTCCGGCCCACCGGATCACGGCAATGACCTTTACCAACAAGGCGGCACGTGAAATGAAAGAGCGTGTCACCAAATTGCTGACCCGAGAAGAAGCCAAGGGCCTTTCAGTCTCGACCTTCCATACTTTTGGTCTGAACCTATTACGTTTAGAGCTGAAACACACACCGCTAAAAAATAATTTCTCGATTCTGGATGCCGATGACTGTAAGCGGATTCTGATGGATCTGATGCATCGCGATAACTTATCTGGTGCTGAAAGCAAAGAACTGATTGCCAAAGCGATGAAGATGATTTCCGACTGGAAAAACGATCTGATTCCGCCAGAACAGGCTCACACAACTTGTGAAACTCCAGAAGATATTCAGTTTGCGCATTTATACCAGCTCTATGAGCGAAATCTGCGTGCCTATAACGCTGTTGATTTTGATGACCTGATTGTGATGCCAACGCGTCTACTACAGGAAAATGCTGAAGTCCGGGATAAATGGCAGAACCGTGTACGTTATTTGCTGGTTGACGAATATCAGGATACCAATACTGCACAGTATATTCTGGTAAAATTATTGGTCGGGGTCATGGGCCAGTTCACCGCGGTAGGCGATGATGATCAGTCGATTTACGCCTGGCGCGGCGCTAAGCCAGAAAATATGGCGCTGTTACAACAGGATTTCCCGAATTTGAAAGTGATCAAGCTGGAACAGAACTATCGTTCTACCAGTCGTATTCTGAAAGCTGCCAATACCGTGATTGGCAACAATCCACATATCTTTGATAAAAAGCTTTGGTCAGATAAAGGTCACGGTGAAGTGATTCGGGTCATCACTTGTCGTAATGATGACGATGAAGCAGAACGCGTAGTCAAAGACCTGATCACGCATAAGCTGATGAATGGTAAAAATTGGAAAGATTACGCGATTCTGTATCGTGGTAATTTCCAGGCACGTATTTTGGAAACCCAGCTGCGCCAGATGCAGATTCCTTACAAGCTTTCTGGTGGTCAGTCCTTCTTTGCGCGTGCAGAGATCAAGGACATCATGAGTTACTTGCGCTTGATCATTAACCCAGAAGATGACAGCGCTTTCCTGCGAATTATTAACACGCCGAAACGTGCCATTGGCCCGGTAACGCTGGAAAAACTCGGTCTGTTTGCTCAGGAAAATAATCTGTCTCTACTGTCAGCAGCAGGCGATCAACGTCTAACCATGGTCATTCCAAAGAAAGCAACGACACAACTGGCAGAATTTTCAGATTTTATTAATAACTTTACCCGTAACTTGCTGGAAGATGATGAGCCGGTACCGATCATCCGTCAGATGATGGTGGAAGCAGGCTATATCGACTATATCAAGGAATCCGCAGCGACGCCAGCACAGGAAAAAACCAAACTCGATAATATTGAAGTGCTGTATAGCAGTATTCAGAGTCTGATCAATCGTGCAGAAGATGTCGATGAAAAGAATATCGAAAGTGTCATCCGTAAGATGGTGCTCCTCGATATGCTGGAACAGCAGCAGGAAGAAGAAGATACCGATAAGGTCAACCTTCTGACCTTACATGCATCTAAAGGACTGGAATTCCCGTATGTCTATCTGATCGGCCTGGAAGAAGAAATTCTGCCGCATAAAAACTCGATTGCTGCGGAAACAATCGAAGAAGAACGGCGTTTAATGTACGTGGGGATTACCCGTGCGCGTCAGGGCTTGACTATTACCTTGGCTGAGCAACGTAAGGCGGGTGGGCAGATGAAACAGATGACCCCAAGCCGCTTCCTGGATGAGCTTCCAGAAGATGAGCTGGAATGGTTGGGCCGTAAGAAAAAACTGGCTGGTAATATTGATCCAAAACAGCAGGCTCAGCATTATCTGGATAATTTACGTGCCTTGATTAAACGCTAAAAGTAACAGAACACTACGATTTTGATTCTTTAAATTTTTTGATATTAAACAACAGGAATAAATACATGAAAGTTCAGGTGAAAGTCCTTGATTCACGTCTGGGTCAAGAATGGCCATTGCCGACTTATGCAACGACTGGCTCAGCAGGACTCGATCTTCGTGCATGTGTCAACGAAACGACTGTAATTGAACCAGGTCAAACAGTTTTAGTAAAAACTGGTTTGGCAATTTATATTGAAGATCCAGCATTTGCTGGCTTGATCTTGCCACGTTCTGGTTTAGGCCATAAACATGGAATCGTTTTAGGTAACCTGGTTGGCTTGATCGATTCGGATTACCAAGGCGAGCTGATGGTCTCTGTATGGAACCGTAGTGAAACTGCATTTAGCCTGGAACCTGGTGAGCGTTTAGCCCAATATGTATTAGTACCTGTGGTACAGGCCGAATTTGATCTGGTGAATGAATTTGAAGCAACCGAGCGTGGCGCAGGTGGTTTCGGTCATACTGGTAAAAACTAAAATTAAAAGATGACTTAACTTGGATGTTCTGGGTTAAGTCATCTTTTTTTAGAGTTTTAATCATAAAAATAATAAAAAAATGACAGAGCTATTTAATAAACTTTATTCTTGAATTTTATTCTAATGAAAAATATTTAAATAAATTTTTAGTATCATTTAAATAGAAAAATAAAATCATTCAGAATTTAAGAAAATAGATGATAAATAATGCAAGAAGTCATTTTTAGTCAGGTTTATTTATTTTACTAGTTATACAAATTAAATACATAAAAGATTAATAATTATACTTTTATAATTGATTGTCACATTCAATTCATATAAAAATACAGAGTCTTAAAACAAAAACAAATGTTTAAAGTCATGATGATTGCTTAATCATTATTTTATCTCCTTATATTCAACATTGAAAAGAACAGTTTATGGGATCCATGAATCAACCCTTTCCGGCTCACATTTTTCGTGCCTACGATATCCGGGGTAAAGTCAGTTTACTCAGTACAGGTGTGATTGATGCTATTGCGCATGGTCTGGCTCAGCAATATCAAGCTGCGGGGCAGACTCGGGTTGCGATTGGCTATGATGCCCGCATCAGCAGTCCGGCTTTTGCTGAAACCATTCGCCGTATTTTTCAGGACTATGCTATTGAAGCTGCCATTATCGGCTGTTGTTCCAGTCCGATGTTGTATTACACAGCGCGTCAGTTTGATGGTAATGGTGTGATGGTCACGGCCAGCCATAATCCTAAAGAAGATAATGGAATTAAATGGATTATTGTAGGGGAGCCGCCTTGTCCCGAGATGATTCAGCAGGTCGCACAAAAAGCAAAACTTCATGTAAATAGTTCTTTATCGTGTTTGAATGATTTGCCTCACCAAATTATTCCCGAATTTTGTCTGCAATATCAGCAGGAAATGCTTGAAGATATTCAGCTGAAGCACCCATTTAAAGTGGTGTTGGATGGCCTGAACGGTTCAGCAGGACGCTGTGCCAATTTGATACTCCAAAAACTAGGTTGTGAAGTTACCGCCTTACGTTGTGAAGCCAATGGGCATTTTCCTGATCATGCACCTGATCCCTCTCAGGAAGCACATTTGCAAACCTTACGTCAGGTCATCCTGCAACAGCAGGCTGATTTGGGTATTGCCCTAGATGGTGATGGGGACCGGTTGGTACTGGTGGATGAGCAGGGTGTCATTATTAGTGCTGATCAGCTTCTCTGTTTATTCGCAGAAATTTGTATGACTGGCACAGAAGCATGTCAGTTTATTTATGACGTTAAATGTTCAACCCTGATTCGCGATACAGTTCAACGCCTGGGCGGAAAACCGGTGATGATTCGTACTGGCAGCTCATTCCTGCGTAAATATCTGGCGCAGTCCCAGCATCAGGCCATTTTTGGTGGTGAATATGCGGGGCATTATGTTTTTAATGACGGACGTGGCTGGGGCTATGATGATGGCCTTTATGCGGCGCTTCGGGTCATGGAATATCTGGATCAGAAAGGTATGACTTTAAGTGAAGCCTTACGTGCTTATCCAAAACGTCAAGGAACTGAAGACTTATATATTTCTACTCATCAGGTGCAGCCTGTTGAGCTTTTAAACTTTGTTGAGCAGCAATCTACGCAATTAAATGCACGAATCAGTAAAATTGACGGGATACGTCTTGATTTTGATGATGGTTTTGGCATCATTCGAGCATCCAATACGGGTGAATATTTCACGGTGCGCTTTGATGCCAATGATGCACAAGGCCTGAATGAAATTCGACATCTGTTTGTATCCATATTGCGTGACCGTTATCCACAGATCGCTCAAGACATTTTAGATGCTCAATAAGGAGAGGCGAATGCCAAATCAGCATACAGGCATCGACAAAGCACAAATTTTGACTGAAGCTTTGCCGTATATCCAACGCTTTGCGGGTAAAACCCTGGTGGTAAAATACGGTGGCAACGCGATGACGGATCCTGAGCTGGAAAGCTCTTTTGCACGTGATATCGTTTTATTAAAAACCGTGGGTTTGAACCCGATTGTGGTACACGGCGGTGGTCCACAAGTCGATTCTATGCTGAAACAGCTAGGTCGTGAATCTGACCGCATTGACGGTATGCGTGTGACAGATCCGGCAACTATGGAAGTGGTTGAGATGGTTCTGGGCGGTAGCGTAAACAAATCGATCGTGAACCTGATCAACAAACATGGTGGCCGTGCAATTGGCCTAACCGGTAAAGATGGTAACCTGTTACGTGCCAAAAAGCTGTTAATGGAAAAAACGGTTGAAGACGGTTCAATCCAGAAAGTAGACCTGGGTATGGTCGGTGAAGTGATGGGTGTAAAAACTGACGTACTGGAAATGTTTACCAACAGTGATTTCATTCCAGTGATTGCACCACTCGGTGTCGATGAAGAAGGCAATACTTATAACATCAATGCCGATCTGGTCGCGGGTAAAGTGGCAGAAGCATTAGGGGCAGAAAAACTGATTCTTCTGACGAATATTACCGGTGTGCTGGACGAAAATAAAAATCTGCTGACCGGTTTAACGACCCAAGAAGTTGATCGTCTGATCGAAACAGGTGTGATCTATGGTGGTATGATTCCTAAAGTCGGCTGTGCGCTTGATGCAGTAAAAGGCGGCGTGATCAGTGCACATATCGTGGATGGTCGCGTACCACATGCCAGCTTGTTAGAAATCTTTACTGATCATGGTGTGGGAACTTTAATTACCAATCGTTCTAATCCACATCGTCCATAAAGATAAATTGAATATCAAAGAGTCTCACTTGAGGCTCTTTTTTATTTCTTTTATTTTTAAGATTTTGATCACTAGAAATATTAAAGTTAAATTTAAGATATTCATTTTTAAACTGAGCTTTGAAGCTGAAACTCTTTTTGCTAAATTAAATATAAAAAAATAGTTTATTAGCATTTTTAGCGCATAGCATTGCAATGATCGAGATTTGAAAAGGCTCAGCCTGTGATGCACAATAACCTTAAGAATACTCTGTGACCTGAATGAAGATTATGTGCCAGCTACTGGGAATGAATTGTGCGACACCAACAGATATTACCTTTTCATTTCGAGGTTTTTCTCAGCGGGCGGGGATTACCTCAGATCATTCTGATGGTTTTGGAATTGCTTTCTTTGAAGATAAGGCTTGCCGATTATTTGTTGATAATCAGTCAGCTGTTGAATCACCGATTGCAGAACTGGTGCGCAATTATCCGATCAAATCCCGTAATGTGATTGCGCATATCCGTAAGGCGACGCAAGGCAAAATTAATCTGGAAAATTCGCATCCGTTTAGCCGTGAATTATGGGGACGACAATGGATCTTTGCTCATAATGGTGATTTAAAAGATTTTTTACCTGAACTTTCGGGACGTTTTACGCCAGTCGGTAACACTGACAGTGAGCGTGCTTTCTGTTATTTGCTGGATCAGCTGGTGAAATGTTTTGGTTATGATGAACCAAAACTGGATCAGGTTTTTGATTTGCTGGCTGATATTTCTCCATTCATTGCAGAGCATGGCACTTTTAATTTCTGTCTGTCCAATGGTCAGGCATTATTTACCTATGCAACGACTAAACTGCATTGGCTGGTGCGTGAATATCCATTTAAGCCAGCCCAACTGATTGATATCGAAGTTGAAGTAGATTTTAGTCAGGTCACCACGCCTGAAGATCGGGTCGCTGTGATTACTACGGAACCGCTAACGCAGAATGAAGAATGGACAGCATTTCAAGAAGGTGAAATGATTTTGTTCAGAGATGGGGCCAAATATCGTTCTCAATTGACACATGTCGCCCGTCTGGAAAGAGAGCGTCTGGATCCTTCGCTAAAACGGGTGACTAAAGCAGATTTATATTAAATCTGGTTAAAATCCGATATTAAAAAACAGGACATCGCTCCTGTTTTTTTTGAATTTGATATTTATTTTATAGTGAAATCATTAAAATAAATAAACCATGAAATATAAAATCGATCAAAAAATACTTTATTCTTGTGGTCGGGTTTAAAATATAATTGATTGGATAAACAAGGATTTACATTAATTAAATAGAAAATAAGCTGAAAACCAACCGATTTACTTCATTTTTATTTAAATCAATTAGATATATGATCTTTTTCAAGCGATAAATCATTAATATCAATAGGTGGTCGTAATGAAAATGAAATGGGTTCCAGATTATAATACTGGTATCGATGTGATTGACGATCAGCACAAACGAATTCTCGATTATATCAATGAGATTGATGGAGTTGATGCCAATACCGATCGTGCTCGTATTAAACAGATTCTAGAAAATATTATTGATTATACCCAGTCGCATTTTACCTTTGAAGAATCACTTCAGGAAGAAGCGGGTTATAAATATCGTGTGCCACATAAACGTGTGCATGACCTATTTATTAAAAAGATTGAATCTTATCGTGACCGTTTTGAATTGGGCCAATCTATTGAAGCGGAATTACATGAAGTATTATCTAAATGGCTGATCAATCATATTCAGCACGATGATGCGGATTATGTCGGTGCAGTAAAAGAAAATATGATGGGAATTATTAAAGATAAGGAAAAGAAAAAGGGTAAAAACTGGTTTGCCCGTTTCTTCTCATAACTCGATTCTTCTTAAAATAAAGACAAATCGGGAAAATAAAAAATAAAGCTTAATAACAAAAATAAAGCTTAATAATAAATTTGCGCAGCAAATCACGGGCATGGTGGTTTGCTTTTTTGTTTTTGATTTTCATCGCCTCACAAGGCAAAATAGCGCTAGATTTTTATAGGAATACATCATGCAGGACAATGCTATGTCAAAATGGTTATCGCCTCTGATGGCTTTCTGTTTATCCTTCCTTATCATTGCGACACTCGCACCGATAACAGGTATTCAGATTGACCGTCAGCTTGATTTCTGGATGTTGTGGTTAGCGACCATGCTAATACTGGCTCTTCCAGTCTGTTATCTGGAAATTGCTCTGGCGAAACGCTCAAAAACCACTGCACTACAGGCATTGTCGAGCCTTACTCGTGAAGCTGATAGTTCTCAGCGCTGGCGGATCGTCGGCTGGCTGGCAGTTGTATTTATTCCATTCCTTGCGGGTGCAATGCTCAATTATGCTTCTAATGTGATTGCAGTTGCCAATCTTGATGTTCAGCAGCCAGTGATTTTTGCGGTGCTGGCAATTGCTGCATTTGTATTGTCGCTGATACCACGTTTAATTCTGGTTGGAATTACCACGATCGGCGTACTTGCATCTTTGATTATGGCGAATGTGATGGGAACTGAATTACCGGCTTGGCAGGTAACACCCGTCCAATTCGTAGAGTGGGGCAATGCCACTGTATTGGCTTTGGTAGCAAGTGGTCTAGGTATGGGACTGTATTGGCAATCAAGTCTGGCTGTCGTAAAACAGCAGGATGTTGCAACTAAAACAGCCGTACCGATTTGGGTGGCGCAGCTATTAGCGATCATCGCCTTTGGTTTCTTTGCAGTGAAAGCTGAAATCCCTGCATTTGCTTTAATCGTAGCCATTGTCGCGGCCGCTGCTTTGCTTACGCAAATGGCACGTGAGCAGTTACAGCAACGTCAAATGAATATCATCATTCAGTGGGCGATTGTGATCGCTGCTACCTTGGTCTGGTTAATTCCAAATGTTGCTCCAATTTTCAATAATCTGCTGATTCTTTGGGGATTGGTGATCAGTCTGATTTATGCCTTGTTTGCTGGCTGGATCATGAAGATTAGTCATTTGCGTAAATCGATGAACTTCAGTTCAGAAGCGGTGTATAATATCTGGCGTATCGCAGTACGTATCGTCTTGCCAGTTTCAATTATTCTGGCCATTGTTGCTGTACTAGGACAATTTTTCTGATGACTGAGGCAATGATCTGGGTGGCCTATGCTACCTTGGAACAACAGTTTCATATTGCCGTACCTTTCCAGCCCGACATGACCGCATTGGATGCAATTGAGCAAAGCGGAATCCGTGCACATGTGGAATTGCCTGAACCTCTGAGTCTGGGTATTTTTGGCGTTAAGCTACAGGATCACACCCAGCCATTGGCAGTAGGGGATCGGGTAGAGATTTATCGTGCTTTAACCATTAATCCCAAGGATATTCGCCGTAAACGCGCTGAAAAGAATCCGGTGGGCCGTTATCCCAAAGGTAACCGTTTCAAGCAAAATAAACGTTCCGATTAGTGGAATGTGGCTTTATTGAACAGATGGTCTGATTATTTGATAAATCAATCTATTTAATTAAAAAAACCCCTGATCATACAGGGGTTTTTTTATGCAAAACCGATTATAGTGGTGGAGCATTTAAGATCGCTTCTTTGGAACCTGGTAGACCTGGCTGAGATTCTGGAATGGTTTCCAGACCTTCAATACGTTCTACGATACCAGACTGATTAAAGTAAATTTTTAGATGCTGGCCTTGGGCTGCTGGGATCTTGGCTTTTTTAGCATAGGTTCCTGGGGTATAGTTGTAGATGTAGTCCCAGCGTAGCGGATTGAGCGGATCAGATACTGTTGGACTACCGAGCAGGAAACGCACCTGTTGGTGGCTCATTCCTACCTGAATTTTAGAGGCTTGTGCTTGAGTTAAAGGTGTTCCTTGAGGAATATCAACTTTGTACACACCTAATGTCGAACAGCCGACAAGCAATGAAGTGACGAATAACGTCAGCATGATTTTTTGCATTTTGCTACACTATCCCAAATTAATTATGATGCATTTGATCCAAGGATAGATCATACTGCATCTAAACTTTGTTGCCTATTCCAACTTTGATTTTGTTGAGAGACCTTTTTACATGCCTATTTCAAACCAAGATTTACGAAAAGCTGGACTGAAAGTTACCCTTCCACGAATTAAAATATTAGAACTATTAGAAAACTCTAGACGGCATCACCTTAGCGCTGAAGACATTTATAAGACTTTACTCGAACAAGGGGAAGATGTGGGTCTTGCAACTGTGTATCGTGTGTTAACACAATTTGAGGCAGCAGGGATTATCGAACGTCATAATTTTGAAAATAATCACTCAGTTTTTGAAATTATGCAGGAAGATCATCACGATCACTTGGTTTGTCAAAATTGCAACAAAGTCGTTGAATTTACAAATGATGTTATTGAACATGAACAGCACGAAGTTGCGAAGAAATTTGGTTTTGCATTGACTGGTCATTCACTTAATCTTTACGGTTATTGTGACGCGCCTGAATGTCAGGAAGCTTACCGTAAGAAATAATTCAGCTTTCGGCTGAAATAAAAACAGGCTTTATTAAAAGCCTGTTTTTTTATGCTTGGAAAATGATCAGGTTTGACCGTCAAAAGTAATATTGGAATGCGCACGTAATAAATGCTCTCCACCTTCTTCTGACAGTTTGATTTGCAGACGCAGGTCGTTTGGTGAGTCAGCATGTTTTAGTGCATCTTTATAGCTAATCTGCTTGGCCTTATACAGGTCATATAATGCCTGGTCGAAGGTTTGCATGCCCAGTTCACGTGAACGTTTCATCAGATCCTTGATCTCATGCACATCACCTTTACGGATCAGATCCGCAATCAATGGCGAATTGATCAGGATTTCAATCGCTGCACGGCGGCCATTACCATCAATAGTAGGAATCAGTTGCTGTGCCACAATGGCTTTCATGTTGAGGGACAGATCCATAAACAGCTGGCTGTGACGGTCGGCTTCGAAGAAGTGAATGATACGGTCGATGGCCTGGTTGGCGTTGTTGGCGTGCAGGGTCGCAAAAACTAGGTGACCGGTTTCCGCAAAGGCAATCGCATAGTCCATGGTTTCGCGAGAACGGATCTCACCGATCAGAATCACGTCTGGTGCCTGACGCAGGGTATTTTTCAATGCCACTTCAAAGGAGTCAGTATCAATGCCGACTTCGCGTTGGGTAATGATACAGCCCTTATGCTGGTGCACAAATTCGATCGGGTCTTCAATGGTAATGATATGACCTTTGGAATTTTCATTACGGTAGCCAATCAAAGAGGCGAGGGAAGTCGATTTACCGGTACCGGTTGCACCCACAAAAATAATGATGCCGCGTTTGGTCATCGCCAGTTCTTTTAGAATAGGCGGTAACTTCAGCTCATCCATGGTCGGAATGACGGTTTCAATACGGCGCAGTACCATGCCTGGCTGATCGCGTTGCTGGAATGCGCTGACACGGAAACGTGCCGATTTGTCCGGATTGCTGATGGCGAAGTTACACTCACGTGTGTCAGCAAATTCCTTGCGCTGCTTCTCGGTCATGATTGAGTTAAGTAGCTGCCCCACAGCCGCGCCCGGCAATTTCACCGAGCCAATCGGTACAATCTGACCGTTAATCTTGATAGAGGGTTCAACATCGGCTGTAATGAACAGATCCGAGGCCTTTTTCTCTACCATATAGTTGAGTAAGCCGTTAAAGTCCATGATAAAACCCCAAAAAATTAATTATTTTTATAAGAATGATTCAGGCTGTTTTGCTGCAGTACGGGCAACTTGCGGACTGATAATACCTTTCGATACCAGCGTTTTCAGGCTTTGATCCAGCGTGGTCATGCCATAGTTAGCACCGGTTTGAATCGCAGAGTACATCTGTGCTACTTTGTTTTCACGGATTAGGTTACGGATGGCTGGAATACCGATCATGATTTCGTGTGCAGCCACACGACCACCCCCATTTTTCTTCAACAGGGTTTGTGAAATAACGGCTTGCAGCGATTCAGACAACATGGCACGGACCATGTCTTTTTCTTCAGCAGGGAACACGTCAATCACACGGTCAATGGTTTTTGCCGCTGAGGTGGTATGCAGGGTGCCGAAGACCAAGTGACCGGTTTCTGCAGCAGTCAATGCCAGACGGATGGTTTCAAGGTCACGCATCTCACCGACCAGAATAATATCCGGGTCTTCACGTAATGCAGAACGTAATGCTTCATTAAATCCATGCGTGTCACGATGCACTTCACGCTGGTTGATCAGACATTTTTTTGATTGGTGTACAAATTCGATTGGATCTTCGACTGTCAGGATATGGTCATAGCGATTGTCATTGATATAATCCAGCATCGCTGCAAGCGTCGTTGATTTACCCGAACCGGTTGGTCCTGTCACCAGTACAATACCACGTGGATATTCACAGATATCTTTAAAGATCTGGCCCATACCTAGATCTTCAATGGTCAGTACTTTAGATGGAATAGTACGGAATACTGCGCCTGCACCGCGGTTCTGGTTAAATGCGTTCACACGGAAACGGGCCACGCCTGGAACTTCAAATGAGAAGTCAGTTTCCAGATTTTCTTCATAATCACGGCGTTGCTTGTCGTTCATGATGTCGTACACCAGTTTGTGTACTTCTTTATGTTCCAGTGCAGGCAGGTTGATGCGGCGTACTTCCCCGTCCACACGAATCATAGGTGGCAAGCCTGCTGATAAGTGTAAATCCGACGCACCATTTTTAGCAGAAAAGGCTAACAGTTCTGTAATATCCATAAGGTCCCCGAGTTCATTAAAATGTTATTTATTTTGCTAGAATAATAAGGCTTTCCCACAGCTTAACCAACACTTAGTTGATGAGCAAGGGAAAAAAATCCGCATGAAATGAGAACCCCATCAATGAATATGCTGCAACAGTCACGAAATCAGGTTTTAGCTCAGATCCAGTCCGCCTGCGCTCTGGCGGGGCGTGAGCCGGATTCGGTGCAACTTCTGGCCGTCTCCAAAACCCAGCCTAGTCCTGTGCTGGCAGAAATGTATCAGGCTGGTCAGCGTGCCTTTGGTGAAAACTATTTACAGGAAGCCCTAGAAAAAATCACGGCACTCAAAGACCTGGATATTGAGTGGCATTTTATCGGTCATGTGCAGCGCAACAAAACCAAACATCTGGCAGAAAATTTTGCCTGGGTGCATGGGGTGGATCGTCTGATTATTGCTGAACGTTTATCTAATCAGCGTAGTGATTCTCAAGCTGCGCTTAATATCTGTCTGCAAGTCAATATTGATGGGCAGGATACTAAGGACGGTTGTCAGCCTGAGGAAGTAGCAAAACTAGTGACACAGGTCAGTCAATTACCGAATTTGCGCTTACGTGGTTTGATGGTGATTCCTGCGCCAGATAATACCCAAGCCTTTGCGGATGCCAAAGCCTTGTTCGAAGAGGTCAAAAGCCAACATGCAAAACCTGAAGACTGGGATACTTTAAGTATGGGAATGTCTGCCGACATGACTGAGGCGATTGCAGCAGGTTCTACCATGGTACGTGTGGGAACTGCCTTGTTTGGCGCACGTCCTAAAAAAGCGGACTGATTTGTACTGACAATTGAGTTTTGGGAAAGCGTTATTGCAGAGTAGTTGATAACGCTTTTTTTCTTT
Organism: Acinetobacter sp. TW_SC_4; assembly: GCF_054861205.1. Lineage (NCBI taxonomy): Bacteria > Pseudomonadati > Pseudomonadota > Gammaproteobacteria > Moraxellales > Moraxellaceae > Acinetobacter > Acinetobacter sp. TW_SC_4. Next base: position 745,181 of record NZ_CM142174.1, read on the forward strand.
GGGGTTCCAGCCATTGGGCCATAAGCCAGGCAAAGAAAATTAAGCTGCACATGCTCATAAATAAGGATAAAACGGCACCCTCAAGACCATGATCAAGCGTTGCAGGAAAGCAGCCTAGAATAAAAAGCAGTAAAGGGAAATGAGTGACATAAAGTGTATAGGAGAAATTTGCAGACTGAGGCCAAACTGGTTGATATTGGCTTTGTTGATGTTGCAGCTGCACAATCCAGCAGACAAAGGCGAGCCCCATACACAGGTTAAACGGCACAAAATAATTTACACGATATAAGTCAGCCTGTTCAATGACATGAAACTGGTAAGCATCCGCACAGGCAATTATAAACGCCAAGCCAAAGAGCACTAATTTAACGAGTTGTAGTCGACTCAAAAAACGCAGCTGGATCTGCCGGAATGAACTGGCAAAGGCAACTAGCCAGAGCAGAAAATAAAACAGAAACTGAAAGTTCAGTATGGAAAGCCCTAGAAGCAAGATAAAAAAGCCGATTTTAGCAATTGCAGAATCTTTTAAAAAAGGCAGAAATCCGGCCAGCACATAAAACCAGACTTCAAAGCTCAGGCTCCAGAGCGGTGCATTGGCAGATACCGTCGGTGTAATAAAGCCATTGAGAAAGAATAAAGAACCCAGAAAATCCTGAGTATCAATGTTATAGTCAGTCCGAATCATCATGCCAAAACTGTTCTGGAACTCATGACTATGTGAAGCAAAAAATGTAGGTGCTAGTGCATATAAAATCAGACTGAAAACGGATGCAAACAGAAAGGGCGGTAAAATGCGGCGATAACGTTGCCGTATATACTGCCGCAGATTAAAATTTTCATGTTTTTGGATGTTGTTCTGAATCGAAGTCCCGATTAAATAGCCACTGAGCACAAAAAAGATCATCACAGCAGCCTGACCTAATAGACGTACCCAGGAATATAGACTCAGATCAAAAGGCGCGATAAAAGCCTGAAAACTATGACTGAATAACACCACAATAGCATTGATACCCCGCAAGCTCTCGAGCTGTAAGCTGAAATAGGGCGAGAGCTTGTTCGGGGTAGAGTTCATGCTTTAACCTATAATTTGAATAGTACTGGCACCGGCACCGACCGGTTTCACCTGAATCTGAACCGGAATCCGTTCATGCATCTCCTGTACATGTGAAATCAGCACCACTTTACGGCCCTGACTCTGTAAATGATCTAAAGCATTCATGACCATATGTAAGGAAGCCGGGTCTAAAGTACCAAAACCTTCATCAATAAATAGCGATTCCAGCTTCATAGAGCCGGAAGCCATATTGGCAATCGCTAAGGCCAGAGCCAGAGAGACCAGGAAAGTTTCACCGCCAGAGAGTGACAGGACAGGACGTACTTCACTGTTCATATCCAGATCGATAATCGCCAGACTTAAACTGTCTGGAATCCGGTACAGCTGATAACGCGGCGCCAGGGGCTGTAATTGCTGATTGGCATATTCGACCAGAATATCTAGATGATGTTCCTGCGCGATTTTCTGGAATTTGGTGCCTTCCTTATGGCCGATCAGGTCATAGATCCGGCCCCAACGATATTCTTCAGCTTTGACCTGTTCAATCTGATGCTGGTAACGTTGTAAGGTCGATTGGTTATTGGCATGTATTCTTAATTTGGTGGCTACTTCATTACAGGCATTTTCCTGTTCAGCTTTTTCCTGTGCCAGACTACTTAAGCGCAGTTCAACTTCTTCAAAGCTAAGTTCAGGCTTGGACTTCAAATGATGCTGATATTGTTCTTCCAGAATGTCCCAAGCCGTTTTGGCATTTTCAACCGCCTGATGTTGTGCCTGTAATTGCTGGCGAATTTGCTGATGCTGTTGCAAGTCAATATCCAGGCAATGCTGGATATGCTCGGCATCAAATTCAGGATGTGTATTTTGCCAGTCTCGAATAGATTGCTGGCATTGCCTAATCTGCTGTTCTAGTTGCTGAATCTGGGTGATGAAACTCTGTTTTTTCAGTTCAGCTTGTTGCAAATGCTGATCATGCTGCTGGGTCATCAGACTCTGTGCCCGTAGCTGTTCATCCAACGCTTGTTGTTGTTGCTCCAGATGGTCACGCCATTCCTGTGCTTTAGGATAAATCTGTCCGGCATGGGTGAGGGTCAGATGGTTGAGCTGTTCACGTAGTGCTTTGCCCATATTCAGCGCCGTATTCATCTTTTGCTGTAACTGAGCATCATATTGTTGATGCAGGCTGAGCTGATCACGTGCCTTTTCAATTTGCTGATTTAAGCTTTGCATGTGAGTCTCCAAGGTTTTGAATTCCTGAGACTGTTTCTGACGTCGTTGCAGTTGTTGAGATAACTGCTGACAGCTTGATGAGGCATCAGTAATCCAGGATTTCTGCAAGGACTCAGGCAGTAGATTAAGAACCGGCTGAATCATTTGTTCTAACTGTGAATGCTGCTGCATGCTAAAACGTAGCTGATCCAGCTGTTGCTGTTGCTGGCGCCATTGTTTCCAGTCACTTTGCTGATTTTGCAGGGTTTGTGCTAGCTGCTGTTGTTCTTGTTGAAGTTGAAGCACATGCTGGCCAAGCTGTTGCTGCAAATGATCTGTACTCTGGCTTAAATCCAACAGCAAATCAAATTGCTGAAGATCCTGATTCAACTGAACCTTCTGCTGTTGTAGTGTCGTACTAAGCTGACTGCTGCGTTGCTGATGTTGCTCAATTAAGGTTTGCAGTTGAGATTGCTGGATTTGTACTTGCTGATATGCCTGAGTCAGTTGCTGTAGTTTTTTCTGAGCTTCCTGAAGCTGCTGATCATGTAGTTGTTGCAAAGCATTTTCTAGCAGTTTCTGATGCTGTACAAAAGGATGCTCATGACTACCACAGACCATACAAGGCTCATTTGGTTTCAGCTGTGCACGTAATTCCTGCACACTTTGTGCCTGAAATAAACGTTGCTGAGCCAGTACTTGTTGCAATTGTTCAAAGGCCTGTTCTGCTTCCTGACGTTGTTGCTGTAATTGAACAAGTTCAGCTTCTAATTGCTTTAAGCGGTCATGATAGCTTTCTAACTCGCGATTCAATTGCAGGCTTTCAGTTTCTAAGCCAGCCATTTGCTGTACGGTTCGCATTAAAGCTTCAAGCTTCGAATGCTGGGTACTGAGTTGCTGTTGTTGGATCTGGAACTGTTGGACTTGCTGTTCAAGCTGGTCCAGATGAGTATAGCGCTGAGTGAATTCCTGCAAGCTGGCAGATAAAGCCTGTTGCTGCTGTTCCAGTTCAGTGCGGCTGGATTGGAAAAGTGCTGAGTGCTGCCGCATGAATTTCTGATGCAGTTCCTGATAATCCTGCAAGCGTTGTAAGGTTGCTTGTGGCTCGTCATCAAAAACTGCTAAGAAGCTGTGTTGTTCCAGTTGCTTTTGAATCTGATGGTACTGAGTCTGAACCTGTTGTAAACGTTGCTCAGTCTGCACCAGCTGATTCTCAACAGGCTGAATCTGCTGGGTTCTATAGGTCTGCTGTTCGGCTAAAAGCTGCTTATACTGCTCGCCAATCGACAGCATTTCATGATCCAGCTTGAGTCCCTGATCCAGATAAGGTTTGATCTTCTGGAACTCTTGTTGCTGCTGTTGTTGCTGTTGCTGAATATGCTGCAACTTGCGCTGCTCACTATCACGCTGCTGCTGAACGGACGTGAATTCGGCAACAAAGTTTTGCTGCTCAGTCAGTAAATGGCTACGCTGTTTCTGAAACTGCTGTTGCTGGACAAACTGTTCCCGAATCTGCTGAAACTGATCCAGTTGATCTAATAACTGTTTTTGCGGTGTCATTTTCTGTGCAGCATCCAGCTGAACCGTATAGATTTCTTTTTTGGCCTGAATTTCAGTATAGAGATAATGCTGCTGGCGATGCCATTTCAGGTCATTTTCCAGTATCTTTTCACTCTGATTTAGATGCTCAACCACCTGTTTTAAAGTCGTGTGTTGCTGCTGTAGGGCAGCAATATCTTCTTCAGATAATAGTTCCAGATGACCGATTAATTTTTCCAGATCAGCGCGTTTTTGCTTCACCTCACTGTGTTTTTCAAAGGCCTTCTGGCTGACCAGACTGAAAATCTGAGAATTGGTCAGATACTCCAACAGATCGGCACGTTCATTATCTTTGGCTTTCAGAAAAGCGCCAACTTCGGACTGTGCCAATAAAACTGCACGAGTAAATTGCTCAAAACTCAAGCCAACCAGTTTTTCAATCAGCGGCGTGCATTCAGAAATCTTCTGGTTTAGAACCCGTTGATCATCCAGACAGGTAATGGCACGATCGACCTTTAAATTACCATCCACTTTCTGCCGGGCACGACGAATTTCCCAGCGTGCCGTATAGCGTTTCTGGTCTAGGGCAATAAATTCAAGCTCGGCAAAACCCTGTACGCAGCCACGGCGCAGAATATTTTTGGAGTCCTTGATTGAGACATCCTGACCACCTGCATCTTTCAGGCTACCTGTGGCGCCTTTTAAACGTGGAATTTCGTTATACAGCGCCAGACACATGGCATCGAGCAGGGTAGATTTACCAGCACCGGTTTTTCCGGTAATCGCAATCAGTCCGGCATGCGCCAGTGGATTCGATTCAAAATCAATATGATGCGTACCAGCGAGAGAGGCGAGGTTATTTAGGCTCAGACGGATAATTTTCATGGCTGATCCTAAGCTTGTTGTTTTTGTGCAAGTTCATGTTGGGCTTCGACCAGTAACTGCTGAAAATCTTGCTGCACTGAATGATCCTGGCTATAGCCCATTTTTTCCCAGATATTGAAAAACAGTGATTCAGGGGTTGGAGGTGCCAAGTCAATTTTAGAGCTATCGGCCTGATCTTCTGCTTGTCGTTGATAAATCCGGCTAATGCGTAGCAGACGATAACGATTTGGCGGCAGTGCCTGTTCAATCTGCTGACGTAAATCTACTGGTGGCGGTGCATCAGTAGTGTATTCAATTTCCAGAAAATGTCGTGCTGCCAGATGCTCAATTTCCCCAGTCGGCAGTGCTTTTACTTTGCTGAGCAGATTTTCCAGATTTTCCCGAATTCTAAATAGCTCGACAGTACGAGGAACTTTCAGCGCTTCAAACTGAAAACGCTGTTCAGCATTTTGTTCAGGATCGATTCTGACTTCAACAACCTGATGCGAATAGTTGATCTCACTAAAGGATAGGGGAATTGGGGAGCCACTATAGCGGATATGTGGTTGACCGACTTTTTGTGGTTTGTGCAGATGTCCCAGAGCGACATAGTCAATGACTTCATCAAATAGCGCCGTTGAGAGAGCTTCTTCATTGCCGACAATAATGGGGCGTTCGGAATCGGAAGTTTCTCCACCTTGCATATGTGCATGTGACATAAGAATCAGTGCCTGATGTGGCTGCTTACGTGCTTTGGCTTCGGCAATCAACTGTTGGTGCAGATAGCTGATGGCATTCTGGCTATTATGGGTATGTTCATTAATACCGGTAATTTCGGCGCTACGTAAATAAGGCAGGGTTAGGCACCAGGCAATAATCTCTTGCTGCTGGTCATAAATTGGAACCAGCAAACGATCCAGATCAAGAGCATTGTCCGCAGTCCGGCCGACAATACCCACCGCTTTGGCATTGAATTTGGTCAATAAAGGCTGAACCTGCTCAATCCGGTAACCTGAATCATGGTTGCCGGCAATCATCAGGGTTTGCATATGCGGTGCCAGTTCATGGGCATCGGCAAGGAATTGATAAAGTTGTCTTTGGGCACTGGAAGCGGGATTGATGACATCAAAAATATCACCGGCAATCAGTAGAGCATGTGGCTGTTTTTCCTTGATTTGTTCAAGGAGCCAATTCAGGAATTGTGCATGTTCAAATTCACGGTCATGGTTATGGAAAAACTGTCCCAAATGCCAATCAGAAGTATGTAGAAAATGAACTGCCATGTATACCCACCTTTATTTTTGCCTTCCTACTATAGAAAAAAGCCCAGCTAAAAATCTACTTGAAAAAAATATTTTGATCTATTTCATTGCTACACTTCATTGAAACTATTTTCAGCGTAGTTTTGAATATAAGAATAATACTTGTGAAATCAATAAAATATGATGTTTATATATAAAGTATTGAATACAGCGTTTTTATTTTAAATCTTACTTCAGGCAATTTCATAACATCTGAATAGCAGAACCAATATTTTTATAAAAATTGCTAAAAACAGACTTGAAAAACTACAGGCAATCATTATTTTATGCTGCATAAGAAGCTAATAAAGATTGGCAGGCGAATTGTTAAAAACGGTTCGTCCAAAAAATAAAAACCGACGATTCGAGTGATGATGAAATCGTCGGTCAAAGATTTGTGTATAGTGAAAATTTTGGCTGCTATTCAAAATTTTCTAAAACACTGGACTTATTGCTTTAGCAAAGAGAACGAAAATTTGTGGATGCCAGTCCAAATTTCCGAACCTTGTACCCTATATAACGTCAGCATCTCGCTTTAGGTTGACAATAAAATGAAAAAAAAATTAATTTTTTTTATACTAGTTGATTAATTGTCCTTGAGTCCTGCTAATGGTGTCTCTAACTCGCTATTTTCTCTGGTTTTTCTTCCTATGCTTTATTTTTACCTGCATTTGCGGGGTTGTGGCGGCGTTAATGCCGACTGGCATGGGCGCAGTATTAACCATTGTGCCTTATCTGGTAGCGATGATCTGGGTACTGTTTAATTTTTTAAAAAAGGAACAACGGGCGCCAACCCAAGCAGAACGTAAAAAATTCATCTTAGGATTCAGTCTGATTTACTGGGGCTATAATCTGGTATTTTTAATTCTAGGGATTGCTATTGCGACGCGTTCCAATCCGAATGCCTGGCAGGACTTTTTACTATATCTGCAACAGCCTCAATTTATGAGTATTGTCGTGATCATGTTCCTGCTCATCGCGATTCCGCTTTATCTGCTGACCTACTGGTTTTATGGCAAACAGGCACAGCGTATGGCAGCAAAAATGTTTGGCTAGGATTTCCTGCTCTTTATATCAAAATTGTTGAGATTAAATTCAAAATGCTAAATCAGGCTGATAGAAAATCAGAAGTGACGTATAATTTGAGCAATACAATAATAATGGCTCAGAATAACCATGTATAAACCTGTAGTCCTCATGACAGGCGCCAGCGGTTTTATTGGCAGCCATCTGGTGAAATTTTTACTGGCTCGTGATTATGCGGTAATCGGCCTGACCCGGCAGAAAAAATTGCGAGAAGAGCATCCTGATTTTCACTGGATTAATGATCTGGAAGAATTGAAAAATCATCAGATTGACTATGTGATTAATCTGGCTGGTGAAAGTATCGGGCAGGGTCGCTGGACAGCCGCACGCAAAAAGAAATTGCTGGATAGTCGGTTAAATACCACCAAGAAGTTATATGACTATCTAGAAAAAAATCAGATCAAACCCAAACGTATTATTTCGACTTCAGCGATCGGCTACTACGGAATCGATCCGCAAGAACGCTGGGATACAGTGTGTACTGAACAAAGTCCGCCACAATCCATTTTTATGTCAGAACTGTGTGAGAAATGGGAAAAACTGGCCTTGTCTTATACGGGGCAGGACACCAAAATTGTTCGCTTTGCTGTAGTGTTTGGCCAAGGTGGCGGGATTCTTCCGCAGATGTTATTGCCAATTAAGCTGAATATGTTTGGCCGGATTGGCCACGGGCGTCAGCCGGTGACCTGGGTACATTTACAGGATGTCATGCGGGCGATCGAATTCCTGATGCAGCAGTCGACCCAGCAACAGGTATTTAATGTGGTGGCACCTGAAAAAGTCAGTCAGGCGCAGTTTGCCCGGATCGCAGCACAGGTGCTGAAACGAAAACCTTTATTACCGTTACCAGCATGTAGTATGAAAATGATGCTGGGTGAACAGTCACAACTGATTCTGAATGGTCAATATGTTCAGCCCAAAGCTTTGCAGGAAGCTGGATTTGAATTTAGCTATCCGACACTGAAAGAAGCCTTGATTGAAATTTTAAACCGTTAAAGAGTGTGGCTGTAAACGCTGTACCGGATTATAAGGCTGTGGATTTACGATGGTAGGTTGCTCCAGGATTAACTGAGACAGCAATTTTCCAGAAGCAGCACCCATACATAAGCCATTACGGAACTGGCCAAAATTGGTCCAGAGATTGTTTAGATGCGGAATTTTGCCGATATAGGGAATGCCATCTGGTGAGCTTGGGCGTAGACCAGCCCACTGTTTCACAATCGGAAAAGCTGCCAGTTCCGGCACCATTTCCAAGCAAGCAGCTAAAATATCCTGACGAATTTCAGCAGAAGACGAGGTATCAAAACCGACCTGACGCATGCTGGAACCACACAGCACATGCCCATCACGACGTGGAATCAGGTACATGACCTTGTTCATGCACATGGTTGGCAGCCAGTTTTCTGGCGTTTTAAAGAGCAACATCTGGCCTTGAACCGGATGAACTGGAATGTCCAGACCGAGCTGTTCAGACCAGCGTGCAGACCATGCACCGGTGGCAATGACGAACTGATCTGCTTTAAAGCTCAGGCCATTTTTAGTGGAAACACTGTGTACATGATCTTGCTGGATATTTAGCTGAGTAATATTGCAATGCTCTTGCCAAGTGACACGCGGATGCTGTTTAAGGTAAGCAATAATGGACTGTAACAGTCGCGGATTGCGGATATTGGAAAGTTCTGGAAAATAGATCGCCTGTTTAAATTTCGGATCTACTTTGGAATTGATTTGCTGGATTTGAGGCTGATTCAGATATTCTGCATGTTGCTGTGGATCCTGATATTGCTCGGCATAGCGCAGTCCGATTTCAAAATCCGTTTCATCAAAAATCAGCATACCGGTTTCATGGATCTGGAAATCAATCCCGGTAATCGGTTGCAGTTTCTGGTTCCAGGCTTGATACAGCGGTTTGGCATAGCGGGCAAGAGCATTAACGGCATCGGGATAACGCCAGGGATACATTGGGGAGAGGATACCGCCTCCGGCCCAAGAGGCTGCCTGTCCAGCCGCTTGCTGATCAAAAATCGTAATAGAACATCCCTGTTCAAGCAATTCCAGAGCTGACATCAAGCCGGTGATGCCTGCTCCGATAATGGCGATATGCATTGCGCCAAGGTCCTTCTATTTTATTTCATGTCTTTCAGTTTGAGCGCCGCTTCTTCCGCAAAGTAGGTCCAGATACCATCTGCACCGGCACGGCGGCAGCACATCAGGGACTCTAGAATTACACTATCAGATAACCAGCCATTCTGAATTGCAGCAGCCAGCATGGCATATTCACCACTAACCTGATAAATAAAGGTGGGTATACCGAAGGTATCTTTGACTTCACGAACCACATCCAGATACGGCATTCCCGGTTTAACAATCACCATATCTGCACCTTCTTGGATATCCAGTGCAATTTCATGCAATGCTTCGGCACGGTTACCGAAATCCATTTGGTAATTGTATTTATTGCCGCCTTTTAGGTTGCTAGCCGAACCGACAGCATCACGGAATGGACCGTAGAAGCTAGACGCATATTTGGCTGAATAAGCCATAATAGAGGTATAGATATGGCCATTCTGTTCAAAGGCCTGACGAATTGCACCGATGCGGCCATCCATCATGTCACTTGGCGCTACAATATCAGCACCGGCTTCGGCATGACTTAAAGTTTGCTTGATGAGTGCTTCAACCGTTTCATCATTCAGGACATAGCCGGTTTCATCAATGATGCCGTCCTGGCCATGCGTGGTATAAGGGTCTAGCGCGCCGTCGGTAATCAGTACCATTTCCGGTAATTCTTTTTTCAGCAGACGAACGGTCTTCTGTACCAGACCATCTTCATGCCAAGCGGCTTCTGCAGTCAGGCTTTTATCTTCTTGGGGTGTAACCGGGAACAGCGCCAGCTTATTGACACCTAGTTCGAGCAAACGTTCTGATTTTTTTAACAACAAGTCAGCAGACAGGCGCTGCACATTTGGCATACTTGGAATGTCTTGGGTCTGGTTTTGTCCCGGAAGCACAAATACTGGATAAATCAAGTGATCAGCACTGAGATGGGTTTCACGTACCATAGAACGTAAATGCTCATTTTTACGAATACGACGCATGCGAGTTGCAGGAAACGCGGGACGATTGAACGTATAGGTCATAAAAATCTCAGTAATCAGTATTAAACTAGGCCCCTATTGTAACCCTATCTGAATTTTTTGGGCATAAATTAGCGGTTTTTTATTGTTGTAGCTTCGGGCAGACTTATGACTAAGACAGAAAGAAATTGGACAGGTAATATACATTTAGGTGCAAAAGTGGATATTGAAGTGGTCTTAAACCAGTTGGTACACGCTTTTAATACCTCTCCTTTTTTTAAGCATAATGGCATGACCATGCGGGTGGTCGATGGTCAGATCGAAGCATATGTTGAAATGCAGGATTTCATGATTGGCAATGTGGCTTTTCAGATTCTGCATGGCGGTCTTGCAGCGACCATACTCGACAGTATTGGCGGAATTGTGGCGATGGGTGAGCTGTATAAGAAAGCCGAACCGGAAACCATTGCCGATACGATTAAAAAGGTATCACGTCTGGCGACGGTAGATATGCGCGTGGATTATCTGGCACCCGGTCGTGGTAAATATTTTATTGCCCGTGCAGAAACCTTACGTTTGGGGCGTAAGGGCTGCACCATGCGCATGACCATGGTCAACGATGATGACAAGCCGATTGCCACAGCGATTGCTTCATATGCCTATTAATTAAGTTTATCTCCTCGATCCTGGCTCATTCTGGGCCCGAACTAAGCTCTTATTCCTGGAATAGGGGCTTAGTTTTTTAAACTTCCGAGTAATATTTTTTTGCATATTTTCTAATTTTTATTATTAGAATGCATGAAAATTAAATTAATACGGCTTTCTCATTTTACCCATTGATCAATAAACGGGATATGAATCTATTATACATTCATGTCAGTGCTGGTCAGTGTGGCTGCGTGACCAAGTCTGTTGGATTTAGGAAAAAATCAATGACAGATGTACAAGACACCCTGCCAGAAAACGCATCTGATGCAACTTCGGATCAAGCTTTAAAAAATAAACGTAAAAAGGCCCTGAGTATTGTTGCCATCCTTATGGTGATTACACTGGTGCTGTTTCTGGTGTGGAAATTCTTTCTGAACAATTCAGTCAGTACTGAAAATGCCTATGTGGGTGCTGAAACGGCTTCTATCACGTCTATGGTGAGTGGCCAGGTCGCTGAAGTATTGGTGCATGATACCCAAGCGGTCAAACAGGGCGATATCCTGGCCAGAATTGATGACCGTGATGCCAAAATTGCAGTGGCTCAGGCACGTGCGGAATTAACCAAAGCCAAGCGCCAGTACAAACAGACTGCGGCCAATAGCGGGGCTTTAAGCTCACAGATTGGGGTGAGTGATGATGCAATTCGCAGTGCTGAAGCTCAGCTAGCTCAGGCTCAGGCAGCCTTGCATAAAGCACGAGATGAATATACGCGTCGTGAAAAACTCAGTGCGAGCGGTGCAGTGTCTAAAGAAGAACTCAGTACCGCACAATCTGCATTGGATACTGCCAAAGCAGGCGTAGCTTCTGCTGAAGCGGGGCTGGCACAAGCAAGATCCAGTCAGAGAGCCGCACAAAGCAATTTAGCGGCGAATGAAGCCTTGATTCAAGGTGCGAATGAAAACTCAACGCCTGATGTATTAGTCACTGAAGCCAAACTGAAACAGGCCGAGCTGGATCTAGAACGTACTGTCATTAAAGCACCTTTTGATGGAGTGGTTTCACGCCGTTCCATTCAGGTGGGTCAACGTGTTGCGCCTGGTACAATGCTAATGATGGTCGTACCAGTAGATCAGCTCTATGTTGATGCCAATTTCAAAGAAAGCCAGCTGGAAAACGTCCGTGTCGGGCAGAAAGCTGAACTGACGTCTGATTTGTATGGTAAATCGGTGAAGTATCACGGCACTGTGGTGGGTTTCTCTGGCGGTACAGGTTCAGCGTTTGCTCTGATTCCGGCTCAGAATGCCACAGGCAACTGGATTAAGGTGGTACAGCGTTTGCCAGTCCGTATTCAGCTGGATCCGAAAGAACTGGCCGAGCATCCACTACGTGTGGGTCTGTCGATGGAAGCTGAAATCCACTTTAAGAAGTAATTCCCGATGAATAAATATGTTCCATATGGGAATCTGACCGGCGGCAAGCTGATGCTGGCGGCCTTTGTGCTGGCATTGGCCAATTTCATGGTCGTGCTGGACATGACCATTGCCAATGTCTCGGTGCCGCATATTACCGGTAGTCTGGCAGTGTCCAGCTCGCAAGGCACCTGGGTCATTACGTCTTATGCAGTTGCAGAAGCGATCTGTGTACCTTTGACGGGATGGCTGGCGGGTCGCTTTGGTAGTGTTCGACTCTTTGGTGTCTGCTTGCTCGGCTTTACCATTTTTTCAATTCTGTGCGGGATTTCAACCAGTCTGGAAATGCTGGTATTTTGCCGGATCGGGCAGGGACTGTTTGGCGGTCCAATCATGCCGCTGAGCCAGACTCTATTACTACGCATCTTCCCACCTGAAAAACAATCCCAAGCGATGGGCATGTGGGCGATGACCACCGTTGTCGGTCCAATTCTTGGTCCAATTCTCGGTGGTACCATCAGTGATAATCTGTCCTGGCACTGGATTTTCTTTATCAATATTCCGGTAGGTCTATTCTGCGGTCTGGCTGCATTGAAGCTATTAAAACCAGCTGAAACTGAAACCAATGCCTTGAAGATTGATAAAGGTGGTTTGTTCTTACTGATTCTTTGGATTGGTGCGCTGCAATTAATGTTAGATCTCGGTCATGAACATGACTGGTTTAGCAGCTCCTTTATCGGAACCTTGGCGGTGCTTGCCATAGTTGGTTTAATCATTTTTACCATCTGGGAACTGACTGAACGGCATCCGATCGTAGATATCCGGATCTTCCGATATCGCGGGTTTACCTTTGCTGTACTGTCATTGGCATTTGCCTTCGGTGCCTTCTTTTCCAGTATTGTACTGATTCCACAGTGGGTGCAGATTAATCTGGGTTATACGGCCACCTGGGCAGGTTATCTAACCGCGACTATGGGTTTTGGTAGCCTATTGATGTCACCGATTGTGGCGAAGATGGCGACCAAATATGACCAGCGCATTCTGGCGAGTTTCGGTTTGACCTTGCTTGCCGTTGTGACTTTGATGCGGGCATTCTGGACTACGGATGCGGATTTTATGGCATTGGCCTGGCCACAGATTCTGCAAGGTTTTGCGGTGCCATTCTTCTTCATTCCACTCTCCAATATGGCGTTGGCCTCAGTACAGCCTCAGGAAATGGCATCAGCAGCAGGCTTAATGAACTTTTTGCGGACTATGGCTGGAGCGATCGGGGCTTCAATTGCAGTCACGATCTGGGATGATCATAGTAAAGTGGCACGCAGTGAGCTGGTCGGTAAGCTGAATGTCGAGGAAACCCAGAATACCTTGATGGCTCAGGGCATGAGTTCGGATAGTGCCTTGGGTTATATTTCAAGTCTGGTGGATAAAGAAGCATTAACCCTGTCAGCTAATCACCTGTTTTTAATACTGGCGATGGTCTTTGTTTTTGCCGCCTTAATCGTCTGGCTGGCACCACGACCAAAAGCGGGTGTGGGTGGAATGCCATCACATTAATATTTTCCAAAATAAAAAAACCGCTAACTATTTAGCGGTTTTTTTCGATCTTATAAATCTGATTTGGCCCGTTTTAAGGCATTTTGCCATTTGGCCAAATGGGCTTCACGTTCATCGGACTGCATTTTCGGTTCAAAGGCGCGATCTAGCTGCCAGGATTGAGAAATTTCATTTAAATTAGAAAATACCCCTGACTTTAAACCTGCCATCGCTGCTGCACCCCAAGCGGTGGATTCCAGCATTTTTGGACGCAAGACAGGCACATTCAGCAAGTCAGCTTGGAACTGCATCAACATATCATTACAACTGGCACCGCCATCGACGCGTAGCTCTTTTAGAGGATGAGCAATATCGGATTGCATGGCCGTCAGTACATCGGAGACCTGAAAAGCAATGGACTCCAGTGTAGCTCGGGCAATATGAGCTTTATTGGTTCCACGCGACATGCCACACAGCAGGGCACGCGCTTCACTATCCCAATGCGGTGCGCCCAGTCCGGTAAAAGCAGGAACTAAGACCACGCCGTCGGTATCTTTAACTTTACAGGCCAACTTCTCTATATCACTGCTCTTCTGAATGATGCCAAGCCCATCACGTAGCCATTGCACCACAGCACCGGCCATAAAAACGCTACCTTCCAGGGCATAACTGGTCTGTTCCTGTGCCTGCCAGGCGAGGGTAGAAAGTAATTTGTTCTGGCTGAGCTGAATATCATGACCGGTATTGAACAGCATAAAACAGCCGGTGCCATAGGTATTTTTTGCCATACCGGGTTCGAAGCAAGACTGGCCAAATAAGGCAGATTGCTGATCACCCAGAATACCGGTAATGGGAATCGTAGCCCCTAATAAACCCGGTGCCGTATCTGCAATATGACAATCAGAACTGATGATTCGTGGCAGAACTGAAGCGGGGATATTAAACAGGTCGAGTAGTTCGTCATCCCAGCGTTGAGTTTGCAGATTCATCAACATGGTGCGGGAAGCATTACTCGCTTCAATAATATGCTCAGCACCTTGAGTCAGGTTCCAGATCAGCCAGCTATCAATGTTGCCAAAAGCCACATGACCTTGCTCTGCGAGTGTACGTAAGCCATCAATATTTTCTAATAACCAGACCAGTTTCCCGGCACTAAAATAGGGATCAATCCGTAATCCGGTTTTTCGTTGTACCTGATCCATCTGGCCTTGCTGAATGAGCAAATTACACCAGTCTGTTGCACGACGATCCTGCCAGATAATCGCTGGCGCAAGAGGTTTGCCATTACGACGATCCCATACCACAGTCGTTTCACGCTGGTTGGTCAGGCCAATCGCTTTAATGTCTTTCGCCAGAATCCGGGCAGTGGCTAATGCCTGTTGAACTACTGCAATCTGCGAGCTCCAGATTTCCTGTGCATCCTGTTCGACCCAACCGGAGTGTGGGGTCTGGATATGGGTTTCGCGTTGAGCTGTTGCCTGAATCTGTCCGTGCTCATTAAAGATGATTGCACGGCTAGACGTCGTTCCCTGATCGAGTGCCAATAAATAGCTCATAATTTTTTAAATGTTGACTTGAATTATGAAATATTAGCGCAATTATGTAATCAGGCGCATTCAAAAGTGTATTTGTGTAGAAAATGCATCGTATTTTTTGCCAGTTATGCTATGATGAGCTTGTACTTTGGGGATGTTCTTGGCTTCGACGCCGATGATGAAACTCATAGATGCATGCCGAGAGCGCATTTTCTCTCGTAAATCAAATTTGCATTTTAATAGTCGCAAACGACGAAACTTACGCTCTAGCAGCCTAAGGGCTGCTTGTCCGCATCTCTGAATACTTGTGGTTAGAGATCCCGACTGAAGCGAACGCACACAAGTCCGTATAGAGTCAAGCCTCGGGGCTTTATACCAAATTTAGAGGATCGCACCTTGAACCCTGTTCGTCGGGTCTCTTGGTGTTAAAATAATAGACGATATCTAAGCATGTAGTATTCTCGAGCGTAGTGTTGGCGGACGCGGGTTCAACTCCCGCCATCTCCACCAAAATTCTTGTTATAAAAAAGCCACTTATATTAAGTGGCTTTTTTATTGAGTATTTTTTCTACTAATTAAAATTTTGTTATCATTATTATCTTTAGTGATCAATTTAAATATAAATAGGTATGAGAGTAGTTCTGAATCTTAAATTTTATAAGTTTTATTGAGCTTAATAAAAAAACAATAAACCGAAAAAAATAGTTTTTCTGCAAACTTATTTGAATAGAAATAAAGATAATTTTATTTGATCCAATAAGGTGAATTACATTCATAAGATTTTATTGTGATTTTTAAAATTATACAGCAAGAGTTTGAATATTATAGAAAAATATTATTTATCTTCAGTGTAATTACGATGCTAAAGCAATATTTTCAGAAGATAATCAAAGCAGCTTTTGCTGCTTTGATTATTCAGTAGAAGCAGATCAGGCAGCCTCAAGTCTATCCGTAATCAGCTCAACTCCAGTCGCAGCTTTAATCTGCTCCAGCGTGACATCTTGAGCCAGTTCTACCAGAACCACTCCGCGTGAAGTAATATCTATAACACCGAGATCACTGATGATCCGGTTGACCACACCTTTACCTGTTAGCGGCAAAGTACATTGAGGAATGATTTTCGAGGTACCATCTTTAGCCGTGTGTTCCATTAGGACTACGACTTTCTGCACACCGGCTACCAGATCCATGGCACCGCCCATACCTTTGACTTTCTTGCCTGGAATCATCCAGTTTGCCAGATCACCCTTTTCGGAAACTTCCATTGCCCCCAGAATCGCAATATTGACATGTCCACCGCGAATCATGGCAAAGGAATCCGCACTGGAAAAGAAGGCAGCACCTTTACGGGCAGTCACTGTCTGTTTACCTGCATTAATTAGATCTGCATCAACGGTTTCTACAGTTGGAAATTCATCAATGCCTAACAGGCCATTTTCAGACTGGAGCCAGACGTTGATATCATCCGGAATATGGTTGGCCACCAGTGTTGGTAAACCGATACCAAGATTGACATAGAACCCATCTTCCAGTTCCTGTGCTGCACGTTGAGCCATTTGATTTCGAGTCCAAGCCATGATTATGCTCCCGCCTTTAAGGTCATCTGTTCAATGCGTTTTTCTGGTGAAGCATTAACGACAATTCGATTCACATAGATTCCAGGCAGATGGATATCATCGGGATCAAGTTCACCAATCTCTACGATTTGTTCAACTTCAGCCACAGTGATTTTCCCGGCCATGGCACATTCGGGATTGAAATTACGTGCAGTTTTACGGAAGACCAGGTTGCCGGCCTTATCTGCTTTATAGGCTTTGACCAGTGCCACATCTACGGTTAATGACTTTTCCAGGATAAATTCTTTACCCTCAAATTCACGGACTTCTTTGCCTTCAGCAACCAATGTGCCGACACCGGTTTGGGTGTAGAAAGCAGGAATTCCAGCACCACCCGCACGCAGTTTTTCTGCCAGTGTACCTTGTGGCGTCAGCTCTACTTCCAGCTCACCATTCAGATATTGGCGCTCAAATTCCTTGTTCTCACCGACATAAGAAGAAATCATTTTTTTGATCTGCTTGGTTTGCAGCAATTTGCCCAAACCAAAATCATCCACACCTGCATTATTGGAAATACAGGTGAGACCAGTGACACCGGTATGTTTTAAAGCTTCAATAAGCGCTTCAGGAATACCGCATAAACCAAATCCGCCAACGGCGAGCGTTTGATGATCTGCCACGATATCCGCTAAAGCTTCCTGAGCATTGGCAACGACTTTATTCATCAGAAATCCTTTTCTTAAAATTCAAGCGTCCATCTTGGCTTCGCGAGCGCTATGGTCTAATTCATCTGCATGCAGGAAGTGCGTATGTGATGGTGCACGTTTGGTTTTGCTCCATTGTTCCAGCATGTCATACTTCATTTCTTCGGTAATCATGGCAATTTTCTGAGGTGCTTTTTCATCATCATATGCCAGTTCCAGACGGTGACCATTTGGATCAAAGAAGTAAATCGAATGGAAAATGCCGTGATTGGTAATGCCCAGTACATCTACGCCATTGGCTTCCAGATGCTCTTTAGCTTGAACCAGTGCTTGGCGATCCTTCACTTTTAAGGCGATATGCTGCACCCATTTTGGGGTATTTTCATCGCGACCCATTTCCGGTTGGGTAGGCAGTTCAAAGAAGGCCAACACATTGCCATTGCCTGCATCTAAAAACAGATGCATATAGGGGTCGAAAGCTTTGGTAGACGGGACATGATCCTCGGCAAAAGCCAGAATAAAGTCCATGTTCAGATTCTTTTTATACCATTCCACGGTTTCTTTGGCATCTTTACAGCGGTAGGCGACATGGTGAATTTTTTCGATTTGAATAGTCATGTTTATATCCTTATATATTCTTATGCTGCATCGGGCTGGGCTTCAGGTGCAGCCTTTTGAAAAGCGTCCAGTGAATTGCAATGGGCATAAATCGATTCAATTTTTGGAAAATCTGAAAGAGCGATGTTGAAACGTTTAGCGTTATACACTTGTGGAATCAGACAGCAATCTGCAAGGCTCGGTTGATCTCCAAAACAGAATTGGCCATTTGAATGTGTTAGTTGAGCTTCGAGTGTTTTTAAACCGGTGATGACCCAGTGTCTGTACCATTCAGTTTTCTGTTCATCGCTGGCATTCAGAATTTTAGTCAGGTACTGAAGCACACGCAGATTGTTGAGTGGATGAATGTCACAGGCAATGTTCAGGCTAAAGGCCCGGATCAGCGCACGCTGTTGCAAATCCTTGGGCAACAGGCTGTTTTTTGGAAATTTTTCTTCCAGATATTCAATCATGCTGAGCGACTGGGTCAGCGTGAAATCATCTTCAATTAAGGCAGGCACCAGTTCACCTGGATTGACCTGACGAAATGTTTCACTATGCTGTTCGCCGCCATTGTTCACCAGATGAACTGGAATATGTTCTGCTTCGAGTCCTTTCAGGTTGAGCGCAATACGAACCCGGTAAGCGGCTGAACTACGAAAATAGGTATACAGTTGCATGGCTATGATTTCACCCCGAACTATTCAGTAAAATCGAAATCAATCGCTGGCAGGATTTTGCCGCTCACAGCACCGAAACCGATACGCAGGCCATCTTTTTCACAATGACCTTTCATGATCACGGTATCGCCGTCCTGAATGAACGTACGCTGTTCACCATTCGACAAAGTCAGTGGCTTGGTGGCATTCCAGGTAATTTCCAGTAATGAACCATAAGAATTTGGCGTAGGACCGGAAATTGTGCCTGAACCCATCAGATCACCGACCTGAACATTACAGCCGGCAATGGTGTGATGAGCCAGTTGCTGTGCCATTGACCAGTACATATATTTGAAATTGGTCTCACAGATCACATCAGCCTGGTCTGAATTTTCAGGCTGAATTTCAACGGACAGGTTAATGTCATAGCTATTACTGCTGTTATCTTCACGCAGATAAGCCAGAGGTTTTGGCTCTTGAGCAGGTGAACTGGTTTTAAATGGTTCAATCGCTTCCATGGTTACGATCCATGGCGAGATCGAAGAGGCAAAAGTCTTGGCGTTAAATGGACCTAGCGGCACATATTCCCATTGTTGCAAGTCACGTGCAGACCAGTCATTGAATAGCACCATACCAAAAATATGGTCCCAGGCATTTTCAATCGCAATGGGCTCGCCTAAGTTATTTGGCTTGCCGATGATAAAGCCGGTTTCCAGTTCAAAGTCGAGTTTGCGACATGCCGAAAATACTGGGCGATCAGAATCCGGTAATTTGATCTGTCCAGATGGACGCACGATCTTTGTACCGCTGATAATTACGGAGCTGGCACGACCGTTATAACCGACTGGAAGTTCTGACCAGTTGGCTAACAGAGCATTTTTCGGATCGCGGAACATACAGCCGACATTGGTGGCATGCTCTTTCGATGAATAGAAATCGGTATAGCCTGGAATATACACCGGCAGATGCATTGTGACGTCTGACTGTTTCAAGAAAATCAGATCACGGAGTTCCTGATTGTCACGTAATTCGGCATGATCGGCTGAGAGTAACTTTTGTAATTCCGTACGTACTTTAGACCAGTTGGCTTTACCCGACTCAATAAAGGCATTCAAGGTTGGCTGATTAAAAAATTGCTGATCTTGTTCCAGCTTTAAATAACCCTTTGCTTCCAATACCGCCAGGTCAACTACCCATTCTCCAAGTGCCACCCCGGCACGCGGTTGGGCGTTTTGCGCATCACTGAAAATACCGTAAGGCAGGTTTTCTAAAGGGAAATCTGAATCAGGAGCGATGTCGACAAATGACTTTAAACGTGTCGTCATAAATAGGGATCCTTTCCGTGGAAAATTTAAGTGCTATACAGAATCATACTTATATTTTTAAATTACGCAATAAATAATTTGATTATGAATAATGTAAATTTGTTAAAATGCAGTTATGATTTCAATAGGGAATCAGATTTGGCTAAGCAAGATTTTTGATTTCAGTAGTACAATGACTTGATAGAACCATGAAAATTAATGCGTATATGCAGGATGAAACGATGAGCGTTGAGGAAGAAAAATTACAGGGAGGGGTGCAGTCTCTAGAAGTAGGATTAACTGTACTCGATGCATTGACCGAACATAATGCACCGATGATGTTAAAAGAGCTGTCAGAAGTCCTGTCCATGCATCCTGCAAAAGTGCATCGCTATGTGGTCAGTCTGATACGTAAAGGGTATGCCCAGCAGCTCAGTGACGGGCGTTATAGTCTGGGTGAGCGAGCTCATGCATTTGGCGTCAATGCCTTAAAACGTACCGATATGCTGGAATTAACCCAGAAATATATTATGCAGATTCAGCAGCATTTAAATTGCAGTATTCATGTCAGCAAATGGTTCGCCGATGGTGCTGTCGTGGTTCAGTCGCTTGAATCCAACCATGTATTTAATATTATTACCCGGGTCGGCTCGCGTATGCCTTTGCTGAAGTCAGCAACTGGTCGTTTACATGCTTGCCTCCAGCCAGAATACATCATCAAGCCTCTGCTGGAAAAAGAGTGGGCGAGTAGCGCGAAAGCAGGTCAATATCCTGCGAACTGGGAAGAATTCTTGCAGCTTAAAGAGAAAATCCTGCAGCAGGGCTATGCGTCCGTAACCGGTGATATGATGGCGGGCATCCATGCAGTGGCGATTCCGGTGTATAACTTTAGCCGACAGCTTGACCATGTGATTACCTGTATTGGCACCGAAGACCAGTTGCCAGCAGACCAGATGCAAGAAGCTATTGATTATCTGCTTGGGATTCAAAAACAGATTGATGCCTTGTTTAATCCACAGGTGGCTGTCTAATACTTTCTTCTATTACATATAATTTATAGTCATTACATAGATCCAGTCCTGATTGGGTACTGGATCTTTTTTATATCCAGCTTTTGATCGCTAAATAGAATTAAAAATGATTTTATTTTTGCAATACAAAACTAAGATGATCACTCGCTTTTAATTTAAAAAAAGAATAAAGCAAGATCCATAAAAAAGCCTTCCAATATTAGAATTAGAAGGCTTCTAACAACTTAATTATTTCTAAGCAATCAACGGTTCAGCTTCATTTTGCATTTTGATCACCGCAGCCATCGACTCTGCAACATAATCAATATTGCTGAGGTTCAGACCCGCTGTACACATCCGGCCACTACGGACCAGATAAATACCGTAATGCTGTTTTAACAGATCCACTTGCTCAGCAGTTAAGCCGGTATAGCTGAACATGCCTTGTTGCTGGGTCAGGTAGCTGAAATCAAGTTCTGGTAGTGCCTGAGACAATTTTTCTTTGAGTAAGCCTCGCATACGTAAAATACGCTGGCGCATTTCTTCAACTTCAGCCTGCCATTGCTGAAACAGTTCAGGATTATTTAACACCTGACTGACCAATAGCGCACCATTGGCCGCTGGACTTGAATAAATCCGGCGAACTGTAGCTTTTAACTGGCCTAAAACATTTTGTGCGCTTGTAGCGTCATCACAGACAAAACTTAAGCTACCAATACGTTCTCCATATAAAGAGAAGATTTTGGAAAATGAATGGCTGACGATAAAGTTCATTCTGGCTTGATCAAGTGCACGAATGGCATAGGCATCCTGTTCCAGACCCTGACCGAAACCTTGATATGCCATATCCAGGAACGGAATTAAGGATTGAGCCTTTAATACTTCAATGACTTGATCCCACTCATGCGGCTGTAAGTCTGCCCCGGTCGGGTTATGACAACATGGATGTAATAACACAATACTTTGAGCGGGCAGCTGTTTTAAGCAATCCAGCATCGCCGGTACATTAACGGCATTGGTTTCTGCATCATAATAAGGATAGAAATGGGTCTGAATACCAGCGCCATTAAAGATGGCAATATGGTTTTCCCAAGTCGGCTGGCTCACCCAGATTTCAGATTCTGGAAAATATTTTTTCAAAAAGTCAGCGCCGACTTTTAGCGCACCTGAGCCGCCCAAGGTCTGAATCGTGACTACACGGCCTTGCTCGCGGGCAGGGCTGGAAGTTCCAAAAATTAATTCCTGTGCAGCCTGGTTAAAGCTGTTCAGACCATCCATCGGCAAGTAAACACGAACTTTATTATAGTCAGGGGTCAGGTAAGTATAGGCTTTTTGCACTGAGTCTAGCTGCGGCACGATATTATCTTCGTTGTAATACAGGCCGATGCTTAAGTTAACTTTGTTATTGCGCTGATCTTTGTTGAATTCTTCCATTAAAGAGAGAATCGGATCGCCGGCATAAGTATCAATATGTTGAAACATGAATCTATCCTAATCTAATCAATAAGCGATTACGCTTCTGGTAATGTGCTAATTTTGCTGTTGTCTAACATAGCCGTCTGAGATTCCTGTTTGCGCTTAAAGAAGTAGGCAACCGAGAGAATACCAATCCAGACTGGAATCATGATGACAGCAACACGCATATCCGGGGTGCTGCTCATAATCAGCAGAATACCGCCCATAAATGCGATACATAAATAGTTGGTAAATGGATAAGCCACACTTGGAAAATCGGTTCTAGTCTGCGTACGATTCATTGAGGTCTTGAATTTCAAATGAGTATAGGAAATAACAAGCCAGTTAATCACGATGGCAGCAACCACCAGCATCATCAATATGCTAAAGGCTTTTTCCGGTACCAGATAATTTAATAAAACGCACATCAAGGTGAAAAACGCTGAAACCATCACCGCATTCACAGGGATGCCACGCTGATTAATCTTGCTTAGGAACCTCGGCGCATTACCTTGCTGGGCTAAGCCTAACAGCATACGGCTGGTACAGTAGTTAGTACTGTTATATACCGAAACCGCTGCGGTTAACACCACAAAATTCAAAACTCCGGCAACCGTTTGACTGCCTAAAGAATCAAAAATCAACACAAATGGACTACCACCTTGCGCCATCATATTCCAAGGGTAAAGCGATAAAATCACTACCAGACTCAGGATATAAAATAACAGGACACGGTAGACAATTTGATTGACTGCTTTAGGTAAGGTCTTTTTCGGGTTATCGGTTTCAGCGGCTGCGATCCCGACCAGTTCAATGCCGCCAAAAGCAAACATGATCATGGCCATCGCCATAATCAGGCCCATAATTCCATTCGGGAAAAAGCCACCAAGTTGCCATAAATTTTCCAGACTGGAGTGGCTATGACCGCTACCGCTGGCAAGCAGGTAACTGCCGAACGCAATCATGGCAATAATTGCACCAACTTTAATGATCGCCAGCCAGAACTCCATTTCACCGAATAATTTCACGTGAAGCAAATTAATGATATTGATGAAAATGAAGAAGCCGAGGGCAGAGACCCAGGTCGGAATTTCTGGCCACCAGTAATGGATATAAAGACCGACGGCACTTAATTCGGCCATACAGACCAGAATATTCAGTACCCAGTAATTCCAGCCCGACATAAATCCGGCAAATTTGCCCCAGTATTTATAAGCAAAATGACTAAAAGAACCGCTCACAGGTTCATGTACAATCATTTCACCCAGCTGGCGCATCATTAAGAAGGCAATCAAGCCTGCAATGGCATAACCTAAAATAACAGAAGGCCCAGCAAGCTTGATCGTTTGTGAAATTCCAAGAAACAGTCCGGTACCAATTGAACCACCGAGTGCGATGAGCTGAATATGCCGGTTACTTAAACCTTTTTTCAGGTTTCCTTGTTCAATGTGCTGCATTTTTATTCATCATCCATGTGAGATTAAGTGCTGAACTATGATGTGCTTTATTATTTTTATGCCGTCATCGATGCAGAATCTTAAGTGTTATATGAGCGTATACGTTGAAACAGAGGCAACCATACCGGTGCATATGAGACTACATAGACACCGGTATGGTTTTAAAAAGGTCAGGCTTTAGAAATGTCTAAAACACCACGTTTGATCTGATCACGTTCAATGGATTCAAATAAGGCCTTAAAGTTCCCTTCACCGAAACCATCGTCATCTTTGCGCTGGATAAACTCAAAGAACACTGGACCAATCATATTTTCAGAGAAAATCTGTAACAGCAGGCGTTTATTACCGTCTTTGGTATTGCCATCTAGCAGGATGCCGCGTTTTTGCAGTTCATCTGCCGGTTCACCATGATTTGGCAAGCGCTCATCCAGCATTTCATAATAGGTGCTTGGCGGTGGTGTCATAAACTTGGTACCTAGAGCTTTCAGCTTGTCCCAGGTTTCCAGAAGGTCATCACAAATAAAGGCAATATGCTGAATGCCTTCACCATTAAATTCATTTAAGAATTCAGCAATCTGACCATTACCTTTATCTGAATCTTCATTCAGTGGAATACGGATCTTGCCGTCTGGCGCAGTCAGGGCTTTAGAAGTTAGGCCAGTGTATTCACCTTTAATATCGAAATAGCGGATTTCCTGAAAATTGAAAATCTTTTCATAGAAATCTGACCAGTACTGCATACGGCCTTTATACACATTATGGGTTAAATGATCGATTTCATTTAAACCTGTACCCAGTGGACGGGATGGAACGTTATCAAAGAAAATAAAATCATTCTGGTAAATGTCACAATCCACCAGGAAGATTGGAGAACCGCCAATGCCTTTAATCGCCGGAATGTTCAGCTCCATCGGACCGATTTTGTTATAAATTGGCTCGGCACCTATTTCAATGGCTTTTTGAAAGGCTTTCGCAGCATTCTTGGTACGAAAGCCCATTGCGCAGGCAGAAGGACCATGCTCTTTATAAAAATATGCTGCATATGATTCAGGCTGATAATTCAGAATGATATTAATATTGCCTTGGCGCCATAAATAGACGTTTTTCGATTTATGCTTCGCCACTTTTGTGAATCCGATGGTTTGAAAAACAGGATCCAGCTGGCCATCTTCAGATACAAATTCAATAAATTCGAATCCACACAGTTCTAATGGATTGGCTAATTCACTCATACAACATCCTCATTTTTTAGAAGCAATCCTATTGCTTATCTTTTACTGTCTGTTCAGGCTCTACGGAGGTATGACTGCCGTTTTATATTGAGAAGACAAATCCGTTTGCCTGACTTCTTTGATTTGTTGAACTGCATCGATTCCTGATGCACACAAGAAAAAGAAGGAATTTAACTCATCATACTGGATCTTGAATATTATTCAATACGTAATTTAATTACGTAATAAATAATTTAGTAAAATATGAGGTTAATTTATAACATAAATTAATGTTATTCATAAAAAATATTTTTTAGATAATTCCAAGAAATTAACGCACTGGAAATGTAGCTTTTTGTAAGGCTAAGTCGTCTTAAACGAGCTATTTTGCAAGGCTTGCTGAGCTCAGGTTTTTAGGAAAAGAACCTGAAAAATTGAAATATGCAGACATTAGTTTTAAATTAATTTTTCACAAAGAAAGAAAAAACCCTTAAAGGATTGAGGGCCTTACTGTGGGGAAGGAATTTAATCTGTCAGTTTTTTCACGTCTATACTTTTCACGATAGATACAGGCAGCCTTTATACAGTAGGAAAACGCCAATTACCCCGGCTACCGCATTGACGATAGAAATGGAGTTCTCGACCATTAAGGTATTTTTAAAGTAGCGATCTGTAATCAGCACAAATGAAAAATCAAGGCATATGGTCGACTTGGACATCGACAACTTTATAAACATTTTAGTGGCCTAGATCAGCTGCAAAGCACTTTATAAAATCTGCAGCAGATCAAGAAGTACCTGTTATTACAATTCGAAGAATAAAAACACAATAAAGAAACTGGCCTTTTGCCAGCTTAGGTCGAATATAGAACGCACAAATAAATTAGTTTAGCCACTCAAAAGCGTAAAGCAGGGCTAAACAAATGCGTTATCTCTTAATCTCTACGCAGAGGTGAGATCATGAATATTGCAAAAAATACCATCTGCCTTTGGTACGATCACGATGCTAAAGAGGCTGCACGGTTTTATGCAGAAACCTTTCCAGACTCGTCAGTAGGAGCAATAGTCCTTGCCCCTGGAGATTATCCGTCAGGAAAAGAGGGAGATGTCATTACAGTCAATTTTACGGTCCTGGGTATTCCATGTATTGGTTTAAATGGTGGACCAGAATTTAAGCATAATGAAGCTTTTTCCTTTCAAGTGGCCACACAAGATCAGGAAGAAACGGACCGATACTGGAATGCGATTGTGAACAATAATGGGCAGGAAAGTGAATGCGGCTGGTGTAAGGATAAATGGGGAGTTTCCTGGCAAATCATCCCTAAAGCTTTACTTGAAGCATCATACAGTTCAAACCATGGTGTTGCTAAAAGAGCCTTTGATGCCATGATGACCATGAAGAAAATTGATGTCGCTGCAATTGAAGCTGCCATCCGAGGTTAAGAAGTGGTATTGATATCAATTATTTGATGCAATGCATTTGATTTAAGCTTTTGACCTTATTACTTATCTAAAGTGAAAGGTCATTGATAATAATCAGAAGTTCATTCTTTAAGGTATAGCCAGTGAGTTGTTTATTGCGACCGCTGGCTAAAACCCATTTAAACATCCTCGATAAGTAATTTCTATTTTTCAAAAATAAGTAAATAAAACTCGAAGCTATCTCTGAAAGTGAAGACTTATATTTGAAATATTTGGCTTAAAGTAAGATGATAAAATAATGAGTGACTAAAATTTAAAATCTTATTTCATCCGCTAGAAGAACGAGAAAGACATGCCTCATTCCCATCATCATGAAAAACACTATATACAACGTTCTGGCTGGTTGCGTGCCGCAGTGCTCGGTGCCAATGATGGAATTATTTCCGTGACCAGTCTGGTTGTTGGGATGGCAGCCAGTGGCGCTTCTTCACAAACACTTTTGATTGCTTGTGTTGCTGGCCTGATTTCTGGTGCAGCCTCGATGGCAGCTGGGGAATATATTTCGGTTAAGTCGCAACAGGATATTGAAAAAAATGATCTCGCCATGGAAGAGCGGGAATTAAATCTGCATCCCGTACTTGAATTAAAAGAGCTAAAAAATATTTATATCAAGCGAGGTTTAGAAGCTGATCTGGCCGAAGAAGTGGCAAAACAGCTTACTGCACATAATGCCTTGGATGCGCATGCACGTGATGAGATTGGAATTCTGGAACAGACAGCTGCCCGGCCCTTTACGGCAGCATTTTCTTCAGCATCAGCATTTACGGTAGGTTCTTTATTTCCATTGGTATCCATTTTAGTTCTGCCTTCACATTTGCTAGATCAGGGCGTCATGCTGGTGGGAGTGCTTAGTCTGGGAATTATGGGAGCATTAGCCAGCTATGCAGGCGGTGGCAGTATGTGGAAAGGCGCACTGCGTGTCATGATTTGGGGCATCGTTGCTATGTTATTCAGTTTCTGGATTGGCTCTCTATTTAATGTTGCTAGTACGTAATTATTTAAAAAATATGGAATAAATTTTTATTAATCTAGATATATCCAAAATTTAATTGAAGTAGATAATTTGAAATTAAAATTTTCCAAATTTAATTGTATTAGACACATTTAGATGCTTAATTAGCTAACTCATTTAAAAAATTTAGGTTTTAACGATAAGTTTTTCTTTAATTAAAAATATCTAGTTTGATTATGTTCTTCCTTGCACTAAAGCTGTGCCAAATAGTGCAGTGAAGTGGCAATTTTAAAATCCAGATATAAATATGCTAAGAAAAATAAGAGAGAGCTTGGTTCGAAGTCACTATAATTTAGAAAAAATATAAAAGTACTTTTAGATAAATAATATAAATACAAATACTTATTTATAGAATTATTTTATTGGCACGCTTTGTGCTTAATAGAATCTGAGTCAAAGACGACTCTAAAGAAATTTGTAAGACGGCCAATGACGTCCGTTCTGATCGCATCTGGTGTGCAGCGATTCGCATAGCAGATAAGCCTATACGTTCAGTTCTGGAAGGAGATGGTGATGTCTTCAAATTTATATGAAAAGAAAGCAACAAAAATAAGCCTTTTGAATTTCAGCAGCGCAGCAATGAGAGCCTTCCATATGAGTTGGCTCGCGTTTTTTGTCTGCTTCTTTGCCTGGTTCGCCTGTGCACCGCTGATGCCTGTGATCGCGGGTGAATTCAGCTTAACCAAAGATCAAATCGCCAATATCAATATTGCAGCAGTCGCGATCACCATTCTGGTTCGACTGATTGTCGGTCCGCTATGTGACAAATATGGTCCACGGAAAACCTATACCGCCTTACTCGTACTCGGCAGTATCCCGGTCTTTGGTGTGGCCTCTGCGAATAGCTATGAATCCTTTCTGTTTTTCCGCTTACTGATTGGCGCCATTGGTGCCAGTTTCGTCATTACCCAATATCACACCAGCATCATGTTTGCGCCGAATGTCGTGGGTACTGCAAATGCTGCATCAGCAGGTTGGGGAAATGCCGGTGGCGGTGCGACTCAAGCCTTGATGCCATTACTTCTGGCTGCGCTGGTGCTGTTCGGTGTTGAACAGGCGATGGGCTGGAGAATTGCCTTAATTGTTCCAGGCCTGATGATGCTGATCGTCGGTGCATTGTACTGGAAATTCACCCAAGACTGTCCACAAGGCAACTTTAAAGAACTGCGTGCAGCAGGAATTCAGGTTGGTAGCGAGAAAAAAGGTGGCATGGCAATTCTGATGCATGCGGCCCGTAACTACCGTGTCTGGATTTTATTTGGCGCTTATGCGGCCTGTTTCGGTATCGAAATCTTCATTCATAACATCGTAGCCATGTACTACGTAGAAAACTTCAGCTTTGGTTTAAAAGAAGCAGGTATGACGGCCGGTATCTTCGGTCTGCTAGCACTGTTTGCCCGTGCACTGGGTGGCATTGTTTCAGATAAAGTCGCCATCAAAAAAGGCCTGGACGGACGTACCAAAGTGCTGTTTGCCATGATCTTGATGGAAGGCTTATTCCTGATTTTATTCTCGCAAATGAACAGTGCCATGCTGGCCATCATCACAATGACTGTCTTCGCATTATTTACCCACATGGCATGTGGTGCAACGTATGCGCTGGTGCCATTTATTGACCGGGATGCTTTAGGGGGTGTGGCTGGCATTATCGGTGCAGGCGGTAACGTGGGTGCGGTCGCAGCAGGATTCTTACTTAAAGGCATGCTGGATATTCAAACCTGTCTGATGGCACTTGGCGGCCTGGTCGTGATTGCAGCAAGTTTTGTTCTGATGATTCGCTTCTCGGTTGAGCATAAAGCCAAAGAGCAAAAGCTGTATGAAGAAGCTGTCCTTGAACGAAACAACCTGGCTTAAAACATAAGATACAAGATTTAGAAAATTTAGGAGAAGGAATATGAAACTGGTAATGATTGGCCATGGCATGGTAGGACACAAATTTATTGAATCTGTGCTTGAGCATGCGGGTGATGAGGTTGAAATCACGATTCTGGCAGAAGAGCCGCGTCTGGCTTATGACCGTGTACATTTAACTGAATATTTCACTGGAAAATCAGCCAAGGATTTAACCCTTTGCCGTAATGACTTTGCAGATGCGTATGGAATTGATTTGCGTTTGAGTACCAAAGCGACTGCAATCGATACTGTTAATAAAACAGTCATCACTAATCATGGCGATGTGATTGCTTATGACAAACTGGTTTTAGCTACCGGCTCCTATGCTTTTGTTCCACCAATTCCAGGCAACGACCGTGAAAACTGCTTTGTTTACCGTACCATTGAAGATCTGGATGCAATCCGGGCAGCGAGCCTGAATGCCAAAAACGGTGTCGTGATTGGTGGTGGTTTGCTGGGTCTGGAAGCGGCAAAAGCGCTGCGTGACCTGAATCTGGAAACGCATGTGGTCGAATTCGCACCACGCCTGATGGCAGTACAGATTGATGATCTTGGTGGCAAAGTATTACGCAGCAAAATCGAAGATCTGGGCGTAAAAGTCCATACTCAAAAAGCAACTTCGTCTATTGAAGATGGTGTCAATGCCAAGCATGTGATGAAGTTTGGTGATGGTGCTGAACTGGAAACCGACATCATCCTGTTCTCTGCAGGGATTCGTCCACGTGATGAATTGGCACGTCAAAGCGGGCTGGCGATTGGTGAGCGCGGCGGGATCATGATCAATGATTATTGCCAGACTTCGAACCTAGACATTTACGCGATTGGTGAATGTGCGCTGTGGAATAACAAGATTTTTGGTCTGGTTGCGCCAGGCTATGACATGGCACGTATTGCTGCGAAACATGTACTGCAAGAAGAGTGTGCAGCATTTGCTGGCGCAGACATGAGCACCAAGTTGAAACTGATGGGTGTTGATGTTGCATCAGTGGGTGATGCACATGCCATGACACCAGGTTCACTGAGCTACTTCTATGCCGATGAAGCGGCACAGATCTACAAGAAAATTGTAGTCAATGCAGAAAAAACCAAACTGCTCGGTGCAGTGCTGGTGGGTTGTGCCAAAGAATATAACGATCTGCTACAAATGATGCTGAATGGTCTGGAAATCCCAGAAAATCCGGAAAGCCTGATCATGCCGGGGTTTGATCAAGCGACTGCAAAAGCGGGTGGTAGCGGTGTAGATCTGCTTCCAGACAGCGCGACGATTTGTTCATGTAATAACGTATCTAAAGCGGATATCTGTTCAGCGATTGCCGATGGTTCAACTTCTCTCGGCGCTCTGAAAAAATGCACCAAAGCCGCAACGGCTTGTGGTGGCTGTGCACCGCTAGTGACGCAAGTTCTGAAATCTGAGTTACAACGTCAAGGCGTTACCGTAAACAATCATCTCTGCGAACACTTCGCTTATTCACGCCAAGAGCTGTATCACCTGGTACGTGTTAACGAGATCAAAACTTTTGATGACCTAATCCATCAACATGGTCATGGTATGGGCTGTGATATCTGTAAACCGACTGTGGCAAATATATTGGCATCTTGCTGGAACGACTTTGTTCTGAAACCAAGCCATGCCGGCCTGCAAGACAGTAACGACTACTACCTCGGTAATATTCAAAAAGATGGTACTTACTCTGTCGTTCCTCGTATGGCAGGTGGTGAAGTCACTCCAGATGGTTTAATCGTCATTGGTCAAATTGCTAAAGAATATGGTCTGTACACCAAACTGACTGGGGGCCAGCGTGTCGATATGTTTGGTGCGCAGCTACATCAATTACCAGAAATCTGGGAAAAACTGATCAATGCCGGTTTTGAATCGGGGCATGCTTACGGTAAATCACTACGTACGGTGAAATCTTGCGTGGGTAGCACTTGGTGCCGCTATGGTGTAGATGATTCTGTTGGTTTGGCAATCTTCCTGGAAAATCGTTACAAAGGTCTGCGTTCTCCACACAAACTAAAAATGGCCGTGTCTGGTTGCACCCGTGAATGTGCCGAAGCACAAAGCAAAGACGTCGGTGTGATTGCCACTGAAAAAGGCTGGAACCTGTATGTCTGCGGTAACGGTGGTATGAAACCGCGTCATGCTGAACTGCTGGCATCAGATCTGGATACACAAACTTTAGTCCGCTATATCGACCGTTTCTTCATGTTCTATATCCAGACGGCTGATCGTCTGCAACGTACTTCGGTATGGCGTGACAACCTTGAAGGCGGCCTGGATTACCTGAAAGATGTCGTTGTGAATGACTCATTGGGTCTGGCAACAGAACTCGAGCGTCGTATGGAGCATGTAGTGGGCACTTATCAGGATGAATGGCGTACTGCAGTTGAAGATCCAGAAGTCCGTAAACGTTTCAAAACCTTTATTAATGCCAAGGCTGAACAGCAAAACGATCCGCACGTTCAATTTACTGAAGTGCGTGGTCAGATCCGTCCAAAAACTGAAGCTGAACGCAATGCGAGCCGTATTCCGGTAGTTGAAGCCTGATTCAAAGAATAAAGGAGCAAGAATATGACAATGTTTAAAGATATGAATGAACTGAATTG
Source organism: Acinetobacter sp. TW_SC_4 (assembly GCF_054861205.1). Taxonomy (NCBI): domain Bacteria; kingdom Pseudomonadati; phylum Pseudomonadota; class Gammaproteobacteria; order Moraxellales; family Moraxellaceae; genus Acinetobacter; species Acinetobacter sp. TW_SC_4. The sequence continues at coordinate 777,382 of NZ_CM142174.1, forward strand.
GGTTGAAGTGTGTGCACTGGATGACATCGTGCCTAATACTGGCGTTGCAGCCTTGGTGGAAGATCAGCAAATTGCGATATTCCGTGTGGGTTCAGAAAAGCGTGTTTATGCACTCAGTAACCAGGATCCATTTAGTAAAGCATTTGTGATGTCGCGCGGCATCATTGGTGATCTGCAAGGCGAGCGTGTTGTCGCTTCACCAATTTACAAGCAGCATTTCAGTCTGGCGACTGGGCGCTGTCTGGAAGATAAAGATCAAAAACTGCTGGTATTTCCAAACAAAATTGAAAATGGCAAGGTATTCATTAGCCCAGTGCCACAAAAAACCTATATTACCAACAACGGTGTTTCACCGGAAAAAATGAAACTGGTACTGGTTGGTAATGGTCTGGCAGGCATGCGTTGTCTGGAGGACCTGCTGGATATGGCACCAGACCGTTATGAAATTACTGTGATTGGTGAAGAGCCGTGGGGTAACTACAACCGCATCATGCTGTCGCCAGTGCTTTCTGGCGAGAAAACCATTGATGACATCATGCTGCATCCGCATGCATGGTATGCCGACAAAGGTATTCGTCTGATTGCAGGTGATCCTGCGATTCGTATCGACCGTCCGCGTAAGCAGGTTTATACCGAAAAAGGCGAAGTGATCAGTTATGACCGTTTGATTCTAGCGACAGGTTCCAAGCCATTCGTTCCGCCAATTCCAGGTAGCGACTTAAAAGGCGTACTCAGCTTCCGCGACATTTATGATGTCAACAATATGCTGGACTACTGCAAAACCAAGAAAAATGCGGTCGTCATCGGCGGTGGCTTACTGGGCCTAGAAGCTGCTTATGGCCTGAAACAGCAAGGCATGAATGTCACAGTATTGCATCTGATGGATCGCATTATGGATCGTCAGCTGGACAGCAAAGCCAGCCAGATGCTGAAAACAGCGATTGAGCAGAAAGGTATCAATATTCTGACTGAAGCGAATACCGAATGTCTGATTGGTGAAGACGGTCATGTGACCCAAGTGAAACTCAAAGATGGCACCGTGCTGGCTGCCGATCTGGTGGTGTTTGCTGTGGGTATTCGTCCAAATATCGCATTGGCGCAAAGTGCCGGTCTGCGTTGTAACCGCGGTGTGCTGGTGAATGACACTATGCAGACTTTTGACCCAAGTATTTATGCGGTGGGTGAATGTATCGAGCAACGTGGTCAAACCTTTGGTCTGGTTGAACCACTTTGGGGCCAGGCGTTCATTTGTGCATCACATCTAGCCGAGCATGGAAGCCTGACCTTTAAAGCGCCAACCGTTCCGACTCAGCTGAAAGTGAGTGGTTGTGACGTGTTCTCGGCAGGTGACTTCGAACCAAAAGATGATTTTGAAGATATCGTGCTGAATGACGAGAAACGTCAGATCTATAAACGCATTATTATTCAAAAAGATAAAGTCATTGGTGCAGTGCTGTTTGGTGATACAGAGGACGGTGCCTGGTATGCCGAACTGATTGCAGATCAGACACCGATCACTTCGATTCGAAATAAACTGCTGTTTGGTCGGGATTTTGCATTAAAGAAAGCAGGGTAATCTATCACATAAATCTTCCCTAACCCCTCTTTAAAAAGAGGGGAATCTCCCTCCTTTAACAAAGGAGGGTTGGGGAGGATTAAAGCTTTTGAGACCAAGAAAAAATTTAAATCAAACCTGTAAAAGCTAGACATTTTAGATTTGGCGAGATAAGTGAATTTAGATGATTAAGGAGCACAGCAGCAATGAATAGTATCCCAGTAGTGGAACTGCATAGCTCCACAGAACTAAAAACTAAAACCACACAGACCACTTGCCCATATTGTGGCGTGGGTTGTGGTGTGACTGCACATGTAACGCCGACCACATCAGGCCCGAAAGTGACTGTTGAAGGCGATGTCAACCATCCTTCTAATTACGGCAAGTTATGCATCAAAGGCAGTAATCTGGCAGATACTTTAGGACTGGGAACCCGTTTACTGCAGCCAATGCTGGGTCGTAAAGATCAGCGTGAAGTTACCAGTTGGGATACTGCAGTTTCTTCCATTGCCAATAAATTCCAGCAATGCATCGATCAATATGGCCGAGACAGTATTGCATTTTATGTCTCAGGTCAGTTGCTGACCGAAGATTATTATGTGGTGAATAAATTCGTCAAAGGTTATCTCGGTACGGCGAATATTGATACCAATTCACGCCTGTGTATGTCTTCAGCTGTTGCTGCACATAAACGAGCTTTTGGTGAAGATCTGGTTCCAGCCAGCTACGAAGATTTTGAACATACCGATATGGTGGTACTGGTCGGTTCCAATACCGCTTGGTGCCATCCAGTGCTGTATCAGCGCATTATGAAAGCCAAGGAACAACGTGACCTGTTTGTAGTCGTGGTTGATCCACGCTTTACCAGTACCTGCGAAGCAGCAGATTTGCATCTACCAATTCTGCCGGGTCAGGATGTGGCGCTGTTTAATGGCTTATTACAGTACTTGCATCAGCATGGTTACGTCGATAATGCATTTGTTGCCGCACATACCCAAGGGCTGGAACAGGTTTTAGCGAGTAGTTCTACTGAAGCTTCGATTGAGGATGTGGCTGCACGTACCGGTATTTCTGCAGTTAAACTCACTCAATTCTTTGAAAAATTTTCCCAGACAGACAAAGTAATAACGTTGTTCTCCATGGGCGTAAACCAGTCATCACGTGGCGTCGATAAAGCCAACAGTATTATTAACTGTCATTTACTCACCGGTAAAATTGGTAAGCTCGGTGCAGCGCCATTTTCCATGACCGGTCAGCCAAATGCCATGGGTGGCCGTGAAGTCGGTGGCCTAGCCAATATGTTGGCTGCACATCTGGATTTAGAAAATCCGGGACATCAGCAGCTGGTACAAAATTTCTGGCAAAGCCCGTATATTGCTAAACAAGCAGGACTGAAAGCAGTCGATTTATTCCAGGCCGTTGAAAGCGGCAAGATCAAGGCGATCTGGATTATGGCCACCAATCCGGTGGTCAGCTTGCCAGATGCAGATCAGGTCAAGCGTGCTCTGGATAAATGTGAATTCGTAGTGGTCTCTGATATCTGTCAGGATACGGATACTACTCAATATGCTGATGTATTACTTCCAGCTTTAGGCTGGGGCGAAAAAGATGGAACCGTCACCAATTCGGAACGCCGTATTTCAAGGCAACATGCCTTTTTAGATGCGCCGGGTGAAGCCAAAGCTGACTGGTGGGCGATTGCACAGGTGGCGAAGCAAATGGGCTTCAGAGGGTTTGATTTTCACAATAGTCATGAAATTTTTAAAGAGCATGCCGAGCTCTCTGCCTATCAGAATGTAGAAATTTCCGAAGGTCTAGAAACCCCATATTTCCGTTATTTTAATCTGCAAGGCTTAAGCAATTTAACCGCAGAAGAATATGAGCAACTGGAACCAGTGCAATGGCCGGTTTGGGGTAAACAGCAACCTGCTCAATCTGTAGGAAGATTATTTGCCCAAGGCCAGTTCAGTCATGCTGATGGTAAAGCAAGATTTATTGCAATTTCAGCGGTCAATCCGGTTCATCAAACCTCTAGCGAATATCCTTTAATTTTGAATACTGGCCGGATTCGTGACCAATGGCATACTATGAGCCGTACCGGTTTATCGGCGAATTTGAGTACGCACCGTGCCGAACCTTACTGTGAAATTCACCCGAATGATGCACTAAAATACGGGATTCAGGATGGTGAATTGGTTGAGGTGAAATCGCAGTGGGGCAATTGTGTCTTGCGTGCGACTATTAGTGACAATATCCGCCGTGGACAGGTCTTTGCCCCGATTCACTGGAATGATCAGGTCGCATCCGATGCCCGGATTGGCAAGGTGGTGAATCCGGTAGTGGATGCTATTTCGGGTGAGCCAGAATTCAAGCATACTCCGGTTATCATCCATCCATTTTATAGCCAGTGGCAAGGCGTATTTTATGTGCGTCAAGGCTTTGAAAAAATCGTACAGCCGTCGATTGAAGCCACCGTGTGGTGGACTAAAATCACTACCAGCAAGGCAATACGTTATGAACTGGCAGACCGGAAGAAATTTAGCTACACCACTGAGCATTTAAAAGAATTATTGCCATTTCAGGATGAAAGTTTTGAATGGCTGAATCTTGAAGATCAGACCGCCCACATCAGTCATAGCGTGATACTCCAGGATGGTCATGTGATTGCCAGTCTATATATTGCACCGAAGGCCTTATTGCCGGACCGCGACTGGGTGGCAAGTCTGTTTAAACGTGAACGTTTAAGTGCTATGCACCGTAAAGCCTTACTTGCTGGACAGCCGATGTCGATGGCAAATAATGAAGGTCCACTGGTGTGTAGCTGTTTTAAAGTCGGTAAAAACCGCATCATTGAAACCATTAAAACTAAAAATATTACGGATGAAAAACAGGTGACCGCATGTTTAAAAGCCGGAGGGAATTGTGGTTCGTGTTTACCTGAAATCCGTGGCCTGATTAAAACATGTCAATTGGAGACGGTAGAATGAAAAAAGGAGCCGAGAGAGAAAATAATAAAACAGCCTATCCACGTACTGATCTGGTAATTCTGGCGGGTGGACAGGCAAGACGCATGAATGGCATCAATAAACTGTTGCAGAAATTCGATGACCAGATTCAGCTGATCAAGATTCACCAACAGCTGAAATCGAATGTTGCACAGGTCTGGATTAACAGCCATCGCGACTATTCCATTTACCAGAAACTTATTCCCAGTGTTCATTATTATCAAGATGATGAGCCGGGCTTTCATGGGCCGTTAATGGGCATGAAAAGTGCCTGGTCGCATGTACAGTCGGATTATGTGCTATTTGTCCCTTGTGACCTAACTTATATTCCTTCCAGAGTATTGCTCAAGTTACACCAGGCTCTAGCCAAAAACAGCCTGGCTGAAGTGGCCTATGTGGAAATTAACGGCAAGCCACTTTATCCATTTTGTCTGGTCAAACGCAGCAGTCTGGCAACCTTGAATTTATATCTTGAACAGGAACAGCGCAGCCTTAAACACTGTTTTGCTGATTTGCACGCACAAGTGGCACGTTTTAAAAATCGTGCGCTATTTTTTCACAGTATTAACTCGCTGGATGAACTGCAACAGTATCAACAGCTCAAATTTCTGCACTAAAAACTGAATATTTTACTTTTGGCACAAAGTTGGAACACTTATTGCAAATCTAATTATTACGAGATTGGGCGATTTGAATTTCGCGCACCGCATATGTGCAATGACCCACCCAATGCCTGAAGATGGATGTTCAACATGAATATGATGACACAGCTTAAAAATGATGCCTTGTTTGTCGATCAATTCGGTCGTGGCAAGCGCAAGCTAAGGATTTCAGTGACCGATCGCTGTAATTTTAAATGTGTTTATTGTATGCCTGAACATCCAGAATGGATGAAAAAACACGATCTGCTCAGTTTTGAAGAGCTGTATCAGTTTTGCGATTTTATGGTGCGTCATGGTATCCAGTATATCCGCATTACCGGTGGTGAGCCTTTAATGCGTCAGGGCGTAGTGCATTTTGTTGAACAACTGCAAGCGTTGAAAAAGCTGGGATTACAACGTATTTCCATGACCACCAATGCGCATTACTTAAAACAATATGCACAAGCCTTAAAGCAGGCAGGACTGGATGACCTGAATATCAGCCTGGACAGTCTGGATGCTGATCAGTTTAAGCAGCTAACTCAAAAAGATTTGGCACCTGTGCTGGAAGGAATTCAGGCAGCACAAGCCGCTGGATTACCGATTAAGATCAATACCGTATTGATGCAGGGTATCAATGATAATCAGATCCTGCCATTAGCGCGCTGGTCAGTTCAGCAAAATATTGTCCTGCGCTTTATCGAATTTATGCCACTTGATGGTGATCACAATTGGTCTACTGAGCATGTAGTCAGTGAACAATACATTTTAGAAACTTTGGCAACTGAATTTACGCTCACTCAAAAAACTAATAATGCTTCCCAATCAGCTTCGGAACCCGCACGCCAGTATCTGATTGATGGCCATCCGATTGGAATTATCTCAACTATTACCAATTCTTTTTGTGGCAGCTGCGACCGCTTGCGATTGACTGCACAAGGTGAATTTTACAATTGCTTGTTTGCACCTCAAGGCTTGAATCTTAAAAATGAAATCAAATCACTAAATTCATCTACCGCTCTAAGTGAGTTGAATTTGTATGGCGCTTTATCCCGATATATCTGGAACAAAGAACAGGGCTTTCACGCCATAGAGCAGCGCTTAAAAAATCAAAGTATGAATCAAAACAGCCGCAAAATTAGTATGCACATGATAGGAGGTTAAGATGTCACAGATCAGAATCAGAATTGAAGCCTTCGGTGCGGTAGAACGACAGTTACCGCAAGATCTCGAAATTATTTGTAAATCTCAAAGTACCGTATCTGAGGTTTTGAATCAGGTGGGACAAGATTATCCAGATGCATTTGGCATGATTGAACGCTGTGCCTGTGCCATCGGTGAAGACATCATTTCACGTCAGACACCTCTTCATGCTGACAGTACTTTGGTGCTGTTATCACCTGTAGCAGGAGGCTGAAATGAGCGAATTCAAGCAATTTTCTAGGATTCAGGATACTGCTTTAAATCTAGAAAGTCTTGATCCGATCCAGTCTTTTCCTGAATGTGGTGGAGTCGGCGTATTTATCGGAACGGTACGCAATCACCATGAAGGTAAAGCGGTCAAGGCACTGAAATATACGGCCTATGCACCTGTTGCAGAAAAAATGATTCGCCAGATTGAACAGGAAATCCAGGCCAAATACGGCGTGTCCTATGTGCGGGTGATTCATCGAATTGGGGCACTAGATATTGGTGAAAAAGCCATTATCGCGATTGCTTATGCTGCACATCGAGGTGAAGCTTTTGCCGCTTGTGAGGAAGCAGTGGAGCGGGTTAAACATGAAGTGCCAGTCTGGAAAGAAGAGTTTTATATGGATGGCAGCAGTCAATATGTTGAGGGGTGTTGTATCCGTAAAGATGTAGAACCTGCTCACACGCATCTTCATTCAGATGAGATACATCAACATTGCCATCATGCCAAAGAGAATACACCATTCATCTATCAATGGCCGATATAACTCAGAACAGAAACACGTTTTAAGAAGAAATGAAAGGAACATGCAATGAAAAATGTCGGGATGAAAGCAGAAAGTTATCGGACTGCAGTAGCTACAGGGATTCTGCATGCACCGCCACATTGCATTGAATTATTACGGAATGGCAATACGGAAAAGGGTGATGCACTAAAGACAGCTCGCATTGCCGGGATTTTAGGGGCTAAACGAACCGATGAACTGATTCCACTTTGTCATCCCTTACCAATTTATCGTGCAGATGTGGAGTATGAGCTGTGTGATGCGCATGTCGAAATTATTGCCACAGTAGAGACTATTGGTCCAACTGGTGTGGAAATGGAAGCCTTGACTGCCGTTAGTCTGGCTGGATTGACCCTTTACGATATGCTCAAACCACATTGTGAACCGGAAGATCTATGTCTGGATCAATGTAAATTACAAAAGAAAAAAGGCGGTAAATCGCATTTTACCCGTGTCTTAAAAGAAGCCTTGCCAGCATCCATCATTGTGCTTTCAGATACAGTCGCTGCCGGTAAAAAACCGGATACAGCAGGGCAAAATGTCCTAGAAATATTACAAGAAGCCAATTTTGAAAATATTGCCTATCAAGTGATTCCAGATGATCCTGAACAGTTATTGGCACTAGTTGAACAGCAAAAAAATGACTATCCATTGATCCTGACTGTGGGTGGAACAGGCCTAGGTCCTAAAGATCTAACGGTTGAAACTTTACAGCCCTTACTGAAACGGGAAATTCCTGGACTCATGGAAGCTTCACGCAGTTTCGGCCAGAAACGAACGCCGTATGCGGCTTTAAGTCGTGGCGTTGCTGGCTATATTGATAACAGTTTGGTAATGACTTTACCGGGCAGCCGACAAGGGGCAAAAGAATCTTTAATTGCTGTACTACCAGCGTTGGTACATTTATTTGATATGCAAAAAAATATTCCACATCAAGGCGGTTATCAATAATGTCTGGATGCGGAGCAGAACATGGTCTGATTACAGTAGATCAGGCTTTAGAATTAATTTTGCAGCATACTCAAGTATTAGCAACTGAACGATTGAAGTTGAATCAGGCCTTAAATCGTTATCTGGCAGAAGATATTTATTCTGGGATTAATCTACCATTATTTTCGCAAAGTGCCGTAGATGGTTATGCACTGTGTACCCAATCTGTAATTGAACCAGAACGAGAATTCCACCTGATTGGTGAAATTCGGGCGGGACAACAGGGTGAACTGCAACTTCAGGATAGTCAGACCGTCAGGATTTTTACCGGCGCTAAAATTCCCCTCGGGACTACTACGGTCGCACGTCAGGAAATCGTTCAAGCGATCGATTTATCCAGAATCAAAATTACGGAACAGCTTAAAGTTCATGCCGATATTCGCGATGTGGGCGAAGAAATTTCAGTCGGGCAATTATTAGCCAATAAAGGTCAGCAGCTGTCAATCGGTGCAATTGCTTCTTTAAGCATGGCGGGGATCAATACTGTTGAGGTTCTTCAATATCCTAAAGTGGCTGTAGTTATTACAGGTGATGAAGTTGCTGAAAGTATAGAAGACTTTGTAGCGGGTAAAATCTTTGATGCCAACGGTCCCTTGATTGAAGCTTGGTTTCAGCAAGTCGGGCAGCAGGTTGAAATTTTTCATGTTGCAGATACTCAGGCGGCAGTACGGAATCTCATTCAAGAATTATCAGCAAGCCATGACCTGATTTTAACCACGGGTGGGGTATCTGTCGGAGATTATGATTTCATTCGGCCTGTAGCACTAAATTTAGGTTTCGAACAGATATTCTGGAAAGTAAAACAGAAGCCGGGCAAGCCGATGTTCTTTGCTCAGTTACAGCGCGATGATAGTTCACATTGTTATCTGCTGGGTTTACCGGGAAATCCCGCAGCAGTGTATGTGGGCATGCAGATATACACCGCAACTTTATTAAATGCCTTACAAGGACACAAATCTCAGCCGAACTGGTTTAATGCTGTACTCACCCATGATCTAAAAATGGATGCCAGAGAGCGCTTTTTAAGAATGTCCGCCAGTTTTGAGCAGTCGGTTTTACGAGTTAAAAGTCTGCCCAAACAGCAATCACATATGCTGAGCAATCTCATGCAGGCCAATTGTCTGGTTCGCATTCCTGCGGGAGCAGTTTTATCTGAAGGACAGATTGTGCGCGGTTTATTTATTCATTAAGGAACCGAATAATCATGAAAAAATTCCTGTTTTTCTCGGTCTGCCTAGCCTCTATATTTTCAGCTGCACATGCAGATACTGTCAAAATTTATGCCGCAGCCAGTCTGACCAATGCCATCAGCGATATTGAAAAAATTTATGAAAAGCAACATCCTAAAACAGATGTTGTAGCGGTATTTGGTGCATCTTCTGCTTTAGCCAAGCAGATCGAAGCAGGAGCCAGTAGTGATCTATACTTTTCAGCTGATCAGGATTGGATGAATTATCTGGTACAAAAGAAACTGATAAATTCCAGTTCAGTTCATCCCATCTTGTTAAATCAGTTGGTGGCCATTAGTCCCAAACATCTGACTATTCATTTTAAACCCCAATCCAATTTTGATTTTGCCCAATCTTTTAAAGGTTATGTATGTACCGGGCAAATGGAGTCAGTGCCTGCCGGGAAATATGCCAAGCAAAGTCTGACCAAACTGAACTGGTTAAATGGCTTGAAAGGACGAATTGTTGGAACAGATGATGTACGCTCGACTTTGGCTTTTGTCGAACGAGGTGAATGTGAAGTTGGGATTGTCTATAAAACTGATGCTTTGATCAGCCAAAAAGTGAAAATCATTGGTACTTTCCCAGCAAACTCACATAGTCCGATTGTCTATCCTTTAGCTTTAACACGGCAAGGCGCACAGAATAAAGAAGCAGTGCAATTTGAAAAATTTATACAAAAAAGCGTGCAGGCCAAAGCCATCTTTCAAAAATATGGATTTAGGCTGAATCCCTAGACAATGACTGGAGAAATAACTGCAAGATGTTAAATCCAGAAGAACTCAGTGCGCTCTACCTGTCTGCCAAGGTGGCCAGCTTTGCGACCTTATTCTGTTTACCTTTTGCAGTAGCATTGGCTTGGGTTTTGGCCAGATATGAATTTCGGCTTAAGTTTGTGGTCGAAGCATGTTTGCAATTGCCTATGGTGCTGCCACCTGTGGTCTTGGGTTATCTGCTTCTGGTGCTGTTTGGCAATCAAGGCATGATTGGTCAATATTTCAATACACTCGGACTGCAACTGGCATTTAACTGGAAAGGGGCGTTATTGGCCTCGATGATTGTCGCATTCCCATTGATGGTGCAACCGATTCGTCTGTCTTTTCAGCTTATGAATCAGCAACTCGAACACATCGCAGGTTCATTGGGCGCAGCACCGTGGAAAGTATTTTGGAGTATCAATTTACCTCTGGCGATTCCCGGTATGCTGATGGGCAGCATCTTGTGTTTTAGCCGCAGTCTGGGTGAGTTTGGCGCCACCATTACTTTTGTGGGAAATATTCCGGATGAAACCCGCACTATTCCCATCGCAATTTACTCCTTACTGCAACAACCAAATGGTGAAGAAATGGCGATGCGTCTGGTGACATTGTCTATTTTCTTGGCATTTACTGCCTTAATTGCCAATTATTTTATTTTGCAAAACTATCAACGGAAATTGGGAGGCTGAAATGTTGAAATGTGATTTTCAATATCAACAAGCCGATTTCGGGTTGAATATTAAACTGGAAATGTCGCAGCAACTATTAGGGATTGTCGGTACATCTGGAAGTGGAAAAAGTACTTTACTCAAAAATATTGTCGGACTATTAAAACCTGACCAAGGATATATTCAGTTTAATCAGCAGGACTTAATCAATACAGAAAAGAAAATTAATATTCCAATGCATCAGCGCAAGATTGCATTAGTTTTCCAGAATGCTTTGCTGTTTCCACATATGAACGTGCAGCAGAACCTATGCTATGCAGAAAAACTGGTATCTAGAGAAAATCGAAAATTCCAGTTTGAAGACATCGTAGAATTATTAGAATTAAAACCTTTAATATATCGTAGAGCACACCAGCTCTCAGGTGGAGAAGCGCAGCGCGTTTCTATTGGCCGAGCATTACTGTCTTCACCGAATCTTTTATTGCTGGATGAACCTTTAACAGGCCTGGATCAGCAGTTAAAACAACAGATTTTACCTTTTCTAAAACGGATGAAAGATGAGTTAAATCTACCCATGATTTATGTGACCCATCATTTAGAAGAGTTAGCTTACTTAGAAGCTGAAACTGTACAGTTCAAACAGGGCATATTAATCAGGAACTGATTAACTCCAGCTGATTGAGCCGGGCAGGTTTTGCATAATAAAAACCTTGCAGATAATCACAATGATGCGATTTTAAACACTCAGCCTGTTCAGGATTTTCAATTCCTTCCGCAACAACTTCCAGATCCAGCTTATGTGCTAGGGTAATCATAGCTTCAATAATTGCCTCATCTCGTAGATTGCCGGGTAAATGCTGGACAAAGCTGCGATCCAATTTGATCTCATCAATCGGTAAGCTACGTAAATAACTTAAACTCGAATAACCAGTGCCAAAGTCATCTACCGACACTTTAATACCCAAAGCCCGGACATTTTTTAAGATCTCAATCGACTTATCACCGCTAGCAATCAACATACTTTCAGTTACTTCCAGTTTTAGTAACTCATGTGGGAATTCAATTTCTGCTAATAATTGCTGTAGATCGCTTAGGAATCCGCTTCTTTTAAACTGTAAAGGAGATAGATTGATGGCAACCGAAATTTGAGTCTCATGCTGCATATTCCAGGCTTTGACTTCCTCACAAGCCTGTCTAAGTACCCATTCGCCGATCGAGACGATTTGACCGGTCCTTTCTGCAAAAGGAATAAAATCGGCAGGAGAAATAAAGCCTTTTTCTGGGTGTTGCCAGCGGATCAAAGCTTCCAGACATTTAACCTTGCCCGTTTCACTGTCCAGAATTGGCTGATAAAACAGTTTAAACTGCTGTTCATGCAGAGCGACCATTAATTCATGACGAAGCTGTACATAATCTACCTTCGGTAAAGGCTCTTTTGTGAAATTATACCAGTGCCAGGTATTACCCCCTTCGGCATTGGCGTCACGCATGGCATCTTTAGCAGCATTGATAAACTGCTTAACACATTTAATGTCTGGATCAGCATCAGCCACACCAATACTGGCACTCAGGTGAATATCATAGCCATCCACATGGAAAGGTTGAGATAATCCGGCGATGATTTCTTCGGCACGTACAGCGACTTGCTTGAGATCAGTCATTTGAGTTAATAAAATTGCAAACTCATCTCCTGAAAATCTGGAAATCACATCTTCAGGCTGCAGATTTTGACTCAGACGATTGCCCACCAGTTTTAAAATTTTATCGCCAATATCATGACCGAGGCTTTGATTCAAAGGTTCAAAATCATCCAGATCCAGATATAAAAGCACCAGATTTGCAGAACCTGTCTGAGCTAAATGCAGTTTTTCCTGTATCACTTTTTCAAACAGCTTATTGTTAATAAAGCCGGTTAAATGGTCATGTGATTCCTGATAAGCGATTAGTTCTTGCTGGGCAACATGCTGACTCACATCCTGTTGAATAGCAATAAAATGAGTGCATTTATGATTTTCATCAAAGACCGGGCCGAGATTCAGCTTGTTCCAGAACCAGTGTCCATCCTTACGATAATTTTTCAGGACAATCTTGATTTCAGATTTATTCTGAATGGCTTCGCTGATTTGCTGGACGCTTTCCGCTGAAGTATCGGGTCCCTGCAAGATGCGGCAATTTTTCCCTTTGAGTTCTTCCAGACTATAACCGGTAATCTGCTCAAAGGCCGGATTAACATATTCAATAGGCTGGTCATTTTCTGCCGAAGTTAAAATAATGCCATGCGGATTTGCATCGACACTACGTTTCATTAAGCGCAGCATTTCATTGTTTTGATAGCGTTCAGTAATGTCGCGTGCCACGCTAAAGATACCGACAATTTCCTCATTCACTTTAATTGGCAAAAAAGTTAAATCGAGCCAGTATTTCTGTCCTGCCGAGTTATGTGCCTGAACTTCAAGATGTCCAGTCAAGCCATGCTTGGCCTGCTCAAAGGCTTCTAAGGCAAGAGGGCGATGTTCAGGTTCAATAAAATGATCAATTTTAGTTCCGATATGCGATTTAACACCAACTTCGTTAAAAAACTTGGTGGCCAGATTGGCATCTACAATATTGCCATCCAGATTGTGCTCAAAAATTGCATCGGGATGAAAAGAGAAAAATGACTGATATTTATCTTTGAGTTGATTTCGTTTTTTGCGTTCTTCATACAGCTCAAAGGTTAAGGCGATCAGCGAAGCTGCATATTGCAGCAGGTCAATTTCATTGGGAGTAGGAGACTTGATCGAACGATAATACGTACCAAAAGAGCCAAAAAGTTTGCCACTCCCATGGGCAATTGGTACGGACCAGCAGGCTCTTAAACCATTTTGTTTAACCAGATCTTTATATGCGACCCAGTTTGGATCATTGAGTAAATCCTCACAGACCACTAAACGACGATGATATGCAGCTGCACCACAAGCGCCTACATTCGGACCGATTTTTAGATCCTTTAAAGCGGCTATATATTCTCTGGAAAAATAGGCTGGTTCTTTTATTAAATTAAGCGTTTGTTCCTGTTCCGAATACAACATGACAGATACCAACGCATCCGGAATTTTATCCCCTAACCATGCGGTAATCGCATCTATGATATCCTCTAAGGCAGCAGCTTGACCAATCAGATTAAAAATCTCTTGGCTGGTGCCTCCATTATAAAAAGAAGTCATATTGTATCCTTAAGTATAAACCTCTATATAAACCTAGAAGTATTAGAGAAATTATACTGTTTTTTGGAATTAAAGATCTAAACGCTATAACACAATAACAAAATAATATATTTAAATTATCTACTTAATAACTGTATAAAAATATTATTACTAGGCACTTTTTTCACCTGTCACCACACGATTTCTCCCTAAATGTTTGGCTTGATATAAATTTGTATCTGCTTGTTTTAAAACTTCTTTAATATCAGAAGAAGTTAAAGGCCAGTGTGCAATACCAAGTGAGGCAGTCACTACACCAACTTCTAGTAAATAAGTCGATGCCAGTTTGTGCCTTAATCTTTCAGCAATTTTAGTGGCTTGTGAAATCTCTTTAACTGGCGCAAGAATAATAAACTCTTCACCGCCGACCCGACAGCAAATATCCTGTTCACGAAAACTTTCCCGAATGAATCCGGCAACTTTGGTTAATACCACATCACCCATATCATGCCCATGACGATCATTAATTTTCTTGAAATAGTCAATATCTAAAACCACCACAGCAAAATAAATTTTATTGCTAATCAAATCATTTAAAAATAGTTCAAAGCCACGGCGATTATAAAAGCCGGTTAAAGGATCGGTTAAAGTGTCCTGTTTAAGTTCTTCGATTTCCTGATTAAAAACGTTTACGCTAGATAATAGGGACTTCTTGAATTTAAAAACTTCAAAATACCAAGGCTTAATATGATTAATCTTTTCAGTGATACCTGGATCATTCAAATGACTTGCCATTTTGGCAAGATCATTTAATGGAGAGGTAATAAATTTTGAAATACGCCAGATGATTAAAAAGATAATAATATAGATAACAAAAATTGTGCCAATCACTTTGTAGGCAAGAAGACGGGCTTGGGCGAATAAATCTTCTGTAGGCTGCTGAAACACCACGGTCCAGTTAGTCGTAGGAATTTTTGCAAAACTTACTAGTTCGCTAACTCCCATATCGTTGTTTAATTTTATTTTTCCTGAGCTATGAGACTCCATATAAGCTAAACCGGTATTGTGTTGGAATGTTTTTCCAATTTTCTCTCTTTCTGGATGATAAATAATTTTATCTTCTTTATCAAAAACATATAAATAGCTATTTTTATAACCATAATTTTCGCTTAAAAGTGTCTTTAATAAGGATTCTTCATGTAAATAGATAAACCCTGCAATAAAGCCTTGGTATTTATTATTCTGATCAAAGATGGGAAAACTAACCAGGACGACTAGATTACCTTTTAATGAATAATATGGTGAGGAAATATAAGGCTTCTTTGATTCGAGTGATTTGCTAAAGCCCAAAGACCGGATAATCGCAACTTTATCTAATTTCAAGGTTTCAGGTGCATATTCGATGACATGACCATCTGCATCGCTGATCAAAACACTGCTAAAAGAATTAGATTGTTGAATCAATCTGTTTAATTCAGTTTTTAATAACTGCTCATTATGAAAGCCATTATTAATAATATTGGCACTGAGACTTAAATCATTAAATATATTTTTAAAATATAAATCAGAAATAGAAGCAACTTTAGCTGCATACTCATAATTAGTTGCAAGAGAATTATTAATCAGTTGCTGTCGGTGAATTACATTGCTCACAATCAATGTAATTGAAAAAAGAATCACCAGACTCACAAGTAAAAGGATTAAAATCAATTTACGTAAATTAAGTTTGAGTGAAATGAGCAACTTTTGAACACTCATAACTTAATCCCTTAAATCTTTCAGAAATACAAAATGTATACAATATATTTCAATAATTATATTATGTGATGTGGTTCTCTATTTTAGATGAATAATATTCAGTTTGTAAGCATTTTTGAAGCTTAATCTGTTGCTTATTTTGTAAGCAGAAATGGTGTGGTCCATTTTTTCAATATATTTAAAAGATATGGAAAAAGACTAAGATCAAAAAAATAATAAAATACTGATTTAGTAAAAATTATATTTTTATAATATAAGAAAATTTTACTTAAAAGCTAAATTTTCTATCTAACCTAATATAATTAAATAGATAATAAATAAAGATTTATTGATTAAAAATAATCTTTTAAAAGGTAAATATTTATTTTTCAAAGCCTTCACTATAGGGTGAAAGGTGGGATAAATAAGTGCTCAAAAGGATATCAATTAAATTTGAACACTTATTCATTTTAGGAAAAGCTAATTTTCTGATTTTACAGTTGTTTTCTCAATGAGAAAAATTAATTACTCTAAAGTACTTCTTAACATCCAGGCTGTTTTTTCATGCACATCAAGACGTTGCGTGATTAAATCTGCAGTCGGTTGATCGTTGACTGCATCAACAACTTCAAAAAGATTGCGTGCGGTACGAGCTACCGTTTCATGAGCATTTACCAATAAACGCAACATTTCTTGGGCATCTGGTACACCTTCTACTTCTTTAATAGCAGTCAGCTTAACAAATTGCTGGTAAGTGCCGGGTGCGGCAAAGCCTAAGGCCCGGATACGTTCTGCAATCAGATCAAGAGCATTCCACTGTTCGGTATATTGGGTCATAAACATGCTGTGCAGACTATTGAACTGTGGTCCGGTGACATTCCAGTGAAAGTTGTGGGTCATTAAATAGAGGGTATAGCTGTCTGCCAATAATTTAGATAGACCTTCGACGATTTTGGCACGGTCTTCGTAAGAAATACCAATATCAATTTTCATAGCTTTAGCATTTTTTTCTGAAGAGCCCATGTTTTACTCCTTAACAATTTTGTAGAGAGATATCTTTTAAAATAGAAGTTTGCCAGTCATGGCTGAAAAGATAGGAAATCTTGGCAACATGACTTTTTATATGAAATAGATTTTTGCCACTATTTATATGTGGAAATAATTTAAGTACTTCTGAGTTATATAGTTTATAGGACGGGCAAAGATATAAGTTTAGGCGTTCTGTATAGCCTGGTGACAGGATTGTAACTGTATAAAGAAATTAATTTTACCTTATAAAACTCAAATGTCTGGATCAGTTTTTTTAAAAAATTGTTTTCACTTTTAGATGATTAAGCCTTTATTTCATGATTTTATCTTTTAGTAAAAACTATCAGCTTTAAATTTTTCGAACTTTGTGATCGTTACTCGGTAAAAAAACTGTGTAGTTAAGAAAAATAACAGAACTGTGCCTTTATTAAACAAGCCACTACAAAGACTCAGCAATGTATTCGTCAAATCTCGTTATGTTAGGGATACAGACGAAATCAATAAAAAGATTTTCATACTCAGCAACAGCTCACCATATACAGATAAAAGTGGAACTTTATTTTTCTGTAAAAACGGCAAGATGTTGAATAAAACTCAAGCGAATTTGAGATAGGCAAAAAAAGACTTTACTAAACTCAAGATCAGCAAGGAAAATGTCATGAAAATTAAGGCGAACAGTCCAGCCACAGGTAAAAATGGTTTAGATAAGCAGAATACCAATAAAAAAAGTGAGCAGCTTGATGCATATCGTAGCGACTCAACCGAACAGACACTGACTACCAACCAAGGTGTCAAGATTTCGGATAACCAGAACAGTCTAAAAGCGGGCGTTCGTGGGGCAACTTTAATGGAGGATTTTATTCTCCGTGAAAAGATTACCCATTTTGATCATGAGCGTATTCCAGAGCGAATTGTGCATGCACGTGGTGTTGGGGCACATGGTTTTTTTGAAGCTTATCCAGGCAATGAAAAATGGACTAAAGCCGGGTTTCTAACCAATACCGGTGCTCAGACTCCAGTCTTTGTTCGATTCTCTACAGTACAAGGTCCTCGCGGTTCAGCAGATACGGTACGTGATATTCGTGGTTTTGCGACCAAGTTTTATACGGATGAGGGTAACTTTGACCTAGTAGCCAACGATGCGCCAGTGTTCTTTATTCAGGATGGCATCAAGTTCCCTGATTTTGTCCATGCGCTGAAACCTGAACCACAAACCGAGATTCCATCAGGTGCGTCAGCACATGATACTTTCTGGGACTTTGTCTCTCTTGTACCTGAATCTGCACATGCGGTGATGTGGGCAATGTCGGATCGTGCAATTCCACGTAATTTACGATCTATTCAAGGTTTTGGTGTGCATACCTTCCGTTTAATTAATGCTGAAAATAAAGCTGTTTTTGTGAAGTTCCACTGGACGCCTAAACAAGGTCTGACACAGCTGGTATGGGATGAAGCGCAAAAACTGGCAGGTAAGGATCCGGATTTCCATCGTCGTGACCTATATGAAGCAATTGCTTCAGGTAATTACCCGGAATGGGAATTAGGTGTACAGATCGTTCCTGAAGAAGATGAAATGAAATTTGATTTTGACTTGCTGGATGCAACCAAAATCATTCCGGAAGAACTGGTTCCAGTGACTCCAATTGGCCGTATGGTGTTGAACCGTAATGTTGATTATTTCTTTGGTGAAACTGAGCAGGTAGCCTTCTGTCCAGGGCATGTTGTACCAGGCATTGACTTTACCAACGACCCGCTACTACAGGCACGACTGTTCTCTTATACTGATACTCAGCTGAGCCGCTTGGGTGGTCCAAACTTCCATCAGATTCCAATTAATAAGCCGGTTTGCCCATTCCATAACAATCAGCGTGATGGTTTGCATCAACGTCTTATTCACACCGGACAGGCCAACTACGAACCAAACTCGATTGATGACAACTGGCCAGCTGAAGCACCAGGTGCGACTCAGGCAGGTGGTTTCGAAAGCTATCAGGAACGTATTGACGGTCATAAAATCCGCCAGCGTAGTGAGTCCTTTAACGATCACTTCACTCATGCCCGTTTATTCTATCAAAGCCAGGCACCGCATGAGCAGAAGCATATTATTGATGCCTATGTCTTCGAACTGAGTAAAGTACAGCGCCAAAATATCCGTGAACGTGAAGTGCTTGAAGTGCTGTGCAATATTGACTTGACGCTGGCTCAACAAGTCGCGGATCAATTGGGTATTGAAATCCCAGCTGAGAAAAAAGCTGCAAAACTGCCTGATGTAATGATTTCTAAGCGTCTGTCTTTTGAAGCGTTTAAACCTGCCGATATTAAGGCACGTAAAATCGCGATTCTGGCACATGACAAAGCCAATGAAGCCAGTATTAAAGCTGTACAGGCTTGGGCTGAATCAGAGAGTGCTGTGGCTGATGTGTTAACACCTCGTCCAGGACCAGTTCTGAGCCAGCAAGGTACAGTGATCTCATCTGATGGTATGCAGAAAGCTGAACCGTCGATTGCCTATGATGCTGTAGTCATTGTGGATGGTGATAACTATGAGATGGTGCTGAAAGATGGTATCGCGACTCACTATCTGCTTGAAGCTTATAAGCACCTGAAACCGATTGTCTTCCTGGGAGATAAAGGTCAGCTGATTGAAGACTTAAAACTGATCAGCGATGAAGGTACCTTGGCAAATTCTCAATTCGATACCGTGCAAGAAACCTTTAAGACCTTGATCATGAATCATCGTGTTTGGGCGCGTGAATTGATCTCAGAAACAATTCCTGCATAAATACCATGAGAATAGAAGCTTCGGCTTCTATTCTCTATTTCAAGGAATAAAACTTTTATGGCGAGACCAGATCCTAAAAAATTACTGGCACAGATGCAAAATGCGCAATGGAGCAGGGAACAGGATATTTATCTGATCGAACATAACCATTTACCTATGAGTCAACTTAGAGAAAAATTGCCTTTTAGTGAAGAAGAAATTATGGCACGCCGTAAGGTACTAGGACTGATGACCCGTTTAAAACAGATGAAAAGACTTTTTCCTTAACTGGCTTTCATCAAATGACCACAATATCGATATTTTTGAGGAAGCACTTTTATGGACCTCAGTTCAATATTAGAAAGATTTAAAAATTCATCATTAGAACCTAAAGAAAATATTCAAACGACTTTGAAGGAACTGGTGCAACTTTCGGATCAGGTTCCTTTTCCTGCATCAGGGGAAACTTTAAAACGCTGGCAAATTTTAAGCCAGATCTCGGCAACCAATTTAAGTCTGGGCAAAATATTTGAGTCGCATCTGGATGCAATTGCGATTCTGCATGAATTAAATATTCCGGCACATCCTCATCAGCTTTGGGCAGTCTGGGCAGCAGAAGGCGGGCCTCAACCATTGCAGCTGAATGAAGATAAGCTGACTGGCATTAAGACCTGGTGTTCCGCTTCTAGCTGGGTAGAGACAGGCTTACTGACTTATCGGGATGAACAAAATCACTCTCAATTGCTAATTATAGATATGCAGCAGCCTGGTATTCAGCATGATTATACTGTCTGGCAAGCTGTGGGAATGCAGCATACATCCACTGCACAACTAGAATTTAATCAGGTTCCTGTCAAAAAAGTCGCTGATCCACATGCATATCTGGATCGGGTAGGATTCTGGCATGGAGCAGCAGGCGTTGCTGCTTGCTGGTATGGTGCGACAGTAGCTCTTGCTGAATATCTGCAGCAGGAACAGTTAAGAAAACCGCATATGTATAAAGCCATGTATCTGGGTGAAATCAGCCGTGATCTTTTAGCTACTCAGGCTTTGTTTTATCGGGTTGCAGAATTGATTGACCAGCAACCTAAATTTCCTCATCAACTTCAGATTCAGGCTTTGCGCGCGCAGGTTGAAGCCACTGCATTAAATGTACTGAACCAGGTTGGAAAAGCGCTTGGCGCAGCGCCTTATTGTACCAATTTTTATTTTGCCCAGCTCGCAGTAGATCTACCGGTATTTATCCGTCAAAGCCATGCTGCCTTTGATCTTGAGCGTATTGGAGAGCTAAGCGCACAGGAGGAAAAACTATGGGCACTTTAAAACATGAGATTGTCGAAGATCGTGTGATCCATGGGGAAGGGACACGGGTAGAAGACTGGCGTAACTGCGAAATATTACAGCAGATGCCAGAATTCGATATTTCCAGTGTAATTCCTGTAGATGCCAGAGTCTGTATTGTGGCACCGCATCCGGATGATGAAATTCTGGGATGTGGTGGACTGATGCAACGTTTGGATAAACTCGGCTATAAGATTGTACTGTTTGCAGTAACTAATGGTACGGCCAGCCATCCCGGTTCGAGTCTGTATACGCCAGAAGAACTGAACCAAATTCGTCCAGCAGAAACGCGTCAGGCTCTGGAAGAATTGTCCTTAG
This sequence comes from Acinetobacter sp. TW_SC_4, assembly GCF_054861205.1. Taxonomy (NCBI): domain Bacteria; kingdom Pseudomonadati; phylum Pseudomonadota; class Gammaproteobacteria; order Moraxellales; family Moraxellaceae; genus Acinetobacter; species Acinetobacter sp. TW_SC_4. The sequence goes on from NZ_CM142174.1 coordinate 798,575, forward strand.
AACAGCCGGTTCTTCGGATTGCTTTGGATATTCAGGATGGAAAAGTGGCCGAGCAGCGAGGTTTGCTCAAACAGCAATTGCATTCGTATTTGCAGCCTAATGATATATTGGTTACGACTTTTGTTCATGATGGGCATCCAGACCATGAAATAACCGGTCAGGTCGTCCAGCAGCTCGCGACTGAGTTACAGTTACCTTATATTCAAGTTTTAATTTGGGCATGGCACTGGGCCACACCAGGAGACACTCGAATTCCGTGGGCTGTTGCGCACAAACTCAGGCTGACAGATGAAGAATTAAAATGTAAAGCCCGAGCTGCACGATGTTTCAAGAGTCAGATTGAGAATGACCCGACGACAGAACAGGCACCGATTGTCCCTGAACATGCACTGGAGCGTGTTTTACAGCCATGGGAGGTTTATCTGTATGAACAGTAAATCAACTTATGATCATGCCTATTTTGATGCTTTATATGCGCTGAATCAGGGAGATCCATGGCATTATGAACAGCGCTGGTATGAACAGCGTAAACGTCAGATTTGTAAAGCGCTCTTGCCCAAACTGCATTTTGAATCTGCCATAGAAGTCGGTTGTAGTAATGGCATGCTAAGTCAGGAACTAGCTCCTCATACCGGAGAACTCATCTGTCTGGATGCCAATACGACAGCGATCCGGCTGGCGCAACAACGTCTGCAAGATTATTCTCATGTCAATTTTGTCCAAGGCATTGTTCCGGAAGACTTGCCAGAGCGTAAGTTCCAGCTAATTGTACTGAGTGAGGTTTTATATTATCTGGATCAGGCCGCTTTAGAAAAATTGACCCACTGGCTGCAGCACGCCCTTGATGCAGAAGGCTGTATTCTGGCTTGTCACTGGCGGGCACCGATTTCAGGTTTTAGCTTTACTGGTGATGATACTCATGACCATCTAAATACTCACCTGCCTTATAAAAAATGTTCACAACTTCAGGAACCTGATTTTCTGGTTGATGTCTGGATAAATAGCCCACAGTCTGTGGCAGAGCAAGAGGGCCTTAAATGAATAAAATTGGTGTGGTCATTCCTGCCTGTAATGAAGAAGCCTATATAGAACGTTGCCTGCTGGTCTTAAAAAAAGCACAATTTGAATTTTATCAATACCTTGGTTCATCTGGAAATATTCCCGAGATTAAGATTTTAGTTGTCTTAGACAGTTGTACCGATCAAACCGCGATCAAAACCGTGCAACTGGGGGTAGAAGTCATTAGTTGTGACTTTCGTTCGGTGGGTAAGACCCGTCATTTAGGAATTCAAAAAGTAATTGAACAAGGATGCGACTGGATCTGTTGTACCGATGCGGATTCATATGTTCAGGAGGACTGGTTCAAGGTCATGTGGCAGCACCAACCCACTGACGCAATTTGTGGGGTCGTTGAAGTGGACGAATGGAAAAATTTTAGCCTGGAAGCCCGATTGAAATATTTAGGTCACTATCAGGACAAAATGGATCATCGGCATATTCATGGTGCAAACTTATGTTTTAAAACAAGTATATATAATAATTTTGATGGGTTTAACCAGTTAGATTGTCATGAAGATGTCGACTTTGTTCGCCGTTTACAACAGGCAGGAGTCAATATTACCTGGTCCAATCAATTAAGGGTAACAACCAGTAGTCGGCTACAGTCAAAAGTTGCTGAAGGTTTCGCCTGTTTTTTACAAAATCTTGAGTTACAGGAAGCAATGAAAAAACCGATCAGCATATACAAATAAAACTATAAAATTATAAATTTTATACAATCAATTACTTGTAAAAAATTTAAAAATTCATTTCTAAGAGCTATTTCATTTAGAAAAATTCTGTTTATAATTCACACAAATTAAGCCCTGCTACTTATATTTTTCAGCTATAAGTCCGCGGGGTTTTTCTATGGATGATCGGTAATGGATGCCTGAGCTCTTTCTTTTGGAATGACAATGTTAAATTCACAGCTAATTTCTCGTCTTCAGTCTCCATCACCGTATCTCTGGCAGAAAATCGCCACTGCACTGTGTTTTTTTAGTCTAGGTTTTAGTACAGCTGCCTGGGCACCATTAATTCCTTATGCGCAGCAGCGCTTATTGCTGAACCATGCTGACTTTGGTTTACTTTTGCTATGTGCCGGAGTTGGCTCAATGCTGGCCATGCCATTGGCAGGTCGTATGGCGAGCAAGTTTGGTTGCCGTACAGTACTGGCTGTTATTCTGGCTGCATTTCTGTTCATCTTGCCAGCGCTAGCGATTAGTCCTACCAGCTTGATGATGGCAATTACCCTGTTTTTCTTTGGCGCCAGTGCTGGTGCTTTGGGGGTAACCGTAAATATTCAGGCTGCCCAGATTGAAAAACTCATGGATAAAAGCTTGATGTCGGGTTTCCATGGCGTATGTAGCTTGGGTGGTCTGGTTGGTGTATTGGGCATGACCACGTTAATGGGATTTGGTCTGGCACCTTTAACTGGCGCACTGGTTGTAAGTGTAATGTTGCTTGCGATTGCGATGCTGGCAATTCCATTTTGCTTGGGTGGTCAGTCATCAACTACAGAAGAAACTAATACAACTACAGCAAAACCTGCGAAAAAAGCGCTACCAACATTCGCAATTTTAGGTATTGGCCTGATCTGTTTTGTATCCTTCCTGTCTGAAGGTGCAGCGATGGACTGGAGCGGTATTTATCTGGCAACCCAGTTTAACGTACCTGCAGCGCATACCGGTCTGGCTTATAGTTTCTTTGCTGGCTTGATGGTGCTTGGACGTTTTAGCGGTCATCTCATCATTCAAAGCTTGGGTGAAAAAACTACTATCTTACTAAGTGCTTTGCTGGCTGCAGCAGGCCTATTTATGGTGATCTTTGCACCAGTATGGCAAGTCGTTTTAACTGGTTATGCGATCTTGGGTCTAGGTAGCGCCAACATCGTTCCGTTAATGTTCTCTCGTGCAGGCCGCCAAAAATCTATGGCTTCTCATGTAGCATTATCTTATGTATCGGTATTTGCTTATACCGGTTCATTGATCGGGCCAGCGCTGGTAGGTTTCGGTAGTGAAATTATCGGCTTACGTTTAGTGTTCACAGTCATCGCAGTTGCTTTAATGAGCATTGTAGTCCTGAACCATCTGACTGCCGGTCACAAAGAATCAGAAAAAGCAGAAGGTCTTATTGCCGGCCTAGACCACAAAACACCAGCATAAAGCTGGTGTTTTTTTATGGGCTTTCAGACCTTAGGCATGCATATTGAACTGGGTCGAAATGCCTTTGGCCACTGGTCGATAAATTCGCAAGCTTTGTGATTTTTTCAGATCAGACAGGAACTGATCACGCCAGCGAATGATATCGAAATTCTTCAAGCCTTGCTGTAAATAGCGGTAACGTTCCAAACGTTCCGACTTAGGCATACGCAAGGCTCTTTTCAAGGCTTTGGCCATACTGTCCTGATCATAAGGATCGACTAGTAAGGCTTCTTTCATTTGCTCGGCAGCCCCGGCATATTTAGACAGAATCAATACCCCTGGATCCAATGGATCTTGCGCAGCAATATATTCCTTAGCCACCAGATTCATCCCGTCACGGATTGAATTCACCCAGCAAATATCTGCCTTACGGTAAAGCTGCATCAGGGCTTCATGACCCAAAGTGTCATAGCTACAGTCAAAAGGTAGCCAGTTTGCATTGCCATGCTGATGATTTAAATTCTGCACTGCGGCCTGGAACTGTTCATAAAGTTTTTTATAGCTGTTCACATCCAGTCGGCATGGGCAGGCAATCTGTAATTGCTGGAACTGATTTTTAAATTCAGGCTGTTCATCCAGTAACTCCTGGAATGCATGAATTTTCTCCAGCAGCCCTTTACTGTAGTCAATCCGGTCAACCGAAATAATAGTCTTATGGGCATGTACTTTATCCAGATCAAAGGGCAGGTCAGTGACTTGACTCTCAGCAGCCTGCTTCTGAAGCTGCGCCGGATGTACACCGATTGGATAAGCCTTCACATAAATCCGTTTAGACTGATAACTCAGGATTTCATCATTGCGATGCTGAATATTTAATACCTGTTCCAGGAAATCAATACAGTTGGCCTGATCGCGTGGAGTCTGCAGACCAATGACATCAAAATCTGCCAGATGTCGGGCCAGTTCCTGATAAGGAGGCAGCGTTTGCCAAAGTTTCAGTTCTGGGAAAGGAATGTGCAGGAAGAATCCAATCCGGTTGCGCATGCCTAATTTACGACAGTAATGCGCCACACTCAGGAAATGATAATCATGAATCCAGATGATGTCATGCGGTGAAGCCACCTGTTTCAGGTGTTTGGCAAAACGCAAATTGACATCTTTATAGGTTTTAAAATCCTGTGGCTGATATTCAACACGTTGATGCTGGTCATGCATTAATGGCCATAAGGCATTATTAGAAAAACCACAATAATAACCCTGGTACTGGGCTTCGCTCAGTGCACTGATATGATATTCCACATTCTGATGTTTCAGAATCTGAAATTTCTGTTCCTTGTTCTGGTCAACTCTGGAGCCATTCCATCCAACCCAGATACCGCCTATATCATGCAATGCATCCTGCAATGCAACAGCCAATCCACCAGCCTTCATACTTTCTGGGTTAGGTAGATTCACACGGTTTGATAACACAATGAGTTTAGACATGTGATTTCTCCAATGGTTGTTGTTCTTGTACTTCAATTACATTTAAAAATTCTTTCAGGAAGGCCTGAACTTGAGAGACGTTCTCCAGTCTGTACCGTGCTAGGGTCTGGCCAAGGCCTACTTTGATTGAGCAGCCGTGAAGGGCATTGATGACCTTGAATCCGGCTTCATCGGTCAGGTCATCACCAATAAACATGTGATAATGATCAGTGAGATGGTATTGCTGAATAATCTGTTGAATCGCTGAACCTTTATTGGCGCCTTTGGGCACCAGTTCAAAAACATACTTGCCAGCTTTTAACTCAAAGTCGGAAAACTGGTTGAGACATTCCAGCGCAAAAGCATGTACGCGATCTTCTAGTTGAGGATGTTCACGAAAATGTAGCGCAACAGAATAATCTTTAACCTCGATCCGCAAATCAGGGATTTGAACTGCCTGTTCCTGAATATATTGTTTTAGGGCTTGTAGCTGCGGCTTATTTAAAGAGATTAATGTCTTTAAATCAGCTTGATAGATTAATTCCAGACCATGTGATCCAGCGATATTCCATTGCAGAGGGTGAATAAGTTTTTGTGCTTGTAAAATCGAACGACCAGTAACTAATATCAGCTGAATATATTGTTGTAAATTTTTCAATATATTTATAATTTCAGGATGAATTATACTTTTATCTGGATCTGGGTGAAATTCAGAGATTGTTCCGTCAATATCAAGAAATAAAACAACCTGATTTGAGTCCATATTCAGGTTGCAATCATTTAAAATCATCTTTGGCGATATATAAGATGAGCTAGATGAATCTTCTAAATTTTGTTCCCTATGCATGTCTGACATAAATCCACCTAAGTACATGATATAAAGTAGATTAAAAATTAGAGTTAAACTGTGTGATTTTTAATCTAATTATTTTTATAACATATTCTATTTTTCAAAATGGCGTTAGGCGCAGAAAAGAAACACTTTTGACATGTAAAGTTACTTTGTAAAATTTGGAAATATTCAGTAGGAAAGATTGATATTCTTTGTATATTTGTAAAATAATTTTTCAGTGATTTTTAATATATTAATAATGATATTTAAGGTTGTGCATATTAAGTGATTGAGTAATTTTGAGTGCTATAAATAAGACTCTTTTGATTATTTAATGTGAAAAATGGTTTTGATTTATATTTTTAGAAATTAATTCATCAGCTTTCTATTAAATAATAGGCATTAAATTAGAAATATTTGAAAACACATTTAATATAAAATAGAAATATAGCGCAGCCTATTAATTTTTTATTAAAGCCGGTTTTGAAAGGAAGTATAAATTATAAAATCTTGGTGCTACATAGAAGAGTTAGGGTTATATCGTTGAGAGACTAGGTGTAGACATAACCCCATAAAGAGGAGAGCAGAGTGCTTATAGCTCTCTCCAAACATCGTTCTCATCTTTCAATGGAATAGTAAAGTTAAAGTCATCATCATTACTAACTAAAAGGCTGGTAGGCGTTTGCATCACAACTTTTAAAACAGTACCAGCTTCAAAAATAATCGGGTGACAGTTTTCCTTTTCCAAGGTCACTGGCTTAAGTAATTCAATCACAGAACTTTCCATATTTTTATTCCCAAATATTGATACTTCGCTGTTTTTTAATCTTAACATGATTTTTGCAAATTTAACTAATTTTTGAAAAACCGAGACATAAGTCAACAAGTCGATCAGTTTTTTCTTAAAAAGCGCTTAATCCAGTAAATTAAAGAGCTAAAGATTAAGATTTAACTTTCAAACGATTTGTGTTTCTTAAACTCGAACATTTTTAGTCCATTTACCGACGAAAAGAAGAGAAAAAGACAAACGGCGTCAAATAGTCAATCTAGCGCAATATCTACTTGTCACTTTTTGACAGGCCAGTCATGATCTCCTTCATTCTATTGCATACGTTATGCGCTACTATTAAAGCAAGAATCATATAATCTGATATTAATTTGGCTTTAGCGATTTTGTGTTTGTATGTAATTTTTTACATTGAATTGCAAATTTATGCTGCAGTTCGTTGAAAGTCTGAAAATAAGAATAAACTGTGCGTCATTTGGATGATCCGTACATCTATAAGGAGAATTAAGCCCCAATGTTTAAGTCATTTTTTCCACAACCAGTGTGATTTTTTAGTAGTCTGGTACTGTGGTTTCTGATCAATCTTGGCCTTTGGCATAGTGGTGGATCAGGCTGGGGTGTCTATTTAGGTATGACTGAAGGTTATCATGATCTTAAAATGCCGATAGGAATCAGCCGTTTCTGGGCGCCAAAATTTCTCTGGTTCTATCTCTGGTTTTTTGTAAGTACCGCGATATTCGCTACCTTCTGGTATTTTAAAACGAAACATCCCTGGCAGCGCTGGTCCGTGTGGGGCTCGGCCTTTATCCTGTTCAATATCTGGTTTGGGGTGCAGGTTAATGTCGTCTTAAATGAATGGTATAGCCCGTTCTATGACCAGATCCAGAATATGCTCACCCAAGGGGGCGGAGATGTCAGCCTATTATATCAAGGTGCATTGACCTTTATTTATATTGCCATGGTCTATGTCACGCTGGCGGTGTTTAATCTGTTCTTTGTCAGTCATTATGTATTCCGCTGGCGTACGGCGATGAATGACTACTATACGGCGTATTGGGAAAAGTTACGTCATATTGAAGGGGCGTCACAACGTATTCAGGAAGATACCATGCGTTTTGCCAAAACTACGGAACAGCTGAGTGTCTCACTTATTGAATCTCTGATGCTATTAATGGCTTTCCTGCCAATCCTGTATGAGTTATCGAGTCATGTAAAAGTATTGCCGATTGTCGGTGAAATACCGCATGCATTAATGTGGGCGTCGATCGGATGGGCAGTTCTGGGTACCGTGATTTTAATGATTGTCGGAATGAAACTCCCTGGACTGGAATTCAATAATCAGAAAGTTGAAGCGGCTTATCGTAAAGAGCTGGTTTATGGTGAAGATTATGCTGATCGTGCTCACCCGCTTACCTTGCAAGAACTGTTTAGCCGGGTACGTAAGAATTATTTCCGTTTGTATTTCCACTATGCCTATTTCAATATGGTTCGTATCTGGTATCTACAACTGGACAATATTTACGGATTATTTATTTTGTTTCCAAGTATTGCCGCGGGTGCGATTACACTCGGTTTGATGATGCAGATCCTGAATGTTTTCGGTAAGGTTCGTGAGTCTTTCCAGTATCTGATTTTATCCTGGCCTACGATTATTGAATTGCTCTCCATCTATAAACGTTTGAAAGCATTTGAATCCCATCTCGATTAATTTTTTCTTATATTCATAGACAATTTTAAAAGCCAGACCAGCATAGGTTTGGCTTTTTTATTGATTAATTTTTATTCAACATCAAATTGAAAATTACGATCTGCAGAAGTACAAAAAATAGGATGAGTGGTACCCAAACATCCCAATATTAGGGTATTCAAGCTATTTTTTCATGTCTAGAATTTTAAAAGCCAGCCAGGGTGGTGTTTAATTTCCAATAATATGGCGTATAAAAACAATTAGTGTACGTAAAGGAAATTATTCAAATTATAATCTCATTCAGACAGCGATAGAGAGCATAATTGCCGTTATTGTCCATGATAATAATATCTCTAATTTTTGTTGAATGAGTAACCGGAGAACTGATCTGTTTCTTCGGTTTTTTTAATATCTTTTTTCTACTGCTTCATCTTTCAATTGATGAGTAATCCAGCGTATTTATTGATATTGAAGAATGTTAATTTGATCAATTTATTTGGCTTTAAGCTCGATGAATTAGGCACTCTATTTCCCATTTTTAGTGATAGTTCTCACTATATTTTTATATTTATCAATCTGTTGAGATTGTTGTTTTAGCATATTTGCTATATGTTATAGAGGCCTGGGGGAGATAAGCAGTGAAGCTAAAATTAATAATTCCAACAATATGTGTAGCAAGTCTGGCTGGATGTAACAGTATTCAGCAAATGAAATCAGATATGCAGCATCCTTATGCAAGTCCTCAAGAACTGATCGTTAAAAGAAACCTGAATCAAGCTGACGGTTCGGCAAAAGAATATGTTTATTCATGGGAAAAATCCAAGCAGCATTTAGAGCCACAATCCCTCTATCCACGAACCACTTTAAGCCAGTACTGTCATGAACAGGGCGGCAAGTTTTCTCTGTTATACAAAAGCCAGTTAGCTTCAGTAAAAGATTCTGCCCAGAAGAACCGTTTAAGCAAAAACCGTTATGTCACCCAAGGCATTGGTGCCTATCAATGTACAATGCCTCAAGGGCAAAACTGGATTGTTTCTATTGAGCCGATTGCTGAACGTCAGCTAGATAAGAATAATACTACCCGTGTAGTCCGGATCTTGAGCAAACTTCAAAGCCCAGCTGAAGCGCGTCATTTCTATCAGGGCCATAAGACTACGACTAAGTCTAATAAAACTGTCGAGAAGAATGCAGCCAAAACCTCAGTCAAAGATGAGAAAAAGGAATCAGATAAAAAAGAAGCCGATAAGAAAGAAATAAAAATACCTGCTGTTGAACCGACAGTGGTTGCTGTCCCTGCTGCTCGTACAACTAGTATCGAAACGCCACAACAGCAACAGATGAAATTGTATGTAGCTGCACGTCGTGATATCAATAGCGGTAAGAACCTGAACAATGCCTGCAATAATGCCCAGCGTGCCTATAACTATGGCAAATTACAGGGTACAGAAGGAACACGTGTCTATACTGAATCGGGCATGTTAGTGGCACGCTGTTTAAGCAGTATTCCAGTCTATGCTAACCGTATTCCAAATTCCAAGGTTCAGGCTAAACGAGTACTGCAGAATCTGGCCATCAACTATAACCATACTGGGGCGAAGAATCAGTTGAGACAGTTAAAATAAGTCTATTATTTTCACATACAGTTTGATCATTTATTTAGCAGAGTAGATGCACATGAAAAGTCATCTACTTTAAGGATTGGTGATATTGAAAAAAGTATTTCTTAAGCATAGGCGAACTTAAAAATAATATTTTTCTTTTGAATACCAATGATAGAAGATAAATAGTTATCCTATTGATAGGAATAAAAATTAATTAGTATTAGGTTGCAAATCGAACCTTATTTCAGAGTGAATCTCCCATCGCCATCTCAGATTTTCTCTTCTATATCTCCTGTTAAATACAAGCTAATTCAACGGCATATTCTAGAAATTATTGGTATATCTTTTGCTTAAAAATTTTCAGTTTTGTGCTTATGGAATGAGCAAGAAAAACTAATTGATTTTTAACATACACAATAATGAGATTTATCGCTTGAGAAAACATATTTTAAGTCATTTGATTCTTGTGGGTGCATTTCTACATTCGTCTGTGAGTTATGCAGTGAGTACAACTTCATTAAAATCGGCAATTGATCTGAATGCGATTGATCGGACGGTTGATCCAAAGCAGGATTTTTATCAATTCGTGAATGGAAACTGGCTGAAAACCGCAAAGATTCCAGAAGATCAGGCATTGTCGGGTGCATTTGCTGAAGTGAGTATGAAATCAACCCAGCAGTTATTTAACATTTTTAATGAGCTGGCTAAAAAACAGTATCCGCAAGGTAGCAATGAACAAAAGGTCGCAGATCTCTATGCCTGTTATATGGATACCGATCGGCTGGAACAACTTGGGCTTGAGGCATTGCAACAAGACCTGCAGCGGATTGAAAGTATCAAGACCAAAAAAGATCTGGCAGAGTTTTTTGCCTATGCGGAAAAAATCAATCTGAATTTGCCCTTCTCTACCCGTTTTTATCAGGACCGTAAAGCTTCTTCCAAGGCTATGATGTATGTAGGGCAAGGTGGCTTGGGAATGCCTGACCGTGATTTTTATTTGAGTCAGCAGCCTCGACAACAGGGAATTCGCAATACTTATCTGCTTTATATCGCCAATACCCTGAATTTTGCCGGTCAGCCTAAGCCGATTGAAGATGCTCGCACTATCCTGGCTTTGGAAAAGGCACTGGCAAAAATTAGCTGGTCCGCTGTGGAGCTACGCAATGATGAGGTGAGAACCTATCTCGTTGAGACTAAAAATATCATTAACTATATGCCTTCTTTTGACTGGATGAATTATTTCTCAGAACTGGGCTTAAAAGGTGCAAGAAAAGAGGTTGCGATCTCGCAGATTAATTATTTGCGTCAGCTGGATCAGTTATGGAAGGTCGTTCCAATTGAAACCTGGCAAACCTATTTGAAATTCAACCTGATCAATAGTTATTCACCATTTTTAACAGAAGTTTTTCAAAATCATCATTTTGAATTTTATGACAAAACGCTAGAGGGTGTACAAGCACGTTCTCCACGGAATGAGTCTGCCTTGAAGCTAACTAATGGTATTTTAGGCAATGTGCTTGGCAAGCTTTATGTAGAAAAGCACTTTAATGAAAGCCAGCGCCCGGCCATGCTGGAAATGGTAGAAAACGTCCGTAAAGCCTTTCATCTGAAATTGGATCAGGCGGACTGGATGGGTTCGGATACCAAAAAACAAGTACGGCATAAACTGGACAGCATCAATATCAAAATCGGTTATCCGAAAACATGGCGGGATTATTCAGCCCTAGAGATTCGTAAAGATGATCTGATTGGTAATATTCAGCGGACCCGGCTGTTCAATTACCAGCGTGAACTGGATCAGGTGGGAGAGCCGATTGATCCAGAAGCCTGGCACATGTCGCCACAAACAGCCAATGCTTATTATAACGTCAAGCTCAATGAAATCGTATTACCTGCGGCCATCTGGCAGGCGCCATTTTATTATGATGATAGTCATGATCCTGCAGTGAATTATGGTGCTATAGGGGCTGTTATCGCACATGAAATTAGTCATGGTTTTGACGATAGAGGAAGCCGCTTTGATGCCAAAGGTAAGGGTGAAGAAACCTGGAACGAGCGCGACCGTAAAAAATTCAATGAACGCACCAAAGCCTTAGTCGAGCAATATAAACAATACGAAGCTTTTCCAGGGCATAAGGTGAATGCGGAATTAAATAAAAGTGAAAATATCTCTGACAACCTGGGCTTAGGGATCGCTCATATGGCTTACAAGTTATCGCTCAAGGGTCAGCCAGCACCTATCATTGATGGCTTTAGTGGAGATCAGCGTTTTTATATAGGCTGGGCACAAGTCTGGCGTAGTAAAAGTAATCCTGAATATCTGTTGAATAGCCTAAACCTTGCCAGCCATGCACCTGGTCATGTGCGTGGCAATGGCGCTGTCCGCAATCAGCAAAGTTTCTATGAAGCTTTTGAGATTAAAGAAGGGGACAAGATGTATTTATCACCTGAAAAACGAATCTCCATCTGGTAACAGGTTTTAAAAAACAGGTTTATTTATCTGAAAAGAGATAGGTCTATTTTTTTATCTAAACGACCAGCAGGCAGAGCCAACACCAGTTTAAAAATTGGCATATATGCTGCTTGTAAAGATTTAAGTGTTTGATTATTAGGTCAACACGTATTGATAAATTTAACTGCGCAGTGAAGCGCGAGGATAGCAAGCTTTGAAAATTTTTCTAAAAACCGCATTGGTAAGTGCTTTATTAGCCGTTTCCTCTGCAAATTATGCTTCAGATCAAACCGCTATTGCAGCACTTGGCTCGGGGATTCACCTTCAACATTTTGATAAAAAAATCGCACCACAACAGGACTTCTATCAGCATGTAAACGGGCACTGGTTAGAGCATGAGGAAATTCCAGCTGATATGCCAAACTGGGGTGCATTCACAATTTTGCGTGAAAATTCGACCCAGCAATTACATGACATTGTAGAAGAGCTGGCGAAAACCAAATCGGAATATGGCAGCAATGAGCAGAAAGTGGGGAGTTTGTATGCCAGCTTTATGGACATGGAAACTTTAAATGCAAAAGGTATCCAGCCGCTAAAAGCAGATATCGCCAAAATTGAGGCCATGAAAAGCAAGAAAGATTTTACTTTGTTGCTTGCAGACTATGCAAAAAACCGTGTCAGCACGCCTTTTGAGTTTGGCGTGATGCCTGACTTGAAAAAGTCTGATCAAATGGCGGTGTTTTTGGGTCAAAGTGGTTTAGGTTTACCGGATCGTGATTACTATTTAAAAGACGATGAAAAACTGAAAAGTGCCCGTGAAACTTATGTTAAACACATTGCTAAGCTGTTGACGCTATCGGGTGAAACAGAGGCAGAAGCGGCTGCACATGCACAATCTATTCTGAAGTTAGAAACTGAAATTGCCAAAATTCAGTGGGATAACGTGCAGAACCGTAATCTCGAAAAAATGTATAACGTCTATACATTAAAAGACGTCAAAAGCCTGGTGCCAGAATTTGACTGGAAAACCTATTTTAAAGCGACGGGTTTAGACAAAAAAACCAAAACCGTAATTGTGGCGCAAAAAAGTTATTTTGAAGATTTAAACAAGATTTTAAGCAGCACACCCCTCGATGTATGGCAAACCTATTTCAAATTCCATCTGATTGATGGTGCTGCACCTTACTTAAGTCAGGAATTTGCTGATGCAAACTTTGAAATGTACAGCAAAACCTTACGCGGTGTGACCGAGCAACGGGCACGCTGGAAACGTGGGGTTGATATGACCAATGCGGTACTCGGTGAAAGTCTGGCACAAGTCTATGTCGCAAAACATTTCCAGCCTGAACAGAAACAGCGCATGGAAAAACTGGTAGAAAACCTGTTGCTGGCATTTGAACAGAATCTGGAAAAACTGGACTGGATGGGCGCGGAAACCAAAGCACAGGCACACCGTAAGCTGAAAAGCTTTAGAGTGAAAATCGGCTATCCAAATAAATGGCGTGACTACAGCAAGCTGGAAATTAAAGATGGCGACCTGATTGGTAATCTGCGTCGTACCAACAGTTTCAATTATGACATCGCGCTGGATAAACTGGGCAAACCGGTTGACCGTGAAGAATGGCATATGCTGCCGCAAACGGTAAATGCTTACTACAATCCGATGGGCAATGAAATTGTTTTCCCTGCTGCGATTTTACAGCCGCCATTCTTTGATATGAATGCCGATGATGCCGTGAACTATGGGGCAATCGGGGCAGTAATTGGACATGAAATCAGTCATGGCTTTGATGATCAGGGCAGCCGCTTTGATGCAGATGGCAACATGAAAAACTGGTGGACCGAAGAAGACGATAAAAAATTCAAGGAAAAAACCAAAGCTCTGGTTGAGCAATACAATGCCTATGAAGCGATACCGGGCTATCATGTCAATGGTGAACTGACCTTAGGTGAAAATATTGCCGATAACTCAGGTCTGGCGATTGCCTATGAAGCTTATAAATTGTCTCTTAATGGCAAACCTGCACCGGTGATTGATGGATATACTGGAGATCAGCGTTTCTATATTGGCTGGACGCAGGCATGGCGTGCCAAAGTTCGTCCAGAACTGGCATTGCAGCTATTAAAAACAGACCCGCATTCACCAGCAGCCATTCGTGGTCGTGCCACTTTACTTAACCAGAAACCTTTCTATGAAGCCTTTAGCGTCAAGCAAGAAGATCCAATGTATCTGGAAGAAGATAAACGGGTAAAAATCTGGTAAGTCTGATTTCCTTATTCGGTTCCAAAAGTCCTGACTGATGTCGGGACTTTTTATCTCTCTCAGGTTACAGAGTTCTACAGGTTTTCTAATCTTTTACATGCTACAAAGAAACTGCATTGTTCAAGCAGTTTGAACGGGTGAAAAAGGAAAGGAATATGGGGTTCAAAGCTTTATCGGGTCTTCGGGCAGTCTTCATGACCGCAGCATTGCTGGGTACAACTCAGATTGTGACAGCCGGTCCAACGGTTGATCAGCTTAGTGACTGTTTGATGAAATCGACGACAGCCACTGATAAAACCACAGTCTTGCAATGGACCTTTGTGGCATTGGGTAATCATCCCGATCTGAAAGCTTTTAGCAATGTAACTGCAACTCAAAAGGAAACGCTCGACAGAAATTTAGCGATGGTTTTACAGCGGATTCTGGTTGAGCAATGTCCAACCCAAACCAAAGCGGTGATTCAGGCTGAAGGAGTACAAGCAGTGGGTGAAAGTTTCCAGGAGCTTGGGCAGGTCACAGGTGAGGAAATACTGAAAAATCCGGAAATCAAAAGTCAGCTGAATGGTGTACTCAAATATATCGATATGAGCAAACTGGTCACGACGTTTTTGACCCCTGACGTGTGGAATAGATTAGGCCTCACCCGTTAATGGATTGCAGATGCAGGCAAACTTAAACCGCAAAAATGTGGTTTAAGTTTTATAAAGCTTGCCTGGAAACAGTCGACCTCGAATTTCATCCCAGTTGGTCGACAGCCAGCAAATAAATGAACCTAAGGTAACCATCATCGTGCCGATCCAAAAGGTGTGGGATAGACTGGTATTCAGTACCCACATGGAAATGACAGACGAAAAAATCGGGCTAAAATAAGACAATGCGACCAGCATCGCGATATTGCCCTGGTTAATCCCGATATTCCAGGCTGCATAACCCAAGCCAGTTACGACTGACACCAGCAACATATACAGCATGATATTCAAGTCAATATTAAGAAGTTGTGGTAGTTGTTCGGGATCTAACAGCAGCGTCTTGCTCCAGAGAACCACACTTACCATCGCGAAAAAGAACACGATCGGGTTATGTCCTTGGCTGTATTTTTTGGTAAATACACAATATAGCGACCATAAACTCGCCCCAATAAATGCCAATATATAACTGGTCGGATTGGCTTGTATATTGTGAATGACGGTTGCTAAATGAATATCGCCGTTACCCGTCTGGATATAAAAAATACCTGCCAGACTAATACTGAGCCCCACCACTACTAAGCTGTGAAATTTTAGTTCATGAAATAAAATCAGCATGGCGATGGTCATACTGGGCCACAGATAATTCACTAAACTAATTTCAATGGCTTGCTGTGCAGTTTGTGCAAGTGCTACGGCATAGGCAAAGCAGATTTCATACACCAGAAATAATGCAGCTGCACTCAGCAGATAAAATTTGGGTATGGTTTTGAGTTTGGGAACGCCAAAAACAGCCAGTAAGAGCAGGGTGCTTAAGCTATACATCATGAGTACAGCTAGGTCAGGTCCAATACTAAAACTGATTTTTTTGAGCAATCCTACGATAGATGACCACTGTAAAATAGCACTTAAGCCAATCAGCGTAGCGAGGTTTTTCGACATGATAAGGGCGGGATGGGAGAATGTGCAGATTGTATTCCTGTTGAGTGATTTTCAATATGGGACAGACACAATTTTATGATCAAATTCAAAAAAATCGTTAATAACCGCTTTATGATTTGAATATCCCGATCATGAGTTTAATGATCCAGAAAATGGGCGTGAAAATTAGCTCGATACCATCGGAAAGATTAGCAATTTTGCTTTCTCTGGCTGTGTGCCTCCGTGGTTTGATGGGTTTGCGTCGTCTTGACTGATATGCGCCAATGATGAATACAAGAATGATCAGGATAATGCTGAGTAAGATAATGTAATTTGACATGTTTTTATTTTTCTTCGGTTTGTTTTTGATTTTATAGTATGTTTTAAATCCTCTCCCTAGCCCTCATCCTTTCTTAGGCTTCGTTTTAAAAGCAATGCTTTAAAACTCGCTCAGGAGAGGGAACACCGCGTATCATTTTAATCACATGACAAAGTCTCCCTTTCTTAAAGGGAGATTTAGAGGGATTAGCTAACTTTGGTAAGTTCTAAGTCTTCAAGTTTGGCGATGGAGGATACTTTTTTGATGGCCATGTTTTAATATTAAATATTATTTTTAGGGAAAATTTGCTGAGCATTGGTTTGACTAATAAAATTAAAATATCTTTCTTCTTCTTGTGTCATAAAATTTAGATCTAAAGGAGTATGTTGAAAATGTCTTGAAAAGATTTCCCTTAATTTTTTTACATCTTCATAAGTTCTATAAACTACAAGAAAATCAAGGTCAGCCCAATTGCTACTCTTCAAGTAGGAGCCGAATAAATAGATATCACAATCAATCTCTAATATTTGAAGCTCATTAATTAAATTTGAAATTTCGAGCATTTATGACTTTGGATTTGCTAAAAATGAAAAAAGAGCAGCCCACAATCCAATTTTTACTTCCTGACCACGGTAGGTGTAGTCTTTCCAATGAGCATTTGGATTTGCTGCAAGAACAAAGTCAAATGGTGCATAAAGCTCATAAATTTCATTTATTCTTTCTTGTGTAATAGCATATTCATTAATAAATACAAAGGTGATATCTCGACCATTACGACGTTTAACGGAAACTTTTCGGTTAGAAGTGAGTTCATAGCTTTTAACATTAAAATTCTTTCCTAAATTCTCCATAACGTATTCAGAATCTTTGTTAATGAAATTTGGATAAGCAGTTTCTGTATCACTCAACAGCCTAAATAAGTCACCACCCGTGCCAAAACTAATATTATTTTGTTTTAATAATCTAATAGCCTCTTCATCTAGGAAAAAATTTTTCTTATTGCACAGTAAAAAATCAAACTTATAAGTGTTTAAGAGGGTTTGAAGCATTTTGCCTGTTAATTTCTCAGTAAAGTTTGAAAGAGATGAAAGTTCAGGTCGATTATCTTTCGTGGTTATTTTAATGAGATTACCTTCTTTATTAACGGTTTCAACATTATCGTGAGCTTTTAAACTGTCTAACCAAGTCATGTTTTAGTCCTTGAAAATTTTAACTACATCTTTTGGGAATCTTCTATTTGGTAAATAACCTGATTCGTGACATGATTTAAAATCGTTGACATGATCTTCATATTGATGATATAAGTCCCGTTCTTCATGCGTCATTAATAATAAATTTTCAGAGCATATAGCTCTGATTTTTTGATGATTAGGCAACATTATTTCTTTAACTTTTTTTCGCCATTCTTCTGTTGCATTACCCTCTAAGTCGTAAAAGGCATCGTTATCATCATGTGGGCCATATTCAATAAAAATTTGATAATTGCGTTCCCAAATAGGTTTGAGTTGATTATAAAGTCTTGTCCTTTGAGCAGCACGTCTATTTTTAAACTTTTTATACCCCAGAGCTATTAGTGGTAAAATAATTGCACTTACAAAAAATATGATTAGGGTGATCAACCAACCGCTCAATCCAACATTCGCAATATGTTCTTCAGTCAATATTTTATCCATAAAAAACCCCGCATTAAGCGAGGTTTTTATAACACGAAATCAATTGATTAGCGAATAAATCAGCCAATCAATTTTTTCATTAATTCATTCACTTGAGCAGGGTTCGCCTTACCACGTGATGCTTTCATCACTTGACCAACCAGGCCGTTGAAAGCTTTCTCTTTACCAGATTTATACTCTTCAACCATCTTCTCATTGGTAGCAAGCACCTCCTTAATAATTGCTTCAATCGCGCCTGTATCAGTTTCCTGTTTCAAGCCTTTTTCCGCAATAATCTCGTCCGCAGTTTTGCCTTCTTCCCACATAAAGCCGAACACTTGTTTCGCGATCTTACCGCTGATGGTATTGTCCACAATACGTGCGATCATGCCACCCAGTTTCTCACTTGACACAGGAGAGTCAGCAAGCTCTAGACCAGCTTTGTTTAGAGCACCTGAGAATTCGCCCATCACCCAGTTTGCAGTAATCTTACCTTGTGCAGCGCCACCAGCAGCCTTAACGACTTCTTCGTAAAATTCTGACATTTCACGGGTCAGTGTCAGTACGTGAGCATCGTATTCAGTAACACCAAAGTCAGCCACGAAACGCGCACGACGTGCAGCAGGCAGCTCAGGCATTTGCGCTTTAATCGCTTCGATTTGCGCATCTGGAATTACCACAGGCAACAAGTCTGGATCTGGGAAGTAGCGGTAATCGTTCGCTTCTTCTTTAGAACGCATTGACCGGGTTTCCATCTTCACAGGGTCGAACAGACGAGTTTCCTGGTCGATGGTGCCGTCCCATTCCAGAATTTCCATTTGACGTTCAATTTCAACATTGATCGCCTGTTCAATGAAACGGAATGAGTTCAGGTTTTTCAACTCACAACGTGTACCGAACGGTTGACCCGGACGACGTAAAGATACGTTACAGTCGGCACGGAACGAACCTTCTGCCATGTTGCCGTCAGAAATACCTAACCAGCGTACCAGTGTGTGAATCGCCTTGATGTAAGCCACGGCTTCTTCAACAGAACGCATATCCGGTTCAGATACGATTTCTAGAAGCGGCGTACCGGCACGGTTCAAGTCGATGCCTGACATGCCTTCAAACTGGTCATGGATTGATTTACCTGCATCTTCCTCAAGGTGCGCACGAGTCACGCCAATGCGTTTAACCGTGCCATCTTCAAGCTGGATGTCGATATGACCCAAGCCCACAATCGGATTGTCCATCTGGCTGATCTGGTAGCCTTTTGGAGAATCCGGGTAGAAGTAGTTTTTACGTGCAAATACAGAAGCCTGATCGATATACGCATCGATCCCCAGACCAAAGCGAATCGCAAGATCAACGACTTCTTTGTTCAGTACTGGCAATACGCCCGGCATCGCAAGGTCTACAAGGCTCGCCTGAGTGTTTGGATCATTACCAAATTCAGTTGATGAACCAGAGAAGATTTTAGATTTAGTCGCAAGCTGAGTGTGAATCTCGATACCAATAACGACTTCCCAACCATCAATCAGGTTAGATTTTGGTTTAGCAGCGTTTTTAGCCATTATGCATTCTCCTCAGCAATTGCAGCGCGTTTAGTATGCCAATCAGTTGCTTGTTGATACTGGTGTACCACAGACAACAATTGAGATTCTGACCAGTAGTTACCAATTAGCTGTAAACCAACTGGCAAGTTGTCTTTATCAAAACCAACAGGCGCGTTAATCGCAGGAAGACCTGCAAGGTTCACCGCGATGGTGTAGATGTCACCCAAGTACATTTCAACCGGAGAAAGGTTTGCACCGATACGGTATGCAGTAGTCGGTGCAGAAGGCGCAGCAATAACGTCTACAGATTCAAATGCTTTGAGGAAGTCTTGCTGGATTAAACGACGTACTTTCTGTGCTTTCACATAATAAGCATCGTAATAGCCCGCAGACAGGGCATAAGTACCAATCAGGATACGACGCTGAACTTCAGCACCAAAACCTTCTGAACGAGAACGTTTGTAAAGGTCGAGAAGATCTTTTGGCTCTTCACAACGGTAGCCATAACGTACGCCGTCATAACGAGACAGGTTAGAAGATGCTTCAGCAGGTGCGATCAGGTAGTAGGTTGGAACATAAGCTTCAGTCATGTTGAGATCAATCTCAACCAGAGTTGCGCCCATTTCTTCCAGTTTTTTCAGTGATTCTTCAACGCGTGCTTTCACGTCTGCATCCAGACCTTCAACATTGAAGTACTGTTTTGGAATACCAATGCGCAGACCTTTTACAGAAGTACCGTTCAGGTTAGCAACGTAGTCATCAACATCTTTGTCCATTGATGTTGAATCTTTAGCATCGTGACCGGCCATCACATTCATCAGGTAAGCACAGTCTTCAGCCGAACGTGCCATTGGGCCGCCTTGGTCTAGAGATGATGCATACGCGATCATACCAAAACGTGATACACGGCCATAAGTCGGTTTTAGACCAGTCAGACCACAAAAAGATGCTGGTTGACGGATTGAACCACCGGTATCCGTACCGGTTGCAAAAGGTGCTAGATCAGCAGCCACAACCGCAGCAGAACCACCTGAAGAACCGCCTGGAACGTGATCTAGTGCCCAAGGGTTTTTGGTCGCGCCAAAATAAGAAGACTCGGAAGTTGAACCCATGGCAAATTCATCCATGTTCACTTTACCAAGTGTGACTAAGCCCGCAGCTTTACCTTTCGCTACAACGGTCGCGTCGTAAGGAGAGATAAAATTGTCCAGCATTTTAGAACCGGCAGTGGTTTTAATGCCTTGGGTACAGAAGATATCTTTATGCGCAATGGGCACGCCAGTCAGGGCAGTGGCATTGCCGGCTTTGATTGCAGCATCGGCAGCATCAGCTTGAGCCAATGCCTGTTCAGCAGTCACGGTCACATAAGCCTTGACCTGTGCATCAATTTTTTCGATGCGTTTTAAATAGTGTTGAGTCAATTCGCGGGATGAAAATTGAGCATTTGCCAAACCTTCAGTCAGTTCACGAATGGATAAGCGATGTAAATCTGTCATGAGAAATAATTCTTTACGTTTAATTTAATAAAAAGAATGAACTGGGTAGTAATTACTCAATCACGCGTGGGACGAGATACAAACCGTCCTGTACAGCAGGTGCAACTGCTTGGTATTCCTCACGATGATTGCTTTCCGACACGACATCTTCACGTAAAGGCTGTGGGTGGTCGAAAGGGCTTTTCAGTGGTTCAACACCTTCAGTATCGATGCCTTTCAGCGTTTCCATCATGCCTAAAATTTTATTTAAACTTTGAGCATATTCAGCAGATTGCGTATCATTAAGAGATAACCTTGCGAGGTTGGCAATAGCTGAAACTGTTTCTGCATTTAAATCTGCAGAAGACTGTGCATCCGATGTAGACATAATATTACCTAATCAGTATTAAAAAAAATTCAAATTATCATGCGTTATGATAAGCGATTGACTTGTCCAAATCATCACATTTAGTTAAAGTGGCCACCTTGCGTCCATATAAAGTTTAACTGAGAACGTCCCCGTGATTCTAAAACGACTAATAGGCTTGTTTTCGCCAGATCTCGCTATTGATTTAGGTACTGCAAATACACTTATTTATGCGCCAGGACGAGGCATTATATTAAATGAACCGACGGTTGTAGCCATCCGTCACAGTGGTTCACATAAAATTGTTGCTGCCGTAGGTCTTGACGCGAAACAAATGCTTGGTCGTACCCCAGCAAATATTTCTGCAATCCGTCCGATGAAAGACGGCGTGATTGCGGATTTCGAAGTGACCGAAACCATGTTAAATCAGTTCATTGGTAAGGTACACGAAAAACGTTTATTCCCGCCAGCGCCACGCGTGGTGGTTTGCGTGCCATGTAAATCGACACTGGTTGAACGCCGTGCGATCCGTGAAGCAGTTTATAATGCGGGTGCACGTGAAGTACGTCTGATTGAAGAACCGATGGCTGCTGCAATTGGTGCAGGCATGCCGGTTGAGCAGGCATGTGGTTCGATGGTTGTCGATGTGGGCGGCGGTACAACTGAGATTGCAGTAATTTCATTGCAGGGCTGTGTATATGCAGACTCGCTGCGTATTGGCGGTGATGTATTTGATGAACAGATCATCAACTACGTACGTAAGGCACATGGTTGCGTGATCGGTGAAACCACAGCTGAAGTGATCAAAAAAGAAGTTGGCATGGCACTTCCAGATGAAGGTGCAAAACCGCTGGAAATTGAAGTTCGTGGCCGTAACTTGGCTGAAGGTGTGCCTCGCGCGATTGTGGTGAACTCGGATGAAGTCACTCAAGCGATCTCTGATCCACTACAAAACATCGTGTCTGCTGTGAAATCTGCATTGGAACAAACACCTCCTGAACTGTCTTCTGACATCGCTGAACGCGGGATCGTGTTGACCGGTGGTGGTGCATTGCTGCGTAACCTGGACAAGCTACTTGCTAAAGAAACAGGTCTGCCTGTTGTGGTTGCTGAAGATCCACTGTCTTGCGTGACTCGTGGTGGTGGTAAGGTACTCGAATTCTTCGACAATCCAAATCATGACATGTTATTTGTAGGCTAAGACAAGGATTCGGCGGGTGCAAGCACATCTGTTTTCTCGACAACCGCCATCTTTTCGCTCTTTTATCATTGCACTGATAACATGTCTGGTGGTGCTGTTCTTTGACTGGCGCATGCCACATGTTGTTCAACCTGCAAGGGATGTCTTGTACGCGGCCTATAATCCCATTTATGCCGTGGCCAGCTATCCGGTACTCTCGCGAGAATGGCTGAATCAACAAACCAAATCTGAAGCACAACTGCGTCGTGAAAATACCGCGATGCGGGCTGAGCTATTGCAGGCGCAAGTTCGCCTACAAAAAATTGCAGAGCTTTCTGCAGAAAATACCCGTTTGCGCGGTCTTTTAGATACTTCTCTGATTCTTGATGGACGTATGGAAATTGCTGAGGTGATTGGTACCGATGCTGATCCGCTACGCCATATCATCGTGATCAACCGTGGTTCCAATAACAAGCTGAAAGTCGGTCAGACCGTACTGGATGACATGGGGATTATGGGACAGATTATTGATGTCTATCCGCATAGTAGCCGGGTTATGCTGCTCTCTGATAAAGAACACTCCTTGTCGGTACGTCTGGAACATACTGGCATGCGTGCCATTGTCTCGGGAACCGGGGATCTGGGACGCCTGAAAATGGAATATGTACCGACCAGTGCCAACATCAAAGTCGGTGAAAAAGTCTATAGCTCGGGTTTGGGACAGCATTTCCCGGCAGGCTATCTGGTCGGCACCGTCTCTAAAGTACAACGTCATAATTCAGGTGAATTTGCCCAGATTGATGTGGTTCCGGCAGCGCAGCTGGCTGGTGGTCATCATGTAGTGGTGTTATTTTCCGATTCTTTAGCGATGGAGCAGCCACATGTCGATCGCTAAACTGAAACCAAGAACCCATCGGGATCCCTTGTTGCCGATCATGATTTCGGTAATTTTTGCCTCGGTTCTGGTGGTCTATCCTTTATCTTATTCGCTCTCTGGCTGGCGCCCGCAGTTTATGCTGATGATCATGCTGTTCTGGGTGTTGTGTCAGCCGACCTGGTGTGGAATCTGGTTTGCATTTGCTACCGGGATATTCATTGATTTACTGCTTGATGCGCCTTTAGGTCTAAATGCACTTAGCTTTATCATCATTGCTTTTGTGGCACGTTTCCTGACCCGTGAGCGCCGTATTCTGACCTTTGCTAATTTATGGGTAATTACGGCAATTGCGATTCTGGCACATTTGATGATTATCTTCTTTGCCCAGATTTCGACCGGCGTACAATTCTCATTTGCACGACATTGGATTCCCATGCTGACTAGTGTCATCATATGGCCAGTGCTTTATTACTTTTTGAGAAAATGGCGCATTTAATCCTCGCTTCCAGCTCACCCCGACGCCGTGAACTTTTGCAGCAACTCGGGCTGAACTTTGAGATCTGTAGCCCAGATGTAGACGAATCTGTACTGGAAAATGAGTCCATTGCAGCCTATGTCGAACGTC
This sequence comes from Acinetobacter sp. TW_SC_4, assembly GCF_054861205.1. NCBI lineage: Bacteria > Pseudomonadati > Pseudomonadota > Gammaproteobacteria > Moraxellales > Moraxellaceae > Acinetobacter > Acinetobacter sp. TW_SC_4. The sequence continues at coordinate 822,483 of NZ_CM142174.1, forward strand.
TGGCGCAAGTCAAAGCGGAAGCGGTGGCCAAGCTGTTCCCGGATGCCATTATTATTGCTGCGGATACCAGTTTAGGTGTGAATAATGAGATTTTGGGGAAACCTGAATCCAAACAGCATGCCTTTAAAATGTGGGAAAAAATTTCAGGGAGATGGCATGATGTGTATACTGGAGTGTGCGTCCGCACAAAAGAAGAAAAATACAGTATAGTAGTTCGTACACAGGTTGAATTTCAGCCACTAAATAGCCATGATATGGAAAGTTACTGGGCAACAGGTGAGCCGCTTGGGAAAGCAGGCGCCTATGCAATACAGGGAATTGCAGCGCGTTATATTCCAAGAATAGAAGGTAGTTATTCGAATGTAGTGGGCTTGCCACTATATGAAACAGTACAGTTATTGCAGACGGTTAAGGCACTAAATTAACTGCTGAAAAAGAATTCTTATAATGTTTTGAGTGTTGTTATGTCTGACGAGTTGTTGATTAACGTCACACCGATGGAATGTCGGGTGGCGTTGATTGAAAACGGCACGGTGAATGAACTGTTTGTCGAGCGTACGGCCAAGCGCGGATTGGTCGGGAATATCTATAAAGGGAAAGTGGTCCGGGTCTTGCCAGGCATGCAGGCCGCTTTTGTTGATATTGGCCTGTCCAGAACGGCATTTTTGCATATCAATGACATGGTCTGGCCACGTAACCAGCCAACGCCGAATGTATTCGAGCTGTTGCAGCCGGGTCTGATTCTCACCGTTCAGGTGATGAAAGACATGCTCGGCACCAAGGGCGCACGTCTATCTACTGATCTTTCTATTCCTTCACGTTATTTGGTCCTGATGCCATATGGCAATCATATTGGTGTATCGCAGCGGATTGAATCCGAAGATGAACGCAATCGTTTACGCTCGATCATTGAGCGTATTCAGGCAGAACACAAGCTGCCAGGTTCCGTGATTGTCCGTACTGCTGCGGATGGCATTGAAGAGGAAGCCATTGCTCAGGATATGGCTTACTTAGCTAAACTATGGGAATACATCCAGCGCAAACAAAAAGTCATCGCAGTGCCTTCATTAATTTTTGAAGAGCTGCCTTTGCCACAGCGTGTCATTCGTGACTTGGCCAATGAAGAAACCGAAAAGATCTATATCGATTCACGTGAAATTCACGGCAAGCTGAAAGAGTTTGTGGATGAGTTCGTGCCGAATATGAAAGACCGTTTGCTACATTATCCGGGCGAGCGACCAATTTTCGATTTGTACAATGTCGAAGAAGATCTGCAAAAGGCTCTACAAACCCGTGTAGCACTGAAGTCCGGTGGTTATCTGATGATTGACCAGACTGAAGCCATGACCACAATTGACGTCAATACCGGTTCTTATGTGGGCGGTCGCTCGCTGGAAGATACGGTGTTTAAAACCAATATGGAAGCCACACAGGTCATTGCACGTCAGCTACGTCTGCGTAATCTGGGCGGTATTATTATCATCGACTTCATTGACATGCAGGAAGCCCAACATCGTGAAGAAGTGATGAACCAGTTTATGAAAATGCTGGAACGTGATCATGCCAAAACCAAGATCACCCAGGTGTCTGAACTGGGGCTAGTAGAGATGACGCGTAAGCGTACCCGTGAGTCTTTGGAACACTTGTTATGCGAGTCCTGTCCGACCTGTCAGGGACGTGGATATGTGAAAACAGCAGAATCAGTGTGTTACGAAATCTTTCGGGAAATCCTGCGCTATGCTCGCGCTTATGAATCACAGAGTGGCTTTACTGTCGTTGCCCATCCAGCAGTGATTGATCGGCTGTTGACTGCAGAAGCCCCAGCTGTGGCGGATCTGGAACACTTTATTAATCGTGTAATTAAATTCCAGGTCGAAAACTTATATACGCAAGAGCAATACGATATCATTCTCAGCTGAAATTGTAACAGAATATCGTTAAACACTTGTTACATCTGAAATTTTACATCTCTACTGATATTTACAATACTAGAAACATCAAATTAGCCAAAGCCTTTCTCCCAGTTTTAGGCTTAGCAAAAGGAGTCTATGATGAGTATGAGTAAAGTCGTAATCAATAAAAGCTTGAAACACGTATTAGAACCAAAGGCTGTGCATGCAGGATATATTGTGGATGAACGCGGGAATGAAGTTCAGATTACAGCTTCTATGATTCGCTCTGTTTGCCATCAGTTATTAAAACAGTGTCGTACTATTAAAAGTTAATTAAACCAAAATAGATTGCAGTTATATGAATTTCATTCAAACTGTAAAAGGAATAAAATCAAGGGGCTTAAATTGCCCCTTTGTTTTTCAATAAATAATTGGCAAAAGTGCTCACACACTTTTTAGTAGTCCATTGCCAGATTTTATTCGTCCGCGGCTAACTGACCGCTTTCAACTTTGGGACGGGTTCACCATCCACAATCCGTTCGAAGCGCTGAATTTCTTCTTCAAGATGAGTCAACAGATTCTGCATTTTGGGTAGAGCATTACGGCAAGCGGTAAGACCTACTTCAAGCTTGTCCATATAACTGGTCATTGTGATATTCAGTGCTTGTCCATCCAGTACAATTGAAGCCGGATATAAGGCTTCCAAACGTGCGCCATTCCAATACAGAGGTTCCTGAGGACCAGGGACATTTGAAATGATCACGTTAAATGCCTGACGTTTTGGCATTAAGCCAGATGCAATATTGAATCCTGCAAGACCATAGACAAAGGCACTATAGTTCAAAATTTGATTGGCATTCATGCGCTTAAAGCGCTCTTTAGCACTGAGTACACTGCGACGTACCGTTTTTAAGCGTTCTAAAGGATCATCCTTATGCGTGCCGAGATTCGCCAGAATCATGGTAATACGGTTGGAAACATCGGAATCATCGCTACGTACGGAAGCCGGCACCATCGCAATCAATGGTTTTTTCGGCAAAGCATTTTGTGTGAGTAAATATTCGCGTAAGGCACCTGAACAGATCGCCAGCACAATATCATTAATGGTTACACCTAAAGCTTTGGAAATATGACGCAGACGTGAGAACTCAAAAGATTGGGCTGCGAAACGACGTGAGGTACTAACACGCTGATTTAATATCGAACTTGGCGCCTGAAAGCTGGATACATAATCCGGATTACGCCCCATATCTTTCAGTACGGTTTGCGATAATTCATAAGCCACTCGTGGTGTACATTCCAGCTGTCCTTTAATCGCCTGTAGCACATTCTTCATGCGGCTGACTTTCGGCGCTTTCAGACGTTTTGCTCGTGGGCCTTCTACACACCAAGGTGGCACAATACTTTTCGCATGTGGATCATGAGAAAGTGATTTTTCTACCAGACGCATGCCTGCAATACCATCTACCATCGCATGGTGAATCTTGAAGTACATGGCAAAACGGTTGCCTTCAATGCCTTCAATGCCTTCAATAATATGACAGGTCCAAAGCGGTTTAGCGCGGTCAATCAGTGCACTATGTTCTTGGGAAATATAAGTCAGCAGCTCGCGGATACGCCCAGGTTTCGGTAAGGCAATATGACGAAAATGATGATCTAAATCAAATTCTTCATCTTCATCCCAGAATAAACCGTTTAAATAGTTATTAAATGGAGGAATCGGTGAGGATTTGGAATTACGAATATCAGTCACCAGATCCTGGATAAAAGAGGCTGGTGCATTGTCAGGAATTTGAAACAAAAATAACCCGCCTACATGCATAGGCTGCTGCCGTTTCTCTAAAGACAAAAAAATAAAGTCAATCGGATGTAATGGACGCATAGCGTAGATTGCCTCACTGCATTTTCTTCAGCTGCTCATGTATAAGCAACCTTGTTAGAATTATTGGTATCACATTACAAAGTATAGCGATTTTGTCGCATAAAGGTACTGATTTTTCTGTAGCCGATTGGTTCACAAAAAAACCACCCGACGAACGGATGGTTTTTTAAGATTATTTTTTCAAGTTGCCGGCATGTAAGCCACATTCTTTATGGGTGGCTTCTTCCCACCACCAGCGACCTTCACGTTCATGCTGATTTGGTAGCACAGGACGGGTACAAGGTTCACAGCCAATGGAAATAAAACCTTTTTCATGTAGTGGATTGTATGGAATTTCCATCATACGGATATAATTCCACACATCCGCACTAGACCAGTTGGCAAGGGGATTATATTTAATCAGCTGTTTGCCTGGACCAGAAAAACCTTCATCAGATTGAACCACCGGAATGTCATTACGTGTTCCCGGGCTTTGGTCTTTACGCTGACCGGTAATCCAGCCATCTAAAGTTGCCAGTTTTTTGCGTAAAGGTTGCACCTTGCGGATTCCGCAACATTCCTGATGGCCGTCACGGTAGAAACTGAACAAACCTTTTTCAGTCGTCAGTTGTTGAATCGCATCTGTTTCCGGGAAACAGATTTCGATATCAATATTATAGTGCTGGCGAACTTTTTCAATAAATTGATAAGTCTCAGCATGCAGACGCCCTGTATCCAGGCTAAATACCCGGAAAGGTTTACCTAAATGCGATGCCATATCAATCAGTACAACATCTTCTGCACCAGAAAATGAAATTGCAATTTCGCCTTCCTGGTCGAGAGCAAGCGCTAAAATTTCACTTGGTGATTTATCTGCATATTCAGATGCGAGCGCATCTACCATAGCAATAGTGGGGATTTTGGTCATATGAGTCCTGGCGACATAGGCTTGGAAATGACGTGGCCTATATGAATTTATTTCAGATTTATTCTATTTTAATAGAAATGCCCAAAGCTACTTATCACTAAAAAATAAATACTTATGAAAAAAACAGATTTAAAAAAGAACAGTGCAAAATCTTTTTCTTCAGCTATGATAGGGCAAAATTTTTTCAATACAACTGAGGGGATGCTTCATGGAAGTCGTATGTCTAGATCTAGAGGGCGTTTTGGTTCCAGAAATCTGGATCAATTTTGCTAAAAAAACAGGTATTAAAGAGCTCGAAGCAACGACACGTGATATTCCTGACTACGATGTGTTGATGACTCAGCGTTTAAATATTCTAAAACAGCATGGCTTGGGCCTAAATGATATCCAAGCCGTGATTGCGGATATGGGGCCATTTCCTGGCGCGAAAGAGTTTGTAGAGTGGGTGAGCACACACTTCCAATTGATTATTCTTTCAGACACGTTCTATGAGTTTGCACACCCGTTGATGAAGCAGTTGGGTTGGCCAACCATTTTCTGCCATAAGCTAGAATCAGATGAAAATGGCATGATTACTGCGTATAAACTGCGTCAACCAGACCAAAAACGTCAAGCTGTTAAAGCCTTACACGGTTTAAATTTCCGCGTAATTGCTGCAGGCGATTCATATAACGATACAACGATGTTGGGTGAAGCGGACAAAGGTTTCTTGTTTGATGCACCTGAAAATGTGATTGCAGAATTCCCACAATTCCCTGCAATTCATGGTTATGCAGCATTAAAAGAAGCAATTCGGGGTGCTTCGGTACGTTATATTCCTGCTTAATCTGAAGCTGAATACAATAAAGGGCATCATTTGATGCCCTTTGTTTTTATGCGATATTAACAGTGCATTGATTTAGAAGCGGTAGCCGATTTTTAGACCATAACCCAAAGCATAGTTGTCTTCAAATTCACCAACGTCTGTTGTACCCGTACGTGCAGTGGCATCACCCAACCAGAAGTATTTTACGCCAGCTTGAATAAAATAGTTTTCTGCTGGGCTATATTGACCACCTAAGCCAACGCTCCAATAACCTTCTGTTGGACCTAAAGTGGTGACCGGGTTACCCGCACCAGAGTCATAACCTACAGAAGCAGAACCAGACCAATGACTATTAAACTTGCGACCCACGCCTACGGTTGCAGACCATTGATCATCTGAATAGTCAATAAGGTTATTGCCAGAAGCTGAATTTAAAAACTTTGGTGTGACCGCAAATTGATCCCAATGTACCCAACGGATATTGGCAAAAGCTAAAGTGTTGGCTGCAACACCTGTTTGAAAATCAATGTTTACTGATTGTGGGGTTATGGCATCAAGTTGTGATTCTACATTTAACATTGGCATTAACTTGTGTGTCTCTACCGATTTAGCTTTATGCTTGATTTCGGAGCGATAAGTTACTGATGTTTTAAGTGCGATTTCAGGGATTTGATAAGCAAAGCCTGCGAGCCAACCAAAAGCCTCTTCTTCATGTATTTTAATGTCATAGCCACTTAAAACTTTAGTTGGGTCTTTAGGTGATATATAGGCTTGACCACGTAGGGAGATATCTGCTTCAACAGTTTGCCAAACAGGACCTGCGTAGAAATTCCAGTTTTCTGTAGGTTGGTAACCAATTAAAGCTGAAAGATTGTGTGTTTCTACTTCTACTTGGGTTGCTTCACCATTCGCACCAAAAACTGGATTATTTGAAGGGTAGAGAGATTCGGCGCCAAATGGTTGGTCATATAAAAGACCTATAGAAATGTGTTCAGTTGCTTGTACTTTAATTGCAGCAGAAGGGAAATAATAATCTTCTGCCATATCGTTAACTTTCAATTGATTAGATTGAACTTTGGGATCTAAAATTGAAATACCTGCTTCTGCATAATTACCCAGTTGTAAAAATGCAGCAATAGACTGACCAGAACGGTCTAAACCAGCAGCAAGCGCAGGTGTAAGTGGGAGAGTACTAAGTAAAATAGCCGAATAAATTCTATTGAGCTTCATGGTCGTTCCCTGATGCTTTATGTAACAAAAAGTGCAGGAAAAGTAACACATTTGAAAAAAGAGTAAATGCTCAACTTCGCAGAATAAATGAACTGAATAAGTTATAAATAGCAGTTGATTAGAGTAAAAGAACTATTTTTAGGTCTTAAGTAAATGAATTTTATTAAATAATTTTTTTAGGGTGATGTTTGGGTAAATATGAGTTTAATTGCTTTAAGTTTGAACATTTGGTTAACACTTGTATAAAAACGAGTGGGTTTTAAGTGCAAAAAAGCCACCCCGAAGAGTGGCTCCTTTGAAAACTAAGGGATTAGAAGCGGTAACCAATTTTTAAGCCGTATGCCCATGCATCGTTGTCTTCAAATTCTGCAACTTGAGCATTTTGAGCATTGCCAGGAACAGAATATGAACCAGAATGTGCTGTAGCATCACCCAACATAAAGTATTTCACGCCACCTGCAATAAAGTAGTTTGGAGCAGGGCTAAATTGTAAACCTAAGCCTACGTTCCAGTAGCCTTCAGTAGGGCCAAATGTTGATACAGGGTTACCTGCACCTGTGTCGTAACCTACAGATACATTACCAGCCCATTGTTCACTGAATTTACGACCTACACCTACTGTTGCAGAAATTTGATCATCAGAATAGTCGAGTAAGTTAAAGCCTTTCGTGTAAGCACCACCAGTTAATGCTGTTGATGCAGCTTCTGCGCCTTTACCGAACGCGTATGGACGGATTGAAAAATCTTTCCAATTAACCCAGCGTACATTTGCGAATGCTACGGTATTAGCCATGATACCTGTTTGTAAATCTAAATTAATAGATTGAGGTGTGGTAATCTCAGTTTCGCCAAGACCATTGTTCATATTGATTACTGTACCTGGATTTGTTCCCAATGCAGCAATAGAGCTTTCGTCAACAGTTAACTCATGTTTAATTTCTGAGCGATATGTTACAGATGCTTTTAAAGCAATTTCTGGAATTTGGTATGCAAAACCTGCTAACCAACCAACTGCTGAGTCTTCACCAATATTTGCGTTGTAACCACCAAAATTATTTGTTCCACTGTAAGCGTAACCACGTAATTGGACATTACCTTTTACTGTTTGATAGACTCCACCACCATAGAAGTTCCAATTTTCAGTAGGTTGAAAACCTAGAATAACGCTAATATTTTGTGTATCTACTTCTGCTGATGTTGATTCATTTCCGTCATGGAATAAACCTGCGCCACCTAAAGCTGCTGAACCTGTGTCGCCAGTTGAATAAGTAACATCAGCGCCAAATGGTTGGTCGTAAATTAAACCAAAAGAAAAATTATCGTTTAATTGTAATTTTAGTGCTGCAGACGGGAAGTAGTAGTCACCTGCCATATCATCAACGCTGGTATTTTGTAGGCCTACTGCTGCTGGTGGAACTGCTGCTGAAGGCGTATAACCATTTTTTACTTTGCCAGAAACATTCGGATCTAAAACAGAAATACCTGCTTCAAAGTAGTTACCCGGTTGTAAGAATGCAGCCATAGATTGACCAGAACGATCCATACCTGCAGCAAAAGCACCTGTCATTGGTACAGTTGCTAAAATCATTGCTGTGCTTAGTGCTTTTAATTTCATTATACATTTCCCTTGAGGTACAAATTTGGGTATTTAAAACGTTTTTTCGGTATTAGCTTGGTATTGTTTTTGGAGTCATTCCTATGCCTTCAATGGCTGATTTGTTACTCCATGTGACAAAAATAACACAATATAAAAAAGAGTAAATGCTCTAGTTTGAATGAGTAGTTCAAAAAAACATCAAATTAGAGTAAAAATACTAATTGAAAAGTAATGTAAGGATATAAGTTTTTGAAATTTAAAAATTTAATTAGAAATAGAGAGATAGTAAAAAAAATGAAAAAAATATAGATTTATTGAATTATTGCTTAAATTTTTTGTTAATTAGTTCACATATTTGAAATATGTGCGCCCTGCGGGACTCGAACCCACGTCGGTCGCTTAGGAGGCAACTGCTCTATCCAGTTAAGCTAAGGGCGCAAAACGATCCCTAATCTACTCCAAAAAAGACGAAAAAAAAAGTTATTGCCGAAGCAATAACTTTAAAAAATAGTCAATTAAAACTTTTTAATTAATTTTTGGTCTTGAGCAGTTTAAACAGGATAAACATGATCACGACCCAAATCGGAAGCATGTATACAGATTCCTGGAAGCCCTGAGTCCACATAATGTAAAGAATAGTCGCAATAAAGCCTAATACAAGTATGTTACTTGCTGGAGACCAAAGTGCTGGAAATTTGGTTTTTTCCCCAACTTTTTTCATTGCCTGAATAAACTTGAAATGTGTCAGTGAAATCATTGCCCAGTTCAAGACCAAGGCACCTACCACCACATAGATCAGATGGCTTAAAGCATCTTCTGGTACAAAGTAGTTCAACAGTACGCAGCCAAAAATCAAAGCAGCAGAGAAGAGTACTGCAGGAATTGGCGTACCTTGTTTATTTACTTTCAGGAAGAGCTTCGGTGCATTGCCTTGTTTGGCCAGACCGTAAAGCATGCGGCTATTGGCATACATACCACTGTTATATACAGACAGTGCAGCAGTTAGAATAATGAAGTTTAGCAGGTGGGCTGCCCAGTCAATACCCAATTGGCTGAAGATCATCACAAACGGGCTTTTATCTAGACCACCCAGTTCCAGCTGGTTCCAAGGCACTAAAGACAACAGAATGGTCAACGCACCTACATAGAACACCAGAATACGGAATACAACCTGATTAATCGCTTTTGGAATAGTTTTTTCTGGATTTTCAGCTTCCGCTGCCGCCATCCCGATCAGTTCAATACCACCGAAGGCAAACATCAGGAAGGCCAGCATATAGAATAAGCCTTCAAAGCCATTCGGGAAGAAACCACCCGCAGTCCAAAGGTTGCTGAAAGAAGCACCTGAAGATGCATCAGCAGTCAGGATCAGATAGAGACCAAAGACAATCATGGAAATGACCGCAGTCACTTTTACAATGGATAGCCAGAATTCTGATTCACCGTAGAATTTTACATTGCCGAGATTGACTAGCGTAATTACGATGAAGAAAAACAGGACTGAGGTCCAAGCTGGAATATGAGGCCACCAGTAATTAATATATTTTGCAACGGCGGTGAGCTCGGTCATGGCTACCAGGATATATAAGATCCAGTAGTTCCAACCCGCAAGGAAACCAGGGAATTTACCCCAATATTTATAAGCAAAATGGCTGAATGAACCTGCTACAGGTTCATGAACAATCATCTCACCCAATTGACGCATGATTAAGAATGCAATTAAGCCACCAATGGCATAGCCAAGAATAATAGAAGGACCCGCAGATTGGATCACCTGTGCGGAACCTAAGAATAAGCCTGTGCCAATTGCACCGCCCATGGCGATCAACTGAATATGACGGTTCTTTAAGCCACGCTGAAGTTGTGAAGACTCGTTATTCAAAGTGTTCAGCCCGACAATGTAAGAAATAGGTATAAAGATTGTAATGGAACAAAGATAAGAAGCCTAGAGCACCCGTCTGGATGAAATATTATTATCGTATTTATAAAAAAAATTATAAAAATAAATAGAATAAAAGATATGTGAATCAATATATTAATTTTATTGAAAATGTAACTGATGAGTTTGCTGTTTTTTTTAACTCGACACAAATGCTGTTTTTTTATACTTAGGTCGGGCAAGGCAACTACTTGGCTTTAAACCGATTATACTCGTCTCACAAATATTCAATAATTTTGATCAGAATAAAGACAAGCCAGAGGAAAAAAGTATTCATGAGTTTCGCTGCCCAAATCAAAATCCCAGCCACTTATATGCGCGGAGGCACCAGTAAAGGGGTGTTCTTTAAACTGGACGATTTACCTGATGCTGCACAACAGGCAGGCCGGATTCGGGACCAGTTATTATTAAGAGTGATCGGCAGCCCGGATCCATATGGCAAGCAGATTGATGGGATGGGCGGTGCCAGTTCAAGTACCAGCAAAACTGTGATTTTGTCTAAAAGTCAGCAAGAAAATCATGAGGTAGATTATCTATTTGGTCAGGTATCGATTGATCGACCTTTTGTGGACTGGAGTGGTAATTGTGGCAATCTGACTGCAGCAGTTGGGGCATTTGCGATCTCCAATGGTCTAGTCGATCCTGCACGTATTCCTGAAAATGGGCTGTGTACGGTCCGAATCTGGCAGGCAAATATTCAGAAAACCATTATTGCCCATGTACCGATGCAGAATGGTCAGGTTCAGGAACTAGGCGATTTTGAACTGGATGGCGTAACTTTTCCTGCAGCCGAAGTGCAGATTGAGTTTTTGGATCCAGCCGATGATGATGCCGAGGGCGGTTCAATGTTTCCGACTGGAAATTTAACCGATACGCTGGAAGTACCGAATATTGGCAGCTTTGAAGTGACGATGATTAATGCCGGGATCCCGACAGTTTTTTTAAAAGCAGAAGACCTGGGCTATAACGGTACCGAGTTACAGGACCATATCAACAATGATGCAGCTGCCTTGGTGAAGTTTGAAACCATCCGAGCTTATGCTGCTCAACAGATGGGTCTGATTCAGGACATTAGTGAAGCTGTTACACGTCAGCATACGCCAAAGATCGCTTTTGTGGCTCCGCCAAAGACTTATACCTCCTCTAGTGGTAAGGAAGTCACTGAAGCAGATAGCGATATTCTGGTCCGTGCCTTATCGATGGGTAAATTGCATCATGCCATGATGGGGACAGCGGCTGTAGCGATTGGGACAGCGGCAGCAATTCCGGGAACCTTGGTCAATCGTGTTGCAGGTGGCGGAGAGCGTGAATCAGTTCGCTTTGGTCATCCTTCAGGTACCTTAAGAGTGGGTGCGCAAGCAGTGCAGGAAAACGGGGAATGGAAAGTGAAAAAAGCCATTATGAGTCGTAGTGCTCGTGTGCTAATGGAAGGTTGGGTGCGTGTCCCTGAAGATGTTCTCTCTTAAAATTATTCCTTGAGAAAATTAGCCTAAGTAAAACCATCAGTTCTATGGTGGTTTTTTTATTAGAGAAGATATCTCTGATTTGATTATTTTCAGTCACAATACAGAATTATGAGACAACATTTGGATTTAAGACTGAAAATTCAAAGCAATTCTAGGTACAATGCCTGATAACAGACAGGCACTTATAAACTGTCATTTTATTATTCTGGCTACGTATTCGAGGCGAATGTGTCATCTATCACTGACGTATCAACCCATGCACTAACTCAAGCACAACAACGGATTCAACACGATTTAATGACTGCTTTGGAAGCCTTTTCCATTCCGGAACCGTTAAAGTCGGCAGTACATCATGCCGTAATGCTAGGAGGAAAGCGGGTACGTCCAGCACTCTGTTATGCCACTGCCGCGTTAAAACCAAATCAGAATAGTGCTGCGGTACGCCGTGCTGCAGTTGCGATCGAATTTATTCATTGCTATTCGCTAGCACATGATGATCTGCCATGTATGGACAATGACTTGTTACGTCGTGGTCAGCCAACCTGTCATGCTGCTTTTGGTGAGGATACGGCTCTTCTGGCGGGTGATATTTTGCAATCTATGGCGTTTGAAATTCTGGGTAGCCGTCTGTTTGATCAGGGGCCTGCAGTAGAGCCAGCGATTGTCTTGAAGCAAATGCAGATTCTGGCTACTGCTTCCTCGAAAATGGTCAATGGTCAGGTACTGGATTTACAAGCCGAAGGCAAAAAAATTGATCGGGAAGCATTGGAAACCATTCACCGTAATAAAACCGGTGCTCTGATCAGTGCAGCGATTATGATGGCAGCGGTAACCATCTTTGAAGGGACTGATCTGGCCATTCCAAAACTGCGTGAATTCGGGCAAGCGATTGGTCTAGCTTTCCAGGTACAGGACGATATTTTGGATATTATTTCTGATACAGAAGTGCTGGGTAAAACGGCGGGCAAGGATGAACAAGTGGAGAAGTCAACTTATCCTGCATTGATGGGTTTAGAGCAAGCCCAAGACTATGCACAGCAGTTACATGATCAGGCGATGACTGCACTGAATCATTTTGAAGGGCAAGCCGATGACCTGATGCAGATTACCCAGTTCCTGCTGACACGTAAAAGCTGATTTGAATAAACTAATCTTCCTGAAATCAGCTGAAAACGAGCATAAAAAAGAGGACTTAAAGTCCTCTTTTTCTTTTATATTAAATTATTTGCTTTCATTATACAGACGTTCTGCCTGTTCAAAGCGTGTTGTAATTTCAGCTGTTGGTGCTTTGCCGAGTAGACTCACAACTACAATCGCAATCCATGAACAGATAAAGCCTGGAATAATTTCATAGATACCGGCTGGGATAAAACCAAGACCTGTTCCACCAATAGTATTTTTCCACAGAATCACCATACATGCACCAACGATCATACCTGCCAAAGCACCATTCAAGGTCATACGTTTCCAGAACAGAGACAGAATAATCAATGGACCAAAAGCAGCCCCAAAACCAGCCCAGGCATACGCTACCAGCCCCAGCACTTTAGATTCAGGATTACCAGCCATCCAGATCGCCAGTAAAGCAATGAGAAGCACCATCAAACGACCGACCCAAACCAGCTCTTTTTGTGAGGCATTTTTACGCAGGAAGGATTTATAAAAGTCTTCAGTCAGGGTACTTGAACACACCAGTAACTGACAACTCAATGTACTCATCACAGCAGCGAGAATGGCTGCAAGAACCACGCCAGCAATCCATGGATTAAACAGGATTTTAGTCAGTTCCATAAATACGGTTTCAGGATTGGTATTCACCACAGTAGCGAGTTCCGGATGTTGCTGAAAGTAGGCAATACCAAAGAAACCTGCAGCTACTGCGCCACCTAGACAAAGTGTCATCCAGGTCATCCCGATACGGCGTGCATTCGGAATCGACTTCACTGAATCGGCGGCCATAAAACGTACTAAAATATGCGGCTGACCAAAATAACCCAAACCCCATGCCATTAAGGACAGGATTGCGATGGTACTTAGATCACCGACCAGGTTCATGGCCTGTGGGCGTGCGGCTTCCAAAGCGAGCGTAACTTGTGACATATCTGAAAAAGTCAGAATGGTTACGATTGGCGTAAGGAGCAGGGCAAAGATCATCAGGGTTGCCTGAATAGTATCCGTCCAGCTGACTGCCAGAAAGCCGCCAATAAACACATAACTGATGGTTGCAATCGCACTGATCCAGAGCGCTGTACTATAAGACATGTCGAACATGCTTTCGAACAGACGCGCCCCTGCCACCATGCCTGAAGCACAATAAATTGCAAAGAAAATCAGAATGACAAATGCAGAAACCACACGCAGTACTTTTTTCTGATCGTTAAAACGGTTCGAGAAATAGTCCGGTAGGGTCAGGGCATTGTGCTGGACTTCGGTATGAACCCGTAAACGGCCCGCAACTAGCAGCCAGTTCAGCCATGCACCGATAATCAGACCAATCGCAATCCACATTTCAGACAGGCCTGAAAGATAAATTGCGCCCGGCAAGCCCATCAGCAGCCAGCCACTCATGTCGGAAGCCCCTGCAGAAAGTGCAGTTACGAAACTACCTAAACGTCGGCCCCCTAAGATGTAATCAGAAAAGTTGTTTGTCGCACGGTATGCCATCAGGCCAATCACGACCATGCCGACAATATAAAAAAGAAAGGTAATTAAGGTTGGATTTAGGGAGCTCATACGGTATCCATTTTTAAGTTGGACAGTAGATCGAAACAAGGATTGTGACAGATGCGAAAGACTTTAATCCGAAAGCCAAGCAACATCGAATCCAGAGGATTTCAAAAATAAACGCGAAATTTAACCATAAATTCACAATCTTTGCTGAGATTTTCTTATTTTGAAAGAAAATAGGCAACCAATTGGCTGCCTATTGTGAAGTATCTCTGAAATTTAGTGACGTCCCATCACACCGCGAATGGTATTCAGCACATCGGCAGGCAAGACCACAGTCTTGGCATTTGGAGACTTGGCCATATCCTGCATGGCTTTGACATATTGTTCACCCAACAGATAGGCCACAGGAATTTCCTTATCGCCAATAGCCTGACTCACCATATCAATTGCACGCTGTGAAGATTCTGCCAGTACGACTTGCGCTTCTGCATCACGACGTGAGGCTTCCAGACGACCATCAGCTTCCAGAATGGCGGCCTGTTTTTCACCGTCTGCTTTAGTGACAGTTGCACGACGTTGACGCTCTGCCGCTGCCTGTTCTTCCATCGCCGTCTGCATAGTTACAGAAGGTTTAATGTCCTGAATTTCAACCGTCTTTAAGGTGATACCCCAGTCTGAAATATCATCAGAAATGCTGGACTTTAAACGCGCCTTGATATGATCACGTGAAGATAAAGCATCATCCAGATCCATTTCACCCACGATTGAACGTAGCGAAGTTTGTACCAGGTTCTGAATTGCCCATGAGTAGTTCTCAATCCCGTATACCGCTTTTTCTGGAGTTGTCAGGTTGATATAAGCTACCGCATTCATCAGCAAGACGGCGTTATCACGGGTAATTACTTCCTGCGAAGGAATATCCAGAACAATATCTTTGGTGGTGACTTTATAAGCCACTTCATCTACATAAGGAATGACAAAATTCAGGCCAGGATTGAGTGTGGTGTGATATTTACCCAGACGTTGCACGATCCATTTATAGCCTTGTGGAACAATCCGTACACCTTTAAAAATGGTAATCGCAACAAAGGCCAAGAACGCAATAACAATGATAGTGCCAGCAGACATAATTTATTCACCTTTTTCGTTTTGATATTGAGTGCTGTGGGGCTGTACAACCAGGTCATTTCCCAGAATATCGACAACACGGACACGATCTCCAACCTGAACTTTATCCAGAGCGCGACAATCCCATTCATCCGAGCCTAAAACAGGCAGCGGAAAACGGACCCGGATCTGATCCTGTTCAAGATCGGTCTGGATCACCATGCCAATTTGGCCAATAGTGGCTTCGCGCGACAGG
Source organism: Acinetobacter sp. TW_SC_4 (assembly GCF_054861205.1). NCBI lineage: Bacteria > Pseudomonadati > Pseudomonadota > Gammaproteobacteria > Moraxellales > Moraxellaceae > Acinetobacter > Acinetobacter sp. TW_SC_4. The sequence goes on from NZ_CM142174.1 coordinate 838,234, forward strand.
CCGGCTTTGGTCTTGTCGATAGAAAGCGGCTTGATAAACTTGAACCAGAGCAAGGTACAAAGAACAGACAGGATGATCCAGGTCAGGATCTGGGTGGTCAGTCCCATCATCGGGAACATCCAGTACAGAATGCCAACCATAATGGCACCAATCCCGAACCAGAGGGCAGCAAAAGCGGGCAGTAGTAATTCTGAAAGAATAAGAAGTATTCCCAATACAAACCAGTGCCAAGGTTCAAGAACTAATTCCATATCGTGACCTATAGTGCTAAGTATTTAATTAATCATCATCTTTATATGATTTAATTCCAATGTAGCAGATGCGGCAGCAGATGAATATAAAAAAGTTCTGATTAAAATTTTGCCGGTCGTGCAGGCTTGAATGCAGCCGGAGATTGCCTAAAATCACTGATGGCTTTTTCAATTGAACGGATTTTTAGTTGCGCGGCTTTTTCACCTTCGAGAATAGTTTCATTGCTGGCTTTTAAATCCAGCGTACCGATATGACCTACTTTAGGCTGGATTACGATATTGGCTTGGTTGAGTTCTTCATTGATACTTTGCTGACCCATAATATTAATCGTCTGGTCCAGTACGCCCCACATGTTGAGCGCTTTATTGCTGTCCGGACGTGCGGAAATATCCACGGCAATAACAATATCAGCTCCCATATCCTTAGCAGTTTTTACCGGAATCGGGCTAACCAGACCTCCATCGACATATTTTGTACCGCCAATTACAGCGGGTACAAAGACATTCGGAATACTGCAAGAGGCACGAACAGCTTGTCCGGCATTGCCTTTGATAAAGTCAGCTTTACGGCCATTACCCAGGCGGGTTGCCACCGCTGCGAAGCGAATCGGGAACTGTTCAATTGGTTTATTCGCCACATTTTTATTGACGAAATCCTGCAGTTTCTGTCCGGCAATAATTCCTTGGCGGTTCAGGGTTAAATCACGAATATCGGATTCTTTAAAGTTCAAGGCGATTTGCTGCAACTGAAAGGGAGATTTGCCGCTGGCATATAGACTGCCTACGAAACTCCCGGCACTGGTTCCAGTAACAATCTTCGGTTTGATGCCATGCGATTCGAGGACTTTAAGTACCCCGATATGGGCAAAGCCTTTGGCACCGCCACCACCGAGAGCAATAGCTACCACAGGTTCACGAGCCTGAAGAGGAGTAGAGGGTGCTGGGGTTTTAGTAGCTTTATCACATGCTGCAAGGCTTAAGCCCAAGCAGCCAATCAGAGCATAACGGGCTAATTTCATTATAAAAAACTGGCGATTAAATCAACAAAATTCAGGCTATCACATCAAAAAAAGCCAGTTTTGCCTAGTCTTTTTTCAAAAGCTTTTGTAACGGCTTGGCGACCCAATCCGGATTTTTGGCCGAAAATTTACCTTCATAATGCTTATAGATCTGTTCCAGATCATATTCATAATCACCTGTCAGGTGATATACACCGAGGATATGAATGGTCTTGATGTCATAGTCAAAGGAAAACATTACGATCGGTAAATTGGCTGCCTTGGCAATGTGGTAGAAACCGCTGCGGATTTTTTTTGGCGCCTTGCGAGAACCTTCCGGTGCCATACCTACCCAGATCCGGTCTGTCTTATTAATTACGTCAACAATTTGTCGGGTGTGACCTTGCGGTGTATCACGTACTACAGGAACCACACCGATCCATTCCAGAATAGGTTTAAGTGGAGTACGAAACAGGCTGTCTTTACCAAAAATCGTAATCTGAATATCCAGACCAAGTAGGGCATTAAAACCTAGCCAGGCATCGATATTCGAGGTATGTGGGGAAATAATTGCCACTGCTTTAGGCAGGTTAGGGAACTCGCCTTTGAGCTGCCAGCCCTGAGCCAGAAATAGCTGTTTAAACAGGGTTTGGCTCAATTTACCTCCGCGACAGGGAACCAATGGAGGGAGTTTGGGAAAGCGTGTTTTACTCATCGATGTCTCATCCTGAAACTTATTTTTCTTTGTTTTTGATCATATTAGACTGTTGTAAAATCCGGATCATTGGCAAAATGTATAGCGATGATGGACGCTTTTAGCATTTTTACCTTAAGGACCTGCGCTGAATATGCGGAATGCTTATATTTTATTGTTTTCCCTATATTGGGCACAGGGGCTTCCGGTCGGGTTTATGACCCATGCCTTACCGGTCATTCTGCGGGCTGAAGGCGTATCTCTGGCACATATTGGTGGCTTTGGCTTGCTCATGCTGCCATGGTCGATAAAAATCTTCTGGGCACCTTTAGTTGATCGACATGGATCAAAATCTCGAGGCCATTATCGAAGTTGGATTATCCCTTTGCAATGGCTTTCCGTCTCTGTACTGATTGGACTGTCCTTCTTGCCGATCCAAGCCTTAAACCAGCCGCTGTATCTGCTGATCTTTTTTATCACGTTGTTAGTGATGAATGGGATTGGTGCTACTCAGGATATTGCCACGGATGGACTGGCAGTCAATATTTTAAAAAATGAACAGCAACACTGGGGTAATACCTTTCAGGTGATTGGTTCCCGCTTGGGCTTTATTGTTGGAGGCGGGGCAATCCTGTGGTTACTCGACTTTTTGCATTGGCAGATGACCTTTTTACTGCTGGCAGTTCTGGTCTTTCTGAATACTTTACCGGTGTTATGGTTTAAAGAGCCGAATCACCAAAAGATGATTTCTTCATCATCTGAAAAATTACCTGCTCGGACTAGAATTAAAGCTTATTTTCAATATTTTTTAGCTGATTCTACCTTGGCGACATGGCTGCTGGTTTTACTAACCTTTAAAGTGGCGGATGGTCTGTCTGGGCCATTATTAAAACCTTTGATGGTCGATTTGGGACTGAGTTTTGGTCAGATTGGTATTTGTGTCACCATGCTCGGCGCTTTTGCAGCGTTGATTGGCGCAGGGCTAGCAGGCTGGTGTTTGAAATACTGGTCGCGCAGTTGGAGTTTAATGATTTTCTCTATTCTGAAAATACTTAGTCTAATCGCTTATGCTTGGCTGGCTGCACGATATGAAGCCCAGAACAAAGTAGAAAACTGGATCATTTATCTTATCAATGCTGCTGAAGATATGGTATCGGCCATGCTCTTAGTGGTTATGCTGACCTTGGTAATGCAATACAGTCGCAAGCATGTGGCGGGGACTGATTTCACCTTTCAGGTCGCCTTGATGGCTACTATAAGCGGGGGACTTTATAGCCTGAGCGGGCTACTAGGGGATGTTTTAGGTTACCAAAACTATCTAAATTTGATCGTAATTATCGCGATTTTTTGCCTGATTCCTATTTTCCGATGGATGAAAGTAGCGAAAAATATTTAAAATCTCTTATGAATAAGTAAGTTAATTGACTCTCCACCTAAAGTATTAAAAAGAATATATAAATATTTTTTTAATAATTTTGTAATATAGGCGTCGTGTGTATTATTTGTAACAAAATAAGTTAAAGGATTTTTTAATGAAAACTAAGTTAGCAACAGCAATCGCACTCAGCCTTTTAGCGGGGACTACATTTGCAGCACCAACTTTCTATGGTGAAATCGATCTTTCTCTAGATCATGTACAAGCAGATAATAAAAATGGCGTAGAAGATCGTCATATTACTGACCTGAACTCTAATAACTCATTCTTGGGTTTAAAAGGGGACGAAAAATTAACTGATCGTTTAAGCGCGTTATACCAAGCTGAATTCACATTCTATAGTGATGAAGGTTCAAACAGCAGCAATGACGTATTCGTACCGCGTAATATTCTCATTGGTTTAAAAGATGAGAAATTAGGTGCGTTAAAAGTCGGTAAGATTGATACGCCTGTAAAACAGCTTTCTGCTGTAGTTGATACTTTCAACAACTATGTAGCAAACAATGCTGACGTACACGGCATCATGGCGGGTGAAAACCGTATTGATAATACGCTTGTTTACGAAACCCCAGCATTTAAAGTAGGTGAAGGTAAACTTGAAGGTAAACTGCAGCTTGCAACTGGTGAAGGTAACGACACTATAAACTCAACTAAAGGTGGTTATACTGTCGCTGGTCGTGGTTTAGGTGATTCTTGGTCTTCTTCATTAGTATATAGCGATAAAACATTTGTCGCAGGTCTAGGCTATGACAAAGCGATTCCTTCTCGTTTCTTAGGTCGTGGTTTCCTAAATGCCGACAATACAGCTCCTCGTTTAGGCCAAGATGTTACAGCAAGCCGTAATGTTGTTGCAGAAGCAAATACAGTTCGTGCAATTGGTCGTGTCAACTTAGAGAATGGTCTATCACTTCGTGCATTGTATCAAACTTCTGATATTGAAAATGCTTCTGCTAGTCCAGCAGCAAACCAAGCCGCAGCAGCAACTATCGACGATGCGCAAGCATGGTTAATTGGTGCAGAATATAACCTGCCAAATGCTAAAAAATGGACAGTAAAAGGCCAATATAGCTATAGCGATGTGACTTTCAACAATGCAAGTTCAGACTTTGAAGCTAAGCAATTTCTTGCTGGCGTGGACTACGCTTTATCTAAACAAGTTAAAGTGTACGGTACGGCAGGCTACCTGACTATTGAACAAGGTTCTGATGAAGACAATCAGTTACTTGTAGGTACAGGCTTCGAATACAAGTTCTAATTTTAGAGCAAAAAAAGCGGTGCTTCGGCATCGCTTTTTTTATGCCTGAAACAACAAAACTTAGCAATTTTAGGTCTAATCCTGAAAGTTCCCAGCTGTTACCATGACAGAAAATCCTCTATTCCTTTTTAAATTATGATCATTCAAGCAGTTCTATTCGATCTCGACAATACCTTGACGCACCGTGACCTGACGACACAGGCCTATAGCCGTTATCTGGCAGAGTATTATGCTTCGGCACTAGCACAGGTTGAACTTGAGAAAATTATTGAGATTGTGCGACGCATAGACAATGGCGGTTATCCGAAAAAGGAATTGCTGACTCATGGCAGTATTGGCGCTTCAGCTGCATATGCATTGTTGCAGGAATTGTCCTGGCTGACACCACCAGATCTAAATGAATTGGCGCAGTTCTGGTTCAGTCAGTTTGGACGTTTCGCTGTAGAGATGCCGCAAGCAGGACAAGTATTAAAACAGCTTAAAACTGAAGGTTATCGCTTGGCCATTGTATCCAATGGCGGACATGAGACCCGATTAAATACCATTCGTGGTTTAGGTATTGCAGATTATTTTGATGAGATTATCAGTTCAGGATTGGTCGGCTTTAATAAACCGCAACCGGAAATTTTCCAGATTACCGCAGAGCGTTTAGGCGTACAGCCAGAGAAGTGTCTATATATTGGTGATCATCCTGTTAATGATGTTCAAGGTGCAACAGCCGCAGGTATGCATGCTTTATGGATGCAAGGTTTTCATCCGGATGCCGAGTATATTCAATACAAGATTCAGCAACTACCAGAAATCTTTGACCATTTGCAGCGACTTAAGCAACTCTAAGTAATCCGGTGGCTATTCATGGCTTTTGCCCATTGGTGAGAATGGCAGCGCGGACAAGTCTGCGCTGCTTCTTCTAAATGCTGGACTTGACCGCAATAGATACAGGCATAAAGCTCTTCTGGCTTGACTTCTTTGACTATGCAGCAGGATTTAGGGAAAAGCGGGAGCCCATGCCGAACATCATCTGGATGGAAATATAGAATACTGAATTTACCATCTGTTTCCAGTAAACCTAAGCGCACCTGACCCAAATGTTCAATGCCTTGCTGACGCATCTCAGCAAAGAATTCATCATGAGACATTTTGCCTTTTTTAATTTCATCAATGACCAGTAAACCATCTTCCACAATATGAATCGGTTTGCCTTCAAGCAGGTCTTCAAACCATTGAAATTTCATCATGAGCCAGGTGGTCAGACGATACAGGAAAATGATCACCGACATGATCAAAGCCGCCTGGATCAGAGGAAGATCTTCTGTAAACATCGGATCGCCGGCAATGGAACCCAAGGCAAGAATGATGGTGACTTCAAAGATCGAAAGTTGTCGTACCCCACGTTTACCTGTCAGCCGTAGAAACAGGATAATCATCGCGTACATCACTACACAGCGCAGCAAAATCTCTGTGGCAAATTCCCAGGTCGTATCATTTATAAATATGGTGGCCCAGTCCATTGTTATTATTCCAGATCATTCTTTGTTCCGAGTCTAGCAATCTCGGCTGTTATTCTACTGCTGTAATTGTGTAAGTTTTTGAATAAAAATAAATTATGTTTTTTGAATGTGATCGATATAAGTAAAAGATATAGCGATTTTGAGAAAATAAGATAGATATTTCATGTAAATATTGATTGATTATTCAATAGATTAAATTTGAACCAGTTCACATTTTACTCTGTGTGACTTTTAATCAGCATAAATAATATCCTGCTGAAATATATCAAGATAAAATCTGAGCAATTTCCTTGGAATAATGAGAACTATTTAATGATTTGTAATCAAATAACTTGATACTTATAAATTTCTGTATGTTGTGCCCTGAAAAATATAGCGATTAGATCAAGCTAAAAATCTGTTTTTTAAATTAAAAAAATTGATTTTGACTTCCAAGAAAGGATGTATTGTGAGAAAGATATTCACGCTTTTAACGGTTATGGGCTTAAGTACAGCGGTATTTGCAGATGCAGACTGGAACTATACGCAGCCTGAACAATGGTCGACTCTGAACCAGAAATATTCAGCCTGTAATGGATTGAACCAGTCACCGATCAATATTGAGCGAACAGTCAAAGCTGAATTGGAACCGCTCAAGTTTAGCTATAACACCATGATTCATGCGATTGAAAATAAGGGTCATACCGTTCAAGTAGACTTTGCTCAAGGCGGAGAATTGCAGCTGGATGGTGAAACTTTTGTGCTGAAACAGTTTCATCTGCATAGCCCAAGTGAGAACCTGATTAAGGGCAAGAGCTATCCTCTAGAGATTCATTTTGTCCATGCCAATGCTCAAGGGGAACTTGCTGTAGTGGCGATGATGTTTGAGCAGGGTAGAGAAAATCCGATGCTTAAACGTATGTGGAACCGCTTGCCGAAAAAGCAAGGTGAAAAAGTCGTCTTAAAGACTCCGCAACCTGTAAATGAGATGTTGCCTAAGAATCTGGATTATTATCGCTTTAGTGGTTCGCTGACCACACCACCATGTTCTGAAGGTGTGCGCTGGTTAATTCTGAAAGAAATCCAGCAGGCCTCTGCGACACAGATTTCAGAATTTTCCAAGTTAATGGGCCATCCAAATAACCGTCCAGTGCAGTCTTTAAATGGCCGTGTTGTACTGGAATAATAAAGATCCGCGTAAAAAAAGCAGACTTAGTTCTGCTTTTTTTAATTCTGATACAAATTTCAATAGCCTAAGGTGAAAAGAACTTTGTGGCGAATGCTGAAAGAATTAATATAGATAAGATTTCCTTGGGTCTTTCTGCTGCCATGCTCTTTGACTTAAAAACCATGATCCAACCATTCACAGCGCTTTCGCCACAGCAGAAGAAGCTGGATCGTTTGATTGATAAAATCGAACAGCAGAAGTTGGAGTTAAAAAAATGGCAACAGGCTGAAGAAGACCTACAGCAATATACGCATAAAACTTTCATGCCGGTCTATCATGAATTGCATGGTGTTCTGTTTGAGCAGCTCGAACAGCTCTGGACGCATTTACAGGAAACAGATTTTACCAAGGCCGAGTTGATAGTGCTGGATGAGAAGATTCAATACCTGGCAGATTATCTGCAAGATTCTCAGGCAATGTCAGCGCAAGAAACCAATAAGGTGAATGAAATCTTCGCCTATTATCAGCAACGCGCTGAACATGCTCAATTCAGGAAAAGCCAAAAAAAGACTAATGAACTAGAAAGATTCTTTAAGAATGAAAATGTCCCAGATCCGGCAGATGCTGAGGGATTTGAAGAATGGGCTTCTGATCATTTTCAGCAAATCCGCGAGCAGGCCAAACTAAAACGCCAGCAGGAAAAGCAGGAACAGGCAGCCGCAATGGCAGAGCAGTCAGTGAAATCGGTATATTTAAAGATTGCTGCGGCGATTCACCCTGACCGTGAAGTGAATGATGTCAAAAAAATCAAGAAAACTGAATTATTGCAACGTGCCAATGAGGCCTATGCAGAACAGGATTTGTTTGCCTTACTAAAAATGCAGCTTCAGATTGAGCAAGATCGAGATCCTTCGCAAAAGAGTTTAAGTGCAGAGCAACTCAAGTTTTATCAACTGGCTTTGGATGCGCAGAGCCAGAAGTTACAAGAACAGATTGATACCTTGCTCCATAGATTGGTCTGGTCATCGAAAACCAGAATTGCAGTGAAAAAGGCGAAAGGCAAGGTTCAAATTGCTGACCTGTATAAGCAGATTGATGAAGATACTGCCACTATAAAACAGCAGATTAAAGTAGAAAAAGAACGCCTGATGTATATCAAAAAGGTGAGCGGCTTGGAGATGTTTTTAAGGCATGGGATGCTTTAACTTAATTTGAGTTACCTCTCCCTAACCCTCACTTGCGCTTCATTTTAAAGCAGTGCTTTAAAACTTGCTCAGGAGAGGGAACTCTATTGTGGAATCCACGTAGGTACTAAATCAAATGATACTCCCTCTCCCTATGGAAAGCATTGGGGGAGAGGTTAGTCATCCCAATCATCATCTCTTCCATTAGCTTTATTTTCAAATCCTTTTTTGAGCATTTTGATTAAGTCTTTTTCCTCTTCTGAAAGCGTAGAAAGATCAGCAGAGTTGACTATGTGTGATATCCGAGGAATGTTTAAGAAATTTGTTACAGTGTCAGCTTTAATATATCTTTTGATATGAGGCTTAGTATAAGAACTTCCATAAGATCTAGTAGTTTGGATCATCGTCTTAAGTATCTTTAAAATACCTTGAATATCCTGAGTTTGGGCTTCAAACCAATTAAGAGTATCAGAAGAATTCCCCCACTCTTTCCAACGATACATGAGTGAAAGGAATGATGAATTTTTTGATAGAGCTTCAGGATTTGAATTAGAAAATTGATTTAATTTATTAGTAAAATCTATTTTGAGCTGTTCAAAATCAGAGTCTTCTAATAATGTCTCACGATCTTTAGCTCTACTCTGATCTTCTGCAATCAAAATATCTTCAATGATTGAAAAATTAGAATTTTGTTTAGGGTGTGTTGACACTTTTAGCTTAAAAAATAGCGAAGTAGTAAAATCAAATCGCCAAACCCAATTTTACTATTCGCTATGCCTCGTACCATGCTGACAGATCAACACTGGCAAAAGTTGAAAACTATTTTGCGTAATTTATCTATTCATCACAACTCAAACTTACGTAATTTTATTGAAGCTATTCTCTATAGAATTAGAACAGGCTGTCCGTGGCGAGATATTCCTTCCTATTTCGGTCAATCAAACTCTATTTTCAAACGTTTTAATCGTTGGTCAAGCAGTGGTAAGTTACTTAGATTATTCAAATTATTAGCATCATGCCCCGATATGGAGTGGATTTTTATTGATGGCTCTCACGTACGTGCTCATCAACATTCTGCCGGTATAGCGAATCAATCCATTTCTAAAAGTGTAGGAGGAAACTCCTCAAAAATACATTTGATTGTTGATGCAAATGGCAATCCTGTTGATTTCATGATTACCGATGGAACCACACATGACGTCAAAGTTGCACCTGATTTAATATCAACATTAGACTTAAAAGAGACAAAAGTGGTCTGCGCAGATAAAGGCTATGATTCAGAACCACTGCGTGAACAGATCAGAAAAACAGGGACAAAAGCGAATATACCAAAGAAAATAAATAGCCAATCGAACAATGATCATATGGACTGGTATTTATATAAAATCAGGCATTTAGTTGAAAATATGTTTTGTAGATTAAAGCAATTTAGAGGAATAGCTACTCGATATGACAAGCTCAAAAGAAATTATCAAAGTGCTGTTGCCTTAGCCTGTATATTTTTATGGCTACCTTTATAGGTTTAATTATGAACAGTAAATGTCAACAGACCCTAATATAATCTTTTAAAATTTTAGCTCGTAAATGTATATCTTGTATCTCTTCTAAACACCAAGAACATAATCTGAACAAATAAGTTTGTGCTGAAAACCCTAAAAATTTATTTGATTCCCTATTGATTTCATCGCCAGCATCTAATAATGCATAAATGTATGCATTATAGTTTTCTTGAGGTACTTGTTTGCTATATGCTTCGAATTTTGATAGAAAATCTTCCGCTAAATTTCTTGCATCTAGGGCAAGAATTTTGTCTTTAAGTTTTTCTCTATCATTGGTTAGTTCTAGGAAATTTATAAAGTCTGACGTAGAAAAATCTTCGCTATCAAAACTGAGTTTGAAATATTTATCAAAATGATCTTTATGGCACACTCTGAGTTGAGTAAACCATTCTTGATATGAACTATGATCATAATAATAGTTGCTGATAATCCACTGAGTAGTAGGAAAGAGGCTTTTCAAAATACCTTCGACAGATTCTCTATTTTTCTCAGATGCACTCTTTATAATATCTTCAATAATACGTAAATACTTTACTTTTTTTGTTTGATTGTCGCTTGAGACAGAACGCAAAGTTGTAAAAGCTTCTTTAGAGTTGGAAAGTTTGCTATAAACATTCGGCTCAAATACTCTTAAGCATTCAATGGCTATCAAATCTATTGGATCTGCTTCAAAAATCTGATTATTTTTAAAAAGATTGAAGTTAAAGCAAAGGGTAGAATTGAACCTATAAACATTTCTTAGATTATTAAAATAGTTTTTTAAACCTTTGTGATAAATCTCAGCCCATCTTTCTTGGTCAAATCTTTTGTCAGCATCAGTGTGACTATTTATCACATTGTTTAATAGATTAAATAAAACTTCGTGGACTTGTTTTAATTGAATTTGTGGAATTGTAAAAGGGATCTGAATAATTTTTTCTAGATAGTTTTGACCAGATTGTGTATTGTCAGTGAGTTTTTTTTCTACAATATCTTTCTGAAATAAAAGCAAAAATATTACATTAGGAAAATCAGTATTTGCTTTAATTAATTGAAAGATCATTCGCAACTCTACGGTTGTTAAACGATCAATATCATCCATAACGATTAAAAGAGGAGTCGTCCTATCCTTTAAAGCAGTAATTAATTCCTCACGAATTTCTGCTAAGTTTTTTTCATTTAATTTAGATTTTTTTTCGTAGTTTTCTGAAAGTTTCCCTAACAATTCGCTCCCTTTTTCTGTGGCTGGTAAGACTAAAGCTATAAAAGAGGTAATCGTTGCAATGAGTATTGGTAATTGTGTATTGTCAGTAAAGTAACTGCTAATTATACCTGTACTTAAAATTGAAGTTACAAGAAGAGGTAGTGCTAAATTAGCACCCTTGAGAAAAGTGTGTGCCGTAGATAAATGATTCCCATATTTCGCAAATATATTTGCCAAATTTTGATCTTCTTTAGATGAATCCTTTCTTCCAATAGATTTTGATATCTCGTCAAAAAACGCCTGAACAATCTTCTCTTGAGCTGACCATTCCCACGGTGAAAACTCTATAATTGTTGGTGAATTAGCTTGTTCTCTAGAATATGATAATGCCATATTTTTAATAGATGATTTTCCTGAACCCCAGTCTCCATGTAAGGCAATAACTAGACTTTCATCACCTTTCCATTGAGAAATAGCATCACTCAAGTTTTTTGCAAAATCGGCTCGACCTAATACGTCTTGTTCTATGTTTTTAATTGGTCTATCAGCAGAAAATGCGTATTTATCCATATTTGTCATGTTGATGCATTTATAAAGTTTTAATCTAATAATTCTATCAAATATCATTATGATTTTAATAAAAAATCCCCTCACTAAGAGGGGATTTTAGAATCAAACTACAGCATCAAAGTGCCGCAATCTGCTCCATATTCGCTTTAATCTTCGCTAACTGGTCAGCAAACTCAGCAAGTTTCACTTTTTCGCCTTCAACCACCGCCGCAGGTGCTTTCGCGACAAAACCTTCATTGCCAAGTTTAGTGGCAATCTGGTCATGTTGCTTTTGAACCTTGTCTAAGTCTTTTTGTAGACGACCTAATTCCGCTTTAGGATCAATCAAGCCCTTCATTGGAACATATACAGATACGTGACCAACAACTGAAGATGAAGATAACGGTGGTTGTTCGCCATCAGCTAGGAAAGTGATGCTTTCAACTTTCGCCAATGCCTTGAACAAGGCTTCGATACGAGTAATCTGTGCTTTTTCAGCTTCAGTGGTGTTCTGAAGAAGAACTGGTAACAGACGCGCATTACCTAAGCCCATCTCACCACGGATGTTACGTACAGCACCGATCAAACCTTGTAGCCATTGCATGTCTGCTTCAGCCTGTTCGTTGATCTTCGCTTCATCTGCAACAGGGTATTGAGCCAGCATGATAGTCTCGCCAGAGATCCCCAGTTTAGGAGCAAGCGTTTGCCAGATTTCTTCAGTCAGATACGGCATGATTGGGTGAGCAAGACGTAAAGACGCTTCCATCACAGCCAATAATACGCGACGAACTTCAGCTTTACGCTCTTCAGATACGTTTTCATCATTCAGAACCGGTTTGGTCAGCTCGACATACCAGTCACAGTATTCATTCCAGATAAATTCATAGATCGCTTGAGCAGCAAGATCAAGACGGTAAGTCGCGAATGCTTGCTGAACCGCTTGTTCTGCTTTTTGCAGACGGCTTACGATCCATTGTTCAGGCAATTCCCACAGATCAGGACGTGCAGTTTGACCAACAGTTTGACCTTCGACGTTCATCATCACGAAACGGGTACCGTTCCAGATTTTGTTGGCGAAGTTACGGTAACCTTCCACACGTTTCATGTCGAATTTGATATCACGGCCAGTGTTGGCAAGGGCACAGAAAGTGAAACGAACCGCATCCGTACCGTAAGCCTGAATACCTTCAGGGAATTCTTTACGGGTAGATTTCTCAATCTTCGCAGCCTGTTTTGGATTCATCAGACCGAAAGTACGTTTTTGTACCAAGGTTTCCAGATCAACACCGTCAATCAGGTCTAATGGGTCAAGTACGTTACCCTTAGACTTAGACATCTTCTGACCTTCGCCATCACGTACCAGACCGTGTACATACACAGTTTTGAATGGTACTTGTGGTGTGCCATCTTCATTTTTCATGAAGTGCATGGTCAGCATGATCATACGTGCAACCCAGAAGAAGATGATGTCAAAACCTGTCACTAATACATCTGTTGGGTGGAATGTATTTAAGAAGTAGTTTTCTTTGTCTTTTGCTTCATCGCCAGTCCAACCTAAAGTTGAGAATGTCCAAAGACCTGAAGAGAACCAGGTATCCAGTACATCTTCATCCTGTTTCAATTGAACATCGGCAGGGATGTTGTTTTTCGCACGAACTTCAGCTTCGTCACGACCAACATATACGTTGCCTTCAGCATCGTACCAAGCAGGGATACGGTGACCCCACCACAATTGACGCGAGATACACCAGTCTTGGATGTTGTTCATCCACGCCATGTACATATTGCTGTACTGTTCAGGAACGAATTTGATGCGACCGTCTTGAACCGCTTCAATCGCTGGTTTCGCCAGTGGCGCGATTTTCACATACCATTGGTCAGTCAGTAATGGCTCAACGATCACGCCTGAACGGTCCCCGCGAGGTGGTTTCAGGGTGTAAGGTTGGATTTGATCTAACCAGCCTTCAGCTTCAGCTTGAGCTACCAGCTTTTTACGCGCTTCAAAACGCTCTAAACCGATGTAGTCTGCAGGAGCAGGAATGGTTTTAGAAATCTGCTCGCCCGCTTTTTCGATATATTCAAACTCAGCCAGAACTTCGGCATTTTTGTTAAAGATATTGATGATTGGCAGGTTGCAGCGTTTACCTACTTCATAGTCATTGAAGTCGTGCGCAGGCGTAATTTTCACACAGCCTGTACCGAATTCTTTTTCAACATATTCGTCAGCAACGATGGCAACTGTACGGCCAGTAATTGGCAATACAATATTTTTGCCGACAAGATGTGCATAACGCTCATCTTCAGGGTTGACCGCAACCGCAGTATCACCGAGTAATGTTTCTGGACGAGTGGTGGCAACGACAATATGGTCTTTGCCATCTTGAGTGCGAAGCGATTTATCTTCAAAGAAATATTTGAAGTGCCACAATGAGCTTTGTTCTTCTTTATCAGATTCTACCTCAAGGTCGGACAGGGCAGTTTGCAATTTAGGATCCCAGTTCACCAGACGTTTACCGCGGTAAATCAGGCCTTCTTCATGCAGTTTCACGAACACTTCTTTAACGGCATTGGATAAACCTTCATCCATGGTAAAGCGTTCACGTGACCAGTCTACTGAAGATCCCAGACGACGGATTTGACGGGTAATGTTACCGCCAGACTGTTCTTTCCATTCCCAAACTTTTTCGATGAACTTTTCACGGCCCAGATCATGACGGCTTACGCCTTGAGCACCTAACTGACGCTCAACAACCATCTGGGTTGCAATACCCGCATGGTCAGTACCTGGCTGCCATAAGGTATTTTTGCCTGACATACGATTATAACGAGTCAAGGCATCCATGATGGCATTGTTAAAACCATGACCCATGTGCAAGCTACCAGTGACGTTTGGCGGCGGAATCATGATACAGAATGATTCACCTTTTTGAGACGGCTTGAAGTAACCGCGCTCTTCCCAGGTTTGGTACCATTTTTTCTCGATCTCGGTCGGATCGTAGGTCGTAGCAATATTTTGCGCTGAATCAGTCATAGTCTAAACAGATCAAAAGTGGATAAAAAATTGCATCTATTGTAGCAAAAAAATCAAGCCATGCGGCAGCTTAACCAAAAGCAAACTTTCGCCAATTGGCAGTTGCCTGAACTCAACGTATGATAGGTTGATAAAAACGCGACTCATCGCAGACGATTAAAAAAAGGATAACAAGATGAGCTATAGCATTTCTCTCAAAATTCACCCCGATACCCATCAACGCTTTAAAGACCTGCATTCCCGATTTAATGCTGGCGAAGAGGAAAGTCTGGCCAAACTGCTCGGTGAAAATCTGGCCGATATTGCCTGTGAAATTATTGACCAGATTTTTGGTCGTGTGGTGCAACTCTCTAGCTCCCCAGATCAGGAATCTGAAAAAGTCATTCAACAGATTTTAGAAACCACACGCAAATATATGCCGTGGTCGGTTTCTTTTTTTGGTAATGATCGGTTGATTCCCATGGTGAACTATCTGTACAAGATGACCCATGAAAATGAGGACGGATATTTTGTTCGCTATCCGGTAGAACGCATGCTGATCACGGAACTGCTAGGCTGCGTAGAACAAATGAAAGGTGGCAATAATCAGTATGTCTCACCGGCATTGAAAGCTTTTATTCAGGTGGTGGATCAGGGCGTGACGCATCTGGTGCGTGAACCGAAAAAGATGCTCAAATTTAATGTGGTGGTGGATAAAACATTGAATGGTGTGATTCACCTGACCACACAACTGGGTTATAAACGTTTTGATAAAGTCGGTAGCCTCTATGATGCGGATACCATGAGTTATTATTTTGAGCAGTTGCTGGCATTTCTGGAAGATGAAATGCCGCCAGGCACATATTCATATAAAGAGGGTGACAGGATTTAATGACAAAACTAGAAAATTTACAGGGAAAAGTCGTCTGGATTACCGGAGCATCTTCAGGAATTGGTAAGGCACTGGCCGAAGAATGTGCTGCACAAGGTGCGCAGATAGTATTGACCGCACGACGTTTGGAAGAACTGGAAAAAGTCCGTGCAGGACTGGTGAAACCTGATCAACACATCTCAATCGTAGCCGATATTACTGATGAAAATCAGGTACGCACGGCTTATGAACAGGTGCTGAGTGAGAAAGGCCGCATTGATTGGCTAATCAATAATGCTGGACTCAGTCAGCGTGCCCTGATTCAGGAAACCACCATGCAGACTGAACGCGCCATTATGGAAGTTGATTATTTCTCTCAGGTGTTTTTGACCAAAACGGTTTTACCGACGTTTTTAAAACAGAAATCTGGCCGGATTGCCTTTATTTCCAGTGTGGCCGGTCTACTTGGAACTCAATATCGGGCGTCTTATTCAGCAGCCAAAGGCGCGATTCATATGTGGGCCAACAGCCTGCGCGCTGAAATGGCAGATCAGGGTATTCAGGTATCCGTGATTTTCCCGGGCTTTATTAAAACCAATGTATCTTTTAACGCCTTAAATGGGGAAGGTAAACCTCAGGCCAAGCAGGATGAAGCAATTGAAAACGGTCTGGAACCGGCTGATTTTGCCCGTCAGACTGTAGAAGCATTGAAACGTGGCGAAGAATATATCGTGGTGGGTGGCTCTAAAGAAAAACTAGGTGTTTTAGTTTCACGTCTATCGCCAAAAGTGTTGTATAAGATGATTCGCAAAACTAAGGTGAAATAATCTGCTTGAAAGATCAAGCTGGTTGTCATCGGTTACAGGTTTATTGCTTGATAGAAATAGACCTGTAATCTGAAAATAATGTGCTCATCTTTATGATTTATCTATTTTAAGATTCCTTATTTAGTCTAGTTAAGTCTTCTATTTTTTCTATCTCTTTTGCCCATATCCCATTTTCACAACACAAAACTGCATAAAAGTAGCAAAACCGCCTTCAGTATTCAGTTTTAATAAAAATGATATAAAATATTGAGATGGGAGCATTTGCCATGAAAACGCCGGTACCGGATTACTTGAACCATGTGCTTTCTGCTTGCCATGATAATAAAAAAGGCGCACTGGCAGATTACATTCCTGAACTCGCGTCGGTTAATCCTGACAAGCTCGGACTTGCGTTATCGACCGTAGATGGAACCATCTATTCTGCTGGAGATGATGACGTTGAATTTACCATGCAGTCGCTTTCCAAGCCTTTTGCTTATGCGCTAGCCATTAAAGAAATTGGACTGGCAAAGGTACTTGAAAAAGTCGGCGTAGAACCGTCAGGTGAGGCTTTCAATCAGATTTCGTTGGAAAAAGAACGCAATATTCCTAAAAACCCTATGATTAATTCTGGTGCGATTACCACACATTCTTTGATTCCTGCCAAGAAAACGGTATCACGTGCTGAACAGTTACGCCGTTTTCTTAGTGGACTGGCAGGACGGGAATTGTCTTTTGATGAGCAAGTTTATAATTCGGAAATTAAAACAGCTTTTCGTAACATGTCGATTGGTTACATGCTGCGTACTGTTGGTGTGCTGGATGAAGATCCTAAAGAAATCGTGCATGGCTATATCAAGCAATGCGCCATTAAAGTCACCGTCAAAGATCTGGCCGTGATCACCAGTATCTTGGCTAATGGTGGTGTGCATCCCAAGACAGGAAAACGTATGCTGGATCGGGCTTTAGTCCGGCAATTACTCAGTGTCATGCTGACCTGCGGTATGTACGATGCTGCAGGTGACTGGCTGACGACAGTTGGTATTCCAGCCAAGAGCGGCGTGGCAGGGGGCATTATTGGAGTGCTGCCAGGGCAAGTGGGAATTGCGGTATTTTCCCCAAAAATTGATGAGCATGGTAATAGTGTACGTGGTGTGAAAATTTTTGAAAATCTGTCGCACGATATGGGACTGCATCTCATGGAAGGTACGCCGTCAGCACAGACCATTTTGCAAAGTCGTTACACAGTGGGGAAAAAGAATAACGTCGTGGTTTATGAACTGCGTGGCGTATTGCAGTTTACCGAGTCTGAAATGCTGCTACGGATCTTGCAGGATGAACCTGAAGGTAAAAGTACCATTATTCTCGATTTGACCAATCTCACTTTGATACATGATGTGGGTGCCCGAATGCTATTTGAAGGTGTCGAGCGTTTAAAACAGGATGGACATAAAGTGCTGGTTGTAGACTCAGAAGGTTTGCTGGATAAAGATCAATTAAAGGGTAGAAAAAGGGTGGTGGTGACGGAGGAGTTGGAGAAGTTTTTGGAGAGATTTAAATAAAGGAATGGAATTCCCCTAAATCCCCCTTTTACAAAGGGGGGACTCCATATGGATCAAATAACAATATTAAATTCGCGTGGTTCCTCTCTTTTCTAAAGGGAGGTTAGGAGGGATTTTTAATTATTTAATATGCTCAGCAATATCAGTAAAGATCACACCTAAACCATGCGCACCAGCATCCGGATAACCCAGGCTACGATCACCCACCGTACCGGCACGGCCCATACGCGCTACGATCTCTTTGGTGGATTCTGCACCTTGAACTGCCGCTTGAGCACCTAGAACAAAGTTTTCTTTAAAAGTCTTGTCAGTATTGGCAGACCAAGAATCTGCACATGGAGCCAGAGCATCAATCAGGGTTTTGTCACCAACCACAGCACCACGACCAAATGAACGCTCACCAGTCACTTGAATACCTTTGACCGCAGCTTGCAGCATCTCGGCAAAATCCGCCACGCTTAGAGTTTGTTTACCTTGAATGGCTTTACTTGCTGAACGGAAGGCAGATCCCCAGATTGGACCTGAAGCGCCACCACAATGTTCCATGATGATCATGGAGCAGTTCAGCAGGAAATCATCCATCTGTTCAGCCTGAACCAGTTCATGCCACTGGCGTTTGAGTTGTTTAAAGCCTTTAGCCACACTCATACCAAAGTCACCGTCACCTGCATGGGCATCCAGTTCACAGAAAGGCACTTCATTTTTAATGATGCAGACACTCATCACATCCACAACATAGCGCATGTTCTCGATAGTGAACTGTTCATTGGCAATCACAGCATGTTCAGGATGTGTTTCAACATCTGTATTCACTGTACGGGTAGCCGTTTGACCTTTGGCTGCAAACTCAAATGGCAGTACAGGTGAACCATCCATTTTAAAAGCAGGCGTATTGGCTTCTGCATCCAGATAAGTTTTTAGTTCATCATCCACAGCTAGTAGGGAAACTGATGCACCGGCCATGTCGATACTGGTCATGTAGTTGCCGACAAAGGTACGGTAAATTTTGATGCCTTTACTTGCCAGATGTTCACATACATCGTTATTGAACACATACAATTCTTGCAGTGGAGTCGTGCCAAAGCCATTTACCAGAACAGCCACTTCAGTTAGGTCAGGACGATCCAGAAATAGGTCATCGACAATACGTTGCGCCAGTTCTTTAGACGGCAGGATTTTTTCACGACGGATCCCCGGTTCACCGTGGATACCCACGCCGTATTCCATTTCATCTTCAGCTAAAATGAACGTTGGTGTGCCTTTGGCTGGAACGGTACAAGAGGTAAAGGCAAAACCAAGGCTAATCACATTATTCGCAGCTTTTTGTGCCAGTTCTTTAACACGTGCTAGTTCATACCCTTTAGAGGCAGCAGCACCGGCAATCTTATGCACGAAGATTGTACCGGCAACACCACGACGACCGACAGTGTATAAGCTGTCTTTTACTGCGATGTCATCAGCGACTTTTACGTAATCAACTTTGATGCCATCTTCAGTCGCTAAGGCAGCACCATTCTGGAAGTTCATCATATCGCCAGAATAGTTTTTAATAATCATCAACACGCCTTTGTCAGTCGCCACTTGCTGCAAGGCTTTATAGACCTGAATTTGTGAAGGTGAAGCGAATACATCACCGCATACGGCAGCATCGAGCATGCCTTTACCCACAAAGCCGGCATGAGCAGGTTCATGGCCGCTACCCCCACCACTGATCAGGGCGACATTTTGGTGTTTTTCTTTTCGGGAAATAATTTTATAAGATTCATTAAATGCCAGTTCTGGATGTGCCAAGATAAAGCCTTTGCACATTTCGACAACGATGTTTTCAGCACCGTTCATGAGTTTCTTCATTGCAACACCAATAGTCATTGATTTGGGAGATAAATTTATTGGTCTATTATTCATGAAAGTGATGAATTTTGCAGACTTAAAAGTGTAAAAGCGGATGATTTAGGATTGATGGGTTAGAAAAGGGGCGCATATTTGATAAATTAAATCCCTCCCAACCTCCCTTTTTCAAAGGGAGGGGCTGTCACGTAATTTATTTGTTTCTGTGGAGTCCCCCTCTTTGAAAAAGAGGGACGAGGGGAGATTAAAAATAAAAGAGAATAAAAATGACGCCCTACAATAAAAACTTAAAACAAGCCTCGCGGGATTTACGCAATAACATGACGGATGCTGAAAAGTTGTTATGGTCACGTCTACGTCATAAGCAAATTTTAGACTTGCAATTTTATCGGCAAAAACCAATTTTGAATTACATCGTAGATTTTTACTGTCCTGCTGCTAATTTGGTGGTTGAATGTGATGGTAGTCAAATTTTTTTGAAAGAGTAAGTAGAAAGATTAGGAAAGTAATAAGAGGGATCTTAAGTAGTAATTAAAAAAATTGTGTAAATTATTGAGTTGTATTACATTAATTTTCATTGCTTTTTTTGTGATTATGTTATGGATTTTGTTGAAAAGAAATTTAAAATTTTTAAAAACTTTGCCATGCTATTGAGATTCTATCAACAAAATTATGGCGAATATAAGAATAGAGAAAAAGATTTCAAGGAAAAGGAAGTTATAGCTAATTATGATGAATCGTTTAATACATTAAAAAATGAAAATTCATTATTCATAGTTGAATTAGAAACTGAACAATCCAAAAAAGAAAAAGAGTATAGAGAGCTACAAGAAGAATTAAGTAATATCAAACTTAATTTATTAAAAACTAAGCATGAGATGATGCTTGAAAAACTCAAAAATATAGCTATTGAGTATGGGCAAGATAGTAGCGAATATTATCATCTGAAACTTGAGGTTCACTCTTTAGGCTTGGACTTAAAGCATTATGAAGAAATCAAATATAATATTAGTAAATTAAAAGGGGAGTTAATAAGATTTGATGATACTCTAAAATTTCATAAAGTGCTTATCTTGTTTGCTTCATTGGTATATACAAGCATTTTATATAATGAAAGATTTATCGTAAAAGAAGAATTTATTAGAATTAATTCTGAGTTTAATTTTGAAGATAGTGCTGCAATCTTAAATCTAATGTTTCTTTTGGAAGCATTCTATTATGATGGAATGAATAAAGAATTAAACTACCAATATATTGAGAAATTTATTTCTAGAATTTTAACTTTAGATTATTTTTTAACTATTTTAGTTATTTCAAGTGATTCCTTAAAATTCCCTTATAATCGATTTATTGATTATAATTTGGGTCAAATTATAAGGGTTAGAACTGATAAGAGAAAAGAAAGAGATGAGTTAAGATGTAGTTATAATGAATTTCTAAGTTTAATAGTTTTTCAACAGTTAATTTTGTATATATTAAATAACTTAAATGTTAAATTTGATGGGTTACATGAAAGAAAAGTAGCACATTATACTAGACTGGATGTAGGATTTAGATTAGTCACTAAATCTTCCCAAATGCGACTTAATTCAACAGATTTTATGAATGATCCAAGTGAAGGTAGAATTCTTTCTCAATTTTTTAATTTAAAAAGAATTGAATCTGAAAATCCTCATAGTCATGTTTTTCTTTCTTGCTTCACTTTTAATCATAATTCTTTAAATCAATTTAGATTATATGGTAATACTTCAGATGTAGAATGTTCTGGAATGAGTATAGTATATAGTTCAGATTTTTTTGAAGATGCATTTTCTAATTTATTAGATTTTGATATTCATAAAATTGGTTACTCAAAACTCCCATTATTTAGATGTATATATCTAGATTCTTTCTCTGGATTTTTTGAGGTGGCGAAAAGAAACAAATTTACTTTTTATCAAGAGTACAAGAATAAGAAATTAGCTACCAAAATGTGGAACTCTTATTCGGAGAAAATTAATAAAATTGAATCTAGTATTGATTTTTCATTTGATCGAATGAGAGATATTTTAAATTTTTTAGAAAAAACTGAAAATTTAAAAATCATAATGATGATTAATAATATATTGAAACCATTAAACTTTCTGATTAAACATTTTTCATTTTAAGAAGAGCAAGAGTGCAGGATGATGAAAATTGAAGAAATATCAGATGATAGTGTGATATATGATAGTTTAAATAATAAAAGTTATATTGAATATCAAGTAGATTGTAATGAAAAGATAAAAAATATTTATTTAGGTGAAAAAGCTAAAAATAATCATACTTATTTAATTAAAGAGATAATAAAATCAGGGTGTCAGTTGCCAACAATAAGAGTTTCAGATAATCCATTTAGATCCTTTAAAGATAATGTTATATATGGAAAATAATTAAAAATCCCCTCACTTGAGGGGAATTTTTTAATCTAAACTAGAGAATCCTTAAACCACAGAATCATCCAAATTCGGCGCTAACCAGCGTTTCGCTTCATCCAAGGTCCAACCTTTACGCTTCGCATAATCTTCTAGCTGATCGCCAGAGATTTTACCCACGTTAAAGTATTCAGTTTCAGGGTTTGCATAATAGAAACCGCTCACTGATGAAGGTGGCCACATCGCAAAGCTAGAAGTCAGGTAAGTACCAATCTTCTCAGTAGTACCTAACCAGTCGAACAATGGTGCTTTTTCAGAATGTTCAGGACAAGCAGGGTAGCCCGGTGCAGGACGGATGCCGACATACTTCTCTTTGATCAATTCATCATTGTCCAGAGTTTCGTCAGCCTGATAGCCCCAGAACTCTTTACGGATCCGCTGGTGCAGATGCTCAGCAAAAGCTTCGGCAAAACGGTCACCTAAGGCTTGAACCATAATCGCATTATAGTCATCACCTTTGGCTTTATATTCCTGAGACAGCTCTTCCGCACCGAAGATCGAAACGGTAAAGCCGCCAAGGTAATCCTGAGCTACATCTTTCGGTGCAATAAAGTCAGCCAAAGAGTAATTCGCTTTACCAGTGACTTTGTCAGACTGCTGACGTAAGTGCTCGAAGGTATGCGTTACATTGCCAGCTTCATCAGTCACAGCAACCGTATCTGAACCGGTACGATTTGCAGGGTAGATACTGAACGTTGCACGCGCATCGAAACGTTTATTGTCGATAATATCTTTCAACATTGCTTGTGCTTGTGCATACAGATCACGTGCTGCTTCACCAACGACTTCATCTTCAAGGATTTTCGGGAATTTGCCTGCAAGACTCCATGAGATAAAGAACGGCGTCCAGTCAAAGTATTCCACCAAGGTTTCTAAAGGATAGTTGGTGAACGTCTGTGAACCAATGAAGTTTGGTTTAAATGGTGCATTCTTGTCGAAGTCAATTTTAAAACCATTTTCAACCGATTCAGCATAAGACAGCTTCGCAGCTTTCGGCTGTTTGTTGGCAAGACGGGTACGGATTTTTTCATAATCCGCTGCATAGTCTGCTGCCAGTTTTGGCTTCATTTCCGCAGATAGCAGTTGAGTTGCCACACCTACAGCACGAGATGCATCAGCTGTGTAGTACACGCCATCATTCTGGTATTGAGGGGCAATTTTCACAGCAGTATGTGCTTTAGAAGTCGTCGCGCCACCAATCATCAATGGAATGTTAAAGCCTTTACGCTGCATTTCTTTGGCAACAAACACCATCTCGTCTAGTGAAGGGGTGATCAGGCCAGACAAACCAATGATGTCAACTTTTTCATCAATCGCAGTTTGTAGAATTTTTTCACATGGCACCATGACACCAAGATCGACCACGTCATAACCGTTACAGCCCAGTACCACGCCAACGATATTCTTACCGATGTCATGTACGTCGCCTTTTACGGTCGCCACCAGGATTTTACCTTTGGCTTCGCCTTGAGTTTTTTCTGCTTCGATGTACGGGTTCAACCAAGCCACGGCCTGTTTCATCACACGTGCAGATTTCACCACCTGTGGCAGGAACATTTTACCGGCACCGAACAGGTCACCGACCACGTTCATACCGGCCATTAATGGGCCTTCGATCACATCGAGGGGACGAACGGCTTTCAGACGAGCTTCTTCAGTATCCTGGTCAATATAAGTGGTAATACCTTTGACCAGTGCATATTCAAGACGTTTTTCAACCGGTTCATTACGCCATTCAAGACTTTCTTCAGCTTTTTGTGCACCACCTTGACCACGATATTTTTCAGCAATTTCCAGCAATTTTTCAGTTGCTTCGTTACCGCTTTCACCCTGGTTACGGTTCAGGATGACATCTTCAACGGCTGCTTTCAGTTCTTTGTCGATGTCATCATAAATCGCCAGCTGACCAGCATTCACGATACCCATGGTTAAGCCTTGCTGGATACCGTAGTACAGGAATACCGCATGGATCGCTTCACGTACCGGCTCATTCCCACGGAAGGAGAAGGATACGTTTGAGATACCACCAGAGATCATCGCATTTGGCAGGTTCTGTTTGATCCAGCCAGTCGCTTCGATGAAATCAACTGCGTAGTTGTTATGTTCTTCAATACCGGTTGCTACCGCAAACACGTTCGGGTCAAAGATGATATCTTCAGACGGGAAGCCAACCTCATTCACCAGCACGTCATAAGAACGCTTACAGATTTCTTTTTTGCGTTCCGCAGTATCAGCCTGACCATTTTCATCAAATGCCATCACGATCACCGCAGCACCGTACTGACGGCAGAGGCGGGCACGTTCTACAAACTCGTCATAACCTTCTTTCAGGGAAATCGAGTTAACAACTGCTTTACCTTGGACGCATTTCAGACCAGCTTCAATGATTTCCCATTTAGATGAGTCAATCATGATTGGCACACGAGAGATATCAGGTTCAGATGCGACCAGATTCAGGAAGTGCACCATCGCACCTTCTGAATCCAACATGCCTTCATCCATGTTGATGTCGATGATCTGTGCACCGGCTTCAACCTGTTGACGCGCAACATCTAAAGCTTCGGCAAAGTTCTCTTCTTTGATCAGACGCAGGAATTTTTTCGAACCAGTGACGTTGGTACGTTCACCGACGTTAACGAACAATGAATCTTTAGTGATGTTAAATGGTTCCAAACCACTTAAACGGCATGCAGGCTCAATTTCTGGCACTTTACGCGGCGCAATACCTTCAACGGCTTGAGCAATCGCACGGATGTGATCTGGTGTCGTACCACAACAACCACCAGTGATGTTGATCAGACCACTTTCCGCAAATTCTTTAATGAAAGCTGCAGTTTCTTCTGGAGTTTCATCATAACCACCGAAAGCATTTGGTAAGCCGGCATTCGGATGTGCTGAAACAAAGGTATCAGCAACGTCAGATACAGTTTTTACGTGTGGACGCATGGCATCTGCACCTAGAGCACAGTTAAAACCAATCGAAATTGGTTCTGCATGACGCATCGAGTTCCAGAACGCTTCTGCAGTTTGACCAGTCAGGGTACGACCAGACGCATCGGTAATCGTACCGGAAATCATGATTGGCAATTCAGTGCCAAGTTCTTTAAACACTTCCTGCACTGCAAAGATCGCAGCTTTGGCATTTAAAGTATCGAACACAGTTTCGATCAGGATGATATCGACACCACCCTCAATCAAGGCCTTGGTTGATTCGATGTAATTCACTTTCAATTCGTCAAAAGTGATATTACGGAAGGCAGGGTCATTTACATTTGGAGAAATAGAAGTGGTTCGTGATGTCGGTCCAATCACACCTGCAACAAAACGTGGTTTTTCCGGCGTTGAATATTTTGCACAAGCTTCTTTAGCCAGACGCGCCGCTTCACGGTTGATCTCAGGAACCAGATCTTCCATGTGATAGTCAGACATTGAAACACGGGTACCATTAAAGGTATTGGTTTCAATAATATCGGCACCAGCTTCAAGATATGCTTCATGAATGCCTTGAATAATCTGAGGCTGAGTCAGCACAAGTAAGTCGTTATTGCCTTTAAGGTCGTATGCCCAATCAGCAAAACGCTCACCACGATAATCGGCTTCTTCCAATTTATGGCGTTGGATCATGGTACCCATCGCACCATCGATAATTAAAATTCTCTTGGCAAGAAGTTCTTTTAGGGTGGCAAGTGTGGACATTCAAACTTTCTCAGTAAGCATCAAAAACGGCAATAATCTTAACAGATTAGTGCGCAGTTTTCTGTAACGCTTATACAGAATGCTGGATATGCTTGATATGAAAATTTGATAAAGAAACTCAAGCCGGTATAGAAAGTTGAAAACAGATGGAAATCTGGAAATTAAAGTTCTTGATAAAAGCGTGCGACTGGAAAATAAAATGTAAGCAGCTTTCATCAGAGTGTCATATAACAAAGCTAATCTTTAATCAAATATGACAGGCTCGGAAATATGACAGCCGGGTAGGAATGATCAGATATATTGCAAAACATGAATAAAGCTGGGCGATTCAAGCGTTTTATTTTTAATAAATAATTGATTATATTTGTATATTTTTAAAATTTAGAGCATGTGGTTACAGGATAAACGGCAACGAGAAAGTCTAAAAAACTGGTTTATATGACAGCACTTTGTCATATAATTGTCACAATTTAATTGAACAATATGGGGATTCTTGAATCCTCTATTCCTGCTTGCATGAATTCTAATCAAACTCCCTTAGGTTCAGCACAACAGTCGCCTTCTGATAAGCCGGCCAATGTTCATGTGCCAACACCGAAATTTTTTATGCCGGTGTTTCTGACTCTAATTATCTCCACGCTGATCTATATCGGCTTCCAATTGACCTCAGATTTAGCTCATATTCCACCGATCGGTCTGTATTCAATGATTCTTTTAGGCACGGCGTTATTCATTGCGCTGGGCTTTGAATTCGTCAACGGTTTCCACGACACGGCCAATGCGGTTGCCACCGTGATTTATACCAATGCATTATCTGCACCGGTTGCAGTCATGTGGGCAGGTTTCTGTAATTTCCTTGGGGTAATGGTGGCCAGTGGTGCTGTTGCATACGGAATCATTGCATTATTGCCTGTCGAACTGATCATGAATGTCGGCACAGGTGCCGGTTTTGCCATGGTCTTTGCCATGCTGATCGCTGCGATTCTCTGGAATCTGGGCACCTGGTTTCTTGGCATTCCTGCTTCCAGTTCACATACCCTGATCGGTTCGATTCTGGGTGTAGGCATCATGAACTACCTGCTAAATTCAGGTGGTGGTGCTTCCGGTGTGGATATGGAGCAGGTGCTGAAAGTCGGTAAAGCATTGCTGTTCTCACCTTTGATCGGTTTTGCTTTTGCTGGAGTGCTATTTCTGCTGGTGAAAAAGATCTTCAGAAAGCAGCTTGAACTGTTCAAGCCACCTGAAGGGAACAAGCCACCGCCACCGCTGATTCGTGCCATTCTGATCTTTACCTGTACAGGTGTAAGCTTCGCGCACGGTTCAAACGATGGTCAAAAAGGTATGGGTCTGATCATGCTGATCCTGATCGGCTGTGTACCTTTGGCATATTCACTGAACAAAAATCTGGATGCAGCTCATATCCAGTCTTTTGGCCAGTTGTCTGCGCAAACGGCTGATGCGATTTATCCGCAGCATGAAGATATTCCGGATGAGAAGGCTCGTGCCATCATTACCACATACATTCAAACTAAAGAATTGAATGCTGAGGTTGTTCCTGCACTGGCAAGCTTGACGGATCACTTGGGTGATAAAGTCGGTAGCTACAGCAATATTAAAGATGTCCCAGAAACGCAAGTTTCAGAATTCCGTAATGATATGTACCTGAGCACCACAGCGTTTAAACGTCTGGATAAAGCAGAAGCTTTACCGGCAATGAGCGAGGCTCAGGAAAAAACCGTCGACGAATACCGTGACAATCTGGATTCATTCCTGCAATACATTCCGACCTGGGTAAAAGTCGCAACAGCCTTGGCACTTGGTCTGGGAACGATGGTCGGCTGGAAACGAATTGTCGTGACGGTTGGTGAACGGATCGGTAAAGAACATATGACTTATGGTCAGGGCATGTCTGCTGAGTTGGTTGCCATGTCTACAATTGCAGCTGCTGATGGCTTTGGTATGCCGGTTTCTACTACTCACGTTCTGAACTCTGCGGTTGCAGGTACCATGGTGGCGAATAAGTCTGGCTTGAACTTCAAAATGGTGAAATCGATTCTGTCTGCTTGGGTATTCACCTTGCCAGCAACGATCTGTTTATCAGGTGGTTTGTACTGGATTCTATTGAAAGTGTTCTAAGAAATTCGATGTAAAAAACGCTGCTTAGGCAGCGTTTTTTTATGGGTGCTAGAAAAGTTTTAGCCTTAAGAAATAGCGATTTTCTTTCTGAAAATAAGAGACTTTTTATTATCTCATGGCTTTTAGAAATATAAGGGATGATGCTCCCTCTCCCTATGGGATGAGTAGCATTGCTGCGCAAGGGGGTGAGGGTAATCAGAAGGGTAAAAGTACTTTCAATAGAGAGATTAATAGCTAATTTCAACTAAATGTAAAAAATGAGTATTTCTTAGCCTTACTTTTGAAAGATGAGAAGTGCACTTCGCAAGGTAACAAAACTCTTTTGTTAGGCTGATGATACTTCCTGAGTATCTTTACAAGCACTGCTTGTGAAAGATACGCAAGACAGCCTAACGGCGACATCCATGTCGCCTGACCAATAAAATTGATTTCATCTTTATTTCAGAAAAAATTACTTCTTCAACTTACCCAACAATCCCTTCGGCAGTTTATCCGTTGCAAAACCATAAAGCGCGGCAAATGGTAGAGCAGTACGTGCCAGATAAGCCACACGCCATAAACCGCCATGATTTGCGCCTGACATCATCAATTCAAGTGGGTGATTGAGTTGTACATCAGGATTTGCAACAGACTCAGAGTTGCGTAAGTCATGAATCCACAGGGCTGCCATAATCGCATTAGTGGTTTCAGGTGCAAACGCTTCTACATCAAACAGGCTGGCACCATTAAACGCAGCTTTCAGCAGTGGATTCTTGGTCACTGAATAAGTCGTTGTTGAAGGAGCGATATTGATGCTCACTTGCTGCCCGCTGGCACGAGCCAATGTTGCACGCCATTGCTGGATGCGTTTAGCCAGTGCATAGTTTGGACCTTGCTCAACGACCAGACAGTCGCAAACACCATAGGACTTGTCGCCAACCTTAAACAGATCCTGCTTATTTTTCTGGAAAAAATGCTTGCGTGAAATCAGTGAAATGCCTTTGGTTAAAGTACTTTCCAGTTTCGATAACTGCTGGTATTTGCTTTGTGAAGCCTGAATCACTTCTTCTGGAACTGCATATACATCCGTCGGGGTGCACATATACATCAGGCTGGTATTGGCTTTCTGCTCACTGACATATTTCATAATGGCATCCATTGCCATAGAAACACGGACGTGCTTTTCACCGTCCAGATAAGCAATTGCCGCGAGATCCAGATCCTGTTTGAAATGAATCAGCCATTGGGCAATTTCAGGAATCTGGGTGAGCAGGTTAGCCCCTAGTTTTTCTTTTAAAACTTCCAGTGAAGTATCAGTTGGCAGCGCTTCAACTGATGGTGCATATAAAGTGGCGTTGCCTTGACTAACCGTATCTAAAATCTTGCCCCACACCCGGGTATTCGGTAGATCGATCGCGACGATATTGGCTTTCCATTTCGACAGCCAGATCAATGGACCTGCTTCAGAAGCGGCACCTAATAGAACAGTGGTACGATCGGATAGGTCAAACCATTCCGGATGGGCAATACATTCACGTAGCACATTGGCATGACTAGGTTCGACGATACCACGATTTTCCCAAGACTGGATTTGATCCAGTAATGCTTGTCCTTGCAGCTTTTTGCCATGGTAAGGCACATACCATTCTGGAGCTTTTTCAGACTGGCCTTTCAGCTGGAAAGTATTCAGGTTCTGCGCAGGCAGAGACATCACATCTTTTAGTAGATGCTTCTGGCCATCACGATAAAACTCAAAGCTAGCATGTGCGGTTTCCAGACCTTGCTTGGCAATACTCAATGCTGCACCCGCAGAGCGTAATCCACCTTCAACCAGATGTTTAAAGTGTAGTGGATATTGCTTACGCCAGTTCTTTTCTTGTTGTGCTGCAGTAGCATGTACAGGATCGACTGCGCCTAAGGCTTCAGAAATAATGTTACGGCCGATTTTCGATGTGCTTGGTTTTTGTTGTGAAGCAGAAATGGGAAATTGAAGACCGTCTAGGGAAGTGGACATGCAAAATATCTCGCGACTTACAGCAATTAATATACAGATGTATACATTATCGCTGCTAAGTTGCTTCTTGGGTTGGCATTAAATTCCAGTCTTGAGCGTTAATTTATTACGAGATGTTTCAAGGAAAAAGGAAGCTCGAAACTTCCTTTTTAGTAATGGATTAAAAATTAATTCGCTGTGCCTTTGATCAGTTCTTTCAACATGAAAGCGGTATTGTCCAAACCCGCACCAGTGATATACCAAGCATCAGCATTCACATAGATCACTTTTTTCTCTGCCAAGGCTTTGGCATTTTTTAGGGCAGGGTGTTTCTGAATATTATCCTGAGCGGTGTATTTCTGGGTATTCACTGCACCACGATCCAGGACAATGATGTAATCCGGATTCTTCTCAACGGCTGTTGTAATACGCTGAACATTTTTCTCCGCTGCTTTCAATGCTTCCGGAGAGCCTACTTCTGGACGGGGTGCATTTGACTGTTCAGAGGGGTCCAATACCGGTTTAAAACCTGCTAATTCATAAACAAAGCCAAAACGGTCATTTTCTGCATGTGGCATAAAATTTTCACCGACTGCAAACAGCATCAGTGCAGTTTTGCCTTCAGTCTGCTTTTTCAGTTGTTGCTGCAGCGTTGCGATTTTACTAAGCTTTTCAGTAGCAATGTTCTCTTTACCAAATGCACGTGCCAAGACATGGGCACGTTCCGTCAGATCGGCAATATATTGGCTAGTATCTGGAGAAAGATCTAAAGTCGGAGCAATACCTTTAACAGCCTCTGCTTTAGAAGCCGAACGGCCACCGACAATAATCAGGTCAGGTTTAGCAGTTTTTAGTACATTGAGATCCGGTTCGAACAGTGAACCAGCTTTGGTGAATTTGCCCTGCTGGTATTTGCTTAAATTGCCTGCAAAGCTTGCTGCAGGCACCAGCTGAGCTTCAAGCCCTAGTGCATTCAAGGTATCCAGTGCAGATAGGTCATATACTGCGATCTTTTTCGGAGCTTTTTTAAGTTGAATATTTTGGTCTTTATAGTCGAAAGTGACCTGTGCAGAAACTGTAAAAGAAGTTGTCAGTCCTAATATTGTGGCAAGTGCTAAAGTCTTAAATTTCATGTTTATTCCTTTAAATTCGCGACAAGATTAGCATAATTTATAGAAATGAAAATCATTTACATATGTGAATAATTAAAAAAGGGATAATGGCTATCCCTTAATCATTCAAAACTTTAGAAGGGAATTTGAGTCAGTTTATTCAGGAAATGCGGAATAAGTCGTGGTTCCAGAATAATCGTCATCACCACACCATAAGCCGCACCCCACAGATGGGCACTGTGATTGATATTGCTGTTGCCGCGTTTGCCCGACCAGATACTATAGGCCACATATAAAACAGCAAAAATAATCGCAGGGACTGGAATAAAGAACACGAAAATCAGCTTCCATGGTTCAAACAGAATATAAGCGAACAGAACCGCGGATACTGCACCGGAAGCACCCAAGCTGGCCCAGCGCGCATCATTTTTATGTTTCAGATAACTTGGCAAAATCGCTGCAACCAGACCACCAAGATAAAACAGAATAAAGCCCAGATCATATAAATACTGGCGATAAAAACTTTCAATAATGCTGCCAAAAAAGAACAGCGTGATCATATTGAACAGTAAATGCGTGCCATCTGCATGGATAAAACCATGGGTAATGAAACGGTCATATTGACCACGTTGCATCGCAGGCGGCCAGAAAATCAGACGATTCATTACCGTTTCTTTTGAAAAAGCAATAAAAGAAACAATACAGGTGATCAGAATAATAGTGACGGTATGATTAAAAGGTAAATCAAGCATATAAGTAATTCTGGTTCTATCTATTTGACAATGATCATGCCATTAAAACAAATCTAAAGTGCGACTTTTATAATAAATCCGACAATTTTGGTTGAATTTTTATAATTACCCCGCATCTTCAGTTAAAATAGCAGCTTCAGCTTGAGGAAATTATTGTTATGTCGACTGAGAACAGCAACACTCCGGTTGCAGAAGAAATTCCAAATCTTTTGATTACACCGACAGCACAAGAGTATTTAAAGGATCTATTGGACAAACAGAATACACCAGGTATTGGCGTACGTGTGTTTGTAGAAAATCCGGGTACACCGCGCGCTGAATGTTGCATGGCTTATAGTGCACCTGATGAGGTTGTACCTACAGACTATAAGCAGGAATATCCAGATTTTCCGGCCTATATAGACTCTCCGTCAATTCCATACTTGCTAGATGCAGTTATTGACTACAATAAAGACCGTTTTGGTGGTCAGCTGACTTTCCGTGCACCAAATTCTAAAGTGCCACGTGTGGGTCCTGATGCCTCTGTAGAAGAACGTATTACTTATGTGCTTCAGTCAGAAATTAACCCAGGTCTGGCAGGTCATGGTGGTAACTGTGCACTGGTTGAAGTGGTTGAAGATCCTGAGCATGGCTTAACTGCGGTTCTTAAATTCGGTGGTGGTTGCCAAGGCTGTTCAGCAATTGATGTGACTTTAAAACAAGGCGTTGAAACGACCTTGAAACAGCACATTCCTGAGTTGGCACGTGTCGTTGACCAGACTGACCATACCCAAGCTGAAGGTGCTTATTTCAAATAAGTCTCTAATAAAATTTAGCTTGTAAGAAATACCTCGAATAATCGGGGTATTTTTTTATTTGTATTTGATAGTGATAATAATTATCAATAGTGATTGTGTTTGTAATTACTTTTGTTACAATGCGTCACAATTCCAGCAATATTTCTTCATAAATCAACTTTTGGGGCACCTTCGAATATGAGTAAGCCGTTTATGAAATCGACTTTGGCCTTTGCAGTGCTTTCAGCATTAGCTGTTTCAGTACAAGCACAAGATCAGGTAACTGAAGAACAAAAAGCAGCATTACAGACTGAAGCTACTAAATTGCAGACTATTGTGGTAACCACAGCGGGCGGTTTTGAACAAAATATTGCAGATGCACCTGCTTCTATTTCAGTCATTACCGCGGAAGAATTACAAAAAAAATCATATACAGATGTAATTGATGCTGTAAAAAATATGCCAGGTGTTTCTGTACAAGGCGGTGGCAATAATAAAGAGATTACAATCCGAGGTATGGGTGCAACCTACACGAAATACCTTGTTGATGGCAGACCAATTAGTGCCGGTAGAGCAGTGAATGGTAATGGTACAGATGGTGGGAAAATTGGTGCATATTTACCACCAATTGACATGATTGAACGGATCGAAGTCGTACGTGGTCCAATGTCATCACTTTATGGTTCAGATGCTATGGGGGGGGTAATTAACATTATTACTAAAAAAGCGTCTGCTAGTAATTGGCATGGAAGTATTTCTCCTGAATATACGAAGTCTGATAATGATTATGCAAATGATAGTTATGGCGTCAGCATGTATGTCACAGGCCCATTAATTCAAGATAAATTATCTTTAAGTATAGATGGTAACTTCCAGGGGAATGACGAAAGTGACTTTGTCGGTGGAGAAGGGCAAAAATCTGGTTCAAGTGAGTCTGAGAAGAAAGTTAGAAAGCTCGGTACTGAACTGGTTTGGAATGTCGATGAACATAACGATATTGGTTTGAGATATGATTTTACAGGGCAGCAGTACACCACGACACTGGGTAAAAGTGTGGATGTTGCCACTCAAGCCTCTATCAATGAAAATGAGAAAAATCTATATACCTTAACGCATAAAGCACGTTACGATAATTTTACCCTTGATTCATACTATCAAGATGAAACAACTAAAAAAGTTTATAGTGGTGCCGTTGCTGACGAAAAAAATGAAGAATTAAAAGTCTTTAATACACAAGGCTCATTCTTTTTGGGTAACCATGCATTAACAGTGGGTGGTCAATATCAAAAAGAAAAAATCACTGATACCACAAATGGTCTAGCCGATATTACTGGGGTCACTTCACTCGACCGTTGGTTATTTGCTTTATATGCAGAAAATGAGTGGAGCATTACCGATGATTTCGCTTTAACTGTGGGCGCCCGCTACAATAAAGATGAATACTTTGGTGGTGAAATTACACCGCGTGTCTATGGTGTTTATCATTTAACAGATGCTATAACTTTGAAAGGTGGTGTAAGTACAGGCTATAAGCAACCAACGATTAGCCAAATTTCAGAAGGTTTTGGTAGCAGAACAGGAAAAGGCAGTGCTGTCATCATTGGTAACCCTGATTTGTCTCCAGAAAAAAGCACGAGCTATGAATTCGGATTTAACTATTCGGCTCCTGAACTTGGCTTAACAAGCAGTTTAATGGTCTTTAAATCTGATTTTAAAGATAAAATTGTTGAAGATCGTTTATGTGACACGCCAGGAACAACAAATAGTTCTCCTGTAGAAGAATGGAAATGTTCGGCAAATGGCAAGCCATATCGATTTGTTAGCCAAATGAAAAACGTTTCCGATGCAGAAATGAAAGGTGCTGAATTTACATTAGACTATGATGTACTTGATAATCTTCACGCGAGTACAAGTTATACTTATACAAAAACTGAGCAAAAAAGTGGCGAATTTAAAGGCCAGCCTTTGAATAAAATGCCAAAACATATGCTGAATGTCGGTCTGAATTATGATGTTTCAGATACCTGGACGACCTGGCTAGACTATAATTACCGTGGCAAAACCAGTGATTATTTAAGCCGTACTTCTATGGATAATGGGACACCGGGATATGGTACTTTTGATGCCGGTGCAGTCTTTAAAGCGACAGATAACTTAAGTTTGACTGCTGGTATTTATAACATTGCCAATAAAGAAATTACCAATGGCGATTATGACATTGTACTTGATGGTCGTAGATACACCGTAGGTATGAATATCAAATTCTAATTCATAGATATGAAAAAGCCGCTCTCGAGCGGCTTTTTTTAGTCTTCAATCTTTAAAATTTTTAAGGTATTTTCAGCATAATAGAATTTTTCTAGATAGGCACGGGCACGTTCACGCAAATAGCCCTGATGAATCATCTGCTGAATTATCGGTGTTAGCAATTCATTCAGCTCATATTGAATCAACGATTCATCAATATTCAGATCTCGTAATAACTGATCAAATGTATGTTCCTGATTGCGTACATACCAGGTATAAATCCCGTCATGCAGTTGCTGCTGTATATATTCCGTCTGGCGCATATGATCCCAGATTTCGTGCCCCAAACTTACCGTCTGGTTCAGATCCTGGGTTTCAATATAGTTCTTGAGCACGGACAGCGGCATGTCTTTGATCTTATGCCAAAGATTGGCCTGAAAATGGTATAGCTTGTCATCATCAAAGTGCTGGTTCAGCACATGCTCACTCATTTGGCTAAGTTTTAAAATATTTTT
The DNA here is from genome assembly GCF_054861205.1 of Acinetobacter sp. TW_SC_4. Classification (NCBI taxonomy): domain Bacteria; kingdom Pseudomonadati; phylum Pseudomonadota; class Gammaproteobacteria; order Moraxellales; family Moraxellaceae; genus Acinetobacter; species Acinetobacter sp. TW_SC_4. The sequence continues at coordinate 873,756 of NZ_CM142174.1, forward strand.
TTGCAAATAACGGGCAACTGTATTGTCCAGACTGGAATCCGTAACATTTTCCAGAACAGATTTTCCCATTTTCATGAAGCGGGAAACGCCCGGAACACTCTTGGCAATCACAGAATTATCCAGATAATCCTGAATCGAATGCTGGATCAGTTGCGTAATCATGGCTGAAAAAGCAGGATTATTCACCACCGCTTTGATCAGGCGCTGACGATGACCACTTTTGCTGGCCACATATTGTGCAATTTTATCAATGGTCAGTACCGGAATGACATCTGCAATTTTGGTCGTATCATTGGCTGGATGAACCAGTGCGAACCGGATATGTTCGGCAATCTGCTCAATTAGAAAAGAACTGGCAGCAGTATCCAGAATCTGCTTTTGTAGTAGCTGATTGATCAGTTCACAGCTCCACAGATCTTTAAGCGTCTGCTTGCGCAACCAGAGATAAAACTCGTGAAACTCGCTTTGAATGGTTTCAGATTGAGAAAATAACTGATCAAGAAAATCAAGTTGAGCATCAATCAACTGCTCAATCATCGGATGTTTCTGCATAACTTCTCTGAAACTTAATTAAAAGGAATGAGTTTATCAGCTAGTGGATTTTTTAGGGTCTGTGTCTTGGCCAGGAAAGGCAAATAATGTTGGGCGACCTGTTTTTCTGCTTCCAGAATCGGCATATGACCAACATTATTTAAAATCACCGGAGTTTCAGCACGTTTTAATAAAGAATATAACTCTTTCACCACTTCGACATTAATAATCCGGTCCTGTTTTCCCCATAGAATCAAGGTAGGCGCTTCCACTGTACGGGTCAGACGGGCAAAGGTATCAGGCGTATACAACCGGTTAAGCATTACCACCTGATCAATCGATTTGCTGGTTTGTTCGGAACGGGCAATCAACAGTTTTTCCTGCGCATGTCTTAACTGGTAAGGCATCGCTGGCGGATTCTGCATTAGCTGTTTGGAGACATCTTCCAGATCACCAGGTTTACTGACAATCAGGTCTTTGAGTGCATGCGGGTCTTTGGTATAAGGCGTATTTCCCATTTTATAGATGCCGGCACTATTCACTAGAAACAGGCTTTGGGTATCGAAAGGGTATTGTGACGCATAGACTGTCGCAATTGAGCCGCCTAGAGAATGACCGGCGACATGCAGATTTTTTTCAATCTTCAGGGTTTCGACAAAGGTACGTAATTGCGAAGTGACATTGGGTACAGACAAATCAAAATCTGCTGGAACCCGGGTATCGCCATTGCTCGGCAAATCTGGAATGATGACATGATAATAGGGCGTCAAAAACTGGGCGACACGATTCCAGTTGTCGCGTGTGCCTGCCAGACCATGAATCAGGATAATTGAGGGTTTGTTTTTTGCACCGCCTTCGCTATAACTCCAGGTCACATCACCGACTTTCAAGGTTTTGGATTGTAGACCCGCCTGAATGCGTTGCTGGCTCAGATAAAGCTGTAAAACTTCGGCAGACTTGGCTTTCGGCGGCGTAAACAGATATTGGCTATGGCTCAGGCTGGATATGCTAAGACCCAGAGCGACTAAAGTGGAATAGATAATTTTTGAGCGCAATTTTATTATTTTCTTCATTAGCACTGTCCCCTGAAAAAACTGAGCAAAAACGCTCAAAATACTTCCGTGTTATCGATTTGCAATTTATAGATGAATCAAATCGTAATCTTTCACTTATTTTAAAGCATTCCTTAATATTGTACATCTGTTAATTATTAGCTGAAGCAGAAAAACTGCCCAAAAAACGTGACGAACTTCACAGAAAAATTCCCAGAACAAGAAATCATCAAAGCGTTAAAAATTTTACAGCTAATTTTTTTTGCAAGTGACATTCAAAAAATCTAGCAGTAAGATATTCCCACTAAAAACATCGATGGTAAAAAAGAATGCTCACAGCTCAGGAAGCTATAGATCGTCTTAAAAAGGGTAACCAGCGCTTTGTCAATGGTGAAACGCAGCATTTAAAATTATTATCGCATCAGCAACGTGCTGAGATGGCAGAAAGTCAGGAACCATTTGCTATTGTTTTAGGATGTTCAGATTCACGTGTACCCGCAGAAATGGTCTTTGACCAAGGGTTAGGTGATCTGTTTGTCATTCGGGTAGCAGGTAATATTGTTGCACCGTCTCAAGTCGGCAGTGTCGAATTCGCAGCAGAAAGTTTTGGCTGTCCGATTGTAATTGTCTTGGGTCATACACATTGTGGCGCTATTCATTCAACAATTGAAGCATTAACCAATCCAGCAACGCCGCCATCTGCAAATCTGATGTCGATTGTGAACCGTGTACGTCCATCAGTTGAAATTCTAATGCAGACTGAACTGAAAGATGACCTGAATAAACTGTCTAAACATGCAGTCCGTTCCAATGTATTTGCTTCAGTAAATCAATTACGTCATGGTTCTGCAGTTCTGGAAAGCCTGATTGCTAAAGGTAAGTTACAGGTGATTGGTGCAGAATATTCACTTGAAACCGGTGAAGTAACTTTCTTTGACTTCTAAGAAAATTTTAAGATTTGATCCAGTTAAAGGCGCCTTAGAGGGCGCCTTTAATATAAGGATAAGCATTATTTAATAAAATAGTTTGGGCTTTGGCATTGGGATGAATGTGATCCTGTTGCATTAGGCCTTTATTGCCAGCGACACCTTGCATAAAGAAGGGTAGTAATTTGACCTTATACTGCTGACTGACCACCTTATAGTTATTTTCAAAAGCCTTGCTATATGCCTGACCATAATTTGGTGGCATTTTCATTCCAAAAACAATGACATTCGCCTTGGCTTTCTGGCTCTGCTGTACCAGAGCTGCTAAATTTTTTTGAATCATTTGGGGTGGCTGCCCACGCAGGCCATCATTCCCGCCAAGCTCAATCACCACAACATCTGGACGGTGAGTCTGCAATAGTTTTGGTAATCTCGCCAGGGCACCACTGGTGGTTTCACCGCTCACACTTGCATTGACCACTTTATGCTGTTTCGGATAGTGTTGGTCCAAACGCTTTTGTAATAAATGTACCCAACCTTGCTGTGGTTGCATGCCATAACCAGCACTTATACTGTCACCCACAATCATAATGGTCTTTGCCGACAGACTAAAAGGAATCAGGCACAGTCCAAAGAATACCAGGCAAGGCAATACACGATTTTTCTGATTTAGATCTTTCATATAGGACACGTATGATTCAAAGCAGCAACGATTCGACCATCATGCCACAAGCGATTATTTCTGCCCAGAAATTGACACAAAAGATACAACTTTCACAAAAACAACTGACTATTTTTGAAGATCTTTCGCTGGAAATTTTGACTGGAGAACAGGTCGCCATTACCGGACGTTCCGGTTCAGGAAAGTCGACTTTACTGGGCATTTTGGCCACTTTGGATCAGGCCAGTGCCGGGCAGTTAAAGGTCTGTGGGGAGCTGGTATCGAGCTTGAATGAAGAACAGCGCGCTTTAGTCCGGCTAAAAAATATTGGCTTTGTGTTTCAGTCTTTCCAACTTTTGCCTCATCTTACGGCACTTGAAAATGTCATGCTGCCTTTGCGTTTACAGCCATATTTTAAATATAGCCATGCTGAACAAAAGGCGCTGGCATTGCTACAAAAGGTCGGATTAGACCGTCAAGCTCAGCAAACACCGAAAGTACTGTCGGGTGGGGAGCAGCAACGTGTCGCCATTGCCCGCGCACTGGTCAGTGAGCCCAAAATCATTTTTGCTGATGAACCGACAGGTAATCTGGACGGGGAAACTGCCCAAGAAATCGAACAGCTGCTCTTTCAGTTGAATCGTGAATTAAGCACCACGCTGATTCTGGTTACCCATGATCCTGATCTGGCCCGGCAATGCCAGCGTCATTTTGAACTGGTCAATGGTCAGTTGATTGAACATGCGAGTGGAGGCTGATATGCAGCATCTGTTTCGTCCTTTACTCAGACAAAGTTTTAATACGACAGGAATTTATCTGCTAATCATCGCGCTGACCTTAGCGATTAGTGCCACAACGGCACTAAAGTTCAGTAATGAACAGATTCAGAACGCCGTTGCTTTACAGGCAGCTGAAATGCTGGCGGGAGATTTGGTACTTTCTGATAATGAGCCGCTAGCTCAGGAATGGCGTGATCAGGCCAGGCAGCTCGATTTACAGCAGTCTGAAGTCACATTTTTCAGTACGATGGCTTATACCAATGATCAGTTTGTCATGGTCAATGTTAAGGCTATTGATCAGGCTTTTCCTTTACGAGGAGAGCTACGGGTTCAACCTGCAGCAGACAAAATCCAAGCGGGGGAAATCTGGCTGAGTTCACGGGCCATGGATCTACTTAAGGTCAAACTGGGTGATGAACTGAATATTGCCGATGCCAAATTTAAGGTTACTGCAAAAATCGAGCAGGATTCGAATCAGGAGCTCGGTTTTTCTGGCTTTTCGCCGACTGTGATTATTGCTCAGTCTGAAGTGGCGCGCACCAATGCGATTCAGGTCGGTAGCCGGATCGATTACCGTTTATTAATGGCAGGCAATCCAGCCGATACCCGGCAATATGAAACCTGGTTCAAGCAGAAGATAAAATCTGAAAATGGGACTTCAGATGAAGCAGATGCTGAGGTTGAGGGGCAAGAACTGGAACAGCAGGGCAGTCTGCGCTTACGTAATGCCAGCGAAGGCAATACCCGTTTAATGAAACCAATTGCCAATCTGGATACTTTTTTGCAACTGGCCAATATTCTCACCATTTTGTTATGCGGGATTGCCATTGCTTTAACTGCGCAGCGTTATGTACAGCAGAATCAGGATCATATTGCCCTGATGCGCTGTATTGGCGCGACCAAAAATCAGATTCTGGCCGCTTATCTGGCTTTGCTAGGTTTAGTGCTTTTAATCGCCATGCTGATTGGTAGCGTAATAGGTGTAGCATTGGGTTATGGCTTATTGCAACTTATGCTACAGCTGATTCCAAACTTGCAGCTTGAGTTTTCTGCTACGGCGATGCTGCTGGGACCATTGCCAATTGCCATGCTGACCAGTGCTGTGGTGTTATTGGGCTTTGTCATGCCAAGTCTGTTTCAGCTCTTGAATACCCCTCCGATTCGGGTCATTCGTCAGCAGGAAAAATCCGTCCATTCGATGTTGTGGATGTTACTGACCGGAACCTTAAGTCTGATTATTTTCAGTGTGATTTTAACGGAAAATATTCTGCTGACAGCTTGGGTGATCGGGGCCATTATCCTGCTCTGTGCCGTACTGTATTTCACGGTCTGGAGTATCTTAAAACTGCTGCGTAATCTGAAATCCAACCTGTCTGCGTATGTGCGGACACCGTATCAGACCGCTTTACAAATTACTGCTTTAGCCCTTGGACTCAGCTTGATCAGTGTGCTGGCTGTGCTACGTACCGACCTGCTTGATCGCTGGCAGCAACAGTTGCCGGAAGGGACACCCAACCAGTTTGTCTATGGTCTGCCGCCTTTTGACATGCCTGACTTAAAAGCTCAGTTAGAACAGAATGGCTGGAAAAGTACACCCTTGTATCCCAATATTCGCGGGCGTCTGGTGGCGAAAAATGATCATCCTTTTGCTGCTGAACTGGTCAAGCAGAGTAATACCTTAAGACGTGAACTGAATCTGACTCAATCGGACCGCTATCCTCAGGATAATGTCATTGTGCAGGGGGAGGCAGGATTGAAACAGCCGGGTGAAGTTTCGGTCGAAGCCAATACTGCACAAGAGCTGGGCATCAAACTGGGGGATAAGCTCAGTTTTAGCTTGCCTGAAGGCATACTCGAAGCCAAAGTGGTGAATCTCAGAACGGTAGAGTGGGAAAGTTTTAGTCCAAACTTCTTCTTTATCTTTGCACCAAATACCATGGATGCTAATGCTGGCAGTTATCTGGGCAGCTTCTATGTACCGGAAACAGATAAAGATAAACTGGTGAATCTGGTTCAGCGGTTTTCCAATACGGTATTTATTGATGTCAGCCTGATTCTGGAAGAAATCAAACGGATTGTGAATGTACTGGTGCAGATCATTACCATTCTGGCTGTGCTGGTCAGCGTATCCGGTTTTCTAGTACTGATGGCCTGTCTAAACCTGCTCATGGATGAACGTAAACGTGAAGTGGCTTTGCTCCGGTCTTTTGGTAGTTCCAAACAGAAGCTGAAAACCATGATGAGTCTGGAAATCGGTTTTATCGGACTATTCGCAGGTATTGTTTCATGTCTGTTTGCAGAAGTGATCAGCGCCATTGCCAGCTATAAGATGGATCTGATCATCGAGCCCCATTGGGAAATCTGGATTATCCTGCCTGTGTTTATGACAGTTTTGTGTACCCTGATCGGGCGTTATCGTCTGAGTTATCTTTCCGAGATTCCGCCCTTGCAAAGCCTGCGTGAGATGAATCAATAAGATTTATCTTGCGGGCTGATCCGCCAACTGCTGTTGTAGCATTTGTAAAATTTCCTGCCAGAGTGGGCGGATCGGTTCAAGCAGGGCCAGATTATATTGATACAGCACGACACAGGCAGCGACGCCGAGCAGTAAGGCAACCAGACTGACCAAACGGCCACGCTGCATTTTCTGACCGAGATACCAGAGCGCTGTTAGTCCGGCCCCCATGATCATGCCGCCAATATGTGCGGCATTGTTAATTCCGCTAATCATAAAGCCCATCGCCAGGTTAAGGCCCATGATCATTACCAGTGTCTTTTTATCCAGAATAAAGGGCTGACGGGGCAACATCGGCAGTAAAGACAGAACAGTCAGTGAGGCACCGAGACCCATGACTGCACCCGAAGCACCCGCACTAACACCCGGCAATAAGCCAGGATTGGCTACACCGCCTTCGATTAAGGCATAGCTGTCCTGGATGCTCATATAACCACTAAGTAAACTGCCCATCAGGCCGGCACAAATATAAAGACCTGTAAAATAGATCCGGCCAAAAATTTGTTCAGCGACACTACCAAAAATATACAGTGCCCACATATTTAACATCAGGTGAATTAAGCCAAAATGAAAAAACATGCTACTAAACAGGCGTATGGGTTCCGCTAAATACGTTAAAGGTGCATAATCTGCTCCCCAGCGAATGGCATCTGGAGAACTGGGCTGTGTGATATCCATACCATTCAGAACCTGCCAGCCAAACAGGCCGACATTGATGCAGATCAAGAGTGCGGTCATCCGCCAGAGCTGCATTTCAAGTTTGCGATGTGTTGTTGGGGGAGAATTTTCAGGCATGCTATTTTTTTGCTGTGATTGTATATTTCGAATAAGCTTAACACGAAAAATTGAATTTTCAGGAGTAACGCGCTGACATGAAAGCCTTTCTGACCCGCACCCTTCTCGTGATTGTCAGTGTGATTTTACTTGTTCAACTGTGGATTTTTGCAAGTTTAGCCTGGTGGCGAACCAATCCGGTGAATACCACCATGATGATGCGGATTGATTATTGGACTGAGTCCTCCAAGCCCATTCAACATCAGTGGCGCCCTTATGATGAAATCAGTACCAATCTGAAACGGGCGGTAGTGACTGCAGAAGATGGAAAATTCATGCACCATCATGGCTTTGACTGGGATGGTATTCAGACTGCGCTCAGCCGTAACAAGAATGAAGGCCGTGTCGTAGCCGGTGGGTCAACCATTTCCCAGCAGCTGGCTAAAAACCTGTTCCTCGTCAACAAGCGTTCATTCCTGCGTAAAGGTCAGGAAGCTGTTGCGACCTGGATGATGGAACGTATGTGGTCTAAAGAGCGTATTCTGGAAGTGTATCTTAACTCGATTGAGTTTGGAGACAATATCTACGGGGCAGAAGCTGCAGCCAAACATTATTTCGGTAAGACTGCAGAGAGCCTGACGCGTGATCAGGCCATCTTCCTGGCAGCGATTCTCACCAATCCAAAATATTTTGAAGATCATCGTAATGCATCAGCCCTAAAAGCACGTAAACGTATGATTCAGCGTTATATGCGCTATGCTGAAATCCCTTAAATAAAAATATCAAGATAAAGCCCAAATATTTGGGCTTTTTTTATGAAAATGTCATTAATTTGAAGCATACTAAAAGCAATAAGCAAGACTTGAAAATAGCGTAGGTTTGATATGAATACGGCAGCCAGTACGACTTCGGCACCAACCGAATATACTTATAATGATCGTTACATTAATCGTGAACTGTCTATTCTGGATTTCCATTTGCGAGTGCTGGAACAGGCGGTCGATCCTCTGCATCCTTTGCTGGAACGCATGAACTTTCTTTTGATTTTTTCACGTAATCTGGATGAGTTTTTTGAAATTCGTGTGGCTGGCGTCATGGAACAACTGGATTTGGGCAATGAAAGTCGCAGTCCGGATGGTTTGACGCCAAAACAAGTATTAGAACAGATTGCCGAAACTGCGCATGCCGCCATTGAACGTCAGTACCGTATTTTAAATGAAGAGATTTTGCCGAAACTGCGTGAGGAAGATATCTGTTTTCTGCGTCGTGGAGAGCTAACACCGGCACAATCGACCTGGGTGAAAAAATATTTTCAGGAGCAGGTTGCGCCAGTTTTAACGCCCATTAGCCTTGATCCGGCACATCCATTCCCACGATTGGTCAACAAATCTTTAAACTTTATTGTGACGCTAGAAGGGAAAGATGCCTTTGGCCGTCAGATTGATCTTGCGGTTGTTCCTGCGCCACGTTCATTGCCGCGTGTGGTGCGTTTACCTGATGAACTGACTGATGGTAAAGAACATCATGTGATGTTATCCGCCATCATTCATGAACATGTGTCTGACCTGTTCCCGGGCATGACCGCGACGGGATGTTACCAATTCCGTGTTACCCGGAATGCCGATCTAGCCTTAAATGAAGATGTTGAAGACCTGGCCAAAGCCTTAAAAGGCGAGCTAAGTTCGCGCCGTTTTGGTCGTGCAGTCCGTCTGGAAGTGACTGAAAATTGTCCGCAGCATATTTATGAATATTTGCTGGAAGAATTTGATCTGGATGAAGACCAGCTCTATAAAGTCGCAGGACCAGTTAATCTGGCGCGATTACTGTCCAACTTCAAACGTCCACATTTACGTTATGATTCACATACGCCAATTCTGCCTAAAGTACTAAAAAAATCTGAAAATGTTTTCAGTGCCATGCAGAAGCAGGATATTTTGCTACATCATCCATTTGAATCTTTTGCTCCAGTGATTACGCTGTTACGTGAAGCGGCACGAGACCCTCAGGTGCTGGCGATCAAGCAGACACTGTACCGCAGTGGTCCAGATTCCGAGATCGTGCAGGTGCTGGCAGAAGCGGCCCGTAACGGTAAGGAAGTGACTGCAGTCATCGAGCTACGTGCACGTTTTGATGAAGAATCCAATATTGCAGTTGCCAACGTACTGCAAGAGGCGGGGGCTGTCGTGGTCTATGGCATTGTTGGCTATAAAACCCATGCCAAAATGATTCTGGTGGTACGCCGAGAAAATAACAAGCTGGTGCGTTATGTGCATTTAGGAACCGGAAATTATCATGCGGGCAATGCACGGATTTATACCGATTATGGCTTGTTAACCACAGACAAAGATCTGTGTGAAGATGTGCATCGTATCTTCCAGGAATTGACGGGAATGGGGAAAATGGCCAAGCTGAAAAAGCTGCTCCATGCTCCATTTACCTTGCATGCCCAGCTCATCAACTATATTGATAATGAAATTGCCAATGCCAAAGCGGGCAAGAAAGCTCAGATTATCGTGAAGGTGAATGCTTTAACTGAGCTGCAACTAATCAATAAACTTTATGAGGCTTCACAAGCGGGCGTACAGATTGACCTAATTATCCGCTCGATTTGCTGTCTACGTCCAGGCTTGCCGGGACTTTCAGAGAATATCCGGGTACGTTCAATCGTCGGCCGTTTCCTTGAACATACACGCGTGTTTTATTTTAGCAATAATGGCGATTCCCGCATTTATTGCTCAAGCGCGGACTGGATGGATCGTAACCTGTTTAATCGTGTAGAAGCCTGTTTCCCGATTGAAGATGAAACATTGAAGAAACGCATTTACCAGCAAGGTTTATTAAATTACCTGAAAGACAATCAGCAGGCCTGGTTGTTACAAGGAGATGGAACCTGGGTGCGTGCCCAAGTTGCAGAAGGTGAACAACCGCATAATGCACAGCGTACCTTGCTGGAAACCTTTAAATAACTCTATGCAAACTAAAAAGGCTGATAATTCAGCCTTTTTTATATTTTGTTAATTTTGAGAATGGATAAATGGATTCTCGAGTTTTTGATAGATTTTACGAATAGCAGCATAAATCTGGTAATCGTGCAGACTTAATCTGTTTTGAATTTCGGCCAAAGTCAGGTCTTGGCTGAAATACTTTAAAATCTGTACTTCAGTCTGATTTAAAAAATGTATTTTTGTTTCCTGACTCACTAAATAACGGGCTAATTCAGGATGTAAATCGGAACCACCTCGTAGGATGATTTTCAGGCTTGCTACTATTTTTGAAACAGGATGCGATGCAATCAGATATCGATCCACGCCAGATGACAAGAATAAATTAATCATTTCAGGTGAATCATCAGCTAAAACTGCAATCAGATGAGGAATCTGGATCCGGGTTTGAACCGTATACAGATGATTGAGTTGGGCTTTCTCATGAATCTCATATAGCACTAGATTGGGAAGATACTGTTCAATATGGGATTGAGCAGACAGATGATCGGTATAGGAGACAGCATATCCGGTTGATAACCGAGCTGTAGCAATGCAAGATCAAGATTAGAAGAGAGCGGTGGTGGATAAGGTTACACCAATAATACGGGTGCGGGCAAAAATGAGGCCAAAGAAATCTTATCCTGAGAGTAATTAATATACAGATGTATTTTGGCTTAACTTAGTCTTAATGCCAATCCCAAGAAATAGGGATTTAATCTTTATATATTATAAATAGTTAAAGTTTGAAAAATTGGTTTTTAGATCATTTTAATTGACTGAATTTATAAAAATTTACTTTATCAGAAGACACAGGCAATAAAAAAAGGAGCAATCTAAGTGCTCCTGTTTTCTTAGGGCTTAATTAAGCTGCATCATGGGCAGTAATTTTTTGCAAAATTTGTAATAACACATCGAATTCGCTTTGTAGCGGTGTGCTCTTACGAGTGACCAACGCCAGAGTACGGCTTGGTGCAGCATTGATTGGATTAATACGCAGATCCGGATTGGCTTTGATCATATTGGTATGCAGTGCAATTTCTGGCAACAGGGTAAAACCAAGATCAGCAGACACCATTTCGATCAACGTCGGTAATGAACTTGCTTTCAGGCGATGATCATTTTTGCGCTCACCAATTGGACAGGCACTCAATGCATGATCACGCAAGCAGTGGCCTTCTTCCAGAAGCATCAGGCGAGACAGGTCCAGATCTTCCAGAGATTTGGCTTGAGCCGCATTCTGGTCAGATTTGTGATGTACCAGATACAGATTCTCTTTGGCAATTTCAGCAACTTTCAGGCTACGGGTATCGAAAGGCAGCGCTAGCACTACCATATCCAGATTACCATGCTCCAGTTTCTCTACAATTTTCTCACTTTGAGCTTCATGTAAATGTAGCTGGATTTTCGGTAGCTGCTGATGCACTTCATCCAGAAATTGCGACAGAATGAAAGGGGCAATGGTTGGAATAACGCCAAGATGCAGATCACCGGTTAATGGTTCACTCATTTCACGACTTAAACGCATTAAGTCCTGAGCATCAGCCAGTAGAACACGGGCACGTGCAACCACTTGTTCACCAAGCGGCGTTAAACGTACATTCTGGCGATCGCGTTCAACAAGAACGCCACCGAGTAAACGCTCCAGCTCCATAATACCGCCAGACAAAGTTGACTGGGTAACAAATGAGCGGCGAGCAGCTTCTGTAAAATGCAGCGTCTCAGACAGTGTTACGAGGTATGACAGCTGTCTTAGGGATGGTAATGCAGCCATAGTGTCCTAATGTTTATGATTTAAAATGATCAGCAAATAATTCGCTAAGATATGGAATAAAATGCGGAGGGATATCATGCCCCATTCCATCAATTAATTCAAATTTAGCCCCTGAAATTGCTTTTGCAACAGCCTTACCATGACTAGGAGGCAGCAATCTGTCACGAGCACCATGAACCACCAGGGTCTCTTGTTGGATTTGCTTATCCAGTTGCAGCAATGAACCTGTACATAATATTGCTAAAAACTGTTGAAGTACACCCGCTGGATGGTAACTTCGCTTATATAGCTTACGGGCGGTCTGAATCGCTTCCAGATGATTCACATAACCCGGCGAGCCAATAATGTTAAACAGTTTCAAGCTATGATCAACAATGCCATCTTCATCTGTGGAAGCGGGTTTGTCAATTAAACTAAAGAGTTGCTTTGGAAAAGGCGGGGGTAACAGTGGCTGGTTATTACTGGTAAACAGTAAGCCCATTTTTTTAACTTTATCAGGATAACGTGCGGCCAGAATCTGGGCAATCATGCCGCCCATAGAGGCACCGAGCACATAGACCTGACCCAGTCCCATTTTTTCAATCAGAAGATGTACATCATCTGCCATATCATACAGTGTATAAGGCGCGCCCTGATTGCCTAAACCCAGTACAAAACGGCTCATCATTTTTAAAGTGTTTAAGCGAGGCTCTTTATGGTGAATCTTGGAAGATAAACCAATATCCCGGTTGTCAAAACGCACCAGATGATAGCCCTGATCAATGAGGGATTTACAGAAGAAGTCCGGCCAGTACAGCATCTGTGCCCCAAGCCCCATAATTAGCAGAATAGTCGGGTGTTCAGGATTTCCTCCGACTTCTACGTGCAATTCGATGCCATTGCCAAGATCGACCTTGGTTTCACGCATGAAAGCGGTATACGGAGAATGATTGAACTGCAGGGCACTATGCATGATATATTTCCTGATTAAAGGACATTTCGCTTAAAAAATGTCCTTTGTATTAAACATCTAAACTGTAGCTGGAATCAAGTCAGGAACCTGCTTGGTCAATGCCAGGCGTTGTTTGGCAGCAGTGGCACCAAGCAGGACAAAACCACGTAAAGTACCGCTGGCATCAAAGGCTTTGGCCAGCATACCGTCATCAAACTCTTCATTTTCCCAAGTTACTTCGACATCAACCGGAGCAGGAAGGACAGTCAATGGCGCAGCTGGGGTTTTGACCGCTACAGGCATCGCTGGATAGTGGACTGCTGTATGTTCACCATTCAATGTTTTAGATAGGGCTCGGGCCTGCTGCATGATTGGCATCACATAGGGCAAAAGCATTCCATTTACTTCCGCACAGTCGCCTACTGCATAAATGTCCGGTTGATTGGTTTCTAGTTTTGTATTTGTCAGAATCCCGCGACTGGTGTGAATATCGGCTTCTTTTGCGACAGAAATATTCGGCTGTAAGCCCACAGCAGACAGCACCACATCAGCAACTACCGACTGGCCATTGGCAAGTGTGACCAGATAATCACCATTTTCAACTTTAGAGACTTTTTCGACTGTTGTCCCCAGTACAAAATGAATGCCCGTCTCTTCAAGATTTTGCTGGAAAGCATCTGCGACATGAGCTGGTAATAAGCGACCTAAAGGCTGGGGTGCTAGATCAATCACGGTGACCTGATGATTAGTATGCTGCAAGTCATTGGCAAATTCACAGCCGATCAGGCCTGCGCCTAGAATCACCACACGTTTATCTTCACGGGCTGCCAGATTATGACGGAAAGCTTTATAGTCAGTCAGGTTATTCACCATATGAATATCGTCGCTCGCATCACCAGCAATGGCCAGGCGTACTGGATTAGCACCCACAGCCAGCACCAATTTAGAATAATCCTGTGAGCTTTCCTGACCGTCTTTTTCTAAAGTGAGCTGATGCTGTTCAGGATGAATCGCTTTGACCCAAGTGTTTTTTTCGATGCACATTTTCAGCTGCGTTGACATTTTTTCTGCATCACCCAAAGGGATATGTTCTGGTGCTTTGTTTCCTGCTAAAGCATTAGAAAGCGTAGGTTTTGCATAATTAGTCGCATCATCAGCACAAATCATGAAAAGTTCATGGTCTGGGTTGAGTTTGCGAAACTCACGTGCAACAGCATAACCCGCCATGCCCGAACCAATGATGACGATAGGATGCATACGATTCTCCATGCTTTTTTAAATTAGTTTTTTTCAGGTATAAAGGACATAAAAAAGACCATTCAATATGGTCTTTAAAAGAACATGATTAGATTTCAATCATTTCAAAATCGACTTTAGAAACACCACAATCCGGACAAGTCCAGTCATCAGGAATATCTTCCCATTTGGTTCCAGGAACGATTCCGTCCTCAGGCCAACCTTCTGCCTCGTCATAAATCCATCCACAAACGATGCATTGATATTTTTTCATATAACTCTCCAAAACTGACCAACTGTAGCTGTCAGCTTAAAATCCACAAATGGCAAGACCCTAAAGAATATGACTTTTAATAGTAAACATATTTGGCTAAATTTTTACGCAGTTCTATTCATAAAGTAAAGCGAATAAAAGTTTAATCAGTGAAATTAACAGCAGAAAGGTCAGTCTCTAGATATTTCATTACTAGAAATATATTTAAGGTTAGGCAAAGAGTTGTATTTTTAGTTTTATAAACACTCTTCTGGCTTAGATTTTAAGTTGTAGACCAAAGTCGGGCAGAAAATATGATTAAAATCAGATAACTTAGACTCAGCAAAGTCTTTATTAAATATTTTTAAAATAAATTTAGTTATGTAAATCAATTGCTTATTATTGTTTTTTGCTTTATTATTGCACAGTCGTTGTTGTTACACATTGTTAATTTAGTTTAAAATTCAGCTATTCCCTTCCTTGTTTAAAGATCTCCCATGAGCAATTTGTCTACTACTCTGTGGTCTCACATTCGTACTGTCCAGAATTTTCCAAAACCAGGCATTTGTTTCTTCGATTTGACTCCATTATTCATGAATAATCTGGGGCCATTAACTGAGGCTTTGATTGCCAGCATTCCTGAAGAAAAGCTAGCTGAAGTAGACAGCTTTGTGGCAGTGGAAGCACGTGGTTTTGTGCTGGCAAGCCTGTTGGCGCAGCTTACGGGCAAAGGCTTATTACTGGTTCGTAAAGCAGGTAAATTGCCGCCTCCAGTGGTAGGTGTAGGTTATAGCCTTGAATATGGTCTGGACCGTCTGGAAATGTCTGCAGAAGTTCAAGGACAAAAAGTGATTATTGTGGATGATGTTCTGGCAACTGGCGGTACATTAAAAGCAGTACATGAGTTGGCTGAAAAATGTCAGCATCAGGTTCTAGGTGCGAGCATCTTCCTTGATCTGCCAGATTTACACGGTGAATTAGGCTTGGACATCTGGTCAGTACTTGACGATAAATCTCAGCCTGAAGCTGCAGTTGCTTAAGTCTGGATGATCAAAAAAGCCCCAACTATTGGGGCGTTTTTATTGCCGGATAAAATGATATTCAATTTCCTGAATCAGGTCGTTAATCTGTTCGGGATATTCCAGACGATGATGACCACCTTCAATGACATGAATTTGCATATAATCTTCAAGCTGTGCTTGTGCTGCATGCATATCCAGAATTTCATCACCTAATTCCAGATAGGCCATTTGCGGAATATCATGCTGCAAATCACTGTCACAAATCGCAGGATAATCATCGCGGAAATTCGGTTGTAAACTAGGATTCGCGATCACACAAGGGATCTGATGAGCTTGTGACATTTTTAGCGCCCAATAACCGCCCAGACTGTGTCCGACCAGAATATCCGGTTTAATGGTTTCAACCATTTCGTGGTAGAAATCGGCTACCGACTGGTAGCTCAGATTGCGATAATCCACATCTATACAATATTTATGCATTGAATCAATTGCATGAAATTTCGTGGACTGTTTTGACGAATCCAAGCCATGAAAAAACAATATTTTAGACATATTTTTACTCATTTTTATCGGACATGGCAAAGTCGTGGTCAGGGTGTTAAAACACCACCTTCTAATATGGTCATTATTGTAAAACGTCTATTTTGAGGAAGCAGTTAGCTATTGGTCTAAGCTGATACTGGATATAAAGGCATAATTTGTGCAGAAGGTTGGGATCTTGGACTTTCATCTAATAAAAGTTTGGCAATATTTTAAAAAACCAATCATAAAATTCGAAACTGAAAATAATGCAAATCATTTGCCTTTAAGAATTTCATATATCCAGAAATTTTTCTCAAGAAAAGCCGCGTGTGGGAAGTCTTTACGCTACGATTTGATGCAGATTTCTGCTATTCTATGCAACTTCTATTTTTTAACTAATCTTATCCGAGGCAGAGATGACGCAAAATAACGCTCAATCGACTTCTGAACAAATCATTTCCGAAAACGATTTAATTGCACAGCGTCATGCCAAGTTAAAGCAGATTCAAGACCACGCAAAAGAAACTGGTGTTAGCCCATGGCCAAACACATTTAAACGTGAACATTATGCGCAAGACTTACAAGACCAGTTTGCTGATAAATCTAAAGAAGAAATTGAAGCTGGCGAACACGTTCATGTAAAAGTAGCAGGTCGTGTGATGTTGAACCGCGGTTCATTCATCGTGATTCAGGATATGACCGGTCGTATTCAGCTTTATGTTCCACGCAAAGAGCTTGAGCCAGAAGTACTTGCAACGATCAAAGGCCTAGATCTGGGCGATATCATTGCAGTTGAAGGTTATATCGGTCGTTCTGGTAAAGGTGACCTGTATGTTCATATCGAACATTTTGAATTACTGACAAAATCATTACGTCCACTTCCAGACAAGTTCCACGGTTTGACTGATACTGAAGTGAAGTATCGTAAGCGTTATCTTGATCTGATCGTGAATGAAGAAACCCGTAAAACTTTTGAAGTTCGTGCCAAAGTTGTTGCCGGTATTCGTAGTTTCCTGAATGACAAACGTTTTATGGAAGTTGAAACCCCGATGATGCACGTGATTCCAGGTGGAGCATCTGCGCGTCCATTTGAAACGCATCATAATGCGCTGGATATGCCATTGTTCCTGCGTATTGCACCTGAGCTTTATTTGAAACGTCTGGTTGTGGGTGGTTTCGAGCGCGTATTCGAAATTAACCGTAACTTCCGTAACGAAGGTGTTTCTACTCGTCATAACCCTGAATTCACTATGATCGAATTCTACCAGGCGTATGCAGACTACAAAGATCTGATGGAATTGACTGAGCAAATGCTGGAAAAACTGGCAATTGATATTCTGGGTACCACTGATGTGCCTTATGGCGATGAAGTCTTTAGCTTCAAAGGGCCATTCAAGAAAATTTCAATGTTTGATGCCATTCTTGAGCACAATCCACAGTTCACTCCAGAAAATGTCAATGACAGTGAGTTCCTGGCAAAATTTATTCAGGACGAACTGAAAGAACAGGTAAAACCAGGTTTTGGTCTGGGTAAACTGCAAACAATTGTGTTTGAAGAAACGGTAGAAACTCAACTACGTCAGCCTACATTCGTGACTGAATATCCAGCAGAAACTTCACCATTAGCACGCCGTAATGATCAAAACCCGCATATTACAGACCGTTTTGAATTCTTTATCGGTGGTCGTGAACTGGCAAATGGTTTCTCGGAATTAAATGACCCGATTGATCAGGCTGAACGCTTCCAGGCGCAGGTCGCTGAGAAAGATGCGGGTGATGATGAAGCAATGCACTATGATGCTGACTTCATTGAAGCCTTGGAATATGGTCTGCCTCCTACAGCAGGTGAAGGAATCGGTATTGACCGTCTGGTGATGATCTTTGCGAATGCTCCAAGTATCCGTGATGTAATCTTATTCCCGCATATGCGTCATAAACACTAATGACTTATTCGAAAAAAGGCAGTTTTTAAAACTGCCTTTTTTATGTGTTCAGTATTTATTTTAAATAAAATTAAAAACCAGCATTATTTCATTCTATTTTTTACATTTGTGATTTCATTTTTGTATTTCTATCTCATTTCTTGAAGCGATTTTTTATTTTAAAAGTCAATTAAATCTAGGGTTTCATATTATACTGATACAGTTTCGCCATTGAATATTGTTTTTGAAATATCTATGGTTAGGCAAAAATAAACTTGAGAATATTGATCCCATGTTTCTAAAAAAACCATTATTAAGTGCACTTCTTACGACGCTTTCGCTTCCTGTTTTTGCTCAAGGGCTGGTTCTGAATGATGCAAATCTTCGTACTGACTTGAACTGGTTAAACCAGCAAGGGGTGATCCAGATCAGTACCTCGACCTGGCCGCTCAGTGGGGATGAAATTCAACGTGCTCTATCCAATGCACAAGTGAGTAACAAAGTACAACAACGTGTTATTGATTCAGTTCTGGCAAAATTAACAGCAGACAATCAGCAGCTCAAAGTAGGCTTATTTGCGGAAAGTGATCCAAAAGATATTCCTCAAGCCTTTGGCGATCAGCAAAAGGCACAATTTCAGGCAGCTTTAGAGTTTAATGCAGGTGGCGAAAACTGGGATGCCAAGATCCGGGTTAATGCCGAAAAAGATCGACAAATTGAGAATGATCAGGATGTAAATCTGGAAGGATCTTATCTAGCAGGGAAACTCTGGAATCAATGGCTGATTGCTGGCCAAATTCCGACCTATTGGGGTCCAGGACATGATGGCAGCTTGATTCGTGGCGATGCTAGCCGCCCAGTATATGGTTTTATGGCACAGCGTGCAGAACAAACCGCTTTTGAAACTAAATGGCTGTCCTGGATTGGACCGTGGCAATATCAGGCTTTTGCAGGACAATTGGATGATTATACTGCCGTTCCAGATGCCAAACTTATTGGTCTTCGTGTAACTGCTCAACCTTTATCTTACTTGGAGCTAGGTGCTTCTCGTGCGGTTCAATGGGGGGGGGAAGGACGTCCTGAAAGCTTAAGTTCATTATGGGATGCTTTTGTCGGGAATAAAGATAATGGTGGTACGGGTAAACCTGACCCATCAAACCAGATTGCTGGTTTTGATGCACGTCTGAATCTGTTTCCTTTGACACAGGTGCCTATAGGCTTCTATGGGCAATATGTTGGTGAAGATGAAGCAGGTAGCCTCCCTGCGAAGAAAATGTATCTGGCTGGGATAGACTATTCTGCAACTGTAAGAAATATGCCATATCAACTTTATACAGAATGGGCAGATACACGGACTAACGGCAAGGTGCGCGGTATTTCTTATAGCCATACCAATTATACTGATGGCTTTTATCAGCATGGTTATCCGTTGGCACATCCTTTAGGTGGTGATGCGCAGATGGTTTCAGTAGGTGGTGATATCCGTGTTGATCCGATGAACCGCTTATCAGGACGGGTATTGTTTGCTGAAGTCAATCAGTCTGCACGTGCAAGTGCAAATAATGCTGCTTTTGCTTTTGATGATGAAATTAAAGCATTAGATGTCACCTGGTCGCATTATATTCGTCCAGAAATGCCACTTAAAATTAATGCCTGGATAAGTGACTCAGATGTAAATGGTCAGGATGGCGGTGCTTCTATTGGAATTGAAATTCCATTAGAAAAAAGCCTGTTCAAATATTAATATTCAAGAACCAACAACAAAATCCTGCTCATCTGGCAGGATTTTTTTATATTTTCAAAAATTACAGACAAAAAAAACGCAATGATTGGGGTTGTCATTGCGTAGAAAAAGGAAGTTTCTTTTAAAACTAAATCAAGATTAACTGTGGAGAGAGTTAAATTTGATTCCTTACTATATGTAAGTATATTAGGACTCATTCTCATGTGACTCATCAGTATTCATGTTAATAGATGTTAAGTAAGGTTAAAACTATGAAGAATCTGTGTGGAAACGTGCCTTATTTTTGCGCATTTTGGACTTACATAAAAAGAAGCCCCTCATATGAAGGGCTTCTTTTTAAATATTGTTTATCTTAGAAATGGAAAACGCCTAAGCCTGTTTTCACTTCATCTAAAGTGGCCTGTGTAATATCACGGCATTTATCTGTACCCGTTTTCAAAATATCCATGATGTAATCCGGGTCTTTAGTCAGTTCCATACGACGTTCACGAATCGGACCGATCAGCTCTTTCAGAATACCTTCCAGACGTTTTTTCACCGTACCATCACCTAAACCACCACGGCGATAATGTGCTTTCAGTTCTTCCAGTTCTTCTTTATTGGTGTCGAAAGCATCCAGGTAGGTAAATACCACATTGCCTTCAACCTGGCCTGGATCTTCAATATGCAGGTGATTCGGATCGGTATACATCGCATTGACAGCTTTTTTGATATCTTTATCAGAAGCATCTAGAACAATGGTATTGCCTAATGATTTAGACATTTTCGCTTTGCCGTCAAAACCTGGTAAGCGTCCCACATTAGAAAGCAGCGCCTTACATTCAGGCAGTAATTCACGGCCAATCTGACGGTTAAGGCGACGTACGATTTCATTGGTCTGTTCGATCATTGGAATCTGGTCTTCGCCCACCGGAACTACAGTGGCTTTAAAGGCTGTGATATCTGCTGCTTGAGCCACTGGATAGCATAAGAAACCTGCAGGAATATCACGCTCGAAACCACGCATCTGAATTTCTGATTTAATGGTCGGGTTGCGCTCTAGACGTGAAACTGTCACAAAGTTCAGATAGAGCATAGTCAATTCGTTTAAGGCTGGCAGGCAAGACTGAACACAGATTGTAGTTTTGGTTGGATCAATGCCGACAGCCAGATAATCTGTCGCCACTTCAATAATATTGCGACGTACTTTTTCAAAGTTATCTGCATTATCTGTCAGGGCTTGAGCATCAGCGAGTAACAAATGTTGATGGTGAGAATCTTGTAAACCTACGCGAGAGCGTAATGAACCGACAAAATGGCCAAGGTGAAGCTGTCCGGTAGGACGGTCGCCAGTCAAGATTACTGGACGATTATCTTGATTACTCATTATCTATTCCAAAAGTAGTCTGTACTACATCTATATTTTAACGAATGGCCACATTGTACGGCATTCTGTTTTTGAATGTCAGCCAGAAAAAAAGTCGTAGTAAAAAAATCTTATTAATTAAACAAGTGAATACAATATTTTTTAAATATTTTCATTAAAATATGTCTAAAGATGATAAGGATAACAAGAATGGCGAGCAGCTTATTAATATTATTGGATGATATTGCGACTGTTTTAGACGATGTTGCCGTGATGAGCAAGATGGCTGCAAAAAAGACAGCAGGTGTCTTAGGAGATGACTTGGCATTAAATGCCCAGCAAGTCAGTGGTGTACGGGCAGAACGTGAACTTCCTGTAGTGTGGGGAGTAGCGAAAGGTTCTTTTATTAATAAACTGATTCTTGTTCCTTTGGCTTTACTTATTAGTGTGGTTGCGCCCTGGTTAATCAATCCTTTACTGATGATTGGCGGTTTGTTTCTCTGTTATGAAGGCGTAGAAAAAGTTCTGCATAGCTTAAAGCATAAAAAAGCCAAGACTGAAGAAGACGCTGAGGCTGAATTCACTACGATCGAAACCGATTTGGCCACATTTGAAAAAGAGAAAATTAAGGGTGCAATCCGAACTGACTTTATTTTGTCTGCGGAAATTGTAGTGATTTCTTTGGGCACCGTGGCAGCCGCAGCTTTTACCACCAAGGTCATCGTACTGGCCGGGATCGCCATATTAATGACAGTCGGGGTGTACGGCTTCGTTGCCATGATTGTTAAAATTGATGATTTAGGTTTGTACCTGGCTAAGCAGGTATCTAGCTTCAAGCAAAGTATAGGCCGTGGATTACTGGCTTTTGCCCCTAAATTGATGAAAACCCTGACGATTGTAGGTACGATTGCGATGTTCTTGGTCGGTGGCGGGATTATTGCACATACCATTCCATGGTTTCATCATTTCACTGAAGATTCAGTTGAGTATGTAGAGCATATTCCTAGCCTAGGAAGTATCGTAGGGGCTGTTACGCCTACATTAATTAATCTGGTGATTGGTTTTGTGGCAGGGTTAATTGTATTTATCTTGATTGGCTTTATTCAAAAAATCAGATCGAAACCAAAGCAGGTATAAATTAGGCCCGTTAAAATAAGCTGACTTTAAACTATAAGGAATCTCACTATGCGCTGGAAAGGACGTCGTGTTAGTAGCAATGTAGAAGACCGTCGTGGCGGTGGTGCCAAAGCCGGTGGAATCAGTATTCTCGGGTTGATTATTGCTTTCGTGGCCTGGAAGTTTTTTGGTGTCGATCCACAGCAAGCCTATCAAACCACCAAGCAGGTCACTCAAGGTGTTTCTAGTGCAGAAACACGGGGTCTGGAAAATCCAACGCCAGAGCAGCAAGAAGCGATCGATTTTGTAGGAACTGTCCTTGCCGATACAGAAGATACCTGGTCTCAAGTATTTCAGCAGCAGCTGAACCAGCAATATACTGCACCTAAGCTGGTTCTATTTAGTGGGGTAGTAAATTCTGGTTGTGGTACGGCGCAATCGGCCATGGGACCTTTCTATTGTCCGGCAGACCAGAAAGTTTATATTGATACAGCATTCTTTAAAGATATGCGTACTCAAATGGGAATCAGCGGGGAACAGAACTCAACCGAGTTATCTCGCAATGATCAGGCAGGCGATTTTGCTCAAGCCTATGTGGTAGCGCATGAGGTGGGTCATCATATCCAGACCATTTTAGGTATTTCCTCACAGGTACAGCAGGCACGTCAACAAGCCACTCAAGTTCAGGGCAATCAGCTTTCTGTACGTCAAGAACTACAGGCAGATTGTCTGGCTGGGGTATGGGCTTATCATAACCATGAGCGTACTCAGTTCCTGGAGCAAGGTGATGTGCAGGAAGCAATGGATGCGGCACACAAGATCGGTGATGACTATCTGCAGAAAAAGGCACAAGGCCATGTCGTACCTGACAGCTTTACGCATGGTACCAGTGCACAGCGGGTAAAATGGTTTAATACCGGCCTGAAATCAGGTCAGATGGCTGCTTGCGATACTTTTAATCAAAATATCTAAAATTAAAGATCAAAAAAGGGGAGCAAATGCCATTGCTGTCCCACAATTTTTCACAAGAGGAAGCTCATTTGAGCTTCCTCTTGTTTTATGGGTATTTTATCGGGTGAAAATAAAGCTTTTAAAGTTCTTCTTTCAAACAAATTCACTTGAATTATTCTGAGTAAACGTTGAACTGTCCAACCTGTTTTTCCTAAATGTTGAGCGAAACTCACCAATAAATAGGCGATCATCGCAATCCAGATTTGTGTCTGAATTGCGTTCCTGCTGCGGCCTAGAAACGCTTTTAATTTGAGATTCTGCTTAATCGCCTTAAAGAACAGCTCAACTTTCCAACGATCTTTATAAATCGCCGCAATGGTAGAGGCGGCTAAATGAAAGTTATTGCTGAGAAAGCTAAAGTGCTTGCCACTTTGCTGATCTCTATATTCAATTCTTCTTAACACTGGGGCTTTTCTTTTTAGGGCATGTGCGCTATTCAGCTGAATGGTTTCATCTTTTAGAATACCTTTGGATTCAAGCACTGGATGTTGCTGGATCACCTGATACACAGATTTAGGCCTAAAACGTGTGACAAATCCAATGTTTTGAGCAGTCAGATTTGCATACCATTGGTAATCGACATAGCCTTTATCAAAAACTACAATGCTGCCAGCAGGAAACTGGAATTTGCGGCCTTGTACCATGTCATTTTCTTTGCCATTTTCAACTGCAACAAACTCAGGAATATCATTGCTGTGATTCAATCCTATACTGAGTTTCATGCTGGCTTTTGAGTCGTGAACTTTGGCCCATTCACATAAGGAAAGCGACAGGTCAATATGACTGGCATCCAAGGAATACAAGGGATTCTTAAAGCGAAATTTATGAGCTACTTTTGAGTGTTCATAGTATTTAAGCAACTTGTAAAATAGCTGTTGATACAAGGCAGCAGGCTGCTGCTCATTGATTCGTGCCAGCGTGCTTCGGGGAATAGACTTTGCTCCGAGATGACTTAGCTTTTCCTGTTGGCACTCCAAATTGGATTGAATATCTCTCAGACTTTGCCTACAAGAGAATTGAGACATCAATATGGCAATAAACTGATCCCACCGGGAAGCCGCTCTAAATTTCTGTCCAACATGGTGTACTTTAGCAAGTTGTTCAAAATCCTGTCGCACAACAGGTTTAATTAGCTCATGAAATACGGTATTCTGATGTGACAAAACCTGAGTCCTGGTCGTTAAAGTGTTTGTATGCACTCATATTTTAACTGTTAGGACTCAGGTTTTTTTATTTAAAGCAAACTATGGGACAGCAGTGGAGCAAATGCTCCCCTAATGATTGAATAGTTATTTTTCCAGAAAACGACGGAAGTTTTTCAAAATCTTGATACTGACAAATAAGGCAGCCAACGCAAATAGCGAAATCGCAAAGAGAATATATTTTAAATTGCTGATGTCATTATTATAAAATTGCTTCAATTCATTTTTGGAATAGCTAAGTTTAGTGATCTGACCAGTTCGACTATCTTGGAACTGAATATTTTCAATATAAAAATAATTTCTCACTTTTACTAAATTAACATTCTGAATCTGCCGGGTATGTGACTGATTGTAGTCATCAGTACATAGGGCAGCATAATGCTCACAGCTGATTTTTGCTACATAACCATTTCCCGCAATCAGGATAAACATCGCATTGTCTGGACGTTGTTTATTAGACACCAGTACATATTGCGCTTTGGTATTGCTTTTTAAAGGAATGCTCACAGCTTGCTGATAATATTGATCTGCTTTCAGGATTTCCTGAACTTTGGCAACACAGGTGAACATCAAGGAAAGTGTGACCAGAAAAATGACAGCAGCGAGACATAGACGGAATATGGTTTTGACAGTTTGATGCATAGGAGAAAATTTCTAAATAGAAAGAAGAGAGATGAGAGATGAGCAATAAAGTACTTTAAGACTGTATGTTAAATCATCAGTTGTGAATATTGAAAAGAAACTTAACTTAATTCGAAAAAAAATGGGACTAAACTTGATCCGCTAAAATATACTGTTTTTTTAAACTTATATTTCAAGTAAATCTTTCAGCTCACGGATGCAAATTGCCAAATCTTAGGAAACCTAATGGGAAGTTTCTTTTTTTTACAACTGTTGACGGTGGTCTTTGCTCTGTCAATTGCCACTACCATGTTCAACAAACGTGTTCTAAGTTTTCCTCAAGCGATTGGTGTGCCGATTGTTTCCGCTATTTTTGTATTTATCCTGCAATGGTGTGCCAGCCTGTTACAGGGTAATCCATTTTTTAGCATCAATATTGATAATATTGAGAAAGCAGTTCGCCATGTCGATTTTTATGACTTCCTGATTAATGGTGTGATTTGTTTTATTCTGACTTCATCCGCATTGAAGTTTAAGGTTTCAGATTTACGCAATCACTGGCGGCCGATTGGTATTCTGGCCAGTCTGGCATTGGTTTTCTGTGCAGTTTTCTTTGGTATTGCGCTGTACGGTTATCAGTTTCTGATTGGTAACCATGTCGATATATTGGTTCTACTATTGCTAGGTGCTGCGCTCGGAGCAACGGATCCAATTGGGATTAAAGGTGTCCTCAGTTCGGTACGCGCACCCCATCATTTGATCGTGAAGCTGGAAGGTGAGTCGCTGTTTAATGATGCCATGTGTATTGCATTATTTATGACCTTATTAAATGTACTGCAAGGTGAAAACTTTACCTTACTCGCCGTCCTGCAAACATTGCTTTATGAAATTGTCGTGGCAGTCTTGATCGGAATTGGGTTTGGTTTGGCGATTTTACGTATTCTGCGCGGTAAGCATGAAATGGAATCACTGATATTAACTACTGCACTGTTGGCTTGTGGTTCATATCTGGTTGCTTTACTGGCGCATGCTTCTGCACCAATTGCCTGTGTAATAGGCGGCTTGATTGTCGGTAATAAATGGAAAGAAATTCTGGCTGATGCAGATATCGGTGATGTAAACCATTTCTGGCATACGGTAGAGGGGATTATCAATTCCTTCCTGTTCACCTTGATCGGCCTGGAATTGTTCATTATTGATCTAAGCACCAGTCTGGTTCTAGGCGGAATTGTTGCTTTCATAATTCTGCATTTGGCGCGATTCCTGGCCAACCATCTGTCTTTTGCATTATTCCCTAGAATGAGCAAGAAGAGTTATAACGGCAGTTTAACCATTCTGTCTTGGGGCGGTGTACGTGGCGGGATTTCCTTAGCCCTGATTCTGGCAGTGGCCAATATTCCACAACTGGAAGCATATAGCAGTATTCTGATTGGATATACCTTTATTGTGGTGCTTCTTTCAGGGGTGGTTTGTGGCCTAGGTTTGCCAGCCGTAATGAATGCCTTTTATTACAACCCGAATGAAGAAACCCAAGGTTTTAAAGGCTGGTATCAGCGGATGTGCCACAAAATGAACCGTCGCGGTTTTCAGTATATTGTAGGGGAGGATGCAAATGGAAATGAAACCATCACCATCTTCCAGCCAGAAATGCTGATTGATAAGAAAGATGCAGATGGAGTAGCAACAGTGCATCATCCTGACAAAGTACAGGAAGTGAAGCGTTTAGAGAATCCGGAGAATTTCTAATTATTAGAATTTTCTATCAAGATTGAAAGCCTATGACATCAAGTGCAAGCCAGGAAATGGCACAAATGATTCTGAGTGTGGTTAGCCAAATTCCTTATGCGAAAGTAGCGACTTATGGGCAGATCGCTAAGCTGGCTGGCTTGCCTAAACATGCACGTCTGGTAGGTAGGGTTTTAAGTCAGCTTGATACAGAAACCGATTTGCCTTGGCATCGTGTCCTGAATGCTCAAGGTAAGATCAGTCTCAATAAACTGGATGAATATGGACATAATATTCAACAGCAAAAATTAGGCGCAGAAGGGATTTTATGTGCTGGAAATTGGGTCAGCTTAAAGCAGTTTCAATGGGATGGATTTGTTTGAAAGAGAAATCCCCACTTGATTGAAGTGGGGATTTTTTATTACTTACGGATGACCATTACAGGAACATTGGCCTGTCCCAAGATGCTTTGCGCAACACTTCCCAGGAACAGTTTCTTAAATCCAGTACGGCCATGTGAACCAATTACAATCAGATCAGTATTCAAGGATTCAGCTGCCTTGACAATTTCGCTATAAATCACCTGACCTTCAAGTAACTGAGTCTCTGCCTCAATACCTGCCGCAGCAAATTTTGCTTTTGCTTCGTCAAGTGTTTTTAAAATCGCGGTACGGGCACGTTCAACCAGATCATTGGTTTGAGCTGCTGTAATGTATTCAGCAGCGATATAGGGATCAAGTGCCAGCACCTGAACCACTGTCACTTTACTATTAAATGCTTTGGCAATTTCGACGGCTTTATCGACTGCAGCGTAGGAAGTTTCTGAACCGTCAACGGGTACTAAAATATGTTCAAATGACATTAGAATTCTCCTTATCGGAAATAAGTTTTATAAAAATATGACGCGTTAAAATCGTGTACGAATTGTTGTTTATACTTTGATCATAGCGCGTATTTTATAAAAATAAAACCAAGTAAATACCTCAGTATTATGTTTAACAAAGCAATAATTTTTAATGGTTGGTATATTTTATAAGTTTTTGATTTATAATTATATTTTAAGATTAAAATAATATGATTTTAGAATATTAATGAACTAGGTTAAGAAAGCCATCTAATTTTAATAATGTATTATTACCTGTAATTTTAGATTCAAAAAATCCCTGTTATATAAAACTGTAGGGACAGGTTTAAAATTGAGATTTTAATAATAAAAAATCTATCAAACTGCATAAAGATAGCCTGCTATTTCTAATAGTAAGCTTCTATCAGCATAATTTTAGTGTTCTAAAATTTCCCTTTCCGAGGGTGGGGTAATACCGTTATTTTCTTGTTTAGATTGATCATGATCTGAAATGGATTTCTCACATTCATTATAGTGATCAATTGCAAAATTTTTAATTAAGGTTGAGCGTTCAAACTGATCTTATAGTATTTCATATTTAAACGCTTTTTCAGTAAGTTTTATACCAATCAGAGCATGGAGATCATTCTCTGTACCGTAGTGCTGCTTTATTTGCTGAATCATCCATTTCTGAGGTGCACCTTTGAGTCTAAAGAGCATGACTTCTTGAGCCAGATCCTTTACATCTTCACATCCTAAAAATCTGCTGCTTGGATAAATAACAGTTGCAGTGGCTAAACTTGTAAAACTCAATAGGAGCAGGCTTAGGTATATTTTGAATTTCGTCATCTTCAGTTTTGCTTTAATCCAGAGATACTATTGGCCATATTTGGAAAAGCATTATAGCGATAGGAAAAGGTAGTAGATTCACTTTTTATTTTGTTTCTTCAGCAAGTTATTCTTAAAATTAAATATTATTTGATACGACTTCGATTCAGATTTGGCTTTAAAAAAAGATACTAATTTTCATAGTATTTGCTAATAGGTTTCGAATTAAAGCATGATTTGTACAAAGTTTAAGGGTTTATGATTAATTTGCATAAAGACTGAACATTTGTGGTTTAAAATGCTTGACGATACAACCTGAAATTACGATAATGCGCACACAGTTTACGGCTATGTAGCTCAGTTGGTTAGAGCACCGCACTCATAATGCGGGGGTCACAGGTTCAAGTCCCGTCATAGCCACCATTTTTAAAGACCAAGCTCTCAGCTTGGTCTCTTTTTTTGTACCATAAAAATATTAATAAAAAATTAAGAGAAAGTTCTTCTAAATTTCTTTCTGTTTAAATTTTTGAATCTTCTTTTAATTTCTTAACCCTATTTATTGCTTAAAGATAAAAAAATGCCCAAGCATTTACTTGGGCATTATGGCTAATCTAGTTTTGTTAAAACTTAGATACCTGCTTTCCAACCATTAACGACTGGATAGCGACGTTCACGACCATAAGACCGCGAGCTGATACGTGGACCAATTGCCCCTTGACGACGTTTGTATTCGTTAATATCAACTAGACGAATCACTTTTTTCACGACTTCAGCTTCAAAGCCTTTGGCAATGATGTCATCTTGGCTCAGATCTTCTTCAATATAAGCATAAAGAATCGCATCAAGCACTTCATAAGCCGGTAATGAATCCTGATCGACCTGATCTGGACGAAGTTCTGCTGATGGTGGACGAGTAATGACACGCTCAGGAATTACTGGAGTTTCTGCGATGCTGTTACGGTATTTTGCCAGTTCAAACACAATGGTTTTATAAACATCTTTTAATACCGCGAAGCCGCCGACCATATCGCCATATAGTGTGCAGTAACCAACGGCAAGTTCGGATTTATTACCGGTTGCCAGAACCAGATTGCCGAACTTGTTAGAAAGCGCCATTAATAAAGTACCGCGTGCGCGCGCTTGCAGGTTTTCCTCAGTAGCATCTACAGGGGCATTGCCAAAGAATGGATACAGGGTTTGCAAGAAGCCACTTACAATCGGGTTAATCTCAGCAATACCGAAAGTTACACCCATCGTTTTCGCCTGTTCAGTGGCATCTTCTACACTGATCTGAGCAGTATAGGTATAAGGCATCATCACTGCTTGGACTTTGTCAGGGCCAATCGCATCTGCTGCGATGGCAAGAGTCAGGGCAGAGTCAATACCACCAGACAGACCCAGAATCACGCCTGGGAAACCTGAACGCTGTACATAGTCACGAGTTGCCGTCACCAGACTTTGATAAATCTCAGCCATGGTTTCTAGGGCTGGAGTAATCGTGCCTTTGCTGAACTCTAATTTTTCTGCATCATATTCAGCGATATACAAGCCTTTTTCAAAGCTAGGCGCTTGTAGAGCCACTTCGCCTGATTTATTAAGTACAAAGCTGGTGCCGTCAAAAATGAGGTCATCTTGGCCACCTACCTGGTTACAGTACACCAAATTGATATTCAACTGTTTGACCAGTGCAGCCATGGTATCGATACGGTGTTGCGGTTTGCCTACTTCGTATGGAGAAGCATTTAGAACCAGCGCAGTATCAATATTTAATTGAGCCAGCTGTTGAACGGTAGATAATGACCAGACATCTTCACAGATCAGAACACCAAACTTGTGTCCCAGATATTCGAAGACCAGATGCTGATGTCCTTCACCAAAATAGCGTTTCTCATCAAATACACCATAGTTTGGCAGAGTTTGCTTATTATAAACCCCTAAAACTTCACCATCTTTCATGACGGCTGCTGAGTTATAGCGTTCACCATCTTCAGCCTGATTGACAAACCCGAAGACCATGACGATATCTTTTACTTCAGTCAGTTTCTCAAACGCCAGTTTTGTACGTTTAGCCAGACTTGGACGAATTAATAAATCTTCAGCCGGATAACCTAAAGTTGAAAGTTCAGGGAAAATAATAAGATCAGCATTATCTTTTTTGGCCTGATTTGCCAAATCTATCATTGTCTGCGTATTTGCATCTAAATTGCCCACATGTGGAGAGAATTGAGCAATCGCAATTTTAAAACTTTTCATTCCAATTAAGTCCTATTCCTATAGGTGAATACACTAAATCACTGATTTTTAAAATTCTAATTATCCAGCTGAGTGCAGTTTGATACGAACAAAATGCCAAATGGCCAAAATTAAAAAAGTCATGACCGCATGATCATTAAATCTTGATTTGCGAGCTACAAATATCATACTTGGCTTATTTTATCGAAATTTGAGGCAGATGCTAGAGCTGTTTCAGGAGAATTGAAACAGATATACAAAGTTATGATCAGAAATGATTTATTATGGTGCTTTTTTATTCTGGTAAATGCAAAAAAATACTCAATTGGATTTAAATGAGTTTATTTTCCAAAAATAGAAATCAACAGAATACTTGAGTGAAAAATATTCAATATCATCTGCTTAACTGATTTTTTAAAATAATATTAGGGATTTTTTTTAGAAAAATATCGCGTGCAATATCTCCCTGTTGTTCAATGTTATAGTCTAAAAAGGATTTGTTGGGATTAAATTGATATTTGTAAGGATTATATTTTCCCATACTTAAAAAATAAGCGGCTTGCAAAAAAGCACCCTTAAACAACACATTAATATTCTGCTGATATTGATAAATATGCGCCATTTCATGAATGAAAAGCGCCTGATAAGAACGGCTTTCTTTAGAATAATCGTCCCGATAATTCAGGTTACGCACATGAATATAACCACTTGGTGCCATAATCACATGCTTGGATTGCCAAGGCAGGAAAGGGTGATTCATGACACGGACTGCTGAATAGTCAATCAGGTCAGCAAAGACTTGCTGGCAAAGCTTGATTTCTCCTGAAGTCAGACTCCGGCTTTTAAACTGATCAAAACGAATCATTCTCAGGATGAAGGGAAGCAGGTAAAACAGCATTAAAACTCAATCCTTAACGATATAAGAGTAATTTCTAGAAATTTGCAGAAATTGAAAATTCTTCAGGTTTACTATTTTAAGTTTTTCACATCTTGGTTGTGTTGGTTTTTGTCAGTCATAAAAAAACCACCCAGAAGGGTGGTTTCTTACGTCTTTCAACGCTAACCGAATTAACGGTTGATGTCGCGTTGAACTTCGCCAGTGTAAAGCTGACGAGGACGACCGATCTTGTAAGGACCGCTGTGCATTTCTAACCAGTGGCTGATCCAACCAACTGTACGAGCAAGCGCGAAGATCACAGTAAACATTTCTGTTGGGATACCAATCGCTTTAAGGATGATACCTGAGTAGAAGTCTACGTTAGGGTAAAGGTTACGTTTGATGAAGTATTCGTCAGAAAGTGCGATACGTTCAAGTTCCATAGCAAGAGCAAGCTGTGGATCGTTGATGCCAAGAGCACCAAGAACTTCGTCACAAGTTTCTTTCATTACTTTCGCACGTGGATCGAAGTTTTTGTACACACGGTGACCGAAGCCCATGAGTTTAACTTCTTTAGTTTTCACTTTTTCCATGAAGCCAGCAACGTTTTCTACAGTGCCGATTTCATCAAGCATCTTAAGAACAGCTTCGTTCGCACCACCGTGAGCAGGACCCCAAAGTGCAGAGATACCAGCAGCGATACATGCATATGGGTTAGCGCCAGTAGAACCAGCTAAACGTACTGTAGACGTAGAAGCATTTTGTTCGTGGTCAGCGTGAAGTGTGAAGATACGGTCCATTGCTTTCGCAAGAATTGGATCTACTTTGTAGTCACGGTCTGCTGGAGTAGCAAACATCATGTACAGGAAGTTTTCAGCGTAAGTCAAATCGTTACGTGGGTAAACGAATGGTTGACCAACAGTATATTTGTAGCTCCAAGCCGCCAAAGTAGGAATCTTAGCGATTAAACGAATCGCAGTGATTTCACGATGGTTAACATCTTCGATGTCCAGATTGTTATGATAGAACGCAGACAACGCACCAACAACACCAACCATGATTGCCATAGGGTGAGCATCACGGCGGAAACCGTTATAGAAGCGGCTTACTTGATCGTGAACCATAGTGTGGTTACGAACTTTAGCGTCGAATTCTTCTTTTTGCTCAGCTGTTGGAAGCTCGCCATTAAGAAGTAAGTAGCAAGTTTCTAGGTAATCAGCTTTAGTTGCTAACTGGTCAATTGGGTAGCCACGGTGTAAAAGAACACCTTTATTACCATCGATGAAAGTGATTTTAGACTCGCATGCAGCTGTTGCCATAAAACCAGGATCAAAAGTAAAGTGACCTGCAGCCAACACATCCTTAACGTCGATTACATCTGGGCCCAATGTGCCGCTGTAAATTGGTAATTCAATTTCTTTGCCATCAAGCTGTAAAACGGCTTTCTTGCCAGTTGCTTCAGACATTCAATAGATCTCCTGTCCTGGTGAATGTATATCCGAGTTGCCTATCAATCTTTTAATGCACAAAACGGACGGATCAAAAATTTGCTATAAGATTAGTGGCTACTGAAATTTTGTCAATTATACTTATGGATGAAAAATGACATTCTCACAGTGGTTTAGTCATTTATCTTGGTATAAAAAGTTTAATAAAATCACAGTACCAAACCTCTATAATAAGTCAAATTGAACAGAAGGTGCAGAAAAAAATATAGTCTCTGCCGTATTTGTAAGCGTTTTTTCCTAGCAAAAAATAAAGCAGAAATTGAGAAAATATTTTAAGGCTGCAACTTAAAATTATATAAATCTCGTAACTTACATCGATTTCCTTAAGTTTTTACTTCAAACTTGAATTATAAATAAAAGCAATAAATTTTCTTTTTAGCTGTCTTTAGTCGGCTAAAAAATAGCTCGCAAATTTGCTTCACTTTGTTTAATGCAACTTAAACAAAAATAAATAAGTGTTTTTTTGAATCCAAAATGTCTAAAAACATCAAAAAAACTATGATCTACAAAGAGATAAGTAGGTTTTGGTACAAAAATTCCAAATTGAGATACCTCTATATAAATAGTCATTATTTATTTGTGAAATATATCCTTATGATTTTACTTGGGATTAAAGGACTTAGGGGCAGAATTACATTTTTACCGTTCATCTTTAGTCTAAATCTACTTAGTCGAAGCTTGGCTACATAACAGGCTAAATTAATCAGGTTAATTATTAAAAAACAAATATCTAGAATGAAAATATGAAGATAAAGCAAGTAGGGGAGAACTTAAAGTTGTTGTTAATGATTCTTATTTAAAGGTTTTTTATTTAAAAAGCCAAATACAGTTGTTTGTATTTTAATAGTTCACGTTTTATAATTCAGTGTCGTTTTATGTTTAGGCATGTATTTGCCTGATAATGCCAGCTTTCCTTCGAATTAATTCCAACAAACTCCGGATGGAGTTTTTAACTACAGGATGCCCGCTGTGAAAAGCAACAGACCTGTCAATTTGTCCATGGGTCAAGTTTTAGAAGTAAACTTAAAATCACCCGTGGCTATTGCATCAATTCTACACCGTCTTTCAGGTGTCATCGTATTTTTACTCGTACCGGTCCTTTTGTGGCTGTTGGATAAATCATTGTCTTCAGCAGAAGGTTTTGCTGAAGTGCAGGAAATCTTTAACGGTTTCTTTGTTCGCTTTATCGTATGGGTATTTGTAGCCGGCTTAATTTATCATTTGTTCACTGGTATTAAGCACTTACTTGCAGATATCGGCGTTGCAGAAGAACTGCAAAGCGGTCGTACTGCAGCTACTATTTCATTAATCTTGTCTGCAATCGGTATTGTTGCAGCATTTGTATGGATCGTACTCTAATGAAAAGTGCTACTGGTTTAACAGGTTCAGGTTCTCGTGATTGGTTTGTCCAACGCATTAGTGCTGTAGTTCTAGCTGTTTATACCGTTGTGGTGTTTGGTTGGATCCTACTGAATGGTGGCTTCAACTACGAGCAATGGTACGGCTTTATGATGACAGTTCCAATGAAGATTATGTCTTTGTTGGCAGTCTTATCTCTTGTTGCGCATGCATGGATCGGTATGTGGCAGGTATTCACTGACTATGTGACTACTCGTCAAATGGGTCCATCAGCATCAGGTTTACGCCTTGTACTGACTTCAGCAGTGATTATTGCTGTATTTGCATATGCGATCTGGGCAATCCAGATTTTTTGGGCGAATTGATAGGAAACAATCATGGGCGCTATAACCCCTAAAGAAGATTACACAAATATTCCACACGAAACTTTCGATGCAGTTATCGTTGGTGGTGGTGGTTCTGGTATGCGCGCTTCTTACCAACTTGCTCAAGCAGGTTTGAAAGTTGCGGTACTGACTAAAGTATTCCCAACACGTTCTCACACTGTAGCAGCGCAGGGTGGTATCGGTGCATCTCTTGGTAACATGCAAGAAGATAACTGGCATTACCACTTCTACGACACAGTTAAAGGTTCTGACTGGTTAGGTGACCAGGACGCGATCGAGTTCATGACTCGCGAAGCACCGCAAGTGGTATACGAATTAGAACATTTAGGTATGCCATTTGACCGTAACGCAGACGGTACGATTTACCAACGTCCGTTTGGTGGTCACTCTGCAAACTACGGTGAAAAAGCAGTTCCACGTGCATGTGCTGCAGCCGACCGTACAGGTCACGCGCTTCTTCATACGCTTTATCAAAGCAATGTTAAAATGGGTACTCAGTTCTTCGTTGAATGGATCGCGCTTGACCTGATCCGTAACGAAGCAGGTGATGTACTAGGTGTAACAGCAATTGACCAGGAAACTGGTAAAATTGCCGTATTCCAGGCGAAAGCTACATTGTTCGCTACAGGTGGTGCTGGTCGTGTTTACCGTGCATCTACTAATGCTTATATCAACACTGGTGACGGTCTTGGTATGGCAGCTCGTGCAGGCATTCCATTACAAGATATGGAATTCTGGCAATTCCACCCTACAGGTGTTGCGGGCGCAGGCGTACTGTTGACTGAAGGTTGTCGTGGTGAAGGTGCAATCCTTCGTAACAAAGACGGCGAACCGTTCATGGAACGTTATGCACCGACTCTGAAAGACTTGGCTCCTCGTGACTTCGTATCACGTTCTATGGACCAGGAAATCAAAGAAGGTCGTGGTTGTGGTCCTAAAGGCGATTATATCCTTCTTGATATGACTCATTTGGGTGCTGACACCATCATGAAACGTCTGCCATCTGTATTCGAGATTGGCAAGAAATTCGCGAACGTCGACATTACTAAAGAGCCAATTCCTGTAGTACCAACAATCCATTACCAAATGGGTGGTATTCCTACGAATATTCATGGTCAGGTAGTTGTTCCTGAGTCTCCAGAATCTGAACCTCTAGTAACGAACTACGACAAGAATACTGATACCTATTCTACTAACCAAGAAGGTCGCAACTTCACGAAACCAGTGAAAGGCTTCTATGCGATCGGTGAATGTTCATGTGTATCTGTACACGGTGCAAACCGTCTAGGTACAAACTCACTGCTTGACTTGGTTGTATTTGGTAAGGCTGCCGGTCAGCACATCATCGATTATGTGACTAAACACCACGGTGATGAATATGAACCGCTTCCTA
This sequence comes from Acinetobacter sp. TW_SC_4, assembly GCF_054861205.1. NCBI lineage: Bacteria > Pseudomonadati > Pseudomonadota > Gammaproteobacteria > Moraxellales > Moraxellaceae > Acinetobacter > Acinetobacter sp. TW_SC_4. The sequence continues at coordinate 909,826 of NZ_CM142174.1, forward strand.
CAACTGTACTTGAGCAAACTGTTTCACGTATTCGTAAACTTGACGAATCAACTACAGGTGAAAATGCTCAAGAAGTTGCTGATGCGATTCGTGATATCGTTCAAGACCACGCTGGTGTATTCCGTACATCTGCACTTCTTGAAGAAGGTGTGAAACAGATTCTTGCAATTGAACCGCGCGTGCGCAACATTCACTTGAAAGACAAATCTAAAGTATTTAACACAGCACGTATTGAAGCACTTGAAGTTGAAAACTTGTATGAAGTTGCTAAAGCGACTCTAATTTCAGCTGCAGCGCGTAAAGAATGCCGTGGTGCGCATACGGTAGTAGACTTTGAAGAGTCTCCTGACCATCCTGCATACCCATACGGTCGTCGTGATGATGAGTGGATGAAGCACACATTATGGTTCTCTGCGGACAACCGTCTTGAGTATAAGCCAGTGCGTTACCGTCCATTGTCGGTTGATGCGATTCCACCTAAACCACGTACATTCTAATTCGGAGAAGTAAGATGAGTAGAGGTACTCGTACATTTAATATCTACCGCTACGATCCTGATAAGGATGCAGCACCGTACATGCAAACTTTTAAACTGGAATTGACTGACAAGCACCGTATGTTGCTTGATGCACTTCTGGCCTTAAAAGTACAAGACGAATCTTTAACGTTCCGTCGCTCATGTCGTGAAGGTATTTGTGGTTCTGATGGTGTAAACATCAATGGTAAAAACGGTCTTGCATGTCTGTGGAACCTGAATGATTTACCAGAAACAATCACAATCCGTCCACTACCAGGTCTTCCAGTAGTTAAAGACCTTGTAGTTGACATGAACCAGTTCTACGATCAGTACAACAAGATTCATCCGTTCTTGATCAACAACCAGCCTGCACCTCCTAAAGAGCGTCTGCAGTCTCCTGAAGAACGTGAACATCTTGATGGTCTGTATGAATGTATTCTTTGTGCATGTTGTTCAACTTCATGTCCATCATTCTGGTGGAACCCAGACAAGTTCTTGGGTCCTTCAGCATTGTTGAATGCATACCGCTTCATCATTGATTCGCGTGATACAGGTACTCAAGAGCGTCTGGCTCGTCTTGACGATCCGTTCTCTCTGTTCCGTTGTAAAGGTATCATGAACTGTGTATCTGTATGTCCTAAAGGCTTGAACCCTACTAAAGCAATCGGTCACATCCGTAACATGCTTCTAGATATGGCTGGCTAATTTAGACTGCAATCAACAGTTTTTCAAAAAGCACACCACTTGGTGTGCTTTTTGCTTTATAGAGCTCCATAAATGAACAGTGGTAGTGAAAACTGCTGTTATTGGTGCTGTATCTTATATGATCAAATCGGGTGATGAATCATTGCAGAACATTTTGGTCGGATTTATGCACTATTATGATGTTGTTTAAGGTATTTATGATTTTTAGATGTAATTCTGGACTGAAAAAGGTTTTCAATAATGTTATTATATAACGCAAAGTTGTAAAGGGAGTGGATTGGAAGATTTACTCTCTTTTTGTTTATCAAAAAGATGTAGGACTTTAGTCTACGCTGAATGTGTTTTTCATTTAAAGCTCCCTATGTTAGAGTAATTTCTGACGGAAGTATTTGACTAAAAAACATGCGTTTCTCGTCAAAAAAATCAATTGATTAGTCGAGATCGTGATAGCATTTAGCACAAGACTATATTTAAAAAATGTGTGGGCCGGTGTACATTTTTTAAACACGGAAAAAGTAGAGACTGGTATATAAATGTAAGTCAAAGTCGCTTTAGAAAAAATATAGTTTAAATCTTTGTTTTTTCTAAGTCGATTTGCAAAAAATTGCTCGGTCACGATCGGGTATTTAATGAGTGATGATGCCGCTGAGGGGCGTTATTGTTCATTAAACATATCAAGAATTTTCTTGGTGTGGTGATAACGCCTCATGGCTTATGCCTTATGGGGGACTAATGTTGAATTATCAATTTGACATTACTAATCCTGGGTTTTGCTTAAAAAGCATCCTGAAAATGTTTTTGCAATAGGAAATGGGTCCACAAATGCAAGAAGTTGCTGACGCTCTGCGTCTTGACACTGAACTTTCCGCTGATAGTGCAGCGTATATTGAAGAACTTTATGAGCAGTACCTCACTGCTCCAGACTCAGTGGGTGCTGACTGGAGAGCGTACTTCGATAAATTCCCAAAAGGTGATCAACCACACAGCAATGTACGTGAGCAATTCCTACTTTTAGGTCGCAATTCAAGCCGTATTCAGCCTGTTATCCAATCGACAGTAAGTTCAGAGCATGAACGTCGTCAAATTGGCGTTTTACAGCTGATTGCTGCGTACCGTAACCGTGGCCACCAAAAAGCAAAACTGGATCCATTAGGTCTGGCTAAACGCGAAGTTGTGCCAGATCTTGATCTTTCTGCGCACGGTTTAACTCAGTCTGATCTGGACACTATATTCAATACCGGTAACCTTGCGATTGGTAAGGAAGCAGCGACTTTGGGCGAAATGGTTCAAGCGATGGAAGCGACTTACTGTAGCTCTATCGGTGCTGAATACATGCATATCGTGGATACCAAAGAAAAACGCTGGATCCAGCAACGTCTTGAAAGCGCACGTGGTCAATATGGCCTGAGTGCTGATCAGAAAAAACATGTTCTTGAACGTTTAACTGCGGCTGAAGGTCTGGAAAAATACCTCGGTAATAAATTCGTGGGTGCAAAACGTTTTGGTGTTGAAGGTGGTGAGTCTTTCATTCCTATGGTGAATGAATTGATCCAGCGTGCCGGTTCTGTAGGCTGTAAAGAAGTCGTAATCGGTATGCCACATCGTGGTCGTCTGAACCTTTTGGTTAACATCATGGGTAAAAACCCGGCTGACCTGTTCGGTGAGTTCGAAGGCAAATCACTACACAAGAAAGGTTCTGGTGACGTTAAGTATCACCAAGGTTTCTCTTCTAACGTGATGACTCCAGGTGGTGAAGTTCACTTGGCATTGGCGTTTAACCCATCTCACCTTGAAATCGTTGGACCTGTAGTTGAAGGTTCTGTACGTGCACGTCAAGTCCGTCGTAAAGACATTGGCGGCGATGACGTGTTACCAGTGATTGTTCACGGTGATGCTGCATTTGCAGGTCAGGGCGTAAACCAAGAAACCTTCCAAATGTCACAGACTCGTGGTTACACAGTAGGTGGTACAGTTCATATCGTAGTGAACAACCAAGTTGGTTTTACCACATCTGATCCACGTGATGCACGTTCTACAGAATATTGTACTGACATCGCGAAAATGATCCAGGCACCGATCTTCCATGTGAATGGTGATGATCCGGAAGCTGTATTATTTGTAGCTCAGCTTGCACATGACTTCCGTCATACTTTCCGTAAAGACGTCGTGATCGATATGTTCTGTTACCGTCGTCGTGGTCATAACGAAGCGGACGAACCAGCTGCAACTCAGCCAATGATGTACCAAGTGATCAACAAAAAAGCGACCACTCGTACGCTTTATGCCGACAAACTGGTTCAAGAAGGTGTACTTGATCGCGCAACTGCAGATCAAATGGTTGAACAATACCGTTCTGATCTTGAAGCCGGTAAACATGTAGCCAATGCACTGGTTCTAGAGCCGAACAAGAAAATGTTCGTAGACTGGACACCGTACCTGGGCCATGAATACACAGACGAGTGGGATACTACATGTGATCTAGAACGTCTTAAAGAGCTTGGTCGCAAAATGCGTGAGCTTCCAGAAGGCTTCGTGATGCAGCGTCAGGTATCTAAAGTGATTGACGACCGTCTGAAAATGCAAACTGGTGAAATGCCGCTGAACTGGGGTGCTGCTGAAACTCTAGCCTATGCATCACTGCTAGATGATGGTTATCTGGTTCGTTTAACTGGTGAAGACGTGGGTCGTGGTACATTCTCACACCGTCATGCAAAACTGCATAACCAGGTAGATGGCTCAACTTATATTCCACTTTGCCACATCAAAGAGAACCAACCGCGCGTTGCGATCTATGACTCTTTATTGTCTGAAATGGCAGTACTGGCATTTGAATATGGTTATGCGACGACTCTTCCTAAGAGCCTGATCATCTGGGAAGCTCAGTTCGGTGACTTTGCAAACTGTGCGCAGGTGGTGATTGACCAGTTCATCTCATCTGGTGAAACCAAATGGGAACGTGTATGTGGTCTGACTATGCTTCTGCCACACGGTTTCGAAGGCCAAGGCCCTGAGCACTCATCTGCACGTCTGGAACGTTTCTTGCAACTATGTGCTGAAGATAACATGCAAGTGATGACTCCAACTACACCTGCACAGATCTTCCACGCGTTACGTCGTCAGGCAATCCGCCCGATCCGTAAGCCAATGATCATCATGTCACCTAAATCATTGCTTCGTCATAAATTAGCGGTGTCTAATCTGGAAGAACTGGCTAACGGTACATTCCAGACTGTGATCGACGAAGTAGATAACATCAACAAAGCAGACGTAACCCGTCTGGTATTGTGTGGTGGTAAGGTTTACTACGATCTGGTTGAAAAACGTCGTGAAAAAGAATTGAACAACACTGCAATTGTACGTATTGAACAATTGTATCCGTACCCAGAAGCACGTCTTGCAGAAGTTCTTGCTCAGTATCCAAACGTTAAAGAACTGGTTTGGGCACAAGAAGAACCGAAAAACCAAGGTGCTTGGTTGTTCATCGCGCCTCGTTTATATGACGATGTGATGAAAGCGGGCAAACAAATCCGTATTAGTTACGCAGGCCGTGAAGCTTCAGCTGCACCGGCGTGTGGTTCACCATACTTGCATGCAAAACAACAAGCTCAGCTCGTTAACGACGCTCTAGCGATCGATGCTGAATAATCCAGGAGATTCTAAATAATGGCAACCGAAATTAAAGCACCGGTATTTCCAGAGTCAGTTGCGGATGGTACGATCGCAACTTGGCACAAACAACCAGGTGAAGCAGTATCACGTGATGAAGTGATCTGTGATATTGAAACTGATAAAGTTGTTTTAGAAGTTGTTGCTCCTGCAGACGGTACAATTGCATCAATCGTTAAAAATGAAGGCGATACAGTGCTTTCTGCTGAAGTGATTGCACAGTTTGAAGAAGGTGCTGTATCTGGCGCAACTCAAACTCAAGCAGTTCAATCTGAAACTGAAGCATCAGTAGAGCAAGCTGCTGCAAAAACTGAAGCGGGTAATGCACCGATCGTTGAGCGTCAACAGGTTCAAGACCAGGCTCCAGCAGTACGTAAAGCATTGACTGAATCTGGTATCAATGCTGCTGACGTATCTGGTACAGGTCGTGGCGGTCGCATCACTAAAGAAGATGTTGCGAACCATCAGTCTAAACCTGCAGTGCCTGCTGCTGCACCGTTAAGCGTTGCGGTTGGTGAACGTATTGAAAAACGCGTTCCAATGACTCGTCTGCGTAAACGTGTTGCTGAACGTCTGCTTGCTGCAACTCAAGAAACAGCAATGTTGACTACGTTCAACGAAGTTAACATGAAACCAATCATGGAAATGCGTAACCAGTACAAAGAAGCGTTTGAAAAACGTCATGGTGCGCGTCTAGGCTTCATGTCATTCTTCGTTAAAGCTGCGACTGAAGCACTGAAACGCTATCCAGCAGTGAATGCATCGATCGATGGCGACGACATTGTTTACCATGGTTACTATGACATTGGTGTAGCGGTTTCTTCTGACCGTGGTCTAGTGGTTCCTGTTCTTCGTGATACAGACCGCATGAACTATGCTGAAGTTGAAAACGGCATCCGTGCATACGCTGGGAAAGCGCGTGAAGGTAAACTTGCGATTGAAGACATGACTGGTGGTACTTTCACAATTACCAACGGTGGTACTTTCGGTTCATTACTTTCAACTCCAATCTTGAACACTCCACAAACTGCGATCTTGGGTATGCATAAAATCCAGGAACGTCCTATGGCAGTGAATGGTCAGGTTGAAATCTTGCCAATGATGTACCTAGCGCTTTCTTATGACCACCGTCTCATTGATGGTAAAGAAGCTGTAGGTTTCCTTGTAACAATCAAAGAATTGTTAGAAGAACCAGCTCGTCTGATCCTTGATCTTTAATTTTAAAGAATAAATCCATGGGCTTAGGGTGATCCTCTAGGCCCATTTTTGGAGAGAATAATGTCTCAACAATTCGATTTAGTTGTAATTGGTGGTGGCCCAGGTGGCTACGAAGCTGCAATTCGTGCTGCACAGCTTGGTTTTAAAGTTGCATGTATCGAAAAACGTATTCATAAAGGTAAACCTTCTTTAGGCGGTACTTGCTTAAACGTCGGTTGTATTCCTTCTAAAGCACTTCTAGATTCTTCTCACCGTTATGAAGATACTGTTAAGCATTTAGATGACCACGGTATTACAACGGGTGAAGTTGCTTTCGATTTGTCTAAAATGCTAGCGCGTAAAGACAAAGTCGTTGAGCAATTGACTGGTGGCGTTGCACAGTTACTTAAAGGTAATGGCATCGAATGGTTACAGGGTACTGGTAAATTACTTGCTGGTAAAAAAGTTGAGTTCGTACCGCATGAAGGCGAAACTCAGGTTTTAGAGCCTAAATATGTCATTCTTGCATCTGGTTCTGTACCAGTAAATATTCCTGTTGCTCCTGTAGATCAAGACCTGATCGTGGACTCAACTGGTGCGCTTGAATTCCCAGAAGTGCCTAAACGTCTTGGTGTGATCGGTGCTGGTGTAATCGGTCTTGAACTTGGTTCAGTATGGCGTCGTCTCGGTGCGGAAGTTGTTGTATTTGAAGCAATGGACGCATTCTTGCCAATGGCTGACAAAGCATTAGCAAAAGACTACCAAAAATTACTGACCAAACAAGGTCTTGATATCCGTATCGGTGCGAAAGTTTCTGGTACTGAAGTTAATGGTCGTGAAGTGACTGTTAAATACAGCCAAGGCGGCGAAGACAAAGAACAGACTTTCGATAAGCTGATCGTTTGTGTGGGTCGTCGTGCTTATGCTGAAGGCCTATTGGCTGAAGATTCAGGTATCAAACTGACTGAGCGTGGTCTGGTTGAAGTAAACGACTGGTGTGCAACTTCTGTTGAAGGCGTATACGCAATCGGTGACTTAGTACGTGGTCCAATGCTTGCACATAAAGCAATGGAAGAAGGCGTAATGGCTGTTGAACGTATCCACGGTCATGCTGCTCAAGTGAACTATGACACTATCATTTCTGTCATCTACACTCATCCGGAAGCGGCTTGGGTAGGTTTAACAGAAGAGCAAGCCAAAGAAAAAGGTCATGAAGTGAAAACTGGTCAATTCGGTTTTGCTGTAAATGGTCGTGCTTTGGCGGCTGGTGAAGGTGCAGGTTTCGTGAAGTTTGTTGCTGATGCAAAAACTGACCGTCTACTAGGTATGCACGTGATTGGACCTGCTGCGTCTGATATCGTTCACCAAGGTATGATTGCACTTGAGTTTGTATCTTCAGTTGAAGATCTACAGTTGATGACGTTTGGTCACCCAACATTCTCTGAAGTCGTACATGAAGCTGCTCTTGCAGTCGATGGTCGTGCGATTCACGCGATCCAACGTAAGCGTAAGTAATTCTTCAAAGAGCGGCTCCGGCTGCTCTTTTTACATTTGATGGTTGTTTTTGAATGAATAATCATCTAAAAATAAAGATAAGTAAAATTTAAGATCCAAAAATACCAATATTGATTGATGTGAACCAAGAAATATTGGGAATACGTGTAATAACAAAGTCAAATAAGTAGTAAAAGGTTAATCAATGAATTTACATGAGTATCAAGCAAAAGCGTTATTAAAAAAATATGGGATGCCTGTACAAGAAGGTATTCTTGCTACCAATGCTGAAGAAACAGTACATGCTTTTGAGCAGCTTGGTGGGAAGTTTGCAGTATTAAAAGCGCAGGTTCACGCAGGTGGTCGTGGCAAAGCGGGTGGGGTAAAAGTGGTAAAGTCGGCTGAAGAAGCAGCTGAATATGCCAATCAGATTATTGGTTCACGTTTAGTGACCTATCAAACCGATGCAAATGGTCAGCCAGTCAATAGTATTTTGGTGTCTGAAGATGTTTATCCGGTTGAACGTGAACTTTATTTAGGTGCGGTGGTTGACCGTTCTAGCCGTCGTATTACTTTTATGGCATCTACTGAAGGTGGTGTCGAAATTGAAAAAGTTGCAGAAGAAAATCCTGAAAAAATCATTAAAGTGGAAGTTGATCCTTTAGTAGGGTTATTGCCATTTCAGGCGCGTGAAGTGGCGTTTGCACTTAAGTTAAAAGATAACCAGATCAACCAATTTGTCAAAGTCATGACAGCTGCTTACCAAGCTTTTGTCGAAAATGATTTTGCTTTATTTGAAATTAACCCGCTCTCTGTACGTGAAAATGGTGATATTCTTTGTGTCGATGCCAAAGTCGGCATTGATTCGAATGCACTGTATCGCCTGCCTGAAGTCGCAGTTTTACGTGATAAATCACAAGAAAATGAGCGTGAGCTGAAAGCGTCTGAATTTGATTTGAACTATGTAGCGTTAGAAGGCAATATCGGTTGTATGGTCAATGGTGCCGGTCTTGCGATGGCAACCATGGACATTATCAAGCTTTATGGTGGTCAGCCAGCTAACTTCCTGGATGTGGGTGGTGGTGCAACCAAAGAGCGTGTAATTGAAGCATTTAAAATTATCTTGGCAGATTCTTCTGTACAAGGTGTCTTGATTAATATTTTTGGTGGAATTGTACGTTGTGACATGATTGCTGAAGCAATTATTGCAGCGGTTCAGGAGGTAAATGTCACTGTGCCTGTCGTTGTTCGTCTTGAAGGGAACAATGCAGAGCTTGGTGCCAAGTTACTGGATGAATCTGGTTTGAAATTGATTTCTGCAAATGGCCTGGCCGATGCTGCAGAAAAAATTGTTGCTGCAGTAAAAGCTTAAGGAGTATCACAATGAGCGTATTAATTAATAAAGACACCAAAGTTTTAGTCCAAGGCTTTACAGGCAAGAACGGTACATTCCACTCTGAACAGGCTATTGCCTACGGCACTAAAGTTGTTGGTGGAGTAACACCGGGTAAAGGTGGTCAATCACATCTGGATCTGCCAGTATTTAATACTATGCGTGAAGCGGTGCAAGAAACTCAAGCTGATGCTTCTGTAATTTATGTGCCTGCACCTTTTGTACTTGATTCTATTGTAGAAGCTGTTGACTCAGGTATTGAGCTGATCGTTGTGATTACTGAAGGTGTACCAACACTGGATATGCTGAAAGCCAAACGTTATTTGGAAACCAATGGTAATGGCACGCGTCTGATTGGTCCAAACTGTCCGGGTATCATTACGCCAGGCGAGTGTAAGATCGGGATTATGCCGGGTCATATTCACCAGCCAGGTAAGATCGGCATTATCTCACGTTCAGGTACTTTAACTTATGAAGCGGTTGCACAAACCACTAAATTAGGTCTTGGACAGTCTACATGTATCGGGATCGGTGGTGATCCGATTCCAGGCATGAACCAGATTGATTGCTTGAAACTGTTCCAGGAAGATCCACAAACTGAAGCCATTATCATGATTGGTGAAATTGGCGGTACTGCTGAGGAAGAAGCAGCTGAGTATATTCAGTCACATGTGACCAAGCCAGTGGTAGGTTATATCGCCGGTGTCACAGCGCCGAAAGGTAAGCGTATGGGTCACGCAGGTGCCATCATTTCCGGCGGTAAAGGAACTGCTGAAGAGAAGTTTGCAGCCTTTGAACGCGCGGGAATGGCGTATACACGTAGTCCTGCTGAGCTGGGTTCAACCATGCTTCAGGTCTTGAAAGAAAAAGGTTTAGCTTAATTTATTAAGCTGATAAAAAGCCCTCACTCTTGAGGGCTTTTTTATAATTGCTGTAAAAGAAAATTAAAGTCTAACTAAATGATAATTCGAAAATTGAGTATTTAGCTATCTACACCAGCTTTAGCTTTCAGGCTTTGGGTCAGCCCATTGATGTCACCGCCCTGAATGCCTAATTCATTCATCAGACTATCAATCAAAGGTGCCTGGCTACGATAACGCAAAGCACTATTCACCACCTGATCGGAGAGGGCAACATTGCTGCCTTCATGATGGGCATCTGCCTGACAAGAACCCGCATGTGTGCCATGTAAACCATTGACTTGCAAAATCTTGATGTCATCAATGTTTTCCATAGGCTTAACACTTTCACGAATGATTTCAGGCAGGTATTTCAGCATGGCTAGGCGGATTTGCATTTCCACCTGTTCAGATGACAGTACATTATTTGCTTCATTCACTGCACGGGTACCTTCAGCATCGACCTGATACTGTTTCTCCATCGCTTGAGCAAGTAAGACTTTGGCATCCGCTTCACCTTTGGCTTTCAGGCGAACTTTTTCAGCTTCGGCTTCAGCGGCTATACGAACCGCTTCTGCATCATCAGCTGCTGCCTGCTTGCCAGCTTCAGCTGCAACGGTAATGGCAATCGCATCTTTCTCAGCCTGTTCTTTGGCTGCCACCAGTTCAACCGCTTTTTGACGTTCTGCTTGCTGGATCTGACGGACAGTGACGACTTCTTCTTCCGCTTTAACCGCTTGAGCACGTGCCTGATCAGCTAAAGCTTTGGCTTCAGATTCAGCACGAGATTTTTCTGCAATCGCAATCGCACGATCCTGTTCAGCCAGTTCAATCGTTTTCTTCTGTTCAACTTGGGCTTTTTGAATGAGCTGTGCTTTCTGAATGTTTTCATTTTCAACATCACGAGCTGCCAGAATGCGTTTCAGTTCTACTTCACGTTCAGCAGCAATACGAGCTTCTTCCGCTTCACGTTTTTTTGCAGCTTCCTGAGCTGCAATTTCAGCTAACTGTTCAGCGCGGCGAATCGAAATTTCACGTTCCTGTTGCAGTTTGGCATATTCTTCTTCACGGATAATTTGTAGACGTGCTTGCTCGGCTTCCAGATTTTTGGCTTTAATGGCCAGATCTGTATCCTGTTCAATATGATTACGCTTACGGCGACGATCTTCAATCGTTTCAGTGAGTTTGGTCAAACCTTCAGCATCGAAAGCATTTTGCGGATTAAAGTATTTAAAGCCAGTTTGATCTAAGCCAGTTAAAGAAACAGTTTCAAGCTCCAGACCATTTTTGTGCAGATCTTCAGATACCACTTGCTGTACTTTTTGTACGAAGTCGACCCGTTTTTCATGTAGTTCTTCCATGGCCATTTCAGCAGCTACCGCACGTAAAGAGTCGACAAATTTGCCTTCCACAAGATTTTTCAATTCATTTGGCGACATGGTTTTTTGACCAAGAGTTTGTGCTGCAGTTGCAATCGAATCGGCAGTTGGCTTAACGCGTACGTAAAATTCAGCCATTACATCGACACGCATGCGATCACGGGTAATCAGCGCCTGATCATCGGCACGGCGGACTTCCAGACGTAGGGTATTCATATTCACTGGAATGATTTCATGTAGCACCGGAAGTACCAAAGCTCCACCGCCTAAAATCACTTTTTCACCACCCCAACCGGTACGTACAAAGGAAATCTCTTTACTGGAACGACGGTATAAACGTGCAATGATTAATCCGAAGGTGACTAGGCCAACGAATATAATCCCCGCAATAATCAAAACATTATATAAATCAAAATTTAGCATTGTTCTAAAGTCTCTTTGGGCAAGCTTGATTTTTATAGGAAATTGGTTTAATTAAAGTTCAATAGCCTGAAAGCCATTTTTAGTTTTTTGAGTCAGAACAACTGTCTGACCTTGATTAAATATTTCATTGAGTTCAGGTTCGACCAGCACATAATGGGTCTTACCATGCTGATCCTGAACTTTGGCCTGCGCAGGGGAGTTAGCTTTGGCATCTCCCAGAATAATGGTAGCGGTTCGTCCGATCAGTTCATCGCTATAGATCGCGATGGTTTCATCCTGAGGCAGAATTTTGGCAGCAAGCACGGACAGCCCACGTACAATCGGCATGCATAAAAATAAACAGGCAGGGGAAATAATCCATGCATTTAAAAGCTGGCTGGTAAATCGTTCGAACAGGCCTTGGATTAATAATCCGCTCAGACCATAACTGGTCAGGAAAATAATGAGCCAGATAAAGAGAGGCAGGCGACCCAGATAAAGCCAGTCGAATACTTTATTGAGCAGGCCAGCATGCTGATCAACACCTACTTCCGAGTGAAGCGGTTCTTCAGGCAGGAATTGTTCGAACATATTTTGGGAGCCGCCTCCCAGCATCAGCAAGACACATTCCAAGGCAGCAAACATCAGCATCAGACTTAAACTAATACTAAATACAATGTTGGAAGGATGAGTGAACAGTTCCCACATGAGTTTCTGTCTCTAATTATGGTTTTATAAAAATTTTATGACCCTGTTAAAGATAACAGTTATTAATAAAATTGTAAGCAAAAAAACAACAAAATTCCCTATTGCGATAGCTTGATAAAATCTAAAAATTAAAAATATGTGATGGGCTTTTCTTTGATGCTAACAAATGTCGACTATTTTATAGGTAGGCGAATCTGAGGTTTTATCTAAAGAGTAGAAAAGCAATTGATGTACGCCTGCTTTTCTATCCCTATATAGATGTATAAAAAAACTAAAGGATGGCGGTCTGGATACGAACTTTCATTTCTAGGGCTTGTTGCAGGATATAGCTCTTCATCCATTGCACCTGTTCGCCCATTGGATTGGTTTTTACTGCAGTCTCCAGAAATTTAAGTTCAGGCTGATTAAATAGTTGTTCGTCGAGAGCCTGTTCCAATACCTGAGTATTTGCAGACAAAGGTAAGGTCACCAAGAAGAATGCTTTAGGATAGTTATAGAAAGCATAAAGCAGGTTAAAAGCCTTTTGATCGCCTCTCAGATTGCCGGCACCTATTTCGTAACCTGCCTGCTGGTTGCTATAAGTTATACCGAGCAGGTATTCCCATTGACCATTCAGCTTACGCAGGCCAAACTGCACGCCAATCTGATCCGTTGTCAGTTCATGCTGGATATAAATATTTAATGGACTGCCATCTTCAGTATAGGGTTCCTGAAGAACCAAAATATGTTGCTGGTGCTTGTAAATAAAACCGGCAAGTTTTGCCTGTTCCAGACGGGATTTTAAAGTATCTAAATCAAATTCGTTATAAGGCATACATAGTTTATAAATTGGAAGAACTAATCCTACTCTAATTTTTTTTCACCACGATGTGAACTGTCCGTTTAGATGATTAATATATCATTTCATTACTAAAAGTAATCTTCCAGAGTGCTTTGACTAAACAATCAATTGTCTTTATTTAGCTAAGCTATCAGATTCATAAAAACTGATAGTTGATATTAGTGAATTTTTATATGACGTTTTAATATATGAATATCACAAAACAAGCAATCGTTATGAGAAGTTAATCACTATAATGAATATAAATTTTATAAAGTGTAATAAGTACACGTGTAATACGCAGGTTGTCCATGTCATTAAATGAGGAAAGACTTACTCATCTTAAACAGCTTGAAGCTGAGAGTATTCACATCATTCGCGAAGTTGCTGCCGAGTTTGAAAATCCGGTTATGCTTTATTCAATCGGTAAAGATTCAGCAGTCATGCTGCATTTAGCACTGAAAGCGTTTTATCCTGCAAAACTTCCATTCCCGCTACTTCATGTAGATACCGGCTGGAAATTCAAAGACATGATCAAGTTCCGTGACAACATGGCCAAAGAACATGGCTTTGATCTGATCGTGCATCAGAACAAAGAAGGTCGTGATGCGGGCGTAAACCCATTTGACTATGGTAGCTCTAAATATACTGACATTATGAAAACCCAAGGCTTGAAACAGGCTTTGGATAAATATCAGTTTGATGCTGCTTTCGGTGGTGCACGTCGTGACGAAGAAAAATCACGTGCCAAAGAACGTGTTTATTCATTCCGTGACTCTAAACACCGTTGGGATCCGAAAAACCAGCGCCCAGAACTTTGGAACCTTTACAATGGTAAAGTGAACAAAGGCGAAAGTATTCGCGTATTCCCATTGTCTAACTGGACTGAGCTGGACATCTGGCAATATATCTATCTTGAAAATATCAAACTTGTTCCATTGTACTTAGCTGCTGAACGTCCAGTCGTTGAGCGTAATGGTACGCTGATTATGGTTGATGATGAGCGTATGCGCCTGAATCCAGGCGAAGTGCCACAAATGAAATCGGTTCGTTTCCGTACTTTAGGTTGTTACCCTCTGACTGGTGCAGTTGAATCAACTGCAACAACTTTACCGGAAATTATCCAGGAAATGCTTTTAGCGACCACATCTGAACGTCAAGGCCGTATGATCGACCATGATGAAGCAGGTTCGATGGAAAAGAAAAAGCAGGAAGGTTACTTCTAAGAGAAATCTCCCCCGGCCCCTCTTTTCCAAAGAGGGGAGAAAAAGTCTCCCTTAACAAAGGGAGATTTAGAGGGATTAAAAGAAACCGATTTCAACGTATTTGTGGAGCTATGAGCGATGTCTCACCAATCAGAACTTATTAGCCAAGACATTTTGGCTTATTTGAAACAGCACGAAAATAAAGACTTATTGCGTTTCCTGACCTGCGGTAACGTGGATGATGGTAAATCAACCCTGATCGGTCGTCTGCTTTATGATTCAAAACTGATTTATGAAGATCAGCTGCAAGCGGTTACCCGTGACTCTAAAAAAGTCGGTACGACTGGCGATGCACCTGACCTTGCACTTCTTGTAGATGGTCTGCAAGCTGAACGTGAGCAGGGTATTACAATCGATGTGGCTTACCGTTATTTCTCTACTGAAAAACGTAAGTTCATCATTGCCGACACCCCGGGACACGAGCAATATACCCGTAATATGGCGACAGGTGCGTCGACTGCGGATCTTGCCATCATCCTAATCGATGCGCGTTACGGTGTTCAGACTCAAACACGTCGTCACTCATTCATTGCGAGCCTGTTAGGTATTCGTAATATCGTGGTTGCAGTGAACAAGATGGACCTAGTTGAATTCTCTGAAGCACGCTTCAATGAAATTCAGGCTGAGTACAACAAGTTCGTGGATCAGTTGGGCGATCGTAAACCTGAAAATATTATTTTCACACCGATTTCTGCGTTGAACGGTGATAACGTGGTAAACAAATCACCAAATACGCCGTGGTACCAAGGTCAAACCTTAATGGAGACGTTGGAAACTGTAGAAATTACGCGTAATACCAGCAAAGATGAATTCCGTTTCCCAGTTCAGTATGTAAACCGTCCTAACCTCGACTTCCGTGGTTTCTGCGGTACCATCGCACTGGGTGAAGTGAAAGTTGGTGATGAAATTGTTGCGCTGCCATCTGGCAAGAAATCGACAGTAAAAGAAATCGTCACTTTTGATGGTAATCTGGATCATGCTGTAGCTGGTCAAGCTGTTACTTTAACACTGAACGATGAGATTGATATTTCACGTGGTAACGTGTTGGTAAAAGCGGGTGAACAACCACTGATTTCACGTTCTGCTCGCGCGTCTGTAGTGTGGATGAACGATCAGCCGCTTGTCGTTGGCAAACTTTATAATGTGAAGTTTGGTACTCAAACTATCCCTGCGAAAGTTGCGAAAATTAACTACCGTACCAATGTCAACACATTGGAAAAACTACAAGTAGAGCAGCTTGATCTGAATGCGATTGCTGATGTCACTATCGAATTTGATGCGCCAGTGGTATTTGACCGTTATCAAGACAGCCGTTACACAGGTTCATTCATCTTCATCGACCGTCTAAGCAACGTGACGGTTGGTGCGGGTATGGTTGAAGCTGCAGTGGAATGGACTGCACATAACGAGCCTGTTACTGCTGAAGCACGTGCTGCACGTTTAGGTCAAAAACCTGCTGCAGTCACTGTCACTGCTAAAGCGCTAGAAAATGCTCAAGCACTTGAAAGCCTGTTGATTCAACAAGGTGTGGTTGCAATTGCGAAAGCAGGTCTGACTGCTGAACAGGTTGCGCTTGTTCGTGAAACTGGTGTAGTAGTGATTACTGACCTTACAGAAGGTACAGATGTGACTTACACAGCCGATGCAGTTGAAGAACTGGCTGAGAAAATTGTGGAATTGGTTCGTCTATAAGGCTGGACTGATTTAAGAAAAACCCGCTGTAAGGCGGGTTTTTTATTGTCTGAATTTTGATTGTTTGAAAATCATTCGAATAATAAAAATGTGATCTTTCAATTTATTCGCTGCTTTATACAATGCTCTCAGATGGGGGAATGTATGAAAAAATTATTATTACTAATTGGACTATGTGTAGCTTTTGGAGTAGAAGCCAAGCAGGGCAGCCAAAGTGCGGAAGCAATTAAACAGAAGATTATTAAGGAATCTATTGAGAGCTATCCGGGCAATTGTCCATGTCCTTATAATACTGCACGTAATGGCAGTCGTTGCGGTAAACGGAGTGCTTATAATCGTGCTGGAGGTTATGCGCCACTTTGCTATCCGGAAGATGTTAGTGATCGGATGGTGCGAGAATATAAAAGTTAAAATTTAAGTTGAGGCACTAAGATTATAAATCATCTATTTTTATACATTTAGATAAGACAGTAACTATACAAAAGGTTCCTAGTTAAAGTGTTGTAATCTCAACTGAGAAAATGGCTTTATAAGGAAGGATGTTTTTCACAAGTATTTCGTGCCTACTTTTCTTCTTAAATTTAACTTTTATTGCTTTACTTGAAATAAATTCAATATTATCTATGATAAGATATATCTTAATTAAATTTAAGATATATCTTTGTTATGTCTAAAACACCTCATTTTGTCTTAACAGAAGAACGAGAAAGTCCCGCAAAACCTCGTAAACGCCTCTTTGAAGCAGGTGAAATGAAACTGCTCGTGCTGCATTTTATTGCTCAAGCGCCTAAGTACAGCTATGACATTATCAAAGATGTTGCTGCTTTGGTTGGGGGGGACTATAAACCGAGTACAGGCACGATCTGCCCGACGATTAACTATCTTGAAGAACAGCAATATACCCAAGTAGTTATGAGTGCTGATGAGCGTAAGCAGTATCACATTACAGACAAAGGCCGTGAGCATCTTGAATATAGTCGGGAAACCCTAGAAAAAGTGCTTAGCCGTTTTGAAACCCGTCGCCGTATTCAAGAAGATGAACGCTATATCGATATCCATAATTCAATGGAAAACCTGAAAGCTTCATTACGATTCAAACTGCAAAATGAACTTCGTCCAGAGCAGCTCAGTGATATTGCTGCCCAGATTGAACAGGCTGCAATTAATATCCGTCAACTGTAGGAGCAGGACATGAAACAACATCAATATGAAGTGACTGTTAAACATCTGGCTGATGCTCAAGGTAATCCATCAACCTATACTGAGGAGCTACAGTTTCAGATGGGTAATCACGATGACATCTTTAAAATACTGGAAAAACTTCAAGCCAGTCAGTTGCTCGATTCGGAAAGCACCAAGGCATTTACTGTTGGTTTAAAACTGTTTAGTGAAGTCATGCTGGAAAATAAAGATTTGCCACTCTTCAAGGAATTCATGCCGCAATTTGCCCAGTTTATGAAATCCCTGAAACAGACAGTTAAAGTGCAAAGTGAAGGAAAGTAAGTAAGTATTCTAAAGGTCATTTATGAAAAAAATCTCCCAAAATTTCACCCAAAACATCTGAACTGGTTAATGCCCTTGATTCTTTCCGGCATTATGAGTGGCGCGATTTCCTGTTTTAACATGCTGCTGAATAAAGGCTGGAGCAATGCGTTTATCTCGCTATGGTTACATGCTTGGGGACTGTCATGGCTGGTGGCATTTCCACTGATTCTACTTGTCTTGCCGCTGGTACGTAAATTCCTGATACAGTTTGTGCAGATGCCAGATCAATCTGCTAAATAAAAGATTGAGCCGCTTGAATCAGTCGGAATCGGATGATTCATTTAGAACTTGAAATAAAATAGATTTCATTTCAGTTAGGCTTTTCACACCAGCAATACGGTAAATAATCTGTCCATTTTTAAAGATAAGAGTAGAAGGCAGGCCATAGACGTTATAGCGTAAGGTCAGAATCGGTGATTGATCAACATTGATCTTACCGAACTTAATTTCTGGCTTTTGCCCAGCATAATGCACTGCCAGTTTCTCAAAAACTGGAAAATTCTGTACACAGGGCTTGCACCAGTCAGCATAGAACCGGATCACAGCAAGGCCTTCAAACCATTCGAAGTCACTGTGATTATCTTCATTGTAGGTGATGACTGCTGACATGAATTTGCTCTCATCATTTCAAAATTAAGATTTAAACCAGCTCATAGTGAGTTCAGCCTGACCGGTATTCTCATCGATTCCTTGATTGATCATCTTAAAACCCTGCTTTTGGTAAAAATGAACTGCTGATGTATTTGCAGCATAGACATTTAAATGCAGCTGATTACATTGCTGTTTTAAGAAATTAACTAAACAGCGGCCATAGCCAGCACCTTGTTGCTCTGGATCAATGAAAAGCGCAGCTAAGACATTTTCCGATTTTAATAACGAAACAAAGCCAAGCACCGTATGATTTTCTTTAAGGACATAGTTTTCTGCTAAGGGTTAAATATACATCTCGCATTGGAAGCAGCTGATTTTCCCAATAACTAGTAGGAATAAAATCATGCGCCTTTAAAGAAGCCTGGAACCAGATTTCAAGAATAGCGTCGATATCCTCGGTTTTCGCTTTTGTAATTATTGTCATCAGTGGTCTTATATCAATTTACTAAATAGGCAGCTGATTATACATAAGTCCATGCTGCTTCAATCCATAGCATTTCTATGTTCAAATAAGTTCGAAAAATACGAAACGTAAAGATTAGGGAAAGAATCCATGACGCAACACAGCATGCAACAAGTCATCATTACAGAACCGGGTGATGTAGAGAAACTCGCTTATGAAACCGTTGCCATCCCTGAACCTAAAGCAGACGAAGTGCTAGTCAAGGTACATGCTTTCGGGATTAACCGTCCGGATATCTTGCAGCGTCAGGGCTTGTATCCAATGCCTAAGGGAGTGACTCCGGTACCGGGTCTGGAAGTTGCCGGTGAAGTGGTTGCAGTCGGGAGTAAAGTAAGCCAGTTTAAAGTAGGTGACAAAGTCTGCGGTCTGACCAATGGCGGTGGTTATGCAGAATATAGCGTCGTGCCTGAAAGCCAGACTTTAAACATTCCTGAAGGTGTGAGTTTTGTACAGGCTGCGGCGATTCCGGAAACCTTTTTCACTGTTTGGGCAAATGTGTTCCAGATGGGTAAGGCTAAGGCAGGAGAGACTGTACTGATTCATGGCGGAACTAGCGGAATCGGAACCACGGCCTTAATGCTGTGCAAATCTCTAGGCATCAAAACCTTCGCGACAGCAGGCAGTGATGAAAAAATTCAGGCGATTTCACATCTGACCACAGGAATCAATTACAAGACCCAAGACTTTGAGCAGGTCATCAATGAAGCTACGGATAATGCCGGTGTAGATGTGATTCTGGATATGGTGGGTGCGCCGTACCTAGAGAAAAATCTGAATCTGCTGCGTCGTGATGGTCGTCTGGTGTATATTGCATTCCTGGGCGGCGCTAAAGCTAAGGATGTAAAATTGGGTCAAATCATGATGAAACGTTTGACCATTACTGGTTCTACCATGCGTGCACGCAATACGGCTGAGAAAGCTGAAATTGCCCAAGGCCTGAAAGAGCATGTGACACCACTCTGGGCAAAAGGCGAATGTTTACCGATGATTTATAAAACCTTCAAGTTTGACCAGATTCAGGATGCGCATGCAACGATGGATACGGGTGAACATATTGGTAAGATTGTGGTGGAAATCATCTAATTATTCTTGTGATAGAAATACTAAAAGCCAACTTTTGTTGGCTTTTATTTTGCATAAAAAACGATAACTAATTTAAATTAATTGCTTGAAATAGGGATATAAATTTTAAAAAACGGTAAAAAGTGTCGATTGTTCGACACAACCTGTCAAAACCGAGGAGTAAATTAGCGCTTAAATATAATCTGACTAAATTGTTTGGTATTAGATGAAATGTCACGTATTAAAAGGAAGTATATTATGAAGATAGTGTCGACCCCTTATACGCATGAACATGGCTTTCGTGCATTGAAGCGTTTGCATAAAGCGATTATCCGTAATCAGTTACTTCGTTCCGACTTACACAAGCTGTATCAAGCCATGTTGCATCTGGAACGCTATATGGAACGGCTGAGCCACTCAGCACCGAAACCACACTACAAACGTCGTAAAAAATCTTAAATACCCCTTGCCTATTAGCCTTAAGTTGAAGTGAATAACTCTAATCTCCTTTTTATTTGGCTGTATAATTTTCCCATAATTTAAAAATTCTAAGCAGATGATTCATTGTGCTGCACAAGCGGCATGAAGAGGGTATTTATGAAGGACAATGCGTCAACGCATGAGCGCCTCGCAGACCGTTTGGCAAATATTTTAACCAAACTTAATATAGGGCATCAGTTGAGTGTACAGGAGCTGGCACGAGAATTTCAGGTCAGCACTCGTACCATTGAGCGTGATTTTGTTCGTCTGAATGCGTATTTGCCGCTCATACAGGATGAAAATACGAAACGCTATTATCTTGAGCCTTCATATTTAGGGCGTTTCAAGTTACAGGATATCCAGAATTTTGCACAGTTGTCCGGAATCAGTGAGCTGTATCCGGCACTGGATATGTCTTTTATTCGTGAATTGTTGGATGAGCGGGCAAATCAGGTATTTTCGGCAAAAGGCTATTATTTTGAAGATGCCAAACAGTTTGCCGAGCATTTCAAGTTGCTTGCAGGGGCGATTTATAAACGGCAGCAGATTGAGCTGCAATATTCCGATCAAGCACGAATCATCCAGCCATACCGGTTGATTCATCATCATGGCATCTGGTATCTGGCCGGTGTCACTGAAGCTGAGCTCAAAACCTATCGTTTAAGTCAGTTGCAGGAAGTCAAACTGGTTCTTGAAAATGAAAGCTTTGAGCATGATCCTGAAGTTCTGAAAATGCTGGCAGATGAAGATAGCATCTGGTTTGGCCAGCAGAAACAGCAGGTTTTGATGAAGGTGCAACCTGAAGTCACGGTATTTTTTAAAGAGCGCCGTTTATTTCCGGAACAGCAGATCGAACAGGAATCAGAGTGTGGAGAATTATTGATTAGTTGTCAGATTCGTCATGAAATGCAGTTGCTGCCACTGGTACGTTACTGGCTACCGCATGTAAAGATCATTGAGCCGATTCATTTTCAGGAAAAACTGGAACAGGATCTGGAAGGTTATTTACGCTCTGCTAGATAATATTTTGAAAGTAGAGCAGGTTGGCGAATGCTAATAAAATTCTATTGAGAATTAGATTTAGCAAATTTCAGGCATAAAAAAACCAGCTTTCGCTGGGTTTTTTATTTACACCATCTTCAGTAGTAGAAGAATGGTGCCCGAGGCCAGACTCGAACTGGCACGCTTTGTGGGCGGGGGATTTTAAATCCCCTGTGTCTACCGATTTCACCACTCGGGCTTTAACAAGATTGGAGGCGGAGGTCGGAATCGAACCGGCGTCCACGGAGTTGCAGTCCGCTGCATGACCACTCTGCCACCCCGCCGCGTCTTGTTGATGCGTATATTATCAAGCTCTGAAAAAAAAACAATAGGATATTCATTTGTATGCGCATAAAAACAGCATATGGCGGAAAATATTCAGAATTATCATGTAGAATGTGCAAAATTGATTCATATCAACACTTGGGAGAAGTGCCGTGGCATTAGTTCTAGACGGTCGTGCATTGGCGAAGCAAATTGAAGCTGACTTGTTAACTCGCGTAGAAGCGCTAAAAGCAAAATCAGGTCGTACTCCAATTCTTGCGACTATTTTGGTGGGTGATGATGGCGCATCTGCAACTTATGTGCGTATGAAAGGTAATGCTTGCCGCCGTGTTGGTATGGATTCATTAAAAGTTGAGCTTCCAAAAGAAACAACTACTGAAGAGTTGCTTGCTGAAATTGAAAAATTGAATGCAAATCCGGATGTTCACGGCATTCTTTTACAACATCCAGTACCTGCACAAATTGATGAACGTGCTTGTTTCGATGCAATCGCGCTTGAAAAAGATGTAGATGGTGTGACTTGCCTGGGTTATGGTCGTATGGCGATGGGTGAAGCAGCTTACGGTTCTGCAACGCCTGCAGGTATCATGACCATCCTGAAAGAAAACAATATTGAAATCGCAGGTAAACATGCGGTAGTGGTTGGTCGTTCTGCGATTTTAGGTAAACCGATGGCAGCAATGTTACTTGAAGCGAATGCTACTGTGACCATTTGTCATTCACGTACTCAAAATCTGCCTG
This sequence comes from Acinetobacter sp. TW_SC_4, assembly GCF_054861205.1. Lineage (NCBI taxonomy): Bacteria > Pseudomonadati > Pseudomonadota > Gammaproteobacteria > Moraxellales > Moraxellaceae > Acinetobacter > Acinetobacter sp. TW_SC_4. The sequence continues at coordinate 932,231 of NZ_CM142174.1, forward strand.
AATTTGTAAAACAGGCTGACATCATTGTAGGTGCAGTGGGTAAAGCTGAACTGATCCAGAAAGACTGGATTAAACCGGGTGCCGTTGTTGTTGATGCTGGCTTCCACCCACGTGATGGCGGCGGTGTAGGCGATATTCAATTAGTCGGTATCGAAGAAATCGCTTCTGCTTATACCCCAGTTCCGGGTGGTGTAGGTCCTATGACGATTACAACTTTAATTCGTCAAACTGTAGAAGCTGCTGAGAAGGCTTTGGGTTAATTGAAATTTAATTAGTTACGGCGGAGTCGTATCGTTGTGACTATTAAGATGTAAGAAGTTCATTTGTTACTTTTGTTTCGGCAAAAGTAACCAAAACCATTTGTCATTCGCAGAACTCGTCATATTTCTTTTGCGTGGTTGATGTGTCGCAAAAACAGGACGAATTAGATTTTAGTCTGCCTCGAACAGCTGCGAATGACGTGGTCATGTATCCGATTAATGTATAAATTCCAATAAACATATTTTCGCATCAAGGCTTTCTTCATGAGCTGTACCTTCCAATTTCCTAAAGCCCCTGAGCATTTACTTCAAGCCTTACATCAAGTCATTCCCAATTGTGAACTAACGGCACAACAACTGCCGGAAACACCGATTTCACTCTGGCTGATTCCACCAGTTTTTCCGACAGACAAACTTGACGATGAAGTGATTCGCCGGATCTGGAATGATACGCCATACTGGATCTTCTGCTGGGCATCTGGACTGGCCATGGCACAATGGCTGCTGGCTGAACCGCATCATGTCAAAGACAAGGTAGTGCTGGATTTTGGTGCGGGTTCCGGTGTAGTTGCGATTGCTGCGAAAATGGCAGGAGCCAAGCAGGTGATCTGTTGCGATATCGATCAGGTCAGTCTGAATGCCTGTCGTGCCAATGCTGAGCTAAATGATGTTGAGCTGGAATATCTGGATGATCTCTATAAAACAGAACAGGTGGATATACTGCTAGCGGCTGACGTGCTTTATGATCAGTGTAACCGATTCTTTCTGGATGAATTCCTGAAATTTGCACCCGAGGTCTGGGTTGCAGACAGCCGGGTTAAAAACTTTAATCATCCACAATATCTCAAACTGGATGAACGCAGTGCAACCACCTGGCCAGATTTAGATGAATCACCCGAATTCCGCAATGTTAGCTTCTATCGAACCAAATAAAACACAAGAGTTAAAAAATAAAAAAGGGCATCAAGCCCTTTTTTTATGCTCTGTTTTTATGAGCAGGTATAACGAATCACACGTACAGTGGTAGGGCGGGCATCTAATGCCTCTCGGGCACCTGGATTTTCACTGTTATATAAATCAGGTGTATTACTCAAGCTGATCTGGGTGCGGCTATCCCCAAGTTGACGGCCATACTGAACCTGTTCAGGTGTTGGGTTAACTATTTCCTGACTATTGATAATCTGGATATTATAGCTTTTAGAGCTTCCAAGAACTTGTCTGCAAGCAGCCTGTAATCTGTTTTCATCCTGACTTGGTCGTCCTGCTAATGTATAGCTTAAGGTCGCAGTATTTTCTGAACGTTCCAGGATTTCATATCCGGTCTGACCGTTAAATTGTTGAGGTGCCGTCTGACATGCTGTCAGGCCTAAAGTGCCGATAGTTAAGCCGAGTAAAAAAACTGTTTTTTTCATCATGATGATTTCCCGTATTTTTATCAGACAAGTATGCCATAGCAACGAAATAGCGGAATGGCACTAAACATAAAATTCCAATAAAAAAGCTTTCCGAATGTTTCCATCCGGAAAGCTCCTAGAGCAATACAGCTACTTAGTCATCAGTAATCATGCTGTGCTTTTTAGTGTCTTTCATAAAGACATAAGTCAGCAGTGACAGGCCAATCATAAAAGTAATGTAATAGAAGAAGTAGTTTTCATGGCCGGCATTTTTAAAGCTTAAAGCCACCAGTTCTGCTGTACCCCCAAATAGGGTGTTGGCAATCGCATAAGGCAAAGCTACGCCTAAGGCACGGATGTGGGCAGGGAATAGCTCAGCTTTTACTACGGCATTAATCGCTGTGTAACCAGTCACAATCACCATACCACTCATACATAACATGAATGCTGTAGTTGGGTTGGTAGTTGTGCCTAAGCCATTAAAGATAGGAATGGTAAAGAGAACACCTAATACGCCAAAGGCAATCATGATTGGCTTGCGGCCAATTTTGTCAGAGAGCGCACCCACAACTGGTTGCAATAACATGAATACGAAGATGGCGAGGGTTGTGATTTCAGTCGCTGTAGTCTTTTCAAAACCAGAAGTATTGACTAGGTACTTTTGCAGATAAGTAGTGAAAGTATTGAAAGCTAAAGTACCACCTGCAGTCAGCATGATTACGGTAAACGCCTGTTTAGGGTATTTAGTGAATAAAGCTAAGGCACCGGATTTAGGACCACCTTTTTTCGCCTGTTCAACAGCCTGTTTTGAAGATTGTGTTTCTACCAGACCGCGACGGATCCAGAACACTACAATCGCTAAGAATGCACCAATCAGGAAGGGAATACGCCAGCCCCATTCAGTGAGTTGTGCTTCAGTCAAAGCGCGTTGTAGGAAAATCAGTACACACAGTGCCAATAGTTGACCTGAGATCAGGGTCACATACTGGAAGCTTGAATAGAAACCACGATGATTTTTACCTGCCATTTCAGTTAAGTAGGTGGCACTTGAACCGTATTCACCACCTACACTCAGACCTTGTAACAATCGTGCAAATAACAACAGCGCAGGGGCCAGCATACCCACTGAATCATAGGTAGGTGCACAGGCGATAATCAGGGAACCGACACACATCAAAGATACAGAAAGTGTTAAACCGGCTTTACGACCCTTGCGGTCAGCGTAAATCCCCATAATCCATGCGCCAATCGGACGCATCAAGAAACCAAGTGCGAATACAGCAGCAGCCTGAAGGAGCTTGACAGTATTGTCACCATCAGGGAAGAACTGTGAAGCGAAATATAAGGTAAAAGCTGCATAAACATACCAGTCGTACCATTCGACTAGATTACCTGCAGAACCACCGAGAATAGATTTAACCCGTGTTTTACGGTCAAGCTGCGGTGTAGCAGCTTCAGGAAGTGGCTGATTCACAACATTGCTCCAAAGGAATGCTGTAAAACACATCTTTTTTAAATTTTCATTGCTATAAAATCTAAAAAGTTATGTTTTAGTGAGAGAGAAAGTGAGGAGATTTCATATACTTATACGCCTCCAAGTTTTCTGTTTTTATAGGACTTTAGTCTTAATAAATAATGGAATTTTTAAATATTTTTATAAAACATAGATTTACTATTTTTTTAGAGTAATTACTTGATTTTTATATTGGATTAACTGGTTAAATGATGTTCTTTGAGGAGATTAATAAACAGTGAATGTGGTTTTTATTTAGATGTAAAACAGATTAAAAGATTGGCTTTAACCTTGCCTTAAAATAATAAAAAAAGGCCGCTTACGCGACCTTTTTAAAATTAAATCAGCAATTAAGCAGATTTGACCGCTTTAAGAAGTTCAGCTTGGCGTTTTTTCAACGCTTCTGGCAGACGATCACCCAATTTGTTGAACAATTCAGTGTGGCTTTCAAGTTCTTTGATCCATTGATCTTTGTCTTGAGAAGTTACAAGGTCAAATTGTTCTTTAGTGAAATCAGAACCAGTCCAGTTTAGCTGTTCATAAGTAGGTACACGGCCGATTGGAGTTTCAACAGCATCAGCACGACCTTCACAGCGATCGATGATCCACTCAAGAACACGCATGTTTTGACCGAAACCAGGCCATACGAAGTTGCCTTCAGTATCACGACGGAACCAGTTCACGTTGTAGATACCAGGAAGCTTGTTACCAGCAGCAGCAGCTTTCTCGCCAACTTTCTCACCCATTTCTAACCAGTGAGTGAAGTAGTCAGCCATGTTGTAGCCAGCAAATGGAAGCATCGCAAATGGGTCGCGACGAACGATACCTTGTTGACCAACAGCAGCAGCAGTTGTTTCAGAACCCATGGTGGCAGCTTTATAAACACCATCAACCCAGTCAAATGCTTCTGAAATTAGAGGCACTGTGTCTGCACGGCGACCACCGAAGATGAACGCAGAAATTGGAACACCTGCTGGATTTTCCCAATCCGCATCGATAGAAGGGCATTGACCAGCAGAAACTGTGAAACGAGCGTTCGGATGAGCCGCTTTTTCTTCGCCAGTGTGTGGTTGACCTTTCCAGTTAGTCAGATTCGCAGGTGCTTCTTTAGTCAGACCTTCCCACCAAACTTCACCGTTGTCAGCCACAGCAACGTTTGTATAGATTACGTCTTTATGAAGAGTTGCCATACAGTTCGGATTCGTTTTGGTATTTGTACCAGGAGCTACACCGAAGAAACCAGCTTCAGGGTTGATTGCATATAAACGACCATCTTCACCTGGTTTGATCCAGGCAATATCGTCACCTACAGTTTCAATTTTCCAGCCTTCATAACCTGCTGGTGGAATCAGCATCGCGAAGTTTGTTTTACCACAAGCAGATGGGAATGCAGCTGCGATGTAGTGTTTTTCGCCTTTAGGGTTAGTCACGCCAAGGATTAGCATATGTTCAGCTAACCAGCCTTGTTGACGACCCATATAAGATGCAATACGTAAAGCCAGGCATTTTTTACCTAACAATGCGTTACCGCCGTAACCAGAACCAAATGACCAGATTTCACGAGTTTCTGGGTAGTGCACGATGTATTTTTCTTTGTTGCAAGGCCAAGCAACATCTTTTTGACCTTCTTCAAGTGGTGCACCCACAGTGTGTACGCAAGGAACAAATTCACCATCTGTACCTAGAACGTCATAAACAGCTTTACCCATACGAGCCATTTTAGACATGCTGACTGCCACATAAGGAGAGTCAGTTAATTCGATACCGATGTGCGCAATGTGTGAACCCAAAGGACCCATAGAGAATGGAACCACATATAGGGTACGACCTTTCATTGAACCGTCAAACAGACCATTCAATTTTTCGCGCATAACTGCTGGATCTTCCCAGTTGTTGGTGGCGCCAGCATCTTCTTTATTTGCAGAACAGATAAAAGTACGGTCTTCAACACGAGCAACGTCAGAAGGATCAGAATTTGCAAGATAAGAACCAGGATGTTTCTCTTGGTTAAGCGCTTGCATTGTGCCGTTAGCGATCATCAAGTCGATATAACGTTGATATTCTTCTGCGCTACCGTCACACCATTCAATTTTTGCTGGTTTTGTTAATTTAGCAATTTCTTCCACCCATGCAATAAGCTTAGGGTGACGAACGAATTCTGGTGCGTTCACTTGGGTCATGGTGAGGCCTATCTCAAATGTGTACAAAATTTTGTACAAAGTACAATCCGGTCAATAAAATACTGGCCAGATGAAATATGAAAAAAAGTGGCTGTATTAAAGCATAAAATCATCAAAAAAATAAGACTAAAGAAGTGCTGGATTTTATTTGGAATATTATGCTATTTTCTGTTTAAATTTATATAAAACAATAAGATATAAATAAAATCAAAACCTTAAATATGTATTTATTATCTTTATGTGTGGTATTTACTTTAATTATTTATATTTGAATCAAATATTTAATTAAAATTGTTCAATTGTATTTGTTATTGATTAAATAAATGGTCGCCATTCGAATTTTACATAAAGCAACTGTTAATTGTTTATGAATTGGACAAAATGCCAATAGGTGTGCATCAATCTGTGTAAAAAATGTCTAATCAATCTAAACCCTTATCTATTATTTATAATCATAGTTCTGGTTTCCGTCTATTTGACCAGCAAGAAAAATATGAGCAATTACTAGATATTTTTGCAGCGCATGATTTTGAGACTAAAGCCTTTGAAATCAATGATCCAGAACAGTTCAAAACAGTGATTGCTGAAGTATTGCAACGGCATCAACAATCGCCAGATCATGGTGTGGTCGTGGCAGCAGGAGGAGATGGAACGCTCAATTCAGTCGCCAAACACCTGCTTGAAACTGATATTCCAGTCGGAATATTGCCTTTAGGTACTTTTAACTATGCGGCAAGATTGCTGGATATTCCCTTAGATTTGGTTGAAGCCGCACAAGTCATTGCAACGGGTCAAACCAAATGTATCCATGTAGCGCGTATTAATCAGGAAATCTACCTGAACAATGCTAGTCTGGGCTTATATCCCTTATTTATTAAAAAACGTGAAGACTATAATCGCATATTTGGCCGTCTCCCTTTACATGCCTATACCTCAGCACTCGATGTTTTGATTCGTGACCGTAAAGAATTAAAACTGGAAATCTGGGTAGATCAGAAAAAATATCCGGTCAAAACTCCACTGATTTTCTTTGGCAATAATCCACTTCAACTGGCAGACATGAAAATGCGGATTGCCCAAGCTGCTGAGCAAGGGAAGGTGGCTGGGGTTGTGGTCTCCAAAAGTGACAAGCTGACGTTATTCAAGCTGGTATATCAGTTAATTCGGGGCAAAATTGATGAAGCCTCCGATGTCTATAGCTTTTCCGCAGATCAGGTGCGAATTGAGTCTAAACGTAAGAAATTAATGGTTGCCATAGATGGGGAGACGGTAGAAATGACACCACCGTTAAATATTTCAGTTTTAAAAAATAGTTTAAGTGTAATGGTGCCGCATGATTCTGCATCTCTCTGATCTACATTTTGGTACAGAAAGGCCTGAATGTTTGGAAGCCATCCGGCAATTTTGTCGGGATCATCAATTGGAAGCGGTGGTAGTCAGCGGCGATCTCACCCAGCGAGCACGTTTGGGACAATTTTTTGCCTGTAAACGGTTTCTGGATCAGTTGAATACGCCTTATCTTGTGATACCAGGGAATCATGACATTCCGCTTTATCATTTATGGAATCGGCTATTTACTCCATTTACCCGTTATCAATTATTTTTTGGTGAACTCGAGCCTGTTTTAGAAACCGAACATTTTTATCTGATTGGGGTAAATTCGATTAGACGTCGATATCATACCAAAGGGCATTTATCACTCGAACAGATTCAAAGGATTGACCTAAAACTACAGCAGGCACCTGCTTCCAAAATTAAGATTATTGTCAGTCATCAACCTTTTTATGTGCCATTTCAGAATAGGAGAGGTTTTAAGGATATTCCCCTGATGGCCAAAATTGCATTGGAGTCTTGGTCGCAACATGGTCTGTTTGCTGTATTGCATGGGCATTTGCATCATACCGCAGTCTATGATTTGAACCATATATTCGAATTGGGAGGAGATCATCCAGTTTATGATGTACATGCGGGGACTTCTGCGTCGCATCGACTCCATAGGAATCAGCCGAATAGCTTTAATGCAATTGATGAAACAGGAAAAATCACGCAATATTGTTTTGATGAACAGTTAAAAACCTTTTTTCCACAGCCTGATCCCATAAATAAATAGACAAAAAATACGCAATCCATCAAAAAATTAAAAAAAAACCAATTTTTTTTCATTTTTGCCCTTGAAGCATTTTATTCCATCTCCATAAAAAGCACATCAAAAAATTTTGATGATGACCAATGGAATAAATAAGTCGTCATCGGTGATCTAAAAAAGACTTAGTCTGATGGAGTTATTTATGAGCAACATTCGTCCATTACATGACCGCGTTGTTATTCGTCGTGTTGAAGAAGAAACAAAAACAGCTGGGGGCATCTTACTTCCAGGTTCTGCTGCTGAAAAACCTGCACAAGGTGAAATCATTGCAGTTGGTAATGGTCAAATCACTGACAATGGCGTACGCGCGTTAGACGTAAAAGTTGGCGACAAAGTATTGTTCGGTACTTATGCAGGTACAACTGTAAAAGTAAACGGCGAAGAACTTTTAATCATGAAAGAGTCTGACATCCTAGCAGTATTAGAAGCTTAATCTGCGCCAGATCGTTTTACTCATTCCAATTCAGATTTTGTAAAGATACAACAATATTCGGAGTCAAATATGTCAGCTAAAGACGTAAAATTTGGTGATTCAGCTCGTTCAAAAATGATTGCTGGTGTGAACATCCTTGCAGATGCGGTGAAAGTGACTTTAGGTCCTAAAGGCCGTAACGTTGTAATCGACCGTTCTTTCGGTGCACCGCACATCACTAAAGATGGTGTATCTGTTGCGAAAGAAATCACCCTAAAAGACAAATTCGAAAATATGGGTGCGCAACTGGTTCGTGAAGTTTCTTCAAAAACCAATGATATCGCAGGTGACGGTACAACGACTGCGACTGTATTGGCTCAAGCAATCCTGAACGAAGGGATCAAGTCAGTAACAGCGGGTATGAACCCAATGGATCTGAAACGCGGTATCGACCTTGCAGTGAAAACTGTTGTTGAAAATATTAAACAAACTGCAAAACCAGCTTCTGACTCTAAAGCGATTGAGCAAGTTGGTTCGATCTCTGCAAACTCTGACACCACTGTTGGTTCTCTGATTGCACAAGCAATGGAAAAAGTGGGCAAAGAAGGCGTAATCACTGTTGAAGAAGGTTCAGGCTTTGAAGATTCGCTTGATGTTGTAGAAGGTATGCAGTTTGACCGCGGTTATATCTCTCCATACTTCGCAAACAAACAAGACACTTTAACTGCTGAACTTGAAAGCCCATACATCCTGTTGGTTGACAAGAAAATTAGCAATATCCGTGAATTGATCACTGTTTTGGAAGCTGTTGCGAAAACTGGTAAGCCTCTTCTTATCATCGCTGAAGATGTTGAAGGCGAAGCACTAGCAACTCTTGTTGTAAACAACATGCGCGGCATTATCAAAGTATGTGCTGTTAAAGCTCCTGGCTTCGGTGACCGTCGTAAAGCAATGCTTCAAGATATCGCGATCCTGACAGGCGGTACTGTGATTTCTGAAGAAATCGGTATGCAGTTAGATCAAACTTTACTTGAACACTTAGGTACTGCGCATAAAGTAACTGTATCTAAAGAAAATACAGTGATTGTTGATGGTGCTGGTGATGCAAATCAGATTTCTGAGCGTGTTCAGCAAATTCGTGCACAAATCGAAGAATCTACTTCTGAATACGACAAAGAAAAACTTCAAGAACGTGTTGCTAAATTGGCAGGTGGTGTAGCAGTTATCAAAATTGGTGCTGCAACTGAAGTTGAAATGAAAGAGAAGAAAGACCGTGTAGACGACGCACTTCACGCAACTCGTGCTGCAGTTGAAGAAGGTGTTGTTGCAGGTGGTGGTGTTGCACTGGTACGTGCTGCATCTGCACTTGATGGTTTAACTGGTGCAAACGATGACCAAAACGTTGGTATTAATATCCTTCGTCGTGCAATCGAAGCTCCTCTTCGTCAAATCGTAGCAAATGCTGGTGATGAGCCATCTGTAGTGATCAATGCTGTGAAGAACGGTGAAGGTAACTATGGCTATAACGCTGCGACAGGCGAATACGGTGACATGCTGGAAATGGGTATCCTGGATCCTGCGAAAGTAACTCGTTCAGCACTTGAGCATGCAGCTTCTGTTGCTGGCTTGATGTTAACAACAGAATGTATGATTACTGAAATTCCAGAAGAAAAACCAGCTATGCCTGATATGGGCGGCATGGGTGGTATGGGCGGTATGATGTAATTCATCGTTCGATCATATGATGTAAAAAATCCCCGCATTTGCGGGGATTTTTTATTAAGTTAGAAAATGATTAAGGTGATTTTTTAACTAATTTATAATTCAGATTACTCTGTATTTCCTTACCTGTTTCTATATCACGAGCTTCAACGAAATTATCACCTACATAAAACTTCCTGTTTTCAGCTTTTCCATCTAGGACGATAATAGAAGGTTGTTGAGAATCGAAAGTGAAGCTACCTTTGGTCTCAGTTTCATTATTTCCAGTTTTACCTAAATATTCCTCACTCAATTCATAAGTTTTGTCAGGATTAAGATCTAGTTCAACTTTAATCCCTTCGCAGTCAGCACATGGGAAAACACCTTCATATTCACCTGCCCAGTTTGAGTTAACAGTAGCTTTACTGGTCATCTCAGTACTCATATTGCTTTGACTATTTGTAGTCTCTGTAGTAACAGGAGCATTTGTGGTATTAGATTGAGTATCTGCACTGGCCATATCGCGGTCATTCTGTTTAGAACATGCACTTAAACTAGTAACCGTTACTACCAGTAAAGCAGGCCATAGTATTTTTTTCATTGAAGATCATCCTCTTGTTCTTCTGTTCTAGGATTTACATTAGAAGTATGAGCTATCAATATACAGAGGGATCTTGTTAAAAATTGATTCGTTAAGTGAAACGGATTAAATATATGTAGATGAGAAACTAAGATAATTAAAATACAAAATAAGCGATTGGTTTTCTTTAGTTTTATTTTATAAACCTTAAGGTTATGATTTGATAGAAATAATTATTAAAAAGAGCGGTCATGAAAGCAGAACAGGAAAATAATATCATCGCGAAAATTTATGATGCTGCTTTATTGCCTGCTTTATGGCTGGAGGTCATTCAGGATATTGTGCAATATACCCAGAGTCATAGTGCAATTTTTACCAGCCTTGATCAATTCAATCCAGCCTATGACTTTGTTTATACTTACAATATCCCGGAAGAAAGTCTGGCTGCTTATCAGGAGGAACGGATTCGGGTCATTGATATGAAGCTGCACATGCCTCTATGGAATGAAATTGATATGGGGGAGGCACTTAATCAGGACTGCCGTCATTATGCGGATCAACCTGGAACAGAACAGTATATTTTTTATGAAAAATGCCTTAAGCCTACAGGGATAGGGTATATGGCGGGAGTATTGCTGGACAGAGGAAACTATCGCTGGGCAGTCATGGGACTACATCGTGCTCCACACACTCAAGGTTTTGAAGCAGCTGAACTGAATTTTCTCAAACGGATCGGCATACATTTGCGTCGCTCTTTACAGATTCATCGGCAAATCAGTTTGGTACAACAAGACAATATCAGCTTATATACTGTATTGGACTGTTTAAAAATCGGTATTATTTTGCTGGATCAGGATCTCAAGTTATCTTATTCAAATCCACTGGCACAAAGCATGATTGAAGCTTCAACGTGTTTGGAAATGGATATACATAACCGTCTGAAAACACCGGTAGGTGATCAGGAACGTCTGGAAAGATTGCTATCCAGTGCTTTGCTGGAAGAGACCAGTATGCCGAGTGAAATAGGCGGGGTCTTGGCTCTGCAGGATTCTAAAATGCAGCAATTGATGCTCACTGTTGTGTCTTTTAAAAGATTAAAAAAGATGCAGCAATTTTCTGAAGCTCAGCATCAGATTGCCGTATTTATGACAGACAAAAATCGGCATTATTCATTATCCAGAGCTTATTTACAGCAAGCATATCAACTGTCAAAACGTGAATTTGATTTGTGTGAGCTTTTAATCAATGGCTATAAATTAGAAGAAATTGCGGCGAAATGTGGGATCACTTTAAGTTCAGTACGCACTTATTTTAAGAATATTTATGAAAAAACTGACTGCACTTCACAAATTGAACTGATGCACTTATTGATGGGATGTACGATTCATTTTGAACATATTAATTAAACCTACCTAAAGATAATTCTTTAGGTAGACTGTGCTCATTATCTAACGCGCTGTAATGTTACAGGACCTTCACCTTGTGGATGCAAGATCAGAGTTTCAGCCGATACATTGATGTTTGCAATGGTCTTGCTGCCATCGGAACTGTCTTGTAATCCGCCACATTCATTGGTATCGAATAAAACTTCAGTGGTTGTGAGTGTATTACCTGAAAGAGTAAATTTGCCATATTCAATTCCAGGCCAGCCACAATCATCTCCGCCTTCAGTGTCCAGGAAGAAATAATAGTTTGTGTCAAAGAAGGCAAATAAATGGGTGTCACTAAATCTCCAAGCACCTACCAGACCATTAGCAGACTGTTTGACGCGGCTTAACCGGTATTCGGTATTGATCCCCGGTTCTGTCAGAATTAAGGTCGTTCCATCATAGTTTAAGGTGTAAGGTTTGCCTTTTGCAGGATCTGAGAGTCCCCATTCACCATTACTGTCTTGAATAATGCGCGGTGAAATCACGCTGGTAGTTGCGTTCCAGTTTAACTCTCCAGTTTCAATGCCAGGTGTCCCATCACCGTCAGCAGCTTCTGCTTGACCTAAGGCATAACGGCCATCTTCTAAAATATGGATCAGTACAGCGCTGTTTGCATTACGGCCAATTTCCCAAGTACCGGCAATATCTTTATAGAAAGTTGACTGGAAGTTTCCCGCAGCTTTTTCAGGTGTAATCAATTTTTCTGTGGTAACTACGCCTGTTGATACCACATCTGTAGCAAATGCTGTAGGGGCCTTAGAAAAATCTAAACTTTGATTAAGAAGGGCATTAGCAGCTTCAGTACTGATGCTAATCCCATTGTCATGATTACTGTCTGTATCTAAAGACTGTAAAAACACCATCAGATTGGTACGTGCAATTTCAGTTTGTGCTAAATCTGAAGGCCTAACACGTTCTTTAGCTTCAATTTCTTGACCTAGTTGTACGTCACCAATCAGGAATTTAACCTTTTCTCCGTCATTAAATTTAAATTCACCTTTTTCATTAGTAACCCCTTCAGCACCACTACTGGTGATATATGTTACCCCTGAGATAATTCCATCTGTCAGTACACCAGTTTCGGTCCCGACCGGAGCTGTAGGTGGAACAGGTGATGAACCCTCTGTACGATCATTATCTGAACCGCCACATGCTGTAAGTAACCCCGCTAAGGCAAGACAAATTAAAGTCTTTTTCATGAAAATCTTCCTAAAATTTATTATGTCAGCGAAGTATAGAAAGAAAGCTAAAATCAACATATTCTAAAATTAGGATGGAAAAATATATAAATCAGTAAAATAAATTGAACTCACTATTTGCTTAAAAGAATGAGCTTGCTATAGGAAGTGAAAAAAGGAAGATTCAAATAACAATAAATTGAAAACTCTTCCTAAAATTTAAAAATACAAATATATATTAATTGGTGATTTATTGATCAGTATGCACTATCTATATTCTGCTGCATTGTTAGACTGTGGCGAAATTTTGACAATGATTGTGATGTAGCTGTGTTTGAAAATTTAGCTGAGAAAACTTTAAATTTAATGGGCTGGAAAACCGATGACCAATGGCCCGAAGACCTTGATCAATGTGTGATGATTGCAGCGCCACATACCAGTAACTGGGATGCACTATATGCACGTTTGGCCTTAAAGGCATTAAAAGTGAATGTGCGCCTGACCATTAAAGACAGCTATATGAAATTTCCATTTGGGCCTTTTGTACGTGCAATGGGTGGAATTGGTATTGACCGTCGTCCCAAACAACCGGGTGAGCCACGTCCAAGCATGGTTCAGGCCATGACGGATTTATTTAAAGAACATTCTAAACTAGTCATGTTGGTTACACCGGAAGGCACACGTGCCCGTCAGGAACAATGGAAAACCGGTTTTTATCATGTGGCGATCAATGCGGGTGTGCCAATTGCGCTGGCTTATATGGATTATGCAAAAAAAGAAGCGGGCGTAGGTAAAATCATTTATCCAACAGGAAATTATGAACAGGATATGGCTGAGATCATGGCGTTCTATGCCAATGTTGAACCCAAATTTCCTGAAAAATTCAGTATTGATCAACGCTATTTTTAATTTCAGGAAAAATAAAAGCAGAGGGATGGACTCTGCTTTTCTGTACGATATATAAATACTGAATTTAATTTTGATTCTCTTCAGATAAAATTCCCCCCAGATTCTGGCAGGCATCTTTATAAAGATTGTATTGCTGTTCTACCACTTCATATAAAGGCAGGTCAAAAGGCTCTTTACCTTGATGATATTGCTCAATATAAGACTCGACCTTGGTTTTGCTGCTGTACAGCATGTGTTGATAATAATCCGTCATACTACTGTGTGGCATTTGCGCTGTATCAATCTTGGCACAATTGAAGTTTTGCAGAAGCTGTTCTGACTTTTTAAGATCATTGGACATACAACCTGCCAGTAATATGCTACTGAGCAATGCCGTTAGGAGTTTCATAGAAAAAGATGAACTTTGATGGGGAGCGCACTATTGTAGAAGCAAATGCGCTATGCAAAAGTAGTTTTATTCAACAACTGGTCAAAAAATAGAAGAATAAAATTTAGAATCTCATTCTTCCTTGGCAATCTTTAACCTTTAACCAGTCCGCCATCGACAATCAGGTTTTGACCTGTCACTGCACGTGAATAAGGTGACAGGAACATCAGAATAGCAGACGCAAATTCCTCAGGTGTAATCACGCGGCGCAGAGGAGTGGACTGAGCAATCAGGTCAAAGACAAAGTCAGGTGTTGCTTTACTTGCATCAGTGGTTTGCAGTAATCCGCCTGAAAGCATGTTCACGTTAATCCCATACTGACCAAGATCTTGCGCAGTAGTTCGGGTAAAGGCCAATAGCGCCGCTTTCGCAGTCGTATAATCATGATAAGGAACGACAGGGTTTTGAACCAGGTTAGTCCCAATATTCACGATACGACCAAAATGTGCCTGTTTCATATCTTCTAATGCAGCTTGTGTTGTATTTAAACAGGCCTGAACTGCTCCACTAAACTGACGGGACATACTTTCCCAGGTCAGATCTTCAACTTTAGGTCGCTCATCACCATTAAACTCAAACTGCACCAGCGCATTATTAATAACGGAATGGACGGCTTCTCCGAAATGGGCCTTGCTGGCAGCAAATAAAGCTTTTACTTGGTCAGCTTGTGTTACATCTGCCTGATAGGCAAAGACCTGATCAGGATACTGATTTTGTAAAGCTTCAGCTTGGGTTTTGCTGCTATGGTAATTTACTACCACACGTGCACCTTCCTGTATCAGGAGCTGGGTAATGGCTAGACCCAATCCACGTGCACCACCAGTGACAAGGGCAATTTGATCACGAATTTGCATTGCTTATATCCGCCTGAGAATCATTCGGGCTAACATAACAGCAATAGGGCTGAAAGCAAAGTGATGTAAGGTTTTAGAGCTGCTCTATCGCGCAAATGAGTCAATGCCTTCCTTAATCAGGAGAAAGCAGCCCGAGCTGAAGAGTAAGCCTAAGACAATCTGTTTAAAACGTAATTCTGATATTCGATGAAACAGACGTGCGCCTAAAATAGCGGGAATACTTACAGCTAGAATGAGTACCGCCATATAGGGAAGGTGAGTCTGATTTAAGCTGCCTTGCAGTAAATAGGCGGCTAAGGTAAACACCTGTATGGCAAAATTAAAATGACGCAATATGTAGCGCTGCTGTTCTTTCGGCAGCTGTTTCAGCATTAACCAGGCAGATGGTACAGAACCACAGAATCCCCCTAAACCTCCTAAAATGCCACCAACCAAACCAATCCCTGCATCCGCAGTTTTGCCTGAATGTTGAATCAATTTAATCTGTGGATTCAGCAGCATTAGTGGACACCAGATCACGAGAAATATACCAAGAAAAATACGAAAAGTGCCCGCTTCAACGATATTCAGTAACCAGGTACCGAGTGGGACACCGATCAGACCTGCAATTAAATAAGGTAGATATAAGGCTCGGTGCAGGTGAGGAAGTTTAGGCTCATTAGATAATGAAATGAGGTGACTCCACACCGAGGCAAAAACCACTAAAGGCGCAGCAAGTTGAGGACTCAATCCCCATACCCAGAATGATATGGCAATTAATGCAAAAGCAAAGCCGGTAAGTTCCTGTACAAATCCCGCGATAATTGCACCAAGAATAAAGAGTAGCCAGGTCGTCATAAAAATCAGGGTATTGGAAAAGTTTGTAGTATTCAAAATATGGTCAGAAAAACCAAGCAGATCCTTAGCTGTATTTATGCGAATCTAAGTGTAAATATGCATAAATGATTTTTATTAAATCCGAGACAAATCCTTTAATTAAGTATGGAAAATGAACAAAATCATACAAGAGTGCAACAATGGCTCCGCGTACTCTTCATGAAATCACTTGATACTAATTGAGGGCGGTATAGAGGTGATGAACATGAAAAAAATGATATTACTGTCATCCGTATTGGCAGTAGCGCTAACAGGCTGTGTGGTTGATCCTTGGGATGAAGGTTATCGCGGTCATCATGATCGTAATGGACATTATGATCGGGATCGTGGTGATAAGGACTGGAAAAAACATAAAGATCATCGTGACTGGAAACGTGATAGAGGAGATCGGGACTGGCGTCGTAATCGTTAACCATTATCTTCTATTTATAAAAAAGGATTCCTTAAAGGAAGTAATCCTTTTTTATTTAAGTATTTAATATAAGTAAGTCTTAAGCTGCTTTTTTCTGATACAGCCCTGCGCGTACTGTGCCGGCTTTGGTATTTTTGATTAAATGCCATGAACTTGGCAGCTTCAATGTACTCAGTTCACGATCGGCTTCTACATAGATAAAACCATCTTCTTTAATCAGTGGATCAGTCTGAGTAGCCAGAGTTTCCCATAAATCCAGACTATAAGGTGGGTCTAGAAAGACCAGATCAAATTGCTGTTTCAGGCTGGTTAAGGCTTGTTGTGCTGTCGCAATTTTAAGTTGCGCACGTGCTTTGGTGACTTTGAGTAATTCCAGATTTTGGGTGAGGAATTGTGCCTGAGTACGATCCGGCTCAATCATCACCACTGAAGCTGCACCACGTGATAATGCTTCAAAGGATAAAGCGCCTGAACCGGTACACAGATCCAAGACACAGGCATTCTGGACATCCCACATCAGCCAGTTAAACAAAGTTTCACGCACACGGTCAGGTGTAGGACGTAATCCTTCAATACTGGCAAAAGCCAATTGACGGCGTTTCCAGTCACCACCAATAATTCTAAGTTGATTTTTCATGAATTATTCCTGATCGTCATTGGCTGCAGGAGCAGAGCGAGAAGTTGCAGGTTGCGGATTGTTTGACTGTGCATGGGTCGCCTGACTGCCTTCTTGGGTTGGGCTCGCATTCGGATCTGCACTTAACATATTCGGTCCACTTGGCAATTCACCCGGTTTAATACCTGCTGTCATGAGACCGCCACTAATTTGATGGCCTGCAGGATGAATCGGATTTTTATCGCGAGACAGTAACCAGTAGTCAAATAACGGTTTAGCCAGTTGAGCAGCAGAACCCCCATGTCGACCATTTTCCCAGACAACGACTACTGCAATTTCAGGGGTTTCAGCAGGAGCAAAACCAACAAACAGACCATGATCCAGCTGGCGTTCAGTCAGCAGGGCTTCATTATAGCGTTTACCCTGGGCAATACTTTTCACCTGTGCCGTACCAGTTTTACCTGCAATTTGATACATTGGTGTGCGGATTCCGCGACCTGTACCTGACTGAACCACATCAATCATGGCATCACGCATTTTAATCCAGTCGTCTGGTTGACCGTCAAAGTCGATTTTACCATTAGGGGCATTATGTACTGTAAAAGGTTTGGCACCCTTACTTTCACGCAGTACGTGAGGCGTAACATGTGAGCCTTGATTCGCTGTAATAGCAGTTGCCATAGCAAGCTGTAAAGGTGTTGCGGTAAATGCGCCTTGGCCAATACTCACCGAAATGGTTTCACCACGTGACCATTTGGATTTACGGGTACGCATTTTCCATTCAGGACTTGGGTAAAGACCTGAGCTTTCACTTGGTAAATCTACACCGGTTTTTTCGCCAAAGCCGAACTGGCGCATCCAGCTATTCATTTTTTCAATGCCCATGCGGTAGGACATGACATAGAAATAGGTGTCGCAGGACACCACTTGCGCCTTATGCAGGTTCACAGCACCATGACCAGTTTTCTTATGGTCACGGAAGCGGTGACTATCGCCCGGCAAGGTAAAGTAGCCCGGGTCAGAAATCGCTGTACTCCAGTCGACCAATCCATAATGCAGACCGCCCATACCAAACATCGGTTTGATCGTTGAACCTGGAGGATAAGCCCCTTGAACCGCACGGTTATAAAGTGGCTGATCCAAACTGTCACGAAGGCCTGAATAGTCTTTGCTACTAATCCCGGTGACAAATAAATTAGGGTTAAAACTTGGACTGGAAACCAGCGCCAGAATTTCACCTGTACGTGGGTCAATCGCGACAATAGCACCGCGACGACCGGCCAGTTGCTCTGTGGCAATGGTTTGTAGACCATAATCTAGTGACAAATACAGATCATTACCGCGTACCGGCTCTTTACGGCCTAAATGACGCAGGACATTACCGAAAGCATCAGCTTCGACTGACTCATTCCCTGGCACACCATGTAAGAGATCTTCATAGTATTTTTCTACCCCAATTTTCCCGATCAGGTTAGACCCGGCATAGAGATCCTTATCAATTTCTTTAAGTTCTTTGTCATTAATGCGGCCGACATAACCAATCACATGCGCAAAGAGTTCACCATGCGGATAGTAACGAGTCATCTGGGTTTCAATATTGACGCCCGGAAATAGATATTTTACTTCACTAAAACGGGCAATATCATTTTCATTCAGATTCAGCTTGATCGATACCCGCTCAGTTTTACGCGCCGTCTTGACTCGTGCCTGAAAACGTTCAATATCTTCTTCAGTCAATTCCAGAATCGGTGTAAGACGTTTCAGCGTATCATCAATATCTTGCACATCGGCGCGGCTTAAGGTAGCTGTGAAAACAGGATAATTATCGGCAAGTAAAATACCGTTACGATCATAAATATAGCCACGTGCGGGCGCTAAGGGCTGCAGACGAATACGGTTCTGGTCAGAAGCCGTAGAGAAGGTTTCAAAATTAAAAATTTGCAAATAGGCATAGCGGCTGACCAGCAGCAGCATAAAGAAAACCACAATACCGACAGAGATCCAGACCCGACTGTTATAGATGCGCTTTTCTTGTTGTGCATTTTTTAAAGGAAAGTGCTGCTTCATACGCGATCGACTTAAGACCAGAGGGAAAGGAATCAAAGTGGAGTATTCTAGCGCAACTGTACGGGATTTGATAATGAAAAACTGGCTGTAGCAATTCCTGTGTTTAAACTTTGACTTTGCAGACATAAAAATTGTAAAGTGCTGTATACAAGAGTTTTAATAATTCTGATAAAGTCAAAATTAAATAAAAATAGGACTCTACCAAAAACTATAATTAAGGAAGATGGTGAAGGAATGAACAAAGTTTACCCTTTGTTGGCATTTGCATTCTTTGCAAATGGGGGATATGCACATGATCAAGTGAATAATACGACAAACAGAACTGAGGATCGTGAGCCTAAAGTATTTAATGTTGGGGTCGGTTTTACCCAGAAACTTATCCATCTAAACACTGAATGGGTGAATCCTTATGGGATTGCTTATGTGAAAGGTGGTGCTTTTCTCAACGATGATCGTACAGTTGGAGCACAAGTTGGCTTTCGTTATCCTGTACACCTCACCGGCAAGGACAAAAATGGTTATTATATAGGGGCTTATGCCGGTCATATCGATAGCAAACAGGTTGATGGCAAATACGAAAGCCGTTTAGGTGGGGGCATTGATCTGGCGTATGTTTTGCTTAGTTCAGAACGGATCAGCAGTTTTAGTATCGGTATTGGGGCGGGGGAGAAATTACAGGACAGTAATGGTCGCGTTGTAGCCGAAACTGAACCCAGACTACAATTCTCCTATACTTTAAGTATCGGTTTATAGACAAAATATTCAACTTTATTAATACCTGTATTCTGTGAACAAAAAATTAAATATGGAATTTATGCATGCTTGAGTACGTCAATGAATTGTGGCAAGCCTTCTTGAATCGCCCAGATTTTTGGGCAGTGCTCAGCATTATCCCAGTGACCGCATTCGTAACATGGGCTCACGTGTGGATGGCGCTAAAAATGGTGTTTTATCCAATTAATTTTTGGGGTTTTCATGTCGGGCCTGTTCCTGTTGGCTGGCAAGGTATTGTGCCGCGTAAAGCTGGAAGAATCTCAGGAATTATCACGGATAATACCTTATCTAAATTGGGCTCCATCCAGGAGTTCTTGCAGGCAATGGATCCGGATGATATGGCACGTATTATCGGGGAACAGGTCGGTTTTGAACTCGAACATCTGATTGATGAAGTCATGATGGACCGTAATGCGGTGCTATGGGAAAACTTGCCTTATTCAATCAAGCGCCGTATTTATGCCCAAGCCCATAAACAGCTGCCACAGGTATTAAAAGAATTAGTGACTGAACTGACCATGAACGTCGAGTCACTGGTCGATATGCGCGACATGGTGGTCAGTCAAATGGAAGGCGATCGCCGTTTAATGGTGCGCATGTTCCTGAAAGTGGGGCAGAAAGAAATCAACTTTATCTGGCATATCAGTGCCCTGATCGGGATGTTCTTTGGCCTGTTTCAGATGGTGGTCTGGTTTGTGGTGCCATGGCACTGGACCGTACCGTTCTGGGCGGCTATCTGGGGCTTTCTGACCAACTGGATTGCGATCTGGATGGTGTTTAATCCGGTAGAACCGCATTATATTAAATACCCGCAATTCTTTAAGCGTACGGCTGATCATAGATTCCCTTGGATCAAACCGGTGATTCCAAGAATTGGCACCTTTAACATACAAGGCGCATTTATGAAACGTCAGGAGGAAGTCTCTGACGTATTTGCAAGTGTGGTCACAGAAGATCTGATTACGCTAAAATCGATCATGACAGAAATGATGTATGGTGGTAAAAAAGATAAAACCCGCCGTATTGTCAAACGTCATATTAACGAAATTATGGAAACACCGCTGGTTCGGACCTCTTTACAGCTGTCTTTAGGGCCAAAAGAGTATGCAAAACTCAAGACAGACTTGATCGATCGCTCGATTGAAATTACGATGGTGCCTGTAAGCGACCCTGCGTTTAATGCGAGCCGTGCACAGAAGATCTACCAAATGTTTAGAGACCGCATACGTGATTTGACGCCTAACGAGTTTCAGAATCTATTACGTCCTGCCTTTCAGGAAGATGAATGGATCTTGATTGTCCTGGGGGGAGTTACCGGTTTTGTTGCGGGTTTAATCCATTTGTTTGTGGCTTTCTTATAATTAGATGCCAAAGAGCAGCACACGTTTTGGTCGTGTGAAGCTGGGTATCTTATACATAGTTAAAAAATGAGGATGTTTATATATGCGCATTATCTTACTCGGACCACCTGGAGCAGGTAAAGGTACACAAGCTCAGTTGATCTGTAAGCGCTACAATATCCCACAAATTTCAACCGGTGATATGCTCCGTGCTGCAATTCGTGAAGGAACTGAATTAGGTTTACAAGCTAAAAGCGTCATGGACAATGGCGGTTTGGTTTCTGATGAATTGATCATTGGTCTGGTCAAAGAGCGTATTGCACAACCTGACTGTGCAAATGGCTGCATCTTTGATGGTTTCCCACGTACGATTCCTCAAGCTGAAGCGCTGGAAAAAGAAGGCATTGCAATTGATCATGTAATTGAAATTGATGTGCCGGATGAAGAAATCGTTCAACGTCTATCTGGTCGTCGTCAACACCCGGCGTCTGGTCGCGTTTATCACATCGTTTACAACCCGCCAAAAGTGGAAGGTAAAGATGATGAAACTGGTGAAGATCTGGTACAACGTCCAGATGACCAGGAAGAAACTATTCGTCGCCGTTTAGGTTCATACCACACTGAAACTGAACAGCTGGTTGGCTTCTATCAAGGCCGTGCAGCTTCAGGCGAAAATGCACCGACTTATGACAAGTTAAATGGTCTACGTCCAATCGAAGAAGTTCAAAAAGATCTTTTTGCGATTCTGGATCAAGCAAAATAATCAGTTTCCGATCATTTTGACTTTCAAAGAGCCCTAAGTCATATTAGGGCTCTTTTTATTGCGTTGTTCAAAAGGATCTGCTGTGAAATTTGCTGTATTGGGATTGATGATTGTATTTCTGGCAGTACTGTTTGCGCTGTTCTATGTCAGCTTCAAGATGCTGAAAAAAGTACGTCAGGAAGAACGTGCTGAAAATGCGGGTAAGGTACCTGAGCGTCAGCTGCATCCTAAATTACAGGCCGAGCTTGAGCAAAAGCGCAAGCAAGAACAGGCTGAGCAAAATAAAAAATAAAAAAATTTCGAGTACTTAAATTAAAAAAGCTGAACCTAAAGTTCAGCTTCAATATTTTTCACCGGAATTGCGTGACCTGCACCAAATTCAAAACGGTCGGGCCAGTTACAGACATCAGCGACCACACACTCGTGACACTTCGGTTTACGTGCGATGCAGCAATAGCGACCATGTAAAATCAACCAGTGATGTGAATCAATAATAAATTCTTTTGGAATCACTTTGACCAGACGATGCTCGACCTCAAGCACGTTTTTACCCACTGCCAAACCGGTACGGTTACCAACACGAAAGATATGCGTATCTACAGCCATGGTTGGCTGGCCAAAGGCAGTATTCAGCACAACATTCGCTGTTTTGCGCCCTACACCCGGTAAAGCTTCTAGATCTGCACGATTGTCCGGTACCACGCTGTTATGCTTCTTGATTAACATTTCACAGGCTTTAATGACGTTCACAGCTTTGGAGTTATACAGGCCAATCGTTTTAATATATTCCTTGAGGCCATCTACACCAAGTGCATAAATTGCTTCCGGTGTATTGGCGACCGGAAACAGTTTATCGGTGGCTTTATTCACGCTCACATCCGTAGCCTGGGCAGACAGGGTCACTGCAACCAGTAATTCAAATGGACTTGAATAATTCAATTCAGTTTTTGGATTCGGACGCTGCTCACGCAGGCGCTCAAAGAAAGTCTGAATCTGTTTTTTAGTCATGTTTTTTACAGGCTTAGCTGTTACTGTTATCATGTCTTATCCCTGTAAAGCCTGTAATTGCTGCGTCAGTTCTTCAAGTTGCAGGCGTTTGCGTGCATCCTCACGAACAGAAAGCTGTTTTTCTAACTTTTTGATTTGTGTGCGTAATTTAGCAAGCTCAATCGTGGTTTTGGCATCAAGTGTAACCACTTCATCTGCTGGTTTTTTCACGATTTCAATGACAGGAACCTGATCGACCTGAGCAGAGAACTGGGCAAATAGGGCTGTATTAATTTCTGCACGAACCACTGGACCTTTACGGTCAATTCGGCGTTTTTCTTCACGTTGAATATGCGCATAGTAACGTTTACGCAAATCATCCTGTTCAGCAATACGCTGAGCTTCAGTTGGCAAAGGCTGAAGATCTTCGACCAGATCAATACAGTCTACCGGGCAGGGCGGAATGCAGAGTTCACAGCCGGTACACAAGTCAGTAAGCACAGTATGCATCAATTTGCCTGAGCCAATGATCGCATCGACCGGGCAAGCACTGATGCATTTGGTACAGCCAATGCATTCATCTTCACGGATGATGGCTTTCATGCGCTGAGGACGACCATCCGCCTGAATTGGCCAGACGCTTTCTTCAGCGGGCAGTTTATAACGATTTAACAATGCTGCCAGAGCATCAGCGACGGGCTGTCCACCCGGTACACATTTATTGGCATCTTCGCCCTTAACAATGGACTGAGCATAGGGCAAGCAGCCATCACGATGACCACATAAACCGCACTGGGTTTGAGGCAATAAAGCATCAATAGACTGGACTAGAGAGATCTGCGAATTCATGAATAACCTAGGCTGCTCGGGCTGAGCCTTAGAGTGAATGAAACAAAATATGTCAATTTAATGATTTTAACATGTTTTTAAGGAACTAAGTTATGCACGATTAAGGGTCACTTTGTGCATTATTATCAGGCATAAACTAACAATTAAGCATTGATTCAGTTGGTATTTAAGCACACAGAAAAAATATTCATAATCAATATAAATAATTGTTATCAAATTAAATTTAAACTATTTTTCAAAAAAGTATTGTAGATTAGTTACAAAAGATATTTAATATTTTGCGCCAAAATTTAACATTGATTGTAAATTTGACCAATTTTGATCCATTTTCTGCTGAGGATTAAGCGTTGAAATACAACACACTTAATGAGTTCCTAGATTACGTAAAATCACGTGATGCACATCAACCCGAATTTCTTCAAGCTGTAGAAGAAGTGATGACCAGTTTGTGGCCATTCATTGAAAAGAATCCACAATACGCAGCACATGGTTTACTAGAACGTCTAGTTGAACCTGAGCGTGCGATCCAGTTCCGTGTTGCTTGGGTAGATGATCAAGGTCAAACACAGGTTAACCGTGCGTTCCGCGTACAGTACAACTCAGCGATTGGTCCATTCAAAGGTGGTATGCGTTTCCACCCGTCAGTGAACCTTTCTATTTTGAAATTCCTCGGTTTCGAGCAAACTTTCAAAAATGCCCTGACTACATTGCCTATGGGCGGTGGTAAAGGCGGTTCTGATTTTGACCCTAAAGGCAAATCAGAAGGCGAAATCATGCGTTTCTGCCAAGCGTTAATCATCGAGCTTTATCGTCATCTTGGTTCTAATACAGATATCCCAGCGGGTGATATCGGTGTGGGTGGCCGTGAAGTTGGCTACATGGCTGGTATGATGAAAAAACTCAGCAATGACACTTCATGTGTATTCACTGGTAAAGGCCTGACTTTCGGTGGTTCTCTAGCTCGTCCAGAAGCAACGGGTTATGGTACAGTGTATTTCGCTGAAGAAATGCTGAAAACTCGTGGCGAAAGCTTTAAAGATAAAGTGGTAACAATCTCTGGTTCTGGTAACGTTGCGCAGTACGCAGCTGAAAAAGCAATGTTCCTAGGTGCTAAAGTTGTTTCTCTATCTGACTCTGCGGGTACTGTTCACGTTAAAGACGGTTTCACTGAAGAGCTTCTTGCTGAAGTGATGGAACTGAAAAACGTTAAACGTGGCCGTATCTCTGAATTTGCATCTAAACACGGTTTTGAATACCTTGAAGGTCAACGTCCTTGGGGTATCAAATGTGATATCGCACTTCCATGTGCGACTCAAAACGAACTTGATGCGAATGATGCAGCAGCTCTTCTTGCAAACGGCGTAATCTGTGTTGCTGAAGGCGCGAATATGCCTTCTACACTTGAAGCAGTTGAGAAATTCGTTGAAGCGAAAATCCTTTATGCTCCAGGTAAAGCATCTAACGCCGGTGGTGTAGCAACTTCTGGTCTGGAAATGTCTCAAAACGCATTGCGTTTAGGCTGGACTTTCGAAGAAGTTGACGAGCGCTTACACGCAATCATGAAAGAAATTCACCGCAACTGCGTAAAATTCGGTACGAAAGAAGACGGTACCGTGAACTATGTAGACGGCGCAAACATCGCTGGCTTCGTAAAAGTTGCTGATGCAATGCTTTCTCAAGGCGTATTCTAAGTCTGACTGAGTTTAAGCTTGAAAAAAAACCGAGGTGAATGCCTCGGTTTTTTTATATTGCGATTTTATCGTTATAGAGTGCCTTTGACTGCTTCACGCTGTACGGTCATGTCGAATACATAGGCATATTTAGACTGGTCAGCTGCCGGATTTTTAATTTCATAACGTTTGACCCGAATAATCTGAAGCTCATTCGGTGTATGCTGAAAACCTTCAATTTGATCATAGAATAAAGCCCAGTCTTTATCGACCTGAGTCTTTAAGCCTTTTTCATCATATTTGATTTCTTTTACTTGCAAGCAGGTTTGTTGAGCTACACCCGTACAGGCTTTAGTCTGCGGTGAAACTTCTAGGAAAATGGTTTCTGCCTGACCTTGGTATTTGGTTTCCGGTGTCATTTTTCCGGTAAAGACATATTTTTGACTATCAGCTGCAGTAATACTCAGTTTCGGCTGATTGGCATCACTTAGATCCAGACTAAACGGAATATCACGCTTTTGCAGAAGCTGGCTGATAAAACGTTCCTGTTCCATTAATGGTGCATCACATGCCATCATGGTGCCCATCATGTCACCCGTACTCAGGGTATTATCTTTAACAGTCCAGCTCGTGCCAAGGCCATTACAGCCAGAAGCGACACTCAGTCTGCCTTGCTGATCAAAGCTCAGAACAATCGGGCGTTGCAGCCCACGATCAAGTTCCCAAGTATAAGCAGGCAAAATTTGTGTAGGCGTTTTTAATGTAGTAGATAGAGTAGAAATAGCCGGATCTCCTGAAGTGACAGGAAGATGAGAAGATTGACATGCAGTTAAAGCCAAAGGGAGTAGGGCAAGCGCAAAAATACTGAATTTCATTTGTTTATATTCTATGTGCTAAAGTTTCAACGTGATTATAATCAAGAGATTAGCAAAAAATATGGATACAAATCGTAGCTTTTGCTAACAAAATGTATCCAAATTAAAAAGTCAGATTTTAAATAAGCGGAGCTATCGGTTAGTCAAAACGGTAGATATCCATCCCCAAAGCGCCCATCGTAAAACTGCTGTGTACGATGCTGAAACGGTTGCCGGTACCCATAGCAAAGAACAGTGGAGCAAAGTGTTCCAGTGTTGGGTGATTACGTTTTAGCTGAGGAATAGACTGCCAGTCCAGAACGGCATCAAAATCACTATGGGTTAATTTATTGGCCACATAGTTTCGGAAGGTAGATGCCCATTCCGGAACTTCATCGCTATTTCCCTGCCAGGACAATTCACGCAAATTATGGGTAATGCTCCCTGACCCGATCAGGAAAACCTGCTGCTCACGAAGTGGCGACAAAGTCTGGCCAATCTTGTAAATCTCTTCTGCACTCATCGACATCGGCAAAGAAATTTCAACTACTGGGATATCTGCTTCTGGATACATATGTAAGAGCGGCATCCAGACGCCATGATCACGCGGACGGGTGCTGTTGGCATGTGCAGAGAGACCGGCATTGGCCAATAAGCCCAAGACTTGCTCAGCCAGCTCTGGATTGCCGGGAGCTGGGTAGCGTAACTCATACAATTCATGTGGAAAGCCACGGAAGTCATGCCAAGTTTCAGGACGAATACCTGTATTGACTTCCAGAGCTTCACTTTCCCAATGTGCCGACATAACAATAATGGCAGTTGGACGTGGCAGATTCAGGCTTAAACGGTGCAATGCCGGGCCAACCTGCTCAGGATTGAGCGCGAGCATGGGAGAACCATGAGAAATAAATAAGCCGGGCAAAGTCTGTAAGTTCATAAGTCAAACCACATTAATTCAATGTTTTAATCATGCAATAAAAAGGAAAGCAAAGGCAGGGGTGATTGTTCAACAAAACGTTGCATAATCAGAACGCATCAACAGATCAGCCTGCACGGTGATAAGGATGATTATGGTTAATGCTCATGGCACGATACAGTTGTTCAATCAGCATTACACGGACTAGCGGATGTGGCAAGGTAAGTTTAGACAGAGACCAATGCCAGGCTGCTGCTTTTCGGACTGCTTCAGAATGGCCATCTGGCCCGCCAATCGCCAAGGCAATATCATGACCTTCCAGCATCCAGCCTTTCATAGTTTCAGCCAGTTTTTCCGTACTAAACTCACGTCCACCGACTTCTAGTGCAATCAGGACTTCATTCTGTTTTAAGGCATTTAAAATACTGTCACCTTCAATATTCCGGTATTTCAGAATATCGGCTTCAGAATCGTTTTTGCCCCGTTTCGCCATGGGCAATTCAACCACCTGAGTCTGTACAAAAGGCTGGATACGTTTGAAATAGTCTTCAAAGCCTGTCAACACCCAAGCCGGCATTTTCTGGCCGATGGTTAAGATACGGATTTTCATAGAACTGGATCAATAATTAGATACTTCATTATAACGATCAAACAACACGAAGTTGAGCTAGGGAAACAAATTGAAATTGAAATCATGAATTTAATGTTGCTTTAATATCCATGATTCAAGTATCCGCTTGATAATAAAGGAATGGATAATAAGAAATGCGGACCAGTTTCATTATTAAAAGATCTTGTACTTTTCTACTAATTATTCTTGGTTTAACCAGTTCAGGCATGAGCTTTGCTGCGCCTGCAAATTTTTCCTCCAAACAGGCTCAGCCAGAACATCTGGAACTGTTTATCAAACAGATTATCAGTGTGGACGAATACCGGAATTTTAAAAATACAAGTGAATTGAATCGAGTATCCGCATGGCTCAAAGAACAAATGCGTCTGCTTGGCATTCCATGTCAGTTCCAAAACTATATTGTAAATAACCTAAGCTATAGAAATGTGGTATGTCAGCTGAATTCCAAAGCCAAAACCAAACTGGTTATTGGCGCCCATTATGATGTCTTTAGTGACTTGTATGGAGCTGATAACAATGCTTCTGGTGTAGCAGGGGTACTGGAAACAGCTCGATTACTGGCCTTACAAAAGTCAAAACTCAAACATAATATCGAGTTTGCTTTCTATACACTGGAGGAGCCACCATATTTCAAGACTGAACATATGGGAAGTTATTTACATGCCAAAGTACTAAAGATCCAGAAGCAAAAAGTGAAAGGTGTCATTATTCTGGATTCTATTGGCTATTATGATGAAAATCTAGTGCAGACCTATCCGACAGGTTTGAAATGGATCTATCCACGGCATGGGAACTTCATTGCTGCGATTGGACATTTGGCATCAGCCAGTTTGACAGGAGATTACTGCACGTCCATGCAACGTTTCAAGCGGCTAGACTGTCAGCGTTTTATTAGTCCGGCATTTGCTCAGGACATGAATTTTTCTGGCTATTTGAATTATGCCAAGTTTAACTATTCAACTATGCTGATTACAGATACAGCGTATTATCGTAATCCTTACTACAATACCGAGCAGGATACCTTAGATAAACTGGATCTGACCAAGATGGCTCAGGTCGTGAATGGTTTGGTCGATATGGTGATTCGTCTTTAAAATTATCTTCGTTTGGATACAAAAACACCCTGCCAGAGCAGGGTGTTTTTCAAAGCCTTTAGGTCTTAATGACGTGCAGCTTTAGCTTCTTCGCTCGCTTTCACAATTGGTGGTTTGACCAGTGATTTCGGCATATCGATCAAAGCCAAAGGTAAAATCTCATCAATCGATTTAACAGCTTTGATTTCTAAGCCTTCTTTTACATTCTCAGGAATTTCCGCAAGGTCGCGAACGTTTTCCTGTGGAATGAACACCAGTTTAATGCCACCACGGTGCGCAGCAAGCAGCTTCTCTTTCAAACCACCGATACGCATTGCACGGCCACTCAAGCTGGTTTCACCTGTCATCGCAATATCTGGGCGAATCGCAATACCGGTGAATGCAGACACTAGAGCAGTCGTCAGTGCCAAACCTGCAGATGGGCCATCTTTCGGAGTCGCACCTTCTGGTAAATGCACGTGCACATCAGTTTCTTCAAAGCGGGAAGCTTCGATACCTAATTCAGCCGCACGGGTACGAACGACAGTCATGGCAGCGGTAATTGATTCTTTCATTACATCACCAAGTGAACCGGTGGTAATGAATTTACCTTTACCGGGTACTGCTGCAACTTCAATAGTCAGTAACTCGCCACCCACTGAAGTCCAAGCCAAGCCGTTTATGCGGCCGATTTGAGCTTCTTCTTCCGCCATACCGTAGTCAAATTTATGTGGACCCAAGTAATCTGGAAGATTACCTGCATTCACTTCAACCTGAAGATTTTTAGCTTTCTTGCTAACCGCTTCTTTCACTACCTTACGTGCAATTTTAGACACTTCACGTTCAAGGTTACGAACACCAGCTTCACGCGTATAACGACGCACGATGTCACGAATCGCTTCTTCATGCACAGTCAACTCTTTAGCACGTAAACCATTGTTCTTAATTGCTTTAGGAACAAGGTAACGGTCAGCAATGTTAACTTTCTCTTCTTCGGTATAACCAGGCAGACGGATCACTTCCATACGGTCCAGCAGGGCCTCTGGAATATTCATGCTATTGGCAGTACAGATGAACATCACTTCTGACAGGTCAAGGTCAAGATCAAGATAGTGATCGTTGAACTTGTTGTTCTGTGATGGATCAAGTACTTCAAGCATCGCAGAAGCTGGATCACC
The DNA here is from genome assembly GCF_054861205.1 of Acinetobacter sp. TW_SC_4. Classification (NCBI taxonomy): domain Bacteria; kingdom Pseudomonadati; phylum Pseudomonadota; class Gammaproteobacteria; order Moraxellales; family Moraxellaceae; genus Acinetobacter; species Acinetobacter sp. TW_SC_4. The sequence goes on from NZ_CM142174.1 coordinate 962,221, forward strand.
ACGGTAGTCTTGAGCCATCTTGTCGATCTCATCGAGCAGGAACAGCGGGTTTTTCACGCCAACTTTGGTCAATGACTGCACGATCTTACCTGGCATCGCACCAATGTAGGTACGACGGTGACCACGAATTTCTGCTTCGTCACGTACACCACCGAGGGCCATACGGACAAACTCACGGCCAGTCGCTTTGGCAATCGATTCACCCAAGGAAGTTTTACCTACACCTGGAGGACCGACTAGACACAGGATTGGACCGCGTAATTTTTTCACGCGAGACTGAACCGCCAGATATTCCACAATACGGTCTTTGACATCGTCCAGACCATAGTGATCGGCATCCAGGATTTCCTGAGCTTTGTTCAGGTTAATGCTAACTTTGCTGGCTTTGTTCCATGGCGTATCTAGAATCACTTCCAGATAGTTACGAACTACCGCAGCTTCGCTAGAGGCTGGTTGCATTGCTTTGAGTTTACGGAACTCAGATTCCGCTTTCTTACGCACATGCTCAGGCAGATCAGCTTCAGCCAGACGTTTTTCGATTTCCGCAACGTCATCTTCTGCACCGCCATTCATATCGGAAAGCTCGCGCTGAATGACTTTCATTTTTTCATTCAGGAAGTATTCGCGCTGGTTTTTTTCCATTTGACGTTTAACCGAGTCATGCAAAGTCTGTTCAATCTGCTGTTCTTCAGACTGTTGCAATAAATATGTCATCAACTCAGTTAAATGTGCATCGAACTCGTCGTATTCGAGGAATTTCTGTTTCACTTCGATATTCAGAGGAACACGGGTCGCTACGAAGAATAACAGCTGCAGTAAGTCTTCGATTTTATTCGCCGCTGCAATCAGCTCACGAGCATTACGAAGTTTTGCTTCAGCATACTGAGCGAACAGGGCACGCAGCTCCTGTAAGCGCGTAGCTTGAGTGGTTTCATCGACTGATACAGTCATTGGGCTAAGTTCATGCTCAGCAGTCAAATACTCATTTTCATCAATGATGGTTTTGAGCTTGGCACGATACAGTCCTTCAATCAGGACTTTAATACAGTTTTCATCATTTTCGTGATTCACAACTTGCACAATCTTCGCGACAGTACCGTATTGATAGAGGTTGTCGTGATCAATTTCTTCTGTAAGCGAATCTTTTTGCGCAACTACAAATACTAGATTGTCACTGTTACGAGCCACATCAACTGCATTGATCGATTTTTCACGACCGACAAATAGCGCAATTTGCATGTGTGGATACACCACCACATCACGTAGCGCCAAAAGTGGTAATACACTTGGAACCTGAGGCTCTAAGGTTTCTTGATTCATAATAATTTCAGACATGGGCACTCCTAATGAGTGACAACGGTGTTGCCATGTTTTTAATAGTGATGGGTAATTTAAAAATTACAAGGGCTATAGCGACTAAATTGTATAAAAAATTACTAATTATTTGATTTTAAAGTACTTGTGTATTTGGAAATACATCATTTAACGCTTAAAACGTTGTAAAAGTGTAGGCGTAAGCAGGGCATCTAGAGGCTGGTCCCAAACTTCTCGGACTAAAGGTTGTGACACACGCTGAAAGTCATGCGCCAGTCCAAGGCGAAAAGGACGGCGCGCTGCTGTTGCCAGCGTACGATCATAATAGCCACCTCCCATACCAATCCGGGTACCATATTGATCACAAGCTAATAGTGGCATAACCAAAAGATCCAGTTTTGAGACATGCAGCCCCCGTGTAGCCATGGGTTCACGCATTCCCAACCGATGATGAGCAAAACGCTGGGAATGATAATGATTTTGACTGATTTCTACCCACGTGAGCCGCTGGTTCATATTGCAAATATTTGGGAGATAAACCCGTTTATGATGCTTAAAGCAGTATTCAATTAGCGCCTGAGTGCGAACCTCACCGAAAGCATCCAGATAAACCCCCACAGACTTGCTTGCATGAAATTCTGGCAAAGTCCGAATCATATTCAGGATACGTTGTTGAGTCTGTTTTTGGGTAAATCGAGAGAGTTGACGGCGCTGTTTACGTAGCTGTTTGCGAAGTTCGGAAAGATTCATCGTCGTCATAAATATGGTCTTCAAGATTTTAGGGCATTAGATTAATAAAATGCCATAACTTAAATAGAGGGTAGCAACATAGCGAGTATTATAGGCATCTGTATGAATTTTTGATTGAATTTTAAAAATAATGAAACATTTATGATGAATTAATCGATCTGTACTTAGATCCAGGTAACTTTTTAAAAGACGAAAAAAGATACGGATACAGGACGCTAAACCAGGAAAATGTAATAAATTTGAGATTTATAAAACAAGATAAATAATGAAATATTTTTAGAAAAATAGAAGCACTCCGAAGATGCCGCTGCATGTCATTACCCTTGAACCCTAAAGTTCAAGGTGGACGAGACGCATACTTGCTGGGTTTCCCATACCGGATGGGCATACACTCTAAATATGCAGAACTCAATCCTAAGATTTAAATATCGGCTCAGGGGAATCTGACCCGCTGGCGAACATCTCAGAGTTAGACTAAGTATAAACGATAATGCCGATGTGGCAACTCTATGCTGTTCGTGAACTGTAAACAGTTTAGTCGAACGACCGAAGTTTAAACAAAAAACTCGATTATTCAGTTAGTTCTTCAACTTCTTCTAAAATAGTTTGTAACAAACGTTCGCAGTGCGCATATTGTTGCAGGGATTTATTCATCGTCAATACTTCCTGCATCAGTTCCAGTGCCACCATAATGATCAGTTTACTTGGTTCCATACGAGGGGCTTTACGGCGAAATTCATCGTATTTTTCATTGAGTAATTGCGCTGCACGTTGTAGTTCATCCTGCTGATCCGCAGTCGAGGCCAGACGGAAACTATGACCCAATACCTTTAAGTCGATTGCGATTTGTTCACTCATGATGAAGCTTCCTCAGTCACTTCAGTAGGATGGGCCAATTGCTGAATTTCCTGTGCATTTTGGTCTTGGGCTGTTCCCAAAATCGCCAGACGTTGAATAATGGCTTCAACTTTAGCTTTGGCATTTTCATTTTTTTGGGTAAGACGTTCAGATTCCTGATTCAGGCGCTGAATTTCTTGTTGAGCATGACGCTGTTCCAGCAATAACTTTTCTTTCAGCACACGCAATTCATTGCGTTCAGCCAGAATTTCCTGAAAACGGTTCTTTAGATCAGTGCAACTTTTTTCCAGACGGCTATAACGATCTGCCAGTGCTGTAGCATCTTGGTTTAAATGCTGAAACTGATTACGTGATTCTGTCAGTTGCTGATTGAGGTTCTGTATTTCTTGTTGTTTTTGCGCAATAAAGCTATTTTTTTGTTCAATTTGAGTTTCATGTTGCACGCTTGAAGCCTCTTGCTTCTCACGTAAACTGGTATTCTCACTTTCAAGTTGTGCAAGTCGCGTTTTTAAAACGCCAATATGCACTTGTAGACGCTGTAATTCTTCTAACATATCGAGGTCGCACAGTGTTGCAAACAAAGGTAATATATAAAGCAGTATAGAGATTGGATAAACGAATGCAAGACGATATTTCAGGTTGGTCAGAATGGTACCGCAATTTTTCTTCAATTGAAGAAATTTCTAGCCCAAGCGAACTGCATGGTTTGCTTACTGGAATTGTCTGTGTCACTCAGGCACCTTCAAGTGATGAATGGGTACAGATTTTAGAAACGCTAGATGTCCCTGAACTGAATCCTGAAGCATTAGAATTGTTAACAGGTGAGGCAGAAGACATCTTTCATGCGCTGTCTGAAGATGAGCTGGATTATCTGCCATTACTACCAGATGATGAGCATAGCTTGGCAGAACGCGTTCAGGCTCTGGCTGACTGGTGTGCAGGCGTAGTGCTTGGTTTTGGTCTGGCTTCAGGTCATATCCGCAATGATGAAATGGAACTGATTGAACATTTACAAGATGTTGCAGCAGTTGAATTTGAAGACTCTGATGACGATGCCGAGGGTGAAGAAAGTTATCAGGAGTTGTATGAGTTTGTTCGTCTGATTCCAGTAAGCCTGTCCGTCGGTCGTAAGAAAGTAGAGGTTGAGGAAACACCTTTATTGCAGAAATTCACGCAAAAAGCACCAGCTCCAGCTTCTGCAACTGAAGCGCAATCTGTAGTTGAAATTTTCTCGCCGAAACGTCCGAGTTAAGTTCAAGCGGTTTTAAACACAAATTAAAAACGGTTCTGAAACCGGCATATTTTTTGCTGAGTCTTCTCATGAAGATGATAGTAAATTGATCTGACCCGTTTTCAGAATCAAATTTTAAATAACAGTAGCAATTGATAAGAAGTAAGGTGTAATGAAGAAACTGACTCAAGCCGATTTTCAGGAACGTCGTGACATCCTCGCAGGGGAAATGGGATTACGTAGTATCGCGATTATTGCCACCAGCCCGGTTGCCCTGCGTAACCGTGATGCAGATTATAAATATCGTGCGGACAGCAGTTTCTTTTACCTGACCGGATTTGCTGAGCCTGAAGCAGTTGCAGTCATTGAAACTTTTGATACGGAAGAAGAAGGCTATACCTATAGTCTGTTCTGCCGCGAACGTGATCGTGAAATGGAAATCTGGAATGGCTACCGTGCCGGAGTGGATGGCGCCGTTGATGATTATGAAGCGGACGAAGCTTATGCGATTGATCTACTGGATGAGGAAATCCTCAACAAGCTTCAGAACAAAGACAAGCTTTTCTACCGGATTGGGCACAATGCCGAATTTGATGCACGCGTAGCTAAATGGATTGCAACAGCCAGTGGTGAAAGCCGCCGTGGTACTTCTGCACCGGCACAGATCATGCGGCTGGATCGTATCGTTGATGAAATGCGTCTGCATAAAGATGAAAATGAAATTGAACTGATGCAGCTTGCATCGGATATTTCTGCAGAAGCCCATACACTGGCTATGCAGAAAGTTCGTCCAGGCATGATGGAATATGCTTTAGAAGCTGAATTGAATTATATCTTTGGTAAAAATGGCTGTGTACCATCCTATAACAGTATTGTCGGTGGCGGTGAAAATGCCTGTATTCTGCATTATGTGGAAAATGATAAAGAGCTGAAGGATGGTGATCTGGTTCTGATTGATGCTGCCTGTGAATATCAGTTTTATGCATCAGACATTACCCGTACGTTCCCGGTAAATGGTAAATTCAGCCCGGAACAAAAAGCTTTATATAATGTCGTACTGGATGCACAGATTGCTGCGATCAATGCTGTTCAAATCGGGAATTCTTATAAAGAGCCGCATAATGTGGCGGTTCGCATTCTGGTTCAAGGTTTACTTGATTTGGGGATTATGCAGGGGGAACTTGAAGAAATTATCCAGACTGAAAGTTTCCGCCAGTTCTATATGCACGGTACTGGGCATTGGCTCGGTATGGATGTCCATGATGTAGGTACATATAAAGCCAACGGTGAATGGCGTGCATATGAAGAAGGTATGGTCGTGACCGTTGAGCCGGGTCTTTACATTGCGCCAGATGATGAAACTGTAGATGCGAAATGGCGTGGCATCGGAATCCGGATTGAAGATGATGTGGTTGCTACCAAAAATGGCCCACTAGTGCTAACTGCAAAAGTAGTGAAAACTGTGGAAGATATTGAAGCCTTAATGGCTCAAGCACGTGCTGCTTAAATAAAAGATATAAAAAAGTCGATGATCGCATCGGCTTTTTTATCTTTATAGGAAAAAGCTAAAAATTGACTTATTGAAGACATTAATTTTTCTAATCTATTGATATTAAAATGAGTATTTATAAAATTTTAAGAAAATGTAAATTATTTTCTTAGAAATAAGTTATCCAATAGCTAGATAGAACAAAGATACTATCGAGAAACAAGCAAGACATTTACTTACGTTAATCGCGACTTATTCAAATAAAATTAATTTTGTTAAAATTGAGAATTATAAGATGACAGGAATTCAACACAGCAATTGAGTTTTTAGCATCAAAGCAACATATTAATTCCGATTTCGTTCTCATACTTGACCTGTTCCTTAAATAAACTCAAAGAAGAGCAGGAGAAAAATGATGAGACTAAATACGCTTGACTGGATTGCTTATGCTTTAGCGATTATTGGTGGCATCAACTGGGGTCTGGTTGGTGCGTTTAACTTTGATTTAGTCGCTGCCATCTTTGGTGAAATGAGCGCACTATCTCGAATTATTTATGTATTGGTTGGTTTGTCTGCCTTGTATCTGATTTATACGGGTACAAAATTGGGTCGACGCGATGTACATCATGAGTCTCAGGCTCGAGTAGTACGTTAACTGACTGAAAGTTAATTGAAATCATTGATATTTTTTTAATTAACTGATGCCTATAATAGATTAGTTAATTTAAAAGATATAAAGGCATTTAACAAAAACGGAGCTTAGGCTCCGTTTTTCGTCTTTAAATTGGTCAACCTATATAAAATTTTAAATTGATAAAAACCGTATAAAGTGATCAAAAAATCTCTATAATTTTTTTCTATCAACCGGATAAAAATACTTAAAGAAGTTAAATGGTTCTTTGCCTAATTTAATTAACCTTTTTTCTAAAACCAGATAAATAATAGAACCTGCTAAGATAGAAGAAGTAATAAGTATAGAGCTAAATAGGTAAGGGTTTAATATATTGAGTTTGTTTAAAACCATAGCAACTGGGCTTAAAGTAAAAGGATGAATCAAATATAAAGAGTAAGATGAATCTCCAAGATGATTAAAAAATCTTAAAATTAGTGATTTGGTTTCAGTGATTAAGTCCTCTAAAGCTACGCATCCAATAAAAATGAAAAACATCGGGATCCCGATTTTTAATGATCTCAAGGTGATGAAATCAGGTAATTTATAAAAGTTTTGATAGGCTAGTAGGGAAGCTCCGATAAGAATCATAAATATAGACATTAATCGGGAAAGACTAGTATTTTTTATAATGATAAATGCCAGAACGCCTAAAGCGAATTCAAGCAAAAGATTATGGGTTAAAAACATCAGAAATTCAGATTTTGGTTGGAGTATTAAACCTATAGCCACAACAACTGAAAAATATAGAATGATAAAAAGATATTTATATAAGTCTTTTAATAAAAAGATTAGGAAAAATGAAAAAATAAAATAATAATAAAATTCATAGCTTAAGGTCCATCCATTATTGATTAAAAATTTACTGCCATTCGGAATTAAGAAGAAGGATTCGAAAATTCCTGTTTCACCACCAGATGAATTTATAAGATTTGGAGAAATCAGAAATACGATTAAAGCAAAAAAACTGAGAACCCAATAAAGAGGAATGATTCGGATGAATCGGTTTCTCATGAAATTTAAAAAATTAACTTTTTTATTATATGTTGTATAACACATAATAAAGCCAGAGATGATGAAAAATAAATCAACGCCAGAACCGCCTATGTGATACCACTGGAGTGCATCTACATTGTATTGTTGTCCTTTAAAGGAGGTATGGCTTATAACTACCATTAAGGCAGCAATCCCCCTAAGAAATTGCACTGAATAAAGCATAGTTATTATTTTATTAAAGTATTTAATTTAAACTATCATACTCAATGTTTGTCTCACAAATATACCTAGTGAAAGACCGTGAATATTACTGATTATTTAATCTAAAATTATTACGGTTATTTTTATATAAAAGTAGCCTATTTTACGAGAATTCGATTGTTTGCTAGAGTATTTTAAATAAATGAAAATTGAATTTTTTATTAATTATTATTATTTATTAGCCCCTTTCAAATATGTTTCAAAAGTTTAATAAAAAGTAAAAGTACTCAGCTTAATAAAAGAAATTCCAGAAACCATTGATGAATTAATTCAAAGATCACGTATACATTATCAACTTCACACCAAAATTTGGGAATTTTCTATAAGTAGATGAAAGATATAGGTAGTAGTGATTGCTAAGATTTCTGTTCAGAAACCTTGTTACTATATTCAAATTTTTAATCATTAGATAATAAAAAACCCCGGTATCCTGCCGGGGTTTTTCATATTGGTTAGCTTGGTATAACTCCTGTCGTACCTTACCGTCCTTGTGCCTATCTATTGTTATTCTTATGTGGGACTTCCTGTTCCTGATGAAATCATCATATGAAAATTCATTTAACTAAAATAGTAGTAAAGGACTTGAATGACTGTAAGTCAAAGACTACAGGATTGATTATTAAATAGGCATGTTTTTTGTATCGTTTAGAAATTTAAAACAGTTAACCTTTAAAAATATTTTGAGAAAAGAGGAAGAAGAATGTCCATGCTTAATAAGTTGCTTGAGCTCGACTTAGACTGTCGTTTCTAAGTAGAGTAGCAAGACTCATTTAATCTTTTCCTTCATCTTTGCTATTGTATTTGTAGCGGTTGCACTACTGATCGAGAACAAATCGCTGATTTACATTTTTGCTGGCTTGCTGCTGTTCTGACAAAGATATCTGGTGCTCAAATTACATGAGCATTTAGAAAGTAAAAAAACTGATACTTGATGGTAGATCTCAAATAGCAAAATTTTGAAGCTTTTTAATGTAGAAATATTTGGAAAATGCATATTAAAAGCAAGTGACTGAATTTATATAAAAATTCATTTTATTTTTCAAGTTATTTTACTATTCTATAAATTATTTTGTATATAATCATAGAAAATTTTTATAAAATCAGTTATATATATTAAACGGAAAAATATTGAGTAATGTACATAATCTAAAATATTGAGGTAGACAATGAGCAACGCAAGACTTTTATATGTTAGTAAGTTGTATGATTGCGAAGATCCAATGAATGATCTATTCAATATTCTTACAGAAGCGTTGAATTTCAATTCACGTAATGCGATTTTTGGGGCTCTGTATTATGGGAATGGTTACTTTGTTCAATGTCTGGAAGGAGATAGGAACAAGATTGAAGATCTGTTCTATAAAAAAATCTTGAAAGATCCTCGACATAAAAATTGTGAAGTACTGTATTTTGAAGATGTAAATGATCGACTCTTCTCAGACTGGCATATGAAATATGCCAATATCCATCAGGATATTCTTGGATTCTTTGCCGAACATAATCTGGATGAATTCAATCCTTATACCTTGAATGCCGAGACCATTCCTCAATTTATTCAGATATTGGCAAGTTTGAATGACCATGCCTATACATTGAAAGCAAGTTAATCCTTACATCATCATGCGATATAAGCTTTAGCCCTGCATCGTATGATTTTTTAAAAATTTTTTAAAATGAGTATTTACTTTAAATAAGTTAAATAAAAAATACTTTATAAATTCAAAAACATAAATATTGTTAATTCAAAAAAATATATCCAGATCTCATCCTTATCATTTCATACCAAGCCAAGCTTTTAAACCTAACAATCAGTGCAAAATTCTTCTGCTTTTCATCAGGCAGACGACACTTCTGTATTTTGAAAAATTTAAGTAGGCCGTTGAGGTTAGCTATAAATTAACCACAAGCAGACTTCGCTTCGAAACCGCTACCTAATTTATTATAAAAAAGAAATTTTTTAGGCTAATATAAAATTCATCATGATTATAAGTATCTATGTATATAGATACGATATTAAAAGGATTACAGCATGCAACAAGAAGTCATCATTGTCGGTGGTGGTATGGTCGGCTTGAGTCTCGCGCTGATGTTGGCCAAAACCAATATTGCAGTCAAACTTTTGGAAGCGATCAAATATCCAGATTATGATGATGTAAACCTTGCACCCTATCATTCCAGCTTTGATGCACGTAATAGTGCCTTGTCACGTCGTAGTGTACAGATTTATCAGGAACTTGAGCTTTGGGATGCCTTGCAGGAACATGCAACGCCGATTCTTGAAGTGAATATCACTGAGCAGGGCAGTTTTGGTAAGGCGCGCTTAATTGCAGAACAGGAAAAAGTCGAAAGCTTTGGCCAAGTGATTGAAAATGCCTGGCTAGGTCGTGTGCTATTAACTCAAGTCAAAAAAGAACCACTCATTGAACTGATTGATGGGGTTCAGGTCAGCTCTCTGACTCAAGATGCTGAGTTTGCTTATCTTGAAGCACAACGTGGTGATGCTTTATTGAGACTTCAATCCAAAGTGGTGATTGCTGCTGATGGGCGTGATTCTTTCTGTCGTAAAGCGCTTGGCATTGGGGCTTCAGAGCATGACTATGATCAGGTCGCCATTGTCACTACCGTTCAAACTTCTAAACCGCATAATCATGTTGGCTTTGAACGCTTTAGCCACCTAGGACCATTAGCCTTATTACCACTTCCAGGTGAATATCGTCGTTCTGTCGTCTGGCCTGTGAAGAAAGGAACGGAAGGAGAATGGCTGGGTGAGGAAAATGACCAGCATTTCCTGAACGCCTTACAAGAAACCTATGGCGATCGTGCCGGTAAATTCCAGAAAACAGGCAAGCGCTTCAGTTTTCCATTGTCCCAAGTATTAGCAGAAAAACAGGCTGTGGGCCGCGTGGTCTTGATGGGTAATGCTGCACATACGATTCATCCAGTAGCGGGTCAGGGTTTTAACCTGTGTATGCGAGATGCACATGTATTGGTGCGCTACCTGAAAGAGCAGCAGTCACAAGGCGCAGACTTAGGTGATGCAGCGGTATTACAAGACTATGAGAAATCCCGCTTGAATGATCAGCAAAGAGTGATCAAGTTCTGTGATTCAGTCGTACGTGGTTTTAGTAATCAGAATCCATTCTTGAAACTGATCCGTAATACCGGACTGATTGCTTTTGATACTATTCCTGGCATCAAGCCACTGGTCGCTAACTATGCCATGGGGTTAAAAGCATGAGTCTGAATCCGAGTTCTGGTGTATTAGATGTTGTCATTGTTGGTGGTGGGCTAGTAGGTGGCCTGACAGCTTTATTACTTGCTCAAGGTGGTGTGCAAGCTACTGTGCTGGATGCTGCGCCTATTCTGGATGCAGACAAAACTTTAAGCGTAGCCAATCCGCGGGTTTTGGCTTTAAGTCAGGCGACCATTCATTTATTAAAAACCGTGGGTGTGTGGGACAAACTTGCACGCCAGCAGCCATATACTGGAATGCAGGTCTGGAATAAAAATGGCTACGGTGAAATTAACTTTGGTCATTCTTCAGAAAGGACACCTTCTGTAGAGCAGGCGCTAGGCTCGATGGTAGAACCGAGTATCCTGAATCTGGCCATACAGCAAAAGATGCTTGAAGAGGTGCAAGATTACCGCACACAGGTCAAAGTTAGCCGGGTGGAACGTGGTGTAAATGTCTGGATCATTCATCTGACAGACGGCACCCAGCTCAAAACCAAGTTGGTCATTGGCGCAGATGGCGCGAACTCCTTTGTACGTGAACAAGCCTTTATCGATATCGATGTACTGGACTATAAACAGGCTGGAATCAGCTGTGCAATTAGAACAGCCCAGCCGCATCAGCATGTGGCTCGTCAGATTTTTCTGGAAACCGGTCCTTTGGCTTATCTGCCAATGGCAGGTCTTAAAGAAGAAGAGCAAGGCCACTGGCAATCCATAGTCTGGACATTACCTGATGATTATGCCGATGAATATGTAGCATTATCAGATGCTGACTTCACTCAACTATTGACCCGTGAAAGCTATCATATGCTGGGCGAAGTGCTGGAAGCGACACCGCGAGCTAAATTCCCACTCAAAGCTCGTGCTGCACAGCAGTATGTACAAGATGGCTTAGCATTAATTGGTGACGCTGCGCATGTGATTCATCCGCTTGCTGGACAAGGGGTTAATATCGGCTGTCTGGATGCTGCTGTACTTTGTGAGGTGTTGCTACATGACAAAGCGCGTGGAGTGTGGGCCCATGTGCAGACCTTAAAACGTTATGAGCATCGTCGTAAAGGCCAGAATGATGCGATGATGCATAGCATGTCGGCGATTGGCTGGATGGAAACTACTGAGCTTTTCCCAGTGGTGTGGGCACGTAATTTCGGGCTGAAACAGGTAGAGCAACAGGCAGTCCTGAAAGATGCATTTATGGCTCAGGCGAATGGTTTAAGTTTACTCAAAGATACACGTTATTCAACCTAGTGGCAGAATGTAAATTTTTTAAACAAACATCTATAAAGAGTAACTATTTTGTTTAAAAAAGATACGATTTTTTGAAAATTAGGGCTAGGCGAAGACCAAAGAGATTGCTAAATTTCAGTTAATTTAAAGCTTGGTTCAATAGATAAAAGCGAAGCCGTTTGTGGGGAGAGCAAAATGACAGACGTAAATGATTATGATGATGTAGAAGATCCTGTAATCGACGACGATGAAGCAAAAGCAGCAGAAAAAGGTGCTGCAAGTAGCGAAGAAGTTGTGAATGATACAGACGTATTAGAAGCTGAAACTTTGACTGTAACTGCTAAGCAGAAAAAACGTCAGGCACTTGAGGATGAAATTGCAGCTTTTCTGGCAAGTGGTGGCCGTATTACTGAAGTTCCAGCTGATGAATCCGTTGCAAGAGAATAATTGCACTTGATATTAGCAAATAAAAAAACACCACATTGATTGTGGTGTTTTTATGAGTAAAGAAAAATTAATCGTTGGCAGAGGTTAGTTCCAAAGCACGTTGATAGGCAATTTTTTTCTTGATCCCGGTCAAATCTGCAGCCAGTTGTGAAGCTGCTTTGACAGACAGATCTTGTAATAAACGCAGTAACAATTTATCCAGTTTTTCCTGATCCAGATCTTTCTCTTCGATAGAACCGCCAATCACCAGTACGATTTCACCTTTTTGCTGGTTATGGTCATTGGCAACAAATTCAACCAGTTCACCCAGTGTCATTTTCTTGATGGTTTCAAAGGTCTTGGTAATTTCACGGGCAAAACCTACAGGACGCTCTGTACCGAATACCGCTGCCAGATCTTTAACACATTCCAGAATGCGGTGTGGTGCTTCATAGAAAATTAAGCTCTGGGTTTCATCTTTCAGTTTTTCCAGAGTCAAGAGTCGCTGACTTTGTTTAGACGGTAAAAAACCTTCAAAGCTGAAACGATCACTCGGTAAACCTACTGCGCTTAAAGCGGCAATTGCAGCGCATGCACCCGGCACAGGCACCACACGAATATTATGTTCTTGTGCAGCACGGACAAACTTGAATCCTGGATCGCTAATCAGTGGTGTGCCTGCATCACTGATCAATGCCATATCTTCACCATTGAGCAGGCGTTGAATCAGCTGATCAATCTTGTTGCTTTCATTATGTTCATGACAGGCTGTCAAAGGTGTTTGAATATTAAAGTGTTTAAGTAATTGTGCAGAAGTTCGTGTATCCTCAGCTGCTGTTAGCGGCAGTGTAAAAATGACCCCCTAACGGCATTTAAAAACTGACCCCCTTGGTTAATATAGCGGTCATTTTGGACTGCTCAACATGTTAACTTTGGAGCAAGCAGTGACAATCCAAATACTTCATCAGCAAGGTAAATCCATTAAAGCCATTAGTCGTGAACTGGGGGTGTCCCGAAATACCGTACGTAAATATTTACGGCAGAAGGAAACACCTCAGTATCGGCGTACACAACCTAGAACAAGTATTCTTGATCCATATAAACCCTATTTACTCAAACGTGTAAACGCAGCTCATCCTGAATGGATTCCTGCTGTTGTGCTCTACCAGGAAATTTTAAGGTTGGGATATCCAGGAAAGATCAGGATCTTGAGGGAATATCTCGCAACATTAAAACCAGTTGCTAAACCGGAACCGATCATTCGTTTTGAAACCCAACCTGGCCAACAAATGCAGGTGGATTTCACCACGATTCGACGCAACAACACGACTTTGAAAGCCTTTGTCGCAACATTAGGGTATTCCAGAGCGACTTTCGTGAAATTTTATGATCATGAACGTACCGATGCATGGATCGATGGTCTAGAAAATGCATTTCAGTTCTTTGCAGGAGTACCTCAAGAAATCCTGTTTGATAACGCTAAAACGATCATGATTGAACGGGATGCCTATCAGGAGGGGCAGCATAAATGGAACCCCAAACTGCTCGACTGCGCCAAGAAATACAGCTTTCGTCCTCGCGTATGTAAGCCCTACCGTGCACAGACCAAAGGCAAAGTTGAACGCTTTAATGGATACCTCAAATCAAGCTTTATTGTGCCATTGAAAGCAAGCCTGAAGACTTCGGGTTTACTGTTAAATGTTGATGTCGCCAATGCCCACATTGGCCGGTGGCTGCATGAAACCGCCAATCAGCGGATTCATGCCACCACGCAAGAAAAACCGGCTGTTCGACTGCAACAGGAGCAGCAAAAATTTACGCCATTACCGCAATCAGATACAGGTTCTGGCACTGTACCTGTTGCAGCAGCACAGCATATCATGCCCTACGAGAGTTTGCAGCATCCCTTATCGGTATATGATCAGTTGCTAGGAGTTTCCTGATGAATCTGCAATACGACCGTATAGAGCAGCTTTGCCAAAAGCTCAATCTGCCTGCCATCGCATCACAATGGTCACATCATGCACAACAAACATTAGGTCAGGATGGAAGTTATGCCGACTTTGTTGAAGCAATCTTGACGCATGAATATGCTGCCAGGCAACAGCGCAGTCAGCAGGTACTGATGAAACTCTCAGGCCTGCCTCAAGTCAAAACCCTGGAAGACTATGATTTTAATTATGCCCTAGGGGCCCCTAAATCACAGGTGATTGAACTGTTCAATCTGAGCTTTATTGCTAGAGCAGAAAATGTGGTGTTTCTGGGGGCTAGCGGAGTAGGAAAAACGCACTTATCTATGGCATTAGGCTATAAGGCCATCATGAACAACATTAAGATCAAGTTCATTACCGCAGCGGATTTAATGCTGCAACTGAGTACAGCCTATCAGCAAGGTAAATTGAAAACCTATATGCAGCGTGCGGTACTGGGACCAAAGTTACTGATTATCGATGAAATTGGTTATTTACCATTTGGACGTGAAGAAGCGAATCTGTTCTTTAACGTGATTGCCAAGCGTTATGAAAAAGGCAGTACGATATTGACGAGTAACTTACCCTTTAGCCAATGGTCTAAGTCATTTGCGGATGATGTCACGTTGACCGCTGCGATGTTAGATCGGCTATTACATCACTGTCATGTGGTACAAATATCGGGTGAGAGTTATCGTTTGAAGGGTAAAAAAAGAATTGGGATTCAGCCCCAGGTTGAAACTTAATACGAGATCAAAGGGGTCAATTTTACTTTGCCATTTGTAAGGTAAAAGGGGTCAATTTTAGAATGCCGTTGACACTGCAATAAGACTCACCGATTTCAATACATTAATTGCACGATAACTAATATCATCTAAGTGCCCGATTGGAGTCGCAACAACAAATAACTGAGCACTCATAGGTTTCTCCATGTGGAATAAATCGAATAATAAAAAATGGAAGATTCAAAATAAAATTTTGGGCTTGGGGTTACTGGCCTGCGTCAGCAGCGTACAAGCGGAAGTGCTGATTATTCTACCTGAAACCGGCCCCTTGGCGCGAGCCGCTTCAAGTATCAAGCAAGGATTTCTCAGTGCGTATATGGCGTCCGGACAGAAAGTACCATTGAAATGGGTCAATTCAGACCAGAAAAAAATCTCTCAATTACTCAAACAGCATGTCAGTAAAAAGACGCAAATGGTGATTGGTCCTTTGGCACGTCAGGATGTAGAGCAGTTGGTGCAGACTAAACCCAAGATTCGTACACTGAGTTTGAATGAAACTAGCCTCACGGCCCCAAATATCTGGCAATTTAGCCTGTCGAAAAAAGAAGATGCAGCTGCCTTACAGAAGCAGATTGCGCTAGATGGGATTCAGCAACTGTTTGTGCTGCGTCAACCGGGCAGTGAGTCAGAACATGAACTCTTGCTGATGTCACTACTTAGCCAGAGTGAACTGCAACTGGAAATGATCCAGAAGCCGCCATTTTTTCTGAAGAGCAAGCAGGGGATCCTATTGCTCGGCAATGCGGACTGGCTGGCATCCTTACAGGGTTTAGGACATAAACGGATTTACACAGTCGCGAATGCAATTAATGAACAGCATGCTCCGCCACGAGGCATCAAGTTCTGCGATGTGCCGGTACTTTATTTTGCTAACTGGCCTGATGTGATGCAGGCTTATCAACAGGCACCGGTGAATATGTCCTATCAGCGTTTGATTGCTTTTGGTGGTGATGCCTGGCAAATCACCCAGTATTATTTAAACAATAAAAAAATACGCAATATTGAATTCCAGGGTCGTACTGGAATGATTCGGGTATCGGATCAGGGCATACAACGTACGCCGTCCTGTTTTCAGCAGAGTGCCAAAGGTCTCAAGGCACTATAAGGGTCAACGATGCAGAAACAATTAGGTGCATGGGCAGAACAACAAGCTGCCCAACTAATGCAGCAACAAGACTTTCAGCTCATTGCCAGAAACTGGCATAGTCGCTATGGTGAACTTGATCTGGTCATGCAGCGTGAGCAGGAACTGGTCTTTGTCGAGGTAAAAGCACGGGCTAAAACAGCTTATGCATTGGCTTTTGAATCGGTTTCCTCTGCCAAGCAACGAAAAGTCCTACAAACGGCTGTATGTTTTATTCAAAAAAATCCACAGTTTGCACATTATTACTATCGTTTTGATGTGATTTGTTTTGATTTTAATCGGTATTTTGCAAAAACCATACAGCATGATTTTTCTCAATACCCTTATGATCTGCACTGGTTTGAAAATGCTTTTACTTTTGATCAAGAGTTTATTAATCTTTGAATAAAATAAGATCTGATGCGGTAGATAAAATTTGCAGCATCATGGGAAAGTTCAAGTATGATGAAGAACATCTGGCCTTGAAAAAACAGATTATTATATTGAAATAAGACTGATTAAAATTAAGGAGTCTTGCTGAGTGGTTAAGCGTATTGCAATAACAATGCTGTGTGTCGCAAGTTTATCGGGTTGTGCCAGCTTTATTTCTAGCGGTACTGGTACTGCTCCTGTAGGTACCGAAAATGGAGCTCGGACGCTAGGACAGGTATTTATCGATTCTTCTATTGTACGTACTGCAAAAATTAATCTTTATAAACTGGATTCACGTTTTAAACAGTCAAGGGTCAATATTGAAAGCTTCCATGGCAATGTCCTGTTGACCGGGCAGGTGCCGGATGCGCATCTCAAGCAATTGGCAGAAGATAATGTCAAATCCATGAGTGACGTCAAAGCGGTGCATAATTTTATTACTGTGGGTAACCAGAGCAGCTACACTACGATCATGCAGGATACCGCCGTGACGGCGAATACCCGTGGCCTGATTATGAAAGCACCGGTGGTATCTGACAGTAAAGTGCATGTGCATACTGAAGATGGTGTGCTGTATGTGATGGGACGTCTGAATAGTGCAGAAATCGATGACCTGAATCAGGTGCTGCAACAAGTGGGGAATATCACAAAAATTGTCACGCTCATCGACAACGTGGATCAGCGCTCTGGTTATAATACTAACCAGAATTTTGCAGCGCCTGCATCTTATGCACAGTCGGGTGTTGAACAGACTCCAGTCGCCATTGATCCTGATACAGTTGAACCGACTGATGTTCCATAAGGTCGGTCAATTTAAAACGCAGCTGTCAGACCGGATCCTTGAAGTCCAGCAACGTTATAAAGATTTCCGGATCTATGATTTTGGCAGTTATGCGCTGAACCGTTTAACCCCAAAACAGGGTTATAGTGTTGAAACCCAGTTAGCCTATGGCTTAAAAGCCCGTCAACGTTTTGATCTGTTTTTAAGTCATCAGCCTTTAGCGCATCGCCCCCTGATTGTCTTTGTCCATGGTGGTGCCTGGCTGCACGGTGATAAAAAGGATTACCATTTCATTGGCGAGGCCTTTGCCAAAGAAGGCTATGATGTGGTGGTGATGAACTATCACCTAGCGCCTGAACACATTTTCCCGATCTATATCAATGACCTGCATCTGTTGCTAAATCATTTGCAGCAGCATGCAGGCCAGTTAAATGTTTCTACGGAAAATCTGGTCTTGATGGGACATTCAGCCGGGGCATTTAATGTCATGTCAGCGCTATACCATCCACAAAAGGCCATGATTGAGCGGGAACAGATCCGCGCCATTATTGGTCTGGCAGGACCGTATCATTTTAACTATAAAGATGATCCAATCTGTGCCGATGCTTTTGACCAGTCGATTCCGTATCAGCAGGTGATGCCATATTATTTTGTGGAAAATACCTCCACCAAACATTATCTGTTCATGGCAGAGCGGGACAATATTGTCGGTCATTTTAACAGTCAGGATCTGGATCGGGTATTAAAAGACCATGGCAATCATAGCGAGCTGATTACGATTCCGAAACTGGGCCATATTACAATGATTGGTTCATTGTCCAGTTTGTTTAGCCGGTTCTTTGAAACCAAGCCACGTGTGATGTGGGCGCTAGAAGATACTTTTAAATGAATATCTGTGATTTTGGTAATTCTCACAAAAAAGCCCGGTATAAAAACCGGGCTTTTTTAGTTGAAAACCTTAGAGCCATTCACGGGTATCATCTGCGACCGGTGTACCTTGAGTCACATGCATGATCATGGCATGGGCAATACTGCCTTTAAATGGAATTTCCGGCAGCTGATTAAATTTAAAGAATTTCGCGTCGCTAATTTCTTCTTCCTGCAATTGCAGCTCACCGCCAGCATATTCTGCTTTGAAGGCAATCATCAGATTACTCGGGAAGGGCCAGGGCTGACTAGCCAGATACTGGATATTTTTCACTTTCAAGCCGACTTCTTCCAGCGTCTCGCGACGTACCGCTTCTTCAAGCGTTTCCCCAACTTCGACAAATCCGGCAATCAGGCCATACATCTGGCTTTTGGTATTACGTGCATTTTTAGCCAGCAAAATTTCATCTTCACCACGGGTAATCACGGTAATCACACAAGGTTGCACCCTTGGATACTGACGATAATGGCAAGCTGGGCAAACCATGGCATATTCAATAGCATGGGCTTTAGTCGGGGTGCCACAGTGGCTACAGAACTTGTGATTTCGGCGCCATTCCAATAGTTGCACAGCACGGCTGGCCTGTTCAAATTGCTGAACATTCCAGAACTGTAATAATTGACGGACTGGAACCAGTTGCAAGCCTTCAGGAGTTGGCTCATCTGGAAGAAGATCACGGGCAATCACCTGATCACCCGGATTCAGCAGCAAATCACTTGCCAGAGCTTCAACTTGAGGCAGTTGAAAGTGTTGGTCGACCAGCAACTGTTGCTGCTGGAAAATATAAGCAAGTGATAATTTTTTAGACATTAGGCAACGATTTTCAGTTTCTCACTACTGTCTAATGCTACCTTAAACATGGACTGTAATACAGGCTGTTTATTCTTTAAGTTATCGATCATCATATCGGCACTAGCCAATGCATCCAGCGCATGATGAATTTCTGCTGGTGTTAATGCAACCGACTGTTCAATACGGTTTTTGATAAACAGGGCAGTTGTATTGAATGCAGCTTTCACATGTTCAGCATTCAGGAACAGCATAGCACCGCCAATTTCACAGAACTGGATGGGTACAGGTTCGAGTTTGGTCAGATCTTGATCCTGCAGATAATCAGTCAGAATCTGGCTAGATAATTCAATCAGTGCCTTGGTTTCATTTAACAAAGCGTTATGTGCTTCGTCCAGACGATCCAATGAGATATTCATGTTATTCACACGTAGCTGCAGACGGCTCGAAGTATGGTGACGTTCCAATACACCAATCGAGTTCATCGCGGACAGAATCACATTCATCAACTGCTGGGCAAAAGACTCATCTTTCAGAATATCCGCCTGGCTGAGTGAAGCTGCCTGACGGTTTAAATCATGATAGGCTTCGTTCAGGTTCAGAACCTTGAAGATATTGGCCAAGCTATTCAGCTGAGTCTGGAGTTCCTGCGTTTTTTCAGGTGTCATGTGCTGATAGTTATATTCGATATCATTGCGGATCTGGGTCATTTCCGCAGTCACCAGCTCGCTAATGGTATGCATGGTTTCAAAGTCCGGACCATATAGGTGACGGCTGAACACCTGAAGTTGCATATCTGTCAGTAGATCATCACCAATATTCAGCTGGCTACGGATTTGCTGTGCAGTTGCATCTTCCTGACTGATACATAAGCTTAATACATTTGCCAGATCGGACAGAGAGGCTTTGAAGCTGTTGGCTGAACTAAAGTACTGCGCCATGTTGCGTTCAATACTGATTAAAGTACGCAAACGTGGTTCATTGATGAGCAGGTGATCAATATTATCAAAAGCAACATGCACCAGATGCCAGTATTGCTTGCTTGGATGATTTGCTGAAAGACCTGCCAGATAAGTACCGACCAGTTTGATCGCTTGCAGATCCATCTCGCTTTCTTCCTGTTTTAGCAGTTTGTTAAGAGACAGCTTATACAGGCGTTGCACATATTTGGATTTTTCCAGACCTGGTACTTGGGGTAACTGGAAGTCTGGAGTAATCAGATCAAGCAAAGGTTCAATATGCTGACCTTCGGTCGTCAATGGTTTACCAAGCGCAAGTTCCAGACGGTTCAGGGTATCGAGCAGGAACTGCGGAATTTTCACTTCACGCAAGCAGATAAATTCGATATAGCGTTTCAGCATGGTGGTGCCTTCACTCAATGCGATCACATCCTGAGTGTTGACCTGCGCCGGATTCCCCATAATCTTGCGCATCAGTTCTGCTGAATATTGAGCAATTTGTGCCAGATTCGGCATATCAATCAGTGCCAGTACCTGTGCACATTGTTCGAACTGATTTAATGCATCGTCAATGCCAAAAGGTAAAGTTTGATCTTCTACCAAGGTGCTTACTGCTGATTCGACTAACTTGATCGAGTTATCAACCTCATTTTTTATTATCAGTAAAGCTGTTGGATCAAAATGTATAGAGGTTTGGTAAGACATGGATCTGCACCTTTCCTTGAGTATTTTCTATATATGAGCCCCGCTTTATCGGACGGGGCCTCTTTGGAATTACTATAACTGAAGAACTGTATTTTAAAAGCGAAATTACTGCTTGAAATTTAGATTTTATTTTGCAAAAAGGCAAGGCGTTCCATGCTTTTCTTCAAATTGTTTGACCCATTTCTCATGTTCGGCAAGTTCTTCATCTGATGGAAGAATCACAGGCAATTCAATTTCGATTTTCACAGTGCTTGAACTGCCACCTTGTTCTTCGGTATGTGACAGGGCATCCATATCAAAAGAGACCTGTCCACCGGTCATGGCCAGATAAACATCGGACAGAATTTCCGCATCGAGCAAGGCACCGTGGAAGGTACGGTCACGTTGTGGAATTTCGTAACGACGCACGAGGGCATCTAGAGAGTTTTTCTGTCCAGGATGCTTGGATTTGGCCATTGCCAGAGTATCGGTTACTTCACAAACTTCAGAAAGTGCGACAAAGCCTGCACGCTTGAATTCCATATCCAGGAAGTTCATATCGAAGGTCGCGTTATGCGCAATAATTTCGGCACCTTGCAGATAGTCAAACAGTACCTGTGAGATTTCTTCAAACAGCGGCTTGTCTTGCAGGAACTCGTCGGTAATACCGTGGACATTCACCGAATCACCAACCGGTTTTTTCGGATTGATATAAATATGGATTGAGCTGCCGGTAAGTTTCCGGTTAATCATTTCGATCGCACCCACCTCAATGATCCGGTCACCATCCTGATAATAGAAACCGGTGGTTTCCGTATCCAGAATCAATTGACGGGGGCCATGCAGCTCTAAGGTCGGCGGTGTAATCACAATTTGCGGATGTAGTTCGGTTGAATCTGAAGTGACTGAAGCAGACTCATCGGTATTTTCAATTGTTTCTAAATTTTCAGTCCGTTCCATTTTTTCTTCGGCCATTTCCATGCTCTCTTCGAGTTCTTCTTCACTATCGACAAGATCCAGCCCGAAAGGGTCGTCTAGAAGCCAGTCAGGTTCAGATTTTTTTTTATTTTCAGTGATTGCAGTAACTGATTTGGATTTTTTCAAGGTTTCATCTGCGCCCTGATTAGCCAGTTGATCGGCCATTTCATTGCCAGGATGTCCGGCATGGCCTTTTACCCAGTGCCATTCAATATCCCGACCTTGGCAAATGGCATCCAGTTTTTGCCATAGATCCGGATTTTTAACGTCTTTCCAGTTTTTCTTTTTCCAGCCATGAATCCATTCGGTAATGCCTTGTTTGACATAATTGGAATCGGTATAAATGACCAGCTTGGCATCTTTTGGACAGAACTGGATGCCTTCGATCGCTGCGGTCAGCTCCATGCGATTATTGGTGGTATGATCTTCGCCACCGCAAATTTTGTGTTCCTGCTGTTCGGTAATTATGTACGCACCCCAACCGCCTAAACCCGGGTTGCCGCGACAGGCGCCATCAACATATAGCGTGATAGTGTGAGACATAAATTAAAATCCGATCAAAAAAGAACTTGCTGAAGCGGATATTGTATAACGCAAATACGCTTGATGCGTCTAGATGCACCAGTTTTTTTAATTTCTTGTAACATTTAACGTGAAATCGGGGTAAATTAATGCCTTGTGTCCACGACATGCTTCACTACAATGGCATATCTAAAAAATAAATTTATATACGAATTGTTTGGATTTCTTTATGTATAAACCAACCGCAATTTTGTGGCAGCCTGCATTACCAACATTTTTAAAATTTTCTGTACTTGGAACGGCACTCGCTTCCTTGGGACTGACGGGCTGTTCTTCTACACAAAGTGCGACCCAAAAAGCGTCAAGCAAGCAGGTTGGCTCACAATATCTAGATGCAAGCAGTTTGGATGGGCTGGAAGATTTACTTTCTGCAACGGATATGCGTGCGGTTGAAGGTGACCGCTTACTGATTTTGAAGCATGGTGATATCTGGAAACGGATGACCGTGGGTTTCAAGATGGATCTGAATACCTGGAATCCGCGTATTGATGCACAGCGTGGCTGGTTTATTTCCCGTCAGCCTTATCTGGACCGCCTGAGTGCCCGTGCATCGCGCTATCTCTATTATACGGTGAAAGAAGCAGAACGCCGTGGCATGCCTACAGAGCTGGCTTTATTACCGATCATTGAAAGTTCTTATGACCCGGCGGCGACCAGTAGTGCAGCAGCAGCAGGTTTATGGCAGTTCATTCCAAGTACTGGCCGTATTTATGGTCTGAAACAAACCTCACTTTACGATGGCCGTCGTGATGTCGTTGAGTCGACTCGTGCGGCTTATGAGTTTCTAGGCAGCTTATATAACCAGTTTGGTTCCTGGGAATTGGCTTTGGCCTCTTATAATGCCGGTCCAGGCCGTATCCAGCAGGCGATTAACCGTAATAAGGCCGCAGGCTTGCCTACCGATTACTGGTCCTTGAAACTGCCTCAGGAAACCATGAACTATGTGCCGCGTTTCCTGGCAGTTGCGCAGATTGTGAAAAATCCGGGTACTTATGGCGTGAGTTTGCCACCAATTGCCAACCGTCCTCACTTTCGTGAAGTGACTGTCGGTGCAGCCAATTTAAATGAGATTGCAGCCATTACCGGTTTAAGCCGTGCTGAACTGTATCAGCTTAACCCGGGGCATCGTGGTGATCGTATTGATCCGGAAAGTCCGCGCCGTATTTTGATTCCGGCTGACTTAAGTCCATCGATTGATGGAAAACTGAAAAAACTGCAGTCTAGTTCAAGCGGCTTATGGGCAGGTACTGTCATCAGTAACTCGCCTAAAACGACCACTACAGTAACTCCAAATCCAACTGTAGCACCAGCATCAACCAGTACCACCATCGTACCTGCCAAGCAGACTCCGCCGGTGCTTGCCACTACGACTGCTAAGACTGCAACAGCAACTAAAGCTCCAACTGCGACTACATCACCAAAGCCAGCTACGACTGCACCAGCAGCAGTGTCAACCACGACGACACCTAATCTAACTGCACAAACCACCAAACGGGTCAGCACACCACGTGGTTCCGAAGCACTTGCTGAATTTGCGGCAAAAAGTGAATTGCCTATTCCAAGCGCGCCACGTATTCCGGTTGCTGTGACGCCAGTTGCTTCAGTGAAGCCTATCCAGGTCGAGCCACCAATTACCGCAGCTGAACGTCAGCAAATCCAGAAAGTGGTGTCAGCAGAAGAAATTAATAAGACCGTGGATGAGCTTTTACAACCTGTGGCGACTGCAGCTGAACAGGCACAGGTCATTGAAGAGTTGAAAGCACTGGCACCTGCAGGCACAGAAATTGTTGACCCTTATGATGGCAAGATCAAACTGACTGCAATTCAGACCAGTCAGTCTATTGCCGAGCAGCAGGGCAAGGAACTGACCAAAGGATTCTCATATCCGAAAGAAGTCGCTGTAAACACCAGTGCAGATTCAGTTGAAGCTCGACTCAATCAGGGCAAAAACTATGTAAAAACTGATTCAGAAGTTGTGGTTGTGGCACCGAAAGGTAAGCGCAGTACCTATAAGGTTTTACCGGGCGATAATCTGGCATTGATTGCAGCGAAGAATGGCGTGAACTGGCGTGATGTCGCGAAATGGAACCAGATTGATCCAAACTCTACATTATATGTGGGCACCACAATTTATCTCTATGATGCCAACCCAGTACAGGAAGTACCGAAAGCCAAAGAGAAACCGGAAAGTTATGTGGTTCAGGCCAATGATTCTTTGACCAGCGTTTCCAGCCAGTTCGGCCTGAGTGTTAAACAGTTGGCTGATTATAATGATCTGAGTACGACCAGTGGTTTATTTGTGGGGCAAAAGCTTTCCCTAAAAGAAAGTACCAGCAAAGCGAAAGTTGAAGACAGCAAAAAAGTCGAAACTGTCAAAGTCCAGACCAAGTCCTATACCGTTAAACGTGGTGAGTATCTGAAACTGATTGCAGATCGCTACGCATTGTCGAATGCAGAACTTGCTGCACTAACTCCGGGTTTAACCGCGGGTAGCAGTTTGATGATCGGACAGAAGATTAATGTTCCTCTCAATGAAGTTGATGAACTGACTGCGAGCAGCAAGAAAACCGAAAAAATCGAACAGAAGTTTGAGAACGTTAAGGTTGATCATACGCCAACAGAAAGCTATCAGGTCAAACGTGGTGAAACCCTGTACAGCATTGCCAATCAAAGTAAATTGACGGTATCTGAACTGGCAGCGTTAAATGGCCTGTCTGCAAACAGCGGCTTACGCATTGGTCAGACCATCAAGATTCCGGCCGGTAGTCAGGTTCCTGACAGTTATACGGTTCAATCGGGTGATACGCTGACCGGGATTGCAGCAAAATATAATCTGTCGATGGATCAGATTGCCAACCTGAACAATATTTCCCGTAGTGCAAATGTGCGTGTGGGTCAGCATCTGAAATTATCTGGTAGTCCTGAACCTGTGCAGGAAGTGGTCACCGAGACTCAGGAAAACAATGTCAAATCAGATACTCACATCGTGAAATCTGGTGAAACCTTAAGCTCGATTGCCCGCCAATATCATCTACAATTACGTTATCTGGCAGACCTGAACGGCCTAAGCACCAATAGCAATGTGCGGATTGGACAGCGTTTAAAAATTAATGAAGATATTCAGATTGCCAAAAAAGAGCCAGTAGTAAAAGTCGCAACAAAATCTGCCTCTTCTAAGGCGACAGAATCCTATACGGTAAAATCCGGAGAATCACTGATTGCGATTGCCAATCGTGTAGGAGTACCCGTTACTGATCTGGCGAGCCTGAATAATCTTAGTCCACGTGCTGGTTTACGTGTGGGCCAAACGCTTCAGCTTCCAAAGCTGGTCACTGAATACAAGGTGAAGCGTGGCGATACCTTGATTGGTCTGGCATCCCGTTATGGTATGGCAACCAATGAGCTGGCAGAAATGAATGAGCTGAAACCCAATACTCAATTGCGTATTGGTGATGTGATTAAGGTTCCAAATTAATTTCTGGATCGTGAAATTGTTTAATCCCGTCCATGTCTTATGGATTCTTGCTGCCCCTTGGATCATCAGTTCTAGCGGGGCAGCAGTCATTACGACACCTTATATTGCACTGCATGGTGCACCCAAATATGCACAGGCTAAATCTCTGCCTTATGCCAATCCGCAAGCGCCCAAAGGCGGCATTCTTATTCAGGCAGCCGATGGCAGTTTTGATAATCTGAACAGCATGAATGGTAAGGGGAATGTCACTGAAGGGATTAATTATATTTTTGACAGCCTTATGTCGAAATCCCTGGATGAGCCCGGCGTTTATTATCCTCTGCTGGCGGAGAAAGTCAGTTTCGATCCAAAGCAGACTGCTTATATTATTTTCCATTTAAATCCTAAGGCCAGATTCAGTAATGGTCAGCCAGTGACGGCTAAAGATGTGAAATACAGTTTTGATCTGTACCAGACCCAGTCTAATTTTGGCTTACAGATGTATCTGGCAGATATTAAAAAAACCGAAGTCCTGTCACCTTCAAAAGTTAAGATTAGTTTTAAATCTCGCCATAATCCGGAAATGGCCATGATTGTGACTCAGATGCCGATCTATTCTCAGCAGGAATGGCAAAAGCGTAATTTCAAAGACATTAACCTGAAACCGATCTTGGGTTCTGGGCCTTATGTGATTGAACGTATTGATGCAGGACGCAGTATTTCCTATAAACGTAATCCGCATTACTGGGGTAAAGATCTGCTGGTCAATCGTGGGCGTTATAATTTTGATCGCATACAGTATCGTTATTACCGTAGTCCGGAAATCAAGTTTGAAGCTTTTAAGTCGGGCCAGTTCACACTGCATGAAGAAAAACAGGTTAACCGCTGGGTAAGTGATTATCGCTTTCCTGCGGTAGAGCAAGGCCAGATCAAAACCTATCGTTTTCACCATCACAATCCGATTCCAACCCAAAGCCTGATTTTTAATATGCGGCGTCAGCCCTTTGCCGATATCCGCTTCCGGCAAGCTTTAACTCTGGCCTATGATTTTGAATGGCTAAATAAAGCCTTGTTTCATGGGGAATATCAGCGTCTCAACAGCTTTTTTAGTAACAGTGAACTGGCATCTACAGGCAAGCCGAGTGCCCAAGAGCTGAAAATATTACAGCCAAATTTATCTAAATTGCATCCGGTGCAACGTCAGACGGTATTACAGGATTGGCATTATCCGCAATCAGATGCCTCCGGGTTTAACCGCAAAAATTTATTACAGGCGCGACAAATTTTATTGAATGCCGGTTACCGTTATCAGCAGGGAAAACTGGTGACTGCTCAAGGTAAACCTGTACAGATTGAATTTCTGTTGCATCAGGCTGAACAGCAGCGTCATCTAATGCCTTATCTACGCCATTTGAAACGTTTAGGAATTCAGGCGTACATTCGGATGGTGGAAACGGCTCAGTACTATGAGCGCCTTAGAAATTATCAGTTTGATATGATTGTGGATACTATGCCGCAATCGCTGACACCGGGGCAGGAACAGAAACAGTTTTGGGGTAGTCAGGCGGCACGTCAGCCTGGCAATTATAATTATGCCGGTATTCAAAATCCGGTGATTGATCGGGTGATTGATCAGGTGGTTCAACCACAAAGCCGGGAGCAGCTGATTTATAGTAGCCGAGCTTTAGATCGTTTATTGCGAGCCGGTTATTATCATATTCCGACTTATGGTACGGGTGAATACTGGTATGCTTACTGGAATATGTATCAGCAGCCTAAAATCAAGCCCAAGCTTTCTGCGGGTATTGATTACTGGTGGGTGGATGCAGCTAAAGCCAGACAAGTGGCGCCGTACTTAAAATATCGCTAGATTTCCAGCTTTGGGGAGTGCCATGAGCACTTATATCGTCAAACGTTTGCTTCTTATGATTCCGACATTATTGATGGTTTTACTAATCAATTTTGTGGTGATTCAGCTTGCACCGGGTGGTCCAGTGGAACAGGCCATCTATCAGGCACAGCATGCAAATAATTTGGCGATCGGTGGCTTGCAGTATCAGGGACAGCAAGGCCTGACGCCCGAAATGCTGGAGCAGATCAAGACTCAGTATGGATTTGATCAGCCGGTTTATTTACGTTTCTGGGAAATGTTGAAAAGCTATGCCCAGTTTGATTTAGGCCAGAGCTTTTTTAAAGGCCAAGCTGTGACTGAACTGATCTGGGAAAAATTGCCAGTTTCACTGTCTCTAGGTTTCTGGAGTACCTTGCTCATTTATCTGGTCTCTATTCCTCTTGGCATCCAGAAGGCCAAAAAGCATGGCAGCCTGTTTGATCAAACGACGTCTTTGCTGCTGGCTGTGGGCTATGCTATTCCAGCCTTTATCTTTGCCATTTTGCTGATTGTATTTTTTGCAGGTGGTTCCTATCTGCAATGGTTTCCTTTACAAGGGTTAAGCTCGGAAAATTTTGCTGAATTATCCCTCTTTGGAAAAATTCAGGATTATTTTTGGCATATGGCTTTGCCGCTACTGGCTATGGTACTCGGCGGTTTTGCACGGCTGACTTATCTGGTGAAATTTTCCTTTATGGAAGAACTCAGTAAACAATATGTGCTGGCAGCAAGAGCGAAGGGACTACAGGACAGAGCAGTGTTCTACCGTCATGTACTGCGCAATGCTGTGCTGGTGTTGGTTGCCAGTTTGCCAGAAGCTTTGCTCGGTATTTTATTTGTCGGGAACCTGTTTATTGAAATCCTCTTTAATCTGGATGGTTTGGGCATGCTGGGATTTGAAGCGATTCTGCAGCGGGATTATCCGGTCATTTTTGGAACCTTGTTTATTTTTACCTTATTGGGCTTGGTGCTGCGTTTGATCAGTGATGTGCTGTATCGGGTGATTGATCCCCGGATCCATTTTGATTCGCGAGGGTCAAAATAATGTCACCAATGCTACGCGCCAGCCTGCAACGTTTTAAAAATAATAAAACCGGATTTGCCTGCTTCATTGCCTTTACCATTATTTTTATCTTGTCACTTGGTGCTGAGCTGATCGCTAACGATAAGCCTTTACTGGTCAAGTATGAGGATTCCTATTATCTGCCAGTAATAAAGTCATATCCTGAAACGACTTTTGGGGGTGTCTTTGAAACTGAAGCCGAGTATCAGGATCCTACGGTACAGCAGCTGATTAATGCCAAAGGCTGGGCAATCTGGTCGGTGATCCACTTCGGCTATGACACACCCAATTTGGCACTCGATATTCCAGTACCTTCACCTCCAAGCCGACAAAATTGGCTAGGAACAGACGATCAGGGAAGGGATGTGCTAGCACGTATTTTATATGGCTTGCGTATTTCCTTGCTGTTTGGCTTTGCATTAACTTTACTGTCAGCAGGATTAGGTGTGCTGGTTGGGGCAGTTCAAGGCTATTATGGTGGCTGGATTGATCTGATCGGGCAACGTGCACTTGAGGTCTGGAGCAGCCTGCCGATGCTGTTTATGGTCATGATTCTGGTCAGTGTGTTTAGTCCAAATATTTACTGGCTATTTGTGATCATGCTGTTTTTTGGCTGGACGACACTAGTGTCGATGGTGCGCGCCGAATTTTTACGAGCCAGAAATCTGGAATATGTCTGGGCAGCAAGAAGCATTGGAGCAGGGCATGGCCGGATCATGTTTCGGCATATCTTGCCGAATGTCATAGGTTCCAGTCTGTCACAACTTCCTTTCATGCTGACCGCCAACATCAGCGCACTAACTGCACTGGACTTTTTAGGTTATGGTTTGCCGCCTGAAACCGCTTCTTTGGGTGAATTATTGCTGCAGGGCAAAAATAATATCAATGCGCCGTGGTTGGCTTTGTCCGGGTTTCTGACCTTAGCCATTGTCTTGTCTTTGCTCATCTATATCGGTGAAGCCATCCGAGATGCTTTCGATCCCAAAATTTAAAATGATTTTTTTAAGACTACCCCCTAATATCTAAAAATAAAATTTGTATCCATTTGACAATATGAATTGTCAATTATGGCAAGTTAGGTTATAACACATACAAAATAAGATAAACATTTTAGGAAAGTACATGACACAATTGGCCGATTCCATCCAGATTCGTAATACCCAGTTTAAAAACCGTATCATTAAAGGTGCCATGAGTGAGGCATTGGCCAATGATGCAGGCCAACCTAATCAGGCCCATTTAAAGTTATATGAAGCTTGGGCCAAAGGTGGTTTAGGCTGTGCGATTACAGGTAATGTCATGGTGGATTTTCGTGCCAAGAATGAACCCGGTGTAGTGGTAATAGAAACTGAACGTGACCTGGAAAAGTTAAAAGCCTGGGCGAATGTCGGAAAACGTCATGGTATGGTACAACTGGTACAGTTATCTCACCCTGGACGTCAATGCCCAAAAGGCTTGAATAAAGAAACCGTAGCACCTTCAGCTGTACCTTTCAGTCCAGCACTGGTGATGAGTTTCGCTACGCCACGTGAACTGCGTGAATATGAAATTTTAGATATTATCCAGCGCTTTGCGACTTCAGCTGCTATTTGTGAAAAGGCGGGATTTGAAGGCGTGCAGTTACATGGGGCACATGGTTACCTGATTAGCCAGTTTTTATCGCCACTGACCAATAAACGTCAAGACCAGTGGGGTGGTAGTATTGAAAACCGCAGCCGATTCTTGCTAGAAACCTATAAGGCAGTACGTGCAGCAACTTCAGAGAATTTTATCATTTCAGTAAAATTAAATTCGGCAGACTTCCAGCGCGGTGGCATTAGTGAAGAAGACGTTATTTATGTTTTTAAGGCGATGGATGCAGCCGGGATCGATATTATTGAAGTTTCTGGTGGAACCTATGAAGCACCCGCAATGGCAGGGGTAAAAGCAGAGAAACGTAAAGCATCAACGGTTGCCCGCGAAGCCTATTTCCTCGATTTTGCCGAAAAGATCCGTCAGGAAGTTAATTGTCATTTGATGGTAACGGGAGGCTTCCGTACCGCAACAGGTATGAATGCAGCCCTAGATAGTGGCGCATGTGATTTTGTCGGTATTGCACGTCCATTTGCAGTCGAGCCTGATCTGGGTAACCGTCTGGTTGCAGGACAGGATGTACGTTATGCAGTGGAGAAAATTAAAACTGGTATTCCAATGATCGATAAGATGGCGATTATGGAAATCATCTGGTATGCCGCGCAATTTAAAGAAATTGCCAAAGGTAATCGACCAAATCCAAAACTGTCGCCTTTAAAGGTATTTTTAAATTACGTAAAAGGTAATGTGAAAGCTGTGATTAAAGGTCAGATCAATTCACGTAAATCGGCTTAATGTGCATAATGTATTGAAGCAAAAACAGGGCATATACAATGCCCTGTTTTTTATGAATGATCTTTCTAAGAATAAGTCATGGCTTGGGTCTGGAAAGGGAAGAGCAGCTGGGAAAGCTGACGTGTTGCCCACAAGCCTACTTCCTGATGATGCATATGCGGTGCTACATAAGGAATCAATAAATCAATCTTTTGTTCGGCAGCGGCACAGCGATTCAGACGGCCTTTCAGCTGATGAATCTGTTGCTGGTCAATACGGTTCAGCACTGGTTCCATCTGGTTATGTACTTGGGATCTGCTACGTGATGACAGACGAGCAGCTAAAGTCTCACCTTGAATCCAGTCTTTAATAATTTGTTTTTCAGTCGCATTAAATACACCAAACATTTTGCCATCTGGATCATCAATCATTTTCCAGAAACGGCTTTGTTCTACAGGTGCATCTTTTACAATCCAGCCTTTTTCAATCATGACTTTCAGGAAGTCTGCAATCAGTGCCGGATCGGATAACCATTCATTAATGGTCTTGCCACTAAACTGGCATTTCTGGTTATGGATATATTGTCCAATCAGCGCTTTGTTCTGGAACACTTTCAAAGCCAGTTTTTCAGTATCCAGTTGCTTGATGATCTGGGTAGAACTTTTGCCAATGTCATTCAGCACATAACCTTTTTTAATCAGGTCTAGATACTGGGCAGGATCTTCAGCGAGTGCATATTGATCTAAATACGCTTGCAGCGATTTTTGTGCATGACCATTGTGAGCATTATCAATAGTAATGTGCACATTGAAGTAATGCGGATCAATACCCAGTTCAGACAGCTCATAATTGGTAATTAACAGGTGTAATGGCAGCTGCTCATAACCCAGATTAAAGCCAATTACCAGCGGTAAATATTCTGGCGATGCATAAGCTAGTGCCAGTTGAACGGCTGCCTGTTCATAATAGCTGGCATCTAACTGTTCAGCATAGCTGTTCAACTCATAATGATTCAGCAAGTCCTGATACATGGTGACATGATTGGCGCGGGTATGACCCATACCCAGTTCTTCCAGATAGATATAAATCAGGTCTTTGGTTTCTGGACGATTCCAGTTTTGTACAGTCGAATAAAGCCATGAGCCGTCTACCAGTTTTACAGGTGCGACTTTGGCCAGGAACTCAAATGCATGTGACACAGTCGGGAAGTACTCGCGTCCTTGCTGCCGTTTACGCCGTTCTACATACGACTGGAAAATTGCGCAGGTTTGGTGGTGCTGTTCCAGAAAATGTTGCTCTACATGTCTGGGTTGATCCAGCCATTCCAATCCAGCCACATCAACTTGATGGATTAAACCTCTTAAATAGTTCTCAGCCTGTTCGGTCTTTACTGTCGTCGAAATCTGTTGATCTTGAAAGAAGTTGACCCAATCTTTAAAGTTATTAAATTGATGATTATGATTTTTAATAGATGATTCAGGCGAACTTAACTTTGTACTGACGAACATAATCTGATCCTTGCAGATATATTATGCTTTCTACCTTAACGACATGCTTATACCACCGGTGTTGATTTTTTGTTCGGATTTATAGTGCGATTGCTGTAAATGAAAATGAATGGATAACGAGTTGAAGAGAAATGTAAAAGAATAAGATTTTGAATGAATTATTTATAAACAAATAAAATTGCAATCGAGACAATTTGATCAAACATTAAAAAAACAGGAATGAAGGAACATGCAATAAAAAAGCCCAAGTCATCATGCTTGGGCTTTTTTATGAGAAGTTAATTAAATTAACCATCTCGAATATGGCGTCCCTACGGGGATTCGAACCCCGGTTACCGCCGTGAAAGGGCGATGTCCTAGGCCTCTAGACGATAGGGACAATGTAGAAGTGATATTTTAAACCAGAACTTTTGATCTAAAGTAATGGCGTCCCTACGGGGATTCGAACCCCGGTTACCGCCGTGAAAGGGCGATGTCCTAGGCCTCTAGACGATAGGGACTTAATAAAATATTACTTCTGAAATTGGCGTCCCTACGGGGATTCGAACCCCGGTTACCGCCGTGAAAGGGCGATGTCCTAGGCCTCTAGACGATAGGGACGTTTCAGAGGTGGGCGTATATTAGGGTGAAAACATGGGGGTGTCAAACGCTTTTCCAGAGTTTTTTGGAATTTTTCTTTTGAGTGCATAAATTTAAAACAATATTAGTAGAATACTTGAAAAATGCCGGATTTAAGCCGGATTTTTAAGTAATTCCAGAATAGCTTCAACGACCTGAGGATGTAGTAAATAGCCAGTAATATCATGTGGACGGTGAATATGTGTACGAATGCCATGATTGATGATTTCAGGTTCAAACTTGAATGGCGGTTGAGTAAGCGGAATGGCAGTAAGATAATCATCCGTTGAATAGAAATTGATCCAGTCGCCTTTAATTGCCTGAGGTCGTACCACTGGCTGTGCCAGGCTGGATTGAATCACCTGGAAAGCTAATGGCGAACCTAAAGTAATAAAACGCTGTACATTCAGTTCAGGGTGCTGGATGAGATGATTATAGGCAATCACACTTCCTAAAGAATGAGCAATGACAATGCAGGGTTTGCGACCACTCAGTTGTCGGGCAATCCGTTCATGTACCTCTCTCATGAAATCAGGGTTATCGAGATAAAGATAAGTTTCAATCAGAAATCTCTGCAATAGAGTGCGATGCAGAGTGGGAAAATAATTGAGTAATAAGGCAAAATCCCGAAGCGCCACATTCCTGCCGAGAGCGGTAAAATAATTGAATTTCTGTCTGAAATCCATGGTGTCACTTGAACCGGGTTGGGAAAAATCGGTAATTGTGGGCCTACGCCAGCCAGGACGTGGAACAGGGGCAGGAAGCTGAGGTTGAGCTGGCTTGCGAAAAGGAAAGCTGGGCCATTCCTGTGGTATCAGGGTGCCGGCTTCTAGAATATTGCGGACGTTATAACGTGAAAGCAGATCGCCATAAAATGGAATACGAATGTGACGTTTTAAATAGCTAAATCTGGCATCTTGTTGGTGTTTGCGCATCCCTTTTTGAAGTATATGGAGCCAGCGTTGGCGGATGGAGGCAGCGCTATGATGTTGCTGATTCATTCCATGAATAAAAATAACTTTCATCGACACCCCACTGAGTTCGATAGAATTATATTTACAGTATAGAAAAAATTAACGTAGCAAAAGCAGCGCTTTTTGTGGTGTTAATGTGTAAATTATCTTTGATAAAACAATAATTAACAGACATATGTATATTTGTAAAAATGTCATAAATAAACCAGAAAATGAGTAGGTATGGATAAAGAATTTGACTCAGCAGAAAAATAGTACAAAGAAAATATTAGAATTAAATCTGTAAATTGAGATGCTTTTTAGAGTAATTCCAGCAGGGCTTCGATGACTTTCGGATGCTGGACATAGCCATCAATATCATGCGGATGATACATTGAAGTACGAATCTCCCGATTGATAATT
This sequence comes from Acinetobacter sp. TW_SC_4, assembly GCF_054861205.1. NCBI lineage: Bacteria > Pseudomonadati > Pseudomonadota > Gammaproteobacteria > Moraxellales > Moraxellaceae > Acinetobacter > Acinetobacter sp. TW_SC_4. The sequence continues at coordinate 996,944 of NZ_CM142174.1, forward strand.
GCCGGCTGAAACTGAAAAGGCGGTTCTGATAATGGAAAGGCAGTTAAAAAGTCATCACTGCAATAAAAATTAATCCAGTCACCTTTAATAGCTTCTGGCCGGTGAACAGGCTGTGGCAAATGTTCCTGAATGACCCGGAAAGCCATTGGTGATCCCATACTGATAAAACGCTGTACATTCAGTTCTGGATGCAGAAGCAGATAATGATAGGCAATCACACTTCCTAAGGAATGAGCTATCAGGATACAGGGTTTATCGCCATGCAGTTGCTGGCCAATTCGCTGATGCACCTGCTGCATGAATGTGAAATTTGCCAGATAAGAATAGGTTTCAATCAGAAATTTTTTGATCAGCGTATCATGCAGGCGAGGGAAATGATTCAGTAAGATCACAAAATCCCGTAATAGAGTATTCCGGCTCAAAGTACTAATAAACTTCACCTTCTGGTTAAAGGTCATGGCATCCTCAACCTTTAGCTCGGGAATTTCACAAATTTCAGGTGAATATTGATTGAGATGGGGTGGTGGTGGCTGGGATTTAACTGGCTGATGGAAGGGAAAGCGAGGCCAGTCTTGTGGCATCAAGGTGCTGGCATTTAGCACATTATGTAAATGATGACGGAACAGCAAGTCGCCATAAAAAGGAATACGGATATGCCGTTTCAGATAAGCAAAATGTGCCTGTTGATGTAACTGTTCCAGACCGCGTTTTAGCAGACTGAGCCAGCGTTGACGCAAAGACGCAGAGCTGAATTTCTGCTTGTTCATGCCATGAATATAAATAATTTTCATCGACACACCACGCTGGCTGCCTAGAACATTTTCAGTATAAATAAAAGAAAGCAGCCGAAGCTGCTCTTTTAATCATTTTAATGTTTAAGCATTTTTGTGATAGAACTTGTAGTAGCTGCCATAGCACAGTGCGATAAACAGCAGACAGCCAAAGAAACTGATCCGCATGCTCGGATCAAACACCATACTGATACAGGTAATCAGACAGAAAAGAAAACCCAGGATCGGTACGATCGGGAACAATGGCGCAGCAAAATCAAGATCCTTCGCTGTTTTACCCTGTTTGTACCATTCACGGCGGAAGTTGAACATGCTGAGACAGATGCTCATCCAGACCACTACCATGGTAAATGCTGCAATACCTAGCAAGTTAGTGAAGATAGTTTCCGGGGCAAACTGTTCAGACAGCAAACCAGGCATACCACCAATCATGGTGACAATGACTGCAATATAAGGTACACCACGCGCATTTAAGCGGGAAAATACTGCTGGTAACTGTTTGCTGTAAGACAATGACCACATCATACGGGATGCAGCGAATAGACCTGAGTTAGCAGCAGACAGCAGTGCTGTGATAATCACAAAGCGGATAATATCTTCGGCATAAGGAATACCAATATGCTGGAATACTGTCACGAATGGACTGCTACTGACACCTTCAGCTGCCAGACCTGCTTCCTGATGCGGAAGAAGGGAGGTCACCACAATAATCGTACCTACAAAGAAAATCAGTAAGCGGAAAATTGCAGTATTAATCGCTTTTGGTACATTTTTGGCAGGATCTTTGGTTTCACCCGCAGCCACACCAATCAGTTCTGTGCCAGAGAATGCAAAGTTTACAATCAGCATGGTTGTGAAGATTGGGAACAGACCTTCCGGGAACCAGCCTTGAGCTGTCAGGTTACTGAATAGCGGAGCAGTTTCCTGTCCTTGATAGCCTACTACACCAAATATAGCGAGTAGGCCAAGCAGGATAAAGGTTACGACAGTAACGACTTTCACCAGTGCCAGCCAGAACTCGGACTCTGCAAACCAGCGAGTGGAAATCATATTCAGTGCGAATACGAAAGCGCCAAAAATCAGTGTCCACATCCACATGGAGCTATCAGGGAACCATTCCTGCATTAATAAAGCTGCAGCGGTAAATTCGGTTCCCAAGGTCACTGACCAGGTCAGCCAGTATAGCCAGGTAATGGTGTAGCCAGTCCCTGGTCCAATATAGCGTTTGGCATAGGCGCCAAATGAACCCGATTCGGGCATATGAACGGCAAGTTCACCCAGACATAGCATAACCATGTAAGCGATGATCCCGCCAAGGAGATAAGCAAGAATGGCACCTACAGGCCCCGTTTGTGCAATGACTTCACCCGAACCTAGAAATAGGCCTGTTCCGATTGCGCCACCAAGCGAAATCATGACCAGATGTCGAGTACTCATAGCGCGTTTTAAAGGCGCAGAATTGCCCTGATGCGTAGCATCATTCGGAGATGAGTGCATAGGAGTCAAAAAATAAAAGAATGAAGCGGGTTATTGTAGTGAAAAACTACAAATCTGCAACGTATTAATATGGATTATGTATAAGACTTGATCGTGAGCGATCAGATAATGGCGTCCCTACGGGGATTCGAACCCCGGTTACCGCCGTGAAAGGGCGATGTCCTAGGCCTCTAGACGATAGGGACGTTGCGAGGTGATGGCTATATTAAGGACTAAGCCGGACTTTGTCAAAAGAGTTTTTACTAAAATGTATTTAACAGTTTAAACATTAGGCAAAACAAAAACTTTATTTTATTAAGATATTATTTTCTGAACGGATTTACCTGATATGAAAAAATAAACCCAATCGGAATTGGGTTTATTAAAGAAATTATTTCAGTTCAAAAGTTTAGAATTTAAGCTTTTTGATGATAAAGCCAATAGTAACTTGCATAACATGCTGCCATAAACAATAAACAGCCAATAAAACCAGAGAGCATTTCTGGGTCAGCTGCCATACTCAGACCAGTTGCAGTACAAGTTACAAAACCTAGAGTGGGAACTAAGGGGAACCAAGGTGTACGGAATTTTAGTTCAGAGACGCTATGACCAGACTTCAGCCATTGGCGACGGAAATTAAACTGGCTCCAGCAGATACTCATCCAGACAATCACCATGGTAAAAGCGGCCACGCCCATCAGGTTTTTAAAGATGACATCTGCACCAAATTGTTCAGAGAGCAGACCAGGCAAGCCGCCAATCATGGTGACCCAAACTGCTACATAAGGCACGCCGGATTTGCTGACTTTGGCAAATAGTCGCGGTAACTGGTTTTGTGAAGACAATGCCCACATCATACGTGAAGCTGCATAGAGTCCAGAGTTTGCAGTAGAGAGCAGCGCAGTGATAATTACGAAACGGATAAAGTCTTCCGCATATGGAATACCCATTTGGGTAAACACGGATACAAACGGACTGCTGCTTAAGCCCCCATGACCACCGACCTGTAAACCCGCATCGGTATAAGTCAGCAGCGAGCTAATCACGATAATGGTTCCGACAAAGAAAATCATCAGACGCCATACCGCAGCATGAATCGCTTTCGGTACATTTTTCTCAGGATTTTCGGTTTCACCGGCAGCGATCCCGATCATCTCGGTACCATTAAAGGCAAAGTTCACGATTAGTAATGTGGTGAATAACGGAATTAAACCGTTTGGCAGCCAGCCATGTTCAGTCAAATTATTGAACAGTGGCGCAGATTCATAACCTTGGAACGGAATAAAGCCAAAGATACAGGCAAAGCCCAGAATAATAAAAATCAGTACAGTCGCGACTTTCACCAGCGATAGCCAGAATTCTGATTCGGCAAAGGTACGGGTTGAGCTTAGATTGGAGAGCAGAACACCTGCAGCAAAGATCAATGTCCATAACCAGATCAAAGTTTGCGGAAACCATTCCTGCATCAGAATCGCAGCGGCAGTAAATTCGGTACCCAAGGTGGCTGACCAGCCCAGCCAGTACATCCAGGACACCATATAGCCTGTACCCGGCCCAATATAATGGGTTGCAAAGGCACCAAAAGAACCAGACACAGGTAAATGTACGGCCAGTTCACCGAGGCAGAGCATTACCATATAGGCGATCAAGCCACCAATAATATAGGCAAGGACTGCGCCCAAAGGCCCAGCCTGTGAAATGACTTCACCTGAACCCATAAACAGGCCGGTACCAATTGCGCCACCAAGGGAGAGCATGATCAGATGACGTGTGCCCATGGCACGTTTTAATGACGGAGTTTGACCCTCAATAGACGAATGCTCTGAAGGTGGAGAGGGAGATTGCATAGCTCAATTAAAAGGAGAGATGTAAAAAAAGTATTTTAGTTTTAATTATGTGAAATATCACATAAATTGGAATTTCCTCATAAAGTTGTTTATTTAATTTGAAAAATAAATATTTGCGAAGTCTCTTAAAAACTAGTGATCTGGGGTCTGGTATTGCTCAGTTGATGTTTTTTCAGCAGGCGTAGTTTCTGCTTGATTCTCAGCAGTTTTATCATCGCGACTGATCACATAAATATAAAGCGCTGAAGGTGCCAGAATGAGTAAAACAAGCAAGATTTTCTTTAGCATGGGAAAATTGATCAAAACCTAACATCAACTTGATTATAGCCTAAGCAAACGAGAAAGTGCACCAAACTCAGTCATGCGGAATTTATAACAATAGGATTGAAAGCAATAATAAGAAAAAGAGTTTTCTTGGAAAAAATGAAAGAAGAGTGGAGTAAATAAGATGGCGTCCCTACGGGGATTCGAACCCCGGTTACCGCCGTGAAAGGGCGATGTCCTAGGCCTCTAGACGATAGGGACGTTTAGAAGATGGCGGTATCTTATTGATCCGCCACCAAAGTGTCAAGCAGGTGAGGTGCGAGTTTGTTTAAAATATAGCAAAACAGTTCCGCAGTCTTTTGCGTATCGTATAACGCAGAGTGTGCTTCTTTGCCATCAAACTCAATACCGGCCTGAATACAAGATTTAGCCAGAACCGTTTGACCAAACATCACCGCACTTAACGTCACGGTATCAAACACAGAAAAACTGTGGAACGGGTTCTGGTTTTTGGTTCCGGTACGGGCAATTGCTGCCTGTACAAAGCCCAAATCAAAATGCGCATTATGACCGACCAAAACGGCATGCGTACAGTTTTGCTGACGACGCACTTCATTGACTGATTTAAAAATACGTTTCAACGCGGTTTTTTCATCTTCAGCCATCGCGATCCGCATTGGATTTGACGGGTCAATCCCGATAAATTCCAAAGAGCGGCGATCCAGGTTGGCACCTTCGAAAGGATTGATATGTGCATGGTAAGCTTCACCAGGCACAAACTGACCATCTTCATTATAAACAATTGGAATGGCCGCAATTTCTAACAAGGCATCAGTCTGTGCATTAAAGCCTGCTGTCTCAACATCGACAACAACAGGCAAAAATCCACGGAAACGCTGACCAATGACTGGAAGAGTTTCATTTGTCACATTTTTCTCCATTGAATGGTTTTTCCTGCATATAGCGGAACGATTTTTTCACCATCCAAGTAGTCTAGACTTTCAGGAATAATTTGATCTTCTTTGACCAGCGTAATGGTTTTGGTATTACGTGGGAGGCCGTAGAAATCTGCACCAAAGTGGCTGGCAAAACCTTCTAGACGGTCGATTTTACCTACTTGATCAAAAGCCTGAGCATATAACTCAATTGCAGTAGGAGCACTATAGCATCCTGCGCAGCCACACGCATTTTCTTTGGCATTTTTTGAGTGCGGTGCACTGTCGGTGCCTAAGAAAAATTTAGGATTACCGCTGGTCGCTACTTCAAGCAACGTTTGCTGATGCGTCTGACGTTTTAAAATTGGCAGGCAATAGAAGTGCGGTTTGATCCCACCAACCAGCATATCATTACGGTTAAACAGTAAGTGCTGTGGAGTAATGGTCGCAGCTACATTACGATCCTGTTCCAGCACGAAATTAGCTGCTTCGCTGGTGGTAATGTGTTCCAGAACCAGTTTCAGTTTCGGGAACTGTTTCAGTAACGGTGCTAAGACTTCGTCTAGAAAGCGTTTTTCACGGTCAAAAATATCGACATGGTTATGCGTCACTTCACCGTGCAGCAATAAAGGCACCTGATGCTCTTCCAGCTGTTCAATAACTGAATATACTTTACGAATGTCGCTTACACCGCTATCCGAGTTGGTGGTTGCGCCAGCAGGGTAAAGTTTAATGGCATTGACATGATCAGAATCTTTAATCTTTTTGACTTCACTTGGAGAGGTATTATCTGTGAAATACAGCACCATGCGTGGATCAAAATCGCTACCTTCAGGAACATGCGCCATAATACGTTCACGGTAGCTTAATGCTTCTTCCACAGTTTTAACTGGGGGAACAAGATTCGGCATACAGATTGCGCGGGAAAACTGTTTGGCTAGATCAGGAACGGTGCGTTGCAGAGCGAGACCATCACGCAAGTGGGCATGCCAGTCGTCTGGCTGGAGAAGGGTAATCGTATTCAAGGCGAATTCAATCGGAGAAATAAAACAAATGATAATGCATCTATGCCCAAAATGGTAACGAGAAATATATACAAAATAAGGGATATCTATAAATTAATTTATAAAAGTATGATATTTTAAAATTAATAAAAAAATTACATAATTACTTGGCAATGGAATACAAGTACAATCTAGCAAAATTGCAAGATGAAAAAGAAAAAATAGAAGAATTAATCACACGGCAAAGTCAGCGTGTAGGTTCGATTTTCCCTCAGAATCTGGAACAGGAGTTCTGGAGCAAAAACCTGGAGCGGGCACGTAAACATGTCGAAAAATATGTTTGGGCAGGAGTACTGACCTATTTTATTTTTCTGCTCGTTATGGTTCCAACGGACTACTGGATTATCGATTCACAATATTTCGTACAAGATTTTGTGCGCTGTATGCTGGGGCTGATCAATGGTAGTCTAGCTTTACTTGCTTTTTATTTCTTCTCCTGTCTACCTAAAATCAAACGCTTTTTTCCGCAAGCTTCCATGCTGCTGATGTTCTGGATGATAGTCTCGACCTCCTATCTGACCATGTCCATTCAAACAGTAAGCTTGCAACATCAGTCGATGGCGATCATCACCATTATCTACATTCTGGGTTATATTCTGACCGGAGTAAAACCTTTACAGATGTTAATCACGGGGTTATTTGCTGCACTTTGTACAGTCTGGCTGTTATCCATATTATCGATCGACTTTAATGCGCTGGTCTTGGGACGGATTCTGATCGGCAGTAGCCTATTGGGATGTGTGATTAGTTATATGCTTTTTGCCCGTGAGCGAATGATTTTTCTCTATACTATGCGGGCCAGAATCAGTGAGAAAATTCAGCGGATTCATACCACAGAATTACTGCATTTAAGCCAGCATGATGAACTGACCAAAATCTCTAATCGACGAACTTTCGATGAAACACTGGATATCTTTTTTGAACGTTCCCGTCGTAATCAGCATGCTTTGGCGATTTTGTTTATCGATGTCGATCACTTTAAAAACTATAACGATTTTTATGGACATCAAAAAGGGGACGATGTTATTTCCAGTATTGCCTTTACCATTAAAAATGCGATCCGGCATATGGACTTTGTGGCCCGTTATGGTGGTGAAGAGTTTGTCGTACTGCTTCCGGAAACCGATGCGCATGGCGCCTATGCAGTGGCTTCCAATATCTTTAATGCAATTGAGCGTCTGGAAATTCCACATGAGAAATCTGGTGTAGCTAACCATATCACCATCAGTTTGGGCATTACCGTTTATCGTGGTGAATACTTCATTGATAAGGATGCTTTGTTGGGAATTGCCGATCAGGCGTTGTATCGAGCCAAACAGCTAGGACGGAATCAGATTTATTATCAGTCGATCCGCACTGCAAATCCAAACAGTGTGAATGTCTAAATCGAATCTATAAAAAAACCGCTCAGATGAGCGGTTTTTTTGACTTTAACAAACTTATTTGTTTTTGTCTTTTAATTGAGGTACTGCAGAACCTGTACCTACTGCGAGTAAGCCAGAATCTGTATAGATACCCAGTTTCGCACGTGTATCTGTGATATCCAGGTTACGCATAGTCAACTGACCGATACGATCCGCTGGAGAGAACATAGAATCACCTTTCTCCATAGTCAAACGCTCAGCTTCATAAGTGAGGTTAGGAGATTCAGTGTTCATGATGGTGTAGTCATTACCACGACGCAGTTCTAAAGTCACAGTACCAGTGATAGCTTTAGCTACCCAACGCTGTGCAGTTTCACGAAGCATCAATGCTTGAGAATCGAACCAGCGACCTTGGTACAGAAGACGACCCAAACGAAGACCGTTGATACGGTATTGTTCGATCGTATCTTCGTTATGAATACCAGTGACCAGACGTTCATAAGCGATGTGAAGAAGGGCCATACCCGGAGCTTCGTAGATACCACGAGATTTCGCTTCGATGATACGGTTTTCGATCTGATCCGACATACCTAGACCATGACGGCCACCAATACGGTTCGCTTCAAGAATGAACTCAACTGGATCTTCGATACGTTGACCATTGATTGCAACAGGGAAACCTTCTTCAAAAGTAATCGATACTTCTTCAGGTTTGATTTCAACTTCTTCTTTCCAGAATGCAACGCCCATGATTGGGTCAACGATTTTGATACCCGCATTCAGGTATTCAAGATCTTTGGCTTCGTGAGTCGCACCCAACATGTTTGAGTCAGTTGAGTAAGCTTTCTCTTTTGACATTTTGTAGTCAAAGCCATTGTCGATCAGGAACTGTGACATTTCTGCACGGCCACCTAGCTCGTCAATGAAGGTCTGGTCTAACCAAGGTTTGTAGATTTTCAGGTTAGGGTTAGTCAACAGACCGTAGCGGTAGAAACGCTCGATGTCGTTACCTTTATAAGTAGAACCGTCACCCCAGATGTTCACGTCATCTTCTTTCATTGCAGTTACCAGCATGGTACCTGTTACTGCACGGCCAAGAGGAGTCGTGTTGAAGTATGGAACGCCACCTGTAGAAATGTGGAACGCGCCACATTGAATTGCAGCAATACCCTCTAATGCAAGCTGTAAACGGCAGTCGATCAAACGTGCTTTTACTGCGCCATAAGCTTCAGCTTTTTTTGGAATCGCATCGTAATCGTCTTCGTCTGGCTGACCCAGGTTTGCTGTATAAGCATAAGGTTCAGCGCCTTTTTGTTTCATCCACAAAAGAGCTGCAGAAGTATCTAGACCGCCAGAAAAGGCAATACCAACTTTTTTGCCTACTGGGACATTCTGCAAGATAGTTGCATTATCAGACATTGTTCATCCTAATGATATGAAATAGGCACGCCAGAAGTGGTGGCCTGAAAAAACACATATTGCGTCAATTGTATCATTATTTTATTTAGGTTTGCTTTAGAAAAGAAAAACTCGTTTCAAAATCTTGATTCAATAGGCTTAGATAATCATAAAATTACCGTATTTTTGACAAATGCTTAAAAAATAGGAAAATCTGGGAAGATTCAATAACATCATTAAAAAAACATCTTCAGGATAGCCCTCATGAGCCCAAATATTCCTCCTTTACCTAATCTGCAACCGGCTGCCAAAAATGAAACCCTGTCGATTGTGCATGGAATCTATGCCGGTTTGCTGGTTTTTAGTACGGTTGCATTTTTATATCTGGAATATCAGCAGTCGACGATTTCCATGTTGAGTCTGGTTATTGTGTTGCTACTTTTGGCTGTGCTGATTGTTTTGAATATTCAGGCCTGTCTCAAGGTAAAACAGGGCAATGGTTCAGGACGCACCTTGTCCAGAATTATGGCGATCCTGATGCTGCTCAGTTTTCCCATTGGTACAGTACTCGGTGTAATTGCCTTATGGAAATCGAGCAAAAATCAATGGCAGCAATAAATTCACCATTAAGGTACGGCATAAATATCACAATTGGTATTTGTGCCTGAGAAAGCGGACCTGATAGTCATAAAAAGCCTCTAAAAATCAGTTAAAGTACATGGATAAGATTTAAGCTTTTAGCCAAATAAGAATCAGGGATATTTTATGACAACGACGCGCTATGCAAATATTTTAAAACCATTACATCTGGGTTTCACCACGATTAAAAACCGTGTGGTGATGGGATCAATGCATACGGGCTTGGAAGATCGGTTTTATAATTATCCTAAACTGGCAGCTTATTTTGGTGAACGTGCCAAAGGTGGTGTGGGTCTCCTGATTACTGGCGGGATTTCACCTAACCGTCAGGGCTGGTTATTGCCTGCTGGTGGAACGATGAATACCTTGGGTGATGTTGCACCGCACCGACTGGTTACGCATGCCGTGCATAAGCATGGGGCCAAGATTCTGTTGCAAATTTTGCATGCCGGACGTTATGGCTATCAGCCCTTTGTGGTATCTGCGAGCCCGATCAAATCGCCAATTTCACCTTTTAAACCACGTCAGATGTCTGAAAACCAGATTCTGGATACGGTTCAGGACTATGTTAAAACTGCAAAACTGGCTAAAAAAGCGGGCTATGACGGCGTGGAAATCATGGGATCTGAAGGGTATTTGATTAACCAGTTTTTAAGCCGTCACGTCAATCAGCGTACTGATCGCTGGGGTGGAGAAATTGAAAACCGCATGCGTTTTGCGGTGGAGATTGTTAAAGCAATCCGTGCTGAAATTGGTGAAAAATTTATTATCTGTTTCCGCTTGTCCTTGCTAGATCTGGTGCATGATGGCAATACTATGCAGGAAGTGATTACAGTGGCTAAAGCACTAGAGAAGGCTGGAATAACTTTGCTGAATACCGGTATTGGCTGGCATGAAGCACGTATTCCGACGATTGTCACTTCAGTTCCTCGTGCTGCATTCGTAGATTACACCGCAGAAGTCAAAAAGCATGTTACTGTTCCAGTCATTGCATCGAACCGGATTAATATGCCAGAAACTGCTGAAGCGATTTTGGCATCGGGTCAGGCAGATATGGTGCAAATGGCACGCCCACTATTGGCAGATGCATTCTGGGTGAATAAGACAGCAACCAATCGTGTTGATGAAATTAATACCTGTATCGCCTGTAATCAGGCCTGTCTGGATCATACATTTAAAAATAAACGCGCTACCTGTTTAGTGAATCCACGTGCTGGTTATGAAACCGAACTGGTTTATGTCAAAACCAAAAAGCCTAAAGGGATTGCCGTGGTGGGTGGTGGTGTGGCAGGTTTATCCGCAGCCACAGTCGCTGCCAGCCGCGGTCATGATGTGACTTTGTTTGAAGCTACTAGTGAAGTGGGTGGGCAATTTAATCTGGCCAAAGTGATTCCAGGCAAAGAAGAATTCCATGAAACCATTCGCTATTTTAAAGTACAACTGGAAAAAACTGGGGTAGATGTCCGTTTAAATACTCGAGTGAATCGGGAGCAATTGGAACGCGAAGGTTTTGATGAAGTCATTGTTGCTACGGGCGTTGTTCCGCGTGAATTGAAAATTGCCGGTAGTGATGCACCTCAAGTTCTGTCTTATGCTGAAGTATTGCGCGGTGCACCAGTAGGAGATCGTGTCGCGGTCATTGGTGCCGGTGGAATCGGTTTTGATGTATCAGAATTTTTATTAAAGCCCCCGCATCAGCCGCAACCACAACCTGTAGATGAATGGAAACGGGAGTGGGGTGTAGATCTGCATGCTAATTATGTAAGTGAAGGCGGACTGCAGCCAGCAGAACTCGAGCCACCAGTCCGGGAAATTTATTTATTACAGCGTAAAACTACTGCTTTAGGAGCAGGTTTGGGTAAAACCACAGGTTGGGTTCATCGTGCCCAACTAAAAAAACATGGCGTGCGCATGTTACGCGGCGTGCACTATAAATCGATCACGGATGAAGGTTTGTGGATTGAAGTGGATGGGCATGATCAGTTGCTGCGTGTAGATACGGTCGTCGTTTGTGCTGGTCAGGAGTCAGTCAAAGATGTCATGCCTTCAGAGGATCAAAAGACTTTAGCGAATTACCATATTATTGGTGGAGCAAAGCTGGCTGCTGAGCTGGATGCCAAGCGTGCAATTCGTGAAGGGGCAGAATTGGCAGCAAAATTGTAAGGATTTGATGAAACTATATGCAGTTGATGAGATTCACTGTAATTTTCACTTGTCAGTCGCCTAAAAGCTCCGTATTATTGCGCACATGGAAGCGTGGCAGAGCGGTTTAATGCACCGGTCTTGAAAACCGACGAGGGCTTATACCCCTCCGTGAGTTCGAATCTCACCGCTTCCGCCAAATTTTGAATTAAGCCCTTGTATTTGCAAGGGCTTTTTTCTTGTCTATGATTTTACCCCCACAACCTACCCCTCATCAAATTTTGGATTGGATTGGCTATTTTTAGCTGTATTTAGAAAACTAAGGAATGTAGTTTAAAAACTGTATTTAAAACTAACTATATTCTTAATAAAACAATTCTTAATGGCTTTGTTGCACAAAGAATTAAAAGTAAAGATTTCTCATATCTACTCAAATTTAAGTGACAACTCGGGTATGTGGTCTGCCTAAGTCCGTAAATTTATTTAATACTGCCACACGTGCATGAATCTCATTGATTTGGCTTTGAAAATTTCTCGCACTGAGTTTATCCCCCAACAATTTGATGCAATGCATCTTGGTTTCAACCAAACTTCGCCGATGATAGCCTGACCATTTCTTCCAAATAGTTCTTCCTAAACGCTTAATTGTTCGAAGCAATTCATTGCGTTCTAGCGAGCCCATCTTTTTATCTTTCGATGGCTTCGCATTTTTTCTTGGTGGAATGACCGCATGTGCATCTCGATCTAAAATGACTTGTCTGCAGTACTTCGTATCATAAGCACCATCGGTATAGACCGAATCAATTCGTTCGTCTAAAGGAATTTGAGTAAGTAAATCATCGAGTACTTGTGAATCGCTCACATTATTTGTAGTGAGCTGTACTGCACGTATTTGCAAGGTGTCGGCATATCAATACCAATATGAAGTTTGCGCCATTGTCGACGATATTCAGGCTGATGTTTCTTTCGTTTCCGTTCACCTTCACCTATAAACTTTAAGCCAGTAGAGTCGACAAGTAGATGTAGTCCATCACTACTTTTTTGATAGCCAATCGTAGTATCAATACGCTGTTGTCGTCTACAAATTGTAGTGTAGTCTGGCGCTACCCAATTTAACCCACAAAGATGGATGAGACTTTGAACAAAGCCAGTGACCATACGCAAGGACAATCGAAAGAGAGATTTAATCATTAGGCAACATTGGATAGCTGTGTCAGAGTAAGTTTGATTTCGTCCTTGTTTGCCTTTTGATGGGGCATACCATTGCGTAGCAGGATCAAACCAAATGGCAATATTTCCACGATTAATGAGTGCTCGGTTATATGAAGACCAATTGGTTGTACGATAAATTTTAGGTGTAAGCTTATTCATTTGAAAATTATATTGTGGAATAAGCCTTTAAAGATAGGTTTGTGTAACAAAGCCATCCTAAACTTAAAATGTACAATCGAGAGATTAATACAAGAAGAATCGGGATTAAGTACGTATTTGGTCGCCTTAAGACCTTTGAAATTCTGGCTGACCATTATCGAAATAGATGCAAAAGACTTGGTCTGAGATTTATTTTAATCACTGGAATTTACAATATGGGATTGAGTTAAAAATCACTTATGAAAGTGATCCACTATTGGTATCTTATTTGCAATAAAGCTTTTAATAAATCGTATTAATATTTATGTGTCATCTTACTTAAATATCCGCTGTGTATGGTCCAGCTAAATTAAGATGGGTTGATGCCATGATCTGTTCTCTTGAAAAATTCCAATTAAAAACAATCAGCGTGGCATGTATAAGTTTCAGCGCTATATTGCTTACTGCTTGTCAAAGTACGACGATAACGCGAAATCAACAGGCCAATACAGCACAACAGCTCCAACAAGAAAAAGTCCAACAACCGAAACGTGTGGTCTTTTTCTTGGGTGATGGTATGGGCATCACCACACTTACTGCTTCACGTATTTATGCTGTTGGTGAAGATGGTCAGTTGGCGATTGATCGGCTGCCTGAGTCGGCCTTTGTTCGTACCTTTTCTGAGGATGCACAAGTCACGGACAGCGCACCTTCGATGGGCGCGTACATGACCGGTGTAAAGATGAAAAACGAGGTGATCTCGATGCAGACAGGGACAATTGCGGTTGAACCTGACTCAGTAGGGAATAACCAGTGTGCGAGTAACCCTCAAAACAAAAATAAGCAAAACACACAGACATTACTCGAATTAGCCAAAGCAAAGGGTTGGGGGACAGGCGTTGTGACCACTACGCGGATCACGCATGCCACACCAGCATCAACTTATGCTCATATTTGCCACCGTGATGCTGAAAATGATATTGCATCACAGTTAGTCCCGAGTTCAAAAGGCGATGCTTATCAAAGCTATAACCTCAAACTTAAAGATGGGGTCGATGTGGTTTTAGGTGGAGGTAAGCGTCAATTTTTGCCTAAAGATGCAGGTGGAGAACGTACTGATGGGCGCAATCTAATTAGCGAGATGCAAAAGGCAGGCTACCGCGTGGTTTTTGATGAAAACCAACTCTCCCAAGTGCAACTGGCGAAAAATGAAAAATTATTGGGTTTATTTAATCACAGCCATTTAAATTACGACTTGGATCGCACCAAGAAAAACTTGGCAGAGCCGAGTCTCAAGCAAATGACGCTGTCTGCTTTAGACATCCTGACGCAAAATAAAAAAGGTTTTTTCCTGATGGTGGAGGGAGGGCGTATAGATCATGCGCTGCATGACACCAATGCCAAGCGCGCATTACAAGACACGATTGCCTTAAATGATGCTTTAGAAGCAACCATTCAAAAGCTTAAACAAAGTGATCCTGAACTTAAAAATACACTGATTGTGATCACGGCCGACCATGATCACACCTTGGTTTTAAATGGTTATGCCAAGCGCACAGGAAAATACGTCGAAGGTAAGGAAACCAGCGTGCTTGGATTGGTAAAAAACTATGATCAAGCGGGCTTTGCTCAAGATATTCATGGTCAACCTTATCCGATTATCGGTTTTGGTACGGGCAAAAAACGCCCCACTCAAAACCGTATGGATGACTTGGTCCTGAACTTAAAAGACACTGATGTCTGTCATCCTGTAAAAGGGCCAAAGGCACCACAAGGTGAAAAATATAGTTTCACTTATCCTTTGGCTGAAACGGGTTGGTGTACGGGCACTGCTGCGGATGATTTCCAACAAGAAGCTGTGATTCAAACGGGCTATAAAGATAAAGAAACGCATGGTGGTGCAGATGTGTTTTTAGGTGCGATTGGTCAGGGGGCAGATCAGTTCTCGGGTAGCCTTGAAAATATTGAGGTCAATCACCTTATTCGTAAGATCACAGGCTTATAGCAGAGGGATACCATATGAAACATACTTTAAAAACCATCCCATACATGAAGCTTCTGCTTACAGCGTCGATTTCTTCAAGTGCTTTGTATGCTGCTGAAACCACACTTACGCCGACGAAAAACGTTATATTCTTTTTAGGCGATGGCATGGGACCAACCACAGTGACGGCAAGTCGTATTTATGCTGTGGGGGAAAATGGCAAACTGGCCATGGACAGCATGAAGCACGCAGCACGGATTAAAACCTATTCTGAGGATGGTCAAACCACAGATAGTGCTCCCTCTATGGGCGCCTATATGACTGGGCAGAAAAATAAAAATGAAGTGATTGCCATGACAACAGGAACGGTTGCGGTCGAACCTGAAGATGGAAAATTGCCGAATGGCAAAAGCTTAGCTAAAGCCATCAACCGTTGTCCAGAACAGGGCAGTAGTATAGTCGCAGGGATGCCTGCGTTAAGTATTTTAGAACTGGCAAAAAAGAAGGGAAAAGCGGTTGGCGTAGTGACGACGACTGAACTCACCCATGCCACACCTGCGGCAACCTATGCACATATTTGTCATCGTGATGCACAATACGATATTGCGCTTCAAGCTGTTCCAAAAGGTAAAGCTTATAATCCAAACTTATTGGATGGCATTAATGTCCTTCTGGGAGGTGGCTTAAATCACTGGACGCCTTATGATGCAGCCTCTAACCCCAAAGGGCGCTTGGATGGCCGTGATTTATTGGTAGAGTTTAAACAGCAGGGTTATCAAACCGTTTTAAGCCAAAGTGATTTGGCACAGACGGTCAATACTCAGAAAATTTTCGGCGTATTCTCCACACAGTCGCATTTAAATTATGATTTGGACCGACTCAAGAAGAATATAAAGACTGAACCGAGTCTGGCGGTGATGACCAGTAAAGCGATTGATGCACTGCAAGCACAGAGTCATGGACAAGGCTATTTCTTGATGGTTGAGGGTGGGCGTATTGACCATGCACTACATGCCAATAATGCCAAACGGGCATTGCAGGAAACCAAGGCATTTAATGATGCAATTCAAACTGCACTGGATAAAGTGGACTTGAGCAATACCTTGGTTGTAGTGACGGCAGACCATGACCATGTGATGACCTTTAATGGTTATGCCGCACGAACGGGTCAAACGACGGAGACTAATCCAGGTATTTTGGGGCTGAGCTATGACTATAATATTGCAAAAGAGCAAAATGCTTACAGCAAAGTGCTGGCTGATGGCCAAGTACATAATCCATACCGCGATGTAAATGGAGCAACAGGAACGACACTCGTTTTTGGAAATGGCACGGGCAAGCGTTTAGATATTCGTGACAGTATTAGCAACGAGCAAGCCTTTGCTGACGACTATAAACAAGAAGTCGGGGTACAACTGGCGAAAAGCGAAACACATGGTGGCGGAGATGTGATGCTGTTTGCTGAAGGAAAGAATTCAAATCTATTCAAAGGCACACAAGAAAATACATGGGTATTTGAGCAATTGAAAAAGGCGTTTGGATTCTAATGGATACAAGATTTATACGGCCGTTCAAATTCAAAATGAAGTTCTTAGCATTGTCTTTCAGTTTGCTCAGTCCATGGGTATGGTCGGCCGATGAATATCGTATTGATTATCAGATTGAACGGTTGGATGCCAATGGGGTCACGACCATTCAAAAATACAGTGAGAAAATGATTCGAGATGCGCAAAATATCTGGATTGAACGTTTAAACACTCAAACGCATGCTGACGAAGCCCAGACACATAGCAATGCTCATGTATCTGCCAAAACAGACACCCATGAGCATGAGAGTTTTGACAGTGCAATTCAGTGGATGCAGCGCAAAGATGTAGTCGGACAAGCAAACGTAGAAAGTCCGTTTCAGCGTTTTTATATTTTGCCAGATGAAAAAATGCGGGTGCAATTGCAGGATGTCGATCAAGAAATGCTAGGGATGAAAAACTGTTGGCGCTGTGAATATAGTTTGATTCATCCTGACATTTTAAAGCGAGCACAATTGATTCAACGTGATCCGAAGTTAGCGCATTATCAAATACGCAGTGCTGGGCAAACGTTGAATATTATATGGAATGAACAGGATCAACTGGTTCAAAAATATGAATTGCTCAAACCGACCTCAGGCTATGCTAAAACCTTTACCGTGCGCAAAATTGGCCAACATGTTGCTACACCTTGGACGCAAACAGAAAAATACAGCGAACGTGACTATGCGGACTTTAGTGATTAGCTGATGAGTTTTTGGCTTTTAATTTCGGCGTTACAACAGGAATATCCGTGATTTTTTGGGAAAATAAGTGGTTAGGACTGTGCCGCTTGTACTGTTAAACCACTCCAACGTTTAAATGCACGTCGAAAATTAGTGGCATCGTTAATTTGTAAATACTGAGAAATCTGTTCAGTTTTAAAACCATGCACACGATATAAAATGATGGCGGTATGCAAACGGCTTTGATCGAGTTGCGCCTGAAAATGGGTCTGATGCTTTTTCAGTTTACGTTTTAAGGTGGCAGAACTCATTTGAAAATAATCAGCAGTTTGTTCAAGTTGAATATTATTTTGAATATTTTGCATGAAGTATTGATGCAAACTGAGCAAAAAACTCTGTTGAATATTTTGAGCTGTCATTTCTTTCAGCGCATGTTGATAACTGATTGCAGCTAAGGTCGAAGAGGCATTGGGAAGTTTTTCATGGACCAAGTCACGAGGCAGGCTCATCATGTTGATCGGGCGATTAAACTCTAAAGCACTGCCTAAATGCGTCCAATATTGTTCAATATAATCCGGTTCAGAAAAATTAAATTCGAATTTCCATGCTAACTTGGTTTGATACAGTTGACGGCTAAATGCTTGTATTGCACTCATTGCGCTTTCGATTAAAAAGCGATTTTCAAGCTTGTTTTCATCTAACCAATAAATATGAATATGGCTTTGACTATACATGAGTCGAGGGCATAACCACGGTGAAACAGATGCGGAAAATGTTAAATAACGGCTAAGCGCCTCATCGAAGGTCGATGCATACAGCATGGATTTAATGGCGTCATTAAAGGGGGTGGTTAGGCTGCGTTGACCGAATAAAAAACTGATGTCCTGATTGCGAAAACACTGCTCAGCATTTGTTAAAACTTGTTGTAACTGTTGCTGGCTAATCAGCTTTTGCCCTGAAAAGATATCTTCCAAGAAAATACCGCTACCACTAAGTAGGACGTGATGTTCGACCTCATGGCTGACTGCTAAATCAATTAAAATAGATAATTGATGATGCGCAGGAATGTAACTGTAGTCGCATTCAAAGCTCATACCGCGACTCGCTTTGGTGAGTAGTATTGCTTCACTTGGAGCAATTGCTGATTTAATGCACTCAAAAGTTGCTGAGCAGTTTGGTATTGCCCTACTGAACAGCAGGTCGTGAGTGCTTTTAAAGGAATGTGTGCGGACAGATCACGTTGATAATAAGCACTGACCATAAGCATGCGCTCAAGTTGAGCTGCCATTTTTTCAGCCTGTTGTAGCTTCGTCTCTGGTAACAACATAATAAAACGATCTCCTGCGAAGCGGCAGAGCAGGTCTTGTGGTCGTAAGTTTAAGCTAATCAATTGTGAAACATGCTGTAAAATAGATGTGCCTTCATCAAAGCCATATGTTTGATTAATCTGATTAAAATTATGCATATCTAGCAGTATGACGGACATGTCGCTGGGTTCATGCAAGTTCTGCTCAATTGCAGCTTTGAGCTGTGTTTTAAAGTAATGAGCATCGGCTAAAGGGGTGAGTGCATCGAATAAACGGTGATCCCGATAAATACGTTCTCGTTTTTGCATGTGTTTAGAAATCGCCAGTTCTTCTTGATGCCAAAAATAAATCCCGATGGTAAATAGGCACAGTCCAATTGGAAAAGGAATGGACTCAAGCCATGCATCCCACATGATTTCTTTAGGCAGGCGAATAAATTCATCTAAGCTGTCCATCCACATATGGAAAAAAATAAAACACAGTCCATAAAAGATATAGTTGGTTACACGGCCTAAAGGACGGCTTTTAATAATAAAGAAAATCCAAATAGCAATAAAAACAGTTGCTCCCCCTTCACCTAAAATATCGACCCAGTTCCATTCAGCAAACGACTTGCTCTGCCCAAGTAAGATAAATAACCAGAGAGATAAGCTACAGGCAGTCGCTACACATAACAAAGGCCAGCGGTAGTAAGCAAAGTATTTAGGCATAGCATTTTTTGAAATGATTTATTTTCGCCCAAGCTAAACAGATTTAGATGACAGTTTGATGGCAAAGGCTAGAGTCAAAATAGATCAGGGTATTTTTGATTTTTGAGAATAAAAATGCTGAAAAACCCTATCTTTGTGGTGAATATGCATCATTCTGTATGCTCAGAATTTTCTCTATACAGATCAAATTAGCTCACTTTTTGCTGAAAATGACCAAAAACAAATAAAAAGGGCAGGTGGTAAAAGGCACTGTCACATCATGTTCACATTCAATTTCTATTGTGCGTTCAAACCATGCCACTTTGGCTTGAGGGGAAGAACATAATGCAAAATAATCAGAACCGTTTCATGAAACATAAGCGTGCGGGTTTTCAGCTCAGTACACTGGTCCTGTCAATGCTGAGCATGACGCATCTACATGCCGAAGATAACACGGTGGAATATGTACAGGTCATTGGCCAAGCTGCAAGTATGGATAAAGCACTCAAAGAACAAAAACGTGCCGACCAAATCAGCAGTGTGGTACATGCCGATGGCATCGGACAATTACCCGATGATAATGCCGCAGAAGCTTTGCAACGGATACCGGGTGTATCTACAGAGCGTGACCAAGGCGAAGGACGTTTTGTTTCAGTTCGTGGTTTAGGTGCTGACTTAAATGCAGTGACCATCAATGGTACTTTGGTTCCCGCGCCTGAAAGCGATCGCCGTGGCGTGGCATTGGATGTCTTACCATCAGAGCTGGTGCAGTCTTTGGCTGTGGTGAAAACGCTGACACCAGATATGGATGCCAACTCATTAGGCGGTACGGTGCAAGTCGAAAGTTTATCAGCCTTTGACCATGACGGTTTGTTTTATACGGGAACGGTTGAAGGTGGTTATGATGAAAAACGGGAAAAATATAGCCCTAAAGCATCGGGTGCCATCAGTAACCGTTTCAGTGTTGGTGAGGGGCAAGACAACCTTGGGGTAGCGTTGGCACTGAGTTATCAAAACCGAAAATTTGGCTCGGACAATGTTGAAACGGGCGGGGCTTGGGATGGCGATGCACTTGAAGAAACCGCAATGCGCCAATATGACATCGAGCGGGAGCGCATTGGTGCGGGGCTAAATTTTGATTACCGCCCCAATGACACAGGCGAATACTATTTAAGAACTTTATATAGCCGATTTAAAGATACCGAATCGCGTCAAGAAGTCTCAGTTGAATTTGCCGATCCGCAAACTGCGGGGCAAAGTGGAGATGCCGAAGTCACTCGCTCATTAAAAAGTCGTGTTGAAACGCAAGAAATTCAGTCCTTTGTTTTAGGGGGAAAGCAAGGTTTCGGTACTTGGACGGTAGAAGGTCAACTCGGTTATAGCGAAGCATCGGAGGAAAATCCGGGTGGTATTTCGGGGGCGAAATATAAAGCTGAGTTTAGAAATGTTGGCTTTAGCAGTACCCAAAAGCCAGTTGTAACAGCAGATCAAGATTTTTATGATGCTGCCAACTATGAGCTAGATTCGGTGTCGTGGGAAAAGTCTAAAACCACCGATAAAGAATACAACGGTAAATTAGACTTTTTAAAAGACTATATGTTGGGGAATTATGCTGCTGCATTGAAGTTCGGGGGCAAAATCAGTCAACGTGAGAAAACCAATAATACCGATGAGTGGAAATATAAAGACCTCAGCACGTCAAGTTCAGATTTCAATTCAAACAGTCACTATGAACTGGGACAGTTTGGCCCAAGCATCAATGAAAATGCCATTCAGGACAAAATAAATGGGCTAAATGCTGCTGACTATGTGGTTGCGGATGGCTCCATCATTAATGACTTTAAGTCAAATGAAGACATACAAGCGGCTTATGTCATGAATACGATTGATTTGGATCAATTGCGTGTGATTGCTGGTTTACGTTATGAAAATACCAACTTCGAAGCACATGGTTTTGAGTTTAATGATGATGTGATCACTGCGACCAAATATGAAAATGACTATGATCATTGGTTGCCAAGCTTACATTTGCGTTATCAATTGGCGGACAATACCTACCTGCGTGCGGCATGGACCAATAGTGTCGTGCGTCCGAACTTTGCGCAAAGTGCGCCAGGTGTTTACATAGATGGTGATGAAGCTGAGTTTGGTAACCCAATGTTAAAGCCTTTAGAGTCTTCTAACTTTGATTTGGGTGTAGAAAAGTATTTTGGCAAAGCCAGTATGGTGAGTTTTTATAGTTTTTATAAAGATATCGACAATTTTATCTATAACACCAATATTGCAGGGACAGGTCAGTGGGCTGACTTTGATGAAGCTGTGACTTATAAAAATGGTCAAAGTGCCAAACTCTATGGAATGGAGTTTTCCTATTCACAAAAATTTGACCACTTAGGAGCACCATGGAACGGGTTCTTGTTGGGTTTAAATACCACCTTTAGTAAGTCAGAGGCGGATATTGATTCGATGAAAGATGGTGAACTTCTGAGCCGTCGTATTCATTTGCCAAATCAGTCGGATGTGGTGGCGAATGCGATGCTTGGCTGGGAAAATGAACGTTTTGGTGTACGACTTTCAGCAAATTATAAATCGAGTTATCTGTATGAACTTGGTGACATTGATACACCTGAAAAAGATATTTATACCGATGACCAAATCTTCCTTGATTTGAGTAGTCATGTGAACTTATCTAAAAACTTACAGCTCAAGTTTGATATACAAAACATCACCGATGAGCATTATTACAACTATGCAGGTTCTAAGGCTTATAACGCGCAATATGAAGAGTATGGCCCAGCTTACAAACTGGCACTGACCTATACCCATTTTTAAGTCGAATTAAATTTAGTACTCAGGTTTGCTCAACAGAAGCAGACCTGAGGTTCCTTGCCCAATTTTGAGTATCTCTATGAAATTTTCATCTTTTAAATGGTCTGCTTTAAGCAGTTGCTTGCTGTTATTGAGCGCATGCAGTCAGCACAGCGTGTCCCAAGCTCCGCAAAATAGCCAGTCGTTAAGCTCGGTTGAAATACCAATAGATCAGCCTATGGCAGCGAAGTTGCAATTACGTGAAGTCGACATGAATGGGGCGAAAACTGAGGATGTACAATGGTTAACCTTGAGTGCATGGCCTGAAGTTGCCGCGCTGTTGAGCAGTAAAAATAAAGGGCTACAAATTTTAGATGATCAACAAAATGTACTACATCAAATTCAAGGTCAGTTTGGGCGTTTTGATTATCGGATTGGTTCGGAGCATTTATTGATTGCTGCGTCGAATTTGCAACAACAGCAAATTCAACTGATGAGCATGAACTTAAAAAATAAAGCATGGAACAAACCTAGTTTTATTCCAAAGCGTTCATTTAAGTCTGAAGATGTTTGCCTATATACCGATGCTCAAGGACTGAGTTTTGCTTTTTTAGTAGGTGAAGAGGGGCTTGGTGAACAATGGTTGGTGGCTCAGCATGAGAAGGCTTTGGTTCAACCACAGTTGGTACGCCGTCTCAGTTTTCCACCTGCTAGTAGTGTATGCAAAGTGAATGATGCCACAGCAGAGTTGTTTATTAATGAAGCGAATGTTGGCATTTGGGCATATCCAGCTCATTCTGAAGCAGACATGGTGCGTCAGGCGGTGGATCTCGTGCAACCCTTTGGTTCGATTCAAGGTTCACCTTCTGCAATTGCGATTGTAGATGATCATGTCGCGGTACTCGATGCAGAAAAACCTTTGCTTTATCGTTATCAAAAGCAAGATAAGCAATGGAAAGCACAGCCGCCTTTACAACTAGACACGGTGAAAGAAGCAGAGACTTTGAGTGTTCAAGGTAATTTAACTGATAAATCCTTGCTGATTTTAGATGATAAAACCGTGAAAGTGACAGATGTAGAATGGGAAATTCAAACCCAGACCAAAGCTCAAAATATCATTACTATTCCAGCAGAAGTGCAGACGGAGGGTGTGCCAAGTACAGGTGACGCGGCTGATGATCCTGCGATTTGGCATAACGCTGCACAGCCGAGTCAGTCCCGTATTTTAGCGACAGATAAACAAGGTGGTCTACAGGTTAACGACTTACAGGGTAAAACTGTGCAGTACTTGCCAGTAGGGCGATTGAATAATGTCGATGTACGCCACGGTTTTAAATGGGGCAATCAGACAGTCGATTTGGCGGTGGCATCGAACCGAGATCATAACAGCCTGCATCTCTTTGCGATTCAACCCAAAACGGCCAAGGTTTCTGTGCTTGGCGAGTTAGCGACCACATTGGATGATATTTATGGCATTTGCATGTACCGCGATGCTCAAGGGGAAATTTATGCCATTCCCAACGATAAAAGCGGGACTTTTATTCAATACCACATCACGGCTGCACAGCAAAAATTAAGGGCTGAAGAAGTACAACGTTTTTCAGTGAAAACCCAACCTGAAGGCTGTGTCGTAGACGATGCCACAGGGCGTATTTTCTTGGGTGAAGAAGATGTCGCGGTGTGGGTAAAAGATCTCAACCCAAAAACTCAGCTTCCTATGCAGCAGGTGATAGGTGTAGGAGAGGTGATGCATGATGACATTGAGGGAATGGGACTTTATCACAGCAAAAACCAAAGTTATTTGGTGGTTTCAAGCCAAGGCAATGACAGCTTTGTGGTGCTTGATGCCGCTGCACCTTACACGGTTCGTGGCGCATTTCGTATTGGCATCAATACCGAAAAAGGCATTGACGCTGTGTCTGAAACAGATGGACTGGATGTGAGTTCCTTAAATTTTGGTGGCAAATGGAAGCGAGGCATGTTGGTGATACAAGACGGACGTAAACGTATGCCTGAAACCAATCAGAACTTTAAATATGTGCCTTGGGAAAAAATCGCTCAAGCGCTGCATTTGGACTAAATAGCGCTTTAGTACCTGAGTGAGTACATGGGCTGCTAAAGAATCACAGCCCATTTTAAAAATATATATGTACTGCACCATGCAGTAAAAAAATTGGAGTGCGTTATGCAAGCAACGATGGATCAAATGTCAGTTTGGATGTTGATTAGCCATGCCAGTGTGTTGGTAAAAGTAGTGATGTTGATTTTGGTTTTATCCTCAGTCGTAAGTTGGTATTTAATCGTGCGTCACGGCATGTTACTTCGTGGACAAGAGCAGCTTTGGAACCGTTTTTTAAAGAATTTTAGACAGCAAAAAGATCTCAATCTTTTACAGCAAGATTACCAACAGCCTGAACAACAAAAAGGCGTTGTCAGCATTTTTCAACATGGGGTGGATGAATACCATCAATTGATCAAAGATGAGCAACTCACCACAAGTGATGTGATTGATGGGGTAGAACGTCGTTTACTCAGTAGTATCAGTGAAGAAGAAGAAAAGCTTCAGCAGAATCTAACCTTTCTCGCAACAGTCGGTTCAGTCAGCCCTTATATAGGCTTATTTGGAACGGTCTGGGGCATTATGAATGCGTTTATTGGACTGTCTGCCGTTGAACAGGCAACCCTCAATACAGTTGCACCAGGGATTGCAGAAGCGCTAATTGCGACAGCTATTGGTTTATTTGCCGCTATTCCTGCGGTCGTGGCGTATAACCGCTTTTCGGCACGTGCTGACAAGCTTTCCATTCGTTATTACGGTTTTGCCAATGAGTTGCAAACGCGTATTTATCGTTTGTTGGGGCACACTGAGCGCACTTCGCGTTAAGGAGCAAGAACCATGATTAAGCGTCCTCAAAAATTAAAACCCAATGCTGAAATGAATGTGGTTCCTTATATTGATGTCATGTTGGTGTTGTTGGTAATTTTTATGGTGACTGCACCAATGTTGACGCAAGGCATTCAAATTGATTTGCCTAAAGTGGATGCCAATGTCATGCCCGCGTCACAACAGCAGCGTATTGTAACCTTATCTATTCAAGCCAATGGCCAGTATTACTGGAATATTGGATCAGAAGTGAATACTGAGAAAGTTACGGATCAGGCCATTGATTTAGCTACTATGCAACAAAAGCTCGTTCCAATTATTCAAAAAGATAAAAGCTTACAGTTTTATGTACGTGCCGATCAGGATGCTGATTATCAACTGGTTGCACAGGCCATAGCATCCTTGCAAAAAAGTGGGGTAACGAACTTGGGGCTAGTGACAGAGGAACCACAATCATGATGGCAACCGTTTCCAAAATTAGGTTTCGTGATCAAGGTCTAGCACTTTCGGTCACGGCTGGATTGCATATTGCGCTAATTGCATGGTTATGTACGGTTGAGATGCATGAAACATTGGCGGAACCCAAGCCGAAAACCATTCAATTACAATTTGTGCAAATACCCCCTCCAATCAAACAACAACCTGAACCTAAAAAGCCTGAGCCGATAGTCGAAGAAAAACCCTTACATGAGGTTGTCAAAAAACAGCTTGAGAAACCTACTGAAGTCCAACCGAAAACCACCAAGAAGTTTGTAGAGTCACAGAGTAGCAAAATTGTACCTACAGCGGCTAAACCGACACAGCAAGTCGTGACGGAAAAGCAAACGGCAGTAGCGGAATCTCAGAAAACAGTAGATACGCAGTCTCAAGCGGATATACCAACTCAGACGAAGACCCAGAAATCAGTAGAACCTAAAGCACAAACTCATCCTGAATCATTTGATGTTAAAAATTATCAACCTGTTGCAAAAATAGCACCAGCTTACCCTGAACAAGCTTTGGATCGTAAGCTGGAGGGGGATTGTACGGTGGTATATAGCGTGAACGAAAAAGGACGGGTAGAAAATCCAAAGGCACAAGGTGACTGCCATCCGATGTTTGTACGACCTTCGATTCAGGCTGCACTCACTTTTAAATATCAGCCTCGTCTCGTCGATGGCAAACCAACCAGTGTATCGAATGTTAAAAATACTTTCCAATATAGGATTGAAATTTAATTGTTGAATAGTAACCAAAATTCTAGATATATAATCATTTTTGATAGGGATTTCATAATTTAGTGGAGCAAATATATCTAATTTGAAAGATTTTTTTGTGCAGTAAAATAATATTGGAATTATTATGGATGTTACCTAGTGTAGCGAATTCTCCAATATCGGCTATATGGCCAAAATGAATATTGTAAAGTATTATATTAATTTGAGTTAGTGTAATTGGGCAGTGTAGATGAGCTAAAGAAGCAAGTCTAGAACAAGTCTTGCGCCTGTCTGAGTTAAATACTTTTACTGATGAGCATAGGCACTGTATTATAAAACCAACTATTTCTTTAATTGCACATCTTATCTGCCTTTTTTAAGTATGTTTTTTTTATTGCCAAAATTTGAACTAACTGAGTTGTTTGAGGTGAGTACATAACAGGTATCTAATAAGTCTCAATTAAAAAAGTATGATCTAAATTTTTATCTGACAAGAGGATATAAAAATTTAAAGCTTATTTTATTGCCGTTATCAGTTTATTAAATAGAACATTTTTCATTATTAATTCGCTGAATGACTGAAACACCTGAAAGTCGACTAGGATAGTAGGATAATTTTTTGTTCTTTTCGGCTTTCATTCATGTCGAATCTTAAAGTGCGAGTTAAAAATGGCAACTGAACCTCTGAACCCTAAACGTCCACTTTATATTCCCTATGCAGGTACTGCATTACTTGAACTCCCATTGCTGAATAAAGGTTCAGCATTCTCTGTAGAAGAACGTATACATTTTAATTTACATGGACTTTTGCCCCAAGCGATCGAATCGATTGAGGAACAAAGTCAGCGTTCGTATCAACAATACTGCTCATTCAATGATGCAATCAATAAGCATATTTACCTACGTAACATCCAAGACACCAATGAGACGCTTTTCTATCATTTGATCGAAAATCACTTAAGCGAAATGATGCCGATCATCTATACGCCAACGGTAGGAGAGGCATGTCAGCATTTTTCCAAGATTTATCGCCGTCATCGCGGGGTTTTTATTTCCTATCCGGATCGGGATCATATTGAGCATATCCTACATAATGTAAATCGAAGAAATGTCAAAGTGATCGTGATTACAGATGGAGAGCGCATTCTTGGTTTAGGCGATCAGGGTATTGGCGGAATGGGCATTCCGATTGGAAAGCTGGCTTTATATACGGCCTGCGGAGGCATTAGTCCGGCCTATACCTTGCCAATTACTTTGGATGTAGGCACGAACAATGAGCAGCTGTTGAATGATCCGATTTATATGGGATGGCGTCAGCCTCGTATCACCGGTGATGAATATTATGAATTTGTCGAAATGGTGATACAGGCGATTCAGCAAAGATGGCCCGATGCGCTAATTCAATTTGAAGATTTTGCCCAGCACAATGCCATGCCTTTACTGGAAAAATATCGCGATCGAGTATGTTGCTTCAATGACGATATTCAGGGTACGGCAGCTGTGGCAGTAGGCAGTCTGATTGCAGCTTCCTATGCGTCTAATAAGCAACTAAAAGACCAGACCATTGCCTTTTTGGGAGCAGGTTCAGCCGGTTGTGGGATCGCTGAACAGATTGTGGCAAAAATGGTAGCAGAAGGCCTGACTGATGCAGAGGCACGTAAGCGGGTTTTTATGGTGGATCGCTTCGGCCTTATTACCCAGAATCAGCCAAATCTATTAAATTTCCAGAGAAAACTGGCGCAAGACCCAGAAAATATTGCTGAATGGGGGAATGCTGAAGAGATTATTTCTCTATCGGATGTCATCAAATATGCGAAACCCACAGTGTTGATTGGGGTATCTGGACAGCCGGGATTATTTAGCAAAGATGTGATCACGACAATGGCTGAAAATTGTGAACATCCGATTATCTTCCCTTTATCGAATCCTACTTCTCGCGTAGAAGCTGTTCCAGCCGATATTATTCAATGGACCAATGGGAAAGCTTTGATTGCTACAGGTAGCCCATTTGCACCTGTTAATTATCAGGAACAGATTTATACTATTTCTCAATGCAATAACTCTTATATTTTTCCGGGAATTGGACTAGGCGTGATTGCTTCAGGTGCCACACGTGTTACGGATAATATGCTGATGGCATCAAGTAATGCCTTAGCAGAATGCTCTCCAAAACTTCAGGATCCAACTGCCAACTTGTTGCCAGATCTGGATCAGATCCAGCATATTTCCAAGATTATTGCCTTAAGGGTTGCGCAAGCTGCGATTGATGATGGCGTTGCTCCAAAAGTTGGTTTTGATGTGCTGCAGAAAGCCATTGATACAAATTTCTGGATACCGGAATATCGGGAATATAAGCGTGTGACCTTTTAATATTATTAGGAAAAGGGCGGCCTAATATTAAGTAAAGCAGAGCGATGACATTGTTATTTCTCTGCTTTTTTTGTTTGGAGAAAGCGAAGATAATCTAAAATATAGAAGTTCAATCTACTCAAATCTTTATTATTTTCAAAGTTACAACTGGTCATTCAGATGACTAAAAATTAATAGGTTTTATTATGTCAAACTCAAATATTGTTAAAGGTACTGTAAAGTGGTTCAACGAAACTAAAGGTTTCGGTTTTATTCAACAAGAATCTGGTCCAGATGTTTTTGCTCATTTCAGTGAAATTGCCAGTTCAGGTTTTAAAACCTTAATGGAAGGCCAGCAAGTTGAATTTAGCGTAGTTCAAGGTCAAAAAGGCCCAAATGCTGTAAATATTACTGCGCTATAAGTCTTTAGAATAAAAAAGCACGCATCAGTGCTTTTTTATTGTTTTAAATAAAAGTTAAAGAGCTTTTTCCAGATTGGAAGAAGTATAAAAATAGGATACAAGTTGTTAAAAATTAATGAATTAATTGCAAAATCTAAAAATGGTACAGAAATTATTGTTTCTTTGATTCCCTTGAATAAAATGCAAAATACACGTCAAGGTTTTAAGGAAATAGAAGTAGGTAAAAGAGTGCTGCTTCAATCAGGAATAGAAGTTGACCTGAATCTAGACGGTCGTACATTTTATACATCTTTAAATCAATTATTTAAATTAAATCATAAAGTTATTTAATATTTAAATTATATATTGGCTAACCAATTTCTAGCCGATCTCTCTTATAATCATTACTAAAAGTTTATTTATGTTTAAGCAAAATATCAGTGTGAAAGATCAATTCGGTGTTCAATACGCGATTCAGGCTACTGTTGACCCTGATTTTGTTCATACCCAATCGGATTCTAACGTCAAACATATTACGGTTGAAGGTGAAAATATTCGCCCAAGTTTTGAAATGTTTTTTCAAAGCACCATCAGCGGCAAAATTTTCAAAATTATTTAGTGGTCATGTGACATGACCAAAAGTGAATATAAAAAATCTTGGTATTTTGCCAGGATTTTGTCTTTGAAATTATGAACTTGAGAGGTGGATCAGGAAATTTGAACAACACTTATAAGTGATATTTTGCTCCCCAAATGATGTTATAAACATCAATATATGGAGTATTTTATGGCACGTAGACCAAGAAGAAATCATTCAAATGATTTTAAAGCTAAGGTAGCACTTGCTGCGATTAAAGCAGAAAAAACACTTGCTGAATTGAGTTCTGAATTTGATGTTCATCAAAACCAAATTATCGACTGGAAAAATCAACTGATTTCAGCTTCCTCGCAAGCTTTCGATCAATCAAAAGCTCCAACAGAACCACCCATCGATCTAAAAAAACTACATGCAAAAATCGGTGAGCAGGCATTAGAAATTGATTTTTTAGAAGGTGTGTTGAAGAAACTGGGCCGCTTCAACCACAAAAGTTAATCGATGACTCACTTCAGATTTCAGTATCTAAGCAAGCTCAGCTGCTGAAAGTCTCCCGTGGTTGTTATTACTATCGCCCAAAACCTGTGAGTGCATCAGATCTGAAGCTGATGCGGTGTATGGATGAGTTACATATGCAATACCCTTTTGCAGGTAGCCGTATGATGCGTGATTTGTTGAATCGTCAAGGACATCATATAGGACGACGTCATACACGTACTTTAATGAAGAAAATGGGCATTAATGCGTTATATTGCAAACCAAATTTAAGCCAGGCTAATCAAGCTCACCGCAAATATCCATATCTGCTCAAAGGATTGGCTATTCAGCGCAGTAATCAAGTGTGGTCTACGGATATAACGTATATCCCTATGGCAAAAGGCTTTGTTTATTTATGTGCTGTGATTGATTGGCATAGCCGCAAGGTACTTGCGCATAGAGTATCGATTAGTATGGAGGTTACATTTTGCATAGAAACATTAAATGAAGCTATTGAAAAATATGGTCGACCTGAAATATTTAATACAGACCAAGGCAGTCAGTTTACCAGTGATGCATTTATTGATGTATTGAAATCAAATGGCATTCTAATCAGTATGGATGGTAAAGGTCGATGGGTAGATAATGTGATGGTTGAACGATTATGGCGGAGCGTTAAATATGAAGAGGTGTATCTCAAAGCTTATAGCAGTGTCACAGATGCGAAAAAGCAATTGAGTGCATATTTTGAGTTTTATAATCTGAAACGACCTCATTCGAGTCTAGACAAAATGACACCAAATGAGTTTTACTATGATCAGCTACCCCAACAAAACAAGGTGGCTTAACTAGAGCGGAATATCACTTATAAATACGCTTTTAGTTGTTCAAACATGTGGGACCACCTCTCTTGATAATTAAACCTATTCATCGTCTTATAAATAAATCCTGAATTAATAAGCATATTTTTAGTTCAAATTTAAATCGACTTAGCCATCATTTCAGTGATCCCTATTTTATATCTTCTACTACTTATGCTTTTAGGCATAAAACTATTATCAACCTATAAAAAATCTAATACACATCAAATCAGAAAGCCAATCAGAGTTAAAACCCGTCAAGGTTATTATAAGTTTCGTTGGTATGAACTTAAGTCATATAAATGACTGAGGATATGCAGCTGGTTTAAGGTGGTGAGCAAGGGCAGTTCAGTTTTAGTTTTGCTAGAACATTCAGACGCTAAGTATTTAATCTTTTCTTTTTGAACATTTAATAATCAATAGATGATCATAAAGTCAGGAGTTTACTCTATGAATAAATGTATAAAATTACTCGCCAAAAAAAAATTAAGTATTACTTTTCTAGAGAGTGCATCAGCAGGTTACCTGGCTTACCGATTTTCCCAAAATAAATATTCTGGCGATATTCTATATGGCGGACTGGTGTGTTATGACATGGGTGTCAAAGAAAATATTTTAAAGATCAAACCTGAGTTTATTAAAAAATATACCCCGGAATCTATGGAAATCACGCAGGAAATGGTCAGAAAAGCCAAGAAAATGTTTTATTCCGATATTTATATTGCCTGTACAGGACTATTAAAAAGAGGCGGGACAGAAACCAAAGAAAAGCCAGTAGGAACTTTTTTCTATGTGATTTCTTATAAGGATGAGCTTTATAGTTTCCGCTTTCTTTGCAGAGGTAAACCGAGAGAGAAATTAAAAAAACTGGCAAGAAATATCAATCTGAGCTTAATTGAAATCCTTGAGGGCAGTCGATACAAGAGAAATAAGTAAATCGCTATTTATTTAGCTCTTGATGGTCGCTCATACACTGATCATGAAAATGCTCTGCTATAAAAAAATCCCAGCCGAAGCCGGGATTTTTTTATATTTGATCGATCAATTAATAAGGATAATTAGGGACAGGGCCGTTCGTTGGAATGGTGAGCTATTGTCCTGTTGCAAGGCGATTTGAGCCGCCATCCGGTTGCGCATAGAAATACAAAGGTACGGTAGGCAGATTAAGCATAGCGACTGAGGCATGTGCGGTTGCAGTTACAGGCAAGCCATACAGTGTATAAAAATCTTTAAGATCATAGCCCATGATTTTTGAACTGAGCACATAAATCAGGTCAGGGCGGCTCATGTTTTTCGCATTAAAGGCGCCTAATCCCAGTTTATTCTTATCTGCTTGAGATGCTTTATTTAAATCAATCTGATTATACAAACGCTGTGAAGTATTCAGTAAGCGTATGAACTCAAATACACCCTGAAGATCAGGTCGCGATTTACCTTGATGTAAACGGGTATAGTTCATGGCCATCTGGATATGGAAGGCCTGCATCGATACATGATAGCCATCTTGCCATAAGCGTTTTTCCATTGCGGCACGTTGTGCTTCACCTGACAAACCAAGGCTTCGTGTATCCTTGATATTGGCATATAAAGTTGGGTAACGGAAATTGCTACCATTACTGTCCTGAGCATATAGATGATATTTACGCATCATGCTTAAACCCGCCAGAATGTTGTTATTACATTCCACTACGCAACCAACAGTTTTTCCGGTTTTAGTAGAAGGGAATACCATGGTTAAGACATCCTGAACAGTATTATGTCCCAATTCATGTACCCAGCCCCAACCGGTATCAATGCCAGTTGACCCATCTGATGGATTTCCTGAGCATAGGAAGCCACAGGTCGCAATCCAGCCCACAAAATGCTGAACATTCGGTGCACGATGAACTGTGCCGGTACAATCCCAGCCTAATTCATTACAACGCTGTGCCGTACTGCTATCCAGCGGCATGTTGTTATAACCGTTGGCAATGTGGTTACTGTCAAAGATTACGCCCTTAATCTGATCCACATAGGTACGTGCCGATCGATCACCAATGGCTTTTAAAGCATAGTCATTGGTCTGCTGAATTTCACCACCAACAAATTTAAAAGTGTTCCAGCCGAAGTTTCTACTTTGCAGGATGCTGGTGGCTTCGCTAATATCCGCTTCAGTGATCGTTTGAGTAAAATCATAATGTGCATATTTTGCTGCGCCTTTGATTTTTAAGGTCACCACAGAGCCTGCTTTGGCATTGCTGTAATTCAACATCAATGGTCCACCGAACGGGCTGATAAAGTCATTGCTTTGAGTGGCGTCTAATTTTACGGCGAAACTGTTTGGTCGGCGAGGACGTTTATAGCCGCCATCATCAAAGGGATTGCCCCAGGCACGTAAATAGCTGGTCTGGACTGAAAGCTGTGCACCTTGAGCATCAACAATCTCAATACTGACAGGCTTGCCCGGAATGCTGGCACGACCAATTGCGGTAATTCCGCTGCCTTGCGGAATGGTCACAGTAATGGTTTCGGCTTGCGCACTGACAGCCATGTTTTGTGCAGAGGCTGGCATATAATCACTGGCACCATTTGGATTCACCAATGTGGTTTTGCGTTTATAGTCCGTCCAGGAGTCGCTGGCATAAGTACGCATAAAAGTCAGAGCATCGCCATTTTTCGACAGTCCGCTGTAATTCACGCCTGGACGCCAGAGATCTGCCAATAACACCAAAGCTTTTAGAATCTGATTATTATTTTTTGCGCTAAATGCAGTAATGCCTTGTGCATTTAAATTTTGTAGATTGGTAGAAGCTTTATTGATGGTTTGAATCAACGGATTATTGGCATTTAAATCACCTAGGTGTGCTGCACTTGGTGACTTGAAATATTCCAGCATTTGGATCGTACTATCGATGTCATTCACTTTATTCCATTGATCCGTGATGGAATGTCCTGAAGACATGAGTAAAGTATCTTGGCCATGCTAGTAATTATTATTGGTCTCAATCTTCAATGCCGAAAAGATTTTTTCTATCGGTGTAGTGACGTTATAACCCATTGCCTGGAAATATATTGGCTTACCTGCCTCCAGATATTCCTGAATCAAGCTGGATTCAAAATTATTGGCGCCGATATTACTGCCTAAAATCATCAGGTCAGCATCTTTCCAGCAGGTATTAGTTTGATCCAGTACATTACATTGTAGAAAGGTAACTTTAACCCCTAAATGCTGGGCAAAATAATTTTCTATTATGCTCAGGTTGGTTTGTGCCAGGCCATTCACGGTAAGTTTAAGTTCTTGTTTAGGCTGTGCTTGTGTTTTCCCCGTCAATAGCCAGCGAAAACCATTATTAAGCACGGGTGCAAAATCTATCACGTCAGGACTATTCGCTGAGATCCCCCCAAGCATATTCTGGCCAAAAGCCAGCGCACGGCCTTTACCGATTTGTGATGCGACTCCCAGACCACAACCCTTATTCGCCTGCTGACTTAAATTCCAGCCGAAGGCTTGATCTGAAACTGCGATTGGCAAAGCTGCACTTAAATCATAAGGATAAAGATTAATCGAAGCAGTTGGCGTAAATTGCAGTTGAGGTTGCAAAACTTTGCCATTTGAACTGGTATAAAGTGAGGTAATTAAACCCTTTTGCCACGTTTGTTGTTGCTTGGCGAGCTGTAAGGCCCAGTCTAGTAGTGCAGTTGAATCCTGCTCAGTTAAAGGTATCGCGTCACCTGTACTCAATGCCTGATCAATCCGATTGGTTGCAGGTGGCAGAGGTGTTACAGGTGAACTATTATCTGGTACTTCTTTAGGCGCTGAGGCTGATTCTTCACTACCACCTCCACCACAGGCAATCAGACTGATCGATAGCGATAAGGTCAGTAAGGCTGTTCTCAACCTCAAATAATTTCTTTCCACAATTTTCCCCAAGGTATAACCAAAAAGACGACATTATTTTTAAAGTTGTCGTAAATATTAGATGAGAATTATAGAAGTAAGTAGTGATAAAATAGAACTAATATTTAATTTAAGTATATGTTTTTTAATGATAAATAATTATTGAAAATAATTTTAAATGTGATGCGGATTGAGTTAATTTTTATTTGTTTTACTTAGGCCGCAGTTTAAAAATAGCCTCGACCCGAGCTGAAATTTCATGTTCTATCAGTTTTGACTTCGAACTTGAGCAGGGCCAGCGCAATTCTTTCTACATGTTGATAAGCAGGTTGCTCTAACTCTTCACCAAAAATATCCGGATCAATTTCCTCATAAGACCAGTCAATATTTTGATGCTGCTTCATCAAAGCTTCCAGATGCTGCAAGAAGCGATTGCCATCCTGACAAATAGTGACGCCAGTGTATAAAAATAGACGTCCATCTGGACTGAGTCGCTGTAAACCCTGTTTGATAATCTTAAAAGACAATTCATTGCCATCCAGTTTATTGCCTCCATGACGGTATTGCCGTTGATCTGGATCAATTAAATAAGGAGGATTGGCAAAAATCATATCGAACTGGCCTTCAAGACCAGAAAATAAATTACTCTGCACAGGATGAATCGTATCAAAACCTGAAAAATCGATATTAATCTGGCTATAGAGAAGAGCTTTCGGATTCAGATCTGCGACAAAGATTTCCTCATGATCTGGAAAATGTTTAGCCATATGGATCGCAGCAGCAGAAGTGCCACAGCATATTTCAGCCGCCCGTTTAAAAGAATTGGCCTGGCAAGATAAATACTGCTTTAAATGATAGGCAAAGCGGTAAGTATCAGGACCAAAAAAAACAGCGTCCTGTTGGGTCGTAGGAAAGGCGGAGTGAATAAATAATTCGCCTTCGAGTGAAGCGACTCTGATCAGACTTTTATATGCATTATTCTTAACTTCTAGAAGCTGATGTTCTAACAATAATGAAAAAAGAACAGGATCAAGATCGGTAATTGTAAATTCCAGATTCCAGCCAAAAATATCCTGTAGAGTTTTCTGTTTATTTTTTTCGCTTCTTTTGCGATCCAGAATCCGTTGATGTGAAAGTGGCGTAATAGCGATAAACTGATATTGCTGCTGTTTTAAAAAGTCTAATAAAAAGCGCAGAGCTTGTTGCTGGCTATTTTGAATTTCTAAAATCTGGTTCATTAGATGTGCTCTTCGGTTTATTTAGAATAAATGAAAAGGTGCATACACCTGTTTAATCTATACAAGATAATGACCAGAACAGCCATTCGTTATATTGATTCAATCAAAATGGATCAGATTAATCTTCGCCCAAAATTTATTGTTGTTCGGTAAAAAACTGATGTGAATTGGTTTAATTTGTATAGCGGTATTTTGAAGTTCAAATCCTTATAAAGAATGAATCACTTTTATTTTTATATGTTTTCTATAAAAATGCCGACTGATCAAAATGATAAGTCGGCATAGACTGAATATAAATAGAAGTTTTAATGAGCAGCTTCTGGTAAATCAAACCAGATCACTTGAGCATCTTCAATTGCTTTAATTTCTGCGTCATCCATAAAGGCAATCGCACCACCAGCTTCAACTGTATATTCTGCAATTTGTACTGAGCCAGAAATCACATGTACATAATTGATATGCTGAGTCGCTTTGATGTCCAGACTTTGGCCTTGATGGATCACGGCTGTTTTGACTTCTGAATTTTGACGAATGTGCATGGGTGCATTGTCATTCGGTCCACAGATTAAATGCCATTGATTCGGTTGTTCTTTGGCATCCAGACGAATTTGCTGATAATTCGGCTGAGCATCACGTTCATTCGGAATGATCCAGATTTGCAGGAGATGTACCTGTTCATCACCCTGGTTCATTTCACTATGACGTACACCGGTTCCGGCACTCATCAGTTGCCATTCACCTGCTGCAATACCGCCATGATTGCCCATACTGTCCTGATGAGTAATCGTACCTTTCAATACACAGGTCAGGATTTCCATATTGTCATGCGGATGGGTACCAAAGCCCTGATGTGCATCAATCAGGTCGTCATTAATGACACGTAAAGCACTCACGCCCATATAGTTCGGATTGTACCAGTTGCCAAATGAGAAGCTGTGTCTAGATTCCAGCCAGCCCATTTTTACATGACCACGATTTTCACTTGGATGTAGAAAAGCTTTCATGGGTTTATCTCACTTTAATTTTTAACTTGAGATCATCATACCGTTGTTTTAATTCTTAAAAAATCATAAACAGGCGACAGATCATTGCATTTTTGCAACGATACAAAAGGATGTAGGTATAAAAAAAGCCCACTCGTAAGCGGGCTTAGGTATTTAAATAAAGATTATTCAAGGAAACGGACAGTTACACCTGATTTCACTTTACGGCCTAAATCATTCGCATCCCAGTTAGTCAGACGGATACAGCCATGTGACGCAGTTTTAGAGATTGCAGAAGGATTCGGTGTACCGTGAATACCAAATGATTTTTTGCTTAAACCAATCCAGATATTACCTACAGGACCGTTTGGACCAGGTGGTAAAGAAAGTGGTTTCTTGTTATTGCCTTGAACAAAGTTAGATGGCGAGTAGCTATACCATGGGTTTTTCGCTACGCCAGTCACCTTATAAGTTCCTGTTGGCGATGGAGTACTTGAACTACCAATCGTTGCCGGGA
This sequence comes from Acinetobacter sp. TW_SC_4, assembly GCF_054861205.1. Taxonomy (NCBI): domain Bacteria; kingdom Pseudomonadati; phylum Pseudomonadota; class Gammaproteobacteria; order Moraxellales; family Moraxellaceae; genus Acinetobacter; species Acinetobacter sp. TW_SC_4. The sequence goes on from NZ_CM142174.1 coordinate 1,034,630, forward strand.
AAGAAGCGATCATCTGGTTGCGGCTATTGAACAGATAAAGCTGCTTAGCACCTTTATGCGCCACAATCAAATGAATATCTTCAGGAACTTCATTGCGGATATTGGCAACAATCAGCTTTTCCCCAGCTTTCTTAAAGGTAGCTTTTGGATTTAACTTTTTCAAAAAGTCTTCATCCATATGGAATTTTTCACCCAGCATTTCAGTTACGCGAGTGTAATACAAACCTTTCATTTTTGCCTGTAAGGCATAGTCAGAAGGAATAGACTCGGTATAAGGACCTTTTAGGTCTTCTTCAGTGATGGTGTATTCCACAAAAGCAGGCTTAGAACCCTGTTTAGCCAATAGGGCATCCCAAGTTTCCTGAGTCAACGTACCTGTTGGTTTAATACCATTCATTTGCTGGAAAGATGCGATCGCTTTCAAGGTATTTTTACCGCTAGTACCGTCAATCGCACCTGGAGAAGCATGGGCATTATTCAACATGACATGCGCACGTGCATACACCGGAAATTGGCCTTTACCAATATCTTCATACCAGCTTGCATTATTAAGGCCATCTAAAGTCCAAGATGCTTTCGCAGCAGCAGAATTCGTCGGTGCTTTAGTCTTGGTTGAAGCAGCACCGATATCGGCCGTCTGGTCTTCAGTATCTTGTAATACATCTAATGCTTCAGAAGCTTTCTTCAGATCTTGTTGTTCTTGAGCACTAATTCGAGTTTCTGCTTGTGCTGCCGAAGCTTCAGTCGCTAAAGGATCAATCGGATCCTGAACCGCAACATCAGTGACAACTTGGGGGTTTAATGGTTGTTCAGCAGTAGACGCAGCGAAAACAGTACCTGCGAAAATGCAACCTAGACTCACAGCGAGCATTGTGCGAACGAACATGTAACTCAACCTTAAAAATATTTCGTTAACTATGTGAAAAAACACTATAAGTATTACAGAAAAAATGTGGAGATGCAGTAGTTCTTTTGTGTAATTCCTTACATTTGATCACTTAACATGATCGGTTTTTAAAGTCATGAGAAGTTATTCAAAATGCAGTCATTTTGTTATGATGTGAGCAATATCAAAGATAGATAGGAAAGTGAATGACGACCTTAAAAAATGATCGTTTTCTGCGCGCATTGTTACGTGAACCTGTAGATACTACCCCTGTATGGATGATGCGTCAGGCAGGCCGTTATTTACCAGAATATCGAGAAACACGTGCCAAAGCAGGGGATTTCCTTTCTCTTTGCAAAAATACTGAATTTGCCTGTGAAGTGACTTTGCAGCCTTTACGCCGTTATGAGCTGGATGCGGCTATTTTATTTTCGGATATTCTGACTGTTCCGGATGCTTTAGGTCTGGGCCTGTATTTTGAAGCAGGTGAAGGTCCAAAGTTCCACAAAACTGTGCGGACTGAACAGGATGTGGCTAATTTACCCAAATTTAATGCCAAGTCTGACCTTGATTATGTAATGAATGCAGTATCGACCATTCGTTCCGCTTTGGGTGGGCAAGTACCATTGATCGGCTTCTCCGGCAGCCCGTGGACCTTGGCAACGTATATGGTTGAAGGGGGTTCGAGCAAAGACTTCCGCTTCACTAAAAACATGATGTACGCACAGCCAGAAGTTCTGCATGCTTTATTAGAGCGTTTAGCAGATGCCGTGACTGAATATCTGAATGCACAGATTGATGCCGGTGCTCAGGCAGTGCAGATTTTTGATAGCTGGGGCGGAGCACTTGCTCATCGTGAATATATTGAATTTTCACTTAATTATATGCAAAAAATCGTGGCAGGTTTGCAGCGTGAAAAAGATGGCCGCAAGATTCCAGTGATTCTGTTTACTAAAGGTGGTGGTCAATGGCTAGAGCCAATGGTTGCGACCGGTGCAGATGCCTTTGGCCTGGACTGGACCACACCGCTCAATGTTGCACGCCAGACTGTTGCAGGTCGTGCTGCGTTACAAGGCAACCTTGATCCGGCAACTTTATATGGCACTCCGGACGCGATTGCTAAAGCGACCAAGTTGATGCTGGATGATGCCTATGCCAATGGTGAAACAACCGGTTATGTAGCCAACTTAGGTCATGGCATTACCCAGTGGGTGGATCCAGCCAATCCTAAAGTATTTATTGATACCGTACATGAGTACAGCGCTAAATATCTTTAGGATGTAAACGTTGATCGACTTTTTTAAATCAGGGTTTGAATTTACCTATAAGGCAGCTTCGGCTGCCTTATTTGGGATTCTGCTCCTGCTTGCTTTTGCACAAACCGCATCTATGGGTAGTGAACTGTTTTACGGTTTCTACCGCTATGACTATTTATTATTTTTCGCTTTACTGATTCAGGTAGTATTGCTCTATACCAAATTAGAATCCTGGGCCGAAGCCAAAGTAATTGCCTTATTCCATATCATGGCGATGGTCATGGAAATTTTCCTGACCCATCCGGCGATTGCATCCTGGCAATATCCGCAACCTGCAATTTTTAAAATACTGACTGTGCCCTTATTTGCCGGTTTTATGTATTCGGCTGTCGGCAGTTTTTTTGCACGTTCCTTACGCTTATACCAAGTCTCATTTGAAAAATTGCCGCGCTTTAGCCATATGCTGGCTTTGGCAGTCTTGTCCTACATCAACTTCATGAGCAAATTCTTCATTCCGGACTATCGCTTGCTGTTATTTGTCTGGAGTGTAGTGATGTTCTGGAAAACCAGAATCCGATTTCAGTTGAATCAACATGCTTTTCAGCTGCCGATGTTACCTGTCCTGTTGATTTTGGCCTTTATTATCTGGGTGGCTGAGAACATCAGTACTTTTTATCAGATCTGGCTATATCCAAGCCAGGTAGAAAAATGGCATATGGTCGGTTGGGGCAAGCTCGGTTCCTGGTATTTACTTTTATTGCTCAGTCTGGTGCTGGTATTAAAGATTTTAGGACAGCGTAATTCTCAAGGTAACTGGAGCCTAAAAACCCGGTAAAACTATTCTGTTTATGTTTATGTAAATTGGACATTTTTTCATTGCGCCAAATTAGACTTCCCGCTACTCTCCTGAATGTGTAATGAAGATTACATCATTAGCGTAATAACAAAAGATGCATGAGAATAACCGGAGAATAAGTATGTTAAAAAAGATTATGCTCGCTGTGGTAGTGGCAACGGGTTCTGGTATGGCGATGGCGGATAGAGATGTAGGTTGTGGTATTGGTAGCCAGGTATGGGCAGGCCAGTCAGGCATTATTCCTAAGCTGCTTGCAGGTACAACAAACGTGCTGTTTACTAACCAGTGGCTAGGTATTACTTTCGGTACTTTAGGATGTAGCCAGGGCGGTACAGTGACGGCTCAAGTTGTGACTTTTACCAATGAAAATGCCGAAGCATTGGCACGTGATATGGCCGTAGGTGAAGGTGAAAGCCTGAATGTACTGGCTGAACTGCTAAATATCAAGGCAGAAGACAAAGCACGTTTCTTCACTGTATCTAAGCAGAATTTTTCTGAAATCTATTCAGAAGAAAACCAGAATACTTTACAAGTGTTAAGTACTCTACAAACAGTCATGGCTAAAGATGAAGTATTAAAAGCTTATATCTAAGTATCGCTGTAAAAACCCTGCTGTCCTGGCAGGGTTTTCTTATAAATAAAAATTGAAAAGAACCGTAGACTGAATGAAATATGCTTTTTTGCTCTCAGCCTTGCTGTGGAGTCCCCTGAGTTTTGCGTCCGAAATTTCTCCAGATATTCAAGCTTATCTAGAACAAGCCACACAAAAAAAATTGCACCAGACTTCGACCTGGCAGCGTTTGATGTATGCCAATGCTGAAGGAAAAAGTGAAGTCAGTTATGCAGGCTATTTTCTGGCAAAGCAGGGCAAGACAGACCTGCAACTTGAATTGGAGCAAAATATACAGGCATTGTTTGAGCCCGCAGAACCCAATCAGTCTGTACGATGTAAATTCCCGGCACGTAGCCAGTGGTTAATGCAACAGCTGAATATTTCTGAACAGCAACTGCCTGAAGCGAGTTGCCCGGATTTTGATCGCTGGATGAATGAAGTCAAGCCTTATCAGGCGACCCTGATTTATGCCACCGATTATATGGGTAATCCCAGCTCCATGTTTGGTCATACTTTGCTGCGTCTGGACCCGAAAGACCAGCAGCAACTGAATCTGGTGTCTTATGCAGTCAATTATGCTGCTACAGTTGACAGCAATGATAACTGGTCCTTTGCCTGGAAAGGGCTGACCGGCCAATATCCGGGTGAATATTCCTTGATGCCGTATTACCGAAAAGTCAAGGAATATGGTGACTTTGAAAGCCGTGATTTATGGGAATATGAACTTAATCTGACGCCTGAAGAAACCGGATTTTTGGTGAAGCATCTCTGGGAAATGCAGCAGGTAAGTTTCCCTTATTATTTCATTAATGATAACTGTGCCTATCGTCTACTAGGGCTTTTTGATCTGGTGCGTCCTGAACTGAACTTGCAGCAGCAATTCGATACCGCCGCGATTCCGGTCGAAACTTTAAAAGTTGTGGAACAGCAGGGACTGATCAGGAAGAAGACTTACCGTCCGGCCCTGGAAACTCAATTGCTGGCTCAAGCCCAGCAACATGGCAAATCCTTGGCAAAAACTGCACATCAGGTAGGGTATGCAGAAACTTCTGAAATGGAAGCCATGTTGCAAAATTATCCGGCTGAAGATCAGGCCAAGATTCTGGAAATGGCCTACGACCATTTATATCTGGATTTTCTTCGTCAAGAAGTAGATGAGTCTTTTGCCCAGCCACGCTTTCGCAAATTATTGGGCCTAAGAAGTCAGTTGGCGATAGACAAACAGCGTCAGCAGCCAGAGCCTCCAAAAATAGATCCGGTTCAAAGCCATCATGCCCGAAATATCGTTCTTGAAACTGGGCAAGTACAGGGTGAGACTTTTGTGCAGCTTGGTCATCGTCAGGCTTATCATGACCTTATGGATCCGCTAGGCGGGCTGCGTACAGGAACCCAATTATTATTCCTGGATGGTGCATTGCAATACCGTGATGACCGCGTGAAGCTGGAGCACCTGGATCTACTGACAGTAAATTCCTATAACCCAATTAATGCATTTAAAGCGCCGTTATCTTGGGGCTTTAATTTAGGTTGGAAACAGGAAGCACTGGATCAGCAGGGCCAGTTTAGTACCGAGCAACAGCATGGTGTAGCCAATTTTCAGGTTCAGGGTGGCTATAGCTGGGCAAATGAAGCACGTGAACATCTCTGCTATGTGCAGCTACAAAATCATGTACAGGCCGGAAAAGCGCTAGACAAAGGATGGCGTATCGGTATGGGGCCAACGGTGGGTTGTCAGAATATCTGGACGGATCAGATCAATAGCCTAGTACAGGTGGAATTACCGTATTGGGAAGACTCCCATCAGTGGCAGCTGAAATTAAAAAGCCAGCTGCAATATGCATGGAATACACAAAATGCCATTCGGGCGAGCTGGGAATATCAGCAACAGGACTCGAAAGACTGGGAAAAATGGAGTCTGGGCTTAGTCCATTATTTTTAATTTGGCTAACATACCCTCGAATATTGAGTAAATGAAGTTTATAGATCAAATGACTTATATTTGAATGTTTAAAATAAATTCATGTTCGGAGACTTCTACCGATATTATCAAAGATTGTATTCAGTAATTGGGTTAAAATGCCTGAATATTGTTGTATTTTTCACATAATATCACTGAGAATCGCAAAGTATCGGGAAAAGTTATATGAATAATGAGTGTATGGCTATGCTGGCGGAGCAGTGGAAGCAGATCTGTCAAAATTATTCATCGGATGATTTGCTACACGCATTTCAGTTTATTCAAGACCACTCGTCGGTACTGGTAGAAGAATTCTATAAAAATATGCTTCTGGAAGAAGAAGCTTCTCATTATTTTACTGATGAGCTGATTCAGCAGCGTTTACGCGATACTTTACATCAATGGCTTTCAGAAAGTTTCAGTGTGGCGCTGAATAAGCGTTATGCAGAAGCCGTGCAAAAACAGAATATCGTTGGACATGTGCATGCACGCGTTGGGATTCCATCCTGGCTGATTATGCGCGGTGTACGAGAAATTCAGCGCAAAATGTTTGAATTGCTGAGTTTAAATCCGCAGCCGAACATGCTTACTACCTGTAGCTATATTGTACAAATCATGGGATTTGCCACAGAAATTATGTGTCGTTCCTATGAGGCAAAATCAGTCCAGAATCAGGAAATGAAGCACAGTTACCGGGTATTTTCTGCAATGCAGGATGTCGCGGTACAAAAAGATAAGCAGCGCAGTTCATTGCTGGATTGGGAAAATGAGCTGATGTTCAAGGTCTTTTCTGGCACTACAGGCATTAGACATCAAATACTGTCCAAGTCAGAATTTGGCTTATGGTTTATTCATAAAGCGTCTTATGCCTTTACCGGTTCTGATCAGGTCGATTTAATTATCGAGCGAATTTATCAGATCGATACGTTGAATCAGGCAGTGCTGGAATGTACTGAAAAAGATCAGATGCTGAATCTGATTCAAAGTATTCGTGATTTAAACCGTGAAATACAGCACCTGGTCGATCAATTATTCCAGGTTGCAGATTACATCGAATCAGGAAATGACTCGTTAACCCAGTTATTGAATCGCCGTTATTTAAATACCATTATTTCACGTGAAATCAATTTCTCTCGTGATAACCAGACACCATTATCCTTGCTAGCGATTGATGCCGATTTCTTCAAAGCCATTAATGATAAATATGGTCATGCAGCTGGTGATCTGGCCTTAAAATTTATTGCGGATGCCTTACAGAAATATATTCAGGGTAGTGACTACGCCTTCCGTGTCGGTGGTGAGGAATTCCTGCTGCTGCTGGTCGATTCCGATGAAAGACGCGCGCTGAACATTGCTGAAAATATCCGTAAATATGTAGAGCATGGCTTGATCAATACGGCTCAAGGACAGCAATTCAGACTCACAGTTAGTATTGGCTGTGCGTTATTTGATGGTCATCCGGATTACCAAAGATTTCTGGATGCCGCAGATGCTGCATTGTATATGGCTAAAAATACGGGGCGTAACCGGGTCTATCTGGCGCAACCTTCTCAAATTCAGGGCGCACAAAAAGCGTCTGTTTAATTTAAAGCTTGCTGCTGAATCGCAGCTTGGAATTGCTGTTTTTGCCGCACATATTCGGGATGGATTTTGGCTTCATCCCATTTTTGTTTAAATATTTTGGCTGCAGCAGCTTTAACCGGATCTTCAGAACTGCGCGGCAATTCCTCACGCCCATGTGCACCGCTTAAGCCTTTTTTATCATCTGGAACTGGACCATCGTATTTTTTGCCGCCTTTGTGATTGGCATAACGTCGGGCGCGGGTATAACCCATTTGTAAAAACTTGCGTGCCATATCGGCCCCGACAAAATCTTCCTGTTTTAAATATTCCAGAAATAGAGCATAAATTTTTTCACTACTGACTTGGGCTTTTTCAGCATCTGCAAAACGCCAGTGGGGCAGGATTTCCGACTTATAAGGTTCTACTAAAAGCACGCCTTGCTCACCGCGTCCAATCCGGTATAAGTCCGGACGTTTACGGAAATCAATTTTCTTAAAATCCAGACTATAGTCAAAACTATTTGAATGAACACGTGAAGGGCGTTTAGGCGGATCAAGCTGCTTTTTACTCATGGCTGTTTCCAGAATTTATATACTTGGATCATGCAGACTTCTAAACAAAAGGTCTGTATTTAAACATGGCAGGAAATGTAGTCAGGAAATTAATTATGCAGCATCAATCTGTTTATTTTTTAAAGGAAGGAAACTAAGTTAATAAGATAAATTTTTGAAAAGAATGTAGGAATTAAATTTTAAGAAATTGAGTGAATACGTAGAAAAGTTAAGGAATTGATCGCAAAATTCCTTAACTGATGAAGATATTAAACTCGTACTTATGTTTTAACTTTCTACCACGACATAATATTTTTTAACGGCTTTAACCACTTCAAAAGTGCCAACAAAACCGGGTGGAATAATGCCAGCTTCACCTGCCTTGATTTCAACAAAGGATTGTCCTTGAGCATCATGTAAACGGACGATCCCTTCGATTATCTGAAAGAATTCCTGTTTATTTTCAGCGAATACGATATTCCAGGCACCCACTTCACATTGCCAGATCCCGCAATCCATATTGGGATGTTGATAGGCACTCTGGGTCAAGCGTTTAGGATTACCTTTAACCAGCCGGTCTGGACGTGGATAATCGATACTTTCTTCAGCCTGACCTAAACCTCGACCCGCAATCCAAATAGATGACATTTTCATAACCTCATCGTGTAAAAAAGCCCCAATATCAATTGAGGCTTTCATTTATGAATCTATATTAATAACTTTCTGGTACAGCGCCTAAAAACTCACGGCGGACTTCTTTATCGGTTTTAAAGTCACCGATAAATGACACCGTACGCGTTGTTGATTCCTGTTTGCCAACACCACGCATCATCATACACATATGTGCTGAATCAATCATCACGGCCACACCACGTGCATTGGTGACTTCAGCAACCGCTTCTGCGATTTGCTGGGTCAGATTTTCCTGAATCTGCAAACGACGTGCAAACATTTCAGTAATACGTGCAAATTTAGACAGCCCCAATACTTTGCCTTCAGGTAAATAGGCAATATGTACACGGCCATAAAATGGCAATAAATGGTGTTCGCAGAGTGAATAAAATTCGATATTTTTCACTAAAACCATTTCACGGTTATCTGATGGAAAAACCGCACTATTGGTCACTTCTTCCAGAGTCTGGCTATACCCTGAGGTTAAATACGAAAACGCTTTCGCAGCACGCACGGGCGTATCTTTGAGACCAGGGCGATTGAGATCTTCACCAACGGCAGTAAGAATGTTTGCGTAAGATTGCTGCATAGTCATATGACGTATTCACTTAAACTGAGAATGAACAAGGACGGCATTGTAGCAGAAATCTTTTACAATGCCTTGTTTTGGGGGTAAATCCGCTTACTGTTTAAACTTTGGATTTTTTTCTGCACGTTTTAGCAAAACTAAAACTGCACCAGTGCCACCCTGTTTTTCAGGAGCACTGACAAAGGCCAGAACATCACGGTGCTGACGTAACCAGCCGTTGACATAAGTTTTTAAGATCGCTTCAGGCCCTTTGCCATGTACAATCTTGATCACGTTCTGGTTTTCATCTTTGGCGATCTGGATAATCTGAAGCACAGCCTGACGTGCTTCTTCGACCGTACAACCATGCAGGTCGACAGCTTCGAACCAACGCAGATTTCCCGCTTTCAGATCTTCAAAAACCTTATGCTGCAAGGTCGCAATGCGGTAGCTTAAGCTCGCCTGACTGCCAACCGGATTGAGCATAGCTTGAGTATCAGACAGCACGGTTTCATCGGTATGCATGGGACCTTCGGCAGCCGCACGCTTGGCCAGAGTTTGTGCATCGACCTTTTTCTTGGGAGATTTTTCAATTTTCGCAATATTGCTGGCATCAATTTTTTGTACGCCTTGCATCTGCTTGCGAAATAGATCGAGGTCTTCCGCCTGTTCCTGCTCCGCTGTTTTCACGACAGGGGCAACAGGTTCAGCCTTAGGCTGAGGATGACTAATTTGCTTTTTAAGATCTTTCAGTAAATTGTACTGATCTTTAGAAAGCGAAGAATCGTGTTTGCTCATAATCTGGAAACGGGGGAGATACTGAATTCTATTAAATTATAGTCTTAAATGACTGAAAGGAGAAATGAATTGCACTAAATACAACATATCCTAAACCCAGCTTTAATTTCTGGGTTGTTTTCTAATATTGAATAGCTTAATGAACTTTAAATAGAAAATAATTCATGAATCTTCTCTTTTTATCATTTTAATAGTTGTTTCGATGGAACATCTCTTTTTGAATATAAATCAATCAAACCTGGAAATAAAAAATGAGTTATTCAGGCAGTTGTTTGTGTGGCAATGTCCAGTTCAAAATAAATACGAATATTCAGACCATGTATCATTGTCACTGCAGTTTATGTCGTAAACAGAGTGGTACGGCCGCGAATGCACAACTTTAGTTCATCAGCAATATTTTGAAAGGACCTCAGGACACGCTTCAATTTCCTGTTATCAAAAAGAGACCGGATTTCGTTCTTATTTTTGTCAACACTGTGGCTCGCCTGTACCGAATCAGGTAGGTACAATTGCATTGATCTGAATTCCTTTAGGGCTTCTGGATCAAGTACCCAAAATTCAGCACGGACTGAGTTTTTGTCTGAACTCTAAAGTAGATTGGGCAGATGAAATCAAGGCGGATGAGTACTATTCTGAACTTCCAGAATTTGAAAAATTAATCTCTTATTTTGATCATTCAACTCAGTATTAAATGAATTGGTTAATGGAAATAAAAAAAGCCCCATGCTGAGATGGGGCTTTTTTATACTTAATATTTTAAACCGATTCAGGCTCACCGAATAAATCACGGAAAGCATGATCTGGGCGTGGCTGTTTCATGAAACTTTCACCGACCAGGAAAGCATGAATATCATGTTCCTGCATCATCGCAACATCAGCAGGGGTTGCGATACCGCTTTCAGTGACCAGCAGGCGTGAAGGATCCAGTAGTTTTTTCAGACGTAATGATGTATTCAGGTCGACATCAAAAGTTTTTAAATTACGGTTATTCACACCCAGCAGACAACGATCAGAAAGTTTTAAAGCACGTCCTAATTCTTCTTCATCATGCACTTCAACCAGTACATCCAGATTATGCTCAAATGCGGTTTTAGACATTTCCTCTAACTGCTGATCAGACAGACAGGCCACGATCAGCAAGATACAGTCTGCATGTAGTGCACGCGCTTCAATCACGCCATAAGGATCGATCAGGAAGTCTTTACGCAACGCAGGCAAGTCACAGTGCGAACGGGCGATCTGAATATTTTCATCAGCACCCTGAAAAAAATCCACATCAGTTAGTACAGATAAACAGGCAGCGCCGGCATCCTGATATTGCGCCGCAATTTCTGCAGGATTGAAGTTTTCACGAATCACGCCTTTGGACGGAGAAGCCTTTTTAATTTCAGCGATTACACCTGGGCGTTTAGACATTAAGGATTGGGCAAAGCCACGGACTGGTGTCCCACCTTGTGCCAGTTCTTCGATATCCTTATAGCTTTTCTGCTTCAAACGAAGAGCGAACTCTTCTTTCTTACGATTAACAATTTTACCCAAAATTGTATTTGCAATATCAACCATGATTCAAATTCCTGACCGTATTAAGCTTCATATTGTTTGATGGTTTTGGTGAATTCAGACAGCACGCTCATTTTTTCCAGTGCCTGGCCACCATAAATAATATCGTGTGCCAATGCCACACCTTGCTTATAGCTTGAAGTCAGGCCTGATACATAAATACCAGCACCGGCATTTAGGGCAATCATATTAGCAGCCTTATGACCGATCTCAGATTTCATTTTGCCTAAGGCATCTTTAATCAGAGCCAGACTTTCTGCTGAGCTTTCAATAATTAAACCAGTTAAGGTTTGCGATTCAATATCGACCTGTTCAGGAATGATTTCCCATTCAGTGATTTCACCGTTTTTCAGCTCAGCCACATGGGTAGAAGAAGCCAGACTGATTTCATCTAAACCATCACGTGAATGTACGACCATCACATGTTCAGCACCGAGCTGTTTCATCACTTCTGCAATTGGACGGCAAAGTTCATTAGAAAATACGCCGATGACCAAACGTTTTACACCGGCCGGATTCGTAAGCGGGCCGAGCAGGTTGAAAATACTACGAATACCCAGTTCTTTACGTGGACCAATCGCATATTTCATGGCTTTGTGATGGTTAGGCGCGAACAGGAAGCCAACCCCAATATCACGGATACAGCGTTCGGTTTGCTGCATATTCAAATCAAGATTAATGCCTGCCTGTTCCAGTAGGTCAGAAGAGCCTGATTTGGTAGAAACACCACGGTTACCATGTTTGGCAATGGTTGCACCAGCTGCTGCAATTACAAAGGCTGAAGCGGTAGATACATTAAACAGGTTTTGTCCATCACCGCCTGTACCGACGATATCCACCAGATGAGGGACATCACTGACATCGATTTTGGTTGCGAGTTCACGCATGACACGTGCTGCAGCGGTAATCTCGTCAATACTTTCACCTTTCAGGCGTAGACCCATGAGCAGAGCACCAATCTGGGCATCGGTTGCTTCGCCAGACATAATGGTGTGCATCACGTCTTCCATTTGTTCCTGAGTCAGGTGAATGTTTTTAGTAATATTGCTTAAAGCTTGTTGAATATTCATGACTTGCGTTTTACCCATTATGCGTAAATTTCAAGAAAGTTTTTAAATATCTGATGACCATGCTGGCTCAGGATTGATTCCGGATGGAACTGCACACCTTCAATCGGTAGTGTCTTATGTTTAACCCCCATGATCTCTTCCATAGAGCCATCTTCTTCATTGGTCCAGCAGGTCACTTCCAGGCATTCTGGCAAAGTGGCCTGATCAATCACCAGCGAGTGGTAACGCGTCGCAGAAAAAGGATTTGGCAGATTGCTGAAAATACCTTTATCACTGTGATACATATCAGACAAACGCCCATGCATGACGCGTTTGGCACGAATAATATCGCCACCAAAAGCCTGACCAATACTTTGATGCCCCAGACAAACACCGAGCAGGGGAATCTTGCCACCAAAATGCTGAATGGCAGGAATCGAAATTCCAGCTTCACTTGGCGAACATGGACCAGGGCCAATCACCAGATACTTGGGTTGCCATCGCTCAATATCCTCCAATGTCACGGCATCATTGCGGACTACTTTTACTTCTTGATTCAGTTCGCCAAAATACTGGACGATGTTATAAGTAAAGGAGTCATAGTTGTCGATCATTAGAAGCATGAGCTTAACCTATTGAAATTATTGCACTTAACTGTGCTAAAGTGATCCAGATTGAGCTTTATCGGGACTTGTTGCAAGTCTAGGGAATACACGACTAAATCGTTGATTTCATTGTGTGAAAATAAAGCACCCCTCATCATAGCAAAAAATAGCCACATCGGGCGCAATAATTTTTCAATTTTCAGGCTGGTGATTAGCTCACAGCCTTTTAGGCATTTTAAATGTGCGTATAAGTAATTAACTGACGAAAAGTAAGTTTAAATAAATATTGCAGTTATTATTTTTTTAAATTAAAAATAGGGTCTGTTGACATTTACTGTTCATAATTAAACCTATAAAGGTAGCCATAAAAATATACAGGCTAAGGCAACAGAACTTTGATAATTTCTTTTGAGCTTGTCATATCGAGTAGCTATTCCTCTAAATTGCTTTAATCTACAAAACATATTTTCAACTAAATGCCTGATTTTATATAAATACCAGTCCATATGATCATTGTTCGATTGGCTATTTATTTTCTTTGGTATATTCGCTTTTGTCCCTGTTTTTCTGATCTGTTCACGCAGTGGTTCTGAATCATAGCCTTTATCTGCGCAGACCACTTTTGTCTCTTTTAAGTCTAATGTTGATATTAAATCAGGTGCAACTTTGACGTCATGTGTGGTTCCATCGGTAATCATGAAATCAACAGGATTGCCATTTGCATCAACAATCAAATGTATTTTTGAGGAGTTTCCTCCTACACTTTTAGAAATGGATTGATTCGCTATACCGGCAGAATGTTGATGAGCACGTACGTGAGAGCCATCAATAAAAATCCACTCCATATCGGGGCATGATGCTAATAATTTGAATAATCTAAGCAACTTACCGCTGCTTGACCAACGATTAAAACGTTTGAAAATAGAGTTTGATTGACCGAAATAGGAAGGAATATCTCGCCACGGACAGCCTGTTCTAATTCTATAGAGAATAGCTTCAATAAAATTACGTAAGTTTGAGTTGTGATGAATAGATAAATTACGCAAAATAGTTTTCAACTTTTGCCAGTGTTGATCTGTCAGCATGGTACGAGGCATAGCGAATAGTAAAATTGGGTTTGGCGATTTGATTTTACTACTTCGCTATTTTTTAAGCTAAAAGTGTCAACACACCCTAAATAAGTTTTAAATGATTAAAATAATAGACCTCTTGCGTTAGTCAAAATTTAAACAGCCCAAAGCTACATTTTATAAGGTTTTAGCCAATTCAAAAATTAGGTAAAACGATACTTTCGCAAGAGGTCTAATGATGCTGAAAAAAACATCATTTGAATAATAATGCATGGGATAAATCAAACGATAAGATCGACAATTTGAATAAAAGTGACTCAAAATAGTGATCTTTTTAAGTACATAAACCTACAGAGCACGCTTTGTAACTGATAAAACTTAACCAGAATTAAACGAAATCGAATATTTTTTAAACTAAATTAGCATAAAAACGCAATTCCTCACTGAAAAGTGCTCCTATTCTTACCTAATATGAAATCATCGCACTATTTAGGTGCGCTAAAAAAATACCTGCAACAAATCTCAGGAAGAATGCTTGAATATAGTGCATTTAGTTTAAGTCACAGTATAATAGCGACAAGGTATTTTTATCTTCCTATGTTTTCTTATAAAGATTTCAAGATTTTAGATATACTTTTAAAAGTTGGTACGCTAATTGCTTAATAGATACCAACTTCTAACACGCACTTTGCGAGTGCAACAAAAAACATCGGAGCAAAATGAGCATGGCGAACAAGGTCCTTCAACTCATACAAGAAAGTGGCGCAAAATGGGTCGATTTTCGCTTTACTGATACCAAGGGTAAAGAACAGCACGTTACTTATCCAGCAGACAGTATTGATGAAGATACGTTTGAAGACGGCAAAATGTTTGACGGTTCTTCAATCGCAGGTTGGAAAGGCATCGAAGCATCGGACATGATCTTACGTCCAGATGCAGAAACAGGTTTCATCGACCCGTTCTTTGCAGAGCCAACTGTTGTTGTGACTTGTGACGTTATCGAACCATCAACTGGTCAAGGTTATGAACGTGACCCACGTTCGATTGCTCGCCGTGCAGAAGAATACCTGAAATCTACAGGTATCGGTGATACTGCATTCTTCGGTCCAGAACCAGAATTCTTCGTATTTGACGAAGTGAAATGGGACATCGACATGTCTGGCGCTCGCCACACATTGATCGCTGAAGAAGCTGCTTGGTCTACTGGTAAAGATTACGAAGCAGGTAACTCAGGTCATCGTCCACGTGTTAAAGGTGGTTATTTCCCAGTTCCTCCTGTTGATTCTCATCAAGATATGCGTGCAGACATGTGTGCAAAAATTGAAGAAATCATGGGCCCAGGTCGTGTAGAAGTACATCACCACGAAGTTGCGTCTTGCCAGTTAGAAATTGGTGTGAGCTTCAACACAATGGTTCGTAAAGCTGACGAAGTACAACAGTTCAAATATGCTGTTTGGAACGTTGCGCATCAATACGCTAAAACTGCAACCTTTATGCCTAAACCAATGGTAGGCGATAACGGTTCTGGTATGCACGTGCACATGTCGATCTCTAAAGATGGCAAGAACTTGTTTGCTGGTGATGAATATGCAGGCCTTTCAGAAATGGCATTGTACTTCATCGGTGGTGTGATCAAACATGCTCGTTCATTGAATGCGATCACTAACCCATCTACAAACTCATACAAACGTTTGGTACCTCACTTCGAAGCACCGATTATGCTTGCTTACTCAGCGCGTAACCGTTCAGCTTCTATCCGTATTCCTTACGTTTCTAGCCCTAAAGGCAAACGTATTGAAGCACGTTTTCCTGATCCAATGATGAACCCGTACCTAGGTTTCGCTGCATTGTTGATGGCGGGTATCGACGGTATCCAAAACAAGATTCACCCAGGTGAAGCTGCTGACAAGAACCTGTACGATCTTCCTCCTGAAGAAGAAGCGAAAATCCCTACAGTGGCGCACAGCCTTGAAATGGCACTTGAATCTCTTAAAGAAGATCATGACTACCTGCTTAAAGGTGGCGTGTTCACTAAAGAAATGCTTGATGCCTATATCGAACTTAAGACTGAAGATGTACGTCGTCTGAATACGACTACTCACCCAGTTGAATTCGACATGTACTACAGCCTGTAATTCTGATCTGAATTTCACTGTAAAAAAACCCGCCTTTGTGCGGGTTTTTTTGTATGATGCTGTTATTGATCAAAGATATGAAGTTATGGCACAACGTAAAAGACATACCGGCTTTTTTCCCTGGATTGATCCTCAGGATCATAGTAAAGGCTTTAAACTGAATTTTTCTGAAGTGACCTATGTAGAAGTTGCGCGTACACCTGAAGGTTATAAACAGGTTGAGTTTGTGGCGTTACGTCATCCTGAACTGGCTCTGGACTATGACTACCCCCAAAGTTTTTATCTCACCACAGATGGCATGATTTTGAAAAAGCTGCCAAGTGGAAAATATGAAGTGATTGCCAAGACAGATAATGCCTAATCGTGAAGTTGATAACATTGTGAGTGTAAAATTTAAAAATCCGAATAGACAGCAGATGCCTACAGCACTTCGAGAGTGGCTGTATGCCTCAGGATCATTGACGCAGCAGTTAACAGATCTGGCTGGTGGTCAGTTCCGGGTAGAACCACAGCAGGAACATTTTCAGCGTCTGGAATTTGTGGATGCGCGGTGGATGCAGATGCCACATCAGCATACGTCCTGGGTGCGGGAAAGTTATTTATATGGCTGTGAAGAGCAGCCATGGGTCAAAGCAAAAAGTATATTTCCGATATTAAGCTTGCAAAAACGTGCGCGGATTTTTCAGCATATTGGATCGAAGCCGATTGGCTGGCTATTATTCCAGCGTACCAATCCACAGTGTGAACGGCGTGTGATTTATCTGGAAGAGGGCTGGACCCGCCAGAGCTGCTATACTTGGCATGGTTGTAAATTTATCGTACAAGAAACATTTTTACCGGCATTTGAACACTTTATAAAAAATCAACAGGCTTAACTTGATATGGCAACTGCACAAGCAATTACTTGGCGTGAACGTCTGAGCGCCTATTATTATCTTTGTCGTTTTGATAAGCCAATTGGCACAGAGCTGGTCTTTTGGCCAACCATGTGGGCGCTATGGGTCGCAGCAAAGGGAATACCTGATCTCAGTATTTTGGTGCTGATGATTCTAGGTGTAATTTTTATGCGCGCAGCGGGCTGTGCCATTAATGACTTTGCCGACCGTAAAGTGGATGCGCATGTCGAGCGTACCAAAACCCGTCCCTTAGCCACCGGTATTATTAGTGCTAAAGAAGCAGTGATGGTCTTTCTGGTGCTCGTCGCAGCCAGTGCCTGCCTGTTATTTTTCCTGCCGATTGAAACCTTTTACTGGTCCTTTGGAGCCTTGTTTTTAGCGTTCATTTATCCGTTTATGAAACGCTATACCCATTTGCCGCAGGTATTTTTGGGAGCTGCATTTTCCTGGTCAATTCCAATGGCCTATACTGCCGTCGGGCAGACGCCAGATTTAACTTGTTGGCTTCTCTATTTTGGCAATCTGGCTTGGACCGTGGCCTATGACACGCAATATGCGATTACTGATCGTGAATATGATTTGAAAATTGGTGTGAAATCCACAGCCATTTTATTTGGTCAGCATGATATTCAGATCATTAGTACCTTACAGGCTTTAAGTCTGGTCTTGATTGGCGCAGCATTATGGATTGAGGATTTGCTGATTCCATTTGGCCTGATGGGGCTTCTAGCCGTCGCAATTGATTTTATTTATCAATGGTCCAAAACTCGAGATAAGGACCCACAGCGCTGTTTCTGGGCTTTCCGTCATAACCGTTGGGTGGGGCTGATGATTTTCCTTGGAATCTTTGCCGCGCTTCTATGACTGCACCTTGTCGATTCATAACAAAAGCATCCTATAAGGGTGCTTTTTTTTATGCTTAATTCAAGATTCTTCATGAAAATCATAAACAACAATAAGGGATTAGAATATGAATAATGTAGTGAAAAACGGTTTCAAAAAAACCTGTCTAGCACTGGTATGTTCCATGTCATTGTTCATGACTGCGTGTAATGACGATGATAATGATTCGTTCCGACCACAGGAAAGGGTATTTTTAAGTCAACAATCTTATGATGAGGATACCTTGCCTGAAGCTTCGGATATTCAAGTCATACGCTATAATATGCCAAACGTAAATGGTGAGCGGGCTGAAGCGACAGCCATGGTGTTTTATCCAAATACACCTCAACCTCAAGACGGATGGCGGGTGGTGGTTTGGGAACATGGCACGGTGGGTAGCGGTGATTCTTGTGCACCAAGTAATAACCAGCTGAATAATAATTTTAGAGGATTGGCCAGCAGCTTGCTTGCACAGGGATATGTGATTGTTGCACCCGATTATGAAGGATTAGGTACTCGAGGGATCCATCCTTATTTAAATTTAAAAAGTGCGGCACAATCGGCTATCTATGCAGTAAGAGCCTTTAAGGAACAACAGGGAAATCGATTTAATGGTGCCTGGGTCTCAGTGGGACAATCCCAGGGAGGGCACGCATCACTTGCCACAGCCCAGTTTGCCGATGAAGATCCAAATTATAAGGCAGCAGTTGCAGCAGCTCCGGCTTCAAGTCTGGGTTATATTATCAGTGAAGTAGCACCGCAAGCGCTTAGTGCTTTGGTTGAGGCTGGGCAAGATAATGCTGCGAAAGCAGTCTATGCAGAATTACTGGCTTATGCGGCTTATGTTGCTGTCGGGATTAAAGCTTATGAACCAGGCTTTAACTATCGCAATATATTTTCAAGCCGTGCAGGGATTGTGGCTGAAAAGGCGGAAGGCACGACTGGAGAAAATGGACTTTGTTTAGGGCCATTGATTACTGAATATGTGCAAGATATTGATGATTATCTGGTGAATAATCCGGAAAAAACGGTTGTAGACTATCCAGGATTAGTAGAAAACTTCCAGAATAATTCGTCGGTTGAAAAGTTCCTTGAGAATAATCAGCCTGCAACTGAAAAAATTAATGTTCCTGTGATGATCATTCAAGGTACTGCAGATATGGCTGTTCCATATCCAGTGACAAATACTTTACAACAAGGCTTGAAAGATATGGGAACCACAGTGACTTTTGTACCGGTACAAGACGCATCACATACCGAGGCTATTGTACAAAGCAGAACCCAGCTGCTGACCTTCATCAATACCTATATGCCTTCAGGTATTTCTGTCAGTCCTTAATCCTAAAAGGAGCTTCGGCTCCTTTTCTATTCCTTGTAAGGCTAGGCCTTGAGCAATCATTTAAGTTTGTTATAGTGACTCAGGATTATAGGTTATCAGTATAGGCTTGTTATGTCGGAACAGACAAAACCCCGCAGTATTAAAAAACTGCTTATCTTTGGAAGCCTGGCTTTATGTGTGCCGATTTTTTTAGTGATGATGGCATTTCTGGCAGTTAATAGCGATGCAAAAAATCAGGAAAAATATAAGCAGCAACAGGCAGATATGATTGCCCGGATTGAAGCGCGCGAAGCGGCTGAAAAATCAAAGGCAGAGCAGGAGGCTAAAGCAACCCAAGCTGCTTCCGAAGCTGAAACAAATTCCTCTCATTAAACTATTTATCTCAAATCCCTTTGAAGTTGCCGGATCGTTGGAATTTCAGTGTAGCGGACGACTGTATAGCCGGCAGCAATCAGCATTGCATCGCGTTCCGCATCTTCCTGTTCCTTGCCAATATGGGTGGGGTCATCCAGTTCTATAATCGCCACCACATTATATTCCCGGTCCATCATCACAAAATCGGTCACCTTGCGGTTAAACTTGCTGCGCATTTTCATATTGTCATGCGTAATCAAAGCACTAAATGCGACCTGTGCCAGAATGTGATGATGCGGAAAAGCATCTTTCAGGCGAGTAAACATCTTGCTTTCGAAAGCTGTAATGACACGCTTGGGATAGAATTTCTTCTGGCGGGTAAACAGATGAGGGAAGAGCAGGCAAATTAAGGCAAAGCTTGCCAGACAGCCAATCACAAAGAATATAAACTGACTCAAATCAAACACGGATCATAAAAGAGAAAAGAATAAAAAAACCCACTTCGCAATGAGTGGGTTTTTCAGAATCTTGGCTCTCCCACCTGGGCTCGAACCAGGGACCTGCGGATTAACAGTCCGTCGCTCTACCGACTGAGCTATGGGAGAATAGATTGGCTCTCCAACCTGGGCTCGAACCAGGGACCTGCGGATTAACAGTCCGTCGCTCTACCGACTGAGCTATTGGAGAATCTGCAAGCGATTATAGAGAGATTTAAAAAGGGGTCAAGGCACTTTTATAAAAAAGCTGAAAAAACTGAATCAAGTGTTTTAAAAATAATCAAAAATGATTGTAGTTCAAAATGTTATGTTTATGTAACCTAGATTAAAGGTAGAGGGGTTGCGTGATTATTCGCTGCCATGGTTGCGAGTCGCTAAAACTACAAACAAGACTCATATAGATATTTAATCCGAAAAATACCGGCATAAAAAAACCCACTTCGTAGTGAGTGGGTTTTTTTAGAATCTTGGCTCTCCCACCTGGGCTCGAACCAGGGACCTGCGGATTAACAGTCCGTCGCTCTACCGACTGAGCTATGGGAGAATAGATTGGCTCTCCAACCTGGGCTCGAACCAGGGACCTGCGGATTAACAGTCCGTCGCTCTACCGACTGAGCTATTGGAGAATCTGATGCGCATTTTAGGCAGGAAAACAAAGACCGTCAATCAATTCCTGTAAAGAAATGAATCATTTGCTTTTTTAATATGCATCTTAGACCTAAAAATAAAAAAATCACCCATGAAGGGTGATTTTTTAAGCTGGAAATAAAAAATTATTTCTCAACACCAGCAGGTTGACCAGCATATTTCGCGTTTGCGTAATCCCAGTTCACCAGGCTTTCTAGGAAAGTAGAGATGTATTTAGGACGAGCGTTACGGTAGTCGATGTAGTAAGCGTGTTCCCAAACATCGATTGTCAACACAGCAATCTTACCGTGTGCCATTGGAGTGTCAGCATTTGAAGTTTTAAGGATAGACAGGTTACCGTTTACTTCATCAGCAACTAACCAAGCCCAACCTGAACCGAACTGAGTTGCAGCAGCAGTTGCGAACTCTTCAGCGAATTTTTCGTAAGAACCGAAAGCTTCGTCAATTTTTGCAGCCAAAGCGCCAGTTGCTTTACCGCCACCGTTTTTAGTCAAGCAGTTCCAGTAGAATGTGTGGTTCCATACTTGTGCAGCGTTGTTAAATACACCTGCTTTAGATGAATCACCAGCAGTTGCTTCGATGATTTCTTCTAGAGTTTTGCCTTCAAGCTCAGTACCAGCGATCAGGTTGTTCAGGTTAACCACATAAGTATTGTGGTGTTTGTCGTGGTGGTATTCTAAAGTTTCTTTGCTGATGTGTGGAGCAAGAGCGTCGTAGTCGTATGGTAATGGTGGTAAAGTAATGGTTGTCATGTTTTCAATTCCTTGCATTTTGCTGGGTTTTGACAATAAGTGGCGTTATTGTAATAGATTCTTAGGCAAAAATGGGACTGTGTATAAATAACAATACAGAATAAAGCCTGAAAATTTAAAGATAAAGCCACTCATCTACTTGCCAATCGAAATTAAATCGGATTGTTTAATTCGAAATAACTATACTCAATATTAAATTGTTCTGAAATAGCTTTAGCCAGACGTTGTACACCATATTTTTCAGTGGCGTGGTGGCCGCAGGCATAATAATGCACATCCAGTTCCTGAGCATCATAAAAAGTACGCTCACTGACTTCGCCAGAAATATAAGCATCACAGTCTTGTGCCGCTGCTTTATGAATATAATCCTGTGCACCACCAGTACATAAACCGACTTTTTGAATCAGGCTTTTTTCGGCAGGTAAATGCAACGCATCATAGCCCAGTCTTTCTGATACATAGGCCTTGAATCCTTCTGGCGTCATGGCCTGTTTTAAATAACCAATATTCCCAATTGGACGGCGCTCACTCGGATCAAGCTGTTCCAGGTTTTCCAGTTCCAACAGGTCTGCAATCGCAATATTATTTCCCAGAGTTGGATGGCTATCTAAAGGCAGGTGATAACCAACAAGCGAAATATCATTTTGGATCAGGCTTTTAATTCGTTTACCACGCATCCCGGTAATCGGGTAGGCTTCACCTTTCCAGAAATAACCATGGTGAACCAGTAACAAATCGGCACCTTGTTTAATTGCAGCTTCGATCGCAGTTTGGGAGGCAGTAACGGCACATAAAATTTTATTGACTTCAGCGCGGCCTTCGATCTGTAAGCCATTTGGTGCATAGTCCTTAAATTCGGAAGATGCCAAAGTCTGATCGCACCAGCGGATAATATCGTTTAAATTCGCCATAAAATTCCTGTCAGTTTATGAACTTGCCAATTCTTATTCATATGTCCAATTGTAACTAAAGCAGCACAAATCTCTGTGGATTTTTTTGTGTTTAGTTATGTATTTGGCATTAGAATAGGATACAAATTACTTAGTCATCAACGAATTAAAATATTTTAGAGGATAGCAAAGTGCGCCGTACCTTTACATGGTTACCTTGGGTGTTACTGATTTTAGTCATTATCGGTTTTTTGGGGTGGCAGCAGCTGCAGAAACCTAAATCACCGATTGCGCCGGATGGCGTAAAAATGCCTGCTGAAAAAGTAGAACCGTTGATCGATACTTCGCGTTCTGGAGGCGTTGTCTCCTATAGTGCCGCAGTGAAAGTCGCAGCACCTGCGGTGGTAAATATCTTTACCACACAAAAAGTAAAACAGCAGGCGCATCCTTTACTGACAGATCCAGTCTTCCGTGAATTTTTCGGTGATCAGTTACCAGACCAGTTTGGTCAAAGTCCAAATGAAAACAGTTTAGGTTCAGGCGTGATAGTTCGTCCTGATGGTTATATCCTGACCAATAATCACGTGATTGCACAAGCAGACCAGATTGTAGTGGCCTTGCATGATGGACGCCGTGCTGAAGCTAAAGTTATAGGTACAGACCCGGATACGGATTTGGCTGTAATCAAGATCGAACTTGAACAATTACCAGTTTTGCCATTTAAGCTGAGTGGCAATGAAGTCGGTGATGTTGTTCTGGCAATTGGTAACCCGTTTGGTGTCGGTCAAACCGTGACTCAGGGGATTATTTCTGCGACAGGCCGTTCTGATCTGGGCATCAATACTTATGAAGACTTTATTCAGACAGATGCTGCAATTAACCCGGGCAACTCGGGTGGTGCATTGATTGATGTTGCCGGTAACCTGATCGGAGTGAATACAGCAATCTTCTCGCAAACAGGTGGCTCACTGGGGATTGGTTTTGCGATTCCCGCTAAAATCTGTCAACAGGTGATGAATGCAATCCTGAAAGATGGCCGTGTTGTTCGTGGCTGGCTGGGTATCAGTCTGTTGCCGACAGAACGTAATGATGTACTGCAACCTAAAGAATCAGGTGTAGTGGTCGCTGAAGTGCTGGAAAATGGACCAGCAGCAAAAGCGGGTATCCAGCGTGGTGATAAAATTATCAAAGTGAATAATGAAGTGATTACTTCTGCCTCACATCTGATTAATTTTGTCGCTTTACAGGCACCAAACAGTACTGTTCAGATTGAAGTAGAACGCGCTGGAAAAGCCATGACACTAGATGTGGTGATTAGTGAACGTAAAACGCAAAGCAGTTCTTCGCAATATATTCCTTTACCAGGTCAGTAATTTTTTCTAAGAAAATCCCTCCATGTGAGGGATTTTTTTATGCACGATTGATTTGCTTTAGATACAAAACAAAAATATTTTATGTGAATTAAATCATTTAACTTCATTGAATAAAAATCAAAAAGAGTAAAGAACAATGAGTTTTATGACTGCAGATCAGGCCAAAATGTTATCGAACGTGGCTAATTTAAATATTGAAATGTACAAGCCTCGCTTGGCTCAACTGATTGAAGATAATGCCCGACTGGGCAATACCGCTGTGCTAACAGTCTTTCCTAAACATTTGCCTCTAGAAGAAATTCGGGGTCTTTCGGCAGAGCTGACTGAGCTCGGTTATAACGTGCGCTTTGAAGTGCAGGAGTTTTATTATAGCTTTAATGTCTACTGGCTATAATTTTATCAATTGTTCAAAAAAAATCCTGTTTAGGCATATATTTTGCTGCATTTACCTCATAACGAAACTATGAGAAATTTATGTCTTTATTTATTCATCCTGCAGCACAGGCAGATGCACCTTATGTGGTGCTTTCATCCGGACTGGGCGGGCATGCCAGTTTCTGGAATCCTCAAATTAGAGTTTTACAGCAGCATTTTCATGTAGTCACTTATGATCAGGAAGGCTGTCATTCAGATTCTGAGCTATTGCCCATGTCTTATTCGATCGACCATATGGCCGGTCAGATTCTGGAGTTATTGATCAATGATGGCATTCGAGAGTTTCATTTCATCGGGCATGCATTGGGCGGACATATCGGCATGCAACTAGTAACCTATCAGGCTGAAAGAAAGTTTAAGCTGCTCAGTCTGACCATGTTAAATGCCTGGGGAGAGCTGGATGCTCATACTCAGAAATGTTTCGAGGCACGAACTTCCTTATTAGTGAATAGCGGACCAGAGGCTTATGTGCGGGCACAGGCTTTATTTCTTTATCCGCCGCACTGGATCTCGATACATATTGATCAGTTAACTGAAGCAGAAAATAGGCAGCTCTTAGACTTTCCACCGATCCAAAATGTTCTGGCCCGCCTACAAGCCGTGCAGGCTTTTAAACTGAACACAGAGCATCAACAGGCACTCAAGGATATTCCTGTGCATCTGCTTGCTAATCAGGATGATTTTCTGGTGCCTTATCAACGGTCACAGCAATTACAACAATGCCTGCCGCATAGTTACTTCAGTTTGCTTGATACAGGTGCACATGCATCTACCGTGACCGAAACGGATCAGGTCAATCAGCTGATCCTTTCCTTCCTGATTTCCACTTAGTTTGAAGATTTTTTAAAAGCCAGACCTCCTGTCTGGTTTTTTATTTTTTCTAATCAATCATTTTTGTAGCATCAGCATGGTTTTTACTTCGAATTGATGCATGAACTGCAAATGCACAAATTGCTAGGAGTGCACTTGAATGAAACAGTATGTTCAAAATTGACTCATAGGTAAAAATAGATATTTTACTAAAAATTCAAAAAATAAAATATTAAGTATTTGATAAACAATAAATAAAAATAGTTGGCATACGCTTTGCAATGTTTATCTTGTAAATAAAATTCCCGAAGTGGAATTAGAATTTTGAATAAGTGTTAAAAATGATGAGGTGTGAAAATGAAAATAGGTGTCTTCTGTCCAATCGGAAATAATGGCTGGTTACTCTCTGAAAATGCACCGCAGTACATGCCGACTTTTGAGTTAAATAAACAAATCGTACAGCGCGCTGAGCACTATGGTTTCGATTTCGCACTTTCTATGATCAAGCTGCGTGGCTTTGGCGGCAAGACTGAATTCTGGGAACATAACCTGGAAACATTTACCCTGATGGCAGGTCTTGCTGCTGTGACCAGTAAAATTAAAATTTTCGCAACTGCCGCAACTCTGGTGATGCCACCCGCAATTGTCGCGCGCATGGCATCAACCATTGATTCGATTTCAAATGGCCGTTTTGGTCTGAATGTCGTGACCGGCTGGCAACCACCTGAATATACCCAAATGGGTATGTGGCCAGGTAATGACTATTTTGGTAAACGCTATGAATATCTGTCTGAGTATGTACAGATTCTGCGTGAACTTTGGGCGACTGGTAAATCAGACTTTAAAGGTGAACATTTCCAGATGGAAGACTGTCGTGTGAGCCCACGTCCACAAGCGGATATGAAAATTATCTGTGCAGGTCAGTCTGATGCAGGTTTAGAGTTTTCTGCACAATATGCCGACTACAACTTTGTATTTGGTAAAGGCTTGAATACTCCAACAGCTTATGCAGAAATTAATGACCGCCTCAAAGAAAAAACAGATGTGACTGGCCGTGATGTACAGACTTATGTGCTGTTTATGGTGATTGCAGCTGAGACCGATGAAGAAGCGCAAGCAAAATGGCAGCACTATAACGATGGCGCCGATATGGAAGCGATTAACTGGCTCATGAATCAGGGCGGTAAAGACACCACCTCGGGTACAGATACCAATATCCGTCAAATGGCTTCTAGTGTATCTCCAGTCAATATCAATATGGGTACGCTGGTAGGTTCTTATGAAAATGTGGCACGAATGTTGGATGAAATTGGTGAAATCAAGGGCACTGAAGGTGTGTTACTGACTTTTGATGATTTTATTCAAGGAGTTGAAGATTTCGGTCAAAAAATCCAGCCACTCATGAAATGTCGTAATCATATTGTTATTGAAGAGGCAGCACCGGTTCTGGAGAAAAGCGCATGAGTGAATCAGTCGTAACAGCCGGTTTTACTGAAAAACTCGGCACAGGAAAAACGCTTAAAGCTGAACCCGAAGCGATTCGTCTTGCACCAGAACAGACAGCCTTGATTGTGATTGATATGCAAAATGCCTATACCTCGCAGGGTGGCTATCTGGATCTGGCGGGCTTTGATGTCTCGAAAACCAAGCCAGTGGTTGAAAATATTAAAAAGGCAGTTGATGCAGCGCATGCAGCCGGTATTCAGGTGATTTATTTCAAAAATGGCTGGGATGCAGAATATAAGGAAGCGGGTGGAACCGATTCTCCAAATTTTCATAAATCAAATGCCCTAAAGACCATGCGTAAGCGTCCTGAATTACACGGGAAATTATTAGCAAAAGGCGATTGGGATTTTGAACTGATTGATGAGTTAAAGCCATTGCCACAGGACCTGGTCATTGAAAAGCCACGTTATAGCGGTTTCTTTAATACCGCGCTGGATAGCATGTTGCGTGTGCGTGGTATTCGCAATCTGGTCTTTGTGGGAATTGCGACCAATGTTTGTGTGGAATCGACCTTACGTGACGGCTTCTTTCTGGAATATTTTGGTGTCGCACTTGCCGATGCCTGCCATCAGGCAGGTCCTGTCGAAGCGCATGAAGCCAGTCTGTATAACATCAAGACCTTTTTTGGCTGGGTGTCAGATACTGCAAATTTTGTCGAGACCTTTCAAAAAGAAAGTGAGTCACTAAAAGAAACTAAATTAGCTGTAAGCGCATAAAGAATTAAAGATCAGGATTAAGGAAAAAAAGTATGCCTAAAGAAATCATTATTCCAGCAGGAACATCGAAACCACTCGCACCGTATGTACCGGCAACTAAGGCAGATAATATTGTGTATGTGTCCGGTACATTGGCCTTTGATGAAAATAATAATGTAGTGCATGTCGGTGATGCCGCAGCACAGACCCGTCATATTCTGGAAAGCATCAAGCGTGTGATTGAAGAAGCCGGTGGCAGCATGGATGACGTAACGTTTAACCATGTCTTTGTCAAAGACTGGGCAGATTATGCTGCGATTAATGCAGTGTATGCAGAGTATTTCCCGGGAGATAAGCCGGCACGGTATTGCGTACAGACAGGTTTGGTCAAACCTGATGCGCTAGTCGAAATTGCTTCGATTGCCCATGTATAAGCCGATCCACCTGATTCAATCTCATTACTAGATGCCCCAAGTCTAAAACTGAATATTGACTTGGGGGCGGGAGAACAGCATGAATGCCAAACTATCTAAAATCATCACAGAGACAGTTGTAGAAAATAACGCATTAAATAAGGTTTTGGCGACTAACGCATCAGATGACATCTTTACCCAAGTCGATCAGCAGATTTTCCGTCAGGGCATGTCCAATCTGGGTGCTGCGGTGAATGTGATTACTACGCAAGGCGATGCAGGAATGGCTGGATTTACCGCTTCGGCCGTATGCAGCGTGACGGATACACCACCAACGTTGCTGGTGTGTCTAAACCGTTCTGCTTCAGTTTATGAAACTTTTAAAAAGAATCAGGTGTTGTGTGTGAATACCTTGGCATCACATCAACAACATCTCTCCAATCTGTTTGGTGGAAAGACACCAATCGCAGAGCGTTTCAGCCAGGGGAACTGGAAAACCTTGGTGACCCATTCACCTGTACTTGAGGATGCTTTAGTCAGTTTTGACTGCGAGGTGGTCCAATGTTTATCCGTAGGCAGTCATGACGTGCTGTTCTGTGAGGTGAAAGCCATGTGCCAGAGTCAAGGCAATGCGCTGATGTACTTCAATCGTTCTTACTGTGAGCCACACAAAATGTGCTAATTAAATTCAATCCTAATCAAGGAGGGGAAGCCGATGCAAGAAAAAGAAACGTGGTTTCCAAAATTTAAGCCTTACCAAGGCAATCTCGATACCACACCCGTGCAAACAGATGAATATCTGCCTGCTGGAAAAAGTATTATTCTCGGGTTACAGCATGTGTTTGCCATGTTTGGCGCAACCGTGCTGGCACCCTTATTAATGGGGTTTGATCCCAATCTCACAATTTTTATTACCGGGATTGGTACCATTTTATTTTTCCTGATCACGGGCGGTCGATTGCCTAGTTATCTGGGATCTAGCTTTGCCTTTATTGGTGCGGTCGTCGCAGTGACGGGGTATTCCGGAGCTGGAGCGAATCCTAATATCGGACTGGCGCTTGGCGGTACGATTGCTTGCGGTATTGTTTATGCCTTGATTGGGCTGCTGGTGATGAAAACCGGTACCAACTGGATTGAAAAACTGATGCCACCTGTAGTGACAGGCGTGATCGTAATGATTATCGGTTTGAACCTGGCTCCAGTGGCAATCAAAAGCGTTTCAGCGAACCAGTTTGATTCCTGGATGGCATTAATCACTATTATCTGTATCAGTGTGATTGCTGTATTTACACGAGGAATGGTACGCCGTCTGTTATTGTTATTGGGCTTATTATCTTCCTACCTGATTTATTTCCTTTTCACCAATGTGATGGGCTTCGGACCTGCGATTGATTTTACTAAGGTCAGTGAAGCAGCATGGTTTGGTTTGCCAAATTTCCAAAGTCCGGTCTTTGAAATGAATGCCATGCTGATGATTGCACCAGTAGCAATTATCTTGGTTGCAGAAAATCTAGGGCACTTTAAGGCAGTCTCTGCGATGACCGGTAAAAACCTGTCTCCATATATGGGTCGTGGTTTCTTTGCTGATGGGGTGTGTACTTCATTATCAGCTTCTGTGGGTGGTACGGGGATGACCACTTATGCCGAAAATATCGGTGTCATGGCAGTCACCAAAGTTTATGCAACCACTGTATTTGTCTTTGCTGGTATCTTCGCCATCTTACTTGGGCTTTCACCTAAATTCGGTGCAGTGATCAGTACCATTCCAGTGGCCTTGTTGGGTGGTGCATCGATTGTCGTATTTGGTCTGATTACTGTGGCTGGTGCGAAAATCTGGGTGGATAACCGTGTTGATTTTACCAAGAACAGTACGCTGATTATTGGTGCAGTCTGTCTGATCATGGGCACAGGGAACTATAGCTTGCAGATCGGTGGTTTTGATCTGGGTGGTATTGGTACTGCAACTTTAGCTGCGATCTTACTCAATCTGTTCCTGAACCGTGGTGAAGATAAAGAATTGCCAGCATCTGAACCAGCTGAAACCGTAACTGAGGTTGAGGCTAAGCCAGTCGCTTAATATGAGGAGCATTTTTTGAGTCATTCAATTGCATTTTTAGGACTCGGGGCAATGGGCTGGCATATGGCCTCCCATTTGCCAAAACTCGGGCATCAGGTTTGGGTCTGGAATCGAACTGAACAGAAAGCTGTAACGCATGCTGAAATTTTTGCAACTCAAGCGGTGAGTATTAAGCAGGCGGTTCAGGCAGATTTTATCTTTTCCTGTTTGCCGACCAGTCAGGATGTGGAAGCATTGATTGCAGCCCATCCACCCAAACAAGGTGCAATCTGGATTGACTGTACCAGCGGTGTACCGGAATCTGCCCAGAAACTGGCGAAGCTCTTGGAGCAACAAGGCAGTTTTTATCTGGATGCACCGGTTTCTGGTCAAACCGTTGGCGCAGAAAAAGGCACTTTAACTGTGATGGTGGGTGGCAATGAACAAGCCTTTGAACGAGCCAAACCGATCATTGATGCCTTTGCTGGCCTGATTGAATATGTGGGAGAAAGCGGTTCTGGCTTTGCGGTAAAAGCTGTGAATAATACCTTAATGGCGACTCACTTATGGGCATTGGCTGAAGGGCTGACTGTGCTGAAAGGGCAGGGTGTTGATTTAAGCAGTGCACTAAACTGTATTAATCATTCCAGTGGTAAAAGCAGCATGTCGGAAAATATCATGGCACAGCGTGTACTAAGCCGTGAATTTAATAAGACCTTTGCACTGGATCTATTACAGAAAGATATTGGCATTGCCTTGGAGTTGGTACAGCAACAGCAACTGGATTTATCAGTAATGTCTTTGGTTCAGCAAGAGTTTCAGCAGATTGCCAAACCACAGGCCAGTCAGCTGGATTTCTCCGCTGCGGTGCAAGGACTGGAACAGCGGACTCAAATTGAATTAAGAGGATAATCTTTTCAAACAATATTAAAGAAGTATAGCTATAGATATATCAGTTTAAAATTTAAAAATCCGGGAATTTTAATTCCCGGCTTTATTATTGATAAGCTAGTTAAATAGCCTAAGCAATTCTTAATTCTGCTGATTTGCCTGATATTCCTGAATTACTTCATGCGCTGCACGGAAGGCTTCCTGTGTGGCAGGGGCACCGCAGTAAGGCAGGCTATGCAGTAGCACTTCTTGAATTTCTTCAACTGTTGCACCATTATTCAAAGCACCACGAACATGGCCTTTCAATTCAGTCGGGCTTTTTTGCGCGGTAAGAAAAGCAATGGTAATTAAAGAACGGTATTTACGTGGTAAAACCCCTTCACGTTGCCAGGTTGAACCCCAGGCATGTTCATTAATCCAGTCCTGCAAAGGCTGAGTAAAAGGAACCGTATTGTCCTGGGCACGTTTTACAAAACTTGCACCCATCACTTCAGTACGGACTTTCAAGCCATTTTCATAATCTTGTTGTGACATCATTGACCCTCAATTTTATTATGGGTGTAGCTTAACGTTTTATCTCTTAAATACCATCGTGCAATAGTCGTAAAAAAGTGGCTGAATAGCCACTTGAGATATCCAAAGTGAAGTCAAGAAATAACTTCACTTTGGAAAGCAAGATTCGATTGAGATAAGAAATTTATCTAAGGGCTGGTTGAATGTGAAGGTGCACTTTGAACTGAGGTATCAGTACCTGTTGCATCTGCTTTCGAAATATGAGGATTTTCCAGCTCCAATACTTCCTGTAAATGCAAATCGAAGACATCAGTCAACATGCTGTCATAGCGACGCGCATTATAGTGCAGTAACTTATTGGCTTCTTCTTCATTAATAAAGCCTTGTCCATGCGCGTCAGCCACATGATCAGCAAAACTGAGTCCCTTAAATTGACCTTTGTTTTCGGCTTTCTTAAAGCGATCCCAAAGCTGCTCAATCTCCAATAACATGGTGAAGGTTGATTCCATACGACCATTCACATCATCTTCCGCCGTGCTATAGAAAACATGCTTTTTCAGTACCTGCCGGAAAGTGTTATCTTCCATCATGACATTTGCGACTTCCTGTTTAAGTCGGTCAGATGGTTTCGCGACAGGTCGGCCAAATGGGAAACAGATGAGTTTGACCATGCCAGCAGCAACACCCACCGGGAAGTTCGCAAACAGGTCATAAAACGCTTCCTGAGCGGTATATAAAGATTTCTCAATTGCCAATTGTGCATGCAGACGTTCAGCTTCAGTTTTTTTACTATGTTCAAAAAATTTCAGAATTGCCGTCGCAATAAACAAATGGGCATGAATATCAGCCAGACGGCCAGAAAGCATTTCCTTGCGTTTAATATCACCTGCTAATAAACCTAAACACATATCTGCAGTCAGGGCAAAGTTGGCACTGAGCCGGTTGATAATCTTGTAATAAGGACGGGTAAAATCAACCGCACTTTGTGGCGCAGCACTTGAACCCCCGCTAAAAGCATAGGCAAAAGAGCGGGCAGTCCGGTTAAAGGTATAACCCAGATGCTTAAACAACATAGTATCGAATGGATTCAGAGCGGCTTTCGGGTCTTCAGCTTGCAGAAGCTGTAATTCTTCATACAGATAAGGATGGCAACGCATCGAACCTTGACCAAAGATCATCAATGAACGGCTCAGAATATTGGCGCCTTCAACTGTAATTGATACTGGAATGGCTTGATAGTTTAAGGCCAAAAAGTTACGAGGCCCTATCTGAATGGCGCGACCACCCACGACATCCATACCATGATTGACGATTTTACGCATGGTCTCAGTGGCGTAGTATTTGGCAATCGCGGTCATGACTGCCGGCTTACCACCTTGATTCAAGCCACAAGTCACTAAATAACGGAATGCTTCCAGCATATAGGCATCACTGGCAATTTCGCTATTGGCTTCCTGTACGCCTTCAAATTTACCCACCGAAATCTTGAATTGCTGACGGATTCGCGAGAATGCACTGACATTCAGGTAAGTCATTTCGGCACTAGAGGTAGATAAAGCCGGTAGGGAAATACCACGACCAACCGCTAGACATTCCATTAGCATGCGCCAGCCTTTACCGGCATTTTTCACACCACCAATGATCCAGTCTAAAGGAATAAATACATCCTTACCTTCAACCGTACCATTCATAAAAGGGGAGCCAGGATTATGTCGTGGACCGACTTTTACCCCTTCATGATTGGCCGGTAGCAGGGCACAAGTAATCCCATAATCTGTTTTATCACCGAGTAGATGATCAGGGTCATACATTTTAAAAGCCAGACCGACGACAGTGGCAATCGGTGCTAAGGTAATCCAGCGTTTAGAAAAATTCATTCTCAAACCGAGAACTTCCTGACCTTCAAACTGTCCATAGCAGACCACACCGGTATCTGGAATTGCACCGGCATCTGAACCGGCCTCAGGACTGGTCAGACCAAAACATGGGATTTCTTCACCTTTAGCCAGACCGGGTAAATAACGATCTTTTTGCTCATCGGTACCATAATGTAGTAACAACTCACCCGGCCCGAGAGAGTTAGGCACCATACAGCTCACAGCAGCAGTGAGAGAGCGTGAAGAAATTTTGCTCATCACTCGGCTCTGAGCAAAGGAACTAAAGGCACGACCGCCGTATTCTTTGGGAATAATTAGTCCCAAGAAACCGTTATCTTTAATATATTGCCAGATATGTTCAGGCAGCATTTTCTTCTCATGAATTTCCCATTCATCCAGCATACTACAGAGCGTTTCGACTTCGTTATCCAAGAATGCCTGTTCCTCAACGGAAAGTTTTGGATAGGGATAGCTATTAAAGGTTTCCCAGTTCGGCGCACCCATAAAGAGTTCTTTTTCCCACCAGCTGGTGCCGGAATCAAGAGCCTCGCGTTCTGTCGGGCTAATGCTCGGCATGGCATCCGCTAAAGCTTTATAGGCTGGCCTGGAAATGAAAGACATGCGCAAAGGTTCGATCATGACGACCAGACTGATCAGGATCAAAGGAATGCCCAGAATCAGTGACCAAGGACTGATAAAGGCACAAACCACTGACATGACAATCAGGGTAATTGTACCAGTGGTACGGGAGAGTTGAAAAAAGAAAATCGCCCATAAACTGGCAATGAGAAGAAGTACGGCGAAAATAAATAGCATTGTTATATTTCTCCAGGGTCATACAATTGTGATGCTGCCGATCTCCCTAAGGTGTCTTCATAAGACTTGATCAATTTTTTTACATCGCTTAAGCAATTGGCAAATTCACAATTGTTCTTGTGAGAACAATCGTTATTAAATATTTCAACGATATATTGAAGTGTTTTATCTGTTTTTGAGATTGTTTGAAAAATGCGCAGTCTTCAAGTGAGAACACGCAAAGAAATGTGAAGATAAGTAATAACTTAATCTCCAAGAGAGGGTAGATAAAATAATTAAAAAGTGAACAAATATAAATTTAGTTAGGTATAAAAAAGCCCTCTACTTGAGAGGGCTTTGATCTAAGTCATTTTAAGCTTCAATTGCCTGTACAGCGATTTTTTTTGCTGGATCAACTTTACGGCGTACTTCTGGAACCGGTTCACCATAGTATTGACGATCCGCAAAGTAACTTGAACGTACCATCGGTGCTGACCAGATATTCTTAAAGCCAAGCTTACGGCCATGTTCTGCATAACGTTCGAATTCTTCTGGCGTTACAAAACGGTCGATTGGCGCATGCTGTTTAGATGGCTGTAGATACTGGCCAATCGTTACATAATCCACGTCATGTGCTTTCAGGTCGTCTAACAGAGCGAGAACTTCTTCTTCAGTTTCACCGATACCGACCATCAAACCACATTTGGTTGGAATTTCTGGGCAATAATCTTTAAACATTTTCAACAGATTTAAAGAGTGCTGATAATCAGAACCTGGACGCATGGCTTTATACAGACGTGGCACAGTTTCAATGTTGTGGTTAAACACGTCTGGTGGACATTCAGTCATGATGCGTAAAGCGATGTCCATACGACCACGGAAATCAGGTACCAGAATTTCTAGCAAAGTCTTTGGACTCAAAGCACGAGCTTCTTTAATACAGTCTACAAAATGCTGTGCACCGCCATCCAATAGGTCATCACGGTCTACTGAAGTGATGACTGCATATTTCAGACCTAGGTTGGCAATCGTTTCTGCCATATGACGCGGTTCATCCGGATCAAGCGCGTTTGGACGACCATGTGCCACATCACAGAATGGACAGCGACGCGTGCAAATATCACCCATAATCATAAAGGTTGCTGTACCCCCACCAAAACATTCAGGCAGGTTCGGACAGGCAGCTTCTTCACATACGGTATGCAGTTTTTGCTGACGAAGTGTAGTTTTAATACGCTGAACTTCCTCGGGAGCGGCCATTTTCACGCGGATCCAGTCCGGCTTACGTGGCGTTTCAACCGTAGGAACAACTTTTACAGGAATACGGGCGACCTTTTCTGCGCCGCGAAGTTTGATACCCTGTTCAGGTTTACGGTTTTCAGACATATATAACTTTTCCACTGTTTTGAAGGAGGGAGATAAATCAAAGTTAACACTTTTTTAATTATAACGAAACTCGGGTGAAATAGGGCGAAAAGGATTATTCATTTAAAAAATGTTCTTATCACACAATATATGTAAGTTAAATACACCAAATTGGTAGCAATTACGTCATAATATAGCGTAGATTAAAGCAAAATTTTTTAATTTTAAGGAGCGTTGAATGCCACGTAAAAAAGAGGTCGTTAGTGGAACTTTCGTTAAGTACGATGCGGTAGTTCTAGGTTCAGGCCCTGCGGGCGAAGGCGCGGCAATGAAACTTGCCAAATCTGGTAAGCGTGTTGCAATTGTAGATATGCGTGAACAGCTGGGTGGTAACTGTACACACGTAGGTACGATTCCAAGTAAGGCATTGCGTCAAACGGTATCCAGCATCATCCGTTATCAACGTGATCCAATGTTTCAAAAAGTAGGTGAATGGAAACAATTCACTATGAAACAGGTACTGCGCAATGCACATAAAGTGATTCAGCAGCAGGTGGATACTCACTCACGTTTTTATGACCGTAACAAGATTGATATCTATCATGGTCGTGCTTACATTCAAGACGAAAATACGATCTTTGTATTTACACCAGATGGCATAAAAGAAACCATTATGTTCCAGCAACTGGTGATTGCGACGGGTTCACGTCCATACCGTCCAGAGATTCTTGATTTCAATCATCCACGTGTATTTGATTCAGACAAAATTCTGGATCTGGATTTCTCGATCCAAAAAATCATTATTTATGGTGCAGGTGTGATTGGCTGTGAATATGCATCAATCTTTATTGGATTGGGACATAAGGTTGACCTGATCAACACCCAACCAAAACTGCTGAGCTATCTGGATGATGAAATCTCCGATGCGCTGTCTTATCACTTACGCGAACAGGGTGTATTGATCCGTCATAATGAACAGATCGACTTCCTTGAAACTTCTGATGATTATGTCGTTCTGCATACACAAAGCGGCAAGAAAATTAAGGCAGACGCTATTCTGTGGTGTAACGGCCGTTCAGGGAATACTGACGGTTTAGGCCTTGAAAATATTGGCCTGAAACCAAACAGCCGCGGTCAATTAACCGTGAATGAACAGTATCAGACTGAAGTCGAAAATATCTATGCTGCAGGTGACGTGATTGGCTGGCCATCATTGGCTTCTGCTGCCTATGACCAAGGTCGTTGCGCAGGTGCCAACATGAGCGGTGAGCAAGACGTTGCACCCGTAACTGATATTCCGACTGGTATTTATACCATTCCAGAAATTTCTTCGATCGGTAAAACTGAGCAGCAGCTGACTGAAGAAAAAATCCCGTATGAAGTGGGTCAGGCTTCTTTCCGTCATCTGGCGCGTGCGCAGATTACCGGTGATACGGTTGGTGAATTAAAAATCCTGTTCCACCGCGATACGCTGGAAGTTCTAGGTGTGCATTGTTTCGGTAATAATGCTTCGGAGATTATCCACATTGGTCAAGCGGTCATGAACAGCCCGAACAATACGATCAAGTATTTTGTGGAAACTACATTCAACTATCCAACGATGGCGGAAGCCTATCGTGTGGCAACCTTGAATGGTATGAACCGTTTATTCTAATTTGATTTATTCAGGTTAGATCAAAAACCCGCAAGCTCAATTTGCGGGTTTTTTATTTATCATAATTTTGGCATAACCACTGAATAAACAGTTGGGCTTCATCAGATATGTTTTTCCTCGGGTCTACAATTGCATAATATTGAAATTGAGGCTGCGCTGTAATATCAAATAGTTGTACGAGTGATCCTTGATTAATGAGTTTATTTACTAGTGATTCTCTAGCTAACGCTATACCCCAGTTATTTTGTGCTGCATGATAAAGTAAAGATAAATCTTCAAAGCGATGTCCTTGTATAGGTTCTTTCCATTCTAAATGTGCTTGCGTAAACCAAGGTGACCAAGGCTCTAAATAGCTCCTTAAAAGGTCACAGTTTTTAAGATCCCTAGGTGAACGAATATTCTTTATTTTTACATAATAAGGCGATGCAACTGGGAAAATAGTATCTCGGCTAATCTGATAACTTTGCATACCAGGGTAGATTCCAGTTCCATATCTAATATCAAAATCAACTTTGCTAATTTCATAATCAAGCTGTGATTTTGCAATTTCTATAGCAATCTCAATATCTGGATACTGTTCTAAAAAGTCTTTTAAACGAGGAAGTAAATAAATATTTGCGAAAGTAGGAGGAGACGATAGCGTAACTGTTTTTTGATGAGGGTTATTCGAGTTAATTTTATTAAGACTATCTAGTGAATGTAGGGCTTTTTTTACTGACTGATAATAGGATGCACCTGTAGCACTTAAATTTAACTTGCGTGTAGTTCGCTCAAATAAAACAGTATTAAGTAATTTTTCTAAGGTCTGAATCCGATGTGAAATTGTACTACGGGTAACATTAAGTTCATCAGCTGCTTTGGAAAATGATGAATGCCTAACTACAGCTTCAAAAGCATAAATAAGATGAAGAGGAGGAATCCTTCCTGGCATAAATTGTCCAATCCTATTCAACAATGTGTCTTTTAAATATCACAGATTGTCAAAAATAAAAAGACTATGATGAATTCAATCAGACATTTTAATATCTGATAGCACTAGCAAAATATAAAGACATTATGGACTCAGCCAGCTACTAGAAAGGAAGCAAACAGTGAACACATCTTATATTCTTCAATTGCATCCGAATGATAATATTGCAATTGCCAAAAGCCCTTTGATATCACGCACACCGATTACAGAAGAGATTGCTACTTTAGAAGATATCCCTGCTGCCCATAAAGTCGCACTAAAAGATATTTTCAAAGGTGAAGCTGTATTACGTTATGGTCAGATTATTGGTTTTGCTACCCAGAATATTCTAGCGGGTCAGCATGTTCATATACAAAATTTGGCCATAGCTGATTTTGATCGTGACTACGCGTTTGGAGAAAATGTAATTCCAATAGCAACTGCGCTGCAGCCTCGAAATTTTTTAGGAATTAAACGTGCAGATGGACGTGTAGCTACTCGGAATTATGTGGGAGTAATCAGTACAGTCAACTGTTCAGCAACAGTGGTAAAAAAAGTTGCTCAGTATTTTGACCACCCAGAAATCATAGACAATTATCCTAACGTAGATGGCGTAGTAGCATTATCACATAGTTTTGGTTGTTGTATTGATCATCATGGTGAAGGGCTCAAGCAATTACGTCGTACTATTGCAGGTTATATGGAGCATCCTAACTTTGCAGCGGTAGTAATCATAGGATTAGGGTGTGAAGCCAATCAGTTGAAACCACTTCTTCAATCAAAAAATCCAGCATATGCTAGTAAAATAAAATCACTGGTTATGCAGGAAGAAGGGGGGACACAAAAAACTATTGATAAGGCGATTGCGTTAGTGCAAGAAATTTTACCTGAAGCAAATCAAGTGAGCCGAGAGCCGCTACCATTATCTCATTTATGTGTCGCTCTGCAGTGCGGTGGCTCCGATGGATACTCTGGAATTACTGCTAATCCTGCCCTAGGTGTAGCTGTTGATCATTTGGTTGCACATGGCGGTACAGCAATCTTATCGGAAACTCCAGAAATTTACGGTGCAGAACATCTATTAACACGTCGGGCGGTGAATAATGAAGTAGGTCATAAATTAGTAGAGTTGATTCATTCTTGGGAAGCTTATGCTGATCGTGAAAAAGGTAGTATTGATAATAATCCTACTCCTG
This sequence comes from Acinetobacter sp. TW_SC_4, assembly GCF_054861205.1. Taxonomy (NCBI): domain Bacteria; kingdom Pseudomonadati; phylum Pseudomonadota; class Gammaproteobacteria; order Moraxellales; family Moraxellaceae; genus Acinetobacter; species Acinetobacter sp. TW_SC_4. The sequence goes on from NZ_CM142174.1 coordinate 1,073,555, forward strand.
GAAATAAGGCGGGCGGTCTTACTACTATTCTAGAGAAGTCACTGGGTGCGGTAGCAAAAAGTGGTTCAACACCATTAAAAGGTGTGTATCGTTATGCGGAAACTATTGACACACAAGGCTTGGTATTCATGGATGCACCAGGTTATGACCCTATGGGAGCTACTGGCCAAATTGCCGGTGGGGCAAATTTAGTTGCCTTCACGACAGGACGTGGTTCTTGTTTTGGTGCTAAACCTTCACCCTCAATCAAAATTGCAACGAATACTGCTATGTATGATCGGATGCTAGATGATATGGATATTAATTGTGGAAATATTATGGACGGAACATCAAATGTGGCAGAAAAAGGTCAAGAAATTTTTGAAATGTTTATTCGTGTAGCCTCGGGTGAGAAAAGTAAAAGTGAAGCGTTAGGAATTGGTGGAGAAGAATTTGTACCTTGGATGATCGGTGCACAAATGTAAAAAGGAAATTGCTCAATAAGAGTAATGGTTTTGATCTCCACAGCCGCAATAAATATCTTTCTATTTTAAAAAATAGTTTCAAAATAATTAAGATCAGTATTGCTTTATCAAAACCATAACTCTTCAGGATGGAATTCGAGGGAGTTTTTAAAATGGAAATTAAAAAATTTATAGATAAAGTACCTGGTGGAATGATGCTAATTCCACTTTTAATTGGTGCAACAATTCATACATTTGCACCAGATACTGCTGAATATTTTGGTTCATTTACTAAGGGAATTATTACAGGGGCTGTACCAATTTTAGGAGTCTGGACTTTCTGCTTAGGGGCTTCTATTAATGTTCGTGCTACTGCCACTGTCGTCAGAAAAGCAGGAGCCGTTATCGGTGCAAAATTATTTATTGCCTGGATGTTAGCTCTAGTTTTAGGTTCTCTCATGCAGCCAGATGAAATGTTGAATACTCCGCTATTTGCGGGTTTTTCTATTTTAGCTATAGTGGTTGCATTTGATATGACCAATGCTGGTCTTTACTCTTCATTAACGTCAGAATATGGAACTAAAGAAGAGGCAGCAGCAGGCGCACTCATTGGAATTGAGTCTGGCCCTTTATTTACTATGCTTATTTTAGGTTCAGCTGGTGTTGCTTCTTTTCATCCTGCCGCTCTAGTAGGAGTGGTTCTACCATTTTTGTGTGGTTTCTTATTAGGCAATCTAGATGAAAAAATGAGAGACTTTTTTGCTCCTGCAGCGAAAGTAATGATTCCATTTTTTGGTTTTGCTCTGGGTAATAGTATTAATTTTGGACTAATTCTAGAAACTGGATTACCTGGAATTATTCTAGGTGTTACTGTTGTCTTGATTTCGGCTCTCTTTTTAATACCAGCAGATATATTTTTGGCCAAAGGTAATGGTACAGCAGGAATAGCAGCATCTAGTACAGCAGGTTCTGCAGCCGCTACACCAATGCTTATTGCTCAGGTAGCCCCACAATTTGAGGTTGTGGCACCAGCAGCAACTACTTTAATTGCAGCCTGCGTAGTTATTTCAGCAATTATCGTGCCTTTACTTACATCTTTATGGGTTAAAAAGTTTGCTTATAAAATTGATGATATAAGAGCTAAAAAAACTGAGTTTAAAGCAGAATTTTCCAAAATTACAGATACCTAAAATCTTAAATAATAAGAAAAACCCGCAAGTTCGATTTGCGGGTTTTTTATTTTCTAAATTGAAAAAGTTCAATCTAGCCAGTAATGCTGGAAATTAAGCTGCCATTTTGCGGCATTCTTCAGCACAGCGACGGCAAGCTTCTGCACATTGCTGGCAATGATCATCCTCATGATGGCCACATTCTTCTACACAATAATCGCAAGCTTTAGCACATAGCTCGCAAATCTCTTTCATAAATGGAGATTGCTTTTGTTGCATGCGGGCGCAGAGCTGACACAGATCAGCACAGTCCAGACAGCGCTGAATACATTCCCGCATCATTTCTAAATCTTCTTCTTTCAGGCAGGCACTGGCACAGTTGGTACAGGCCAGCGAGCAAGTCATACATGCGCGGACACAATCTGAAAATTGAATCTCGTTCATTTTCTTCTCCTTTTTGCAGCTATAGCAATCGCTTGTTTTTTAATACGCTAAGCAGAAAAGGAAAAATACACTAGGCAGTTTGAGTGAGAAAAAGTAATCTAATTACCGATTTTGTTAAAAGCTGTATTTCTAAAAAATTTAATTCAAAGCATCTCTCCTGATATTGCCAAAATAGGATGATTGAAGATTTAAAAATAAAACCATTGAGGTGGTCATTCCTCAATGGCGGAAAATCTACATGATGAGTCGTTATTGTCGAAGGCTTAAATAACCTTTCTCTTTATTATATTTTTATGGAGATTAAAATGGACGACTACCTGCCAAGCTGATCCGTTTTAATAAACGGCGTTGATCAGCGGGGAAAGGACGGCGTGAATGTAGAGTAACCTGATTATCCCAGAACACGATATCGCCTGCTTCCCAATTGTGCTCATAAGCGAATTCAGGTTTTAAGACATGTTCACGTAATTTTGCAATCAGTTCACTGCCTGCCTGATCGTCATAATTCACCAGCTCAACTTCGGTATGGGTATTTAACCAAAGCGCTTTACGCCAGATTCAGGATGGGTACGTACCAGTGGGTGCGGGTAGGCGTGACCTAAAATTGGCTCATCTTTAAAGCGATACCTTGGCATATTACCCGCATAAGCATTACCACCTTTATTGCTTTGGAAGCGCACAAATGGATTATAGGTAATGAGCTGTAACTGGTAGGGGTGTCCACTGGTGATCGGCATGCGGTGCAAGTTCACCATGGCCGGTGTAATCCCCTTGACCGACTGCATTGGAAACTGGTACGACATCAGATGGGGGGCCCGTATCGGTTTTAGAAGCTAGCACTGGCGTGTCAGCATCTGGACGGAAGATTGAACCGAAATAGGTGGCAAAGGCAAGATACTGTAGATCATCCAGACTTTGGTTTCTAAAGATCAGGATCAAGTGTTCGGCCAGAGCTTGCTTCAGACGCAGGATGATTTCACCAGATTGGGCTTTGCGGGCATCGAGGCCATAAACCACTGCGCCTAGCGCTTGATCTGCCTGCGGAACAATTTTAATTTCATCAGTATTCTGGAACTGATCTTGCTGATGCCAGCGTGGTGCATCGTGAATGGCTTGTGAAAGTTGGGTCAAGCTTGTCATTGGAAAGTCTCTGAATTTTCTTGTTGTAGAAAATCTAAAAAAATCCAGAGCAAAAATAAAATCACAAGAATTGCTAAACTTATGAAAATTCGGATAAAAATATCTAAATGATTGAATTGAAATCTTTTAATTAATATGGCAAAACAAAGTCCTAAAGCTGCTGAAAAATGTCAAATATTTGACAATCAGTGTGCGCAAAAAGCCTGGTTAAAGTACTCAAACAGTTCTGGAGTCTGGCTCCAGAGCAATAGAGAAATAGCGAGGAGAAGTACCATCGCTACCGCAATGGAAAGCTTGAGCAGAAAAGTGGAATCAGTCATGTACAATTTGCTCCTCATTTACCCATAAGTGCACCAGTACGCCAAAAATACTTAAGGCAATCGACAGCATCCATACTGCATTATAGTTACCACTCATGTCATGGTTTACACCGCCGAGCCAGCCGCCAAAGAATGAACCGACCTGATGGGTAAAGAATACAATCCCGCTGAGCATGGTCAGATATTTCACGCCAAACATATTGGCAACAATACCATTGGTGAGCGGTACGGTAGAAAGCCATAATAATCCCATGATGACACCAAACGCATAGACCGTCCAGGTGCTTAAAGGCAGCATCAGAAAGGCGATAATCGCAATCCCGCGCAGACCGTATAAGCCCATTAGCAGACGTGGTTTGGAATACTTTCCACCGAGCCAGCCAGCCGTATAGGTACCGACAACATTAAACAGGCCCACCAGCGCCAGGAAAATCGTGCCAGTTGTAGCATTGAACCCATGATCAATCAGATAACCCGGCAGGTGAATCCCGATAAAGACCACCTGAAAGCCACAGACAAAAAAGCCCATCGCCAGAAACCAGAATGGCTTATGGTTTTTGACTACCACTAAAATCTCTTTAAAGCTTAGTGAAACTTTATTCGGTGTAGGAGTCGCATTCGGATCGACATACATCGGGGCTTTTAGCATCCAAGCCAAAGGTACAATCAAAGCGATTAAAATTGCGCTGACAACAAGTGCTGCTGACCAGCCGACATTCTGTAAAAGTAACAGCGTTGAAGGCAGCATAATAAACTGGCCGAAGGAGCCTGCTGCACTGGCAATCCCCATTGCCAGACTGCGTTTTTCAGGTGGTGCAGCTCGTCCAACCGCAGACAATAAAACCGGGAAAGAAGTCGCAGACAAAGCCAGACCTAAAATCAGTCCGACGCTGAGATTCAATAGTAATCCGGTTGAACTGACAGCCATCAATAACAGACCAAGCGCATATAAGGCACCGCCAACGGCAACGACAATCTTGCTGCCATATTTGTCAGCGAAGGCACCAGTAATGGGCTGAACAGCACCCCAGATCAGGTTCTGCATGGCAATGGCTAAACTAAAGACATTATGACCCCAGCCAAATTCTTCACTCATTGGCACCAGATACAGGCCAAATGCATGACGAATCCCCAAAGATAAGGCCAGAATAATGGCAGCGCCAATCAGCATAAAAATCAGGGTTCTGGAAAATTGACTGTCAGCCATAAGTCATTCATGCATATAAAGTTGATAGGTATAGTATTCGATTCAACCTAGAGAGGCGATAAAATAAAAATTAATCAAACGATAAATTTTTTTTATAGCTGTATAGAACGTCAGAAAATAAAACAACGGCCGTAGCCGTTGTTCTGGAATTTTGAGGTTTGAATAGAAATTGTAATTGATTAGAAACGCATCCCGAATCCTGCATAGGCCAGAATTGGATTGACTTCAATATCGGCTTTGGAGGTAATTAATTCACCCAAACTATCATCAGAAACAGTAATAGTGGTTTCATTTTTCAGATGAGCATAAGATACAGAACCTACCGCGAACCAAGTATGATTAAAATCATAGGTGAAACCGACGGTGGCTATCGGAGCGAATGCATCGGTTGCTTCAAGATCTACTGTAGGATTGGCATTGCTCGGTTTACCTTCCAGTGAAGCTCCGGCATTGCCTTCTTTGATATTGGCAATCATATGACCGGCTGCAATCAAATCCTGTTCAGTACGCGGGTTAATCTCCAATTCATTAAAGTAAGCGTACATTATCCCTAAGCCGACATAAGGGCGAAACTTATTAACTCCGGTTTTTCCAAAATGATATTGTAATTCAAAGGCAGGCGTCCAAGCACGTGCTGACGCTGCAGGACCATGAGCTTCTAAATCAGTAATAAAAATATCATTTTGCAGATCGATATTTAGAAATTCTAAAGGCAAACTACCGATTTGAGGTGTAGCGATCGCAGCGAAAGGAGCATAAATTTTTCCTTTGCCTTGTAAGTCCACTTTGGGTGGAATGCCGGCTTTCATTTCAAGTGATACGTGATCGGTAAAAAAGTAATTACTTAAAATCCCAAGGGTAGTGACATCATCTGCTTCCAGACCGGTGCCCGGATTATTCCACTCCTCCAACCCTTGAATTCGTGAACTACCGCTGAGTCCACTACCTAATTCACCACCGGTAAAAAAACCCAGAAATTCTAATGCTGCTGCAAGACCCTCTTGGTCAACATTAGAATTCAAGTTATTCAATACAGTATCGACTTGAATAGTACCATTTCTGGCAACTTCACCATTTTTTACAGCAGTATTAACTTGAAAAGGCTGAGCTTTTCCTTGTGGCATGACATGCAGTGCACCAACTGAAACGGAAAATCGCTTAAAGCCATCGCCATCCTGTAGGCTGAAATATGGGGATTCTGCATGTGCAAGCAGGGGTAGTGTGGCTAGACCTGCCATGCATACCATGATTGTCTTCATTGTTCAGAGGACTCCTTGTCCGTGCTAGTTATTTTTTTTTCTATTGGACAATTTAGTTAAATCTCACCAATTTACACAGTTACAGAACGAGTAGTAAAAAGTTAACAGAAAGTAAAAAATGCCAAAATTTGTATAAATTGTATTAATAAAATATATATTTATGTAAAAATTATCATGAATAGTGAAGATAAATAGGATGTTAATTTTTATAAAATTTTCAATTTTATTGAAGTAATAGAATAATAAGTGGGTAACATTTTTATCATTAATCTAAGTTTTAAATAATGATTTAAGCTTTCTGTTCCGGACGTGATATATACAAGAAATCAGCAAATTTTCCGCTTAAAACTTACTAGAAAAAGCTTTAATAAATTTAGCTAACCGATGGTACACTGCAGATAGAGTTTTTTTGTACAATAGCCGCATAAATTATTGAGTATTGCGCATGAGCTCCCAAAATTCTCCCAAGAAAAAGCCACTGGTTAATTTACCGTTTCCATTAAAACAGGCAGAACAATCTGCTTCAGATGAAGTTCTGGAACATCTGCGACCTAAACCGCAACGTTATGCTGATCGGACCTGGATGCCACCTCGTGGTACACGCCGTTCAATGGGCAAACGTTAATAAATAAAAAAGCCATGAAGTTCATGGCTTTTTTATGAGTAAAATTTGAGATTTTCTTAGCGAACTGTTTTACGCGCCTTATTTTCAGGTTTTGGCGGGGCAATCTCACGATCGCCTTTCCAGACATCAATAAAGTCTTTTTCATTGATATTATAAAGTTCCAGTAGCGCCAGAATTACGGCACCAAACAGCATGGAACCTTCAGAATTATTCTGAAAGTCAAAAATCTTGCCATTCAGGTTATGCAGAATATCTTCAATCTCGAATACACGATCACGACCATTGCTATCGACCGGATAAATCTGAGTATTGAGCAGAATCTTGGCCAGACTCTTTTCATTATCGGTCAGTGCCAGAACATCAATCAGCTCATCTGTCGCCGGAGTAAAAATCACTGAATCCCGGAAGATGGTATGCAGGAATTGCGACGTAATTTTTGGAAGCGCTTTTTCTACAAAAGGCCGGAAAGATTGTGGAAAAATGACATTGTGGGAAATGCCTTTGAACATAGGAGCAATTTCTTCAACTTTATAGCCTGCAATGCCACAACCAACCGAAGTAATAAAATATTTAATTTTAGGATGGTTCTTGGTGTAAATCTTGAAGTCATCAATATAGTGCTGGATCTGTGAGAGAGGCATCTGTTGCAAATGCTCATTCATAGTCGGAATGGCATAACTTTGACCTGCCCAGCCACGACCAACCCCCATAACCGCCCCAAAATGCTCATAAGCTGTTCGAGCTGCACCTCCGGCATGTTGTCCAGCCAAGTTGCTTCCGAAAACAAATACCGTATTTTCTGGCAGAGATTTAACAATACTTTCATCGTGATAATGGTAAGTCATGGCTTTTTTATTCGATGTCCTGATTAGCTTCATGTTGCCTTTGAACGCTATAAGGGTCAAGGTGAAATTAATTTTTATTACATCATCAGATAAAGCAGAACTTTATACAGAAATTTTGGCTAAATATTGAATAAGCCAGAATAAGGTAAGGAACCGAATCAAAACTTATACTGATTCAATTTTGATAGAAAAGATTAGAACTAAAATGGTTTTAGGCTACGAAAGCATAATATTTCACTCGATTTATTTTACTAAACAGAAACCTGGATAGGGATTGAGTAATTCAATTTTACCCCCATAATAAATTGAGTCGATATCCGCAGTGAAATTATTAAAGCTATGAGTGATAAACAACCCTTTGAACTGGTGACTAATTATCAACCTGCTGGCGATCAGCCACAGGCCATTGAAAAGCTGGTCAAGGGTATAGAAAAAGGCTATCACGATCAGCTTTTGCTGGGGGTTACCGGTTCAGGTAAAACCTATACTATGGCCAATGTCATCGCCCGTACCCAGCGTCCGACTATTGTCATGGCCCATAACAAAACGCTGGCTGCACAGCTTTATGGCGAATTTAAAGCATTTTTCCCGAATAATGCGGTTGAATATTTCGTCAGTTATTATGACTACTATCAGCCAGAAGCCTATGTGCCATCTTCAGATACCTTTATCGAGAAAGATGCGGCGATTAATGACCACATTGACCAGATGCGTCTTTCGGCCACTCGTGCACTTTTAGAACGACGTGACGCGATTATTGTTGCTTCGGTGTCTGCAATTTATGGTCTGGGTGATCCGAATGCTTATATGAGCATGCTGCTGCATGTGGTGGAAGGGGATCGCATTGGTCGTGATGATATTATCCGTCGTCTGGTCGAAATGCAGTATTCACGTAATGAACTGGAATTCCTGCGTGGTACCTATCGTATCCGTGGTGAGATCATTGATATTTTCCCAGCCGAATCGGATCAGGATGCCATCCGGATTGAACTGTTTGATGATGAAGTCGACTCCATTCGCTGGTTTGATCCTTTAACCGGGAAAATGATCCGTAAAGTGCCGCGTGTCACGATCTATCCTAAAAGTCACTATGTAACACCTAAAGACAATCTGGCTCGCGCGATTGAAACGATTCGAGATGAGTTAAAAGAACGTCTGGTCTTTTTCCGTGAAAATGACAAGTTGCTGGAAGCTCAGCGGATCGAGCAGCGTACCCGTTATGATCTGGAAATGATGCAGCAGCTCGGTTATACCAACGGGATCGAAAACTATTCACGTCATTTATCGGGTCGTCCGGCAGGCGAAGCACCGCCGACGCTTTTTGATTATGTACCTGATGATGCCTTGCTGATTATTGATGAATCGCACGTGACTGTTCCACAAATTGGAGCCATGTACAAAGGTGACCGTTCCCGTAAAGAAAATCTGGTGAATTATGGTTTCCGCTTGCCAAGTGCGCTGGATAACCGTCCGATGAAATTTGAGGAATGGGAACGTATTGTACCGACGACCGTGTACGTCAGTGCCACACCTGCAAGATATGAACTGGAAAAATCTGAACAGGTGGTCGAGCAGGTGGTTCGTCCAACCGGTCTGATTGATCCGGAAATTGAAATCCGTCCAGTCCTGACTCAGGTCGATGATGTACTGTCTGAAATCAATATCCGTAAGGAAATGAATGAGCGTGTGCTGGTGACGACCTTGACCAAGCGCATGGCAGAAGACCTGACATCCTATTTAAAAGAATATGGAATCAAGGTTGCCTATTTGCATTCCGATATTGATACCGTTGAGCGTGTGAAGATTATTCATGAGCTACGTACCGGTGTGTATGATGTTCTGGTCGGCATTAACCTGCTGCGTGAAGGTCTGGATATGCCAGAAGTTTCACTGGTTGCAATCCTGGATGCGGATAAAGAAGGTTTTCTGCGTTCAGAGCGTTCATTGATCCAGACCATTGGTCGTGCAGCGCGTAACTTGAAAGGTAAAGCGATTTTATATGCAGATCGCATCACTGATTCAATGCAAAAAGCCATTGATGAGACTGAACGCCGTCGTGCCAAACAGATTCAGTTCAATGAAGAGCATGGTATTACACCACGTAGTGCAGTACGTCAGGTGATTAAGGAAATTGATACGGGTGAAGTGCTAGATGATGAAACTATTGAGCTGAAAGCTTCGGATCAGGCCCGTGCGATCAGTGCAGATGAACGCCATATCATGGCCGATCCAAAGATGTTCGCGAAGCATATCAATAAACTGGAGAAAGAAATGCTCAAGGCTTCAAAAGAGTTACAATTTGAGCAGGCTGCACGTATACGGGATGAAATTTTACGTTTAAAAGCGCAGATGTTAAGTTAGGTCTGTGTGTAAATTACAGATTTAAATTACGTAAAATCAATCACAAACCTAACACAATGCTACAAAGTATGTCTGCGGATGTCGCTATTGTAAGTACGAAATATTCATGTTGAAAATTTTGTCCTGATCAAATAGGTATCGTATGACAACTAAAAATAATCTCCCTCATGCGGGATTGAAACTTGCAAAAATTGCAGTGGGTGGTGCAGTTCTACTTGGACTCGGGGCTGCAACTATGGCTTATGCCAAGAACGATTCTTTACCCACTGTAGAGAAAGTTGAACTGGACCGTTATTTGGGCACCTGGTATGAAGTGGCTCGTAAACCACTTACATTCCAGAACAAGTGTGATCGCGATGTTACAGCGACGTATACATTAAATGAAAATGGTAACGTTAATGTAGATAACCGCTGTATCCAGAAAAATGGTCAGGTGACCCAATCAGTGGGTGAGGCATACATTCAGAATGCACCTTATAACACCAAGCTCAAAGTAAGTTTCTTACCAGAGTTTATTCGCTGGTTGCCAGTGGGCCGTGGCGATTATTGGGTATTGAAACTGGATGATAATTATCAAACCGTACTGGTAGGCGAGCCTAAACGTAAATATATGTGGGTATTGTCACGTGATCCTCAACTTGATCAGAACGTGGTGAATGAATACCTGCAATATGCGCAATCTGTGGGTTATGATTTGAGTGATGTGATACATACCAAACAGACCCAACAGGCAAGAAAATAAAAGGTCAATCTGGTTATGTATAAAAAACCCTGCTTCGGCATGGTTTTTTTTTAATCCATTTCTTTTTTGAATTATATATTTTGCCTTGCTATTACCTTTGGTCAGATGAATCTTCAAGCTTTATTTTAGACTAATCGTTATAATGTGCTGGAATGATCTTGGGTTTGAAGCAATGTATAAAGGTATTGCATTATCGGTATTGGCATCAGTGGTATTTGGTGTTCTTTATATATTCACGCCATTGTTGCAGCCTTTAGACAGTGAACAGACCTTTGCTTGGCGGATGCTGGCGACCATTCCATTTTTGACTGTGTTCATGTGGTGGTCAGGCGATTTGATTCATATCACTCATATTTTTAAACGCATTCTCAAACAGCCTGCTTTTCTGATCTGGTTGATCATCAGTTCCCTGTTATGTACGACACAGTTGTGGCTCTTTTTATGGGGACCAATTAATGGCCGCGGTTTACAGGTATCCCTGGGATATTTCCTGTTGCCTTTAGTCATGGTCTTGGTCGGATGTGTGCTCTATAAAGAGAAGTTGTCACGCTGGCAAATGGCAGCAGTCGCACTGGCCATATTAGGTGTAGGACATGAAATCTGGAGGATCGGTTCGATCGCGTGGGAAACGGTGTATGTAGCACTGGCATATCCGCTGTATTTCTTTATGCGCCGTAAATTCCAGACGGATCATTTGGGCGGTTTCTGGTGGGACCTTTTCATCATTCTGCCTGTCGCGATTTATCTGGGCTTTATTCATAGCGATTCCATGCAATTAATTCTTAATGCACAGCATTTGATTTTTGCGGTATTGGGTCTAGGCTTTTTAAGTGCGTTAGGATTGGGAAGCTATATTCTGGCGAGTCGCTATTTGCCTTTTGTCATCTTTGGGTTATTGAGCTATTTAGAACCAGTACTTTTGGCTTTTGCGTCTATGGCATTAGGGGAGCGGGTTGAAGCTGGCGAATGGCTGACTTATCTTCCGATCTGGCTGGCCGTCGTATTGTTGGTGATTGAAGGTATACTACACATTATTGAACAACGAAAAAGACGATTGGCACTAGCACAAAATTTAGAGCGTTATCAGAAACGTTTAGATTCTTGAATGATAAATTTGACTGAATAAACAACATTTAACAAAAATCTGGTTTTTACAGGGAATAGAGGAACTTTCAAATTTTAAATGCAAAATCATCTGACTAATTACAATTATTTTCAAAATTTATAGTGAATATATCGGATTTTCGGCCAGAGTTAATCAGCTTTTGATTCAAACTTGCGGCCAATTCCATTACAATTATCGGGTTTTGAAATTTATGCTTAGATTTACAATTAATTAGAGGACGTATCTGTGAGCAAAGACACTATCGTTGCCCTCCATGCAGAGCACCAAGGTCGTTGGAAAAACCGTGAAGAACTTGCGGAACGTATGATTGCCCTAGTAGGTCAGTTATATCGTGAAAAAAATATCGTAGCTACAGTTTATGGTCGCTCTTTAATTAACCGTTCTGTAATTCAGATCCTTAAAGCGCATCGTCGTACTCGCGTATTAGACGTTGAGCTTTCTGTTGTAGACACTTTCCCAATCCTTGAAGCATTGGCAAAAGTGGAAAACATCGGTACTGCTGAAATTGATCTAGGCAAACTTGCTGTTGAATTCAAAGCGAAAGGTGGTGATGTTAACGCATTCGTTGCTGATGCTGTGAAATCACTTGAAGGCAATGCAACTTCTGTTGAAGGTAAAGACGTTGTTCTTTACGGTTTCGGTCGTATCGGTCGTATCCTTGCCCGTTTGATGATCAGCCAGTCAGGTCTAGGCCGTGGCTTGAACCTGAAAGCAATCGTAGTTCGTAAATCATCTGACGGTGACCTTGAAAAACGTGCGTCTTTATTACGTCGTGACTCAATCCATGGTCCATTCGCGGGTACGATTTCTGTAGATGAAGAAAACGAAGCAATTATTGCAAACGGTCAGTTCATCAAAGTGATCTATGCATCTAATCCATCTGAAGTGGATTACACTGTATACGGTATCGAAAATGCATTAGTGATCGATAACACTGGTAAATGGCGTGATGCTGAAGGTCTTGCTCAACACCTTAAATGCCCAGGCGCTGCTCGTGTAATTCTGACTGCACCTGGTAAAGGTGACATGAAGAACGTTGTATTTGGTGTGAACCAGGCTGACATCCTTGATGAAGATCAAATCATCTCTGCTGCAAGCTGTACAACCAATGCGATCACTCCAACATTGAAAGTGTTAAACGACAAATACACAGTGATCAATGGTCACGTTGAAACAGTTCACTCGTTCACAAACGACCAGAACCTGATCGACAACTACCATAAAGCGGATCGTCGTGGCCGTGCTGCAACATTGAACATGGTCATCACTGAAACTGGTGCTGCTAAAGCAGTTGCGAAAGCACTTCCTGCACTGAAAGGCAAGTTGACTGGTAACTCTGTACGCGTTCCTACACCAAACGTATCTCTTGCGATCCTGAACCTGACTTTAGATAAAGAAGTTGATCGTGATGAAGTGAATGAATACATTCGCCAAATCTCAATCAATTCTAACCTTCAAGGTCAAATCGGTTATACAAACTCTACTGAAGTTGTATCTTCTGACTTTATCGGTTCGCGTACTGCAGGTGTATTCGACGCTCAAGCGACAATCACTTCAGGCAACCGTTTAACTTGCTACGTTTGGTATGATAACGAAGTAGGTTATAGCTGCCAGGTACTTCGCATTGCTGAGCAAATGGGCGGCGTAAGCTATCCAAAAGTTCCTGCTGAAACAAATGCATAATTTGTAGAAGTGATCTAAAAAAGAGTCTCTTTTGAGGCTCTTTTTTATTGTGGAAGATAAAGGCGGCAAATCAGCTTTATAAAACCATTGCATTAATTGATGGAAAATTCACCTTGATGTGCCTATTTGAATCTGTTAGCTTACAAATGGTAAGTACATTAAAAATAGTAAGTAAGAACTAAAAACTGTGATCAAGAAAGGAACTCTTTAATGACCAAATATGCAATCAGTCCATTACTGGGACAAGTGCTATCTAATGAATGTCCATCCCGTGAAATACTGGAACATCTCACCAATAAATGGTCAGTGCTGGTATTGCGCTGTTTAAGTGAGGGCGTACATCGCTTTAGTGAGTTGAAACAGCGAATTGAAGGGGTCAGTGAAAAGATGCTGGCACAAACCTTAAAAATGCTGGAACAAGATGGTTTTATTTTAAGAACGGTATATCCGGTTGTACCCCCTAAAGTGGAATATCAATTGACCATTACCGGTTCGCAAGCGGCAGAAAAAATAAATTATTTGATTGGCTGGGTAGAGCGGAGTTTGCCAGAGATTTTGGAAAATAAAGAGCGTGTTGCTAAATAAAACTTAAATTGCTTTTGGGGAAGCAATAAATGGATAAATCAGAAAATTTAGTTGCTCGATTATTGGCAGTGTACGCAATTATCCTAACTTTATGCATCGCTATTTATGCGATCTTTCAACTTTTAGAAGTTGATCTCACTTTAGCGACTAATCTTTTACTTTGGTCAGCTGCAATCTTTGCTCCAATAGCCGTATTAATGACTTATACAAGCTGGAGAGAGCAGAAAGGGAGTGAAATTCTATCTAGTATGTCTAAAGATAATTATGCATCTTTGCTTGAATTAGAGAATCATTTGATAGATGTAGCAAATAGCGTGAAATATCAATTTAGATCATGGCAATTAAGTGAAAATAGAGAAAAACTTTTTAATAACCAGTATCTTTTTGAAATTGAAAAATCGAATGTTTTCACTCAAAAAGAATCTGGATATGATAGTTCGGTATCAAAAGGAAAATATAGAATTAAAGACATTGGTAAATAATTTTAATTCTGAATGTGAGTTGGTGAATGAAGGGTATAAAAGAACTCTGTGATCATATTGGAACATATGGTAATGATGATACTTACTTTAAAGCTAATTATTTAAAATATGAAAATGATCTTGATATGACAGTAGGTGAAGCTAATAAATCGAATCAAGAGCTTAGAAATTAGCTCATCAACCTTGTTTTTTATAAAACTTAATAAGACAGTTTCTAATTTTCTTTTGGATTACAAATAAGTTATTTTTTCAAAATCAACTCAATCAAAGAGTAAAACACAATCAAGAAAATTAAGCTTAAAGCAGTAAATCACTTCAACTATAAGAAAAGACCTAACTCAAATCTAAGCCAAGTACAAATATTTTGTTGATCTTTATTTTGTATAAGTTCCTCACAATAATTTCTTGATAAATCGTCAATCTGTATCAGCTTTTTGCTTGAATAATATAAAATAATCTTAAATTGGGTCTTCTTCATGGAAAGCCCAATAAATATAGTCGAGAAATGCTTTAAAATATGGCAGAATAGGCGGTTTTTAAAGTTTTTAGAGGATTGGCATTATGCGCTTTGTTGATGAAGCAGTCATTACCGTAGAGGCTGGCGACGGTGGCAATGGCGTAGCCAGTTTTCGCCGTGAAAAGTTCGTACCATTTGGTGGTCCAGATGGTGGTGATGGTGGTCGTGGCGGCAGCATTTATATTCAGGCTGACGACGACACGAGTACCCTTGTAGATTATCGTTATACCCGTAAATTTCGCGCTGAACGTGGTAAAAACGGTGCTGGCGCAAACTGTGCTGGTCGTGGTGGCGAATCAGTTATTTTAAAAGTTCCTGTGGGAACAACTATCGTCGATTCAGAATCTGGCGATATTATTGGAGATCTGGTTGAAGACGGCCAGAAAGTATTAGTGGCACATGGCGGCCAAGGTGGTTTGGGTAATACCCACTTCAAATCATCAACCAACCGTTCTCCGCGTAAATGTACGCATGGTACCAAAGGCGAATTCCGTGAAATCCGTCTTGAGCTGAAAGTGCTGGCTGATGTTGGCTTGCTCGGTATGCCGAACGCAGGTAAATCAACCTTTATTCGTGCAGTCTCCGCAGCAAAACCAAAAGTGGCGGATTATCCATTTACAACCATGGTGCCTAACCTGGGTGTAGTGGATGCGGATCGTCACCGTTCATTTGTAATGGCGGATATTCCAGGTCTGATCGAAGGTGCGGCAGAAGGTGCAGGTCTCGGGATTCGCTTCCTGAAACATTTGGCACGTACCCGTATTCTGCTTCACATTGTAGATGTTCAACCGATTGACGGTTCAGATCCAGCTTACAATGCCAAAGCGATTTTGAATGAGTTGCAAAAATTCTCCCCAACGCTTTCAAAATTACCAGTGGTATTGGTTCTAAACAAGGTCGATCAGCTTGCTGTAGAAACTCGTGACGAATGGTGTAACCACATTCTTGAAGAATTACAGTGGGAAGGCCCTGTCTTTAAAACTTCTGGCTTAACGGCAGAAGGGACGAAAGACGTTGTGTACTACCTGATGGATCAAATCGAACAGCAACGCGAACGTGAAGTTGAAGATCCAGAATATGCAGCAGAAATGAAAGCATTCCGTGATCAGCTGGAAGCTGAAACACGTGAACAAACGATTGCTGCGAAAGAAGCTTATCGTGAAATGCGTCGCGCTCAACGTCTGGGTGGCGATGACTTTGATGATGAAGATGATGACGACAGCGACGTAGAAGTATATTACGTACGTTAATCTTTTAAAGATAAGTCTGAGGACAAGATGATAGAAGTGGTAGATGGGCAACGTCAGCTCAAGGGTTGTAAACGAATCGTTGTTAAAATCGGATCATCTTTACTCACAGCAAACGGGCAAGGTTTAGATTTAGATGCCATCTCGCACTGGGCGGGACAAATCGCGGATCTATACAATGCCGGACACGAGATTATTCTCGTTTCTTCCGGAGCTGTGGCTGAAGGTATGGTTCGAATGAAACTTGAGAATCGACCCACCGATCTACCCAGTCTTCAGGCTTGTGCTGCCATTGGTCAAATGGGTTTAATCCAGACCTGGTCAAGTGTGCTGGAAAAACACAGCATTCAAACCGCTCAGGTATTATTGACTCATGATGATCTGGCAGACCGTCGTCGCTATCTCAACTCTTGTGATGCTTTGCAACACCTGATTGACTGGCATGTGATTCCAGTCATTAATGAAAATGACACGGTTTCTACTGACGAAATCCGTTTCGGTGATAACGATACCTTAGCTGCGATGGTCGCAGGTCAAGTTCATGCAGATCTGCTGATTATCCTGACTGATCAGGAAGGCATGTTTGACTCGGATCCACGTTCTAATCCGGATGCCAAACTGTTTCATACCGTGCGTGCCATGGATGAAAGCCTGTTTGATATGGCAGGCGGCGGCGGAAAATTTGGTCGTGGCGGTATGCTGACCAAAGTCCGTGCTGCACGTCTGGCTGCAAAATCTGGTTGTCCAACGCTGATCGCTAGTGGTGATAGCGACAATGTTTTATCGCGCCTAATGGCAGGTGAAATGTTGGGTACACTTTTTATCACTGATGATGATCGCATGACTGCACATCAGCAATGGTTAGCAGCGCATCTGCAAACTGCAGGTCGTTTGGTGATTGATGATGGTGCGGTTAAAGCCATCAAAGAAAATCACCGTAGCTTGTTGCCTGTCGGTGTCAAAGCGGTAGAAGGACATTTTGACCGTGGTGATGTAGTGGAATGTGTCGATCGACAAGGTCACCGTATTGCTGTAGGACGTGTCAACTTCAGTTCGCGTTCAGCGGAAATTGTCAAAGGTCTGGCATCAGATAAAGTGCATCAGGTCTTGGGTGAAGCACGTTCTTTAGAGATGATTCACCGCAATCATATGGCGATTTACTAAATCTTCGGTCTATAAAAAAATCCCGCTTTCGAGCGGGATTTTTTTATGACATTTGGATTAAGTTTATTTAATCCATCCCATTCGAATAAAAGGCTTAAACAGGAATTGATGAATACTGAAAATAAAGCTCATGATTTTATTCTCATATTTCCACCAGAGCGGTAAGCCGGCAAGATTGACTGCTAAAGCAATCAGGAATGCTCCCACCATATCAATCGGAAAATGTACACCCACATAAACCCGTGACCAGGCTACCAGCCAAGCAGTCCAGAGCAGGATTCGTCCCAAATCACGTTGTGCTGAGAAATAATAGGCAAAGGCAATCCCGCTGAAAATACTCATGTGGTTGCTTGGGAATGAACCTGTAGGCGCATGTTCAATCAAAGTTCGGCCAACTTCCATGACAAAAGGGCGAGGTGTGTTTAGAACGGTAGATAATACCTCGCTAATCGACAAGGTAATTGCTGTGAAGATTGCAGCTTTAATAATCCCGGTTTTTACTTCATGACTACCACGCAGCCAGGCAATAGCAAAAATCAGCAGGAATACATACACCAGATCATGCGCTATCAGACTGGCATAGTTAATCATCCAGATCGAGGCTTGGTCAGGTACATTGAGAAGATGAAACAGATACAGGTTCAATTGATCGAGTGACATGAGGAGAGAGGGTTGACACAAATGTCCGTTACTCTAAACCGATCAAAGCTCAATTCATATCTGAGTTTGTATGAATTTGTAGCATTGATTTTTCAGAGAATATTCACATGATAAAAAAACCACTCAAAAGAGTGGTTCTTAAAAGTCCGAGGAATATAATGAAGTCTTATTTAAACTGAATCGCCCCATTCGCGCTGACGGTCATTTGCGATTCACCCGCCGCAACTTCCTGCTCAGGAACCGCCATATCAGCCGATGCAGATTTCATCATGGCCATACGCGGTACTGGCTGTGGTGAATAATTGTTAGTATTCAGGTTTAAGTTCACCAGTTGATAACTCGGTTTGTTCCAGGTCTGCGTGAGTGCCTGTGCGCGTTGCTGGAAGTTTTTGGTGGCTTCAATTATCAGTTCGCTTTCAACTTTTTTACGCTTTTCGTCTGATACTTTAAAGTTAATCGACTGGGTCTGGAAGTGCTGTTGTAATTCGGCAATCAGTTGAGATGTCGCTTTAAAATCTTTCGATTCCAGACGAATTTGGGCACGACCACGCCATTCTTTCAATTTACGGTTGTCATTGTCATAAATAGGGTAAGTACTTTGTGCCCCAGTCTCGATTTTCACAGTTGGATATTTGCGTGCTGTGGCGATCGCCTGATTCATCAGCTGGTTAATTTGAGTGGCCAGTTCAGCTGGTTGTTTGTTGGATTTTTCAATATAAAGCACAGCATGCATTTCATCATTTGAGATTTCACGGCTGGCCTCTGCCGAAAGATTAACAACATTATAATTCAGAGATTCGGCAGGAGCTGCAAATGCGCCTGTGGCGAGGCTACTGGCAAGGATTAAATTGGTAAGTGCTAAGAGACGCATGAAATTGTCCTGTTTTTCTTAAAATTGGCCATCTAGGCCGTTGTTAAAATATTAAATCTCAATTGTGATCTTTTTACGAAATATTTGTCGTAAGAGTGTTAAATTTTCTTTAATTTTATCTCATTATTTAATTTATATTTATTATTAATAATTAAATACTTAATGAATAATTTTAAGATTAATTACCCAAATGCCGCCTGCGCTACAAAAAAGCATAAAAGAACACGCTTTTCTTTCTACTGTCACACTGTAAGATGATGATTTAGGGGATGGATTAGCATGATGTTTTTTTTCGATAAAGATTAGGACAAAATGTGACTGAAAGTTATTTATTTTCCTGAAAAATTCGGTATCATCCGCCTCCTAGTTATTCGAATACAAAACTGCTAGCTAGAACCCTTATAAAGCGCCGAGTCAAAGGACCAAACGTCACCAGACTTATTTCTTTCACCCATATCAGAGATGGTAATTCGATATGAGCGTTACTTCTGTAAACCCTGCCACCAATTCCACAAACGAATACTACTTGACTCGCCAAAGTCAGATGGAATCGAATGTGCGTAGTTATCCACGTAAATTACCGTTAGCGATAGCGAAAGCACAAGGTTGCTGGGTTACCGATGTTGAAGGTACTGAGTACCTTGATTGTTTAGCTGGGGCAGGGACGTTGGCTTTAGGCCATAATCATCCTGCAGTCATTCAAAGTATCCAGGATACAATTGCAAGCGGTTTACCATTGCATACCCTGGATCTTACTACTCCTTTAAAAGATGCTTTTACCGAAGCACTTCTTTCTTATCTTCCAGGTGGCCAAGAAGAGTACTGCTTGCAGTTCTGTGGTCCATCAGGTGCAGATGCAACTGAAGCCGCAATTAAACTGGCGAAAACCTTTACTGGTCGTAGCTCAGTGATCAGCTTCTCTGGCGGTTATCATGGTATGACTCACGGTGCATTGGCAATGACAGGTAACCTGTCTGCGAAAAATGCAGTGAACGGTTTGATGCCGGGTGTACAGTTCATGCCGTATCCGCATGAATACCGTTGCCCACTGGGTCTTGGCGGTGAAGCCGGTGTTGATGCCCTGACTTACTACTTTGAAAATTTCATTGAAGATGTCGAAAGCGGTGTGACCAAACCTGCAGCTGTAATCCTTGAAGCGATTCAGGGTGAAGGCGGTGTGGTAACTGCACCAGTAAAATGGTTGCAAAAAATCCGCGAAGTGACTGAAAAACACAACATCGTGTTGATTCTTGATGAAGTTCAGGCTGGTTTTGCGCGTTCAGGCAAAATGTTTGCATTCGAACACGCAGGGATTGAACCTGATGTCGTAGTGATGTCTAAAGCCGTAGGTGGTAGCTTGCCGCTTGCCGTACTTGGTATTAAACGTAAGTTTGATGCTTGGCAACCTGCTGGTCATACCGGTACTTTCCGTGGTAACCAATTGGCGATGGGTACAGGTCTTGCAACGATCAATACCATTAAAGAACAGAACCTGGCGCAAAATGCACAAGAACGTGGTGATTTCCTGCAAGCTGAACTGAAAAAACTGGCTGCTGAATTCCCATGTATCGGTAACGTGCGTGGCCGCGGTCTGATGATCGGTGTTGAAATCGTCGACGAGCGTAAACCAGCGGATCATATGGGTTCTTTCCCTGCTGATGGTCAGTTGGCTGCAGCGATCCAAACCGCTTGTTTCAACAACAAACTGTTGCTGGAAAAAGGTGGGCGTAATGGTACAGTAATCCGTTTACTTTGCCCATTGATCATCACTCAAGCTGAGTGTGAAGAAGTTCTGGTTCGCTTCAAGAAAGCGGTTGCTGAAGCTCTAGTCGCAGTTCGAGGCGCGTAATTCATGGTAGATTTTGCAGAACACCGTAAAGCGTTACTCTGCAATGATGCTGCATCTATCGCTGACTATGAGTCGGCGATGGATCAGGCGACCAAAGCGGTTGCAGCATGGTTGCAAAACGACAAGATGTATACCGGCGGTAGCATCAAGGAATTGCGTAGCGCAATTGCGTTCAATCCTTCTAAAGAAGGCTTGGGCGTACAGAAATCTTTAGAGCGTATGGTTGAGCTATTCCTCAACAAGAGCTTGAAAGTACATCATCCGCATTCGCTAGCACATTTGCATTGCCCGACGATGGTCACCAGCCAGATCGCGGAAGTGCTCATTAATGCCACTAACCAGTCAATGGACTCTTGGGATCAAAGCCCGGCAGGTTCTTTGATGGAAGTGCAGCTGATTGACTGGCTACGTCAGAAAGTTGGCTATGGCTCAGGTCAGGCAGGTGTGTTCACTTCTGGTGGTACCCAATCCAACCTGATGGGTGTATTACTGGCACGTGATGCCTGTATCGCGAAAAACTGGAAAGATGAAAACGGTAATCCGTGGTCGGTTCAGCGTGATGGTATCCCAGCGGATGCAATGCGTAACGTCAAAGTCATCTGTTCTGAAAATGCACACTTCTCTGTGCAAAAGAACATGGCGATGATGGGCATGGGCTTTCAGTCTGTCGTGACTGTTCCTGTGAATGAAAATGCTCAGATGGACGTTGATGCGCTGGAAAAAACCATGGCGCATCTTCAGTCTGAAGGCAAAATCGTGGCATGTGTAGTCGCAACAGCGGGTACTACAGATGCTGGTGCGATTGATCCACTCAAACAGATTCGTGAAATCACCAATAAATATGGCGCGTGGATGCATATCGACGCTGCATGGGGTGGTGCACTGATCCTGTCGAATGACTATCGTTCTATGCTGGATGGCATCGAGCTGTCTGATTCTTTGACACTGGATTTCCATAAGCATTACTTCCAGACCATTTCATGTGGTGCGTTCTTGCTGAAAGATGAAGCGAACTATCGTTTCATGCACTACGAAGCAGAATATCTGAACTCTGCTTATGATGAAGAGCACGGTGTTCCTAACCTGGTATCGAAGTCTCTACAAACGACTCGTCGTTTTGACGCGTTGAAATTGTGGATGACCGTAGAAGCGCTGGGTGAAGAGCTTTATGGTTCGATGATCGACCATGGCGTAAAATTGACTCGCGAAGTGGCAGATTACATCAAGGCAACAGATGGTCTGGAACTTCTGGTTGAGCCACAATTTGCATCGGTATTATTCCGTGTGGTTCCAGCAGGCTATCCAGCTGAGTTTGTCGATGCCTTGAACCAGAACGTCGCAGATGAACTGTTTGCGCGTGGTGAAGCGAACATTGGCGTCACCAAAGTCGGTCAGGTTCAATCTCTGAAAATGACCACTTTAAGTCCGGTGGCAACACTTGAAAACGTGAAGAACCTGCTGGCACTGGTGCTTGCAGAAGCGGATCGAATCAAGGATTCCATCGCTGACGGTACTTATACACCACCAATTGCATAAGCTGTGATGGTGTGAAAAAGGAGATCGTTAAGATCTCCTTTTTTATTGGAATTTGGCTGACACATAGATAATGATTTTTAAATAAAATTAAGCTGCAAATAAAGGACTAAAGCCTTTTTTCCTTAACAGTTTGCGGTACATGCTGGAGCTGCGATCTGCCGGGAAATGTGCTTCCAGAGATAAGTCCAGCGGTAAAAACTCAGGCTTCTGATTTTCGACAATCAGGCGATCTTCTTCAAAAATCTTCAGATTAAAATCATAGGCTTCTTCGACGGGTAGGTCTTTATCATAATTACGACAGATAGGAGCAAACAGTCGGGTCTGACGGGCGGTCATCGGTGAAGCAGCATTCATAATCACCTGTTTGGCATCATTAGGGAAATGAATGGTCAGGGTCGCGGTAAAGGGCAGACTAATTTCAAAATGTCGTAGCCATTTAAAATCTTCCTGACCACGCTGATCTAACCCAATCGGATAACGGCCAACACTGCTGATATAGTCGGCACTGAAACCATATTCAGTTTCTATTGGTGTGTAATTCGGGACTTCAACATCATTCGGATCACCAAAGGTATCCGGATGTACCCAGGCAAAATGGGCTACATCAATAAAGCCTTCTAGCTGTCTGCCAGCAAAACATTTGATGTCGACTTGTGGGCAAACCAGTTGCTGATAATCTGCATCGTTCCAATAAGGCATCATTGGAATATTCGGTTCAGCGTCTTTGTCAGCTGTCAGTGAACACCAGATCAGACCATAACGTTCAACCGCGGCATAAGCCCGTAAATGAAACCGATCTGAAATTTTATGCTGTGGATGTGCAGGGATACGGTTACATTTACCTTGTGCACCAAAACGCAAGCCATGATAAGGACAGACGACGCCTTGACCATCATTTTTTCCCAGACTTAAGGGCACACCACGATGCGGGCAGGCATCTTTGGCCACGATCAGTTCATCCTGCATCTTGTAAATGACCAGTGACATATCTAGAAGCATTGTTCCTAACGGCTGTTCAGAGACATCACGGGCTAAGGCCACTGGATACCAATATTGAGCAAGGAGATGCCAGTCAAGTTCTTCAAATGTCATGTGAATCGGTAAATCGGGATTGAAAACTGGAATGGTTGTGCTGTTCATGGTGCTATCACTGTAATTCTTTATTTCAATATAGGCCAATGTGATGTTCTACGAAATTTCAAAGATCAGGACATCCTGTTGCATAAATTCGAACAGGATGTAAGGAAGAATGAGCTATAGACAAAAAAATTAAAGGAAGCGATATTTAAAGCGCTTAAAAACGTATACCGAAAGATACTTCTTCTATTTTCCATGCACAAAATGTGTATTCAGGGCTTTATACCTAATGTGATATGCAAGCTCCATTCAGACAAAATCAGCTAATGTCAGGGAACAACAAAAATATCTGATTCAGGATGAAGAGATGACTAATTTGCATGTATCCCAACCCGTTGGCTGTATTATTCAAGGAAAAATGATACAAGGCGCTGCCGAAAGTTTTGTAGTGATCAATCCTGCTGATGAGCAGGTATTGGCACTGTGTTCCTCTCCCTCAGAAGCACAAATTGAAGACACCATCCGTAGTGCCGAGCAGGCTTTTCATCAATGGAAAAATACGGATGATGCCACGCGACAGTCAATCTTGCATCGTATTGCGGATCGTATTGAAGAACATCGGGAAGAGTTAGCGCGTTTGGTGGTGCAGGAGCAGGGCAAACCTTATGCGCTGGCTGAATTTGAAGTCGGTGGGGCCATTGCCTGGACCCGCTATCAGGCAGAACTCAAGATTGAAACTGAAATCTTACAGGATGATGCCAATAAACGGATCGAACTGCATCATCGGCCTTTAGGGATTGTGGCATCGGTCACTCCATGGAACTGGCCTTTAATGATTGCTGTCTGGCATATCATGCCGGCAATTCGCGCTGGCAATGTGGTCATCAATAAACCTTCAGAATTTACCCCATTGTCGACCCTTCGACTCGGTGAGCTGATTCAGCAAGAAGTTGCACCTGGAGTCGTATCTATACTTACTGGAGGCGGCGAAGTTGGGGCCAAGCTGACCAGTCACCCTGCAATTGCTAAAGTGGTATTTACCGGTTCGACCGCAACTGGTCAAAGAATCATGCAGAACGCAGCTGCGACTTTCAAGCATTTAACACTGGAACTTGGTGGCAATGATGCAGGCATTGTTTTGCCAGATACCGACATTCAGGCAATGGCAGTCCGAATCTTTCATGGAGCTTTTATCAACATGGGCCAGACCTGTGCTGCGTTGAAGCGTCTTTATGTGCATGACAGCCAGTATGATGCACTGGCACAGGAATTAGTAAAAGTCGCACAGCAACAATCTCTGGGAGATGGTTTAGCCAAGACGACTACTTTTGGTCCGGTACAAAATATTAAGCAATACCAAAAAGTTCAGGCCATGATTCAGGAAGCCCGGGATGAAGGGGCAATAGTCATGACATCTGGTCAGAATCTACCGGATACAGGCTATTTTATTGCACCGACGATTGTGACCAAGGTAAGCCCAGATAGCCGTCTGGTACAGGAAGAGCAGTTTGGTCCGGTATTACCTTTGATTCGTTATCACGATATTGAAGAAGTACTGACTGAAGCCAACAATACGGATTTTGGTTTAGGTGGCTCAATCTGGTCATCCGATCTGGAGCAGGCGCAGCAGTTTGCTCAACGGCTGAGTTGTGGTACGGCATGGATCAATACGCATGGTGAGATTTTCCCGCATGTACCTTTTGGCGGATGGAAGCATTCAGGTATCGGTGCCCAGTTCGGACTGAGTGGTCTGCTCGAAAATACGATTCAGCAGATTGTTTATATCAATAAAAATTAAATCAAAAAAAGCTCAAGTTAAACTTGAGCTTTTTTCTTCTGCTTTAAGACATATTAACGTAATAAAGGGCGGGCAGCCTGAAAATCAAAATGTAATTGCTTGAATTTATCTAAGACAATATAAGATTTGATATGGCCGATAAAATTACAGCTTAGTAATTTTTCAGTCACAAAATTTGCCAGCATTTCCAGATTTTTAGCGCCTACTTTTAACATGAAATCTGCATCACCACTTAAAGAAAAAGCTTCCTGAATGGCTTCTTCTTCTTCAATCAATTGTTGAAAAGCGATCTTGGCTGCTGCGTCATGTGTTTTGAGATTGACCTGAACCATAGCCAAAACTGCAATTCCCAAAGCTTCAGGATGAATGCAGGCGCTATAACCCAAAATAATTCCTTTTTGCTCCAGCAGCTGACGCCGTCTAGAACATTGAGAGGCTGACAGACCGATTAAATCCCCGATTTCCTGATTCGTTAGGCGCCCATTTTTTTGCAAAGCCTGGATGATTTTCCAGTCAAATTTATCCATTGCATCCATTGCACTGAATCCTTATCCGATACACGTTTTATGTGTTTTTGAATCATTGTGACTTGCATTATGCACGAAATCAGAAAATGAAATGCAATATTCTGTAATTGAAGCATAATAATTGATAGGGAAAATAATAATGTTTATGGAAATTGGTCAATACCTTAATCAGCGCCTGCAAGAACTAGGAATTCAGCATATTTTTGGTGTGCCAGGTGATTTTAATCTCTCCTATTTAGAACAGATCGAAATTGATCCAAAACTGGAATTTATCGGTAACTGTAATGAGCTAAATGCAGCCTATGCAGCAGATGGTTATGCACGTCTGCATGGTGTCGGTGCTTTGCTCACCACTTATGGTGTGGGTGACCTGAGCGCGATTAACGGCATTGCAGGTGCATATGCCGAGCAGGTTGCCATGGTGCATATTTCCGGTATTCCGCCTTTACATGCCGTAGAACAGGGTGCTTTGTTACACCATACCCTGATCGATGGTGATTATGACAATATCATGAACTGCATGCGCGAATTTACCGTGGCACAGACGCGTTTGACTCCAGCCAATGCAGTGAGTGAAATTGACCGGGTATTAAAGCAATGTATTTTGATGCGTCGACCGGTTCATATTCAGCTTCCATCGGATATTACCCATCTCCAGATTAAAGTGCCTAAGCAGCCTCTGGATCTGAGCCGTCCACAGAGTGATCCAAAACTTCTGCAAGAAACTGCGACACGGATAGCCAAACGCATCAAACAGGCACGTCAGCCAGTTCTGCTCATTGACAATGAAGCAGAAATTTTCCAGCTTACCGATATGCTGCAAAATTGGGCTGAGCGCATGCAGATTCCCTATACCTGCCTGTCTACTGCCAAAAATATCATGAATGAAAGTCACCCCTTATATGCGGGCGTTTATGCAGGTGCAGCAAGCGCAGCATCGACTTGTCAGCTGGTGGAGCAGTCAGACTGCCTGATCGCTATTGGGCCACGTTTTACCGATGTTGCCACAGCATTTTTCTCACATCGTGTATCCGCACAAAATATGTTGTATCTGGCGGATTCCTGTCTTTGCTTGGATGGGCAGATGATCAGTGGACTGGATTTAGTTCAATTGGTCCAAGCCATCTCAAAACAGACTTTAGATGATCAACCACGTACTTTTAATCCTGCACCGAAACCATCGTTACAAACTCAACAGATCGAAGAAAATACTGCGCTTAGCCAAACTGCACTCTGGCAGCAAATTTCTGAGTTCTTACAGGAAGATGATGTGATTGTGGCAGAAGTGGGCACTGCCAATGCAGGTTTATCAGGATTGACTTTACCTGTGACTGCTAAGTATCTGGTTCAACCGATCTGGGGATCGATTGGTTATACCTTGCCTGCTTTGCTTGGCAGTATGCTTGCTGCACCGAAGCGCCGTCATCTGTTATTTATTGGGGATGGTTCGATTCAGCTGACCATTCAGGAGCTCTCTACCTTATTAAGAGAAGGCTTAAAACCTGTAATTTTTATTTTAAATAATGGCGGCTATACCATTGAACGTTTGATTATGGGTGAAAATGCCAAGTACAACGATATTCAGAACTGGCAATACAGCCAGTTTGCTCAAGTCTTTTCTGCTGATACTCCGCATCAGGCTCATATAGTGAAAACCCCGGCAGAATTAAAGCGTACACTCGCACAAGTTCATCAGGCTGAGAAATTATGTCTGATTGAACTGCAACTCCCACGTATGGATGCGCCACAACGCTTAAAACAGTTTGCTGAAGTCGTGGCACGCTATGACTATGGTGAATATGGTTATAAGCAGCTGGTTGAGCAGAATACACCTCTCTACAAAAAGGCAATCTAGCAAAATGTAGAAATTAAAAAAAATTGTTCACAAGGAGTGACAATATGGATGTTGAAGATCATCAATTAAAAAAACAGCTTTCCAACCGGCATATCCAGCTAATCGCCTTAGGTGGAGCGATCGGTACAGGATTATTTTTAGGTTTATCACATACGATTCAGCTGGCAGGTCCATCAGTACTTTTAGGCTATGCCATTGCTGGCATCATTGCATTTCTGATCATGCGCCAATTGGGTGAGATGGTGGTGCATGAACCGGTTAGTGGTTCATTCAGTTATTTTGCTAATAAATACTGGGGCAAAAAAGCAGGCTTTATTTCAGGCTGGAACTATTGGGTGCTCTATGTCTTAGTCAGTATGGCTGAGTTGAGTGCAATTGGTACTTTCTTTCAGTTCTGGTGGCCGGAGATTCCGACCTGGCTCACGGCACTGGCATTCTTCCTGCTCATGAATGGCATCAATCTGGTCAATGTCAAATTCTTCGGTGAGAGTGAATTTATATTTTCCATGGTCAAGATCATTGCCATTTTAAGCATGATCGGATTCGGGATCTATCTGTTGTTTAGCGGTTCTGTTGGCAGTCAGGCCAGTGTGACAAACTTGTGGCAGCATGGCGGATTTTTCCCTGAGGGCTGGTCAGGTTTTATGATGGCACTTGCTGTGATTATGTTTGCATTTGGTGGGCTTGAGCTGATTGGTATTGCTGCCAGTGAAACCAAAAATCCAGAAAAGACCATTCCAAAAGCAGTGAATCAGATTGTCTACCGTGTATTGATTTTCTATATTGGTGCCATTGGCGTGTTGCTATGTCTGTATCCATGGAATCTGGTGGCGCAGGGCGGTAGTCCGTTCGTAATGATTTTCCAGTCATTGAACAGTCATGGTGTGGCGAATGTTCTTAATTTTGTAGTTCTGGTTGCTGCACTTTCGGTCTATAACAGCTGTATTTATTGTAATACCCGCATGTTGTTGGGTCTGGCCCAGCAAGGTAATGCATCAGCATTTTTGAAGAGAATTAACCGCCGGGGTATCCCAGTAAATGCTGTTCTATTCTCGGCAGCAGTCTCCGGTATCTGTGTATTAATGAATTACCTCATGCCGGGTGAAGCTTTCGGTATTCTGATGCTACTAGTGGTTTCTGCTTTGGTAATTAACTGGCTGATGATTTCACTGACCCATTTGAAATTCAGAAAAGCCATGCAGGAACAGCAGCAGACGACCGCATTCCCAAGCCTGTTTGGCCGCTGGAGTAATTACCTGACAATTTCATTTATCATCATGATTTTAATGATCATGAGCTTTACCAAAGAAATGCAGATTGCCGTTGCATTGGTGCCGGTCTGGTTGCTGTTTTTGACGGTGATGTATGTGATGAAATATCGCAGGAAACCGGTACTCTTGCCTGAATCTACTGAACCCACCACTTAAATAGAAAGGCCCTGAAAAGGGTCTTTTTTCTATTATATTGTCTTGAGCAGATAACGAATTAATTATCATAAAACCGTCATAAAGCTGTAACCCGGCTGTCATATTCTAAAATCAAAATGCGTGTATCGAAAAAGTACAAGACTTTATTAGAAAGTGGCGTACTCCAATAAATGCATCAATAAAGAGAGATGAGAATGCGCTTCAATCATATCGCAATTGCGTTGGCACTTTCAGGGGTAGCTGTTGCAACAACTGCAAATGCAGCTCGTGACACGATCCAAATTGCTGGTTCTTCTACAGTTTTGCCTTACGCGAGTATTGTTGCAGAAGAGTTTGGTAATACATTCCCACAATTTAAAGCACCTGTTGTAGGTTCTGGTGGTACTTCGGGTGGTTTGAAACAATTCTGTAATGGCGTTGGTGATAACACTATCGATATTGCTAATGCATCTCGTAAAATTAAAGACACTGAACTTGCAGCTTGTAAAAAAGCAGGTGTAAACCAAGTTCTTGAGATTAAAGTAGGTTATGACGGTATCGTGTTTGCATCAAACGCTAAAAAAGCGGCATTCAAATTACGTCCACAACATGTATTCGCTGCTTTAGCTGCTGAATTACCATCTAACGGTAAAATGGTTGCAAACCCATATACACGTTGGAACCAAATTGATCCAACACTTCCAAATGAAGCAATCACTTTAGTGATTCCTGCATCAAACCACGGTACACGTGAAGTGTTCCAAGAAAAAATGGTTGATGCTGGCTGTGAAACTTACCAAGCATTTGCGAAGTTAGATAAAGATGCACAGAAAAAGGCATGTTCTACATTCCGTAAAGATGGCCGTGTGATTGAAATTTCTGGCGACTACACTGAAACACTGGCACGTTTAAAAACATCTCCAAATGCAGTCGGTGTTTTTGGTTTAGGTTTCTATGATCAAAACCGTGACAAATTACGTGTAGCGACAGTTAACAACGTAGCTCCATCTGAGAAAACAATTCTGAATGGTTCTTACCCTGTATCACGTCCATTGTTCTTCTACGTGAAAGGTGAACATCTTAAATCAATCAAAGGCTTGAAAGAATTTACAGAATTCTTTGTAAGCAAAAAAGTATCTGGTAAAGGTTCTAAGCTTGAAAAAGCTGGTCTGATTTCAATGTCTGACAAAGAACGTGCTGCGGTACTAGCAAACTTCAAAGCGGGTAAAGCTGTTAAATAAAAGTATGGAAATAGCCAATGGCAGGGTCGACCTGCCTTTGGTTTTTTTGCAAAGAAACCGTTTTTTCAAAGTGTGTAATTGAAGAAACAGTGGAGATTACATGAATCTGCTCCTCATTGGTGTGTTACTGGCGATTATTGCCATTGCCTATCAAGTTGGCTTAACCAAGAGCCGTAAACTTGCAGGTAAAGGGAATAACTCAGCGATGCTGCATTCTCGACCGGGTTACTATGGTGCATTGGTCGCGTTGTGGTGTGGTATCCCAGCATTTTTAATTCTGATTGTTTGGAATTTAGTTGAACCAAGTATTTTTCAACAAGTCATTTTAAATCATGTGCCTGAACAAATTCGTGCGACGCTAGATCCGGCGAGTACAAGCGTGATGGTTGAGCGTGTACAAGCATTGGCTTCGGGTTTTGGGGTGAGCGATACACCAGCTGCTTATGAACTTGCAGCAGCAGAACAGTTAAAGAAAATTGAGAACATTGGTTCATTCGCGAAATTAGCAGTTGTTGTAAGTGCGGCATTGATTGGTTTAGTGATGGCTAAACGTCGCATTGCAGAAAAATATCGTGCACGAAATCAAGTTGAAAAAGTCTTAAATGTAGCATTGGCACTATGTTCAGGCGTGGCGATTTTGACCACTGTCGGTATTGTCATGTCGATGTTTAGTGAAGCAATGCGCTTCTTTAGTTTTGTTAATCCTCTCGATTTTTTCTTTGGTACTGAATGGAACCCAGGTTTTAGTACTTCGGGAAGTGCAGAAGGCAGTTACGGCTTGTTACCTTTATTGTGGGGTACGCTCATGGTGAGTGGTATCGCATTATTGGTAGCTGTTCCTGTTGGTTTAATGATTGCGATCTATCTTGCTGAATATGCAAAACCAAGTTTTCGTTCATGGGCAAAACCTGCGATTGAAGTATTGGCAGGTATTCCAACCATTGTTTATGGTGTCTTTGCTTTAATGGTCATTGGTCCATTTGCTAAAGATTTAGGCGCAATGATTGGGCTCGAAATTAATGCGACAAGTGCCTTAACCGCTGGTTTTGTCATGGGCATTATGATTATTCCATTTGTCTCTTCATTATCAGATGACATCATTACTCAAGTGCCACGAGCACTACGTGATGGTTCACTCGGATTAGGTGCGACAAAATCTGAAACGATTCGCCAAGTGGTTATTCCAGCAGCATTGCCAGGTATTATCGGTGCGTTCTTGCTTGCAGCATCACGTGCCATTGGTGAAACCATGATTGTGGTACTAGCCGCTGGTAATAGTCCGCTGTTACATATCAATCCACTCGAAGCGGTTTCGACAGTCACAATTACCATTGTGAATCAATTAACAGGTGATACAGATTTTGCGAGTCCTCAGGCCTTGGTTGCTTTTGCATTGGGCTTAACGCTGTTTGTAATTACTTTAGGTCTGAATATTGTTGCGCTGTACATCGTGCGTAAATACCGTGAGCAATACGAATGAGTACGATTAATACATCAAATATGGATCAAACATTCGATCCGCAAGCTGCTGCTGAGCAGCGTGAAAAGCGTAAAAAAATCATCGAAAGCTCATTGGCAAAGCGTCACCGTAAAGAAAAGACATTTCGTATGTTTGGCTTCGGTGCGGTCATTACAGGTTTATTATTTGTTGCTTTGCTATTTGGCAGTATCTTGGCAAAAGGCTTACCTGCATTTTGGCAAAGTAGCATGACTGTGCCAGTGTTTTTTGATCCAGCAATTATTCAAGTCGGTCCTAAACCGGTTCAAAAAGGAGGTGAGTCACCTGCACAGTTTGAAGAGCGTTTTATCGCTTGGCAAACTGAAATGGGTATGGTGGATTGGGATGCGCTCATTGTTAATGGCATTGTTAAAAAAGCACCTGAAATTGCAAATCAAAGTGATGAGTTGAATAGTATTTACACCAGTTCCGAAGCTTATCGCTTACGTGATATGGTGATGAAAGATCCGTCACTGATTGGTAAAACGCAGGACTTCAGAATTTTAGCTGATGCGAATGTCGATGTATGGTTAGCAGGTAATATTGACCGTAGTCTTCCAGATGAACAGCAACAGCTGAGCCCTGAAGTACGTCAATTGGCCGATCAGTTAAAAGCCGATGGTGTAATCACGAATAGCTTCAATACAGAAATCTTTAAAAATCCAGATTCACGTAGTTCACCAGCAACTTCTGGCTTAGCAGGCGCATTTATGGGCTCGCTATTTATGATGCTGATTGTGATTGTGTTGTCTATTCCAATTGGTGTGGCATCTGCTATTTACCTTGAAGAATTTGCACCGAAAAACTGGATTACTGACATTATTGAAGTCAACATCAATAACCTTGCAGCAGTACCATCGATCGTATTTGGTTTGTTGGGTGCAGCAATCTTTATTGGTTGGATGCATATGCCACTTTCTGCACCTGTTGTGGGTGGTTTGGTCTTAAGTTTAATGACACTACCAACCGTAATTATTACAACGCGTGCATCTTTAAAAGCCGTTCCACCTTCGATTCGCCAAGCCGCTTTAGGCTTAGGTGCATCACGCTTACAAACAGTTTTCCACCATGTATTGCCATTGGCTTTGCCGGGTATTTTAACGGGCGGTATTATTGGTGTTGCCCAAGCTTTAGGTGAAACAGCACCACTATTACTCATTGGTATGAGCGCCTTCGTTGCAAACGTACCTGCTACGCCACTTGATCAATCGACTGCTTTACCTGTTCAGATTTTCTTATGGCAGGGGAATGAATTGCGTAACTTCTTCGAAGGACGTACCGCAGCAGCGATTATTGTACTTCTTGCACTGATGATTGGCTTAAACAGTCTAGCCATTTGGCTACGTAAGAAATTTGAAGTACGCTGGTAATTGAGAGCATTATATGAATACAGTTATTACTCTAGAACAGAATTCCTTAGAACAGGATAAGTCCGTGAATCCAGAACCAACGCAATTTACCTCTGCTCAGGGCAGTCAAAAACAGCCATCGACTTCGTTTGTGTCTCAGTTCGATACACAGACAAGTCAAAAGAAAGATGCCAAACCTACTGATGTAAAAATTAGCACACAAGATGTTCATGTTTACTACGGTGAGAGTGAAGCCATTAAAGGAATTGACCTAAATATTTATGCAAATGAAGTGATTGCATTTATTGGTCCATCTGGCTGTGGTAAGTCAACATTCTTACGTACCTTAAACCGTATGAATGACACCATTGATAGCTGCCGTGTAACAGGTAAAGTGATGATGGATAATCAAGATATCTATGATCCAAATCTAGATGTGGTGTTACTACGTGCACAAGTTGGTATGGTTTTCCAAAAGCCAAACCCATTTCCAAAGTCAATTTTTGATAATGTCGCTTATGGACCAAAATTGCATGGTCTGGCACGGGATAAATATGATCTGGAAGAAATCGTAGAAAACAGCTTGCGTAAGGCAGGGCTGTGGGATGAAGTCAAAGACCGTTTAAATCAGCCGGGTACAGGGTTGTCGGGCGGACAGCAACAGCGTTTATGTATTGCACGGACGATTGCCGTTTCTCCTGAAGTGATTCTGATGGATGAACCTTGTTCAGCACTCGATCCGATTGCAACAGCTAAAGTTGAAGAACTGATCTCTGAACTTTCAACCCAATACACCATTGCTATTGTGACTCACTCCATGCAGCAGGCAGCGCGAGTCTCTGATCGGACTGCTTATTTCCATTTAGGTGATCTGATTGAAGTCAACTCGACCGAGAAAGTCTTTACTCAGCCTGACCATCAGCTTACAGAAGCCTATATTACCGGGCGTTTTGGTTAAGAAGTTTTATCTCAAGAAAGAAGGGCTAAAAAGCTCTTTTTTTATATCCAAAAGTAACGAAAGAATAAGATATATCAATTTAATCAGTGAAATGTGGAAAAATAAACCGAATCCTATTGTGCCCGAAATTCTTATAGAATATGCCGTCTTTGACATGGCAGAGCTGTCAAAAGATAGATGTTAAGAAAAGGTTGCATCCGCTATGGAAACACTCAAAACGATGTCAGTTTTTCTGATGCTGCTGATCGCATTAAGTTTAAGCATCGGTGGTCTGTGGCATCAATTACAAGGCGGCAGAATGTTTTATATACTGATTGGATTGCTGTATGGACTCAGTTTGAATTTCTATTTCAAAAAGCAGGAAAAAGCCTTATATACGAATTCTGCTATATTGCTAGGAGTTATTGTCTGGGCAGGTTATCAACATGGTATTAATTTTCTATAGTGCGAATTATTTTTGCCTTACTAAGACCATATGGATACTGCTCAGTTTCAGCAATTAAACAACAATATTCTATTGAAAAAAATTCATTTGACCTTATCTTAAATTGAAACCTATATAAATAATTGAGACCCGATTTTTATGTTATTTCATACCCCCAAATTACCCGCTGAAATCCGTATTAGTCATTTGAATGCGCGCATTAATGAGCAACGAAAAAAAATAGCGCAAACAACGTCGTCTAAACTGGAACTTTTGCAATTGAGCCAGCAATTGTCAAAAGAAGCGCGTGCGCGTAAGAAAACTAACCAGAAAATCTATGTACTCGATTTTAAAGGTGATATGGCTGCGTCAGCAGTAGAAAGCTTGCGTGAAGAAATTACCCTGATTCTATCTACAGCCAAAGCTGGTCGTGATCGTGTCATTGTACGTTTAGAAAGTCCGGGTGGTATGGTACATGGTTATGGTCTTGCAGCTGCGCAGCTGGTGCGCTTACGTGAAGCGGGTTTTCATGTGACCATCTGTGTCGATAAAGTTGCAGCCAGTGGCGGTTATATGATGGCGTGTATTGCAAATGAAGTGCTTTCTGCACCGTTTGCGATTGTGGGTTCAATTGGGGTAGTGGCACAGGTGCCAAACTTTAACCGTCTACTGAAAGAAAACAAGATCGATTTTGAACTTTATACTGCGGGTCAATATAAACGTACGGTGACCATGTTTGGTGAAAATACCGAAGAGGGCAAAGCCAAGTTTGAAGAAGAATTGCAACAGACACATGCCTTATTTAAACACTTCGTGGAAAAATATCGTCCACAGTTAAATGTTGAAAAAGTGGCAACGGGTGAACACTGGTATGGTCAGGATGCCCTAGACCTGAATCTGGTAGATAAACTGCAAACTTCTGATGAATATCTGCTAGGTCTTTTACCGCAACATGATGTGTATTTAATCCAGACCCGTAAAAAACCAACGCTGGGCGAAAAACTAGGTTTGCAAGCAGCACAAATCGCAGATTCTTTTATCCCCGCGGTGATGGATAAAGTGGTAGATACGCTAACCAAAGCCAATTCAAATCTGGTTCAGATGCGTGATCCGAAACTTTAATTTATTGCTCTAAAAATGATATGGAAAGCTCACTTGGTGGGCTTTTTTATTTTTGAAATCAAATCATTATGATATAAGTGAAGTACTTTGGTTAAGTCTAGGCTCATATGCTCACGTTTATTTTATTATTGGGATTCTTTAACATCGTGTTTATTCCGATGTTATGTATGCTCTATGCTGAAGCCAAACTCATAAATAATGATTCGAAGAAGATTCTGTTTTGGCTGAGCTTTCTACCTGGTGCATGTATTTTTCTATTATATGGTGTTTTAAAGCCAAATAATCCACCCGTTACTTCATCGAAAGAATGTGGTGTGGTGCAGTCTTATCAGGTATATAAAACTCGAGGTGGAACTCAGCATGAAAGCGTGATCATTCGCTTCAATGGTGCCAAGTATAGTCGTTATTTATATTTCGATCAGCATTTTGAGAAAATGCCGAAAGGGCAAAGGGTCTGTTTTGAGTATTTAGATAAGTTTAAATACCCACACTTGTCAAAATCTAAGTTTGTTAAATGGATTGACCCCACTGAAATGCCGACCAGCACTGAGGTAAATCATATAAAATAAAGCATATTTTACTGTTAGAGCAGAAACATGGCTGTCGCTGAAGCATATCTTGCAACGCAAAATTGTTATTTTAATTACGAGTTTGAAGAATTGAATTTAGAGGATTTTCCTGAGGAGTTATCTGTGTCACTGCGTGGCATGATGTTCCGCCATGAGATTCAATATCCTGATGCCACCTATTTTATTTATTACAGCGAGATATTGACGGGTCATGAATTGCAAAAAATGAAAGATGATTGGATGCGATATTGCCCACTTCCATAATTGAAAAATATGCAGCTCATTAAATTTGTGATGACACACTTTAATTCAATGAGATGCTGAGTTTAAGAGCTTGCTTCTATGGGCTTTTTTTGTAATAGCATGATACTCCCCGTAAATATAGCGCCAATGGTTGCCAGCAAAATATCTTTATGTGCATCCCACATATCACCTTGTTGTCCATTATAGTTTTCAGCTTCCTCAGGAGATAGACCAATGGCAATCAGCCATTCCAGCCATTCATAGAGCATGCTGCTGGCCACCACAAACTGAATCACCAGCAGGAAAATGACCACAGGTTTCTGCTGCGGCAGCCAGACCTGAAACAACCGGTAAAATACCGGGTAGAGTAAAAGACCAAAAGCCAGGTGCACAAAACGGTCAAACATGTTGCGTGACCAGCCCATGGCAGCATTCAGGTCAAAGCCAAAGAGTGTCTGAGTCCATTCATTATAAGGTACATAAGAATACAGATAATGTGCAGCAACCACATGAATCAGCAGAAAAGCCAGATAAAGGTTGAAACTGAAGAAGCTCAATCCGATTTTATACAGGCACAAGATCAACATAACGATCATAAAAACCGTACCTGTTTGATGGAGCAGATAAGATTCCATTTCTAAAGGTTGAATACTGGCAAAGATAATCGCAATTGCCAAAATCCCTAAACTAACAAAATGTTTGCTGCTTAATCGATGATCCATCATCTATTTCTATATCATTTTTCTTAAAGTTAGACATGATTATAAATAAAAAAGCGAAGCCGGAGCTTCGCTTTTGGTCTTAATTGTCTAAATTAGATTTTAGCGATTAAGTCTTTAATTTGTTTTGCTTGTTCAGATGCATTACCTGTATATGTTGCAGGTGTCATTTCAGCCAAACGAGCACGATCCGCTGCAGGAACAGCTTCTAATTCGTTACCGTTTACGAAATCAACCATCATGTCGCGAGTCATGGCTTGACCACGAGTCAGTGCTTTTAATTTTTCATATGGTTTTTCAACATTATAACGACGCATAACCGTTTGAATTGGTTCAGCCAAGACTTCTTGAGCATTGTCTAAGTCTTCATCAATACGTGCAGCATTCAGTTCAAGTTTACCCACGCCTTTTAAGCAAGCTTCAAACGCGATCAAGCTTTGCGCAAAACCTACACCCATGTTACGAAGAACAGTTGAGTCAGTCAGGTCACGCTGCCAGCGAGAAATAGGCAGTTTTTCACCTAGATGCGCAAGAACTGCATTGGCAATACCCAAGTTACCTTCTGAGTTTTCGAAATCAATCGGGTTAACTTTGTGCGGCATGGTTGAAGAACCCACTTCGCCTTCTTTCAATTTTTGTTTGAAGAAACCAAGTGAGATATAACCCCAAACGTCACGGTTGAAATCGATCAGGATAGTATTGAAACGACGCAGCGCATCAAACAGTTCCGCCATGTAGTCATGTGGCTCGATCTGGGTGGTGTACGGGTTAAAAGTCAAACCTAAAGATTCAACAAATGCTTGTGAATGCGCAGGCCAGTTGATGTCTGGGTAAGCTGAAAGATGCGCGTTGTAATTACCCACTGCGCCATTGATTTTGCCCAGTAGCTCAACTTGCTTGAACTGTTTGATTTGACGGGCAAGACGGTAAGCCACGTTCGCCATTTCTTTACCCAAAGTTGTTGGGCTCGCTGTTTGACCATGTGTACGAGACAACATTGGTTGGTCAGCATGTTTCTCAGCCAATGCAACAATTGAATCAATGATTTGTTGCATAGACTCAACCAGTACATCACGACCGCTTTTCAGCATTAATGCATGAGACAGGTTATTGATGTCTTCAGAAGTACATGCAAAGTGAATGAATTCGCCTGCATTTTTCAGTTCTTCAATGCCTGCAATTTTTTCTTTCAGGAAATATTCAACCGCTTTCACGTCGTGGTTCGTAGTACGTTCGATCTCTTTAATGCGGTTGGCATCTTCTTCAGAGAAGCTGGCAACAATCGCATCAAGTGCAGCATTGGTTTCAGATGAGAACGCTGGCACTTCAGTGATTTCAGGACGGTTGGCAAGCGCTTGTAACCAACGCACTTCAACAGTCACACGAGCATGGATCAGACCAAACTCAGAAAGAAAAGGGCGCAGCGCATCACATTTGCTAGCGTAGCGTCCATCTAATGGAGAAAGTGCAGTTAAAGCGTTCATATCGATTCCCTAAATTTTGGAATTAAACGAAAAACGGTGCGCGTACAACAACATGGTTTAGATCACCTGAAACTGTAAGCGCGCGAGATTTTGGA
Source organism: Acinetobacter sp. TW_SC_4 (assembly GCF_054861205.1). Lineage (NCBI taxonomy): Bacteria > Pseudomonadati > Pseudomonadota > Gammaproteobacteria > Moraxellales > Moraxellaceae > Acinetobacter > Acinetobacter sp. TW_SC_4. The sequence goes on from NZ_CM142174.1 coordinate 1,112,195, forward strand.
TATCCTGTAGCAACTTGCGCTTGCCAAAAATCATGCCCCATGAACTGCCGCCAAGCTGACGCCATAAGTGCGCCATTTGCAGTCCAGTAAAGAGTGAAGCACGGATGCGGTTGGTATGACCGGAATCTTTAAAGGCTTCAGCATTGCCACGCACCATGATCCGCGGATTGATCTGGCCGGCGGTATCGACATAGGTCTGAGCGAGATTGGCAATGATGCTGGGGTGCATGTAATTGTTATCGAAGAAGGAGAGCTGTCTGAGGATTTTTTGCTGGGATTGTTCGATGATTTCAACAAACTTGGTATTGCTATAGACCTTCTTTTCTAACTGAAGAAGTGCCATGGCATAGGACATTGGAAGCTTGGTCGATGAAAGTTTTGGAAGTCTGGATTTTGGGGAAGTATTAAAAGGTTGGGTAATGCTGCTTTCCAGGGTTTTTAAACCGAGGGAAATATCGGCCAGCTGATTAAAGAAGTCTAAGGTCTGGGCATTTAACTTGCCACTTGGACGGATATTTAAACTGGCTTTAATCAACTGTTCAAAATAGAAATTACCGCTTTCACCAATGCTTTGCTGTCCCGTCAATGCAGTCATATGCGTCAGCTGGGTGGCCTGAAAAACCCCCGCTAGCGCCAACGCACGATTTTGACGAACATTCAACGTTGTGGCTTGTTGAAACGGTAACTCCGTCATACCGAAATCATCCTTTAATAAAATCAGGTTTAGGCGCATTGGTATGATGAATCACGCCACCACCTAAACAAACTTCACCTGAGTAGAATACAACGCTTTGACCCGGGGTCACTGCACGTTGCGACTCATCAAATTCAACACGAACACCATTTGGTGTTTCTGGATCCTTGAAAATAGTACACGCTTGGTCAGGCTGACGGTAGCGGGTTTTTGCCGTACAGCGGAAACCTGTTTCAGGAATATCCTGTTCACCGGCTACCCAGTCAATCGCTTCAGACCACAATATGGTACTGTGCATCAGTGGATGTTCATGACCTTGACCCACCACCAGACGGTTACCTTCAATATCTTTATGCAGTACAAACCAGGCACCCTCTTCCGCGCCTTTCATACCGCCAATACCGATCCCGCCACGTTGGCCGAGCGTATAGTACATTAAGCCGTGATGATCACCAACCTCTTTGCTATCTTCCAGCACGATTTTTCCAGGTTGCGCCGGCAAATATTGCTTTAAGAAGTCATTGAAGCGACGTTCACCAATAAAACAGATACCCGTAGAATCTTTTTTCTTCGCTGTTGCCAGACCTAATTCTTCTGCAATTTTACGGACTTGCGGTTTTTCAATTTCGCCGACAGGGAACAGGGTCTTATTAATTTCACGACCATGGACCGCATGCAGGAAGTAAGTCTGGTCTTTATTATTGTCATAACCACGCAGTAATTGGGCATATTGCTCACCGCGCGAATTGGTCATGGTTTTGCCGCGACGACAGTAGTGACCAGTCGCGATAAAGTCAGCGCCCAGATTGATCGCATGATCCAGGAAGGCTCGGAATTTGATTTCTTTATTACACAAAATATCCGGGTTTGGGGTACGGCCAGCAGTATATTCAGCCAGAAAATGCTCGAACACGCGATCCCAGTATTCCATCGCGAAGTTGGCGGTATGCAGTTTGATCCCGATCTTGTCGCAAACGGCTTGTGCATCGGCAAGATCTTCCATTGCCGTACAGTATTCTGTGCCGTCATCTTCTTCCCAGTTTTTCATGAAAAGACCTTCAACCTGATAACCCTGTTGAAGGAGGAGAGCTGCAGACACAGATGAATCTACACCACCAGACATACCGACGATGACACGTTGTTGCATAGGATTAGGCATCCAAATTTAAAATTAAGGGAGAATTTTGGTGCTCGTAAATGAGCGATAAAGGATAGTGTTTGCCAGCTTGGGCATCCTGCACGGCTTTAATCACCAATGGGCTGCGAGCACGTGCGGTTTCAACCAGTTCATCCAGCGTCATCCAGACTGCACCGACAATACCGGTATCCAGTTCAGCATTTTCATCATGGCTGACGGCTTCTGCTCTCAGGCAGAAACGGAAATAGGTACGATCCGGGAACATCGGCGGGGTATAGGTATAGATGCCGATCAGATCAGTAACATTGACCTGATAACCGGTTTCTTCTATGGTTTCACGAATGGCTGCTTCGACAATGGTTTCACCTGCCTCCACATGGCCTGCCGGCTGATTGAATACGGTATGGATGACACCTTCAGTATGTTCTTCAACGAACAGGAATTTTCCATTTTTTTCGACGATAGTTGCGACAGTGACGTGAGCAGTCCAAGCGATCATAGAGGAGCACCATGGAATAAAAACTGTATTCTACAAAATTTAGGCGGCGGTGGCTATGTTGATACTCGGGATTTTAATTTAGATGATTAACAATAAAGGTATTTGGCGAAAAAGAAAGCGTAGAATATAATGAGTGCATAAAATACTAAAACAGCAATATTTGCATTCTACGCTTTAATATAAGAATTTGATTTAAAATAAAATTTAATAAAAATTAGCAGTATTTCATAACAATTAAAATAAATAACAGGCTTTATAGGACAGGACTCCAATGAAATTCAGAACAGACATCAATGGCCTCAGAGCAATTGCCGTGATTGCAGTCATGCTATTTCATTTTAATGCGGCATGGATGCCTGGCGGTTTTGTTGGAGTAGATGTCTTCTTTGTGATTTCAGGTTTTTTAATGACTGGAATCATATTTAAAGATTTAGAACATGAAAAATTTTCTATTCTGAAATTTTATGTGGCTCGTGCGAATCGGATTATTCCAGCTTTGGCCGTGCTGTGTCTGGTATTAATGATTTTTGGCTGGTTTTATCTGACGCCTTTTGATTACAAGTTATTGGGTAAGCATGCCGCGAGTAGCATGACTTTTTTATCCAATATCAGTTACTGGAAGGAATCCGGTTACTTTGAGGCAGGCACTCACGAAAAGTGGTTATTACATACCTGGTCACTTTCCGTCGAATGGCAATTCTATATGATTTATCCGCTCGTTCTCATTGCCATGCGCAAGTTCATGTCTATCCAGACCATGAAATTTATGCTGCTGGCAGGAACGATTTTAGGATTCATTCTATCTGTGATCGCTACCTACAAATGGCCAAATCCCGCTTATTTCCTGTTACCTACCAGAGCCTGGGAAATGATGATCGGGGGAATTGCTTATCTTTACCCTTTGGCCTTGCAGGAAAATAAGAAAAGGTTGCTGGAAGGAACGGGATTGGCACTTATTCTGGGATCCTATTTCTTCATTTCTGCAGAAGACTTGTGGCCTGGTTATCTGGCAGTTTTTCCTGTTACCGGTACCTTCCTGATGATTCAGGCACATCGACATGACAGTGTTCTTACCAATAATATTGTATTTCAAAAGCTGGGGACTTGGTCTTATTCTATTTACCTATGGCACTGGCCTTTGGTTGTGCTGATCTATATCTACTCATTGCCTGAGTATTATGTGTATGCCGGAATAGCACTTTCTATAGGGTTAGGTTTTCTGAGCTATAAGTATATTGAGCAGATTAAATTACCTTCATATCATCAGTGGAAAGATATTTATCGTATAAAACCGCTTTATTTTTCTCTAGTGCTCATGAGCTTAGGCGTTACTTTAAATATATTTAATGGTTTTAATACAGATCTGCGCCAAGGTGCAGCCTCAGAACAGGCAAAATTTTTAGATTATTATAATGAGAAATTCAAAAATTTAAGGGATGCATACTGGCTGAAATGTGATACTTACGTGAGCCTGACTGAGCATAATAGTTATGATCCTGATCCAATCTGTATCACGAAACAAAAGGAAGGTGGGGTGTTCTTATGGGGAGATTCTCATGCTGAGGCACTTTCTTTAGGGCTGAGGACATTACTGAAATCCAATGATATCCCTTTTTATCAGAAAACCTCCTCCATTTGCCGGGCATCGCTGACCGAGATCAACTATCATAAAGGAGCTTATAAAGAAGCCTGTGACTATTCCAATAAACTGGCACTAAAGAGCATCGCAGAACTGAAACCCAAAATTGTGGTTATCACTCAAGCCCTGAAACACGATGAAACCAATTGGGAAAATATCGGGAAAAGTTTGCTTCAGCTTGGCGTATCTAATATCGTCATTGTGGGGCCAATTTCGCAATGGAAACCTTCGCTTCCTAAAGTGATGGTGAAACCGAAAAACTGGAATAGTGCTGAAGATTTTATATTTGATGCCGGACTGGATTTAAGAGCAGTTCAGGTAGACGAGAAAATGAAAAAATTACAATATCCTCAGGGAATTACCTATATATCCCTCATTGATCATCTATGTAAAAAAGATGATGTGCAGCAGCAATACAAATGTCGGATTCGGGCAGCTCAAGGAGAAGACCTGCTTCAGGTGGATTATGGGCACCTAAGTGAATCAGGCTCTTTATTTGTGGGGAATACCATACTGTCAAAATACTTATTAAATTTATATTCTCAGGATGTGACCACAAAACAATAAGCTTATTTCCTATGATTGATCAGCCACCCATTGAGGTGGCTTTTACGTATATAAGTTTAATCAAAATTATTCATTCATATTGAACACTTCAGTGATCCCGCAATCACGCACAAACTGTTCATCGTGTGAAACTAAAATCATAGCGCCTTTATAAGACCGAATTGCACTTGCCAACGAAGCTTTAGACTCAATATCCAGATGATTTTCTGGCTCATCCAATAATAAAAGTTCGGGTTGAGGAGAGACTTGGCTGAGACCTAGTAACGCCACTTTCAGCTTTTCACCACCACTTAACTGAGGCAAAGGATAAGTACCTTTATCACCACGAATTCTAAGTTGGCCCAATAAATTACACCATTTCACTTCCGGAATATCAGGATTCATCTGCCTTAAATTTTCAATTGCACTTAGTGCTTCATTGAGAAAACTAAAATTTTGATCCAGATAAAAACAGTTTCGTGCCAAAAAGATTTGATCGAGAGGTTGCTGCTTTTGTAGGGCGGTCAGTTTCAGCAAAGTGGATTTACCACTTCCGTTTCGGCCTACAATATGGATTTTTTCACCTGCACTTAAAGCAAGATTCACAGGCTATGGAGTACCAAAAAGAAGCTTTAAGTGTTTAACCCGCAGAATTTCACCAGACTGTAGTTTAAGGTCTGGAAATTGAAATAGCTGAGGTTTTATCTTTTTAAGTCGCTGCTTTTGAACTTTTAATTCAGATTGTTCATTCGAAATTTGCCGTTGGTGCTGTGCCTGAACTTTCCCTACACTTTGACCAGCCTGTTCTTTTTAAAGTCTAAAAGCACTTTGGCTTGGGAATTCGAATCACGTAATTTGTTTCCGGCATGTTCCTGCTTTTATACTTTCATTAAAACGTCATGCTGCTTGTGCTTCATCTGTTTAATATCACGCTGACTCTGTTGAATTGACTGTTCGAGTGAAGCGACATTTTTCTGATACTGTTCAAAAAACTCCGCATAGTTTCCAGTAGAGTGCTGTAATCCATACTCATTTAAATAATAAATATGATCAACCTGATCTAGTAAAGTCCGGTCATGACTAATGATCAACGCACCAGCAGGATGTAATTTTAAATGCTCTATTAACCATGTTCGTGCTTCACAATCCAGATGGTTAGTCGGTTCATCCAGCAATAAATAATATTCAGGCTTTAAGAACAAGCTACATAAAGCAAGTTTGGTCTTTTGGCCCTCACTCAAATATTGCACAGGAAAGTCCAGATCGGTGGGTAATTGTGCTGAGCTCAACAGTTGCTGCCATTCATGCGGCAAGTGCCAACTATCCTCAAGTAGCTCATAATCCTCGAAACTGACTGTACCATGTTCAACATTTTTAAAAGCACGATGTAATTGACTTACTTCGAGTGCTTCAGCAATTGTGGCTGCCTTTAACCGATGCAATTGTGGTAGATAGGCATTATGCATTTGCCAGGAAACTTTACCTGAGCAATGTGGAGTAGAATACTGAGTCTGATGCAAAAGCTGCATGAGCAAAGACTTACCTTGTCCATTACGGCCTATTAAAGCGCTGACCTGAGCTTTAGGAAGGGTAAAATTTAAATTCTGAAATATGACTTTGGACGGGAATTCTAAAGTCAGATTGGATATTACACATGCCTGTTGAGTCATAAATAACCTCATAAATACAGGATGCACAAAATAAACAAGAGATTTTTTCTAGAAAAGATCAAGCCAGACGATCTATTTTGCACATCAATCTAAAAATAATCGTTGATGAGAAAAATAGACTTACTTCATTGGCGTGACTCATTTATAAGAGAAGGGGAGTTCGGACCTTATTTTAATATAAATAAGCTTGCTTAAAAATAGATCAAATTAGGATTGTTTATCCACTGTATTGATGCTGATTTAAGTGAATTTCAGGATTTTAAGAATATGAGATGATTGACTTGAAGTGGAACGAGTAAGTTTCATTTATACTATGCGGCTAAAGTCTTCTCTATTTTGCTTTTAAAGGATTTTTTTATGTCTGAACTCAAGCTCTACATTGCTTTATTGGGCGGAAAGCATGAAAAAGCCAATGTAGAAGTACATGACGTAATTCCGGTCATTAGTTCAGATATTAAGACAGCTTTCCCATATTTGAAGCAGCAATGGTTTGGTTTACAAAAAGGCCTGCATGTCGATGGTTGGATGACGATCAATGGTGTCAACTATCAGGATCTGAATTATCAGGTTCAGGTGACGGACATACCTGTAAAACAGGATTTAAAACTATTCCTGATCAATCTGGGTGCTTATGTGCCAGATCAGTTTGGTGAAATCCATAAATATCTGGTAGTTGCTGCAAAAAATAAGACTGAGGCTAAAGCACAAGGCAAGCTGGCCATTGAAAAAACTTGGTTTAAACCTCATACCGATGCCGTGATTGATGTGGATGATTGCTTAGAACTGAACAAGATTGACCAGAAATTTGTGCATCTAGTAGAGGGAGACTTTGAAGCCAATAGTTTTAAGAACGATTATGTGGTTATTCCTTAATTAAGATAAGGCTACATAAAGTAGCCTTAGTTTGTCGATTTATTTGTAATAACCTGAGACTTTCACATAATTCTGTGCTGAATAAGGCAAGAAAGCTATTTCCTTTTCAGTCAGTGGACGCACTTTTTTGACTGGACTGCCTACATACAAGTATCCACTTTCTAATACCTTATTCGGTGGTACCAGTGAACCTGCTCCAATCATCACATCGTCTTCAACAACTACATCATCCAGAATAATTGTACCGATACCCACTAAAACACGATTACCAATGGTACAGCCATGTAATTTTACATGATGACCAATTGTCACATCTTCACCAATAATCAGTGGTGAACCTTCAGGTTTATCCGCCTTTTTATGACTCACATGCAACATGGAATGATCCTGTACATTCGAATTCTTGCCAATACGAATATGATTCACATCACCACGAATTACAGCAAAAGGCCATACAGATACATTTTCGCCTAAAACAACATCACCTACGACCACCGCCATCGGATCGATATAACAGGAGTCAGCGACTTGCGGGCGAGTATCCAGATAAGGGCGAATGTTTTGGCTCATGTCAGTATAATCCTGAAAGTTTATAAGTATTATAAAATAAAAAAGCACACATTCGATGAATGTGTGCTTTCGCTTTAGTAAGATCTAATATTGATAATAAATATTAGAACAGGTTACTAAAAAATTGTTTGATATGATCCAGCAAACGAGCAAAGAAGCCAGCTTCTTCAACTGCTTTTAGTGCAACAAGTGGTTTCTCAGCAATCACTTTGCCGTTTAAAGTCGCCACATATTTACCTACGACTTGACCTGGTTGTAAAGGTGCAGTCAGTTTAGGCTGAACGACCAATTGAGTTTTAATGGCATTGGCCTGACCTTTAGGCATAGTCACGTTAAAGTTTTCTGCAAGACCGATCTGAACTTCATTTTCCTTACCAAACCAGACTTTAGACTTGGCTAGAACCTGTTTAGCTGGCTGAACATTTTTGGTTTCAAAGTTTGCATAACCCCAAGCCAGAAGTTCACGTGTTTGTGATGCACGTTCATTCATGGTTGGTGCACCGAAAATCACTGAAATCAGACGAGTCGGACCACGTTTTGAAGAAGTCGTTAAGCAGTAACCGGCTTCATCGGTGTGACCAGTTTTCAGACCATCTACACTTGGATCAGTATAGAGCAGGGCATTACGGTTACCTTGCTTAATCCCGTTAAAAGTAAATTCTTTTTCAGAGTAAATTGGATAGTATTTTGAACTGTCTTTAATGATGTGCTGAGCCAAAGTTGCCATATCTTTCGCTGTCGAATAATGGCCTTCAGCTGGCATACCAGTCGAGTTGATGAAGCTGGTATTAGTCATGCCGATCCGTTTCGCTTCCTGGTTCATCATATGTGCAAAGGTACCCTCGTTCCCTGCAATATGTTCAGCCATCGCTTTAGACGCATCATTACCAGACTGGATAATAATCCCACGCAACATTTCTAGTGCAGTCGCCGTACCGTTTAAAGGTACATACATACATGATTCTGCACTGCTACCACGGCACCATGCAGATTCATTCATGCGAACCTGTTCATCTTCAGTCAGCTCACCACTTAATAACTTCTGCTCGATGATGTAACTGGTCATCATCTTGGTCATTGAAGCAGGGGCTAATTTTTCATTTTCATTTTTTGATGCGAGAATTTGCCCTGTCTCGTAGTCCATTAGCACATAAGATTTATTATTCAATTCTGGTGGTGCAGATAAGACAGTTGCTGCAAAGCTAAAACTAGGAATTAATAATAATGCAGCAAGGGCAGTTTTTTGGGTCATTTCTAGTGGGTTCCAATATCTTGATGTAAGCACGAAGAGCCTAGCATTTTAGGACAAAGCTAGGCTGACTTCTATGGGAAACCCGGGGTTATTTCAAAAGTATTGTAAGCAATCACTCAAAAAGTGGATTATTTACTGTAGCTCACCAACTCATTGCAAATGGCCTGATTCTTTTTCTTGCCAGCCTTTTTGGCATCGCTCTGTGCTTCAGCCAGAATGTTACGGAAATCTGACTGTTTTACCATCTGGTTCAGGCGTTCTACCGGATTTTTTTGACCCGGCAAATATTCAGTTACGAGCTGGTTATAACCCTGATTGAATTTTGCTTTGTCTTTGACCATGCTTGGGCAAATTTCAGAAAGGACATAAATTGCAGCTAATTCTTGCTTGGTGATTTCCTGACTCGGGGTGACTTCAATATTTTCATTTGCTGCATAAACCGAGCTGCCCCAAAGTGTCATACCAGCAACAACAGATAAACTTAAACTTTTAACTAATGTATGTTTCATCAAAAAACTCAAAAATTACATGTAGAACAATAATTTGTTAGCTTAAAGATATTTTTAAAATTGAAAAGAGGGGAAATGTAGTGAAGCTGTAGAATTATGAAGAAATGTGTAAGAGAAAAAAAGACGATGCTGGCATCGTCTCATTTTAGTGAGAAAAACCTTATTCCTGATAGGCTAAAACATCTTCACACGCTGTTTTTTGTTCGTCTTTTGCAGTCTGTTTTGCACCTTGACGTGCTTCTTCAAGCACAGTCTTGTATTCACTGTCTGCCTGAAGTTTTTGATAGGTCATCGACTTGTCAGAGTATTCTTTTAGATAAGATTGAATCAGCTGCTGAATCGTTGTATCGAATTTTGCATTCTGACCAATAATGCCTGGGCATACTTCAATCATTACCTGTGCAGACGCAACATCTTCTTTCACGATCATGTCATTTTCTTCAGCTGTCAAATCATTGGCAATAACTGCAGGAGAAACAAAAGTTGCCAAACTTAAAGCCAAAGTACCCCAAAGAGAGAATTTTTTCATCATCTTAAGCCATATGTATTAATGGATATCGTGCTACAAATATATATAATTCCTGAACTAATACAATGAAATGTCCTAGCGAGTCATTTTTTAGCTCAACGAGATTTTGCAGTGAATATATTAATTTCAAATGATGATGGTGTTTTTGCACCGGGTATACAGGCATTGGCGCAGGCCTTGAGACCTTTAGGACGCGTTGTGGTGGTAGCTCCGGAAAGTGAACGTAGCGGATTTTCCAGTGCACTCACTTTAGACCGACCATTAAGACCAATCCAGATTTCTCCCGATGTATGGGCAGTGAATGGTACGCCAGCAGATTGTGTTTATCTGGCCATGAATGGTTTATTTGATGTTGAATTCGATCTGGTGGTCAGCGGCATTAACAGTGGTGCCAATCTGGGAGATGATGTGCTGTACTCAGGGACGGTGGGTGCCGCATTTGAAGGTCGTCTGGCCAAACAACCTGCATTGGCAGTTTCTCTATGTGGGCAAAATGTTCGATCTTATACCTTGCCAGAAGATTATCGCATTGCAGCGCAATGGGTACATGATTTTATTGCGGCAGGTTTGCCGACTTTGCCTGAGCGTCATATTTTTAATGTGAATATTCCTGATGTGGCTAAGCTGAAAGGAACTAAAGTGACCTTTCAGGGTCGCCGTAGCCAGTCCAAGCCGATTACCAGTCATGTAGATCCACGTGGTCGTCAGGTTTACTGGATTGGGCTATCGGGTGAAGCAGTCGCAATGCCAAAACATAAAGGAACTGAAATCGAGTCAGACTTTTTCGCAATTGCCAATGGCTATGTAAGCGTGACGCCAATTCAGATGGATGCCACAAACTATGACACACTTCACACTTTGCAAGCCCAGATTCTAAATAAAATCTAATGAATGTTATAAGTTTGTGAAAAATGAAAGCTTACAAGTATATTGTAGTAAAACTTTGCTAATCTTACTGGGTTTTTGCAACCGTATAGATGTTAGAGAGGAAGATAATGTCCTTGGTGTCACCGAAATACTTCATTCATGCTTCACCATCCAGCTTCATCAAAACTCTGGTTTTGTCCACTGTGGTTGTTTCCACAATGATTATTACTGGTTGTGCCACTAAACCTCAGGTCAATAATATGACCCGCTATGCCGCAGCGCCTGACTTCTATACGGTACGCTCTGGGGATACTTTGAGTGGCATTGCTGCACGTTATGGTCTGAGCTATATCAGTGTGGCAGAGATGAATGATATTGCTCCGCCGTATCGTATTTATGTGGGTCAGTCGATTCGCCTGAAAAATAACACTACCGCTCGCCGTACTACCGCGACTCAACCTGTTACCCAAGTTTCACCGATTCAGCGTCAAACGATTGCGATTCCAGCGCCAACCACTCCCGCTCCAACAACTGTTAAGACTACGCCAAAACCTGCCACCACTACTTCTGCACCGATTACCCCAGTATCGACAGCAGCAGGATTACGTTGGGTCAAGCCATCAAATGGTCCGGTATTACAAAACTATGATCTGGCTGCAAATATCAAAGGTACCCGTTATGGCGGTAATGTCGGAGATCCGGTCTTTGCTGCAGCAGATGGGCAGGTGGTATATGCAGCAGATGGCCTGAAGGAATATGGTAATCTGGTACTAGTTAAACATATTAATGGCTATATCACCGCTTATGCGCATAACAGTAAATTAAGCGTGAAAAGTGGCCAAAATGTAACGGCTGGTCAAAAAATTGCCGAGATGGGGGCGACTGGTACAACCCGCACTATGCTTGAGTTTCAGGTTCGCTTAGACGGAAAACCGATTAATCCAACAACAGTTTTACCAAATAATTAAATAAATAATGCAAAACGTAAATTTCACCGTATAATACAATGAGTTGCTTTTATCAAAAGATGAAGCATCTCATAAGTTTAGAGGGGAATTTATGTTAGATCAACTTCGAGCAATGGGTGTCTTTGCTTGTGTTGTGGAAAAGAACTCGTTTAGCGGTGCTGCACGTGAGTTAGGGATTACAACCAGCGCCGTGAGTCAACAAATTCGCTCTTTGGAACAGGATATGGAAGTTGTACTTCTAAATCGTTCTACGAGAAAATTAAGTCTGACCGAAGCGGGACAAGCTTTTTTTCACAGCTGCCAGGAAATGTTGTCTGCTGCTGAGCGTGGAAAGGTTCGCATTAACGAGTTACGTGACGATCTTGTTGGTGAACTTCGTATTGTATCCTTACCGGAAGTGTGCGCGAACCATGTGATTCCTGCACTTTCTCACTGGATGTCCGCACACCGTGGCCTGACAGTCCACCTGGAAACAAACAATCATGAGGTTGATTTGTTGGAAGGGCGCATTGATATTGCCCTGCGATTTGACCAGAACGATGATGACCACAACCTTCAGGTTGTGCCATTAATGCAGATTGAACAGATTCTTGTTGCTGCGCCAAGCTATATTAACCAGACCGCAATTATCTCGCGTCCTGAAGACCTGAAACACCATGATGTTTTGCCTTTAACGCATATTAAAAATCATCAGAATTTCAGTTTTCAGCATGTGCATAGCACAGAAAAGGTTGAATTTGAACTAAGCTCACGCTTTAGTACCAATAACAGCTTGGTTGCAAAAGCCATGTGCCTGCAAGGCAACGGGGTTGCCAAGATTTTATATCTTGATGTTAAAAAAGATTTATTAAATGGTTCACTGATTGAAGTCTTGCCTGAATGGAAACTTCCGCCAGTCACCCTTTATGCAGTTATACCTAATCGAGAACAGCAACCGACTAAAGTCCTGCGCTGTCTGGATGCATTGAAACAATATTTTAGCCAGATCTCTGGTGGACGTTTGTTGCAAGTCGCATCATAAATTCCCTATAAACAAAAAAGCCGCTTTAAAGCGGCTTTTTTGTTTTTCAAGATAGACTTAAGCAAGGTAGGCCTTGATCATTTTCACTAAACGCTCGATCAGTTGATCGGCCTGTTCCTGTGTAATATTCAGGGTAGGCAACAGACGAACGACATTACCTGCAGTCACGTTGATAATGGTTTTGTATTCATCGCGTGCAATATCCACCAGCTCACCACAATCTTTAGGCAACTCAATCCCAATCATCAGACCGAATCCGCGTATAGTCACTTGATGATCTGCAAGCTGGTTACGTAACTGCTCAACAATATATGCACCTTTTTCAGCGGCATTGGCTACGATATTTTCTTTTTGCATAATATCGATGATGGTATAAACCACGCGTGAACCCAATGCAGTACCGCTATAAGTCGAACCGTGATTCCCCGCAGTTAAAACACCGACACCACGACCTTGAGTCATCACGGCACCAATTGGGAAGCCATTGCCCAGACCTTTAGCAGTCGTCAATACGTCGGGCACAATATTGGTGTGCTGATAAGCAAAATATTTACCGGTACGGCCATTACCTGTTTGTACTTCATCCAGCATCATCAAACAGTTGTGCTGATTACAGATCTGACGGATTTCTTCCAGGTAACTAAAGCCTTGCGGTGCTGTATTGACACCACCTTCACCCTGGATCGGTTCAACCAGAATAGCCACGATATCCGGATGGTTAATTGCAGCTTCTTCAATGGCTTCAATATCACCAAAAGGTACACGAATAAAGCCTTCAACCAATGGACCAAAGCCTTGTTGAACTTTTTTGTTACCGGTTGCAGACAGGGTTGCCAGCGTACGGCCATGAAAAGATTTGTCAGCTACAATAATTTTTGGTGACGCAATACCTTGCATATGACCGAATTTACGCGCAATTTTGATCGCACCTTCATTCGATTCTGCACCACTGTTGGAGAAGAAAACTTCTTCCATGCCAGCGACTTCAGCCAGTTTCTGTGCTGCAGCAGTTTGCCAAGGCACTTCAAACAGGTTACTGGTATGAATCAGGGTTGCAGCCTGTTCCGCAATTGCTTCAGCAATCACTGGATGAGCATGACCCAAACCGCAAACGGCGATCCCAGTTAAGGCATCTAAATACTCTGTACCATCTTCGGTATAAAGATATGCACCTCGTCCTCGGACAAAGCTGATCGGTTGACGACCAAAGACTGGCATCAAATGTGAAGGTTGATCAGTTTGTACCGGAGCGAGGGTAATATTGTTCATGACTAACTCTTTACTGTTAGGTGGAAAGAAAAACTTATATAAGCAAAAACTTGGTCAGATTTAAAGGGTAATTGTAAATAAAAATGGATTTATTACTTTAGACGTACTGTTTTTCTCTGTTTTGGGTATAATGCGAGACAGATTAGTTGAGGATTTATCAATGACTGAACAAGCACGCGATACCGAAGCGTTAATTCGTGACCAAATTGCCAAGCACGCAGTACTTCTTTATATGAAAGGCACACCACAATTTCCACAATGTGGTTTTTCTGCACGTGCGGTAGAAGCACTCAGTCAAATTGGTCGTCCATTTGCTTATGTTAATATTCTGGAAAACCCAGATATTCGTGCAACTCTGCCACAAATTGCGAACTGGCCGACATTCCCACAACTTTGGATCAATGGTGAATTGATCGGTGGTAGTGACATCATCCTAGAAATGTTCCAAAAAGGTGAGTTACAGCCTTTAGTAGAACAATACAGTCCAGCACCTGAAGCTTAATCCTTGGATTAAACTGATAGATGTGAAAAAGCGCTTCCGAAAGAAGCGCTTTTTTTATGGGTGAATAGTGAGAAAGGGGGGCAGAATTAATCTTCTGCCTAATCCTCAGATTTTTCCAGTTCTTTTGATTCAGCAACCAAGGCCTCAGCTAAGGTATCTGGATCGGTCAGAACTTCCTTTATAGGCGCCTTATCTTTTTTCTTTTTCTTCTTTTTTTTCTTTTTCTTAGGTTCTTCGTCAAACTCGGCACCATCTTCAATGGCTTGCCAGTATTCGAGTTGTTCCATCACAGCAGCAAAGATCGAGTTTTTGCTATAACGGCCTTTCTTGTCCATAGTCCCGACCGGACGTGCCATCAGAATTTCCAAAGCCTGCGCGATATTATCAATGGCATGAATATGGAACTGACCTTCTTCGACTGCAGCAATAACATCTTTACGTAACATCAGATGCTGCATGTTTTGTCGTGGAATAATCACACCCTGCTTACCTGTCAGGCCTTGCAGCTTACAGGCATCGAAGAAACCTTCAATTTTTGCATTAACTCCACCAATCGGTTGCACCTGACCAAGCTGGTTCATGGAACCGGTAATCGCCCAGGACTGGTCAATCGGTAACTGACTAATCGCAGAAATAAGCGCTGAAAGTTCAGCGACTGTCGCGCTGTCACCATCCACCTGACCATAACTCTGTTCGAAAGCCAAAGCGGCAGAGAAGTGCAGGGTCTGTTCGCGGCCAAAATGTGCTTTTAGAAAAGAGGCCATCAATAACACGCCTTTGGCATGTAAAGAACCGCCAAGTTCTACGCTACGTTCGATATCCAGAATATCACCGCCACCCTGATATACAGAAGCAGTTAAGCGTGAAGGTAGACCAAATTCAACATCTGCATAATGAATCACAGACAGCGCATTGATTTGGCCTAGACGATGACCGCGAGTTTCAATCAGTTGAGTGCCACGGGTCAGATCTTGCCAGAATAGCTCACGTAAATAGCCTAAGCGATATTTACGATGATCCAGTGCGGTATTGATATGCTTTTCTGACACCATCTTATCACCCGCTTCGAATGCATGATGATGCGCTTCACGAATCAGGTCGCCCAGCGTTAATGCATGTAGTGACAGGGAACTCTGATCTTCAGCCTGACGGCTTGAGTCGGTCAGCAGGGCAGATAATGCAGAACGGTCAAATGGTAATAATTTATCTGATTGCACATAGTCAGCAATGAGCTGCATATAGGCTTGCTCATTTTCATCATTACGTTGCAAGGTATCGGTAAAATCAGCACGGATTTTAAAGATACTGCCTAGTTCTGGTTCAAGTTCCAGAATTTCATAATAAATTTCTGGCTCTGCCAGCAGCACCACTTTGATATTCAGCGAAATAGAAGCTGGTTCAATGGAAATGCTACCGGTAAGAGTCAGCATATGCTCTAAAGATGAAAGCTTGAGATGCCCAGATTTCAAGGCACGTTTCAAACCTTGCCATGCATAAGGTTGTTCCAGTAACTGTTCAGCTTCAAGTATCAGGAAACCGCCATTGGCATTATGCAAGGAGCCGGGACGGATCAGCGTGAAATCTGTAGTAATCGTACCATTTTGGGTCAGCTGTTCTACATGACCCAATAGATTGTAATGCGTCGGGAAATCTTCAAAAATAACGGGTGCACCGCTATTTGGCTTATGGGTGACGATCACATTGGCCTGGAAGCGCGCTGGTACGCGGCTGAACTGGGCAGGGGTAAAATCGTCTTCTTCCTGTTCCAGTACAATTTCAACATTATTAATAATGTCTTCAGCATATTGCTTCAGATATTGTTCTAGACCTTCGACATGCTTGAATTTAGTCAGCATCTGCTCAACGCGTGGCATCACTACCTGTTTGGCAATATCACGATTCAGCACTTGAACACGGTCACGCGCATCATCTTCCAAATCGCCCAAATGAAGGCCCAGGCGTTCCAGTTTCTTGTCCATGTAACGCATGTTTGACGCGATTTCAGCACGATCTTTATTGCTTAAAGCATTCAAATCTTCCTGAGACATTTCCTGTACTTTGTCATCTTTCAGATGAATCGGTACAAAACAATGTTCATCACTGCGAGAAATCAATTTCAGATCGAGTTCTTCACCTTCACGGGTCAATTCGATCAGTGCGAGTTGCTGTTCATCACCCGTTTCCTGACGAATCATTTCAATCCGGTTGTGATAGCTTTCTGTAGTAAAACGGCGCTCCAGCTGTTTTAGAATAGATTGCCAGCTTTGATGCAGCATCGTCTGAAACTTGGGTCCCTGACCGGCTGGAAATTCCAGTGCGATAGGCTGACGAGGATTCTGAAAATTATTGACATAGACCCAGTCATTAGGCGTTTGCATGGTTTTGGCATGCTGTTGCAACAAACGCTTTACCATAGTGCGTTTGCCGAGTCCTGCTGTACCCACCGCAAAGATGTTATAGCCTGAATATGGCAGGGCAATACCGGCTTCAACCGAAGCACGGGCACGGTCCTGGCCTAGAAAATTATTTAAAGGCTTGATTCGCTTGGTCGATGCCGGGATTTTATCCGGATCGGCAATACGCGTCAGTTGTGCCGGTTTCAGGCATGTCTTTTCAAGGGTTGGTGTAATTTCGCTTTGTTCAAAGGCTGAGATAAGTAGGTCGGAGCTGATGTTTTGTTGAGATATAGTTGTATTACTTGAAATTGAAGAATGAATTTGATCGAGTCTCTGAGTCACTGTTGAAAGTCCAAAACGAAATATGACGTGGATAAGGTTTAAGGTATACAGATTTACTTGAAAAATTCAAGCCAACATGTCAGTTTTGCCACAAAATAAAAAATCGGGTATGCGAGAAATATATAAATTTTGTTGAAAGATACGTTATTAAAGGATTGAATAGCAGCAATTGGTTTTCGTGGAAAATAACAAAGCAATGACAACACAAACGACGGGTTGGAAATCCGCATTTACAGCATTTCTGGATCGACGTGCCCTGATCATGCTGTTTCTCGGATTTTCAGCCGGTGTCCCGATTCTTTTGATCTTTTCCAGTTTGTCTTTATGGCTCGGTGAAGCCGGAATCAGTAAAAGTGCGGTGACTTTTTTTAGCTGGGCTGCACTAGGCTATTCATTTAAGTTTGTCTGGGCGCCATTGATTGATGAATTACCTGTCCCATTTCTGACCAAAGCTTTGGGTCGCCGGCGCGCCTGGCTATTGATTGCTCAGATCCTGATTGTAACTGCGATTTCAATTATGGCTTTTTCAGATCCAGCATTGGGGCAGGCACATTTACAGCAGATGGCATTAGGTGCAGTCCTGCTGGGATTCTCGGCTGCAACGCAGGATATTGTCATTGATGCCTATCGTATTGAGCTGGCCGAAACTCAGATGCAGACCGTACTGGCATCGACCTATAATGCGGGTTACCGGATCGGGATGATTGTGGCTGGCGCTGGAGCTCTGTTTCTGGCGGCATATTTAGGCACGGCCAAAGGCAATTATATCTATGATGCCTGGAAATGGACTTATCTGGCGATGGCAGTGGTTATGCTGGTTGGGATTATTACTACACTGGTCATTCGTGAGCCTCAGGTGGATCGGATACGTAAAGATTACCAGCGCAGTGATTATTTCCGTCTGGTTGGCGTGTTTTTTGTGGCTGTTATAAGCTTTGTGCTGAGTTATGTCTATTCCGGTGACTTGGTATCGAGTATCACTGAACAGTGGGCGATTCAGGATACTTTTGCCTTATTCTGTTTTGAGGCTTTACGCTTTATCGGTTCAGGTGCTGTTGCTTTCGGTGTGGGTACGATTCTGGTCAAAGTGGGTGCTGTGAATAAGCAGATGGCATTCGAAACCTGGGTCAATCCCGTAGCAGATTTCTTTGATCGCTATGGCTTAAAGCTGGCTTTGGTGTTGTTATTGTTGATCGGTTTCTATCGGGTCTCCGATATTATTGCCGGTGTGATTTCCAATGTGTTTTATCAGGATCTAAATTTTAGCAAGGAGCAGATTGCTGAAGCTGTGAAAGTGTATGGGGTAATTTTCTCCTTGCTTGGCGGTTTTTTAGGTGGCTTGCTGGCCCAGAAAATGAACATCATGAAACTGATGTTTGTAGGCGCGATTCTGGCCTGTTCAACCAATCTGATTTTTATTGGCTTAGTGAAGTCTGGTGAAAAGCTGGGGCAGGTCGAAGTTCAGGTAGGTCAGCAAACCTTTCGGGCAGATACAGATGAAGTCGGTTACTGGAAACTGAATGTACCCAATACTGCTTTTAAAGAGGCCGAACAGATTCAGGTTCGTGCACATTATCTGAATCATCCGGCAGATGCAGTACAAGTCAACCTGCCTTATCTGCAACAGAATGATTCGAAAGCAGCACAATTACAGCTTCTGCCTGTTACCACAGATAACCTGATCAGTGCCAATGAACAGGAAAATAGCATCGTGGTTCGCGGTCAGTATCTAGGGCCGGATTTAACTGCAGAGCAAAAAATTGTATTGGAGCTGAATGGCGATAAATTCGAAGCCAAGCTGGATGAAGGACGTGTCTTTAGTGCTGCTATTCCTGCCGAAAAACTGATTGCTGCACCTGTGAAGCAAATCAATGCAAGCTTAATGCAGCAAGAGCATCCGATAGTTGCCCAGCAGCATTCATATGCTGTGGACTTGTCGCAGACCCAAGCCAATCCGATGGATATCGATGTTCAGCCAATTATAATTGGAACTGGTGAGAATGTCGAAATTCAGGGTAAAGTGATTAAACCTTATAGTTCATGGTGGCTGTATTTTGCAATTATTGTCGATAATCTGGCTGCAGGTCTCGCAGGTGCAGCCTTTATTGCTTTCCTGTCCAGTCTGACCAGTGTGTCCTTTACCGCTGTTCAGTATGCTATTTTTAGCTCACTCATGACTTTAACCCCTAAGATTTTAGGTGGATATTCAGGTACTATAGTGACCAATATCGGTTATCCGAATTTCTTCCTGATGACCACTTTAATCGGGATTCCAATCCTGATTCTGGTGGTTTGGGTGGCAAAATTACTCGGTGAACACCAACAACAATCTGTAAATAAGGATGATTAATATGCGCATGCTGCATACCATGTTACGTGTAGGCAATCTGGAACAATCACTCAAGTTCTATACTGAGGTTCTTGGTATGACTTTACTTCGTAAGCGAGATTATGAAGAAGGTCGTTTTACCTTGGCTTTTGTAGGTTATGGCGATGAAGAAAATCACACTGTGCTTGAACTGACCCATAACTGGGATACAGAAAGCTATGACCTGGGCAATGGCTACGGTCATATTGCGATTGCGGTAGATGATGCTTATAAAGCCTGTGAAGAAATCAAGGCACGTGGTGGCAATGTTGTTCGTGAAGCTGGCCCAATGAAAGGCGGTGTCACTGTGATTGCATTTGTGGAAGATCCAGACGGTTATAAAATCGAATTGATCCAGCAAGACAATAACGCACGTAATAACTAAGTGTTATAGAGCGAGATATGTGAAATGTATTCATGTATGGATGAAAATATTCCATCAATCTGAATGCATAATATGGACCCGGCATCTGTTAAGATAGCCGGGTATTTTTTATCGAATAATAAAATTTTGAGGGAAGGAAATCAGATGCTTAAACTGCTGGCATTGGACCGCTTCACGATCTTGCTCTTTGTTATGGTGTTACTGGCCAGTGTATTGCCAGTGTCAGGGCAGGCAGCTGAACTCTTTAGCTGGATCACGACAGCAGCCATTGCCATCCTGTTTTTCCTGCATGGTGCCAAGCTTTCGCGTGAAGCTGTAATTGAAGGCTTGATGCACTGGAAATTACACACTTTGGTCTTTGCCTTGACCTTTGCACTCTTTCCAATTTTAGGCTTGCTGGCAAAGCCAATCCTATTGCCAATGCTGGGGCAAGAATTATATTGGGGATTCCTGTTTATGTGCTTCTTGCCATCAACCGTACAGTCTTCCATCGCCTTTACCTCAGTGGCTCAAGGGAATATTGCCGGTGCAATCTGTAGTGCTTCATTTTCCAATATTATCGGGATGTTCATTACACCGATGCTGGTCGCATTCTTTATCCTTGGGAAATCTCAGCATGGCTTTGATCCGACAGCATCGATTCTACAGATTACGCTGCTGTTATTAGTGCCTTTTATTTTAGGTCAGTTACTACGTCCATGGATTTTCCCAAAAATGCAGAAGATGCCCAAGATCGTTAAAGTATTCGATCAGGGCTCAATTCTGATGGTGGTTTATGGGGCATTTAGCAGTGCGGTGGTGGCTGGGCTTTGGCGTGAAGTCAGCTTAAGTACTTTGCTCTTGCTGCTGCTGGCATGTTCGGTTTTATTGACCATTGTGATGCTGTTGTCGCTATTTATTCCACGCTGGTTGGGCTTTAATCGTGCTGACCAGAAAACGGTGTTCTTCTGTGGTTCCAAAAAAACGCTTGCCAGTGGTGTACCGATGGCACAGATTCTGTTTATTGGTCAGCCACTTGGCATAATTGTTTTACCAATTATGATTTTCCATCAAATCCAGCTCATGGCCTGTGGTGTGATTGCGAATCTCTGGGCCAAACAGGCCGTACATACAGAAGAATAATTCGCTTATTGGATTTGTTTGCCGTATAATACCGCCCAACTTGTTGTGCTTAGCTCTGACGGTATCCGTCTCGGTGGGCCAAAAGAATGGTCTGTTGTGGTGTTGATCTGCCTGAATCCTGATTCTGGCCCTTCCTCAATATTTGAGAGTGATCAATTGCGATGACAGCAAAACCTTCTTTCATCTTAATGGAGTAATCGACGATGCGCGCCGATATTCACCCAAAATACGAAAAACTAGTTGCTACTTGTTCATGTGGTAACGTAATCGAAACTCGTTCAGCTGTTGGTAAAGAAACTCTTTACCTAGACGTATGCTCAGCTTGCCACCCATTCTACACTGGTAAGCAAAAGAACGTTGACACTGGCGGCCGTATCGACAAGTTCAAACAACGTTTTGCTGGTATGTCACGTTCTGTTAAACGTTAATACCCAAAATAAAAAAACGGGCTTTATGCCCGTTTTTTTTGTGCCTGCAATTTAGAAAATCATTTCACGTTTCTAGATTGAAAGGCGAGTACAAGACCTTAGTGGTCTTGTACATCAATCAGATGATCCAGTTTTTTCTGGAAATAATCACCCTGAATAAAGCGTGCATCGACGTTCCAGGCATTCGCAAATAAGGTCATGTCATTCAGTTCACGGATCATGATATTCACTGGTTTGATTTCATTGTACGTGGTGATTTTTTCCTGTAACTGTTCAATTTCAGCATCATTGTTCAGCATCTTGGTCAGTTTGCTATCCAGGCTCAGACCATTGATATCAAACTCACGTAGTAGGGTTTCACTATACATTGAGTGACCAAAGTTACGAATCGCAATTCGCGCGCCATGTTCACGTAAAGTACGTAGATATTTCTGCGCATCCTGCTGGTTCATCAGGATATCTTCTTCTGAGAACTGTAAAGTTAAAGGATGTTCGACTTTACTGCGAATAATGGTAATTAGTTTGGAAATAAACTCAGGAAAAGTACGGTCTTTAAATAGTACCGCACGGTTCAGGTTCACGATTAAACGGGCATCCGGATACTGGGTAATGAAGTTGTGCAATTGCTTGCTTGATTCAACCAGAATCCAGCGATCGAGTTTAATAGATAATTCATCATCTTCATTGAGTTCTATCAAGGAAGAAATGTCCTGCCATTTATTTTCAAAGATAAAGCCACTAGTCACCTCATACATATAGAGGTTGGTATCTTCTTTATCATACAGCTGTTGATATTTCAGATGAATTTCACCACGTTCCAGACATTCACGCAGTGCTTTTAATACTGGCGATGTAGTCAGTGGTACAGCACTGACTGCTGGACTGACCGGTATGGACTCAGGCGCTGGAATAACGGGTTCTGAAACCGTGAAGTCAATGCTTGGCATTGAAATCGATTCCTGAGTCGTTGCAGGAATATCCAGAACAAACTCAGAAGTTTTTTGTGCTTGTGGTAAAGGAGTAGAGAAAGCCCGACCGATTAATTCATTACAATGGCTTTCATCACGCAGTTCACCGTCAAGCAGGGTATAACCGATGCGCAGATTGAGCGGATAAGTTTGCTGATTCACTGTAATGAGCTGTGGTTTGGTCAATGAACCTAGTCCAACCAGTTTGGATTCCAGAATGTCTTGCGCATCTGCCTGAATGATCCCCACCAGAACATCATGTTCCAGTTTGAAGAGCGGAATACGAACCTGCTCTTTCAGGAATTTCTTAATTTCATGGAAGTAACCTATGTAGGTCGCCCAGTCACCATTCAGGACTTGCGGTTCATACGCAGCAAAGGAGAAAGTGATCAATGCATTGGCTTTGGCCGGTTCACGATTGAGTTCACGCTTAAGTGACTGTAAGGTATTTGGCTTGTTTGCAACTTTTTCAGAAGAGGCACTTGCCTGAGTAGTCGCTGTATCAATCGTAATTTGTAGTGCATCTTCTTCAGCACTAGATGCCAGAAATTCCAGTTTTAATGGATTGGCAGCAGCCACATTTGGATTCGACGAAGTAATATCAAAACGGCCTAAATCAAACTGGCCCTGAGAAATCTTTTTAAAGCGGGTTTTAAAATCATTCAAATCTTGCGGCTGTAACAGGTCTAAAAGCGGCAGACCGATAATATCATCCTCGCTTTTAAGGCCAAACAGTTTGAGATAATCGGCATTAGCCTGAATATGGATGCCTTCCTGAATGGTTGCGACCGCACGGTTACTGTCTTCTACCAATGATTGTGCCTGGCTTTGTGCAGTTTCCAGTTCTTCAATTAAATGGCGCTGTGCTTGCATCGTACGGCTAAAGGAAAGGGCACGTACCAGATTAAGGAAGAAGCGGCCTGGGTAATCCAGATTCAGAATGTCAAAAATACCTTTACGGATATACTGGGCATATTGTTCAGCCTGATAATCTTCTGGTTTTAACAAAAGAATAGGAAGGTCAGGTTGCTGCGAAAGTTGAACCAGACTTAAGGCCTGTTCATATTTCAGATCATACGCACGACCAAAAATAATCAGGTCCCAGTTAAAGTTTAACTGTTTTTCAAAAGATTGCAGATCATCAAGCAGAACGGCATCGACCTGATATTCATTGCTGGTTAAGAGATCACGGATTTGGTTATATCTAATTTGATTATCATCAATGATCAGTAAACGTGTTTCAGTACGTTTTAACTTTTTAGACAATAATGGATTTCTCACTTCAATGCTTCCCATAAATCGTGATTTCTAGTTTCATTCAATTGCTTATGTATAAAGTTTTCGATGATATCTTCTTCTTGATCATTTAATAATTCATAGTCAAAACGGATAAAACTTTGTGTAATGAGCTGCGCCTTGGTCAGGTAGATTCTGAGTTCTTTTTGGCCAAGTCGTAAATGAATGGTCTGTTTTTCCCTAAACATTTGTGAGCCAGAGACAATAATACTGGTTGAGACCTGATCAAGCTGGGTCATCTGTACCAGAATGGCTGGCTGATAATTGACACTGTGTTTGTCGGTACGGGCATAGACTGCGCAAGGGAACAGTTCCTGTGCGAGAATTTCCAGACCAATTTCCAGACTTTTATCAGCAGACTGTTTGATCCAGCGAATGACACCACCACGCCACTGGCTTTGAGATTTTTCCTGAACCAGAATAAATTCGCCAGTTTTCAGATTGGCAGGTGTGATACCTGACCATTTAATCCGGTAACCATTAACACTGATATCGAGAACTTCAGCGGTATGAATCTGTTTGGCTTCGCGATCGAGCGCCTTGATACTGCTGAATCCGCTTGGAACGGTATTATGCATTGAGCTGATAAAACTGCTTTCGCTCTGGAAACCATAATTACCTTCCAGTTCCAGCGTTTCATTAAAGTTTTTACCCTTAGACAGATAAAAATGCGCCACCGTTAAGCCAAAGCAGATATTGATCTGTGCAGAATATTCATAACGCTCATGACGGCGTTCGACATTATTCGAAAGCAGGTTATAGATATGAAAATGCAGGGCAGGCGTCAGGAACAGCTTTTCATTACGTGACAGATATTGGGCATTTTTGCTTTGAGTGCCGGTCAGGTGTTCCATCAGGTTTTGTGTCGAAATATAGAAGCTCGGCTGGAAATGCTGACCCTGATGAGAATTTAATAAAGGTGGATGATCTTTGCTGGCATCAACCACATAACGTGATAGCGTGGTTTCTTTCGGTAGAATCTGAACCAGTTTCGCCCAGTCTGCACTACATAAATATAAGCCCTGAATTTCAGCAGGACGAATCTGATGAGTATTAAAAATATCTAGTAAGATCAGTCGTGCATAGGCTTGGGCAATATTCTGGATTTCGTGCTGGGTGCCAAGAACCTGATTAATGTTGGTCTGATAGAAATTATTGTCCATCGCACATTCCAGCAACTGATGTGCTGCCAACCACTGGCCAGCGCCAGGTGTGCTATACAGCATATGCTGTTGATAGAGCAGCAGGCTTAACTGTTGCAGACCATAGTAAATGGAAACCATCCGGGCACTTTGCAGACTTTTCTTTTTGCCCAAGGAAAATAGTGAAAACTTTTGATGATTCAGCTGATGATTACAGCGTTTGGCAATATCTATATAGATCTTGGCAAAATAGCTGCGTAACAGCATGGCCAGCTCAATAATCTGGTCATTGCGATCCGTCGTGATCAAACCCTGATTGACGAAATGTTTCTCAAGACTGGCCAAAACATTTTCAAGGGTAGGGTGCAATACCTGAATCAGGTCAAAACGCAAGGTTTCCGCACATTTCAGTTCGGAAATTTCCAGTAAAGCACTGAACAGAGATTTGGATGAATTCCCCAATTGCAGGATTGAAATTCCTGCGACCCATTCCTGCAATGCTTTGGCATTTGTGGGACAAAAACTTAGCTGTTCTATGGTGAGTTCAGCCGTTGTCTGAAAAATGTCTGCAGTATGCTTACTCATCTTTATTATTTAACTCAAAAATGTTGAAACCCCAAAAAGCGGTGTCTTATTCTTCTCACCCGCTATTTCTCGAACTAGTTTAGGAACCAGATACCCCGGTAGGTTCGCTAAAACTTCTGTATAAATCTCATTGATGTGCTCAGCAGGTAAATCAAAATGATGCGCACCTTTTACTTTATCAAGTACATGTAAATAATAGGGCATCACTCCAGCATCAAACAAGCGATAGCTTAAATCAATCAAAACTTGAGCAGAATCATTAACCCCTTTTAATAAAACTGCCTGATTGAGTACCGTGATCTGATGCTGAACCAGCTGATTAAGCTGCTTACAGGTCAGGTCATCCAGCTCTGATGCATGGTTCGAGTGTACCACTAGAATAATACGTAGCCTACTGTTTTTTAACATGCTTAGTAGCTCTTCGTCGATCCGGTTTGGGATCACAATAGGAACTCGTGAATGTATTCTTAAAAATTTGAGATGTGGTACCGATTCTAGTCGTTCAATCCAGGTTTTTAATTTTCGGTTAGATAAGGTCAGTGGATCACCGCCACTCAGAATTACTTCATTAATATCTGGCTGGCTTTCCAGATATTGTTTGATATTAATCCAGTCCTCATTTTTAGGCAGGTTTTCCTGATAGGGGAAATGGCGTCGGAAACAGTAACGACAGTGAACTGCACAGGCACCGGTTAAGGTCAGTAAAAAACGTGACTTATATTTATGTAGAACACCAGGCTGCTGATTGGCTTGTTCTTCACCTAGGGGGTCGGTGACAAATCCCGGATGATCTTCCAGTTCCAGATGATGCGGTAACACTTGTAATAAAAGTGGATCTAAAGGATTGCCTAGCTGCATTCTGGAAGCAAAAGCTCGTGGTACACGTAATTTAAAGGCTTGAGAGGCCAGAAGAGCACCAGATAACAGCTGATCTGGGGAAAGCTGTAAAATCTGTAGTAGTTCCTGTGGATCGGTGATCAGGTCGCTCAGTTGCGATTGCCAATTTGCTTCTTGATATAAATACTGTGTCATGCCGGAAGATCAAAAAAAGATGAAGACGATAGCCAGAAGTGAGCAGTTTAGCAGTTTGTCTAGAGATGGGAATGTGAAAGCTGGCTAAAATTTCTCTAAACACGATCAGTTTGCTATGGTATGCAAAAGCATAGAGACTTTTATATGCTTGGAAGACTGGTTGTGCACCAGTATTGGAATAGCTGATGCTAAGTTAAGCAGTGTCAGCAAGTTAAAACCGATTTTTTCGTTGCGACTTGGTGTATTGCTCATTTAGAATACGCAACATTAAATGAATGTGCATGTGGCAACTCATGTTCGTGTCAGACTTGCTAAATGACATTGCAACAGCCCATAGCATCAATAGCTTAAAGTTAGTAAGTTTGGAGTGAGCCAATCATGGCCTATTATTCTACGAACGATTTCAAGTCTGGCCTGAAGGTTATGCTTGATGGTAACCCATGTTCAATCATGGAAAACGAATACGTTAAACCAGGTAAAGGCCAGGCGTTCAACCGTGTTAAATTACGTAACCTTCGCAGTGGTAAAGTTTTGGAAAAAACTTTTAAATCTGGTGATTCTCTAGAAGCTGCAGACATCGTAGAAGTAGAAATGGAATACTTGTACAACGATGGCGAAATGTGGAACTTCATGGATCCTGTAACTTTCGAACAGATCGCTGCTGATAAAACAGCAATGGGCGATGCTGCAAAATGGTTAAAAGACGATTCAAATGAAAAATGTACTATCATGTTGTGGAATGGCGTACCTTTAACAGTAAGCCCACCAAACTTTGTAGTATTAAAAATTGTTGAAACTGATCCGGGTGTTCGTGGCGATACTTCTGGCGGTGGCGGTAAACCAGCGAAACTTGAAACAGGTGCAGTAGTACGTGTTCCATTATTCGTTCAGCAAGAAGAAAGCGTTCGCGTAGACACCCGTACTGGTGACTATTTAGAACGTGCATAATGGTCGGAAAATAGACTATTATCAAAGGGGATGACTAAAATCGTCCCTTTTTTTATGCCAAAGTCTTAGAGGAATTCGAAAGGAACAAGCGTAAAGTCGCAAGGGAAAACAGCAGTACCTCGAATAAAAAAATCACGCTGATTTATATGCTTCACAAAATGAGGGATTGAATGGAAACTTTACAACAGAAGTCAACCATGACTTCGAAAATCATCTGGCTCCTGGTAGCCATAGTCGGGGCAGTCTCCTTCGGGATACTTGCACTCAGTCGTGGTGAGCATGTGAATGCAGTCTGGCTGGTACTGGCCGCAGCCTGTGTGTATAGCATCGCTTACCGTTTCTACAGTTTATTTATTGCCAATAAAGTTTTTGAACTGAACGCACGCCGTTTAACGCCTGCCCATCGTCTGGGTGATGGTCTGGATTATGTGCCGACCAATAAAAGTGTGTTATTCGGTCACCATTTTGCCGCGATTGCCGGTGCGGGTCCTTTAGTCGGTCCAATCCTTGCAGCACAGATGGGTTACTTGCCGGGCACGATCTGGCTACTGGTCGGTGTGGTACTGGCAGGTGCGGTACAGGACTTCCTGGTATTGTTTATTTCTACTCGTCGTGACGGCCGTTCACTGGGTGAAATGGCGAAACAGGAACTGGGTACCTTTGCCGGTATTATCGTGATGCTCGGTGCGCTGGGTGTGATGATCATCATCCTAGCAGTATTGGCGCTAGTCGTTGTTAAAGCACTGACCAACAGTCCATGGGGCGTATTCAGTATTGCCGCTACGATTCCGATCGCCATCTTCATGGGTATCTACATGCGATTTATCCGTCCGGGTAAAATTGCAGAAGTTTCGATCATTGGTTTCGTATTGATGATGCTTGGCATTATCTATGGTGAAAACGTTGCACAGCATCCCTACTGGGGACAGTTGTTCACTTTAACTGGTACTGAACTGACTTGGGCTTTGATCATTTATGGTTTTATTGCATCGGTATTGCCCGTCTGGTTATTACTTGCACCGCGTGACTATTTATCTACCTTCCTGAAAATTGGTGTGATTGCCGGTCTGGCGATTGGCATTCTGTTCGCGATGCCGGAAATGAAGTTGCCAGCGATTACCAAATTTGTCGATGGTACAGGCCCAGTATTCGCGGGTTCAATGTTCCCATTCCTGTTTATTACCATTGCCTGCGGTGCGATTTCCGGTTTCCACGCACTGGTTTCTTCAGGAACAACACCGAAACTGGTCAACAACGAACGCGATATCCGGATAATCGGCTATGGCGGTATGCTGATGGAATCCTTTGTAGCGATCATGGCTTTGATCTGTGCCGCGATTCTTGATCCAGGTGTGTACTTTGCGATTAACTCACCAGCAGCACTACTAGGTACAACCGTAGATACTGCGGCTGAAGCAGTACGTAATCTTGGTTTTGTGGTAACACCTGAAGCACTGACATTGCTGGCACAGGAAGTAGGTGAAAATTCGATTCTGTCACGTACGGGTGGTGCACCAACTTTCGCGATTGGTATGGCGCATATCATTACCGAAATCTTTAACAGTCGTGAAATGATGGCCTTCTGGTATCACTTTGCAATTCTGTTTGAAGCTTTATTCATTCTGACCGCAGTAGATGCGGGTACTCGTGCTTGTCGCTTCATGGTTCAGGACACAGTTGGTATCGTGATTCCTGCGGTAAAACAATCTCATAACTTCTTCGGTAATATGCTGGGTACAGCCGTTGCTGTTGCGGGTTGGGGCTTCTTCGTTTATCAAGGTGTCGTTGATCCATTAGGCGGTATTAACAGCTTATGGCCACTGTTCGGTATTGGTAACCAGATTCTGGCTGCAATGGCATTGATTCTGGGTACAGTCATCCTGTTCAAGATGAAGAAAGAGAAATATGTGTGGGTAACCATTGTTCCAACCGTATTCCTGTTTATTACTTCAATGACGGCTGGCTGGCAGAAGATTTTCCATGAAAATCCGAAAATCGGTTTCTTGGCACAGGCAGAGCGTTTCAATACGGCAATTGCGAATAATGAAATTCTGGCACCAGCGAAAACCCTGGCTGAAATGCAGACTGTTGCAATGTCGAACCAGATCAACGCAGCACTTTGTGGCTTCTTTATGATTGTGGCGTTTGTAATGCTATTTGCTGCAATTGGCGTAATCCGTCGAGCCCTGGCGAGCCCGGTACCAACAGTAAATGAAGCAGAAGCAGTATATGGCGATCCTGAAGAAATTCAGCCTGCAAAAGGACATTAAGGAGCAGCGCATGAACTTGAAGTTTGCTAAAGGTGGAAAAGCGGTTATCTATAAAATCATCAAGATGACCGTGATGTCACAAAAAGACCTGATCCTGAACCCGAAAAACTGGTCACGGATTGCGACATTGTGGCAGCGTTTACAGCAGAGTTTCCGCCTGATGGTGGGTGTGCCTGATTATCAGACCTATTTGGCGCATATGAAAAAGCACCATCCTGATCTGGAAGCGATGGACCCTAAAACATTTTATCGTCACTGTGTAGATTCTCGTTATCCATCTGCCGGTGGAGAGATGAAGAAGTGTCCATGCTAATGCATGAATAAAATGAGCGCCTTTCGGGGCGCTTTTTTATGGGAAAATTTTAGGATTCAAACAAGATAAAACAAAATCATGATCTATTTTGACATTGGGAATTTAAATTTTTAAAAGTCTCTATCTTTTAGGTATAAGTTCAGATCTCAAAGATTTTTAATAGCTGGTTATTTCTAATAAATATGCCAATCAAAATGCAACTTATCTAAACTTTAATCTTAAAGCTTCAATTAGTTCTTATAGCAAATCTAATCATGTAAAATTCCCAATTTATTCCGTAGAAATAAAGCCGGCAGATGACTGATCTTTGGGGAATTTTAAAAAACAGTGTATGTTAATCCTACAGCATGTTTTATTAGGGAAAATATTGTGATCTGGGGCATGAAACAAAAAGAAAAGCTGGATATTGCGCACGATAATGATGAGCTTGAACAGAAGCTGGCTGATTATGCACCCAAGATTCAAAAATTTTTCGAAGAAATTAATGCGATTGTTCTGGATAAACATGCACAGACCAGATTAGCACTATGCTGTCTGATTGCAGGCGGGCATGTTTTGTTTGAAGATTTACCTGGTTTGGGCAAGACAACATTGGCAAGCAGCCTAGCCCATCTCGCAGGACTGAAATTTCATCGGATCCAGTTTACCAATGACATGCTGGCTAGTGATGTGATTGGTATCAATATGTTTAACCAGAAAGAACATCAGTTCGAGTTTAAACAGGGACCTATTTTTACCCAGATTTTGCTGGCAGATGAAATTAACCGTTCCAGTCCCAAAACTCAGAGTGCCTTGCTGGAAGCGATGGAAGAAGGCTATACCACTGTGGATGGGATACGTTATGCCTTGCCTAAACCATTTTGGGTAATCGCAACCCAAAACCCGTTATTTCAAAGTGGCACTTATGCCTTGCCTGAATCTCAGCTAGACCGTTTTTTAATGCGCCTGTCTTTGGGTTATCCATCCCGTCATGCTGAAAAACTTTTATTACAGCAAGAATCTCGTTTTGCTTTGATCGCTAGCTTGGCACATGTATTTACTGAAAATGAAGTGCTGGAATTACAGCAGTTGACCCAGCAGATTTTTATCAGTGAAACGGTCCAGGAATATATGCTGGATCTTGCGGAAGAAACTCGCAAGAAACGCCAAGGCTTATCAACACGAGGTTTGCTGGCGCTTAAACGTGCAGCACAGGCCAATGCCATCATTCAGCAACGTAGCTTTGTAACTCCAGACGATGTGCAAGCCGTTTTTGTGGCAGTCGCCGCCCATCGTCTGGGACTGAGCGATGCAGAAACATTAAATGTGATGCAACAGGTTGCAGTCAGTTAAAGGAGTCCGCTCTTGGATAAAACCTGGCAAAACTGGCTGGCGAAACGTTTTCAATTTTCACAGCAAAAACAGCTTTCCCAAAAGGATGTACTGGTCTTTATTTATCAGCAGGGTTATCTATATCTGGTTCTGATTTTTATCACCTTTATTGCTGGCGTGAATTATGCCAATAACCTGATCTTAGGTTTCTGCTTTCTGATCAGTGCAGTGCTATGTGTCAGCTTCTATCTGACCTTTAAACAGTTGCATGATCTGGATATTGAAATGGTTGCTGAAGACGTCGGACAGGTGGGTGATGCACTCAATTTGCATTTTTATTTTCAGCAAGCCACAGCCCGGCCGCGTTATCTGTATATTAAGGCCGGCAATCAGCTGGAGAAAGTTTATCTGACTGAACAAAAGCAGCATTGGGTGCTGCCATTTTATGCAGAACGTCGCGGTAAATTTGAGTATCCGGTGATTCAGATCTATTCAGTCTATCCTTTTGGTCTGGTTCGAGCATGGACCTACCTTTATCATCATCAGTTTGCCTGGGTGGCACCCAAAGCCCAAAATAACACTTCGGAAAACAAGATTTATCAAAATAGCTTTGAACCGGATATGGATGAGTTCCGTGAATTACGAAATTATCAATCTGGAGACTCATTGCAGGCGGTTTCCTGGAAACAGTTTGCACGTGGGCAAGGCTTATATGTCAAAGTCTTTGAACAGTATCAGGATGAACATAGCATTGAGATTCATTATGAACATATGCCTAGCCAGTCGCATGAGGAGAAACTGGGCTTGATGATGGGACTGATTGAGCAATGTGAGCAGCAGCAATGTGCATATGCGTTACATTTACCACAGGTAGAATTGCCGCAGGGAGCAGGTGAAGAACAGTTACGTAAGGCTAAACAATTATTGGCTCAGGCATAACGGGTGAATCTATGATTGATGGAAAAATCCGAATTTCGATCGTCTTGACCCTAGGCTTGATCATCCTTGCCCAAGTAGCTTTCATCCCGGTGCTGCTCAGCATTATCTTTGTCATTAGCCTACTGTGTATCTGGATTTTTCTTAAACGGCAAAAGCCATTTCCTAAAATAGGGACTTTTCTACTCACTGGTTTGGCATTAGGTAGTATTTATCTCAGCCACCAAAGTTTTATTGGAGTGGAGGCAGGTGTTGCAGTTCTTTCCACTTTTTTATTTGCCAAATTACTGGAAACGAAAAACCGGCGGGATCTGATTATCCTGTTTAATTTTGCGCTTTTTGTTGCGGCCAGTTCATTTCTATATAGCCAGTCTTTTGGTATGGCTGTTGTGATTATTCTATGCTTGTTGAGCTGTCTAATTGGTTTATACCGGATTCAGACCAGTGAGTTTCAGCAGAGTCAGCAATCACCACGTATAGCCTTGCAGCAAGATGCCAAATATGTTGGCAGCTTTGTGCTTTATGCTCTGCCGTTTTTTATTTTGTTATTCATCTTCTTTCCGCGTTTGCCACCGCTTTGGCATATCCCGATTCCAGAAAATAAAGGCGTGACCGGGATCGGTGACAGTATGTCACCGGGAGATATTGCTGAATTATCTCAATCTAATGCTTTGGCTTTCCGGATTATTGGTGATGTTAGTAAACTGCCGCCACGTTCAGAATTGTATTGGCGGGCATTAGTTTTAGATGAGTATGATGGACAGCGCTGGACCAGTAGCTTTATTAATCAGCAGCCTTTAATCCGTCAGCCTGGAGAAGTTGTTCCAGTATCCCCATCAGGGTGGAATTACCAATATTTGGCTGCTGATCCTTCTGTGTTCTGGGTGATGGGGCTGGAAAAATCGATGCCTTTGGAACGCCGTTATTATAATCGTCAGGATTGGAGTATCGTACCAAGGCGTTTGACCCAAAGGGTAGAACCGATTCATCTGCAATGGCTAGGTAGTCAAAATACTGAAAGTATTTTACCGGAGCAATTTGTTCAGCGACTGAATACCCAGACTCAAGTCCATTTGGATACTCAGGCACAACAGTTGGCACAGCGTTTATATCTACAAAGTGGGGAGGATCCGCGACGTTATATCCGAACAGTCTTGAACTGGTACCAGCAAAATCATTTTGTATATACCCTGAAACCAGGTGTACTCGGCAAAAACCGGATTGATGAATTTCTGTTTAAATCCCGACAGGGTTTTTGTGAACACTATGCTTCCAGTTTTGTGATGCTGATGCGATATGTGGGAATTCCGGCACGTGTGGTCACAGGTTATCAAGGTGGACAATTGGCACCCGATGGGAAAAGTTGGGAGGTTCGTCAGTTGGATGCCCATGCCTGGACAGAAGTCTGGATTGACCAAAGATGGCAGCGTTTTGATCCTACCGCAATGGTAGCCCCGCAACGTATTGATGATGGGATGCAAAATTTAATCTCGCAAGATGAGCGAGTATGGGCAAGTAATTCTGGTTGGACATCACAGCGTAATGTATGGCTGACCAAACTAAGAGTCTGGAGTGATTATGCAAGTTACCAATGGCAAAGTAAGGTCGTGGGCTATAATGCTGAATCTCAACAAGGCTGGTTAGCGAAGTTAGGTCTAAGTTCAGTTTATTCCAGTGTGATCATTCTCATATCCGGTATTGGCATACTCATATTGCTTTATATTATAAAAATCTACCTTAAAGCTCGACAATTACAGTCACCCTTTGATTACTCCATTCAGCAATTTAATCAGACTTTAAAAAAAGATTTAGAAAGACAACCTGCAGAGACTTTTCACCAATGGATGTTAAGGCTATCTCAGCAAGTTCAGGATAAAGATCAGCCTGTATTTTTTGAAGCAATCAGACTATTTGAAAAATCAATTTATTCTGGTAGGGAATTCTCAGACCAAGATCTGAAACAATTCAAAGATTTGCTTAAAACTTGTACGTATATATTGAAAATTAAATGAAAAGGCTTGTCTTAGGATCGAAAAATTTATAATATGCCAAGCATTCTAGGTGTATAGCTCAGTTGGTTAGAGCGCTACGTTGACATCGTAGAGGTCTCCAGTTCGAGTCTGGATATACCTACCAAGATTCAAAACTAATGTTATAAGGGTTTTAAGCGAAAACAGTAGCTTAAAACCCTTTTTTTATGCCTACAGTAAAAAGTACCTTTATCCGCATTATCTTTAAAATTACTGCTTTTTACCGATTATAAGGCTTAAATTACGTCATGAAACTATTTAAGTTAAGCTAAGAAAAAGCAAAAGACAGGGCTTCCAAATATTCATTTTTATGACACGCGACATGAAGCACTCAACCCTTTGTGAATAATTAGAAATTATCGATTGATGTGCTGGCCCTGATCACTGGGCGTATATCAAGGTGCTTGTAAATACTTACTACATCCGGGATCGAAGATTTTGCTAACATGTTAGAGGCAGCATACGAAAAGCCTTATTCAGTTAATGGGGTAGGGTAACTATGTGGGTAGTGAGGCTGAGGATTGGTGTGTGATACGAGATTGTTAATCTTCAGTTATTGTAAAGTGATGAATTATTAGGTCAGTATTATTTGTATCATATATTATAGAAACTAATACATCATATATAGTAGTTAGCTCATCTAGGCTATTGAAAGCGCTCTTTCTATTTATACGCTTATACATATCAAAAGTATTTTTTTGAACTTCTTCAGCATGGTTAATTTTTTCTTTAGTGGGTGTAATTAACTTTCGAATATCACCTTCTATTACTTCGCTATTCTGATCGAGTGATTTGATAGACCCTTACGACAATTCTAATATTTTTTGTAAGTTATTTATTTTTAATACGTTTTATCCAAAGCTATGAGTAACATATTAAGGCATTGTATTTTTAATTCAAATTTTCTTTGTTCATCTGCACGATCTTCCTATTTTTTTTTGCAATTTTTATCTGTTCAATTATTTGTCTATAATCAAAAATTGCAGACTTAGCGCTAATATGCCTATCAGAATCTGAATCTGTCCTGAATTGCTCTTAGCCCCTGTCGAAAAACTAACTAAATAATTCAGCATAAAATAGACTTCTTGCGTTAGTCAAAATTTAAACAGCCCAAAGCTACATTTTATAAGGTTTTAGCTAATTCAAAAATTAGGTAAAACGATACTTTCGCAAGAGGTCTAATAAGTCCTTATTGTAAGTTAATCAGCATTCTACCCAAATTTAATTAGAAGATTCTTATTAGGGTGTGTTGACACTTTTAGCTTAAAAAATAGCGAAGTAGTAAAATCAAATCGCCAAACCCAATTTTACTATTCGCTATGCCTCGTACCATGCTGACAGATCAACACTGGCAAAAGTTGAAAACTATTTTGCGTAATTTATCTATTCATCACAACTCAAACTTACGTAATTTTATTGAAGCTATTCTCTATAGAATTAGAACAGGCTGTCCGTGGCGAGATATTCCTTCCTATTTCGGTCAATCAAACTCTATTTTCAAACGTTTTAATCGTTGGTCAAGCAGCGGTAAGTTGCTTAGATTATTCAAATTATTAGCATCATGCCCCGATATGGAGTGGATTTTTATTGATGGCTCTCACGTACGTGCTCATCAACATTCTGCCGGTATAGCGAATCAATCCATTTCTAAAAGTGTAGGAGGAAACTCCTCAAAAATACATTTGATTGTTGATGCAAATGGCAATCCTGTTGATTTCATGATTACCGATGGAACCACACATGACGTCAAAGTTGCACCTGATTTAATATCAACATTAGACTTAAAAGAGACAAAAGTGGTCTGCGCAGATAAAGGCTATGATTCAGAACCACTGCGTGAACAGATCAGAAAAACAGGGACAAAAGCGAATATACCAAAGAAAATAAATAGCCAATCGAACAATGATCATATGGACTGGTATTTATATAAAATCAGGCATTTAGTTGAAAATATGTTTTGTAGATTAAAGCAATTTAGAGGAATAGCTACTCGATATGACAAGCTCAAAAGAAATTATCAAAGTTCTGTTGCCTTAGCCTGTATATTTTTATGGCTACCTTTATAGGTTTAATTATGAACAGTAAATGTCAACAGACCCTAATTAAACCAACGTACTGGCATCATCTAAAGCCTATTAAACCAATAAAACCAATTTTTTATTTGAATTACGGTAGATACATTTCCAGTGTTTGTAAAGGTAATTAAAAAAATGCACATAATTTAAACTGAAGAAAGAGTAGAAAGGTGACTATTATTTAGGTTGTCTTAAGCCTTCAGGATCAACTATCAATTTATCAGGTGCAGATCATAAATTTCGATAGGAAAGCACAGATCTGTTTCAATTCGCTTTTTAACCCATACTTATGGAAATTACGGTCATTGATAATTTATTTTCATGATACCCAACATGTAGATAAAAATTGATGGCAAAAAACTGAATTAAGCACACTTTAAGTTTATAGGTGAATTTGTTTGATTTTTAATTTAAGTAATTGAATTGTAATGCTTAAATTATATTTTTTGGTAAAATTAAGCAAAATTCGCAAATTAACCTTCTAATGCAAAAATCACATGGTTTGGCAATGTGCCAATTCGAAAAAAGGTTCATTTTCACGTAGAATACTGCTGTCGGTGAATCACACTGACGATCTATACGAATTTTTTAGGCAAAGTTGAATATGTATTGATATTCCTTTGACTGAGGTGCAACCAGCACCACTACTTTCAAAGTTTATTTAAGTAACCGGTTCGCTGAAATTAGGCCAAAAGCCTGATGATCAGAAACTCAATCCAAAGCAAGGGGCTATATATGGCTGGTGGAAAGTCAACAATCATTTACACACTGACCGACGAGGCGCCATTATTGGCGACTTACTCTCTACTGCCGATCATTGAGACCTTTACTAAGCCGGCGGGCGTTGAGATTGTTAAGACAGACATCTCTGTAGCCGCACGCGTACTTGCAGAATTCGCAGACTATCTAAGCGATGAGCAGAAAGTTTCAGATAACCTGGCAGAATTAGGTCGTCTTACCCAAGATCCAGATACTAATATCATTAAACTCCCTAATATTAGTGCATCTGTTGCTCAGTTGACGTCATGTATTAAAGAACTTCAGTCTAAGGGCTATGCACTGCCTGACTATCCAGAAAACCCGACTACTGAAGAAGAAAAAGCAATTAAAGCGCGTTATAGCAAGTGCTTAGGTTCAGCAGTGAACCCGGTACTTCGTGAAGGTAACTCTGACCGTCGTGCGCCGACAGCAGTGAAAAACTACGCGAAAAAACACCCACATTCTATGGGTGAATGGAAACCTTGGTCACAAACTCACGTTTCACACATGCAAGAAGGCGACTTCTACCATGGTGAAAAGTCTATGACTTTAGACCGTGCGCGTAATGTGAAAATGGAACTGATTACCAAGTCTGGTGAAACTATCGTTCTTAAGCCAAAAGTTGCGCTTCAAGATGGCGAAATCATCGACTCAATGTTCATGAGCAAAAAAGCACTTTGCGACTTCTATGAAAAAGAATTAGAAGATTGTAAAGAAGCTGGCATTCTGTTCTCTTTACACGTTAAAGCGACCATGATGAAAGTGTCACACCCGATCGTATTCGGTCACTGTGTGCGTATTTACTACAAAGATGCATTTGAGAAACACGGTAAACTGTTCGACGAGCTAGGCATTAACGTAAATAACGGTATGGCTGGTCTTTACGAAAAAATCGAATCTTTACCGACTTCTTTACGTGAAGAAATCATTGAAGATCTTCACGCATGTCAAGAACACCGTCCAGCACTTGCGATGGTTGATTCAGCAAAAGGTATTACTAACTTCCATTCTCCAAACGACGTGATTGTAGATGCTTCTATGCCTGCAATGATCCGTACTGGCGGTAAAATGTGGGGTGCTGATGGTAAACCTTACGACTGTAAAGCAGTCATGCCTGAATCTACTTTCGCACGTATTTACCAGGAAATGATCAACTTCTGTAAATGGAATGGTAACTTCGACCCACGTACTATGGGTACAGTTCCTAACGTTGGTCTGATGGCTCAAAAAGCTGAAGAATACGGTTCTCACGACAAGACTTTCGAAATTCCAGAAGCTGGTGTTGCGAACATCACTGACCTTGAAACAGGTAAAGTGTTGATGTCTCAAAACGTGGAAGAAGGCGATATCTGGCGTATGTGCCAGGTGAAAGACGCACCGATCCGCGACTGGGTGAAACTGGCTGTGACTCGTGCACGTAACTCTGGCATGCCTGCTATCTTCTGGCTTGACCCGTACCGTCCACACGAAAACGAACTGATCAAAAAAGTTCAAACATACCTGAAAGACCACGATACTGAAGGCCTGGACATTCAAATCATGTCTCAAGTACGTGCAATGCGTTACACACTTGAACGTGTTGCTCGCGGTCTGGATACTATTTCTGTAACTGGTAACATCCTGCGTGATTACCTGACTGACTTGTTCCCAATCATGGAACTGGGTACTTCTGCGAAAATGCTGTCTATCGTGCCTTTAATGGCAGGTGGCGGTATGTACGAAACTGGTGCTGGTGGTTCTGCACCTAAACACGTACAACAGTTGGTAGAAGAAAACCACTTACGTTGGGATTCTCTAGGGGAGTTCTTGGCATTGGCTGTTTCTCTGGAAGAAATGGGCATTAAAGAAAACAATGCACGTGCGAAACTGCTTGCGAAAACACTGGATGCTGCGACTGGAAAATTGCTTGACAATGACAAGTCTCCATCACGTCGTACTGGCGAGCTAGACAACCGTGGCAGCCACTTCTACCTAGCTAAATTCTGGGCTGAAGAACTTGTAGCGCAAGACGAAGATGCAGAATTGAAAGCGAAATTTGCACCGATCGCTCAGTCTCTTGCTGAAAATGAAGAGAAGATCGTAAGCGAATTGAATGCAGTTCAAGGCCAATCTGTAGATATCGGTGGTTACTATGCAGTTGATCCTGCGAAAGTAAATGCTGTAATGCGTCCAAGTGCTACATTGAACCAAATCATTGAATCACTAAACGCTTAATCAGACTGTACTAGCTTTAAAGCTCGTAAAGTGAATAAAACCGGTGCTTAGGCGCCGGTTTTTTATTGTTTTTAGATATACATTTAGATAAGAAATGAAGAAAAGACATTCCAGTTAAGTTTCTGATCTATCATCATTTGATTAAATGATCGAGATGATTAAAAAATAATTCTGAACTTGTTATATTGATTTAAAGTATAAACGCTATATTAAAAAAGGTTTTATTGACCTGGGTAGGGTAGAGCCATGAGTAATCAGATATTCATACAGCAGACTTTTGATGGTCCGGTGGATATTATTGGCGATATTCATGGTGAGATCGACGCGCTACAACAATTGTTAGAAGTATTGGGCTACGATCTGCAAGGTCGTCATTCTGAACAGCGTAAACTGATTTTTGTCGGGGATCTGTGTGATCGTGGACCAGACAGTATCGCTGTCATCAGACAGGTTAAAACCTTAATAGAAAATGGCAATGCGCAATGCATTCTAGGTAATCATGAAATCAACTTGTTAACCGATACGCTACGGGAAGGCAATGGCTGGTTTTTTGGTTCACCGCATCAGGATGATCTCAAAACTTTTGATTCAGTTCAGGCTTCAATTCAGGATCGTGCATGGATTCTAGAATTTCTAAACAGCCTGCCTTTGGCTCTAGATGCACCCCATTTAAGAATTGTGCATGCTTGCTGGGATACGCAGGCAATTCAACAATTGAAATCTGTTCCTTTTAATTCAATCAGACAGGCTTATGATTATTTTGTCCTGAAAAATGAGCTTGAGTTGCAGACGTTAGGCTTTGATGAATATATCCAGAGTGAACAGCAGCAATACCAAGGACAATTCAAGGATCCAGCAGCTAGCATTCCCTTATTAAAATATATCGCTGAGAAAGAGTTACGCGACCAGATGCAAAATCCGATTCGTACCTTAAGCTCAGGCGCAGAGAAAATTGCGCAACGTCCAGTCTATGCAGGGGGACGCTGGCGCATGATTGATCGTTTGCCATGGTGGGAGTGTTATACAGATACGATACCTGTCGTGATTGGCCATTATTGGCGAAACTTTAAAACCACCGAAGAAAAATCCGGTCTGTTTAAGCATATTGATGCCCTGCAATGGTTTGGACAGCAGCAGAATGTATTCTGTGTGGACTATTCAGTAGGCAGGCGTTATCGTGACCGACAGCAACAGGCTGAGTATGCTCATCATCTTGGGGCTTTAAGACTGCCTGAAAATCTGGTGATTTTTGAAGATGACCAGCAGTATTTCACTCAAAAAATGACGTAAAAAAAGCAGCCACGAAGACTGCTTTTTTAATGAAATTAGCGGATCATTCCACTTCTACAATTTCAAAATCGTGGGTGATTTCGACACCACCATCAGACAGCATTTTGCTGGCAGAGCAGTATTTCTCAGCAGAAAGCTCTACCGCTTTAGCGACTTGTTTCTCTTTGATGCCTTTACCGCTGACCACAAAGTGTAGATGGATTTTGGTAAATACTGCAGGAATTGTATCGGCGCGTTCTGCTTTTAATTCACAGCGAACATCAGTAATTTCCTGACGTGCTTTCTTTAAAATTGTCACAATGTCAAAAGAAGCACAACCGCCCAGACCGGTTAAAATCAGTTCCATTGGGCGAGGACCACGGTTTTCACCGCCATATTCAGGTGAACCATCCATGATGATACTGTGACCACTTTGAGTTTTTGCTTCAAAAGCAACATTCTCTAGCCAATGAACACTCGTTTGCATTGCAACTACCTAAAAAAAGCTATAAATTTACGAAGTAACTGTACACTAACATAAATTGGGTTGATAAGGAATTTCAATCCCACTGTGTGACAAGTTGACATTAGGTCTTGTGCGATCTATAAATTATCCATATTCGGAACTGTAAGCATGACTTCAAACTTTTCACAATTAAGCACAGACGCACTTTCGCCGGGGCAACTACCTGTATCAGTGAAAGCGTTATTAAAACGTGCATATATCAATCGCTATCCAAAACGTACCACGATCGTGGATGCAGGGTCAGAATCTAAATCTCTGTATTTAATTCTGAAGGGGTCTGTGTCTATCATTCTTCGTGAAGATGATGAACGTGAGATTGTGGTAGCTTATTTAAATGCGGGAGACTTCTTTGGGGAAATGGGTCTTTTCGAAGCAAATCCACAGCGTACTGCGGAAGTGCGTACTCGTGATGTCTGTGAAATTGCTGAAATTACCTATGAAAACTTTCATGAAATTAGCAAACAATATCCAGACCTAAGCTATGCAGTTTTTGCCCAGCTGGTTCGCCGTCTGAAAAATACCACACGTAAAGTGACTGACCTGGCATTTATTGATGTATCTGGTCGTATTGCGCGTTGTCTGATTGACCTGTCATCTCAGCCAGAAGCGATGATCTTGCCAAATGGTCGTCAAATCCGTATTACCCGTCAGGAAATCGGCCGTATTGTAGGCTGTTCACGTGAAATGGTCGGTCGTGTTCTAAAAACTCTAGAAGAACAGGGCATGATTGAAACCGATGGTAAGGCGATTCTGATTTTTGATGCATCGCTGGAAGAACCTGAAGCACTGGGTGCTGGCGAGTTCGAAGACGAATAAGCCAAAAGCACGATAAAAAGCAAATCTTCGGGTTTGCTTTTTTTATTCCTGTTTAAAAATTTCAGCCTGATTTAGAACATAACAAATTGGCACAAGCTTGTTAGAAAAGATGATTTAAGTCCGTCTTATAATTCCGATAGGCTATAGCACACTTGCTCTTGATAAATAACAGATAAACTTAAAGGACATTTTTATGCAATTCAGACCATTGGCGGATACGGGAATCTTATTGCCAGAAATCTGTTTGGGCACCATGACTTTTGGTGAGCAAAATACTCAGGAAGAGGCTTTTCAGCAATTAGACTATGCCTTGGATCAAGGTTTATATTTCTGGGATACCGCAGAAATGTATCCAGTGCCACCTAAGGCAGAAACGCAGGGTGCAACTGAACGCATTATTGGTAACTGGATTGCTTCACGCGGTGGTCGTGACAAACTGTTTTTAGCTTCGAAAATTGCGGGTCCGTCGCAAGGTGGGAGCCATATCCGTGATGGTCAGACTAAGTTCGTGGCTTCGGAAATTGCATCAGCAATTGATAATTCATTGTCACGTTTGCAAACTGATTATATCGATCTGTACCAATTGCACTGGCCACAGCGTGCGACTAATTTCTTTGGCAAGCTGGGTTATGGCAATGCAGAAGCTGCAGATGATTGTGCCGTAACGAATCTGGAAGAAACCCTGACGGCTTTGCATGACGAAATTAAGAAGGGTCGTATCCGTTATATTGGCCTGTCGAATGAAACCCCTTGGGGCACCATGAAGTTCCTGCATCTGGCAGAGAAACTGGGACTGTCCAAATTTGTTAGCGTGCAAAATCCATATAGCCTACTGAATCGTACTTATGAAATTGGCATGTCGGAAATTGCCAAATATGAAGGTGTGGGTTTGTTGGCTTATTCACCGCTGGCATTTGGTTATCTGACTGGTAAATTCCGCAATGGTGCACGTCCAGCCAATGCACGTGTGACTTTATTCTCTCGTTTTAGCCGTTATAGCAATCCGGAAAGCGAGTGGGCCGTCGAGCAATATGCACAACTGGCTGAGCAGCATGGCCTGACATTAACCCAGTTGTCACTGGCTTTCATTAAACAGCAGTTCTTCGTGACCAGTACCATTATCGGTGCGACCAATCTGGATCAGCTCAAAGAAAACATTCAGGCGTTTGACGTGAATCTGTCTGAAGAAGTCTTGCAGGGCATTGAAGTGATTCACCGTCAGCAGCCCAATCCGGCACCATAATCGTTTAATTGTTCTCTTTAAATGCCCTCCAAGTGAGGGTATTTATTGTTT
Source organism: Acinetobacter sp. TW_SC_4 (assembly GCF_054861205.1). Classification (NCBI taxonomy): domain Bacteria; kingdom Pseudomonadati; phylum Pseudomonadota; class Gammaproteobacteria; order Moraxellales; family Moraxellaceae; genus Acinetobacter; species Acinetobacter sp. TW_SC_4. The sequence goes on from NZ_CM142174.1 coordinate 1,155,566, forward strand.
CAATAAAGGATCAAATTTAATGATAAACAATATAGCAAGAAAAGGATAAAGGCAGCATAATCAAAACAAGATTCATCAATAGAATTTGACAAAAATGAATAATGAAACGGATATTTCTAAATCCCAAGTATTAGCTATAGCAATATTCAATCTCGCTGAACAGTTGCAATTGCAAGAATTTGAGCTTGCATTAGTTCTGGATCTATCTAAAGCAGAATTATCGTCAATCATAAATCAAAAAGAATTAGAACCAGATACTACCGCAGGTAAAAGAGCAATAACTTTAATCAATATCTATCAGGCATTATTTAGTCTGACTGGTGGAGACTTGAGCTGGATGCGCCAGTTTATCAATTCGCCTAACAAGCTTTTGGATGAGCAAACGCCAAGATCCTTGATACAAACAGAACATGGTTTGAGTGCAGTATTGCGATTACTAGGACGCTTGCAACCGCACTAAAAGTCTTTCTCTATTTTCTACCCAGCCGAAAAATAGCAGAGTCAATTAAATCAGATATTAATTATTGATCTTCACTTTAAAAATTCTACTTTCGCTCACTTGAAATATTTTCCTGGAATACCAATATTAATACTGATAACTCTGTCCATTATTAAATTAAGTTTTTGAAAAATAAATAAAAAAATTATTTGAAATTTTATTTCCAGCACCCATATATTTATCAAGTAGAAAATTTGTTGTGAGGAATAACAAGAATGCGTTTTGAGAAATTTACTAATCGCTTACAGCAAACCCTTTCCGATGCGCAATCTCTGGCAATGAGCAAGGATCATGCTGCCATTGAAGGGATTCACATCTTGTCCACCTTGATGGAAGAAGCATCGAATGTGAGCTTGCTGCAACAGGCAGGAGCGAACCTGCGTGAACTGCAAAGCAAAGTACAAACTGCGCTAAATAATGTAGCTACGCTCGGTAATCCCTCTGCCGATATCAATATCAGTCAGGAAGCAGCCAAAGCCCTGCATCTTGCGGACAGTTATGCACAGAAAGCAGGAGATGAGTTCCTGTCCACTGACTGGGTATTACTGGCACTTGCAGAAACGGGTGCCACCAAAACCTTATTAAACAGTGTTGGCGTAAAAACAGAAACTTTACGACAGGTTATTAATCAAATTCGAGGCGATGAAAAAGTCATGAGCAATAATCATGAAGATCAACGGGACTCACTGAATAAATATACGATTGATTTAACTGAACGTGCCATGGCAGGCAAACTTGACCCGGTGATTGGTCGTGATGATGAAATCCGTCGTACGATTCAGGTGCTGTCACGCCGTACCAAAAACAACCCGGTACTGATCGGTGAGCCAGGTGTCGGTAAAACTGCGATTGTCGAAGGTCTGGCACAACGTATTGTCAATGGTGAAGTTCCAGAAGGACTGAAAGGCAAACGCGTTCTGTCATTGGACTTGGGTTCATTGTTAGCTGGTGCCAAATATCGTGGTGAGTTCGAGGAACGTCTAAAAGCTGTTCTGAAAGATCTGGCTAAACATGAAGGCGAAATCATCCTGTTCATTGACGAGCTGCATACATTGGTCGGTGCCGGTAAAGGTGATGGTGCTATGGATGCGGGTAACATGCTGAAACCTGCATTAGCGCGCGGTGAATTACGCTGTGTCGGTGCAACGACTCTGGATGAATACCGTCAGTACATTGAAAAAGATGCAGCCTTAGAGCGTCGTTTCCAGAAAGTGCTGGTGGATGAGCCAAGCGTGGAAGACACCATTGCGATCCTGCGTGGTCTGAAAGACCGTTATGCGACTCACCATGGTGTGCAGATTCTGGACTCAGCAATTATTGCTGCGGCGAAAATGTCACATCGTTACATCACTGACCGTCAATTGCCGGATAAAGCCATTGACCTGATTGATGAAGCAGCATCCCGTATCAAAATGGAGCTGGATTCTAAACCTGAAGCACTGGATAAACTCGAACGCCGTCTGATTCAGCTGAAGATGCAGCTTGAAGCGGTGAAAAAAGATGCAGATTCTGGTGCGCAGGGTGAAGTGAAACACTTGGAAGAGCAGATTGCCACTGTAGAGAAAGAGTACAGCGAACTGGAAGAAATCTGGCGTGCCGATAAAGCGCTGGTAGCAGGCAACAAAGACATTCAGGTGAAACTGGATCAGGCTCGCATTGCTCTGGAAAAAGCCCAGCGTGAAGGTGATCTGGCTGAAGCAGCACGTTATCAGTATGGTGTAATTCCGGAGCTGCAAAAACAGCTGGAACGCATTGAAGGGGCTGAAGAAAGCGAAGCACCAAAACTGCTACGTGACAAAGTCACTGACAATGAGATCGCTGAAGTAGTCAGTGCTGCGACCGGTATTCCTGTAGCAAAAATGCTGCAAGGTGAGCGTGATAAACTGCTGCATATGGAAGACTTCCTGCACAATCGTGTTGTTGGTCAGGAAGAAGCTGTAGTGGCTGTATCTAATGCTGTACGTCGCTCACGTGCTGGCTTGTCAGATCCAAACCGTCCAAGTGGTTCATTCCTGTTCTTGGGCCCAACAGGTGTGGGTAAAACAGAATTGACCAAAGCCTTGGCGAACTTCCTGTTCGACAGTGACGATGCCATGATCCGAATTGACATGTCCGAATTTATGGAAAAACATTCGGTGAGCCGCTTGGTCGGTGCACCTCCGGGCTATGTCGGTTATGAAGAAGGTGGTGTGCTGACTGAAGCGGTGCGCCGTAAACCATATAGCGTGGTGTTATTCGATGAAGTCGAAAAAGCGCATCCGGATGTGTTCAACATTCTGCTGCAAGTGCTGGATGACGGCCGTCTGACCGACTCGCAAGGCCGTGTGGTGGACTTTAAAAATACCGTGATTGTGATGACTTCGAACCTGGGTTCACAAGATGTCCGTGAGCTGGGCGATCAAGCAACTCGTGAAGAAGTCCGTACTGTGGTGATGAATGCGGTATCGGAACATTTCCGTCCAGAGTTTATCAACCGTATTGATGAGCTAGTGGTGTTCCATGCACTGGAAAAAGACCAGATCCGTGGTATTGCTGATATCCAGTTGAACCGCTTGCGTCAACGTCTGGCAGAACGCGATATGCGTCTGTCTGTGGATGACAGTGCTTTCGATCAGTTAATCGAAGCTGGTTTCGATCCGTTGTATGGTGCGCGTCCATTAAAACGTGCGATCCAGCAACGTATTGAAAATGGCTTGGCACAAAGCATCCTGGCAGGTGAGTTTGGTCCTGGTGATACTATCGTCGTTCGTGGTGAAAGCGGCGAACTGGTCTTTGAAAAATTGAAACTCAGCTAATACCAGTTTTCCTCGCAACAAAAAACCCAGCCTAGGCTGGGTTTTTCTTTATCTTATATTCACGCCTTACATTTTTGGATGAGTAATTTTCCAGGCACGGTGAATTTTTTGATTACGCTTGAAGTCTGGACCAATGGTTTCATGCGTGATTTCTTCCACGTCGTATAAACCTTCAATCATTTCATCCATTTCGAAACCACGATAGTTATTCGAGAAATACAAAGTACCGTCAGTGATTAAACGGTTCATGGCACGCTTCAGCAAAGAGACATGGTCACGCTGAACGTCGAAAGTCCCGTAGAATTTTTTCGAGTTAGAGAATGTCGGTGGATCGATAAAGATCAGGTCATATTGTTCATGACCTTCTTTCAGCCATTCGAAACAGTCAGAGGCGAAGAACTGATGTTGCTGATCGGCATGGTCTACAGTCAGGCCATTTAGCACAAAGTTCTCTTTTGACCAGTTCAAATAAGTATTAGACAAATCCACGCTGGTGGTACTCGCTGCACCACCTAAAGCTGCATGTAAGCTCGCGGTAGAGGTGTAGCTGTACAGATTCAGGAAGTGCTTACCTTTGGCTTCTTTGGCAATACGCAAACGCATCTGACGGTGATCCAGGAACAGACCGGTATCCAGATAGTCGGTCAGGTTGACCAGAATCTTGGCTTGGCCTTCCTGTACGATAAAACGTTTAGACGCGGTACTTTGTTTGGTGTACTGGTTTTTACCTTCCTGACGGGCACGGGTCTTGATAAAGATTGCATCACGGCCCAAACCGGTCACGGCACGAATCGCCTGCAGAGCCAAATTGAAACGTTTTTTGGCTTTTTCAGGATCAATTTTCTTCGGTGGTGCATATTCCTGAACATGCAGACGTTCGCCGTATAGATCAACTGCTACGTTAAAGTCCGGCAAGTCCGCATCATACAAACGCAGGCAGTGAATATTTTCTTTTACTGCCCATTTTTTCAGGGTTTGCATATTCTTGGTCAGACGGTTAGCAAATTCCATCGCACCTTCAATCGGCTCGAATTGTTGCGGCTGCCAGCTTTCCAGGAAAGGACGTGTGACTGCTGCCGGTTTTACAGTACCGAAACGGATATAGATTGGCAGTTTACCGTTCATTAAACGCAGAATTTGTGGATCATTGAACGCCAAGACATCGGCTTGTTCCACCTGAGCAGCAATGACTGCCGCTTTCTGATTCGGGAAATTCTTTTGCAGCAGGTTAGACAGACCCAGATACAAGGCACGGTTAGAGGCTTTATCACCTAAACGCTCACCGTACGGTGGATTCGTCACAAAGAAGACTTTCTTGCCTTCAGCCTGGAAATCTGGCCAGTCGGATAAAGTACGCTCTTCGATCTTGATCTGGTCAAGGGCTGATTCAAAACCTGCCGCAATAATATTCTGTTTAGTGGCTTTCACCGCTTCCCAGTCTGCATCGAAAGCATAGAATTTTGGTAATGGGTTTTCTAGCGCAGCTTTATGGCGTTCAGCCGCTTCAGCTTTAATACCCATCCATAATTCATGATCATGACCATTCCAGCCATTAAATCCGAAACGACGCACCAGACCCGGGGCACGGTCAGTCAGAATCATCAGTGATTCAATAATAAACGTCCCTGAACCACACATTGGATCAACCACAATATCCGGGTTGATGTCTTTCAGGCCGCCTTTTTGCAGGATCGCAGCCGCCAGATTTTCCTTGATTGGTGCTTCAGTCATAAAGCGGCGATAGCCACGTTTATGCAGTGAATCACCAGATAAATCTAAACAATAAGTATGTTCTTTTTTACCGGCCAGAATGTACATAGTAATTTCTGGCTGTTTGGTATCAATACTTGGACGCTTGCCCACAGCTTCCATAAAGGAATCGACGACGCCATCTTTGGCACGTAGAGTTGCAAACTGGGTGTTGACCTTAATATCACGTTCAACATGCAGACGAATTGCGAAGGTGCTTTGTGGTGCAAAAATCAGTGACCAGTCGAAGCTCATCGCACCTTCATAAAGCTCTTCTGCAACATCACGCGCATCGTGTGAGAATTCGATTTCATGCGTATGAATTGGCATCAGGACACGAGAAGCCAGACGAGACCACATACAGATGCGGTAAGCATTTTCAAGCGTGCCTTTGAAGGTCAGACGACCTGGGAAACGTTCAATATCCTGAACACCTAAACCTTTGATTTCTTCTTCTAATAAGGTTTCCAGACCATCGGCACAGGTGACCCAATAATTGCTTAAACGTGAAGAGGTATTCATAAAATAGAGAGACCGGAAAAGAATAAATAAAAAACTGCGCTCAGTTTAGCGTATTTTGCCTGTTAAAGCTTTGGAAATTTTTTAAATTCGAGCACATGCAGCCTAGTGTTATTCATCCTAAAAAGCGCTAAATGTTGACTTAAAAAGCAAACTGAAAATTTACGAGATATGTAAGACTACACAATACCAATAAGGTGGATTTTCAATTAAATCTTTTATTTTACAAAGGGATATGTGGTAGGTATTAAAACTAATTCGCAATCTAGCTCTTCAATTGCGACCATGTTGTATGTGTAATTTAGAAAGATAAATAATCGGATTAATGATGTGATGGATCTGATACAGGGTCGTTTATATACACCTCATGGCAACAGCATTACTCTAAAAGTAAAAGCTAAAATTTGGTCATTCATGTCAAGTGATCGAGACTAAGAATTGATTAGCCAGACGAGGAGTGAATCTAAAACAAAAAAGAAGCCAACCTACTATTGCTTGGAGTAGATTAATTTTCATTCATCTCAATTTATAACTCACATAACTTATTTATTAATTTTGGTACGTTTATTGCTCTATCTAATATCAATGAAGCTGTAATGCTGAGGGGAATCATTACAGCTTCATCTTTATTCTTAATTATTATTTCGGAGGGGCTTAGATGTTGGATCTTCAATTACGCAGGAATGAGGCATTTTCAATCGCTACCTTGATCTACGCACGTTTAAGACGAGTAACTGGACGAGTAATTGATGCCATGTATCTTGCAGAAAATATCCACTATGCAAAGCATGTGATTGGGCTGGCAGAGCAGACTGAAGATCCTGAGCTTTTACATCTGGTCAACCGCTTAAAAACCACTCTGGATTTATCGTCATTTTCAGAACTGCAGGCTGAAGAACAGGCGGAAAAGGAACTGATTTCTGTAGAACCAAGTGAAGAAGATATCTATCGCGCACAGGTTTCACATCATTATATTGGCGCATTGCGCTAATTGGGGGGATTGGGTGTGGATGCTCCAGACTGAAGCACTCATGTTTAAATGAAAAAACAAGCATATAGATAAACAGGTTAAATTATCTTATTGAAAAAATGCATGGGAATTTAAATTTCCATTCTTATTACTGAGATGGTTTTTGTACAACTGAGCTCTTTATCAACTATAAAGATTCGCTAATCTCTGTATAATACGTTGACTTAACGTATAAGGAATCTCTCATGCACTTGGCGGCATTGCATACACCGAGCCAGATTCAACTCAACAAAGCAGGTAATCTTAAACATTTCCTGACCATCGAAGGTCTTTCTAAAGAAACTCTTACAAAAATACTGGACACTGCGTTGTCCTTTTTTAATGACCAAAATCAGCTGATCACCAATAATTTGCTCGAAGGCAAAACGGTGATGAACTTATTTTTTGAAAATTCTACCCGAACGCGTACTACTTTTGAGGCAGCGGCCAAACGTCTGTCTGCCAACGTGCTGAATATCGATATTGCCCGTTCAAGTACCTCTAAAGGTGAAACTTTACGTGATACCTTGTGGAATCTTGAAGCTATGGCGGCAGATATTTTCGTGGTACGTCATTCATCTTCAGGTGCAGCACACTTTATTGCCAAAGATGTCTGTCCAAATGTCGCCATTATTAATGCAGGCGATGGCCGTCATGCCCATCCAACTCAAGCGATGCTGGATATGCTGACCATTCGCCGCGAGACCAATAAAAAATTCGAAGATATGTCGATTGCGATTATTGGCGATATCAAGCATTCGCGTGTAGCACGTTCAGATGTGGCGTCACTGCAAACCTTAGGCTGTAAAGATATTCGCGTGATTGCACCGAATACGTTGTTGCCATACGGTTTTGATGACTACAGTGAAGATGTACGCCTGTTTAATAAAATGGAAGATGGCATCAAAGACTGTGATGTAATCATTACCTTACGTATTCAAAACGAGCGTATTGATTCGCCAGCGCTGTCTTCTCAGGCTGAATTCTACAAAATGTATGGCCTGAATAAAGAACGTCTCGCCATGGCCAAGCCGGATTGTATCGTGATGCATCCAGGACCAATGAACCGTGGTGTGGAAATTGATTCCAGTATTGCAGACGGTCCGCAATCCGTGATTCTGAAACAGGTTACTAACGGGATTGCAGTACGTATGGCGGTACTGGCTCTTGCGATGCAGGGTCAGTTACAGGAACAGGGTTTGATTGAAGCGATTGCGGTATAAGGAATAAGTCATGTCTATTGTAAAAATTGAAAATGTCCGTGTTCTTGACCCAATCCAAAACACTGATTCAGTCGAAACGGTTTATCTGGAAAATGGTAAACGTGTTGCAGAGACTGCTAACGTATCTGAAACCATTGATGGACAGGGCAAATGGCTGATGCCAACCATGGTGGATCTATGCGCACGTTTACGTGAACCGGGTCAGCAGCAACACGGAACTTTAAAGTCTGAAGGTAAGGCTGCACGTGAAAACGGTATTCTGCATGTATTTACCCCGCCAGATTCCAAACCGATTGTGCAGGATAATGGTGCGCTGATTCATGGTCTGGTTGAAAAAGCCATGCTGGATGGTGGTATTTATTTACAGGTGATCGGTGCGCAAACTCAAGGTCTGCAAGGTCAGCAACCGGCCAATATGGCAGGTTTGAAAAAGGGCGGATGTACTGCGGTTTCTAATGCCAGTGCACCGTTTGCCAATGATGATGTGGTATTGCGTACACTTGAATACGCAGCGGGCTTAAACCTGACTGTAGTGTTCTATGCAGAAGAGCCGCAAATTGCCAAAGATGGCTGTGTGCATGAAGGCTTTATTGCTTCACGCCAAGGTTTGCCAATGATTCCGGCATTAGCTGAAACTGTGGCCATTGCCAAATACCTGCTCATGATTGAAGCGACTAAAGTACGCGCTCATTTCGGTTTGTTATCTTGTGGTGCATCAGTAGAACTGATCCGTATTGCCAAAGAAAAAGGCTTGCCAGTCACTTGTGATGTCGCAATGCATCAATTACATCTGACTGACCATCTGATTGATGGCTTTAACTCTCTTGCACATGTGCGTCCGCCATTACGTTCTGAATCTGACAAAGAATTACTGCGTCAGGGCGTAAAATCTGGTGTGATTGATGCGATCTGTACCCATCATGAACCACTAAGCAGCTCTGCCAAAATGGCACCGTTCGCAGAGACACAGCCTGGTTTTACCGCTTTTGATACCTACGTACCGTTCGGTATCCAACTGGTGAATGAAGGTTTCTTTACGTCGTTAGAATGGGTGGAGAAAGTCACAGTTGCTCCCGCGAAAGTCGCTAACATGTTTAATCGCTGGAAGGCAGAAGCTGGTTGGGTACTGGTTGATCCAGAACAGGAATGGACGTTGAGCAAAGAAACGATCGTTTCTCAAGGTAAAAATACACCACTGCTCAATCAAAAAGTGAAAGGTAAAGTGCTGCAAACTTTTATTGCTGCATAACACTTACATTTCGCGTTTACAAAAAGTCAGCTTCGGCTGACTTTTTTATATCTTAATCAAAATACTAGAAAAGTTAGCCATACATAAACAGTGAAACTTTATGATATCAGTACAATTATTAACATTCCAAAGAGGGTGGGTCGCTACACTGATTAAATATTAAACATTATAAATCAGAATAATGGTGATCTTGATGAATACAGATTTAATTGAACGTTTAAAGAGTGATGTGACCGCCATTGTGCTGCAAGGTGAAACAGAACATCTATTTGCCAAGGATCAGTCCTTAGCCCAATTCTATCCTGTATTGTTAAGTATTCTTCGTGCAAGACCGGCCTGGATTGAAAGTCTGGGGCAGCAACTTAATCCCAAGATTGATGAATTATTTAATAATAATCCGACCCTAAAACAACAATTCCTGGCTCAGTTAGATTCAACTGCACCTCAAGATGAAATTGAACAGACCCTGAACCGGGCAATTGTTCCAACCATGAACTTCTTGCAGGCAGAAGCGGGTGCACCCACTGCTGAAGCGGTAGGCCATTTGTTAGATACCCATGCAGACTCGATTCAACGGGCATTACCAGTATGGGCCGGTCCTATACTGGCATCTTTAGGTGTATCTCCGCTGGCGGGACAAAACCTGAACCGCGCACCGGGTCGGGCTTCCGAACCGGAGGCAGAGCCGGAACTGACTGAAGAGAAAAAAGCAGTAGTGTTCTGGCCATTTATTCTCCTCGTGATTATTGCTGCAATTATCTTATTCTTCTTCCGTGGATGCCTGCGTGATGATGATCCGGATGAATTACGAAATGCTCAGGCGGTAAGCGAAGCTGCTGCAACGAACCCTGCAATTTTAAAAATCAGCACCGGTAGCCAAGGTGAAATTGTCAACTGTCAGGTACAGATGAATGATCCGAAATATATGCAAATTCTGCAAAATGAAATTAAACAGATCTTTAATTACAGTATTGGCTGTGGCGCAGTAGCCAATGAAAATTACCACTCAGAATTTATTGATCAGGATACAATTCCATCCGTATTGAAATTACTGCAAGGCATGTCAAATGTGACTTTGACTTGGGCAGGTAATCAGGTGTCTGTACAGGCAGCGAACAGTGCAGATGCACAGCGTCTGGCGGGTCAGATTCGTGGTCTAGCTAAAAATGTAGAAGTTGTGACCCAAAAACCAGTTGATATGGATGAGGCGATCAATACAGCCAATACCGAGGCTAAAAAAGCTTTAGACGAACTTCAGATGGAAAATATTGAGGCGTTAGATGTTGCAACTGCCTTAAACCTGCAAATTATTCATTTCGCGACAGGTTCCACCGAAATTCCTGAAGTGAATAAAAGCTTGCTGGATCAGACCGCAGCTTTATTACAATATGCCAAAGATGTACGTCTAATCGTGATGGGCCATACTGATACGGAAGGCAGCAGCACTCAAAATCAGGAGCTATCTTTAAAACGTGCTCAAGCCATTGTGAATTATCTGGTGCAGAAAGGGGTGAACCCGGCGCAGTTACAACCAGTAGGTATGGCGGCGAATCAGCCTGCTCAATCGAATGCGACTTCGAACGGTCAGTATCAAAACCGTCGTGTAACTTTTGAAGTTATGAGTACCGAAGATGATCGTGTCCATACTGTAGATAATGAAGGCGTAGTTGAAAAGAAAGCCAGCTAAATAATTCTTTCATCATAAAAAAGGACGAATGATTCGTCCTTTTTTATTTATTATGAATTAAGAGAAGACAGGTGGGGTATAAGTCAAAGTTCTTCCCAGGAACCAGAGTAAGAACAGTACCAACGGAAGATGAAAGACCAGTTGTGTCACTGTAAAGCCAATTACATCTTTAGCCTTTAATTTCAAGATTCCCAGCATGGGGAGCATAAAGAAAGGATTGATCAGATTGGGTAAGGCTTCGGCTGCATTATAGATCTGGACAGACCAGCCCAGATGTACTTTCAGGTCATGTGCGGCCTGCATCACATAAGGCGCTTCAATAATCCATTTTCCTCCACCAGAAGGAATGAAGAAGCCTAGAATCGCAGAATAAATTCCCATAACGATGGCAAAGGTTTCCTGCGACGCAATCGACACGAAGAATTCGGCGATATAATGTGACAGGGAAAGATCAGCAGAATTCAGGGCATTGGTCATCATAAAGGCAATACTGCCATAAAGCGGAAACTGGATCAGCACCCCTGAAATGGCCGGCACAGCTTTGGATACGGCATTGAGAAAATTACGTGGTGTACCATGTAAAGCTACACCTAAAATCAGAAAGATAAAGTTATAAGTGTTTAAGCTGGAGATTGCCAGAATCGGATTGCTCTTGGAAAACTCGTTAAACATCCAGACCAGACCCAGAACCACAATCAGAATACTTAAGATTGGCGAGTTTTCAAGCCAGTCACCTGGCCGTTTATGGATCACGGTTTCAGTCTTTTCTTCTTCAATCTGGATCGGGAAATGATCAATGGTTTTAATATGATTGCCTTTGGGCGCAGACCAGTAGGCAATGGCAATCGAGGCGATGATCAAGACTGCTGTCATAATCATGGATTGCGGCAGGAAAATCGTTTCAGTAAATGGAATCACGCCAGTCAGATTATACAGAGGTTCTGGCAGGCTGGATTTGTTGGCCTGTAATTGTGCGGCAGAAGAGCTGATACCGAGCGCCCAGGTTGCACCCATCCCAATAATCGCTGCTGCGGCAGCTGCACGGTAATCCATATTTAGCTCTTTACGCTGTGCCAAGGCAATCACCAAAAGTGCAGTTAGCACTGTACTCATCGCCCAGTTAATCAGGGAAATCAGTAGGCTAACTGTGGCGACGAGAACGATAGCTCCACGTCCAGAATGAGGAATGCGCGCCATTTTCTGAATCAATAATTGCATCGGTTTGGAAACCGAAACTACATAACCGACCACGATCAGCATACACATCTGTAAGGTAAAGGGAATCAGGCTCCAGAATCCATCACCAAATGAAATCGCGACGTCTTGTGCCGGTGCACCAATGCCAATCGCGGCAATCGCAACGATGATGACACCGAGTAGGGCAAAGATATAAGAGTCCGGAAACCATTTTTCAGACCAGTCGCTGACGCGCATGGCAAAGCGCTGCAAGATATTTTGTTGAGTTTGCATGATTAAAATCCCTTTATTCTGCATTTGTTATTAAGAAGTGGCTTTCTTCAGCCAAAAAGAAACCCTTAAAATTTTATTTTAAGGGCTGGGAAAAATCAGGCTGCTTTACGGAGTAAAGGTACGCCGGTGACTTTCTGAATTTCATCAAAACTGACATCGGGTGCCAGTTCTACAAGTTGAATACCTTCAGGTGTGACATCCAATACACCTAAGTCAGTAATAATCCGATTGACTACGGCCTGGCCAGTAAGCGGAAGACTACATTGTGAGACAATTTTAGGCGTACCATCTTTGGCGCAGTGTTCCATCAGCACCACAACTTTTTGCACACCTGCGACCAGATCCATGGCACCACCCATGCCTTTGACTTTCTTGCCCGGAATCATCCAGTTGGCTAGATCACCATTTTCTGAGACTTCCATAGCACCCAGAATGGCGATATTGACATGACCACCACGAATCATGGCAAAGGAGTTGGCACTGGAAAAGAAAGAAGCACCTTTGCGGGCAGTTACCGTCTGTTTGCCAGCATTGATCAGGTCGGCATCTACAGTATCTGCCGTTGGAAATTCTCCAATACCCAACAGGCCATTCTCAGACTGTAACCAGACATTAATATTCTCTGGAATATAATTCGCGACTAAGGTTGGCAGACCAATACCCAGATTCACATAGAAACCGTCTTCAAGTTCCTGTGCGGCGCGCTGCGCCATTTCATTACGTGTCCAAGCCATGATCAAGCCTCCGCCTTTAAAGTCATCTGTTCAATCCGTTTTTCCGGTTGGGTATTCAGTACAATCCGGTTCACATAAATGCCTGGAAGATGAATTTCATCTGGATCAAGGGCACCGATCTCGACAATTTCTTCGACTTCAGCAATGGTCACTTTACCAGCCATCGCACAGACCGGATTGAAGTTTTGGGCAGTTTTACGGAAAATCAGGTTACCGGCTTTATCGGCCTTATAAGCTTTAACCAAAGCCACATCAGCAGTCAAGGATTCTTCCAGAATATAAGACTTGCCATTGAATTCGCGGACATCTTTACCTTCAGCAATAACGGTACCGACACCAGTCGCGGTATAGAAAGCGGGAATACCTGCACCACCGGCACGTAATTTTTCCGCTAACGTGCCTTGTGGAGTCAGTTCAACTTCGAGTTCCCCGCTTAAGTATTGGCGTTCAAATTCTTTGTTCTCGCCCACGTAGGAAGAGATCATTTTTTTAATCTGTTTTGTTTCCAGCAATAGTCCCAAGCCAAAGCCATCGACACCGGCATTATTGGAAATACAGGTCAGATTTTTGGCACCGGTTTCTTTTAAAGCTGCAATAAGGGCTTCTGGAATACCACAGAGTCCAAAACCGCCAACTGCAAGAGTATGTCCATCCTGGACCACGCCGTCTAAAGCGGCTTTTGCACTGTCATACACTTTATTTGACATTTTTACCTCGATTTATTCTTCTCTTGCAGATCTCTTTTATTTAAAGATCTGCTGATTTCTATCCATGAGGACTTATAGAGTGTCCGGCTATTTCAAGTTTTTAAGCACAGGCTTTTTGCCAATAGGCATTGGCATAATTGGAGGGATTATTGCGTTGTAGAACCTCACTGATATTACGGCTGGTCTGCATCAGAGTATCCAGTTGAATACCGGTTTCAAAGCCCATCTTGGAGAGCAGGTAATACAGGTCTTCAGTTGAAACATTGCCGGAAGCACCTTTGGCATAAGGACAGCCACCGAGGCCGGCAATAGAGGAGTCAAATACCCGAATACCTTGTAATAGTGACTGGTAAATATTAGCGATGGCCATGCCATAGGTATTATGAAAATGGCCAGCCAGCGCTTTACTATCAATTTCTGAAAGACACGCATCCCAGACGTTCTTCACGCGATCTGGAGTTGCCGTACCAATGGTTTCACCCAGTGATACTTCATAGCAGCCCATATCTAGTAAGCGCTGCGTAACTTTTACGACCTGCTTCGGATCAATTGCACCTTCATAAGGGCAGTCCACCATACAAGAGACATAGCCACGAACCTTGACATCATTAGCTTTGGCAGCTGCCATCACATCTGCAAACTTTTTAAAGCTTTCATCAATAGAGCAGTTGATGTTCTTACGAGTAAAGCTTTCAGAAGCTGCGGTAAATACCGCAACTTCTTTACAACCCACAGCCAGCGCTGATTCAAAACCTTTCATATTTGGCGTCAGTAAACTGAACTGGATATTCGGATCTTTAGGCAAGCTGGCAAATAGCACATCGCTATCTGCCATCTGTGGGACCCATTTGGCTGAAACACAGGAACCGACTTCAATTGCCTGTAAACCTGTTTTCATCAAATCCAGAATCAGGTTTTTGCGGTCATCTAGTGTTAAAGGTGTTTTTTCGTTTTGCAGACCATCGCGTGGCCCGACTTCTACGATTTTAACGAAATCTGTCATGCAACTTCCTCCGCTAGAGGCTGGAACTCTACCAGTTCATCGCCAGCTTTAACCTGGTCACCTTTTTGAAAGTATGAGTTTGCGATAATGCCATCATGCGGAGCGCGAATGGTATATTCGATCTTCATTGCTTCCAAAGTCAGCAGTACATCGTCTTTTTTCACTTTGTCATTTGCCGCAACCAGAACCTGAGTAATCACACCTGGCATTGGTGCAGTCAGATTGTTTTCAGTGCCTTGTTCATCCTGGCCATTAAAATCAGACTTCAGATAAGTAAACTTGTAACTTTGCCCATTCTGGAACAGGGTAATGCCATGTTCAGTCTGACTAAATGCCAGTTTCTGCTGTTGACCTGCAAGATTTAACTGGAGTAGGTGTTGATCGAGCAGTTCACCTTGGATATTGAGTGTCTGGCCTTCATGGTTTGCCAGGAAGCTATTTTCTAGCGCTTTAAAGCTCACCACACGTAAAACGTCATTACATTGTAATTTGATTGTGTAGCTATTTTGCTGATTCAGACGCCAAAATGCTTTTTGCTGCCAGACAGGATTATTGCTCGTCGGGTTTTGAGCCAGACGAGATAACAGTTCAACCAAGGCGGCACTGACCACTAATTCTGCGCTGATATCAGCAGATGGTTTGAGTAGGAACTCTTCTTCGCGTTGAATCAGGCCAGTATCGAGATGGGCATTTTTAAATGAGTCACATAATACTAAGCGATCAAGAAAAGCGATGTTATTCCCGAGTCCATCGACATGGAACTGACCCAAGGCGTGATGCATCTGGGTTAAAGCCGCTTCACGGTTTTTGCCCCAAACAATCAGTTTGGCAATCATCGGATCATAATAGGTGCTGATTTCATCACCTTCGACAATGCCACTATCCACACGCACGCTGTCATTTTGTTCTGGATAGTGCAAATAGCTGATCTGACCGATGGCAGGAATAAAACCTTTTTCTGGTTCTTCAGCATAGACACGTGCTTCGAGCGCATGACCGTGTATCTGTAATTCATGTTGCTGTTTCGGTAAAGGCTCACCGAACGCGACACGTAGCTGCCATTCCACCAGATCCTGACCGGTGATCATTTCAGTGACTGGATGCTCAACCTGTAGACGGGTATTCATTTCCATGAAGTAGGCAGTACCATCTTGTTCAACGATGAACTCGACTGTACCCGCACCAACATAATTCACGGCACGTGCAGCATCAATCGCGGCTTGGCGCATCGCTTCAAGTTTGTCTTCTGGCATTTTAGGTGCTGGTGCTTCTTCCAGAACTTTCTGGTGACGACGCTGCACGGAGCAATCACGTTCAAACAGATGCACATAATTGCCATGTGTATCACCAAAGACCTGAACTTCAATATGACGTGGCTGCACGACATAGCGTTCAATCAGCACATCTTCATTGCCGAAGCTGGAACGTGCTTCGCTTTTACATGAAGCGAGTGAACTGAGGAAATCTTCACTACGCTCGACCAGACGCATGCCTTTACCGCCACCACCAGCACTAGCCTTGATCAGTACCGGATAGCCAATACTGTCTACCTGCTGTTTCAGGAAATCCGCATCCTGATTGGTACCATGATAGCCTGGAGTTAACGGTACACCGGCTTTTTCCATCAGTGCTTTAGAGGTCGCTTTCAGACCCATTGCTAAGATTGCATCCACTGGCGGACCAATAAAGACAATATTGTTGTCCTGACAGGCCAGGGCAAACTGGTCATTTTCAGACAGGAAACCATAACCTGGATGAATGGCCTGAGCACCGGTAGTTTTAGCTGCCTGAATAATACGTTCAATCTGTAAATAACTTTGTGCAGCAGGCGATTCACCAATATGGATGGCTTCATCTGCCAGTTTGACATGCTGTGCCTGTGCATCGGCATCGGAATATACGGCAACAGTAGCGATGCCTAACTTTTTCGCTGTACGAATTACACGACAGGCAATTTCACCACGGTTGGCAATTAAAATCTTTTCAAACATCCTACGATCCTTCTTGTTGTTATGCCGTGGTCTTGATCCAGGCCGGGCTTTGTTTGTTTAAAAATGCATTCAGTCCATTTTTCGCCTCATCTCCCTGGCGAACATGGGCAATATGCTGTGCGGTTTTAAGCAGCAGATCTTCAGTCAGAACTTGCTGATCAACCAGTTGAATCAGCTGTTTTGAAGCGTTTTGCGCTGCTGGTCCACCGAGTAAGAGCGCTTCCACAATCTCATCAATTTTGCTGTCGAGCTGTTCTGGTGCAGTCACTTCATGTGCCAGACCAATGGTTTTCGCCTGTTCAGCTGAGATTCGCTCAGCAGTCAGGAAATAACGTGACGCCTGACGGGCGCCAATCGCACGAATCACATACGGACTAATGGTCGAAGGGGCTAATCCTAAACGTACTTCAGACGTTGCAAACTTGGCATCAGTGCTGGCGATACAGATATCACAAGCGGATGCCAGTCCCATACCGCCGCCAAAAGCAATTCCATGGACACGGGCAATCGTCGGTTGTTTTAATGTCGCCAGACTTTGCAACATTTTTGCCAGTTTGAGAGCATCGGCTTCATTGTCTGCCTGTGAGGCCTGACCGGCCTGTTTCATCCAGTTCAGATCTGCACCCGCAGAGAAGCTTTTGCCTCGGCCTGCCAGAATCACCACGCGTACGTCATCACGCTGATTTAAAGACTGGAAACAGGCATGTAGCTCTTCAATGACCTGGGTATTAAACGCATTATGCAGTTCAGCCCGGTTAATCCAGACCGTTGCTACCTGATTCTGCTGTTCGAGCTGTAAAAATTGATAGTCCATTTTTGTCACCTCTTACATGCGGAACACGCCGAATTTGGTTGGCTGGATTGGTGCATTCATCGCTGCAGCCAGACTTAGGGCCAGGACTTCACGCGATTGCGCTGGATCAATGACACCGTCATCCCATAAACGCGCAGAAGCATAATAAGGATGGCCTTGGCGTTCATATTGGTCACGAATTGGCTGTTTAAACTGGTCTTCTTCTTCAGCTGACCAGGTTCCACCTTTTTGCTCAATCTGATCGCGTTTCAAAGTCGACAATACGCTAGAGGCCTGTTCACCGCCCATCACCGAAATACGTGAGTTTGGCCAGGTCCACATAAAGCGTGGCGAGTAAGCACGGCCACACATACCATAGTTACCGGCACCAAAAGAACCGCCAATCACCAGAGTCAGTTTAGGCACATTGGCTGTCGCGACGGCCATCACCAGCTTGGCACCATTTTTAGCAATACCTTCATTTTCATACTGACGACCCACCATAAAGCCGGTGATGTTTTGCAGGAAGATCAGCGGAATATTGCGCTGGGTACATAGTTCAATAAAATGCGCGCCTTTTTGTGCAGACTCAGAGAATAAAATTCCATTGTTGGCAATAATTCCAACTGGCATTCCATAGAGCTTGGCAAAGCCAGTGACCAGGGTAGTCCCAAAGCGTGCCTTGAATTCGTCAAAGCGTGAACCGTCGACAATACGCGCAATCACTTCACGGATATCAAACGGTTTACGTGCATCGCTTGGCACAATGCCGTACAGCTCTGAACTGTCAAAACGCGGTGCTTCGATTTCATCTGCAGTTTTATTTGGCTTTTTGTTCAGGTTCGCCACAATGTTGCGGGCAATGGCAATTGCGTGTTCATCATTTTCTGCCAGATGATCGGCAACCCCAGATAAACGGGTATGTACATCACCACCACCTAAGTCTTCACTAGAAACCACTTCACCGGTTGCCGCTTTCACCAGAGGAGGGCCGCCGAGGAAAATCGTGCCTTGATTACGCACAATAATGGTTTCATCTGACATCGCTGGCACATAAGCACCACCTGCCGTACAGCTACCCATTACCACTGCAATCTGGGCAATACCCAGACTCGACATACGTGCCTGATTGTAAAAGATACGACCGAAGTGATCACGATCCGGGAAGACTTCATCCTGTAAAGGCAGATAAGCACCACCAGAATCCACCAGATAAATACATGGCAAATGATTCTGCTCGGCAATTTCCTGGGCACGTAAATGCTTTTTTACCGTAAGGGGATAATAAGTACCGCCTTTGACTGTGGCATCATTGGCCACGATCATGCAGGTCACACCATTGACCTGCCCCACACCTGCGACCACGCCTGCTGCAGGAACATCATCCTGATAAACCTGATAGGCAGCCAGTTGACCGATTTCCAGAAAAGCCGTGCCTGGATCAATTAAATGATTAATCCGTTCACGCGGCAGTAATTTGCCGCGATCCAGATGTTTCTGGCGGGCAGTTTCTCCGCCACCCAAGGCAATTTTTTCTACTTTTTGTTTCAGATCATCGACCAGTTGCAGCATGGCAGCCTGGTTGGTCTTAAATTCTTCACTACGTATATTGATTTTGCTCTGTAACTGATTCATGACGAACATCCTTGTTTTATTCTAAGTGTTAATGTTTAGGCTGTTTCGTTGAAGAGCTCACGGCCAATGAGCATGCGGCGGATTTCAGAAGTTCCGGCACCAATTTCATAGAGTTTGGCATCGCGCCATAAACGGCCTGCAGCAAATTCATTGATATAACCGTTACCACCTAGAGTCTGAATAGTTTCACCCGCCATCCAGGTCGCTTTTTCAGCGGCATATAAAATGGCACTGGCAGCGTCTTTACGCAGGCTACGGCTATGATCGGCCTTGTCACATTCAGCACCAACGGCATACACCAGTGCCTTACTCGCCAGCCAGGTAGAGTACATGTCAGCAATTTTGCCTTGCATCAACTGGAATTCACCCAGTGCCTGACCAAACTGTTTACGGTCATGAATATAAGGAATCACGGTATCCATGCAGGCATCCATAATGCCCAGTGGGCCAGCACTCAGAACCGCACGTTCGTAGTCCAGACCACTCATCAGCACTTTAGTTCCATTGCCGACACCGCCAAGCACGTTTTCTTTCGGAACTTCGACATTGTCAAAAAACAGGGGATAAGTATTGGAACCGCGCATACCCAGTTTGTCTAAGTGGGTGCCGTGACTAAAACCTGGCATATTTTTCTCAACCAGGAAGGCGGTCATGCCTTTGGCGCCAGCTTGTAAATCGGTTTTGGCATAGACGACGAGTACATCGGCATCACCGCCGTTAGTGATCCACATCTTGGAACCGTTGAGTAGATAATAATCGCCTTTGTCTTCAGCTTTCAGTTTCATGCTGACCACATCTGATCCGGCATTCGGCTCAGACATTGCTAATGCACCGACATATTCACCAGAAATCAGTTTTGGCAGATAACGCTGCTTTTGTTCTTCATTACCATTTCGCTTAATTTGGTTTACACATAGGTTAGAATGGGCGCCATAGGACAAACCAATGGATGCTGAAGCACGGGAAATTTCTTGCATGGCAATAATATGGGCCAGATACCCCAGATTGGTACCGCCATATTCCTCACTGACCGTTAAACCAAGTAGGCCCATATCACCAAATTTTTTCCAGAGGTGAGCCGGGAATTCATTGTCACGGTCAACTTGCTGGGCAATTGGGGCAATTTCCTTGGCGCAAAAAGCGGCCACTGAATCACGAAGCGCAATAAGAGTTTCATCTAAACCGAAATCTAAGCTTTGTAAATTCATTCTTCATCCATCCTGAGATTATATTTGTTGTGTCCAAAAGCATTTTTGTTGTGCTTGTTTTTTTAACATACAACGAAAAATTAAAAAAGTGAACCTATATTCACAAAATGATTTACAATTCATTTTATCTGGTTGAGAATAAGATTATGAGTTATAAAAGATCATCACTGATGCAGGAACGAATGGAACAAAATCGTTTGTCGATTTTACAGTCTGCTCGTGAACTGATTACTCAAGGGGGCTTTAAAGAGGCGTCGATTCAGGCGATTGCAGAACGCGCAGGCGTTTCTACAGGGCTGGTATATCGATATTTTGAAAACAAAAGCCAGATTTTGATTGAGGTTTTGTCGGCAGCGATTCAGCATGAAGTGGGAATTCTTGTTTCCATTGCTGGGTCGGATTTGTCGCCAAAACTGAAATTGCAAAAATCTGTTACAATTTTTGTGAAACGTGCCATGAATAGCCCCCAGTTGGCGTATTCACTTATGTTTGAACCGGTTGATCCGGAAATGGAACATGAGCGTTTTCGCAGTAAACAGCTGCTTAAACAAAGCATTAAGGAAATCCTGGCCGAAGGAAAGGTGAATGGAGAGTTCGAGTTTGAAGATTTAAATACGGCAGCTTTGGGTGTGGTCGGTGCCATGACCTTTGTCGTGATTGAACCTTTGAATCCGTCCCGTAATGTGATGTTTGATCAGAACTACAAGGATCACTTTGTCAAACAGATTGCCGATTTTTGTGTTAACGCAGTACATCGACAGGAGGGGAATTCAGCAGCATAAACACACAAAAACAGGCACATAGACAAGGTCGTCGTGGTCATAAAACAATTAGTAAAGTTGAAAATCAGAATTACAAAGAATCAAGGAGATCGATTCAATGACACAAGTACGGTTAAGCTATGCCTATGGAACCAGCAGCCAGCCTTTATTGGGCATGACGATTGGTGAAAAATTTGATCAGGCTTGCGAGCAATATGCAGATCGCGATGCAGTCGTCAGCATGCATCAGAACATACGCCTGAGTTATCGGCAGCTACAGGATCAGGTCAATGCCTTTGCCTGTCAGCTGCTGAAATTGGGTATGCAAAAAGGTGACCGTCTGGCGATCTGGTCGCCGAACTGTGTGGAATGGACTATTACCCAATTCGCAGCTTTCAAGGCAGGCATTATTCTGGTTAACCTGAATCCAGCCTATAAAAGCAATGAGCTGGAATATGTTTTGAATAAAGTGTCCTGTAAGGGACTGGTTATTGCATCGCAGTTTAAAACAACGGACTATCAGGAAATTCTGACCAAAATTGCGCCTGAATTAAAACAGGCTGAAAATAAATTACTGAATGCAGAGCGTCTACCACATTTAAAGCATGTCATTAAAATTGATGAGCAGCAGCATACGGGTATTCATCGTTTTCAGGATTTAATGCCTATACCAAGTGCTCAAGAGCTGGAACAGCTGCAACAGATCTCCACTGATTTGCAGTTCGATGAAACCATTAATATCCAGTTTACGTCAGGCACCACAGGTAACCCTAAGGGTACGATGCTGACCCATAACAATATTTTAAATAATGGTTACTTTGTGGGTGAAGCGATTCACTTAACTCCAGAAGACCGTGTCTGTATTTCTGTTCCATTATTCCACTGCTTTGGCATGGTAATGGGTAATCTGGCTTGTATTACCCATGGTTCAGCCATGATCTATCCATCTGCCGTATTTAATCCGCTGGAAACCTTAAAAGCCATTCAACAAGAAAAATGTACGGCAGCTTATGGTGTACCGACCATGTTTATTGCTGTGCTAGAACATGAACAGTTTGACGATTTTGATCTGTCTAGCCTGCGTACCGGCATTATGGCGGGTAGTCCATGTCCACAGGAAATTATGCAGCGTGTAATAGAGCGAATGCATATGTCTGAAATTACCATCTGTTATGGCATGACTGAAACAGCACCGGTAAGTGCCCAAAGTTCAACAGAAGACAGTGTTGAACGTCGTGTGAGTACAGTTGGCCGTGTCCATCCGCATCTGGAAGTTAAAATTGTCGATGAAAATGGCAAGGTGGTGCCGCGCGGTCAATTGGGTGAACTGTGTGTGCGTGGTTATTCCGTGATGCTGGGTTATTGGGAAGATCAGGACAAGACCCAGGAAGTCATTGATGCTGCGCGCTGGATGCATACTGGTGATATTGCGGAAATGGATGATGAAGGCTTTGTCAAAATCAAGGGTCGTATCAAGGATGTGGTCATTCGTGGCGGTGAAAATCTATTCCCGAAAGAAATTGAAGATTTCCTTTATACCCATCCAGCGGTTTCAGATGTACAGGTGATTGGCGTGCCAGACCATAAATATGGTGAAGAGCTTTGTGCTTGCATTATCCTGCATGAAAATGACCCATGTACCGAAGAGGCCATCCGCCAATATTGTGCTGAGCATATTTCTCACAATAAAGTGCCGCGTTATGTGCGTTTCTTCCATGAATTCCCGATGACAGCTTCAGGTAAGGCACAGAAGTTCAAGTTGCGTGAATTTATGCGTGAAGAATTAAATTTAAAAGAGATTGCTTAAATTAATTAAAGCTAAGTTTAAATAGTATTTGATCAGATGACCTGGCGGCATGGATGCCGCCGTTTCATTGTATGGCAAGGATGCCATATCAATGAAACAGAAGGGTTTGGTTACTTTGCCCAGTCAAAGTAACGAAGCACCTGCACAATGGAAGAAGAATCCATCTTGCAAATTGAGGTCATGTATTTAGCAATTTCTTTAAATAGATAAAAATTTATTTCTATATAAATCAGAGTAAACAGATGGCAAAAAACTTTCACAGTGAAGTCGTGGTCGCCAGCTATGACGATCATATCCGCAAACTGATTCCCGGATATGAACTGGTGCATCAGCAGATTGAAGCAATTCTCAGCACTGAACTCCCGGAAACCGCTCATATTTTGGTAGTGGGCTGCGGGACGGGTTATGAGCTATCTTATTTATTGCAGCAGCATCCAAACTGGACATTTACTGCGATTGATCCTTCCGCTGCGATGCTTGGGCAGGCAAGGAAGCATCTGGCTTCTATTGGAGTTGAACAACGAGTTCAGTTTATACAGTGCACCACTCAAGAACTGGATCAGCAAAATACTTACGATGCTGCACTCGCTATTTTAGTCGCCCATTTTATTCCTGAACCTCAGAAATCTGATTTTTTTCAGGATATCTATCACAGCCTTAAAACTGGCGGGATCGTATTGACCTATGATCTGATGCAGCCTGAAGGTGAGAATGAATTAAAGGTAATGCAAAAAATGGCACAACAAACCGGACTTAGTGTGCAGCAAAGCGAAAATATGATGGCCAGATTGCAGCAGGACTTTTTCCTGATTTCAGTAGAAAATTTAAATGAACTTTTAACAAAAGTCGGATTTAAACAACACAAAATTTATAGTCAAATTATGAATTATTGTGGTTTTTTACTCAGAAAATAAAGATCATGAAACCTTATATGAATTTTAAAGTTTAAGAGAATAATCAAGGAAGTTTAAGAAGAATGTCAGCATATTATAGTTTGATCCAGCGCGAACAGCATGCAGATGGCAGTACTACTGCCTATTATTGTTCCAATATTCATGCTCAAGGTGCGTGGAATCCTCATGAACAGCACATGGCACCGGCAACCGGTATTCTATGTGTTGAACTAGAACAGTTTCAGCCTAGATCAGAAATGCGTATTGGCCGGGTTGGACTGGATATTTTTGGACTGATTGCATTTGGTGAGTTTTCTATTACTACGCGCATGATCCGTCCTGGCAAAACTATTGAACTGATTGAGGCGGAAATGTGTGCCAATGGAAAAACCTGTATCGTTGCTCGTGCCTGGAGGATGCTGACTTCGGATAGCCGGGCCATTGCAGGTATCGAAGATTTTCCGATTGAAAGCCCTGAGTTTTTACCGGTTTGGGAGGGTATGAGTTGCTGGCCGGGTGGTTATATTCAAAGTATTGAAACCCGTGCACATCCTGATCATCGAGCAGGCAAAGGCATTGTCTGGCTCAGAAATTCACTGGATATGGTCGAAGGACAACCGACTACAGATTTTAGTCGTTTACTTGGTATGGTAGATACGGCCAATGGCATTGTGCCGCGTCAGGATCCAAATGCGGGCTGGGGATTTCCAAATCTGGATTTACAGATTCATATGCACCGTCTGCCGCAAGGTGAATGGCTGGGGCTGGAAGTAGTGCAACAGTATGGTGAAGATGGGATTGGTCTCACCAGCGGTGTGCTGCATGATATTCACGGGCCTTTCGGTCGCAGTGAACAGATTCTGACCTTACGTAAATTCTAAATCCGATTCAAAAGCAAAAGGATGAATTGATTCATCCTTTTTTTATTGGCATGCTGTGCGCAATGGTTCAGGAATATTGATGAATGCGGATTAGTATCATTGGGGCAGGACGAGTGGCTTATCATCTTGCCCGTGTATTGTCAGCACAACATGAAATTGTACAGATCTACAGCCGGACTCTGGATAAAGCACAGCAACTGGCTAATCGATTTAAAGCGCAAGCTATCGCTCAACCTGAGAATCTGAATCAGAATATAGATTTGATCATCATTGCCGTGAGTGATCAATCAATTGCTAATGTCATCAGACAAGTCCATTCTTATTTGCAAGATGTGCTGATTGTCCATACTTCGGGTAGTACTCACCTGAATGTTCTAGCAGATATACATGCAAAGTCTGGCGTCTTTTATCCATTGCAAACCTTTAGTCTGGAACGTGAAATCGACTGGGAAAATACGCCTTTATTTATTGAAGCATCTGACCCAACAGATCAAGAAATCTTAACCCATTTAGCAAATAGCCTAAGCAAAAGAGTTTATCAATATAGTTCGGACCAACGTTTGAGCTTGCATCTGGCTGCTGTGTTTGCCTGCAATTTTAGCAATTACTGTTATGACATGGCTAAGCAGGTGGTAGATGCACAACAGGTAGATTTTAGCCTGCTTTATCCATTGATTCTGGAAACAGCCAATAAGGCGACGCAAAATGATCCTCGCCAAGGACAGACGGGACCTGCGATGCGTGGTGATCAGAATATTCTGAATATGCATCAGCAGATGCTAGAGCAATCTCAACGACAAGACTTGGCAGGTGTGTATAAATTACTCAGTCAGCAGATTTTAGAACGCCATCATAGCTAATAAAAAAGCGCTGAATAATCAGCGCTTTTTAGACTTATAGATATTAAGAAATTTTCTTAAAGATAAAGTCATTAATCTTGTGGCCAGCTTCGATTCCGCGACGCTCAAACTTGGTTTGTGGACGCCATTCAGGGCGAGGATAGCTGTTGCCTTTATCCGCCAGATTTTCTAAACGTGGACGTTCTTCCAGAACTTCCAGCATCCACTCAGCATACGGTTCCCAGTCTGTTGCAGCATGGAAAGTACCGCCAAGTTCCAGTTTTTGCTCAACCAATGACATGCGGTCATGAGATACAAAACGGCGTTTAAAGTGACGTTTTTTCTGCCATGGGTCAGGGAAGTACAACTGAACGGTGTTAATGCTATTGTCTGGCATTTCACGAAGCACCTGAATCGCATCAGCATCCAGTACACGTAAATTAGTCACGCCCGCCATACCTGCTTCATACACGCACTGCGCAATACCCGGTACATGCACTTCAATTCCGACAAAGTTACGCTCTGGATTCGCTTTAGCCATGAGTACCAGAGAGCGGCCCATACCAAAACCGATTTCTACAGTCAGCGGACGTTCAGGATGTTCAAAATACTGACGCAAATCACCTACCGGATATTCCAAAATTAAGTGACCATATTGTTCAAGCGCAGTACGTTGAGAGGTATTTAATGGCGCTGAGCGGCGCATAAACGTCACAATTTCACGGTGCTCGCTTAAATTGTCCAGCTCCACGACTTGCTGGTCTAATTGATCGTTCGACATAATTTTGGCAAATCTAAAAATTCAGAATGCGGTATTTTAAGTCCTGAGCGGTGCAAGTCAAACTTTTCTCGGTATTTCTCCATAAAAATCGAGCCAGAGATCCCAGGCAAAATAAAAGAGCCAGTTGGCTCTTTTATAGATCAAGCTTGATCAGGTACTAAAACGGTCGATCAAAGTGCTACTGGCTTCATTTAAACCAATTACGGTCACGTCTATGCCTTGGGCTTTAAACTTCTGGATGACATTATTGAGCATATTTACTGAAGTCACATCCCAGATATGTGCATGGGTCAGATCCAGCTCAACATGATCCGGCTTTTCTTTAAAATCAAAAAACTGGTAGAACTTTTCTGTACTACTGAAAAAGATCTGTCCAGAAATTTTATAGCTACGTGAATTAGGCTTATGCAAATAAGTCGAGACATGTACAGTTCTTTCTAGCTTATTAATAAAGAACAAAGCAGAGAGCAATACACCGACAAATACACCGAGCGCCAGATTATGAGTAGCAAGCACGACAGTTATCACAGCAATCATCACGGTATTAAATTCTAGCGGATGCTTGCCAAACTGTTTGATTGCACCCCACTGGAAGGTGGTAAATGACACCATAATCATAATAGCAACCAGCGCAGCCATTGGAATATAAGCCAGCCAGTCTTTCAGGAAGACTACCAGACACAGCAAAAACACGCCAGCCACCAAAGTGGATAAACGGGTACGTGCACCTGAAGAGACATTGATAATCGACTGACCAATCATGGCACAACCGGCCATTCCGCCCATAAAACCGCTGACAATATTGGCCATACCCTGACCACGACATTCCCGATGGCGGTCACCTTCAGTTCCGGTAACTTCATCAATCACTGTAGTCGTCATCATACTTTCAAGCAGACCTACAGTGGCTAAAGTAAAGGAATAAGGCAGGATAATCTGCAAGGTTTCCAGATTCAGTGGAATTTCTGGAAGAAGAAAGACGGGTAGGGTATCTGGAAACTGTCCCAGATCGCTCACAGTACGCATATCTGCACCAAGCAATAACGCAAGTGCGCTCAGCACGACGATACAGATCAGAGGCGATGGAATCGCTTTACCGATTTTCGGTATATAAGGAAACAGATAGATAATTATCAAACCTACTAAAATGAACAGATAACCCGTACTGTCCATCCGGTTAATTTCCGGGATTTGTGCCACAAAAATCAGGATCGCGAGGGCATTCAAGAAACCATATACCACAGCCTGCGACACAAAACGCATCAGCTTGGCAACTTTAAAAAAGCCCGCAATCACCTGAATAATCCCGGTCAGAATTGTGGCTGCAAGCAGATATTGCAAACCATGATCCTTGACCAGCGTAATCATCAGTAGCGCCATTGCACCAGTCGCCGCAGAGATCATGGCAGGACGGCCACCGAAAAAGGCAATGGACACCGCAATACAGAAAGAGGCATACAAGCCGACTTGCGGATCAACACCTGCAATCGCAGAAAAAGCAATAGATTCAGGAATCAGGGCCAGTCCAACCACCAGACCTGCCAGCACATCAGTCCGGATATTGGAAAACCATTCTTCTTTTTTCAGGTTAATCACGAAATATCATCTAAATTTTGAGAACCTGCGTATCTTAAACAGATACAGATAAAAATCTACACAAGATTGACTTGCAAAAGCCTGTAAATTCCTCAATATTGGATATGTAACTGTGCCGAATCACAGTTACGCTTTTTTGCAATTTACAGGTTTGATCACTTGAAAGTTTGTCAGAAGCGATTTAAAACATTGAGAAGTGTATAACAAGGATCAGAAATGAAGCTTTACTATTCGCCAGGCGCATGCTCTTTGGCAGCTCATATTATTTTAAATGAAATTAATGTCGATTTTGATTTGGAACGTGTTGACTTAAAAACCCATAAAACAGAAAAAGGTGCAGATTATTACGAAATTAACCCAAAGGGTTATGTCCCAGCACTAGAAATTAATCCGGGTTTAATTCTTACAGAAAATGTTGCAATTTTACCGTTTCTTGCTCAACACGATCCAAAACAAGATCTGATTCCTCCTTCTGGCATGGGACGTGCCAAAGTGCTGGAGTGGTTAGGTTATCTCAACTCAGAACTGCATGATGCTTATGCTGTCTTCTTCACAGGAAAATTATCAGATGAAGCCAAAGAAAAAGCATATGCAGAAATTGACCGTTTATTGAGTTATATCGATAAGGCCATTGGTGAATCGGACAATGATTATCTGGTCGATGATAATTTCGGTCCGGCAGATGCTTACCTATTTGTTCTGACCAACTGGTCGAACCAGATTGAACATGATCTGAGTCCATATAAAAATATTATTCATATCCGCAATAAGGTTGCAGAACGTCAATCTGTACAGATTGCAATGCGTGATGAAGGTTTAATCCCTTAATCACAAAATTTTGAAAAAGCGCCGTAGGGCGCTTTTTTATTCCTTCCAAAGTAATTGTTGATATTTAGTCAATAATGATTTGCAAAATCACTGCTTTTTAGCAATAAGCAGAATCTATATAGTGCCCGTATAAATTTTTGGTTTCAGGTTCTTTCCATGAAAAATATTCTATTAATTAACGGCGCAAAAGCTTTCGCCCATTCAAATGGTCAGTTAAATGATACTTTGGCCGAACTGGCTCAAGAAGTATTAACAAAGCTGGGGCATCAGGTTCAGGTGACTCGTGCTGATAGTGAATATAATGCAAAAGCAGAAGTGGAAAAATATCTTTGGGCAGATACGGTCATTTACCAAATGCCAGGCTGGTGGATGGGTGCGCCGTGGCCAGTGAAAAAGTATATTGATGATGTTTTTACCGAAGGGCATGGCAGCCTATATGCAAATGATGGTCGCTCACGTTCAGATGCTTCAAAACAATACGGCTCAGGTGGCCTGATTCACGATAAAAACTATATGTTATCTCTTACCTGGAATGCACCGATGGATGCGTTTACGGATACCGAGCAGTTTTTTCATGGCGTGGGTGTAGATGGCGTTTACCTACCTTTTCATAAAGCCAACCAATTCTTGGGGATGCAGGCTTTACCGACATTTATTGTGAATGATGTAATTAAAGCCCCTGAAGTTGAAGCGTATATTACACAGTATCGTGAACATTTAATTCAAATTTTTGCTTAACCAGGAGATATGACCATGCTAACCGTTATTGCTGAAATCATTTGTCATTCGGAACAAGATATGAAAACAGTGCTGGATTCATTTAACAACATCCGCGCACAGGTATTACAAGAGCCAGGCTGTCATCTTTATGATGTTTATATTGATCATCCAGAGATTGAGAGCCGATTACAGACCAAAGTGCCTTTTTCAATCATGATGTTTGAAAAATGGGAAAGTATTCAGCATCTGGAAACCCATATGCATAGTGTAAATATGCAGCAACATGCTAAAGCCACTCAAGGTGCGGTTGCGAGTGTAAAGATCCGAATTTTAGAAGCACTTTAAGCTGTAATTCTCAGTTTGAAAGAGTTTGTGATATTTAATTTTATTTGAACTCTTGTGGCTGATTAAATTGAACCTGTTCAAATTTTAGTGCGTAGCGGTGTTTTAAAGTGGACCATTGAACTTTGGCAGGTTGCGTCTGTTCTGCAAATTCATTTTCATCTGTTGTAGTTTTTACCTTGCCTGTTAAAAAGTTAATGCTTAGTGCTGTACTCTCACCCGAAGCACGGTGAAAATCATCTACATCATAGCCGATCAGCTTAAAAGCATTATTTTGGTATCGGAATGTATAAGTATGATTGGTGACATACCATGAACCACAGCTTAGCCAGTAATATAAATGAACCCGAAGTACACCTTTTTGAATGCTTAAGGCTTCGGATTCACCAAGTGGATCAGCGAGACAAGGTGATTCAACATCACCTTCGTTTGGCAAAGTAGTATTGCTAGCTGCAAGCTGATAACCACTTTCTTGCTTGAATAAAATCAAAAGTTTTCGTTTGTTGGTATTCAGAACATGATTGCCTACACCTGCATTTGCAACAAGGTTTTCGGGATTAGTATCTTCAATAATCAGCGCGAGATCTGCTTGACCGTCCTGATTTAAATCGCCTTGCGTTTTTTCTAGAACTTTCCAGTTTTTCGGAATAAAAGATTGATAGCTTGATTTGAAAGAACTATCTGTCTGAGGTTTTGCACATGCATTTTGTGTAAATGCTATACACAGCAGGGTGCTAAATAGGAAAGGCAGTTTGATCTGATGAAGCATCGGTTTAAATTCCTTTTATTTATAATTTTTTTGATGGTCAAAGCTGAGTAATAAGTTTAGCCAACAAGGTTAAGTCATTTCTTTGAATATTGGATAGATATTTATGGTGAACTTTAAAGCTTTTTTATAAATTCAACTATGGGGATTTGAAGTTCCTATTCAAATTTGTCTAAACCAAGAAGTGAACTTTTAATATTCAATCTTCAAATTTAACTTGGGTATCTAAATTTAAAAGTTCAGGAGTTTGCTAGAAACTCCTGAACAGATCGATATGATTCAAATAATCTTTTAAGCTTCTAGCCCTGATTATTATTTAAAGAAATAACCGGTTTCAGGTGAGCTGGCATTGGCCATGCGTTTGCATGGCATACGGCCGGCAAGGAATGCTTCACGACCAGCTTCAACCGCTTTACGCATCGCAGAGGCCATTAAGACCGGATTTTGTGCTGCTGCAATCGCCGTATTCATTAGTACGCCGTCACAGCCCAGTTCCATGGCAATCGCTGCATCACTGGCTGTACCGACACCCGCATCAACCAGCACAGGCACTTTGGCATTTTCTTTAATGATCGAAATTGTATGTGGATTCAGAATCCCCAGACCAGAACCGATCAGGCTCCCCAAAGGCATGATTGCTACGCAGCCCATACTTTCCAGTTCTTGTGCTACGATCGGATCATCTGAGGTATAGACCATGATTTCAAAACCGTCATCGATCAGGGTACGCGCTGCTTTCAAGGTTTCAGTAATATTTGGATAAAGCGTCTTTTCATCACCCAGAACTTCCAGTTTTACCAAGTTATGACCATCCAACAGTTCACGTGCCAGCATACAGGTGCGTACTGCGCTATTGGCATCAAAACAGCCTGCTGTATTTGGCAAAATGGTGTATTTTTCTGGTGGAACCACTGAAAGTAGGTTTGGTTGGTCCGGATGCTGACCAATATTCACCCGGCGAATAGCAACCGTTACAATTTCTGCACCGCTGGCCTGAATGGCCTGATCTGTTTCATTTAAATCTTTATATTTGCCTGTGCCTACTAAGAGACGAGACTGGAATTGGCGTGAACCGATCTGTAATAAATCTTGCATAATTGTTCCAAGTGTTATTAGCCGCCACCGACTGCGTGAATAATTTCTATTTTGTCCGCTTCGCAAATGGGCGTTTCACCCAATCTGCTTTTAGAAATAATCATTTCATTTACCTCAACAGCAAAGCGCTTACCCTCAAGCGCCAGACTTTGAACCAGTTCCAGCAGGTTCTTGCATTGAGTTTCTTGTTGTTCGCCATTGATATATACCAGCATCTTGGCAACCCTCCATGATTATTGATTAAAGCATCAGACCTATTTGAGGTATTTTACGGCATTCCAGGCCAAAATTAACCAGCCAGCAATCATTAAGGCACCACCAATTGGCGTAATTGCACCTAAACCGCGCGGCAGACCTAGTGCCATGATATAGAGTGAGCCACAGAACAGGAAAATCCCCGCCTGAATCAGGAGAAAACTCCATTTGATTGGCAATTCAGGAATCACTCGGCTGATCACTGCCACAATAAGTAAGCCAAGAGCATGGTAGAAGAAATAATCTGTGGCCGTTTGCCACCAGGTCAACTGTGCTTCAGTTGCTCGAGTCTTTAAACCATGGGCACCGAATGCACCGAGCATGACTGCAAGCGCAAGATTAAGTGCTGAAATCGCAATCCACATTTGAATTGATCTTCCCAATAAAGTTTGCGCTTAACCTTAACATAAAAGCCAAGGCTGAAACACGGCATTAAAAGACAAAAAAGCCTTCATACATGAAGGCTTTTTTTAAGATTAGTAGCTTATTAATTCAATACATCAGTTTGAAGACATTGCCACTTTGATTTTTTCCATTGCATTCTTTTCAAGCTGACGAATACGTTCGGCGGAAACATTATATTCAGCTGCCAGTTCATGCAAGGTTGATTTTTCATCATCCAGCCAGCGACGCTGCAAGATATTGCGGGAACGGTCATCTAGCTGTTCCATTGCTTCATGCAGGGCAGAGGTGCTTTGTTCCTCATAGTCTTCATTTTCAATCAGACGTGCCGGGTCATAACGGTTGTCTTCCAGATATAGTGCTGGAGCAACGTGAGTTGAATTTTCATCATCATCGTCACCTGATGCTTCAAATGCCGCATCATAAGCAGTCAATCGGCCTTCCATTTCCAGAACCTGTTCTGGCGTTACATTCAGGTCATTGGCAATCGACTGGGCTTCTTCAAGCGTTAACTTTTTAGAAGACTTTTTCAGGCTACGTAAATTGAAGAACAGTTTACGTTGCGCTTTAGTAGTCGCAATTTTGACAATACGCCAGTTACGAATTACATATTCATGAATTTCAGCTTTGATCCAGTGCACCGCAAATGACACCAGACGTACGCCCATACTCGGGTCAAAACGTTTAACGGCTTTCATCAGGCCAAGGTTGCCTTCCTGAATCAGGTCACCTTGAGGCAGGCCATAACCTGCATAACTACGTGCAATATGCACCACGAAACGCAAATGAGACATAACCAGCATTTTTGCTGCGTCCAAGTCTTGGTCGTAGTAATAGCGTTCGGCCAACTCTTTTTCTTGTTCGGCCGTTAAAATAGGAATTTGATTGACAGTGCTAATATAAGCACCAAGATTGACACCTGGCGCCGATAATGACAGAGGCATCAATTGATTGCGGCTGTCACTCATGTGTTCTCCTTGAAGTGCGGGGGATTTAACCCTTAACTAGGTTTTATCTTAATCCAAACTATCCTCAAATAATGAATATTTGGGTAGAGAAATGTAAACTTTTATACGAGTATGGGGAGCATCCAGTTTAATTGAAAATTTTTAAGATTCAATCAGGTAGTGATACTCGGTTGCAGAAATCTGTTGAGATTCGCATTTTAACTGATGCATTTGGCAATACCGTGTAACATCAGTTTGACTATGTGGATCTGATGACTTTAGCAAGAATGTTTTGCCCTGATCTGCTTTTAATGCACGCTTTAACATCAGGAGCGGCATCGGACAGGGTTTACCCATGGCATCTATAATATGCGCTTGACCGTGGTTATCACTCATTTCCGTTTTATTCATATCGCAAAAAAAAAGGCTATAAATATTAGCAAATAGGATGCCAAAACCCAACTATTTGGCTAAAAAGTTACATGAAATAATATATATAATTTTTCTGATATATATTGTGAAAAAAATAACTAAATCAAAAGGAACAAAGCTAAAAAATATCTATTAATTGTCATAAACCCATGTTAAGCTCGTTGTGTATTTAGGATTTCAGATAAACAAATTGATTGTTTTTCGCCCTATACACAATGGATGTAACCGGGATTTTGTTAATAGTTTTACAGAATGATTACAAGCTTAAAAATAATATTTTCAAACTTGTTTGCTCTGCTGTTTGCAACACCGGGTGGTCCTTTTTTTAGTATCAATGAGGATTAACTTATGACAGCTGCTCGTGAACAAGGCGTAGTTAAATGGTTCAACGACACTAAAGGCTTCGGCTTTATTCAACGCAACGGCGGTGATGACGTATTCGTTCATTTCCGTGCAATCCAAGGCGAAGGCCACCGTTCACTTCGTGACGGCCAACGTGTTGAATTCAGTGTAGTTAAAGGCCAAAAAGGCTTCCAAGCTGAAGAAGTTCAACCATTAGACTAATCTTCGGATTAAGCTAATAAACGCCTCAATATAAATTGGGGCGTTTTTTGTTTATACTATTCTATCTTAGTGATTATCAAATTAGAGCAGTGCTTTATGTCATCTGGTTTTGAAACCTTAAATTTACATCCCCAACTGAAAAAGGCAATTGATGCTTTAGGTTTTACGTCGATGACGCCGATTCAGCAGAAGGTTTTAAAATTCACCTTGGCAGGACATGATGCTATTGGTCGTGCACAAACGGGTACGGGTAAAACTGCCGCATTCCTGATTAGCGTGATTAATGATTTGCTGAATAATCCGGTAAAAGAACAGCGTTATCGTGGTGAACCGCGTGCTTTGATTCTGGCACCGACTCGTGAGCTGGCATTACAGATTGAAAGCGACGCGCATGAGCTGACTAAATTTACGGATCTAAGTGTCGTAACACTTCTGGGTGGTGTAGATTTTGACAAGCAGAAAGCTCAATTGGATAAAGCGCCAGTCGATATCATGGTGGCAACGCCAGGGCGTCTGATTGACTTTGTCGAGCAAAAAGAAGTTTGGCTAGACCAGATTGAATTCCTAGTGATTGATGAAGCCGACCGTTTACTAGATATGGGCTTTATTCCATCAGTAAAACGTATCGTGCGTTTCTCGCCACGTAAAGAACAGCGCCAGACGCTGATGTTCTCTGCAACCTTTAGCTATGATGTGTTGAATCTGGCACAACAATGGTTATTTGAACCGGTGACTGTTGAAATTGAGCCGGAAAAGAAAACCAATGCCGACGTTGAACAGCGTGTGTATATGGTCGCGAAGGCAGATAAATATAAATTGCTGCAAGACATTCTGCGTGATGAACCGATTGAGAAAGTCATGATTTTCGCTAACCGTCGTGATCAGGTGCGTAAGCTGTATGATCATTTAAAACGTGATGGTTATAAGGTGGTAATGTTGTCAGGTGAAATTGCTCAAGACAAACGTCTGAAAATGTTAGACCAATTCAAAAATGGTAAACATAACATCATGATTGCGACAGACGTTGCCGGTCGTGGTATTCATGTAGACGGCGTATCTCATGTGATTAACTTTACTTTGCCTGAACAGTCAGATGATTATGTACACCGTATTGGTCGTACCGGTCGTGCGGGAACGCGTGGTGTAAGTATCAGTTTCCTGGCTGAAGATGATGCCTTCTATCTGCCAGAGATTGAAAAAGCGATTGGACAGAAATTACCGCTGACCCGTTTGGAAGGTTATTGCTAATCTAAATTGCAAAAAAAACCGCTCTTAAAGAGCGGTTTTTTTATTGTTGCACATGTTGAAGCTTATTTAGCTTCACAACGGAACGTTAAAACAGTCTGATAATCATCATTCTGGTTCAATCCGGTATTGGTGCCGGCAATATTGCCTAATACAGTCGCAGCAGCCTGAATCATTTGTCCGGTCTGTTCATCGACTACACCTTTTAGTGCACCATCATAAGAAGTTTTTTCATCCAGAATAATCGCAGTTGCTTTGGAGCCACAGGTTTTGCTGGCGGCATTCACTGCATTATTTTTAGAGGTTAACTGGTTTTTACCTAATCCTGTTACTTCAAACTGATTATTTTCCTTTTGAACCGCCACTGAAGTCGGGTTAGATGCACAGGCAGTTAAAAGTAGAGCTAAAGCTGCTAATCCGCTGATCGCAATTGTTTTTTTCATCATAAAATCTCGCTTGAAAACAGAACTGGGAATATTGAAACACAGTAAAAAGCACAGAATTAGGAGCTGTTGTATAAGTTTGGCAATTTTTGATGTTACTCTATAAGAGAAAAGTGAATGAAAGAGGCATTTTATTGATTCCACGGAAAATATTATAATCTTCCTTAAATATTTTCAAGGTAGAGGTATTTGCAAGTTTCTAGAGTATTACTAGTGGAATATGCTAATCTTGACCGTAGTTTTTAAGTTATAGATCTATAAAACAATGACGGAATCTGTGGTCGACATCGTTCATCAAAATATTCACCAACGTCAATCAATAGGACATTTGCTGGCACCTGCACCAAATGCAGAGCAGTTAGAACTGGCATTTAAAGCTGCTTTGACAGCACCAGATCATCACCGATTGAAGCCTACCACTTTTGTGATCATCCCGGATGCGCAACGTGAAGCATTTGGCGAACTATTATCACAAGCACTGATAGATCTGGGTCAAACTGAATCAGCTCAGATTGAACGGGTCAAAAATCATCCTTTTCGTGCACCTTTGCTGGTACTGGCATTAACCCGTTTGCAGGATCATCCTAAAGTGCCACATTTTGAACAGATTCTGAGTTCAGGTGCCGCTATTCAAAACTTCCTGCTGTCTTTACAGGCTCAAGGTTTTTCAACCATGTGGCGTAGTGGCGCAGTGGTAGAATCAAAATTTTTCAAGCAGTCGCTCGGCATTGGTAAAGATGATCTGGTTTCTGGCATTATCTATATCGGTACGGCGGCAAAAGCGATTGCACCACGTGCTGAAATCCAAACCCAGAATTATGTAAGTTATTGGAATCAAAACTAAGGCATTTCAAGACACAGGATATTAGAAAATAAGATGTCAGAATTAAATTTTACCAATTTGATTGAACCGGTTGCGGTCAACCAGAATACGGCTTTAAGAATTACAGTTTTAGGCGGTGGTAGTTTTGGTACTGCAATGGCCAATACCGCGGTTCGAAATGGCTGCGATACCATGATCTGGATTCGTGACCCGGAAGTAGCTGAAGATATTAATGCAACACATATCAATAAGCGCTATCTTCCGGATTTTAAGCTGGAAGAAAATCTGCTTGCTGTGTCCAATCTGGAGAAGGCTGTTCGTGATCGCGATATTATTCTAGTCGCGATTCCAAGCCATTCTTTCCGTGATGTATTGCAGCAGATCAAGCCTTTTATCACATCTCAAGCGGTGATTTCCCTGACAAAAGGGATTGAAGCCAATACTTTCAGCTTTATGAGTGACATCATTCGTGAAGAATTACCGGAAGTGCCTTATGGTGTGCTGTCTGGTCCAAACCTGGCCAAGGAAATTGTTGCAGGACAGCCGGCAGGTACGGTGATTGCCAGTGAATCTGAACTGGTACGTTATGCAGTGCAACAAGCACTCCATAGTGCGTTATTCCGTGTTTTTGCCAGTGATGATGTACATGGCGTAGAACTGGGCGGTGCACTGAAAAATATTTATGCGGTCGCAATGGGAATGGCGGCTGCCTATAATGTCGGTGAAAATACCAAGAGTATGATTCTAACCCGTGCTTTAGCAGAAATGAGCCGATTTGCAGTCAAGCTAGGTGCAAACCCGTTGACTTTCCTGGGGCTTTCAGGTGTAGGTGATCTATTTGCCACTTGTAACAGTCCGCTGAGTCGTAACTATCAGGTTGGTTATGCATTAGGTAAGGGTAAAACCCTAGAGCAGGCGACGACTGAACTGGGGCAGACGGCAGAAGGGATTAACACGATTGTGCAGGTAAAAGCACGCTCAGAAGAGCTGGATGTGTATATGCCGATTACAACTGCTTTGTATGAAGTGATCTTTGAAGGAGCGCCGCCGCTGACGATCGCTTTATCCTTGATGAAAAATGGTCATCGCAGTGATGTCGAATTTGTCTTGCCACATCATCAAGTCTGATCTATAACACAAGAAGCGCGATGATTATGATGCTGACTGATGATCGTAGCGACCAAA
This sequence comes from Acinetobacter sp. TW_SC_4, assembly GCF_054861205.1. Classification (NCBI taxonomy): domain Bacteria; kingdom Pseudomonadati; phylum Pseudomonadota; class Gammaproteobacteria; order Moraxellales; family Moraxellaceae; genus Acinetobacter; species Acinetobacter sp. TW_SC_4. The sequence goes on from NZ_CM142174.1 coordinate 1,193,442, forward strand.
TAAATAGGGAAATAAGATGCAACTGACTTTAGTGCGACATGGCGAAGCCGCGCCACCAGTGAATGGGAATGATACCAAGCGTCCCCTAACGGAGCGCGGGCATCAACAGGCGGAACAGACAGCACAGTATTTAAAGGACATCATTAAACCGGAAGTGTTTGTGGTAAGTCCTTTATTGCGTGCGCAGGAAACTCTGGCGCATTTACAGCACTATTTTAAAGATGTACCCGTGGTGATCTGTAATACCATCAAGCCTGATGATGATGCCAAAGTTGCAGTTGAATGGTTATCACAACTGCCGTATGAGTCCATTGTGGTGGTTTGTCATATGAATGTTGTGGCGCATATTGCCTCCATTCTCGTGACAGAGTCTTTTCATCCATTTCATTTGTCAGAAGCACGTATTTATGATCAGGCCGTGATTGCACCAGGTCTATCAACACAAGTTAAAAGCTTTATTCCAACAGTATAAAAAACCAATTAAAACGGTAGAACACAATCGATGTTGTATTTATGGATGCCGGAAGCCAATGGGGTTTGGCAATGGTCAAAGGGGGAATTCTGGAGCACTGCTGCGACACTCGAGCAGCTGATTCAGGATATTCAGGCCTATCATGGTGAAGAGGCGACGGTCTTTTTTCCAAGTCGTCATGTGCAGATTTTGCAGCAGACTTTGCCAAAGAGCCAATATAAAAAAATGGGCAATGATGGCATCAAATATCTGTTAGAAGAATATGTGGTACTGCCTGTCGATACCATGAAAGTGCTGCATCATTTTCAGCAGCCTGACCAGATCAGTATTATGGGGATTGCAAATTCTACAGTTGAAACTTTGCAGCATGCCCTGAATTTGATTCCTGTTAAAGTCGCTGCTTTATTGCCAGACTTTCTGGTCCTGCCAGCGCCTGAACATGCACAGCAGCGCGCTATTGCACAAATTGGTGGGCATTTGCTGGTACGTGAAGCTGAATATATCGGCCAGTCAGTGGATGATTTGAGCCTTTATCTGGATTTTCAGCCTAAAGATCTGGAATATCAGGTCAGCAATCTCAGCCCTGAACAAATGAGTAGTTTAGAAGCAGTAGCAACACGTGAACAATTAAACTCGTTCCAATATACGTTGCCAATGCTAAAAAAACCGAAACAGCATCCATTTAATATCCTGCCAAAGGGTAAATCGGATCATACTGTTTCTGGTTACTGGAAAGCCTGTGCGGCGGTTTTTCTTGGGATTCTGGTACTGCAGGTCACTTACGATGCAGTGCGCTGGTACCAATATAAGAAAGTCGCCAATACCACTGCAATGCAGGCGATTGATCAGTTTAAATACTGGTTCGGACAGAATTATCCGGTCACTGAGCAGAACATTAAAAGCCAGTTCGAAGCTCAGCTTCGTCAAAGCCAGACCGCAGACACTCAGGCCTTACAGCTCATCAGCCGAGTCGGGCCGGTACTAATGCAAAACCAGATTGTGGCACAGCGCGTCAATTATGACCCGTCAGGATTGAGTCTACAATTACAGTCCAATTCATCTGAAAGTTTAAATACTTTAACCAAGCAACTGGGGCAGCAGGGCTTTAAAGTGGAATTGGGAAATATACAGGCGAATGGAACAGGCGTCGTAGGACTGGTGAAAATACAATAATGAAAGCCATTGAAATTTTACAGAACCGTATGGATCTGCAAATTGAAAAACTGACCGATTATCTGGATCGTTTGTCAGCACGTGAACGCATTCTGGTGATCTTTACAACGATCTTTGTGTTGGTGACCGCTGTTGCAAGTGCACTCTGGGCGATGCATCAGGCAGCAGATACCCAGCAGAAACGTTTAAATGATCTAAAAGATACGCTGGTCTGGATGCAAAGCAATGCGGTTACCATGAAGCCGGCAGGAGACTTGCAATTAGATGCAGCAGAAAAAGTGCAACGCATTGCCCAGCAACAAGGGCTGTCGATTGCATCACAGCAAATGGATGGAAAAATTCAGTTGATGCTGTCTCATGAAAATTATTCTGTGCTGGCCAACTTCCTGACGCAGCTGGCACAAATGGGGCTAAGTATCGAGAAAATGGAACTAAATAATGAAGCAGGGCAGATTAAATTAACAGCGACTGTGCAATAACTGGTAAAAATAAAGATTTGCAAAGCATGGTTTTTTTGTCAGCCTATGCCTATAATATGCCGACTTAAAAAGCAGTAGACTTTTCTAGATATGTTGTATTCTCTAGCCCGCCCTTTGTTGTTTTCTTTAGCACCAGAGCGTGCACATGAGCTGACACTATCACTATTAAAATCATCCCATAAAATGGGCATGATGCGTCAAAATGTTGCTGTGAAACCTGTGACCTGTATGGGAATCGAATTTCCTAATCCGGTCGGTCTTGCAGCAGGGTTAGATAAAAATGGTGCCTATATTGATGCCTTGGCCAGTCAAGGCTTTGGTTTTATTGAAATTGGTACCATTACTCCACGCCCGCAACCTGGTAATCCTCATCCACGTTTATTCCGTCTTCCGAAAGCCAAAGCGATTATTAACCGTATGGGCTTTAATAATGATGGCGTGGATAAGTTGATTGAAAACGTTAAAGCTGCAAAATTTAAAGGTGTACTGGGAATCAATATCGGTAAAAACGCTGATACTCCGGTAGAAAAAGCAGTAGATGATTACCTTATTTGTTTAGAAAAAGTCTATAATTATGCTTCCTATATCACCGTTAATATTTCTTCTCCAAATACCAAGAACCTGCGCAGTTTACAAAGTGGCGATGCACTGACTGAATTGCTGGAAACGCTGAAGAATCGTCAGCTGGAACTGGCTCAGGAACATCAGCATTACGTTCCTCTGGTATTAAAAGTTGCACCGGATCTTGAAGCTGAAGATATTGCCTTTATTGCCAAGCAGTTATTGCAATACAAGATTGATGGTCTGATCGTGACCAATACCACATTGTCACGTGAAGGTGTGGAAGGTCTGGAGCATGCAGAAGAAGCGGGCGGTTTATCAGGCGCGCCAGTCTTTGAGAAAAGCACGGCATGTCTGGCTGCATTTGCAGAGGAATTAAAGGGACAAATTCCATTGATTGGTGTGGGTGGTATTCTTTCAGGTGCGGATGCGCTGGCCAAGAAAAAAGCTGGTGCAAGCCTTGTACAAGTCTATAGTGGCCTCATATATACTGGGCCGGAACTGGTTAAAGACTGTGTAGCCGCGCTTTAAGTCCTATGAATGCCATTGATATCTTTCTACTGATTATCTTGCTCATTGGAGGGCTCAACGGTTTGCGCCAAGGATTTATCAAAGCCTTTGCGAACTTAGTGGGATGGATTTTTGCCTTGATTATTGCGGCGAAATATTCAACACTACTTGCGCCCTCAATGGTTGCTCTCAGTACAGATCCAGTGGTACAGAAGATTGCAGCCTTTGCCTTTATTGTTCTGATGATTGTGGTACTCACCTGGATTGTCACCTTTCTGCTCAACCGCATTTTAAAAACCCTGAAACTTGGTCCGCTGAATCGTCTTGCGGGGGGTGTTTTCGGCAGCCTGAAAGGTTTGCTGATTGTTCTGATTACCATGCAGGGTATTGGTCCGTGGGTCGAAAGTTCGCCGCACTGGAAGCAGTCTAAATTTATACAGGTCTTATTGCCATATGCGCCTTGGGCAACAGAGCTCTCCAAAGAAGCCGCAAATGGCGCCCTGCAACATATCAAGTCTGAAGGGGCACAGAAACCTTCAGATTCCTCATCTGAACCGGCATCCAAGGCCAAGAGTTCAGATGCGTCAACGAATAATCCTTTTTATTAATCCTAGCTTGTCTGCGAGGTTGCTATGTGTGGAGTAGTTGGTATAGCTGGTAAATCACCTGTTAACCAAATGTTGTTTGATGCATTAACGATGTTACAACATCGTGGACAAGATGCAGCTGGGATTGTGACTTGTCAGGAAGGCCGTCTGTTCCTGCGTAAAGATGTCGGTATGGTGCGTGATGTATTCCATACCCGTCATATGCGTGCTCTTCAGGGTAATTATGGTATTGGTCATGTGCGTTACCCAACGGCAGGTACCTCAAGCAGTGCTGAAGCGCAACCATTCTACGTAAACTCACCTTATGGGATTACGCTGGCGCATAACGGTAACCTGACCAATGCTGAAGAAATTCATGATGACTTATTCAAAACTGATCTGCGTCACATGAATACTGATTCAGACTCAGAAGTGCTACTAAACGTACTAGCGCACGAATTACAAAAACGTGGCAAGCTGGTACCAACATCTGAAGATATTTTCCAGGCTGTAACGCGTGTACATGAGCGTTGTAAAGGTGGTTATGCCGTTGTTGCGATGATTACTGGCCAAGGTCTGGTAGGTTTTCGTGATCCAAACGGTATCCGTCCATTGATTTACGGTTCGCGCGAAACAGAAAATGGTATGGAATATATCATTGCTTCTGAATCTGTAGCGATTACTGCGCTAGGCTTCAAGGTTGAGCGTGATATCGAACCGGGTGAAGCGGTTTTCATTGATTCTGACGGTAACTTCTTTACCCAGCAATGTGCAGCAAATCCAGAATACCGTCCATGTATTTTTGAATATGTGTACTTTGCCCGTCCAGATGCAACCATTGATGGGATCTCTGTGTATAAAGCCCGTCTGAAAATGGGTGAGAAGCTGGCACAAAAAATCCTGCGCGAGTGGGGCGATGAGCACGACATCGACGTGGTGATTCCAATTCCGGATACTTCACGTACTTCTGCACTTGAACTGGCTAATATGCTGGGCGTGAAATTCCGTGAAGGTTTCATGAAAAACCGTTATATCGGCCGTACCTTCATCATGCCAGGTCAGCAACTGCGTAAAAAATCAGTACGTCAAAAACTGAACCCGGTTGAGCTCGAGTTCCAGGGCAAAAACGTTCTACTAGTCGATGACTCGATTGTGCGTGGTACGACTTGTAATGAAATTATTCAGATGGCACGTGATGCGGGTGCGAAAAAAGTATTCTTCGCTTCTGCGGCACCTATGGTGAAATATCCAAACGTATACGGTATTGATATGCCGGCGAAATCTGAACTGATCGCTTCTGAACGTAGTGTAGAAGAAATCCGTGAAATTATTGGTGCTGACCGTCTGATTTTCCAGGATCTGGAAGACCTGAAAGATGCAGTACGTACCAAAAAAGTTCCTCATTTGCGTGAATTTGACTGTTCTGTATTTGATGGTGTGTATGTCGCAGGTGGAATTAATGCTGAATACCTCGATCAATTAGAGCAAAAACGCAGTGATGGCGTCAAAAAAGGCGACAATTTTATTGATGTGAATATTGATGCAGCATCAGTTGATCTGACCGGTGTACGCGAAGTCTAAGCAATTAAAATCATGATGAAAAAGCGGGAATTTCCCGCTTTTTTGTTTTATGATGAGCCCAAGGAAAGACCAGATCAGTTAGGGTGGTAGATTGAAAAGCGTAGGATATGCTTTGGTCAAAAACAAGAATATGCTATTGCTAGCCAGCTTTTGTCTGATTGCGATACTATTAACAGTTCTGATTATCAATACAGTGGTTGGCCTGTTTGTTTTCTATGCTGATCCTGGCCAGTCGATATGGTGGCATGTCCTTAGTCCTTATCTGGTAGCACTGGTTTTGTTCTTGATGATTATTTCGGTCATCTATGAATTTTATACGTTTCGTGCCGGCGGCTATTCTTTAGCCCAGCAAATGGGCGCGCGTCGACTGAACCAAATGGAAAGTATCCCGGAAGAAAGTGCTGCACTACGGATCAATACTCAACTGGCAGATACGTTCCTGATTGAACCGCCAGCTATGTATGTCCTGCCGAATGAAGTGGGGGTTAATGCATTAACAGCGGGTTTTAGTCCACGTGATACTGCTATTATTCTGACTTGGGGTGCATTACAAACTCTTGATGAAATTGAACTTTATGGCTTGCTCAGTCATGAATTTAACAAGATTCTATCTGGTGAAACAGCTGAAAATACCCGCCTGAAAATTCTATATAGCAGTCTGACCACTTTTAGCCAGTGGGGCAGCAAGATTGCGAAGTTGGGGTTTTATCGAAATGATGTACCTCGCGAAAACAAGTTTGAAACTTTCTATGTCTCAATCGGAGCAGTCATCTGGTTGATTGGCAGCTTGGGTATTTTGATTACACGTTTTATTAAATATATTTCATTGGGCGGACGTACCTATAAAAATGACCAGAAAACCCGACGCCTGATTCAGAATGATGCCAATATTCAGACTTTATTGCGCATTCATGTGCATCATTCAGGTTCACAGATTTACAGTGAATATGCCGAATCCATTTCACATATGTGTTTTGCCAATTCTTTAAGTCCACAGAACTGGTTGAATATTCATCCGAATATTAATCAGCGTATTTATGAATTAAATCCTGCCTTGATTCAGGATCTGCAGCTTGAAAATCTGAAGAAATTAAAAAACCAGCCTTTGTTTAGTCTGTTTCGTTCACTCGAAGATGTCGTGCCTGAAAGCACAGCAGTCTGGGAATCCCCACAACCTTTGCCTTTGTTACGCTTGTCTCCAATTAGCTTCGCCATTAAAGATGCCATCAAGCCATTAAATCCGGAGCTGCGTGCCAATATGCCGCGTCCGGAGCTGATTGAACGTGCTTTGCAAACTTCGACCGGTTCACGTGAAGTGATGGTCGCAATTTTGATGATCCGGCAATATCGTGAATTTATTCCGACCGAGGCAGAGGTCAGTCGTGCGATTATTGATTCATTATTAAATCTGGATGGACGGGTACATATCTCGATTTTCCAGCAAGCCTGTAAAAATATTGGTGGAATGCCTACCACAGTTGCACGGCAGTTTTTAATGAAGCTGGCAAGGATTATTCAGGAAGATGGTGAAATCGGTTTGCTGGATGCTTTATTGCTAGAGCGGGTGAAGTATGAACTGAATTTACTGCCGATGCATACGCCAACGTCTTTGGATGAGGTCAAACCACAGATTGTACGTCTGATTGATGCCTTGCTGCATGTGCAGCAGATTAATAGCGATAATCAGCTGGAAGTTAGGGAAAAGATTTTAAATCGTATTCTGACACCACGAGAACTTGAGCTGTATAGTGAAATCTCAGATGAGCCGATTGATTTAGCTGAGATTTTAAATGATATTGCCGGATTGTTATTGCGTGATCGTCTGAGCATGTTGGGAATTGCAGAAGTTTGCCTGTGGAGCGACCGGATCATGACTCAGGATGAATTGGATGTGATGGAGCTTTTATACTGGCGCTTGGGCTTTGAATCCAATGAAATTACCTCGCAAATGCTTAAGAAAAACAGCTTGATGATTATCTAATATTTTTAAATTAAGAAGATGTATTTAAGTCCAGTTTTTCAAGAACTGATCTATAAAAGAACTTGCAGTAGAAAAAAAGTAATCTTATAAATTGATTTCTATTCTGAGTTAAAATGATTCAAGATAGAGAGTGAAAAACTGGAAATAGTTCGGCAAAGAAAAGCGAATCCCGTTAAAATGTTCGACCTGAAATAGGTGATGAAGAAAAGATGATTGGGCATCAGCGTGACATACTGGCAACATTAGGAATAGATATCTGGATTCCCAAGGGCGACGTATGTCAGCAGCATCAGGTTTCGATCTGGCGTGATCAGGCCCCAGCAGAATTGCATAGCGAAATCATCCTGCCACAACCGGCTCAGATTGCTCCGGTAGCAAAAGCTCCTTTAATTGCGCCTGAGCCTGTTACAGTTGAAGCAAAAGCTGAAGCTAAAAGTGAAGCGCCAGTAGTTGTTGCAACAATTCAGGAACAGCGGGAAATTCTACATATTCCGCCATTCAACTTGCAGGCTTTAAGCTTGGAACATTGTACGATTGTCATCGATGCCACAGAAATGACCGAGCAAACCCAGCTTTTATGGATCAACATCCAGCGTGCTCTGCAAAGTGAATTTTATGAACTGAACTGGCCATTTCCTTGGGTGAATCTGCAAGATGGTCGAGGTGTTGAATCTTATATTCAAGGTTTTCTGGACATGATGAGCCTGGAAAAAAATATCATTTCCCTTGGCTCTATTCCGCATGTGACACATAATAAAATGATTCAACTGGCATCTTTACAGGAAATGCTGGATCAGCCAATACATAAAAAACGCTTATGGCAGTTTATGCAAAACAGGCCAGCGAACTCAGATTAATATTGATGTGGAATAGGGACATATGAAACAAAAAGTGATTGTATTCAGCCAGATCGATCAGGATGTCCAAAAAAAACTCGAACAAAATTTTAATGTAGTGACCTTACAGCCGAAACTGGGCAATGTGCATGAGCAGTTGCTGGAACAGGTGCGCGATGCCGATGGCATGATTGGGACAGGCCGACTGCTCAATCGCGATAATCTGGCACCAGCAACCCGACTTAAAATCATTTCTAGTGTCAGTGTCGGGTATGACAACTATGAAGTTGATTATCTGAATGAAAAAAATATCTATCTGACCAATACCCCCCATGTCCTGACTGAAACCACGGCAGATCTGGGATTTGCGCTATTAATGGCAGCTGCACGCAAAGTGGCTTATCTGGATCACTGGACCAAGCAGGGACAATGGCACCGTACAACACGTGAAGCACAGTTTGGTGTGGATATTTTCGGAAAAACGCTGGGGATAATCGGCCTAGGGCATATTGGGGCAGCAGTTGCACGTCGTGGGTTTTACGGTTTCAATATGAATATCCTGTACCATAATCGCCATGAAAAACCGGAATTGGCTCAAGGCCTCAATGCACAGTATTGCTCTCTGAATGAGCTTTTGCAGCGCTCAGATTTTGTGGTGGTTACCGTGGATTTAAATGCTGAATCAAAAGCTCTGATTGGAGCCGAACAACTGGCACAAATGCAGCCACATGCGGTGCTGGTGAATATCTCCCGTGGGTCTGTGATTGATGAGCAGGCTTTGATCAAAGCCTTAAAAGCCAACCAAATTTTTGCTGCGGGGCTGGATGTTTATGAGAAAGAGCCTTTAAAAGAATCAGAATTATTTGAGCTGGATAATGTTATTACCTTGCCTCATGTCGGTTCGGCCACAGTGGCAACACGTCGAAAAATGGCTGAGCTGGCTTATCAGAATCTGGTCGATGCACTTGAAGGGCGGGTGCCACGCTATGTGGTGAATCCGCAAGTGATTGGTTCATCTAAGTAATATTAAATAACATTTTCCTGCATCTATGCTCATTTTTCGATGCTATATTCGAGACAGGTTGAAACTGAATTTTAGAGATTTTTCATTGAAACGTTTGGTATTGGCGTGCGGGTTAAGTCTGTGTGCAGCAGCAGGACATAGTGATAATGATTATTTTAATCAGCCTGCTGCACAATTTTCTGTACCGGATATTGGTGCGGGCGTCGGATTGATCGACCAGCAAAAAGAACAAATGATTGGTGAAAAGGTCTATCGTCAAGTCCAGAAACAAATGCCTGTGATTCAGAATCCATGGCTTGAAGATCAGTTACTTTCCATATTTTCCCAAATTCTCAGTCAGACCAAATTACAGCAACCGATCGGTTTAATGGTAATCAATGATCCGCAAATTAATGCCTTTGCGGTACCTGGTGGGTTATTTGCCCTGAATGCGGGTTTGATTAATTCTGCTCGAAATACGGATGAAGTGGCAGGGGTGATGGCACATGAAATTGCACATGTCACACAACGTCATTACAGTCGTTCGCAAGAAACCTTTAAAGGACAAGGACTGTTGGCCCTGGCAGGGATTCTGGTGGGTGCATTAGTGGCTTCACAGGCAGATGGTGATGCAGGTGCAGCAGTGATGATGGGTTCTCAGGCAGCTCTACTGGATCAGCAATTAACTTATAGCCGTAATCAGGAACGTGAGGCGGACCGGATCGGCATGCAATATATGTATGCTGCCGGATACAGTCCGCACAGTATGGCGGATTTCTTTGAAGTGATGCATCGTTCCACTAGCCGTTTAAGCTTTATGCCTGATTTCTGGCTGACGCATCCTCTAACTACTGAGCGTATGAGTGAAGCACGTTTGCGTGCCAATCAGCTGCCTGCGGTTAAGCGTAATTTAAATGATCAGGATTTTGAAATCATTAAATGGTATACACGGGTACTGTCACGTCAGACTACTGAACAACAGCTCAACTTAATGGTGCAACGTAATGATTTTCCTGGTCAGCTCGCTTTAACGGCTTATCAGCTTCAACAGGGAGATTTTCAGGCGGCACAAACCGCACTGGATCAAGCCAAAAAGCACAATAAAATGCATCCTTTGCAGGTGTTATTTCAGACTGATATTTATCTGGGGCAAAATCAGCTGGATAATGCGCTAAAAAGCATTAGTTCAGCCGCAAGGATCATGCCGGAAAACCGTGCTTTAAATTATAAATATGCCGAAACCCTGATTCGTGCCAAACAACCTGATCAGGCCAAAACGATTGTGCAGCCCTTTTTAAATAGCAATACCCGTGATGTTAGTGGCTGGAGATTAATGCAACTGGCAGCGAATGCAGCACCTGATTCATCGATAAAAGCCGCCAATGTCTTACGTTATCGTGCCGAAGTAGAGTACTGGTCAGGCTATGAAGAAACTGCGATTAAATCCTTAATACATGCTCAACGCATCAGCAAAAATAATCAATCTTTGTCAGCAACCATTGGTCAACGTTTAAAACAGATGCAGCAAACGCGACAGTTTAAAATTTAAGTCTATTTTTCTAATGATTTTTAGCTTCAGTAGATATAGCCGAAGTTCACTAAATCACGCTACAATCCGGGCAAAGCTAAGTTGTCTATTTTAATTATTTTATGAAAAAAATATTATTGGGTTTATTGATATTGGGGTGTGGCGGAAATGTATTGGCGGCTAGTGCGGCAGAATACGTGCAGTCCGTTGAGCAGATTAATGCTGATTATCAAAAAGAATCACGTCAGTTTTTAAAAGGTTTAAATCCACAGCAGCAGGGTTTTAGCGCATCGCAGAATCAGCAGTTTTGCGCGATTGTGCAGCGCTATGTGGATCGTTTATATAAAGCGGCAGACCAGAACCGGGCTTATCTGGATCGTCAGTATCAAAATGTAGGCAAGCAGGATGTCATACTGCAGGTAAAATCTTCAAAAGAGATGCAGTTGCTGAAACGTTATAATGTGGACTGTAATTTACAGTAAGAATAAATAAGAAAATGCTGAGAACTGTCCAGAATGGAGGCAGTTCAACGCAGATTTAGATTTGAAATAGAATGGGGGAATTAAGCAAGTTTTGCTTTAATTTTTGCTGAAACTTGTGCAGGATCGGCGCGCCCGGCTATGAGCGGACGCAGAGAATTCATCACCTTACCCATATCTTTCATGCTAGTAGCTTGTTGCGCTTCAATTGTTTGCGCAATCAGGGAATCAAGTTCTTCCTCAGTCATAGCTTCTGGTAGAAATTGAGAGAGAACCTCAACTTCGGCTTGTTCCTTACTAGCTAAATCATCTCGACCAGCGCCTTCAAAGGCTTTAATCGATTCTTTACGTTGTTTAATTTGCTTTTCAATGACCGCAAGAACTTGAGCGTCGTCAAGTTCTTTACGCTCATCGACTTCGATTTGCTTAATTGCTGCTTGCAGACTACGAATGACCGTCAACTTTGACATATCTTTGGCACGCATAGTGGCTTTCAATACGTCAGTAATCTGGTTTTTTAAAGTAGTCATTATTTATTCCAAGCAGTCAATCACAAATTAATCTTAGTAAAGGCGAGTAGTACGTACTGATTCACGTGCCAATTTCTTTTGGTAGCGTTTAACAGCAGCAGCTTTTTTACGTTTACGTTCTTGAGTTGGTTTTTCGTAGAATTCACGTTTACGAACGTCAGCAAGAACACCCGCTTTTTCGCATGAACGTTTGAAACGACGGATAGCTACGTCTACTGGTTCGCCTTCTTTCAATTTAACTTGTGGCATGAAGAATCCTCATTAAGTTATGGATAAGATCAGGGCCGAATTGCCCTCGATCACAAGTGAAGGTCAGTATTTTACTCATTTACATCTCATATCACAAGTCTATAATAGTTGCTGCAATATATTTGATACAGGTTATAGGCAGTTTAATGATCGTTTTAGGCTTGGAAACGTCGTGTGATGAAACAGGACTTGCGCTGTATGACAGCGAGTTGGGTTTGCGCGGACAGGTGCTGTACAGCCAGATTAAACTGCATGCTGAATATGGCGGCGTCGTACCAGAACTAGCTTCGCGGGACCATGTGCGTAAACTCATTCCTTTACTGAATGAACTGTTTGAACAAAGTGGCATCAAAAAATCAGAAATTGATGCGGTGGCTTATACCCGTGGTCCGGGCCTGATGGGCGCATTAATGACGGGCGCACTGTTTGGTCGGACTTTGGCCTTTGCCTTAAATAAACCGGCGATTGGTGTGCATCATATGGAAGGTCATATGCTGGCGCCATTACTTTCTAAAACGCCACCGGAATTTCCATTTGTGGCATTACTGGTGTCTGGTGGTCACTCACAGCTCATGGCTGCTTATGGCATTGGGCAGTATGAATTACTCGGTGAATCGATTGATGATGCAGCGGGTGAAGCATTTGATAAAGTTGCGAAGATGATGGGTTTGCCATATCCAGGTGGCCCGAATATTTCCAGACTGGCTGAGCAGGGCGATCCGAATGCCTTTGCTTTCCCACGTCCAATGCTGCATCAAGGTTTAGAATTTTCATTCAGTGGTCTAAAAACCGCAGTTTCTGTACAAATGAAAAAACTCGGTGATGAAAACCGCGATGCCGATATCGCTGCCAGTTTTCAGGAAGCCATTGTAGATACTTTAGTGAAAAAGTCGGTGAAAGCATTGAAGCAAACAGGGCTTAAACGTCTGGTAATTGCGGGCGGTGTCAGTGCCAACAAGCGTTTACGTGAGCGTTTAGAAGCAGATTTAGCCAAGATTCGTGCATCGGTTTATTATGCGGAACCTGCACTCTGTACAGACAATGGTGCCATGATTGCTTTTGCGGGCTATCAGCGTCTAAAAGCAGGACAGCATGATGGCTTGGCGGTGACCACCACACCACGCTGGCCAATGACGGAACTGACTAATCCGACAGAGGCATAGATTTCAGGCTTGAAGAAAAGAGACTTAGGCCTCTTTTTTTATTGTGAATTTTTAAATGAAAACTTATAGCAACGGTATGTTGTAAATATATAGTTTTATGGCTGTATTTAGAGCTCGTATATTCTATTGAAACCGGAAAAATAGTTTAATAGCTTAAGTTTATATCATGCATATTTTTACAGGTTCGCAGCAGAGGCAATCTCGGATGGAAATTATAAATTTCAAAAGTTTTCAGGATGCGGGACAGGCAGTTTTAAAATATCTGCATCAGCATTTTGGCTTTAATTTATGGATGATCACTCGAGTAGAAGGCCAAGACTGGATTGTGCTGCAAAGTGAAGACCATGGTTATGATATACGACCCGGCCAAGTGTTTCAGTGGGCTGATTCTTTTTGTTCTCATATGGTCGTAGGTAAGGCCCCGAGAATTGCCCCCCGCTCTGAAGAAATTCCTTTATACGCCACAGCGCCGATTAATCAGCAGGTCTGTATAAAATCTTATATTGGTCAGCCACTCCTTAAAGAAGATGGCAGTTTGTTTGGAACACTCTGTGCGATTGATCCAGAAACCAAATCGGAAGCTATTTTGCAAGATATGCAACTGATCGAGTTATTGGGACAATTGCTCAGTTCGATCTTGCAGGCAGAATTGCGTCAGAGTGAGCAGATAAGACAGCATGAATTATTGCAGGAAGAAGCCAGTAAAGATGAATTGACCGGGCTCTATAATCGCCGGGCCTGGGAAAAACTGCTGCGAGCTGAAGAAGAGCGTTGCAAGCAATATGGTCATCCCGCCGCTGTATTATTTATTGACCTGAATGACCTAAAAAAGGTGAATGATAGTTTGGGTCATGATGAAGGTGATAAGCTGATTCAAAACGCGGCTCAAGTATTACGAGATAATGTACGGATCAACGATATTGTTGCCCGTTTAGGTGGCGATGAGTTTGTGATTCTTAGCGTGGAAAATGATGAAACGAGTACTGAAAGTTTAGTGGATCGTTTAATTAATGCCTTTGCAGCAGCAAACATTGGCGCAGCGATTGGTATGGCGATGCGTCATCCTGGTCATGGTTTATTTGCAGCGCTCGCACAAGCGGATCAGAACATGTTTGAGTATAAGCGTCGGAAAAAATCCAGTGAATCGAGCAATCTAAAATAATTCACGCTTTAAATCTTCTATAAGTGATTAAGCATCTCATATCATGAAAATGATTATTTTCTATGCTCTAAAGTCATCCTATCTTTCAATATTCTCTTTCATCGCCATGTATGAAAGTTGAACATGATTCTCCATAAAAAAGAAAATTCAATCCATCTTTAACTTAACCATTACAAATTTTATAAGCTTTGTTGCAAACTTAATCGATCTAATTAAATGTGCTTTAAGTGTGTTGAAAAGTGACTCTGGTAAGGAAAAAAATTCAAATAAGCGCTTCATTTCTTATGATAATTGTTGTTCGAAATATAAATTAAAATTACAGAGTTAATCCTTAGTTTATTAAAAGATAAAGCACGATCAGAGTGTAAGAAATACTGTCCAGAAAAAATATCATCGACAGGTAGTGGGTTTGTATTGTGCAGTTTTAATACACCCATCTTTCATTCTCAGTGAATAAAAATGCAAAGAAATTCTAGGGAATAAAATTTTATGAAAAAGCAGATGTCATTCTTTGGGCTGGTTTTGGTTTCAGGCTTGCTTACCGCATGTGGTGGCAGTGGAGGTAGCTCAGACAATTCTACAGTGACCACACCGCCAAATGTTCCAGAGCAGAGTATTTCTCCTGAACTTTCAGAAGAATTTATTCCTTTTGAGGATCGCGATATCATCGAGAAAATCCGCGACAAAATTAACAATAGCACCAGTAATGATACGGACTATAACGTTGCGTTAGGTCATATGATTGGTGAAGTTTTTGCGGATTATCCTTATGGACGCACGAGCCGTATTATCAAGATTTATAATTTGGGTGTGAACAGCATCAAATATCCGAATCTGATCTGTTCTGAAGTGAATACCAATGGTGCAGTGAAAACTTTTAAATTAAAAACCGATAAAAATAACTGTATTGTTCTGGATAAAACCTATCGCAAAGATTCAACCATTACCCAAACGGTCAACGATGATACTACGACCTTGACCTTTAGCAATGTACATTATGGTTCCAATGTTGATTTTAATCTAAAAGATGATTATCTGATTTCAGGTACGATTGTTCATACCAAAAGCAAAAACAATTTGGGTGCATTGGAAAGCTATAAAATTGCCCGTCTGGAATTTCAGCGTGTAGCGGAAGACAAGAATGCGGGTAAATCTGGCGCCGAGTATGATGAGCTGAGCAAGGAATACTTACTGGTACGTAATTATAACTATAGCCTTGTAGATGACTATGGTAGTGGCAGTAATGGTATTCGTACCTTAACCAGCAGCGACAGCATTATTGGTCAGCCAAATTTGGCGGATTACCGTTATAGTTTTGATTTTAATACGACTACATCATTCAAGATGGACGAAACGGTGTTAAATAATTATAAGCATCTGCCGAAAGAGGGGGTGCTTAAAATTACTGACAGTTATGATCAGGTGATTGAGGTTAAACAGAATCAGCCTGAATCCTTAAAAGCGACTGTCTATTTCAATGGCAGTGAGCTGGATGATCTGCTGTGGTCTACGATTATTGGCAATAAAAAATAAGAACTAACCTTATAAAAAAAGCTCCATTAAGGAGCTTTTTTTATTTGGGGAAAAATTTACAGAGAATTTAACTGCTGCGAACCAATCCAGTGTTTAGAGAACTGATAGGCTGCACGGCCTGAGCGTTGGCCACGTGCCTGACACCAGCGTAATGCTTCAGCACGGGCTTCAGCTGTAAGTTGCATATCTGCCTTTTTCAAATAATGCTCAACGATTTCCAGATACAGGTTTTGATCCATTGGGTAGAACGACAGCCATAAACCAAAACGATCCGACAAGGAAATTTTCTCTTCAATGGCTTCCTGTGGATGTAACTCTGTATATTGCGGTACATCTACTTTGGTCACCGGGGTATTTTCATGCATGAATTCCGGTAATAGATGACGACGGTTACTAGTCGCATAGATCACAAAATTACTGGAACCGGACTGTAATGAGCCATCTAAAACACTTTTTAGACTGCGATAGTTTTCATCTTCCGCATTGAAGGCCAGGTCATCACAATAGACAATAAACTTTTCCGGACGACCGGCGATCAGTTGCTGAATTTGTGGAAGATCTGACAAATCATCACGTTCAATTTCAATCAAACGTAGACCCTGATCTGCATATTCAGTCAACAAGGCACGCACGATCGAAGATTTGCCTGTACCGCGAGAGCCAGTGAGTAAGACATCATTGGCAGGTAATCCTTTTAGAAACTGCAAAGTATTCTGAATGACTTTTTCTTTTTGTCGCTCAATGCCTTTTAAATCTGCCAGTTCAATCTGTTTAAGCTGGTGAATGGGTTTGAGTTCTCCAGCCTGCCATTTATAGGCATAAGCAGAAAAATCAGGACTTTGTTTTAATTCAGGCAGGCTTTGCTGGAGCTGGAGAAGAACAGTAGAAAGAGCATTTACGATATTGTCAGGTAAATCAATTTTCGCCATGATTTGAGCAGTACATTTACAATTATGGCTAGAATACTATCACTGTAAAATTCACAGTCAAAGTCTGGAAAGTGTGATAATTTGCCTAAAGTGGTGAATTTTCGTTATTGTAGTACAAAGAAAATAGATGCCCGTTTTTTGTTTATGGCTGCAGGGTGTCTGAAAATTACAATATAGATAGGGAAGAGGGGCAGATGCTGTTTAAAGATTTTACTCAGGATATCAATCCACATCAGGCCTATCGTATTAAAAAGCTGAAGCAGCAATTGCAGCAGGCTGAAACTTACGAAGAATGGAAATATATTGCCTTAAAGATCGACGAAGAATCTGGGGCACAAGAATGGAAATTGGATAATAGTTCACCGTATTTTGATGCCGAAGTGATTGCGCATCGACTGGGGAAATTAAGACGTTACCGTCAGCAGAAACGCACTCGTGACCTGATGTATATCCTGCGTGAAGGGCTGAGTTACGATATTGCCAATATCGCCCATCCTTTATTGTTTACCGTCACTTATGTCGGCACTAAAAAAATTATTGAGGATTATGTAGAAGAAGTCAGTCTGGGCTTGGCTTATATTGCTTCTGCACAATGTACCTGTCTGACTCTTGAAGAGAAAATTGAATATTTTGAGCACTGCCAACGTGCTTATGGTCAGCCAGCTTTAATGTTCTCGGGCGGTGCAACACTCGGCTTATTTCATACCGGTGTATGTAAAGCGCTAATGGAACAGGATCTGTTACCTCGAGTGATGTCGGGTTCTAGTGCTGGTGCAATTATGACCGCTATGTTGGGCGTCTCCAAACCCGCACAATATGTGGATATTTTAAAAGGTCATAACTTTTTCCATGAAGCATTCCATTTCCGTACCATGAGTGAATTACTGAAGGGTAATGGTGGTCTGGCGGATGTTAAATACCTGAAAAAATTCCTGATCGAAAACTTGGGAGATATGACCTTTGAAGAAGCATTAAAAACTTCGGGTCTACATATTAATATTGCGGTCGCGCCTTATGATGCAGCGCAGGATGCCCGGATCATGAATGCCTATACCTCTCCAGATGTACTAGTCTGGAGTGCGGTGCTGGCATCTTGTGCTGTGCCAATTTTGTTCCCGCCGGTACGTCTCACCAGTAAACGCCACGATGGGCAATATACGCCTTATATGGGCGCAACATGCTGGGTAGATGGCAGTGTTCGTAGCGATTTCCCGCAGGAGAAAATGGCGCGGCTGTACAATATCAATTACACCATTGCCAGTCAGGCCAATCCACACATTGTGCCTTTTATGCAGGATGATATTTCACGCTTCCGTAAAGGGACATTAAGCTGGCCGAAACGCATTGTACGCCGTCAGAGTGTGGTATTTACCAAAGGGATTATGGATTTTGCCCGTGAGCATGCGGGAAGTTTGCCGCCAGTCCGCCGTTTGCTGGATCATGGTTATGGCGTGGTGGATCAGCGTTACTATGGCGATGTGAATATTGTGGGTAAATATAGCCTGCGTCATTATAGCTATATGCTGCAAAATCCTCGTCCGCATTTATTCAAGGTGTTGCAGCGTGAAGGTGAGCGGGCGACCTGGCCAAAAATCTCTCTGATCGAAACTCAGGAGCGGGTAGGTAAAACTATTCAGCATTGTCTGGAACTGCTAAATTACCAGCATGCTCCAGATGCCAAGCAGGAATATATTGTTACTTAACCCCGCCAAACTGCATCAGCTTGATTTTCAGCTTAAGACCAAAGCCCGAAGTCTGGGTTTTGGTCGCCGTCTTTATTATCTAGAATTTAATCCTGAGACCGGGTCAGCATTGTGGTTAAAAACCCAGAATCTGGATTCAACGGCTATTTCTCACTATGCCCAGACTGGCTTAAGTCATGAATTGGATTTTTATGAAGCTTATGGTGAGCAAGAAGGGCGGACTTTCATGCTTCCGCATCAAACTATTCGAAAGCCGTTTCAGATTGGAGATGAATCTTTCAAACTGGCTTTGATCCTGCCTGATGCACCAGCACATTTTGAGGTATGCCCTAAGCTGTTTTCAATTCAAGAAGTCCGTCAGCATATACTACGGGCATTAGAAACGTTGATAAGCTTACAAGAACTCGGGTATCTGCATGCTGATCTCAAACGAGAGCATTTTGTCATTTATCAGAATCGGGTTTGTTTGATTGATTTTGAGCAGGTGCAGCCCCTCAACACTACCAGCCAAGCAATGAACGCAACGCCTCGTTATATGGCGCCCGAATTGTTCCAAGGGCAAGCCAAGTCGCTACAGAGCGAAGTTTATGCGCTGGGTATCATTTTTTATGAGTGGCTTACAGGGCAACGTTTAGAAGCGACAGATTATCAAGATTGGGCATTATTGCATTGTCAGCATTTTAAACCTGAGCTCCCTGCACAATATCAAGCTTTGCAAAGCCTGCTACAAAATATGCTTCGAAAGCACTCACAGGATAGATTGTCTGATTTCAAAGCCGTAAAACAGGCCTTACTTACTGAAATTGCATGAGAAAAATACAATAAATTGGATATTGTTTTTTATTTAATCAAACGAGTAGTTTTTTCTTAAAAAGAGCTTGTCAGGTGAAATTGATCCCTATAGTATACACAGCCATCGGGGACGTGGCGAAATTGGTAGACGCACTGGATTTAGGTTCCAGCGCCGCGAGGTGTGAGAGTTCGAGTCTCTCCGTCCCCACCAATTTACTTAAGAGATTGAGTAAAATGGCCGAGTAGAGGATTGGTGTAATGGTAGCATGACGGTCTCCAAAACCGTTCGTCAAGGTTCGAATCCTTGATCCTCTGCCAAAGTTTGAAAAAAAGTCCAACACAAAGTTGGTACCCTGATGGGGACGTGGCGAAATTGGTAGACGCACTGGATTTAGGTTCCAGCGCCGCGAGGTGTGAGAGTTCGAGTCTCTCCGTCCCCACCATCAAAAGAGACAAGGTTGATGCCTTGTTTTTTTTTGCTTGGAATTTAAGGCTGAGCCATCTTTTAATCTCATTTTCATTATTCGCTTACTTTCGATGAGTAGATTTTAAATACTCAAACTAAGTATCAGTGAAGGTGAGAAGAGGGAAGTCCTTTAAAATATCCAATCAATTGGCTGATCTAAACACTATTAAAATCAATATTCAGCACTCTTTCAAATAACTTGATTTTTTAAATTGGAGAAATGAAATTAAGCGGTTTTATTAAAAATAAGCCAGTATTTAATCACCAAAGAATTAACTGATTAATTTTTGATATAAAAACACCGAGTTGATCATAGAATCGCTTGTCAAGCAGATGCGATCGCTATAATATACACAGCCACGGGGATATGGCGGAATTGGTAGACGCACTGTGTTCAGGTCGCAGCGCCTTCTGGGCGTGAGAGTTCGAGTCTCTCTATCCCCACCATATATGAAGAAACAAGGTTAATGCCTTGTTTTTTTTTGCCTGAAATTTAGTGCGACATTTTTATTGGCTCGGCTTTTTATTCTTTGTATTGGATTAATTTATTGTTTAAACAACATGCTTGATCAAGATAAGTGAGGTTCTAGAGGTCTGTGATCTGCTGGGATTGAACTAGAGAGGCTTAGAGATCAAGTTCAAAGCAGTAGCAAAGAAACCTCATAAGGCCGAGTTTTCTTGTTAAATCTTATAAAAAATAAAAAAATTGCATTAACTGTTTAATTTATAGCGGAATAGGCAGTGATTGCTTGTAAAATCACTTGTCAATGACCTGCTATCTCTATAATATACACAGCCATCGGGGACGTGGCGAAATTGGTAGACGCACTGGATTTAGGTTCCAGCGCCGCGAGGTGTGAGAGTTCGAGTCTCTCCGTCCCCACCAATTTACTTAAGAGATTGAGTAAAATGGCCGAGTAGAGGATTGGTGTAATGGTAGCATGACGGTCTCCAAAACCGTTCGTCAAGGTTCGAATCCTTGATCCTCTGCCAAAGTTTGAAAAAAAGTCCAACACAAAGTTGGTACCCTGATGGGGACGTGGCGAAATTGGTAGACGCACTGGATTTAGGTTCCAGCGCCGCGAGGTGTGAGAGTTCGAGTCTCTCCGTCCCCACCATCAAAAGAGACAAGGTTGATGCCTTGTTTTTTTTTGCCTGAAATTTTATAAACGAAAAAAAGCCCATCGAAATGGGCTGATTATAGGAATAATAGAATTTTACTCAAATAAAAGGGTAAATCATGACTGCATTGATTAATTAAATTTAAGCTTTCAGATGATCTTCAAACTCCTCACCCAGCTGCATGGCCAATGCATTACCTGAAAGATCGCAGGTCACCAGACCATATTCTTTTTTAAAACTGAAACTAAAACCACGATTATCTGCCAGGGTGCGAACCGAATACCCCAATTTTTCTAACCAAAGTCTAAATGCGAGAACGTTTTTTGCTTTAACCACTTTTTTCACGAGATAACTCCTTCATCAGTTAAATCATAGATAAGGGTGAGAATTTTCGTTTTAAAGGGCAAATACCCTTATTTAAATTAATTTAATTGAATTTGTGGATTTAATGAACAAGATAATATAGACGAAATATAAGGTTTTTCATCTAAGTCTATGTTTTTTATTATTTTCAAGATGTTGTAACTAAATATTTTAATTTTAAGCCTAAATAATTTTTTGAATAGTTATTAATATTCAAATATTTAAATCAATAATTGTTTATATATTATTCATTTTAAATTAGGAATTAGCGTGGTTTGAAGTTTTAGAGTTTGAATAAGGCTGAAAAAATATACAATCTAGTAAAGTTTCCGAGTATTCAGATCATGGTGTTAGGCTCAGCCCTTTATACTGTCATGGATATAATTTAAATAAGATTGATGATGACTGAATTAAATATTGAACAGTACGTCAAACAGCAAATTAGAGGTGGATCAGGAAATTTGAACAACACTTATAAGTGATATTTTGCTCCCCAAATGATGTTATAAACATCAATATATGGAGTATTTTATGGCACGTAGACCAAGAAGAAATCATTCAAATGATTTTAAAGCTAAGGTAGCACTTGCTGCGATTAAAGCAGAAAAAACACTTGCTGAATTGAGTTCTGAATTTGATGTTCATCAAAACCAAATTATCGACTGGAAAAATCAACTGATTTCAGCTTCCTCGCAAGCTTTCGATCAATCAAAAGCTCCAACAGAACCACCCATCGATCTAAAAAAACTACATGCAAAAATCGGTGAGCAGGCATTAGAAATTGATTTTTTAGAAGGTGTGTTGAAGAAACTGGGCCGCTTCAACCACAAAAGTTAATCGATGACTCACTTCAGATTTCAGTATCTAAGCAAGCTCAGCTGCTGAAAGTCTCCCGTGGTTGTTATTACTATCGCCCAAAACCTGTGAGTGCATCAGATCTGAAGCTGATGCGGTGTATGGATGAGTTACATATGCAATACCCTTTTGCAGGTAGCCGTATGATGCGTGATTTGTTGAATCGTCAAGGACATCATATAGGACGACGTCATACACGTACTTTAATGAAGAAAATGGGCATTAATGCGTTATATTGCAAACCAAATTTAAGCCAGGCTAATCAAGCTCACCGCAAATATCCATATCTGCTCAAAGGATTGGCTATTCAGCGCAGTAATCAAGTGTGGTCTACGGATATAACGTATATCCCTATGGCAAAAGGCTTTGTTTATTTATGTGCTGTGATTGATTGGCATAGCCGCAAGGTACTTGCGCATAGAGTATCGATTAGTATGGAGGTTACATTTTGCATAGAAACATTAAATGAAGCTATTGAAAAATATGGTCGACCTGAAATATTTAATACAGACCAAGGCAGTCAGTTTACCAGTGATGCATTTATTGATGTATTGAAATCAAATGGCATTCTAATCAGTATGGATGGTAAAGGTCGATGGGTAGATAATGTGATGGTTGAACGATTATGGCGGAGCGTTAAATATGAAGAGGTGTATCTCAAAGCTTATAGCAGTGTCACAGATGCGAAAAAGCAATTGAGTGCATATTTTGAGTTTTATAATCTGAAACGACCTCATTCGAGTCTAGACAAAATGACACCAAATGAGTTTTACTATGATCAGCTACCCCAACAAAACAAGGTGGCTTAACTAGAGCGGAATATCACTTATAAATACGCTTTTAGTTGTTCAAACATGTGGGACCACCTCTAATTGAACTTATGCAGCAACAAAGGCAGGAGCCGGTTGCTGTGATGCTGGGTCATGAAGACTGGCTGGATTTTTCGGTACAGTCCAAGGTGGCGTATACGCCATTCGGTAGTGCGCGTCGTTATCAACCTGCTTTGGGTGGATTATTGCTGGTCAGGATTGATGAAATGAATGCGGTACGAGTGGTCACCCAGCAAGAACTGGATGACTATGCTCAGAAGCATCAGCTGCTCTAAGCAGCTATAGTTTAAAACGAGTCTTTCATCACGCGTAAACGTTGAAACTCTTCGACACTGTCTGCGCGTAAAAAAGGATTGGTTTCCAGTTCTGCTGCAATAGTACTGGGTAAGGTGCATTGCCCAAGCATGCGCATACGCTCAACCTGTTCGAAACGCTCCAGAATTGCTGGATTATCCGGTTCTACATGTTTGGCAAACTGTGCATTCGACAAGGTGTATTCATGCGTGCAATAAACCTGGGTACGTGGCGGTAGGGCAGCCAGGCGAGCCAGAGAGTGGTACATCTTCTGATAAGTACCTTCAAATACCCGTCCACAGCCCATGGCAAACAGGGTATCGCCACAGAACAGCATATCAATGGCATCCAGGAAGTACACGATATGGCCTAGGGTATGACCCGGTACGGCAATAATCTGTACCTCAACACCATGAAAACTGAACTGGTCGTCATGTTCAAGTGGATGGTTAATAAACGGAATTTTTTCCAGCTCAGCTTTTGAGCCATATACCGGTAATGTTTGTTTTCGAATTAAATCCGGAACACCAGCGATATGATCTTTATGCCAGTGGGTGAGCCAGATCTGACTCAGCTCAAGCCCGTGTTCGGCGCAGTAATCCTGAACTAGCTCAGCTTCAGTGGGGTCAATGACCGCGACCTGATGCGTCGGTATATGTTCAAGTAACCAGATATAATTTTGTAATGAGTTTTTGACATCAATACAGTGGATTTTAAACGGCATCATAAGACATCAGACCAAACAGATATTATGGATAAAGTAGCATAAATTCAGGCAGTCTGACTGTGGTCAAGGCCGCCTGTTTGCAAGAATTTTTTATATAATTTGTTTAAAAAGATCAGTTATTTATTCTGCATCTTTTACTGCGACAGCTTCGCCAATGGTATAGAAGTGACCACCGGCGACATGATGAATACTTTTCCATTCTTCGCTGACTTCATGATAGTACCAGTGCCCATTACGGAACACCCGATCATCGGCATAAGCCGCAATGACCTTACCAATAAACAGGTCATGGGTCTGCTGGTTATGTGGCTCGGAAATCAGCTCACATAAAATCCAGGCGGCACAACCTTCTACAACTGGGATCTCTTGATCTGCGAATTTGAATAACTGCACACCGGACTGCTCCAGTTTGTCTGGGTCATTGTACAGACTCAATGTTCCCAGGCTATAGACCATTTCCAGCTGTTTGAGGGTGGGAATCTGCAGTGCAAAGTTGCCAGAATTTTCAATTATTTTTCGGGTCTTGGTGCTTTTATCCAGCACTACGGTGACTTTTGCTGGACTGAATTCGAGTGCACATGCCCAGGCAGCGGTCATGACATCAGTGTCTTGCCCATCATTGGCAGACACCAGTACTGTTGGGCCGTGCGTAATCAGGCGATAGGCTTTTTCTAAAGGTACAGTTTGAATATGTGAATTGTTCATAAAGAACCTTAATGAGTGAAAAGGGAGAAAAATAAATCATCTGATCCACAGCATATAAAATTCCCCTTCTGGAAAAAAGCTTTTAAACTAAACACCTACATACAGGAGTAAAGAAAATGAAAATGTACCAGGTGGATGCTTTTACGACGCCTCTATTTAAGGGAAATCCTGCTGCAGTCATCGTGCAGGATGCTTGGCTGGATGATCACCTGATGCAGAATATTGCCCTGGAAAATAATCTGTCTGAGACCGCTTTTGTCAAAGTGCTGGATGCAGAAAATTATGAAATTCGCTGGTTTACACCGACCAAGGAAGTGGATTTTTGCGGACATGCCACATTGGCCAGTAGCTTTGTACTGTTCAAGGATTTTAGCTCTGCAAAAACCATTTATTTTCATGTCAAAGATCTAGGTATTTTTACAGTACGCCAGGATGAAGATGGCAAAATCCGGATGAATTTCCCAATCCGTCAGCCTGAACTCATTACAGAATATCCGGAAGCCTTAAGACAGGCGCTGACGAAGCCTTTTAAAAATGTTTATCTGAATACACAAGGTTATATTATTGAATATGAATCAGTGCAGGATGTGCTGGATGAGCAACCCAATATTGAATTGCTGAAGCAGCTGAATGGAAAAAGAACCGCGATTACAGCGGTGGGTCCATTACTGGATGTCGCGATTACCGCTGGCGATACTCAATATGATTGTATATCACGTTATTTTGCACCAAGTAACGGGATTAATGAAGATCCGGTCACCGGTTCAATTCATACCGGGATTGCACCGATCTGGGCGGAGAAATTAAATAAAACTGAACTGGTGGCTTATCAGGCCTCTCAGCGTGGTGGTGTATTATATTGCGCATTAAAAGAACAAGACCGCATTGAAATTTCTGGTTATGCCAAACTGTTTATGCTGGCCGAACTTTATATTTAATTAATATATTCAATAAAATACCGTGAAATTGCGCGGTATTTTATTTGGCCTCTTATAAAATAGACTATTCATAATAAAGACTTTTCTCTAAGATCAGAGTGACTGTAAATAAAAATTCACACTTAAAAATTTGGATGAACAATGCAAATACGCTTTAAACGTTTGAGCTTGGCGATTTTATTATCTACCTGGACAGCGGCCAGTTTTGCACAGCCGGTATTGGTGAAAACAGAACAGAATATCGAAGAATATCGACTGGAAAATGGCTTAAGAATTATTCTTGCGCCCAATGATAAAGAAAATAAAGTGTTTATGAATACGGTTTATCTGACCGGTTCACTGAATGATCCGCAAGGCAAAGGTGGTCTGGCACATCTGCTTGAACATTTGGCATTTAAAGGCACGGAAAATGTAAAGGGAGATGAGTTTCAGCGCCGTCTGGATCAATATACCTTAATGACCAATGCCAGTACTGACTATTACTCAACCAAATATACCAATGTGATTCGTCCTGAGCAGACTGCGGTCAATGAAGTAATTTTCCTTGAAGCTGAACGTATGGATAAGCTTGTCCTGCAAGAAAAGTATGTGCCAACTGAAATTGATATCGTGAAGCGTGAGCGTGAAATCCGTCTGGATCAGCCATTTTCCGTGCTGATGGATCAGGTGTTTAAATCAGCTTATGGCAATCAATATCTGGGACGATTACCGATTGGCGATTTGAACGAACTGCAATCGATCAAGATGCAGGAGCTGAACCAGTTTTATCGCCATTGGTATGCACCGAATAATGCCCTCATGATTATTTCGGGCAAATTTAATAAGGCAGAAGTGCTGAAGCAGATTGATACCCATTTTAGCCCGATCCAGTCCCGCAAAGTGCCTGAAGCGGTAAAAGTGCCTGCGCTAAAACCTGAACAGATCAAACAGCGTGAATTTACCGTGCAAAAGGGTAGTGATCTGGCCAAATTTAATATTTATCTGAACCAGTCAGAAGAAAGTATTAAAACCACGCTGGCCATGTCTCCAATCTTATATACATTGCAACCTAGCGGACACCTGTATCAAAGTCTGGTCGAGACGGGTAAGACCACTACAGTGCAGTCTATGACCTGGCTGGATAAAGATTTTAATCTGGTGTTTATGGGTGCCATCTATGCGCCAAATCATCAAGTCAAGCAGGTTGAGCAGGGCCTGATTCAGGGTGTAGAGCAGAGCCAGCCATTTAACGAAACTGAATTAAACCGGGCTAAAAGTCTAACCCGAAACCAGGCGGACAATATTAAAAATAGCGCAACCGCTTTAGGTTCGCGTTTAAGTGAATATGTAGTGGCTTATTCAGGTGACTGGAGCCAGTATTTTAAAGATCTGCAAGCCATAGAAAAGCTGGATGTCAATCAGATCAATCAGGTGTATAAGGCATTCTTTAAGCCAGAATATCGTATTTCTGGCAATATCTTGCCGACACCAGAAGATCAGAAAAAAGCACAGGAGCTGACCCAGACTGAAGTGCCGGCTCAAACTCTGGACCAGCAGGCTGAAGCAGCAGAACCGCTGAAAGATGTCAGTGTCTATCAGGCAGAAGTAAAGCAGTATGTGGTGCAGTCCAAGCAATATTTACAGGCTAAGGACAAGCAGATTCAACGGGGCAAACTGAAGAATGGCATTAAATACGCTTTATTCCCGACCCAGACTCAGGATGACAAAGTTTATGCCACTATTGCACTTAATTTTGGCACGGCACAAAGTTTGTTCAATAAAGGCGAGGTTCTGGATCTGACAGCTTACTTATTGCTGCGTTCTTCTGAAACCCAGAGCTTGCAACAGATTGCCGATAAAATTATTGAGTCTGGTGGTTCAGCCACGGCCAGTTCCTCTGAAAATGGCATGAGCATTCAGATCAGTGCCAAAAAAGAGAAGTTTGAAGAATTTTTCCAGTATGTGCTGGATGTGCTCAATAAACCGGCCTTTGAGCAGAGCCAGTTTGACCTGATTAAAGGACAAAGCCTGTCTGCGTTAGACCGTCCTTATACTGAGCCCAATATGGTGGCAGGCCTGACTATGTCTCGCGCGACCGAGATTTATCAGCCGGGTGACCTTCGCTATCATTTTGAACCTGAACTAGCAAAAAAACAGATTCAAGCTGCTACTCGTGAACAGGTCGTAGCGTTATATCGACAGTTCTTTAATACCCATCATGCCCAGATCGCAGTGACCGGGGAATTTAATCCGAAGTCCGTAAGTAAAGTCCTCAAAAATAACTTTGCGAGCTGGAAAGCTAAGCAGCCTTATGAGCTCTTAAGTGGTCAATATACAGTTTATCCGGCACAGAAAATCCATGCGTTGTCTGAACAGCGTGAGTTCGGTCATTATCAGGCTGTCATGACATTTCCTGTCGGTGCAGAACATGTAGATTTGCCTGCCATGCTGGTATTCCGACACATTCTAGGTGATTCACAGTTGTCTTCACGTTTAGCACAGGAACTGCGTGAGAAAAATGCGCTGGTTTATGGTTTCAGTGCCAATGCTCAGTATGATGAATGGATTGACTCAGGTGCATTAGGCATTCAGGCGAATTATACGCCTGGCCGATCAGCACAGGTGTCCCAAGCTGTGCATAAGGTATTGAATGAACTTTTGGCCAAAGGAGTAACCGAGCAGGAAGTTGAAGCAGCGAAAGCCACGATTTTGAAACAGCGCGTCACTGCACTGGAAGATGATCGTCGTATTCACAGCATGCTGATCCCACAACTTGAAAAGGATCGTAATCTGATTTATCGGGAAAAACGCGATCAGGCCATTGCCAAGCTGACCAAGGCAGATGTCGATGCCGTTATCAAAAAATATGTTAAACCGGATCAACTGGTTGAAGTCATGGCGGATCAGTATGGGAAAGCGGTGAAATAAACTCCATAATTTTTATAAGCCAATGACGGTATCTTTTCATTTTGAATCAGTGTTTAGATGTCTATATGGCTACTTTTGTTTCGGCAAAAGTAGCCAAAACCATTTGTCATTTGCAAAACTCGTCCACCACCTTCACGAAATAAATTTATTATAGAAGCCATCTTCTTACGATGTAGTCCTGCCTCAAACAATTGCGGATGACGTTTCCGCGTATCTATGACCATGAAAAATTTTAATCTACTTGTTGATTCAGTTTTACCCAATAAGACTTCTATAAGCGATAAAAGCGTTTCGCATTCTCATAAAAAACCGGCTTTACAGCATGTTCGTCATAGTTCTGCACAATATCGCTAAAGGCATCAATGATGGTGACCAGATCTGTGCTGACACGATCCATCGGGAAATTAGAAGCAAACATGATGCGATCTTTACAGAAACATTGTAAGGCATGTTGGATTAGCGGAGTCGCGAGCTGAATCAGTTCATCTTTTTTTGCCAGTTTTCGATCTAAATGAAAACGGTGACCGAGTACAGGCATAAACAGACCGGAGATTTTGCTATATACACTCGGGCATTTTGCCAGTTCAGCCAGGTCTTCTTTCCAGGTCTGAAAAATATAGTCTCGCTGCTGTGCTGTTTGTCCTGTCGCTATACCGACTTTACCAAAGATGCCGGCAGGTGTGCCCAAGTGATCCAGCACAATTGGTGTTTCAGGAAATGTTTTGGCCAGATGGGCCACATCAGAAATTTGGGTAGAATAAACCCAGGCATCAAAACTTAAATTGGCTTTGGCTAATTCCTCAAATCCTTTCAGAAATTTCTTGTTGCAGTATAAATGCGGTTCATCGGTCCAAGCATGAATGCCTTTATCGGCATGGAACGATGCCATTTTACGAATACCACGTCGTTTAGGCGAAACTTCCTGATGCAATTGCAGCAGCTGTTTAAAGTTTTTTTGACGAGGTTCAGCTGTGGCCACAATGCCGCCTAGCTGAATACTCTGTTCAGCAAAAGGCAGTCCGGCAATAAACCTGGTTTCATTAACCACACCAGTACCTTTATGCTCATGCCAGCTTGCTTCTATATGAACAATCTGTTCCACCTGATAATGACCGATGTCACGTTTATAATTTTCAGGTAGATAAGGTGCGGTCAGATGTTCGGTTAGACCAATGGTATCGATCACCGCTTTGGGCTTGATCAGTCGCACCATCTTGTCCAGCAGTTTTGGATGTTTGCCAAATAATTTTACGGCAGAGGCTGCGGCATGCGGTGTGGTATAAGGGTCCCATTGATGAATATGCGGATCTATAATCGGAAAGGGCAGTTGCTGCATGATATTTGTGGTCGTCGTTTAATTTTTATTCATTTTTTTATAGGATAAATGCAGCATTAAAGTCAAATTAAAAATCAAAGATTTAAAAAAAGCCCCGTAGGGCTTTCATTAATGATCGTGGTCGTGTTGATGCTTGTTGGCATGAAACTCTTCATTACGACGGAAACGTAAATAGTTTTCAAACTGCTCACAGTATTCATCATAGTTATCTTCCAGCATCATCTGAAATTGCTGCAAGATATAAGACATGACCTGATCTTTAGCGTCGCGCATCTCGTTGCCATCTTTGAAATTGTTGGCAGCGACCCAAGTATTAAAGCGGGCAGTACCAAACAGCATTGCGGCGCTGACTTGACCACGTTTTTCTGCCGGGTTTTCCTGAGAGCCTTTTTCTATACGGCTAAATTCGTTGGCCTGTTTAATAAATTCATCAGCACGTTCAAAGAATGCAGCATTTAACGCTTCTTCTTCGGTTACATCGGTTGCTTCAATCTTTTGAACCATGAATTTTTCCTGATAATAAAATCTTAATCACTAATTATAGGCAAAGCCTTGCAGAAACTAAACCTTTGCCTTAATCTAAAAATAGCCTAAGCAATAAAAATGTGAATCTCATGCAAGATGCAATTGCGGTACAGAGCCTGAAAAGTGATATTGCCTTATTGCGCCAGAATATCTGGCCACCGGCAAATCTGGCTAATGTTGAAGGATTGCCAATTTATTATGGCACCAAGTCGCAGGTCGAAGAATATTACAAGCAATGGCTGGGTCTGATTGAAAGGGCACAGGATCTGTTTCAGCCTTTTATGGAAGATGAAGTCCTGGATGCGATTCATTTGCCAAGTCATTTGAATTTGCCTTTATTCTATTTTCATGTAGACCGCATCCGGATTAATAAAACCCGTGCTAAAGAATCCAAGACCTTTCGTGGTATTGCCAGCCTGATTGAAAAATGTGGACAATTTGAACCGGAACAGATTCAGGCCATGCAACGCTGGCTAGACAGTGATGAGACGGCGGCTTTGGTGGCACATCGTGAATTTGTAGATCTGCGTACTTATGTGTTCCAGCATGGTCAAAGTGAATACACTCGGACTCGATTTTATGTGAATGGAATCGTCCTGAGTGTTGAACCACATTTTGAGCTGGTTGATGCCCGTGATAAGCCGCGTAAGCAGCGCAGCGATAGTTATAGCGATCCATTAGCCGATAACAATACCTGGAAAGTGTACGGCAAATATCGCTAGAGCGATTTTGCCTATTTATCTATTGCCAGAATGGTTTGGTGTGAGAAAATTTCTGTAACTGCTCGGCAGCCTGTTTCGACAGATGCTGCTGTTCTGCAGTAAGCCACCCGATGACAAACCATGCCTTGGAGTGTTTTTTGGCATAAGGTCTATACAGGCTTTCTGCGACAAACAGGTCATTATAATGACCCAAAGTTTCCTGTAAGGGTTTTAGCGCTTTCAGATATCTTTTAACTTCCTTTTCAGGAAACAGACTTTGCAGAAATTCCACATTATAACGCAAGCGTTTAACCCGCTTGCGGGTGCGATGGCGCGATTCAATATCCAGTTCCTGATAACTCTCTGCATCTGCACAGACTTTCTGGTGCAGTTTACTCAGTCCTTTACACAGGATTTTATGGGAGGACTTTTGCTGTTTTTCACTCTGATCCTGACTAAAACGTAATAGCTCCAGTATCAGCTCCATCGTGGTGGACTCTTTGAATAATTGGCTAATATCTGTCTGATCCTGTTGGGCTGGAGGTAATTGCAATACTGGTGAACCTGCCGCTTCTAGCTGAGGAAGCAGACTTTCAGCCAAAGCATCGCGATCCCGGGTAGAACCCAATTGCTGGAAGATATTTCGTAACTGATCCTGCCATTCCTCTGGCAAATCCTGATGATAGGGCTGGAAGATTTTTAAGGCACTGCGTAAACGCCGGATAGCGACGCGGGCCTGGTGCACATGGTCACTATTGTAATTCTCTAGCGCAATCGCCGTCGCATTAGGAAACAAGTGAGTCAGACAGTTGCTGATAATTTTTTGCAAGATATGATGAATATCGTCTTTAGCTGCGAGCTCTAAGGTTGTCTGATGCTGGACCGGAAGATCAGTTTTATTATTCAACAGGGCATAACCACGTTCAGATTTGCTGCGTACATCCAGCCATAACTGATAGCGTTGAATCCAAGGTTTAACAAAATCAATTAGGTCACTAAGTCTGCCACTTTTAAGCTCAAATTCGACTTCATAAATATCCAAAGTTTGGCCCTTAGAACGAATCTCACCTCTATCTAGTGCAATTTCAATCTGACTTCCTCGGTAATCTTTAACCCAAAGATCCCTCTCTACATCAGTTTCAAATTGTAGAGACAGAGTCGTATCTAGGGTGTGAAGTGCCTGTTTTAGAATCTTCCGAGCTTGTTTATGCTTGCTATAAACTTTTAAATCACACCTATCCGGTGCAGTATCCAATGCTTCTTCTAGTTCAAAGCGTTCAAACTGATGCTGGCTCGGTGCTTTTAAGGTCTGAAACCATTGCTGATCTTCCAGACGCTGCCGGAGTGCAATTTTGTGCTGCTGTAACTGCTGATCGGCAGTATCAAAGTATTTGGCACATAAATGATGTCGAGTCGGCCCGTACTGCTGAAAATCTTGTTCGAATTGGTGACGTATACTTTGCGGAATCTGGAATTTGAGTTCGATTTCTGCCATCGGGCCATTCCTTCTCGATGAAGCTCATAACAATCAATATAGACCAAACAACGAAAGTGGTGTGATGTGCTTGTGCAACAAAAAAAGCACGCCGTAGCGTGCTTTGAAAGTCAGTTAAATACTTATTTAAGGAATTTGCGGCTGACCAGAAACTGTTCTGTCGCTTCCAGTAATTTTTGTGCATAGACTTCCTGTTTTGCGGTCAACCAACCCAGCACAAACCAGTCACTGGCTTCCAGCTCGGTCTGTTGAATATAGACTGCAGAAGAGGCTAGCGTCTGATATTCATTAGCTGCCTGCTGTGCATCATTTAAAGCCTTGCTGTATTTTTGCAGGTTTTTGACATCATAAATTGTGGTCAAAATCGGGAAGCTGAATTTTAATTCCTGAATGCGAATTGCTAGCTGATCCAGACTTTCAAAATTGGTAATATCAGTCTGGTTCATCTGTTCTTGCAAGACTTTGTATTGTTGCTGCAAGGTAGTTTGCGCTGCAGATTTCAATTCCTGCGACTTAGCTTCATCTGTACTTAAGCTAAAGACCAGCAATTCCAGATAGTGATGCACATTCTGGGTGGACTTCACCAGATTGCCCAGCTTCTCTTTGGCATAAAGGATATCTTTAGTCAGGTTCTCTGCGGTTGTAGGATTTTGCAGGAAACCAGCCAGAGTGTTTTGCATGTGCTGTAAATGTTGCAGATGTTCAAACTGGTGTTTAAATGCGGCAAGCTGATGCGCCCATTTGTCTGAAACTTGAGGATGCCAATCTTTAAACAAAAGTAGGGTCAGATAGAGATGATCTAAGGCCTGTTGTGCCTGATCAATATGTTGCTGTTCTGCCACTTGCGCGGAGATTGCCGCGATATTGGGCAATAGATGCTGCATTTGCTGGGCCACCAGATGACACAGGTTTTTACCCGCACTATCTTTTTTGCTGATCTGGAATTCTTTGGCAAAAGTAGCGGGACTCACGCTCTGATTAGTTGCTAACAAATTCCCAATTTCAGCCTTACTACGTACATCCAGCCACAGCTGATATTTTTTGACCCATTCAAAACTAAAGGCCAGCAAATCCTGAATTGAGCCATGCTTTAACTCGAATTCAACCTCATGCACTTCCTGTTCAGCATGAGGCGTGCGAATACAGCCGATATCCAAGCTGACTTCGATTGACGTATTTTCATATTCAATCACGCGCAAGGTACGGGCAATATCGGTTTCAAACTGCAGTTGCAGCAGGTCAAACTGATCACCTAAAGCACGATTAAGCAAGGTTTGCGCTTCAGCAGACTGCTTGTAAATACTCAGGTCCAGCTCAGGAGAATATTCTAATTCACCTAGATCATGATTATGCTCGAAACGTTCAATGTGGCTTTTACCTGCCGCTTTTAACGTCTGAACCCAACGACTGCCTTCTAATCGCTGACGTAGGGCAATTCCATGCTGGGCCAGTTGACGGTCTGCAGTATCATAGTATTTGGCTTGAAGCTGGATCTGTTGAGATTTCTTGGGATCAAGTGCCTTAAGCAGGGCAGTACGGCGTGCCGCGGGAATCTGGAACTTGAGTTCAACTTCAACCATGATAATCATCCTGTCTATTCAATTTATTGAAAAATATTAAAAAACAAATTGAATTTTTATTCGCTTGCATGAAATTCCGATATGAAACGGAAATATTTTTTAGACTTTTGAGCGGCTGATTGTAACGAAAAACCAATCTGATGTAAGACTTGACCGATTGAAAAAAATGGAAATGGAAAAATTAACATGCTGATCTCATTCACCAGTTTTTGCTGAAAGCATGACAATTCAATATCTAAGCCAAATTCAGGTACAGAATTGCATGAAAATAAAGGTACTTTTAATTGCCTAAATTATGCGCTAAGGTGAAGAAAAAAGATTAGGATGATGATAATGAATGCACAGGTGCAGCCGAGCAATGAGATTGCAGTACTGACTTCTTCACAAATGCCGATTCGTGACTATCATGAATTTTACCGGTTTTATCTGACTGAGCATCGCCATATCATGAGTCGCCGCTTGCATGTCGCAGGCAGCAGTATCGGTTTATATTTTTTTAGCAAAGCCCTTCGTCAGCGTAAAGCCAAATATGTGGCCTATGGACTACTCTCAGGTTATGCCTGTGCCTGGATTGGTCATTTCATTTTTGAAAAGAATAAACCGGCCAGCTTTAAACAGCCGCTTTACAGTTTTATTTCAGACTGGCGTATGTTTGCTGATGTATTACGTGGTAACCTGAGCTTGGTCGATCGTAAGCACGACAAAACTCCAAGTTAGGGCTTATGACGTTTTATCGGATTTATGCTTAAGTATTGCAATAAAAACGATAAAAACACTTGCAAGTGTAGAGTTATTATTCTATTAATTGTTTTATTACCTATTCAGTATTTTATCAAAGAGTATAAGTCACTGAATAAATCAGTTTTCCAAGCCTGGAGTGACCTTCTCCGGGCTTTTTTTATATTTAAAAAAATAGAAAGATGTGCATTGACGTATTTTTAATTTATCTGAATGATTTCGAAAATATTCACGAGATGAATGAGGCAAGTTCGAAAGATAAGATGGTCGGTTTTTGCTTAGATGGGTCGACCCTTTCTAGCTTTGACACGTCTCCTCATTAACGGTTTACCCAAAGCTAGAAAGGATCTGGTAGATAAAACACAGCTTTTGCTTTTCTATTTATTTGTTGTGTTCAAACTTATTTAAATCCTTTAATGGGTGTAAACCTATCCCTGAAATTGGGTATTTTGAAGTTTTCTTTGAGTTTTTTGACTAATGGTATTCGAACAATTTTATAAACAGGAATTGTAAAATTCGGACATAAAAAAATCGCTTTCAGAATTTTGCAACTTCTCCACTAAGTTATCTGCAAAATCCTAAAAGCGTTTGTCGGAGCGCGTAAGCATTAACACTTTATCATTATTGTTATAAAACCATTAAAACGTAAATTCTCGCAGCCGCCTATCACTGAAAATAGGGATATTGATCAATCACCTGTATAAAAAGTACAAATAATAATCTAATACCTGAATTGGGTATTATTCAGTGTTTAGGATGGGGAAACTCGCCCATTTATGCCTATAATAGCGTATGTATTTTGAATGGCGGCAGTCATGCGCGGTTTGTATTTAATTACCAATGATGATCCTATTGAACTTCTCTTGGCAAAACTTGAAGGTGCAATGGCGACTTATGAAGTTGCGGTACTTCAGTATCGTCGTAAAAAAGTAGCGAAAGAAGATCAGGCTTACGAAATCGAATATATGAAACAAATGTGCGAACAGTACAAAGTTCCATTTGTGATTAATGACGATTTAGAAACTGCAGTAAAATATGGCGTAGGCGTGCATTTGGGTCAGGATGATGGCTCAATTCAGGAAGCTGTTGAACGTTTGCCCAAAAATGTATTGATTGGCCGCAGTTGTAATAATTCACTTGAGCTTGCTGAACAAGCCATTGCTGATGGGGCTAATTATGTGGCCTTTGGCGCGATCTATGCGACTGATACCAAGCCAGAAGCAGGTAATATTGGTCTGGAAACCTTAAAACAGGCCAAAAGTAAATTAAATGTACCGATTTGTGCTATTGGCGGTTTGACGGTGGAAAACGGCAAAGAAGTCATTGAAGCCGGCGCCGACCTTTGTGCAGTCATTAGTGATGTATTGGGTCGCTCAATGTCGACTGTTGGTCAACGTGTGTATGATTGGTCGGAACTGTTTGCTGAACAAGCTTAATTTTTATTTCTTATTGTATTTTTGAGTTGAGTGATTCTCATGAGTTTATCTCCAAAGCAAGAACAACTATTTAAACAAGCCAATAAACATATTCCGGGTGGCGTCAACTCACCTGTACGTGCCTTCAATGGCGTGGGTGGTACGCCTATCTTTATCGAGAAAGCCCAAGGTGCTTATCTGTACGATGTCGATGGCAAGCGCTATGTGGACTATGTGGGTTCATGGGGTCCAATGATTCTGGGTCATGCACATCCTGAGATTATTAAAGCGGTGCAAGATGCAGCAGTAGATGGATTAAGCTTTGGTGCACCAACCGTGCATGAAACGACTCTGGCAGATATCATTTGCGACATCATGCCGTCGATTGAGTTGGTGCGCATGACCAATTCCGGTACTGAAGCAACGATGACTGCGATCCGCTTGGCGCGTGGTTATACCGGACGTGACAAAATCGTAAAATTTGAAGGTTGTTATCACGGTCACTCTGACTCGTTGCTGGTAAAAGCAGGTTCTGGCCTGCTAACTAAAGGCGAAGGTGAAGCAACTTCAGCGGGTGTACCTGCTGATTTTGCCAAACATACTTTAACCCTTCCGTATAACGACATCGCTACTTTAAAAGAATGCTTTGCCAAGTTTGGATCTGAAATTGCGGGTGTGATTGTTGAGCCAGTAGCAGGGAACATGAATCTGGTGAAACCGATTGATGGTTTTCTACAAGCTATTCGTGATGTCTGTGACGAACATGGTTCAGTCTTCATTATCGATGAAGTGATGACAGGCTTCCGCGTGGGTCTCGGTGGTGCTCAAGCACATTATGGCGTGACTCCTGATTTAACCACTTTGGGTAAAATTATTGGTGCAGGGTTGCCAGTCGGTGCTTTTGGCGGTAAGCGTGAAGTGATGGAATGCATCGCGCCACTAGGTAACGTGTATCAGGCAGGTACCTTGTCGGGTAACCCGCTAGCAATGCGTGCCGGCATCGAGATGTTTAAACATCTGCGTGAGCCAGGTTTTTATGAAAAACTGAATGCTCAACTGGAAAAACTGCTTGCAGGCTTACAAGCAGCAGCGGATGAAGCTGGTATTTCATTCAAGACTCAACAAGTGGGCGGTATGTTTGGCCTGTACTTCACGGATCAGGAAGACATCACCAGCTTTGATTCAATGCTGAAGTGTGATGTTGAAGCCTTCAAAAAATTCTTTCATGGCATGTTAAGTCGTGGTGTGAACCTGGCTCCATCTGCATTTGAAGCAGGATTTATTTCAGCTGCGCATAGTGATGAAGATATTGAATTTACGATTCAAGCGGCTAAAGAAACTTTTGCGGAAATGAAAGCTTAAGTTTTTAATCCCCCCTAACCCTTCTTTGGAAAAGGAGGGAAATCTTAAGCTTAAAAATTTAAGTTCCCCCTCTTTTAAAAGAGGGGGCTAGGGGGAGATTCATATTAAAAATTAGGAAAATCTTGATGAAAACCAAACATTATTTGACCTTAAGCGATGCTGAGTTCTTATTAAATCAGGCCTATGAATATGCGTTAAAGTAGGGTTTTAATGTCAGTATTGCAGTGGTCGATGAAACTGGTAATTTACTGGCAATGAAGCGTATGGATGGTGCATCACCGATGACAGCAAACATGTGTCTGGAAAAAGCAAGATGTTCTGCCATTAGTCGCCGTCCGTCCAAGCTGTTTGAAGATATT
Organism: Acinetobacter sp. TW_SC_4; assembly: GCF_054861205.1. Taxonomy (NCBI): domain Bacteria; kingdom Pseudomonadati; phylum Pseudomonadota; class Gammaproteobacteria; order Moraxellales; family Moraxellaceae; genus Acinetobacter; species Acinetobacter sp. TW_SC_4. The sequence continues at coordinate 1,231,411 of NZ_CM142174.1, forward strand.
ATCAAAGGTGGGCAAATGGGCTTTATGACGATGGATACTTTTTCTGGGATGTTAGAAGGTGGTGAGCCGATTCTGTATCAGGGTCAGTTGGTTGGTGCGATGGGTGTTTCTGGAGTGAAGTCTTTCCAAGATGCTGAGATTGCACAGCAGGAGATTGAGGAGTTTTTGGCTAAGCAAAGCTAATCCAAAATAGAAATTGATCAGCTCAATTTAATAAAATCATCCAACGATGTTCCAAAATGAAGCGTGGAACGTGAAATATCAACTAAAAAGCCCAATCGCTAGTGAGAGGGCTTGTCTATATACAATAAAATTATGATTTAAAAAGGAAATCAAAATAATTTCGTATAACGCGTATTATGTTAATTTTAGAAAAATTTAAGTATGTGGAAAATATATAAAGAAGAAAGTTCTGATCTTGGATTTGCTATTGGGTGTCTATTTTCAGAAGCAATTAATTTAAATGAGTTTAGGCAATGGGTTGAGCTTTGTATTAACGATTTAAATCAAGATGAAATACCACTTTATATGTTTGATCTTATAGATTTCGAAGACTCATTAGCGAAGATTCATTTAGTTATTGGATTTGTGCCAAGCTCTGGACTATCAAAAACAGAAAAATAGCGTTAGAAGGCATTTCTTATCTAAGGGGAATAGATATTTTTGACCCTATTTCTACGCAAGAACAATCCATTGAATACCTAAAGAACAACCCACATGTCTCAGAGAAATTTAAGCTCACTTTTCCTTTTATAAATTTTATTTAACATAATGGCGGTTATACGAAATTAGAACAATAAACGTCTGTAAAATCAAAGTGTTTTTCAAATCGATGCTAAACTAAAATAGCATGAATCATCATGCTATTTTGTATTTATAAGAGCTTCCCATGCTGTACCCCATGCCCAAAAAAATCCAACTCGCGCCATCTCAAGCCAAATGGCAGCTTACATCAAATGAATCTGTTTTGGTTTTAGTCGGATTGCAAAACTTGCGTATGCAGCAGGGCATACAAGACAGCGACCTGATAACTCATCTGATCCAGATCAGTAATAAAGCCAAAGCACTCGATATTCCAATCGTTGATTTGTATGGCGATGATTTAATGCAAGGTATGCAGCAACTTGGAGAATATGCTTCAACTCATTCACAACTGATTTTCGCCGGACAGATTACACCGATGCTGAAACAGATCCTGCCACATCTGCAAAGTGTGACAGAGCAAATTTGCATAATTAATGATGCAATTTTGATGCCTAGTCAGGAACAGCATATCCAGTGGATTGAGAATATATCGGCACAAGGTTTGCATCATATGAACAGCTATAGTCTGACCCGATTGTGGAACCTGAGTGCGTCGTCAGAATATGTATTGTCAACCAAAGGCATCATGTTAGCAGTAGCTGAACAGCTGGATATGGATGCGCTGGAAATTGATCCTTATGCTGACTTAAAACAGTATGGACTGGACTCGGTTGCGGTAGTGAGTCTGGTTGGCACATGGCGTGCGCATGGTGCTGATCTACGTTATGAAGATGTGCTGGAACACCCGTCATTACATGATTTAGTGAGCTTCGTAATGCAATCTGCACGTCGATGATCGGTAATTGGGTAATTTTCTTAAAATAATCGGAAATTTCATCGCCATTTACATAAATGCGCATTGTAATTATCACTCAAGCTTTCTATTATGGCCGCCTTGTTTTTCGCGATCAGCGTGGGATTGAACTTTGAGTAATTTTCTAACCGAACATCTGATACATCGTGATGAAGATTTTATGGTCATCCATAAGCCTGCAGGCTTACTCACAGTGCCCGGTAAAACAGAAGATTTACAAGATTGCCTGATCAATCGCCTCATCAAATTAGAACCTAAAACTTTACTGATCCACCGTCTGGATCGAGATACTTCCGGTATCTTAGTATTTGCCTTAAGCCGTGAAGGGCAAAAATCCATCTCCCGCCAGTTCCAGGAACGCCAAACCGATAAAACCTATCAGGCCATCGTGGCTGGAACATTAGAAGGCAAGGGTACAGTTGATGTGCCTGTCATTTATGATCCAAGCCGTCCACCACTGCATATTGCTGAACCGAATCATAATAAGCCGGCTATTACAGAATGGCAGGCCATCGAACATTTTGAAATTCAGGGGCAAGCTGTGACCCGGGTGAAACTGACCCCGATTACCGGTCGTTCACATCAACTCCGTGTACATATGCAATATCTCGGACATCCGATTATTGGCGATACCTTATATGCAACGCCAGAGCAGCAACAGCTTAGTCCGCGTCTATGCTTACATGCTGAGCGTTTAAGTTTTTATCATCCTAAAACACAACAGTTAGTTGAATTTAATTGTCCGGCTGAATTCTAGGAAATACTTGTTTAATCGACGTGAATTATGCTCACTTTTTAGTGGGCTTTATGTCAAAATACATTGCTTGAAGGTGTGAAATTTTGCTCAAATGACGTTTCGTGATTGAGCATGATATTCATAATCTTGTACTTAAGATAAAGGTGGAAAAATTGCAGCAATTTGCTATTGGTCAACGTTGGTTATCAGATACTGAAACAGAACTCGGTTTAGGGGTTCTCATTGATGTTGATGAGCGATCGGTCAGCATTTTATTCCCAAAAAGCGATGAAACTCGCGTCTATGCTCGCAGTAACGCACCCTTATCTCGTATCGTATTTAATGCAAATGACGAGCTGCAAGATCAGGAAGGTACGATCTGGACCGTTGAGTCAGTTGAAGATCGCAATGGCGTAGTGCGTTATCACGTGGTCCGTACTCTTGAAGATGGCACAGAAGAACGTAAAGCTTTAAATGAAACCCGTGTAGGCGCAACGATCCAGTTGTCTAAACCTTTAGACCGTTTACTGGCCAGCCAGATTGACTATAAAGAGTGGTATGACCTGCGTATTGAAGCCTTGCTGATGCAAGCCAATATGCAAACCAGTCCATTGCGTGGCTTGGTCGGTTCGCGTGTAGGTCTGATTCCACACCAGTTGTATATCGCACATGAAGTCGGTCAGCGTTTTGCACCGCGTGTTTTACTGGCGGATGAAGTTGGCTTGGGTAAAACCATTGAAGCTGGTCTGATCATTCATCAGCAACTTAAAACTGGCCGTTCTGAACGTATCCTGATCTTGGTTCCAGATTCACTGCAATATCAGTGGATGATTGAGATGCGTCGTCGTTTCAATCTTGAATTCTCTCTATTTGATCTGGCGCGTACTGCCTCGATTAAAGAGCATGATCCTGATCTAAATCCGTTCCTGACTGAGCAGCGCATTATTGCTTCTGTGGACTTGATGGTGGATCACGAAGATCTGCGCGAACAGGCGATTGAAGCGGGCTTTGATCTGTTGGTTGTCGATGAAGCGCATCACCTGATGTGGTCTGAGGAAGAAGGTGGCAATGACCGTTATGATCTGGTCGAAGAGCTGGCAGAGAAAACACCGGGCGTATTGTTATTGACTGCAACACCAGAACAGCTCGGTGTAGAATCTCACTTTGCACGTCTACGTTTACTTGATCCGCAACGTTTCAGTTCATTGGACCGTTTCCTGGATGAAGAAGAGCAGTATCAGCATACCGCTAAAATCGCTGAAGTGTTGATGTCAGATCTGCCACTTGAAGCAGAGCATTTCACTGCGATTGAAAGCCTGCTTGGTCATGCGATTGAAGATACCCCAGAGCAACGTTTCCGTGCGATTCATGAATTGCTAGACCGTCATGGTACGGGCCGTATCCTGTTCCGTAATACACGTGAGGCAATTCAGGGCTTCCCGGGCCGTGACTGTCAGCCAGCACCATTGCCAGCGCCAGAAAACTGGTCTAAAGATGGTAAATTGCGTGAGCAAATGTGGCCGGAAGAATCTCAACTCGATGGCTCGTGGATGGAAACTGATCCGCGTGTAATGTGGTTGATGGAAAAGTTGCGTACTGATCTGAAGCATAAAAAAGTATTGCTGATTGCGCGTAGTGGTCCAGTGGTTGAAGCGCTAGAAAATGTATTACGTCTGCATGCAGGTATACGTACTGCCATGTTCCATGAGGGCATGAGTCTGCTGGAACGTGACCAGGCAGCTGCTTATTTTGCTGAAGAATCTTATGGTGCACAGATTTTATTGTGCTCTGAAATCGGTTCAGAAGGCCGTAACTTCCAGTTTGCATCTGACTTGATCCTGTTTGATTTGCCAGCCAACCCGGATGTTCTGGAACAGCGTATTGGTCGTCTGGACCGTATCGGTCAGGAAAACCGTATCCAGATTCATGTGCCTTATCTGATGGGTACTGCGCAAGAACGTATGTTCCGCTGGTATAACGAAGCGCTGAATATTTTCAGCAACATTTCTCCAACTGCACAAACGCTGCAAGAAAACTTTATTGTTGCTCTGAAAGATTGCCTGCTGGCAGATAAAGGACAGGAATTTGAAGATCTGCTGGAAGAAGTTAGCGTACAACGTGAAGCACTGGAAGCTGAGTTGCAGGAAGGTCGTGACCGTCTGCTTGAGTACAATTCTTGCCGCCCCGTCGTGGCACAGGAAATTGTTAATGCGCTTGAAGACTATGATGACAATACCACCTTGCCAATGTTCATGAAGCGTTTCATGGCATCGACCAATATCGATTTTGATGAACAAAGTAATGGTACGGTGATCATCAAGCCAACGGATCAGATGCAGGTACAAGGTTTAACCCTGGATGAAGAGGGCATGACAGCCACTTTCTATCGTGACCAGGCTCAAATCCGTGAAGATGCACAGTACTTGACCCTAGAACATCCATTCACTGAAAGCGTGATGGAAATGATCAATACTCAGGGCTTTGGTAGTACCAATGTTACAGTCTTAAAGTCTGCAGCGTTACCACAAGGTTCTGTATTGATGGAAGTGTGGTTCAAGGTTGATGTGGTTGCACCAAAAGCACTAAACTTGCCATCAAGCTTGCCACAACAGCTGATCCGTGTATTGCTGAGTGAAAAAGGTCAGGACTTGTCTCAGAAGATTGCGCCTGAAATCCTGAAACCATATCTACATCATTTAGATGGCAATAGCTGCCGTCAGGTAGTGAAAGCGCGCCGTGAAGTAATTGAAGCGCGTTATCAACAAGCATTGGAATTGGCTCGTTCAGCATTACCAAACTTCAAGCAGCAGGCTAAAGAAGTGTATGGTAATAAATGGCAGTATGAAATTGACCGTCTGACTTACTTAAAACAGTTCAACCCAAGTATCCGTGAAGATGAAATCGCACGTTTACAGAAATTGCAGAAAGAAGGTTTGAGTTTGTTAGAAGGTTTATCCGTAACACCTGAAGCAATTCAGGTAATGGTCGTGGTTAAGCCATAAAGGTCTAATGAATTAAAAAGCGGCTTTCGGGCTGCTTTTTTATGACTGAAATTTAAATCTTCATTAAGTGCTTGGTCGGGCCGTGCTAGCTGATATTTTCTGTATTGTTTAAAATCAGCACACCTAAGAATAAGAAATAAAATACCATGTCCAAAGCATTGATTACTATTGGCGCGAAAACCAGCCATGGCGGTATGGTCTCTGAGTGTGAGAGCTCTTTTTTAATTAATGGTATGGCAGTGCATCTGAATGGCATGAAGCATTACTGTCCCAAGTGTCAAACTACGGTTACTGCAATTGCTAGTGATTTATCTACAATAGTCAAAGGTAGGGCTGTAATCATTGCTGGAGATAAAGCCAGTTGTGGAGCCACTTTTTTACCAATGCAGAACCTGACTATTTCTAAAAAATAATGGACCATATGTCGATGTAAGCCAGGAGTGACTTAAAGGTCATAGATTGGTGAATTCGATCCTGTGGAATTTCATATTTTAATATTAAGCTTCTATCAGGCTTTATAAAGAAATGATCAAAGAAAATAATGAAACAGGTTTTGCATTTTACTCATGCCAATGGCATTCCATCGGCAAGCTATCGGAAGTTTTTAAATTATTTTCAGGATGAATATCAGGTCAAGGCGATTCCGCTGATCGGGATGAATCCAGCCTATCCAATTACCAAAGACTGGCGTTATCTAGTAAATGAAGTGATACAGGATATCCAGCAGCAATCTCCGGATCAAAAGGTGATTGGGCTGGGACATTCATTTGGTGGTTTAGTGACGTTAATGGCAGCCTATCAACGTCCGGAATTATTTTCCAAACTGGTGATCATGGATCCACCTTTCGTAATTGGGAAAAATAGTGCATTGTTTGAAGTCGTGAAAAAGTTCAACTTAAAAAGTATTGACCGCTTCACTCCGGCAGGTATTACCCTAAAACGTAAGGATTACTGGCCATCTAAACAGGACGCCGTTGCAGCGCTGAGATCGAATCGTCTGTTTAAGCATTTTGATGAGCAATGTTTTCAGGATTATATTGAAAGCGGGATTGTGCCTGATCAAGAGCGTGGAGGGGTAACTTTAGCTATTCCGAAACAGATTGAGGCAGAAATTTTCCGGACTGTACCGGCCTGGTGGTGGCGTACACCAAGAAAACCACCACAGGTTCCGATACATTTAATCACAGCAGAGCGCAGCCAGTTTTATCAGCAAGGTTTACCACAAGGCATGTATAAGGTTTATCGGGTAGATTATTCAGTGGTGCAGGGCGGACATATGTTTCCACTAGAACATCCAGAAGTGACAGCAAACCATGTTAAAGCTAAATTGAATGAGCTTTAACCTTTATAATAAAAAAGACTCACTAAGAGTCTTTTTTTCAGCTGGTTTAACGGATCTGAGACTGATCCAGATGACGGGCACCTTCCAGAATCATGCGAATCATGATCATGGTTTGTTCCGCAATTTCCTTACGGTCTTCAGGTGCCATATCGATCACATTGGCTCCCATATTAAATACCAGTTGGGTAATCGCTCTGGCAGCAATCTCGGGATGAAATAATTTTTTATTATTAAGTCGTTCCAGACGGATCAGGTCTTCCTGAAGCTCCTGCTGGAAATAGTTCAGTTGGCGTTCGACTGCCTGTTTATAAGATTTTGAACCGGTATAGCCTTCACGTAATAACAAGCTTAAATTGCCTTCATCAGCATCCAGCTGGGCAATAAAGACTTCGACAGAACTACGGATAATACTATTCTGTTTCGATGCTTTTAGGCGGGACTCATTGAGAATCTGACGCAGCACAATCCCGGCACGATCAATCAATTCAATCGCCAGTTCATCGATATCTTTAAAATGACGATAAAAACTGTTCGGAGCAATTCCAGCCTCACGGGCAACTTCACGCAAGCTTAAAGATGAAATACTTTTTTGTGGTCCAATCAGGTTTAAAGCAGCCTGAAACAGTTCTTCCTTGGTAATGGTCGCTTTACGGCCCACACTACGGACAATAATGGGCTCATCAATGCTTTTCGATGGTAAAGACGCGTCACTGCTTATTTTCATTGAAGGCTCATTCATGAGGTGATTAGTAAAAGGCATTAACACATTATAACGAAGGCAGTCCAGCTTGTGAAATGATTAGAAACAATACAAATGTATATACAAGTATATATACAAGTGTATAATAATTAAAAATCCAAGGTGATGTCTAAAACGATGCCTGTACTCGAAAAACTTAAAACGCCATTAAATACGCTGAAAGAGAGTGTGATTGATCCATATGCGATTAATTTCTGGATGCAGAAATTAAATCCTCTATGGTCGATGAATCAGCCTTTAGGCAAGATCGTGCGCAAAGAAAATGCTGCGCAGGATATGCTGAGTCTGACGATTCGTGTCAATCATTTATTCCAGTTCGGTCAGGCGGGCCAGCATCATCCTGTATTTGTGGTGGTGAACGGCATTCGTTATGAACGTAGCTATAGTCTGACCCGTATTGATCAGCAGCATGTTTTATTGACGGTTAAAAAAGTGAATGCAGGTAAGGTTACCACCTGGTTTGCTGAACAGGCTGAAGTCGGCGATATCATTGAATTCGGTCAACCTTTCGGTGACATGACTTTGCCAGAACAGAGCAGCCCATTGCTTTTGCTTGCTGCGGGTAGTGGTATTACACCAATGCTGAGTATACTGGAAGCTTTAAATGATAAAGCTGAATTGGTTGCACCAGTAACTTTATGGTATTGGGTCAAGAAAAATCAGGATGCTGCTTTCATTGCGCGTTTTGAAGAGCTGACACAAAAGTTTTCAAACTTTTCTTATCAGGTATTTGCAACTCAGGAACAACCGGCTGCGCCGCGTCTTGATGAATCTTATCTAGATCAATTGCAGGCATTGGAACACAGCACAGTCTATGCGTGTGGACCATCAGGTTTTGTTGCGACTGCAGAACGACTGTTTGCTTCAGCAAAACTGTTCAAAAGTGAAGCTTTCAGCATGAGTCTGAATGATGAAGCTGATACTGGTTTTGTCAATGTAACCCTGACTCAATCGAAAAAAATTGTCACGATTCCTAAAGGTCAGTCGATTCTGGTGGGTCTGGAACAGCAGAATATCCGACCGACCCATGGCTGTCGTATGGGCATCTGTAATAAATGTGCCTGTAATAAAGCAGAAGGTTCAACCAAGAATTTGGTCAATGGCGCACAAAATACCGAGCCAGGTAATCTTTTAAAAATTTGTGTTAACTCAGCGCAGACTGACCTTGTCATCGACTTATAAGCGAGTTTTATCCTATGAATATGCCAGTAAAATTACAGTATTTTAAAAATCCTAAAAACCGTGAACTGACCCAATCTGAGCTAGATGAACTTGCACGTGAGCTTGATGCCATCAAACAGGAAGTGCTGGATGATTTAGGTGAAAAAGATGCCAAATATATCCGTCGCGTATATTCGAGCATCCGTTATTCATCGATTGCAGGTCGTGCCTTATTATTCGCAGGCTGGTTTCCGCCAGCATGGTTGTTGGGTACAGGCTTATTAGGCTTTGCCAAAATCATGGAAAATATGGAACTGGGTCATAATGTCATGCACGGTCAATATGACTGGATGAATGATCCGAAGCTCAATGGCCAGACTTACGAGTGGGATATTGTCGGAACTTCAGACAACTGGCGTCAAACCCATAACTTTAAGCATCATACCTATACCAATATTAAAGGTATGGATGATGATATTGGTTATGGCTTGTTGCGTTTATTCCCTGAGCAACGCTGGAAACCAGGCTATTTATTACAGCCAATTTACAGTATTCCATTTTGCTTATTATTCCAGTGGGGCGTAGCCATTCAAAACCTTGAATTGGGTAAATACTTCAAAGGCCGTAAAACCAAAGAACAAACTCTTGAAGAATGGGAGCCAATGCAGCGTAAAATTGGTAAGCAATTATTCAAAGATTATGTATTCTTTCCGTTGATTGCAGGTCCTGCAGCATTACCGGTATTGACAGGTAACCTGGTGGCAAATGGTCTTCGTAATATCTGGACTTTTAGTATTATTTTCTGTGGTCACTTTACTAAAGATGTAGAAGTGTTTCCGAAAGCCGTCATGGAAAATGAAAGCCGTGGTCACTGGTATATGCGTCAGATTCGTGGTTCTTCAAACTTAACCGGTTCTGAAGCGTTTCATATTTTGACTGGACATTTGAGCCATCAGATTGAACATCACTTATATCCAGATGTGCCTGCACGCCGTTATCGTCAAATGGCACCAAAAGTAGAAGCGGTATGTAAAAAATACGGCTTAAACTATAATAATGCCAGTCTGGTAAAACAGTATGGCAGCGTGATTAAACGTATCGTGAAATATGCGTTTCCGTTTAAGAAGTAATATAGATTTCAATAAAAAACCGCTGTTCATAGCGGTTTTTTATTATTCTCAGTTTAATTAATTATTTTAAGTTCAGACTTGGGTAAATTCATTTCAAGTAATGGAAGTACTTTATCTCGTCCTTCTAAATAAGCATACTGTGCAAGGCTTAACATTGCCTCATCTTCCTCACTATTTCCATAAGCATAAATTTCAGCATAATCTTCTAAATTATATTTTTCCAAGATTCTGCTTTTCTTCTGATCCTTACTACAATCAGGTGTGTTGTATAAACCTGTCATTTCGCCTGTCAGAATTTCTACTTCACTACAAATCAGGTCAATGCCTAAATAAGTACAAACCGGTTTTAAATATAAATTTAACGAGGCTGAAACGAGAACGACTTGATGCCCGAGTTGCTGGTGTTGTCTGAGTTGCTTTAAGAGCTTGGGATTCAATCTTAAAACAAGCCGCTGTGCATATTCTTCGGCAAGCTGCTGAATTTCATGCGCATGACTATTTCTGAACATGGTGTAATACAGTTTTGGTCGCATCGCATGAGCAGGATAGAGCTTAAGATAGTAAGCCTGAATCCAAGGCAGAATACGAAGTCCACGTTTCAGAATTTGCCTTTTCTTTAAGGCATAGAAAATGAACCCTGTGAAACTGTCATAAGGATACAGGGTTCCATCAAAGTCAAATAAGGCTAGAGTTTTATGTTTTTGATGCGGCGCATGCATGTTTGGTAACGACCATCGACACGGGTGGCAAACCAGTTAGTATTATACTCACGACTCAATTTTGGGCCTGAGATCACGACTTCTGGCATCATTGCATAAATTGGCTCTTTACCAGTTTTTTCTTGATAAAGTTTACTGATGCCACGATAAGTCATAGTATCCTCAAAATCTTTAACTTTTTCTTTCTTTAAGTCAGCCCGAATCTGACGTTCAGTAATAATAAAATTATTTTTTGCAAAAACGTTGATGAGCTCTCGTTCAGATTGACTCTTTTGTGAGCGAATCGCGCCATCTTTAGTATATAGTAGTAAATCGCCATCCAGACTCAACTCAGCTTCGGTTAAGCTATTTAACATGCTCTGGAATGCTGCATTACGGCTGGAATACATCCCAGAGTTATAATCAGCAAAGCGATAAATCGGTTTTTCATAATCCGCAGGGTACATCATCAATCGATGAATCCCGTAATAGAGTCCGCCATACTGGCTATACAGGTCACTACGTAAATCAGCAATACTACCACCTTGACGTTTATATTCCTTGGCATAGCTGATATGAACCTGCATAGAACCCAAGGTTGTAATCGGATTCATTTTTTCGCCAATATTTTGCCCAAACAGTTTAGCTGCACCTGTCAATGCACTTACATGATAATGCTTAGCCATGTAATCAAAGATTTCACGATAAAGTTCATCTAATTGACGTTCGGTTTTGACCCGACGCATCTGGCTTAAATAATTGTCTTCTGGGCTTGGATGGTTTTTTAGTACATCCTGGAAATATCCTGCAACTGTTCCACCGATACTTTCACCAAGTTTATCTTTAAATTTTTCTTCCAGCCGTTCCTGAACTTCTTTAACGGCTTTTCCACCAAGACCAGGAACTACCGGGTCTGCATTAAAGTTAGATTCCTGATCGACAACTGCTACGATTGAACAGATATTCTCTTTAGTTTGTGGAATACCGAGCTGGTCAGTAATGTCATAAATATCTTGTGCCCAGGATTCGCGCTGACTGACACGACTTGGAATGGCTTTGCGAATATGTTCAACTTCAAGAGTTGGTTCATCATTTGACCACCATGAACCATTGCCACACCCTACAAGGCTAATAGATAAAGCAAGTAGGGATAAGGACTTAAGAGAAAAAGCTTGAGCAAAATATTTGTTCATGGTGTCGTAAATAAATTGAAAAGATGAGTGAACAAGGCAGATGCAGTATACTATGACCATTAGAAAAGTGATGAATTTATATGTATATTGGTCCCTATCAACTGTCAAATAATTTGATTGTCGCTCCCATGGCAGGTGTCACCGATCGTCCATTTAGAACCTTATGTAAGTACTTCGGTGCGGGTCATGCAGTCAGTGAAATGATGACTTCTGACAAGACCTTGCGCATGAGCAAAAAGAGCTTATATCGGGCAAATTTTGATGGTGAGCTGGCACCAATCTCAGCGCAGATTGCTGGTTCTGATCCGCATGACTTAGCTGAGGCAGCACGTTATCAGGTTGCAAATGGAGCACAAATTGTTGATATCAATATGGGTTGTCCAGCCAAAAAAGTCTGTAATAAGTTGGCTGGTTCTGCCTTGTTAAAGGATGAAGATCTGGTTGCACGTATTTTAGATGCAGTCGTCGCTGCAGTTGATGTTCCTGTGACTTTAAAGACCCGTTTAGGTTATCTGAATGGACACGAAAATATTCTGCGAGTTGCAAAACGTGCTGAAGACGCGGGGATTGCAGCATTAGCATTACATGGTCGTACTCGTGAAGACATGTACCTCAATACGGCACGTTACTCCTTAATCAAGGAAGTTAAAGAGATGCTGAATATTCCCGTGATTGCGAACGGAGATATTGATAGCTCTGAGAAAGCCAAATATGTACTGGACTATACAGGTGCAGATGCCATCATGATTGGCCGTGCTGCACAAGGACGTCCGTGGATTTTTCGTGAAATTGCACATTATTTAGAAACTGGAGAGCATCTTGCTGCACCAAGTATTGCTGAAGTGAAAAATGTGTTATTAGGACATCTATCTGAGCTTTATGAATTTTATGGTGAATACTCAGGTTGCCGTATTTCGCGTAAGCATATTGCCTGGTATACCAAAGGTTTACGTTCCAGTAATGAATTCCGTCAAAATATGTATCAGGTAGAAAACACTGCCGATCAATATAAAGTGGTGGAAAACTATTTTAATGGACTACTAGAACAAGGCCATATCATGAGCGATGTACAAGTAGATCAGGTGAATCTGTTAGAAACTAAATAAAAAGAGAGATTTCCTAGTTCTTCTAAAAGGTACTGTAGTAAATACAGTACCTTTTTTATCTTATAGCTAAAATTTTATATGCTTCCGTTACATTAAAGACTGTAGTGAACATAGCCGCATATTAAGTTCACTGAAACTGGACAGGATATGGACATTGTTTACGTGAAATTGCTCTAAGCTGAATTTCTAGCATGGCAAGATGTTTATTCAATCTTGTTCATTCTCATGATCAAGGGAGATCTATAATGACAAATACCAATCGTCCAGTTACAGACTTTGGCAATAAAACCTCGACTGAATTACCAGAGGAACGTAGTGACGCATTAAATCAAGATGCAACAGATGCCAGTGCTCGACCAGATTTGAATTCACCTCAAAAAGATAATCCTCGTGTGCCAGATATGAATGAAGGCGAGGATAATGTACTTGCTACCAGTGCAGGTACTTTAGGCGGGGCAGCAGTTGGAGCGACTGCCGGTCTGGTAGGTGGTCCTCCAGGTGCAGTAGTAGGCGGTATCATTGGCGGTGTTGTAGGCGGCATTGCAGGAAATGATATTGCTTCACCTGATCATTCGAAACAGACGGATAACTACGAGCATCCAGAAAATCATCCAGAGGCAGATAATTATCAGCATCCGGACACGATTAAGCAGGAAGATGATTACTGGAGAACTGAGCATACTAACCGTCCGTACTATACTGAATCACGTATTACCTACAGCGATCTAGACTATGATCGTGACTATCGTAGTGCTTATCGGGTTGGTTATGAAAACCGTCCGCTATATGACCGTCAGACTGACTTTGAACATGCCGAACCTGAACTACGAACTAAATGGGAACAGGTGAAAGGTGAATCTCGTTTGAATTGGGAAGAAGCAAAATTTGCGATCAAAGATGCTTGGCATCGTATGACGCGTTAAAAGAATCCATATAAAAAACCTCTCTTTGGAGAGGTTTTTTTATGTTCTAAAATTAAATTTTGCTTTATTTTTGTTTCATTTCCAGCACTAACTGATTAATTAAATCAGAGGCTTCCATCTCACGAATTTGCGCCACATTTGAACCAGCCCAAAACGCGCCATAACCCTGATCACCATGTTTGGACGCTGCTGCATGTAACTGCTTGGCCAGATCATAAGTATATGGATAGGCAGGTACATCCAGACGATCAGGAGTGTCGATGTCTATATGCCAGTGATTAATGATGCCACGCGCTGGACGGCCGGAAATGCTGGCACTAACTTGAGTCAGCGGCTTGGACAGTAGCGCTTTACGATAGGCGTCATTGGCATTGGAAGATTTACACTGAACAAATGCCGTGCCTAATTGTACTGCTTCAGCGCCGAAGTCCATCATCTGACGTGCTTGTTTACCATTCATGATTCCGCCTGCAGCAACCACTGGCAATGAAAAATGCTGTTTTATTAACTTGACCAGATTAGAGGTTTTGACTGAGGCATCAAACTTGGTGCTAAAGATACCTCGGTGACCTCCAGCCTCAATGCCTTGAGCAATGATGATATCAATCCCTGCCTCTTGAATGGCTTTGGCCTCAGCAAAATTGGTGGCAGATACCATCGTCAGAATACCGGCATCTTTTAGAGCCTGAACCTGATGCGGAAGAGGAATGCCAAAATGAAAGCTGACCGCACATGGTCTGGTTTCCAGAACCAGATTCAAGAAATCATCATTGTCTTTAAAACTTGGGTAAATACAGTGTAATTGAGTGGGTGGATTAATTCCGTATTCAGCAAATTTATCTTTAAACTGGTCAATCCAGGCTTGAGCTACGTTTTCATCAAGAGGCTGGCTGTCATGACAGAAAAAGTTAACCTGAAATGGGCAGTCTGTAAGTTCCTGAGTTATTAAAATCTGCTGGCGCGCAGATTCTACGCTGCTGGCTCCCAAGCCGAGCGAACCCAGACCACCTTGATTTGAAACTTCCGCTGCCAGTTCAGGTGTCGAAACGCCTGCCATAGGGGCCAAAAAAATAGGATGTTTTATTCCAAGTTTTTCTAATAAAGACATAGATTTGCTCCCTGTTACTCTACCTACTTTGCCTATAGCCGCAGAATTAAGCAAATCATATTGGTTATTTTATTTTGAAATAATGCTGTATGGATAACGGTTCAATTACATTTCTTACGACATGAGATGTCGTCACAAAGACAGCAAAGCTATAGTTCAGAACAGGGAAAATTTATAATAGGTTTTTAGCCAACAACTTGCTGAAATCATGTCTGATCGTATCCGAGAAAAACTACAAATTTTAGCTGATGCCGCCAAATATGATGTGTCCTGTTCATCGAGTGGCAGCAACCGCAAAAATAAAGACAAAGGCTTGGGCAATACCGGAAATGGGATCTGTCATAGTTATACTGAAGATGGCCGCTGTGTCTCATTACTGAAAATACTGTTTTCCAATGTCTGCATTTTTGACTGTGCCTATTGTGTCTCCCGTCGTTCCAATGACGTAAAACGTGCTGCATTTACCGTGCAGGAAGTGGTCGATCTGACCATGAATTTTTATCGCCGTAATTATATTGAAGGGCTGTTTCTCAGTTCGGGAATCTTTAAATCAGCAGATTACACCATGGAGCGGATGTTGCAGGTGGTGAAAAAGTTGCGTCTTGAAGAAAATTTTAATGGTTATATTCATCTCAAAACCATTCCTGGAGCATCACAGGAGATTATTACTGAAGCAGGTTTATATGTCGACCGGATGAGTATCAATCTGGAAATGCCGACCGAAGCAGGCTTACAAAAGTTTGCCCCAGAGAAAACCCATACTGAAGTACAAAAAGATCTGGGAATTGTGCGGGACCGTTTAATCCAGTTGAAAGATGAACGTAAGATCATCAAATCCGTTCCTAAATTTGTTCCTGCAGGGCAGACCACGCAAATGGTGGTTGGTGCGCATAGTGAGACGGACAAAGATATTATTTTGATGGCTGATCGGCACTACAAGGAGTTTAAGCTGAAACGTGTGTATTTTTCTGGCTATATTCCGATTAATCCCGAAGAAAAAGCCTTACCGGCAATTGGCTCAGCACCACCCTTATTAAGAGAAAATCGTCTATATCAGTCTGACTGGCTGATGCGTTTTTATGGATTTTCAGCAGATGAAATTGTAGATGACCAGCATCCAAATCTGGATCTGGATATTGATCCAAAGCTGAGCTGGGCTTTACGTCATCCTGAGGCCTTCCCGGTTGATATTAACCGGGCCGACTACAAAATGATTTTACGCGTGCCGGGCATTGGAGTACGTTCTGCCAAAAAGATTGTACAGGCACGCCGTTTTGGTCAGATTCATATTGACCAACTGAAAAGGATGGGCGTGGCGTATAACCGGGCACAGCATTTTATCCGCTGTGCAGATACACCAAAATTTAAAAAGGAGCAGCAATCCCAGCAGATTCGCCAGCAGATTTTACAAGCTGGTCAATCCAAATATCAGCAACAATTGTCACCTCAACTGGGATTCGGTTTCTGATGGCACACTACTGTTTTGATGGCACCATGACCGGTTTATTAAGTTGTATCTTTCGGGCTTTTGAATTTAAAGAATTTGATGTCAAGGTGACTGCCAATCCGCAGGCACAAAATGGCTTATTCGATGATTTTATTCATGTGGCCTCGAATGAAAGTCATGGGCAACGTGTCTGGCAAGGCCTAAAACAGAAAGTATCATCTAGCAGTTTAAAGGCCTTTTATTATGCTTTTCTTTCTGAAAAAGAACAGGCATTTCAGAACCTGTTCGATTTTGCAGTTTATGTATTTAAAAACCAACGGCCGGTTGATAAAGATTATGGCCATCATGCAGTCATCGGAATGTCACAATGGTGCAAACAGGTCGGGCGTGAAAAGCATCGTATGGAAGCTTTTGTCCGCTTCAAAAAAGCCAAAGATG
Organism: Acinetobacter sp. TW_SC_4; assembly: GCF_054861205.1. NCBI lineage: Bacteria > Pseudomonadati > Pseudomonadota > Gammaproteobacteria > Moraxellales > Moraxellaceae > Acinetobacter > Acinetobacter sp. TW_SC_4. The sequence goes on from NZ_CM142174.1 coordinate 1,248,073, forward strand.
GATTGTTCCTCAGTCTGGTCAAACCGGATTTTAATGTACTGCCGATTATTTCCCGGCATTTTAAGGAACGTTACCAAGATCAGCGTTGGTTAATTTATGATGAGCAGCGCCAGTACGGTATCTATTACGATTTAGATGATGTACATCAGATAGAAATGAATGCAGAAATAGTTGATCCACAAATCCGGATTGGACATAGTCAGTCTTTTAGCATTGAACTGGATGATGAAGAAGTACTCTATGATCAGCTTTGGAAAGATTATTTTAAAAGCGTGAATATTCAGGCACGACAAAATATGAAACTGCATATCCAGTATGTACCTAAGCGCTACTGGCGTTATATGAATGAGAAAGTACTTTAAATAAAATCTTCGCCCAAGTTTAAGGCATAATGGCAGCTAATATTTAGATCGAGTGTATAGATATGAAGGTATGGCTGGCATCATTAGCTATGGTAACTGGATTGGCTGCATGTTCAGCAGAGCAACAGAAAATAGCAGTAGATCCGGGTAAATATCAGGTTAAAAGTGCACAGGAATTACAGCAACGTTTTGATGATCTAAACAGTAAGTTGGCACAGGACTTTCAGCAATTTAAAAAAGTAGAAAGCATTGCCTTTTCTCATCAGCTGCCTCTGGATGTAAATAATCTGCAAACCTTGAATCAGCATCCTGTCAGCCGGACTGCTCTAAAATCCAGTAAAGTGGCCTATTGTGACATGATGAATGGCTATTTTGCCGAGATGTATCGCTTGGGGCATTATAATCTGAATCTGGTCGATCAGATCCAGTTACCTAAAGCCGAGAATGAAGACCTGAAATCCAATTTTGCATCTAGCGATCAGTTCTATACTTTTATTCTGGATCGTTATACCACTTATCGCCAGGTTCAACAGACCATGAATTATGGCTGTAACTTAAAAGCTGCGTTATAAGTATGAAGCTATAAAAAAGCCCATCACAAAGATGGGCTTTTTATTTAGCAACCAGTTAATTTTTCTGGTTGAGGTTTCTCACCGGGGAAGAAAATTGGACGAAGTTTTACACCCAGACCATTTCCAAGGAATGCAAAGACCAACCATAACCAGCCATGTACGCTGCCTGAAGCAATACCACTAAAATAGGCACCAATATTACAGCCATAAGCCAAACGAGCGCCATAGCCGAGCATCAAGCCGCCAATAACCGCAGCAACCAATGAACGTTTTGGAATATTGAAGTTCGGAGCAAATTTACCTGCCAGACTGGCAGCCAATAATGCACCAAGCATGATGCCAAAGTTCATCATGGACGTAATATCGAACCAGAGCGATTCAGATAAGGCCTTGGCATTTGCTGGTTGCTGCCAATACGCCCAAGAGGCTACATCAATTCCAACAAAACTTGCAGATTTCGCGGCCCAGACAGCAAGGGCAGAAGTAACCCCCCATGGACGACCAGCCAGCGCCAAAGTAGCAAAGTTAAGCAGGGTTAAAATGATTCCGCCCCAGATTAATGGCCACGGACCACGTAAAAAACGTTTCCAGCCCTGATGCTGGCTTTGAGGTTCAACTTCTAAATTGCCATGACGTTTCTTTTCAAAAAAGATAGTTGCAGTAGCAATAACAGCAAAAATAACAAAGCTCAAAACAAGTGCAGGAATGACACCAAAACTTTCTACAATGGAGATAGGTGCGAAATGAGGTAGGTTAAACCACCAGTCAATATGCGAAGTCGCAATCAGTGAGCCGGCACAGAAAAAGAACAGGGTGACCAGCATACGGGCACTGCCACCACCCACAGTATAGAGTGTACCTGATGCACAGCCGCCACCGAGCTGCATGCCAATCCCGAAAAGAAATGCCCCGATCACCACAGACAGTGAAACCGGACTGACAAAGCCTTGAACTGGATTACCGAACAGTTCACCTGCGCCTAAAGCAGGGAAAAATAGCAATACAGCAAGACTCAGCATGATCATTTGGGCACGTAAGCCACGACCACGACGTTCTTTAATAAAGATGCGCCAGCTGGAGGTAAAACCAAACGAGGCGTGATACAAGGTCATGCCCAGTGCACCACCCACCAGAAATAATAGAGCCTGGTTTAGACCTACGATGTGATAAGCACCGACAGTTCCTAATACAAGTAAAATAAAAGCCACACAGACCGAGAGATTCGATCGCTGGGAAGACGCAGCAATAACAGACATGGGAGATCAAGCTTTAAAAATAAAGTCGCGTATATTACGCAATTTCTCACTAAAATGGGCTGATCTAAGGCTACTAAGAGTCAATTAAACATCCTGATAACTGATAATAATTATGACTTTAAATGATATAAGGTCGTGATTATTTCAAAAGATATCAGCTTAATTAGAACAATCACCTGCCTAATAGTGAAACGTATAAAAAGTTTAAAAGCCTGCAAAGCAGGCTTTTAAAGATCGAAAGCTTTAAAAATTAATTTTCAGCTTTCTCACGTACTTTGCCTGCACCTTCTTCAATAGCACCGGCAGTTGCAGCAGTCGCGTTTTTAGCGGCTTCAGCAGTGGCATCGGCTGCTCGAGAAGTCGCAGCGGCGGCTTCATCAGCGGCACGGGAAGCATTTGCAGCCGCATTATCCATGGCTTGATCAGTTTCTTGAGAAGCCTCATGAGTGGCATCTTCTATATCATGGCCTGCTTGATCAGCAGCATTTTCTAAATGTTCGCCAGTTGTCGCACCTGTTTCAGGATTTTCTTTCTTATTACAACCCACTAAAGCAACGGTTGCAGCTAAACCCAAAGCAACAAGTAATTTATTCATCGTGTCATATCCTTTGTAGTTGTAAGGTCGAAAACAGTCTAGCGAGTATTTATTTGAATTTATGCTAATAATTAGATCAGAATTTGTTCGCTAAATGTAATTTTTATAAAGACTTATACAATTTCTGCTAAATATCAATCGTCTGATTATTTGAATGTATTTTCTTACAAACCTTGTGTGGATTGCTTCTCACCGCTTATAAAAAGTGAGTTTATCTGCTTTAAGATGTAGTTTTAGATGTAACAAAACACAACTATTTCCGGCTCAATTTTTGTCAGGCTAAAATTAGAAGCCATAAAAAAGCCCGCATAAAGCGAGCTTTTAAAACCTGAAAACTTATAGACCAGCAGATGCTTTAAGTGCTTCGACTTTGTCAGTTTTTTCCCAAGTAAACGCAGTATCTGAACCTTCACGACCAAAGTGACCATAAGCAGCAGTCTGTTTATACATCGGTTGGATCATGTTCAACATACGGGTAATACCGTATGGACGCAGGTCAAAGTGCTCACGTACCAATTGAACGATCAATTCATCAGACACTTTGCCTGTATTGAAGGTATTGATTGAAATTGAAGTAGGCTCGGCTACACCAATCGCATAAGACACCTGAATTTCACATTTGTCTGCAAGACCCGCAGCGACAATGTTTTTCGCAACATAACGGCCTGCATAAGCAGCAGAACGGTCAACTTTCGATGGATCTTTACCAGAGAATGCGCCGCCACCGTGACGTGCCATACCACCGTAAGTGTCTACAATGATTTTACGGCCAGTCAGACCACAGTCACCTACAGGACCACCGATCACAAACATCCCGGTCGGGTTGATGTGGAATTTGGTATCTGCATGGAACATGTCGGCAGGAATGATTTTTTTCACGATTTCTTCAATCACAGCTTCTTTTAAATGAGCTTGTGAAATTTCAGGATCGTGTTGAGTCGAAAGCACAACAGCATCTAGACGAACAGGTACGCCATTTTCATAAGCGAAAGTCACCTGGCTTTTTGCGTCTGGACGTAACCAAGGCAATGTACCGTTACGGCGTAATTCAGCCTGTTTTTCCATTAAGCGGTGCGCATAAGAAATTGGCGCAGGCATAAGTACATCAGTTTCACGGCTGGCATAACCAAACATCAAGCCTTGGTCGCCGGCACCTTGATCTTCCGGTTTCTGACGGTCTACACCCTGAGCAATTTCAGGAGACTGTTTACCGATCATGTTGATGATCGCACAAGTCGAACCATCAAAGCCAAGGTCAGAATGATGATAACCAATACTGTTAACGGTATGGCGGACAACCGCTTCAAAATCGATGTTCGCAGTTGTTGTGATTTCACCGGCAAGTACAACCGCACCTGTTTTTACAAGCGTTTCACAAGCAACCCGTGCATATGGGTCTTCTTTTAAGATTGCATCCAAGATAGCATCACTGATTTGGTCAGCCATTTTATCTGGATGGCCTTCGCTTACAGATTCCGAAGTAAATACAGCGTACTCGCGCATAGTCCTATCACAGTTAAATTTAAAGACCCGATATGTTACATCGACTTGTGCTCTAGGACTAGCGCAACTCGACAAAATTGCACGAAATTGTTTCAAATTATTGTGCTTTTATTTGATTATTGGAATTAAAAAAACTGATATGCCTAATTAAACAGCAGGGTGGATTCATTTAATAAACTTAATAAATAATCTGTGAATTGATAAGAGACGCTTATTAAGCAGTGATATTTCTAAACAAATTTGCATAACTAAGTACTAAGAAAAATATAAAAATTAAATGCCTCAAATATCAAGGAAAGTGATCATTCTATTAATAAATTAAGGTGGGTGTATTGACCACACGACAGACAGCCTTGCTGCAAATAGTACGACTCTGCATAGTAGCTTCAAGTCTTCAGAAACCGCCTGTCAGGAAGTGGCGAAATCTTTTGGTATGGATTTGTTTAAAAGACTGTACGGAGATGAAAAAGCATGTATCAAAAGGCGTTTACCTTGATTGAAGTCATGATTGTACTCACGATTATTGCCATTCTGGCGACAGTAGCAGGCATGAGTTATCACAGTTATGTAGTGCGAAGCCAACTAGCAGAGGTTTTTAAGCAGGCAGGTAGCTATCGAACTCAATTTATTGCATCGGATGGCCATTGTGATGCAGGCCGTCAAATTGGCAGCGGAACCCAATATATTGAAAAAGTCGTGATCAATGCCGCTTGTCGGATTGAATTTAAGCTACGGCAGGATAGGGTAGATACGGCAATCCGTGGGAAATCCATCGCTTTTGATGTCTATAGCGGCAGTTGTTCGTCGAGCGATATCAGTCAGCGTTATTTACCTAAAGATTGCCGAGGACAATAATTTTCGTGGTATCGATTAGCCTGATTGAACTTCAACCTTTATCTTTTCATGTCTGATGATCTTGGGCAGATAATAGATATTCACATATGCATTTTTATGGACTGGAAAAGATCACTTATTTAAGTCTGGATCTTCTGTTTTGACTCCTATCTGGATGTATCTTGGAGAGGAATTCAACATATTGTGAAAGTTTAATTTATAAAAAATAGTTAAGAATAATCCCAGATTTATCATCTTATTAGAATCTAACTTAGATTCTAATCAATCAATGCACCTTAAAAGTGCAGAATATTTATCCGATAGGTAAATACAAGATCAATAAATTGATAAATATTGTAGGCTAGTCTTTACCCCTCGCTGTTTTTTTAAGACAATAGACGGCAGTTTTGAAAGTCTTTTCATCATTTCCTATTTCTTCTGAATTTATTTGGACGCTGATTTATGACAACCCCGCTTAATGAACGTCGTATTGCAAACGCAATTCGTGTATTGGCAATGGATGCTGTGCAAAAAGCAAACTCAGGACATCCAGGTGCTCCAATGGGGATGGCAGATATCGCTGATGTGGTTTGGCGTGAATTCTTAAACCATAACCCAACAAATCCGAATTGGGCTAACCGTGACCGTTTCGTATTGTCGAATGGCCATGGCTCTATGCTTCAATACGCACTTCTTCATTTAACGGGCTATGATCTTTCAATTGAAGATCTTAAAGCATTCCGTCAACTTCATTCTAAAACTCCAGGTCACCCAGAATTGGGCTATGCACCGGGTATTGAAACAACCACTGGTCCTTTAGGCCAAGGTATCGCAAATGCTGTTGGTTTCGCACTGGCTGAGAAAACTTTAGCTGCGCAATTCAACAAAGACGATATCAAAGTTGTTGATCACTACACTTACTGCTTTCTGGGCGATGGCTGCTTGATGGAAGGTGTTTCTCACGAAGCATGTTCTTTGGCAGGTACTTTAGGTCTAGGCAAGCTGATTGCTTACTATGACGACAACGGCATTTCAATTGACGGTGAAGTTGAAGGCTGGTTCTCTGACGATACAGAACAACGCTTCAAGTCTTATGGCTGGCAAGTGATCAAAGTTGACGGTCATGATGCTGATGCAATCCGTCAAGCGACTGTTGAAGCAAAAGCTGAAGCGAACAAACCAACCATCATCATGTGTAAAACAGTGATCGGTTTAGGTTCACCAAACAAACAGGGTAAAGAAGACTGTCACGGTGCACCTTTGGGTAATGACGAAATCGTATTGACTCGTGAAGCGCTTGGCTGGTCAGACGAAGCATTTGTCATTCCTGAGGATGTATACACAGCTTGGGATGCCAAAGAAAAAGGTTCACAAGCTGAAGCAGCATGGAACGAAACTTTTGCCGCTTATGCAGCAAAATATCCAACAGAAGCAGCTGAATTAAAACGTCGTCTTTCTGGTGATCTTCCAGCTGACTTCGTTGCAAAAGCAGATGCTTACATCGCTGAAGTAAATGCGAAAGAAGAAACCATTGCAACACGTAAAGCGAGCCAAAATACGTTACAAGCACTTGTACCTTCATTACCAGAAGTACTAGGTGGTTCTGCTGACCTTGCAGGTTCTAACCTGACACTTTGGAAAGGTGCACAAGGTGTACAGGACAATCCAGCAGGTAACTATGTTCATTACGGCGTACGTGAATTTGGTATGACTGCGATTGCCAATGGTGTAGCATTGCATGGCGGTTTCATTCCTTATGTAGCAACATTCCTGATGTTTATGGAATATGCACGTAATGCAGTACGTATGTCTGCGCTGATGAAACAACGTGTGATTCATGTCTACACTCACGATTCAATCGGTCTGGGTGAAGATGGTCCTACACACCAGCCAATCGAACAAATCGCATCTTTACGTGGTACACCAAACCTGAATACATGGCGTCCATGTGACACCGTTGAAGCAGCGATTTCCTGGAAATCTGCTTTAATGCGTTCAGAAGGTCCAACAGCGTTGATCTTCTCTCGTCAAAACCTGCCATTCCAGACTCGTACTCAAGCACAAATTGAGAATGTAGTGAAAGGTGGTTATGTTCTGGCTGAAGAAAAAGGCGAATTGAAAGCGATTATCATTGCGACTGGTTCTGAAGTTTCTCTTGCAATGGAAGCTTATGCACAGCTTGAAGGTGTACGTGTCGTATCTATGCCATGTGCTGAAGAATTCATGAAGCAAGATGCTGCTTACCGTGAATCAGTTCTTCCTGCAGCGATTCGTGCACGTGTAGCGGTTGAAGCTGCACATGTAGATTACTGGTGGAAATTTGTAGGTCTTGATGGTCGTGTGATCGGTATGACCACTTACGGTGAATCTGCACCTGCTAAAGACCTGTTCAAACACTTCGGTATTACAACTGAAGCTGTTGTAGCAGCTGTAAAAGAGATTACTGCTTAATCAACTGATTAAGTCGTTTTTTAAGGGCGCCCCAGTTTTGGGGCGTCTTTTGTTTTTTCGCTTTCTAGCCTTGTTTTCATGTGGCAACCGCTAAAAAGTGTTCTCCCATAATTGAAATGAAAGAGTGAGATAAACATGAGCTTGTATGAACAAATTAGTGATGAAATTACTTTAATGGATGCAGGCGAGCAGAAATGGATCGGGCAGGATCTCCCCCTTGAAGCAATGGTTGCGGTTGAGCTATTACTTCAGGAAATGGCTGAAGAAAAAATCATTAAAGTACGTCGCAAGAACCATGAAAAGCATTCTGGTTTGAAACAGGTGGATCGTATTCTGGTTGAAAAACTTTAAATATAAAGCGTGAAAAGTCCCTAATTGGGGCTTTTTTTATGTCGGATGATTTCCATCTGACAGGTTGCTTATGAGCGCCAGATGAGATAAAGCTAAGTTGAAGTTGCTATAAAAATTCCGCGACCACTATCGAAACGACTTAAATTAAAGAAATAAGCCAAAGAAGCAGTTAAACATGAATATACAGCCCTAGATCCAGATCAAATCTCACAGTCAGAATGGCTATCTTTATGGCAAGACTATCAACGCTTTTATCAAACGCAAATTTCGGATGAGGTAAGTAAAAATACCTGGGATAAATTAACCAATTATGAATTAGATTCAATGTACGGTTTTGCGGCCTTGATTGATGAAAAGGTCGTTGGGATTGTGCATGTCATCGAGCATAACAGTAGCTGGACAGTAAGACCATATGCTTATTTGCAGGATCTATTTACCTATCCGGACTATCGCGGACGGGGCGTGGCGCGAAAGTTGATTCAGCATGTCTATCAGGTAGCGCAGCAGCGTAATTGCGACCGGGTTTACTGGCTGACTCAGGAATCAAATCATCAGGCGCAAGCGTTGTATAACAAAGTCGCCAAGAAAACTGGATTTATTCAGTACCGTATGGATTAAAGCTCAAAAATTAAAAAAATAACTTACAATTTTATCGTTTCATTGCTGCAACAAAACGTTTTATCTTTAAGGCTGTAAACGGTTCCAGATTCTATACACTTAATAACATCCAAAACGTGAGATAAAAACATGAATTTAAAAACATTAGCATTAGGCTTGGCGGTCGCATCTGTAGCAACATTTTCTATGGCAAAACCAGTGGCTTATACGATTGACCCGACTCATTCAGCAACGGTTTTTTCTTGGAGCCACTTTGGTTTCTCTACACCATCTGCAAACTTCAGTGATATACAGGGTACGATTAATGTTGATAATGAAAAACCTGCGAATTCTTCGGTCAATGTGAATATCCCGGTTGCAAGCATTAATACGAATGTGAAAGCGCTGGATGACCATATTAAGACAGCAGAATTTTTTGATGCTGCCAAATATCCGAATATCACTTTTAAAAGTACTAAAGTTCAGGCTTTAGGCAAAAACAAATACAAAATCACCGGTAACTTAACCGTGAAAGATGTCACTAAACCTGTGGTACTGGATGCAGTTTTAAATAAACAAGGCGTACATCCAATGACCAAATTACAAACGATTGGTTTTAATGCAACCACTTCATTTAACCGTTCAGCCTTTGGGGTAGGCGGCTATGTTCCAAATGTGGGCGATAAAATTACAGTGAACATTACTACCGAGGCTTCTGTACCTGCTCCGAAAAAGTAAGAATGACAAATTAAAAAAGCACCCAATAGGGTGCTTTTTTATTACGGTTATTTAAGTTGCAGGTTTTCTAAATAATGCATCAATACCGAACTGGCTGCCTGTTCAAGCGCGGGTGCATAGCTTTGATGATCCGCCCGCAAGGTGGGGATATTGATTTGGGCTTTGCGTAACTCACAGGTATGTCCAATCAGCCATTTCTCTAAACTTTCACTGGCTACTTCAGCATGGAATTGTAGTGCTAGAATATTCTGTCCTACCCGAAAGGCCTGATTTGGATAAAGATCAGAGCTGGCCAGCAATTCAGCCTGTTCAGGCAGATCAAAAGTATCGCCGTGCCAATGTAGCACTTCAATATTTTCCAAGGCTTGTAGTGGATTATTCTCAGCGACTGGAAGAGTAAGCTTAGACCAGCCAATTTCTTTGCTATGTCCTGCATAGACTTTAGCACCGAGTGCATGAGCAATGAGTTGAGTACCCAGACAAATACCTAAAGTGGGTAAATTCTTCTCTAAACGCACTTTAAGTAAGTCTATTTCTTGTTGTAAGAAAGGGTAGTCCACCGTTTCATAGACACCAATTGGACCCCCTAAAATAATTGTCAGACCTTTATATTCATACGCCTTTCGTAGGTCATCAATTCCGGCTTCAAAATAGCGAACACGTAATCCTAGCTGATAAAACACATCTTCCCAGGCACCTAGGTCTTCAAAAGCCAGATGTTGAATGGCATATACGGTATCAGGGAAGTGGTCAAGGTTCAGCATAGCAGTCAGGTCTAAATGGAAAATATTTATTTAACGTTATTCTGCAAAAAATTAGAAGTCTTTTTAATCCGGTGATTTAGCCTTAGGTAGGTGATTCATCCGAATCGGCAAGCCTATGTAAGACTATAACTCCGCTTTGTATCATTATGCAGCGATATTTTCCTTTTCTATAAAAAAGGCGTTAGAGTAGAAAGCAGTGGATAATCATAAGAGGCAGGATAAAAAATGCACAATATCTGCTTATATGTCGATAAAAAACGTATCAGTCCTTATGTCATGTCGGTTTATGTGGCTTTAAAAGAGAAAAGACTCAACTTTCAGGAAAAAATGATCGATCTGAATCTGCTGGAACAGCAATCTTTAGCTTATCGTAAAATTTGTCCGAGTGGCAAAGTCCCTTGCCTGATTATTGATGATTTTCATTTGTTTGAATCTTGGGCGATTACCGAATATCTGGAAGATGCTTTTCCGGCACCGGATTATCCTGCTTCATATCCTGCAGAGATGAAAGCCAGAGCAAAATGCCGCGCCGTTCAGGCTTTGATGAAAACTGATTTTTCCTCTATCCGGCAGGATATGCCTTCAACTTCGATCTTTGTTCCACCTAAAAGGCCTTTAATCGCATCGGCTGAAACCATGCAGGATATTCAGCGCTTACTGGCAATCACAGAAACTTTACTTGAAGAGCTATGGCTCACCGAACAATGGTCAATTGCAGACTTTGATCTAGCCTTTATGCTGCATCGTCTGCTTAGTCACGATGTTGAGCTTCCCGAAAAGATTCAGGCTTATATTCAGCGTAATTTTCAGCGATCTTCAGTGCAGTCCTGGATTTTGGAAAATGAAAAACTGCGTACTCATGCTGAGTTTTGATTCTATATCGGGTAGAGAGGTAAATTTAATAATTTAAGTACTAAGTTTGCTTAATGAATAGACATGGATATTTTAAAAGAGAGACACGTTATACAAAAAATTGCTTAAATATCAGCAGCGCAGGCGTAGTATAGAAAGTATAGGTAATAAGAAGTAGCTAAAACTTAGAATCAGATTCAAATGAAAAGGAGTATACGGTGGGTGGATCACATCATCATGATCATAGTCATGTAGAAGTTAGTGCGAAGAATGCTAAAAAACTGTCCATCGCCTTAGCTCTGACGACAGTCTTTTTAATTGTAGAAGTCATTGCCGGTTTTATGACTCAGAGTCTGGCCTTGCTTTCTGATGCGGCACATATGTTTACAGATGCAGCCGCACTGGCGATTGCTCTAGCTGCAATTAAGATCGGGCAAAAACCAGCAGATGATAAACGTACCTTTGGCTACCAGCGATTTGAAATTCTGGCAGCTTTGTTTAATGCGATTATGCTATTTCTGGTAGCGGTGTATATCCTGTTTGAAGCTTACCAGCGCCTAAGTCATCCCCCTGAAATTGAAAGTCTGGGCATGTTGATTGTCGCCATACTTGGACTGGTTATTAATCTGATTTCCATGAAAATTCTGGTTTCTAGCAGTCAGGAAAGCTTGAATATTAAAGGAGCTTATCTGGAAGTACTGAGTGATGCACTAGGTTCGGTGGGTGTCATTATTGGCGCAATCATCATCTATTTCAGTGGCTGGATGTGGATCGATACCGTGATTGCGGTCATGATCGGATTCTGGGTAATTCCACGGACATGGATTTTGTTGAAACAGAGCATCAATATTCTGCTAGAAGGGGTTCCTGATGAAATCGATATTGAAAAACTGCGCCATGACCTACTGGCGCTAGACGGTGTTGAAGATATTCATCAGCTAAAAGTCTGGGCGATTACTTCCAAGAAGGTAATGTTGACGGTGCATTTAGTTGCGCCAGACGTTGACTATAAAAAGTTGCATCAAGAGGCGTTTGAGATGTTGCATTATGAACATCATATCACCGAGATGACATTGCAAATTGAAGCAGAAGATTGTCCCCCAGAACAGCATCGGCAATCGGACCATTTACATGAACAGCATGAGCATAAGGAAAGCCATCAACATTAAGTTTGAGAAATTTTGCCATCACACTTAATGTATTTTTAAACTTCGATCTTTTAATTTTAGTCTTTCAATAATGACACAATTACATCTTTATAACTCGGTGGTGCTTTCACATAATCGCGCTCTCGCAACATCTGATGCATTTTGGGCAGATTTTGATGTGGAACAGAGGCCATTAAATGATGTTCAATATGATAATTTACATGAATCGGTGCAACGAAAGCACGCGCTAGCCAACCTGCACGAGTGGTACGGGTATTAGTCAATGCAGAATGGCTGGTTTCTAGACCAGCATGCTCAGCCATTGCCCGGATACGGATAAACAGTGGGAAAGGGGTAATATAAGCTAGGGGCCATAATAAATAAAGTTTCGGATGACCGCTGGCCCAAAGTGCGGAAAATAAGGCAGCATTGGAAATCAGCATGCCCGAGCTATTTTTTAACAGATTCTTTGCCAGTTCCAAGTTACTGCGATTACCACGAGGAATTGGTTTCGGATCATTGGAAACACTCCATTCCAGAAGTTCTAAATCCATCAAGACTCGGCCAGACAGAAATTTTAGGCCGGATTGACCATTTAGATCTCTAAAGAATTTTCTGAATAATGATTGTTTAGTAATTGGAAAGTTTTTGACCAGACCTAAATCTGGATCATCAGGTTGAGAGGTGCGGGCATGATGTTTCAAATGATAAGGACGATATTTACCGACCTCATTCCAGATCGGACGGGCGCATAGCCAGTCAGTGAAGTGTGTGTTTAGCCACTTGGTTTTAAACAAACTATGGTGTGAGGCGTCGTGCATCAAAATGGCCATAGCGAGTTGGCGACCCGCCAGAATGGCTAATGCCAAGGCACACATCAATATTTTTCCCCAGACTGGTAAATATTTCCAGCTATAAGCAATTGTGCCAAAGGTCAAAACAATCACAGCCCAAGTTGAACCCACTGCCAGAGCACCCTGTAAATCGGATGGGGTAGTCAGCTCTCTAATTTCTTCACGGCTAAATAGCTCTGTGACGCTCACTTTACTGTTCATTATTCTGCCTTGATCTAATTCTTGTATTTCTTATCACTATATTTGAATTAAAATATTACAGTCAATTTACTTTTGTGAGTATGTAGGAAATAAATTATACACCTTGTTGTTGAAAATATTGCTGCCATAACTGCTGGCCTTGCTCCTCCATACGCCGTACGGCCAGTTCAAACTTTTGTCGGGCTGGAGCATCTAGCCATTCTTCAGGCAATAGCGGATCTGCACGCAGACTAAATACAGCAGATTTTGCCAGATAAAAGGCGGTTTTAGCTGATTCAGCCAAGGATAACTGTTGATGGTTTTCAAACCATTGTTCAATTTCCTGGCTGATATTCAAATAAGTTTGATGCAGGCCATGAATATCCCAAAGTGCAGATACATGGGTGTGCTGATCGATCTCGCTGACCTGAAAAAATCGTGCGCCTTGATCCAGACCAAACTTGACGGCTGCTGATTTAAGCTCGTTCAAACCAAGTTGCAAATTGTCCGGGCGGATAAACACGTTCTGTTCCAGTTCCTGAAATCCATAATAACGCAGGGCTTTTTCCCGTTTAGATAAGGCCGTACGATCTACTCGCCCCAAAGCACCGGTATAAACCAGAATGTACTTACCATCCCAAGCCGTAGCGGTCTGCATATTGGGATGTTTGTTCAGGCTAATAAAAGAAGTATCAAATTTTTTTTCAATTAACTGATAAATGCCGCGTTCTACTGACTGAATGATCTGATCCTGATTAAGTCGTGCGACTGCAACCCGCAAGCTGTTGTCAGAGATTCCTAATAAATCTGCTGCACATAACATCTGTTTGATGCTAACAGTAGAGTTATGTGAGGCATAGAGCAGGTCTAGCACCAGATGTCGGGCATTCAGTTTATAAGTCATGAAACTAGATCGTGATTAGAAAATGAGAAATTGGAAACTTTTTGTACAATAGCATTTTGAATATGAAGAACCAAAGAGAAATACGACTAAAGTGTTTGTATATTCAGGCAATTAATTTTAATTAAAGACAACGTATATGGATAAAAATGACTAGATAAGGTGTTGGTTTTCTACTGTGGCACACTATTTCACAGTCAATAAGTTGGTCTAAGCAGCAAGTCAACGAAAAAGACATGAATCTGTTTTTTTTCTCTTTATTCTTGATTATTTTTAATCCCAGCTCCCTAGGGAACTGGGATTACCTAAAAAATTAAAGTGAAGTGTTAGTTATAACTGCTTCAAAATTGGGTATATGAACAAGAAAAAGATTTCTTATTCATACGAATTACCTTACATATTCGGGTAATTCGGACCACCGCCACCTTCCGGTGTTACCCAGGTGAACCGTACCGGGTTTGTCGGAGACTTTTTTATTTAAGTTAGGCCACCTGACCTAACGGGTTAATCTTATCATAGTACATTGCTTCAAACTCAAAAGGCGATAAATAACCCAGTGCACTGTGTACACGCTTTTTATTGAACCAATCTACCCAGTTGAATGTCGCAAGTTGTACATCTGCTAAACCTTGCCAATCTGCTTTTAAATATTCAATCACCTCTGTTTTGTATAAGCCATTCACCGTTTCAGCCAAAGCATTATCGTATGAATCACCAGTTGTACCGACTGATGCTCGTAAATTTGCAGCTTCTAAACGATTGGTATAGCGAATAGAAAGATATTGAACACCTCTATCAGAATGATGAATCACATTCTTTGGCATGCCTTGATCGTGTAATGCTTGCTCAAGTGCATCGAGCACCATATCTGTATTCATCCGTATAGATACTTTCCATCCAACAATTGCTCGTAAGAACACATCAATAATAAAGGCGATATAGCCCCAACCTGAATTGGTTTGAATATACGTGAAGTCATCGAACTTAGCACTGCTTCGCACGGGTCAGGATGATCAGCATTAAAATTCCGTTTCACTAAATCATCTGCTCTTTTTTGAACATCTAGGCTACGGGTGGTTTGTTTATTCTTACCATGCTAAACACCTTGTATACCTTGCTTTTTCATTAATCGAGCAACAGTACAGCGTGCAATAATATAGCCTTCACGTTTCAGTTTTTGCCAGACTTTACGCACACCATTCCGACCTGAACTTTCCTTCCAAATTCGTTTAATCTCCTCAGCATGATGCTCATCATGTAGATCTCGTTTCGCTCGATGTTCCCTTGCAAAGCGATGCTTTTCATCAGCGAGATCTAAAGTTCGGTAATAGGTTGAAGCTGCGATCGGTAAAATCCTACAAATCGCATCAACACCATATCGATCTTTATTGTTATGGATGAAATCCACCATTATTTATGTGGGCGGTCGAGCTCCGCCTGGGCGAAAAAAGCGGCTGCTTTACGTAGAATTTCATTGGCACGCTTTAATTCTTTAATTTCACGTTCCATTTGCTTCATTTTTTCTTGATCAGATATCTGTTGTACTTTAATAGGATTTTGCTGATCTAAATGCTTTTGATGCCTGGCACGTAGTGTTTCAGGAGTACAACCAATCTTAGGCGCAATTGCTGTGATTGCAGCCCAATTCGATGGATAATCTTTTTCAGATTCAATCAATAATTGAACCGCTCTTTCTCTGATTTCAGGGGTATATTTTAATTTTGTCATCGAACCTTGCGAAGCAGCGCTTCTCACTCAGAATATTGACTCTCCGACAAACCCGGTACGGTTCAGTTTTGTAGATTAAAGCAATTTAGAGGAATAGCTACTCGATATGACAAGCTCAAAAGAAATTATCAAAGTGCTGTTGCCTTAGCCTGTATATTTTTATGGCTACCTTTATAGGTTTAATTATGAACAGTAAATGTCAACAGACCCTAATTGGTCTTGGGGCTATGCTTGTGTCAGGTTCAGTGTTCGCAACAATTGAACAGACTATTGTGAAACTATCTTTAGGGGAATTAAAAGGCCGTTATGCTTTGGATTGTTCAAAAGAGAAAGCTCATAATCTATCTTATGTTATTGGTGAAAAAAGCATTTTGCGCTTGATTTCTGCTAAACAAAAGCGTGCTTTATTAAAGTCAATTGAGCCTAAGTCTGAAAAATCTTTTGACGATTATCAATATATAACTACCGCCGAGTACCAGGGGGCTACGGTAGATTTCTACCAGAAAGATCATCAAAACTATGCGCGTGTTTTAAATACCAGTCTAAGTAATTCATTAGGTCCAAAAAACAAGCAGATGTTAATACAGTGCAAAACTGAAGCTAAATCCTGATATCTAAAAAGACCAGCAGTTGCTGGTTTTTTTAACAATATAGAAATAACCGCAGAAAAAGTCTTGAAAACTTTTCTTAAAACTTTATGAAAAATAATGCTTAGGTTAAGATGAGCCATCATTTGTAAAAGCATTCTAGAAGACCTATGCAACCATTTGTTCTATATAACTCAGAGCAACGTAAAAAAGTAGAATTTGTGCCTCGTAAAGAAGGTCAGATTGATCTGTATGTTTGTGGGATGACGGTCTATGACTACTGTCATATTGGACATGCACGCACGGTGGTTGCATTTGACTATATTATTCGTTTCTTGCGTAGTCAGGGCTGGAAGGTTAAATACATACGCAATATCACTGACATTGACGACAAGATTATTAAACGTGCCAATGAAAATGGGGAAAGCATTTCATCACTGACCAGCCGTTTTATTGATGCCATGAATGAAGACTTTGCCAAATTAGGCTGTCTTGCACCGGATGAAGCACCAAAAGCCACTGATTACATCAATCAGATGCAAAACATGATTGGTACGCTGGTGGAAAAAGGGACTGCATATCCGGCAAATAATGGCGATGTTTACTTCGAGGTTGAAAAATTCGCCAAATACGGGCGTCTCTCAGGCCGTAAACTGGAAGATATGCAGGCAGGCGCTTCTGAACGTGTAGACGTCGAAGTTGAGAAAAAACATCCGTTTGACTTTGTGCTGTGGAAACATGCCAAAGAAAATGAACCGTCTTGGGCTTCACCATGGGGCAATGGTCGTCCAGGCTGGCATATTGAATGTTCAGCCATGTCTACCTGCTGCCTCGGCAATCATTTTGATATTCATGGCGGTGGCGCTGACTTAAGCTTCCCGCATCATGAAAACGAGATTGCACAGTCTGAAGCAGCGACAGGTGAACAGTATGTGAACTACTGGATGCATGCCGGCTTCATCAATGTTGATGGCGAAAAAATGTCGAAGTCTTTGGGTAACTTCTTCACCATCCGTGATGTGATTGAAAAATTCCATCCGGAAGTGGTGCGTTACTTTATCGTATCTTCACACTACCGCAGCCCGGTGAACTATTCAGATGTAGCTTTAAAAGAAGCGAAAAATACGCTAATGCGTTTCTATCATTCTTTCAAAGCTTATCAGGCAGTATATGGCGAACAGCTGGTTGATACGTTAGATCAAGACTTTGTTGAGCGTTTTAATACGGCAATGCGAGATGACTTCAATACGCCAGAAGCCATTGCTGTATTATTTGAACTGAATAAAGAGCTGAACCGTGCGGTAAAAGACCAGAATCAGGAGCAGGCTACTGTTTATTATTCCACTTTGCGCCATCTCACCAATATTCTGGGTCTGGTACAGCACAATATCGACGAATTCTTAAAGTCTGATATTGGTCAGGAAGCTTTAGGCTTGTCTGAAGAGCAGATTGAAGATCTGATCCAGCAACGTAAAGATGCCAAAAAAGAGAAAAACTTTGCTCGTGCCGATGAAATCCGCCAGTCTTTATTAGAACAAGGGGTGGTGCTGGAAGATACCCGTCAAGGAACTGTATGGCGTCGTGCCGATTAATTCGACAGTTGAATCAATAGAGAGTTGACAGTTAGCAGAAACTCTCTATAATTCACTCCCATATTGCGGGAATAGCTCAGTTGGTAGAGCACAACCTTGCCAAGGTTGGGGTCGCGAGTTCGAGTCTCGTTTCCCGCTCCAAAATTCAAAAAACCCTGATCGAAAGATTAGGGTTTTTTATTGCCTACGTAAAATAAAAAGGACAATCAAAACTGGTTTACCTAATGAAATTTTAAATAATGGAGAGTTTTCGGTCAGGGAAATTTTAGAACATTCTGTTTAAGTTTTATGAAAAGCTCTACATTTTGAAACCTGACATTTGCATAGATATGATAAAATTGCGAAAATTATTTTTTGCTAGACTGAGTCAACTCTGTATAGAGTTAAGGTAAACCTACTTTGAACCCACCAAATATGCCAAATCAAATAGACTTCCAGAAAGTTGCACTTGAAACCTTGCGTATCGAAGAACAAGCATTACAGATTTTAGCCACGCAGATCGATGAGCGTTTTAGTCAGGCATGTGAAATTATCTTGCAGTGCAAAGGTCGTCTGGTGATTACCGGGATGGGGAAATCCGGGCATATTGGCCGTAAGATGGCGGCAACTTTTGCCTCTACGGGTACGCCTTCATTCTTCATGCACCCGGGCGAGGCAGGGCATGGTGATCTTGGAATGCTAGTACCGGGTGATGTACTGATTGCCATTTCAAACTCAGGCAAAAGCGATGAAATCATGATGCTGATGCCTTTGATCAAGCGTCTGGAAATTCCTTTAATTACTATTAGCGGTGATGCCAAAGGTCCAATGCCACAAAATGCTGATGTGGCTTTAACTTTGGGTCATCTTCAAGAGGCCTGTCCGCTTGGTCTGGCACCGACTTCGAGTACAACGGCAACTTTAGCGCTGGGTGATGCACTGGCTGTCGCTCTTCTGGATGCACGTGGTTTTACTGCTGATGATTTTGCACTATCACATCCAGCGGGTGCCTTGGGTAAACGTTTATTGCTGCATGTAAAACATCTCATGCATACAGGTTCGGAATTGCCAAAAGTGTCACCAGATACACCGATGAATCAAGTTTTATACGAGATTTCAAATAAACGCCTAGGTTTAACCACAATTGTGGATCAAAATGATGTTCTGCTGGGTATTTTCACTGATGGTGACTTGCGCCGCCTGATCGACAAACAGCAAGGTTTTGATGTCAATTTACCGATTCAGGAAGTGATGACCAAAAATCCGCTGACGATTTCTCAGGAAGCGCGTGCTGTCGTTGCACTGGAAAAAATGAACGAACGTAAAATTAATCAATTTGTTGTGGTTAATGATGCCAATAAAGTCATTGGTGTAATTAGTATGCATGACCTGATTCAGGCTGGGGTAAATTAATAAATGGCATCTTATGTATTATTAGAGCAGGCACGTCATATTAAGGCACTGGTACTTGATGTAGATGGTATTTTAAGCGACGGTTTTGTCACATTGACCAATACGGGCGATGAAATCAAATCTTTTGATATCCGTGATGGTCTGGGCATGAAACTGGTACAGCAAGCCGGAATCAAAGTAATCATTATCACTGGACGTCAAAGCAATATCGTACAGAAACGTATGTCGGATTTAGGTGTAGATCTGGTTTATCAGGGCCGTGAAGATAAAGGGACTGCTTTACGTGAAGCTTGTACTCAGCTCAATATCGATCCTGAAGACTGTTTATACATGGGTGATGACTGGCCTGATCTGTCTGCCTTCGCGATTGCAGGCATGAAAGTGACTGTTCCAAACGGGCATGTTGAAGTACGTCGTCGTGCTGATCTGGTAACGCAGGCCTATGGTGGTCGTGGTGCGGTACGCGAAATTTGTGACATGTTACTGATGTCCAAAGGTAAGTACCAAGAGTTACTTGAAAAATATACTCGTGCGCCTTATTAATAAGTCATACATCCTGGATTAAGTACACCGCTTATGGACACTAGAGTTTTATATCTTACGGCTATTATCATTGCCGCAATAAGTGGTGGTTATTACTATTACAGCGGTAAGGGCAATAAGTTGCAGACTGATTCTGCACGTAGCATGACTTATTCTGCAAATAATATTAACTTAACCCAAACTGATGAAAAGGGCATGTTGTCTGTACGTGCCCAGGTCGACCAGCTTGAACAAAACCTGCAGCTAGAGACTTCGAGTCTCAAAAATCTGCAGGCAACGACCTATAAAGACGGTCAGGTTGATGCGACATTTTTTGCCAAACAGGGCAACGGTTATGATGACAATACAAAAGTTGTACTTTCTCAAGAAGTGCTGGCGACCAAGATCATGCAAAATGGAAAAATGCAGTTCCACACCGAGGAGCTAACGGCTTTTCCGAAAATACGTGAAATTGAAACCGATAAAACCGTCATTGTTGAATCTCCACAGGCTGAATTTATCAGTCAGGGCCTAAAAGCCAATCTTAATGATGGTCAATACGAATTCTTTAATATTCGAGGAAAGTATGAACCAAATTCCTAGAGCTAAAATGATGAACACTTTCCTTAAGCGCGCCGCGTTGTTAAGTTTGGTTGCATTGGGTTCAGCCACTGCGTTTGCATTGCCATCTGACCGTAACCAACCAATTACCTTATTAGCTGACCGTGCGACTTTTAATGAGCGTACCGGAGTCACCACTTATTCGGGTAATGTCATCATTGAACAGGGCACCATGAAATTGCAAGCCAATTCAATTGTGGCGAATCTGAATAATAAAAAACAGATCAGCCTGATTACGGCAACAGGTAGCCCGGCTCAATTTCAGCAGAAAGTTGATCCTGCCAAAGGTTTGGCCAAAGGTCAGGCACAGAAAATTGTCTATAATGCGGAAACCGGGATTATTACCCTGTCTGGAAATGCCTACTTGCAGCAAGATGGCGCTAGTATCCGTGGTAATACGCTGAAATACAGCATGAATAAAGGCGATATTGAAGCAACAGGTACACCAAATAAAACCGGTTCAGCAGCAGGTCGTGTACAAATCGTGATTCCGCCTTCATCTTCGAAATCCTTTCCGGGAGCACGTGATTAATGGCACAGACGCATCAGGTTCAAACTTTAGCCATCAAGCATCTGGCGAAAAATTATAGTAAACGCTGGGTAGTCAAGGACGTTTCCTTCAGTATGGAAAGTGGGCAAATTGTTGGGCTTTTAGGGCCTAATGGTGCAGGTAAAACCACCAGTTTCTATATGGTGGTGGGTCTGGTGCGTATGGACAAGGGTGAAATCCATCTGGATGATCTGGATTTGTCGGACTTGGCGATGCATGAACGTGCGCGTAAAGGGATTGGCTATTTACCTCAGGAAGCTTCTATTTTTAGAAAACTAACCATTTCTGAAAATATTATGGCGATTCTGGAAACCCGTAAGGATTTAAGCAAAGCCCAGCGTCAACAACGTTTAGCCGAATTACTGGCAGACTTTAAAATTACCCATATTAAAGATTCATTGGGTATGAGCGTGTCGGGTGGTGAACGTCGTCGTGCTGAAATTGCCCGTGCTTTGGCGGCCGACCCAAAATTCATGTTACTGGATGAACCTTTTGCCGGGGTTGACCCGATTTCCGTAGGTGATATTAAAGATATTATTACCACGCTGAAAGATCGTGGAATTGGTGTATTGATTACCGATCACAACGTTCGTGAAACTTTGGCCATCTGTGAACATGCCTATATTGTCAGCGAAGGTTCAGTCATTGCTGAAGGCACGGCACAAGAAATTTTGGCCAATGAAATGGTACGTAAAGTTTATCTGGGTGATGACTTTACTGTATAGAAAATTTTCATTATCAGAAAAAACCCGCATTAAGACTTTAGTCGTCAAATGTGGGTTTTTTTACTTAAATTAAGACGAAAAAGCTATCTTTTTGTATGATTTGATATATTTTTAGGCTAAAACACGAAACATTCATTATTATGCAATTTAGGGTGCAGCACTTAAAAAATGTTCAGGGGATAATAGATAAAAATAAGGGAATATAGATCATTCTTCTTTTACCTTTATCTGTGCCATTCGTACATGCAGAAAATTCACAGAATTATTTTAATAATATAGGACTTACGCATTGACGGATTCAAAAAAGTATTAAAATGCTTTATAAAGTATCTGTGATCAGACGAATTAAACATGCTTCTACAGCAACTTGTACATTACCCATTTATATGGGCTTTCTCATGACAGAACCGAACTCTATTAGCTGCACACAACTTGCCGAGACTTATAATATCTCGCATGATAGTGTAAATCGCTTTCTAGAGCGTGAAGACTACACACCTCACGACCTATATCAAGAATCAATTCAACATATTGATAATAATAAACTTATAGTCAGTATTGATGATACTGTTTTAGATAAACCATATAGTCAACATATGGACTTGGTTAGCTATTTTTGGTCAGGCAAACACCACCGATCCGTCAAGGGTATTAATCTCATTACCTTGTATGCGACAGATCAAAATGGTCAAAATATTCCAATTAATTTCCGAATTTATGACAAATCTGAAAGTAAAACCAAGAATGATTACTTTATGGATATGTTAAGTGAAGTACTCAATTGGGGTGCAAAGATTCAATTTATTACAGGTGATAGTTGGTATTCATCGACTGGAAATCTAAAAACCATAAGAAAATATGGTATTCGATTTATGTTTGGTATCGACTGTAACCGTAAGGTTTCCCCAGAAAAAGGACAATGGTTTCAACTGCGTTTATTGCCAGATTTCCATCAGGGTCAAGTGGTCTGGCTCAAAGATTTTGGCTTTGTACAATTATTTAAGACTCAGTTAAAAGAACAGCAGAGGTTTTATATTGTGCATCAAGATGAAGATGATTTATTGTCCTTTGAAGGTTTTCATGAATTACATTCAAGTCATTGGAAAATAGAGCAATATCACCGGGTGATTAAACAGGTTTGTCATATTGAAAAGTTTCAAGTAAGACGATCTAAACTGATTTTGAATCATATTTTTTCAGCCTTGATGGCCTACGTTGAGATACAAAAGAACCAGTTTGAGCGGATCTTTGAAAATATATATCGTTGGCAGAAGAAATTATTTAGACCAATTATCAAAAACTTCATTGATGACTTTATTCTCGATAAAAATCATCTGCTACCACAGAGAATCTATAAATAATAGTGCGTAAGTCCTATAATATTAAAAGTGGATTAGGAAAACTGATTGCACCAGAGCCAACGCGATCTGCGCAAACGATTGATATTAGCTCACTCAGTCAGTACTCACTGGATAGCTCAAAGGTGGCTGAACTGCCGCAGATTACTCGACCGCAGCAGGGACAATCTTCAATTCGGCCTATAAATGCTGATATTCCTGCAAAAATGAGTCTAATTGAGGCGGTTCATACAGCAGTTCAGCGTCGTCCGGAAATTGCCCAAAGTATTTCGTCTTTATCTGCACAGGCAGCCAATATTAATGTGGCCAAAGCAGCCTATTAACCGCAGTTATCTGGCGGTGTAGGTAATGGAGATTTGACCTCAGGTGAACGTGGACGTCAGGTAGCCTCTCTGAATGCTACCCAGATGCTATATGACTTTGGCAAGATTAAAACCAATGTCAGTGTTGAAGAGGCGAGACTGGCAGAAGACCAGGCAAGAGCATTAGTGAGTCTGGATCAGGTTGCACTGGAAGTAGCGGATGCTATTGTCCATGTCAAACGCTATCAGGAAATTACCAAGATTGCCGAACAGCAGATTCAGGGCATTGCACGAATTGCAGAAATTGCCAATTTACGTGACCGCGCCGGAATTAGCACATAGGCTGATCCGGTTTAGGCGCAGTCTAATCTGGAAGCTGCACAATCTAACCTGATCGTGCAACAGACCCAGTTAAGACAATATCAGCAACGTCTCAGAACTTTATTGGGATTTGATTTCTCTGCAATTCAATGGGAAATTCCAGATCGTATCGTAAACCAGGCTGATCTTTATCAGGATCATGAATTTACCCAGATTCCAAGCATGATCTTGGCACATTCAGGAGTAGATGTAGCCCGATTGCAAAAAGATCAGGTACTTTTAAGCCGTTATCCGACTATTAATCTGAAAGGTAGCTTAAGTCAGGCGGTTAATGGTCGAAATCCGAATAATAATGAAGATGATGGCTTTTATAATTCAATCATGATTGAAGCCAGCAGTAATTTTTATCAGGGGGGAGCTGTTCGGTCTCAGGCACGTGCTGCCAGTTATGCCGAAGAAGCTGCACGCGCACAGGTCAATACTGTCTATCTGGATGTACTGGATCAGGTTCGCTTAATCCGGGAATAGATTGAAAATAAACAAAAACAAATGGATGTCCTGGCTCAGCGCCGTGAAACCACGGTACGAACCAAAGAGCTATATCAAGAACAATATAAATTGGGCACACGGACTGTAGTGGATTTATTAAACGCAGAACAGGCTTATTCACAGCGCAGCACAGGAATTTGAATCAGCGCGCTATGACATCTATTCGGCGATTGTGCAATACATTCAGGTGACAGGTCGTACACGGGATATTTACGCGCTTAACCGTATTTCTATTCAGGGGTTTGAAGTCCAGCCATGAGTACTACAATAAATTATCAGCCGTGGCTTCAGGCAGTTTTGAACATTGCCAAGTATTATCGGATCGAACCATCTGAGGAGCGGATTCGTCTGCAACTGGACTGGAACCAGCATCATGACATTGATGAAATGCTCAAAATTGTCAACCGTCAGATGGGATTAAATGTCCGTAAAAATAAATTCGATAGCAGTTTGCTGAATCCCTGGCGTTTGCCCTTACTGGTTGAATTTGATAGCGGAGATGTTGGTGTTATTGAACGTATCGACACACAAGGCAATGTCAGTGTACAACTGAGTGGAAATGCTGGTTTATCGCAAAGTTTTACGATTGAGCAGTTAGAAACAGGTGCGGAGCATGTTTATATCCTGCGACCAGAGTCTTCTGTGCGGGATGCGCGTGTCGACGAATACATCAAGCCCTTTGAGAAAAACTGGTTCTGGTCAATTGTTTTGAAAGACTGGAAACGCTATATCGATGTGATGTTTGCCTCTTTAATCGCCAATATTTTGGCTTTGGCAACTATTGTTTTCTCGATAAACGTTTATGACCGTGTCATTCCTTCACAATCGATTCCCACTTTATGGGTGCTGGCCGGTTGTGTACTGATTGCGGCCATTTTCGAGTTTGTATTGCGGGTATCCCGTATTTATCTCTCCGACATTATTGGTAAACGGGCTGACCTGAAAATATCTGACCGGGTATTTGGGCATTCCTTAAGAATTAAAAACAGTGAGCGTTCCAAATCGACCGGAACGTTTATTTCACAGATTCGTGAACTTGAAGGTGTGGGTGAACTGGTCACTTCCACTACCGTGACGGCAATTGCAGATCTGCCGTTCTTCTTCCTGTTCCTGGGAATCTTCTGGATTATTGGCGGTAACCTGTTCTGGGTCATGCTACTGGTAGTACCACTCATGATTCTTCCTGGGATTCTGGCACAGAAAAAACTGGCCAAGCTGGCACAGTTGGGAATGCGTGAGTCCGCAATCCGTAATACCTTATTAGTTGAAGCCGTACAGGGTATTGAAGATATCAAGCTGTTAAGAGCTGAAACCCGCTTCCAGAACCAATGGAATCACGTGAATGAAGTCTCTGCTGATGTCAGCATGCAACAACGTAAAATTGTTGGATTGATGACCACATGGACTCAAAAAATTCAGGGTTTAACCTTTGCCATTGTGGTCTTGGTGGGTGCATTTGCAGTGATGGATGGTGAGATGACCACAGGTGCTTTAGTTGCCTGTTCAATTTTGTCATCACGGATGCTGGCACCTATTTCACAAATCAACGGTGTCTTAGGGCGTTTACAACAAGCCAAAGTTGCTAAAGGCGGTCTGGATGAATTGATGAAAAAACCGGTGGATCAGCCTGATTATTCACACCTGATTCACCGTCCTGTATTAGATGGTCATTATGATTTGAGTGGTGTGGTGTTCAAATATGGCGATGATGATCCTCAACCAAGTCTGGTCATTCCAAAACTGGAATTCAAGCCCGGTGAAAAAATAGCAATTCTGGGTCGTAACGGTGCAGGTAAATCGACGCTGTTGCAACTGTTGTCGGGTATGCAAACTCCAGCACAAGGCAAGGTCAAGCTGGATGGGATTGATCTGACCCTGATTGATCCGTCAGATGTGCGGCGTGATATGAGTTTGCTAAATCAGAACTCGCAGTTATTTTATGGTTCAATTCGTGAAAACCTGACTTTGGATGCACCTTTGGCCACCGATCAGCAAATTCTGGAAGCCTTATAAATTACCGGTGCACTGGGATTTGTACAGGAGAAAAAAGAAGGGCTGGATCATATCATTTTAGAGGGTGGTGTCGGCTTTTCTGGTGGACAGCGCCAAGCCTTGTTATTAGCGCGGTTGTTGATTCGTCAACCAAAGATTTTGCTACTGGATGAACCGACCGCTGCCATTGATGATGTGTCAGAAAAACAGTTGATTGATCATCTTAAAGGGTATTTAACCCATCGTACGCTGATAGTAGCAACGCATCGTCGCGCCGTACTGGAGTTAGTTGACCGTATTCTTGTGGTCAATGATGGCAAAATTGTCATGGATGGTCCACGAGATCAAATATTAAATCAGTCACAGGTAGGAACTAAACGGGTCGTGGGAGCAAGCGCATGAGTGAACCACATACATTAATGCGTTCAAACAAAGTGAGCTTTCAGGAACCACCATTACCTAAATCCAGTCTGATTATCTGGATTGTGGGCATTGGTTTGTTAATACTGCTGACGTGGGCTTGGTTATTTAAACTGGAAGAGGTTTCGACCGGTACGGGTAAAGTCACTCCATCTTCCAAAGAACAGGTGATTCAGTCTCTGGAGGGTGGCATTCTAACCAAGTTGAATGTCAAAGAAGGTGAGATTGTAGAGCGTGGCCAAGTCTTGGCACAGCTCGATCCAACCCTCTTTGAATCCAACGTCGGTGAATCAGAATCCTTGCTGATCGCTTCACGCGCCACTTCAGCCCGTTTACGTGCAGAAGTAAGTGGTACGCCGTTGTCTTTCCCAGAAGAAGTGCTGAAATACCCGAAACTGGTTAAAGAAGAAACGGCACTGTATCAGTCACGTCTTGCCAATCTGGAAGAATCTCTTGCCGGCTTGCAACAGGCATTAGAACTGGTACAACAGGAACTACAAATGATCGCGCCATTGGTGGCTAAAGGGGCAGCCAGAGAAGTTGAAGTTTTACGGTTGAAGCGTGAAGCCAATGACCTGCGTAACCAGATGAATGATATTCGCAACCAATATTATGTGAAAGCACGGGAAGAACTGTCCAAAGCCAATACTGATGTGGAAACCCAGCAACAGGTGGTACGCGGCAAGTCAGATACCTTGAACCGGACCATTTTTAAATCTCCAGTCCGTGGCGTGGTCAAAGAAATTGATGTCATGACTTTGGGTGGCGTAGTACCGCAAAATGGCAAGCTGATGACTATCGTGCCTCTGGATGAAAAATTACTGGTTGAAGCTCGAATTTCGCCGCGTGATATTGCCTTTATTCGCCCTGATCAGGAAGCATTGGTTAAAATTACAGCTTATGATTATTCGATCTATGGTGGGTTAAATGGTAAAGTTGCGATGATTTCACCGGATACCTTGCGTGATGAAGTTAAGCAAGATCAGTTCTATTACCGTGTCTATATTCGCACAGACAGTGACAAACTGAATAATAGTGCAGGCCAAGAGTTCAATATTACTCCAGGGATGGTGGCCACCGTGGATATTCGTACAGGTTCAAAAACCGTGATGGACTATCTGATCAAGCCATTTAACAAAGCAAAAGAAGTCTTGCGTGAACGATAATATCTACCAAGCAAATGAGTAAAACAATCGATTAAAATCAGGCCTCTCCGTAGTAGAGGCTTTTTATTTGTCTGTGCAAAGCGGGTATACTGCAGCAGTGAGAGTTTAAAGCCTGATGTTATGCCATTTACCATTGCCAGCCTGGTCAGTTTTGAGGAAGACATTAAAAAGAGCCGATTTCAGGCCTTTGCCACACCTGTAGAAAATGAGCAGGATGTGAAGGATTTTCTGGAGGCCTACCGTGATCAGACCACCACTCATCAATGCTGGGCCTGGAAAATCGGTCATCATGTACGCTTTAATGATGATGGTGAGCCATCGGGTACAGCAGGTCGGCCGATCCTTGCGACTATTGAGGGCAATGAGCTAACTAATGTACTGGTACTGGTGAATCGCTGGTATGGCGGTATTAAACTAGGGACTGGCGGACTGGTACGGGCCTATGGCGGTTGTGCTGGACAATGTTTATTGTTGGCAGAAAAAATTGAACTGATTGAAAAGAAAAAGGTGCAATTTTCCTGTCAATTCAGTGAATGGCCCATCTTTCAATATGAATTAAATCAGCAGCAAATTGATTATCAGGAAGACTATAGTGCCCAAGGAGTGCAGGTCAGCGCCTTATTTCAGTTACATCAAATTCAACCCTTTGCCTTAAAAATTCAAGATGTGACCCGCGGCCGCGAACAGCTCAAAATCATAGAAGAAGCGACAGATGACTGAACAAGATCCATTACTGAAATATCGCGAGCAGCATAAACACCGCCTGAATTATATGCCTTGGCTATATTGGTCCTTAAAACCGAAGAATCGTGGTTGGGCTGAAGCTTGGCAGAAAGAATATCAGACCTATCTAATGGAGATGGAAACAGTCGAGATTGGTGAAAACTGTTTTATTTCGCCTCTTGCACATATTTTCGCTGAACCGGGGCGTAAAATTATTATCGGGGATAATACCTTTATTGCGGCAGATTGTACGCTACATGGCCCTTTGGAGATCGGTAACGAAGTCGCCATCAATCATCACTGTATTCTGGATGGCGGTCGGGTAGGGATTAAACTGCATGATCAGGTACGCATCGCAGCTTATTGTCATCTTTATGCTTTTGATCATGGGATGGAACTGGAGCAGCCCATTTATCAGCAGCCGGTCAGGTCTAAAGGAATTGAGATTGGTCGGGATGTTTGGCTAGGTGCCCACGTCGGCATAAAAGATGGGGTGAAAATTGCCGATCAGGCAATTATAGGCATGAATAGCATGATCACGAAGGATATTGAAGCGCGTGCAATTGTCGCCGGAAATCCGGCAAAATTGATTCGATATCGGGATTAAAATAGTAAAAAAGGTGCTTGGAAAAAGGATTTATATCAAGCGCTTAATATTAGGTAAAGGTCTTATCACATCACATAAAAGTTAACATATTTCAATTCAAGCCTTACAGATTTCAGTGCACATTTACTAATGCTTGTGCTAATTTAAAAATAACTAAGAAATTTTATTATAAAAGAGAGGCTGAACATGAAACGTGTCATTGCCTGCATAGACTCCTCACCATGCACGAACGCGCTTGCAGATGCGGCTGCATGGATTGCCAAACAGACCGGCCGTGAACTGGTTTTATTACAGGTTCTGGATTATTACCCGGCCAGTTATCATCTTGGGGAAATTAGCGGTGTGATTGGCTTTGAAAGCAATGCCATGTTGCTTAAAGAGCTGGCTGAGCTGGAACAGAAGCAAAGTGAAATCGCACTCAGCTATAGTAATAATCTGCTCCAGCACATTTCGGACCGTATCTTTAAAGATTATGGCATCCGCACCACGCATATTCAGGAAAAGGGCGATTTTCTGGAACAAAGCTTTCAGATTCTAAAACCTGATGATATTGCAGTCATTGGATTACTCGGTGAACGTTCTGCCGAGAAAAACAAGCCAATCGGCACTAATGTAGAAAACTTTATCCGTGGTGCTAACTGTACAGTGATGACTGTAGGGGAACACTTCAGACCACCGACACGTTTTATCTTTGCTTATGAATATTCACCAACCTGTGTGAAGATGATGAAACGTATTGCAGAAAGTGATTTATTAAGACAATTACAATGTCATCTGCTTTATATCGGGGATCATGTGGAAATCCTGAATGAGCCTCTGCAATATTTGACAGAAGCAGGACTAGAGGTCGTTCCAGAATATCGCTATGGAGAAGTAGCTGAAAATATCCTGTCTTATCAGCAGGAACATGGGATTCAGTTAATTGTCTTGGGGGCATTCAGTCACAGCAAGATCCACCAGTTCTTCTTGGGCAGTATTGCGACAACGATTTTCCGCAATTCTAAAGTGCCATTATTGGTAGCAAAGTAAAAAGAGGATAACAAAAGCGGCAGAGACGTATTTTTTGATAAATTGTTACAGCTTGAATTAAAAATAACCAGAGTTATCCTCATATATTGTGGATAACTCTGTGGTTACATTCTGTAAGATGGTGTTATTTATCAGGAATACTTTATTGGCTGATTTTTGTTCTAGTCGTTTTATTTAACAATTGCGAGTGCAAAACCATCATGGCCTTTGCTACCGACGGTCTGTAAAGCAGTACAAGACAAGATACGTGGATGATTTTCCAGCGCTTTAAACATGTCACGAATGCCTTCAATACTTGGTTTTTTATTGTCCGGATTGATGATATCACCGGCACGAATCACATTGTCCAAGAAAATGATGGTACCGGAGTGAGAAAGGTTTAAGCTTAGCTCCAGATATTCTGGATAGCTTTGCTTATCAGCATCAATAAAAATAAAGTCAAAGGCTTCAGTATCTTCAGGCAGGGCACGAAGCACATCTGCAGCCCGGCCACATTTCAGCTCAATTTTCTGTTTTAACTGTGCACGATCAATATTTTCCTGTCCCATGGCAGCATGCGTGTCACGGCCTTCAATGGTCAGAATATAACCGTCTTCAGGTAGGGCACGAGCCAGCCACATGGTGCTATATGCAGCAAAGGTTCCCAGTTCCAGTACACGTTTGCACTTATTCATTTGGATCAGCATTTGCAGCAGCATTCCCTGATTAGACGCAACAGCCAGATGATCTGGAAAACCATGTGCAGCAGTATTTTCAAGAGTCTGATTCAGGATAGGATCTTCAGGAATTAAATGTGAATCAATGTAGCGGTCAATATCTGTCCACATTTGTTGCATAGTACTCGCACCTCTATTGTGATGCGTGCATTTTAAACTTTTCCGGGCACAGCGCAATTTATTGTTCTATATTCGCTGGTTTTTTCGGCTATACAAAGCCAAAAGTTGGCTTTGTATAGGAAATGGAATGACTTAGTAATTACACATTGATGAGCGACGGCTTAAATCCTGACCCCAAGTACGATAACCTTGAGTATCAATATGGATTTGGCCAGAGGCATATAAACCGAGCCCCATATTCAGGCTTTGTCCATGTTGTAACCAGAATTGGCACAGTTTGAACTTGGTATTTTCAATTGCTGCATAATCCTGAGTCTGTGGGTACTCAGGTCCGATCCGGAAATCAATTGCCGAGTTAAACAGGTGACGTGAAGAATTGGCTCCACCGGCACACTGATTTAAAGGCAGGTCACGATAAACCGAAGTGACTTCAAAATCAGTCAGCACATTGGCTGCAACCAGATATTTAAAGACACGTAAGGTCGGCACCTGATTTGACCAGAGCTCACGGCTTGGAATCATGTATTGCGATCGACCACATTTAGCCCAATCCCGTGCAGTACGCATTAGCTCAAAGCTTGGAATAATATTCCCGACTCCTTGCTGGGCCAAAAAGTTTTCATATTCACGTACAAGAGACAGGTTATTCAGTGCCGATACCCAGTGAGTATAGACATAAGGAACCGGTTTAGGCTGTGGTTTATGATTGTACTGGACTCGTTCTTCTGGGATGTAAATCCTTTTATCTGGAGTTACCTTACCAGACTGTTTTGTGGTGGTAGCACATCCTACAAAGACAAGCGGGATTATACAAACACTCAATAACCCCTTTATTAAATGCTTCATTAATAGCAATTCGGATATTTATAAAATAGCGCTATTTTAGTCCACTTTTACGGAGAAAATCAGGATAAATTGCAATGAAATGTGTGGATGGGGTATAAAAAAAGACCATTCTATGCTGGTCTTTTTTTAAGATTTGAAAAATTATTTTTCAAGATATTGTAATTTATCAGTTTTACCATTCCACTCTTCACGGTCAGCAGGTTGCTCACCAATTTGAGTGATGTTCGGCCATTTTTGAGACAGTTCAGCATTTAGCTCGATAAAAACTTCTTGGCCTTCCGGTAACTCATCTTCAGAGAAAATTGCATTCGCAGGACATTCAGGCTCACATAACGCGCAGTCGATACACTCGTCCGGGTTAATCACAAGGAAGTTAGGACCTTCATAGAAACAGTCTACAGGGCAAACTTCAACACAGTCTTGATATTTACATTTAATACAATTTTCAGTGACAACGAAGGTCATGGCGACAGCTACCTAAAAAATATGGTTCTAATGACGAATACCGTATTTTAGGCAAAAATAGAGGGAACAAACAATTCCTTTTATTGATATTTGTTATATATAGGGCTGTTAAATTTGAAAAAACTGCGATGATTTGAGGAAAGGCTCAGGGAATGAGAATCATCATCAGCTAAGCCCTATGCAGGATAGGGCTTAGGAGTGATTTTAACTTGGCTGTTTCATGAGATCTTTAAGAGCATAAAGTTGCTGTAATGCTTCACGTGGACTCAAATTGTCGACATCAAGGTCTTCTAATAATTCAAGCGCTGCTGAAGGCTTTTCAATCTCGATGACTTTTTCAATGATTTCAGGCATCGCGAACAGATCATGCTGTGGACTTTGCGGTTTGGCCTGATGCTGCTTTTCCAGAATCTTCAAACGATGTTGAGCTTCTTTAATTACAGCCGCAGGAATACCTGCCAGTTTAGCCACCTGTAAACCATGACTCTGACTAGCTGGACCATGTTGGACTTTATGCAGCAGAATCAGGTTGCCATTTAGTTCTTTGGCTGTGACATGGTAGTTATCAATGCCTGATTCTTTATCCAGTTCGGTCAGCTCAAAATAATGTGTTGCGAACAGACATAGACATTGAATCCGTTTAGTCAGATCCAGCACACAAGCCCAAGCGAGTGATAGTCCGTCATAGGTACTGGTTCCACGACCCACTTCATCCATCAGAACCAGAGATTGACTGGTAGCATGATGCAGAATTTGCGAAGTTTCCGTCATTTCCACCATAAAGGTTGATTTGCCAGTCGACAAATCATCTGCAGAGCCAATCCGGGTAAAGATCCGGTCAATTGGACCCAGTGTTGTCGATTGCGCTGGCACATAACTACCGCAATAAGCCAGCAGGGCAATTAGGGCAGTCTGGCGCATAAAGGTGGATTTACCACCCATATTTGGACCGGTAATAATGGCCATACGGTGCTGATAATCCAGCTGGGTATCATTCGGAGTAAATGCAGCCTTGCTTAAAGCTTCCACCACTGGATGACGGCCGGCAACGATTTTCACACCAATTTCAGGGCTGAATTTTGGTCGTGCCCAATTGCGTAAACGTGCTTGATGCGCAAAGTTTGCCAACAGATCGATCTGGGCAATCGCACTGCTCATCATCTGTAGATTACCAATATCCTGACGCAGTTCATCCAGCAACATTTCGAACAGCATTTTTTCACGAGCAAGCGCACGGGATTCGCTAGACAGCACTTTATCTTCAAAAGCTTTTAGTTCAGGCGTGATATAACGCTCGGCATTTTTCAGTGTCTGACGACGGATATAATGTTCAGGTGCCTGTTCAGCTTGTGCACGTGTCAGTTCGATATAATAACCACTGACACGGTTATAGCCGATTTTCAGGGTAGGAATGCCGCTTTGCTCCCGTTCCTTAATTTCCAGATCAATCAGGAACTGTCCAGCATGATCACGGATTTTACGCAGCTCATCCAGCTCGGTATCGAAACCTTCTGCAATGACATTGCCATCACGTAGCAGTACCGGTGGATTTTCAACGATAGCGGACATCAGGCGCTGATGCAGACCATGAAAATCGCCCAGTTCTTGATTCAGCTGCTGTAATAATTTCGAATTCTGCTGACTTAACAGTGGTTGTAACGCATGGCGTAAAAATGGAATCTGTGCACAGGCCTGACGTAATTGAACCAGATCGCGTGGACGCGCACTGCCTAAAGCGATACGGCTGAGTACACGTTCAATATCACTGATTTCTTTTAAGACCAGACGGACTGGCGATTCATGGAAACCTTCAAGCAATACCTGTGTGGCATCCAGTCGCTCATCCAGAATCGCAGTATCACGAAGCGGTTGCATCAGGGTGCGGCTAAGCAGACGGCCACCCATAGCGGTCTGACAGTCATTGATCAGCTGGAACAATGAAGTGCCATGCTCAAATAAAGGCTCAATTAGCTCAAGATTACGACGGGTGACTGGATCCAGTGCAATAAAGTCTGAACTTTGTTCCAGTTGAATGGTTCGGATATGCGGTAAAGCCGTTTTCTGGGTTTCTTTGGCATAGTGAATCAATGCAGCCGCAGCAGCTTTGGCCAAGGGCAGATGATCAATTCCGAAACCTGAAAGCGTACTTACTGCAAACTGGTCACATAAGGTTTTCTGAGCATTGTTCTGGTTGAAGTCAACATTCGGACGTTTACTGATTGGAACATCTAACTGTTGTTTTAAGTGTTTTACCAGTGCTTGATCTTGCAGATTTTCATCAATCACAATTTCGCTAGGTATCAGGCGTGCCAACTCAATGGCTAACTGACTTAAGTCATAATCGATTTGCTGGACTTTAAATAAACCAGCACTCAGGTCAAGAAGTGCAATTCCGATTTGTTGCTGGTGAACACACAGAGCAACCAGGTTGGAGGTTTGATGAGCACCTAATAAGGCATCATCGGTTAAGGTTCCAGGGGTAATGATTCGGACGACACCACGTTCAACTGGGCCTTTACCAGTCACTTCACCGATCTGCTCGCAGATCACCACCGTTTCACCTTTTTTCACCAGACGAGCCAGATAGCCTTCAGCAGCATGGAAAGGTACACCGGCCATCGGAATTGGCTGGCCATTGGCTTTACCGCGATGGGTCAGGGTAATGCCTAAAATTTTGGCGGCCTTATGGGCATCTTCAAAGAACAGTTCATAGAAATCACCCATGCGATAAAACATCAATGAGTGTGGATGCTGCATTTTGACCGACATGTACTGCTGCATCATGGGCGTTAAGCTAGAGAGATCAGCCACAAGTTCTGAACTGGTCATTAAGAAAAAATCCTTTAAATATATAAAGCAAAACCTGAATCTTTTTCCGAAACACTATCCTCGGAAAACCTGGAAAATAGCCTAAGCTAAAATCCTGTAAAGACCGATTTGAATGTCAAAAATAATTGCCTTAAGTCTAACAAATTTAATTTTTAGAAAGAAATATAAATCCTCAGGAATCTGTATTTAGACGGACTTAGTCGATATAAAGCATAAAAGGGTATTGATACATGGGTTGCCCATAAAAAAAGCCACCGATTGGCAGCTTTTTTATGTCTTTCATCAAAATTTAATCAGGGTCATACAATCCTAAGTCGACCAGATGTAATCTGAGAAGGCGGCGGAGTTCCAGTACAGCCTCAGGCGTTTCCTGAACGGAATGTCCACCTTTGATAATTTTATTGGAAGCCGCACCTTCAAGATATGCACTCTGATAAGCAACGACATCATCAGTCATGATATTTTCATCATCACTATCTGTATTATTGCCAATAATCGAGTGAAATTTGAATCCCGGTGCAGGATTAATATCTTTAGTCAATGCCGTGAATTTTGATTTTTTACTAAGGTCACTCGGCCCATTTTGAATCAGGTCACGACCGACTTCATGTAGAAAATCACTTAAGCCAATTTCACCTTGGACTGTGTCGGCAAATGCGCCCAAAAAGGCACTCGGAACACGAATAATTTTACGTGCCAGTTTGGTATGCCAGCGATCTGCATAATCGGTCCCTTTATGCGGTGCTGCCAGGAAAATAGCGCGACTAAAATTCGGAACTGGCTGCATTTTCAAGCGTGCTTTAAAGAGCGGATTGTCCCGGAACTTGGTCAGCTTTGAATTTTTTACAATATTAAAAGCGGGCTCGGTAATATCTGCATCACTTACCAATAGACGGGCAATGACACCGCCCATACTGTGTCCAACCAGTACAGCTTCTTTTTTGGCTGGTGCATTATTACTAATACGCGCGAAACCTTGTTGAAGCAGCGCATTAATCTGGAAACGGCTTTCCAGAATAGGCATGTTGGTTGAGTAGAAGACCTGCCACACCTGGAAATTTTCTCTTAAGACCGGATCACCCATAATATCATTCGTTAAACGAATCCAGGCTTCCGGGCTGCTGGCCAAACCATGAATCAGCACTAAAACCTTTTTATTTGGATTATAAGGTTCCAACATAAATAGATGAGGCATGACCAGATTATCGTCACGATTGATCAGTGTCAGATAGGCTGCACGTCCCAGGTTATTTTCTGCCAGCCATAAGCCATAAGGCGCTGAAAAATTTGCAGCTAAAGTATATTCCTTATTGGCAACTTTAATCTTGTCATATTTATACGGGTCATAAAGTTTTAAATGGAAGTTGCTGTTATTTAGGATCTGTTCTACAGAGTTCGCTGATTCTGGAATGGCAGTAATTGTGGTTGCCAGATAACGTGCTGAATGAATAAAAGGATTTACGCCATTTTGATATTGGTAATTTAGTGGATCAACCAGATATTTTTTATCTTTTTTGGAAATTTTTTCTTCCGGCAAAACCACCAGAAACTCAGAGCCGAAACCGTCACGACGGGTAATCGAGTGCAAACCAGAGAAGTTCATGTTATAGGTCGACATTAACTGTTCAATCGACTGACTCTTGAGCTGGGGGAAATTGTCCAGATTAATGCTATAGACACTGTTGCCAACCTGTAGACGTTGTCCGGTTTCTTTGGTTTTATAACGTTCCGCGTAGATCTGGATTAAATGAGCAATCGCCAGGTTATAAAAGTCACGAATCTGAACTTGTCGGTTGTCGAAAATCCGGTCTTGGGGCGCACGTTCAGTCTGGAACAGATAGGCATAACTGTAGCGGATACTTTTATCCAGCATTTGTAACTGCTGTTCCTGACATTTTTGCAGGTTCTGGGTTTGCAGTTGCTGTTTTTCTTCAGATCGGGTTTTAGCCAGAGCACTGGTTTTACATTCAGCCGATTTACCCAGCTGTAGTGATTTAGCTAGATATAATTCACTCGATGTGGAAAGTAATTGCTCATCCAGAATCTGTGGAATTTCTTGTAGCTCTTTCACACATTCTTCTGGATTATTTTCACAGACTTGTGCTTCACGTCCGGTCATGGACAGGACATTCAGACTGGCCTCACTCAACTTATCGCGTGTAAGAATGCTATCGCGTTCATTATTGATGGTGACATTAATAGCCTGCTCTTTAACACTCACCACCTGACAGCCACTGAGTAAGGCTGTCATGAGTACAGTGCAAAGTAATGCTATCTTATTTATTTTCTCGTGCATAAAGACTTTGAACACTCATTTAAAATTATAAAGCTTGATAATGCTTTGTATTTTACTAATTTTTTCCCATAAAAATAGACCGCCGGAGCGGTCTATTTGTAATATTATGAATCTGAAATATAGCTTATTGTGCTGGTGTAGGCGCCGGGGTTGTTGGTGCAGGAGCGGCTGTTTGCATGACTTGCCATACGTTCCAGCGACCCTGTTTTTCAATTTCCTGAATCAGACGATCAGCGACTTCAGCTTCTTGCGGATATTTAATTTTGTAATTATTCAGAACCTGAACAGCATTCTTTTTATTCTCCATGGCAATGTAGTTATTTGCCGCAGATAAATAAGCTTCCTGAACACTCGCCTGCATTGCCTTGTCCAAATACTGAATCGCCTCACGATGACCGCCACCTTCAGACAGACCAAAGCCAAACCAGAAGTTTGCTTCAGCATCATCCTGGTTGATACGAAGAATGCGCTGTGCATAGGTCATTGACTTGGTGGTATAGATAGAACCTAAATCAAGATTACGTGCCATCACGCTAGCCTTAAATGCACGCATTAATACATCAAATGAAGCATTTGGACGTGAAGCTAGAGTATCTAGCTGTTGAGAAACTTCGCGAAGTTTTGCTTCAAAACCACGGCGTTCCTGACGGTCGCTAAAACGAGGTGGATAATGACGCGCTTTACCTTCTACCATCTGCAAGAAATCATCGATTTCGGTAATGTCGATTTCATTTTCATTGGCAAGTGCTGCATAACGCATACTGCGTGTATTGCTATCCACCATCGGGATAATTAGCTTGTTTACATCTAGGGTTAACTGTTTAGACGGATCTTTAGGATCAGTCACCACCATTTTTGTCACTGGCTGCGCAGCGGCCTTTTGCAAATGAACTTCAAATGGAGGTGGTTCGTTATAGCTAAACGGGTTTAAAGCATAAAATGGCGGAGTAATTTCAGGTTCAACAAAAACTACCTGATCAGCTGGTTTCTGTTCTTGTTTGCTTGATGTTGGTGCCATAGAGCACGCCGTCATGGTAAAAGCTAAGCAAGAAATTGCTAAGGGCTTCAAGGTCATAATATCCGTCCATTCATGTTATTTTTTAAAACATCTATTCAAAAAAATGCATGATCGTCAGTCTATGAAAAGTGCTGCGATCATGCAAGCAAATGCGTGTTACAAAAGAATTACGATTTACAGTCAGGCCTTGGACTGACTGGTTTGTGCTTCGCACTCACGACGCGCATCTTCCAGAATTTTAAGTTCTTCTTTGCTAAATGGCTGTTCATTTAACTGGTTTTTCTTGAAAGTCGGGTCAAGCAAAGACAGGCGGTTGCACAGCGTATTCATGCGTTTTTCATTTTGTTGAATACGGTCAAGTAGAACACGCATGCCTTCCAGAATCGGGTCTGTCTGATCCTGTGTAGTTGCATAAGGCTGGAAGCCAATACTTTCGGCATAATCACGACGACGTGCTTCAGCATCATCTTTTGGCTGATCTTTGGTGATAAAGCGCGCTGGGTTGCCAACCGCTGTGGTATTCGGCGGAACTGCTTTGGTAACTACAGCATTGGAACCGACCTTGGCATTTTTACCTACCGTGAATGGACCCAGGATTTTGGCACCTGCACCAACCACAACACCATCTTCCAGGGTTGGATGACGTTTGCCTTTATTCCAGGTTGTACCACCCAAGGTCACACCGTGATAAAGAGTAACATCATCACCGATTTCAGCTGTCTCACCAATCACCACACCCATACCATGGTCAATAAAGAAACGGCGGCCAATCTTGGCACCGGGATGGATTTCGATACCTGTTGCAAAACGGCTAAAAGAGGACAAAACACGCGCTGTACCTTTACAGTCTTTTTTCCATAGCTCATGTGCCATGCGATGCATAATCAGTGCATGGATGCCAGGGTAGGTGGTTAAGACTTCTAAGGTATTGCGTGCTGCAGGATCGCGCGCAAAGACAGCTTGGATATCTTCTTTGAGCTGTTTTAGCATTAGTTTTGATCCTCATCCTGTTGTGATGTATGGGAAGATTTTTTCCAGGTGCCGTTATTCAGTGCCTGAACACGAGTGAAAATACCACGAAGTAAGTGATATTCCATACGATCTAATTGTATACGTCCGAAAAGGCGACGCAAGCGTAAAGGAAGTAATCGTGGGTTTTTTGAATCCATAAATTCAATTTCTGCCAGCATTTTTTCCAGATGAGGGTAGAACTGTTCCATCTGTTCATGGGTCACCAGCGGTTCATCCCATTCCATTTCAATGCCATCAATAACTTGCATGGTGGCTTTTGGATCACGTGGGTGTTCAACCTGATCCAGTGCCGCCATACGCAGTTCATAGCAGATCACCTGAATGGCTTGAGCAACATTCAAAACACCATAGTCAGTATTCACAGGAATGGTTAAGTGATAATTCGCCATCGCCAGTTCTTCATTGGTCAGACCACGGTCTTCACGGCCAAACAGAATCGCAATTTCCTGTTTTTCTTGCACCACAGCAGAAAGTGCTTTTTCTGCCGCTGGACGGACATCTAGTAAAGGCCATGGAATAGTGCGACTACGCGCACTGGTACCAAAGACGATCTGGCAATCTTTAATGGCTTCTTCTAGCGTTTCTACGATCTCAATCTGTTCGATCAGATCGGTTGCACCTGCAGCCAGCGCATCAATATCTGGATGCGGGTAGGTTTTTGGTGCAACCAAGACCAGTTTGCACAGGCCCATGGTTTTCATGGCACGTAAGGCACTACCAATATTGGCAGGCAGGGTGGTATTAACCATGACAATACGCACATGGGAGAGATGTGCTGAAACAGCAGCATTGTCAATTTGACTCATGATGATTCCAGTTTGGATATATTAAAATGGAAGATTTATGAATACTGCAGCTGAGATTCAGCTTCATATTGTGCCAAGGCATCGTCCATGCTCATGTCAGCAGGCGGAGGCGGAACCTCAACTGGCTTAGCTTCTTCATAAGATATGGCACGTGCAGCTTTAGACTTCACCTGATACTCGATATAGAGCGCAGTCTTGCCAAAATAGTCACGCAGCTTGGCGAGAAGATCATCCAGTGGTGCAACTTTCCAGCTTAAGCCCAGATGCAGTTCAGCCGTGGCATAGCCATAATCCAGATACAGAATCACTGGAATATGCGTGCTCATATCCACATTGGTATATG
Source organism: Acinetobacter sp. TW_SC_4 (assembly GCF_054861205.1). Classification (NCBI taxonomy): domain Bacteria; kingdom Pseudomonadati; phylum Pseudomonadota; class Gammaproteobacteria; order Moraxellales; family Moraxellaceae; genus Acinetobacter; species Acinetobacter sp. TW_SC_4. Next base: position 1,288,686 of record NZ_CM142174.1, read on the forward strand.
GCATCAGAATTTGCTGCAAGTCACGGCTGAGGGTTTTGCTGTAATGTTCAGCTTGCAAGGTAATCTTGATGCTGTTAGCACGTTTCTGACGGATTTCATTCAGGCTAAAGGCTTTGGTCAAACGACCGAGTGGGCGATCAAAACCTTCACGCTCGTAAATTTCACCTTCAATCACCACGACTTTATCAACCTGAACGATATCTTTAAAGCGCTGGAAGCGTTCATGGTTGGTGGAGATTTCGATACGTGCCGTACCATCATCTAATGTCACCATCATCCGGTTCGGGAAGTTAGCGACATCGACTACCAGACCAGCAAACACAGTCGTTACACCACGACGGGTCGGGGTTAATTCATTGATCTGACAAGGTACGAATGCTTTTAGCTCATTACGATATACATCAATTGGGTGACCCGTTAGATATAGGCCGAGTGTATCTTTTTCACCTTTGAGACGGACTTCATCAGACCAAGGTTTCACCGGTTTGGCCGGTTTACGCTGAACTTCTTCAACTTCACCAAATAGATCCATGATCCCGGTTTCACGGTTCTGACGGGCCTGATCTGCAGCCTGTACTGCTTCAGGAAGCTGTGCCATTAAATCAGCGCGTTCAATGCCCAAGCAATCCAGTGCACCAGCACGGATCAAGGCTTCGAGCGTACGTTTATTGATTTTTTTCAGGTCGATACGGTGACAGAAGTCAAACAGGTCTTTATAAGGACCTTCTTTCTGACGTGATTCAATCACTGACTGCATTGCCGCTTCACCCACGCCTTTAATCGCACCTAAACCATACACAATAGTTTTTGGATCACTGGCATGGAACTGGTAAATCGACATATTCACCGATGGAGGCAATACTTCCAGTCCGTTATGACGGCAATCATCAATCAGGAACACCACGTTATCAGTGTTCTGCATTTCCGAGGTCATCACCGCTGACATAAATTCAGCTGGATAATGCGCTTTCAACCAAGCTGTTTGATAGGCGACAAGTGCATAGGCTGCAGCATGCGATTTGTTAAAGCCATAGCCTGCGAATTTTTCCATATAGTCGAAGATATGGTTCGCCGTTGCTTCATCGATATCTTTTTTCGCAGCACCTTCAATGAAGATCTTACGCTGCTTGACCATTTCTTCAGGTTTTTTCTTACCCATCGCACGACGAAGTAAGTCCGCACCACCCAAGCTATAGCCGGCACAGAACTGTGCCGACTGCATTACCTGTTCTTGGTATACCATGATGCCGTAAGTCGGCTCTAATACCTTTTCCAGTAATGGATGCAGGTATTCAAACTCGCCACCATGCATACGATGGATAAAGTCAGGAATCAGATCCATTGGACCCGGACGATATAACGATACGAAGGCGATAATTTCTTCGAACTTACTAGGACGTGCTTCCTTCAACATTTTTTTCATGCCGACGGATTCAAACTGGAATACCGCGGTGGTATTCGCCGTCGCGAAGATGTTATAGGCTGGCTTGTCATCCAGCGGAATATAGGAAATATTCACCGGTTCGGTCACGTCTGGGCGTGCATTGATGTGCTTGATGGCATCTTCAATAACGGTCAGGTTACGTAGACCTAAGAAGTCGAATTTCACTAGACCGGCAGCTTCGACATCATCCTTATCAAATTGAGCAACACGTGCTGTACCATCCGCATCACACATCACGGCTGAATAGTCGGTCAGTTTGGTCGGTGCAATCACTACACCACCGGCATGTTTACCGGTATTACGGGTAATGCCTTCAAGCTTGAGTGCCATTTCCCAGATTTCTGAGGCATCGTCATAATCGGGATTGGATGGATTGGTGACGATATCTTTCAGTTGAGGTTCAGCTTCCAATGATTCTTCAAGGCTTAAACCCAGAGGCTTGGTTGGAATCAGTTTAGAAATACGATCGGCTAAACCATAAGATTTACCCAAGACACGGGCTACATCTCGAATCGCACCTTTCGCTGCCATGGTACCGAAGGTGGCAATCTGCGATACCGCATCACGACCATAAGTCCGTGCCACATAGTCAATTACGCGGTCACGACCAGCGATACAGAAATCGACGTCAAAGTCGGGCATCGAAACACGTTCCGGGTTCAAGAAACGTTCGAACAGCAGGTCATAGCGCAGAGGATCAAGATCGGTAATTTTCAAACTATAGGCTACGAGGGAACCCGCACCTGAACCACGGCCCGGACCTACCGGTACGCCATTTCCTTTGGACCATTGAATGAAGTCCATGACGATCAAGAAGTATCCTGGGAAGCCCATATCCAGAATAATCTTGATCTCAAAGGCCAGACGTTCATCATAAGGCTGACGGATTATAGGCCAATCTTCTTCACGTTTTTCTGGTGGGTACAGGAAGTTCAGGCGTTCTTCTAAACCTTCTTTACATAAATGTGCGAAGTAGGTGTCAATAGTATGGCCTTCAGGAATTGGATAATCTGGTAGATCGTTGAAACCTAAACGTAGGGTGACATTACAACGTTTTGCGATATGGAAGGTGTTTTCAATCGCGGTTGGAATATCGCTAAACAGTTCCGCCATTTCTGTTGAGCTTTTAAAATATTGCTCAGGGCTATAGGTTTTAGGACGGCGATTATCACCAAGCACATAACCATCTGCGATACAGACACGCGCTTCATGTGCTTCAAAGTCTTCGCGTGCAATAAAATGCACATCATTATGTGCAACTACACCAATATTATATTTCTTTGCGAGCTTTACCGCTTCTTCAATGAAAGTATCTTCATTAGCACGGCCAGTGCGGGTGAGGGCGAGATAAACACGATTTCCAAATTTCTCTACCCACTCTTGCAGTAGCGGTTCAGCTTTATCGGGATTTGAAGTAATCAGCATTTTGCCGACATCGGACTGTATACCGAGCAATACGATCATGTCATCGTGCTGATTCAAGATCCAATCTTTTTGTACGCAAGGAATATCCAGTTGCTGGCCGCTGATATAACCTTCAGACACCAGTTCGGTCAGGTTGCGCCAGCCTTTGTTGGTCATGGAAAGCAGGGTAACCCGATGCTCAGCATCATTCAGACGAATTTCAGAGCCAAGAATCGGTTTGATGCCTTTATCCAAACATTTTTTATAGAATTTAACAGCAGCATGTAGATTGGATAAATCAGTCAGCGCGAGTGCTGGCATCTCGTCATTCGCAGCAGCTTTGACCAAGTCAGGTATACGTACGATGGATTCAGTAATCGAAAATTCTGTATGAATACCAAGATGAACAAAGTGCATAAATGAGTCCCTGCAAAAACCACTCGATAGTTTAGCACGGGATTTATTGTTTCAGTTTGAAATTGAGGGGAAATGCTGAACTTTTAGATTGTGAATTAGAATTGACTTAAAGTCATGTTTATAATTTTATCGGAATAGAACTACGCACCCAAATTGAATTTGTAGTAGGCGACATGGATGTCGCCTTTGGCTTGTGATACAGGGAAGTATTATCAAGCCAAAAAAAGATTTTTGTTACTTTTGATCTTTCAAAAGTAAAAGAAGAATTTCAAGTGCTAATAAGCTTTGTCATGAAGTTATTGGAAAAATCGAATTTCAGTATTTTATTCAATTTTAACTTTGTAGTGTTTGTGCCTTACTTTTGACGAGTGACGAGCCAAAAGTAACAAAACCCCTTTGTTAATCTGATGGCACGTCCATGTGCCACAGATCAACGGGTGACATCCTGTCACCATTCTTTACAGTTAGTGCTTAGTGGAATTTGAATAAAGAGCTGTTAAGGTGGATTTGTAATGTAAGATCATTTGCTTAATAGATAAAATAAAACCCTCAAAAAGAGGGCTTTACTTACTTAGGAATTTAGCTTAACGAAGTCGAGATAACCAGTCACCGACACTTTGTACAATCTGCACCAGAATCAACAAGACAATTACAGTCATGATCACCACAGATGTATCAAAACGCTGATAACCATAAGAAATTGCCAGATCACCAATGCCGCCGGCACCAACTGCTCCAGCCATCGCCGTTGCACCAATCAGACTGATGGTTGCAGTCGTCAGGTTAAGAATGAGTGAGCTACGTGCTTCCGGCAGAATAAATTTAAAGATAATCTGCATTGGCGTCGCACCCATGGCTTGAGCAGATTCGATAATGCCTTCATTCACTTCCAGCAGAGAGGTTTCTACCAGACGGCCGATATAAGGGCCGACATAAATAGTTAGAGGTACAATCGCTGCCCAAGTACCAATTGATGTTCCAACCAAAAACTTGGTTAGTGGAATCACCGCAATTAGCAAAATAATAAATGGCAGGGAACGCAGTGCATTCACAATCGGGTTTAGAGCATGGTAAATCACACGATTAGACAGAATCCCGTTTGGACGAGTGACAAGTAAAATGATCGCCTGAATAAAGCCCCAGATACAGCCAAACAGCATTGCAAAGAACACCATGTGAAAGGTTTCTTGTAATGCAGTAACAAACTGATCCATCGACAGCGAACTTTTCCAGAATGGTGCAGTAATGGTGGTCAGCCACTGTACAATTAAGTCTCTCATTCTTGTACTCCTGCCTGATCTACTTGTACGCCGTTATCTCTCAGATATTGCATTGCCGCTGTGATTTGCGCTGGATCGCCTAAAAGTTGGATAAACATCTGGCCAATCACCGACCCATTAATTTCCGTCATATTGGCAAACAGGATATTTAAACTGATATCAAACTGTTTAATTACACCCTGAATCACAGTTTCTTGCGCTGAGCTACCCAGGAACTTTAAACAATAAATACTATGATGATTCTGATTTTCCAGATTCGTCAGAATATTTACAGGCAAGTTTTGCTGTAAGACGGTTTGAATAAAGTTTTTCGTGGTCGGATGCTGAGGTTGACTGAAAATCTGTAGGGTAGAGCCAGTTTCAATCACATCACCTTTTTCCATGACTGCCACATAATCACATACAGTTTCAATTACATCCATTTCATGGGTGACCATCACAATCGTAATGCCTTGTTCCTGATTAATGCGTTTCAGCAGTTGCAGTACAGACTTGGTGGTTTGCGGATCGAGAGCTGAGGTTGCTTCATCACATAACAAGATCTTTGGATGATTCGCTAAGGCACGGGCAATACCGACACGCTGCTTCTGACCGCCAGAAAGTTCATCTGGAAAAGCATTGCGTTTATGTTTTAAATCAATAAAGTCCAGCAATTCTTCAAGACGCTTTTCCCGTTCAGCTTTACTCCAGCCAAGCAGTTTCATTGGCATTTCAATATTGGCAGCCACAGTTTTGGTCTGCATCAGGTTAAAGTGCTGGAAAATCATGCCAATCTGGGTACGTTCCTGACGCAATGATTTGGCATCTAAAGCAGTAAAATCTGTCCCATTAATTATTACCCGGCCCGAAGTTGGTCGTTCCAGCAGATTAATCAGGCGAATCAGGGTACTTTTACCAGCACCACTATAGCCAATAATACCAAAGATACTGCCAGTCGGAATCTGCAGGTTAATCCGGTTCAGGGCACGTAAGGTTTGACCCTTGAGCTCATACTGTTTGGAGATGTCTTTAAATTCAATCATAGTGTCAAATACTGCATCACGAATAAAAAAACAGGCAAGAAATCTTGCCTGTTCTGAATATTGATTATTGTATTACTTTTCTTCGGTTAAATAAGTCACAGGTTTATTTACAGCAACTTTAGTACCACCGAAGTGTTCATCAACATAGGCTTTCACAGCAGGAGTATGATACAACTGGCCAACTTTTTGAAGTACAGGATCATTTTGACGGTCAGCAGCGACAGCTAAAATGTTAACATTCATTTTAGTACTTTGATCAATCGCTTCGTAATAGATCGCATCTTTCAATACGTTCAGACCACCTTCCATTGCCAAAGTATTACCTAGAACAATCGCATCTACTTCATCTTTCACACGGACTGCAGTCGCCATTTGAATTGGCTTGATGACAATCTGTTTCGCATTTTCAGTGATTTCAGCAGGCGTACCTTTTACCAGGTCAAAGTTTGGTTTAAGTTTTACCAGACCCGCAGATTGTAAAAGTAACAATGCACGTGATTCATTCGCGCCATCGTTAGGAATAGCAATTGTCGCACCTTGCTTAAACTCTTCAACTTTTTTCACTTTGCTTGAGTAAATCCCCATTGGCTCAAGATAAGTCGTAGAAAGTGGAGCGATCTTTTGAGTATTGGCGTCGTTATAAGCCACCATATAGGCATAAGATTGGAATGCGTTAACATCAATTTCTTTGTTGGCAACCGCAGTGTTCATCGCAACATAATCAGTGAAGTTTTTCACATCAAGTTTGATGCCGGCTTGTTTAGTTTCAGGCAAAGTTGAAATGTAGCGCCATACGTCAGCATCTGAACCAGTGGATGCCATAGTAACTGTTTGAAGTTCACCTGAGTCTTTGTTTTGTGCTGCGTCCGTTGCAGGCGCTTCTTGTTTTCCGCATGCAGTTAGTGTTAATACAGATGCACTGATTAAAACGCCAAGTAGCTTTTTCATAAAGATGTCCTAATTCTCGTGTTGCCTAAAGTATATGCATTTTAAGGTCATGTTAAAGTGGAGTTTTATTACACTTTCATCTGACCCTGGATCGATGTCGCATGTGGCTCCGGCAGGGAAAATGCAAATGTACTGCAACAGTTCACGTTAATTCGATCGGGTCGGAGTTCACCAAACCACTATATCGGTTTTCTATTTGGAGAGAGTAAATAGAGATTTTATAAAAGATATAGTCAAATTTGGTACTCTGAATGGGCGCAATCATAGCAATTATTATTTATTCGATATAGTGGATAAAAACTATCTACTTATCTATTTAATAGAATATATATTAGATGAAAATGATTAAAATATTAATGAATACAATATATTATTTTTATTGAAGATAAATCAGAATTACATATCGCTTAAAGATTGATCTTTATAAGATTTTATCCAATAGAAATCATAAAAATGAATAAACATAGGTAAATTTACTAGCTCATTGAGCTACTGAAAAATCTTTTTTAATGAATGGTTAAGGAGGGTTTAAGTCAACTCTTATTTACTTAAATAATTGCTTTGATTAATTTCATACAATACATGCCAACATAAAGGATGATCCTTAGGCAAGCGTGGATGCTGAAATTCTTGAGTCTTTACCATGCCTATCTTTTTCCTCACCGTTTCGGATGGTGTATTGACTGTGACAGTGAAAGATACAACTTTATTCAAACCTAAAGTATTGAATGCGTAATCCAATACTGCGCGAGCACCTTCAGTGGCATAACCTCGATGCCAATATTTTTTGGCAAGACGCCAGCCAATTTCAACACAGGGTGTAAACTCAAACAGATTAGGCTACGGTTGCAGGCCAATAAAGCCAATAAATTCTTTAGTCTCTTTTAGCTCAACTGCCCATAAACCCCAACCATACTGATCAATCTGATTAGTTACTTTTTCAATAAACTGTAGACTTTGTTCAGGTGTCAGTAGGCTGGGAAAATAACGCATAACTTCAGGATTTTGCCCCATAGCAATAAAAGCTGGATAGTCCGATGCTTGCCAAGGTCGAAGGATGAGGCGTTCTGTTTCTAACATTTCTAAAAATGGAGTTTAGTGATCTAGCTATTTATAAAACTATAAAGCCAAGCATGAGTAAAGTTGAAATTCTTCACTATAAAAAAACCCCGCATTCAGCGGGGTTTTTATTTAATCTAAATATAGATTAAGCATTTTCACGCGCAATTGCACGGTAACCAATATCTTTACGGTATTGAACGCCGTCGAATGTTACTTTTTCACAAAGCTCTAATGCTTTCGCTTGTGCTTCACCGATGGTATTACCCAAAGCAGTCACACAAAGTACACGACCGCCAGCAGTGACAATATCACCATTTTCATTAGCTTTGGTGCCTGCATGGAATACTTTCGCATCTGCCATTTCAGTATCTAAACCTGAAATCACATCGCCATTGCTTGAAGTTTCAGGGTAGCCTTTAGATGCTAAAACGATACCCACAGTTTTACGCTCATCCCACTCTGCTTCCGCAGGAAGATTGCCTTCAAGACCTGCTTGAACCAAATCTACCAAAGATGATTTTAAGCGCATCATGATCGGTTGAGTTTCAGGATCACCAAAACGACAGTTGAACTCGATTACTTTTGGTTGACCTTTATCGTCAATCATCAGACCTGCATACAAGAAACCTATGTATACTTGACCATCTTTTTTCATGCCTTCAACAGTCGGGCGCATCACTTCATTCATAGTTTTTTCAAATACGCCAGCAGTCACAACAGGAGCAGGAGAGTAAGCACCCATACCGCCAGTATTTGGACCTTGGTCGCCTTCAAAAATACGTTTATGATCTTGAGATGTCGCCATTGGCAGGATGTTGTCACCATCAATCATACAAATGAAAGAGGCTTCTTCACCAGCAAGGAATTCTTCAATGACTACGCGAGAACCGGCATCGCCAAATTTGTTGCCAGCCAGCATGTCATCAATCGCATCAAATGCTTCTTGATTGGTCATGGCAACAATCACGCCTTTACCTGCAGCAAGACCATCAGCCTTGATCACGATTGGTGCACCATTTTTCTCTACAAAGGCTTTCGCTGCATCTACTTCGGTAAATACATCGTAGAAAGCTGTTGGAATGTTATGGCGTTTTAAGAAGTGCTTAGCGAATGCTTTAGAGCCTTCCAGCTGAGCAGCAAATTGAGTTGGACCCCAAATTTTCACGCCTGCTTCGCGGCAAGCATCAACCACACCATTCACAAGCGGTGCTTCAGGACCCACAATAATCATTTCAACTGCATTATTTTTCGCAAAATCAATGATGGCAGGATTGTCGAGAATGTCCAAAGCGACATTTTCACATTTATTTTCAGTTGCGGTGCCTGCATTGCCCGGTGCAACAAATACTTTTGCCACTTGATCGTCTTGTGCGATTTTCCATGCAAGCGCATGTTCACGGCCGCCACTACCTAAAACCAGAATATTCATTTAAAAAATCCCTCAAAATTGAATCCCTCCCAACCTCCCTTTACGAAAGGGAGGGGAATCGCGAAATAAAGACTTCCTCTATATGCGCGAAAAGTCCCCCTTTTTATAAAGGGGGATTTAGGGGGATTAATAAATACAACTTATAATTAATTAGTGGCGGAAATGACGCATGCCAGTGAATACCATTGCAATACCAGCTTCATCCGCTGCAGCAATTGTTTCTTCGTCACGCATTGAACCACCTGGTTGGATAATGCATTTGATGCCGGCTTTAGCCGCGTTGTCGATACCGTCACGGAATGGGAAGAAGGCATCAGATGCCATAACTGCACCTTCAACCACTAAACCAGCGTGTTCAGCTTTGATCGCAGCAATACGAGCTGAGTTTACACGGCTCATTTGACCTGCGCCCACACCAATAGTTTGACGGTTTTTCGCATAAACAATCGCGTTTGATTTCACGTATTTCGCAACTTTCCAAGCAAAGATCATGTCATCGATTTCTTGTTCAGTTGGAGCACGCTTAGTCACTACTTTAAGGTCATCTTTCGTGATCATGCCCAAGTCTTGATCTTGAACCAGTAAACCACCGTTTACACGTTTGTAGTCAAGCTGTGGAGCACGTTCATTAATCGCTGGAAGTTCGCCACATACGAGTACACGTACGTTTTTCTTCGCGTCAGTCACTTCAAGTACGCCGTCAGCGATACTTGGTGCAATGATCACTTCAACGAATTGACGATCCACAATTGCTTGCGCAGTTGCAACGTCTAATTCACGGTTGAACGCAATGATGCCGCCAAATGCAGATTCTGGGTCAGTTGCATAAGCAAGATCATAAGCGGCTTTGATGCCGTCTAGAGATACTGCAACACCACATGGGTTCGCGTGTTTTACGATCACACAAGCAGGTTTCGCGAATGATTTAACGCATTCAAGTGCAGCATCAGTATCCGCGATGTTGTTATATGAGAGTTCTTTACCTTGTAACTGCTTAGCAGTCGCAACAGAAGCTTCTTTCGCAGCAGGGTCAACATAGAACGCAGCAGACTGGTGCGGGTTTTCACCGTAACGTAAGTCTTGAGCTTTGTTTAATTGAGTATTGAAAGTACGCGCAAATTTATCTGCCTGACCTTCTTCTTTACCTACGCGAGCGCCTAGGTAAGATGCGATCATACCGTCATATTGAGCAGTGTGTTCGAATGCTTTAACAGCAAGGTCAAAACGCGTTGCATAAGATAAAGCACCCTCAGCTTTAAGCTCAGCAATCACAGTCGTATAGTCAGCAGCATTTACCACGATACCAACAGATGCGTGGTTTTTCGCAGCAGCACGAACCATTGTTGGACCACCGATGTCGATATTTTCAATCGCATCAGCCAGTGAACAGTTTGGTTTCGCTACAGTTGCAGCAAATGGATACAGGTTAACAACGACAAGATCGATCGCATCGATGTTGTGTTCAGCCATCACAGCTTCGTCTAGACCACGACGAGCCAAAATGCCACCATGAATTTTCGGATGTAGTGTTTTTACACGGCCGTCCATCATCTCTGGGAAACCAGTGTGCTCCGAAACTTCTACTACAGCGACATTATTGTCTTTCAACAATTTGTATGTACCACCTGTAGATAAAATTTCTACCCCAAGAGCAGCAAGGTCTTGTGCAAATTCCACAATACCGGTTTTATCGGAAACAGAGATTAAAGCGCGTTTAATAGTCATGATCTTCGTCACAGTTACCAAGGAACAGATTAAATCTAAATAGCTAATTAACAGTCAAAAAAAAATGCCTGCGGTAGCCGCAAGCATTTTATCATTTATTCACTCATTAAACCGTGAGCTTTTAACTTTTTGCGTAAAGTACCGCGGTTTAGTCCGAGAATCTCGGCAGCGCGTGTCTGATTACCACGCGTATATTCTAGAACGACAGATAATAAAGGCTTCTCCATTTCTGCCAGCACCATGTCGTACACCTGAGAAGGTTGCTCGCCTTGCAGTTGTGCAAAGTAGTGGCGAACTGCGCGATCTACGTGAATACGAAGAGCGACATCAGATTGTGCAGTAAAAATAGGAGATTTGCTATTCATGCGAATTAATCCGAAAAATCAAATATCACTTGGGTAAAGCGATATATAAAAGTGGTCTAGAAATTGAAATGAACTCCATTTTAGATCCTAAAACTGGAGTTCTAAAACTTGGTCATTACATTGAGCTTGTAGCTTGCCACATCTCGACGATTTGGTCGAAAAATAAGCGTAACAATAGTTAAAGTTTTGTTACTGACCAAAATCAAAACAAAAAAATCTGCTAGATACGCAATAAGTTTTAGAGCGCATTAGGCAAGACTGTATTTGTTGTGAAAAAGTAGCGAGGAGTTTGCAGCACATAGCTTTCGTGGCGCGTATAATACCATTGTCTCGGGAAAAGTGAGCAAGAAAACTGCATTTTTTTTAACTTTTTTTTCGTTTTTTAATAGTTTTTATCAATATTAAGGTCGAATTATTTCCAAACTGTAATTATCGAAGTCTTTACGGTCGACAGGAAGCACAAATTCAAATTTAAATGGGCTGTTTTGGGGAATACGTTGAATCTTGACCAAGCTTTCGATCAGGTATTCCTGAGGTTTTAAATTATAAGTCGCCAAGACCACACCCTGATCTTTAAGGTGGACTCTCAAATTTGGCATTTCCAGACTACGCTTATGGAAATTGATCAGTTCACCGCTAAACTGGGTTTTATCTGTAGCAATTGCTTTGGCTTTGACCTTATTGGTATTGATCAGATTGTAATGTTCTTCGAGATTGGAACAGTTGAACACTTCACAGATATTGTTAAAAGCCACACTCATCACATGACTATTCTTAATATAGTGTGGATTAAACCAGAAGAATTGAAATAAAAGTAAGCCAAATAAGAACAGGTTTAGGCTGGTCCAGCCTAAATAATAAAGCGGGCCTTTATTGTGCTGTTTATCAGCCTGATCATCCCAGTTCATGCTAGGGAGGATTGCAATCGGTTCGGTACTGAAATAATTCAGGTTGTTCAGATATGTTTTCAGATCAATATTTGAGTTTTCAACTTTTTCATCAAAGATGTTGAGTAAATAGTGCTGATCTGAAGAATTGGCTGAACAAGTAGATTCGGCGAGGCTTCTATTAATATAAGAAACATGACTTGGCGTATGGGTAAGGGCGACCGAATTCTGTGCTTCGGTCACCAGATGCGATAAAGCATTAAAGGTCGTACTACATTTTGGGCAGCAAACCATGCCTTGGGCAATGGTTAATTGCGCAACCGTAACTTTATAGGTTGTAGAGCAGGTCGGGCAGTGGGTTCGCTTGTCACTCATAAATGTTTTATAGACTCTTTAATTCTTATGGCGTTTCCCCGAAATACGGCACCAGTGTTCATCGCGTTTTTCTACTTCTAATATATCAAAATGTTTTGAGTAAATGCTAGTAACATCAGCAACTTGCTCTTCAATAACACCTGCGAGTGCGAACTCTGCCTCAGGTTTGACCAATTCTGCGAACTCAGGCTCAAGCATCATGAGTGGGCCAGCCAGAATATTAGCAACAAATACATCTGCTTTCTGCTCGCCAAGCTCTGCATTGAACTCCTCTGGTAAACCAACATAAAGTCGATCCAATACACCATTCAGTTCAGCATTCTGTTTGGTGGCCAAAACAGCTTGTGGGTCAATATCAGTTGCATACGCATATTTGGCACCGAGTAACAATGCAGCGACAGCCAGAATACCTGAACCACAGCCATAATCGATCACGATCTTGTCTTTTACATCAGTTTTACCCAACCATTGCAGGCAAAGGAAAGTAGAGGCGTGGTTACCTGTACCAAAAGCTAAACCTGGATCAAGCTTGATATTCACTGCATCTGCTTCAGGCGCTTCCATCCACTCTGGAACAATCCAGAATTTTTCAGAAATCTGGATTGGCTCGTAGGCATCCATCCAGGTGCGTTCCCAAGCTTGATCTTCCAGGAATTCGTGGCGGATGGGTGCTTCAGGTAGTTGTGCGCGAATAAAGGTTTCCAAAGCAGCTACATCGATTTCTTCTTCGTCATCTTCTTGAGCATAGATGCCAGTCACGATCACTTTATTCCAGAGCGGTGTTTCACCTGGAAGTGGTTCCAGTAAATCCTGGTTTTCAGCATCATCCAGAGTGACACTTAAGGCGCCCAGTGAGCTAAGTAATGTTTCAGTAAAATCTACCTGAGCTTGATCAACTGTAATATGAATTTGTAACCACTTCACAGAAATAACCTTTATACATTTTTTCAAAAAGCTATTGTAACGGAAGTTCAGCTTGAAGGTGTGATCTTCTTGAGATGGAGTCAAATAAAAAGGATGCTTACGCACCCTTTTTATAAAAACCGGTTAAAACGCATTTTCTTGAGTGGGAGAGATGGTAGGGCGTGCAGCTACTGGAGCAAAGCGATTCAGTAATAATCCAAAAATAGCCGCGAAGATATACATAAAGATGGAATAGACCGCAGCAGGCATGGCAACCACAGTGCTGGACATGACAGTAAGTGCAATGGTCATGGCGAGTGTACTGTTATGAATACCGATCTCGAAAGCGCTGGCACGTGCTTGAGCAGAATTGATGTTCATTAGTCGTGGAACAAAATAGCCAATCATTAAGCTGAAGAGACAGAACAGGGCGGTTGCTAAACCCACCTGAGTCAGATATTCGGCAATATTGGCGCGTTCACTATAAATTGCTCCGGCAATAATCAGCACCAGAAAGAGGACTGCAAAAATGCGAAGAGGCTTATTCAGCTTTACAGTGAGTGCTGGGGCATAATGACGAATCAACATACCAATCGCGACTGGTATAATAATGATACCAAACACTTGCAGAATCTTTCCAAACTGCAAGCTGATCTGCTGACTGTCCTGCATAAAATGCATGATCGAGAAATTCATGATTAAAGGTAAGGTAAATGCAGCAACCACCGAATTGATCGCAGTCAAGGTAATATTAAGCGCCAAATCACCTTTAAATAGATAGCTGAACAGATTTGCGGTGCTACCACCTGGCGATGCGGCCAGCAACATCAGACCAACAGCGAGTAAAGGTGGTAAAGCCAGAACTTTACATAGAATGAAAGCAATGCTTACCAGCAGAATTAATTGACAAAACAAGGCAACCAGCACTGCTTTAGGGTGCTGACTTACCCGCGCAAAATCTTTGAGTGTGAGTTCGAGTCCTAATCCCACCATGATGATGGCGAGTGCGAGGGGGAGGAATATTGTTATGATGCCAGAGTCCATTTGCATGCTCCTTATATAAATTTATTTTAATAGTTTTAAATTTTCTATAAAAAAGCATACAGCTTAAGCAGGCAATTGACTTAGAAAGTTACAAATCTGATAAACGACTCTTGCCACTATAGCTGAGTTTCTGCTGGCTGATCATAAAACCAAAAATACCAGCAAAAACGTACATGACAATTGAATAAATACCCGCAGGGATGGCAATGGTGACATTATTCAGGACAGAAATCGCAATCGTCATGGATACAGTTGTGTTATGAATGCCGACTTCAAAGGTACAGGCACGTGCCATCTTGTCTGGAATATCCATTAATAAAGGCAGGCAATAACCGAGAAACAGGCTGGAAAAACATAATATAGAGGTAGCAATCCCAATGCTGGCAAAATATTCGATAATGTTAAAGCGCTCTTGGAAAATGGCATAGATCAAGAGCATGCTTAAAAAGGCGATAGAAAGCAGCCGCATTGGCATATGTACAACATCTGAAAGCTTTGGAAATTTTGCCCGAATTAGCATGCCGATCACAACCGGAATCAGCGTAATCAGAAAAACCTGAGCCATTTTTTCAAGCGGTAAGCCGATGCCGGTATCCTGTCCTATAAAATAGTACAGGGACAGGTTCATAATAAAAGGTAAGGTAAAAATAGAAATAATCGTATTGATAGCGGTTAACGTGATATTAAGCGCAACATCACCTTTATAAAGATAACTCAGCAGATTGGCAGTAGCTCCTCCTGGAGAGGCAGCCAGCAGCATCATGCCTACAGCAAGCAATGGCGGCAGATCAAGTACCAGACAGATTAAAAAGGTTAAACCGGTTAAAATTACCAGTTGTGAGAATAAGACAATAAAAATCACCTTAGGATAACGGCTAACATGTAGAAAATCCTTGATTGTTAACTGTAGCCCTAACCCCATCATTGTTATTGCCAAAGTAATCGGCAAAAACAAGCTAAAAAACCCCGAATCCATGAAGTTTCCTTTTTATTATTCATTTTTTAGGTATGTTTTGAGTTTAGCGTAGATGAATAAATAAGCAATATAAAAACGGGTAAAATTTATGCATTTTACCCGTTAAGTTTATGATTAAAAATATATTTAATCAGCTATATAGTGATTTACATCCCTGATTGAGATGGGGTTTGAGGCTGAGTTTGCATTTGCGGTTGAGACTGCATATCTTGTTACATCCGTGGCTGAGACTGCATTTGTGACTGTGGACGTGGAGGGGTAAAGCCTAATGCACATTTACCATTGATCTGAGTGCCATTAATGGTTGCAGAAGTTTCGCCGCCTGAACTACAAGATGTATAAAGTTCGGGTTCATCGCCTTTGATATTGGTTGATGATGAAGGGAAGAACTGTTGCTGACAGGTACCATTCCAGATAATGCCGCGGTAAGCAAAACTTACAGGAGCACCCTCTGATTTACCTTTACAAACTTGCTGGTATTTTTGGGCATTATAAACCTTTTCGACTTTATCATTTGCTGAGGCTGCAAATGGAGCGAAACATAGACCGCAGAGCGCTGTTGCTAGGAAAATATTCTTATTCATCATGTATACCTTTGTTTGTAATGTGACCACTTTATAGATTAAAAACTAATCAATATTAAACAATATGAGTCGGGTAACTTTTTGAGTTTAGATGTTTAATTTATATAGTAAGTCTGCAAAGTTTAATTACATTGCTTTATTGGCTGGCAGGGCAAATTCCGAAGGATAAATTCAAGTGATTTTGTCAACTTTGGAAGGAAGTTTGCTATAATGTTCAGCTATCCTTTTTCTATCTCTCTATTTACCACTATGCACTATCCTAAAGTATACGATGTCATTGTTATCGGTGGCGGTCACGCAGGTACGGAAGCAGCACTGGCTGCAGCACGTATGGGTCGACAGACATTACTCTTAACTCATAACATTGAGACTTTAGGGCAGATGAGCTGTAACCCGGCCATTGGCGGGATCGGTAAATCACATTTAGTGCGTGAAATTGATGCCTTGGGCGGTGCGATGGCGCTGGCTGCCGATAAAGGCGGTATTCAATTCCGTATTCTGAATTCACGCAAAGGTGCAGCAGTACGTGCGACTCGTGCGCAGGCTGACCGTGTTCGTTATAAAGCGGCGATTCGTGAGACTTTAGAAAATCAAGCGAACCTAGATATCTTCCAGCAAGCGGCAGATGACCTGATTGTTGAAGGTGATACCGTTAAAGGTGTCGTGACCCAAATGGGTATTCGCTTTGATGCGAAAACTGTGGTGCTGACTGCGGGTACATTCTTAGGCGGTGTGATTCACATCGGTTTAAACAATGCTTCAGGTGGTCGTGCTGGCGATCCTCCTTCAATTTCTCTGGCGCACCGTCTACGTGAATTAAATTTACCTGTGGGTCGTTTAAAAACGGGTACACCACCACGTATCGATGCGCGTTCAGTTGATTTCTCTGTAATGACTCCACAGCCGGGTGATTTTCCATCTCCGACCATGTCATTTATGGGTGATGTGTCTATGCACCCTGAACAGGTGAATTGCTATATTACACATACCAATGAACGTACTCATGAGATCATTCGTGGCGGTTTAGACCGTTCACCAATGTACACTGGTGTGATTGAGGGTGTAGGTCCACGTTATTGCCCATCGATTGAAGATAAAATTCATAAATTCGCGGATAAAGACTCACACCAAGTATTCCTTGAGCCTGAAGGCTTGGATACACATGAGCTTTATCCAAACGGTATTTCAACGTCTTTACCATTTGACGTGCAGTTTGAACTGGTACGCTCAATCCGTGGTATGGAAAATGCACATATTCTTCGTCCGGGTTATGCGATTGAATACGATTACTTTAACCCGCAAGCGTTGAAATTCACTTTGGAAACCAAAGCGATCAATAACCTGTACTTTGCTGGTCAGATCAACGGTACGACAGGTTATGAAGAAGCGGGTGCTCAAGGTTTGCTTGCAGGCTTGAACGCAGCACGTCGCGCTTGGGATCAGGAGCAATGGACACCAAAACGTGATGAAGCATACATGGGTGTACTGGTTGATGACCTGATTACTTTAGGTACTAAAGAACCGTACCGTATGTTCACGTCTCGTGCGGAATACCGTTTGATGCTACGTGAAGACAATGCGGATCAACGTTTAACACCAATCGGCCGTGAAATGGGCTTAGTTGATGACGAACGTTGGGCAGCTTACTGTGAAAAAATGGAAGCTGTAGAGAAAGAAACAGGTCGTTTGCAACATCTTTGGGCTGCACCAAACAACTCAATGGGTAAAAAATTCGTTGAGATAACAGGTGCGGATCTTTCTAAAGAATGTTCTGCGATTGATTTGCTGAAACGTCCAAACATTACCTTTGCTCAAATTGCTGAATTGACTGGTTCTGAAGTCTCTCAACAAGTGGGTGACCAGATTGAGATTGCAGTGAAATACGAAGGTTATATCAACCGTCAGCATCAAGACGTTGCGCAAATGAAACGTTTAGAGGAAACCAAGATTCCTGCTGATTTTGACTATGATGTTGTTTCAGGTCTTTCTCGCGAAATTACCTTGAAGCTAAAAGATATTCGTCCTGAAACACTGGCTCAGGCAAGTCGCATTCCAGGTGTAACACCAGCAGCGGTTCAACTGGTGATGATCACCATCCGTAAGAATGCTCAAGCGAAAAAATCTGCTTAAGATCATGAAGTAATAGAAAACCCGCTAAGTGCGGGTTTTCTATTGTGGAATAGAACTGTTGTTTTGAAATCTACCTCTCCCTGATCCTCCCCTAAAAGGAGAGGGAAAGATCTGTTTATAATAATTAGATTTCATATTCAATCGTTTGTTAAAATAATGAAGGTCTTAATTTTAGATATTAAAGATGCCATATCAACTTGTAGAACTCGACATCCAAGCCACCGATAATATTGCCTGCCCACATTGCCATCAAGAGATTATTAACTGGCAAGAAGAACAGTATGTTCAACCCTGTGAACATACCTTATTTATTGCCATGGATATCGGCTTTGAATACATTACCGATGAATTTGAGCAAACTATGCGAAAGACAGTGGATGAGCTGCATGCCAATGATGACATCGTCAACATGTTCGAAGAAATCACCACAAGTGCTTATCCGAATTATCTGATTTTAAAATCTGATTTGGGTGCAGCAGGTTATTCGCGTTATATCGGTTTAACAGTGTAAGAATCTCATTACTATATATAAGCAATAAAAAAGCACCCTTGGGTGCTTTTTTAATTTCAGGCCTGGCCTTCGACTTCTTCTACTTCATCGTCATCCGCACTGTCCATACCGAGTTCTTTCAGCTTACGAGTGAGTGTATTACGTCCCCAACCTAATAGTTCGGCTGCATGACGCTTACGACCACGGGTTTGTTGTAGTGCAGCATTGATCAGAGTGCGTTCAAACATTGGTGTGGCCACATCTAACAGCTTCATTTCGCCGTTTTTCAGTTTCTGGATCGCCCATTGACCTAATAATTCATCCCAGTGATGCGGTGCAATTTGATTCAGGTTGGGAATTGGAGTGCCCGGATCCTGCTGCTGAATTGGAATTTGCTTCAATTCAGGTGGTAGATCTTCTGGATAAACTTCACGGCCTGTGATCATCACTGTGAGCCAGCGACAGGTATTTTCAAGCTGACGCACGTTCCCTTGCCAAGGCAGCTTTTGCATATATTCCTGAGTTTCAGGGCGCAAGATTTTAGGATTTACACCCAGTTCTTTACCTGCACGCGCGAGGAAATGCTGTGCCAGCATCGGAATATCTTCAGAGCGATGTGCCAGTTTAGGAATATGAATACGAATCACGTTTAGACGGTGATATAAGTCTTCACGGAAGCGGCCGTCATGTACCAGTTTTTCCAGATCCTGATGCGTTGCAGCCACAATACGTACATCAACTTTAACCGGAATGTGACCACCAACGCGATAGAATTCACCATCTGCCAGGACACGTAATAAACGCGTTTGTGTTTCAAAAGGCATGTCGCCAATTTCATCCAGGAATAGCGTACCGCCGTTGGCCTGTTCAAAACGGCCCTGACGTTGCGTATTTGCACCGGTAAAAGCGCCTTTTTCATGACCAAACAATTCAGTCTCAATCAGGTCTTTTGGAATTGCAGCCATGTTTAGTGCAATAAATGGTTTATTACTACGTGGTGAATGGCGGTGTAGGGCATGCGCGACCAGTTCTTTACCTGTACCCGATTCACCATTAATCAGCACGGTAATATGTGATTGAGACAAACGACCAATCGCACGGAACACTTCCTGCATCGCAGGCGATTCACCAATGATCTCCGTTGACTGAATCGTTGGTGCAGATTTAGCAGATTCTTGCTGCTGTAATTTGGTGATATGCAAAATCGCACGATTAACCAGTGCCAATGCTTCATCAATATCAAATGGCTTTGGCAGGTATTCAAAAGCACCCGTTTGATAACTGGATACCGCCGATTCCAGATCTGAATGCGCCGTCATAATAATAACTGGCAGATCAGGATTGGTATTTTTTACTTTGCCTAAAAAGGTCAAACCATCAATACCCGGCATACGGATATCGGTAAGAATCACATCAGGTGCATCGACACCCAACTGATCAAGTGCTGACTGGGCTTCTTCAAAACTGGTAACGTCGAAACCTTCTTCTTTAAATGTTTTTTCTAGTACCCAACGCATGGCACGATCGTCATCAATCACCCATATTTTATTTCGCGACATGATCTGACTCCCAAGGTAAAAATAAGCTAAATAAGGTTTTTCCTGGAACTGATTGGCATTCAATCATTCCGTTATGTTGGTGCATTATATTTTGAGCAATACTGAGGCCCAGGCCGGTTCCTTTGGCACGGCTGGTCACCAGCGGGTAGAAAACGGCTTCAATAATATCGTCTGGTACACCCGGACCATTGTCTTCAATGTCGATGCGTACCACTGAGCGATGTATCACACCATTAATAGTGTATAAACGCTGAATCCGGGTTCTTAAAATAAGTTCCGGTTGATGCTCGATAAAGAAATCCTTGTTTTCTGTCATCGCCTGAACGGCATTCACGCAGATATTTAGCATAACCTGAATGAGCTGATCGCGATCTGCCAGAACTTCCGGCAGGGACAGGTCATAGTCCCGGGTAATTTTAATTTTCTTTTTAGTCTGATTTACAATCAGTGAGCGGACGCGTTCTAAGGGTTCATGCACATTGACCATTTCATAGCTTGGTAATTGACGTGAACCGAGCATGCTATCTGCCAGATTTCTCAGGCGATCCACTTCACTAATAATAATGTCAGTGAACTCTTTATATTTTGGATCTTCAAGGCTACGTGCCAGAAGCTGGGTTGCACCACGAATGCCACCGAGTGGATTCTTGATCTCATGTGCCACGCCACGAATCAACTGACGCGCGACCTGGTGCTGTTGGATATAGTTTTCTTCACGTGAGATTTTCAGCATACGGTCACGCTGATTCAGCTCGATCAGCAATAAAGGATGATTTGGCTTGCCCGCATTGAGCAGGGAAACCGTATAGTCCACATGAATGTCTTTAAAGTTGACGATGATCGTCGCCTCACGGCGAGTATAAGGTTGGCCAGTATGCAGCGTGTTATATAGAGATTCTTCAGTATTGAATTCATCTGTTGGCGCTTGCAGTATATTTAAGACCGGCGTGCCTGATGCGCGTAACAGGCTGACATCAAACATAGCCTCGCAGGCTGTATTTAAGTAATAAATATTCAGTTGGCTATCAACCAGCATAATGGCAGTGGTCAGGTTGTCCACCAAAAGGCGATAATCGATGGAATGAGGCTGATCCATTAGCGGTGGTTTTCCTGTATTAAAATGGCGCAATGGCATCTTCATAAAGCAAAATAACAATTTCAAAGTTCAGATTTGAGGCAAATTAAGCAAGATGCACGCCAACTTTAGAACTCTTGTTAAAATTTTGCTGAAAAATGCACGAAATCTGACGGGGATGCCCAATCAAACTCAGGTATAACGGATTAAATTGAGGCTGTAAACCTAAAATGATTCATTTTGGTGCATAAGCTTTTATATTGAATATTTTATGGCGTTATTTTAGTGCGTGATGCAAAGAGTAGCCATTTCAACTATTTTTATGATGCGAAAAGACATACAATACGCGCATTCTAGTGGAGCGCAGATTCATGAAGTCCCCCAAAGTCGGTTTTGTATCTTTAGGTTGTCCTAAGGCATTGGTAGATTCTGAACGAATTTTAACTCAGTTAAAGACTGAAGGTTATGATGTCGCATCGGATTATGACGGTGCTGATTTAGTAGTAGTAAATACCTGTGGTTTTATTGAATCTGCAGTACAAGAGTCTTTAGATGCCATCGGTGAAGCGATGAGCGCGAATGGTCGTGTCATCGTAACAGGTTGTCTAGGAAAAGACGAAGATAAAATTCGCCAAATGCACCCGAATGTCCTGAAGGTGACGGGTGCAGCAGCATATGAAGAAGTGATGGATGCGGTACATGAATATGTCCCTGAACCGCCAAAACACAATCCATTTATTGATCTGGTGCCTGAGCAGGGTATCCGTTTAACCCCTAAACATTATGCATACCTGAAAATTTCGGAAGGCTGTAACCATCGTTGTACCTTCTGCATCATTCCAAGTATGCGTGGTGATCTGGTATCTCGTCCAGTCGGTTCTGTGCTTGAAGAAGCTGCAGCACTGAAACGTTCAGGTGTCAAAGAAGTACTCGTGATCTCCCAAGATACTTCTGCTTATGGCGTCGACACCAAATACAAACTGGATTTCTGGAACGGCCAGCCAGTTAAAACCAAATTCTATGACATGTGTGAAGCATTGGGTCAATTGGGCATCTGGGTGCGTCTGCACTATGTCTATCCATATCCACACGTAGATGCCGTGATTGATTTGATGGCTCAAGGCAAAATCCTGCCTTATCTGGATATTCCATTCCAGCATGCTAGCCCAAGAATCCTGAAGCTGATGAAACGACCTGCTCACAGTGAAAATACACTGGAGCGTTTAAAAGTTTGGCGTGAGAAATGTCCTGACCTAGTCATCCGTTCTACATTTGTGGTGGGTTTCCCGGGCGAAACTGAAGAAGATTTCCAGATGCTTCTGGACTGGCTGAAAGAAGCACAACTGGATCGCGTGGGCTGTTTTACTTACTCACCAGTTGAAGGTGCGACGGCGAATGATCTTCCAGACCATGTGCCGGAAGAGATCAAGCAGGAGCGTTATGAACGTTTCATGCAGGTTCAGCAGGAAATTTCAGCAGCGAAGCTACAAAAACGTATTGGCCAGAAAATGACGGTGCTAGTCGATGACCTGGAAGAAGAATTCCCGGTTGCTGTAGCGCGCTCATATGCGGATGCGCCTGAAATTGATGGTAATGTTTTTGTTGAAGATATCGACAAAAGTGTGATTAAGGCAGGGGATTTGCTTGAAGTCGAAATCACTGATGCAGATGAATATGATTTATTTGCCAAACTGATCTCAATCAAGTCTGCTTAAGATTTTGAATTAAAAGAATTTAGATTAAATAATTTGGAGTTTGATGATGTTGGATTCTAAAAAGCCACGATTTGGTCGCATCCTGCTAAAGCTATCTGGTGAAGCACTGGCAGGAAACAAGGACATGGGTATCGATGCACAAGTGCTCGATCAGATGTCACTTTCTATTGCGCATCTCGTGGGTTTGGGTGTACAAGTCGGTATCGTGGTGGGCGGCGGTAACCTGTACCGTGGTAGCCAGTTGCAAAAAGACGGTCTTGTTGGTCGTGTAACCGGTGACCAGATGGGTATGTTGGCGACTGTCATGAACGGTCTGGCATTACGTGATGCTTTGGTACGCCGTAATATCAAAACCCGTTTGATGTCTGCATTACCGATTGGTGCAGTGGTTGAATCTTATTCTAGCCGTGATGCGATTCGTCATCTGACTCAAGGTGAAGTGTGCGTATTTGTTGCGGGTACAGGTAATCCGTTCTTTACTACGGATACAGCAGCTTGTTTGCGTGGTATCGAGATTGAATCTGACCTGATCCTGAAAGCTACTAAGGTTGATGGCGTTTACAACAAAGATCCAAGCAAATACGAAGATGCCGTGAAATACGATACCTTGACATTTGATCAGGTGCTGGACGAGAAGTTGGGCGTCATGGATTTAACTGCGATCTGCTTATGTCGTGACCACAATGTGCCACTTCAAGTATTTGACATGAACAAATCTGGCGCATTGCTTTCAGTGGTGATGGGTGAAAAAGAAGGAACTCACGTCACCAATTAATGACGTGAGCTACAAAGCCCTTTATACTACCTCCTAATTTAGTAAATACATCTTTTAAGAATTAAGTAAGGAAGATCATATGATTAACGATCTTAAAAAAGACGCAGAAGAGCGTATGAACAAGTCTCTTGACTCGTTAGAACATGGTTTCGCAAAAGTTCGTACCGGACGTGCGCATCCATCAATTTTGAACGGCGTCATGGTTCCTTACTACGGCTCTGATGTGCCATTGAATCAGGTTGCAAACGTAGGCGTGGAAGATTCACGTACATTGCTGGTTCAACCATTTGAACGTTCAATGGTTGCTGCGATTGATAAGGCGATCCGTGAGTCTGATCTTGGTTTGAACCCGATTACTGCTGACGCGATCCGTGTACCAATGGCAGCGTTGACTGAAGAAACCCGTCGTGACATGCAGAAAGTTGCACGAAACGAAGCTGAAAATGCCAAAGTCGCGATTCGTAACATCCGTCGTGATGTATTGGGTGACATCAAAGCATTGTTGAAAGAAAAAGAAATTTCTGAAGATGATGAACGTCGTGCATCTGACGAAATTCAGAAAATCACAGACAAATTTGTTGCTGAAGTTGACAAGCGCTTGGCTGCGAAAGAAGCTGAATTGATGAAGGTTTAATTCATCAATGACCGCTTCTGAAGAAAATTCCCGTCTTCCAAAACATGTTGCCATCATCATGGATGGCAACAATCGTTTTGCCAAAAAAAATCAGATGCAGAAAGGCGATGGACACCGTGAAGGAAAAACGGTTCTAGACCCGATTGTTGAACATTGTAGAAAAAGAAATATCCAGGCTTTAACGGTCTTTGCATTCTCTAGCGAAAACTGGAACCGTCCCCAATATGAGGTCGACTTGCTCATGAAGTTGTTGGAAGACACGATTCATGAACAGTTACCACGTATGCAAAAATTTAATATTGCTTTACGTTTTATTGGTGATCGGTCGCGTTTATCTCCTGAATTGCAAGCATTGATGTTGCAAGCAGAACAAAGGACTGCTAATTTCGATAGTATGACGCTTACCATTGCAATCAGCTATGGTGGAATGTGGGACATGGCACAAGCTGCGAAGCAGATTGCTGCGGATGTTTTAATAAATAAATTAGATCTTGAAGCAATTGATACTGATGTGTTCGGTCAATATGTCAGTTTGAGTGACTTGCCGCCTGTTGATCTGCTGATTCGTACCGGTGGAGATTTCCGCCTGTCCAATTTCCTGCTCTGGCAGGCAGCATATGCAGAGCTGTATTTTACTGAGACCTTATGGCCAGAATTTACCGTAGAGGAATTCGATGATGCACTTGCTGTATTTGGTGGGCGCGAACGTCGTTTTGGTAAAACATCAGAGCAGATTCTTCAAGAAAGACTTGAGAATTAATACACATGTTTGAGCGGATTATAACCGCATTGGTGCTGGTTGCAGTCGTACTGAGCTGTATGTTTGCGACCAAATCACAATATCCAATGTTCGCATTGATGGTTGTGGCTGCCGGGGTGGCAGGCTATGAGTGGTTTAAACTCATGCCGCGAAAATGTAAAAATGTTATCAAGCCAGTGGCGTGGGGCTATGGTCTACTGACTGCAGCCCTATCTGCACTGGCTTTATACTATTGGGATGTGGCCTTATTATTGTGGTCGGCATCTATTCTGACCTGGTTGCTGAGTATCTACTGGGTTAAAACCTATCCTGATTATGATGGCTGGTACAATGTCAGCTTGCATGGCATCGGGATTGTACTGGTTTCTGCTGCTGTTACGGCAATCTTCTCGGTTTGGTTAAACTCCCCATGGTGGTTAATGTACCTGTTCCTGCTGGTTTGGGGTGCAGACAGTGGCGCTTACTTTGTTGGACGCAAATTCGGCAAGAAAAAACTCGCACCAAATGTCAGCCCAAACAAGTCGGTAGAAGGTCTATACGGTGGTATTCTTACCTCCATGCTCATCGTGGTTGCCGTCGCTTCACTTTATCTGGATATGACCTGGCCAGAGCTATGTCTGTTCCTGATTCTTTCTGTTATTACCGTATTTAGTTCAGTGCTAGGTGACCTGTTTGAATCCATGATCAAGCGTCGTGCTGGAATCAAGGATTCGGGCCGTATTTTGCCGGGTCATGGTGGTGTACTAGATCGTATTGATTCTTTGCTTGCTGCAGCTCCTATCTTTGCAACAGGCATATATGTTTTAAAACTTATTGGCGTAGATTTATAAATGTCACAAGCTGTTTGTATACTGGGTGCTACAGGTTCAATTGGTCAAAGTACTTTAAAAATTTTGCAGCAACATCCTGAAGCTTACTCGGTTTTCGCTGTGACAGCGCAAAGTCGTATTACTGAGCTGGCAGAAATCTGTCAGCAGTACCGTCCTAAAGTGGCTGTAGTGCCTGCAAATAAAGTTGATGAGCTTTCTCAGCTGCTACAAGTACAGGGCTTATCAGATATCGAAATTCTTCAGGACGAAGCAGGCTTAATTTCAGTCGCAGAGTATGCGGATGTTGATATCGTGATGGCAGCAATTGTCGGGGCGGCGGGCCTGCTTCCTACATTGGCTGCAGTCAAAGCGGGTAAGCGTGTCCTATTGGCCAATAAAGAAGCCTTGGTCATGTCCGGCGACATCATGATGCAAGCTGCGCGAGATTATGGTGCATTATTATTGCCAGTCGACTCTGAACATAATGCGATTTTCCAGTGCCTGCCTCAAAACTACTTTGATGCCGAACGTAATGGTCAACCTAAGCTCGGTGTTCATCAGATTTTACTGACTGCTTCTGGCGGTCCATTCCTGAATCATTCTCTTGAGCAATTGCATGATGTGACGCCTGCTCAAGCCTGCAAACATCCAAACTGGTCAATGGGGCAAAAGATTTCTGTAGATTCAGCTACTTTAATGAATAAAGGGCTGGAACTTATCGAAGCGTGTCATTTGTTTGCAGTTCAAGAACAATTTGTTACAGTTGTTGTCCATCCACAGAGTATTATTCATTCCATGGTGCAATATGTGGACGGGTCGACATTGGCACAAATGGGTAACCCGGATATGGGCACGCCAATTGCACATGCTTTGGCATGGCCACAACGGATCAGTACCCATATCCCGGCTCTGGATTTGTTTAAGCATTCACAGCTGAATTTCCAGGAACCGGATGTGGTGCGTTTTCCGGCACTGAAATTAGCACGTCAAGCCATGAAGAGTGGTGGAATTGCGCCTACAATTTTGAATGCGG
Organism: Acinetobacter sp. TW_SC_4; assembly: GCF_054861205.1. Lineage (NCBI taxonomy): Bacteria > Pseudomonadati > Pseudomonadota > Gammaproteobacteria > Moraxellales > Moraxellaceae > Acinetobacter > Acinetobacter sp. TW_SC_4. The sequence goes on from NZ_CM142174.1 coordinate 1,315,531, forward strand.
CCAATGAAATTGCAGTTGCTGCATTTTTAAATCAGCAAATCAGATTTACCCAAATTCCTCAGGTGGTTGAAACTGTCCTGAATCAGATGGACAATCAACCAGCACATGATCTGGATACTATTCTGCATGCAGATCACACAGCACGAGGTTTATCACAGCAATATGTTGTGAATAAAGGAAGTTAAGACATGAACGCCTTGTTTATTATTGCAGCCGCAATCCTATTACTCGGTCCCTTAATTGCGATTCACGAGTTTGGTCACTACATTGTGGCACGTAAACTGGGCGTTAAAGTACTGGTCTATTCCATTGGTTTTGGGCCAACCCTCCTAAAATGGACTTCTAAAAAATCCGGTATCCAATATCAGCTTTCAGCTTTGCCTTTGGGTGGCTATGTCAAAATGCTAGACGAGCGTGAAGGCAATGTGGCAGAAGAAGACTTGCCTAAAGCCTTTAACCGTCAGCATCCCTGGAAACGTATTGCCATCGTTGCTGCGGGTCCTCTCATTAACCTGCTTTTAGCCGTTGTCCTGTTTTGGGTGCTTTTTTTACCTGCACAAGAACAGCTTAATACTCGCGTAGGCAAGGTCTTACCAAACACACCGGCAGCCGCAGTACAGATGCAGCCGGGTGACAAGATTGTCGCTGTAGATGGTGCGCAAGTCGAAACTTGGGAAAAACTGAGTTATGCCTTGGTGGATCGTGTGGGTGAAACTGGTGTGGTCTCGATTCAGGCAGACCGTGCGGGTGAAAACAAGATATTCCAGTTACCAATTCAAGACTTTCTTAAAGATCAAAGTCAGTCACCTCTTGATACACTAGGTTTCTTGCCATATCGTCCGGAAATTCCGGCTGTGGTGAGCAAACTGAGTGAAGATGGTGCAGCCATTCGTCAGGGTCTTAAAGAAGGCGATAAGATTCTGGCCATTGATGGTGTACAGATGAAAGACTGGTTCGATGTGGTACAGGTTGTACAGGCATCACCAGAAAAATTACTTAAGATAGATGTATTGCGTGGTAACCAGGTGGTACATCTTCAAGTCATGCCGCAAGGCAAACGTGACAATATGGGGAATGTAACCGGTATGCTCGGAGTTCAAAGTGATCCGGGCAAGGTGACAATTCCTGCTGAATATAAACAGACGATTCACTATACGCCTGTTGAGGCGATGGTGATGGCCTTTGACAAGACAGCACATCTGTCTTCAATGATTTTGAACTCGATCGTCAAAATGGTACGTGGTCTGATTGGTCTGGATAATCTTTCTGGCCCGATTACCATTGCCAAAGTGGCGGGACAAAGCGCGGAAATGGGTTGGAAAACTTTTATTTCCTTTATGGCGCTAATGAGTGTAAGTTTAGGGATATTAAACTTATTGCCAATCCCAATGCTTGATGGCGGACATCTGGTTTATTATTTTATCGAATTAATTCGTGGTAAACCTGTTTCTGAACAAATACAATTGGTTGGATTAAAAATTGGTATGGTACTGCTCGGCAGTATGATGCTTTTGGCATTATTTAATGACTTTATGCGTTTATAATAACGTAAATGGAATAATTAACAGCGGAAAAGACTGGCATGCAGCACACACATTTATTTATGCCTTTGGCACTCGTTAGTGCAATGGCAGTAGCACAACAAGTATATGCGGCAGAAGACTTCATTGTACAAGATATAAAATTTGATGGATTGGTACGTTTAACTCCAGAAAATGTGTACGGCTTGGTGCCAATCAACAGTGGTGACCGGGTGAATGATCCGATCATTGCCAATGCGATTCGTAGCTTGTATGCATCTGGACTATTTGATGACATTAAAGCCGTTCAGCAGGGCAATACCTTGGTATTCCAGGTGGTAGAACGTCCGGTAATTTCAAAAATCGAGCTGAAAGGCAATAAGCTGATTCCGAAGGAAGCGCTGGAAGAAGGCCTGAAAAAAATGGGTCTGGCTGAAGGTGAGGTACTGAAGAAATCTGCACTGCAAACAGTCGAAACCGAGCTGGAACAGCAATATATGCAGCAAGGTCGTTATGATGCCGATATTACGGTAACAACGACACCGCGACCAAACAACCGCGTTGAAGTGCTGATCGATTTTGTTGAAGGTAAAGCCGCTAAAGTTTTTGATATCAATATTATAGGCAATACTGTCTTTAAAGAATCAGATATCAAACAGGCATTCGCTGTTAAAGAAAGTGGCTGGAGCTCGGTCATCTCGCGTAATGACCGTTATGCACGTGAAAAAATGGCTGCGAGCCTGGAAGCCTTACGTGCGATGTATCTGAACCGTGGTTACATCAACTTCAATATTACCAATTCAAGTCTGAACCTGAGTGAAGATAAAAAGAATGTCTTTATTGAAGTTTCAGTCAATGAAGGCGAACAGTTTAAGTTTGGACAAACCAAATTCCTGGGTGATGCGCTTTATAAACCTGAAGAGCTACAAGCTTTGCAATTATATAAAGAAGGCGATACCTATTCTCAGGAACGAGTGAATGCGGTTAAACAGTTATTGTTACGTAAATATGGTAATGCTGGCTATTATTATGCTGAAGTAAATGTTGTACCTCAAATCAATAATGAAACTAAACAGGTTGATCTGAACTACTATATTAATCCAGGTCAACAAGTGACTGTACGTCGGATCAATTTCACAGGTAATTCTAAAACTGCCGATGAGGTATTGCGTCGTGAAATGCGCCAGATGGAAAGTGCACTGGCAAGCAATGAGAAGATTGATCTGTCTAAAGTACGTTTAGAACGTACTGGTTTCTTCAAAACAGTTGATATCAAACCTGTTCGTATTCCAGGATCACCAGATCAAATTGATTTGAATGTGGCAGTTGAAGAGCAGCATTCAGGTACAAGTACTCTAGCTGTTGGTTTCTCGCAAAGCGGTGGTGTAACGTTCCAGGCTGGATTAAGTCAGACTAACTTCCTGGGTACAGGGAACAGCGTTTCGATTGATCTGTCACGTTCTGAAACTCAAGATTATTATAACTTGAGTGTAATGGACCCGTACTTCACGATTGATGGTGTACGTCGCGGCTATAATATGTACTACCGTAAAACCAAGCTGGATGATGACTATAACGTAAACAACTATGTTACAGACAGCTTGGGTGGTGGTATCAACTTTGGTTATCCAATTGATGAGAACCAGAGTGTAAGCCTGGGTCTGAATATAGACCAGACTGAAGTGACCACAGGGCCATATGTATCTACATATGTGGCTGACTATTTGGAACGTAATGGTGGTAAAGAAACCAAGCGTGGTGACTTCTGTCCAGGTCAGGTTGAATCTGCAACAGGCAACTGTGTAGATGCAAATGGTGCTCCACTTGATACTATTTCATATGGTCAAGAGTTTAAGGGTGATTTCTTGACCTATAACCTGAATCTGGGTTGGTCTTATAATACTTTGAACCGTCCAATGTTCCCGACCACAGGTATGTCACATCGTGTCAATGCAGAAATTGCTTTGCCAGGTAGCGATGTGGAATATCAAAAGCTCACTTATGACGCTCAGGCTTTCTTCCCATTAGGCAAAGATTTTGTTCTGCGTGGATATGGTAAGTTGGGCTATGGTAATGACTTGCCTTTCTATAAGAACTTCTATGCCGGTGGTTATGGTTCAGTACGTGGTTATGAAAACAGTACCTTAGGTCCTAAATATCCAGGCGTATATTTCTCTGACATCGGCCGAACTGATCCATCCCCAGAAGAAGTGGGCGGTAATGCTTTAGTTCAGTTTGGTACTGAGTTGGTTCTGCCTGTTCCATTTAAGGGAGATTGGGCGCGTCAGGTTCGTCCGGTACTCTTTGCTGAAGGTGCTCAAGTATTTGATACTCAGTGTGATGTATCTAATGATAATATTTTCGTGAATGGCAGCTCGGTGAGTGGTAAACAGTACTGTAAAGATAACTTTGGTTTCGATGCAGGCAATATGCGTTATAGCGTAGGTGCTGGTTTCACCTGGATTACCATGATTGGTCCATTATCACTGAGCTATGCATACCCGTTGAATGATAAAGACGGTGATGAAACTCAAAATGTTCAGTTCGAAATTGGACGTACTTTCTAAGAAGACTTTGATCTTAAATACAAATTTTGCTCATGAAGCCATCAGGTTTTGTGAGCAAAATTTTTTGAATGGGTAAAAACATGAAAAAAATGATGATGGCAATGGGTATTGCTTTAGCGGGTTTAACTTCATTGTCACATGCGGATGATTATGGGATCGTTGATCTGGAAAAAGTAGTACAAAACAGTACTTATTTAAAGCAGCAAAATGCCACTCTGGAAAATGAAATCAAGCCGCAAACTGCCCAGATTGCACAGTTTCAAAAAGACCTTGCTGCAATCAAGCAAAAAGGCCAGACTGCAAAAACACAGGCAGAACGTGAAAAAATAGCTAAAGAATTTGAAGGGAAAGCGACTCAACTGGCAGGTGTACAGCAACAGGTACAGGCAACTGTACAAACGCGCATGCAAAGTGTAAATAAGGCTTTTGAAGGGAATTTGAAGCGTGCTGCTGAACAATTGCGCCAAGAAAACAAGCTAGATGTGGTTTTAAATAAAAATTCCGTACTTGCTTATGACGCGAAGTATGATTTAACTGATAAAATGATTCAAAAGGTTAATGCAATTAAATAATCGATGAATCATCAAAAACTTCAGTTAGCTGACCTCGCTCGTCTTGTCCAAGGTGAGTATGTAGGTCAGGCGGATTTATGTTTGAGAGGTTTGGCAAGTCTTGAAAATGCAACCTCTCATGACCTTGCATTTGTCAATGCAGATAAATATCTGGAACAGGCAGCTCAGAGTAAGGCAGGTGCTTTAATTGTGACTGCTGAATTAAAAGAGCAGCTAATTTCCCAGCAGAACTTCATTGTCGTTGCCAATCCTTATCTGGCTTTTGCAATTCTGACTCACGTTTTTGAGAAAAAGCATACGACTCAGGGAATTGAAAGTACCGCACAAATTCATCCATCTGCCATCATTGCTGACAGCGCCTATATTGGCCATTATGCCGTCATTGGTGAGAATTGTGTGGTGGGTGAAAATACCATTATCCAGTCACACGTTCAGATTGACGACCAGGTTGAAATTGGTCGGGACTGTTTTATTGATGCACATGTGACTTTAACAGGTGCTACAAAAATTGGTAATCGTGTTCGTATCCACGCCAATACCGTGATTGGTAGTGAAGGTTTTGGTTTCGCACCTTATCAAGGTAAATGGCATCGGATTGCCCAGTTGGGTTCAGTCCGTATTGCAGATGATGTCCGGATCGGCTCAAACTGTAGTATTGACCGGGGTGCACTGGATGACACAATTCTGGAACAAGGTGTCATTATTGATAATCTTGTGCAAATCGCCCATAACGTCAAGATTGGTGAAAATACTGCGATTGCAGCCAAATGCGGGATTGCCGGTAGTACCACGATTGGCAAAAACTGTATTCTCGCGGGGGCCTGTGGGGTAGCAGGACACCTACATATCACCGATAATGTGACCTTGACAGGAATGTCAATGGTGACAAATAACATTACTGAAGAAGGTACTTATTCTTCAGGCATGGGATTGTTGCCAAATCAGCAATGGAAACGCACAGTGGTTCGCTTAAGACAATTAGCAGATGTGCCATTGACCCAGTTGGTAAAACGATTGGATCATATGCAATCTCAAATTGAGTCCATTGAATCAACATTTAAGTTGCGTAAATAATTATGATGACAGAGTCGAATTTGCCTACATTCACGAAGCCTGAATTGCCAATGAATATTCAAAAGATTCGTGAATATTTGCCCCATCGCTATCCATTTCTGCTGGTAGATCGCGTTGTCGATATTACCGAAAATGGCATTGTTGGTTATAAAAACGTCTCAATTAATGAAGAGTTTCTGCAAGGCCATTTTCCGAACTATCCAATCATGCCAGGCGTATTGATTGTCGAGGCATTAGCACAGATCTCAGGTATCCTTGGTTTTGTCATGAATAATGAAACTCCAAAAGAAGGTTCATTATTCCTTTTTGCTGGCGCTGAAAAGGTTCGATTTAAAAAACAAGTGGTTGCTGGCGACCAATTAGTACTTAAATCTGAATTAGTGATGCAAAAACGTGGCATTTATAAATATAATTGTATTGCCACAGTAGATGGCATTGTCGCAACAACCGCGGAAATTATGGTTTCCCATCTGAAAGTCGAGCAGGCATGAGCAATAATCCCCTAATTCATCCAACTGCCATCATTGACGCATCTGCAGTAATTGCTGCAGATGTACAGATTGGCCCTTATTGTATTATTGGGCCAAATGTCACGATTGGTGCTGGTACCAAACTGCATTCACATGTCGTGGTAGGTGGTTTCACACGTATTGGTGAACATAATGAAATTTTTCAGTTCGCCAGTGTTGGTGAAGTCTGCCAAGATCTGAAATATGCAGGTGAGGAAACCTGGCTGGAAATTGGTGATTATAATAAGATTCGTGAACACTGCAGTCTGCACCGTGGTACGGTTCAGGACAAAGGTATTACCAAGATTGGCAGTCATAACCTGTTAATGGTAAATACGCATATTGCACATGACTGTATGGTTGGTGATCATAACATTTTTGCAAATAATGTCGGTGTGGCGGGTCACGTACACGTAGGCGATTATGTCGTGATTGGTGGTAACTCAGGTATTCACCAGTTCTGTAAAATTGACTCTTACAGCATGATTGGTGGTGCTTCACTGATTCTGAAAGATGTTCCTGCCTATGTGATGGTATCGGGTAACCCGGCCCATGCATTTGCCATGAATATTGAAGGCATGCGTCGTAAAGGCTGGTCAAAAGACGTGATTAATGGTTTACGTGAATCCTTTAAGCTGATTTATAAATCTGGCTTAACGACTCAGGAAGCTATTGAGAAAATCCGTAACGAGATTCTTCCAGAAGTTTCTGAAGCCCAACGTCTGATTGATTCACTTGAACAATCAAAGCGTGGCATTGTGCGTTAAGTTATAGAAGTGAAGTTGGAATTAAAAAAGACACCTGCATGGCACTGCTGTCCCATAGTTTACTTTAAATAAAAAAACCTGAGTCCTAACAGTTAAAATATGAGTGCAAACAAACACTTTAATGACCAGGATTCAGGTTTTGTCACATCAGAATACCGTATTTCATGAGCTAATTAAACCTGTTGTGCGACAGGATTTTGAACAACTTGCTAAAGTACACCATGTTGGACAGAAATTTAGAGCGGCTTCCCGGTGGGATCAGTTTATTGCCATATTGATGTCTCAATTCTCTTGTAGGCAAAGTCTGAGAGATATTCAATCCAATTTGGAGTGCCAACAGGAAAAGCTAAGTCATCTCGGAGCAAAGTCTATTCCCCGAAGCACGCTGGCACGAATCAATGAGCAGCAGCCTGCTGCCTTGTATCAACAGCTATTTTACAAGTTGCTTAAATACTATGAACACTCAAAAGTAGCTCATAAATTTCGCTTTAAGAATCCCTTGTATTCCTTGGATGCCAGTCATATTGACCTGTCGCTTTCCTTATGTGAATGGGCCAAAGTTCACGACTCAAAAGCCAGCATGAAACTCAGTATAGGATTGAATCACAGCAATGATATTCCTGAGTTTGTTGCAGTTGAAAATGGCAAAGAAAATGACATGGTACAAGGCCGCAAATTCCAGTTTCCTGCTGGCAGCATTGTAGTTTTTGATAAAGGCTATGTCGATTACCAATGGTATGCAAATCTGACTGCTCAAAACATTGGATTTGTCACACGTTTTAGGCCTAAATCTGTGTATCAGGTGATCCAGCAACATCCAGTGCTTGAATCCAAAGGTATTCTAAAAGATGAAACCATTCAGCTGAATAGCGCACATGCCCTAAAAAGAAAAGCCCCAGTGTTAAGAAGAATTGAATATAGAGATCAGCAAAGTGGCAAGCACTTTAGCTTTCTCAGCAATAACTTTCATTTAGCCGCCTCTACCATTGCGGCGATTTATAAAGATCGTTGGAAAGTTGAGCTGTTCTTTAAGGCGATTAAGCAGAATCTCAAATTAAAAGCGTTTCTAGGCCGCAGCAGGAACGCAATTCAGACACAAATCTGGATTGCGATGATCGCCTATTTATTGGTGAGTTTCGCTCAACATTTAGGAAAAACAGGTTGGACAGTTCAACGTTTACTCAGAATAATTCAAGTGAATTTGTTTGAAAGAAGAACTTTAAAAGCCTTATTTTCACCCGATAAAATACCCATAAAACAAGAGGAAGCTCAAATGAGCTTCCTCTTGTGAAAAATTGTGGGACAGCAATGACCTGCATGGTGTCTTTTTTATTTTGAGGCTTTATATTTTACTTAAGAAATTTAACTTCTTCAGCTTTCGGATAGTTCTTGAGTAGTTTCGCTTTATATTGCGAAGCAAGAGTAGCATTCTTTTCTACATCCTTACTAATATTATAAAGCTGATAAACGGCAGTAGAGGCTTTTGCAGAATTCGGATAGCGGTCAACCACAATCAGATAATTCTTCTTTGCTTCATTAAAATTCGGTGGATCAATGGACAGGTTGAATTCGGCTAACCAGAAGTGAGCATTGCTGATATAGACGCTATTTGGGTTATTCTTGATGAAATTCTGCATGGGCGCAATGGCTTTAGCTGCACCACCATTTTTATAGGCATCCAGTGCAATAGTATAAGCCGCTTTTTCCTGCTCACTCGACTGTTGCGTTGTGGATGTTTGATTAGTGGTCGTAGGAGCATTAGAGCTTAAACTGGGAGAAATATCCTGTTGGTTATCCTCCGCGGGAGTATCTTCAGCAGGTTCAATTTTTTGCTGCAACAGTTCAAGACGTTGATCCAGATCGGCATAGCGGTTGGTTAATTCGCTTTTTAATCTCTCGATCTCATTTTCTTGTTCCTCGATTTTTCCACGTAAACTGCGTAGATCATTTTCAAGCTGCTGGTTTTTTTGCATGAGCTGCCAGCTGGTATTGGTCTGAGGCGCATCTGCACCTGTAGCAATGGCAGATTGAGAGCTGATATTATTTGATTGAGCACCTTGGCTGAGTCCACGTGATTCGATAGGAATCGCAGCAAAAAGAGAGGTTGTACAGAGTGCAGTGAGGGCACACAATACCTGTTTCTTAAACATCATATAAGTTCCATGATTTTTGGCGAGATTATGTATCCGCAGCTCATTTATTCTAAAAGAGATAACCCGTTTATAGCTTCACATTTAAAACGGCATTTTTAGAAATTGCAACAAGGTTTTACAAAGATCATGTGAATTTCGATATTCATGAATTAATTGTGAAGAATATTAAAAAACCAGCATCTTGGGGCATATTGTTTTTAAAATAATCAAACGGATAGCTTATGCCGAAAATTTGAAATACAGCCCTTGCAACTTCAATAAAAATCTCTATACTCTGTTTCTGTAATGGTAGCCCTGCCGGTTACTTCGCAATTGTACTCTATGAACCCCGCCAGGACCGGAAGGTAGCAACGGTAGTAGATCTATGATGTGCCGGAGCTTTGCTGGTAGGGTTGCCACCAGATTTATAATTATAAAATTTCTCTATTCTCTCTTTATTTTTCAATCTTAATCTTCATTGTTTTCCCTTTCTTTAATGTTTACTTTTAAATTTCTATCTAATGCCACTTCCTTGGATACTTGAATTGTTTGGAACATTAAAATTCAATCATGAAAATAGATTATCTTAATTTGAGCTTTTGAAAGCTTTTTGCTGTTTGAGATTAATTGTAATAAGGGAAACTATTTAAGCAGGATAGCAAAGAGGAAAATAAAAAATAGCCTAAGCATATTTTTTCACAAATACAAAAGAATTAATCTTCTGCCTTGCGGCTAATCGCTTTCATGATCGCATCCATTTCAAAACCACGATACATTAGAAAACGGATCTGTTTGGCTTTAAGTTTTGGGTCTTTCGTCACTTCTGGGCCATATTTTCTAAGCTTCAGTTCATAAGCCTGTTGTACCCAGTCCGTTTCTTTGAGTTCTTCACTGATCAGGGCAGTATCAATCTTTTTGCTTTTTAGCTTCATTTTAATCTGATTGGGGCCTTTACCTTTACGCTTTTGGCTCGACAACATGATTTCAGCGACACGTTGATCACTTTGATAGTTTTCTCTAGATAGTTCTTCAACCAAAGTGACCACTTCATTGCGATCTTCTGCATAAAGTGCCAGTTTTTCGATGAGTTCAGCTTTGGAGTATTCCTTGCGAGTCAGTACAGCAAAGGCATAAGAACGCAAACGGGAGCCGGTTAGACCGGGTTTCTTTTGCTCTTTATTAGAGTTACCAAATAAGCTATCTTCCGGATCAAATTCTGGCAAAGCCTGTGACTCAACAGGTGCAGGAGTGACTGAATCTTCAGCATCACCAAACTGCTGTTTAATCGCATCATAGTCCAAAAGTTTGCTGAATTTTGCGTCTGACATATTGATCTCGATTAAAATATCTATTCCATAATAACAAAAACGCCCCTTAGGGCGCTCTGTTATGATGTTTAAGGATTATGCATCCAGAAAGTCTGCTGGTTCTTCTTCGTCTTTATCTTCGACTACTTTGCCTGTAGTAAGCAGTTGCTCACGGATCAGTTTTTCAATGGTATCCGCCAGCTCTTTGTGTTCTTCCAAGTAACGGATGGTATTGTTCTTACCTTGGCCAATCTTGTCACCTTGATATGAATACCATGCACCCGCTTTTTGAACGATTTCTTGCTGTACTGCAAGATCAATCAGTTCACCAAGATGGTTAACACCTTTACCATACAGAATCTGGAACAGAGCTTCTCTGAATGGAGGCGCCATTTTGTTTTTCACAACTTTGACTTTGGTTTCAGAACCTACAATCTCGTCGCCTTCTTTTACCTGACCGATACGGCGGATATCCAGACGTACAGAAGCATAGAATTTCAGTGCATTACCACCAGTAGTCGTTTCCGGGCTACCGAACATAACACCAATCTTCATACGGATCTGGTTAATGAAAATCACCATACAGTTTGAACGCTTGGCATTACCGGTAATTTTACGCAGTGCCTGGCTCATCAAACGTGCTTGCAGACCCATATGCGAGTCACCCATTTCGCCTTCAATCTCGGCGCGAGGCGTCAATGCAGCAACAGAGTCGACTACAATCAGGTCAATTGCGCCAGAGCGTACCAGCATGTCAGCGATTTCAAGTGCCTGTTCACCGTTGTCTGGCTGAGAAACCAGCAGGTTATCAATATCTACACCGAGTTTACGGGCATATTGAGGATCAAGTGCGTGCTCGGCATCGATGAATGCACATGTACCGCCAGCTTTTTGACATTCAGCAATTGCTTGTAATGTCATTGTGGTCTTACCTGAAGATTCAGGACCATAAATCTCGATAATACGGCCTTTCGGTAAACCACCAATACCGAGTGCAATATCAAGCGTTAAAGAACCCGTAGATACAGCTTCAACTGCTTGCACGGTATTGTCACCAAGACGCATCACTGTGTTTTTACCAAACTGTTTTTCAATCTGGCTTAAGGCAGCGTTGAGCGCCTTGTTTTTATTCTCATCCATCTTACAACCTCAATACGATGTCACAAACTTAGTACTCAAGTGGATGTCTTACATTAGAGCTTCGTTCCACAGGAATATAGTGACAGAAATTTCCCTTGTGTTCTATAAAATCCAGCAATGTTACGACACATGCTGACGCTTGAATTTAATCATCATTATATGACCAATGTTGATCAAAGTTCTGACTATTTTCATTCTTGAATCGACTGATGTCTCGACGATCTTTTTTGCTTGGTCGATGATCGGGACGCGCTAGATTATGCAACTTTCTTTGCGATGCAATCAATTCCCGGCGAGCGATACTGACTTCAGTTTCTTCATACAGTTTCTGTGCCACAGGTGCAGGACCACGAACATCAGAAAGTTCTTTTACAACTACGGTTTTTTTGTCGATACCTTGCTGAATCGTCAACTCCATACCCACACGGACTTCGCGAGATACTTTTACACGCTCACCATTATGATGGACTTTACCGCCCTCAATAGCATTCTTGGCAATTGAACGGGTTTTAAAAAAACGTGCCGCCCACAGCCATTTATCTATACGCATGCCTACCGCATCTTCGGGTAAAGACGATTTACGCATATTGCTTGTTTACCTCAGACTGATTTAAATGAGTGATTAAATCTGTTAATTGGTGCAGCATCGGGTAATTGCAAGTCTGGCGCGCAACTTTACTGGAAGATGGTTGCTGGATGCAGAACAGGTTCTGGATGCCATAAGCCTTGGCGCCATTCAGGACTTTTTCGGTATCATCAATAAAATAGACCTGCTCAGGATCAAAGGAATGCAGGGCATTCAGGCCTTGCCAGAATTCTACAAATTCTTTGGCATGCCCAATGCTTTCCGAGCTGACAATGACATCAAAATAATTTTTGAGATTGAGATGTTCCAGTTTAAAGGCTAGACCGGCACAGTCGGCATTGGTGGCAAGCCAGATCGGATAGCCATTATTTTTAAGATAATCGAGTAATTCGAGGCAATAAGGGCGTAAGCTAACTTTATCTTTATGCTCAATTTGCATGGCCAGAACATCGACTTCGACTTTAGCTGTCCAGAAGCGAGAAGAGTACCAGTTTAGGGTATGATTATGTTGCTGATAGAATGCATAAAGCGTTTCGCGGCTCTGTTCCAGACTACAGCCATGTGTTTCAGCATAACGGACCGGTAGTAATTCGTTCCAGATGAAATCATCGTAGGCAAGATCAAGTAAAGTTCCGTCCATATCAAAAATGACAGGCGGTTTTTCTGAGCAATTCGACATATAAGGTTTTCTATGTTTAAAGCGACAATAGCACCACAAGATCCGATGATTTTGCAGTTTGTGCTCATTTTGACACAGGCTTGTGAAATTTTGCGAGAAGAATATCAGCGTTATTGTTCAGGTGCTGCGTTTGATATTGTCAAGAAAAGTGATGATTCTCCTGTGACCCAGGCAGACTATCGGGTGAATAGTTATTTAACCCAGGCTTTGGCAGAAATTTCAGAATTACCTTTACTGTCAGAAGAGGGGCAGCAGGATCAGCGTCATGCCTGGACAGATTTCTGGTTACTTGATCCTCTGGATGGCACTAAAGAGTTTCTGCACCAGCGCCCGGAATTTACGATTAATCTTAGTCTGATCAGAGGCAGTCTGACTACCTTTGCTATTTTGGCGGTTCCTGCGCAGCAGTTGATCTATTTCTGCCCTGAACAGGGCATGCCTTTAAAATACGATATTCAGGATCAGGCATGGTTTGACTATGAGGCAGCTACTGATCATCAGGATGTCTTTGTCGGTCTGAGTCAGAGCAGTCAGCAAAAGCCAAAATATGTCGAGTATTTGCAAAGTCTAGCTAAACTTAGCGCGTACACCGAGTTCAAGGCAGGAAGTGCCTATAAATTCTGCATGATCCTTGAAGACCGGGTAGACATTTATCCTCGTTTCCATCCAACCTCTGAATGGGATACCAGTGCCGGTCAATGCATGCTTGAGCGGATTGGTGGAGGGCTGGTTGATCTTGAAGGTCGGCCATTCATCTACAACCAGCGCAAGACCTTACTGAATGGCGGGTTTATCGCCTATAAGAATGAAGCTATGAAGGTATTGGCTTTACGGGCACTGGCGGACATGCAAGACAATGATTGAGCTCATAGCCGTTCATGGTATAGTGAGGAAGATTCCGTTGATAGATCAGTTGGCAAGATTGTGGCATTAAAACTGCTTCCACCAAGTATGCTCAGTGCAATAGATTTATTGCCTAATACCAAGACACCTGTGACTCTGTTTACGCGGCATTCTCTGCGTGAAGATGTCGCTGGTCAGGGACTGGCAGGTTATGATTTGCAGTTGACGCCGCAAGGACGTGATCTGGCGCAGGAATGGGGCGCTTATCTGGTCAATCAAACAGATCGGCATATCCAGCATTGTATATCGAGTCCGATTCAGCGCTGTGTAGATACCGCAGCATTGATGATCGAAGGGGCAGATGCAACGGATAAAGCACCGCATACCCATAAGATTGAAATCGTTGAACAGGGTTTGCTAGTTGAGCCAGGCAGTTTTGTACTGGATATTCAAAAAGCAGGGCCATATTTCAAAAAACAGGGGGCATTAGGCTTTATCAATAGCTTCGTCAATAATGCTTTGCCTGGAATGAAACATCCAATTAATGGCGTAGTAGATGTGCTTGAATTAATTTATAACACTCATCCGAAAACGCCGTATGGGCTCAGTCTGGCAGTCAGCCATGACACCATTCTGGCAGCGATGATTGCAGTGATGTCGGGACATCAGGAAGTCAGCCGTGAAGACTGGCCGAAAATGATGGAAGGTCTGTTTGTCTGGTTTGAAGGCGATGTATTTGAGGAATCTAAACTAAAATGGATTTGGCGTGGCAAAGTGCATGAGCTGGATATTTCCCAATTTCAGAATACCGAATTAAAGGTAAATAAATAATTCAAAGGCTCAATCATTTAGGTTGAGTTTTTTACATTTATCGTATGAAAGTGAAATAGAGTAACGATGAAATATCACTATGCTGATATTTAAACCAATTTTGGAAGCATGGGAGTCATCATGAAAATAATCACAATTTTAAGTCTAGTCGTTATGCTGGGATTAACTGCCTGTCAGCGTGATACAGACAATGCACAGCAAGATCAGACCACCACGCCTCATTCTATGGATAAGGATGAATAATTTATTCTGTTTTTATCTAAGTAAAAGATTTCTATGACTAGGATTGAGAATAATCTGGTATTCATCATTCTTTATTGTTGATTTGGTATTAAATTTCAGGCACAAAAAAAGCCCTAAAAGGGCTTCTTTTGATTTGCGATTAGTTAGAAGCTAATGCTTTAACTTGCGCGTTCAAACGGCTCTTATGACGAGCTGCTTTATTTTTATGGATGATACCTTTGTCAGCCATACGGTCGATTACTGGAACAGCTTTTTTGTAAGCTTCAGTAGCAACAGCATAGTCGCCAGCAGCAATAGCAGCTACTGTACGTTTAAGATATGTACGAACCATAGAACGCAAGCTTGCGTTGTGTTTGCGTGCTTTAACGTTTTGACGAGCACGTTTTTTTGCTTGAGCAGAGTTTGCCACTCGTGCACTCCTTGAAATAGATTGGTCTGGGCGGGCTGAAACTCAACTGAAAACCACATCAGAAGAACTATCACCAGCCCGTAAACAAGTGCTATATTTTGAGGAAACTATGGGCTTAAGTCAAGTCTTGACATGCTTTGACAACATTTTAGTTGCAGAAAAATTCTAAAGAAAACGTTAGATTAGTATCTAAGCAGGGAGATCGTACAAAAAATGACTAAAACCATTACATATCCTATCGTGATTGGCGCTACAGGCTTGGTCGGAAAGACTTTGGTGCAACAGCTGGTAAATGAACCAAGTTGTAAGCGTATTAGCGTCATCGTGCGTAAACATCAACCAGAATTTGAACAATGGCACAAGGTCAAACAGGTGGTCATTGAGGACTTTTTAATGCTCAATGACCAGGATGTCAGTGGCCATACCCATGCCTTTAGCTGTCTGGGTACTACCTTAAAGAAAGCCGGCTCCAAAGAAGCTTTTTATAATACCGATTACACCATCAATGCCCATTTTGCCGAACTGGTGCAGCAAACGGATGCTCATTATCTGTTGATTAGTGCGATGGGTGCCAATTCAAAATCCAGACTGTTCTATAACCGGGTAAAGGGTGAATTAGAGGATTATATCCAGACCTTGTCTCTGGAGCGTATCAGCTTGTTCCGACCGTCTTTGTTGATTGGTGAGCGGGATCATCAGCGTTTACTGGAAGACGCGGCACAGAACCTGTTTGACAAGTTTTCGCATTTTATCCCCGATTCTTTTAAATACAAGCCAGTGACAGCAGAGCAGGTGGCTCATACTATGGTATATGCAGCGCTTAATCAGACTGTGAAATTTGAAATTTATGATAATTTAGCCATACAAAAAATGAAATGAGGGTAAAAAATCGTGTCCAGCGTACCATTTGTAACTTGTGACCTGCTTGATGATAATCCGGATAAAGACCTGCAGGTAGTCGCCCCATGCCTGGATGGCAAATTCTTCAGAAGTTATGGCGCACGTAAAAGCTTCGGCGGCCAGATTGTGACCGTAAAATGTTTTGAAGATAACTCTCGCGTAAAAGAGTTATTAGCGACAGATGGTACAGGCAAGGTTCTGGTCGTAGATGGTGGTGCTTCTATGCGCTGTGCATTGATGGGTGACCTGATTGCTGAATCTGCGGTGAAAAACCACTGGAATGGCGTGATTATCTACGGTTGTGTGCGTGACGTCGATGCGATTGCAGAGCTGGATCTTGGTGTGCATGCACTGGCTTCAATTCCACAGAAGAGCAACCGCAAGGGAATTGGTGAAGTTGATGTGCCGCTTTATTTTGGTGGTGTGACCTTTAAATCGGGTGAATACGTTTATGCCGATAACAATGGCATTGTCCTGTCCAAAGAACAATTGGTGGACTAATTCCGGTTATTGAAAATATACAAAAACAAGCTATACCGTGGAAGTTAGGCAGTTTAGATTGCTGCTTTCACGGTTTGAAAATAATAAAGAGGACAGACGATATGTTAGGCCATCAGATTAAAGTAGCACAGGCATTGGCATCCGCATTTCTGGAAGGTGGACGTGGTACGACCGGTACACCATTTCCGAATCAGCCTGAAAAGCCTCTCAAGCTTTATGAATATGAAGGATCACCTTTTTGTCGTCGTGTCCGTGAGGTCATGACTTTACTGAATCTCGATTATGAAGTATATCCGTGCCCACGAGGCGGTAAACGCTTTCGTCCCGAAGTGAAACAGCAGGGTGGCAAACTTCAGTTTCCATTTTTAGTAGATGAAAATACTGGAGATAAGCTATACGAATCTCAGGATATTATTCATCACTTGTTTAAGCATTATGGCAAGACGGGTAAAACACCAGCTAAGTATTCAAATTATCCAAAAGTACCGGTTGCTGCCATTGCAGGTACGATGGTAAATGGGCTACGTGGTGGCATGGCTAAACCGTTGTCGAAGAATACCCCTGCACCTGAACAGCTTCTTGAACTATGGGGCTTTGAAGCCAGTCCTTATACCCGTATTGTCCGGGGCGTATTGTCTGAACTTGAAATCCCTTATATCTATCATAATGTGGCGAAAGAACGCTGGCAGGATCAAGGTCTAGCAAAATTGCGTTTAAAACCGGGTAAATATGAACCCTTATCGGGGGGTAAACGTGAACAAGTCTTAAAAGTAATGGGGAATAATATCCAGGTTCCTTATCTGGTTGATCCAAATACTGGTGTCAAGATGTTCGAATCTAAAGATATTGTGGAGTATTTGAAGCAGCAATACGGTTCTGAAAAGAAAAGCAAAAAATAAACTGCTATTTAATATTTAGAAGCTACAAAAAAATGCCATCTTAAAATAGATGGCATTTTTATAGTTTATAAATTTGAATTTTCCAAGAACAAGAACTCTGCTTCCAAAATTATTCATACATAAAGCTACTCACAATAAAGTTAAAAAAACTCATGATTTTTCTTCTTTTTTTGTTTATATTTTAATCTCAATGGGGTAATAAGAATAACGATAAGGGGTGTGCTTATGACAGCACAAGATGCCGTACTACCGGTACCTGTATTAATTGTTGAAGACGAATATGTCATTCAGTGCCGTTTAAAGAACATATTGAAGGATCTAGGGTATAGCGATGAGGTATTGCTATTCGCCAATAATGTCAGGGAAGCCGAATATCTTCTGCAACAAGAACCGTTCTGTTTAGCACTGATTGATCTTGGACTGTCAGATGGAAATGGCATTTCCATTATTGAAAAAATACATGAGCTCGGTTCACAAACTTTGGTACTCGTCGTATCCGCTTGGAGTACTCAGGACAGTCTGCTAAAAGCAATTAAAGCAGGAGCAACTGGTTATGTACTCAAGGAACGCGATGATACAGAAGTGAGTCTGGCAATTCGCAGTATTTTGTGCGGCGGCGCACCCATTGATCCTTTTATTGCGCGTGAAATTCTCAAGCAGATTTCCAGTTCAGAGCCATCTTCCTCTTTGGAGCAGGTCGTACCTGATCCTGAACAGGAAAGCCTGACCCAACGGGAAAAAGAAATTCTTTCATTGGTGGCACAGGGCCTTAGTAATCGTGAAATTGCCGATGAACTCTGTGTGTCACGGTATACCGTTGAAAGTCATATCAAGCATATTTACCGCAAACTCTGTGTCAGCAAGCGGACTAAAGCAGTCAGCACGGCCCGGCATTTAGGTATTCTTTAGTGCGAATGCTGTCTGTTAGCAAGATGTTTAGACAAGGATTAAGGTTCTTCGCTCTATTAATGATAGGGAGCTGGCTGAGCCTGTTCTCTTGCATCAGTCTGGCACAGAATAATTTTCAGATTAACGAGCTTTGTCAGGTGAACATTGAACAGCAACAAAAAGTTCAAGTGCCGAGCCATCTCGAGATTCCGGAGGGAGGCTGGCAACCTGTAACATTGCCGGATAACTGGAAAAATACCTGGCCGAAATATAATGGGGGTGCCTGGTATAAAATTCGCTGGGGTTGGTCTTGTCGGGACAATATACGTCTGGCTGAACCCATTGTTTTTGGGATTGACTATCTAAACTCTGCTGGCGCTGTTTTTCTGAATGATGATCTGCTGTGGTCGGATCAAAATCTGCAAGAGCCTTTGTCTAAAAGCTGGAATGTACCACGTTACTGGATTTTGCCTATTGCAGGCTTGAAGCAGACAGACAATGAACTGCTGATTTATGTACGAGGCTATAGTTTCCAGGGTGCAGGGCTTGGCAGAATTGAATTCCATAATGTTATTGCCAATGACCAGCATTACTCAAAAAAGATCTGGGATCGCCGTACGCTCTTTCAGATCAATATGATTCTATCCGGTACGATTGGAGTCATTAGCCTGATTATCTGGCTATTCCGACGTTCAGAAACCACTTTTGGCTGGCTGGCGCTAAGTTCATTATTGTGGATTCTGTTTATCTCCAATGTATTAACCACAGAGAATTTTCCTTTTTCCTCCAGTATACGGGCCAGTAAAGCCAATCTGATTTTCTTTATCCTCTATATGCACTGTTTTTGTCTGTATCTAATTCGGTTCTTAAAGCAGAAATTTCAGCGTTTGGAGCGGGGACTTATCGGGGTGACTGCTTTATTCAGTGTATTCATCATAGCCAGTTCTTTAGAGTATTTAGAAGCGGTGCTCAGTGTCGCTTTTGTCTCATATGTGCTGCTTTATATTAGCTCTGTTCTTTATGTCAGCTACTGGGCCATTAAAACCCGCAATGGGGAATATCTGTTCCTGATGCTTTGTCTGTGGGGGATTTTGCTGTGTGTCGTTATGGATCTGATCATTCTGGGTCAAAGGGCGGTTAGTGAATTCTCACCTTTATCACCTTATACATCACCGATTATTATCCTGTTTGTCGTGCTAATTATGGGGACACGACTGAATCGTAATATCAAAAAGATCGAAAAATTTAATACGCAGTTAGAATCCAAAGTGCGGCAAGTCAGTGCAGATCTAAATAAAAGCCTGAGTGATCAGCATAAACTGGAACTGGATAATGTGCGTTTGCAGGAACGGATTAATCTTTCACATGAACTGCATGATGGACTGGGTGGTTCGATTGTACGTTCCATGATTCTGGTGGATCAAAGCACCGAAAACATTTCCAATCGACAGTTTTTATCTATGCTGAAGCTGCTTAGGGATGACCTGCGTCAAATCATCGATAGCGGTTCTTCTATTGACAATAAAGTGCCTGAAACGCCAGTGATCTGGATTGCGCCAGTACGGTACCGCTTTACCCAGTTGCTGGAAGAAATGGATATTGCCGTAGAATGGTCATTTCCTAAAGTTTGGCAACGTGAACCTACGGCTTTGCAATGTCTGACCCTGATTCGTGTGGTAGAAGAAAGCCTGACCAATATTATCAAGCATAGTCAGGCCACAAAAGTGAGTGTGAGTATGGAATATACACAACCACATCAACTGACTTTAAAAATTCAGGACAATGGGGTTGGTTTTAATCCAGAGATGGTGCAGAAAAACGGCATGAGTATTGGTATGCGCAGTATGAAAATGCGCATTGAACGTATGGGTGGAATGCTGGATATTCAGTCTGTAAAAGGTAATACCTGCGTACACGTGGTGATGGAACTCTATCAACCTTAGTCATCTCAAAATTATCCAGACATAAAAAAGGAGGACCATATGATCCTCCTTTTTTTTATAGATTTAAATGACCAAGATATAAAAACTTACTCTTCTTCAACCGGTGGCACTAGCATCAGTACAGAATCATTCAATAGCTCAGCAACATCCTCCAGCATATCTTCGTCAGCGAAATCTTCATCCAGTAAGACACGCTCACCATCAGCAATCTGCTTCAGTTTTGCGGTAAATGCTTCAGAAATACAGATTCCTTCACCATTGGCCCAGAACAAGGTTTCACCGTCTTCTTTTGTATAGAGCAAGCGTGAAGCGGGTTCGAGCATCAGGCTATAGCCTTGATCAAGTGCTTCTTCCAGATCGCCTGTACCAATTTCTTCGGCTTCTGGGATATTCTCTTCATATTTTGGTTCTGACATCAGGCTCATGATGGCGTCTTCAAGCACGTTGGAGTTATGCAACTGCTCTATGATTTTGCCTTTCAGATATTCAAGTTCATTGCCTGTGACTTCACCCGCAGCACTGATATAATCGCGAATAATGTCAGTCAATGGATTGCGTAAGACTTCATTTTCCGCAAATTTATCACCGACACGGTCCATCATGTCACTGACATTTGGCATACGGAAACCAAAAGAGAAAGTCAGACAGTCATCTTCTGCTACGCCGTAGTGGGAAAGGCCGGGTGGAACATACAGCAAATCACCGGGTGCAAGGACTTCATCAAAATTCATATCCATTTCTGGCAATAATTTTAATGGCTGCCCCGGTACAAGTTCGGTCTCGGCATCACACATTTGCCCCAGTTGCCAGCGGCGATGACCATAGCCTTGAATCAGAAAAACATCATAAAAGTCAAAATGTTGACCGACTGAACCGCCTTGAGGCGCATAAGACACCATGATGTCATCACGACGCCATTGAGGGATAAAGGCAAACTTTTTCCAGAGTTCAGACAGGTCGAACGAATAGTGATCCACAGCCTGAACCAGTAAAGTCCAGAGCTTAGGCATCTTCTGGAAGTCAGCTTTCAATAAAGGAGATGTCTTTACCGACCACTGATTTGGATCACGATCTTTCTGCTTGATTAGACGTGCAGTGACATTTTCTTCAAGTGCCAGCTCCATGACATCATCAGGCTCTAGCAGACCTGCGATTTCAGGCATGGCATTACGTACCAACAGCGGTTTTTTCTGCCAGTATTCGGCAAGGAATTGTTCAGCGGTAATACCGCCTAAAACGTCTAGAGGTAGGGACATAAATAAAGCCTAAAATAAAGGAGATTAAGGAACTAAAATCTTTAGCTCACGCAGAATATTGCATAGCTGAATCATCGGCATACCCATCAGGGTAGTTTGATCCTGCCCAATCATGGTTTCAAACAGGCTAATACCTAGGCTTTCACATTTAAAACTACCGGCACAATGCAGGGGCTGTTCGATCTCTACATAACGCTCAATTTCTGCTTGAGATAATTTGCGGAATTTGACTTTATAGTGTTCCACCAGCGTACGTTCAAAACCGGTTGATTTCTGCTGAACGCTGAGCGCCGTACTGAAATACACAATCTTGTCCGAATTGGCCTGCAGCTGGCGAATGGCCTTTTCTATTGTTAAAGGCTTACCCATAAAGATATCTGGTGCGCCTTCACGCCAAGCGACCTGATCAGAACCAATTACAATCGCATCAGGATGTAGCTCAGCGACATGACGAGCTTTCTCAAAAGCTAGGCGTTTAGCTAATTCATCCGCATGATTTTCACCTTGGGGTGATTCATCTATGTCCGGGACGACCGATACGTAATCAAGACGTAGACGGTTCATCAGTTCTTTACGGGTCTGGCTTGAAGAAGCCAAGATGATTTTTGCGGTATTCATTAGACAGCGTATTCTTCTAAAATATGGAGATGAACATAAGCAAGGACAGCTTTGTGACAGGCTTGCAGCTTGACCGGTGGCGCTTGTCCAGCTTCATAAGCTTCTACCCAGCGTGTCACGCAGATACACCAAAAATCACCAGGTTGCAGTCCAGGAAATCCCAGTTCTGGTAATGGTGTAATCAGGTCATTGCCCACTTTCTGGGAAAAATTCAGAAATTCAGAGGTCATCTGTGCACAGACAGTGTGCTGTCCCAGATCGGTAGGTGCGGTATGGCAAAAGCCATTACGGAAATACCCAGTAATAGGATCAAAACAACAGCTCGCCAAAGGCTCGCCCAGAACATTGAGACGGTTAAGATTAGGATCAGGATGTATCGACATAGGTACTGAATCTGGAAGAAGCTTTTTTCTATCATAACAAAACTTTGGCATTCATAATGTTTTCTGCAAAAGATGCTAACCTTTTTCTGCATAATCATTTAAAATCGCCTCGTTTTTAATATCTATAAAGAGAGCTCTACAATGAACTTTCAGCGTATGACTGACCTTGACCTGATGGGTAAACGTGTTCTGATCCGTGAAGATTTAAATGTACCGGTTAAAAATGGTGTAATCACTAGCGATGCGCGTCTACGTGCTGCATTACCAACAATTAAAGCTGCAGTAGAAAAGGGCGCGGCTGTCATGGTGTATTCTCACCTTGGTCGTCCAGTTGAAGGTGAGCCGAAGGCTGAACAGTCTCTTGCACCTGTAGCAGCTTATCTGACTGAAGCATTGGGTCAGGAAGTAAAACTTTTCACAGACTATCTAAATGGTGTTGAAATTCAGCCGGGTCAAGTGGTTTTACTGGAAAATTGCCGTTTCAACATAGGTGAAAAGAAAAATAATCCTGAACTTGCAGCAAAATATGCAGCCCTTTGTGACGTATTTGTGATGGATGCATTTGGTACTGCACACCGTGCAGAAGCATCAACTGAAGGTGTCGCTCGTTTAGCTAAAGTAGCAGCAGCGGGTCCTTTATTGGCAGCTGAGTTAGATGCTCTTGGCCGTGCATTGAAAACGCCTGAAAAACCAATGGTTGCGATCGTTGCGGGTTCTAAAGTTTCTACCAAGCTTGATGTTTTGACTTCATTGTCTGACATCTGTGATCAATTAATTGTTGGTGGTGGTATCGCAAATACGTTCCTTGCAGCTGCTGGTTACAATGTAGGTAAATCACTGTGTGAAAATGACCTGATCGATACAGCGAAAACCATTGCCGCAAAAGTTTCAGTTCCACTTCCTACTGATGTTGTGGTTGCTGATGCATCTGAAATCAACTTTGATGACTTCCTGGGTTCATTGGCTGCTGCTAAAGCGATTGTGAAAAAAGTTGAAGATGTTGCTGACAACGATATGATCCTTGATGTAGGTCCAGAAACTGCAAAAGCATTTGCTGAAATTTTGAAAACGTCTAAAACGATTCTTTGGAATGGTCCAGTGGGCGTATTCGAAGTAGATCAGTTCGGTGAAGGTACTAAAGCATTGTCTTTAGCGATTGCGGAATCTGAAGGTTTCTCGATTGCAGGTGGTGGCGATACTTTAGCTGCGATCGATAAATACGAAGTTGCTGACAAAATTGGCTATATCTCGACGGGTGGCGGTGCATTCCTTGAATTCGTTGAAGGCAAAACCCTTCCTGCAGTTGCGGTACTCCTAGAACGCGCTTAATTGCATGTTTTAGCTTAAAAAAGCTGGCCAAGTGCCAGCTTTTTTATGTCATTTTTTTGACAGCGGAAACTTATCATTCATGACCTCGTCATTAAAATGCAATAAATCTGTCATAAGATGCAGACATTAAATCACCAAATGATGAGATTACGTGATGAAAAAACAGTTAACTTTAGCGGCATTATTGGCAGCATCATTGGCACTGACTGCATGTGCGAAACAGGAAAATGCCCCAGCAGCTGAAGCAGAAGCTTCGGCAGCCGTTGCAGATGAGACTGTAACACCAGAACAGCAAGCAGCGATTGATGCAATTGATCAGCCGGTTCTAGATGAAAAAAATACAGATGTTCCGGCTGAAATTGCCAATGCACCTGCAGATGCAGCGACTGCAGACGACTCAGTCGCAGCAACTTCGGAAGCTGTGGCACCTTAATTAGGTCAATGTGAGACAAAATCCCTGCAAATGCAGGGATTTTTTTTAAATAGTGTTATTTGTTGCTGAATTGAAACCTTTGTGCATGTAGAATATGTGGCATTCACTGGGAGGATATTATGGCTCTTATTTCATTGCGCCAGCTCTTGGATCACGCCGGCGAACATGCTTACGGCGTACCAGCATTTAACGTAAACAACTTAGAACAAATGCGTGCCATTATGTTGGCAGCGGACCAAACAAATTCACCTGTAATCGTACAGGCATCTGCGGGTGCACGTAAGTACGCAGGTGCACCGTTCTTGCGTCATCTGATTTTGGCAGCAATCGAAGAATGGCCACACATTCCAGTGGTAATGCATCAAGACCACGGTACCAGCCCTGACGTATGTCAACGTTCTATCCAGTTAGGCTTCTCATCAGTGATGATGGATGGTTCTTTGGGTGAAGACGGTAAAACACCAACTTCATATGAATACAACGTCGATGTCACTCGTCGTACGGTACAAATGGCGCATGCGTGTGGCGTTTCTGTTGAAGGTGAAATTGGTTGTTTGGGTAGCCTGGAAACAGGTATGGCGGGTGAAGAAGATGGTGTAGGCGCTGAAGGCGTATTAGATCATTCTCAACTGCTAACTTCAGTTGAAGAAGCGCGTCAATTCGTTGCAGATACTAATGTTGATGCATTAGCTATTGCAGTGGGTACTTCTCACGGTGCATACAAGTTTACTCGTCCACCTACAGGCGATATTCTTGCAATTGACCGTATTAAAGAAATTCACGAGGCACTGCCAAATACTCACCTTGTAATGCATGGTTCTAGCTCTGTGCCGCAAGAATGGCTGGCTGTGATTAACCAGTATGGCGGCGACATCAAAGAAACTTATGGTGTTCCTGTTGAGCAACTGGTTGAAGCGATCAAACACGGTGTTCGTAAAATCAACATCGATACTGACTTACGTTTAGCTTCTACTGGTGCAATGCGTCGTATGATGGCTGAAAAACCAAGCGAATTCGATCCACGTAAATTCTTCAGCGCAACTGTAGATGCAATGAAGCAAATTTGTATCGACCGTTACGAAGCATTTGGTACTGCAGGTAATGCAGACAAGATTCGTCCAATCTCTTTAGAGAAAATGGTTGAGCGTTATAAATAATTCATTGTGAATAATTTATAAAAAAAGCCCACAGCGAATGTGGGCTTTTTTATATATAAATCAAGATGAAGAATAAGAGCAGCATATGGAACTGATTTTTATTGCAGCATTATGTAGTGTTGCAGTCTCAATACTCTTAAAAATTGCTAAAAATAGAGGCATGAGTCCAATCCACATGATTAGCTGGAATTATGTCACAGCTAGCATATTGTGTTTTTTTTGGTTCAAACCAGACATCCAGCATATTTCCATGAGTCAGACTCCATGGCTACTGATTTTGGCGCTTGGCGTTTTATTACCGAGTGTATTTCTATTTCTGGCCAAATCATTACAAACAGCAGGAATCTTAAAAACTGAAATTGCCCAGCGATTATCAGTGGTATTATCACTGGCCGCTGCTTATTTCATTTTTCAGGAACAATTTAACCAGCTCAAGATACTGGGTATTGTCTTAGGCATAAGTTCCGTACTGTGCATTCTATTTTCACACCGTCAGGCATCAGAAAGCTCCAAGCAGGGAATGTTTTTTCTAGGCCTAGTGTGGTTTGGTTATGCACTGATTGATGTCTTATTGAAATATACGACCAGCCTCGGTTTGCAATTTGCTGTGGCACTGAACTTGATGTTTATCTGCGCCATGATTCTGTCGATGATCTATCTGCTGCTGCAATACCGTCATCTGGGTTCTGGCAAGGATATTGGTTTCGGTCTGTTATTGGGTGCGTTGAACTTTGCCAATATCGCTTTTTACGTCAAAGCACACATGATGCTCAAAGATACACCAGCGATTGTATTCGCGGGTATGAATATTCTGGTGGTGATTTTTGGTGTAATTGCAGGTTTGCTCATCTTTAAAGAACGACTCAAACCTGCAAGTATGATCGGGCTGATTCTAGGCGTGATTAGTGTTGTTTGCCTAGCATATGCAATGTCTGTTTAACATAGGAAGATGCAAATTCAAGCGGATAACGTAACAGGTCTTCTTTTTCAGCCCGTCCAAGCAGTAAACCGGCCTGTTTGCAGTCTGGACAATGCGGATAACGATGCTGGGCATTAGCATAGTGATGTAAATAGATCTTATCGCAGTGTTTGCATTCGAATTTTAAAGAGCTGGATGGTAAAACAGACATGGGTACCTCTAATTGTTATTCTAGTTGGATGTTTGGAGAATAAAGCAAAAATTAGGCCCGAATTGACAAGAAAAGGGGCACTAGACCCCTTTTATAACATAAAATGCTTACAGTTTGGTGAAAATATCTTCAGCTTGCAGGCGGGATTTCGGCAATTTGGCATTGAAATCATTTTCACTGCGGTAACCTAAAGTAAGCAATACTGATGGAATCAGGCCTTGTTCAGCTAACTGTAATTCCTCACTCAGAATGTCTTCATCAAAACCACCGATCGGTGTGGCATCAATACCTTCACTTCCTGCAGCCAGTAAGATCTGTCCCAGTGCAATAAAGGTCTGGTTTTCTGCCCAGCGCTGAATATCACCTTTTTCATTACGATAATAATGTACATAGCCGGTACGGGTATTCTTTTGACCTTCTTTGGCGCTCTCATCTTTAAAACGACCACTGAGATCATCACGATTTAACAGATTGTCCAGATGTAACTCGTCAATATCGGCTTTGGTACAAAATAAAATGGTATGGGAAGAGTCCAGCACTTTGGGAGCATTGTAGGCATAAGTTCCAACTAGTGCTTTGGCAATACGCTGTTTAGCGGCATCATTGTCGGCAATAAAAAAATGCCAAGGCTGAATATTAATCGAAGATGGGGTCAGGCGTAAGATTTCTAATAAACGTTCAAATTGTTCTGCTGGAATCTTCTTGTTAGGGTCATAAGCTTTAGTGGTATAACGGGTTTGAGCGATCTTGAGTAAATCCATTAGTGGACTCCAATCTTTTGATAAGGCGTTTAGAAATATGCTTTAGGCATCTAGATTTTTCTGATCAAAAGATTATTACAATTAAAACATCATCGGCAAAGTCTATATTTATATAATCTTGAGTAAAATTTTATGAAAAACTAAGAGTTAAATCAGATAAAAAGCAAGCTTTTGTATATTGGCAGTTTTTAGTAACAGGAGTTTAATAAGAGCTTCAGGCAATAGCATGCAAGATAGGTGGGCCGATGCAATATACCAATTACTTTAAACGTAAATTAAAGACGCAGCAGCAAATTGGCTTGTGGGTCGGACTAGCTGACGCGTATGGGACAGAAATTGCGGCAAATGCAGGCTATGACTGGCTCTTGATTGATGGTGAGCATGCTCCAAGCGATTTAAGAACAACGCTCTCTCAATTACAGAGTATCGCTGCTTATCCATCTCAAGCTGTAGTACGCCCCCCCAATAGGCAGTGTATAACTGATCAAGCAGTTACTCGGTATTGGCGCACAGACCTTATTGATTCCTATGGTAGAAACTGTGGAGCAGGCCGAATTAATGGTCAAAGCAGTCCGCTATCCACCAGAAGGAATTCGTGGTGTGGGTGCTACATTAGCACGTGCGACACGCTGGAACAGTATCCCGAATTATTACCAGACTGCTCATGAAAATATCTGTTTATTAATTCAGATCGAATCAGTGACAGGTCTAGAAAATCTGGATGAAATCCTCAAGATCGAGGGGATTGATGGTGTATTTATTGGGGCGGTAGATCTTTCAACGACTATAGGCTATCAGGGGAATCCAAACCGTCCTGAAGTACAAAAAGCAGTAGTAGATGCCATTCAGCGGATTCGTGCATCTGGTAAGGTTGCTGGGATTTTATCGACTCAGCATGAAGCTACTCAGAAATATCTGGCGCTTGGAACTGAGTTCGTTGCAGTGGGTGTTGATATCAGTGTGCTAATGAATTCGCTTCGTGAACTTTTGGCAAAATATAAACCTGATGCTGAAGTCATCAAGTCAGAAGGCGGTTATTGATCATAAAAATATCTGAGAGTCGTAAATTATGATTTCTCAATATTTATTACTTAAACAAAAGATATTTTATAAAAGCTCTGATTTGTCAGAGTTTTTTTTATCTACTTTAACTATAGTAATTTAAAAATAATATGGGTGGGGATTGAAAAATGAAACCAGAAGAAATTGATGTATTTTATGAGCAGCAAAAACAGATCCATGAGCAAAAAAAGCAACAACCTTATCGTTTAGGGCAAGGTATCTTTTAGTCTTTATGCTGATTTATACATTGGTTACTGGATATCTGACAGTTTTAAACTTTCTTGATTCAGGTGATTTGATCTCTGGTTTTAGTGTCATGATATTGATCGGTTTGTTTTATATCGTGAAATATTTCTTTACTGGACATTAAGATATGCGAAAAAGCATCTAAAAAATACTACTTTTGACATATGTCATTACAATGTAATTTTGCTATTTGGTCAAAAAAGAGTTATAAGATAATAACTTTAAAGCGAATACTGTTTTCGCTGGTTTATTTTTAGCTGATTGTGATACACGAAAGACAGGTTTTCCTGTTAAAAAAACTCTAGCAAACCCAGAAATAAGATTTATTTTTAGTCTATAGCTCTCCTTGTTTAATCACAAAAAGCTCATATTATGAGTGAATATTTTGAAAAATTTAAATACATGGTCTATCGCGACCGCCATTAATGGTTGTGAAATTCAAGTCAAAGTTGTACCAATGCAACGCCAGCAAAATACCATCAATGGTATGATTATGGTCAATGTGGGCAAGATGATTGAACTTGAAAACGGTGAACAATATCCATTTAATCTGGATGGTAAAAGTTTCTATACTGGTTTTAACCAGTTATACCGTTTAAGTTAAATAAAATATAAGAAGCAACTGTTCGCAGTTGCTTTTTTTATGGGTAATACCAGATTTTTAGCTGAATGTTATGAATATCAATATCAGAGCTACTCAGCTCTAAAATCTCAGCATAATCAGCTTTCCAATCTCCTAAAACAATTCTTTTTTTACCATTTATATCATGGATTGCTGCGCGGTGAGTATGTCCGTGAATCAGTACATCTGCTTCTTTGAGAGCAGTTTCTACCGCAATTGGATTTACATCCATAACTTCATAGCTTTTCAATTGCTGTGCTTCATGGCTTTTCTTGCGGAAACCATTAGCGAGTCTGGCACGAAAGCTAAGTGGCATTTTTCTTAAAAAGCCTAATATCCAGGGATGACGGATGACTTTTTTGAAACGCTGATAGGACACATCATCGGTACAAAGTGCATCACCATGTTCGATCCGATATCGGAGTGAACCGATATTTAAGCTGGTCATTTCAGGTAAAAGCTGTCCGGAAAATTGATCCAGAAAATCTTGGCCTAAGGCAAAGTCACGGTTACCGATGAGAAAATAGATTTGATTGCCGGCTTGATTAAACTGTTTTAAAGTACTGACGATTTCATCCAGCCAGGGAGCAGTGTAGTCATCTCCAATCCAGGCATTGAACCAGTCGCCCAAAATATACAGTTGGGTATTTTTATGCTGATAAGCTGCCAATAAATCTAAAAACCCCCGAACAAGTCGAGGGTGATCAGGTGACAAATGTAAATCTGAGATAAACAGATAGGTCACGAATCTTTTCCTTATTTTTTAATCCCTCCCGACCTCCCTTTGCAAAAGTGAAGAGAAAAACCATCTTTAAAAATGGTGGTTCCCTCCTTTATTAAAGGAGGGTTGGGGAGGATTTAAAATTACTCAGAAATGATTTTTGCAGATTCGATCACAACGTTCTCTAAAGGAACGTCAGCGTGGTAGCCACGGTTGCCAGTGCGAACGCCTTTGATTGCATCAACAACGTCCATGCCTTCAACTACTTTACCAAATACGGCATAACCCCAACCTTGTGCAGTTTTGCCAGTGTGGTTAAGGAAAGAGTTGTTTTTCACGTTAATGAAGAACTGAGCAGAAGCAGAGTGAGGTGCTTGAGTACGTGCCATTGCAATGGTACCTACATCGTTGCTTAAACCGTTGTCAGCTTCGTTTTCAATCGCATCACGTGTTGCTTTTTCTTTGAAGTTTTCATCCATGCCGCCGCCTTGGATCATGAAACCATCAATAACGCGGTGGAAAATTACGCCGTCATAAAAACCGTCACGTACATATTGCAAGAAGTTAGCTACTGTTTTAGGTGCTTTTTCAGCGTTTAATTCAAGAACAATACGACCTTTATTGGTGTTTAATTCGACTTGAGGAAAACTCATTGTGTAATCTCCTAATCATGGACTAATGCCATGGTTTTTTCTGAATGAAGGAAGCATAAGCAAACTACAATCGACAAGGCAAGCAAAAACATAATTTTCTTTGTTAAAAACATAAAAATCGTATCTTATTTATGCATTGATTTACAAAGTCATTTCTTCGAGATCATTCGTCTTTATAAAGCTTGTCTGACCCTAAGAGCATGCACTGATCTGTTGGCTCAGTCAAAAGCGGATATTTTACGATTTGGTAAGCTATTGTATTTTCCAATTTGAAAATGAACGAATTGAAATCAAATACCTAAGTTAACGGTTGAGAGATCATTCACCTATAGTTAAACTAAAGAACCTTTATTTAGTGAATACAGTTAGACCGCGTGAGCTACTGCATATTCATTAATCCCTTTTTAACTTTAGAAGTGAATGATTAATCATGAAGCCAAATGATGTTGTGACGTCTCTGCCCGACAACCCGACCCAAAATAAGAATGCAGTCGATTCAGCGCAGCAGCAGGAACAACAACCAGGCTTAGACTTTGTACGTCAGGTGATTACTGACGATCTAGCAGCTGGCCGTACCCAGCAAGTGGTCACCCGTTTTCCGCCTGAACCAAATGGTTATTTGCATATTGGTCATGTTAAAGCGATCTGCCTGAACTTCGGTATTGCTGAAGAATTTGGTGGCCTGTGCAACCTGCGTTTTGATGATACCAACCCCGATGCAGAAGAGCAGGAATATGTGGATGGTATTGCCAATGATGTGAAATGGCTGGGCTTCCAGTGGAATGGTGAACCACGCTATGCATCAAGTTATTTTGACCAGTTATATGCATGGGCAATTCAACTGATTGAACAGGGCGATGCCTATGTGGATCTACAAACTCCGGAAGAGATCAAGCTAAACCGCGGTAACTTCGTAGAGCCAGGTAAAAACTCGCCACAACGCGATGCGACTGTGGAAGAAAACCTTGAGCGTTTCGAAAAAATGCGCACTGGTGAATATGCTGAAGGCGAAGCGGTATTGCGTGCCAAGATAGATATGAACTCGCCAAATGTGCATATGCGTGATCCGATTCTGTATCGTATTCTGCATTCTGCGCATCACCAGACTGGCGATAAATGGAAAATTTATCCAATGTACGACTATGCGCATCCATTATCAGATGCGATTGAAGGCATTACACACTCACTTTGTACACTGGAATTCCAAGATCACCGTCCATTCTATGACTGGGTGGTGGAAAAAGTTAAATCGCCATCTGTGCCACGTCAGTACGAATCTAGCCGCCTGAATGTTGATTACACCATCACTTCTAAACGTAAGCTGCGCAAGCTGGTTGAAGGTGGTTATGTCAATGGGTGGGATGATCCACGTATGCCGACTGTTGTGGGTATGCGCCGTCGTGGTTTCACCCCTGAAGGTCTGCGTGATTTCTGTAAGCGTGTAGGTGTGTCTAAAGTCGATGGCAGTATCGTTGATGTAGCAATGCTTGAATATTGCATCCGTCAATCTTTAGAAAATACTGCAGCTCGCGGTATGGCAGTATTGAATCCATTAAAAGTGACTTTAACCAATCTGCCAGCGGATATGGATCTTACTCATTCACGTCATCCAAACGTGGATATGGGCGAACGTATTATTCCGCTCACTTCAGAAATCTATATCGACCGTAAAGACTTTGAGGAAGAGCCACCTAAAGGCTTCAAACGTCTGATTCCGGGCGGTGAAGTGCGTCTTCGTCATGCTTATGTCATCAAATGTGATGAAGTGATTAAAGATGCGAACGGTGAAGTAGTTGAACTGAAGTGCTCAATCGATCCTGAAACTTTAGGTAAAAATCCTGAAGGCCGTAAGGTAAAAGGTGTGGTTCACTGGGTATCTGCAAGCAAAGGTGTTCCTGCTGAAGTTCGCATTTACGATCGTCTGTTCACTGAATCTGATCCAGAAACTGGTGATGACTTCCTGGCGAATCTGAATCCTGAATCATTGAAAGTGGTTCAAGCAGTTATTGAGCCTGCACTGGCTCAGGCAAAACCGGAAGATCGTTTCCAATTTGAACGTGAAGGCTATTTTGTAGCGGATCAATATGATCATACAAGCGACAAACCAGTATTCAACCGTATTCTGGATCTGAAAGACAGCTTTAAACCTGGCAAATAATTTAAGCTAAATCTCTAAAAAGCCCAACTCCGATTGGGCTTTTTCAATCGTGGCAGGGAAGAATGAATGATTGTTCGTGATAAAAGTAATAGCTTTAGTCTGCTGTTTGCATGGCATGGCACAATTTTGCCTAAAGTTTTGCCTGCCTTGGGACTGGTAATTTTTCTTTCAGGCTTGCTAGTTTATCTGCGTCAGGCGCATTTTTTTAGCTTTCCTGCAGTGCCAGCCATTGGCTTTACCATCTTCGGGGTGATTCTGTCGATCTTTCTCAGCTTTCGTAATACCGCCTGTTATGACCGCTGGTGGGAAGGACGCAAGCTGTGGGGAGCGCTGATTGCTACGACACGTCATTTATGTCGTGATAGTTACGTCCTTGATGATCAGTCACGTGAAATCCTGTTGTATCGAATGATGCTGTTCACTCATTTATTACGTGACCGTTTGAGACAGCAACAGCAAAGTATTCAGCATTACCAGGCCCACACTGGTTTTGAAGCTGCTACATATGAACAATTGCCCACGCATATCAATGCATCACAATGGGTACTGGAACAGATCCAGAAAGATTTGGTTCTGCTCTATAAACAGGGCAAAATCACAGATATTATTTATAACAACCTGAATCAGCATACAGTGGCTTTAGGCGATATACAGGCGGGTTGTGACCGGATCCTGTCGACGCCGTTACCATTTTCCTATTCGGTGCTGTTGCATCGTGCTGTTTATTCTTTCTGTTTTATCCTGCCATTTAGTCTGGAAGCCAGTCTTGGTTTATGGACTCCGATTCTAGTCGGCCTGATTGCTTATATGCTGTTAGGGTTAGATGAGCTGAGTGCGGAACTGGAAGAGCCTTTTGGGCTTCAGGATAATGATCTGCCTTTAGACTCTATTGTGAGATTGATCGAACGTGAAACCCTGAGTTCTTTAGGACAAGGACTACCTGAAGCGATTAAAGTCCAAAAAGCTTATTTAACTTAGGTTTAAACTGATTTTATTGAAAGGCTAATCATTAAATAAATCAAATGAAAGTTATCTTATTTTTAAATTATTTTTAAATAGCTATCTTAAAAACTTTAATAGCAAAAAACTAAAACCTTAACGATGTTTTAAATGATTGCCAAGATCTGGGCTATTGTTTTTGACCTGCTCATGTAGCTCACGATATTGCTCTAAACGTTGTTTGGCCTTGTCACGAAGCTTTTTCTTGATATAGAGGGCTAGAGCGAAACAGGTGGTCGTCAAGGTCAGGAAAAGGCTATTCATAAAGCTCATCATGGAGCTGATATAACCGATCGTCGTTAGGCGATTCATCATCTGAATGACTTGTGGGCTGCTTTCTATACCAGTGATTGCCCAAGTACAGAGATGTTCACAATTATTAATAATCAGGTGATAGTTATTTTCATGCATTCTGGAACGCATACGACGCACGACTTTACGGCCTTTATATTTTGCTGAGGCATAATACTGGATCTGAATCAGTTTGCCGTTGCTGAATTTCTCAATTGAGGTGATTTCAATTGGATGCTTCTTAAATAAATGTGCAAAACCGGAATAGTGGATGACACGACCACGCCCGGCATAAATCCCGTGATGAGTATAACCGAAATGTTTAACCATAAGATGCGCACCTATGGGAAACCGTTTAGTTCGCTGCATGTAAAGATTAAGCCATTTAATAACAAGTGTATTTTAAACAGCAAGTGTACTGTTTTTTTGTGAATTAATCGATGTTT
Source organism: Acinetobacter sp. TW_SC_4 (assembly GCF_054861205.1). NCBI lineage: Bacteria > Pseudomonadati > Pseudomonadota > Gammaproteobacteria > Moraxellales > Moraxellaceae > Acinetobacter > Acinetobacter sp. TW_SC_4. Next base: position 1,350,106 of record NZ_CM142174.1, read on the forward strand.
TAGGGCTTAATTCTATCCAGAATTCGTTGTCTAGACAGTCATCTTTAAATTTCTCAAACCTTATAAATGTTGTATGTGAACTGATTAAGGCAAATCTAAAATTATAATGTCTAAATAGCCTAAGCAAATATGAAAAGTCATTTATCTGCATATTTGAAAAGAAGTAAAGATATAGACACATAGACACTTAGGTTTAGATATAAGGAGTAGGTTCAATTTGATTGAAAGCAAAGAGGGGTAGGCAAAAATCCAAATGATAGATATAAAAAAAGCATTTGCGTATGCAAATGCTTTTTATCAAGACCTAAGCTGCTTATTGCAGCGGCAGGTGCTGAAGTTCATTGAGTTCTTTACGGCTGTAACCGCGAGAAGCTAGAACTTTTTTGATTCCGATAATGATATCTTCATCAGTTGCTTTAGACAGTGCTTCAAGGAGCTGTTCATTTGTCTTGCAAGAGCAATCATTTTCAACACAAGCAATCTGGTTCTTGTGTTCATTTTGTTGTTCATCTGAAAACAACTTCTGCCAGAAACTCATAGAGCCTTCATACACAACCTAACATAGGGTGAAATATATCCAATTTAATAAATAAAGCAATAGGCCCTATGTGATAAAAGCAGCAGTCAGTATTTTAAATTTTCGATTGTAGAAGAGATTTTGAACGATATTATTTGATTGAAACAAGATAATTCATGGATAAGTTACTAATTTTATGTATAAAAAATGGAGCTAACAAAAGCTCCATTTATGTAACAAAAAAATAAATTGAAACAATATTTTTAGCGTTTTTCCAGCAGTACTCCGGACTCTACATGATGGGTATAAGGGAACTGATCGAATAGGGCAAACTTGGTAATTTTATGGGTTTGGGACAGTTGTTTCAGATTGTCATGTAATGTGTCCGGATTGCAAGAAATGTAGATGATTCGTTCAAAGCGCTGTAGCAGTTTCAATGTTTCATCATCGATCCCTGCACGTGGGGGATCGACGAATACCGTATCGAAGTCATAAGTCGACAGGTCAATATTGGCTTCTTGTAGACGGCGGAAAGTACGATCACCATTAAAAGCTTGTGTAAATTCTTCCGCAGATAGACGTGCTACCTGAATATTGTCGATACCGTTCTGCTCGATATTCCATTCAGCCGCATACACAGATGACTTGGCCAATTCAGTTGCCAATGCACGACGGAAACGGGTAGACAATGGCAGGGTAAAGTTACCATTGCCACAGTAAAGCTCTAACAGGTCTTTATCAGACTGCTGCGCGGCATTACATGCCCATTCCAGCATTTTCTGGCAGACTTGCGCATTGGGTTGAGTAAAGCTGCTTTCGATCTGTTTGTACTGATATTTGCGGTCAAATACACTGAGTTCTTCTACGACAAACTCATCGCTCAAGACAAATTTCTGGCCACGGCTACGACCAATCAGCTTGATCTTTAATTTTTCAGCTATTGCTTTAGCTGCAGGTTCCCAGCTTTCATCCAGCTTGCGGTGATAGATCAGGGAAACCAGTACTTCACCTTTTAGTGTTGCCAGGAAATGCACTTCAAATAGGCGGTGACCCAGCGTTGCATCGGCTTTGAAGGCTTCTAGTAATTGCGGCATTAAGTCATTAATACTGCGGTCAGCCACAGGGAATTCATTAATACGGATCACTTTTTTATTATTGTTCTCATCACGCTCAAACATGGCATAGAACAGGTCATCTTCAGTATGCCAGATCCTGAATTCAGCACGCATGCGATAGTACTGTTCAGGTGACTCAAATACTTCAAGGGCAGGTGGTTGATATTCGGCAAATTGTGCGCTAATGCGTTCAACTTTGGCATCCAGTTGTTGCTGATAAGATGAGGTCATATGCAGTAAAAAATCGCAAATATTTTGAAAGCCAAGATGGTAGCAAAAATTTGCTGTTCTGCCTAAGACTATTCAGGGAAACAGGCTGGAAAAGCAGTTAAAAAAAGGCCAAATCTTCAAAGGGGAGAGATTTGGCCATAAGAGGAAAGGGATTAAAATAATCTCAGTACTAAAGCTTTTTACAGACCTGACATGGTCATGAGACTGGCATTACCACCTGCAGCTGCGGTATTGATACTGATTGCACGTTCAATCACGAAACGCTCCACTGGAATCTCATAATTTCCTGAGCTTAAATGCGTGATACCTACAATAGCTCCTTGTCGTCTTGCAATACGTTGCTGCAAATCCATCAATGCAGAGGTCTTGCCATGATGCAGTACAGCTTCAAAATCACCTGATTCAATATCCTTGATAACTTTAATGGCCTTCACCACACTCGCGGGCATACTTTGCAGATACTTGAGTATAAAAGTATTGTCTGCCAGTACAGCCGGACGGCTACCGACCGATAAAATTGACAAGATTTGCTGAATCTGATCCATATCATTTTCTGCTAGTGATAACACACTCTCACGCGGCAAGATCAAGTACTGGTTTTCTTCACCCGTTGGACCTTGTAGGCTAAAGCTATGTACCGTTGTAATCTGAGCAGGAGCTTGCAAAGAAACTCTTGGGAAAGTCTTGTTTACCCAGGCCTTAAAGTCCTCTAACACCGGATTTCCAAAGGAAGCTTGGGCAGGCTGCATGGCATAAGGCTGAGCCAGTTTCTTCTCAGACACCTGATGCATTAAACGGTAGATATAAAGTGGACCGCCAGCTTTAGGACCAGTCCCAGACAGACCTTCACCACCGAAGGGTTGTACACCCACCACAGCACCGACAATATTGCGGTTGATATACAAGTTCCCGACATGCGCTTTTGAAATCACGGTTTGCATGGTTTCATCAATCCGGGTATGTAGGCCCATGGTTAGGCCATAACCTTTACTATTGATCTGATCTAGAAGTTGTGGCAGCTCACCGGCTTTATAGCTAATCAGATGCAGCACTGGACCAAAGACTTCACGTTCAAGATCATTCAAATTCGGCAGTTCAATCAAAGTTGGTGGGATGAAGGTACCTTGAGCTAGATCAAAAGCATCCTGATTAAACATTAGTTGATGAACTTTATGACCTTTACTGCGCATCTGCTCAATATGTTCCTGGATGTTTTGCTGTGCTTCGGCATCAATCACAGGACCGATATCCATTTTGAGTAGAACCGGATTACCGACTCGCAATTGCTGCATTGCACCTTTTAGCATCTTACGTACGGTATCTAGATTATCTTCCTGTACGCAGAGCACACGCAGGGCAGAACAGCGCTGACCAGCACTGTCAAAGGCTGAGTTAACTACATCCAGCACAACCTGTTCGGTGAGCGCAGACGAATCTACGATCATGGCATTCTGACCACCAGTTTCGGCAATTAAAGTGACGCTTTCGCCAAACTGATTCAGGCGTGCTGCGACAGTTTTTTGCAGAATCTTCGCTACTTCGGTTGAACCGGTAAACATGATGCCCTGGATGCGTGAATCTTGGCTGAGTTGAGCACCAATGGTTTCACCACGACCCGGTAATAATTGCAGTACATCTTGTGGAATACCCGCTTCCCAGAGAATCTGCACAGCTTGAGCGGCAATCAACGGAGTCTGTTCAGCAGGTTTTGCGATGACTGTATTGCCAGCAACCAATGCCGCCGAAATCTGTCCGGTAAAGATCGCTAACGGGAAGTTCCAAGGACTAATGCAGAGTACAGTTCCTAAAGGCTGAATATGTACATCATTAGACAGGTCCAGCATCTGGCCAGCATAGTAGCGTAGGAAGTCAATCGCTTCACGAACTTCGGCAATCGCATTGGCATAGGTTTTACCGGCTTCACGAGACAGTAGAACCATCAGTGGCAGTAAACGTTGTTGCATCAGGTCGGCGGCTTTGTTTAGGCAAGCAGCACGTTCATTCTTTGGCAGATTACTCCAAAAACTTTGTGCATTCACTGCCTGAGTCAGGGCAATTTCTGCCTGTTCAGTGGTGGCTTCATAGACAGTACCAGCAACGTCCTGATGCTGTGCTGGATTGATAATCTGTACTGGATGACTACTATCGATTTCTGAGAAAGCAGTACCCATTGCAGCAGCCTGGAATTGACTATTCGCTAAGTCTGTTGCAACTTCATTTAAGGCTTGCAGGTTTGCATCATTGGCCAGGTCCAATCCGGACGAATTTGATCGCAGAGCACCGTATAAATCTTTTGGATAAGGGATTTTCGGATGTTTAGCACCTAAGGCATTTTCCTGTTGGGCTGCTTTTAAAATGGTTTGACGTGGATTCTCAATCAGGTCTTCGACTTTTAAATTTTTGTCGGCAATGCGATTCACGAATGAAGTATTGGCGCCATTTTCTAACAGACGACGCACCAGATAAGCCAGTAGAGTTTCATGGTTCCCGACAGGTGCATAGATCCGGCATGGAACACCGAGTTTTCCAGCAGCTTTGTCACCCACCACATTTTCGTATAGTGGTTCACCCATGCCATGCAGACACTGGAATTCGTATTGACCGGTGTAATAACGTTCTGGATTGGCTAGTTGGTAAATAGTGGCAACAGTCTGCGCATTATGCGTCGCAAATTGCGGGTAGATATAGTCCGGTTCTGCTAATAGTTTTCGTGCACAGGCAATATAGGATAGGTCAGTATGCACTTTACGGGTAAATACCGGATAATCTGACATGCCTTCAATTTGAGCTTTCTTGATTTCGCTATCCCAGTAAGCGCCTTTCACCAGACGAATCATCAGGCGTTTCTGGCTGCGTTTAGCCAGATCAATGATGTAATCCACGACATAGAAGCAGCGTTTCTGGTAAGCCTGAATCACGAAACCAATGCCTTTCCAGTTATTGAGTTCAGGTTCAAAACACAGGCGTTCTAAAAGCTCTAAGGAAATTTCCAGACGCTCGGTTTCTTCCGCATCGATATTCAGACCGATATTGTACTTTTTCGCCAGAACCGCCAGATTCAGTACTTTGCTATACAGTTCATCATTCACACGATCCATCTGTGAGCGTTGATAACGTGGATGCAGCGCAGACAGTTTAATGGAAATACCCGGGCCGTTATAAACATCTTTATCTGTTGATGCCTGACCGATGGCATGAATTGCATTTTGATAATCCTGATAATAACGTTCTGCATCCGGATCGGTTAGTGCTGCTTCACCCAGCATGTCATAAGAATATTGGAAACCTTTTTCTTCCAGACGTTCGGCATTTTTCAGTGCTTCATCAATGGTTTCGCCAGTCACAAACTGTTCACCCATCATACGCATCGCCACATCGACCGCCTTGCGGATAATGCCACGGCCACTGCGTGCCAAAAGGCCAGTTAACAGACTTGACAGGCTTTTCTGTTGTGGGGTTTCCATCAGCTTTCCGGTCAGCATCAGTCCCCAGGCCGCAGCATTGACAAACATCAGCTGGCTTTGCCCGAGATGTTCTTTCCAGTTGCCCTGATTGATCTTGTCACGAATCAGCAGGTCGCGGGTCGCCGTATCCGGAATACGCAGCAAAGCTTCTGCCAGACACATCAATGCGATACCTTCCTGAGAAGACAGCGAAAATTCCTGTAATAGCCCTTGTACAATGCCGGCCTTGCCACCTGAACCTTTACGTTCACGCAAGGAATGCGCCAGATCAAAAGCCAGGTTTTGGATTTTGTCCGTCAGTTCAGAGGAAATTTCACTATGTTCCAGCAGGTTTTCCACGCACTCGGATTCTGCACGTCGCCATGCAGAATTAATGCGCTGTTCATATTCATTTTTATCCTTAAATTCAGCAATATAATTCGACTGCTGCATGGCATTCGAGTGCGAATTTGGGCGTAGGGTGGTGGACATAGTGACTTCCTGTACTGCGTCAAACGGTTCTTTGAGTTGAATGAGTTTTAATCTATAATCCCAAAATAATTGACGAATATCTCACTATAGTTTGTATCATTTTTAGAGAATAATTCTAATGAATAGCCCTTATTTAAGCCTTGACCGAATAGATATTCGCATCCTTGATTTGCTGCAGTCTGAATCGAAAATTTCCAATATTAAACTGGCAGAAATGGTGAATCTATCACCAACTGCGGTACTGGCGCGTGTACAAAAACTAACCAAGGAGGGATTTATTCTCGGTTATGAAGCGCGGCTTAATCCGATCATGCTGAATAACGGTTTTGTGGTCTTTGTTGAAATCCTGCTGGATAAAACCACACCGAATGTGCTGGAAGAATTTTCCGAGGCAGTGCAGCATATTCCGGATATTGTGGAATGTCATATGATTAGCGGCGGCTTTGATTTCGTAGTGAAAATTCGCTGTGCCAATATGGATGAATTCCGAAAAATCTCCGGTGATATTTTGTGGCAATTACCGGGGGTAAAAGAAACCCGTAGTTATCCGGTCATGGAAGTGATCAAGGAAACCCAGCAGATCAAGTTGAAAATGCCGGCTAAAGCTAAGGTATAAATTCAGACAAAACAAAAGGGACATAAAGTCCCTTTTTAATTTGAAATAGAAAGATTATTTATTCATTTCAGCCATTTCTTTTTGATATTCAGCTTTCGCCAGTTCAAAACGATTAACGACATCGTGACTTGGCGCTTTATCCAATAGACTCACAATCACAATACTCAGCGCAGCCAGAATAAAGCCCGGGATAATCTCATATAGACCGGTATCACCCATATAATTTTTCCAGGCAATTACAGTTACAGCACCAACTACCATTCCGACAATCGCGCCATTGAGGGTCATGCGTTTCCAGAACAATGAGAAAATGATCAGTGGACCAAAGGCAGCACCAAAGCCAGCCCACGCATAAGCCACCAGACCCAGAACTTTACTATTCGGATTAATGGCCAAGGAAATTGCAATCAAGGCAATCACAATCACCATGCCACGACCCACCCAGATCAGTTCTTTTTGTGAGGCATTTTTACGTAGGAAACCCTTATATAAATCTTCAGTCAGGGTAGTGGAGCAGACCAGCAATTGACAGCTCAATGTACTCATAATCGCAGCCAGAATCGCAGCCAAGATGATACCTGCTACCCATGGATTAAACAGAATTTTAGTCAGTTCCATAAACACGGTTTCAGGATTCTGGTTCACGATTGCAGCAGCTGGCAGGTCAGGTTTTGCCGCAAAATAAGCAATTCCGATATAGCCCGCAGACATCGCACCCACCAGACACAGAATCATCCAAGCCATCCCGATCCGGCGTGCAGCAGGAATGGTTTTAACCGAATCTGCCGCCATAAAGCGCACCAGAATATGTGGCTGACCAAAATAGCCTAAGCCCCAAGCTAGGCTGGAAATAATTGCCACAAAACTCAGACCTTCCAGCATATTGGATGCGTGTGGACGGGCGGTTTCTAATAGAGCACCTACTTGTTGAGCATTATCACCCAATGCCAAATAGGTAATGATCGGTGTAATGAGCAGGGCAAAGATCATCAATCCTGCCTGGAAAGTATCGGTCCAACTAATTGCCAGGAAGCCGCCAATACACACATATAGAATCGTAGCCACTGCACCAAGCCAGAGTGCCGTGGTGTAATCCCAGCCAAACAGGCTTTCGAACAGACGTGCACCTGCGACCATGCCGGAAGCACAGTAAATTGCAAAGAACACCAAAATTACAATCGCAGAGAGTAAGCGTAGAATCCGTTTCTTATCCGCAAAACGGCTGGTGAAATAATCCGGCAGGGTCAGGGCATTGTTCTGGTACTCGGTATGCGCCCGTAGACGGCCAGCAACCAGTAACCAGTTCAGCCAGGCGCCAATAATCAGGCCAATCGCAATCCAGACTTCAGACAGGCCAGACAGATAAATGGCTCCGGGTAAACCCATCAGCAACCAGCCGCTCATATCGGATGCACCTGCGGATAGTGCAGTCACTACACTGCCCAGACTTCGCCCACCCAGAATATATTCATCAAAATTGGACGTCGCACGATAGGCGTATAAACCGATCCCAATCATGGCGACGATATAAAACATAAAAGTAATCAGTGTCGGGTTTAGCGAGCTCATAGGCAGAGTATCCTTAAATTTTAAACATCATCATCCGGGATGATTTTTTGAACTGCGTTTACAGGGCAGTGATTCAAACACGGTTTAAAAATTACACTCTGTAACAGTTGATCAGCTTTTATGTATATTTTGTGTAAATTAAGGGTTTTCTCATAAAAATGCAGAATTAGTAGAGGGTCGTAAAATGCAAAGTTACACATGGTTTTGAAGAAAAATAGGTAATTTTAATAAACGGTTAAATTCATTGAAATTTTGTATTTTAATTACACAAATTTACAAAACTAACAACAAGCTCGAATTAGTCATATTTTGTTTCAAATCCTGCTTAAATCCCTTCTATTTGTTTTTAGAGCCTCTCTTCATAGTGCAGTAATGCCATTCTGAATGGCGCATCATCGCTAAGAGTAATATGACATGGACAATATGTTGCAAATAGAATCAAGCCGAATTGAACAGGATTTATTGGGTAAGAAGCAGATTCCCCAGCACAGCTATTATGGTATTCATACTTTGCGTGCGATTGAAAATTTTCAGATTTCAGGTCTGGCAGTAGGCCAGCAAGCACACTTTATTCGCGCATTGGCGCAAGTTAAAAAAGCAGCAGCACAAACAAATTTACATTTTCAGAAAATATCAGAACAACAAAGTACTGCTATTCAACAAGCCTGTGATGAGTTGATTCATCAACCTCAGGATTGGCAGGAAGCATTTCCGCTTGATCCTTATCAGGGGGGAGCCGGTACTTCTATTAATATGAATGCGAATGAGGTTATTGCAAATCGGGCGCTAGAATTGCTCGGGCATCGTAAAGGCGATTACCATATCTTGCATCCGAATGATCATGTGAATACTTCGCAATCGACCAATGATGTCTATCCCACGGCACTACGTCTAGCGACATATACACGTCTGGATGAACTGCTTCATGTACAAAAATCGTTGATTGATACTTTATATAGCAAGGCATCAGAGTTTCAGTATGTGATCAAGATGGGGCGTACCCAGTTACAGGATGCAGTTCCAATGACCCTGGAACAGGAATTCCGTGCTTTCGCGACTCTATTAAAGGAAGACCTGAAGCTGATAGAACAAATGCGTCAGTTATTGCTGGAAGTGAATCTGGGTGCGACAGCCATTGGAACCGGCGTGAATACTCCTGATGGTTATGCCAAACATGCAGTACACACTTTAGCGAAAATTACTGGCCTACCTTTAAAAGGCGCGGAAGATTATGTCGAAGCGACCAGCGATTGTGGTGTGTTTATTATTCTATCGAGCAGTCTGAAACGTCTGGCTGTTAAATTATCCAAGATCTGTAATGACTTGCGTCTTTTGAGTTCTGGCCCACGTACCGGTCTGGCGGAAATCCGTTTGCCAGAATTGCAGGCAGGTTCTTCTATCATGCCAGCCAAGGTCAATCCGGTTATTCCGGAAGTAGTCAATCAGATTGCGTTTCGCGTGATTGGCAATGACTTGACTATAACGATGGCAGCAGAAGCAGGGCAATTACAGCTCAATGTCATGGAACCGGTCATTGCAGTATCCTTAAATGAATCCATCCAATTATTAACTCAAGGTATGCAGACCCTACAACAAAAATGTATTGCCGGGATTCAGGCCAACGAACAGAACTGTTTAAATGCAGTGATGCGTAGTATCGGGATTATCACCTTACTGGAGCCACTTTTAGGTCATGCCACTTGCGATGAAATTGGCAAGCAATGTATTCGTGAAAATAAAACTGTACCCGAAGTGGTGCTGGAGCTGGGTTTGTTGAGTGAAATTCAGCTGGATGAAATCTTTGCCTTTGAAAATTTGGTTTCAGAAGTCCCAATGATGAATCAATGGGAACAGGTATCCTGAAAGCTTAAAGATGAGCCGAATATAGATTCGTGCTGGTTTTAACCATTTGCCTCAAATCCCGTCTGTGGGTTTGGGGCATTTTCATCTAGACTATATCGATCATACGATGAATTGAGTGTATAGCATGTTTGATAAAATCAGTAACTTATTTAAATCAAACAAACCTGATCCGGCTCAGGCTTTTTTGGAAGAGAATCATATCCAATATATAGAAGGGACTGGTTATATTGTGGATGGAATTAATTTAAATCAGGAGCTGGGTGAGCGGCTGGAATACTTGTCTAACCGACGTATGAAAACATTTGATGATTTAAAATCGCTATATTCAACTGCAATGATCATTAATGAAAAAATTGATCTGGAAATTGCCAATCAACGTTTTAATGCAAGATTAGGAAATACTGAAGAAAACTTGCTGCAATTTAAAATGATTGTGAAAAAGTTAAATGACTATTATCGTAACTTTTTACGCGACAAAAAATAGATGAATCATAGGCTGATCTTATCCTGTGCAGTCAATCTGTAACGACTGCATAAAAATAACGAAATAGCACCAGATCATCGTGATAGTATAAGCTTCATGTTGTTTAGACTTTAAAGCTATATACATGTTCCAACAAGAAATTTCCCAACTTAATTTACCCAAGCTCAAGGCAGGCGAGAAACGCTGGTTAGGCAATCTGCAAGGCTCGTCTACTGCATTATTGCTGAAAGAAATTATCAAGCAGCAGCAATCGCGCCTATTTGTTATTGTTGCACGTAATAACCAGCATTTGGGTCAACTGGAAAGCGAACTGGAATTTTATGGGATTAAACCAACCATATTTCTAGATTGGGAAATTTTGCCTTATGACCGTCTGTCACCGCATCAGGATATCGTTTCTGAACGTCTGGCAATTTTATCTAATATGCCTCAAAGTGGCGTATTGTTGCTGGCAGCTTCTACATTGGCACAGCGTGTTGCACCTACTTCATGGGTGCTGGGTGAACACTTCGATATTCGAGTTGGACAAAAGCTGGATCTGGAACAGCAAAAGAAAAAACTGATTCAGGCTGGTTATCATCTGGTCGATACCGTTTATGACCATGGTGAATTTGCAGTTCGCGGTAGCATTATCGATATATATGCTTCAGGTCAGGATGCACCGATCCGGATTGACCTGTTCGATGACGAAATTGAGACCCTGAAATTTTTTGATCCGGAAACCCAGCGTACTACGCAAACTCTAGAACAATTTACGGTATTACCCGCACAAGAATTTCCCCTTAAGGAAGGTCGTGCTACTTTCCGTGACCGTTATGCAGAATTTTTTCCGACAGCTAATCCAAAGAAAAATCCAATTTATCAGGATGTGATGGATGGCATTGCCTCACCTGGAATTGAGTTCTACCTGCCTTTATTCTTTAGGCATGAAACGATGCAAGGGCAAAGTACCTTGATTTCGTATTTACCAAAGAATAGCATTGTCATTACAGATAAGGCATTGGAGCAGAGTTTAGAACAGCTCTGGCAGGACGTAACTCGCCGTTATGAAGATCGCCGCCATAATATTGATCAGCCGATTCTGCCGCCTGAAGTACTGTTCTGTCCGACCAATCAGCTTTTAGAACAGCTAAATCAGTTTAGTCGCATCATTGCGGCACAAGAAGCTTTTGATGAGAAAGCCGGCGTGATTAATCTGGATACCCAGTTACCACCACGCTTGCCTGTTGATCCAAAACGTGAAAAGCCCTTTACCGAAGTCAAAAAATATATTGATGCGGCCAATCATCCGGTTTTACTGGTCGCTGAAAGTGCCGGTCGGCGTGAAACCTTAAAAGATGCGCTGCGTCCAAGTCTGGGTGATATTCCGACCGTAGAAAACTTTGATGCTTTTGTTGAATCTCTGCATGCGATTGCGATTACCAGTGCACCATTAGAACGTGGTCTGGTTCTGACAAATCGGATTAGTGTGATCTCGGAAAATCAGCTCTATGAACATCGTGTAGTTCAACGTCGTCGCAAGCGTCAGCAGGAAGTGTCAGAAGAATTCCTGATCCGCAGTCTGACCGAGCTTAGCATTGGTGCGCCAGTGGTACACATTGATTATGGTGTAGGACGTTATGCAGGCTTAATTACTTTAAGTATTGATGATCAGGATCATGAATTTCTGCAACTGGATTATGCAGAAGGTGCCAAAGTCTACGTGCCGGTGACTAATCTACATCTGATCAGCCGCTATAGTGGCGGTGATCCAGATCTGGCACCTTTACATAAACTGGGTACGGATGCCTGGAATAAAGCCAAACGTAAGGCTTTAGAACAGATTCATGATGTCGCAGCCGAGTTATTACATATCCAGGCACGTCGTTCATCTAAGCCGGGGATCAGTTTTGAAGTTGATCAAAGTCTGTATATGCAGTTTGCCAGCGGCTTTGCCTATGAAGAAACACCAGATCAGGCCAATGCGATTGAAACCACGCTATATGATATGCAACTGGCTAAACCAATGGACCGTCTGGTCTGTGGTGATGTCGGGTTTGGTAAAACTGAAGTCGCCATGCGTGCAGCCTTTGTCGCAGTACAGAATAATCGCCAGGTTGCGGTATTAGTACCCACTACTTTGCTGGCACAGCAGCATTATGAATCTTTTAAAGACCGTTTTGCAGATTGGCCTGTACGTATTGAAGTACTTTCCCGTTTCGGCTCTTCTAAAGCTCATACCAAAACCATTGAAGACCTAGCAGATGGCAAAGTCGATATTGTCATCGGCACCCATAAGCTTTTACAGGAAAATGTCCAGTTCCATAATCTGGGACTGATGATTGTCGATGAAGAACACCGTTTCGGGGTGCGTGATAAGGAACGTATTAAGGCTTTGCGTGCCGATGTTGATATGCTGACCCTAACAGCAACGCCAATTCCACGTACACTGAATATGGCCTTTAGTGGAATGCGTGATCTGTCGATTATCGCGACGCCACCAGCACGCCGTCTGGCTGTAAAAACTTTTGTGCAGGAACATACCAGCGACACCATTCGAGAGGCGATTCTGCGTGAATTGCTGCGTGGTGGTCAGGTCTATTTCCTGCATAATGAAGTCGATACCATTGAACGTGCTGCAGAAAATATCCGGAATCTGGTGCCGGAAGCACGTGTCATTGTGGCACATGGGCAAATGCGTGAACGTGAGCTTGAGCAGGTCATGCAGCAGTTCTATCACAAGGAATACAATGTCCTGGTGTGCTCGACTATTATTGAGACCGGGATTGATGTGCCGAATGCCAATACGATTATCATTGAGCGGGCAGACAAGCTCGGTCTTGCACAGTTACACCAGTTGCGTGGTCGGGTTGGGCGTTCGCATCACCAGGCTTATGCCTATCTGTTAGTGCCATCCCTAAAAGCCTTGAAAGGTGATGCAGAAAAACGTCTGGAAGCGATCCAACGTGCCTCGACTTTGGGTGCAGGCTTTATGCTGGCCACCGAAGATCTGGAAATTCGCGGTGCAGGTGAACTTCTAGGTGAGCAGCAAAGTGGTTCGATGCAGGCGATCGGCTATAGCCTGTATATGGAAATGCTGGAAAAGGCGACTAAAGCGATTCAAAAAGGTAAAACGCCGAATTTTGATACGCCACTGTCTTTAACTGCGGAAATCAACCTGCATATGCCAGCCCTGATTCCAGACGATTATCTGGGTGATGTACATCAGCGCTTGCTGTTCTACAAACGCATCAGTAATACTGATACTCAGGAAAAACTCGATAATATCCGTATGGAACTGATTGACCGTTTTGGCATTCCGCCGCAACCGGTGAAACAATTATTTGCTGTGCATCAGCTACGTCTTAAAGCCGAGCAATTGGGCATCACTAAAATTGACATTGGTGGGCAGGGTGGCCATATCGAGTTTGCGCCAGATACGCCAGTTCAGGCTATGAGTATTATCCAGATGATGCAGAAACATCCGACATATTTCAGGATGGAAGGCGGCCAGCGATTAAAAGTGATGGTGATGCTGGAAGATTATCAAAAACGAATCCAGTTCATCAGCGATTTACTGGATAGCCTATTAAAAGAGCTAAATTAATATTTTTAGATTTCATGGAATATGAATATTCACGCTATATTTCATTTTTATAAATATAGTGTGAATATCAGCTTGTTTTCATATGAAATTATTTAAGCTAATAGTTTGCCGTTTTGTCCTTCACAATTCATACAAAATTGCCCTAAAGCGCCCGCTTACAATACTCAGTCGCAATTGTATATGGTAGTATTAGCCATCATTCTAATTTTGCATCATTTATAAAGATATGTTTAGTTTGCATCCACAACTTGCTCAAGATACGTTTTTTGTAGGCGACTTTCCTTTATCAACATGTCGTTTGATGAATGATATGCAATTTCCATGGTTGATTCTGGTTCCGCGTGTACCAGGCATTACCGAATTATATGAATTGAGCCAAGCTGACCAAGAACAGTTTTTACGTGAATCAAGCTGGTTATCTAGCCAGTTAGCGCGTGTATTCCGTGCCGATAAAATGAATGTCGCAGCTTTGGGCAATATGGTGCCACAACTGCATTTTCATCATGTGGTGCGTTATCAAAATGATGTAGCATGGCCTAAGCCGGTATGGGGTACTCCAGCAGTTCCTTATAGCAGTGAAGTATTGGCACATATGCGTCAAACCTTGATGCTGGCTTTACGCGGTCAAGGGGATATGCCATTTGACTGGCGTATGGACTAAGCGTTGACATACATTTTATGGTCCATTCAGGATTCTGGACTTTAAGAGAGTAATTGAGTGCAATTAGACGACTGGATTCATCAGGAACCGAAACAGTTTGAATATTTCCATCGGATGATGGGATATATCATGCTGTCTCTGGTTCTGATCGTCTATCACTATACGGAGCCGGATACCAATTACCAGATTTTCGTTCCGTTGTTTCTGGCACTGGTCTTGGTGATCACACCGAAATTATCCCGGTGGATGATTTATAAATACGACTATAATTTAAAACGTAATTTCTTCTTTGTTCTAGATGTGATTATCGTATCGGTTGTACTTGCAGCTGTGCATCTGGATCTGGTGTTGTCCCTGCTGGCAGTGGTCACATTGCTGTATACTGCCATTAATAACAAGATTTCATTCATGATGGTGTCACTGGCTGGCCTGATTGGCACGATGATCTTTTATCTGTCTACCATTGGTATTTTTGGATTTACCAGCTATTTCAGTCCAACCAGTACCGAACTCACCGTACTAGGTTTCATCTGTCTGATTACTTATTTTGGTGTTGGAAATTTCTATCAAAGCGGTCGTATGCAATATATGACCCAGAAGAAAAACCATTATTTCGACCAGATGAACCGTTATATGGAATTCGCCAATCAGCTCAGCCGTTATGCGCCAGTGCAGTTATGGCAATCCATCATGAAAGGCGAATCTGAAGCTAAGATCGAATACAAACGTAAAAAACTCACGATTTTCTTTTCGGATATTCAGGGATTTACAGAGCTTTCTGAAACTCTGATTCCGGATGACTTGGCTTTCCTGCTGAATGACTATTTAAGTCATATGACTGAAATCGCCAAGAAATATGAAGCAACAGTCGATAAGTTTATGGGTGATGCCATCCTGATCTTCTTTGGCGATCCGCATTCAGATGGTGTAGAGCAGGATGCTAAAAACTGTCTGGAAATGGCAATTTCAATGCGTCAGCAAATGAAATTGTTACGCGAACGCTGGATCAAAATGGGTTATTCGCCATTACATATCCGTATGGGGATTTCAACCGGTTATTGCCACGTGGGGAACTATGGCGCCAATCACCGTATGGCCTATACGATTGTTGGTCGTGATGCCAATCTGGCTGCACGCTTACAAAGTGCTGCGGAAGTTGATGAAATCCTGATTTCTGAAGATACCCATAACCTGATCAAAAATGACTATCTATGTGCACCTAAAGAGCCAATTTTCCTGAAAGGGATTAAGGCACCAGTTCGCACCTGGCAGGTGATGGAAAAATATGCATTCCAGAAAGTTGAATATCAACGCTGGTTTGATTATGAATATAAAGGTTTCCATTTACTGTTAAATCTGGATGAAGTGCAAAACTATGATTACCCAGAGTTGCTGCATGTGCTGGAGAAAATGATTAAACGCATTCAAACCCAGCAGCAACTGACCAACTCTCAAGGAATTGTGAAATTAAAACTTGAAGATGAAGTGATTGAGCCTTTATCTACTGATGAAGCATTTCGAGCAGCTGAACGATCAAAAGTCATCTAATTTTTATGATTTAAATAAATAATAAAGACCATAAAAAACCACGCCTAAGCGTGGTTTTTTGATTTTGAATCTTAATGATTTTCTGAAGCATGGTTGATGGTGTATTTTGGAATTTCAACTTCCAGATCTTCATCTACAATCTTCACTTGGCAAGACAGACGAGAGTCGGGTTCTAAACCCCAAGCACGATCGAGCAAGTCAGCTTCGACATCATTCATGTCTTCAAGGCTGTCGAAACCGCGACGGACAATTACGTGGCAAGTGGTACATGCACATGACATATCACACGCATGTTCAATCTTGATTCCGTTTTTCAGCATGCTTTCACATAGATTGGCATCTTGTTCAACTTCAAACTCAGCGCCTTCAGGGCAAATTTGCGCATGTGGAAGAACTTTAATACGTGGCATAGTCTTTACCTTAAATTAGTTTGAGTTTGACCAATCGTCGAGTTTAGTGCCTTTAAGGGCAGCATCAATATGTTGATTCATGCGCAGAGCAGCAAATGCATCACTATGTATTTTAAGCTGTTCTACTGCAGATTCAATGGCTTTGATATCTGTACCTTGTAGCTCGGACTCAAGTCGTGCTTGCGCAACAGTCAGTTCTGCCAATTGCTGTTCATTCATCAATTGAGCATCTACTTTCAGTGCCTGAACCAGTGCTTCAAGTTCACGTTGTGCTTCCACCTTGGTTTCCTGCAGATGACGAAGATTTTTATCTTCTTCAGCAAACTGATAACCTTCTAACAGCAGACGTTCAGTATCTTCACTCGACAGACCATAAGATGGTTTGATATCGATTTGTGCAGTCACACCTGAAGTCATTTCTTTGGCAGAAACGGTTAACAGGCCATCTGCATCCACTTGGAAAGTCACTTCAATGCGTGCTTGACCTGCAGTCATTGGAGGAATACCATGCAGTACAAAACGGCCTAAGCTACGACAATGTTCTACCAGATCACGTTCACCTTGAACTACATGGATCAACATCGCGGTCTGACCATCTTGATAGGTGGTAAATTCTTGACGGCGTGCCACAGGAATCGCAGTATTACGTGAAATCAGACGTTCTACCAGACCACCCATGGTTTCAAGACCCAGAGACAATGGTGTTACGTCTAATAATAATGAACCGTCGGTTGAATTACCAATCAATTGATTCGCAGTAATCGAGGCACCAATTGCAACTACTTCATCTGGATTGATGGTACATAGAGGTTCTTGGTTGAACACTTCACGCACTGCTTTCTGAACGGCATAGGAGCGGGTAGAACCACCTACCAGAACCACGTTTTGAATATCATCCAGTTCCAGTTTGGCATCACGCATGACACGCTTACATACACTGATGGTTTTATCCAAGGCAACCTTGATGATTTCTTCAAAGGTTGGACGATCTAAAGTCAGGCTTTGGTCAAGCAGCTTTAATTCAACTGAGTCAGCATCAGATAATGCTTCTTTAGCTTTACGCGCAGCAGTAATGAAATGCGCATATTCAGCATCATCTAGGGTTTCGATATTAAGCTGTTTTTTAGCCCATTTTAAAATCAGACGATCCAGGTCATCACCACCCAGGGCAGTATGGCCGCCAGTCGCTAATACTTCGAACACACCTTGAGAGAAACGCAGAATTGAAACGTCAAAGGTACCGCCACCCAGGTCATAAATCACATAGTTGCGATCTGTGCTCAAGTTGGTTTCCTGATCCAATCCATAAGCTACCGCAGCAGCCGTTGGTTCATTCAGTAAACGCAGGACGTTTAAACCAGCCAGTTGCGCAGCATCGCGTGTTGCCTGACGCTGTGCTTCATCGAAATATGCAGGAACCGTAATCACGGTACCATTAATCTCATTTTTTAAGCTGGCTTCAGCACGTTCTTTAAGCTGCTTTAAAATTTCCGCAGAAATCTCAACTGGCGTTTTACGGCCTTGCGCAGTTTCAAATGCCGGCATTTCATTCGCTTCGCCCACCAAGGCATAAGGATGCTGGAATTTAATATCTGCTTGGGAGCGACCCATAAAACGTTTTACGGATACAATCGTATTTTTAGGATCGGTGGTAATAAAAGGTTTGGCATCATCGCCATATTCAGTGCTTTGTGCTGCATAATGAACGATAGAAGGAAGTAACACACGACCTTGTTCATCTTTGAGTACTTTGGCTTGACCTGAAAGAACCGTGGCAACCAAAGAGTGGGTGGTGCCTAAATCGATACCAATCGCAATGCGGTGTTCATGTGGTGCACTTGATTGACCTGGTTCTGCAATCTGCAAGAGAGCCATAGTGTTACATCCTTTGCACGTTAAAATTAAATAGAAAAATTAAAATTCATCATCAAGATCAAAGCTGTCATCATCCAGGAAACGGTCTTCCGCTTTGTCGATGTCCGCCATGACTTTAACAAAGAAACGCAGTTTACGCACGGTATCGCGAGCTTCACCCCAGTCTTCATCTTCATAGTCGATTTTGAACTCACGAACCAGACCATCAATCCATTGCTGAACTTCAACTTTCAGAGAAGAAAGATCTTCAGCAGATGAGGCTTCATCTAATTGCTCGCGAATTTCCAGCGCATCCTGAAGAAATTCAAAATCGCTAATAGACTGATCCAGATGATAGTCCTGTTTTTTTAAAGACAGTAAATAAGCTGCACGGCTATCAACCGCTGACAAAGCCTTGAATGCTTGGTTGATCTCGCTTGATTTAATCAAAGCCTGATCTTTATCTTCAGCTTTATCGGGGTGATATTGTTGCTGCAACTTTAAAAATTCTGCTTTTAAAGTGGCTAAATCAATATCGAGTGCTACAGGAAGATTGAACAACTCAAAATGATTCATGGGAGATAGAGTCCGCGATTAATATGCAAAAATGATTAAGCTTGATGACAATTAAAATAACTGCCTAAATGCAATTAAAACAGTGTATTTCACACTGTTTTAATGCTGAAAAAAGAGAATTATTGTTGCAATCAGACAGTGAATGACTCACCACAACCACATTCGCCTTTTTTATTTGGGTTATTAAATTCGAAGCCTTCGTTCAAGCCGTTTTTCACGTAGTCCATTTCTAGACCTTCGAGATAAACCAGACTTTTTGGGTCTACGAAAACTTTAACACCAAACTGTTCAAAGACTTGGTCATGAGTATCGACTTCGTCAACAAACTCAAGAACATAAGCAAGACCAGAACAGCCTGAAGTTTTCACACCAACACGAATGCCTTCACCCTTACCGCGACTTTTGAGGTAATTGCTGATATGAGTTGCTGCATTTTCAGTTAAGTGGATCATGAAAACTCCGTGAATCTTTCTTCAAAAAACGAATGATTAAGCTTTAGACTTCTTGTTACGGTAGTCTTCAACAGCCGCTTTAATTGCATCTTCAGCCAATACAGAGCAGTGCACTTTTACTGGTGGAAGAGCCAATTCATTTGCGATATCAATGTTTTTGATCGCTTGTGCCTGGTCTAAGGTTTTACCTTTTAACCATTCAGTCACTAATGAACTTGATGCAATTGCAGAACCGCAACCATAAGTTTTAAAACGTGCTTCTTCAATCACGCCTTCATCATTAACCTGGATCTGTAAACGCATTACGTCACCACAAGCAGGTGCACCGACCATACCAGTACCAACGTTTTCTGCATTTTTGTCTAAAACACCAACGTTACGTGGGTTTTCGTAATGATCAATTACTTTTTCGCTATAAGCCATGTTGCTTCTCCAAAACTCGGGGTCAGCCTTAATATAAATATGGGGATTAAAAATTTTTTATCAATAAGATAGCGGTATAAATACAGCTATCTCAGAGTCAAAAATTAGTGCTCAGCCCATTCAACTGTAGAAAGGTCGATACCTTCTTTGTACATATCCCAAAGCGGAGAAAGTTCACGTAATTTCTCAACAGCAGCTTTAGTGATATTTAAAACGTGATCGATATCTTCTTCAGTGGTGTACTTACCAAAGCTGAAGCGGATCGAACTGTGTGCAAGCTCATCAGAAAGACCTAATGCACGAAGTACATAAGATGGTTCAAGTGTTGCAGATGTACATGCTGAACCTGAAGATACCGCTGCATCTTTCAGTGCCATCATCAATGATTCACCTTCAACAAAGTTGAAACTTATGTTTAAGTAGTTTGCAACGTTTTGAGTTTGGTGACCGTTCAGGAATACCTGTTCAAGACCTTGTAAGCCATTCCAAAGCTTGTCACGAAGGACACGTAAACGAGCTTGTTCAGACTGGAGATTCTTGCCTGCAAGTTCAAATGCTTCACCCATACCAACGATCTGGTGAGTTGCAAGAGTACCAGAACGCATACCACGTTCATGACCGCCACCATGCATTTGTGCTTTTAGACGTACACGTGGTGAACGACGTACGAACAGGGCACCAATACCTTTAGGACCATAGATTTTATGTGCAGAGAAGCTCATCAAATCGACTTTCAATTGAGAAAGATCAATTTCAACTTTACCCGCAGCCTGTGCAGCATCGACGTGGAAGAAAATCTTTTTCGCACGGGTGATTTCACCAATCGCAGCAACATCAGTTGTCGTGCCGATTTCGTTGTTTACCATCATCAGAGAAACAAGAATGGTGTCTGGACGAATCGCTGCTTCAACCATTTTTGGGGTAATTAAGCCAGTTTTTGGTTGCGGCTCAAGATAAGTAATCTCAAAACCTTCAGACTCTAGCTCACGACATGTATCCAAAATTGCTTTATGTTCAATTTTAGAAGTAATGATGTGTTTGCCTTTAGATGCATAGAATTGAGCTACACCTTTCAATGCAAGGTTGTCAGATTCTGTTGCACCTGAAGTCCATACGATTTCACGCGGATCAGCTTTTACTAAATTCGCCACTTGTTCACGGGCGTATTCAACTTTTTCTTCCGCTTGCCAGCCATAAGCATGTGAACGAGATGCTGCATTACCGAAGGTGCCTTCGAAAGTTAAGCATTCCATCATACGTTCTGCAACTTGAGGATCTACCGGAGTTGTTGCTGCATAGTCAAGATAAATCGGACGTTTCATGTCAAATACCTGTAACCGATAAAAGGGCTGAATCAATGTTTGCTGAATTTTGGCGTAATGACACGGTTTGTACGTTGTCACGGGCTACAAGGTCAGCAAGGGTGATTTTTGCGAGATAATCGGCAATGTGGTGGGAGAGTTCTTGCCATAAATCATGAGTCAAGCACATCGCGCCATTTTGGCAGTTGCCTTTATGGTCACAGCGAGTCGCATCAACTGTTTCGTTTACAGCTTCAATAATTGCTAACACAGTAATTTCATCTGCGCTGCGTGCTAAATGGTATCCACCATTGGCACCGCGAACACTCGAAACTAGACCATGACGTTTTAGTTTCGCAAATAACTGCTCGAGATAGGCAACAGAAATAGTTTGACGTGCTGCAATTTCAGCAAGCGTGATCGTTTGTTCAGATGGCTGCAAAGCTAAATCAAGTAGAGCAGTCACTGCGTAGCGACCGCGAGTGGTTAGGCGCATGATTCGATACACATGGTTAGACTAGATGTGTAGATTTTATGAATCCCGACTAAATTAGTCAAGTTATTTTTGTGAATGGCGAGCGTATTTAATTTTCTGAAATTGAAAGAATTACGCGTTGATCCAATTATACACTAATAATGCAATCAAAAGTAATGTGATTATACTAAAGGCCATATTGATCTGCTTTTGACGGCGTTCCATACGTTTAATGCGGTTGCGATACTGTTTAACTTCAACTTGCAGGCTATTAATTTTAGAACGTTGATCTTCAATTTTCTTTAATAAAGGCGCAATACGTTTTCTTGATGAAACAATATCGGTCTCATCTGCTGGTGGTTCAGATAACCAGTGTTTCCAGTCGGACAATACTTTAGGTAAGGCAAATAAAGTCAGTAAATCCCGGAACTCGTCTTTTAAAACCTGATTGCCGTCAATACGCATCGCACGAATGCTTCTGCGATTGCCAAAGATAAAAATTTTAATCAGATCCATTAAAGTGGTACGAACATCCAGATCAATAACTCTGCCTGGTGCTTTATAGTCAAATAACAGCCCGTCTTTGGTAAACTGAACATAGAAATCAAAATATGGAATATAACTATTGATTTTTATTGTGATATTCTCATCTACAAACTTCTTCGCCTGAAGTGCAACAACACGGTCATGTTTGAGAATAAACGTGAATATTGTTTCTAAAACGATCAAAGTCATCGTAAGCAACAAATGTGGTTGATTTTGACTTTGTTGCGATTCACTCATATATACAACCAATCCTTACCTGAAAATTAAAATGAAAAAGCATCCTGCTGAGTAAAAGATTTCAGGGTTAAATCAAATTAGACTTGAAATAAAGTGCTTTGTAGAACAGTTTAGCAAATCTATCAAGCCCTAAATTTGCTATTATGCGGTGATTTTGTAGATAATTTTATGATATTTGCATAGAGAATAAGCAGGAGTCGTGTACATGGATAAAACAAAAACGACACAAGATACAGATCAGGAATTGATTGAAAAACCAGTGAAGAGTAAGTCAAAGTCTGCTTCCGAGCGACGTTCGATGCTGGACTTTCGCAAATATACCAAGCAGATCTGGTTAGCTGGCCTTGGGGCATTTTCCCGGGCGGAGGAAGAAGGCAATAAACTGTTTGACTCGCTGGTCAAGGTCGGAGAAGAGCTGGAATCCAAAACAGTCGATATTGCAGATCAAACTGTGGAAAAAGTCTCCGAAAAAGCACGTGAATCTGTGACAGATACCAAAGATAAGGTTGAAAAATTGATCGACAACTCTGTTCATCATTCCTTGAATCGTATAGGATTAGTAACACTGAAGGATGTACAACATCTGGAGCGTTTAATTCTTCAGTTGCATGCCAAGGTTGATGAATTGACCTTGCAGCAAGAAAAAATACAGAAAGAATTATCGGAAAAAATACACACAAAATGACTTTCTTCATAATTCAATGTTTTTTTCGCATATATTTTGAAAAAAAAGAGGTTTATAAGTATTGCGTTTATACCTAAAGCATTGCTATAAAGGCGTTATGGTAGTTTAAACAAATTCTTGGACCTTAAATAAACGATATTAAGAGGACGTAGTTTTCATGAATAAATCAGAATTAATTGATGCAATTGCAGAGAAAGGGGGATTATCTAAGGCTGACGCAGGTAAAGCTTTAGATGCTACAATTGCTTCTGTTACTGAAGCTTTAAAAGCGGGTGATACAGTAACTCTAGTTGGTTTCGGTACTTTCGGCGTTAAAGAGCGTGCTGCACGTACTGGCCGTAACCCACAAACTGGGGCTACTCTTGAAATTAAAGCAAGCAAAGTACCTAGCTTCAAAGCAGGTAAAGGCTTAAAAGACGCTGTTGCTTAAGCTGCTTCAATCCTAAAACGCGCCTTCTTTGGCGCGTTTTTTATTGATAGATTTAATTGTTTTGATTAACACATTCATTCAATGGGTTTTTTCGGTTAAAATCCTCTGCAAATAAAATATTGGAATACTTATGGAATCTTTTCGTAAAGTTATTAAGGGTTGGTTGGGCAAGGTCTTGCTCGTTCTGTTTTTAACCCCTTTAGCGCTTGTAGGTATTGAAGGATATTTTAGCGGCGGGAATTCTGATGCAGCAAAATCAGTCAATGGAACTGATATCTCTAAACAAGAATTAGAGTCACTGACAAAATCATTCAAACAACAATACTTAAGTTATGCCAATGGTGATGAAACCTTATTAAATCAAAGCTTCATCGATCAAAAAGCGATGGATACCCTAATTGCGCGTACCTTGCTTTTGCAACAGGCAGAAAAACTGGGAATTAGCCTGAGTGACCAGCAGATCGCACAAATGATTTCACAGCAGCCTTCTTTCCAGGAGAATGGCAAATTTTCCAATGCTTTATATGAAAATTATCTGAAATCAATTGGCATGACCAACAATGCTTTAGTAGAAAGTTTACGTAAAGACCATGCACTGAAAATGCTGTCTTCTACTTTTATGGATTATCCACTGGTCAGTCCGGTAGAAATGCAGCAAATTGCAGATCTGCAAACTGAACAGCGTCATATTCATATCGCTAGCGTGAATCTGGACAGCTATAAAAAAGCAGTAAAAGTATCAGAAGCTGATATTGCAACATATTATGAAAAGCACAAATCCCAGTTCAAGCAACCAACTAGCGTTGATGTGGATTATGTGGTGATCAAGGCGAGCAATATTGATACTGCCAATGTAGCGGTTAGTGATGCAGAATTGCAGGAAGCCTATAATAAATTTGTGGCTGACCAGAAGCAGAATGTGAAACCAGAGGTTAAACATATTCTGGTGACTGCTGATAGTCGTAGCGATGCTGAAGCCAAAAAACTGGCAAACGAAATTGCAGCTAAAATCAAAGCCGGTACCACTTTTACACAAGCAGCAGCTCAATACTCTGAAGATCCTGAATCTAAATCTAAAGGCGGTGCTATTGCTGTGTATGAAAAAGGCGTGTTCGGTACTACTTTTGATCAGACTGTTGCATCTTTAAAATCTGGTCAAGTTTCAGCGCCTGTTAAAACAGATTATGGCTACCATATTATTTCAGTCCAATTGCCTGATGTGGCAGTTCCATCTTTTGAGTCTCAAAAAGCACGTTTATCTGAAGAAGTATTGGCAGCAAAAAAATCTAATGCATTCTCTGATACGGTAAACAGTCTGAATGACATGGTCGTAAGTGCGGACTCGCTGGATGTTGTTGCTCAGGAAGTGAAGGGTGTTCAAGTTCAGAAAGCAAATGGTGTGACCCTTGCGACACGTGATCCATTGCTAAGTAATGCGGCTGTCAAAGTTAAACTATTTAATGATGACGTGAAAAATGGCGACCGTAATGCATCGTCAAGCATTCAGTTAGCCAATGGTGATGTGGCTTGGGTAAAAGTTCGCAATTATCATGCAGCGGGTGAGCAGACACTGGCAGAAGCTAAACCAGCAGTAAAAGCGAAACTGATTCAAGATAAAGCATTTGCTGCGGCTAAAGCTGAAGTGCAAACTGCATTAAATGAGTTTAAAACCAAGCCTGCAGCATCAGTTGCGAAAGGTAAACTGGTATTTGAAGATGCAGGCATCTATACACGCGCAGAAGGTCTGCTTAAGCGTGATGTACAACGTGCAGCATTTAGCGTACCAGCGCCTAAAGCAGGTCACTGGTCAGTAACGACAGCAAATATGCCAAATGAATTGGTTGTTGTGGCAGTTTCTGAAGTGAAGAAAAATCCGATCGATGTTTTAAGTGCAGAGCAACGTAGTGAACTGGTGAAATTATATCAACAGCTTCGTGGTCAACAAGAATTTGATGACTATACGCGTTACTTAAAATCTCACGCAAAAATCAAATAAGATCCGATTGTAAAAAACCAGCCTGAGGGCTGGTTTTTTATTATTCTGAGTAGTGAAATAAATCATATCGAAAATAAAAAAGAGAGCATATAGCTTTCTTTTAAAATCCGGCTATTTTATTCCGCTCTAAAAATCAGCTCATAACCTGTATATTTTCGGATATTAATCACGCCAGTATCTAGAATCAGATATTGACCTTTAATTCCTTGTAATTTGCCTCGGATCACTGGAGTTTTGTCCAGATTGTGAGATTTGATTTTGTCTGGATATTGCTCTACCGGATAAATGAACTCACGCGGTAATTCCTTGTCCAGTACTTCAATATTCTCATTAAACTGCAAATTCTGATTAAACTCTTCACGAATGGTTTGGATTTTTGGTGCAAATTCTTCAATCAGCTGATCGCGAACTTCAATCAGATTTAAAGGTTCCGCTTCGCCTTTGAGTAATTTACGCCAGTCAGTTTTATCTGCGACTTGGGTGCCAAACATCACTTCCAGTTTACCGGAAAGCCGGCGAGAACCCACTTTCATGATAGGAAGCGCCTGAGTTGCACCTTGATCCAGCCAACGAGTCGGCATTTGATTGATACGGGTAATTCCGACTTTCAATGCACTGGAATTGGCCAGATAAACAATATGTGGCTGGAAGCAGACATTCTGTGCAAATTCATCTTCCCGGCAGGTACCTAAATGATAATGGCAGGTTTCCGGTTTCATGATGCACATATCACATGAAGCTTTAGTTTTAAAACATTTAAAACAGTGGCCTTGTGAGAATGATTTAGAAGTTTTTTTGCCGCAAGAAACACAATAGATATTTCCTGTCCATTCAATCTCGATTTCCTGACCTAACTGAAATGGAAGGTTAATTTCTGATCCATCTAATATTAATTTATATTCAACATTTGCCCGCTGGGTATTTTGATCAGTTACACTAAGGTCTGTAAGACCGACGTGCATTTTATGGCAAATGCCCTGAAGTTCCATAAAAAATTACTCACTTAAATCATAAGGATGCAGTCATGGCTGAACAGAATGTCATCACTTCAATGCTAGACGATTTCGCTAAGGAACAGCCAATTCATACTGCTATTTGTATCGGGCAGGATTTGACCCAATCTCAATTTCAGCAATCTATTCAATGGCACTATTTTAACGTATCTGAGGTTTTAAATCTGCCTTTTCAACAGCGTTATGACCTGGCAATAGTGATGCTGGATACTCCTGAAACCTTAGCATTGTCAGAACAGCAGAAGAGTCAAATTCTGGTTAAAATGCGTGATTTATTTGCAAAACGTCTGGTTGTGGTGAGTCGCTTGCAGGATGAGAAACTGCTCAGGTCTCTGGGTTTGACCCAGCTGATTGACAAGACAGTTCATGGGGTAGATTTTGCACTCTGGCAATTCAATATTTTGACTTATAAACATGTGCCAGACTGGTTTAACTCTAAATTCTGGGCTAACCCTGAAAATTGGGATAAATATCGCTGGTAAAACTGGAGGGCTGATAAGGTCTTATATCAATATTGCAAATATTAACAAAATCCTGCATGGAAAATAGGAGTCAAGACTCTATTCTGTAGAGAAGTCGTATACAGGAATGAGTTATGACCAATCTTAGTAGTATTGTGGAAATGCTGGCCAAGCAAGCCTTGGGAAATAACCAGTCGCAATCCCAGCAGCGTTCATCCCAGCAAGGGGGATTGGCAGATATTCTTGGATCAGTATTGGGTCATATCAATAATGCCAGTCAGCAAAACCAGAATCCAAATCAGCAGCATCAAAACTCACAACAGCAAAACAAGCAAAATGGTCTAGGCGCAATTTTAGGTTCTGTACTCAGTCAGCTCGGAGGTGGGAGTCAATCTTCCGCTCGACCGAGTTCTGGACTTGGTGGCAGTTCAACGACAAAGACTTTATTGATTGCTGTCTTGCCTCTGGTCTTGGCCTGGATTCAGAAACAGGGCGGTTTGCAAGGAGCCTTGGACAAACTCAAAGGACAAGGTTTAAATAGCCAGGTCGATGACTGGGTCTCTACTGGCCCGGGTGAAAATGCCAATCTTGATCCGCAGCAGGTACAAAACCTGTTTGATGACCAGGAAGTAGAACAGGTCGCAGAACAGACCCATGTGCCTAAACAGGATGTCTATAGCGCCATTTCTCAGGTCTTGCCGCAGATTATTGATTCACTGACACCACAAGGTGAGCAAACCAGCAAGCAGGAAGCCAATAATGATATTCAGAATGTATTGAATATGGTCTCAGGCTTGTTTAAAAAATAAATCTATCTATCCAATAAAAAATCCCGACTTTTAGCCGGGATTTTTTCTATTGAATTCTTTAAGCTTCTTCCAGATTCAAACTAAAGAGTCGGTTGGATTTACAGATCTTCTTGGCCACATAATGCGATTTTCTAAGACGGATTAAAATAATCTGAGACTGAAATTCCAGTTCGCCAAATTCAGGTTCGACCTGAACATAGTGCAACTGACCATACTCATCCCGAACTCGCGCTTGGGCAGAAAACCCGGGTCGGGCATTACCGCTCGAAATTGTGGCTAAACGGCCTAACAGGTTTACATCATTCTTTTTATATTTAGGTGGAATGACCTGATCCAGACAATGAATCATAAATACGGTAAAGAAAATCGCAATGATCAATGCCGGTAGAATGATGTAATAGGCAGGTAAGAAATGATATTCCTGTGAATAGATCAGAAACTGAAGCAAATAGCCGGCAAAGCTAAAATTCATCAAGAAGAAAAAAACAATCAGGGTTTTGGAAAATTTAACATTTAGCCATTCAACATTCTGAAAGTCATATGGGGAAATGCGTTTCAGGAGTTGACTGGGTTTAAGCTTAAAATAGAAGGCAACTGTTTTTGCCATACCAAGCAGAATGATGAACAATAAACTGAGATGAAATGGCATCAGGTTATAGTCAAGTAAAAACTCAGGCATGGCAAAATCCGTTTTAGCTATTATTCTGAAAGATAAATTCCACCATCAGAATGCACGGTAATATCAACTTTTTCAAGTGATTGACCTTGGCAAGGTCCAGAAATACATTCACCGCTTTCTACTACGAACAGCGCACCATGAGTAGAGCATTCAATAAACTCCTGATCACGGTCCAGAAACTGGTTTTCCAGAAATTCCAGTTCTACCTGTAAATGTGGACAAATATTCTGGTAAGCATAAAACGAACCATCACGCTGGGTGATAAAAATTGTATCCCCATTTGGAAGTTCGAAAGAGCGCGCTTCACGCTCTGGAATATCGTCAGTCATGCAAATTTTTAACATTAAGCACATTCCTTAAGAACATCTTTTAATAATGCTGTGTATTCTGAAACAGCCAGACGTGGACCAAATTGCGCTACCACTTGACTAGACACTAAAATTGCCAGTTCTGCTGCTGTTTTTAAACCAAGACCTGCGTTAAGTGCATATAAAAAAGCACCCGCAAAAGCATCGCCAGCACCATTGGCATCCACTGCAGTTACAGCACGGCCCGGTACAGTAAAGGTTTCACTATTATTGGAAATAAGCGCACCATCAGCTGACATTGTAATGACAACGTATTGACTTAATTTCTTGAGTTTAGCTAGAGCTGCTTCGATGGTATCTGTTTCGGTATACATCAATGCTTCTTGCTGGTTGCAGAACAAGAGATCAACGCCATCTGCAATCATTTCATCCAGACCGGCACGAGCATATTGCACCATGGCAGGATCAGAAAGGGTAAATGCGATTTTAACCCCATTGGCTTTGGCAATTTCACGCGCCTGTTTTACGGCCTGACGCGCTGTTTCTGAAGTGGATAGATAGCCTTCGATATAGAGCCATTTAGCGGTTGTTAATGGCTGGAAATCAATCTGTTTATCTGTGAGTTCAGCAGTAATACCTAAATAGGTATGCATGGTACGTTCAGAATCTGAGCTGACCAGAACCATACAGGTGCCAGTTACACCTTCGCTGATCGATTGGGTTGTAGTTTTAATGCCAGCTTCATTTAAGCCATGCAGATAGATATGCCCCAGATCATCATCACCGACACGGCAGGCATAGAATGCAGAGCCGCCCAAAGCTGCAAATGCAACCGTAGTATTAGCTGCTGAACCGCCTGAAGCCTGACCTTTATAGGTTTGAGTTGCTTTTAAATTTTGATACAGAGTAGCCTGAGCTTCACCATCCGCAAGTTGCATGGTGCCTTTTTGCAAGTGATGTGCAGTTAAAAACTCATCAGAAACTTTAAATTCCTGGTCAATCAGCGCATTGCCAATCGCAAAAAGGTCAACAGTAGACATATTCAAATATCACATTAAAAATGAAAGTGCTAAGTTTACACGATTGCTCGGGTTTGCTGTAGTTCACTGAAACATTTTCAGAATACTTTAAAAAATACTCTAACTTATTCAGCTTGAATCTTTGGTCTAAGAATTGGTTTATTTTTAAACGGTGGAGAGTACAGGCATTGATTTAAAGGTTGGATTTTATTTATAAGATTAGAGTACCAAGCAGTTATACTGGTGCGACATTTGAACAATCATCTAACACAGTGTGGGTATATGGATATTAAGATTGTAACAGCCGAGCAACTCCCTGATCAGATTGACACTCTAGCGACACTGGCGCGTAAAGAAGGTTATGACCTGATTGATAAGTTAATTGAAGAATACCGCACTGGAAAAAACTGTTTCAGTCAAACTAATGAATTTCTGGCCTGTGCCTATGATGGCAATAAACTGATTGCCTGTGGCGGATTAAACCAGCAATGGGGTGATAACGGCATTGAAGAACGGATTGGACGGGTACGTCGTTTCTATGTGCATCCAAAATATCGTCAACATGGTGTAGGTAAGCAGCTTCTGGCTTATCTGGAGCAGTTGGCACGACCATTTTATTCAGCACTTTGTTTACAGACCGATACCAAACTGGCCGCCAGTTTCTATCAAAAACAGAACTATGTCTTTGTTGAAAACCACCCGAGTTATAACTATTTCAAGTATATGGTCTAGAGATCATTGCCAAACCTGATCATTTAAAAATCAGATGATCAGGTTTACTTAATTCGATCAAAATCCTCGGTTTTCTGCGTGAATAATTCAAACAACTACAGCTATAATGCGAATAATAATTTTTTAATTTAAGCATTAGGAGATCGCATGACTGTAGATGTCACTGAAACCATTTCTCAAACTGTACATCCTGCGTTTCAGTTGGTACGTCAACAACATGTTGAAGCTTTAGACATTTTAGTGTCTGAATATAAGCATAAAGTGACTGGCGCCACCCATTATCATCTGGCGACCAATCATGATGAAAATGTTTTTCTTGTTGCGTTTCGCACTCAGCCAATGGATTCGAAAGGTGAAGCGCACATTCTGGAACATACTGCACTGTGCGGCTCAGAAAAATTCCCGGTACGTGATCCGTTCTTCTTGATGATTCGCCGTTCGCTTAATACTTTTATGAATGCCTTTACAGCGGCAGACTGGACGGCTTATCCATTCGCAACTCAAAATGATAAAGACTTCCAGAACTTATTAGAAGTTTATATGGATGCGGCCTTTGCTGCGAACCTGAATCCGCTGGATTTTGCTCAGGAAGGTATCCGTATTGAGCTGGAAAATGGCGAGCCAGTGTATAAAGGCGTGGTATTTAATGAAATGAAAGGGGCAATGAGTTCACCTTCAGATCAGCTTTATCATACTTTGGCGCATCACTTATTCCCGGACACTACCTATCACTACAACTCAGGCGGCGATCCTAAAGATATTCCAAACCTGACTTATGAAGAGTTGGTGAATTTCTATAAAACGCATTATCACCCAAGTAATGCTGTATTTATGACCTTTGGTAATAAATCTGCTGCTGAGTTACAGGAACAGTTTGAAAATCTGGCACTGTCTAAATTTGGAAAAGGTGAAACACTTTATTCAACGCCAGAAACCCGTTTAACTGCGCCACTCAATGTAACAGAAACCTATGCAGTTGATGGGGAAGATCTGAAGGACAAGACTTATCACGTATTGTCATGGTTATTGCCAGAAGCGAGTGATATCAAGTTACGTTTAGGCTTGCGTCTGGTAGAAGGGATTTTGCTGGAAGATTCAGCATCTCCCTTACGTCATTACTTGGAAACCTGTGGTTATGCACAGTCAACTGGCCCATTCATGGGCGTAGATGATTCCAACTTTGAAATGACCTTCTACTGCGCGGTTCAAGGTTCAAACCCGGAACATGCTGAAGAATTCAAAAACGGAGTTTTCAAAGTTCTGGAAGATGTTGCCTCTAAACCTGTTGATCAACAGGCAGTAGATGCGATCCTGCATCAGATCGAATTGCATCAGCGTGAAATCAATGGTGATGGTACACCTTATGGCCTAAGCCTGATCTTGAGCGGTTTAAGCAGTGCAATTCACCATCGTGATCCGGTAGAAGTCTGGGATGTGGACTCTGCAATTGCTTCAGTAAAAGAAGAATTGCAAGATCCAATGTGGCTGTCGAATCTGATCAAAGAACATCTTTTAGATAACCCGCACCGTGTTCAACTGACTCTGGTTCCGGATGCAAGCAAATCTACCAAGGAAGCGGAAGAAGAAAAAGCACGTCTGGCTGAAATTGGTAAAGCTTTAACTGAAGAGCAAAAAGCAGAGATCAATGCCCAAACTGAAGCATTAAAAATTCGTCAGGATACACCGGATGACTTGAACTTGTTACCTAAAGTGGGTCTGGAAGATGTGCCTGCGGAATTGCAGATTGTTCAAGGCCAGTTGCGTGAGATTATCTGTAACCGCGTAGATACGCCGTTGAATCTTTATCATGCAGGTACCAATGGGATTTATTACCAACAGGTATTGGTGAAAATTCCAGATGAAGTGGTGCAATCACCGTATTTCAACCTATTGTCTATTTTAATGGGTGAAGTTGGTGCGAGTGAATATGATTACCTGCAATTTCAGCAACTGCAAACAGCAGTCAGTGGTGGTCTGGGCATGGGCGCTTCATTGCGTTCTAAAGTGGATGACAAAAACAAGATCAGTGCGTGGTTAACTTTAACGACTAAATCTTTGGCCAGCCATCTAGATGCGATCCGTCTGTTAAAGATCGGTTTTGAGCAGCTACGCTTTGATGAAAAAGGCCGTATTATTGAGTTATTACAACAACGTAAAACTCGCTGGCAATCACGTATTTCCGGTTCTGGTCATAGCTATGCGATGCAAGTGGCATCACGTCAGCATAGTGCTCTAGCCTTGCGTGATTATCATAATACTGGTCTGGGTGCTTTGAACTGGCTGATTAACTTGGTCAATCAGGCTGAAAAAGATCCAGCAGCTTATGACGCCATGATTGATGAATTAAAACGCATTCATGCAGTCTTGCTACAAGCACCAAAACAATTCCTGTTGGTGTGTGAAGAACAGCAGTCTGAGCGTCTGATTGAAGAAATTCAAAACGTGTGGGACAAACTGGAAGTGAATACTGCACCTGCAGAATTGACTCAGGTTGAAAAAGTTAATCATAGCAATGATGAAGCCTGGTTGATTCAGAC
This sequence comes from Acinetobacter sp. TW_SC_4, assembly GCF_054861205.1. Classification (NCBI taxonomy): domain Bacteria; kingdom Pseudomonadati; phylum Pseudomonadota; class Gammaproteobacteria; order Moraxellales; family Moraxellaceae; genus Acinetobacter; species Acinetobacter sp. TW_SC_4. Next base: position 1,383,174 of record NZ_CM142174.1, read on the forward strand.
TAATGTACAGTTCTGTGCAGCAGCTTATCCTGCGGTAGAAGTTTCACATCCTGATGCTGCTGCCTTGATGGTATTGGCAGGCTACTTGCGTAATGGTTATCTGCATAGCGCAATCCGTGAAAAAGGCGGTGCTTATGGGGGCGGCGCAAACTATGACGGAAATGCATGTTCTTTCCGCTTCTATAGTTATCGCGATCCACGCTTAGCAGAGACTTTCCAAGACTTTGATGCAAGTATCCAATGGTTGCTTAACGCACCTCAACAACCGCATCAGCTGGAAGAAGCTATCTTAGGCTTAATTGCTGGTATGGATAAACCGGGTTCACCAGCAGGTGAAGCAATTACCGCCTGTTATGCCTACCTGCATCAACGTACACCAGCGTTCCGTAAACAGCTTCGGGAACGTTTGTTGCATGTCACTTTAGATGACTTGAAACGTGTTGCACAGACTTATCTGGTTGAACAGAAAGCTTCAAAAGCGGTTGTTGCGCCATTTGCCAAACGAGAAACTTTAGAACAACTCGGCTTTACAATTCAGCAAGTTCAATAAATAAAAACAATGAGGATAGAGGATGGCGCTTAATTCTATTAAGCGCTCAACTTTGCAGCTGGGCGTTTTGTTTGGCTGTGTAGTTGGGACGCAAGTTAATGCGGAAGATAAAAATGTAGTGAGTAGTCCGATGCCGGCAACGGCTGAGGCTTGCTCTGCGGTTGAAACTAATTCAGAACGTTTGGCCTGTTATGATGCGGTATTTAAAATACCGGCTGATAGTAAGCCTGAGATTGTTTCTGAACGGCGTGCAGCCATAGAAATTGCGCCCGAACCCGATAACCTCAAAGCAAAAATTGAACAGACCGTTTCCAATATTTATGCTTCTGAAGGATCAAAGCTGACTCCGGCTTTATCTTTGCTGGATAGTCGTTGGGAACTGTCGCCGGAAAGTAAACTGGGTACCTGGAATATCCGTTCCTATCAGCCGATTTATCTGATGCCAGGATTCTGGACTTCCAAGAAAAACGAGTTTCCGCAAAGTGAAAACCCAAATAACACCGTTGAAGAAGACCAGAATTTGACCTCGATTGAGGGGAAATTCCAGTTATCTTTAAAAACCAAGGCGGTTGAGAATATTCTGGGTGATAACGGGGATCTCTGGTTGGGCTATACCCAGTCTTCACGTTGGCAGGTGTATAACTCGGAAGAGTCCAGACCATTTCGTGAAACCAATTATGAGCCTGAAGCCAGCCTGATTTTCCGCACCAATTATGACTTGTTTGGTTTGAACTGGCGTATGCTGGGATTGACGCTTAATCACCAGTCTAATGGCCGTTCCGATCCATTATCTCGTAGCTGGAACCGGGTAATGCTGAATCTCGGTTTTGAAAAAGACAACTTCGCCATGATGCTGCGCCCTTGGTATCGTATTGAAGAAGATCGTGCAGATGACAATAATCCCGAGATTAAAAACTATATCGGGCGTGGGGATTTAACTGCATTTTATCGTCATAATGCCCACGATTTTTCCCTGATGTTGCGTCATACACTTAAAGGTGGTGATGATAACCGTGGTGCGGTACAGTTCGACTGGTCATTTCCGATCAGTGGGCGTCTACGCGGCCAATTCCAGCTCTTTGATGGTTATGGTGAAAGTCTGATTGATTATAATCACCGTGCGACCTATGTGGGTCTAGGTGTATCCTTAATGAATTGGTACTAATCTGTTTCATGTAAAAAACCACGCTCAGGCGTGGTTTTTTTGCTTATGGGTATTCATTTAAATCTTAACCAATCTGAATTTCTGAAGGCGGATGTTTAAGACGACTCTTTTTCGGTGTTGCAATTAAATAGGCAAGAGTTAAAGGCCCTAGACGACCCGCATACATCATCAGCATTAGAATGATTAAACTCGCTGGCTGCAATTCTCCAGTAACACCACGCGTTAATCCAACCGTACAGGCTGCAGAAACCGCCTCAAATAGCAAATCTAAAAAATCATGATCGGGTTCTAGAATGAGTAAACTCATAAAACCGGTCATGACCAGACCTGCGGTAATACACACAACCGCTAAGGCTTTAAAAGTAGTTTTCTCAGAAATAGAATGATTGAACAAGCGGATTTCATCTTCACGGCGTAGAAAACTGATCACGCTGATCACTACAATAATAAACGTACCAACTTTAATTCCGCCCGCCGTACTTAAGGAACCACCACCAATAAACATTAAAAAAATGGTAACTAGACTTGAGGCATCACTCATCTGGTCCATGGGCAGACTATAAAAACCTGAGGAGCGGGGAACGGTGGCATGGAACCAGGCGTTGAGTGCCTGATCACCCACGCTCATCAGCGCTAGAGTCTGTGGATTAGAGGCCTCTAATAGCCAGAGTACAATAAAAGCACTCAGGTTCAGGCCCATAATTGTAGTCAGAATCAGCTTGCTATTCGGACTGAGCTTGCGCCAGCTTTTATTCTGTTTTACATCCATCAGAACCAGAAAACCGATCCCGCCAATGATATACAGCATACTGATCGTAAAGGTCACAAAATACTGCTCGGAAAAGCTCATTAAACTATTTGGGAAAAGAGAAAACCCGCCATTATTAAACGCAGAAACACTATAGAAAGCCGCATAAAACAGTGCTTCACCAAAAGGATAATCTTCCAGCCACGCCAAGGTTAAAATCAGGGTGCCAATCGCTTCGAAAAACAGGGAATATAGGAAAACTGCTTTAATGGTAAAACTGACTTTCTTCAAACTGGTCTGGCCAATAGCTTCCTGTGCCATTACTTGCTGTCTTAAACCAAGTTTAGGAGACAGGCTCATGAAGGCGAGTATGGCAAAGGTCATAAAACCGAGGCCACCACATTGCAGCAGGAACATAATCACGACCTGCCCAAAGGGTGTATAAGCTTCACCAACATTGACCACAGACAGTCCGGTAATTGTCACTGCAGAAGTCGCTGTAAAAATCGCCTCTAACCAGCTGATTTCAGTTTGATGAGCAAAGGGCAGCATCAGTAATAAAGAACCAATAAAAATCAGTCCTAGAAAACCTAAGGCCAGTAGACTCGGTGGACTGAGATTAACAATCCTGTTCTGGTTTAAATTTGAGCTTTTCATATGGCCTTAAAATGCTTGGACAAACGGCGTAAAGGTTCTAGCAATCCTTCCACTACCAGAATGTCACCTTCTTTAAGTAACAGCTCAAGATCTACGATATGCTGTATTTCAGTGCCGCGTTTATGCAAAAGAACTTTAATTTCGGGAACCTGGTTCATTAACTGGCGTAAAGGAGTGTCATGATGATTGGCATGAATCTCAATTTTGACAATATAGTGATCGTCTTCAAGTGACATATAACGACTAACCATCGGATAGCTGAGTGATTGTGCCACACGGACGCCCATATCTTCTTCAGGATGAATAATTTTTTCGACATTCAGATGAGTCAAAATCATATGGTGGGCTTTGGATTTGGCTTTGGCCCAGATTTTCTTTACACCCATATTTTTCAGATGCAGTACACACAGAATACTGGCTTCAATATCTTCACCAATTGCGACTACGACTGCTTCACAGCGCTGGATATCCAGTTCATCCAGAACATGCTCATCGGTTGCATCGGCAATGACCGCATGGGTGAGCTGATCGGAAATATTTTCCACATATTTTTTATCGAGGTCGATTCCAATCACATCATGTTTCAGGCTGATCAGTTGAGTCGCTACTGTTGCACCGAAGCTGCCCAGCCCAATGACTGCAAATAAAGCCATGCATATTTCCCTAAATCTTTTTATTTCAAATCAGTTCATGTCTAAGTACGTATCTTAAAGATTTTTATAGTTTTCAGCTATCTGGCCTTACATAAATACTTCATACATTTTTTCAGCCGGACATAAAAAAACCGCCTCAATGGGCGGTTTATATTAAACTGATTATTTCAAGAAACGCTGATAACCCAGGTTATTGGTGATTTCTTCATATGGATAAGTGATGCTTTTCAAAGTTTCGATCAAACCATCTGGATTCTGCTGGGCATCTTCTGCTTCCAGGCCGACCAGTACGCGACCTTCTGCAGCGCCGTGGTTACGGTAATGGAACAGGGTGATGTTATGCGTTGGGCCAAGACGTTCTAGGAACATTAGCAGGGCACCTGGACGTTCCGGGAATTCCACGCGGAACAGGCGTTCATTTTCAATATCGGCATGACCGCCGATCAGGTAACGGATATGTAGTTTTGCGACTTCGTCATCAGACAGATCATCAACATCGTAGTCGAATTTCAGGTTTTCATAGATTTCCTGACGTTCTTTTTCACCATTTTTCAGGCTGATACCGACAAAGACCTGAGCTGCAGAAGCATCACTTGAACGGTAGTTAAACTCTGTGATATTACGGCCTTGTAGTGCACGGCAGAATTTCAGGAATGAACCTTTTTCTTCTGGAATAGTTACGGCAAAGATAGCTTCTTTGCGTTCGCCGAGTTCTGTACGTTCGGCAATATAGCGCAGACGGTCGAAGTTCATGTTCGCACCGCAAACAATCGATACGATGTTTTTGCCTTTAATGCCGTGTTCTGCTACATATTTTTTGATACCAGCCAATGCCATTGCACCAGATGGTTCTACAATACTACGACATTCGTCATAGGTATCTTTAATTGCTGCACAGACTTCATCGGTATTGACCAGTACCACATCAGGTTCAACGATTGGGCCAGAATTATCTGATTTTTGCAGGCGGATGACCTCAAAAGGTTTTTCACCAATTTGTGCCACTGCAGTACCATCGGCAAATAAACCGACAGATGGAAGAATCACACGTTCATTGGCTTCTAAGGCCGCTTTTAAGCACGCGGATTCATCATATTCCACAGGAATAACTTTGACATGCGGAGCCACATCTCCCAAGTACGCTGCAACACCGGCAATCAGGCCACCACCACCAACAGCAACGAAGACATATTCCACATCACGCCATTGACGCAAAATTTCATTGGCAATGGTGCCTTGACCGGCCATCACCAGTTCATCGTCATAAGGTGGAATAAAGGTCATGCCATCTTCTTCGGCACGTTGAATGGCATATTTGTTGGCAACGTCAAATGAATCACCATGTAATACTACTTCACCGCCTAAACGTTTTACCGCTTGGACTTTAATATCGGGCGTGGTTTTTGGCATCACAATAATCGCGCGAATCCCCAGCTTTTTCCCTGACAGTGCCACGCCTTGTGCATGGTTGCCTGCTGAAGCTGTGATAACGCCACGTTCGAGTTGTGATTTCGGTAATTGACTAATACGGTTATAGGCACCGCGTAGTTTGAATGAAAAGACCGGTTGTAAATCTTCACGTTTAAAGCGAATATTATTATTTAAGCGTTCGCTAATTCGTGGCGCTGCTTCGAGTGGGGTTTCGATTGCAACATCGTAGACCGTTGCTTGTAAAATTTGTCGAACCAAACGAGACAGCATGTTAATTTTCCATCTAACAGTTTAAAATAAGACTCTATTGTAACAAACCACACGGCTTTGCGGTTTAAAATTACTGCAAAAGTCCAAATTAGTTGAGTGATGTCATGAGTCTATATGCAACCCAAGATGAGAAAAAACAAGCTGCAGCCAAAGCGGCTTTAAAACACTTACCAAAAGGGGGCATTTTAGGCGTAGGTACAGGTAGTACCGTTAACTTTTTAATTGACCTTTTACCAGAACTGCAATTGGAAGCTGCTGTTGCAAGTTCTGAAGCGACTGCACAGCGTCTGAAAAAATTAGGCATTGAAGTGGTTGATATGAATAGCGTGGGCGGTTTAGATGCCTATGTCGATGGTGCTGATGAAATTGACCGTCATATGCACATGATCAAAGGTGGTGGTGCTGCGCTTACACGTGAAAAAATCGTGGCGTCGATTGCGAAAAAATTCGTATGTATCGTCGATGATTCGAAATGGGTAGAGCAGTTGGGTCGTGATTTCCCATTACCTGTTGAAGTGATTCCAATGGCACGTTCAGCAGTCGCACGTAAGTTGGTGGCATTAGGTGGTGATCCTGCTTACCGTGAAGGTGTAGTGACTGATAATGGAAATGTTATTTTGGATGTGCATAACCTGAATATTCTGAATGCGCTTGAGCTGGAAAAAACGATTAATGACATTCCAGGCGTCGTATGTAACGGTATTTTCGCGATCAATAAAGCGGATATTGCGATTGTTGCGACCAATAATGGTATTGAAGAGCGTACTGCTGTTTAATTTTAACTCCTTGAAGAGCTAATCTCCCCAAACCCCTCTTTAAAAAAGAGGGGCTTTCTCCCTCCTTTGAAAAGGTGAGCAGCACTGCTGCGCAAGGAGGAGGATTTAAATAACGATTAAATATAAAAAATGACCCTAAACGACCTACCTGAAATTCAAATTACTCGAAATGTTCGCTCAACACGTCTCAGACTGCGTGTAGAAGGTGATCAAATCCGTTTAACCGCACCTGTATTTTGTAGCAAAAAACAGATTCAGAATTTTATTGATCAAGCTGAAAGCTGGCTACTGAAAACATGGAAATTGCAGCAGGAAAAAAATCAAAGTATTGATAGATCTTTACCAGCAGAATTGCAGCTTTTCGATCAGGCTCAGCCAATCCAGATCGTGTATCAAAGTCAAAAGCAGAACTTTGTTTTTGATGCTAAATTATTACAGCTATCGATCAGTGACCGTCATCCTGAAACCTATTTAAAAGCCTTTGCCATTTCTTATGCTAAAGAACAGTTGCCTGTTTATCTGGACAAAGTAAGCCAAGAAACAGGATTATCATTTAACATTTGTAATGTTCGCCAACCGAAAACACGATGGGGCAGTTGTTCTGCCAAACATGACATCATGCTAAATAGTGGCATCATTCTGTTTCCTGAAAATATCGTGCGTTATTTATGTGTGCATGAATTAGCCCATACCCGGCATTTTGACCATAGTCCTCGTTTCTGGGCGGAAGTGGCAAAGCATGATCCAAACTATTTAACTCACCGCAAAATTCTGAAAAATACTGTCATGCCATATTGGTGGGCAGCTTAAGAATATCTTTAGAGGAACGAAGATAGTATTTACTTACTTCTAAATAGCCTAAGCAAAAGATATAATTCTCTTAAAGTTTTTAAAAACACTCAAAATAGAAGCGTAAATAAAAAACCATCAATCCCTAGTGAAACAGTTTAGAAAACCTCAAGTTCCTGTCATACTACAGCCCATAAAGGAAACATCTAGTTTGAGGTAATCATCGTGATTTCAGTGGGTATTGTGGGTGGTACAGGTTATACAGGCGTTGAACTTTTACGTCTATTACTGCGACATCCGAATGTAGAAGTTAAAGCACTGACATCACGTACTGAAGCAGGCCGTCGTGTTGACGATATGTTCCCGAGTCTGCGTGGACATACGGATCTTCAATTTTCTGACCTCAGCCTTGATCTTTTAAAATCATGTGATGTGGCATTTTTCGCGACACCACATGGCGTTGCCATGAAACATGCTGAAGAACTTATTGCAGCTAATACCAAGGTAATTGACCTTGCAGCGGATTTCCGTTTGCAAAATCTAGAACAATTCGAAAAATGGTATAGCATGGAACATGCTTGCCCAGAAGTATTAAAAGATTCTGTTTATGGTCTGTCTGAACTTAATCGTGAACAGATCAAACAGGCGAGTGTGATTGGTAATCCGGGCTGTTATCCAACGACGGTTCAGCTTGGTCTAGCACCCGTATTGAAATCAAATGAAGCCTTGGTAAAACCAGAAAGCATTATTATCGATGCGAAATCAGGCGTATCAGGTGCAGGTCGTAAAGCAAGCCTGGGCATGATCTATTCTGAAAATGCTGATAACTTTAAGGCTTATGGCGTTGCAGGCCATCGTCACCATCCTGAAATCGTAGAAGCATTGGAAAACATTTCAGGTCAAAAAGGCGTATTTGACCATATCCTGTTTGTGCCGCATCTGGTGCCGATGATTCGTGGCATGTTATCAACGATTTATATCGACTTGACTGAAGCAGGCCAGGCAGCTGACTTGCAGTCACTGTACGAGCAATTCTATGCCAATGAACAGTTTGTTGATGTGATGCCAGCAGGCAGTTCGCCAGAAACCCGTTCGGTGCGTGGTGCTAACCAGTTGCGTATCGCACTGTATAAGCCACAACCAACCAAACTGGTGATTCTGGTGGCTCAGGACAATCTGGTCAAAGGTGCAGCTGGTCAGGCAGTACAAAACATGAACCTGATGTTTGGCTTTGCAGAAAATGCAGGCTTGAATAATATTGGTTTATTACCATAAAAAACGTATTAGAACTTCACACACATTTAGATTTGGATTTAAATGTGTGTCTTGAACAAAGTATACAGAGATCAAAATGCCGAATAATGAGTCAAACATGACGATCCAGGAACCCTCTACAAAGAAACCATTGATGAAAGGCAATACACCTTTGGTAATCGGTGCTGCTGTGTTGATTCTGGGTAGTGGCTTGCTGGGCTATACGGTCGGGCATCGGCAAGGTTTGACTGCGGTAGGTTTTGAGGCAGATGCAGAACAACTGGTTGAAGTGGTACAAAAACAGAAAACCAGTCTGGAAACACTGAATAAATCTCTGAATACAGCGGTACAAGAACGTGATTTGGCCGTTAGTAATGCCAATGATCTTTATCTTGCAGCAAATAAGGCGCGTGATGCCCAGGAGCAGGCTGAAAGCGTTGGTACGATCTACCGCGAGATTTTGCGTCAACGCGGTGGTTTAGCATTAACAGTTCAACATCTGGGGATCAAAGCTTTACCTGATAATGCCTTTGAATACCAGATTGATCTGGTTCAGGTCAGTCCGGGCAAAAATCGCGCCTCTGGTACAGTGGAACTGCGCTTGATTAAGGGCACTGAAATTCTGGTCGTGCCGCTTGAAGATAAAAACTTTAATTTCGACAATTACGAACGTTTGACTGGTCGCTGGACCATGCCTAAAGGCTTTAAACCAGAATTTATTGAAGTGCGTCTCTCAGGTGCTAAGCCTGTAATTCGCCGTTTTAGCTGGGATCAAGGGAAAGCTGTTGAAAGCCAGTCAACAGTCCTGTCAGAGATTCCAAAAACTGAAGCAAATGCAAATTAAGTGTGAAATAGAAATCGTATGCCAAGCAATAAACGTCCAAAATGTTTAAGTGAGATCAAAAATTCTTTTTACGAGTCCGGCATGGTTGATTGGCATATTAGCCCGCGTTTAACAGACGAGCCTTTTCACGATGATGACGCTGACCTTGCAGTCCAGACTGCACCTCCTGAACTGAAGCGTCCACCGATGTATGCAGTGGTGTTATTGAATGACGACTACACTCCAATGGAGTTTGTAATTGAAATTTTACAACAATACTTTGCAATGAATCTTGACCAAGCTACACAAGTAATGCTAACTGTACATTATGAAGGAAAAGGTGTAGCTGGGGTCTATCCTCGAGACATTGCGGAAACCAAAGCGAACCAAGTCAATAATTACGCTCGATCTCAAGGTCATCCTTTACTTTGCCAGATTGAGCCGAAAGATTAAGGGGGTTGCATGCTCAGTCGTCAATTAGAAGTATCACTACGTTTGGCTGTCAGCATGGCTCGTCAAAAGAGACATGAGTTCCTGACCGTAGAACATTTATTATTAGCTTTACTCGACAATGATTCTGCCGTGAATGCCTTAAAAGCATGTGGTGCAGATATTATCGTTTTGCGTAAAGAATTAGAAGAGTATGTAGAACAACATACCCCTAAACTCGGTGAAAATAGTGATCAGGCACCTCATCCTACAGAAAGTTTTGACCGGATTTTGCAACGTGCAATTTTCCATGTTCAATCCAGTGGCGGTGATCGTACTGTAGAAGGCGCCGATATTCTGGTTGCGATGTATTCTGAGCGTGATTCTTTTGCGGTTTATCTGCTTAAACGTCATCAGATTAACCGTCTGACTTTAACTCAGTACCTTTCTCATGGTACGCGTAAAGACGAAGTACAGTCTGAAGAAGAAATTGAAGAGCTGGATGGTGAATCGGCTTCTTCCAATAATTCTGGTCCGCTAGAGCTGTATACGACCAATTTGAATCTGGAAGCTCAACGCGGCAAGACAGATCCATTGATTGGCCGTGAAAAAGAAATTGAGCGGGCAGCGCAAATTTTATGCCGTCGCCGTAAAAATAACCCATTGCTGGTCGGTGATCCAGGCGTGGGTAAAACGTCGATTGCTGAAGGTCTGGCTTGGTTGATCGTAAATGGTAAGGCACCAAAACCGCTAGAAAATGCTGAAATCTATAGCCTAGATATCGGTGCGCTGGTGGCGGGAACTAAATACCGTGGTGATTTCGAAAAGCGTTTAAAACAACTATTAAATGCCTTGAAGAAAAAATCGGATGCAGTGCTGTTCATTGATGAAATTCATATGATCATCGGTGCAGGTTCAAGCATGGGCAGCACTATGGATGCATCGAACCTGATCAAACCAGCATTAGCGAACGGATCTTTACGTTGCATCGGTTCAACCACATTCCAGGAATATCGTCAGGTCTTTGAAAAAGATCATGCCTTGTCACGTCGGTTCCAAAAAATAGATGTGAATGAACCTTCGATTACAGAAACGATTGATATCTTGCGTGGCCTGAAATCTAAATTTGAAGATTTCCATCATGTACAGTATGACGATCAGGCACTGGTTTCTGCGGTTGAGCTGTCAGCGAAATTTATTAATGACCGATTCTTGCCAGATAAAGCGATTGACGTGATTGATGAAGCCGGCGCACAACGACGTTTGAAAGCTGAGCAAGATGACAGCCTGATTACGGTTGAAAACATCGAAGACATTGTGTCCAAGATTGCCCGTATTCCACCGAAAACCGTCTCTAAAGATGATAAGTCTGTACTGGAGAACCTTGAGCGTGATCTGAAACGTGTGGTCTTCGGCCAGGATGAAGCAATTGAAGCTTTGGCTTCTGCGATCAAACTGTCTCGTGCAGGTTTGAAATCTCCAGATAAGCCAGTCGGTAGTTTTGTCTTCGCTGGTCCTACCGGTGTGGGTAAAACTGAAGTTACCAAGCAATTGGCGAAAATTTTGGGTGTAGAGCTGGTACGTTTCGATATGTCTGAATATATGGAACGTCACGCAGTCTCTCGTCTGATCGGTGCGCCTCCTGGCTATGTTGGTTTTGACCAAGGTGGTTTGTTGACCGATGCAATTCACAAAAATCCGCACTGTGTATTGCTGCTGGATGAGATTGAAAAAGCCCATCCAGATGTATTCAACTTGCTATTACAAATCATGGATCATGGTTCATTAACGGATAATAATGGTCGTAAGTCCGATTTCCGTAATGTGGTGCTGGTTCTAACGACTAATATTGGTGCGGAAAGTATTTCTCGTGTCAGCATTGGTTTCATGGAACAGGACAACAGTAATGACAACCAGGAAGCAATGAAGAAAGCGTTCTCGCCAGAATTCCGTAACCGTCTAGATGGCGTGATTCAGTTCAAGGCGTTGCCGAATACCATTATTGAAAATGTCGTGGATAAATTCCTGACTGAACTTCAAGCACAACTGGATGAGAAGAAAGTAGTGCTAGAGGTGGATCAAAGCGCACGTGAGTGGATGGCTGAAAATGGCTATGATCGCTTGATGGGTGCTCGACCAATGCAACGTCTGATTCAGGAACATCTGAAAAAACCATTGGCTGAAATGATTCTGTTTGGTGAACTGGCCGAAAATGGTGGTAACGTTTCAGTTTCTGTGAAGAAAGAAAATGGTAAGTCTGTCGGTCTGAAACTTGAAGTCTTCGAAGACCAGACTGCTGAACCAGCTTAATCATTGAATAGATCATCATCAGACCCGTGTTCGCACGGGTTTTGTTGTTTTATTTACCCTTAATTTATGTACTCTTGGTTTAAAGAGTTTCTGATTTAGAGAAATATATGGATATCCAGATTAGCAAGCTTTTAACTACGTTTTTTCTGTTTTTATTAACGGCATTGATGGAAATTTTGGGCTGTTATTTTCCTTACCTGATTTTAAATCAGGCTAAGAGTCAGTGGTTGTGGGTTCCGGCGGCATTAGCCTTAGCTGCGTTCGTCTGGCTTTTGACTTTGCATCCAGCCGCTTCTGGGCGTATTTATGCCGCTTATGGGGGAATTTATATTTTCTCAGCGTTGATGTGGCTGAGATTCGTGGATCAGGTCAGCCTTTCACGTTGGGATCTGCTGGGTGGAGTGGTGGTCATTCTAGGTGCGCTGATTATTATTTTACAGCCACAAGGTTTGATTCGTTAATCGTCTAGGTGTGTTTAGCAATGAGAACTAATCTAAATATAAAAGGCAGCTATAGCTGCCTTTATTGATTCTGGACAAGATTATTTTACATTACAGTCTTTCTGGGAGAGATCTACATTATAAGTATGCGTTTGGGAGCTAAGGCTAAGTTCGATTTTATAAGGATTGACGATTTGATAGCGATGTTCAAAAAAGATCTGACAGTTATTTAGAAGATTATTACGAATCACCTTAAGGACTTCTTTACGACCTAGGTCTTTCTCAAACTGGCTAAAGTCGGGTGTAGTGATCATGCCTTTAAGTGTGGTTTTATTGGCAGTAAGTTGTAACTGTTCTATGATTGTATTCTGATCGATTTGTAGTGGCAAAGTCTTGGAATCTTCCGCACTTAGCACGGCAAGCAGTTCGTTCAGCTCAGCTTTTTTCTCAATTTTAAACTTGCTGTCTAGAATGCCTTTTACTTGGAGATACTGGTCGAATTCAGAAGCATACACCGGTAAAGCAGCACTACTAAAACCTGCCAAGAGTGCCAAAGTCCAATATTTTTTTTGCATTGTATCGCATCACTTTTTATGTCGTTTCAATTCTGATTATAAGAGCTGAAACAAAAAAAGCACCAGAGATTGGTGCTTAATTTGTGAAGATTTTTTTTTGAGAAAATCAGTCTTTTTTCAGATTTTCATTCAACAGAAATTCAACCAGTGCTTTTTGTGCATGAAGACGGTTTTCTGCTTCATCCCAAGCCACAGCATTTTTGTGATCCAGCATGTTTTCAGAAATTTCTTCACCACGATGCGCAGGCAGGCAATGCATGAACAGGCAGTCTGGATGTGCAAGATCCATTAGGCGTTCATTCACCTGATAGTCCGCAAAAGCTTTCTCACGGATTTTCTGTTCTTCTTCCTGGCCCATACTTGCCCAAACGTCAGTTACGATCAGGTCGGCATTGACTGCTGCATCTTCAGCAGTATCGACCAGTTCTACACAATGTGCGAATTCAGACAGGAACTGTTCTTGAGGTTCATAGCCTTTCGGTGCTGCAACTTTTAGCTTGAAGCCCCACATGTGCGCTGCTTCGATATAAGAATTACACATATTATTGCCATCGCCAATCCAGGCAACAGTTTTACCTTCGATCGAACCACGATGTTCCAGATAAGTCTGCATGTCAGCAAGTAACTGGCAAGGGTGATGATCATCAGTCAAAGCGTTGATCACTGGAACTTTTGAATAAGAAGCAAAGCGTTCTACGATATCGTGACCGAAAGTACGGATCATCACAATATCCAGCATGCTGGAAATCACACGTGCAGAATCTTCAATTGGCTCACCGCGACCCAGCTGGGTATCACGTGAAGACAGGAAGATGGCACTACCACCGAACTGGCTCATGCCTGCTTCAAACGAAACACGCGTACGGGTACTCGATTTTTCAAAAATCATGCCCATGACTTTACCAACAAAGGGTTGGAACACTTCATTATTGTGCTGTTTGCGCTTAAGCTCGATTGCGCGCTGTAAAATCTGGTTCAGTTCTAAAGTTGATAAATCGCGTAAGGTGAGAAAGTGACGGAGAGCCATTCGTTACTCCACAATAATTGCCGAAAACTCGATCAACAATCAGTTGTTGGTTGGTTTAAGAAAAAAATACGGAATCGGCTAATATACTATATGAACAGGAAATTGCAAAAAACTAGACTTTTTGATGACCGTCTAAAAATCGATCCACGCAATAACTGATGTATTTGTCGATTTCTTGATCATCTTCCTCTATGGTAATCCCCATTAGAATCCGCCATTCCAGAGTACGCAAAATACCAAAATATAACTGGGCAGAATATTGCGGATTTTCACAATATAGCAAACCTTGTTCATGGGCCTGTTCCAGTGCGGTAGCAATGGAACTTTGTACCTGAACCGGGCCGCGTTCATGAATATGGCGGGCCAGTTGAGGATTACGCTGACTTTGTTCCAGTACCAAACGCATAAAGGCTGCATTTTCCGGCTGCATGATTTGGCGGTAGAAGGTCAATAATGTCTGTACCAAATAACTACGAAAATCTAGCGCCATCAGTTCAATCGGAATGCTGATATCTTCAAAAAACTTGGTACGTCGATAATCACAAATAGCTTCAAACAGGCCTTCTTTATTGCCAAAGTACTTGTAAATGGAAGCTTTGGAACCGCCTGCATGCTGGACAATATCATCTAGAGAAACTGCCTCATAACCATGTTCCAGAAACAGTTCGGTCGCAGAGACCAACAGCGCAACGCAGCGCTCATGACCACGTTTGGTTTGAGGCAGATCTTTGGCGAGTGGTTCCAGATGAACAAGGTTTTGCATAGAGGATGGTATATCAACAGGTTATATAAACTTGGTAGTTCATCATAACAAATATATCCGCAGATTTCACAATCACACCGAATGAAGGCGGAATTTATTCAGTGAATCAAGTAAAACTTAAAAGTTTGACTAAAGTTTTAGAGTTTTTATTCTATTGGCTTATAGCATCATGGTTTCAAATCAGTATACTCAAATCTCAATAATTATAGCCAAGACTGTGGAAAGGAAGATGACAGAACAAATGTCTGCAGGTTTAAAGTTTAGACAAGCGCTTGAAGTCGAAAAACCATTACAAATTATGGGCACAGTGAATGCCTATGCTGCCATGATGGCCAAACAGGTCGGCTATAAAGCCATTTATCTCTCTGGCGCCGGTGTTGCAAACTATTCTTATGGTCTACCTGATCTAGGCATGACGAGTCTGGATAATGTTCTGGAAGATGTGCGTCGCATTACTGAACGCGTAGATACACCCTTACTGGTTGATATAGATACAGGCTGGGGCGGTGCATTTAATATCGCACGTAGCATCAAGCAGATGATTGCTGCTGGCGCTGCAGCTGTACATATCGAAGATCAGGTTGCACAAAAACGTTGTGGTCATCGTCCGAATAAGGAAATTGTGACCCAACAGGAAATGGTTGACCGGATTAAGGCGGCAGTCGATGCCAAAACCGATTCAAACTTTGTAGTGATGGCACGTACCGATGCACTTCAGAAAGAAGGTTTGCAGGCAGTGATTGACCGCGCTTGTGCCTGTGTCGAAGCAGGTGCAGATGCCATTTTTGCTGAAGCGATGACAGACATTACCATGTATCGTACTGTATGCGATGCAGTTGGTGTACCGGTTTTGGCCAATATTACGGAATTTGGTGACACACCATATTACACCACTGAAGAACTGGCTGAGCAGGGTATTCGCATGGTACTTTACCCGCTATCAGCTACCCGTGCGATGCAAAAGACGGCACTGGAAGTGATGCGCTCAGTGCGTGAAAATGGTACACAGGTGCATGTACTGGATAAAATGCAACCGCGTAAAGAATTATACGAATTTTTAGATTATCACAGCTTTGAAAACACATTAGATAAACTGTTCAAGCAGGAGAATTAAAACAATGGCTGAAGGAAAAGTACTCACTGGCGCAGGATTGCGCGGACAAGTTGCAGGAAAAACTGCACTTTCAACAGTAGGCAAAAGTGGTGCAGGCCTGACCTATCGCGGCTATGACGTACAGGATCTGGCAGAAAACTGTCAGTTTGAAGAAGTCGCTTACCTGATTTTCTTTGGTGAATTACCAACTTCAGAACAGTTGGCTGCCTATAAAGCAAAACTGAAATCTTTGCGTGTACTACCACAAGCGCTGAAAGAAGTACTTGAGCGTATTCCTGCTGATTCACATCCAATGGATGTGATGCGTACTGGCGTATCGATGCTGGGCAACCTTGAGACTGAACAGTCTTTTGATCAGCAACAGGATGTCGCAGACCGTATTCTGGCGACGTTGCCAGCAATTATCTGCTACTGGTATCGCTATAGCCATGACGGCGTACGCATTGATGAAAATACCGATGATGATTCAATAGGTGCTCAGTTCCTTCATTTGCTACATGGCAAGAAACCGAATCAGCTACATGAGCAAGTGATGAATGTATCCCTGATCCTGTACGCAGAGCATGAATTTAATGCTTCAACCTTCACAGCGCGTGTTTGTGCATCCACTTTGTCTGACTTGCATTCATGTATTACCGGTGCAATTGGTTCACTACGTGGCCCATTACACGGTGGTGCCAATGAAGCGGCAATGGATATGATTGAAAACTGGAAATCTCCAGAAGAAGCTGAGCGCGAAATGCTGGGCATGCTGGAGCGTAAAGAAAAAATCATGGGCTTTGGTCATGCGATTTATAAAGACAATGATCCGCGTAATGGCATTATCAAGCAATGGTCTGAAAAACTGGCAAAAGATGTAGGTGATACTGTGCTCTACCCAGTATCAGTGCGTTGTGAAGAAGTCATGTGGCGCGAGAAAAAACTGTTCTGTAATGCGGACTTTTTCCATGCTTCTGCTTATCACTTTATGGGTATCCCAACCAAACTGTTTACGCCAATCTTTGTAATGTCACGCGTCACAGGTTGGGCGGCGCATGTGATGGAACAACGTGCAGATAACCGTATTATCCGTCCGAGCGCGGATTATACTGGTCCAGAGTTGCGTAAAGTGGTTCCAATTGCTGAGCGCACTTCTGCTGCGTAAGCCAGAGATATTCTAAATATGAAAATAAGGTCTCCATGAGGCCTTATTTTTTGCTGATTGTTGATTGACGTTGGTTTACCGACTTAATAATGCTGGATCTTCAATGTGATAACCACTTTCGAATGGGAGGCCTAAGTATTTTACCGTCACCAGTATTTTATTCTGTTTCGGTACTTGATAAGTTTGGCTTAATCTTAAATCTGCTTTATAACTGACTGCTTGTTGAACAGGACTTTTATACTGGCTAGATTGCACCTGATATTGATAAGTCCATTTTGGAACTTTCTGTTTAGGATCATGCCATGCAGGGGCAGTACCTTTGCTGGTCTTTAATAGCTTGAGCTGAATGTTTTGCTTTTGCAAAGATACTAACGGAATCAGACGCTTTTTAATTTTGGCAATTTCCTGGTCAAACTTACGGCTGTCCTGATCATAGTCAATCTGCTTGGTTTTTGGATTGATATACAGGGAGTTCACCTGAATTAGCTGATGCGGAGTTTTGGATTTAAAATGATAATAATACAGTTGAGGTAGGCGTCCGCGACCATCGAGATAATGCCGCAACAGATAAAGTTTCTGGTCTTTGACTTCATACCCCAAAACTTCAATATTCTGTGGGCCACCGACAGTGGCGAAAGCGGATACAGGAATGCCAAGTGCGAGCAAAAGGGCTGTAAATCTTATTTTCATCACTGATCAGGCCTCATTAAAACAACGTGCTTTTATAAGAAATAATTTAACTATAAATACAGTAGAAATAATGAAGTTTGATCAGCATTCATATAAACAGTTTTGGTTTTAGGTGTTGAGTAGATTAATCATGTCATGTGCGATGACGGCTGCCAGTTTATTGAGACGTTCCTGTGGTGTGCCTTTAATATAATACTGGAACTGGTGAGTCTGAAGACCATCATAAACAGCGGCGAAGAAAGTACCTTCCGGTTTATCAGGTGTTGCACTACCGCCTGGTTTAAGCAAGCCTGTACAAGCAATAATCCAGTCCGCCTCCTGAAACATTTTTTTACCTGCCTCAGCCAGAGCTACCGTTACAGGCATAGATTCGGCTGAATGGGTGCTAATTAGATTCGGAGAAATTCCCAAAACATTGATCTTCACGGACGGATCGTAGCATACCAGACCTCCCAACAAGATTTCAGCACCTTCATTTTTGCAAATTGAAAACTGACTGGTTAAATATCCAGAACTTGCACTTTCAATAAAAGCAATCTTGATGTTTCTTTGTTCCAGCAGGCCACAACATGTTTTAATCATAATGTCTTTTTTGTCTTGGAAGGTAATCTTTATTCCAATGTAGTCCCATTTTGCTTTTGTATCAACTGTGAGATTATTTCTTTATTATGATGAAAGGTAAAATATTTTTTGTAATTTTAGTATTCCAAGCGTAAGTTTGGCAGTTGTTAAACTGATTGCTTAATGCTTGGACAATATTTGAAATTAATGGTTTTAACTTGCTCTGATCAGTGGTAAAAATAAAAATAAAGTGCGTAAGGAAAGTAGGTTGTAAGAATGAAAACCACAGTAAAGTATTCCGTATTAAAAAGTCTAGATTATCAACTGGGTACTCCTTTATTTCAGGAAGAAATTGAGGCAGATGGTCAATATTTTGATCAGATCCCAAGCATCATTCATTACCAGAATTTAAAGTTTAAAGTTAAAAGCAAAGAATTAAAGCGTTTATATCTGGCCGAAGAGCAAGAAGAAAGCCAAACAATTATTGTAAAAGTGGTCGCAATCTAAAAATAACTTATTGAAAATAAGCCTCTTAAAATAAGAGGCTTATTTATTAGATAAAGGTCATTAAAATAGAATTTGATTAGATTTAATAAAAAAATCTAATAATAATTTTAAAATATAAAGTCAAGGTAAATTGGCAACTGAAAAGGCCTTATTTGTGATTCTATGTAATATAGACTGCTATTTAAAAATGTTTTTTTCGTTTTTATATTTAATGATTTAATTTTTAAAAAATTAGGTTAAACATGTATAAGAAATTATAATTTTAAATAATTAATAAAATTCAATAACTTATAAATATAATCATATTTTATATAAGTATCAAAATGTATTTCTAAATTTTATTTTAAATTTAAGTTTATATAAAATTTTTTGATTAATTTATGACTTTAAATGAAAAATAAAATTTATAAAAGATAGAAAGCTTTCAATATGTATTCATTCTATTATTAAAAGTAATTTATGTTTCTTATAAATCCAGACTTCAATTACTTAACTTACCTTTTTTTACATTGAATTAATATGTAACAGGTAATAACTTGGCGAATTTTTAAAAATAGGTAGAGTAAATATTAAGTCGAAACCTAATCATCGGCGATTTAAAGCAAATAGTAAGGAGTTACACCATGGCTAATAATCAACAGCAAAATCAGCAAGACCAACAGAACCAACAGCAACAACAACAGCAAGACCAACAACGTCAGCAAAACCAGAATCAAAATCAGCAACAGCCGAACCAGCAGCAACAACAGCCGCAGGGACAGCAAAACCAACAGCGTCAGCAGGGCCAACAGGACCAGCAACTCAATCAGCAACAACAGCAACAGCCACAACAAGATAACCAGCAGCAAAATTTGCGTAATCAATAAGATTAGTCAAAGCTACAGTGCTCATATCTAAGCTGTGTAATCTCTACAAAAAACCGCCTTTTTTAAGGCGGTTTTTTATTGTTCAGAATAAATCAGCATTGAATATTGGCTTTTACTTTATAAAAGTCGAGCGCATTTTTCAGATCTTTCAGTAGTTCCTGCTCATCATATGTTTGTGGCATCAGTTTTATTAGGGCCGGCATATAATGAGTTTTATATTCTTTAGGATAATCCTCACATAAAATATGTGTTCTTTCCTCAAGACTAATAGTAGAAGAATCTAATTTATCTAAATAAGCACTCAATCGGGCATCGGATTTTTCAAATTGAGCTTTCACTGCTGGATCAGGTTCAGCTGATACATCTGCCTGTTGTTTCTGGCAGCCTGTGATGGCCAATGTCAATAGGGCAATTATGAATAATGATATTTTCATGGCAACAAGATATTGTTATCAGTCATTGGAAAAATTATAAAGAGAAATGAGTGAAAGAGCACCTGCCTTTAAACTCATTGACAGCTGAGAAAATAAAAAATGAAAAGGACTTTGATAAAATAAGTAAAATATCTACCAATATGTATAAGTTGCATATTTGCTTTTATGACTCACTTGATTGAATGAAAACTGCATGAACCAAAGTTTTTTGTATTTAATTGCATCTAAGTTGATGAAAAATAGCCAATAAAATATAAAACATAACCTATATTCAACATTTGGTAAAAAAGCCTCTATATTTCATATACATATTAGATGCATGACAAGTGGTACTTTATCATCACTATAACAACTCAGATAAAATAATTTAAAATCAGCAAGTTAAAAAGCCCTGCTTAATCCAGACAGTTAAGCAGGGCTCATTTTTTAGATCATAAATATGCCAAAAAGTAGGGTCTGTTGACATTTACTGTTCATAATTAAACCTATAAAGGTAGCCATAAAAATATACAGGCTAAGGCAACAGAACTTTGATAATTTCTTTTGAGCTTGTCATATCGAGTAGCTATTCCTCTAAATTGCTTTAATCTACAAAACATATTTTCAACTAAATGCCTGATTTTATATAAATACCAGTCCATATGATCATTGTTCGATTGGCTATTTATTTTCTTTGGTATATTCGCTTTTGTCCCTGTTTTTCTGATCTGTTCACGCAGTGGTTCTGAATCATAGCCTTTATCTGCGCAGACCACTTTTGTCTCTTTTAAGTCTAATGTTGATATTAAATCAGGTGCAACTTTGACGTCATGTGTGGTTCCATCGGTAATCATGAAATCAACAGGATTGCCATTTGCATCAACAATCAAATGTATTTTTGAGGAGTTTCCTCCTACACTTTTAGAAATGGATTGATTCGCTATACCGGCAGAATGTTGATGAGCACGTACGTGAGAGCCATCAATAAAAATCCACTCCATATCGGGGCATGATGCTAATAATTTGAATAATCTAAGCAACTTACCGCTGCTTGACCAACGATTAAAACGTTTGAAAATAGAGTTTGATTGACCGAAATAGGAAGGAATATCTCGCCACGGACAGCCTGTTCTAATTCTATAGAGAATAGCTTCAATAAAATTACGTAAGTTTGAGTTGTGATGAATAGATAAATTACGCAAAATAGTTTTCAACTTTTGCCAGTGTTGATCTGTCAGCATGGTACGAGGCATAGCGAATAGTAAAATTGGGTTTGGCGATTTGATTTTACTACTTCGCTATTTTTTAAGCTAAAAGTGTCAACACACCCTAATGATTCTTTGACATTTATCCTTCACATAAGTTTTCATATACAACATAAAACCTGAAAATACGTTCAAGTGTGAAACATGAATAGATGTTATTTATATATCTCTTTTCATGAAAAGATAGGTTAGAGCTATGATGAGATGTATCTGTGCATTTGGTATGGGTGTCATGGTGGGATGTTGCTTTAAATCTTGCAAAGAAAAAATGTGCCGGATGATGAGCAAGGATCACGGTACCAAAGACCAAGCGCCAAAACATGAAGAGAGTGTACAAATTTAGAGGCTATAGCTTGCCTGTGCAATCGCAGTACAGGTGAGTGATTCAATCGTTTCAAGGTAAATAAATCGTGGAACTGTAAGCCATTATCTTTAAAGCAACAAAGCTCGATCCATGATCGAGCTGTTCACAGTCAGGAGAAACATATGTTCCAATTTATATGTTGTTTATTTGGTCTTCATGGTGCGACTGAAATTGATTATACAGTCGATGATTTCGAAGTCAAAAAGTGTCGTGATTGCTTGAAAGATTTAAATTAACTCTCCAGACCTTCGTGGTTTAGATGGATGTTGAACCCCCGTTCGATTTTAGATTGACGGGGGTTTTCATTTTTTTATCATTGCTATTTGAAAATAGAACCAACATATCCACGCTAATTTATAAATATTGATAGTTAATTAATAAAGATTATTAAAAATAAGGGTTTATTTAATTTTAACTTGTGATTTGATCATAACAATACTCATCTCAACTAAATTCATCCTTTAAGCGTTATTGCAATATGCGATATTTAGGTTATACTTTCAATATAGCAAAATGCGATAAATAATCATGCATGTGATCACTCACGCTCGGATTCTGGAAGCAATGCAAAAGTGGCCACACGCTGAAACTGCATTGGATGGTTGGTATCGACTTATCAAGGCCAATGATCCTAAGGATTTTGCCGACATGAAGCGATTATTTCCCGCAGTCGATAAAGTCGGGAAATTTCATGTCTTTGATATTGGTGGCAACAAGATCAGGTTGATCGCAGTTGTGATGTATCAGGCAAAACGTATCTATATTCGCCATGTCTTATCCCATCAGGAATATGACAAAGGTCATTGGAAGGAGGCTTAATATGAATGCAATGATTAAACAGGCCGTTGATCACTGGCGTTATGTTGCACCATTGCTTAGCAAGCCAGAAAATGAAGAAGACTTTAATACCCTTACTGAAGCTTTAGATGAACTTCTGGATATTGTAGGTGATGATGAATCGCATTCCTTAATGGGGCTGATTCTTCAACTGGGTGACTTAGTCTCAGCTTACGAGCATGAGCATTTGCCGATGCCAGAAGGAGATGGACGTACTGCATTGGCTTTCCTGATGGAACAGCATGGCCTAAGCCAATCAGACCTATCTGAGATAGCTACCCAGTCGGTCATTTCTGAAATCCTGAATGGTAAACGTCAGCTCAATATCCGTCATATTAAAGCTTTGTCTGAACGTTTTAATGTTTCTACAGATACTTTCTTTTAAGTAATAAGAAACCAAATTTTAAGATCTATGAGCTGTGTTTCCTGAAAGCAGGTTGCACAGCCAGACAGATTTAGATTAGAACAAGAAGTCTATATAAGCTCGGATTAGAAGAATATATGTTTATTAAAATGTATGGAAAACATAAATATTATTGATGTTTAACCTTATATGTCCTAATAATTTTCCAAGCATCTAGAGAAAAGGGAATATATATGACAACTCATGCAGACCACCAAACAGAGCAAGAAGATAATCCGCAAAAAGAATCTAATGATGATAAAGGCAATCAAGCAACCTATAAGAGTGTAAAGCCTGAGAAAAAGCCTAATGCAGAGCCTGAGCATCCGCTGAGGGAGCAAAAGTAAGATATGAATATCAGAAAGCCCTAATTAAATTTAGGGCTTTTTTGATTTGAGTCTCGGAAAATTTCTGCTTCACTTTACTGGGAAGATGAAATTAATGATCAATCTTTAACAGTCCATCCCAACTAAAATAATTCTGGCTTAGATGCTGTTGAGACATGGCCCAGCTCCGGTCAGGCATTTTAGTTGCTCCAATTGCCAGCTTTTGATCGCCAAATTTTTCTTTTACTTTTTCTAGCGCTTGTTGAAGCTTCTCATTTTTCTCGATCTGAGCATGATCAGAGAGCAAGTCATAGACATAGGCCGATTTAGGTTCAAGCGCCGTTAAAATAACCCCGCATTTTTTAAACTCTACACCTTCTGAAAACAGCTCATGCATCTGTTGCATCAATGCCCGGTTCATGACAACAGCAGAATCAGTAGGTTCAGGAAAAGCGATATTGATAGATTTATGATAAAAGGATCTGTTCTTGTCAAAAAGATTGGCTTGAGCGAAAGCAATGATGCACCCACATAAGGATTGATCTTCTCTTAAGCGTTTGACAGCATTTTGCAGGTAATCACTCATAGCTTCCGTTAAAGCTTCAAGATCTGTTATTCGGGAACCAAATGAGCGTGAAGAAATAATCTGCTTCTTGGGCTGGCACGTCTGTTCAAGTTCAATACAGGAAACTCCCTGTAATTCCATCACAGTTCTTTGCATAAGAACTGAAAATAATTTTCCGATTCGATGACAATCGGCCTGAGCTAAATCAAGAACGGTATATATACCTAAGTTCTTTAACTTTTTACTCTGCTGGCGCCCAATCCCCCAGACTTCAGCAACATCAATCAAGCTCCAGAAGTAATTTCTATGTTTTTGATTCATAGAAGAAAGATCGCAAACCCCATTAAAGCGTTTGGCTTTCTTGGCCATATAGTTGGCTAATTTAGCTTCGGTTTTGGAACGGCCAATGCCGACACAGACGGGTAAGCCAATCCACTGCAAAATACGCCGTCGCATATCCTGACCATATTCTGTTAAATCATGATTTTTTGTATAAGCTGTAATTTTCAGAAAGCATTCATCTATGGAATAAACTTCCTGTTCACCAGGTGCTACATATTCAGACAGAATGGAATGAAAGCGTTTGGACATTTCTGCATATAGCGCATAGTTACTGGATAGCACCTGAACTTGATGCTGTTCGACAATATCGCGAATCTGGAAAAGTGGAACAGCCATTTTAATGCCGAGATCTTTTGCTTCCTGCGAACGTGAAACTACACAGCCGTCGTTATTTGACAACACGATCACAGGTACGTGATTTAGTTTCGGATTGAATAGGCGCTCGCAACTGACATAGCAATTATTGACATCAATCAGCGCATAGATTTCCTGCTGATATTTCATCTGAATTTTTTAATGACGTTGGTGACTACGCCCCAGATTTCAAATTGCTGACCTTCTACAGGATGAATATCCGGATAGTCGTCATTCTCGGCTTTTAGCCAGCAACCTTTTACATCGACAATAAGCCGTTTGACCGTAAACTCGTTATCTACACAGGCAATCACAATATCTCGGTGTTGCGCTTCAATGCTACGATCTACAATCAGAGCATCATTGATATCAATACCTGCATTCAGCATCGACAGCGAATTGGCACGAACAATGAAAGTGGCATTGGCGTTATTGATCAGGAATTCATTCAGATCGAGTTTTTTATCAATATAGTCTTGTGCGGGTGAGGGAAAACCAGCCTGAACGCGTTCAGTGACCAAAGGAATTTCCATTTGAGTAACGGGATCAAACTGGCGAATATCACTGATTTCATTTTCTTTTTTAAGTGATTTTAAGTATGCTTTGATATCCAGGACTTTAGATTCAGGTACACGAATTACTTTGGTTTCTTCGGCCTTTTTTCTGCCTGCACCAATTCTAAAGCCCCCATGTGAATTTGTCATAACTCTGCTACTTCTTGATTTTTGTTACATTAATCAAGATTGTAATGATTGCTTTATTTTTATACAAATAAAATAAATGATTTAAAATCAGATATGAGTGATTAAATTGCTTTTATATTTCAATTTTCCGACAAACGGGGATCTCGCGGCTTTGCAATAAATTCATCCCGCATTTCGAAGAAAAACTCACTTGCTTCCTCATGATCGCAGTGCAGCCAATCCTGTCTTGACTCTTCCGGTATCACAATAATCGAGCGTTTTTCATCATTCGGATTATGGAATTGTTTCATAAAAGGATGCTGATTTGCATTAATCGTGAGCATTGAAAAAGACCGAACTTTTTCACCCTCAATGATTGCATCATCATAAATGGCTGCAACAGTAAAAGGATCGCCGTCTTCACGAGATATTGCATACCAATGAGATTTGCCATCAATGTATTTGGGTTCATAGAACGTATCTACAGGTATCAAGGCAAACTGATTGTTTTTCCAAGCATGCCGAAAACTTGCTTTTGAGGCAACCGTTTCAGTCCGGGTATTATAAGTATGCTGACCAAATTTTAATTCTTTGGCCCAGGAAGGGATAAGTCCGAAACGTGCGATATCCAGTTCAAACTTGTCAGCACCGCGCATAATGATGGGAGCGGGAGCCAAAGGATATACATGCGTTTTCATATCTAGTTCAAGTTGCTCTTCATGAATGTCTAATAAAGAGAGACGGCTTTTTGAGGGAAATTCATAGTTTGAACACATGGGCGAAGGCTCTCATGATGATCTATCATGAGAATTAAAATATAAGAGAGATAAGTTCAAAACAATTTGAATATCGTAAGTTAGATTTTAATCAGAAAGTAAGATTCTTATTTTATAAGTATATATCTAGAGCTTAAAAATATTTAACTCAATAATATTTTAAGTAAATTTAATATTATGAAAAGATTAAAATTTTATTTGATGTATACAGATATACATAATTTAACTTTTTATTTAAAAAAACACTCTAAATGGCTTTGGAAAACTACAAATATAGATGTTAGTTATATAGGCTTGCCAACCCAATTATGAGCATGAGGTGAAAAATGAAGTTATTAACGTTAATTGGTGCAGGTGTACTTGCGGGTTATTGTTATAAGAAAATGAAATACAAAAAGGACGGTTCAAATCATCCTGGTCCTCAGAATGAACAGGTAGATAACCAAGCAGCAAATCCTGTTGAATAATCTCTTTAAAGGACCTCACTACTAGCAAGAGAAGGTTGTGGGGTCTCTGATTTTCTCAGTAGAGCCATCTCTGACAAGTCTTATATAATTTTCAGAACTTTACTATTTGTAGAGAAACAGCAAGCTCTTTTTAGCTATTTTTCCTTTTCATCTGTTCTAAATTTTCCTGATTAAATTTATTGATAAAGTTGAATGGTTTACAAAACTATTCATTTTAATAATAGCCATACTTTAAAAGTAATGTGATCCTCTTTCTCAGGAGAACAGCTTATGAAAAAACTAATTATCTTGCCTCTTGTAGCTTTAATACTTCTGGGGTGTAGTCAACCAAATACCCAGCAAGAAGCTGACTCTAAGATCCTACAGGATGAGGATTTAAAAAAATTTAGGGAGATGGTAAGGAATGCTTTACCGAATTCAGATCTGGTTCAATTTCATCAACAAGAGGGAGAATGTGGTGAGGTTAGTTTCAGAGATAAATCTACGAATGAAATGAAGCATCGGAGGTTTATTTTAGTGAATAAAAATATTGTACTGATTGAAAGACGGCAGATAGATCAGGAATATTTTGACCTTTCATGGAGGAATGCATGTCGAGATTATTTCGGGTAAAGAAAGAATATTTATTAAAATTCTTATTTGAAAATAGTGACCGCTATAATCGAATATCAATAAAAACATTTAATCATTGAGCCACTCTTTAGGGTGGCTTTTTAATGTCTAAATTTCTGAATTTTGTTCGAAATATGATTACTGAGTATATCGGTATTTCATATACTAGCTTCGTACCAATAAATAGAATATTGATCAATTTATATAGATAATAAACATAAAAATTATTTAAAAAAGGAGCAAAAATTGCTTCTTGAAAGCATAGCTTTTGCTTTAGGTTGTGGATATGTATCTCTTTAAAATATGCGGCATTATTTTCCTTGTCATCCTTGCTGTTTCTCTAATGGTTTTAGGTCTTATTTATCAGGATCCTTTATTTGCTTTGATCGGACTATTGTTCACGGTTTGCGCAGTATTATTATTTTCCATGATCAAGGAAAGTTTTGCTGATTTTTAGATCACTCATTTCGTTTAAAAGTTTAAAAGTTTAAAGATTTAGAGTAGAGATCAAGGTGAATAGCAGGATGATAGCGATCAATATTATGCACCGAGATGGAGTCAATAATTTGGAAAAGTAATCTTATTAAAGAGTATTCAGATCAATAAGTGGAATAAGGAAGACTTATATAGGCAACCAGTCATGTGGATTAGATTGATAAGATGATCTGATAACACACTCATTGCTAGGTGCTATTTTGTATAAGTTCATCGAAAGATGGGCTTTTTTGTTGCCTAAAATAAAGCTTCATTAAGCTCAACTAGGAAATTATTGACTCCAAAGATCACAATTCAGACTTTTTATGGATGGATAGATATTTAATTTATATATATTTATATTTGTCATGAATTGGCTATTGTTTGACCGCTGTACATTTCGTCAACAATCCTGAATCAGCGCAAAATGATAAAGGGGAAGAGCCCACAGCAATGTGGGCTTTTTTTATTGCCTAAAGAAAAGTTTGGCTTAATTTCTTACTATATATCTGGCTTGAATAGCCTAGCTAAGCTAAGTAATAGATCTGGTCAAAGATTAAGATTAACTAGAAATTTGAATAAGTGACTTATTTCTATTTTATCGGTCAATATGATTGTTAATCATCGACTTAATATAAAAGTGTGATTGACTGCATACAATATTTTCATTATATTTTACCATATGTTCAAAAATCTCCACGTTTTGAATTTAGAGTTCTGCCCACATCGTCCCCAATGATGTGGGTTTTTTTGACTCAAATATACTGATTAATATTTTTATTTACTTATGCTTAATTTATGAACGCTAGAAACAGTAGTATCTAGTTCCATGGAGAGGCTATTTTTACATCAATAGGTATGATAGATTAGAGTTCTGGCGGTAACTGCCAATGTGGGTCAGTCCAGCAAGTTTATCTTGTGACACTCCCGCCGTTTGAAGTGTTACTATGAGGAAGCTCGCCAAATGGTAGGCTTTTTAAGAATTCAAAGTTCATATACCTGCATTCCATGACTTGCGGGTATTTTTTTGTTTGGTGTAATGTGGATCAAGGACTTTGAATGTTGAGACTTGGTATTGTATATTTTACCAAATGTTGAAAATTGGTATATCGGTATGTGGGATTTTGTAAAAAGTTTTAATAATTCTAATACTTATTTAATAATTTCCTTTGTTTTGTTGTTAGTGCTTTCTATGTATTTTTACGTGATAGATCCTATGTAAGAAAATTAAGTTTAAAAAGCTCACCAAATGGTGGGCTTTTTTTATTGATGTTTTATTAATCAAATAAGTGGCATACTAGGTCTCTTGTCTAAATCAAGTTGAATCCTTGTGAAAAAGAAAAGGGTTGTGATTTTATGCGGAGTATTATTAGCACTTATATTCTTTTTGTGTTTTCACGTACATAACCTTTCTAAAAAAGAGAGGTTGGAGAGTTTAGAGAGACTATCCAGGGAGGTTGCAACCTCCAAATAACTTTTCAACAAAGATTAAATGAAAGCTCATCGAAAGATGGGCTTTTTTGTTGCCAGGAGAAAAGTATGCTCCAATTCATATTCTGTTTGTTTGGCCTACATGGTGTCACTGAAATCGATTACACGGCTGATGATGAAGAAATCACGAACCGTACCGGGTTTGTCGGAGAATCAATATTCTGAGTGAGAAGCACTGCTTCGCAAGGTTCGATGACAAAATTAAAATATACCCCTGAAATCAGAGAAAGAACGGTTCAATTATTGATTGAATCTGAAAAAGATTATCCATCGAATTCGGCTGCAATCACAGCAATTGCGCCTAAGATTGGTTGTACTCCTGAAACACTTCGTGCCTGGCATCAAAAGCATTTAGATCAGCAAAATCCTATTAAAGTACAACAGATATCTGATCAAGAAAAAATGGAGCAAATGGAACGTGAAATTAAAGAATTAAAGCGTGCCAATGAAATTCTACATAAAGCAGCCGCTTTTTTCGCCCAGGCGGAGCTAGACCGCCCACATAAATAATGGTGGATTTCATCCATAATAATAAAGATCGATATGGTGTTGATGCGATTTGTAGGATTTTACCGATCGCAGCTTCAACCTATTACCGAACTTTAGATCTCGCTGATGAAAAGCATCGCTTTGCAAGGGAACATCGAGCGAAACGAGATCTACATGATGAGCATCATGCTGAACAAATTCAACGAATTTGGAAGGAAAGTTCAGGTCGGTATGGTGTACGTAAAGTCTGGCAAAAACTGAAACGTGCAGGCTATATTATTGCACGCTGTACTGTTGCTCGATTAATGAAAAAGCTAGGTATACAAGGTGTTTGGCGAGGTGAGAACAAACAAACCACCCGTAGCCGAGATGACCAAAAACGAGCACCTGACTTGGTGAAACGGAATTTTAAAGCTGATCAGCCTAATCACCTTACGAAACAGTGTTTCTCAGGTTGCTGACTTTACCTATATTCAAACCAATTCAGGCTGGGTCTATACCGCCTTTATTATTGATGTGTTCTCACGAGCAATTGTTGGATGGAAAGTATCAACACGTATGAATACAGATATGGTGCTCGATGCACTTGAGCAAGCATTGCACGATCGAGGTATGCCAAAGAATGTGATTCATCATTCTGATAGAGGTGTTCAATATCTTTCTATTCGCTATACCAATCGTTTAGAAGCTGCAAATTTACGAGCATCAGTCGGTACAACTGGTGATTCATACGATAATGCTTTGGCTGAAACAGTGAATGGCTTATACAAAACAGAGATGATTGAATATTTAAAAGCAGATTGGCAAGGTTTAGCAGATGTACAACTTGCGACATTCAACTGGGTAGATTGGTTCAATAAAAAGCGTGTACACAGTGCACTGGGTTATTTATCGCCTTTTGAGTTTGAAGCAATGTACTATGATAAGATTAACCCGTTAGGTCAGGTGGCCTAACTTAAATAAAAAAGTCTCCGATAAATCCGGTAAGGTTCAAGGGTTTTTTCTTTTCTTATTGGTGATATCCATGACAGACAAGCCCGAGCAAAACTTAGAATTTTGCAGTGCTGAGCTGTCTAAATGTTATAACCTCAGTCATTTTAATTCTTAGATCCATCAAATGATTACGATTGATAAGCTCATATGTGAACTAGCAGAATAAATTAAGAATTTAGCTAATGTATTAAGTTAAAATTTAACTTTTCTCAAATTAGTTAAAGAACTTTGAAGAATCTATAGATGATTATCTTATAGATTATCGAGATCCAACCGAGACCCATTCAATGCAACTCAGCGCAACTTATATTTATTTTAAGTTATCAGAAATGAAAGAGTATCTAGTCTGATGCAATCTCTAGCTATTCATTACAGACTCAGTTTTTTCTACTTTTTTTATTATGCGATTGTGGGCGCATTCATGCCTTTCTGGAGTCTGTATCTGGAAGATCAAGGCTTTAATTATCAGGAAATTGGGATTTTATCTTCGATTGCGATTGTCACCCGATTTTTTGCGCCATTTATTTGGGGGTGGATTGCAGACAAATCCGGGAAACGCATGTTACTGGTACGTATAGCTACCTGGATGGAAGCTTGTATCTGGTTCATGATTTTTATCATTCCAAATAGCTTCCAGTCAGTCGCTTTGCTCATGCTGATTTTCAGTTTCTTTCAAAATGCAATTTTGGCTCAGTTTGAAGGCGTGACTTTATTCTGGTTAGGTGAAAAAAGGGCAGAGCTCTATGGCAAAGTGCGTAAGTGGGGTTCTATTGGATTTATTATTGGCGTATTTGGTTTAGGGGCCATTTTTGAGATTATTAGCATTAGTATGCTACCAGTCTTATTACTCTGTATCTCATTTCTGGCTTTTCTCTGGTCGTTCACTATCAAAGAACCAACAGTAGCACCGACAGCACAGAAAAAACTCGAAGCTTTATGGCCGATTTTCAAGCGCCCGGTGGTATACAGTTTTTTTCTGATTGAACTGATCATGCTGTTTTCACATGCGCCGTTTTATAGTTTTTATAGTAACTATCTCAGCCAGAATGGATTCAGTACCAGTCAGATCGGATTGCTTTGGTCGGTTGGGGTTATTGCTGAAATCATTATGTTTGCCTATGCCACATTTTTTCTGACACGCTGGTCATGGCGTCATCTGGTGATGCTATGCCTGTTAATGACCGGTTTAAGATGGCTAACAGTCGGCATATTTCCATCGTTATTTCTGGCACAGTTTTTTGCCCAGACCATTCATGCCCTAAGTTTTGGCTTATTTCATATGATTGCCATGCGGGTTATTTTTCAGAACTTCTCTGCCGGACAGCAAGGCCGTGGACAGGCACTGTATAGCACCATGTGGGGTTTAGGCGTGGCGAGTGGCAGCATTCTAGCCGGTCGTTATTGGGATCAGGTCGGTGGAACATCAATCTTTATTGCTGCTGCGCTGTCGACCTTGCTGGGCCTATTGCTGGTATTTGGCTTACCCAGCAAAGTCGAACTGCAAAAGCAGGTTTAAGATACGATTGAATGATTAAATGCGGATTTTGGAATATTGATCAAACCAGGGCTGAGCCTGTTCTAATTGAGCGGCTAGTTGTAACAGCAAATCTTCACGGGCAAATGGTGCAATAAACTGTGAGCCCAAAGGCAGGTTATCTTCATTCCAGTAAAGCGGTACTGACATTGCCGGAAGGCCGGTAATATTGGCTAATTGGGTGAATGGCACCCATTGCAGGTTTTCTTTTACAATCTGATCGACCAGCTTACCTTGTGCCAATAGATGTGCCTTATTCATTTTTAATAAAGCTTTAAGAATCGGCTTCTGCCAGTTTGGTGTCTTGACTTCGCCATTTTTGGGTGCAACAGTGGCCGTGGCTGGCGTCAGGTAGAGATCATAATCATCAAAGAAATGATTCATCTGGGCTACATATTGTCCCCAATTAGTCAGATTCTGGATATATTCAATCGCCGTTGTTTTGGCACCAAAAGCAGCCAGAGCCAGAGAATCCAGTTCAAAATCGCCTGATCTGGATGGATAGCCTTTCTGGATTTCGTTCAGCATATAAGAAAACTGGCTAAACCACGTCGTAATAAAATCTTTAGCCAGTTGCATGCCATCAATCTGCGGTTGATCCTCAACGACTTCATGACCTAAAGATTCCAGTAAACGGGCAGTTTGTTCTACCGCTTTAATAGCATCTTGAGAAACAGGCGTATCGATGCTGGAACGCGTATTAAATGCGATTTTTAATTTTTTTGGTGGTTGCTGAATCACTTCCAGATAATGTGTATGCGGACGTTGAATCGTAAACAGTGAACTGCGATCTTCACCATGGGTGGCATCCAGCATTGCTGCACTATCCCGAACAGTTTTAGTGAGTACATGTTGAATGGCAGCACCATGCATTGCTTCACTCATTTGCGGCCCCCACGGTGTACGTCCACGGCTTGGTTTTAAACCAAACAGACCACAGTAGGAAGCCGGAATACGAATTGAGCCACCACCATCACCTGCACCAGCAATTGGCACAATGCCGGCTGCCACAGCAGAAGCAGAACCGCCTGATGAGCCACCGCTGTTATGTCTTAAATTCCACGGATTTTTACAGCTACCCCAGGCATCTGGCTCGGTAATGCCTTTAATTCCGAATTCAGGAGTGTTGGTACGGCCAAAGGTCACGATACCTGCCTGTTCCCAACGGTTAACAATCTCGGCATTGGTATCAGCTATATAGCCAATGCGCTTTAAACCCTGACATCCATAAGACGTCGGATAACCTGCATATTCCTGAAACAGGTCTTTGACTAGAAATGGAACACCGGCAAAGGGACCTGACAGATCTTGCCGGGTACGCTGCAAGGCATGCTCATGCATGGGAATAATAATGGCATTGATTTCAGGATTAATATTCGCACTACGTTCTAAAGCGACTGATAAAAGTTCACTTGAATGTATCTGTTTATTTTTAACCAGTTCAGCCAGTCCTAATCCATCGTATTGTAAGTATTCTTCAAATTTCATCTGCATTCCCTAGCGTTGATATTGTTATAAGGTTGTAGAGGGTTTCAGTTCAGGATGCAAGCACCACCTGATTACGTCCCAAGTGTTTGGCCTGATATAAGGCCTGATCTGCGGTATTGACCAGTTGCTGTAAATCTTGAGAAAGTGGCGCATGTTGATGCGTAATCCCGAGACTCACGGTAATCGATAAAGGTGAGCCATCAGGTTGATACATTGGCGTTTTAGCTACCAGTTCACGAATACGCTCAGCAATAAATTGGGCTTTAGAAGGTTTAGTATCCCAAAGCAAAATGACAAATTCCTCACCACCAATACGCGCAAACAGATCTTGAGAACGTAAATTAGAACGGATGATTTCAGCAAAGTGTTGCAGTACTTTATCGCCCACATGATGGCCAAAATGATCGTTTAAACGTTTGAAATGATCAATATCCAGCATAATCAGGGAGAACTGCACACTCTTGGAATGTTGTAGTAAATATTCACCTTTCTGGAAGAAAAAATGCCGGTTCATGGTCCGCGTCAGACAGTCATGATTGGCCAAATACAATACGCGTTTAAATAGGTCGTTACGGTTCTGACTGATAATACACAGGATCAGCGGCGACAATGCCAGCATAAACAGTCCGATCCTTAATGAGATATAAATGGTCGAGTCTGCCAGCGTATCATGTGTAGTGGTATAGAACTGGGTCAGGCTGTAATACATCAAAATGATTACAAAGGCATTAATAATTGCAATCGTAAAGATGCGATAGGTCAGTGCTGCCCAGATTAAAGCTGCTAAAGGATAAAGCAGGGCACCTGGACCGACAAAAATATTGCTCAGGATAATACACAGGATTACCGTGCCTGCTGGCAGTAAATAACTCAATGAGTTCTGCTTCTTTCTGCGGTTTTTAAATAAATATTTGAGATCTTTGGTTCTAGGAAAGGCCAGAAAAAGCGGCAGGACAATAATGTAATTTACCATTTCGCCTGTCCACCACAGCCCAAAATCTATCCATAAATTTTCCTTGGTCATAAAGGAATGGGGAAGATTGGGTAAGGTCGCAACGGCAAACACTGCACTGGCCAGGCATCCTGCGAATGCACAGATGCCGAACATATGCACGAAAGTGAAGCCAGTATTGTAGTACTTATAATTGATCTGGAAATATCGGATAAAAAACAGCGATACAATAGTACTAATCAAGTTGGCAAGCGTTAGAAACAGACTCTGTAAAAGATTATTACCTGTCGCCAGATCAGCAAGCATGAACGCACAGAAAGCACCTAGCCACCCGCCCATATTGTTTAAATGGGGGAAGCGTAAAAACATGGCCAGTAAGGCAGCATTGGCAGGCCAGAGTATGGCTAAGTAATCCTGTGTCCTGGTCATAATGCTAATCAAACA
This sequence comes from Acinetobacter sp. TW_SC_4, assembly GCF_054861205.1. NCBI lineage: Bacteria > Pseudomonadati > Pseudomonadota > Gammaproteobacteria > Moraxellales > Moraxellaceae > Acinetobacter > Acinetobacter sp. TW_SC_4. The sequence goes on from NZ_CM142174.1 coordinate 1,417,988, forward strand.
AGTCACTAAAATAATGAAAAGAATGACCAAGTAGGCATATGTTTCAGGATTCAAGTTCCGGTCTGTGATTCGAGGTATTCGCAAATCTAAGTCCTGTATCTAATTTTTATTTGTGAAATATCACTTTGTTTGGGAAATGCTTTTTACCCAAAAGTACAACTTTATTCTTGGAATAATCTGTTTTTACTTACGTTATCAATATACGTTTGTATACGAAATATATACAAAAAAATTAAAAAAGGAAATCCATGTTTTTAAACTATAATGATAAAAATTTGTTTTATTTCGGTATTTAAACTGATGCAGAGCAGAATATGATCCCGAAAAATATGATAAGTTAAAATTAATTATTAGGATTGAAACGAAGCCTGTGAATATGAAAAAAACCTGTCTTGGCCTTGTCTTGCTCATGAACTCATCTTGGCTAATGGCAACAGAAAATAATAATCAAGCTGCAAATAGTATTGCGAAACCTCTCGAAGTTCCGAATACTTTTACCATTAATACTCGTCCTGAAATTGTTGGGCTATGGGGAATGGAAATTCCAGATAATAAAAAATGTGTTGAATACTATAATTTTAAAGGTAATAACAATGTAGTCATTAAAAGTGGTTCAGAATGGACCACAGGGCTGTATGACTATCAGCCTTCACAAGATCCGGCTGCACAGATACCAGCGTTGATTATGCAGGTTAAATACGATAATAATGAAAAAGACTGTTCCGGCAATCAGGTAGATCAGTCAGGTGAGATTTCGCAGTATTTTGTGAAGTGGCAGAATTCTAATACCATTAATTTCTGTGCCAATGAAAAAGCAGAACAATGTTTTGCTGTGCTTCGACGCATTTTGCCTTGATTGAAGGCTAGATATAAAAAAACCGCTGACTTCAGCGGTTTTTTATTAGATCATGTCTCAAATCAAGCTTTTTCTTTGTCTTCAGCACCTTCAAGCTGCTTTAACAAATGTTTTTCCAGATAGTGAATATCCATTGCATGTTCACAGAAATTTTCATCCTGAAGAATCAGATCTTTGTGTAATGGAATATTGGTTTTCACGCCTGTCAGAATCATTTCATCCAAGGCCTGTTTCATGCGCGCAATTGCAGTTTCACGATCTTTACCATGGGCAATCAGTTTGGCAATCATAGAATCATAATACGGCGGGATGCTATAGCCTGGATAGATATGAGAGTCTAAACGGATACCTGCGCCACCTGGCGCATAGAAGGTCTCGATTTTGCCCGGAGATGGCATAAAGTTCGATGGATCTTCTGCGTTGATACGACATTCGATCGCATGACCTTTAACACGTACATCTTCTTGCTGGATATCCAGACCTAAGCCAGCTGCAATACGTAACTGCTGTTCAATGATGTCGATACCGGTGACCATTTCAGTCACAGGGTGTTCCACCTGAACACGGGTGTTCATTTCAATAAAGAAGAATTCGCCTTCTTCAAACAGGAACTCGAATGTACCAGCACCACGATATTGCATCAATTTACAAGCATTGACACAGGCTTCAAGAATGTCAGCTCGAGCCTGTTCTGGCAGGTTAGGCGCTGGCGCTTCTTCAAGTACTTTCTGGTGACGACGCTGTAAAGAACAGTCACGGTCATATAAATGGATCGCATGACCATTACCGTCGCCTAGAACCTGTACTTCGACGTGACGCGGTTTTTGCAGGAAACGTTCCATATAAACCGTGTCATCACCAAACCACATTTCAGCATCACGCTGCGCAGCTTGTACTGATTCAAGCAGGGTATCTACACGTTCTACAATACGCATACCACGACCACCACCACCGGAAGCCGCTTTCACGATGAGCGGGAAACCAATTTCTTTGGCTTCAGCAAGCGCATTGTGAATCGTCACGGCATGATCGCAGCCCGGTACGGTTGGTACACCCGCTTTTTTCATGGCAATAATCGCAGAAACCTTGTTCCCCATCAGGCGAATATGTTCTGGACGTGGACCAATGAAGATAAAACCAGAACTTTCTACGATTTCAGCAAATTCAGCATTTTCAGATAAAAAGCCATAACCAGGGTGGATGGCATCTGCACTGGTGATTTCAGCGGCTGTAATCAGGGCTGGAATATTCAGATAACTGTCGCTGCTTGCGCCAGGACCGATACACACGGCTTCATCACAGAAGCGTAAGTGCATCAGGTCTTTGTCAGCATCTGAATAGACACCGACGGTTTTAATTCCTAAAGTTTTGCAAGCTCGGGCAATGCGCAGGGCAATCTCACCTCGGTTTGCAATTAAAACTTTTTGCAACATTATGAATCCCCGAAGTGATTAGGCGCGGTAACGGAAAAGTGGCTGACCAAACTGAATCACTTCACCATTTTTCACCAGAATTTCTTCAATCACGCCGCTTTGAGTTGCTTCAATCGGGTTCATGATTTTCATTGCTTCAATGATACCCAGTGTTTCGCCAGCAGAAACAGTTTGGCCAATTTTTACAAAAGGTGCTTCACCTGGGCTTGGAGCTGCATAAAACACGCCAACCATTGGAGATTTTTCAACTGCACCACGAGGAGATTTAGCTGCAGGGACGTCAGCTGCAGGTGCAGGCATTGCAGGAACAGCTGCTGCAACTACTGGATTACGACGAGTCAGAGCGATCGACTGATCACCTTCCTTAACTTCAATCGCCTGTAAGTCAGATTCAATCATCAAATCGATGAGCTTCTTGATTTTACGGATATCCATGAGACAGTATTCCTAATTAAGATTGTTTAGAAGATTGTATTTTTTCAATGACATAGTCGAGTGCGGCAGCATAGCCTTTTGCACCTAGACCACAGATCACGCCAATAGCTTTATCGGATAGATATGAATGATGTCGGAATGCCTCACGTGCATGGACGTTAGACAGGTGGACTTCAATAAACGGGATTGCCACGCCAAGAAGTGCATCACGAACTGCAACTGAGGTATGCGTCAGGGCAGCAGGATTAATAATGATATATTGCACGCTGTCTTGTTGGGCTTGATGAATTCGGTCAACAATTGCGCCTTCCCAGTTGCTCTGGAAAGTGTCAAGTTGTAAAGTAGCTTTTTTAGCCTGAGCAGTAAGCTGCTGATTAATATCTTCTAGAGTTAAATAACCATAAACTTCGGGTTCGCGCTTTCCTAGCAAATTTAAATTCGGTCCATGAATAACCAAAATAGTCGAAGTCATCTATGGTGCTCCAGTTAAAAAGTTTCAGGATGGGTTTGCAAGATGTCTACAAACTTCACCTATTATCGCATGAATTCCTACATTATTTTTATAATTTCTTTGAATTGACATAGAAAAGCATGTACCACGCAGTGGCCATATAATGAAAACTTTGCAAGTATTTAGCAATGTTCAAAACTACCAAATCTTCATCTTTTACATCATTTCTAGATTTTAGATGAATTGGCTTAATTGTTACATTTATGCTGTGTAAGTTAGACCTCAATGTTTATTCATAATTCTTTTAAATTGAGTGTTTATTCGGCACGAGCTTGTCAAAAATAAAAAATATTAGTCGAAGTCTCCGCTCATATCAAAAATTATGGTGATCGGTAAAAGACCGGGTTTTCATTATATTTTTGGATGAATCAAAATTTTATTCTATTCATTATTCTGCAAACTAAAATATCAAACTTGGAATAAAAATCAAAAAGTTATTTGATAAATGGTATGAACTAAAGTTTATTATTGAATGGGTTTTATTTCGTTAGCAAAGTAAGTAGCACATTATTTTTCTGCAAAAAGAGATAGGCTCATTGCTACTGAGCATTGGCTAAATGATACTGATCACAAACGTAAAATTAAAAACTTATGATTCTTCATTAATCTTTTACTAGTCTCATCTGATATTGACGAATGTGCTCAATTTTCTAAGCATTACCTTTATTTGTCATTCTTTATGTTCGCTCAATAACATTGGCAAAATGGCACTTCATGTATAGGCGTTGTTATTCATCTGAATGTTGCCTAAGTTTTTAAATGATGAATTTTTAAGCTTAAGAACGAGCTGGTATGCGGAATTACAATGATAAATGGGATAGCTAAGTTCAGTTAAAGTGCAGTATGAATAGATATTCTTGATTAAAAGCTAATGGTATCTGATTGTATTTTGAACACATATTAATTGTATAGGCTATTCAGAATCACAGAATAAAACCCAAGCAGACTTGATAAGCTATAATGAAGATCCCGTCAAAATACTATCGAAGCTGTTATGACACCTGCATGCAAATTATTAAAATCTCAAAAAATTGAATATAGCATTCACGAATACGAACATGATGCCAATGCTAAAAGCTTTGGTTTGGAAGCAGCAGAAAAGTTAGGGCTAGCAGTAGAAGAAGTATTTAAAACATTATTGGTCACGGATGAGAAGCAGTATTTTGTAGCAGTTCTTCCAGTCAACCATCAGTTAAACCTAAAAAAAGTAGCATCAGCCTTTGGTTGTAAAAAGCTACAAATGGCTGACCCTAAACAGGCAGAACGTCTAACGGGTTATCTCGTAGGTGGGATTAGTCCGGTCGGGCAGAAAAAACGCCTGAAAACTGTCATTGATGCATCAGCGGAACAGCTGAATAAAATTTATGTCAGTGGGGGTAAACGCGGGCTGGATATTGGTTTAAGACCTGCGGATCTGGCTAAGGTTCTAGATGCAAAATTTGTGGATGTATTAGATATCTAAAATTTTCAGTATTCTTCAATAAAACTATCTTACTGAGAAGCGTTCATATCAATGGACGCTTCAACTTTTCTGGGTTCTCATATTTCTATTCTGTCGGAAAATTCAGCATGGTTTTTTCTTCATTGTATAGTGGATGATTGAGATCCACAGCCTGACTGTGGATTGAACAAAGATAAAAACAATAAAATAGAAAATATGGAGAATACCGTATGGAAATCCAGAAAAAACGATTATCACGGTTCTGTATGAGCTTGTCCGCGATGGCCATGCTCTCAGTCTTTTCAACTGCACAGGCAGACTCGTCTACCCTTGCCTCAGCCACCCAATTCCCAGCAAGTTTTTTTTGTGGGTAATAACTGAGATGGAACAGTTACAGTGATTCGGTCTTCAGGTGACTTTGGCAAGGTTGGTGTGATCAATATGATTCCTGATCGTAAGGAGCATCTGAAGGAGATTCACCTCAATCCCTTAAACTAATTGCCTAAACCTATATTTAAGCTACTGCGGGTGAAGGTAATGATCAGCTGGTCGACGATATGTATTCCATGCCAGATGGACAGTCAGTGGTCGCATCCCGTCCAAGTTTTTTGCCGATGTGGTCTCGATTAACATCAAGACCGGCAAGATGAACTGGCGTACTCCAGTTGAAGGCTTCAGTGCGGATCACATGGCAGTTTCACCAGATGGCCAGCGTGTCGCGGTTTCTGCATCATCCGGAAATGTGGTGCATGTACTAGATATTCATACGGGTAAGGAGCTTGGTCGTTTTGCGACAGGTGATAAACCGCATGAAAATATTTACTTTGATAATGGCAAAAAAATTCTGAACTCGGCCATTGGTAATGTAGGAACCTCTCTGGATGCCCAGTGGCAGGATTTCACTAAAGGTAAACGTTATATCACCATTGCAGATGCCAATACCCATCAGGTACTTAAAAAAATTGACTTTAGACCGGCATTGGATGCTTTTGGTCGAAAAGATTTATCTAATTCAGTGCGGCCGATGGTTTTTAGTAAAGATGAAAGCAAACTCTATGCTCAGGTATCATTTTTTAATGGTTTGATTGAGTATGACTTAAACCAGAATAAAGTGACCCGTATTGGTCAGTTGCCAGGTAGCGATAGCATTTCCAAAGATCGTACTAAATGGGTGAATGATTCCCGGCATCATGGTTTATCCATCAGCGCAGACGGTGAAAAACTCTGTGTTGCGGGCACGATGGATAATTATGCCACCATTGTCGATCGTAAGAGCCTGACTGCCGGAAAATTAATTCCTGCAGGTAAACCATACTGGGCCACCCGAAGTCCGGATGGCCGTAGCTGTATCATTTCAGAAAGTGAAACGGATGTGGTGACCGTAATTAATTTCGCGACAGGAAATAAAGTGACCAGTGTGCCTGTAGGAAATCATCCACAGCGTGTCCGAATCGGTTATGCCCCAGCAGACTGGTCTACGCCGTAGCAAATAATGGCTTTAAAAGAGCAATGTGTTATGGACGTTGCTCTAAGCATTGTAGGTAGCATATATGAGGGACAAAACACTTACTTTATATCTGCTGGCGGGAATGTTATCAACCAGTATTCTGGTTGGGATTGCTTATCAGGTTCATAAGGATATTTATAAGACAGAATTCAATATACTGAAACCTGATGATCAGATGACTTTTGCAACGAAATCACTAATTACTTCGAGTTTAAATCCTAAAACAGCTGTATCGGCAAGAACAGCTAGACACCCGGAAGTGGATTCTGAACAGCAGGTCTTATTACAACAGAGAGAGCAGCTTTATCTGGATTTTACCCAAATGATGAATGGCTTAAGTCAAGGTGAAAAGCCAGACTATCGCCAGCTAGATCGTTTGCTGGTACAACAGCAGAATCTGGTGAATGCTCAGGTCGTTGCTCCGAAAGAGGCGAGAGCTCAAATAGAATTTTTGCAGAAAGTTCTGCCTGAAATCTCTCCACAGCTGGATCAAGCCTTAAATGCATTGGATCAGAATAGTTTTTAATCTTCCGGTTTAAAGATTTATTTAGTTGTGAATACAGATCATAGATAAGCTTGATAAGATAAAAGCCCGTAAAAACGGGCTTTTTCTTCATTCATGTTTTAGATTAAAACTTATAAGCAGTTCGCGGGTTTCGGGATGCCAGCCAGTCGGCTTAAATGACGTGCCACCAGACCCGTATTAAACTTTTCCTGTAATAAGGCATTGTTAATTTCCGGACTCACTGTCTTCATCAAAAATTTAATCAACGGACGGGTTGCAGGAGAATGCCCAAACTGATGATAAAACTGACGAACAGCCTGTAGCACTTCAAAATGCCAAGGAGTAAGTTGAAGTTCTAGTGTATCTGCCAGTACTTGGGCAACGTCTTCATTCCAGATGGTGTAATCGACTAAATGACCATCTTGGTCCAGTTCTAGATTCATATGTGACTCATGGATTATTTCATTGAGATGCAGCGACTAAATTTCAGACATAGATCTGCAAATTCGGAGTAGTCGAGTAAAACAACATTTTCCGATAAAGGTGAGATCAGAATTTCTGCATCATTTTTCAGGATATAAACTTGCGGCAGTTGCTGTACGAAGGCATGGTCCAGATACAGCACTGATTCTCCCATCAGGACCACTTGATCATCTGAAGCATGGAGCTGTGCTAACTGATCAAGGACTGACACCGTCGCTGCATAATCTGACTGGATCAGGTAAAGGGTTTGATCTGACATTTATTTATCCTTCGTCCTTACCAATACAATACGTGATCAAATTTTTGAACGAATTCTGAATTGAATTCAATCAACTCAATCTCCTGTTCGCTTTGCTTTACAAAAGGAGAGTCCTGATTTTTCTGTTCAACCAGAATTGGGGTTAGGTCATAAAATTCGAAACTATCCACCAGATTTGAGGCCAGTTTAAAGGCATGTTTCAGCTGGTCAAACTGAAGCTCAGAACGTAAAAGACTCAAGGCTGCGCCTTGGAGTAATACTTTAACTTCAGCACCGAAGGTCGCCAGTACCATCGTGGCAGACAGGCTTTCATGCACCTGCAAGCTGTTTAAGTTGGCTTGGGTTAATATAACAAGTACAGATTTCACACAAGATTCCTTTTAAAAGCAACACATCCTGAAAAATGAAGCATCTAGAATTGAATTAGACGTTGTGAGGACTGAACAGCATCAGCAAGCTCGCCTAGACCGACCAATTCAAAACCATCAGCAAGATTATGTTGCTGAATATTGTGACGTTGAGCATTTTCCTGATCTGTAATCCCACGCGCTAAGGCTGCACTGACACAAACGGGTAGGCGGATATTCAGATCCTGCCAGGAACGTGTGAGATGACGCTGGTCGTCGGGCACCCATTGCAATGCATTTGCGACCGACACGCCATCTTGATAGAAAAATACACGGAAAGCTTCCTGTTTATGTTGTAAAGCTTGGGCGAGTCCAAGCGCATGCCAGGCATAAATAGAAGTCGGTGCGGAGGTAACAAGAATTAAGGTGCTCATCGAAATTCACTACAGGCTTGATCAACGCGGGATGATGATCTTGGCTACAAAGAAAGTAGGTAGTATACAATGATTTTAGATGATCTTTTCTGATAAAAAGACAAAAAATAAAATATAGAAATAATTAATTTTAATAAAAACAATAATTTAAAACAGTATGTTAATCCTATCCCGTCACTAACCCATACCCAAAACTGCACAAAATCCCTTCTATATCCTTTCATTTTTTTACTTTACCGATAAAATGCAAAGTAATCTGCACCAAATCTGCACCAATAAAATGAAAATACCCAAACCCATCCAGCGAGGGTCCAGCTGGCGCATCATTGTCACTTTTGATAAGAAAAGATATTCAGCCACCCGAGACACCGCAAAAGAGTGTGAACAGTGGGCCTATAATAAATTGCTTGAACTTCGGTCTGGTAAAAAGGCAATAGAACAAGGCGAAAAGCCGAATTATCCATTTAGGGAACTTTGTGCTAGATACTATCAAGAGCATGGTCGTCACATGCGATCTGCACGGACTATCAATTTTAAAATTAAAAACCTTGACCGGATTGCACCAAATTTAGCTGACAAGTCTATTTATGATTTCAAGCCTGCTGACATTGCAGAATGGCGAAATAACCGTAAAAAAGAAGTGAAGATAGCAACACTCAGGAATGAACACGCCATTTATTCAGCCGTGTTTACCTATGCCATGAAAGAACTGTTTTTGATTGATTCTAACGTCTGGCATGCGGTCACCATGCCGAGCAAGGAAAAATCCAGAAGCCAGCGTATTACAGAAGAAGATCAAGAATTGTTGCTAAAGGCGTTAAGCTGGGATGGATCTACAACACCAGAAACGTCACGTCACTATGTAGCATGGGCATTTCGATTTGCTCTGGAAACTGCTATGCGTCAGGGTGAAATACTGGCAATGCGTAGGAAGGATATTAAAGAAGGCTTTGTGCATTTACCGATGACAAAAAATGGTGAATCCAGAAACGTGCCTTTATCTGGCGAAGCAAAAAGACTGCTTTCTTTATTACCTAAAGGAACAGATAAACTTCTGCCTATTGATAAACAGATATGTTGTGCTACATGGATGAGAGCAAAGAAAAGAGCAGGGCTTACACATATCAACTTCCATGATTCACGACATGAAGCCATCACTAGAATGGTGAAGGTGAGAAAATTACCGGTTGAAGTGTTAGCCAAAATTACAGGCCACAAAACTATCTCAATGCTGGTGAATACTTATTACAATCCAGATGCTCAGGATTTGGTAGAAATGTTTAACGACAGTGAGAGCTAATTAGCTCTCGGTCTGCCTACTTTAACTTTGGTTGTCAGCAGGTCATGGGCCAACTTTGGATTGTATAGCGCCTTGCCTTGTGTACCTTGATTGATCGAAACTAATTTTTCTCGAATCGTGGTCACTGACAGATTGTATTTTTGAGCCAGATAAGAAGCTGAAACCAGTTCAACTTCAACCTCTTTAAGCTCCTTCACTATTGCGCCACCAATATTCTGGCCTAGCATGATTTGAGGCGGTCTTTCAGCTTCTACAGTGATGTTGTAACGAGCCATTAAGTTACCTCTTTTAAACTTTGTTGTACTGATTCCGGTAAACCAAACACATCCTTAAAAGCCTGATCAAAACCACCGTCAGCAATAAAGCTATCAATAACGTTTTCTTCTTGACCTTCGGATACATCAATGTTTTCTTGAATTTCAGTCACTGTTTTTCTCCTGCAGTTTTAAATATTCAAATTTCGCATCAGCCCAATTCTTTGCATCGTATGGGCTTAAACCTTTTTCTTCACACCATTTGGTGCACCAGAGAAACTGAGCATCGTCATAGGGAGTTGGCTTAACTACTTGATTAGTACTATCCATCACGCCACTCCATAGAAGCGCTTGGCTTCATCAAAATCAAAAGTAATTAACTCAGCATCATCTTTGTAGCAGTGCACGATTTCACCATACTTAAAAGCTTGTTCAGCCTGCTGCATGTTTTTGCACTGATACATCGGCTCTTTAAACCAGTCTTCTGTGTAAAACATTTGCTCCTGGTGTTCTTTCGCTGTGCCTTCCCATTCTTGAACCTGGAAGTATTCATCAAATGATTCAATCATGAACTGATTGCCTTCAGCTTTAGTCATAGCTCTGTAGCGGGCTAAAGCACGTTCAGCAATTTCTTTTGACTGTGCTGGTTGCTGCTCATGTGGGCTATCACCTTCAGGACAAATACCTACACACCACAATTTGCTATCTTCCATCACGCCACCTTCATAATCTGATTAGCCACAATCTTTGTTAAGTTTTCGCTGGTTTCATTCGAAACATTCGGGCAGCGCAGATGCATTTCATATTCATCAAATAGCATCTGGCATGCTGCATTACCTGTTAAATCGTTCTTTAAAAACACATAGCTCAGTGCTTTACGTGTGCCTTTGCCTGAAAAAGTAGCGCTACCATCTGCAAGTTCTTTCTTCGTATAACCCAACTTTTCCAGCCAAAGTTTGAAACCAGCTTCATGTTTCTTTTTAATTTTGAAAATCATGCCGCAGCCTCCAATGCTTTACGCAGATAAGGATCAATATCAGTGGTCAGCATCCATTTCACATAGTCCTTTGGAACCTCTTTTAATGGAGTGCCTTTATGCTTGCCGTAAGGCATTACATTTGGAGTGCGAACCTGTTCAGATAGGACATGCAATGAATTCATGTCTTTGATACCCAACTTTAAACAGATGTTTTTCAGGATGATGTATGTGAACCAGATGTCATACTTCGCACTGTGAGCATTACGCAGGTAATTACGTGCTTTTTCCTTGTCTGAGCTCACAAAATAGAACAGGGCGCTCAGGGTGTGAGTTTCCAGTTCTGGCCATGTGAAACGAGCCAAAGCCAAAGTACAGATAGACTTTTCAGGAACATCCGTACTACATTTACGGATCGCCTCAATGTCGTAATTGATGTTATGGCCAATCAAGCAATCCACATCTTTAGGTAAGCGGAAAGTATCAAAGCTTGGCTTGCCCTCGATGTCAGCTTCCAGGATGTGATGCACTGCCATTGCACCGTAAGCGATTGGCTCAGGACATGAGTAGAACTCATCAAATATCTGGCTTTGATCAAACCCCAAGTTACCTTGCTCAAAAGAGCAAGGTGCGTATGCGATTTCAATAGGGAAACCATTAATCGTATGAGTTTCCGTGTCCAAAATTATTGCTTTCATGCGTTAATAGTTTCCTTTGCTAATTGTTCAATTTCTTGTTGTACAGCCACCAGTTTGCTGGCTTCAATTTGATTAAGTGCATCGATACCTAGATGCTCACATACGGTTTTGGCATCTAAGCCACGTGTATCGATGAAGTCCTGAAGCTCAGCCAGTTGTTGGTCATTGATACCAAAGAACTCAGCAGGATCTACCCATGCATTACGCTGCATATCAAAGGTGCACTTCATTTCGTCAGCTCTGGTTTTAAGAGCAACACGCATATTTTTGTAATACGTATGGTTCTTATCGATAGACTCAGTAAGTTGGTTTAGGTCGCTGGCATACTGAGCTTCAGCACAACTCTGGATCCAGTTATCTAAATCTTCCTGTGCCTTCATTGATGCAAGCTGTTCAGGTGTCATGGTGTTGATGTGGTCTTTGGCCTGCTTGATGAGATCTGCCAGGAAAGACGGATTCGCTTTTAAGTCTGGAACCCATACCTCACCAGTTTCACCGCCTAAACCACCTGCATTTTTGGCATGGTGAGTAGGGCAAGGTCTAAAGCTGATCACACGTTCATGCTTGCCTTCACCTGTTTGCACAGTGGTCAGGTAACCCATTACATCTGCAATGCGGTAAAGCTCATTACGGTTCTTACCACCAAGATCTGGCCGGTAAATCACCTGGTCACCGTTCTGGTCTTCAGAAGCATGGGCAATGAAAACGACGTCTTTACCTGAAGCAATTAGCGTATTCACGTATTGCTTGAAGATGTTATTGGCCAAGCCTTGGGCCTTAAGTTTTAAAGAGCCATCTTTTTGCTTGTTTGTACTGTTTAGCAATAGGTGAGTCTTAATGCTTTCAAGCATTGCGCCAACGGTATCAATCACAATCGTTTTAAATGGTTCTAGATCCTGCATGGTCAGGTTAGCCACATCAGCCCATTGATTGACCTGGACTACAGCACCGCGACGTAGTTCACCAGTACGGTGAGAACCTTTATCAAAGTCGAATGAAATTGCTTTTTCACCAGTGAAGCCAATTGATGTTTTACCCAAGCCCGGATCTGCGTACAGATAAACGATGATGGCTTGTACCAATAGCGGTTGATCCGCTGGAATAATATTAATCGCCATCTCAACGCACTCCTAGCTGACGATTTTTGCGTTTAAAGTTCTTATAGTCCTCAGACCCAAAGAAGCCGGTACTTTCTAAAACTTGATGACGTTTATTTTTGCGCATGGCGACTCGCGCATTTTCCAAACCATCTAGAATCCACTGTGGAGCTGTAGACTTATCCATTTTCTTCAGAGAGCCGTCAGGTTGGATGGAGTAAATCAGCGTATTGCAGAAATAGTCAGCAATAGTTCCTGAGCTTTTGACACGTAAAGCGAAGTAGCTCACCCGATTTTTACCAACCCTGTAAATCTCAAGTCCTTCAAACGTCTTGATGTATTCAGAGAAGTAACGATGAGTTGAGCCAAACTCTACTGGCATTGGAATGACAGGTAGTTCATCTGCTTTGAATTGCAGAAAACCAGTGTAAAGATCAGCAAAATTAACTTGTGCTTGGTCATTAAGTGGGGACCAATCATCAGAGCCATATTCACACCAGTAAACCAGCTGGCCATTCAAAAGTGCTTCAAAGATTTGATCGGCAGATTTAAGAATCATGACTGCACCTCCACCAGACGATGCTTCATGATGTGGCCAGCGATCATTGCGTTAATTTCACGGTGATCCTGATAATCAGTGAAGTCGTTATAAGAATTACCATTGGCATCAAATACCTTGATTTCACCAAGTTCTATCACTTCTACATTAGTGAACTCGGAACCTGGTACACCGTAGTCATCTGGATGTGCTGCAACTTCAAACGAAGTGATTTCCAAACGGAAGCCATCTAGATTAAGGGTTGCTTCACCGCGTACGTCATCAAGCATCTTTAAAGATACGATGCCGTATTCAGATTGAATATTTTGAGCTGGAGCTGCTTGGCTAGTACCAAAGTCAGCACGCCAACCAAACGCTATTGCGCTTACAGTTAAGGCAGTAGCAACAAGAGTTACCTTGAAACTATTGTGTGGAGTCAATTTTGTGTTCATAATAGTCTCACTCAGTAGGGTGATGGGTCACGCTCCAGGTTGTTTGCGCAACACTGGGGCTTTTTGTTGTCTATGAGATGTAATTTAGTATTTACTAAATATTAAGTCAATAGTATTTACTAAATAAATTTAGTGTATATTAAGTTTTTACTAATTTTTATGCTTTAATAGGCAAAAGAAAACCCATCACAGGGATGGGTTGTTTGGAGTTTCACTATGTTGGATCACAATGAAAAATTAAAACTTGTAATTGAATTAATTAGTGCTGGTGTTACTGACGCCTCTATTATCATTGCGAATATAAAAGAAATCGAGGAGGGTTTATTTAAGAATTGCTCTCCTGCAAAACATCCTTAACATCAACACCACTCCAGCTTACGACTCTATGACATTGGTTGTAGAGTTTTAAATAATATTCTCTTGAATTGGGTTTGCGAAATTTTTCCTTATCAGCCACCCTTTCGGATTCTGAAATTATTTGCATTAATTCCAATGCAACCCTTTCAACCGACTTGTCTTTAATTTCGATTGGTCCACTTACTGTAGTGCTATTACTCATTCTTTTCTCCACCCGATCCAAGAGCCGCTCGGGTATGCGGCAAGGTAATTGTTATGAAATTAGAAACTCTTGTTTTAATGGAAGATCGTCTTCATCCTGGCTCAACACAGATTTATCTGGAGCACATAAAAGAAGATGTGCCTGAATTTTTTGTGCCAGTAGGCGATTACAATAAGTCGATTGGTTATTTGAAATTCAAGAATATCGCTAAAAAAGGCTGCTTTGAATTAAGTTCATTAGAGAGCCTAGACCATCCCAGCCCGTATCCACAATTTTCGTTGACAGGTGTTTTATATTCTCGGCGGGCAGCTCTTGAAGCAAACCACGTAATCTCTGCTTATCAGCAGGCGATAAATCGGATTGATCCACCTTTAATTGCAAAATAGTGCGAATGGTATCAGCCTCAAACCTTACAGTTACTACACCTAAAATCGCTGAAAGACCACCATCATCTTTTAGAAAATCCAAGCCTTTTTCTGTGATTTCCGGCTTCATGATAAGAATGGAGCCACCACCATCTCCAGATTTACTATGCACCACTTTGGTGGAGTTCTCGGTAAGAAGGCCATGACCCTTGAGATAGTTCAAATTGATAGCAATTTTATGATACTCAGCACTATCTGGCTTTCGCTCATAATCAGTCCATACAAATGGGTAGCACTCTGCGATCTTACTTAACAACTCAAGCTGTAATTCTCGATCCAATATCATATAGCTTCCTGCTTATTGAGCCGCGTCGGGTTCGCGTTTTTTATTAATTAGTCTCAGGTGATTTGCTTAGGGCTTTATCCTGATACATTTTTTCATCTGCCTCTATGATAGCTGCTGATAGACCGTATGTGGGATTTCGCATTGCAAAACCAATTGCAGCACTAATGCCAGCTTTTGCAATAGCAGTTTGAATTCTGGTTGCAAGTTTATCCGCATTTTTTCGGTTGGTTTCAATACTGAGTACAGCAAACTCATCACCACCTAGACGAGCGACAATATCATTATTGCGTACAGTGTTTTTGAGGGTTAAAGCCATTCTTTGAATGAGTTCATCACCTGCAGCATGCCCCAAAGTATCATTGGTGATCTTGAGGTCATTAAGATCAATCATAAGAATAGCAACAGGGTGACCATATCGTTTGCAGCGCTTTTCTTCTAATTCAATTAACTGGTCCCAAGCACGACGGTTAAAAAGGCCAGTCATCGGATCGGACAATGCCTCCACTTCAAACCGTTCAGCTTTACGTATGTACTCAGCGGCTTTTAATTCAGCTTGAATATTATAGCTAAGCACTTGTGCTAGCAGCTCAAATAATGGAGCTTCCTCGACCAGATTTTTAGATTGAGGTTCAGGATCGATTGCACAGAGAGTGCCAAAAAGGGACCCATCTTCTTTATACAGAGGTTGGCCGATATAGGCTTTAATTGGGACTAAGTGATTTATAGGTGCGTCTACGTAAACTTGAATATCAGGTGAATAGGGGGCAATGCGGGGCGCATTATTTTGTACCATGTGTGAGCAGAAAGAATCTGCCCATCGAAATACTTGTCCTGGCTTAACGTTATAGCCATTATCTTCACTTAGTAACACGATCCAGTCATCACCCTCCGTACGCGTAATCATCCATAACTTGAAGCCAAAGCGTTGAGATAAGAACTTTAAAATAGCTTGGCCTGCTTCTTCAAAGTTCTTAAAGCTAATATTATTCATTAAGTTAGTCCGTATTTGCACTAAGAGAGATATGGAAAAAACAATTTTTAGACTACAGCGTCATATATTATAATTTTAAACTGATAGGAATATTGTTAGCGGCAGTGTAAAAATGACCCCCTAACGGCATTTAAAAACTGACCCCCTTGGTTAATATAGCGGTCATTTTGGACTGCTCAACATGTTAACTTTGGAGCAAGCAGTGACAATCCAAATACTTCATCAGCAAGGTAAATCCATTAAAGCCATTAGTCGTGAACTGGGGGTGTCCCGAAATACCGTACGTAAATATTTACGGCAGAAGGAAACACCTCAGTATCGGCGTACACAACCTAGAACAAGTATTCTTGATCCATATAAACCCTATTTACTCAAACGTGTAAACGCAGCTCATCCTGAATGGATTCCTGCTGTTGTGCTCTACCAGGAAATTTTAAGGTTGGGATATCCAGGAAAGATCAGGATCTTGAGGGAATATCTCGCAACATTAAAACCAGTTGCTAAACCGGAACCGATCATTCGTTTTGAAACCCAACCTGGCCAACAAATGCAGGTGGATTTCACCACGATTCGACGCAACAACACGACTTTGAAAGCCTTTGTCGCAACATTAGGGTATTCCAGAGCGACTTTCGTGAAATTTTATGATCATGAACGTACCGATGCATGGATCGATGGTCTAGAAAATGCATTTCAGTTCTTTGCAGGAGTACCTCAAGAAATCCTGTTTGATAACGCTAAAACGATCATGATTGAACGGGATGCCTATCAGGAGGGGCAGCATAAATGGAACCCCAAACTGCTCGACTGCGCCAAGAAATACAGCTTTCGTCCTCGCGTATGTAAGCCCTACCGTGCACAGACCAAAGGCAAAGTTGAACGCTTTAATGGATACCTCAAATCAAGCTTTATTGTGCCATTGAAAGCAAGCCTGAAGACTTCGGGTTTACTGTTAAATGTTGATGTCGCCAATGCCCACATTGGCCGGTGGCTGCATGAAACCGCCAATCAGCGGATTCATGCCACCACGCAAGAAAAACCGGCTGTTCGACTGCAACAGGAGCAGCAAAAATTTACGCCATTACCGCAATCAGATACAGGTTCTGGCACTGTACCTGTTGCAGCAGCACAGCATATCATGCCCTACGAGAGTTTGCAGCATCCCTTATCGGTATATGATCAGTTGCTAGGAGTTTCCTGATGAATCTGCAATACGACCGTATAGAGCAGCTTTGCCAAAAGCTCAATCTGCCTGCCATCGCATCACAATGGTCACATCATGCACAACAAACATTAGGTCAGGATGGAAGTTATGCCGACTTTGTTGAAGCAATCTTGACGCATGAATATGCTGCCAGGCAACAGCGCAGTCAGCAGGTACTGATGAAACTCTCAGGCCTGCCTCAAGTCAAAACCCTGGAAGACTATGATTTTAATTATGCCCTAGGGGCCCCTAAATCACAGGTGATTGAACTGTTCAATCTGAGCTTTATTGCTAGAGCAGAAAATGTGGTGTTTCTGGGGGCTAGCGGAGTAGGAAAAACGCACTTATCTATGGCATTAGGCTATAAGGCCATCATGAACAACATTAAGATCAAGTTCATTACCGCAGCGGATTTAATGCTGCAACTGAGTACAGCCTATCAGCAAGGTAAATTGAAAACCTATATGCAGCGTGCGGTACTGGGACCAAAGTTACTGATTATCGATGAAATTGGTTATTTACCATTTGGACGTGAAGAAGCGAATCTGTTCTTTAACGTGATTGCCAAGCGTTATGAAAAAGGCAGTACGATATTGACGAGTAACTTACCCTTTAGCCAATGGTCTAAGTCATTTGCGGATGATGTCACGTTGACCGCTGCGATGTTAGATCGGCTATTACATCACTGTCATGTGGTACAAATATCGGGTGAGAGTTATCGTTTGAAGGGTAAAAAAAGAATTGGGATTCAGCCCCAGGTTGAAACTTAATACGAGATCAAAGGGGTCAATTTTACTTTGCCATTTGTAAGGTAAAAGGGGTCAATTTTAGAATGCCGTTGACAATATTACTTCATATAATAAAAAGACAACCCACCACTGGGGTGGGTTGCCCTAGAGCAATAATCTTATTTTTTGTATTCAGTAATACTGATAGGTTTGTCTTTCATAAACTCTACAATACCTTCACCAGCTTTGAAGTGAATTGAAACACCATCATTATTGGCTAAACGCATACCACTTCCTGAAATAGCTCGCTTAAGGTGATAAACCTTGCCAGAATTATCTGTCATTTCTGCAGTTTCAAAATTATCCGAAGATTTCAATTCAACTGTAAGATCCATTGGACCAGTAAAGTTAATTACCTGAGTTTCAGCCGGAGTATTGCTCACAACTTTTTCTTGTACCACTTCGTTTTTTGGATTTGAAGTACAGCCAGTAATTGCTAATCCTAACAATGCTGCACCTAACAAATATTTCATTGATACTTACCTTTCTATTTATGAATCATAGGTGTCTTTATACTAATTGTTATAATGTAGCGTTTAAAGACAAGGTTACACTTACCTTACATAAAGAAAAACCCGCGGATAGCGGGTTAGTGATGCTCTACTTTGTTATTACAGACCTGGTCATGAGAGGTCTTAAGTCCAATATAAAGATTTAATATTTCAGAAGTAAGAAAGCTTTAGCACTGAATAGCATCTTTCTCTTTGTAGTGATCCAAAACCAAATCCATATCAGCCAGAAGTGTAGCTTCAGAGTATTCACCGGGTGATAGCTTCAACAAGTTGGGCATATAGTTCTTTTCATACTCACGCGGATAGTCTTTGCATAAGATTTTTACCCGCACATCTTGAGTGGTGAACTCTGAATCAAGCTTTTCTATGTATTTACTAACAATGTTATCTGAGTTCTCAAGAGCTGCTGTGGTTGTGATTGGGTCTATATCTTGACTTGGTTGCTTCTGGCAGCCGGTAAAAGCTAAAGACAAGAGTAAAGTGATAAGTGTAATGTACTTCATAGTTATAGTTTTATTGTTATTGGAGTTCGAATTATAAGTCAGTCTGAGAAAAAGAAAACCCACCGACGGGGTGGGTTTTTAATAAGACTAAAACCTAACAAGCTATTTTGAGAGTTTTGCTATTTCTTAAGTTGAAATCTTTTGGAATGGTATCTAATATTTTCTGAATCTGATTATCACTGTAGTTAGAATTTTCTAGGGTTTTACTTAATTTATCTAATGATGAATTAATAAGCAAAGTTCTATCCCAAACAGTTTTAAATTTTTTAGAATTAACTGCTTCTTTAATTTTCATTAAAAATTTACACTCATCATAAATATATTTCATATGATGAGTGTAAATTTTACCTGTAATCTCACATTTTTCATTAAATGTAAGCGTAACCTCAATCTTATCCATCTTTCTTTCAGAAATCATATCCACATATGACTCTTCAAAAATTGAATCAGCGAGTTCAGATGGCTGTATTCCTTTGAAAATATAAAGGCTTGCTAAAGAATCTGTAATTTGGGTAAGTGTGAGGTCGGTCATATCATTTTCCTTACTTCTTCAATAAGAGAAGGAATTACCTTCAAGGATTTTACAAGAGTTGGATTATCTCTTGACGCAATGGAGCCAAATTTATCATATAGTTTAAAATTAATATACATTACTAACGTGCCATCATTAGCGGTACCAGGTTTGATAATTGATGTATGTCTTGAAAATAAATTCGCTAATTCAAGCCCTTTAGGGTTATATCCATGGTCTGAAAGAAGATTAGTAACTTCATCTTCAGTTTTCTTTTTAATTAGTTTTCTTAACTGATCACGTGCTACTGTTGGACGTTTTTCAAGTAATTCTGGATCAATAAAGTCAGTTGAAATTTTTTTACTTTCTTGATCAATTAACTGTTTTTCTAAGGTTTTAAGAATATTTTCGTCAAGATCCTGTATCTCTTTAAACTTTTTAAGTGTTTCTTGAACTTTGGAATTTATTTCCTTTCTTTTAGTTTCAAATAATTCATTGAAGTCTATATCTGGTAAAAAAGAATCTTGGTCGCTAATAAAAGCAGCCTCAGAGTCAACATTACCAAGAGTTTGCGGTCTGCGTTTATAATCTGATGTTAACTCTTTCAGAGTATAATCTTTAATTCGCTCAGATTTGGCACGATTAACTTCTTTTTGAAAATCTTCCCATAATTCATTTAAGCCAGTTTCTTCGTGAAAAATAACTGTAGCATTATTATCAATTTCAAAAGCTTTAATCTCTTCATCTGGAATTGCTCGTAATACACGACCTATTACTTGAGCAAATGCATTCAGACTTTTATATGGACGAAAAATCGATAGTATTGTGAGGTATTTATGATCATAGCCCTCCATTAACATATTAACGGAAACAACTACATCGCATTCATGATTCTCAATGGATTTAAATTTTGCTCCTTGAGTACTTTTATCCATATTACTGTGAATTAATATAGATTTAAGCCCTACCTCTTCATACCATTTTTGCAGATCTTCAGCATGTTCAATACTACAGCCAACTGCCAGAATTTTATGAGGTACATCGGACGATATGTCTCTTAGCTCTTTCAACTTAATAAGGCTGTGATTAATAACATCCATTGAGCATTCTTTAGATAGAGCTATACATTTTTGTAACCACTCAGTATCTTTAAATCGTAATACTTGCTCTACTGTTAGCTTCTCATCCGGAAATTCAGGTGTTATAAAATATAGGTGGTGGGCATTTACTGTTTCTTTTTTTAGGTATTTTACCAATCTATCGCGCATAACCTCGGATAATGGGGTTTCATGGATTTTTTCACCAGGTATCGGTAAACCATCTCCCCTAAAAGGAGTACCTGTAACATGAAGTTTCTTAGCGGTATTAAAATACGCAAGGATTGATTCCCAGCTAGATGCAACGGAGTGATGCGACTCATCAATAATTATCATGTCAAAAAAGTCGGGTGAAACTCTATTTTTCAAACAACTATCAGATTGACTTATGACTCTCTGAATATTTGAATAAATAATATTGCTATTAGTTAAATGCTCGTCAGTAATATCAGATGTATATTCACAAACAATAGGCAAGTTATTAGAACCAAAAATTACATCATAGTTAATCCAAAAGTTATCTTTTAATGATTCTTGAGTTTTACTTATACTTTCTTTTGTGACCAATCCAGGGGTAATAATAAGCACACGACCGTTTGATGTTCCATATGGCGCAATTGAAATAAGCCCAGATTTTCCAGTACCTGTAGGCAATACAACTAGCGCTTCACCTTGTGGATTTTGTTCAAAATAATCTTGAATCTTTATATAAGCCTCGATCTGAGGAGATCTAAGCTTATTGTTTCCAACAATATTAACTGTCGTATCTTTAAAATAAGACATACGTAAACCCCTATATTCCCGATCAAAGACCTGCGTCGGGTTCGCAGTATAATGAATCACTATTGCATATTACTTATTTGTGTTTTACACTGTTACACATGGACCGGGGATTCCCAGTCGGCGAAAGGCTCTAGCGTTATGTTAGGGCCTTTTGTTTATCTGTTATTTGGGAAATACTTTTAAACCATAGCCATGATATCCAACCCCAGCTCCTTTACGTCCGTTTGAGCTATAAAATTTATACTTCAACACATCAAACGCTCTGTTAGCCTGGTCTGGTTTTAAGACATGGTTACCAATAGGGCGCGCAACTAAATCAGCAATTTGTAAGCCTGATGAATTTACTTTTTTTGATGCCATTTTAATTTCAAATGGAAGACAGATTTTTTGATAATTATTTCCATCGCATACTCTTCTAAATTCAAGCTCTAGATCTCTATCTTCCTGCAATCCGCGTTGTTCAAAAACAATAAATGTCTTCTTATCTTGTTGATTCTTCTCCACCAAAAACTTATAGATTCGTTCCAAACCGAACTCTAAAGCAATAAAATATGGATTTTTGGGAGCAGCATACCTTTGAATTAAAATATCTTTTCTAACAACACATGAAATTAAAATAAAATTTGTTTCTTGCATTAATTCGGTAAGGTCACTTAAAAGAGCTTCTTTCTGTTCTTTCGAAGAATAATTCTTAAACTCCCCCGTGCCTTTAAGAATATCCCTTTCATGCATCACGATAATATCGTGACCAAAATGCTTAAATTTAAGTTGCTCTAATCTTTTGATTACAGTTTCTGTGTAATATCTTTTATGAAAAATACAAAAAGCCAGAACAAAGACAGGGTACTTTGTGTTGTAGCCATTTATGGTATGGTCGCCACTTTCATCAACATAAACAATATAATCGCTAAACTCCATACCCCACTCCAATACCGACTAAGCCGCATATAGCGGCTTTTATTTTTAATTTTTTCTTAATCGTGGTTTTGCGTGATAAACGTAGCGTACACAGTCCACAACCTGGCCAACAAATTGGCATTCTTCATCAAATTCAATAATATTTGGCTTGAAGTCTGGATTTAATGCTTGAAGGTATCTCTTTCCATTTGTCTCAATAACCAATTTCTTAAAAGTAGCATCATCACCTCGACGAACTACAATAATGTCTCCAGATTGCATGTCTCCATAATAAGCATCTGGATTCACAACAATGTAGTCACCTTCAATAAAATCTGGAAAATTACTTATCCCTTGAACTCTAAGAAAAAAGCAGTTTGAACACTCATCTTCTGGTAGTGGCAACCACTGTGAAACTTGACTCATATCAACTGCTGCGACATTGGTAAAATTACCAGCCTGTACCCAAGATAAAACAGGAGCCATGCGCGCCTTAACTCGCGGAACATTGGCTAAAGTCTCTTCACCGAAAATATTTTTTGTCGGCTCTCTATCAAGCAGGCCCGCTTCCCAGCCGACCTTTTTCTCAAGATTGCGTGCGGCACGCTCACCAAAACTCCCATGACCTTTCACAAGCTGAGATATGTGACTTGGATTCAGGTCGTAATGCTCACAAAAGGCAGCATCCGAAGAAAACCCCTCAGATTTTATTTTGGCATCAATAGCCTGGCGCAAATTAGCGCGTCTTAAAGAAATTATGTCCATTTCGGTATTTCACAGACTTTTTAGTAAAAAGTAAATTCGCAAACACTAAATCTTTATTGACTTGTTAAGTGATAAAAATTAGTATTTACTAAATTAAATTAGTAAAGGAGATTAATATGTCTTCTTCCCAAACAATCGAACTTAAAAGTTACCTCAGCCAATTAACCCTTAGTGAGCGAAAAGCATTTGCTAAACGCTGTCAAACATCGATTGGTTACTTAAATCAAATCATGTATGGCAATAGCAAATGTGGCGTCTCCTTAGCAATCAAGATTGATAAGGAGAGTAACGGTCAAGTGAGTTGTGATCTGTTGTGTCCTGATGTGGATTTTAACTACATCCGAAATCAAGCCTTATCGCTAACCGCTTAAACCAATTATCAACAACTTAGTATTTTTAATAAACGTGAAAGTAAATAAGGTGTTCACATGGATATATCGAAAGAGACCAAAACCGCACTACACAAGATGATTCACCAATCTAACGGGATTACGCCTAAAGAGATTGCTGATGTTGTTGGTGTGTCTCACAACACGATTTTGAACTATGCCAATCCAAATATGGAAAACCATTTGCCGAGCCTAAAGGCATTTGAAGCAATGCTGACTTATACGCAAAACCCAGCTTCGTTAAAGGTATGGGCGCACAAATTAGGTTTCGCATTAATGCCAGTAGAGCAAGCGGAAGGAAAAGATCATCAACTAGGTGTTCTTGAGTCACTGCTTGGCATGAATGTTGGTAATGGCGCAGCGAATAAACAGGTTTTATCTGCTCTGGAAGATGGTGTGGTGACACCTGCTGAAATGGATGAGACAGATCGCATCCTGGAAGGAATCGAACACAAAATTCAGTCTTTGCGTAAAGCCATGAAAGGCGAGTGCGCAAAGTATTTATCAGCTCTACAACGAGAAAAAGCCTGACGGGCGAGGTCAGGCTTTTTCGGTGTTTAAATCATCGGAGATCCAAACAATGAATATGTTAGCACAGATCAATTCTAGC
The DNA here is from genome assembly GCF_054861205.1 of Acinetobacter sp. TW_SC_4. Taxonomy (NCBI): domain Bacteria; kingdom Pseudomonadati; phylum Pseudomonadota; class Gammaproteobacteria; order Moraxellales; family Moraxellaceae; genus Acinetobacter; species Acinetobacter sp. TW_SC_4. The sequence goes on from NZ_CM142174.1 coordinate 1,441,834, forward strand.
GTAAAAACAATGAGTAGTCGAGAAATATCGACTTTAACCAATAAACAACATTCTCATGTTATTCGTGATGCAAAGGTTGTTATAGATCAAATCCTTGATGATCCAAATTTGGATGATCCTCACTTTCAAATTATCCAAGATGGCCGTGGTTATATTTCAGAAATCCACATGGATCGCAATCTGACTTTATGCCTTGTTTCCGGGTATAGCGTTTCACTTCGCATGGCTATTATTAAGCGTTGGGATGAACTAGAAAACCAAAACGCTGTACAACTTCCGCAAACTTTTGCTGAAGCACTCCAACTAGCAGCCGATCAAGCACGCCAATTAGAACTCGCAGCCCCTAAAGTCCAGTACTTCGACCGTGTTGCCGACACTAAAAATCTTTTAAATGCCTCTCAGGTAGGTAAAAAGGTCGGCATGTCGGCGGTAAAACTCAATCAATACCTTGCTGATATGGGGGTATATGACCGTCGTATTGCTGGACGTACCTTTGCCCAGTGGTTTATTGACAAAGGTTATGGCGAAGTCAAGCAAACAGAACAAGGCTACCCACAATCCAAATTCACCAATAAAGGCGAACAGTGGGTAATTGAGCAGCTTGTGAGTGAGGGGGTGGTGCAATGAGCTTAGATGCAACTCGCTGGGCGTGGACTGCGCCTGTAGAAAGCTGCCCTCAGCGCACTGTCTTACTTTCGTTGGCTGACCGCGCAGGAGAGGATCATAAGGCATGGCCGAGCATCAAACGCCTTGAGGTTGACACCAAGTGCGATCGCAAAACCATTATGAAAGTTTTGGAGCGCCTGCAAGAAATAAACCTTATTCGCTTTACTGAAGAAACGCGTGGCAATGGGGTAAAAGTTTATCAACTGGTTGGTGTGCGTGGTCGCGAAGATGACCTAACTAGTACCAAAAAAGGAACCAGTACCAAAATTGGTACTAGTACCAAAAACGGTACTTCAACCAGTACCAAAATTGGTACCGCGACCAGTACCAAAAACGGTACACAGAATCTACCAATAGAATCTACCAATGAATCTACCAATATATATAAGGAAAAATTCAACTTTGCTAACGCTCTAGTTTCTCAAGGAGCAGATCAAAAGCTTATCTCTGAATACATGGAAGTTCGTAAAGCAAAGAAGGCTGTTAATTCAGAAACAGCATTCAAGTCTCTTATCTCTGAACAACAAAAATCTGGTCTTACTTTGAATCAGGTCCTTGAACACTGTGTTGTGAATTCATGGAAAGGATTTAAGGCGGAGTGGATGAAGAATCAAAACCAACCTGCTCAACAAAACAAACCTCATCGATTTGGCCAAGGCTTTAACCAGCCACAAATGAAGGATGTGAACTAATGAACAGTATTCAGTTATTTCAAGATGCCTTCGCTGTGGACTTTCCAGTTGAAGTGGCAGATCAGATTTTAGGTCGTATACAACAACTTTACGGTGCTGAGTTCGACAAGAAGTTTGGTTCTATTGATCCAGTTCAATTACAGCAAACCACCTGCACTGTTTTGAATGGCCTTAAGCCTAAAGACATTAAGCGCGGTTTGGATCGCATGTTGACTGAAAAATGGTGTCCATCGCTTCCAGAATTCCGTAGCTGGTGTATTGCGGCTGACTGGTGGACTGCTGATCAGGCTTGGGCAAAAGCAATGAACTTTGAAGCAGACCCATCAAAACCGATCACAGCTCTTGCTAAATGCGCTTTGGATGAAGTTCGCCATATCTTGGATGTGGAAGGGCAAAAAGCGGCTCACAGAGCATTTAAGGACATTTACGAGGACTATCTGCAAAAAGCGAAAGATCAAGGCCGTGCTCAAGAGCTTTGGAAAAAGCCGGAAGTGAAAACGATTGGGCATAACTATGCACCGAGATCTGGTGTGCCGTGTCCGCCTGAATTGGCTGCAATGGTGAAACGTGTAGGAAAAAGCGCAGGGGGTGGGGTGTGAGTTTTGATTGGATAAATAAAAACTATGGTGTGAATGCTTGTGTTGGTCGTCGCGTGATAGTTGATGGCGAGCCTGGTGTGATTGTTGGCGCTAAAAACGGGCACATCATCGTCAATTTCGATTCCCACAAAGCAAGTCAGAGGGATTTTTGCCACCCAACATGGCGCGTCGAATATAAAGACATGGGAAAGGTTCGCAAAATGACCGCAGGGCAAAAGCGCTATCAAGAGTATTTGAATTCTGACTGCTGTGAAAGTTTTGCCGAGTGGCTTGGTGTGGATAAGAAGTCCAAAGAGCATCGCGAGTGGCTTAAAAAGTGGGGTGCCGCATGAAAGACCAAAACGACAATAAAACCGTGGATTGGGTGAACGTAAGCCGGTCTAGATCATGTTTTGAAAAGAGAATGGATATCCTGGTCTATTCAGCTTATGCAACCAAGGATGTGACTGTAAGCAACATTATTGAGAATGTACTGAACAGCACAAGGGACACCATTCGGGCTTGCTTAAAAGACTTGGTAGATAGTGGTTATTTGGAAAAGACATCGGTCTGGACTTATAGACCAACTGAAAAGACCAAACAGTTATTTGGGGTGAAGGGATGAACTTAATCGAAAAATTAGGATTGGAAAAGTGCAAGCAGATTGTGGATGGGGCGCCTGTGGGAGCGACAGATTTTCTACATGATACCTACTTCCAAAAAAGAAATGCAGTTGAGTGGTATTACTGGGAGGAGGATCAATGGAAATTTACTAGCTATTCCGAGCGTTTTAAGCACCTTCTAGTTTGTCTTGGGGATCTGCGCGCAACCATCGCCGACCACGACCGCACTGACCATTGCAGCGACATCAAAAACCATATCAGCCCAACTACAGTGGTGATTGAGAGATGAGTGATTTTGAAAAGTGGTTTGAGGATCAAGACTTCTACACAAACATGCGATTCATCCATGGTGACAAGCTGTTTGATAAGGATGGTGGTGCTTATCGGGTGCTTCCGGTTCAGATGACTTATCTAGCTTGGCTGGTTGGTCGAGCCGCCATCCAAGAAATGGATGAAGTAATCAAACTCCAAGATGCCGACCTGCGGAAGTATGAGAAGCAGATTGAAGGTCTGAAAGCCCAGCTCAACAACATGGAGGCTTGTTGTATCCATGTGAAGAAGGAAAGGGATGAACTTCAAGGGCGAGCAGGCGAAGCATTAGAGGAAATTCAAAGAGCATCAAATTGTTGTGAGTCGGCTGAAACCGCTTGTGTATTGGGTGAAGTAAAAGAGATCTTGCGAGGTGAGTCATGAATAAGAACCCAGTAACAGAACAAGATATTCGGTTGCCTCAATTCCGTGATGCAAAACTAGAAGATCTGGAATTTGATGCAAGTGGTGAAGTGGTTAGAAAAGATCGCTTTGAAACATCTATGCGAAAAATATCAAGCATGCTTCATGGTGTTAATGGTCTTTCTGCTCGTTGTGGTTGGACTTGTGAGCAAGTCGTTGGTGCGGTTGATGAGATTAAATCGAAGTTAGAGCGCTTAAAAAGTTTGGTCCTAGCAATTGAATCGGTTCCTGATGGGGCTGAGTTCTATCACATCGAGAACAAGGAGTATGTCAAGAATATTGCTAAAGATGCTCTGGCAGTAGCTGAGAATGAGCCGCAACTTTCTCATTTGGTTGACTTTGATATCTGCAAGCCTGGCGGTGAATGGGAAGAATCTAGTGCATGGCTGGAATATATCAAGGTGCTTGTGAGAGTCAGCGACCTTGAGGCTGAGATTGACAGTATTGTGCGAGGTGCCAATGACTGACCTGATTATCGGCATCGATCCAGACTTGGAGAAATCAGGAGTGGCTGTCTTAGGGCAGTCACTGGAACTTAAAAATTTAACCTTTGCTCAGACTGTAGAGTTATTTCGAAGCCACCAGGATGAAATCAAGAAAGTGGTCATTGAAGCAGGTTGGCTTAATAAGAAATCTAATTTCCGTTTTGGTCATTCTAAGACCGCAGGAGAGAAGATTGCCAAGAATGTAGGGGAGAACCACGCAACGGGTAAATTGCTCGCAGAGATGGCAAAAGAATGCGGTTTAGCGGTGGTATTGGTAAAGCCGACACGTACAAAGTTGAAGGCGGAAGATTTTAATCGAATTACAGGTTGGCAAGGCAGAACGAATCAAGAACAACGGGATGCTGCGATGTTGATCATAGGTATGAAGTAAGGGGTGATGGGATGAATGCGATGGTTAAGACAGAAATTATGAACTGGGATCGTTTTAGTATTGAAGATTGGCTTAAGCAGTATGGGGCATACATCCAGATTTCACGTATGAAGTCAGGAAATCAACCAGACTCACTTGGGGTAAATCAGATCTACTGGCTGATTCTTGAAAACAACAAAGGGGTAGCGCCACGTAGGGATCAGATCGTTTGCCAGATTGGTGACTTTGAGGCTGAGCAGGTGCGGAAATTGATTGTTGATTTTAATAAGTCGAGTTCGGTTTGTGCTTCGGCGAAAGTGGCTGTGCAGTTGTTTATCGAAAAGAATGTGAGAGGGATGTCATTAAGCCAGATGGAGAGAGAATTTGCTCTATCAAGAAGCTCGATAAACAACATGGTTTTTGCAGGAAGTTACTATCTGGTAGGTCATGACAAAAGACTTCGCTTAAAATGATTAAATAACTTGCGTTTAAATGCGAATATGCTATTTTGTGTTATAAGTGACCGAAGTGTAAATAATGCACTTGGTTCTAAAAGAAGCTCATCGAAAGGTGGGCTTTTTTATTGCCCTGAGAAATACTAGTGTAATCATACCAAATTAAAATGCTTGATTAACCAGGAATGAATCTTGCTTAGTTCGACAAAGTTAATGACATTATTTCAGTAATGAATATTATAAATTTATGTTTTATAAGTGAAAATAACTGACATTTCTTGCGACATGATTGCTTGATTGTCCAGGAGTAAAATCATGCTTAGATTACTGATGTGTTTATTCGGCCTGCATGGTGCGACTGAGATCGACTACACGATTGATGATGAAGAAATCAAGGTGTGTCGGAATTGTTTGAAAGAAATAAAGTGACTTAATTCAATTTAATCGTTAAAATCACTTAGTAATTAATAGTTTATTTTTAAAACGAGTTAGATCTCAAATATAATACATACTATCTTACCGATTATTCAAAATCTCCACATTTTGAATTTAAAGTTTCGCCCACATCGACCCCAATGGTGTGGGTATTTTTTTGACTAAAATTCGCCGGACGTATTACGGCAATCAAAGCCCCTCGCATTCTAGATGTTGAGGGGTTTTTCTTTTTATTAAAATATTTTGTTACATTAAATGAACGCCTAGCTTAGTATTTGTTATTCATTAATTTTATTTTTTTTAATGTTAATATATTATTATAAAACAATAACATAGTAAAATATTGCTATTGAGAGTTAGTGCTTTAGTAGTCATCATGAACTAAATACGAAATAGTTATTTAGAGACTTTTTATCATGAAACCACCCAAAAGTGTGTATAGTTACACAATGAACAGCAAAGATATTATTAAGCGTCTAGAGCAGGAAGGCTGGTATAAGGTTGGCGGTAAGGGCGACCATGAAAAGTACAAGCATCCTGAAAAGTCCGGGCATGTTGTGGTGCCACATCCACGTAAAGATATGCCGATAGGAACTCTACGCAATATATATAAACAGGCTGGTTGGGAATGGAGGTAAAAATGTTATATCCAGTATATGTTCATAAAGATGAAGATACTGCATACGGTTTAACTTTCCCTGACTTTGAAGGGTGTTTCAGTGCTGCTGATGAAATGCAAGACATCCAGCGCATGGCGCAGGAAGCGGTTGAAGTTCACTTTGATGGTGAAGATATTCCGTTACCTACACCGTCAAGCCCGGAACAATGGTTAAGTGATAAGAGATTTGAAGGTGGTTTTTGGTTGTTAGTTGATATTGATACAGCAAAGGTAAATACCAAGTCTGTTCGTATTAATATCAGCATGCCAGAAGCTTTAGTGAAACGTATTGATGCTATGGCTAAAAAACAACATTTAAGCCGTTCGGCATTTTTAGCCAAAAGCGCGGAAATGGCATTGCATCAGTAAAATAAACAATATGACAGACCCAGCCTGAGTGCTGGGTTTTTTTATTTTGGGGTACCCATGACAGACAAAGTACAAGCTAAACAAGACTTAGAATTTTGCAGTGCTGAGCTGTCTAAGTATCAGAACCTCAGTAGAGCTGGGCTTAAGCGGCATCAAATGATTGCGATAGATGAAATTATGATTGAACTGAAACAACGAATTAAAAATCTTAGAAATATGCTGCAATAAAAGATTAGTCAAGATATTTAAAATGATCACTTTTGATATTGTTCCATATACCTTTTATCTTTATATCTATTAATGGTAGACATAAAGCTAAGGCATTCTCTAATGACAAAAATTGAAATGTTGGTAACTTTATTGGCGATCTTAATTATAAGCTCAATAATCTATCTAATAGGGCAAACGTACAAATAAAACCTCCTTCGGGAGGTTTTTTAATGGCTGATCTTTTATGGATGAGAAAGCATACAAAATTTTTACTCAGAAGATCCCACCCAAAAAGAAATCACGAACCAGACCATTACCTAAGCCTGGTGAGAAATACTTAGAAGCATTCGATCGACTCAAAGAAATTCTTGATCGGATGGAAATCAAGTACGAAGAATATTTTCATTTTAAAAGCACTAAGCATTGGCGCTTTGATCTTCACCTCGTGGGCTACCTTACATTAATTGAAATTGCCGGTGGTCCTTGGTCTGGTGGGCGTAGAGGTAAGCTGGCAAATAAGGCGTGGAGTGTCGACAAATACGATCATGCTGAAGAAATGGGGTATCGGTTTATACGTTTTGAGATTAGCGATATTCATTCTGCAATCGCCACAAGATGGCTGCGAGATTTAAAGGCATCACATGGAACAGTTCAGACCATTCCCACCGACGGATCTGATTGATCAGGCCGAAGAAGAGGAAGCCATTCGCTTGGCACCTGCACCAGAGCTTAAAGAATGGGTCGTAAAGAATTGGCTTACTTTAGGTGGTGAACTGCACAACCCGGATCATGACCATGTTGCTGAATTACTGCATGACAATGAAGAGTTTCTTGCATTCGCCTGGGCTTCATCTGCCGCCGTAGCGAAAAAACGTATGGTGTTAGGCCAATGTGAAAAGGTCATGTTTAACGTGGGCGGCTGGAAGAAAGCACGCCAGGAACAACAAATGCGTGATTGGTTTGGATTCGTACCCCAATATCTGATTACGGTTGATGCAGCATTCTGTGAACAGGCTTCGGATCGTGAATTCTGTCGACTGATTGAGCATGAGCTATATCATATTGGTGTAGAGCGTGATGAAGATGGCGAAATCATTTATAGCGATATGACTGGGCTGCCTAAGCATTACTTAGCTGGCCATGATGTAGAAGTGTTCTTTGGTGAAACCAAACGATGGGGGGCTGATGATTCAGTGAAACGTCTCGTTGAAATTGCGAAGAATGCACCGTTTGTATCTGAAAAAAGTATGGCTGCGTGTTGTGGGAACTGTGTCATCGGTTAATTTTTTTGCCCACTTTCCTTGATGTACCTTGATGGATGGTGATTTATGGCAAGACTTAAAAAACACGAAAAAGTATTTATAGTTCGAGCACTTGCCCAGTTTATGACCCCCACTCAAGTAGTAGAAGACATCAAGGTAAAATTAGGAGTTGATGTTTCCCCACAACAAGTGGAGACATATGATCCTACCAAAGTTGCAGGTGCTGACTTATCACAGGAATTTGTAGATCTATTTAATGAAGCACGTAAGCAATACATTGCCCAGCCGATCTATAACATTGAAGGTGCTAACGATATTGTGCAGCTTCAGATACTGAGTGATTTGCTGGTTTCAAAAAAAGGTAACGTGGTGATGGCAATCAAACTGATTGATCAGATGCAGAAGATTGTCAAAGGCCACTATGAAAAGAAAATAGAGATTACCGGTAAAGACGGTGGACCTATTCAGCAAGAAACTAAATCAACGCATCAATTCACACCAGATGAGCTTAACGGACTATCCGCGCAAGAGCTTTCGCGTTTAGCAATTAATGGCAAGTTATGACTTACGCAATCGAAGATATAGCGCCACTAATTAAAGAGTGGACGATCAATACGCGTCTGCCTGAAATCATTGAAGAAATGAAACGGCGTTATTACTACCGGATGCTGATAGAGCAGAATGAACTAAGTCGAGAGGCTGAAATCTACAGATGTAAGAGTAATCCGGCTCATTGGTTTAATCACTGGGTATGGACTTACGATCCACGGGGCATGCCTTTCGGGTTACCGGCCAATATTCCTTTTGTTTTGCGTCCGGGTCAGGTTGAGCTTGTTGATTGGCTATTAGAGCGTGAAAGCACCCAGACACACGGCTTAATTGAAAAAAGTCGTGATGAGGGTATGAGTTACGTTGTACTTGGTTTTTATCTGCACCGATGGCTATTTGTTGAAGGCTTTGCAGGTGGCGTCGGTAGCCGTAAAGAAGATCTGGTTGATAAGAAAGGTGATCCGAAAACCTTGCTGCACAAATTCAGGGATATGTTTTCCAAGCTGCCTGACTGGATGAAGCCTAAAGGCTTTGTTGAGAAAGTGCATGACAACTACATGCGAATCATCAACCCGGACAACGGTGCAACTGTTACCGGTGAAGCGGGTGATAACATTGGCCGAGGTGGTCGTACCACAATGTACTTTCTGGATGAATGGGCATTCGTAGAGCGTCAAGAAGCAGTTGATGCTGCAATTTCTCAAAATACTAACGTACACATCAAGGGGTCTACTCCAAACGGGATTGGTGACAAGTTTCACCAAGATCGTTTTAGTGGGCGTTACGCCGTTTTTACAATGGCATGGCGTGATAACCCAGATAAGAATTGGCAGGTCGAATTTAATGGCAAATTAATTTATCCCTGGTATGAAAAACAATTGGCCACCCTTGATGACATCGTTTTAGCTCAAGAGGTTGATATTGACTATGCCGCCTCGGTAGAAGGTGTGTTGATTCCATCAGCATGGGTACAAGCTGCGGTCGATGCTCATCTTGAATTAGATATTCAGCCGTCAGGCGAACGGATGGGCGCGCTTGATGTGGCGGATGAAGGTAAGGATAAGAACTCTTTTGCTGCACGTCATGGCATCGTATTGCAGTATTTAGATACTTGGTCTGGTATTGGTGATGACATCTTTGGAACGACTCAAAAAGCCATTGATGCTTGTCTGGATCTACGCTTGAACTCGTTTTTTTACGATGCTGACGGCCTTGGTGCTGGTGTACGTGGTGATGCCCGAGTCATTAATGAGCAGAATAGATCCAAAGGTATTCCGGAGATCGAAGCAAATCCATTCCGAGGCTCAGGTGCGGTGCACAACCCAGAGCAGGAAATGGTTGAGGCGCGTAAAAATGTAGACTTCTTTGCCAATCTTAAGGCTCAGATGTGGTGGTCATTACGCATAAGATTCCAGAATACTTATCGAGCCTTACAAGGTATGCAATATGACCCAGACAATCTTATTTCGCTCTCTACCAAAGACATAAACAAGCAGGAGCTTGAACAGCTCAAGCGAGAGTTATCGCAACCCACTTATACAAAAAATGGTGCAGGCAAAATCCTAGTCAATAAGCAACCGGATGGAGCTTTATCTCCAAACCGAGCAGACAGCATCATGATTTGCTTTAGCGATATCCGAGAGCGAAAACGGAAAAAACCTGCAGGTGCAGGATCTCGAACTTATTAAGGTGTTTACATGGCAAAGTCTAAAAAGGACAAAGCGTCAAAGAAGGCTTTGTCTTATGGCAATTTATACACTCAAGAAGCGGTCACTCAGTTTCTGGTGAACTTTGGCAAACAGCCTGATACGGATGAAGTACTACGCAAAGCAGGCATTACACGTCATAGATTACGTGTACTGCTTGATGATGATGAGATTGCTCAAGTAGTGGAAACGCGAATTGATGCATTGCTAGCTACGCCGTTGCGTGTTGAACCCAATGATACTGATGAAGCACAAAAGCTTAATCTGATATTGAAAGAATGGTTTCATGAAATTGCTACTGGTGCCATGAGTGCACTGTTCTTTGGTTATTCAGTACAAGAAGCTGTCTATGAGTTAAAACCAGAAGGCTATTTGGGTATTCAGTGGATCGGTGAAAAACCTATGCAGTGGTTTGAACCTAAAAATGATGGCCGCTTAATTTACCGACCAGAAGGCATTGGTACCGAGCATGAAGTGGATCAGGTATTCAAATTCTTTTTAACACGCCGTAAGGCTACATATGAACAGCCCTATGGCAAAGCGCTATTGGCTACCCTGTATTGGTTGTTCTTCTTTAAACAGAATGGATTCAAGTTCTGGGCTAAATTTCTGGAGCGTTTTGGGACGCCGATCTTACTGGGTAAATGTAAAGATACTGAAACCGAGGACATGAGCAGAGCATTGTTAAATGCACATGCACAGAGCGTCTTATCGATTGATGCAGATGATGATGTTCAGATTTTGTCTACATCAGGGACAAGTGGTACTGCTGGTGCTGCGTTTGAATCATTCAATAACCAACTGATTCGCCAGATCCAAAAGGTTGTATTAGGGCAGACGCTTACCAGTGGAACAGATGGAAAGGGAAGTTATAGCCTTGGCCAAGTGCATGAAAATGTAAGATTGGACAAGTTGAAGTCAGATATTCGATTGGTGACTCCAACCCTGCAAGCTGTAGTCGACTCATTATGTGTCTTGAATGGGTGGTCTAAATATACAGTTATGTTGGGTGAAAAGCCAAAACCACTGAATAAGGACCAGGCAGAGCGAGACGTACACTTAAAAAATGCAGGTGCCAATCTTTCTAAAGATTACTTCATTCGTGAGTATGGGCTGCAAGAAGAAGATCTGGTTGATCAAGTCCAAACTGGTTTCAATCAATTCACTGCATTACCTCGCCAGGCATTCAACTTTAAGGCAACAGCCAACAAGCTCTCACCAGAACAGCAGGAAGTTGAAGAACTGACTGATGGTCAGGATGAATTGCAGCTACTGAAACCAGATCAGGTCAAGGAATTGGTATTCAAGTCTGATAGCCCTGAAAGTCTGGCTTATAACCTGATGCAATTAATACCTGGTGCAACTCAGACACAGTTCACAGCTAATCTGGACCAAGCTTTGTATGCTGCAGATGTATTGGGGTATGTGACGGCTCAAAACGGGAAGTAAGCTATGCAACCAGTCACGTTTCTTGAGGCGCTTCGGTACGCTCACAGCAAAAAGATCGTGCTACCTGATGAGTTCTATTCAATGGACCTTAAGACCCGGCAGATGGCAACTACGGTTAGCTTTCTATCGAGTCTTGAGCAGATTGAGACTGTCATCAAGGCAGTGAATAAATCCATTGCCGACGGCGGTACTTTTAAAGATTTTCAGAAGCTTATTGAAGAATCTGAAATCATTCTGCCAAAGCACTACCTGGATAATGTATTTCGTACCAATATTCAAAGTGCTTATGGTCATGGGCGGTGGCAACAACAGCAACGAAATAAGGCTAAGCGACCTTACCTGATGTACTCGGCGATCAATGATAGCCGCGTGCGTCCGAGTCATTTGGCCTTGAACCGGATTGTTCGTCACATTGATGATCCATTCTGGCTGACACATTATCCTCCCACAGGTTTCCGCTGTCGGTGCACATGCATAGCATTAACTGAGAAACAGGCGCTGAAATACGGCATTACACCTGATGATCAGTTGCCTGAAATTGCCGAGGCTTTGGACTGGAGTTCTCATCCATTACAGTTTGGTGAACTTGAATCGCTGGTGGATAAAAAGATCAGTGCTTCGAGTTTAGATAAGGAATATCTCCTGGAGCAGAAAGAAGTTATTAAGGCTGAATGGACAGCGAGTAAAAAGCTCACCAGCCTATTTACTCCGATGGATGATAAGACTCGGGACTTATTCGATACTGTGGCCAATACAGTAATACCACTTGATCCAAGCATTCGACCAAGTGCGATTCGCACCTTCTTGGACTATGTGCAGGGAAATGATGCCGCACTGACTGGCTATTTAAACTCTGCTACAGGCTCACTAGCTGATGATGTACTTAAGCGCTGGCTGAGTACTGATCTGGCAGCTATTCAAGCTGTGGCGAGCAATGCGGCTTCAACCGTGGTGGGTGCTGCGACACTTAATCAAGTAGCGGCTTATCAGGTTGGGCAGACAGCTCAGCTTAATGCGCCGTTGCTGATGGCTGATACAGCTTCAGATATCGTGATTAAGATTGAGAATGCTAAAGGCTTGGGTGTTGATCTGGATATGTTGAATGCTGGTAACGGCGTTTTAATACCGATGGGATTGTCATTTGAGGTTGTTTCGATTGAAGCGGTTGAAGGGCAGATGGTTTATACGATCAGACCACTAGTTAATTAATCTTTTAATTAACTAATCTGCTATAGGACAATGTTTAAGCTACATTTTTTATACAACGAATGGAATATTTAAATATTGGATTAGTGGCAAAGTAGACTTATAAAATCTGTACAGCTTAGTCACTTGGTTGGGATATGGTTTGTTTTGCAATTGAGATCGAAATACCTGCAGATAAGTGCCCTAAAATAAGAGGCCGAAAGCGTTTAATAAGAGAAGGAAAGGCAAGGGTTCTTTTGTCAAATAATACTTCTACAAGGAGAGCGCTTACGGGATTTACAAGGTATGGGGTATCTAGCGGAAGGAATGCAATAGTCTTAACTCCATATGAGTTCAAAGATCGTGAGAACCAGATAACAAACTTTCTAAATAAGAGGTTTGATAGTGAATGGAAACTTAAGCTGATACCTATAAAGAATACTTGAACTATTTACCCACCTCGGTGGGTTTATTTGTAGCTATTTTACGCCGTCCGAAAGGGCGGTTTTTTTATGGAGCATGAGAAATGCCAAAAGAAGAGGAACATAAGCCGAATCAGTATTGCTTCCAGATTGGAAATTTAAATGTTGACCAAGCTGAAGAAGGCAAGAAGAAGCGTACTTTCTCCGGTGTTGCATACAGTGGTGAAGTTATTACCGATCATTGGTATTGGGATCGAATCGTCTTTGATCTTGATTCAATGCAAATTAAAGGTCGAATTCCTGCGTTACTGGATCACTCAACTCGGCAACGTGCTGGAGCCATTAATAGCCATAGCATTGATCACCAGAACGGTCTAACAGTTTCAGGTGACCTAATGAGTAATGAGTTCGGTACTCAGGTTGCCCAGGACTCTGACGATGGCTTTCCATGGCAGATGTCAGTGCGCATTGAACCCTCCGCAGTTGAAGAAATTCAAGCAGGTGCATCAGTCACTGTAAATGGGAAATTGCATCAAGGCCCTATCACGGTGTTCCGCGGTGGTCGTATCCGTGAAGTGTCTTTCTGTGCTTTGGGTGCGGATGACAATACAAACGCAGTGGCAGCAAGTCACTCTCCAAAACAATTTAATCAACCAGAGGACACAGACGTGACCGAATTAGAAAAGGCTCAGGCCAAAATTACCGAATTGGAAGGTCAGGTGAATACTCTGACTGAACAAAACAAACAATTCGCTGCTGCAAAACGTGAAGCTGAAATCACTGCATTAGGTAAAGACCTAGGCAAAGAGTTTAGCACTGAAGATGTTGAAGAAATGAAAAAGCTTGATGATTCTGCATTTGCATTCTCGGCTAAGCAACTTCGTCAATTTTCTGCAGGTAGCCAGCAACCACCAGCTACACCACAGACACAACAAACACCAAGTGTGAATCCGGCATTTGCTCACTTGTTCACTCATCAAGCCAATCCGGGGCAGGGTGGTCAAACTCCACAAGGCTCGGCTTTAGATCAGGCATTCAATCAGTTTATGGCAGCGCAGCAACAAGGAGCTAAATCATGAGCCAAGTATTAACAGGCACTATTGAAAATAAACAGCTAGTGGTCGGTGACGGCGTACGTACAGAAAATGCCAAAGTAAAAACTGCTACAGCATATAAGCGCGGCGATTTACTTAACGTAGATGCCAATAACGTTGCTGATCATCCTGTTGTCACTGAAGGTGTAGTAGGTGAATGGAATGCGATTGCTGTGTCAGATTTCAATGCAGAGCAATCTACTTACCATGCGGCTAATAATCTTGAGATGCCGATCTACGTGCAAGGTCCATTTGATATTGCAGTAGTTACAGTGAATGGAACACCTCTGACTACTGCTCAATATGATGCAGTACGTGCACAAGCATTAAAAAACAAAATCGAACTTCGTAAAGTTGTGGGGAACTAAGACATGAGTCAAACTTTTACATTTCAAAATGCACCAGTGGAATTACTGGATGTGCCACAGCTGGTATTACTGACTGATACCACTCAAAAGGTAGATACCTGGCTGATGGACCGCTTTTTCCCTCAGCGTGTTTCCTACACTAAAAAAGAAGTTCCAGTAGGTGAGCTAAATACAGCGACTCCACTTGCGCCGTTTGTTACTCCGACTGCAGCTGGACGTCAGATTAAAGTAGGTGAATCTGGTAACGTGAAATTCGTTAAGCCAGCTTATCTGAAACCAATGATGACAGTCATGCCAAGTGAAGTGCAAAACACTGCTCTGATCGCACGCTTACGTCAGTTTGGTGTGATTGCGACTGGCTCAAATCGTTTATCAGATGCAGATCTGCTGTTAATCGATCAGGCTCAAAAAGCATTGTATCTGCGTCAGTCTATCGAAAACCGAAAGCTATTAATTGCTCGTGATGTGCTTCTCTACGGTAAAACCACTTTTGCTTCTGCAGACTTCCCGATGTATGAAGTAGATTATGAACGTAATGCAGCATGTAACTTTACGCCGTTGATTAAATGGGGCCAAGCTGGTGCTACTCCAGTCAAAGATATTCAAGCGATGATTGATCTTTCTGTTGAGCATGCTGGTACATCACCAATCATGGCCTTAACTACGTCGAAAGTGTATAACACGCTGATTAAAGATCCTGAGTTTAAGGAAAAGTTCATTGCTCCATATGCGGGTGTGAGTGTTCCACTTACTCCAACCTTTGATCAGTCTGATAAACCTCAGTTCCGCGGTACCATCGATAACCTGGAAATCTGGACTTATGATGCGAAACACAGCATGAATGGAAGTGTTGAGCGTTTCATTCCAGAAGATTTCTTTGGGCTGGTTTCTGATGCTAATGGTTGGATTGCTCACTGTGCATTGCAAAACGTCGAAGCATTTGGTCAAGCTCTAGAATTCTATTTAAGCCAATGGCAGGAAAAGAATCCTTCAAGCATTCAACTACTAGCTGAATCATCTCCACTTGCTGTTCCTAATAACAAGAACGGTTTAGTCGGTGGACGTGGATTTGTATAAGGAGATCAAAATGCCAAAGTACATTGCAAAACAATCGATCGGACACTTCCGTCCAGGTCAGGAAATTGAGGGGCTTGAAGCTAAACAACTTCAGGCCCTTTTAGCATCTGGGGCTATTGAAGAATATCAAGAGCCGGAAGAACCTAAGGCAGATGGTGCCGCTGCACGTTTAGCTGAACTTGAAAAAGCCAATGCTGAGCTGATGAAAGCCAACACTGATCTTGAAGTTGCGAAAGTGAAGGCTGAAAAAGAAGTTACCGAGCTAAAAGCAAAAGTGGCTGAACTTGAAAAGGCGAAGCCTGCTGCAAAACCTAAAGCAGACTCAAAACCTGCTGACGAAACCAAGTAGGTGATCTATGTATGCGACTGAAGCAGATTTGGTCGCACGATTTGGTGATGAGATTGAAAATCTGAAAGCGATGCTTCCTTCTCAGTCTTCAATAACTGATGCAATTCAGGATGCAACAGAGGAGATTAACGGTCATATCGGTGGTCGTTATCCTTTGCCACTTCCCAATGTGCCTAGTAACTTAAAGCGTATGGCGTGTGACATCGCACGCTATCGTCTTTACTTCCAGCAACCCATCGAAGAGGCCCGGAAGCGTTATGAGGATGCAATTGCATTCTTAAAACGTGTGGCTGATAACAAAGCACATTTGCAGATTCAGTTACCAGAAACAAACCAGATCGTGGATGACCAACCTAAAGGACGACCTTCAACAGCACCAGTCGGGACTTCATATACCGGTGGTGTATTTGGAGATTCTATCCTGGACCAGATGCCCAGCTTGAAGTGAGGTGCTTATGGCTTTTGCAATAACCATTCAAGCTGATAGTTCACCGATTGAAGCAGTGCTTAAGCAATTAGGTAACTTTGAATCATTAAAGAACCAGCTGTTTGATGAGATTGGTGCTGGACTTGTGGATAGTGTGCAGCATAGATTCTTAACGGGTACTGATGTAGATGGGAACCCGTGGAAGATTTCATGGCGTGCACGTATGCAGGGTGGTGAAACGCTTCGAGATACTGGCCGCCTGATGAATTCCTACACACACAATGTTCTTTCAAATGGTGTGGAAGTGGGCACTGATGTTGCGTACGCACCGCATCTGCATTACGGCGCAACAATCCTACCTAAGAATGGCCAATACATTACTTTTGCAGTGGGTGGTCAATATCGGAAAGTTAAGCAATCCATTATTCCACCTCGGACTCAGCTTGGTATTGATACTGAAGATGAAGCCATGGTTTTAGATATTGTCGGGAGTTTTATAGATGACATTCTTCGCGGTGCGTGATGAGATTGCAGAAAAGCTGAAAGAAATTCCAGAACTTCTAAAGATCTATACGCCGTTAAACTCAGTCAGCGTAACCGAGATGTCACAAGTCACGCCATCTGCGCATGTCAATTTTGTCCGTATTGACAAGAAAGCCAGCGCAGGTCGTGGAAGTATCAATCAGATCGGTCAGCAATGGGCGGTTACGGTTGCATGTCGTAATGCTCAATCTCAAATGACTGATGGCCGAGTGGTGAGTGATGAAGCTGGTCTTTTAACTGAGAAGGTAATTCAATTGCTTTCCGGCTGGCAGCCTCAGGCATCACGAACGGCACTAGAAATGATTTCGGTTCGGGATGGTTATAGCCCAGGATTTGCATACATCACGATTATTTTTGAATCACAAAAATTCATTTAGGAGCCAGTCATGGCAAAACAATACAAAGCATTACAGCCTGTAGGTCGCTTTCAAAAGGGCGATGTGGTCGGTGGGCTGAGTGATGCACAAATCAAAAAATTACTTGCAGATGGTGTAATTCAGGAACTACCTGAACCTAAAGCTGCTCCAGCCAAGAAAACTACAGGGGATGAAAAGTAATGGCTAAATCAGATTTAATCTCGCTTCAAGGTGAGCTTCATTTGGCGAAGATGGTTAATAGTGTACCTTCCGCATTATTGCCTGTAGGTAATACACCGGAATTGCAAATTGCTATTTCTAGTGAATCAACGGATCACTATGAAAGCAAAACCGGCCTTCGTGCTAAGGATGCGGTACTACGCAAACAAACTGCAGTGGCTATCTCTGGTACGCTTGAAGAAGTAACAAAGCAAAACTTAGCAATGGTCCTAAGTGGCAAATCAATCGAAATCCCTGAAACTCAGCTGACTGATATCGATTTAGGTACAGTACAGATTGGTGCCATGATCGATCTGGGCCATCGCAATTTAAGCGAAGTGGCTTTTAAGGATAGTTCGGACGCTGCTATTGAGGCAGACAAATATTTGCTTGATTCAGTTTATGGCACCGTAATTTTTAACGAAGCTGTAACTGGTCCAGTTAAGTTTTCAGCCAAGTCTGGTGCTAAGACACGTACGACAATTGCAACAAACCTAGGTAATGAATATCGCTTGCTGTTTAAAGGCATTGATACTGTTACAGGTGATAAGGTGATCTTAACTTTATGGCGCGTCGAATTTTCACCAGACACTGAATTTGATCTAATTCATGAGGACTTCGGATCTTATTCAATTGAAGGTGAAGCACTGGCGGATATTACTAAAGCAAATGACGAAGAGCTTAGTGTATTTGGTCATATTGAGCGCTTCAGTGTAGCTGCATAAACTCATACAGGCACAATGAACTCCACGGCGCATTAGCGTCTTTTTTTGTGCCTGTTTAAATATAGAAATTGACTATTTATAAAAATTATTTTATTCATATTTAAGGATATTTATCCTTATTAGGACTTACGCACTATTATTTATAGATTCTCTGTGGTAGCAGATGATTTTTATCGAGAATAAAGTCATCAATGAAGTTTTTGATAATTGGTCTAAATAATTTCTTCTGCCAACGATATATATTTTCAAAGATCCGCTCAAACTGGTTCTTTTGTATCTCAACGTAGGCCATCAAGGCTGAAAAAATATGATTCAAAATCAGTTTAGATCGTCTTACTTGAAACTTTTCAATATGACAAACCTGTTTAATCACCCGGTGATATTGCTCTATTTTCCAATGACTTGAATGTAATTCATGAAAACCTTCAAAGGACAATAAATCATCTTCATCTTGATGCACAATATAAAACCTCTGCTGTTCTTTTAACTGAGTCTTAAATAATTGTACAAAGCCAAAATCTTTGAGCCAGACCACTTGACCCTGATGGAAATCTGGCAATAAACGCAGTTGAAACCATTGTCCTTTTTCTGGGGAAACCTTACGGTTACAGTCGATACCAAACATAAATCGAATACCATATTTTCTTATGGTTTTTAGATTTCCAGTCGATGAATACCAACTATCACCTGTAATAAATTGAATCTTTGCACCCCAATTGAGTACTTCACTTAACATATCCATAAAGTAATCATTCTTGGTTTTACTTTCAGATTTGTCATAAATTCGGAAATTAATTGGAATATTTTGACCATTTTGATCTGTCGCATACAAGGTAATGAGATTAATACCCTTGACGGATCGGTGGTGTTTGCCTGACCAAAAATAGCTAACCAAGTCCATATGTTGACTATATGGTTTATCTAAAACAGTATCATCAATACTGACTATAAGTTTATTATTATCAATATGTTGAATTGATTCTTGATATAGGTCGTGAGGTGTGTAGTCTTCACGCTCTAGAAAGCGATTTACACTATCATGCGAGATATTATAAGTCTCGGCAAGTTGTGTGCAGCTAATAGAGTTCGGTTCTGTCATGAGAAAGCCCATATAAATGGGTAATGTACAAGTTGCTGTAGAAGCATGTTTAATTCGTCTGATCACAGATACTTTATAAAGCATTTTAATACTTTTTTGAATCCGTCAATGCGTAAGTCCTACTTATTTAATATCATAATTTATATTTTATATATATGATCGGCGTGTTGGATATTTCGAGAAATTAGCATGCCTACTAAAGTAGAAGCTTTTTTGATTGCATTATTGATTTTTGCTGCGATTGTGGTTGTTTACATAATTGGACAAAGCTGTAATTGGACTCTCAAATAACTTACACACAAGCCTTTAAAGCAAACTTCCTTAGGGAGGTTTGCTTTAGCTTTAGTTTAAAAACTTTTTAAAGTAAGTTATAAAAACTCTTCTAAACAATAAAAAAGCAGAAACAATTATGAAAAAATTGATATTGCTGATCCTGGTAACTTGCTTTTCAACAATAGCTTTTACGCATGATGGAAGAACTGATAAGAATGGTTGTCACAATTAAACTAAAGCCGGTACCAGACACTGTCATTAATAGGAAACACCTTTAAGGTGGTTTTTTAATACTTCATCATTTTGTAATATTTTGTTAGTTTAATTAGCGCTCAATAGGGCTATAAAAGATATTCAGTTCACGTTGAGAATAAAACTGCTATGACTAAAATAGAAATATTTGTCTCCATCCTAGCCGTAATAATTATTTCTACTTTTATTTATCTTGTATGTCAGTAAGTTAGTAAGCTAAGAACCGCCTTTAGGGCGGTTTTTTGATAAGTGGAAGTTTCACCTGGCTATATAGGGTCAATTTTAAAAAGACTTAAAATAGTAAAACATAACTTTACAAATTCACTCTCCCTAGGCTTTAGATAAGATTGAAAATTAATGTAAAGTGTGGCCCTTGAAAGAAAAGGGGGAATTATGAAAAATTTAAGCTTATTCTTTTTTATTGTGATTTTAGCTGGGTGTGGACACAAGGAATCTAACGGTCAGCATCTTGATTTAGAAACAAGCAAAAAGGAACAGCTTGAATTTGCAAAAGAAGCTACAAAAAAATTCATTCCCAACCCTGATTCGGCAAAGTTCCGCAATCAAATAGGAGAGTGTGGAGAGGTAAGCTATAAAGAAGCAGATAGTGATTATGTTCCCTTCCAGCGTTTTATTGTGCTTTCAAAGGATATAGTACTTGTAGAAAATCAGGCGGATCAAAAGCAATTTGAGTTGTCATGGAAGAATGCTTGTACGCCAAGCTGGAAGTAATTAAAAAGCCCTTTAATTAAGGGCTTTCTTTTATTCACCAGATGATTCAGATTTTTGATCTTTTTCATTTCCATACTCTAAAGCAACCTGTTGCGCTTCAGCTGCAGCAGTGGCTTCTATCGGAATCGAGTCAGCTGCGATAGCAACGGTACCGGTAAATCCCATTAAAGCTAAGATTAGAATTTTCGAATACTTTTTCATTTGAATTTCCTCTACGTTTCTAAGACTTAATTTCAGTGTAGAGAATGATTTAAATCACGGATGTATCAGCTATGTCGGGATATGTAAAATATTCAGGTCTAAAGTTATAGGTTTCTAGGTTTGCGTAAGAATGCTTTTCGGTTGAAACTTTTTGTTGAGTTGCTTAACGAAATGTTTGAATGCTTCAGTAGGTAGTTACACTCTAAAGAAACTTCCCTAACTTCTAAATCTTTGTAACATCCAATAATTTTTTTGTAATCTTTATGTTATTAATTGTATGCTTTGCTTATCATATGAATGATGAAAAGTGGAGCTCCGAAAATGCTGACCAAAGCCGAAATCGTTGTTGTCGTTCTAATGATAGTAGCCTTAATTCTCATCGTTTATGAGATGGGGCAAGGTCGTAATTGGGCTTTATAAAATTCAGCCTTTATTAAAGTTAAAAGAAAAGCACCTCCGGGTGCTTTTTTGATGTCTAAAATTTTCTCGAGACCCCATCATGAATGATTTTTTCTTAGCCACAAATCGAAGCATCAAAATCAATGACATTGAAGTCCGCCAGATCCAGATAAAAGACTTTGACACCTGGGCAATGCATGCTGAAGTTTTGAAAAACTTCATCAAAGACCAGAATCATTCAGATGAAATTTTGACAGGGCTATTCAAGGCTCATGGTGTACAGGTCATTTCGACTATTGCCTGTGTTACTGATCTGGACAATGAATCACTGGTAGAACTTGCCGCTGATGAACAGGTATTTAAGGACCTACTTAAAGCTGTGCTTCTGGTCAATCAGGCATATTTCAAATACGAAAAGCCTAAACGTGGCATTAAAAAGAAAGATGATTCCACCTGGTTTGATTCATTCCAGTTTCTGGTATCAATGGGTCATCAGCATAGCGAGATCATGGAAATGACCTACGGTGCATTCCAGGGCTATGTTAAGGCAGCAAATAAAATGTACAAGCAGGGCATCTTTAACTCTGCGATTGCTGCACGTGTAGCCCAATCTGACAAAAAAGGCTTTGAGTCATTCAAGAAAGAAATGGTTTCTGATTGATCATGCATTACCCTAAAGTTATGATAGGAAAATAATAATTTAGGGGGTTACTGTGAAAAAATTATTATTAATTACGATTCTTATGCTTAGTACCACAGCTTTTGCTGTAGAGGTGAACTCAGTACGTGGCAGTACCAGTTATGTGAAGCCTGGCTCTACATTGGGGCAAATGTATGATGTATTGGGTGAACCTGAATCTTCTTATCATCACGTGATTCATGACCGTAAAGGTTGGCCACATAAAGCTACTTCTTATCGTTACACTGTAAATGGTCAGAACTACACAATTACTGTGGTGAATGGCCATATATACAAGATTGAGTGGGAGCGATAGGAATGGCTACAGTTGAGTGCCTAGTGTGTGGTCATGTAGGGTCTACAAAAACCAAAGGTAGTTTTGCTATTACTTTAATTTTGCTTTGGTTTGCTATTTTACCAGGTATTATTTATGAAGTTTGGCGAAGATCTGGTGGTAAGGTTTGTAGCGCTTGTGGAAGTCACAGTGTAAGGCTTTATACGCCTGTAAATAGAGTGGTAGTGCAGCCTGCCAGTCAATCTACAACGGTTGAGCCTACTAAAAACTATGGTAAAAGCAAGTTAGTGGCAAATGATACCTTCTCATATAGTGCCGGTGAGAGGCTTAATCAAGAAAATCAAGGTGAAAATCCTGAATTTAAAGATTGCCCCTTTTGTGCTGAGAAAATAAAGCTCGCTGCAATTAAATGTAAGCACTGCGGAAGTATGGTGGAAGAATGAAATACTTATTAAGTATTATGCTGTTGCTTTTAGCTCAAAACTCTCTTGCTGCTGAGGTTTATACTTGTACCACAAATGGTAAAACAGTTTACCAAGGAAAACCTTGTAAGGGTGTTGGTAAAACAGTGGGCGATAGAGTGAGAGAGAATAAAGAAGCAGAAAGACATTCAACCGTCCCTACTTATTCCGCTAGTGCTTCAACAACACAAGGCAACAAGTATTCTGAGCAGGATTGGAAAGCCATTTGTAGATCTGCATCAAAAGCAGCTGGTGCTGTTATGCGCAATAGGCAGCTTGGCATATCAATGAATAATCAAATGGATACCCTGCTACCCAAGGCTGAACCAGCTATTAAGGGTATTATGGAGTCCATGATCCGATTAGCGTACACCAAACCAAGATTTAGCACACAAGAATACAAGAAAAGTGCCGAGACGGACTTTGAGGATGAATATCATCTTTTGTGTTTAAGAGCGAGAGAATAAAGCACCCTAGGGTGCTTTTTTAGTGTCTTTATAAATATCAAAAAGATGCTTTTCATCAACCATGATTGCTTTGGTGATTCTTTCCATAGCTTTGGTAAATGATGGGTTTGGGTTATCTGCTTCATTTGCAACAATCATAGCAACATTTGCTAAAAGCATTCTTTTGTAAGGATCAGACGCAACCAAGTTTGTCGTAGTGAAACTTTCTTCTAGTCGAGCAACCATCTCAGCACTTTGGGAGCGATTGTTTTTCTCTGCCGCCTCTTCAATTTTTTGTTTTAGTTCAGGTGGTACACGCAATCTAACTATAGTGTGATCAGCTTGATTACTCATTCAAAAACCTCAATGCCACAAATTGTGGTAAATATTTCATGATAGGTATTTACATTACCACAAAGTGTGGCTATAGTTATTAAACGCCACAAAGTGTGGCATTAATGGAGGATAATATGAAAGAAGATATCGTGTATGTAAAAGGTCGGCTTGATAGCGATCTTCATAAAGAGCTCAAAGCAATCGCAAAGGAGGAAAAGAGGTCAATAGTTTATCTTTTAAATGAAGCGGTTAAATTACTAATTGAAAAACATAAGAGTGCGAAAGCATGAAAACTACAGGCACAAAAAAACCTTGCCATCCGCCAAGATTAAACAAGGTTTTTTTGCCATCACTTAAGGAAAGTAACTATGTCTAATTTAACACAAAATTCAGTAAATCCAAATACTCAACCGTTGGTTATTGGTGATTTCCAGATTCGTCAAGATGAAGATGGCCGTTATTGCTTGAATGATCTACATAAGGCAAGTGGGTATGATAAGAAACACCAGCCTGCTTACTTTATTCGCAATCAACAAACCAAAGACCTAATTGCTGAAATTGAAAACCCTTCGAATGGGGCCTCTGCAAATTTGCAGATGCCTGCTGTTGGAAAAGTTAATGATGGTAAGAATAATGGTACATATGTAGTCAAAGAATTAGTTTACTCATATGCAATGTGGATCTCTGCAAAATTCCATCTACAAGTTATTCGCGCTTATGATGCGATGGTGATGCAATTTAGAGTTAAGGCGCGCCAGGCTATTTCACCAGAGCAACAAGCCTTGCTTCACGAGATTGTGGATCGGCGTTCACAAGGCAATCGCAAGATTTATGCAGAAATGTGGTCGCGCCATAACCGACACTTTAAAATCCCGCGTTATGCTGAGCTTTTAGAGATTCACTTTCCAGAAGCAGTCCACTACCTAGAAACAATGGATCTAAAAGCGAAGGTAGAAAAGCAGGAAGTTAAAGCTTTACCTTACCCTCAAGAAGTTATTCAGGTCGCCCAGCAGATCAGTAACGAGTTCAATAACTCTCGGTATGATTCTTGGCATGTAAGTGCTCGCAATGGCGTATTGACCGCAATGCCACTACCTCCGGGCTTCTACCCAACAATGGATATTGCCGAATTTACCAAGCGTTTTGATAGTGTATTGGATTTGCTGTACGGCACAGATACATTGCGTGTAGGAAGGCATTTTCTAAAAGAGCGTAATTCTAAATAAAACAAGAACCTCCTTCGGGAGGTTTTTTACTTGATTCACACCCGCTTCGGCGGGTTTTTTATTGCCAAAATTTAGAGGTCATCATGGCTGGAAAAGAACTTACATTTAAACTGGTAATAGATGCTGATACTAAAGACTTTGTATCTAATGTTCAGCAGTCTGAGAAAACCGCAAAAGCCCTCTTTGATGCGATAAAAATAGAATCAGATAAACTTAAGACAACATCTGAAGAAACAGCAAAAGAAGTCGGTAAAATTGTACCAGATGACCTCCAAAAGAAAGCTGATCAGGCTAAAGGCAAGTTAAGTGAAGTGTCTCAAGCAGCTAGTGAACTACAAGGTCAAGCTATTGAGGCTGCTGGTAAAATTGATGGTTTAGGCAATGAGCTTCAAGACACAGCAAGCAAGGCCAATAAGGCTGGTTTTGAAATCGGCAGTGCCATTCCTAGTGACGCTGTTCAGTTAGCAGAAATGCTAGGCAATAAGTTCTTCTCTGCCGCAAAAGAAATTGAATCTCTGGGTGATAAATCGACTATCAGTGCTGGTGAACTCCGTGCAATGTCGAGTGCTGGGGAGCAGGGGCTTAATGAACTGAATTTGGCACTGAAAGCCGCTCAGGCTGAGTTGGTTCGTCTACAAAGCACTGATGGCACCCTACAAGACATTGAGATTGCTAAGCAGCGCGTTTTAAGTATTCAAGATGCGATTAACGAAGCCTCCAGTGCCTTCAACTACTACCAAGGTGTAGCGATCAATGCCATGAAAGGCGTGGATGGTGCCACTCAATCAGCTATTAACCAGGTCCAACGTTTTAGCGCCGTAGATCTAACTGGGGTAGTAGGGGAAGCACAGACTGCCACCCGTGCAATTGAAAGTATGGGTGACGGCGCAAGCCTCAGTACCAAAGAAATTGAACGTATTGGCAGCATTGGCACCAATAGCATTAATGCCCTAGAGCGTGAATTACTGACAGCAAGAAATGCATTTTCGGCACTAGAGCAAAGCAGTGAAGCTGTAACACTTAATGAGATTAAGGCAGCTGGTGACAAGGTTAAAGGTCTTGAGCAAGCAGTAGATCTGACTAAATCAGCCTTCTCCGAATTTAATGTAAAAGCCACCACTGCAATGCAGGGCGTTTCCACAAGCACAGATAAGGCATCCGGTAGTGCCAAGCAAGCCGGACATGCAATTTATGAAGCATTAGGCATTAAACCGCCGTCCGTGATTAATGACGCAATTGCAGACCTCACTAACAAACTTGAGAATTTTAAAGCCAATAGTAAGCTCCCCGCAGAAGAAGTAGCGCGTGTAACTCAGGCCACCGAGCAAGAGATCGTAAGGCTAAAGAATGAATTAAATGGAATAGAGCCGGCTGCACAAAACGCCAATTCTGGTATTTCTGGCCTATCTAAGGGGATGGACGGCGCGAAGTTCGCAGTAAATGCCCTTGTTGGTGCTATGGCTACAGTCGGCATTGGGCTGGGTATCCGTGAGCTTGCACAGGCAGCAGATTCCTATACAAACCTTTCAGTACAAATTCAGATTGCCACTCGTGAAGGCGGTGATTTTACATCGGCCATGGCTGGCGTTCATCAGGTCGCATTAGCAACAAACTCAAGTTTGGATGCTACAGCAGGCTTATTTACCCGATTGAATACAGTCGGTAAAGAAATGGGGATGACGCAGCAACAAGCGTTAGACCTTACTAAAACAGTGACCCAAGCGATTCAGATTGGTGGTGGATCAGCACAAGCAAGTGAAGCAGCAATCACTCAGTTTATTCAAGCAATGCAAGGCGGTGTTCTTCGCGGTGAAGAATTCAACTCCATCATGGAAAATGGCTATGGTCTTGCTGAAGCATTAGCTAGAGGGTTGGGAGTCACTACCGGCGAACTTCGCAAGATGGCTGAAAATGGGGAGCTTACCTCTGAAAGAGTTGTTAAAGCTGTTCAAAGCCAGGCTACCCAGATCCAAGAAACCTACAACCAGTTTCCAACTACTATTAGAAATGCACTGCAGAAGATATCAACACAGTGGCAAATCCTGATTGGTGAGATGGATCAAGCCAATGGGTCAAGCGCGACGGTAGCTAATGCTCTCTCAGTCATCGCTGATAATCTTGGAATTTTAAAAGTATTCTTTGATGATGTGGCTGAAGGTGTTGGATGGTTTCAAGACAAGCTCTCTGAAATCGATCCATCTACAATTGAGGCTATTAGAAGCACTTTATCTGCTGTATATGACACGATTAAAACAGTCATTTCAGGCATGGCAGGAATCGCTGAAACCGCCTGGAGTGCCTTCACATCTACCTTGGATGCAATCGCCCCGCTATTTAACGCAATTATGGGTGGTAAGGAAGAGGTTAGTGGCTTAACCACCTTATTCAATGTTTTTAAAATTGCACTGGGTGTGGTTTCCGATGGTGCTACCGGATTAAATATTGCCTTGAAGCTACTCCTTGCAGGTATCCAGTTTATTTCCGGTGGTATTTATGCGCTTAGCGCCTCGGTATTAGATTTCCTTGGTTTCGATGATCTTGCTGCACAGGCTCAAAATGCGTCTGATGCTCTATTTAGACAAGCCGAAAAGAATGGTAAAGAGGCTAACAGGCTAGCACTTGAAAGCAAATCTGCGACAAGAGAAGCAATTCGAGAGATTCGTCAGACTGAGGATGAGGCAAATAAAGAACGGGTTGCTGAGAGCCAAAAAACTCTTAATGAATTAAAGCTTCAAGAAGAAAAGCATAAGGCTGACTACAAGGCTATTAGTGATGAGCGTGTTCAGCTAGAGCAGCAACTCCATGAAGCACGCAAAACTGGCAATCAGGCTGCAATTGATCAGGCTGTAAAAGGTCTTGCCGAACTGGATGCCAAGGAAAAAGCATATCAGGCTGAAAGTCAGAAAATCACTGAAGCTAAGATTCAGGCTGCTCAGATCGTAGCAAGTGCAATGATTCGATCTGCAGATGCTGCGGGGATGGCGCAACTAAAAGTTCTTAATGCCCAGTTGGCTGCCCAAGGCTTACAGGCTGAATTTGATAGCACCGGTAAGGTAGTTGTGAAAGCGATGCAGGATGCAACAATCGCCACCGACGGTCAAGTTAGTGCGACAGACAAAGCCCGCAAAGCTGCTGCTGCGCTTGGTATTGATTTAGATGTAGCTCTTAATCGGGTTTCTAAAAAATTTGCTTCTGATCAGAATCATTTGAACAGTTATGCAGGTGGCTTAGAAGCAATGGGTGTCACTGGCGCACGTGCAACTGAGCTAATTTATCAAGGGTGGGAGAAATGGGCAGAGCAAGCCAAATCACCAGCCGAAATCGATGCAGCAAAAGCTCAACTCCTTTCCTTTGAAAAACAAGGAGTGTTTTCTGCAAAACAAGTTCAGATGGGTATGGAGCATCTGGATCAGGTTAATGGAAAACTGCCTCAAAATATTTCTGAAGTTGAAAAAGCCTATAAGCTGCTTGGTATAACATCAAGAAAAGAAGCGGGTGAGGCTGCGGATGCTCAAATGAGAGCATTTAATGTATTAAAGCAAAGCGGTACTGCCTCGGTCGAAGAACTAAGACAAGCCTTAATTAACATGGCTGATAAGGTCTATGCTTCTGGTGATGCAGTTAAAATTGCAGCCTATGAAGCTAAGCTTGCTTACCACGGTCTATCAAAAGAGGTAAGTGAAACCGGCCAAGTTTCAGTGAAAGCCAATAATGCTGTGGAAGAAAGCTTGCACCGTGTTCGTAATGCCACAAGTAATGCGGGTGATGGCTTCGATGATCTCGGCCGTAGGGGTGTTAGAGCAGGTAACGATACTACTGAAGCATGGGAAGAAGCTCGCAAAGCAACGGAAGCAGCTATGGCTTCTCAGGGCAAGATGAAGGCATCCAAAACTGGAACAACTGCTAAACATGGGCTTTCTGTTGAAGAAATTGAACAGAGACTTAAGGATATTGGTTATGAAGGTGATACTAAGCAAAAAGCCAAACAACTTTTTCAGGATGCCGAGCCGGTGGCTGGGGGTTATTACAAATCAGCCTCCAATGAATGGGTGAAGAAAAAGTATGGTACTACTGCTTACGATAACCAGAAGGCTTTAGGTAATGCTATGTATGTTATGGAACAGATCGAGAAGTTGGAGCAGTATGTAGGTAAAAGTGGTAGATCAGCCAACTTGGGTGATTATGCGCCGTCAATTCCTTCCGTACCATCAACTAAAGATTATGGTAAGGGGGGTGATAGTGTGAATTACAACATTCAATTCGGAGGTCAAACCCTATCCCTTACAGGTGATGCAAGCCAAAAGGATGTAATGACCAATCTGGTAAATCAATTAAAAGGTATAGCGAAATCAACATGAAACTTATTCGCTTAGCAACATCAGAAACCGTCCCATTAGAGGACGGTTTTTTATGGTCTGATGAATTCTCCTGGAAGCCCATCGAACAAACTCAGGCTTATGCAATGGATGGCACTTTGATCATTCAGGAAGGCAAAAAGAAATCTGGTCGGCCTATTACTTTACAGCCAGCAGATCAGGAAATGGGCTGGATCAAATTGCGTGAATTACGAACTGTTCGAGAATGGTCCATGTTGCAGAACGAAGTTTTCAAACTGAAGTTTGAACAACCTCATGACAATCGGCAATTTACTGTCAAATTTAACCACCAGGATGGGGCTTTAGAGGCTGCACCGGTGAAAGGAATTCCAGCGGTATCACTGGATGATTATTACAACGTGACCTTACGCTTTACGGAGTTAGACGATGGCGATTGAAACTAAGGATTTAGTAATTTACAAGTCTGAACGCTTGACTGATAACTCGGATGGCGGTGGTAAATATTCTGGTGTTGTAGTGCAGGATGGCATTAGTAATAACCTGTTCAATGATGTATCTGAAATGGATCGAACCATGGGTGATGTGTCCATGCGCAAGGTTTTCCCAGCGGTTACCACTGAAGATACAGATTTATTGATGGGTGCAACTATTTTTGTATCTGAGCTACCAGAAGATCCAAACGTATCAGCATTGCTTTTCAGTACCAAAAACTGGACCGATGAACGCCAGTCTGCCCAAAACCGGGTAGAAAACTATCTTGCAAAAGGTGGTCAAATTGCTGGCACGCCACTAGATACCCATTGGCAGGGCATGTCATCACTTCAGGTTGTGATGTGGCCACAGGAGGTTGAGGCATCGGTAGGCGATACCATTGTGCTGGTCAGTGATGAAGGCAAGGTATTGGAGCGCGAACAGTACGTACGAATCACCAAGGTCGAAACCCGTACTGCCATTATGGTGATTGATAAAGAGAAAATTGAATACAAGGTTGCAACCTACTCACTCAATGATGCACTTGAAGTTGATTTTTTCGGTCTTTCAGCACGCCAGTGGTACAACGGTGAGAAATCAAAAACCATTATCCGCGATACCATTGTTGCGGATACCGGCCTGTACTATTCGTCTACAAAATTGGCTGCTGATGCGAATGTGGGTGAATTTACAGTCAATGCCAAAAGCATCTTTGCCCAGCTTATTCCATCGGCCCAGACCGAAACACCAATTATTGATGTAAATGCTGCCGGTGAAAGCGTGGTGCTTGTGGCAGGTAATGAAGGCACGATCACGGTTAATTACCCGAATATCGTGATTGGTGTCAGTCAGAATCTGTACATCGGTTCAGCAGTGATTCCATCCAGTGTAGCTTTCACATTACAAGGCCAGCAGATCACCGATCAGGGTGGCTTGCTGAAAAACACCCAAGGCACTCAAGTCGGAACGATTGATTATCAGCGTGGCTTGATTCAATGGACTGCCGCAGCGCCAGCTGGCACCGCAAGTTTGAATATCACATTCAAGCCAGCAGCCGCACCGAATCAGTATTATCAGAGCCATGCGATTCCAGTGACTCAGAATAACCAGAGCACCAACTGGACTGGAGTTTTAATTCCGATTCCAGCACCAGGCGCTTTGTCAATCTCGTATATGTCACAAGGCAAGTTCTATGAACTCAAAGATGATGGCTCGGGGCAGTTAAAGGCTGCGAGTTCGTCATTTGGTTCAGGCATGATCAATTATGAAACCGGCTCATGGTTATTAACGACTGGCGCACTACCAGATGTAGACACACCAATTCTGCTGAACTGGGGTACACCGATTGTCACCTTTGTACGCTCCAATTTAAGTGTGGAAAAAGCTGCATTTGATTTTGATTTAGGTCGACCGGGTGTATTGCCGGGTATCACCATTAACTGGCTGCTTGAGGGTGAGGCGAAAACTGCAACATCAAATGATCAAGGTAAGTTTACTGGGGATGCCACAGGTGAAATTAACTATGCCACCGGTATTGGCAAAATCATTCCAAATAAGTTGCCACAGAAAGGCACGGTCTTTTCGGTGGTCTATAACTACGGCGCTTCACTTGAGCAGACCAAGATGGATGTTACTCCTGTAAATCAAAAGCTGACCTTTACCATTGGTACGGGACCAGCAATTCAGCCAAATAGTGTGGAATTAAGAATTCCACTTCAAAGCAATGAGGGGATTACAGGATCTGTAACCCTGACAGATGTGCCGGTGAATGCAACTATGGGTAATCTAGTGAATAGCCGCGGTCAAGTGCAAGGCACCATTATCTATGCCACTGGCGCAGTTGAAGTCACACCAAAAAGTACAGCGAGCAGATTTGTGCAAACCTTTACACCTATGGCTACCTATGCGGCTGCCTAGCGAGGAAATATGTCTTTTTATTCTCCACAAACGTCAGACATCCAAGGTCAGCAGGTTGAATTAAAAGCCCTTAATGCTGTTGATGTTCAAGTGAAATACCGCGATACCTCTGGCTCGAACTCAGCAACCCATACGGTGACGGCCAACAAGCTCAAGCTGGATTTATCTTCTGGTTTTGATGAGCAGATTCTAACAGGCTCAGCCCGATTCAAAGTCGGTGCTGATACTTTCCTAGACCGTACTGGCTTGCTGTATCGTAATGTGAATCCGGCGAATAACAGCGGAATTCAGTCTGGTGCCATTCAATATGGCACCGGGATCGTTGAAATTGATTCCTGGACCCCGAATGCAGATAACACAATTACACTGGAATCCCTAACCACCACAACCGACTTGTTGCCGGTCAACAAGATCAGCTTTAGAACGCCGATCATGCCGATCCGGCCACAATCCTTAAATGTGGTTGTGGGTACCACTGAATTTGGTCAGCTGACATTAACCGCTGATGAAAATGGCGTAATCGAAACCAGCCGGGCGCATGGTCAGGTCAATTGGGATAATGGCTTTGTGACGATCTACTTCTACACCAAAACCAAAATCACAGAAGCCAACCGTGCGGAGATTGAGGCAAGCGACTGGTATGACCTGCTGCTAGAATACCAGGAGGGAGCCGATACTTATATCAATGTTCCGGTCTGGGTGGATGCTTCAAGTGTACGCTATAACGCAGTGGCTTATACTTATATTCCTTTGGATTCTGAAATCCTTGGTTTGTCTGCCACACGTTTGCCGATTGATGGCCGTGTCCCGATCTTCCGTGTCGGTGGGATCGGCATTGTCAGCTCAAGCAAAGCGCAGGAATTACCAAGTGCAATTGCAGGAACCACGTACGATCTCAATGATCAGCGGATCTCATGGGCAGAATTGGAAGATGCCAACGGAACGAAAGTCGCCTTCGATTTGTACACGGTTGATTATGACTATGGTCGCGTGACGCTGGGTGGTGACTTTGTACTGGGTAATCTGGTTGCGCCACTGACAGTGAAATACCGCTATCAGGATATGGGTTTGATCCGTGACGTGCAGATCAATGGTCAACTGACATTTACCAAGCCACTGACGCATAACTATGATGCAGTGGATACCATTGTTGGCTCTGCTTTAGTGATTGGCGATATGCAGGCGCGTTATACACGAAAGTTTGTGCAAGGTTCATGGAGTAATGCCTGGGCAGATGAACCGAGTTCAGGAATTTTAGCGAACTACAATGATTCCCTCTATCCACTCCAAGTCACAAACAAGGGGGCGATTCAAGAACGCTGGGCATTAATCTTTACGGATGCACAATCATTCCGCTGCATCGGTGAATACTCGGGTCAGATTGGGACAGGTACTACCAATGCAGATTATGCGCCGCTCAATCCGGTGACTGGTGTGCCGTATTTCACGATCAAAAAAGAGGGGTGGGGCGCAGGCTGGGCCAATGGTAACGTCTTGCGCTTCAATACTGTGGCTGCAAACTTCCCGGTCTGGGTGATCCGTACAGTGAAACAATCCGAACCAACGGTAACCTCAGATCAATTCCAAATCATGCTTCGTGGTGATATTGATCGCGTGGTTTAAAAGTTAAATCAAATATGACCGCTTTGTGCGGTCTTTTTTACGAGTGAATAAAAATGGTTGCAAGTACAGATATCAAGTTTTATGTGCATACCAATAACAATGCACCACAACTGCAAAATGCTTATGGCTCGATGATTAATGTGTTAGATGCCTGCCTGGTAAATGGGATCAATATTGGCACAATTTCATCACTCACAGCATCGGGATCCACGGTCACTGCGCTATTCAGCTCTGCACATAATTTGATGCAATACCAAGTGATTAAAATCACAGGTGCCAATCAACCTGAATTTAATGGTGAGCATCGCGTGCTCACTGCGCCAAATGCTCAAACAATCACATTTGAGCTTGCTGCAGTACCAAGCGTGACCGCTGCAACAGGTGTGATTACAGCATCATTACCGCCGCTAGGGTGGGAGAAACCATTCTCTAGCAGTAATCCAAGTGGTGGTGGTAAAGCTGCATATCGTTCGACCAATTTGCTTTTGCCAAGCCGTCCTTTTTTACGTGTTGTAGATGAGCCAGATCCGGCTTACAACACAGCTTATGCAAAATTCGCAAAGGTTGGAATGGTTGAAGATATGACCGATATTGATACCATGATTGGGGTTCAGGCGCCGTTTAACCTAACATTGCCAGAAAAAAATTGGGTGGGTACAGGCTCTGGCATCAATGCAATAAATGGCTGGGCGCGTTGGTATTACGCAAGAAGTGGGGACGCCAGGTCAGATGCAAAAGATTTGACATCACCAGGTAATGGAGCAAGGGAGTATGTTTTAATTGGGACTGATGAGTATTTTTATATCATCAACTCTACGGGGTATTTAGCGAAATATGCCCAGGTTTATGGGTTTGGGGCTTATGACCCCCTTGAAAATGGTTATACGTTTATTAATTTTCTATCCGCCACACTTAACAGTATAAATGGAGATGCTTGGAATAATGTCGGGGAACTTACACCGATAGCCAATAATAACGGTGGCGCCTACTTGATAACTGAAAGATTGTTGTCTAGACATGATAATTATGGCCTTTCTCGAGTTTTTTCCAGCGCATTAGGTAGTGGTACGATATCAGGTTCAGTGGATTCTCACGCATACAGAGCTGATACCGCAGCATTTCCTGTATATATTTCCGGCGAGGGGTTGTATGGAAAACTAAAGGGATGTTTTCACTTGGCTAATAAAGAGCCATATACCCACAAGCAAATAATCGCAAGGCTTAACAAAGCCTATATCGCCCTAAGTGTCGCCAAGTATAACAATATTATGGGGCAAATGATTTTTGAGATTGGGGATATAGCATGACTTTAAAAATAATTGATTCTCTAATTATGTTGAATGGAAGTCCGGTGAATGCAAACCTTACCCGGTCTATACAGGGGCATGTTTTTGAACTAGGGAGGGTCCTACCCTGTAGAGTAAGATTATTTGAAAAGGTATCTGGGAGGTTAATTCGCGAAACTGTTTCCACAGAAACAGGGTTTTATAAATTTGAAAACCTTGATTTAAAAAATTATTTCATTGTTGCCCATCACCCAGCATCTCAATTTAACGCAGTCATTCAAGACAACGTGGTGCCAAAATGAGTCAAACATCAATCAATGCTCGGCTTGCCATGATTCAAGCCTTTTCAGAATTTATGGATAACGGTAGCCAAAGTGCTACCGTTATTTTTTATGCAGGCACGCAGCCTGCCAGCCCTGCGGTTGCAGCAGATTCAAATAATGCATTGGTGACGCTGACTTTTCCTGAGCCATGCATTAAAGAAGCCACAGCTACTTATATTGAATTCCACCCAACAGATGCCGCGACTGTGATTAAAACAGGTACTGCAACGTGGGCGCGTATTTATAGCGGTGCTGGCGAAGTGGCTGCCGATCTGACAGTAGGTACGGATATTGCGTTAGCGAATACCAATTTGGCTTTGGGTGGCACGCTATCCATCACTTCGATAAAACTCAGACCTTAATTTAAAAGGGTGCTCATGTGGATTTTAAAAATAAGCTCGGCACCGTTGATGCTCACAACTTAAACTTAAATTTTAAGCCTGATAATAGCGATAGCCACAATATCATCCTGAATTTTGAGCATCTTGCTGATGGCTCAACTAATCTTAATTTTGGCGATGATGTTACAGCTGTAATCGATACATTACTCGATGCTGAATTCTCATTTGAAGTCACTGCAATTTATGCTGATAGTGGTGTAAATACTGCAGTCATCGACACGATACTTGATACTGAGTTTAGCTTTGAAGTTGTCGCAGTCTTTAAAGACAATATTGATGTTGTCGGGCAGATCGATACTGTCTTAGACACCAGTTTTAGTTTTGAAGTCGAAGCGGTATTTAGTGAAAACCTGTGCACGATTGATATGGTTTTGGATACTGAAGTTCAATTTGAAGTTAAAGCTCTGTTTGATATTAATCATATTGTCGGAGTGTCTTACGGCTTTGATATGCGCTATCAGAAAGCCATCACGGCCTTGAGCGCTACAGAAATACCATGGGCAAAGCCTATTTTGAGAGTCTCAAATGAGGCTCTTTTTTATGAGCAGGGCTTGGTGATTTCCAATCAAGTGGATTTCTGGCATGAGCAGGCCGGATCATTAACCCGGGCGATTAGATCCTTTCATGAGCAAGCAACCGGTTTAAGTTCAGATGCATATGTGATTTGGGAAGAGGGTGATAAACGCTTTATTCATCAGCGTTACTTGCATGAAGAAACGGTCAAGTTGCGCCATAACCGGGAAACCGTTTGGCAAGAAATGATCCGCCGGCGCAAGACCTTTACTTATTCACATGAAGTGGCTCAGGCCTTTGAGCACCGCTTTTCATTTGAGTGGGATAAAGGTCTTGAGATTATTACCAAGTCAGATTTGCCATGGGATAAAGCCAAAGCGATTCATTATCGCAAGCATCCGGTTTTGCCTTGGCCAAAGCCTGAACCTCAGCCATATCAGGGTAGTACAGATTTAAACTTTATCTGTCTCTGTCATGAGAATGACTCACACAATGTTGTTTTAAATTTTGGTGCAGATGACTGTATTCCAGCACTGCCGAACAGAAACTGGTGGTATATCGTGAATACATTAACAGCCGAGCGACTGGATACCGGCGAGAAGATCAAGGTGATTGATGGGACTTACAGTACCAGCCGATCACAGTGGTGCTGGACCTACTCAATTACCGTGGCACATACTGAAAAAGACAAGCTGCAACCTATCAATGACCAGCCGGTGATTCTAAAAGTTATAATTAATGGTTTTGAGCATCATATTTTGCTTGAGGATCCAGAAGAAACTCGGCGCTTTGCCAGTGTTCTCTACACTTACCCAGGTCGAAGTGTCACAGCCTTGAACTCAGACAAGTACTCACCTTCACGCTCATTTATTCAGGACAATGAGCGAACCTCTGTACAGCTGGTGCAAGCTGAACTAGACCGGGCTAATGCCGGCACAGTCTTGGATTGGAAACTGATTGATGAGTTAGGCTGGATCGTACCAACTGAAAGCCTGAGTTATGCAGAACTTGCGCCAATTGATGCAATAAAGCAGGTCGTTGATGCAGGCGGCGGTTTTATCTATAGCCAGAAAGCGGGCAACACATTGACTATTTTACCCCGGTACCAGAAAGGCTATTGGGATACGATGACCGTGGATGATTACGATATTCTATTGTCTGAAAGCCTAGTCATGCAGCAGAACATCAAAAAGAACGATGAATACATTGCTGACTTCAATGCCATCACTGTAGTAAATAGTCGAAGTGGTGAGAGCCTGAAAGTACAGCAACGGGGTACCTCAGGTGATGTGCCGCTTGAGTCAGTCACTGGTCCACTATTCAATGTGGTGTCAGGTGCTAGTTACGGCAAGAATGCATTAGTGAAAGCCAATATTCAAGAACTGCACACATTCTCTGATATTCCGGTCAGTCAGGAAATTGGTGAGATGCTACCTGGTAAAACCATTGCTTTTAATGGTCAGTGGTGGGGTGTGATCGATTCAGTTTCAGGTAGCTTCTCACATGAAAAGGTCAATGAAACAATTACAGTGGAGCGTATCAGCCGTGAGTAATCCATTATTTGAATTGCGAAAGCTCTTGAATCCGACCCATGCAGAATATATTGGCACCATTACATCAGTGAAACATCCAGAGTATCGGGTACAGATTGATGGTGGATCTGGTCCGGTGCTTTGCACATCCGGCACAGCCTACAATTTAGGTGCCCGGGTATTCATCTCAAACCAGGTGATCCTAAGACCAGCACCTACTGGCCATCATTCAGAAATAGAAGTCTAAACTTAACCAAATGACAGCACCTTTTTTAGGTGCTTTTTTATTGCCAAAAAAATAGGGGGGCGTATGCCTGACAGTGAAACGTATGGGGTGCGAGTTGAGAAAAAATTAGATCAACTGCGCTTGGAAATGGGTGAATTAAACAACAACGTCATTCGCTTAACTGAACGGAATGAATATTACCAGTCACAAGCTGTGGCAAACCGACGGGATATTGATCTGCTTCAGGCGGATATGAACCAGGCTAAAGGAGGGCTCACCTTTGCGAAAGCCCTAGGTGGAACTGCTATTGGGCTACTCATTGCCTTTGGTTCATGGATAGTTCAAGGGAGCACAGCACTTGCTAAAGAAAATGCAGGACTAAATCAAAAATTAGCCATTATCGAATCAAAGCAGATCCGCATGGATACAGACCTGGCAGCAATGCGGAACCAGATTGATCAACAAAAAAACAAACAGTGAAGAGAGATAAGATGAAATTAATTAAAGAAAGTGTTTGGAAGTTTGACTCAGTAAAATATGGCGCCTATATGGCGCTTTTTTTATCCTGTGTACATTTAGTTTTGCAGGAAGTCTATAACGCCAATGTCTTGCCTGAACCGTATCAAAGCATTGTGTCTATTGTATTGGTATTCTTGGCTACATATGTAGGACGCAAAAAAGCTCAGCCAGAACTACATGAGCCAAGCCTATCTGGGGTAAATAGCCTTTTAACAGTACAACAGCCAACCAATGATCTGGCATGGATGATTGAAGCTAAAAAGCATATTGGACTACGTGAGGACACCAGTAAGACTAAGCATAATCCAACTATCCTGAAGTGGCTTAAATCACTTGGCGCATGGTGGTCAGAGGATGAAACAGCCTGGTGTGGAACCTTTATTGCTCACTGCTTAAAAGTAGCCGGTGTGAAATATCCGAAGCATTGGTACCGGGCATTAGATTATGTGAATTACGGTGCAAAGTTATCTAAGCCAGCTTATGGTAGTGTAGCTATTAAATCACGTAAGGGTGGTGGTCATGTCTGCTTTGTAGTGGGTCGTGATAGTAAAACAGGTAAGCTGGTTTGCTTGGGTGGTAATCAGTCAAATATGGTGTGTTATGCCTTATATGCTGAGTCTGAATTTCAGGAGTTCCGTTGGTATGGCATGACTAATCGGCCAGCCGATCACCGTTATAACCTTCCAGTTATGTCTGGCGTAACTGCTACAGGAGTGACTGAAGCATGACAGCATTAACAATTGAACAAGTATCAAAATCAACATTAGAAGTAGCTGAATCAGGCGGCCCAATTTTAAGCCAGATCGCAAAGTATATGGATGCTGCTGAAAAGCTGAAAAACAGCACTTTATCTGGTGAAGAAAAACGGAACTGGGTAATTGGGTATGCGAAGAAGGAAATTGTAGAAATATTCACAAACCTTGATTACTGGATACCGATTATCATCCGATTTATTAATGCGGCTAAAGCTGCATTTAATCTACTTAAAAAAGCTATCGTTTGATTAAGTAAGCCCTCGAAGTGAGGGCTTAATTCATTGTCATGAATTCCATACATTACATAACAATCAACTTTTGTTCGACCTGTAAAATAAAATATACTTATTGAGCAGATTAGCCGGCTCAGAAGAAATTTTGGGTCGGTTTTTGCGTTTTTGATCCTGTGGATAAGTTGGAGAAAGCACCAAATAAACACCATATCAATTTAAGATGCTGATTCTAAAGCGGAGTTAATAAACAATGATTTTAGTGACGGGTGGTTTAGGCTTTTTAGGCTCACATATTGCTTTAAGTCTGATGGCACAAGGGCTAGAGGTCATTGTGGTTGATAATCTGGCCAATGCCAGTCTGCAGACCCTAGAACGCCTTGAATTTATTTCCAATCGCTATGTGCCTTTTGTCAAAATTGATATCCGCAACACTCCAGCATTAAATAAAGTTTTTGAACAGAATTCCGTGCAGGCTGTCATTCATACTGCAAGCTTTAAATCATTAGAAGAATCAGTTTTAAAACCACTTGAATATTATAATGATAATGTCAGCTGTATCATGAGCCTGATGCGTGCCATGCAACGTACCGGAGTGCGCAATCTTGTGCATTTGTCTTCATTGACTATATATGGGCATTCTGGAACGGATTTAAAAGAAGATCAGGCTTTCAATTACACTTACCCAAACCCTTATATTAAATCCCAACAGATGGTGGAAGAAATCATCCGGGATACTGCTAAGACGGACAATGAATGGCGTATTGCGATGTTACGTCTTTCCAATGTCGCGGGCGCTTTTGAAAATGGCATTTTAGGTGAATGGGTGCCGCCTTTACCAAAGAATATTGTGCCTCTGGCTATGCAGGTGGGTGCGAAGCAGCGTGAATATTTGGAATTGCGCCGTCAGGCAAAGACCGAGGACTATACGGTAGAACGCAGCTTTCTACATGTAATGGATGTCTGTGATGCGGTATTCAAATCACTACATTGGCTCTCGCAACAGCAACAATGGACTTGCGAAGCCTTTAATATTGCTGGAGAGCTAATCTCAATGCAGACTTTGCTGGATCAGGTTGCAGAAGTCACTCAATCCGCTGTTCCTACAGTAGATGCTTTGCCATATCCACATGCCGAAATGGATCAGCTAGGCGCTAATACAGATAAGGCCCAACAATTGTTACATTGGCAACCACGTTATACCTTGAGGAAAATGTTAGAGGATGAATGGCTGTTCTATCAGAACACGTTAAGAGGGCAGTGATTTAGAATCCTATAAGCTAATTATTGATAATAATTATCATTTGCAAAATTAATCAAACTCATTAAGATGAATGAATGAAGTACAGTATTGAAGCTGCTGTCTAAATGAGTAAAACATGGAATAACAATTGAGGTTGAGCATGCAAACACGTATTGAACATGACACGATGGGAGAAGTCGCTGTACCGAGTGAAGCACTTTGGGGCGCACAAACTCAGCGTAGTCTACAGAACTTCAAAATTGGCAATGAGCATCTGCCGCGCGCCATGATTCGTGCCATGGGCTTGGTCAAGAAAGCAGCTGCAATCACCAATGCCGAGTTAAACCAGATTCCTCATGAGTTATCGACCTATATCATCGGTGCTGCGGATGAAGTGATTAGCGGTCAATGGGATAGCCAGTTCCCCTTAGTCGTATGGCAAACCGGTTCGGGCACGCAAAGTAACATGAACTGTAATGAAGTGATTGCCAATATTGCTAACCAGAAACTGGGCAATCCTTTAGGTGCACAAAAGCCTGTGCATCCAAATGATCATGTCAACCGCGCTCAATCGACCAATGATTCTTTTCCGACCGCGATTCATGTGGCAGCTAGCTTACAGATCAACGAACTGTTAATTCCGGCAGTGACACGTTTACGTGATACCTTGCATGCTAAATCTCAAGAATTTGCCGAGATTGTAAAAATTGGTCGTACCCATCTTCAAGATGCCACACCTTTAACTTTAGGTCAGGAATTCAGTGGATATGTCTCTCAACTGGATCATGCCTTGATTCGTCTGTATCAAGCTTTGCAAGGATTATATGAATTGCCACTGGGTGGAACCGCCGTCGGTACAGGCCTCAATGCCCATCCAGATTACGCCGTTAAAGCCGCCGATACTCTAGCTGAATTAACGGGTTTTCCTTTTGTCACCGCTCCTAATAAGTTCGAAGCTTTAGCCGGCCGTGATGCAGCAGTTTTTACTTCAGGTGCTTTAAAGACTTTAGCGGTTAGCCTGAATAAAATTGCTAATGATATTCGCTGGTTGGCAAGTGGACCACGTTGTGGTTTTGGTGAATTACGTATTCCTGAAAATGAACCGGGTTCAAGTATCATGCCGGGTAAGGTGAACCCAACTCAAAGTGAAGCCATGACCATGGTAGTTGCCCAAGTCTTAGGAAATGACACGACAATTAATGTGGCCGGTGCATCAGGGAATTTTGAGCTGAATGTCTTTATGCCAGTGATTGCTTATAACCTGTTGCAGTCAATCCAACTGCTTGGCGATGCATGTAACAGCTTTAACAATAACTGTGCAGTCGGAATCGAACCTAACCGTGACAAGATTGAACACTTCCTGCATGATTCATTAATGCTGGTCACTGCATTAAATCCAGTCATTGGTTATGAGAATGCAGCTAAAGTGGCCAAGACCGCCTATAAAGAAGGTAAAACCTTAAAACAGGTCGCAGTCGAACTCGGATTGGTGACTGCAGAACAGTTTGATCAAGTGGTGCGTCCTGAGAATATGGTGGCTCCAAACGTAAAATAAGTCTTCTAATTATGGTTAAATAATAAAGCCCTCTAAATGTGGGCTCTATTATATCTAAGGATTATTCATACAAATTTTAATAAAATAACAAGCACATGTTTTTGCCAGAAAATTCTTATTCAATTGAGCTTGTTTATTAAATGCTATGAACCATCTATCGTTCAGGTTTTGACAGATATACAACGAAGGATTACTAATAGAAATTCCCTGATAACTAGAAAAATGAGGTAAGGGTGATGACTGACTTTGATGATGATTTTGATCTGGAAGAGCCCTATCCAGATGAGGATCTATATCCAGATTATACAAAAAAGAAGTGTAGCAGCTGTAGCAGTACCGGCTATAACGCTGTGGACGTTAGACAGTGTATCGAATGTATGGGAACCGACAAAACTGGTGAGATAGACTCATTCAAATTATCATTGTTTATTAAGCCTGCTCTATGAGTGGGCTTTTTTATTCTCCTCATCAGGAGTTCTTAAGTTTATAGATTCATGAGTAAATAAAAGAAAGAATTTAAAATTACGGGTGAAATCGTATTAGAAGGACGTTTAGAGATAACTATTGAAGTTTTTTTAGTGCTAAAGCCTATCCTCATGACTTCTCATACCGAATTAACATTGAATAAGCGTATATAGCTGCTAAAATGCAGTTCGTTTTTACTGCTGTTTTGTCGTTTATTCAGCATGAGTTTCTATGACTTATGAATAAACATCCATAAAATAGCAGGTTGTTTAAGGAAAATTTAATGCTTGATATTTATTTAACAGATGTTCAAAAAAAGGTTCAATTTAAGGATTATCCAGGTGAGCATCCTGTTAAATTTATTCTGAATTTTAAAAAGATTTTTCCAAGCGTAATGGAACTTCTTTTACCTGTTCTCCCGGAAAATGAAAATCTTGATGAAATGACGTGGGAATCAACCACTCAGGACTTTGAAACGTTTCAGATGTTATTAACAGGGTGGGGCATTATTGAATTGCGTTTAAATGCGATCACCCAGTATAAAGATAAGACATTTGCAGATCAGTTGGTGAAAGAGGCACAGCAAAAACGCAGAGAATATCAGAAGAAACATCTTAAGCTTTCTAGTGTGGATCTGGATTACCTATTTATGCATGATGTGCATGGCTTGATTGATGCTGAACTGGTAGAACTAGGTGAAAAATTCTATTTACCAACCTTACGTGATCTTTGGAAAAATAAAGTCTCTGCTCAAGTGCTTAATGCCAAATTCTAAGTAAATTTAAGCTGATTTATTCAATTTCATCCTCCAAATTGGGGGATGATTTTATATAGCGATTTCTTAGGATTGACATTTCCCTTACAATAAATAGCCTAAGCAAATTTCTATATTTATCATCAAAACAACTTTCTGCTACATGATTAAACATGGTGACTTATTTTAAAACAGAAAGTGACTCAGAAAAGAGCATTTATTTTATCGTTTGATAAAAAAATAAATTAAAAAACTATGCTTTATCAAAAGAATATATAAAGATATTACTTTAAGAATATAGCTATTCCAGTCATATTTTTTTAAGCTATCAGTACTAATCAATAAATGAATCACAGAATTCTTATTCATTAGAATTCCTTCATAAAAATAAGTGAAGGTTCCAGTTTTCCCGAAGATATATCCAAGGATTTAACCGAATGTCGAATCAGTTTTTAGATTTAATTACAAAACGCCGTACTATTTATGCCATTGGTAAAAATGTAGAACAGTCTCCTGAATATTTAACTGATTTGATTCAAAATGCGATCAAGCAAAGTCCGTCATCTTTTAACTCACAATCATCTCGCGCCGTTATTTTATTCAATGGCGAACATGAAAAATTCTGGGGCATTGTCGCTGATAAATTAAAAAGCTATGCCAAAGATGAAGAAAGTGCTGCAAAAACGACTGCAAAAATGGCAACCTTTGCTGCAGGTACGGGTACAGTTTTATTCTTTGAAGATCAAAATGTAGTAAAAGGCTTGCAAGAGCAATTCCCATCTTATGCCGAGAATTTCCCAATCTGGGCAGAACATTCAACTGCTATTGCTCAGTTCTCTACCTGGACAGCATTGCATACTGAAGGCCTGGGTGCATCTTTACAACACTATAATCCGATTGTAGATGAGCAGGTTCATGCAGAGTGGGATATTCCAGAAAACTGGAAACTTCGTGCTCAACTGGTATTTGGTTCAGTTGAAGGCGAAGCGCGTGCGAAAGATTATCTGGAAGA
Organism: Acinetobacter sp. TW_SC_4; assembly: GCF_054861205.1. Classification (NCBI taxonomy): domain Bacteria; kingdom Pseudomonadati; phylum Pseudomonadota; class Gammaproteobacteria; order Moraxellales; family Moraxellaceae; genus Acinetobacter; species Acinetobacter sp. TW_SC_4. The sequence continues at coordinate 1,485,399 of NZ_CM142174.1, forward strand.
TGATCAACGCTTCAAAGTTTTCCAATAAGTTTAATTTCCGATCTGTCTTTAATCCTTTTTAAGGACAGATCTCCAGGTTGTTTATAAAAATACGCATTAGATTTTTTAAAACTAGGCTAAACTAAAGCGGTATTTAAAGAATTTAATGAGTCAAACCGAATGTCGAAAAACACGCAGAAGTTATCACCATTACAGGAACTGATTGTAGAGCAGAAATTGCTGTGTGAAGAGGTCGGTTCTGCCTATGTAGAAGTAAGTGGTGATGATGTCGTTGCAGTGGCTGTACATACATTGAAGCAGGATCCAATTGTCGGAATCCGTAGAAAGCCTGAAACAGACGAAAATATTAGCTGGTATATTTATGGTGGTGAACTGGCTTCAAATGAAGATGCTTTTGAAACCATGACTGTGCGTGAGTTACAGGATATCGCCCCTGAAGTTTTACCTTACCTGGCTTTAGAGCAGGGCTACCGCTTCATGATTGATGCAGATGATTATGAAGATGTCTGGAAAGAAGAAAACTAAAAGAAGACCTTCGAAATGATCAAATTCTCATCTTTAATATGTACTTTCTTTATTTGCATGCAATTGAACAATATGGCTTTTGCCGAAAAGCTTTCACAAGTGGATTATGATCAGTTTATTGCTGCGCAAACAAAAAAAGTCAATGAAACCAAACATATTTTAGATGAGCCAGATCAGAATGCTGATGCACAAAGTCAACGTCAGGCATTCTGTCAGCGTTTAACGGCTTATGAAGAGATTCAAAAAGTCTCTGAAGAAAATCAAGAGCTCAATATGGCGCCCACAATGGCGATGATTGCTAAAAACTTTTTGGATCGACAAGCACAAAGTATGAATAATTCAGGTATGACCACCGCAATATTTTGTAAAAGTAGGGAAGTGTAATTAATCCATAAAAGCAAGAGCATTGTCTTGAGGTTTAATAGCCACCATCATCATTTAAAAATGCATCCTTCTGTTCTGGAGTGGAAACTTTGACAGTTGGAATAGAGGAACTCGCTGCTGTTAATCGAGCTATATTGAAATCCTTAGTTCCTACTTGAAGAATAATAGGTATTTGACCTGTTCGAACAATTTCACCATAAACTATCGTAATTAATTCTGCTGGAGTTAATCCGGCTTCTGTGATCACGCATTCTGCTGACTCAACAACGTCTTGATCCACCAAGAATTCAACGCTTTTTTTAACTAAATTGTTCATAAGATAGCCTTAGAATACATTTTATACACTACTTTAAACTATCAGATATGAAGCATATAGAAGCTAATGAAATTAAATCTTCATATCTTATTTAGGAATGTTGATCTTGATAAAGGTATAGACGGATAAAAAAGGGTAGGGCCAAAAAATTAGCCCCTTTTTTCGACTTTCAGCTTGCTTATAAAATGCATAAATACTCTGATACGTAGCATAAGGATTTCAGTGCTTTTTAAATTACTCATTAAATAAACTTTATAAAAATCTATTTATATACAAATTTTACCGGGGATATATCAGCTACTTTTGAAATTTATTAAGAAATATTAAATATTTATGTGTTTCTTTTTTTACTCAAACGAAGGGTGCTAAAATCATTGCATGCTAAAATAGCCTAAGCAAATCTCTACTTTATATTAATTCTCACAAAATTCCATATCCCATAACTAAAACTTAATACTCAAATAAACTCTAAAGCTCAGATACCTCCTGAAAAATTTTTAAAATATTTTCTTTTATTAATGAGCTGATGTGACGCTCAATTATAAGCAGATCTGGTCAAAATAGCCTAAGCAAAATTTTAAATTATGTCATTGGCAATTGATTAACTTCCAATATAACTCCACTATTAACACCTAACATAGGAAATCACGGAATTCTCAAATGATCCTGAATTATCAAATACAAACCCATGAAACATCAACTTTAGCACCAATGGTATTTATTCACGGTTTATTTGGTAGTTTAAGTAATTTAGGTATGTTAGCCCGACATTTTTCAGAGCAAACAACTACGGTTCAAATTGATGTCAGAAATCATGGTTTATCTGACCATTCTAATGAAGTGAATTATCAAGTCATGGCCGAAGATATTTTAGAAACGTTAGCCAGTTTAAATATTAAAAAATTTATTGCAGTCGGGCATTCGATGGGTGGAAAAATTGCCATGAAGCTGGCAGACCTGGCGTCTGATCAGATTGAAAAACTGGTTGTATTAGATATCACGCCAATTCAATATCAAGAAAACCATCATTCTGAAATATTTAAAGCCTTGTTTGCAGTCCAGCAGGCGCAAGTTGCTTCACGGAATGAAGCAGCAAAAATTATGCGTGAATATATCCAAGAGGAAATAGTCCTCCAGTTTCTTTTAAAATCATTCAATAAAGGGCGGTGGTTGTTTAATGTGCAAGCACTGTATGGTCATTATGAAGATATTACTGCTTGGGAGAAGATAGAAAAAAATGAACTTCTAGCATTATTCTTAAGAGGTGGAAATTCATCGTATATCTCTAAACCTGAACATTTTGAAGCCATCAATCAGCAGTTTATTCATGCACAGATTGAAGTGATTGAAAATGCAGGGCACTGGCTACATGGTGAAAAGACGGCGGATGTTTTGCAGCATATGCAGAATTTTATTGATGAAAAATAAATAATAGAAATGAGCAGATGTATCTTCTGCTCATTCTTATGGCTGGGATGTTATTGCATGAGTTTACAGCTGACTTTCATTTATTAATTGATAAGCCATTTCAGGAGTTTTCTTCAGACCAGGCATACGATATTCCGTATGCCCATAATCCTGAATGGTTTTCCATCGTCCCCCCCAAGTGAGTCCAACTGACTCTGCGATTTGTCCATACAGTTGATAACCGCGCATAGCCCATGGATCACGTTCACTAATCACCACTTTGCCATGACGCTTAAAAGCAATATCTGCAGCCAAACCAAACTGATGATAACTCTGAAAGCCTTTGGCACGAGTAATATTACTATTCACTGCCAGCGAATTCTGTCTTTCAGGACTCCGATAGCCTTCAAGCAATACCAGTTCATAACCATGCTGTTCCTGCATGATTTTAAATACCATCAATAAACGCTGCTTAAAACGCGGATTCATCTTATGCCATTTGCGATCAGCTTGATTCAGATTTTGATAGTGGTTTAAATGTATATCCTGAATATTGGAATTAAATCGTTGCGCTGAAATTACCGGTTGATGGGCATATTGATCTTCCTGCAAAGCTTTAAGAATAAGAGCTTTATCAACTTCTTCAGGTGGAGTCAAAATCTGACCTTCCAAAAGTGCATATATTTGCGGGTCGACTTTTTGTAAATAACGTGCCTCAGACATACTGGCAGAAACAGGTCGAGTCAAAGAAAAAATCAGGATACTGATAAACAATATAGACCCGGCAATCAAGATCCACCATTGTTGTAAATACCAATGTGATTGTAGATAGTCTGGAGATCCAGCCAGTTTAAATTGATGTATAAATTGCTTAATTGTGATGAACTGTTTTTTAGTTTGTGGCAGCCATGCAATTAAAGAGTTCTGTATATGCTGCCTAAGCTCATAGAATTGCATCAAAACCAAAATACAGCTGAGAAGAATAAAGCTGCTAATAATGATAAAAATCATCTAGCGGTCATCCCATTCGAGCAGTTTAATATCAGCCTGATATTAAAATATTCATAAATTAAAGCATTTTTTTCCAGGAAGAAATGGCACATTATTTGATATAAGCTGCTTTGTTTTATCTTCATTTTTATTTTAAGTCATTATTTTTTTATTACTTTTTATGGATCATTTATTATAGGCTTCATTAAGGTAAATGAATCGTAATGTAGGCCTGTTCCGCTAGTGCACTCATCACATTCTGATATTGAGTAAAAATTTCTGTAGTTTCACTCGAGAGCATATATTTTAGACCCGCGAAACTCATTAGAGTGAACAAAAGCAAAAATACCAAAATCCATAAAAATGGTAATTCACGATGAATAATATGTTTGATCTTGTCAGGTAGTGCTGCAAAAGGGGAAAACGGCGTTTTCTTACCTTTTAGGTAATCAATCTGTTCACTCACTTGGGTAATCAGCTGATTCAAACTATGCACAGACTCAAGCCGATATTTTCCATGAAAACCTAATAACAGGCAGTAGTGATAGACTTCCAGTACCGCTAAACGTTCATTATCTTTATAAAGTATTTCCTCTAGATGCTCAAAGAAACGATAACCTGCAAGTTGAGAACCAAATAAATTTAATTGTAAGGGATCCATCATCCAGTAATTTTGCAGATCAAAGAAACGGGCATCCTGCTGCGTGACAATGGTTTCATCTAATAAAGCACAATAAGCATATTTAGCATCCTGAATGTCTTCAAAAGAAAATTGCTGTTTACGTGCTTGATGCTCAAAATAGTTTAGCATTTCCAGAATCTTTTCACGAAACGATGCTGGGTGCGAAGGGATATAATGATTTTTTAGCAAAAAGACAATATAAAATCCGTCATAAAGAAGATCAATCAGATTGGTCGTCATATGAGATTTCTGATCAGTCATTTGAGTAAAAATCTGTCCAGATCCGATCTGGCCATCATCAAATAGTGATGGTGCAGAATTTGTAATTATATTCATAATGATACTTATCCTTTCATGACTGCAACAAGTTCAATCCTGATATCCTGAAATCCATTCGGGATATAAATACAAATCGATTCTGAATCGAACATGCGTTGATACAAATCGTTATTCGGTTCAATTTCGAAATAGCTGACTCCAGAACGAACCGGGATCGCTGTTGGTACCTGAATTAAATGTTGAATTGGAATGGCAGGGAGGGCTGCAATGACTCGCTGTTCAACATCAACTGTACTGCCAACTTTAAAACGGATCGGCACATAAGCAATTAAATCTTGGACAGGCATCGCACTGCTTGAAACAGCCAGATATAGACGCGTATCTCGGGTAATCTTGTCGGTTTCCAGACTGCCAAGCCAATAGGATGGTCGGGTTTCTTTTAAGGAGATGCTGATATAACGATTCGAGATAATGATATCCAGTAGATTTCTTAAAATAATGTCTAACTGATTGTAGCTTTCGTATAGATGATAGTGCTGATATTTAGGCAGTTGATCGACATCATAAGCAGTCGAAAAAGTTAGCAATGAGCCAGTTAGGCGTAATAGTTCACTATAGAGACGTTCAGGATGAATAATCGGATACTGCAAAATATGGTTTAGGCTCGCATATGCAGTATTTAAGGCATTGACCAGCCAGAAAGACACAATATCCCCAGAGCGGAATTCAATCAGTTTCTGTTCATTTTCCCGATTATTACTCTGGATGGTCTTAATCTTTGCCTGAATGATATTCAAGGTGCGTTGTAAATTAACCAAAAGATTTACATTGGCCTGTATATGTAAAATTGGTGGAATAAATTTATGATCAAAAATAAAATTCCCCGAACTTTGCCGTTTAATTCGACCTACTGGAAGATATAGATACCCATCCATCTGATGCTGAGGTTCTTGGCTAACTTCAAATATTTTTAATTCAGCACGACGGCGCAATAATGTAATCTGCGCAGTACTTGCATCGGTAAATAAGTCATGAGTTGAACTTAAATGGGAATGATAACGGCTAGGTCGGGCTTGATCAACATGACTGACATTCTGTTTATTTGGCTGTACCATCGGTAAGGCCAAATAAATTTGCATTTCACTTTGTAAATTTAGGGTATCTAGCTGAACCGGTTCAGGTAATAAATCCTTTGCAGGTGCCTGATAAATTTCCCCATCTTGCCAGATCATTTCAACTTTATTTAATGCCAGAATTTGCATTCCAAGTTGAGCTTCATCAAACTCAATCGACTGAATGCCATGAGCAAAAGGGAGGGTCGCACGAATGGTGTGATTCAGTCGCTGTTCGTGATAGGCATCCTGTAATTGAAAATGTTGAGGTCTTAAAAACAGACCTTCACCCCAAAGTATTTTTTCTGCTTTAAACATTGAGATTTCACCACTCGCAGCTTGATTCATTTTGGGCAGGGATGCCTAATAATTCATGTAGATGTTCTAAAGGATTTTCATTTTTAATCACTTTGGCTAACCACTCATGTAAAGGCATTTGGCTCCATGTAATAGTCTTTTGCAGCATATAGCTTACCGGGCTATGTGGCTCATTCATCTGAAAATAATCGGCAATTTCTTTCAGAATCTGGATAGCCTGTTCACGATTAAAAATATGATTTTGATTATGGAATTGAACAGATTGCTGGAAAGTTGGCAGCACCTGACCTGAAGAAAGGTTTATTTCATTTTGAGCAAGTATCTGAGCCAGTTGATGATCGTCTGGAGCCGGAGATGCAGATTTCGCTGAACTTATGTCTTTTTTATATATCCGCTGAGTATTGGCAAAAATAGATTCTAATTGAGCATCAGCTGCAGCAAAACTTGGCCCATCTATTCCAAGAAGTTCATCAAGCGCAGACTTGAACTGTTGCCATTGATGTTGAATATCTAATATATACTGATAATTTTGCTGTTGAACTTCTTTAGGAATATTAAGCAATAACTGCTCAAAATGCTCTAACTTTTGCTCGGAGCCTTCTTGTGCTTCCAAATCATCTACTTGTTGTTTACGTTTTTGATTCTGTAAATATAGAAAATTGTCATAGTCTTTCAGACTATAAAAAGGAGATTGCTGAATAAGAGGAACCTGTTTAATTAATCTCGGAAGTTGATTAATAAAACCTTCCAATAATCCCAAGCGTTGATCCAGATCATTCTCTTCAATTTTAGGATGCAGTTGCAACCAGTATTGCTCCAAGCTACGATGACAAAGTTCCAAACCACAGGCAACACCTTCAAAACCATATAGATGACTCCAAGCTTCAATCAGCCAGGTATATAAACGGATATCTTTGGTTTTTTCGGTCAGTAGTTCTATCGACTTTATTTCTACTAAAGCCCAATCTGCTTGCTTGGGTTCGGCAACCCATTCTCCCTGATCCAGTAAAGGATCATCCTGCATTCTGGCACTTTTAATACTTAGAAATTCGTTCGAAAATGAGCAATCTATACCGCAAGGATGCTCTATAGAAATTTCTTCAAATAAATATTCAAATTTCAATGTCATTATGAATCCTAATTATTCTTATTTTAATCTTTGCTGTTTAAGCAACATTTGTCTTATTTTTCTTGGAATGCCTTTTTTTAAGCACTGATAATTCTGTATCCAGATGATAATAGAAAGTATCTTTCTGAACATCGATATGAATCAGTTTTGGCAGTTGGTTTTCACTCATAGCCACCAGTAATTTTGTCGCCAGATCTGGCAATATGGATGCATTTAAAATGTGATCAATATTTCGTGCACCACTATCTATTTCTGTACATCGACTGAGTAATAATTCTAGTACCTCATCGCTATAGCTCACTTGAGTCACATACTGCTGCTGAATCCTCTTGGTAATTCTCCCTAATTTATGCTGAATTATCTGGATTAACAGTTCATCTGAAAGCGGATAATAAGGAACAATTCGCATGCGTCCTAAAAATGCTGGTTTAAACTGTTTATAAAGACTCGGTTTTAGCTGCTCAATTAATGTATCTGCATCTGGCCATTGATCAACTTCTTGATTTATACAGGCTTGCATAATGACATGTGAACCGACATTCGAAGTCAGCAATATGGTGGTATTTTTAAAGTTAATCAGGCGACCTTCGCTGTCTTCGAGCACACCTTTATCGAAGACCTGATAAAATAATTCTTGTACATCTGGGTGGGCTTTTTCGATTTCATCCAGAAGTACCACACTATAAGGATTGCGGCGAACGGCTTCTGTTAATACACCACCTTGACCATACCCAACATAGCCCGGGGGTGCACCTTTCAAAGAAGAAATTGTATGTGCCTCTTGATACTCGGACATATTAATCGTGATTAGATGCGATTCACCACCATAGAGTTCCTGAGCAAGAGTAAGGGCTGTTTCGGTTTTTCCAACTCCACTTGGACCGGTGAGTAAAAATACTCCTTGAGGTTTATTTGGATCTTCCAATCCAGCCTTTGACGTTTTAATGCCTTGAACCAGTTGTTCTAAAGCATAATCCTGACCCATGACTCGCTGTGAGAGTTTGTTTTTTAGATCAAGAATCTGCGAAATATCATCACTCATCATTTTACCGACTGGAATTCCAGTCCAGTCCGAGATAATCTCATTAATAATGTCGGCATCTACACGTTCATAAACCAACGGACTTTGCGCCTGAATCTTAGCTAATGTTTGACGTAATTGATGAATCTGGTATTGATCAATCGATGCTTCAGATTTAGTTAAGCCATGAATCTCATGAATAAGCTGCAGCTCTTGTTGCCATTGATCATGAGTCTGGTTAATCTCTTTTTCAATGGAATGAATCATATCTGACAACTCTTGTAACCGATCGGTTCGAGATGAAGTTGTCTGTTCTTGATCAAGAAGGTGATATTCTAGCTTGAGATTATGCAGTTGAGCCTGTAACTGATCTAATTTGGCTGGTTGAGCATTTTGGCTCAAGGCCACCCGTGCAGCCGCAGTATCTAATACACTAATTGCTTTGTCCGGTAACTGACGGCCACTGATATAACGATGTGATGCATGCACAGCGGTACGAATGGCTTCATCATCAATCTGGATTTGAAAATGCTGGCTCATCACAGGAACCATAGCACGAAGCATATCGATGGCGACCTGCTCAGTTGGTTCTTCAATTTTGATTACCTGAAAGCGGCGGCTCAGTGCAGCATCTTTTTCAAAATAATGTTTATATTCAGCCCAAGTCGTCGCTGCAATAGTTCTTAATTCACCACGTGCTAGCGCCGGTTTTAATAGATTTGCCGCATCATTCTGGCCAGCTTGACCACCAGCACCAATCAGCGTATGTGCTTCATCAATAAAAAGAATAAAAGGTTGGGTAGAGGATTGTACTTCTGCAATGACCTGCTTGAGGCGATTTTCAAATTCACCTTTGACACTGGCACCTGCCTGTAATAAACCCATATCCAATACGTGCAACTCAACTGTTTTAAGGGCATCCGGAACTTGGCCATTTACAATTTTCAATGCTAAACCTTCAACTACAGCAGTTTTTCCTACGCCTGGTTCACCAGTGAGAATAGGGTTGTTCTGACGGCGGCGCAATAGAATATCCAGCATTAACCTGATTTCAAATTCACGCCCAATCACCGGATCAATATCACCACGACGAGCCTTTTCAGTCAGATTAATCGTGTATTGGTCAAGTGCGGGTGTCTTTTTGGGAACATTAGATAAATCTGGAGAAGGAATAGAGGGTTGAGGCACTTTAAGTTGTTCAATACTTTTCTGGCATTGTTCCAGAAATTGATGCTTCATACTGCCCACTGGAAAATGTGAAAACAGTGAAGATGCCCGAAGAGCAATTTGATAAAGCTCTGGCGAAATCAGTAAAGCGACTAACAAGTGGCCACTACGAATCACTGGGTTTTGATCTGCGGATGCCAGCAACCAGGCCTGTTCCAAGAGTTGAATAATTGATTTGGCAAAAATAGGGGTACGGGAATTTCCCTTGCTAAGCTGCTGGATACTTCGTTCAAGCTGATTAATCAGATGGTCTTTATCCATACAATGTTTTGCTAATAATATTTTTAAATCATTCAATTCTGGATGCTGGAGTAATTCTAGAAAAAAATGCTCGATCTCAATTTCATAATTTTTTTGATGGATACAGGTATTGGCAGATTTCTCAAGACATAGGCGTGCATGTTCAGAAAGTTTCAAAATCAAAATTTTTAAATTATTCATGAGTTTCTCATTATTGTTAGCATACACAACTTTATAATTTTTAAATGGATAGCTGTGTTTTTTTATATTTATTAAAATGAATATTTCTCTATTTTTATCCGGCCCATATTTATACTTTTTATGAAAATTGACCGAACAATTTTGGCTCATTTTACTCAAATAAAAATAAAAGTCTGTATCTTTCATCAGAATTTTGTCAATTCTTAAAATTTTTTGTCACTAAGTCCGTTAATCTCTTTTAGCTTGACTTCTCCTTAATGTTTTATGTTAAATCCGCCAAACGATTGTCAAATAAAAATAATATTTAGACATTAAAAAATATAACAACAAACAAAAACAACTGAGGCTCATTTTGAAAAAGTATATAAGTTTCATATCATTATTTATATTTGGTACAGCCTGTCTTTACCTTCCACAAGTACATGCTGCTGAATTAAAAAAATCATGTATTAAGGCCAATCCTTATGCCGCGGGTGAAACAGACCCAACATTAATTGGCTTATATCAACAGCTTTGTGATAAATCGGCGAAGAAAAATATTTCTTTACAACATGAACTAAATACACAAATTGCTAAACGTTATGTGGAGTTAGGTTCTCATCTCAAAGCACTCAATTTGATTGATCAATTGCATCGTCAACAACAGCATAACCAGACTTTAACAGACTTGGGTTTTATGGCAGGAGTCGCTATTTCATCGAATGCTTTGCAACAAATGCGTAGTACAGAAGTTCGTGCCTTAAATGAAACGACCTATCCTCAAGCTAAACTGTTGGCTGAGAATATTCAGTTTGCAAAACCTGTACCAGCATCGGTTGAGCCTAAATCATATACTGCTTCAAATATTAAGAATATCAAGAAACAGACTGCTGTAAGTATGAAGCGATCTACTACGTCCAGCACTAAAACAAAAAATGTAGTCAAATCTGCCTCTATTAAAAAGACTGAAAATATCAGTACTCGCACCAATACAGCCAGTTCTAATCCATTTGGTTCATTAAAGAATAATTAATAAGGAAACACACAATGGCCAAACGTGAAAGCGTACAGAAAAAATTACAGCGGATCCGACCACCACGTGTGCAGCTAACCTATGATGTGGAAGTAGGTGATGGAAAGGAAATCAAGGAACTACCATTTGTTGTAGGTGTTTTAGGCGATTTTTCTGCTTCCTCTGAGCTGGAAAGAACCAAATTAAAAGATAAAAAATTTATCAATGTCGATTTAGAAAATATTGATGAAGTGATGGAATCACTTGCTCCGCGAGCAAATTTTCAGGTTGAAAATACTTTAACCCAAGCCGGCGGCACTATGGCGATTGACCTGGTATTCAATGGGATGAATGATTTTCGCCCAGAGCAAATTGTGCAACAGGTGGAACCGTTACGTAAGCTGGTTGAAGCACGTGGACGTTTGACTGATCTGCGTAATAAAATTTCCAATAGTGAACGTCTGGAAGATTTATTGGATGAAGTGCTGAAAAACACGGATCAAGTACAAAAGATCAGTGTGGAGGCTGGTGATGAATAATTATAATGCTGCAACTGCCATAGATACTGCACTTGAAGAACATTCACTTTTGGATTCAATTGTCGAGCGTAGCCGTATTGCTCGTACTGAAAAAGAACATGATCGTGCTAAAAGTTTGATTGGTGAACTTGCTAAAGAGGTTATGGCAGGGACCATTACTGTTTCTGAGAATATGACGCTGGCACTTGATAAGCGTATTGCTGAAATTGATGCCATGATTTCAAGTCAGCTTAGCAAGATTATGCATCATGAAGCTTTTCAAAAAGTTGAGTCTACTTGGCGTGGTTTATATTATTTCTGCCAGGAAACACCAGCACATTCTTTAATCAAAGTACGTTATTCAAGAAAATCTATGAAGAAGAATATGGTTCATTCGGTGGTGCACCTTATGCAACGCTGATTGGTGACTATGAATTTGACCGCACACCTGAAGATACGTACCTTCTGGAACAGATTTCTCATGTCGCTGCGGCAGCACATGCGCCATTTATTTCTGCTGCAAGCCCATCAATGTTTGGACTAGAATCATTTACTGATATTGATCGTCCACGTGATGTTTCTAAAATTTTTGAAACAGCAGAGTATGTACAGTGGCGTTCTTTCCGTGAAAGCGAAGATGCTCGCTATGTGGCACTGACTATTCCTCGAGTACTGGGACGCTTACCTTATCATCCACGTGAAGGTACAGTGACTGAGGGCTTCAATTATATCGAGGAAGTTTCTGGTGAACATCATAATGAATACCTCTGGATGAATGCAGCTTATGCGTTTGGCACCCGTTTGACCAATGCCTTTGATCTGCATGACTGGTGTGCAGCCATTCGTGGTGTGGAAGGTGGTGGTCTGGTTGAGGGCCTTCCAGTACATAGCTTCAAGACCAATGATGGTGAAGTGATTTTTAAATGTCCAACAGAAATTGCCATTACCGATCGGCGTGAAAAAGAGCTGAGTGATCTTGGTTTTATTCCTTTAGTCCATTGCAAAAATACGAACTATGCTGCGTTCTTTGGTGCACAGTCTGTGCAAAAAGCCAAAAAATATGACAATGATATTGCTAATGCCAATTCTGCATTATCAGGTCAAATTCAATACATTATGGCAGTTTCACGTATCGCTCATTATTTAAAAGCCATGATGCGGGATAAAGTGGGCAGTTTTGCCTCGGCTGGAAATGTTGAAGCCTTTCTTAATGACTGGCTGTCTCAGTACATTTTACTAGACGACGGTGCTTCACAAGAAGCAAAAGCTCAATATCCGCTTCGCGAAGCTTCGATCAAAGTTGTAGAAAATCCAGCTGAACCTGGTCACTACAAGTCTGTGGTTTTTTTAAGACCACATTTTCAGTTAGATGAGCCCTCTGTATCACTCAGGCTGGTCACTGAACTGCCGCAGTCAAGTCAATAGGACTACTGCGATTAAAGAACTACAAGTATTTATAACAATAGGATAATTATTAAAATGAAAGACATTTATGTCCAATTTCGTGGCAAATATAAAGTCGATGGCGAATCACGCGATTCTGAACATAAAAGCTGGTTAGAAGTAAATTCATGGGCACACCATATCCGTCAGCCTAAATCCGCGACCTCTTCAAGTGTGGGCGGCCATACTGCAGAACGAGTTGAGCATTCTGATATGGTCTTTGTAAAGGATCTGGATGCAACGAGTCCAAAGCTTTGGGAGGCTTGCTCTGCAGGGTATACCTTTGATGAAGTACAAATTGATTTTTATCGTGCCAACGGTGACAAACGTATCAAGTATTTGCAGATCAAACTCAAGCATGTCTTGGTTTCTCAAGTGACACCAAATGTGAATCAGGAAGGCGTTCCAACTGAAACATTTGGTTTGAAATATGCTGCAGTTGAGTGGACTTATAATCAGCAGGATATTAACGGTTCGCAAAAAGGTGCAGTTACCAAGAAATGGTCATTATCAAATAATACTGCTTCTTACGCAGCTTAATTTACATAGCCTGGATAAAGGCTGATATCCCTAGCCTTTATCTTTCTCTTTTAGAAAATATCTAATGAAAAGAATATGAATCTGGATCAACTTTATCCTTATGGATTTAGAAGTACGTTATTCGAACGTTTATTACCTGTAGATGATCAATACAATGGACAAGGTTTGTCTATACAAGAATTAAGACAATCCATTGCCCATGATCTCGAAGACCTTTTAAATAATCGGATGACTCGCCTGAACCAAACGGAAGAGCATTATCCTGGGATAAAAAATTCAATTCTGCAATTTGGAATTATTGATTTTGTTGGCTTGTCGACTGCGAATCCTACAGATCGTGACAAAATTTGCCGTTCAATTGAGCAGTCTATCAGTGCACATGAACCGCGTTTAAAACAGGTAAAAGTAGAGATGCTCATTAATGAAAACAACATGAGTAGCCTGTATTTAAGTATTTCAGCCTACTTAAATATTTCACCTTTATATGAGGTGGTGATGTTTGATGCATTACTTAAACCAACAACACAGCAATACGTTATCTTGGCTCAGAAATAAGCAGGCTGCATGTGATTGAAGATTTACTACCATATTATGAAAAGCAGTTACAGGAGTTTAGCCAGCAATCACGAGAGTTTGCTACTAAATATCCTAAAATTGCGCAACGCTTATCTTTAAATCAAGAACATATTGATGATCCACATATTGAACGGCTGATACAGGCATTTTCGCTGATTTCCGCACGTATTGATAAAAAGCTGAATGACAGTTATGAAATCTTTACACGCTCAATTTTTGAGGTGATGTTTCCACAATATCTAAAAACTTTTCCTGCCTGTTCACTCGTCAGCTTCGAAGATAGCAATAAGACAAAGAACTTAAAAGAAGACTATATAATTCCGAAAAATACAGTCTTAAAGGCGCGCAGTATTCGTGGTGTCCAGTGTGAATACCGTACCGTGAATGATGTCACTTTATTACCAATTCAGTTGAAAGAAGTGAGCTTTAAAACGCATCCTTCTGCCTATATTTATTTGAATCGTAATGCCACACTTATTATAAAATTTGAAATATTTAATCAGCAACTTGAACTATTAGCCCGACAAAAATTGTCTTTATATCTGGATGCGATTTCTAATTTTCCCTTACAGGTTCTCGATACGATTTTTAAGTCTGACACCCATTTTTCTTTAAAATATCAGAATCACGAAGTTGATATTGCTCGTCCATTTGAAGTGATGGGTTTTACTGAGGAGGAAAGTATTCTTCCGATTGATCAACATACACATCAAGCTTATCGTCTGTTGACTGAATATTTCTGTTTTCCAGAAAAATTTAATTTTTTAAATCTCAATTTAAATTTTTTAAAATCTGTGATGGAAGATATTACAGATTTCGAATTGCAGATTCATTTTAAGGTAGACCTGAATGATCAAGCGGTCATCCGAAATTATGCAGAGTTAAATAGTGCAAACTTCAAGCTGTTTAGCACACCAATCGTCAATTTGTTTGAAAAACAGGCTGAACCTCAAAAAATTGATCATCAACAACTCGAATATCCTTTAATCAGTGATGCTCATCATCCTGAATATTTTCAGGTTTACGGCATTACTGAGATGAATCTCTTAAGAGAAAAGAGTGACAAGAATCAACTGATTTATAAAGTATTGCCATTTTTTGCCATGAGTCATTCTCATCAGGAGAACCAACAGTTTTTCTATCAGCTTTTACCAGCAGCGAATAAAAATAACAGTATTGATTTTAAATACTCGATTATTTCCAAGAATTTAAAACCGGGAACGACGACTTCTGATTTTATTAGTGTACGTTTACTATGTACTAATAGGGATCTGCCTTATCAAAGTTATCATCAGGATCAAAACAGTTTATCTCTCAATGAAAATCATCTGGTACGGAAAGGTAAATTATTAAAACGGCCGAACTTACCTTATCGTTTTCAGCAAAAACAGCTAGAACAATGGCGAATCATTTCTCATCTGTCTTTGAATAATTTGTCTCTGATGAAAGGGGATTCAGTTAGTCATATGAAAGAGCTGTTTGAGCTTTATAACTTACCACAAACGAAAGAAAATCAGCACATTATTAATTCAATTCAGGCGATTGAGTTTTCCTTGGGACAAAAGCTGATTGATCATCATCCATTTCCACTGTTTGTTCGAGGGGTTAAAGTCGAGATCCAGCTAGATACCCAAGTTTTTCGGGGTACAAGTATTTATATTTTTGCCCAGATTCTAAATCATATTTTTAATTTAAAAGTTCAGATGAATAGTTATGTGGAGATGACTGTGCTGGACTCAGAATCAAAACAGGAGTTATACCAATGCGTGCAGAACGTTGGTGGCAAGAGACTTCTGTAATTGATCAGCTCTATCAGCGACCGACTGCATTTGAACTGGTTCAGGCAACGCGGTTACTACGACATGATCCTCAGCAGCAAAATCAACAAAAATGGAATAATACTTTTTATTTCTTAAGTTCATTGAATTTGAATTTTCCAGTATCTGAAATTGAATCACTTCAGCTCGACGATGAACGGGTACAAATCACTAATCTGATGGTGGGGCTGACAGGGATTCAAGGGGTATTACCTTATACCTACACCCATAAAGTCAGACATGCAGCACGCCAACAGCATGAACAAAGTCTGCATTTTTTAGGGCTGTTTAATAATAAACTCACTGTGCAATATATAGATGCCTGCCTGAACTACAACCTGCCTGTGCGGTATGAAATTGAACAGGATAATCACTACTTAAAAATTTTACATGCCTTGAATGGTTATGTGGAAGGGCAACAAGACCAACAATACATAGATGATTATTTTGCTGAATTTGCAGGCTTGATGCAGGGACAAAATAATAGTGAATATGCTTTGAAAACCATTCTGTCCTGTATTTTTCAATTTGATTTTGAAATCAAGCAGCTGATGCCAGAGCAATTCCATTTAGATGATCAGCAGAAAAGTTCTTTGAGTGAAGCTCGACCAGTTGTACTCGGCATAAATAGCTTTTGTGGTGAAAATATTACTCAAATAGATGAAAAAATTGAAATTATAATTGGTCCTTTACGCCGGAAGGATTATCTAAATTTCTTAGCCCAAGGGAAATACAGCCTTAAATTACAAAAAATTATCAATACTTGGTGCAGTCCGACTATGCAAGTCGATATTCGACTGATTCTGGATAAACAAGATCTTTTATCTATAGAGCTTGGTAAAGACAGTTCAATGACATTGGGTCAAGGGGCCTTCATCCTGCCTAAACAGGATGAACATAATAATGAAACGTGTTATTGCTTAAAGGGGAGCATGGCATGATCAAATTTATCATTTCTGCTTTTCTGGTCCTTACTATTTTAATTGGCACTTTAGTGATCTATTACTGGCGAGATAGCCACTATGATCCATCCCAAATGGATCTGATCTGGTCTTTTATCTTGTTACCAATTTCACTTTGTCTACTAATTCTAAGCCCTTATTTTATTTATAAAACTATTCAATATTTCCGCAACAAAAAACTGCAGCAACAAAAAGATCAGGAATTATTTATTTTAATACAGCAAAAAGAAAAACAAGCTGTGAATTTAGCTAAGCAAACAGCCCAGCATTACACTTTGAACATTTTATCCAGCGCTGCTTGGCATTGTTTTGGAGAAAATGAAGAAATCATACAGTTTATACAGCAGTTTAGAAGCCCTGATCTGGATTTCCAACTGAGCAATAATTATGGCTTGCCACTTTTATCTTATCGTATTACAGCACTCGATCAGTGTCTGAAAAAAACTCAAAATGATGATGAAGATCAATCTTTAATTTTGACTACACGTGAACGGCGAATACAGCAGTTAATTTGGCAGCAACTACAACAGCATGAACATAGCTTGCAAGGGATTTCCCAGCAGTTAAAACGTTCTGCACTTTTTTATGAGAGTGACTTTGCCTACCAATACCGTATGCATCGCGGATGGGATCCAGAAAATCTTCCTGAAAATGTCGAAGAGGAAGAGGAGATTACTCAGAAAGAGATAGAAACTGTAGTACGTTTAAATCGTCTCAATGTTTATATCTTATTAGCAGAAAATCTGATTCACACTTGGGATGATCAGGTTTTTCAAACTCAACTTTTACAGCAGTTAGAAGATGATTACTCATTCCGGGCAGATCATCTGCATATTGAATTCTATTATTTCAGCCAACCAAAGGCTTATGCTTCTTATATTGAACTTTTACAAGAGATCGCGCAGCAGCCTGAACAAGCAAACCTAATTATTATGGTGGATTCTGAAATCGATCAGGACTGGCTAGATGAACAACTTTGGCAAAATGAACAATATATTGCTTCAGAATATGCAGCCAGTTGGTGCTTAACTGCTGAACAAGTCGTTCTTGAGGTAGTTCCTG
Organism: Acinetobacter sp. TW_SC_4; assembly: GCF_054861205.1. Classification (NCBI taxonomy): domain Bacteria; kingdom Pseudomonadati; phylum Pseudomonadota; class Gammaproteobacteria; order Moraxellales; family Moraxellaceae; genus Acinetobacter; species Acinetobacter sp. TW_SC_4. The sequence goes on from NZ_CM142174.1 coordinate 1,503,139, forward strand.
TATTACAAAAAATAAAAATAAGTACTCAGATCAAAGAGTTAAAAAATTATTTAACTGAGCAGCATTTAGATTTAGCTGGCCAGATCGAAAAAGAACAGGCCTTTGTATTGCTCTTAGATGAAACAAAAAAATCCAAACACCTTCATCAATTACAGCAAACTTTTATTCCGTTTGGAGTTCATCCAGAATTTTTTATTTATATTCAATCTTTTATAGGAAATACGCAATGTTTAGGACATATTTTTGGGATGATGCTAGTGACACAAATGCGGGACAATATCATAACGATAACCTATAGCTTGGAACAAGAAAACATATATATTTGTTGTGAAAATAAAGATTTAGAAAAAATTGAAGCAACAGCTTTAGTCGCATAAATAACTAAAAATATAGAATAATTAGAGATTATAGTGAATACATTAATTTATACGATCCTAGGTTATGTCTGGCAATATGTCACTCATCCTAAAGTGATCATGGCCCTATCTTTCTTAGTTGTTCTGATTTCAATGAAGAATACGGTATCTGATCGGATCTTCTGGAGTCTGGCAGCTATTTATATTGCTGTTCTGGTTGGCTGGGGAATTTATGAGCTGATTCAACGTTATCGCCATGGCAAAAAGGGTAAGGCGCTAGCTGAGGCCATGTCTAAAAATGCTGAAGCAGAAAATAAATATAAAAATAAGGAAGAACTGCAACTGATTAATCAGCAAATGAAGCAGTCAATCCAACTTCTCCGAAAATCTAAATTGGGGGATCGTAAAGGCAATGCAGCCCTTTATGAATTGCCTTGGTATATGGTCATTGGCAATCCGGCAGCAGGAAAAAGTTCAGCGATTTATCATTCTGGATTAAATTTCCCGTTTGAAGAAACCCATCGTAAAACGGTGTCTGCTGGTTTAAGTGGTACACGAAACTGTGACTGGTTTCTCTCTACAGACGGTGTTTTACTGGATACAGCCGGACGTTATTCAGTATATAGCGAAGATCATTCCGAATGGCTAGGTTTTCTCAATATTCTAAAAAAGAGTCGTTCCAAAACACCAATTAATGGGCTAATTGTCATTGTCAGTATTGCTGAGCTGGTGAGCCAGAGCCCAGATAAATCAATTCAACTAGCAAAAAAATTGCGTGCCCGGATTCAGGACTTGACTGAACGTTTAGAAGTTGTGACACCCGTGTATCTGATCTTTTCTAAAATGGATCTGATTGCTGGCTTTACTGAATTTTTTGATTGTTATAGCGAGCATGAGTTCAATCAGACCTGGGGTGCTACCTTAGCCTACGATCCTCAGTCCAGTGAGAATGCGGTTCAGCTCTTTGAAAAGCATTATAATATTTTATATGACGGTCTAAAAAATGTCAGTCATACCCATTTGTCTCGTCGTCATTCTCAATATATTTCACCAAGTGTGATGACTTTTCCGCTTGAGTTTAAAAGTTTAAAACCGGTATTAAGAACCTTTATTTCAGCCCTATTTCAGGAAAATCCTTACCAGTTTAAACCAGTATTTCGTGGCTTTTACTTTACTAGTGCCCTGCAGGAAGGAACCATTGAAAGCCCAAAAACCGAACAGATTGCTGAAGATTTTCACCTGATTCGAAGTGAAGATGCTGAATTTGGTCTACCTACACGATCGATATCTCAAGATCATGGATATTTTCTAAAAAATCTGTTTTCAGAAGTGATTTTAAAAGATAAAAATCTGGTTAAACAACAGATTAACCCGCTGCGTAAACGTCAGCGTTTTATCGGGTTTATAGGCACTCTGCTGACAGTTGCGATTGTACTCAGTTTATGGATCTGGTCATATCGTAATAACCAGCAACTAATGAGCGAAATCCAGAATGATTTAAATAAAGTTGTGCAGCTGCAACAGCAATCTGGTCATGAACTCTCGACCCAATTGGATGCTTTATTGATTTTGCAAGATCATTTACAACAATTGGATCAATATGAACAGCAGCTTCCATTCAAATACAGTTTTGGACTCTATCAAGGTGATCAAATTCGGGAACAGCTCGAAACTGAATATTTAAAAGGAATAGAGCTGTTGGTATTGCAACCCACACAACAAAATATTGCTCAATACTTACAACAGCTCAAATTAAATGAAGCTCATCTGAAAGCCAATTATATCAATGTACCTGTACAGCAGAATGTTCAAGTGCAACAAGTGATATCAGAACCGTCTGAGCAGAATCCGCAAGATGCTTATAATGCCTTGAAAACTTACTTGATGCTGAGTAATCGGCAGTATATCGAGGCGGGACATCTGAGTGATCAGGTCACCCGTTTCTGGCGTTCCTGGTTGGACACTCATCGTGGTGAGATGCCTCGTGCCGAGATGATTCAGAAAGCTGAAGAGCTATTAAGTTATGTCATGACCTTAACCAATCGCCAGCATTTCCCTCAATTAGATTCTGATGCGGTGTTGGTCGAGCAAAGCCGTCAGATTTTAACCGCGATTACAACAGGCGTTTCGGCACGAGATCGCGTCTATAACGAGATAAAAATGCGTGCTTCTGTGCGTTACCCCATTTTGACATTGAAACAGATCCTAGAACAAGATACTCAATCCACGATGTTAGGTAGTTATGCCATACCCGGTTTTTTTAGCTATCAAGCCTGGAACGAGTATGTACAACCTGCGATTGAAAAGGCGGCACAAAATCCGACCGAGAGTAAAGACTGGGTACTGAATGTCTCAAAATCTGATGATCTCAGTTTTAGTGGCAGTCCGGAACAAATCCGTAAACAGCTCACAGAGATGTATAAAAAAGAATATATTGCCGAATGGCGTAAGTTCCTGAATGGTATTCATTATGCTAAAGCAGCAGACATGAACCAGCAAATCCGCCAAATGGATATTCTGGGAGAAATAGAACATTCTCCAATCCGAATCTTATTGCAACGTGTTGCCAAAGAAACCAGTTGGGATAATCCAATGGTTCAAGCGGAATTAGCGACGCCACAAAAAGGTTTCATGGCCTGGTTTAAACGAAAAATTTTAAGACATGATGAGAAAAATCTGGCACAAAATGCAGATGCTCATTTGTCTCAAGGCATAATTGCCCAAGATTTTCAGGTGCTATACCAAATTGTCCGCCAGCGAGATGATCTGAAAAACAAATCATTACTGGATGAATATCTTGCGTTACTGGGCAAGATGCGTAGCCAGTTCAATGACCTGAAAAGTTCTGGTGATATTGGTCCAGCAAGTATGGCTATACTACGACAAACGATTCATGAGCAGAATTCTACCTTTAATTTAAGCCAGAAATTTGTCACTGAAAAAATGTCGGCAGGAAGCCAGGAACTCGATCAGCAAATCCTGCAAAAGATTTTAGTCGCACCACTGACACAGGCCTTTTCGAGTCTGATTCCACCAGCACAGGCTGAAATCAATAAGTTATGGCAGATTCACGCTTATCGGCCATTTAGCAGTAGTCTTGCACATAAATACCCTTTTAGCAGCCAAGCCAGTCTGCAAGCAACGACGGCCGAGATTAACCAGATTTTTGCTGAAAATGGCAGTATTGCCCGCTTTGTAAAAGAATATCTGGATCCTTTAGTAATTCGTCGTGGCTATCAGCTGACTTCTAAAACCTGGCAGGATTTAGGTGTCGGTTTGAATCCTGCTTTTGTGTCAAATTTTCAAAATTATGTTGCACCTGTACATGGGGTCGCTACAGGTGAATTAAACCAAAGTTCGAATAGAGCAACCTCTTCAAATCAGTCAAATTTCCAGTTCTATCCTTTGGAAAATCCGAATGTATTGTCCTATAGCATTGAGATTGATGGACAGCGTATGCATTTTGAAAACGGCATTCAACAATGGGTGAATTTTATCTGGCCAAATCCCGGAACAATTCCAGGTGCACGGATTAGCGTAGTCGATCTTGAAGGGAAGACCCATACCATTTTTGATGAGCCAGGTGAATATGGGATTAATCGGTTAATTGATTCAGCGCAGCGGCAGCAAAAAGGGAATATTTTTGAAATGGTTTGGCAGAGCAAAGCGCAGCCGAACCTAGCAGTAAAAGTTAATTTCCGTCTGGTCAGTGGAGATACTTCTAGTTCGATTGCAGGAGGTGCGGGGTATCACAATTTACAGCTGGTTGATCAGGTCATGTCAAACAAGGCGGTTCGAGTGGTTGCTGCACAGTCGGCAACTAACAATGGTCAGTTAACGTCATCTTTAACGATGGCGACTAGCCAGCAAAAGTTAGAGGCAACTGCACCATGATGTGGATCAATTTATGGGAGCAGAATTTTGAGGTGAGTGGCGATGTATAAACTATCGACCCAGCCTTTATATTATGGAAAATGCCCAGCTCATGGTGACTTCTTAAAATCCCAAGGCCAGCATGGGCTGATTCAATCTATAGACCGTTGGATCAGTAAAGCGCTTGAATATGCGATGCAGTCTAACAATTTCAAGCAGTATTATATCAAATTGCCATCTTTAGATTTTTTCCTAGTCAATCTTCAGGTAGGTCAGTTTTTGGTGGCAAACCTGATCAGCAGTGAAGATTATTCAGGCCGTCATTTTCCAATGGTTTTAGGACAAGTTATTGAAACGGATCAGCCTCATGAAAACCTGATGTATTTACATTACCGGTTTAAACCGATGCTGATCGAGCTTTATCAGCGTAATCTGGTGATACGCTCGATTCAGAGTCCAGATATTTTATTGGATAAATTAAGTAAATTATCAGATCAAAGTTCGGTATATAGTGCTGAAGATGTTCAGCATTTTTATGATACGCAGACATTGAATTCGCTGGCTAGGCTCATGGGGGGTACAGTATATGAACTGGTACAAACACTGATTGCACTCGGATTATTACTGCAACCCATTATTCAGCAGGGTACAGACCGGTTAAATAAAATTCTGATTTTACCTATTCATAACGTGCCCTATTGCTATGAAATCGCTGCATTCTGGATCAATCTGATTAGCCTGTTTATACAGAAACAGTCTAGTCATTTATTTATTGGATTGTTGCATGCAGATCAACCGGTTTTATTATGTGGCTTCCAAGGTACTGATAGTATAGCTTTAGGCGATATCTTTAATCAAAATATGCAGAGTCAGCATTGGGTGTCCTTGGTGCATGCGGCTTGGATTGATCCTTATCTAGAACAAAATGCAGGACTAGCAGTGTTAGAACAAATACTGAATCAACAACGGATGAGCCTGACTAATATTATTCAAATTTTTAAACAAACATTTATTGAAGAATAAGATGAAAAAAAAGAACTATATTGACCCAATAAAAATACTAATAAGTGTCTTAGGGCTAAGTACAAGCTTTATGATTTTTGCTCAACCGATTGTGATTGAAGGGGTAGTGCCAAATGAGAAAATAAAGACTGAGATTTTGGCTAAAGCTTATAGCATTTATGGACAGCAAAATGTGGTGGATCAGATTCAGGTTCGCCAGGTTACAACACCGAGTGACTGGATAAATACAGTAACGAAAGTGATTAATGATGATCTTAAAAAGGTGAAACAGGGCAATTTAACGGTAAAAGGAACAGAGATTAAGCTGACAGGAAAATTGTCCAACTCTGAAGATTTACAAACAACTCAAGTTAAATTTCAAAGTTTGATACCAGTAAATTTTCGCTTAAATACCCAGTTTTCACTGAATCAGACAGAACAGCAGATTATTGATGCTGTATTAAAAAATCGTATTATTGAATTTGAATCTGGTAGTGCAATTTTAGCGGCATCAGGGGTGCAGATTTTAGATGAAATGGCAGTTGTATTGAAACGTGTGCGTGGAAAAAAGGTCAAGATTTTAGGGCATACAGACAGTTCTGGAGATGCTGATAAAAATATCATCTTGAGTCAGCAACGTGCAGATGCGGTTAAAACTTATCTAATTCATAAGAATATTCCGGCTGAATCTTTAAGCACTGAAGGCCTTGGTTCGAATAAACCAGTTGCTGATAACACAACTTCCGAAGGGCGTAAAAAAAATCGTAGAATTGAGTTTGAGGTGCTTTAATAAGGAGAGTGAGTAGTCAAAAAATTTAAAAATATGAACGGATTTTTAGAATAAGCCAAAAAGTTATGCTTAAAGAAGAAACAATATGGAGTTTTAAAATTTAGAAATGAACTCAAGGTTAGAAAACGCATCATAAATAAGCATTATTGAAATTTAAGTTTGAAAAGCCTGCACTTTTTTGAGGTTTTATAGTCTAATTAATTGATTTTCAGCCTCAGACTTTATTTTCTATTTTAGGGCAACATGTATTTATTGGTGCAAAATTTAATCTCTATTTTTATTCGAAGTAGATAATCATAATGAAATTCAGTGGTTTAAAATTATAAATTAAAAGTGGCACAGTATTTGAATAGCTTCTCTCAAATTTTCTAAAAAAGCCTAACTAGGGTTGGAGAGAAGTAAATGAAAGTCGAACAAAAAAAGTTTTCTAAAAATTTAATTGTTGCTGCGATGTTGGGGACACTGACTTTAACAGGTTGTTCGAAGTCGCCTGAAGATAAAACGGCCGCTACCTCTGAGCCGAAAGCAGCTGCAACTAGTGGGGAAACGATTAAAGTTGGTATTTTGCATTCTTTATCTGGCACGATGGCCATTTCTGAAACTTCACTAAAAGATACAGCAATAATGGCGATTAATGAAATCAATGCAAATGGGGGTGTCTTAGGTAAAAAGCTTGAACCGGTTATCGTTGATCCAGCATCTGACTGGCCACTATTTGCTGAAAAAGCACGTCAGCTCATCACTCAGGATAAAGTTGCTGTTATCTTTGGTTGCTGGACTTCAGTATCGCGTAAATCGGTATTGCCAGTGGTTGAAGAGTTAAACGGCTTACTGTTCTATCCAGTCCAATACGAAGGTCAGGAACAGTCTAAAAATATTTTCTACACTGGTGCTGCGCCTAACCAGCAAGCAATTCCAGCTGTTGAGTATTTGATGAGTGAAGAAGGTGGTAAAGCAGAACGCTTTGTCTTACTAGGTACCGACTATGTTTACCCACGTACCACCAACAAAATTCTTCGTGCTTTCCTGAAATCTAAAGGCGTTGCTGATGCTGACATCATGGAAGAGTACACACCATTTGGTCATAGTAACTATCAAACCATTGTGGGCAATGTGAAAAAATTTGCTGCAGGTAAAAAGACTGCGGTGATCTCAACCATCAACGGCGATTCAAACGTACCGTTCTATCGTGAATTGGGTAACCAGGGCATTAAAGCTTCTGATATTCCGGTTATGGCATTCTCTGTAGGTGAAGAAGAGCTTCGCGGTATTGATACCAAGCCATTGGTCGGTCATTTAGCGGCATGGAACTACTTCATGTCCGTGAAAAATCCTAAAAATACCGAATTCAGCGGTAAGATGAAACAGTATGCAGTGGAATACAAACTGCCTAATGCAGATAAGTTTGTAACCAATGACCCGATGGAAGCGACTTATGTCGGTATCAATATGTGGAAACAGGCGGTAGAAAAAGCCGCTTCTACTGAGGTAGATAAAGTTCGTGAAGCAATGGCAGGTCAGACCTTTGATGCACCATCTGGTTATCAGTTACAAATGGATGCTAACAACCATCATTTACATAAACCGGTGATGATTGGTCAGATTCGTGGCGATGGTCAGTTTGATGTGGTTTATAAGACACCGAAAACCATCGCTGCTGAGCCATGGAGCCCATACATTCCTAAATAATTTCCTCCGAAGCCTGCTGCTTCGGCAGTAGGCCTTTCTTGTTTTTCATTTCCCGGACGGGATAGCGTTAAATATATAAATAGGGAGGGCACTCATGTCCACTCGCCTAAATCTCGCGGCCATTTTTTTAATTTTGAGTCAGTGTTTATGTCTCAATATGGTGCATGCGGAAACTCAATCTAGCGAAACAACCGTATCACAATCATCTCAACAGTCACTTGATGCCATTCAGCAGTTTGTTCGTGGGGACTTTGCCACTCGTCGTGCTTTATTAAATCAGTGGCCAGCCAGTGTTGAACAACTTGATCAGCTGGCAGAATTTGTTGAAAAAGATCAGCTTTATACTGACAGTGCAGGCAATACTTATATTCTGGAAGCAGAAGACAAATTGGTCAGCTATCCGGATAAAAAAGCCGTTGAAACCTGGCCATCTGATGTAACGCAAATTACGTTGGTAAATACCTTACATAAAGCACTGACCTTCGGTTTAGCAAAAAAGAAATTAAATTCAGACGAAGCCTCTCAGCGACTTGAGGCGATTGATATTCTGGAAAGTAACTTGTCTGAACTTGATGCTCAAGCTATCAATCAGATGTATTTAAATGAAAAAAATAATACGGTTAAAGCACGATTTGCCCAGTTAAAAGCACGTCTGGATTATCAGTCCGAAGATGTACTGACCAAAATAGAAGCGGCAAAAGTTTTAAAAGACTCCAATAGACCAGATGTTCTTGCACTGGTTGAAAATGAACTGGCTCAGCCAAATCTGCATCCCGATTTAAAAGCAGCGCTGGTCGATGCCAGAAGCAGTATCAAAACTCGAATTCAGGCCAGTGAATGGGCTGGACATGTATTTTCCGGTTTAAGTACTGCCAGTATTTTATTGCTTGCGGCTTTAGGATTAGCCATTACATATGGCTTGCTCGGTGTCATTAATATGGCGCATGGCGAGCTGATCATGATCGGGGCGTATACCACTTATGTAGTGCAAAGCTTCTTTAAATCCCATTTTAGTGGTTGGGTAGATTGGTACCTGATTGCAGCGATTCCTGCGGCATTTATTGTCAGTGCAGCGATTGGCATGCTGATCGAACGTACCGTGATTCGTCCTTTATATGGCCGTCAACTGGAAACCTTATTGGCAACCTTTGGCGTGAGCCTGATCCTGATGCAAGTGGTGCGGATGATCTTTGGTGCACAAAATGTCGAAGTGTCCAATATTTCATGGCTTTCAGGCGGGATCTCGATTACTCCAAGCCTGATGCTACCTTATAACCGTATCGCAATTATTGTCTTTACTATTGCTGTCTTACTGTTGCTGGTTTATCTACTCAATAAAACCCGTTTTGGTTTATTTGTCCGTGCCGTAACGCAAAATCGTCAAATGGCTCGTGCTGTCGGTATACGATCCAGCCGAATTGACATGATGGCATTTGGTCTAGGTTCAGGTCTTGCCGGTCTTGCCGGTTGTGCCTTGGCGCAAGTGGGTAATGTGGGGCCAGATTTGGGCCAGAACTATATTATTGATGCTTTCCTTGTGGTTGTTGTCGGTGGGGTTGGTCAAGTATGGGGTGCAGTTCTTGCCGCTTTGGGACTAGGTGTCAGTGGTACCATACTAGAAATTGGTATGGGTGCAGTATTGGCGAAAATTATTCTCTTGGTTCTTGTGATTTTGTTTATTCAGAAACGTCCACAAGGTTTGTTTGCCATTAAAGGACGCTTTGTGGAGTAAGCCTATGAAAATCACATCATTACTTTCAGATAAACCTTATAGCACACTCGCAATTGCGATCTGTTTTGTTATTTTACTGGCCTTGCCATGGCTGCATTTATTGCCAGCAGATTCGAGCCTGCATCTGTCTGCTTATTGGGTCACTTTGATCGGCAAGATCATGTGCTTGGCATTGGTGGCTTTAGCACTTGATCTGGTCTGGGGCTATGCCGGTATTTTAAGTTTAGGTCATGGCCTGTACTTTGCCTTGGGTGGTTATGCCTTTGGGATGTATCTAATGCGTCAATCAGCAGGTGATGGTTTGCCTGACTTTATGCGTTTTCTGAGCTGGACTGAGTTACCCTGGTTTTGGGTGGGGACTAATCATTTCTGGTGGGCCATGATACTTGTGGTTCTGATACCAGGACTGATTGCTTTTATTTTCGGCTTCTTCGCTTTCCGCTCCAAAATCAAAGGCGTTTACTTTTCGATTATTACTCAGGCGATGACCTTTGCGGCAGCGCTTTTATTCTTCCGTAATGAAACAGGCTTTGGCGGGAATAACGGATTTACCGGTTTCAAAACTATTTTAGGCATGGACATTACCTCAGCACCGATGCGTGCCAGCCTATGTTTTATCACGGCTCTGGTGTTATTGCTGTGCTTTGTTGGTCTACGCCATTTAATGAATAAACCTTATGGTCGTGTGCTTGGCGCAATTCGTGATAGTGAAAATCGTCTGCAATATTTGGGTTACCGCACCTTATGGTACAAGCTTTCAGCCTGGGTATTATCTGCTGTGATTGCAGGTATCGCTGGTGCACTGTATGTACCACAAGCCGGGATTATTAACCCAAGCGAAATGAATCCAGTGAACTCGATTGAAATGGCAGTCTGGGTAGCGGCTGGTGGTCGAGGTACCTTGATTGGGCCGATTCTGGGTGCAGGCTTAATTAATGCAGTAAAAACTTATTTTACTGTCGCTTATCCGGAAGCATGGTTACTAATTCTGGGGGCATTATTTATTGTGGTCACCATCTTCCTGCCTAAAGGTTTGATTGGTTTATTCGACCGTTTTAAAAAGGAGCGTAGCGAATGAGTGAAATTTTACAACCTCATGGCGGCCATGCTTCTGAAGGCTATGGCCGACCAAAAGAGCAAGGGCCAGATTTTAGCCATGGGATCGCACTTTATCTGGAAAAAGTCAGTGTCTGGTTCGATGCTTTCCGTGCCTTAAATGATTTATCGCTGTATATCGAAGAAGGTGAATTGCGCTGCATCATTGGGCCAAACGGCGCGGGTAAAACTACGTTGATGGATGTCATTACTGGGAAAACCCGTCCTACTGAAGGTTCTGCATTTTTTGGCCAGACCTATAATCTGGCGAAAATGAGTACTGAAGAAATTGCCGAAGCTGGCATCGGGCGTAAATTCCAGAAACCGACAGTGTTTGAAAATTTTACCGTGATGGAAAATCTACTATTAGCTGCACCTAAAGATAAACGGGTGAAAAAAAGCTTTTTCAGCAAGCTCGATCCGGATGCACAAAATGCCTTGGATGAATCCTTACAGCAGATCCGCTTGCAGGAATTTATTCACAAACCTGCAGGGCTTTTATCTCACGGCCAGAAACAATGGTTGGAAATTGGCATGCTGCTGATGCAACGTCCAAAACTGATTTTACTGGATGAACCAGTGGCAGGGATGACTGATGCTGAAACTGAACGGACTGCTGAACTGTGTCTGGAACTGAAAAAGAATCATACCCTGGTAGTCGTCGAACACGATATGAGCTTCATCGATACTATTAGTGAGAAAGTCACGGTGCTGGCACAAGGGGCGATTCTGGCTGAAGGTACATTGGCAGAAGTACAGGCCAATGAAGAGATTATTGAAAAGTATCTTGGACGTTAAGGGGCTGACTGATGCTAGAAGTTAAAGATGTAAATCAGTTTTATGGCGGTAGTCACATTTTACGTGATGTGTCTTTCAATGCGCCTGTTGGTGAGTGCTCAGTGGTACTAGGTCGTAACGGCGTTGGTAAAACGACATTACTTAAATGTCTGATGGGGATTTTGCCCATTAAATCAGGTCTGATTCTTTTAGATGGCAAAGATATTGCCAAACTGAGTCCTGAACAGCGCGTTCGAGCTGGTTTGGCTTATGTGCCACAAGGACGAGATATTTTTTCGACGTTAACCGTTGAAGAAAATATTCTGATTGGCATGGCGAAATTTAAAGGAACCAAAACTCGTAAAGTACCGGAACATCTCTATGAGATTTTTCCGGTATTAGAGGAAATGAAATATCGACGCGGTGGTGACTTATCCGGTGGCCAGCAACAACAACTGGCGATTGCCCGCGCATTGGCATCTGAACCGCGTGTGCTCATTTTGGATGAACCGACTGAGGGGATTCAGCCATCTATCATTAAAGATATTGGTCGGGTAATTCGTAACCTGGCTGATGGCGGTGAAATGGCGATTGTTCTGGTAGAACAGTTCTATGACTTTGCTGAAGAACTGGCAGATGGTTATACGGTTATGGCACGTGGACAAGTGATTGCTCAGGGTGTTGGAAGTGAAATGCCGGAAAAAGGGATTCGCGATTTAGTGGCGATTTAATTTTTTCTAGCTCAAATCCTCTCTTGCAAAAATTTAAACATTTATATTTTAGATTTGATCAGGAGAGGGATTGTCTATTCATGATTATTTTTCTACTTTTAAATAAGTCCCTTCAGATGAGACATTATAGCCAAAACCACAATCAGGACTTATGCCTGACTGTTTTACAAGAATCTGTTGTCCATATTTTTTATCAAAATTAAAAGCTAAATCAATTTTACAATCTTCAGTTTTATATGTTGTTTTTTTCTGATCCAGAGCCATGTAAGTGATAAATTCGCCCATATTTGGACCAGAAATCAATCCTCGATAAGGAAAGTATAATCCTTCATAACTAATTTCATAGTAACTTTGGTTTTTCGTTACTGTAATGGTATCCCAGAAGCCAAAACGATTACTGCGAATATACGGACCACTTAAACTATGAGATGCTTTGGGCGTAGGTAATTTACTTAAGTTAAACTGGCTCGATGTTGCTTCTGGATTAAGTAAGAACCAGGCACGAGCCCAAAGTGGTTTTCCTAACTTGGCATAAGTCAAACCCACATTATTATTGGCTATAACAACATCCTGTTCAGATAATTTCATCCTACTATCTTCTTGATTTAATAAACAGAAAGATGTCCAAGAGGCTTGATCTTGAAATTGATCAAGAGCTTTTTTATATTGTTTTTGATCATAATATTTTTTGCCTAACAAGCCATAAGCTTTGACTTTATTACAGCCACCTCGAATTTCTTGTTCAATTGAAAAATCGGCATGTCCCAATGGTAGTAAAAGAATTAAAAGTGCTAAAACAGAAAAATTTTTAATCATTTTATTGGTCATATTTATGTTTGTGATTTTTGAACTATAACGGAATTTAAAGCCTTATTTAAATTTTTCAAACTAATCCTGTTAAAGCTGATCTCAATCCTTGAGATAACATTTATTTTATGCAATGGGTATCACAAAACGAAATTAACAGAGATGAATAAATAACTAAAATCCAAGTTGGCACGATAACTGCTTTATTTTGATGCAAATTTTAAATGCTAAAAAATATTTGGTTTCAATTTGGAACAAATACAGGATTTATCAGCATCAGTAGGGTAGTTATGAAAATTTATACGCAACGTTTGGAAAACATTGCACCAGAAAGTGATTTTGAGTCTCTTGAACTCACATTCGATACACGACAAAAGAGCCGTTTTCGTGCAACTTTAAAAAATGGTGTCGATATTGGTGCAGATTTACCACGTACTGGAATCTTGCGTAGTGGTTCTTTTATAGCAACTGAACAGGGTGACATTCTTCGGGTCGATGCGAAACCTGAAAAATTGATGCAGGTGACTACAAACAATAGCTTTGATTTATTAAAAGCAGCCTATCACCTAGGGAACCGTCATGTTCCTCTCATGTTAACACCTACTGCATTGTACTTTGAACCGGATCATGTACTGGCTGAAATGGTGCAGGGTTTAGGCCTTGAAGTTCAGGAAGTCATGCACCCATTTGAACCAGAAAGCGGTGCTTATGCACAGCATCAGCATGACCACCGTTTAAGCCCAATCAAGGCTTTACATCATGTCCATCACTAATGCATCTCAGCTACTCAGCTTGCTGACTCTATCTTCAACGGCATTGCCGATTGGAGCGTACTGTTATTCGCAAGGGGTGGAAAGTGCGATTGAAAAAGGCATGGTACATGATGAAGCCTCTTGTGTGAGCTACTTCCAGGAAGTATTGGAAATGCTGCTGGTGCGTTTTGAGCTTCCAGTACTCAAGCGTCTGGTAGAGACTTTTGATGATGCAGAACAGTTTCAGTATTGGGCAGAACTGTATCGAGCCAGCCGAGAATCCAAAGAATTACTGGCTGAATCTCAGCAGTTGGCATTTTCCTTGAATGCATGGATTAGAGATGTTTTAAAACAGTCCCCGAGCGTAAAAAAGCAATTAGGGTTTGTGCCGGTATATGCACATTTATGTGGTGAACTAGGTTTAGATCTTGCAGATGTATTAACTGCTTATAGCTTTACAGTTTTGGAAAATCAGGTGCTGGCAGCAGTAAAAACCATCCCACTCGGGCAAATGAGTGGGCAGCGGATTATTTGGCAATTACATCAGGAAATTCCTGAAGCTGTACAGGCAGCACTAGCTTTGGACGATCATGAAATCAGCAGCGCATTACCGCAATATGCCATGTTGAGTATGTCGCACGAAACCCAGTATTCACGCTTATTCCGGTCTTAGTTTTCAGATTAGAACAGCAGTAAAAAATTTGAAAAGCATCATTAAAACTGATGCCCAGAAAATGTAATAAAGGAAATCAACATGTCAGAACGTAGTCCATTGCGCGTTGGAATTGGTGGTCCGGTTGGATCAGGTAAAACTGCTTTAACCCTGAATTTATGTCTTGCACTGCGTGAAAAATACAATATGGCAGTGGTGACCAATGACATCTACACCAAAGAAGACTCGAACTTTTTAACCCGGCATGAAGCGATGTCGCCTGACCGCATTGTCGGTGTAGAAACAGGCGGCTGCCCACATACTGCGATTCGTGAAGATGCGTCCATTAACTTGGCTGCGATTGATGATTTGTGTGAAAAGTTTGATGGGCTGGAGCTGATCATTATTGAAAGTGGTGGCGATAACCTTGCGGCAACCTTTAGCCCGGAATTATCTGATCTCACTTTATACGTGATCGATGTTGCCGGTGGCGAGAAAATTCCACGTAAAGGCGGTCCCGGTATTACCAAGTCGGATCTGCTGATTATCAATAAAATGGATTTGGCGCCAATGGTCGGTGCCAGCCTCGAGGTGATGGATCAGGATGCGAAGCGGATGCGTGGCGATAAACCATTTTTATTTTCTAATATGAAAACACAAGATGGCTTGAACGAGATTATCAGCTTTATTGAAAAACAAGGTTTATTTAAGTCTTAAGGGGAAATTCATCATGCGTCTATTCAAACAGTTACTGGTCGCAGGTATTGCTGCTTTACCTATGTTGGCAATGGCTCACGCGGGACATGACCATCACAGTGGATTCTGGTCTGGCTTTGTCCATCCTTTTACCGGTTTAGATCACCTGATGATGGCGATTGCCTTTGGTGTATTGATGTGGACTGCAAATCAACGCTGGAAAATTTCGGGTCTCATCGGTCTGGCAGTAGCGATGGTTGCAGGCTTTGTGCTCGGTAGCAAGGGTCTGCTTTCAACTTCACTGGCTGAGTCAGGCATCATCGCTTCACTGGTCATTTTAGCTGTTGCGCTGTGGACTAAATCGAATAAGATTTTGCCTGTCGCTGCAATCTTATTGGCCAGCTTCCACGGCGTGGCGCATGGAAGTGAATTGGGACAAGGCGGACATGTATCCCTATTAATTGTTGGCATGGTTTCAGCAATGGCTTTGATTTATGGCGCAGGCTTGGCTCTGGGTGCATTCGTAAAAAAATATGTGCCTTATGGCAAGCAGATCGTTGGTGGTCTAGCTGCAGTTGTTGCTGTCATTGGCCTGGCTTAATGCCTGGAAAATCATTTTCAGATGAAATTGAGTTGATTTGTTGATGTATGAACTGGCAGAAAAAAGCACACAGCAGAACTTATGGTATGCACGTCTGGAAATGGGATTTCAGGCGCAGCAACAGACTACGCGAACCATTTTGCAGCACCGCAAGCATCATGGTCCGGTACGCATCCAGAAAATGTTATGGCCTGAATCTAACGGAATCTGTCATGCCATTATCGTGCATCCGCCAGCAGGGATTGCCGGTGGGGATCATCTCACTTTTGATATGCAGGTAGATGCCAATGCTCATGCCTTGGTGACCACACCAGGCGCAGGTAAATGGTACAGAACCAATGGCAAGCAGGCTTTTCAGCATATTCACATCCGTTTAAATGACAATGCGATTTTTGAATGGCTACCTCAAGAAACCATGCTATTTGATGGGGCTAATGCCAGTTCCGAAACAATCATCCATTTAGATGCGGCAGCCAGTTTTACCGGTTGGGATATGCTGGTGATCGGCCGTCAGGCACGAGATGAACAGTTTGCACAGGGGGCTTATCAAAACCGTTTTCAGCTTTGGCGTAAAGACAAATTGCTGGTTGCAGATACCTTGAATTTTAAAGGCAATGACCGCTGGCTCAGTTCGTGTCTAGGCATGAATGGACATGCGGTGATGGGCAGCTTCTGGGCTGTACCGCCTGAAAAATACCGTGCGAGTTTTTATCTGGAACAGCATCTCGATTTGATTCGTGAGCTCATTATGCGGATGGATGTTCCGATTACCTTGACCTTGCTTGGCGATGTAGTTAGCGCACGTTTTCTGGGAGATGATGTCCGTCAATGCCATGATGGCTTTGCTGCAATTCGCGCTCGTTTAAGACGTTACTGGTTCGATCTGGATGAGGCATTTCCGAGGATTTGGCGGACGTAATCCTTTAATTCCCTCTCCTTATAGGAGAGGGTCAGGGAGAGGTGATTAAGCATTTATTAAGACCCTCCCTCTAACTCCCTCCCAAAGAGAGAGAACACCAAATATCGAATCTTGCACATATTTTGCTTAGAAATACATATATATCAATGAGGAACCAGTTATGGAACTCAATCCTACAGAAAAAGATAAACTGCTGATTTTTACTGCGGGTCTGGTGGCAGAGCGTCGTAAAGCTCGAGGTTTGAAGCTGAATTATCCAGAAGCCATTGCCTATATTTCTGCAGCACTGCTTGAAGGTGCGCGTGATGGCATGACGGTCAGTGAATTAATGCATTACGGTACGACCTTATTGACACGTGATGATGTCATGGAAGGCATTCCGGAAATGATTGCAGAAGTGCAGGTTGAAGCAACCTTTCCAGATGGATCAAAGCTAGTCACTGTCCATCAACCGATCGTATAGGAGCAGTACATGATTCCAGGAGAAATTTTTACGCCTGAGAGCGATATTGAAATGAATGTCGGTCGGGAAGTTTTGAAGGTAACTGTTGCTAATATTGGTGATCGACCGATTCAGGTCGGATCACATTTCCATTTTGCCGAAGCGAATGATGCCTTGCAATTTGATCGTGAACTAGCCAAAGGCTTTCGCTTAAATATTGCAGCGGGAACGGCGATTCGTTTTGAACCTGGGCAAAAACGCGATGTGGAATTGGTTGCATTAGCAGGTAAACGTGAGGTTTACGGTTTCGCCGGGCGAATCATGGGCAAGCTCGATTCATAAAAATTGCAGCAGAATTATAAAGGTTTATAAATCATGAAAATGTCACGTCGTGCTTATGCCGAAATGTTTGGACCGACTGTAGGAGATCGTGTTCGTCTCGCTGATACTGAATTATTCATTGAAGTCGAACAGGATTTCACCACTTATGGTGAAGAAGTTAAATTTGGTGGCGGTAAAGTCATTCGTGATGGTATGGGTCAATCACAACTTTTGTCATTCGATGTGGCTGACACTGTCATTACAAATGCACTGATTGTTGACTGGTGGGGTATTGTAAAGGCCGATGTAGGCCTAAAAAATGGTCGAATCTGGAAAATCGGTAAAGCCGGTAACCCGGATATCCAGCCAAATATTACCATTCCATTGGGTGCTGCAACTGAAGTCATTGCTGGTGAAGGACAAATATTAACAGCTGGCGGAATTGATACCCATATTCACTGGATCTGCCCGCAGCAAGTTGAAACGGCACTGATGTCTGGCACAACCACGATGGTCGGTGGCGGTACGGGTCCGGCAGCTGGAACTTCTGCGACCACTGTAACTCCAGGACCTTGGCATATTGCCACTATGTTACAAGCGATTGATGATTTACCGATGAATATTGGTTTATTAGGCAAAGGCAACTTAAGCCAGCTAGAGCCAATTGCAGAACAAATTAAAGCTGGTGTAGTTGGATTAAAACTGCATGAAGATTGGGGCTCGACACCAGCAGCGATTGATAACTGTCTGACTGTGGCCGATCAGTATGATGTGCAGGTTGCTATTCATACTGACACACTAAACGAAAGTGGCTTTCTGGAAGAAACTTTGGCAGCTTTTAAAAACCGAACCATTCATACCTATCATACTGAAGGTGCAGGTGGCGGACATGCTCCTGATATTCTAAAAGCCATTGGTCAACCGAATGTATTACCATCTTCAACCAATCCAACCCGTCCATATACGGTAAATACCATTGATGAACATCTGGACATGTTGATGGTTTGTCATCATCTAGATCCAGCGATTGCAGAAGATGTGGCCTTTGCAGAAAGCCGTATTCGTCGCGAAACCATTGCTGCAGAAGATATATTGCAGGACATGGGCGCAATTGCCATGATGTCTTCTGACTCTCAGGCGATGGGCCGTGTCGGTGAAGTAATTTTACGGACTTGGCAAACGGCGCACAAAATGAAAGTGCAACGTGGGCCTTTGGAAGGTGATACTGCCTATAAAGACAATAACCGGGTTAAACGTTATATCGCCAAATATACGATTAATCCTGCAATTACTCACGGTTTAAGCCATGAAATTGGCTCTGTTGAAGAAGGTAAGTTAGCTGATCTGGTATTGTGGAAGCCTGCATTTTTTGGAGTAAAACCATCCATGATTATTAAAGGCGGGATGATTGCAGCAGCGCCAATGGGTGATATTAATGCTTCTATTCCAACGCCACAGCCTGTGCATTATCGTCCAATGTTTGGGGCTTATCCGCGCGGGGTACATAACACCTGTATTACATTCCTCTCACAAGTTGCAATTGATGATGGCGTACATGAAAAATTAGGTCTGAAAAAGTTGATTTCACCATGTAAGGCGACACGCCAGGTCACCAAACAGGACATGAAACATAATAGTTATTGCCCTGTAATGAAGGTGCATCCAGAAACTTATGAAGTTCGTGCCGATGGTGTGCATCTGACCTGTGAGCCAGCAGAAGTGTTGCCGATGGCGCAGCGGTACTTTTTGTTTTAATTGCTTCTAAAATCCCTCTCAAAAGAGGGATTTTTTTCAAAGTATATTTGAGTTATATAATTTAATCTTTAGTGTTAATTTATCAAGACTAAAAAAAATGATTTTATTATGAACTTAGAAAAAATTTTACATGTACTTATGCAAGAAGTCTCAAGACCAGATTATTTAAGGCAATTTGAAAATATTAAATGTGATGATCAGTATTATTATCTCTATAAGCATTTAAGCTTTGATCCAAAGCTTCAAGTGTTAAATTTATTTAAAAAACTTCAATTAAAGTTTACCCATCCTGATAATTTTAATGATCCATATGATTGTATGGGATCTATTGAATTCAATAATGCGTCGAATGATGTTAAAGAAATTCTACATCAACATTTCTCTACAGCTATAAAAGCAAAGCTGAGTGTAACTTGTTTTAATAATAATCCATTAAATATGCTTATGTGGTCTCATTATGCTCAAAGCCATAAAGGTTTTTTAGTTGAATTTAAAATCCCACATCCTAATCCTAAAGCTATGGTACATGAGGTATTTAATGTCCAAGCTGTAAAATATCAGAATGAATTTCCAAAAATTCCTTTAGATATATCAAATCCATTAGCAATGTTTGATGGAGCAAATGGAGCAAAATTGCTGGATTTCGTTGCGAATCAATATTTAATAAAATCAACGGATTGGTCATATGAAAATGAATTTAGAACATTAGCACATGATTATGATTCTAGTAATTTTAATTCACTGTTAAAAGAAATTCCTGCAACTTATATATCTTCAGTGATTTTGGGGGCAAAGCTCACTAATCATGACCCAAATAAAATGGCTTTAATTGAATCAATTAATTATTTTAATAAATACTATCAACAAGATATTAAAGTTTATGAGGCTGTTCTAAAACCTAATAGTTTTAAAATCACTGTTCCTAATCACCCAATTCTAGATAAAAATACTAAAACTTTAGCAGCATTTTTATCTAATTAAACTTGTGGAATGATAAGAAATATTAGGAATATTTTTAAATTTCATAGATGTTCTATTATGGCGCATAAATTGCTTGTCACGCTTATTCAATTTTACTGTTTGATATAACACATCAGGGATTAAACGTGACCAGCACATATCTACGCGGACAAGAACTCATAGATCAAATTCGAAACCAGCCCTATTCACGTGATTTGATTGGCTATCATGGCGATGTACCAAAAGTAGAATGGCCTAATCAGGCCCGTGTCGCAGTTCAGTTTGTACTGAATTATGAAGAAGGTGGTGAAAACCACATTGAACATGGTGATGCCGGTTCAGAACAGTTTTTATCCGACATTATTGGCGCAGCCAGCTTTCCAGACAAACACATGTCGATGGATTCTATGTATGAATATGGCTCACGTGCAGGTTTCTGGCGGATTTACAATGAGTTTAAAAAGCGTAATCTGCCGATGACTATTTTTGGGGTTGGGATGGCTTTAATCCGCAATCCTTATATAGTCGAAGTGATTAAAGAAGCCAATTATGATGTAGTGTCACATGGTCAGCGGTGGGTGCATTATCAGGACATGCCGATTGAACTTGAACGTCAATACATGGATCAGGCGATTAGCGTATTGGAAACCCTGTTCGGCAAAGCACCGATTGGCTGGTATACCGGTCGGGATAGTCCAAATACCCGTCAATTGCTGGCTGACTTTCCTCAGATTCAATATGACTGCGACAACTACGGAGATGACTTGCCATTTTGGAGCACATTGACCAATCAGGCAGGTGAAACACGCCCTCATTTGATCATCCCCTATACTTTAGAAAGCAATGATATGAAATTTAGTTCACCGGGCGGCTTTAATAGCGGGGAACAATTCTATCAATATTTAAAAGATGCCTTTGATGTACTCTATGCTGAAGGTGAAACTGAACCAAAAATGCTATCAATCGGGATGCATTGTCGTATTTTAGGGCGGCCAGGACGCTTTAAAGCCCTACAAAAGTTCCTCGATTATGTGCAAGGTCATAAAAAAGTCTGGATTTGCCGACGGGGTGATATTGCAACGCATTGGTATAAATATCACGCACCAAAATGAGAAAAATATATTAAAAAAGAGAACCTTGAGTTCTCTTTTCTGCTTTATATATTATATAAAAATACAAGATCAAAAAGATTTGGCACTGTTATTGCAAAACCTGTACTGAACAAAAAATGAATATCATCAGGCGATTTAATAGTGCAACTCGTTGAATTTAATCAGGCATCTCCAGAAGAGGCCATTACGTTTTTAAAGCACTGTGTGCAAATACCGAGCTGGTCGACCCAGATTGAAGCAAAGCGTCCTTATGCATCTGTTGAAGATATATTGAATATAGCCAGACAACAGGCTGCAACCTGGACCTGGGACGAAATCAAAGCAGCTTTGGATAATCATCCACGTATTGGTGAAAAAAAGGCACAGGCTGAATTAAGCGAAGTTGAAAAAAACTTTTCCAATCGTGAACAGGCTGCGATAACTCAGGACGAAGCAACTCAGCAAGCTTTGCTAGAAGGCAATATCGCTTATGAAAAAAAATACGGTTATATCTTCCTGATTAAAGCGGCTGGTCTAAATAGCCAAGAAGTGCTGAATGCCTTGAAAGATCGTTTAGCTAATGATCCGGAAACTGAAAAAGGTATTGTTCATACGCAACTGGCGGAAATCGCTTTATTAAGACTGTCACAGGAGCTGCAAGCATGATCAGCACTCATATCTTAGATACGCATCTCGGTAAACCTGCAGCACATGTTTTAATCAAACTCTTTGATGAAGAAGGTGAATTACTCGGAAAAGCATTTACCAATGCAGATGGTCGAGTCACCGATTTTGGTTTAACCGAATTTGAAGAAGGTGGATACAGTCTTGAATTTGCTACTTCTGATTATTTTGAAGGCTTAGGTCTAGAAACTTTCTTTCCTAAAGCAGTCATTCATTTTCAGGTGAAAGATGCCTCTCAGCACTTTCATATTCCTTTACTGATCAGCCCATTCGCGTACTCCACATATCGCGGAAGCTGATTTTTTATTTAAGCTTTGAGGGAGAGAGAAAGAATGACAGAACAAAGCACAAACATTTCACCTGAACATGAATATCTGGGGGCAGGCAAAAGTGCAGCTTATGGCTTGCAACATGTATTGACCATGTACGGCGGTATTATCGCACCACCACTCATCGTGGGTACTGGCGCAGGTTTGGAAGCTACACAAATCGGTTTATTGATTGCGGCTGCATTGTTTGTTGGCGGTCTGGCTACGATTTTACAAACCATTGGAGTGAAATATATCGGAGCCAAATTACCACTGGTACAAGGGGTTTCCTTTGCGGGCGTGGCGACGATGGTGGCGATCGTAACCACAGGTGGAGGCCTATCAGCTGTTTATGGTGCAGTCATCGTAGCTTCATTAATTGGTTTCTTCTTGGCGCCTTATTTTTCTAGAATTATCCGCTTTTTCCCGCCAGCCGTGACCGGCTGTGTGATTACTATTATTGGTTTATCACTTTTACCCGTAGCTGTTCGCTGGATGATGGGGGGTAATAAAAATGCACCTGAATGGGGAAGTGTTGAAAATATCAGCCTGGCCGTGATGACCTTGGCTATTGTGATCTGTCTAAACTTGAGCAGAAATGCCTCAATTCGTCGCTTATCTATTTTATTGGCGATCGTATTGGGTTCAGTGCTGGCTTATCTATTTGGTTTTGGCGATTTTAGTAAAGTCGGCAATGGTGCATGGGTACAATTTCCGAGTTTCTTTGCTTTTGGCATGCCGACCTTTGAACTCAGTGCAATCATTTCCATGCTGATTGTAACACTAGTAATTATGACTGAAACGACGGCTGATATTATTGCTGTAGGTGAAATTGTTGGAACCAAAGTAGATTCAGAACGTATTTCCAATGGTCTGCGTGCAGATATGTTCTCAAGTGCAGTTGCACCGATTTTTGGTTCATTCATGCAAAGTGCTTTTGCACAAAACGTCGGGCTGGTTGCCATTACCGGGATTAAAAGCCGTTTTGTGGTCGCTGCTGGCGGTATGATTTTAGTGGTTTTGGGATTACTTCCAATTATGGGCCGACTAATCGCCGCAATTCCGGTTCCGGTACTTGGTGGTGCAGGATTGGTGCTATTTGGTACAGTGGCTGCGAGTGGTATCCGCACCTTGGCGAAAATAGATTATAACGAGCAGAAAAATCTGATTATTGTTGCAACTTCAATTGCAGCCGGCATGATCCCGATTATTGACTATTCTTTCTATGCCAATTTCCCTAAATGGTTCCAAACCCTGTTCCATTCTGGCATCAGTTCAACCTGTTTAATGGCGATCCTTTTAAACATTCTGTTTAATCATCTGCCAATGTTTAAGTCAAAAACAGAGGTTCCGGAAAAGGTCGCAGAAACGCTGCATTAAAGTTTGATTTCCTCCATATGCCCATGCCAGTCATGGGCTTTTTTTATCAAAAATTAAAAAAGTTGGCTTTGTTCTTGCTTAATCCAGAATGAGATTTTTAATTCCATTGGGGAACCTTATTTATGAAATTTACTCAAGTTGCTGCTGTAACATTACTTGCATTAGGTGCAGCATCTGCACAGGCAAAACCAGTCTGGCAGGATTTTAGCGTTACTGGGCTTTATGGGGAAAACTATGAAGTTGTAGATGAAAAACAGGCAACCCTAACTGTTGAATACGCTGCAAAAGTTAAATATGTAGATGTCTTCTTTTTCATTGACCGTATGCGTGGTTCCGATGATATTAAATCAAGTTATTTTGAATTTTCACCACGTTTAAGTCTGGGTGAAGTTTCAGGCCAAAAGCTGGCATTTGGTCCAGTGAAAGATGTGCTGGTGGCAACGACTTGGGAAGGTGGTGAAGGTTTTGATAACTTCCTGTACGGTGTAGGTTTCGACCTGGCTATTCCAAAATTCAATTATGCCAGCGTAAATCTTTATCGTGTAAATAACGAAAATATGGAAGACGACTATCAGCTCACCTTGACCTATGGTGTACCATTTAAATTGGGTACTGAAGAATTCCTGGTAGATGGCTTCCTGGACTGGTCAACTGCTGAGGATGATCATGCGAGCGAGATGAACTGGACGACCCAGTGGAAATGGAATGTCGGCAAGCACATTTCTCCAGATACCAATTTATATCTCGGTATTGAGCATTCGGTCTGGAATAACAAATACGGTATTCCGGATGCAGATGAAAATAACGTGAGTGCTTTAGTGAAATATCATTTCTAAATACAACAAATAAGAAATTTAAAAGCCCTTATTGATAAGGGCTTTTTTAATGGGCTTAATTTTCAATAAAAATCTTTTCAGGAAAAGTATAAACGTCACAATTTGGACCAGTACCGATGCGATCGATCACCACAAAATCACTCGGATCTTCAAAGGTCAGCAAAGGATGATGCCAGGTTCCGGCACGGTAATTTACACCTTGTGTGCCATTACTGATAAAAGCCTGAATTTGACTGAGATCAGGTTTTTCATGATCCAGATTAGGCGCAACCACAATTAAAAATTTCTGGCCATGCATTGGGATGAACGCTTGTGAACCGGCAGGATGACGCTCCAGCATTTCGATTGCAAAGGGAATTGCTGTAGTCTGAATATTTCTAAAAATACTTAGACCAACTTTAGCATCTGTTTCAGCAACCGCCAGAGCATGATAACGCTCAGTCTGCTGATCATTAATATGGAAGAAATCATTGCCTTCACAGGCAATGACCTCGCCATAAGGCAAGAAACTTTCAGCAGTTAAGGGCTGTATTTTTATGCTTTGTATGCTCATAGATATAATTACTCAGGCAACTTTTCCCCACAGTCGAATCCGGCTAATGCCACCATCCGGAATCATGTTCACTCGAATATGGGAAATCTTTTCCTGTTTTAAGATTTCTTCAACAAAGCTATGAATATGATCCATCTGCATATCTTGTGCTTCAAGCAGGAATGGCCAGAACATACTTTGCGGAATTAACTGCTGATCAGTCGCATCTTCAATATAAATCGCTTGAATAGAAACTTGTGCAGGGAAGTTGCCTTTAAAATGCGCAGTATCAATCTCAATTTTTTCAATCTGACCACGTTGACCCAGAGCCAAGATACACCAGTCAAAGCCGGGTGTACGACGGCGCTTGGTTTCCCAGCCATCACCCATATTGATGCCACGCCCCGGATTAATCAGATTACGTGGATGGCCAAAGTGCGCATCACTATAGGCAATGACACGGCCGCCATTTTCCAGAGCGACCAGATCAACCACCTGATTGCTGTCCTGAACCTGAATTTTTACTTCACCATAGACTTTAAAGCGCGCTACACCACCGTCAGGGAAAATATTTAGACGCACATGCGTAAAGACTTCGTCTGAAGTAATATTAAAAATATGATGCTGACTCGGACCTAATATACTGTTTGGTAAAATTGAGTGCCAGGTTGCAGTGCTTAAGTCACCATTTGGTGCATAGCAGGCTTCAACTGCAGCAGAAGCCGGGTAGTTACCGGTAAAGAACGTGGTGTCGATATCCAAAGCTTTAATGGTTCCAGTCACACCTAGTTTGACAATGGCCCAGTCATAGCCGGCATGGCGCTTGCGGCGAGTTTCCCAGCCATCCATCCATTTGCCATGATCATCAAATTTATCTTCAACAAAAATTGGTGCATCAAATTGCAACATTCGTTTTGCTTCAGCAAAAAAATCATCTGAACATTCAAGAATTTCTGCACCAATCCGGCTATCAGCCAGGTTGGTAAGCTGCTGGATATGCGCAGGGATCTCGAAAATGGGTGCAAATAATGTTGCCATAACTATGTTCCATTCAAATTATGTTTAACGTGAATCTAATTTTTTATAAAAGTCTGTAATTCTGCTGAAAGACCTTATAAAAACAGGTTTTTAATGAATAGATGAATGCACGGCCTGTGCCAACTTTTGAGAAAAATCAGTGCATTATTTTCGAAATGGCACGCTTTTAGCTACACAAGGAGGAAGAAATACAATTTTGAGAGGAGTAAATAGATGGAGATTACAATTATTGGTGCAGGGATGGGGGGATTGACCACAGGAATTGCACTAAAAAAGTTTGGGCATAAAGTCACCATCTATGAACAGGCAGAAAAAATTTTACCGGTGGGCGCGGCAATCTCACTTTGGTCAAATGGGGTAAAATGTTTGAATTATCTGGGCTTAACTGAACAGGTCGCCAAGCTTGGTGGCCAAATGGATCAGCTGGCCTATATTGATGGCTTGACGGGCGACACCATGACCCAGTTTAGTTTATTGCCGTTAATTGAAGAAGTGGGACAACGTCCATATCCGGTGGCACGTGCAGATTTACAAAACATGTTGATGGACGAGTTTGGTCGTGAAGATATTCAGCTTGGCAAGAAGATGGTTGAGCTGCAAGAACAGGAAGATGGTGTTCTGGTTAAATTTGCTGATGGTACAGAAATCAAAACAGACCTACTGATTGGTGCAGATGGAACCCATTCCATTACCCGTACCTATGTACTGGGTGAACAGGTTGCTCGTCGCTATGCCGGTTATGTTAACTGGAATGGTCTGGTAGAAATTTCAGAAAAGCTTACTCCGGCAGATCAATGGACCACATTTGTCGGACAAGGTAAGCGTGTTTCGCTGATGCCTGTGGCAGATGGAAAATTCTATTTCTTCTTTGATGTGCCGTTGCAAGTTGGTTTAGAGAATAATCGGGCGGAATATAAAACCTTGTTGAAACAGTATTTTGAAGGTTGGTGTGCGCCGGTTCGGCATCTGATTGATGCGCTGGATGAACAGAAAACCAATCGGGTTGAAATTCATGATATTGAACCGTTTGCCCAGTTCTATAAAGGTCGTGTCGTAATTGTTGGTGATGCCGCACATAGCACCACACCGGATATTGGTCAGGGTGGTTGTCAGGCCATGGAGGATGCGATCTATCTGGCTCGGTCTTTACAGATTAATACGCTGGGTCTGGAAGATGCCTTGAAACGCTATCAGAACAAACGTAATGAACGTGCCAATGAGCTGGTCTTGCGTGCACGTAAACGTTGTGATGTCACACATATGAAAGATGAAGCCGTGACCAAAGAATGGTATGAAGAACTGCGTAAAGAGCAGGGACCGCATATCATGAAAGGGATTATCAGCAATATTATTGGCAATCCTTTAGATTAATTCTACGTTTAACCTCTTGGCAAAAAGCCCTTCATATTGAAGGGCTTTTTTATATTTAAATATTAGGGATTCGCTAATAGATTTTTTAGGCAGCAAGTAAAGCTTTCGCTGCCTGACGATGTGCAGCCTGAACCGCTTCAAGATCCAGATTTAGAATTTCCCGGTCTTTTACGACCCATTGTCCATTGACCATGACATGTTCAGCACGGTCTGCACCGCACATTAATAGGCCGGCAATCGGGTCATGAATCCCTGAAAAACGGACATCATCTAGGTTATAAAACGCTAAATCTGCCTGAAAATCTGGTGCGATTTGTCCTAGGTGCTTTTCACGTCCCAATAACTGTGCCGAGCCTTGTGTAGCCCAGGTTAAAGCACGTTCAGGTGTAATCACTTCTGCACCATATTTTAAGCGCTGTAAATACATCGCTTGGCGGGCTTCCAGAATCAGGTTAGATGCATCACCTGAAGCAGAGCCATCCACACCCAGACCAATGACTGCACCTGCTTCCAGTAAATCTATGGTTGGGCAAATCCCTGAAGCCAGACGCATATTGGAATGTGGACAATGACAGATACCGACCTGAGCCTGTCCTAAGCGTTGGATCTCATCAGCATTAAAATGAATGCCATGCGCCAGCCAGGTTCTGGAATTAAGCCAGCCTACACTTTCCAGATAATCGACGGTACGCATGCCAAATTTGGACAGGCAAAATTGTTCTTCATCCAGTGTTTCAGCCAGATGGGTATGCAGACGTACATCCAGTTTTTCTGCCAGTGCAGCACTTTCTTGCATAATTTCTTGTGTGACTGAAAATGGTGAACATGGTGCAAGCGCAATATTGACCATGGCATCAGCACTACGCTGATGGTATTTCTGCACCAGTCGTTCTGAATCCAAAAGGATCGTATCCATATCCTGTACGGTATGTTGTGGTGGCAGGCCACCAGAATCTTCACCCAGACTCATGGAACCACGGGTCAGCATCACACGAATCCCTAATTGTTTTGATGCTTCAACCTGAACATCAATGGCATCGGACAGCTGCTGTGGAAATAGATAATGGTGATCCGCAGCAAAGGTACAACCGGAAAGCAGTAATTCAGACAATGCAATTTGTGTGGCTAGATAATGCTGTTCAGTATTCAATTTGGCCCAGACTGGATATAAGGTTTTTAGCCACGGAAATAGCGGAGCATTTACCACAGGAGCCCAGGCACGGGTTAAGGTCTGATAAAAATGATGATGGCTATTAATCAGTCCCGGTGTAATCACTAAATTCTGGGCATCAAAGAATTGGTCATAAGGCGATGCTGGGGTTCGTCCTAGAGCCACCAGTTCAATAATTTTGCCATCACAAATGACCAAGCCACCACGGGTATCCAGATCATTCTCGGTAAATACAGCGAGAGGATTTTTAATCCATAAGGTTGTCATATCTTTTTTCCAATAAGTTTTATTTGTCCTGCATATGAATCAGGCAGCACATGAGGCATTAAGCTGTTGTAATTTGATTTTCAAATCTTCCATCTGGTCGATCAGATGGTTCATCATGATTTGTGAGATACGGGAAATTTGCCGTTTCGGTGCCACACAAAGGGCAAGGGTCAACGGATGCATCCCTTTTTCAATGATCGGTTTAAACACCAGTTCATCACGCTCTAAATAAGGCAAGGCATCGATGTAGGACAGTACCCCAATCCCTAAGTTGCGCTCTGCCAGAGAGGTAATCATGCGAATGTCATTACACTCCAGCTTTTGCTGTGGCATAAATTGGTGATGTTTATACAGGCTATAGACATAGTCATGAATGATTAAAGGGGCACAGGGAATGAGATGCTTAAAGTATAAAGTGTCGGAAAAATAGATTTTTTCTGCCTGAGCTAAAGGATGAGATTTGGCCATCACAAATCCAACCGGGATTTCCACAAAAGACATGACTTCGAGCTGATTATGACTTTTAGGATTGAGCAGAATGCCAAAATCAACTTCAGCATCCATAATCATTTTAGAGACGGTATCACTTTCCTGAATCTGGATATTGAAATTGATCCAGGGATAGTTTTCATACATATATTGCAGGGAATCTAAAACGAAACCGTCACTGAGTGCCACAATGAGCCCTAGTTCAATGCTGCCGCGTGATAAACCCTGAATTTCATCAAAACGTACACAGGTCTGCTGGAATTCTTTTTGCCATTTGAGTAGATCCGCATACAGTAATTCACCCGCTAAAGTTAGCTTCAGGCCACTCGGTAACCGTTCAAAAAGCACGATACCAAATTCTTCTTCTGCCAGAGTGATCTGACGATGAATCGCGGAGACGGAAATATAAAGCTGATCAGCTGCTTTTCTGAGGCTGCCTGTTTTGGCTACGGCAATAAAATATTCTGAAAATCTTGAAAAAGTAATATTCATAAAATCACGTCAATCCACCTGCACATCGTTTTAATCACATAATTTTCAGCTAGAAATTAAGTGATTCTGGTTCTATCAAGTGGATAAGCGATTTCTGTGCCAATTTTCAAAGAAATGGAACGGTAGAAGTTTTGTGTTCTATTTTTTGGAACATAGGCTACGAAACATTCTAATAGACAGCAGAACAGGCATTTGGCTAATTTTATTAAAGAACAACAAGGCAGCTTAATGAGAGAAAAATTTAAGCCGTTGTAATGCGATAAATATTTGTGAGTGAACTATGAATGCGATCCCGGTGCTTAATTTATTCAGTCAACCGCACTGTAGCGGCTTTGACCCATCAGACTGGAATATCCTGGCTCAGCATTGGTATCCAGTTGCCCGTATTCAGGATGTGAGTACTACGCCACAACAGGTACAACTACTGGATGTAAAGATGGCCCTATATCAAACTGAGAGTGGCAGCATTCATCTGGTTCGTGATATTTGTCCGCATCGTGGTGTGCCATTAACCAAAGGCTGGGTAAAGGGTGAAGAAATCATTTGTCCTTATCACGGCTTGCATTACAACACACAAGGAAAATGCACCAAAATACCGGCTCAACCAGAACTGACTAACATTTCGGATCGTTTTACTTTAACCAAGTTTCCAGTGGTCTTGAAATATGGTCTGCTCTGGACCAGCTTATTTAGCCGGAATGAATCCGAAGCTAATTTCCCTGATCTGGATACCTGGGACAGCGCAGAGCATCAATCCATCCTGCCTCCATTTGTTGATATCAGCGGTTCAAGTGGCCGGCAGTTGGAGGGCTTTATCGATGTAGCGCATTTTGCCTGGGTGCATCATGAATCTTTTGCTTCACGTGATAACCCGATCGTGCAAAAGTATTCCACTGTGCGCACCCCTTATGGCTTGCATACGGAATATGTCAGTGATGTCAGCAATTATCCGCATGGCCTGCAGCATCTGGCACCAGAAGGATTCCTGTGGAAACGTGTGTTTGATGTTTATCCACCATTTTCAGCGATTTTAACGGTGCATTTTCCAGAAAATGGCATTCTGAAAATTCTGAATGCCTGCTGTCCGGTATCTCACAATAAAACCCGCTTATTTGTGCCGTTGACCCGTAATTTTGATACGACTGGTGATCTGCAAGCAGTTTACGATTTTAACGCACAGATTTTTTCTGAAGATCAGGACATGGTCGAAAGCCAAAAGCCGGAGGAGTTACCTTTGGATATTACGATGGAAGCGCATTTTGAAGCTGACCGTTCTTCAACGACCTATCGCCGCATTTTGGCGGAATGGGGGCTAAGCAAACGTTATATTGTTTAAATTAAATTTCCTCCTTTATGCACTCTGGTCTGTTGGGGTGCTTTTTTTATTCCATGTCATCTGTTCAAAGTCCTATTTTATAAAGCATATATGACCTTTGAACTCTCAATTGTTAGAGTGATTTATGCCACAGCCTAGTCATGAGCAAATGCTATCTTTTTTAAAATTATCCAATGAAGTTGCCAAACGAGCAATGTCTTTAGGCCATCATCCTTTTGGTGCAGTCCTAGTTGCACCTGATCATGAAACGGTTTTATTGACCCGATGTAATATCGACACGGTCAACCATGCAGAAAGTACCTTAGCCCGGATCGCAGCCAGCAATTTTACACCAGACTATTTAGCTGAATGCACCTTATATACAGCAGTTGAACCTTGCTGCATGTGTTCTGGAACCATTTACTGGGCCAATATCGGACGGGTGGTCTATGCCATGACCGAAGAAAAATTATTGCAATGTACTGGAAACTACAATGAGAATCTGACCATGAGTGTTTCTGCTGCTTATGTCTTTACACATGGTCAGAAGAATATTGAGCTGATTGGACCAATCACGGAACTTGAACAGGAAACGGTTCAATTACAAAAAGACTTCTGGTCATCTCGGTGAAGATTTGAAATTATTCTTTTTATAATCCTGCTTCATTTTATTTATAAGACCATAAATATAGATTTTTTGGATTGTAAGCTCAATTTAAAACGCTGCAATCCAGTTTCTGTATTTTTTTCAAATTACTTTGCTAAATTTGTTTTTCTATTTTTAAAAATCTATTTCTATCCATTCAGTACATTGCCAACTATAAGCCATTTATTGGCGCACACGATTTAGATCTGACGCACTTATCTAGCGCAGATCAGAAGAAAATCACAAGAAATTTTAAATATTCAATCTTATTAACTTCTCAATCTTGAGCTGAGCCT
Organism: Acinetobacter sp. TW_SC_4; assembly: GCF_054861205.1. NCBI lineage: Bacteria > Pseudomonadati > Pseudomonadota > Gammaproteobacteria > Moraxellales > Moraxellaceae > Acinetobacter > Acinetobacter sp. TW_SC_4. The sequence goes on from NZ_CM142174.1 coordinate 1,535,005, forward strand.
GGTTTTCTAGCAGCTTTGTTTATTGACTTAGATTGGAGTTTATATTTCTCGACTTATTTTCTTAACTGTTAAACTTTTTTATATCAAATATTTGGTAGTAAATAATTGTAATTTGTAAAAATAAATAAAAGAACAGATCATTCTAAAAATTATAAGTGCTTTTCAATCCAGCTGTTCTATTTTTTGAACTGAATTGGAATAGAAGTTGCTAATTAATAGAAATATAGCAATCAGTAAAATTTTTGATGTCGATTCAGATCTTTTAAAGCCGCTATTTATAAAACTCAAATGGCATTCACGGAGGCAATTTATGCTGAATATGTCCAAACATAAAAAGATAATGAAAAAATTTTCACTGCCTGTAATTGCGGCTGCAATTATTGGTTTGGGGATCAGTAGCCAGAGCTTCGCAGTCGATAAAGCTGCATTTGTCTATATTGGACCAACCAGTGACCATGGCTGGACATATTCTCATGATCAGGGGCGTATTAAAGCTGAAAAAGCTTTGGGCGGAAAATTTAAAACGACTTATATCGAAAATGTGCCTGAAACGGCCGATGCTGAACGTGTGATTCGTAATCTGGCACAGCAGGGCAATAAAGTCATTTTTGCGACCTCTTTTGGTTATATGAACCAGATGGAAAAAGTCGCGAAGCAGTTCCCCAATACTGTATTCATGCACGCGACTGGTTATAAGCAAGGGAAAAACCTCGGCATCTATGATGTGCGTACCTATGAAGGTGCTTACATGCTGGGTGTAGTGGCAGGGCAAACCACCAAAACCAATACCTTGGGTGTCGTAGCCTCATTCCCGATCCCGGAAGTGGTTCGTAATATTAATGCCTATACCTTGGGTGCACAAAGCGTCAATCCTAAAGTCAAAACCAAAGTCATCTGGGTGAACTCATGGTTTAACCCGGGTAAAGAACGTGATGCGGCTTTGGCACTGATTTCTCAAAAAGCTGATGTGCTGATGCAAAACACGGATTCGCCAGCAGTGGTGCAAGCGGCTCAACAAAAAGGCGTTTATGCCTTTGGTTGGGATTCAGACATGAGCAAATTTGGTCCTAAAGCACATCTGGCTGCTTCAGTATTGCACTGGGAAAAAATTTATAGCCCAGCCATGCAGCAAGTGGCTAATAAAACCTGGAAACCTGCCGCTCTCTGGTATGGCGTAAAACAGGATGCAGTGAAAATTGAAAACTTCGGGCCTGCTGTTCCTGCCAAGGTGAAACAGTCCGCTTTAAATGCACAAAGTGCGATTCATAAAGGCACATTACATCCATTCCAGGGGCCAATCTATAAACAGGATGGAACTTTGGTGATTACCAAAGGCAGCAAAATGACAGATGAAGCGCTTGGAAAAATGAACTTCTATGTAAAAGGGGTTGAAGGTTCATTACCTAAATAATTCTTTCACTATGTGTATGACTTAAAAATAAAAGAAAGTAAATCCTGAAAAATCATCCCCCAGTCCATGAATCACTTTATGGACTGGGCCAAAATGAGTGGAGACTGAGTTATGAGCGATCTGCCTCACATGTCAAATGACATCGAAACGTCATCGCTCAATGAGCAGCAAATTCCACGACTGGAGCTGATTAATATCAGCAAAAGCTATAACTCATTGAAAGCAAATGACAGTATTCATTTAAAAGTCCAACCTGGGCAAATTCATGCCATCCTGGGTGAAAACGGTGCTGGTAAAAGCACCTTGATGAAAATCATCTACGGCGCCACCAAAGCAGATAGCGGTCATATCGTCTGGAATGGTAAAGAGGTACAGATTGAAAGTCCGTCGATGGCCAGAAAACTGGGCATCGGCATGGTGTACCAGCATTTCTCCCTATTTGAAACCATGACCGTGGCTGAAAATATTTTATTAGGTCTGGATGAAAAAATAGATCTAAAAAGCTTATCGGCTAAAATTACCGAAGTATCAGAACAATATGGCTTGCCGGTAGATCCACGGCGTGAAGTTTTTTCTTTATCGGTTGGTGAACGACAACGGGTCGAAATTATCCGCTGTCTACTCCAAAATCCGTCCCTACTCATTTTAGATGAACCGACTTCAGTCTTAACCCCACAAGCGGTACGTCAGTTATTTAAAACTTTGCGACTGGTGGCTTCACAAGGTGTTTCAATTCTTTATATCAGCCATAAATTGCATGAAATCAAAGAACTCTGTGATGAAGCTACAATTCTGCGTAATGGCAAAGTCACCGGCTATGTACTGCCTTCTGAAAATAGTACCAGTGAACTGGCCAAATTAATGATTGGCCGGGAATTGCCGACTTATGCGCATGCTAAATATACAGGCGAACATCGCACGCTGTTCCAGGTAAAAAATCTGAATTATGAAACTGATGATCCTTTTGGCGTGTCCTTATCCAATATTCAACTCAACCTGAATTCGGGTGAAATTCTGGGCATTGCCGGTATTTCGGGTAATGGTCAATCTGAATTACTAGCTCTGCTTTCCGGTGAGCAAACGGCGAAAAAAGGCCAAGTCTTTCTATTAGATCATGACATTTCTGAACTCAGTGCAGGCCAGCGACGTGATCTAGGCTTGGGCTTTGTTCCGGAAGAGCGTTTAGGTCGGGGTGCTGTGCCGAATATGACATTGGCACAAAACACCTTACTGACTGCTTTCCGTCAGGGTTTAAACAAATGGGGCTTTATCCAGTTTGATAAAACTGTCGCTTTTGCCCAGCAATGTATCGAAAAATTCGGGGTAAAAGCAGCAGGACCACAAGCTGAAGCGCGCAGCCTTTCGGGCGGGAATTTGCAGAAATTTATTGTAGGACGTGAAATCCTGCAACAGCCTAAAGTGCTGATTATTTCCCAGCCAACCTGGGGCGTTGATGTCGGCGCATCGATGTTTATCCGTCAAACCCTGATTGATCTTTCCCGCCAAGGCGTTGCGATTTTAGTAATTTCGGAAGAGCTGGAAGAACTGTTTGAAATTAGCGACCAGATTTGTGTTCTGGCTGGTGGAAAGCTGTCTGCACCCGTTCCAGCTAAAAATACCAATGCAGAACAGATTGGCCTGCTCATGTCAGGTATTCAGGCAGATCCAGCAATATTAGCTGAGTCCGAGCCTGTCCATGAAGCACACGCGTAGAGAAGAGGTGTAAATATGCATTTATTAGAACCTAGAGAACATCCTTCTCAATTAATGAAATGGCTTTCCCCCGTGCTTGCATTACTCGCCATGCTAGTGGTGGGTAGCCTATTGTTTTTAATGCTTGGAGTGAACCCTGCTCAGGCTTTATATATCTTTTTTATCGAGCCGCTAAGCTCAATCTATAACCTGAGTGAGCTGATAATTAAAGCCAGTCCGCTGATTTTAATTGCCTTAGGTCTAGCTGTTGGGTTTCGTGCCCGTCTGTTTAATATTGGTGCCGAGGGGCAGTTGGCTATGGGGGCCATCTTTGGCGGTGGTATCGCCATCCTGTTTCATGAGCAGATCGGCTGGTGGATTTTACCGTTGATGGTGATTATGGGCGCGATTGGCGGTGCAATTTGGGGTCTGATTCCAGCACTGCTAAAAACCTATTTTAATGCACAGGAAACTTTGACGACCTTGATGATGAACTATGTCGCGTTTTTCCTGCTCATGTATCTGGTCAATGGCCCATGGCGTGATCCGGATGGTATGAATTTTCCACAATCCGTAATGTTCTCGGAAAGCGCGACCTTGCCGCTGATTATGGAAGGCACACGGATTAACGCCTCAATTTTTATCACAATCATCGCAGTGGTGCTGTTCTGGATTTTTATCCGTAAGAGCTTGATGGCCTATAAACTGGAAGTCAGTGGTCAGGCGCCTTTAGCAGCCCAATATGCAGGATTTTCAGCTAAAAAAGCCATCTGGTTAAGTTTAGGAATTTCAGGTCTGATGGCGGGGATCGCCGGAATCTGTGAAGTAGCAGGGCCAATCGGCCAGCTCAATCCGAACATTTCGCCAGGATACGGTTATGCGGCCATTATTGTGGCTTATCTCGGCCGACTAAATCCAATTGGAATCGTACTTTCAGGTTTCCTGATGGCGCTGATCTATTTAGGTGGCGAACTGGCACAAATGCAGTTGCAACTCCCAGTCGCGATTACCGGAATTTTCCAGGGCCTGCTTTTATTTTTCCTGCTGGCTTCAGATGCCCTGATTGAAAACCGCTACCGTTTTGCCAAAAAGAAAATCAAAAAAACCATGACCACTGCGCAAGTAGCCTGATCCAGACAGAAGAAGGATAACAACATGAGTATTGAATTAACCGCAATTGTTGCCGGAACTGTCGCTGCGGCAACGCCATTGATCTTTGCCGGGCTGGGTGAGCTGGTAGCAGAGCGTACCGGTGTCATCAATCTTGGGGTAGAAGGCATGATGCTGGTCGGTGCCATTGCTGGATTTGCTTTCGCTAGCCAGTATGAAGCCAGTGTCGCCAGTGCCTTATTTATGGGCGGATTGGCAGGCACATTGATGGCACTAATTTTTGCATTTTTTACTTTGTCCTTAAGTACTAACCAATCCGCCTGTGGTCTGGCACTCACTATTTTTGGGATCGGGATTTCAGCCTTTCTTGGACAGAATTATGTCAGTACCGCCTTACCGGGTCTGGAAAATCTAAAAATTCCGGGACTCGTAGATATTCCATTCATAGGACCAGTCCTGTTCCAGCAAAACTATGTAGTGTATCTGTCCATTCTTGCTTTTGTGTTGGTGTGGTGGGTACTGAGTAAAACTCGTTTAGGCCTGTTACTGAAAGCAGTAGGGGAATCTCCAGAAAGCGCACATGCCATGGGCTATAACGTGCTGGCGATTCGCTATGGTGCAGTCATGTTTGGCGGTGCAATGGCAGGTATTGGCGGTGCATTTTTATCTACGGTTTATACGCCCATGTGGGTTGAAAATATGGTTGCAGGGCGCGGCTGGATTGCAATTGCTTTAGTCGTTTTTGCTGCATGGAAACCAACACGTTTGATGTTGGGTGCATATCTATTTGGTGGTGTAACGATTTTGCAGTTTCATGCTCAAGCGCTGGGTCTAGAAGTACCGAATGAACTGTTATCGGCATTGCCATACATCGCAACCATTATTGTCTTAGTCCTCATTTCACATGACAAGAAGTTATTGAAACTCAATTTGCCAGCGTCACTTGGCAAAACCTTTAGCCCTTAATCGGACGAATTTCAGGAATTACTTTATGAAAATTATAAGCGCAGATTATGTCCTGACCATGAACTCAAACCTGGACTGTATTAAAGGTGGTGCCATCCTGATTGATGGTGTTCTCATTAAACAGGTAGGAACATTACAGGAAGTAACTCAGCAATATCCTGAAGCTGCAGTTATCCAGTATCCCAAAAGTTTATTGATGCCGGGTTTGATTAATACCCACTGCCACTCAGGCCTGCTCCGCGGTACTGCCGAAGGTTTACCAGTCTGGGACTGGCTGCAGCAGTTTATTGACCCGATGCATCGGGTAGTGACTCCGGAAGATGCCAAAATCGCCTCTTATCTCTGTTATGCAGAAGCGCTGCTATCCGGCACAACTACCATTGTGGATATGTGGCGTTATATGGAAGGTAGTGCCGAGGCTGCACAGCAACTCGGTATACGTGCAGTGCTGGTGCCATATGTGGCTGAACATCTAGATCACAACTATTTTGAAACCCTCAATAGCAATGAAGCTTTAATTCAAAAATGGCATCAAGCCGAAAATGGGCGAATTCAGGTCTGGGTTGGCTTGGAACATCTGTTTTATGCTGAAGAAAATGCATTGGCACGTATCCAGAAAATATGTCATGAATATCAGACTGGTTTTCACACGCATAGCAATGAAAGCAAGTTTGATGTCGAAGAAAACCTTCGACGTTATGGCGTGCGCCCGATCCAGACGCTGGAGCAAATGGGTATGCTGGATGTGCCTCAATGTCTGTTAGCGCATTGTGTCTGGGCTGATTCAACAGAGATCGAAATCTTAAAACACTATAATATTGGTGTCGCACATAATCCGATCTCGAATATGAAACTCGCCTCGGGGGCTGCACCCATTACGGAAATGCTTAAACACGGCATAGCAGTAGGACTGGGTACAGACGGCGAGAAAGAAAATAATAATCTGGATATGTTTGAAGAAATGAAAACTGCTTCATTATTGGCGAAGTTTTCTGGTTTAGATGCCGCAGCACTCGACTCATGGTCAGTCTGTCAGATGGCAACTCGGACAGGTGCCAAAGCCTTAGGTATGCAGGATCAGATTGGTTCGCTAGAAGCTGGAAAACTTGCCGATATGATTGCAGTAGATATTGCGACCCCAAGAATGACACCCTTGATTGATCAAGGCCCGTTATTTAATTTACATACCAATCTGGTACATGCAGTACAAGGACAGGATGTGCACATGACCATGGTGAACGGTCAGGTAGTAGTAGAAAACCGAAAACTGGTGCGTGCTGATCTACAAATCTTAATTGATCAGGTCAATCAGGCTGCTCCAGCCTTGTTCCAGCGCCGCGCGAAATGGCTCGCAGAACAGGGAAGTACGGTCAATGAGTTACAGCGCCTATAAATAGAACTCAAAATTGCCCCTAACTTTAAACAGGCTTATCTATGCTCCAGAATGGATAAAAAGGCTTCGATAAAGTTAGGCAGTCTTTTATGATGAATCTGGCCGACCTTGATCACTTCATAGGTCAGACCATCAGCCAGAAGGTTGTTACTTTCAGCTTTTAATTTCTGCAATGTTAACTGTAAGCCTTTTAACCATTCTTCAAGCGCCTTGATCGGAATATCATTTTTAAGATTTCCACCTTGCATGGCAGTTTTAAAATGACTCAAGGTCGTACTATCTTTAAAGCAGGCTTCCACCTGATGTTCAGTACTTTCAAACAGGTCATGCTTAATCACAAATAAAAATTTTCCAATCGCTGGTTTAAGCGCACTGAGATAAATATTTTTTTTATTCAGGGTATATCTTTTATTTCTGGTATTAATAAATTTTGAATTCCAGCCTTGAGATTCTAGAAAATGATCCATTTCAGCGAAGATGAGATCAGTGAATTGTTCCTCAATGCGTTCTGCGATTTCCTTCAGTTCATGACTGAGCACGATCAGGTTATTTTCCAGCTTTGAGCGCTAGGATTTTTCTTCATTATGCTGCTTGGATTGGACCAAAATGGCTTGGAAGCATTGTTCAGGCGTCATGATTTTACTCACTTGATATGCAGCCTTGATCACTTAATCATGTGACTGAATAGCTTTAATTGCAAGTAGGAAAAGAGGAGGGAGAATTGGTAAGATTTGAAAAATAAAATATATACTTTTATCGATGCAAATTATTGTTTTTAAATTTTATATTCTATATTAAATCATGTTTTATTTAGTTTTAAGCTCGAATCATTACATATTTTGTAGCGATTCAATGGAGTTATTTATAATGACTCATTTTACTTACAATTAGCTGATCAAAAGATGAAGCCAATATAAAGTGGTTAACGAGAATATTGATAGAAAGGATTAAGAAAATATACATCTATAATCAACTATAAAGAGTCAATAATTTTAATTTTTACATATATTTAAACTTTATCTAACAGATATCACTTTTTATCTTATTTAATGGTTTTAGATACCTTTATAGAACCAGATTTTTTCAATTTTCCTCGGTAACAAATTCAAGAATAGAAAGGCGATGACCATCAAGTTTCAGTATAAAAAACGCACAAAAAGACCAAATGTTTTTTATTACGCAATTTGAATTGGTAAATTTTTGTACAAAAGAACTAATGTAGAAAAAATATTTATAGGTAGCATTATTTTTATTAATATTATATTTAATTCCTCTTAAATTATTGAATTTAAAATTTAAAATTTTATTAAATTAAAATTAACAAAAGGATTAGATTAGCTAAACTTCATAACATTATTAATACTTTTCCTTCATTATTTGAAACTAAAAAATTAAATGAGTGTACTATATTTAGTAAAAACGTGATTAAGGTGAAGCATTTAATGTTTATTTCTCCCTTATCTAAGGCTGTCTATACATCTTTAGTTGGATTGCTATTGGCAAATACAACTACTCAGGCCGCTGATGCATTTAGTGCAGAAAGTCCGTGGATGTTGGGTGACTGGAATGGTCAACGTATCCAGCTTCAAGAGCAGGGCTATGATTTTAGCTTTGGATATACAGGTGAAATGGCAACTTTGCTTGACGCGAAACGCTCAAATAGCCATGGCACAGAATATACAGGTCAGTTAAACCTGGGTATTCATCTGGATCTGGAAAAAATTGCTGGCTGGCAAGACACTGAAGCACAAATTACAGTAACTCATCGCGATGGTCGCAACCTTTCGAATACTTCTGATGCGCTTACAGGACATTTAAGTTCAGTTCAGGAAGTATGGGGTCGCGGTCAAACTTGGCGTCTAACAGATTTCTGGATCAAGAAACAATTCTTGGATCAAAAACTGGATGTAAAAGTCGGGCGTTTTGGTGAAGGTGAAGACTTTAACAGTTTTGATTGTGACTTCCAGAATCTGGCATTGTGCGGTTCACAAGTGGGTAACTGGGTAGGGGATCAATGGTATAACTGGCCAGTTTCTCAATGGGCTGCGCGGGTTAAATATAACGTTACCCCGGAAGTTTATACTCAGGTAGGGGTTTATGAATACAACCCTGAAAATGCTGACAATCGTGGCAAAGGCTTTAGCCTGAGCACAGACGGATCTAAAGGCGCGATTATTCCTGCAGAAGTGGTCTGGACACCGAAACTGGGTGAGCAAAAACTGCCAGGTGAATATCGTGCCGGTTATTACTACAGCACCGCTGATGCCAAAATATTTGATGGCGTGACTCCACAAGATGAACAAACCCAAAATGGTCATCATCACGGGGGGTGGATTGTAGCTAAGCAACAGCTGACTTCACATCAAGGGGATACATCACGTGGTTTAAGCGGTTTCGTGAACGTCACTGTTCATGACTCTAAAACCAACCAAGTTAGTGATATGCAAAATATCGGTCTTGTCTACAAAGGTGCGATGGATGCCCGTCCACAGGATGAAATCGCTTTAGGTGTTGCCCGGATCAATATGAACAATGATGTATTGGGTAACCGTAGTGAAGAAGTCGATGCAGAAATCTATTACGGCATTCATGCAACTAACTGGCTAACCATCCGTCCAAACCTGCAATATGTCCATCATGTCGGCGCATATAAAGACGGTGAAAATGTCTGGGTAGGCGGAATCAAGTTTAATACGTCGTTCTAAACGGAGTTTTTAGTTGCAAATACACAATTGATTCTTCCTTTACTTTGGGGCATTGATGAACTGATACTCCAAGTATTCATGTATTTATAACTAAGAACTTAACAATATGGTGTCTATGCCGCTTAAGTGCTTAGACGTTCAAGAAATCAAAAAAAAGGTGTTCAATATGAATACTTCGTCTTCAGGTTCAGTACTGAAAACGATTCTGGCAGCTATTGCTGCCATTTTCGGTTTGGTTCTGCTATTTGGAGGAATATATCTGGCAACACTTGGTGGGTCTTGGTACTACATCATTGCCGGTCTGTTCTTCCTGGCGACAGCAGTGTTATTACAAAAACGTAAAAGCACAGCTCTTATTGTTTATGCAGTATTGGTCCTTGGTACAGTGGTATGGGGGCTTTGGGAAGTGGGTTCAGACTTCTTTGCACTGGCACCACGTCTAGATATTTTAGGCCTATTCGGTCTGGCTCTGCTGATTCCTGCAGTGACTCGCGGTTTTGGCGACAGCAAAGCGGCAAAAATGGCGCTGACTGGCTCCTTGGCAATTACGATTGCTGTCATGATTTACTCTGTATTTAATGACCCGCAAGAAATCCGTGGCGAATTAAAATCACAGCAACCTGCAGTCCATCAAGCCATTCCGGGTATTGCCGATGAAGATTGGCCTGCTTATGGTCGTACTCAGTCAGGTTTACGTTATTCTCCATTAAAACAGATTACTGCTGATAACGTAAAAGATCTGGAGTTAGCTTGGGAATTTCATACCGGTGATGTAAAAACGGATAAAGATTCTGGTGAAACTACGAATCAGGTAACCCCGATTAAAGTGGGTAATAACCTGTTTATGTGTACCACTCACCAGTACCTGATTGCACTTGATCCTGCGACGGGTAAGGAAAAATGGCGTTTTGATCCTAAGCTGAAAGCGGACAATACCTTCCAGCATTTAACTTGCCGTGGCGTATCTTATTATGATGCGAACAATACTGCAGGTTTTGAAAGCAGCCTGGCTGCGCGTTCAACTACGTCTGCCGAATGTCCTCAGAAAGTAATCTTACCAGTGAATGACGGACGTTTGGTGGCGGTCAATGCAACTACTGGTAAGGTATGTTCCGACTTTGGTAATAACGGCGAAGTCGATCTGCAAAAAGACATGCCATTCCCATATCCAGGCGGTTATAACCCGACTTCACCTCCTGTGGTGACAGGTACAACTATTATTATCGCCGGTTCAACCACAGATAACTATTCAACTGAAGAACCTTCAGGTGTCATTCGTGGTTATGATGTAAATACTGGTGAATTGCTCTGGGTATTTGATACTGGCGCAGAAGATCCAAACGCGATTCCAGCTCCTGGTCAAAAATTCGTAAATAACTCTCCAAACGCATGGGCGCCATTGGCTTATGATGCACAGCTGGATATCGTCTATGTACCAACAGGTGTAGGTACACCGGATATCTACGGTGGTCACCGTACTGAGCTAGACGAGCGTTATGCGAACTCTATGCTGGCGATTAATGCATCTACCGGTAAATTGATCTGGAACTTCCAGACTACTCACCACGACTTGTGGGATATGGATGTACCCGCTCAACCGACATTGACTGATATCAAAGACAAAAACGGGAAAATGGTTCCAGCGATCTATGTGCTGACCAAAACCGGTAATGCCTTTGTATTAGACCGTCGTACAGGTGAAGCGATCGTTCCGATTACTGAAAAACCAGTACCTCAGTCAGTAAAACGCGGTCCACAAACCAAAGGCGAATGGTATTCAAAAACTCAACCATTCTCTGACTTTAACCTGGCACCTAAAGATAAATTGACTGATAAAGACATGTGGGGTGCCACTATGTTTGACCAGTTGATGTGTCGTGTATCGTTCAAGAAATTAAACTATGACGGTATTTATACGCCACCCTCTGAAAATGGTACGTTAGTGTTCCCGGGTAACCTCGGTGTATTCGAATGGGGCGGTATGTCAGTCAACCCAGACCGTCAAATCGCATTAACCAATCCAATTGGTTTGCCATTTGTATCTCGTCTGATTCCGCAAGATCCGAACCGTAAGCAGACTGCCAAAGGTGCAGGTACTGAAGCGGGGGTACAGCCAATGTATGGCGTGCCTTATGGTGTTGAAATCAGTGCCTTCCTCTCTCCATTCGGCTTACCATGTAAGCAACCTGCATGGGGTTATGTGGCTGGTGTTGATCTGACCAATCATGAAATCGCTTGGAAACGTCGTATCGGTACGATTCGTGACAGTATGCCGGGCATTCCATTACCTCCATTTAAAATGGGTGTACCAATGTTAGGTGGTCCAATCTCGACTGCAGGTAATGTGATGTTTGTCGGTGCAACTCAAGACAATTACATCCGTGCGATCAACGTGACTAATGGTGATGAGCTGTGGAAAGGTCGTCTACCTGCAGGTGGTCAAGCGACGCCAATGACTTATGAAGCCAATGGTAAGCAGTATGTTGTGATTATGGCGGGTGGTCACGGTTCCTTCGGTACCAAAATGGGTGACTCTTTGGTTGCCTATGCACTACCTGACAATAAATAATGAAGTTTTATAGTTAAGTAAAAAAGCCTGATTCGTCAGGCTTTTTTATGCAAAATACAGGCTGTTATGACAATAAAGCTTGATTAGAAAATCATGAACCTTTAGCTCAGCTTTCCTGCAAGTATTCAGTTTGATCTTATGCAGATGCTGAGTCTTTAAAATTAATAAGACACTTTTAAAACGTTTGAACTCCCATGGCATGAGTGAATGCCATATATCAGGAATATTAGCTATGCACCTTCATACCACGCGGTTGCCGATGAAATCGACTTTATCCTGTCTGATTGCTTGTATCAGTCAAGGAATTTATGCGGAAGAACCGGTTACAGAGGTACAGCGACTGGCTCCCATTGTGGTTGAAGCAACCCGTACAGATCGTGCCATTCTGGAAACACCGGCATCTACCTATTATCTGAATCAGGAACAACAGAATAGCCTGAATGTAAATCTGTCTGAAACCTTAAAAGGTGTACCAGGTTTGCAGCTGAATAACCGCGAAAATTATGCTCAGGATTTACAGATCTCAATGCGGGGCTTCGGTGCGCGTTCGACTTTCGGTGTGCGAGGAGTACGTTTATATGTAGACGGTATTCCTGCGACTATGCCGGATGGGCAGGGGCAAACCTCGAATATTGACCTGAATAGTTTGGATCATATTGAAGTGCTGAGTGGGCCATTTTCTTCGCTATATGGTAATTCTTCTGGCGGAACCATCCTGACACAAAGCCGTGAAGGACAGGGACCTGATTCAGTCACTTTGGGATATTCGGGTGGCAGTCAGAATAAAGGCCAAACGAACCTGGTGCTACAAGGTGGTTCAGAAAATGCTTCTGAACCAAGCTATATCATCAGTTCATCTTATTTTGATACGGATGGTTTTCGTGATCATAGTGGTGCACATAAAGTACTGAACAATGCCAAGCTGACGTGGGATCTGGACGATGGCTCTAAAATTAATTGGATCAATAACTATGTCAAAATTGCAGCAGATGATCCAGGTGGTTTAACTCGAGATCAATGGCGAGAAAATCCTGAACAGGTCGCAGCGAATGTGTTGCTATATAATGCACGTAAAGAAATTGAGCAAGTGCAAACTGGCTTAACATGGAATAAACCCATCAATGAATTAAATGAAATTTATGCAATGGTCTATGCTGGTCAGCGTTCTGTAACCCAATATCAATCAACGCCTAAATGTGCTTATGTTAAGGACACAGATGTTTGTATCCCTAATACAATCCAGCTGGGTAAAAAGCATGCGGGTGGTGTCATTGATTTTGATCGTAACTTTTATGGTGCAGATATCCGTTGGATGGGTAAAGAGGTTATACATAACTTAAAATTGATTGCTGGGGTGGCGATTGATGGCATGACCGAAGACCGTAAAGGCTATCAAAACTTTGTCGGTAATACTTTAGGCGTTAAAGGTGAACTCCGTCGTAATGAAGACAATACGCTTTGGAATGCAGATCCTTATATTCAAGCATCTTATAACTTTGCGCCAGATTGGACGCTAGATGCTGGTTTGCGTTATAGCAATGTGCATTTTAAATCTGAAGATCGATACCTAAGCAATGGCGATAATTCAGGTAAAACGACTTATGAGAAATTACTGCCTTCAGTTGCATTAAGTTGGAAAATTCTTCCTGATTTAATGACTTATGCAAGCTATGCACAAGGTTTTGAAACACCAACATTTACCGAAATGGCTTATCCGGCTGATGGTAGCAACGATGTACTAAGCTTAAAAGCGGCTGAAAGTGAAACTTATGAGCTAGGATTAAAATCTGCGAATCGCTTTGGTGATATGACCTTAGCAGCATTTCAGACTCAAACCAAAAATGACATTGTTTCTGCGGGAAGTGATGGCGGGCGCTCAACGTTTCGTAATGCAGATAAAACTCTAAGAAAAGGATTAGAGCTATCTTGGAATAAAGATCTTTGGCGTGATCTAACAGCTCAAGCCAGCTATAGCTATATTGATGCAACATTTGATGCCGATATTCCAGCAATTGGTACAGTAGCTGCAGTTTCGTCAGGTAATTATATTCCTGGAATTGCTAAAAATCAGGCTTTTGTCAGTCTAGGCTGGAAACCTGAAAATGGCTTTAATGCAGGTCTTGATGTGCGTTATTCAGACCGAATTTTTGTGAATGATATTAATTCTGAAGTTGCACCAAGTTATACAGTGGCTGGGGCTAATGTAGGCTATAACTGGAATGTCAAAGATTTATCTATAAAAACGTTTGCACGCGTAGATAATCTGTTTGATAAGGATTATTCAGGTTCAGTCATTGTCAATGAAAGCAATGGTCGTTTCTATGAACCTGCAGAAGGTCGTAACTGGAGTGCTGGGTTAAGCGTGACAAAACAGTTTTAATTTAAATCTGATTTAAGCTTTCTCAATTTATTTAAGATTAATATTCACATATGAGTGTCCGCCAAGATAAGCAATAAGTGCAAATCTAAGGCGGACATTTCTATTTAAAGCTAATATATAATTCATTTCGTATAATGTATATTATGTTAAATAAAATATTATGCATATAGCCTATTTCTGTATGCAGCACTCACCAATTAGTTAATATCTCTTTTTCATCCTATTCGCGTTGAACGTAGATATTAAGATTAGTCTTAAGGTTTTCTTTATATAAATCAATTAAATATTTGCCTCATAACCTAGATGAAGCTCATCCGCAATTTTCCCTCGAATACCCCCCAGTTTTCTTTAAAAGTTTCAAATATGGTTATTTCAATATCATTAGATTTAATCCCACATAAATGACTTATATTTTTAATAAAAGCCTAAATAAATACTCTTTTGGCCTCTTCGTTCTTCCTTCAAACATTGAAACCTCGATAATGATATAAAATCTAGATCGATCCTTTGGATAAATAAAATTTCAGACTCTAAAGGTATAAATCGTTGAAAAATATTTTCCTCGGGATCACTTCGCTCTTTGATTAAAGCTTGATGGATAGCTTTATTCAATATACTTCGATTGTTTCATTTAAAGCATAAATTTTTATTTGAGACATTGTTTTCTACGCTCTTATAGTTACAGTTTTAATTATAGTGTGGGCTTTAATCTGGCTGGCATTGTTGTTCAGCATCATTCATAAAAAGTTCAATTATTTATACAAAACAACTAAATGCTGCCCTGTCTAAATTGTTAAAATTTTGGTCCTCTATAAAAAACTTGAAGATTGATAAGGACTAAAGTGAACAGACAACATAATTTACCTGAACTAAGTAAATATAGTGAGCTAAGTAGCGATGAACAAGTAGCTATTCATCAAATGCTTATCTCTTACGTACGCTCAGATCACTTTTATAATATTATCTTGACTCACAATGTTGAACCTTATGACTTGGTTAAGCTTGTAAGTATTAGTTTTGAGAATAGAGACGCAGCTATCTGGGTTCATTTTGAAACAATAACTGCTGAAAGACTAACTATGCCTCTCGATTTTATTTCAAGAATAGAAATATGTAATCAGGAAATATTTTAAATACTGAGACTTGAAGTGCTGAAATTTATTTAAGTTGTCTCGGAATTTTAAATCCATTAGAAATAGAGATGGTTAACCATCTCTATTTTTTTAAACTGAAAATTTAATTATTTTATAAATTTCAAAAACTTAAAATTATAAATATAACATATAATATAGCAATTTCTTTAAATTAACATATCACATGTTACATCTTAATCTGACTAAGCCATCACCTGAGCTTTGTATAAATCATCTTCGTGCTGTCTGAGTAATTCTATAAAAGCAGGAATAGTGTCTGGTTCCAGGAGATAAGGATTAAATCCATCATGATGATTCTTGATAAAGAACTCAATGAGATCATTATGGACATTGGCATACTTCATGTGCCAACTGGAAAAAAGATATGAGTCGATTATTTCATAAGAGAGAATTTCACAGTTCTTATGGCGTGGATCTTTGACTATTCGATTGTAGAAAAGGTCTTTTACATCTTCTTCAGTACCTTCCAGACACTGGACAAAATAATTATTACCAAAATAGAGTGCGCCATAAATTTTGTGTAACTCATTAAATTCTAAGGCTTCTGTTAAAATATTATAAAGTTCAGAAGTAGAGTATCTCTCATCTTTGAACTTACTTACATATGAAAGCCTTACATCATTCATAATAAAAATTTCCTCCTGCTTAAAAAAGATCCATACGAAAATATAAAAATTTGAACGAATGGTCAATAAAAATGTAATGACAAGGTAATTTAATGGTCAAATTACATACTTCTTATTATTACTGTTTTTATATAGCTATTTGATCTTTTAAATCAGGATTCATGACAAGGTTCTCTTTTCGTAAAGAACCTTGTGTTATTGAATTACAGGTCAGTTTATTTTTCTTGCTTTTCTATATGTACTGTTGCTGTTCGCCCTGCAACGAAGGCAAGTTCATTCTTTGGTAACTCATCCAGAATAATCTTAACAGGGACACGTTGGGCTAAACGCACCCAGCTAAAAGTTGGATTCACATTCGCTAAAAGTCCTGAACCAGCAGTACGCTCACGATCTTCAATCCCCGAGGCAATACCTTGCACATGGCCTTTAAGTTTTTGCGAATCACCCATCAGCTGAATTGTAGCTGGTGCTCCCACGTAAATTTTATCCAGTTTGGTTTCTTCAAAATAACCCACTACATAGAGCTGCTTGCGATCTAGTAATGCGGCAACTGCTTGGCCAACTTTGACATAGTTCCCTTCTTTTAATTCAAAATTTGATAATGTCCCATTTGCCGGGGCAACAACTTCTGAACGATGTAAATTAAGTTGCGCGAGATTGAGGTTATTCTCGGCGACTTGTATTAATGCTTTTTGCTGTTCGATATTCGCTTTGGCCTGTTCGATTGCAGCTAAAGACTGCTCATGCTCGGCATGTGATTCATCTCGTGCAGCAAAAATTTGATCCTGTTCCTGTTTTGAAATAGCACCATCCATTAAGCTTGAATAACGACTTGCATTCTTGTCTGCCAGATGAATATTTGCTTGGGATTTCACGACATTGGCTTTAGCATTCACCAGTTCAGCCTCAGCTTGCGCTAGACCTGCTTTTGCTTTCGCAAGATCCGCACGAGCTTCTTGAACATCCAGTTCTTGACGTTCAACATCAATTTTAAATAAAGGCTGCCCTTTCTTGATGGTCTGGTTATCCTGCACCAGGACTTCTGTGACCAGGCCTGAAATATCTGATGACACCTGAATTACATCACCACGTACACGCCCGTCCCTCGTCCATGGCTCAGAATTATAATAATTCCAGATATGTCGAATCACTAAAATGGCGAGAACAGCCACTACCGTCAAAAGTACAGGTCGCAAATATTTGCGTAAATTGACAGATGTCATATACGGTTTTCCTCAATCATTTTAATATCAGACCTCATAGTAATAAGCCTGCCCAATGGACGGCGCCCAGCAAAAGTACGTAAGTGCATAAATAGAAAATATTCGGCATGATGATCCAGTCATTTGCGACTAGTCTGTCTAGCCACTTCATCAAGATTCTGAGCAGTACATAGGCAATCACAGCTTGAATCAATAAAATCGGCACATACACACCATAGATATTCAGCTCTCCCATGTATTAATCTCCTGCGCCTGCATATCTTGGCGGTGTCTTGATATGACATAAGCTGCTACGAATATTGTTGAGTGAAATATGCAGCCGTTCTACAACATCTGTATGTTCCTGCATGATGAGATCTGCTTCCAAAGCCTGTATTTTGTTAATTAACTGTGTGAAGGCAGCATCATAATTTTGTCCAATTTCTTTGGCACGAAAATATTCATCCAGCTGTATTTGAAGATCTTCGAGTTGCTGGGTCAAAGGCTGCTGTTCAGGTAACTTGAGTATGAGTTCTTGTAACCGTGCCAGATCCACGACGGCGCTGGATTCAATGAGTGCCTGATTGATTTTATTTTTCAGATCTTCAGATTCTACTGTTTTAGTATTTAATACCCCGATGCGGTCAATCATCGTACGTAAATGAATACGGAACCGTACCCCATAAGGAATATACAGTGCCTGACGAATGGCTCGGTTATGAATGGCCAAAATGCGCTGTACGGTTATATCTGGAGACATTGCACGGATCATATGGATAATAAATACAGCGATGATTGGCCCAATCACTGTACCAATCGCTGCATCGAAGAAAGAAATTTGATCGAGTGTATAACGGTTATGAAAATTCAGCCCCATGATCGTACCCATCAACAAAGGCAAACCAATTCCAACCAAGGGTGGATGCAAAAAAAGCATCAGGCAATATATGCAGAATGGTGCAAGTACAAGTGCTAACTGCCAGAACTCTATAATATTTGGAAAAATTCCATAGGCATATATGAAGATCACGATCGAAGCATATAAGCTACTACGAATAAACAGCTTTAATGCAGGCACCGGATTATCCAGCGCTGTTAATATACATGCACTAATTGCAGCCATTTCAGCCAGCATAAATCCAGCTTTCCAGCCGCTTAAGATCCAAAAGGCAGTAGCAATAAAAACAGTGAGACATGCAGAAACCCCGCCCCGCACTGCTACACCATGATCACGATGCAGAGTTGGATAGTTTGTAGTAAGTGGAACAATCATTTCAGGCAGTGAAGTATCCCCTTGTTGGATTCGCTGCCAGATCAACTTAATTGCATGGATATTCTGAATGAAATGGCGGATATCCATTTTCAAGCTTTTCAATATCACAATTTGATCATCTTTTGAATGTTCAAAAATTTTCAGGAAATCTGTTTCAAAATCAGCAGGAAGCTGATTCAGTTCAGACTCTTTTAATGCATGTTCATCAGTTAGATATGTATTAATTTTGGAATGTAAATCTGCTAATGACTGGCGATATCCTGTATCAATGAAGTCTAACTGTTGCATGCGTTCTGACATTGCCACCAAATTACTCACCAGCATTGTGATCTGGTTCAGCATTTCCTGCAGTGGTTTGGTCATTCCCTGTAGAGCCGACTTTTCATAGCTTAAATGCACAGCCATGACATGAATATCTGCAATATCTGCAGCCAATTGACTCAAAGCTTTTGTGTAGTTCTGGTCTTGACGTGGTTCTAATAGAATTTTATTAAAAATCTGCTGAGTATCCGCTAAGGTTTTACTGACACGACTTTTCACTGCGGGGCCAATATGCATTGGAAATATCGTCGTTGTCACAATCGCGCTGCAAACGACGCCAATGGTAATTTCCAGAAAACGCCCTACCGCCATGTCAAATAATGAAGCAGTATCAATAAAGTAAATGATATTAAAGCATATGATGACTGTCGTATATCCAGCCAGCATCAGTATATAACTGCGCGGTGTACGATCAAGCAGAGAGAAATATAAGCAGAGGCCAACCCAGCAGGATAAAAACAGCGTAAACAACCACGGTGTATTGATTAGCCAAGGAGTAACTGCAACTGCCACAATTGCGCCTAATAAAGTACCTAGTACACGATAGATACTTTTTGAAGCGGTCATACCCGTATAAGGATTGGCAATAACGAAAACTGTGCCAATAGCCCAAATCGGATAAGCAAGATCCAAAATCAACGCAACGTAGAGCGCCAAAATACCAGCCACAAACGTTTTAGTCGCAAAAATCCAGTCCATTTTATTTGGACGAAATGCGAGTAAAGATTTTATAAGCAGCATGGTTTCTCTCTAAGAGCTTATTTTATTTTCTAAAGTAAATAACCTGCCCACCAAGCCCAAAGAGCTCAGTGACAAAATTTTTACTTGTTGAAAGGCTATAAAATTAGAATATTCAGCTGATTAAACTGAAACTGTCTGATGAAAATATAAAAAGCAAAAGATAACACTTTGCTTAATTATTCATCATTGGATATTTATGTAATTAATTTTTTCAAATAAACGCTTTATTGTCAATAAAAATATCTCTATATGAGAATAAGTATGATTTTTTTATCATTGCATAGGCCGTTATGCTGAATATTTATCTCTTTTCTTCCTATATCCTCATGATTCGAGAATTTAAGATAAATAATTGCCTCTACTACCCTCTTTTAAGCTAAAGTGAGTCATCATCTTTTTCAATGGTCAGCATTTCAGGTTTTTTATGGCGCAAGCAAGTTTTGGAAAAATTCTTACGGTTCTCGATCTATTTTCATTATCACGTTCAGTGATTAATGTAGATATCATCAGTGAAGAATTAAACCTCTCCAAACCTACCAGTTATCGCTATTTAAAAGAATTGGTATCGGCTGAATTATTACAGCGCATCAGTGGCACATCCGGTGACTACACCTTGGGTTCAAAAATTGCTGTTCTGGATTATATTTCAAGAAAAACTGATCCTTTGGTACAGATCAGCATTCCCTTTATGCAGGAAATCGTCGAACGGACTGAGTTCTCTTGTATATTGACTCATCTCAATTATGATTCTTGTATCGACTTACATGACGAAGTCTTTAAAAATGCACATCTGCTTTCATTCGGGCGTGGTTGTCCACGTCCTGTCTATGTAGGCTCATCGTCAAAAGTCATCATGGCACATTTACCGAAACAAGCGTTGCTTGACTATTACCAACGTTATGCAGATGCATTTGCAGAAGTGGGATTTGTACAGAATGAAACCGCTTTTATGGAACAAATGAGAAAGATCAAAAAACAGGGGTATTATTATTCTAGTGGTGAACTTGATCCTCAAGTTGCCGGTTTGTCTGTGCCAGTTAAATTCTCTCTTAAAGAGCCACCTTTAGCGCTTACTTTATTAGCTTCAAAAAATAGATTTGATTTTGTAAATCTAGAAAAGTTAGTACAAATTCTTCAGGAGAAAGCACAGATTATTGAAAATAAGTTCCTCCACCATCCTGAAAGTACAACAGATATTCGTAATAATTTAACCAAATAAAATTTAAATTATGTTTGAAAAACTATTCATATTCTCATAATATGATTATCAGTCTTTAAGCCATAGCATTCTTACTGAATTAAATGGCGAGAAGATTCCTCAGAGGTAAAAAAGCCTATTTCGAATGAGATAGGCTTTTTTATTTTAATTTTGGATTTATAACAATAATGCGGATACATTTAAGGAAAGTTAAGAATTTTACAATTGCGATGTGTAGATAAAATCTAAAGTTAGAAATTTGAAATCGTATAAATTCATCCATTTTATGCTTTTAATTTTAGCTCTGCTTTAGAATCCTTCTTGATCAAAAACGAGATAACTAAGAAGCCCATTAAGCTTCCTATAATTGAATCATAAAATCTTTATAGCTTAAGAATATTATCCCAGTACGGCGGATCTCCAATTTCTTTTAAAATAAAATCAAGCACAGTTCTAACCTTTTGCGAACGAATTCTGTTTTCAGGAGAAACCAGATGAATCCCTATAGAATAAGGCTCTACTGTACTGATCCAGTCAGGAAGAAGTTGAACAAGTTTATGTGTTTTGAAATAGTCTTCCATAAAAATCCAGGTTGGAAATAATACAATCCCCCGTCCTTCCAATGCCGCATCTACCAGGACTTCTGCATTATTGCTTCTTAAAGGTCCTTGTGGCTCAATTAAAATCGGAGTGTCATGCTCCTGTTGACGGAAATACCAACTTTGACTGCCTGAAACGCCCTTATACACTAGACATTGATGATTCTGAATCTCGTGTGGGGAATGTGGAGTTCCATACTTTCCAAGATATGCAGGACTCGCACACAGCACATATTGTTGATCACAGACCTTGCGTGCAATTAATGCCGAATCTTGTAATGAGCCAATCCGTATGGCAATGTCTACACCTTCTTGTACAGGATCAATAAAAGTATCCGTCAAGATCAGCTCGACTGAAAGATCTGGTAAGCTATCATGCAAGTTATTCACTATACGCGATATATGTAGCCTTCCCAGCGCAACCGCCGTATTGATGCGAATTAATCCTCTGATCGCATTTCTACCAGAAATTTCTTCATTGGCCAGATCTAGCGTATCAAGCACTTCCTTAATTTGCACAAAGTACTTTTCTCCTATGTCAGTCAGCCGGACAGAGCGTGTATTACGATAAAAAAGTTGCTGTCCAATTTCCTGTTCAAGTTTGGAAATAAAACGAGATACTGAGGAAGATGGAACCTGAAAATGCTTTGCTGTGGCTGAAAAACTGCCTGTGGTTGCTACCATCACAAAATAGCGTAATGCATTGAGTTGCATACCTGATCTATCCCTGAATTTAATTTAATCATTTTATTATTGTCATAATAGCAATTATGTTTTGAAAAATTACGGAATTGTAGCTTTTAGATAAGAGAATATAATTCGGTGCTTTCTTCCTTTGGAAAGCATATATGAAACAGTTGTGGATTTTCCCATTAGTCGTTCTTGCAGGTATGGGGTTATCTGTTGAAGCGGGTTTACTGGGTCCACTCGGGGAAGAAATTGGCCATTTCTGGGCCACCTTGGGAATTTTCGCGATCGGTTCACTGCTCTTAACTTTCGGACTGATCTTTAGCCGTCCAAAACTTTCTCTCATGTTCAAGCAGCCACGGTGGCAACTGACTGGTGGCATATTAGGCCCTATATATGTAGTAGCTTTAACTATAGCAACACCTCATATTGGCGTTGGCCTCACCATGGTGGGCATCCTTTTTGGCCAGGTTGCGACCAGTCTTATTATTGATCACTGGGGTTTGTTAGGTAGTCATAAACGGGCTGTAGATAAATATCGTATTGGCGCGCTGGTGGCTATTTTAGCTGCATTATGGCTTATTCAATAAGGAAGCTTCTCCATGATTTATATAATGTTATTAGTCGTTATTTTTGGCGGAGCAGTTTTATGTGCTCAATCTTCAATTAATGGTCGTCTAGGTGCTAAAGTAGGCGTATTAGAAAGTTCTTGGCTGACCTTTGTTTTAGGTGCTTTAGTCAGTTTTCTAATTGCTTTCTTTCTTGAACCAAACCATGAGTTGAATTTATTCACCGCACCAAGATGGCAGCTAACAGGCGCATTTTTTGGCGTAGCCTATATGCTTACAATTGTATTTGCCATGCCTAGACTAGGCGCTGCTGCCACCACTGTCGCCGTCATTAGTGGACAGTTATTAATGAGTCTGCTTATCGACCATTTCGGATGGTTGAATAATCCGGTGATTCATTTAGATGGTTCCAGACTAGCAGCAATTGCTCTATTAGCCGTTGCACTATTTTTTATCTATAAAAGTAATATTGCAGCCAAAGCACAAGCTGAAAATTAAGAGGCTGTGAAAGGAAAGAGATTTTAGGTTTTAAAATCTCTTTTTTTTATGGGTCATAAAGTTATGAGGCAACACCTTAAAAATAGTCAAAATAAAAATGTCGATAAAAGCAGCTGATATCTTTTGCTTTATGCCATTGTGAGGAATCTAAGGGTAATATTAGGCATAGTTCATAAGTCATTTCATTTAAGCATGCATAATCAATTTTCAGGCAATAAACAAATTCGTGTAGTTTCAAACTTTTCTGAACTTGTTAATTCGCATTTTAAGGATGAGATGAATGCGATTTGCTGGTCTAGAAATTTAGCGGGCAATTTTGCCGAGATCGTGAATAAGCTTCATTTAGAGGAAAATATGACCGAAGTTTCAATTGATGATCTGATGACACTCCAGCTTTCAGAAAGCGGTCATCTGGCAAGAGAGATTATCTTAAAAGATATACAGCGACTAACTGACTACGGCGCTTCCCCTTCACTCAATCTGCTCAAATGCTATGAACGGGATAATGAGCTTGATTTTATTACTACAGATGTCTATTCATTTCATGTCGATCGCTCACCGATTGAAACAGATACTTTCTTATGTACCTATCATGGCGCTGCAAGCGATATCTTGCCCACTGATCAGGTGGAACAAAAGATTCTGATTCCAGAAATCAGGGCAAAGCTGAAAGAATTATATGATGGCCCAGAAGCCGGATTTGAAGATTTTCTGGAAGAATATTTCTTTGATCTGCATTATCAACCTAAGCCTGATGCCAAACCTGTCAATTTAGGTCAAGGCCATCTTTGGCGATTGGCAGTAGATCATCCCACCCAACAGGCTCTACCATGTGTACATCGGGCTCCAGTTGAAAATGAGGGTGAATACCGATTGCTTTTGATTTGTTAAATTCGATACAAATCTTAAAAATGAGAAAATCCACATTATCTTATTGTCATTTTTTTCATTTATATTCAAGCAAATTTTAATTGTCCAACCGAATGGTAAGTACGATTAAAATACACTAGGCTCTGATCCTGTTCGCTCCGTTGAATCGCAACCACTCGGCACATCAAGATACTGTGTATCCCTACTTGTTAGATATTCTCGATTTCACAGTCAAAACTCACTAATGCATCGTCTAATACAGGTGAACCTGTTTTTAGCGGTGTCCAAGAACCTAATTGAAATCTTCGTTCAGAACTGAATTTGCTGGATGCGAATGCATTGGAAATCTGTTCGTGCTGTGGACCTAAGACGTTCACTGACAAAATTTTGTTCTCAATAAAATGCACATGTGATCGAGACGACTGATTCATACAGACCAGCAATGTCGGTGGCGTATCGGTCACGCTGCATACCGCAGATGCCGTAAAACAAAGATGAGATAAATTCACTATAGCCGAATTATTTGTATGAATACTTACTTAGAATTAAATAGGACAAAATACAGTTTCTCATTCAAACATTAATGTAGATCGACTTTTGTAAAAATAAGCTATCAAGTTAATTTTAAAGGCAGAAGTTATTGATATATTTTTACAGTTGGCTCTTAGCAATAGTACCTAGTTTGCATCTTTTATTTTAACAATACACAACTTCTGCGTATAAGAAGAACCGACATCGATATAGTGGCAATTATCAATTTGGATATGTTTTTTTACAATCGTATGACCCAGATAGATCTCATCGATATTTTTAACGGTTCCATAGCGATAAGAATGATTGCGAATTCTCCCTCTACCCCAAAGTGCATTGGTATATGCTGAAGTTAAGCCTGGAATTCTACTTTCACCTTTTGCAATTTTCTTTTTAAATACATTCCAGTCATTTAGCGCAATATCTGCGTGCAAAATGCCAATCTTTTTATGTTTTAGGTTTAGTTCAATGGCCAAAGGAAGTGCCGAAAAAATTTCACTGAGTTCATCCTGTTTTTCGGTAGATAAAAGATAGAACCACTCACCGCCATTCTGTGCATGTATATCTTGAATCCATGCATCGTCACGGCCCTTAATACACATTTCCTCATGATTACCGCGAACGCAATAAAACCAGGGTTGACTAACCAATGAAACACATTCTAGATTTTCATTACCACGATCGACCAGATCTCCGGTACAAATCAGTAGATCTTTCTCAAAATTAAAATGAACTTTCTCCAGTTCTTGCATGAGCAAGCTGTAACAACCATGCAGATCCCCGACCACATATAAGGCAGAGAAATTAGATCCATCAATTACCTTAGTTAAAGTGTTCATAAATATCTTCTATAACCTGGAACCCTAGCTGCCAAACCTGAAGCAAAAGATGATTTTTAAATCATATCTTTTAATTTTAATGCTGTTTATAACTGGAAAGTAGTTATTTATACACTACTATTGACTGATTTTTATCTTCAAAAACCTTTGTAAAATATAAGAATATTCACACAATGTTAACTTTTGTATAAATATATTATTTTTTGTAAGTTTTG
The DNA here is from genome assembly GCF_054861205.1 of Acinetobacter sp. TW_SC_4. Classification (NCBI taxonomy): domain Bacteria; kingdom Pseudomonadati; phylum Pseudomonadota; class Gammaproteobacteria; order Moraxellales; family Moraxellaceae; genus Acinetobacter; species Acinetobacter sp. TW_SC_4. The sequence continues at coordinate 1,560,554 of NZ_CM142174.1, forward strand.
ACTTACATAGTTTGGAGCAAATACTCTATATCCTGATTCCTCAATTTTTGACATTATGTTTCACATAAAGAGTCAGCAAGGAAAGCTGATAATAATCGCATTACAACGATAATAAAGTCGAAAGACAGCGAACTTACTGGGATGGTAAGTGATAAAAGTAGAGACTACAGCCGCTAAGCCTTATAGTTTTGGGAGAGACTATAAGGCTTTTATTTTATTAGTATCTAATTATTTATTGATTCGGTGATACTCGCCAAATCACGTTCCCTACATCATCAGCAACTAATATTGCACCTTGGGCATCTGTAGCCACACCCACAGGTCGGCCAAATGCATCTCCATTTTTGCTTAAAAATCCGGTCAGAATATCTTGAGGCTGCCCAGAAGACTGACCATTTTGAAATTGCACAAAAATAACTTTATAACCGCTATGAGGTTTCCTGTTCCAAGAACCATGCTGGCCAATAAGGGCTCCATCACGATATTGAGGCATTAAATTGGCTTTATAAAATGTTAGTCCCAAAGAGGCAGTATGATTCCCCAATGCATAATCTGGCTTAATTGCCTGTGCGACCAGTTCAGGCTTTTGTGGTTTTACTCGTGTATCTACATGCTGGCCATAATAACTATAAGGCCAGCCATAAAAAGCACCATCTTTTACCGAAGTCATATAATCAGGAACCAGATCATTACCCAGCTCATCGCGCTCATTCACTACAGTCCATAAGGCTCCACTCTGAGGCTGCCAGTCCATGCCATTGGGATTACGCAGGCCTGTAGCAAACGGCCGGGCTTGACCTGTAGAAAGGTCCAATTCCATGATCAGGGCGCGTCCTTCTTCCTGAGCTATGCCATTTTCAGCCACATTACTATTGGAGCCTACCGTAATGTAGAGCTTCGTGCCTGCAGGATTGGCAATAACATTTTTCGTCCAGTGATGATTTAAAGGGCCTGCAGGCAAGTCTAATACATTAGTTCCTTTTTCTTTAATCTGGGTCATACCTGGCTGATAAGAGAATCGCACTAAAGCATCTGTATTTGCGACATAAAGCATATTATCCACTAAGGTCATTCCAAACGGCGAGTTTAAATTTTGCAGAAATACCGTTTTCTGGTCAGCAATGCCGTCTTGATTACTGTCACGCAGCAGGCTAATACGGTTGGCGCTTGGATAGGATGATCCTGCTCTTCTCATTACCATTTTCATGATTTTACCTTTAATCCCTTTACTGTCTTCAGGCTTAGGTGGAGCATCAGTTTCAGCTACGAGTACATCTCCATTCGGCAATACATATAACCAGCGCGGGTGTTGAAGGCCTTGTGCGAATGCTTGCACTTTTAAACCTGGTGCTGGCGTTGGCATGACACCTTCAGGCCAACCTTTTGCAGGGGCAATGTTGACGACCGGAAACAGTCTTGATTTTGGTTCAGGTAAAGACGGCTGGGAGCCATAACTATCTGTTGCAGGTGTTTTGGATGAAACTGTACAGCCGGTAAATGCCAATATGATTACGGTACTTAAGGCTGATAGGAGAAATTGAGCCGCCATGGTAGTTCCTTGCTTTTTGTTTTTATCTCTCCCATTTTAAAAGGTGGTTGAAATCGTAATGATATAGTTCTTGTAGTTTCTGGTTGTGGATTGATTGCCATAAATATACTAGTGACGCAAGCTGTCCAAAGCATAGAACACGGTCTAATTTTTTACTTATATTCACTCCAACCTTTAAATAAATGGCCATGCAATACTTAATAAAAGTAAAAGTCCTAATACAGCACAACTGATTTGCCAGAAACGTAAAGGATCACGTTCAATAATGGTGGGGGCCTTGAATTTTAATAATTCCTTGGATGGGTGTTCCAGATCATGGATCAATTCAGTCAATGCCTCATAACGATACATTGGCTCGATACTCAGAGCCTTTTTTAGAATCTGGTCTAACCAAAGTGGTAAATCTGGCCGATATTTTTGAATGGAATGATATTGAACTTTCTTCAGCTGCTTCAGCGTATTACAACGAGCCAAATCTGTACCATAAGGAAGCTGTTTAGTCAGTAAATAATAAGCCATTGCCGCCAAAGAAAATTGATCAGACTGCACGGATGGTGAATGTTCAATGAAATATTCAGGTGCCATAAATGCCAAGGTACCAAGTGGCCGATTCACATGTTTAGGATTAATTTCGACTAAACCTCGTACAGCAGTTGAACCATAATCAATCAGTTTGACTTTAAGTGTATTATCAACGTTTAAGACCATGATATTTTCAGGACGTACATCTTGATGCAACATTTCCAGTCGGTGCATTGCATTTAAGGCCAATGCTGTTTGCTGCAAAATAGGGAGAATATCTTCCATCTGCAAAGGCTTTTTCTGTTGATGCAGCCAGCGATCTAAGGTTTCTCCCTGCAAATATTCATAACTCTGGAATAAATATTTTTTCTCTGATTGATGCGTATAACATTGCAGCAGATTTTCGTGCTTAAGACGCTTTGAAACCCAGTCTTCAAGTTGAAACTGTTCAACAGCCTGTTCATCTTGTTGTAAATCTACTGCCAGAGTTTTAATCACTAGCGGTTGCCGATCATGATCGTGTGCCAAATACAGGCAACTGCGGTGATTTTGGTGCAGGATTTTGTCAATGGCATAGCCTTCAAATGCTTCACCTTTGCTGAGCTGGGGTGGAAAAACATAATCCTGGTGCATATAAAACTGATCTGGTTCAGGCAACTGCTCAATACGGAGCACTTGAAGACTTAAATTATCATCACTGCCCTGTTTTAAAGCCTGTTCAACCAGGAATTTGGCAAGTTGATTTAAGTGATCTGCTGCTAAGGTGAAATCTAATAATTGTTGGTCTGTAACAAACTCATAAATCCCATCAGTCATGAGTAGAAAGACATCTTTTTCTTTTAGTTCAAGGCTTTGATAATCAATTTCAATACGATAATCCACGCCTAAGGCACGACTGAGATAATGTTCTGTCGAAGACAGACAGACGCGATGATCATGGGTTAATAATTCAATTTCACCATCTCGGATTCGATAAATACGACTATCACCGACGTGAAAAATATGCGCCTGATGCTGCTTTAAAATAAGTGTGGATAAGGTACAGACATATCCCCGATCTTTATCGAAACGTCCCTGACTTTGTTGAGTTTGTGCATATAACCATGAATTAGTGGCACGAATCACCCGTGCTGCTGAAGTCTGAGTGCTCCAGGCATCCGAAGTCGAATAATAATCAGAGAGAAAACTGCTAACGGCTGTTTCTGCGGCAATGTGACTGACATTGCTACTACCGATCCCGTCGGCAATCGCACAAGCTATACCTTTTTGCTTCAGTACATGACCTTCTGGTAAAAAGATGCCATAAAAATCCTGATTCTGATCTTTAATACCAGCCGTAGAATATTGTCCAATAGCGACTTTTAATGTTTTTTTCATATTGAAAACTCAAAAAAGGGATCATATTGATCCCTTTAAAAATGATTCATTATTAGAATTCTTTTTTCGCGCCAGTACGTACATGTGTGGTGTAAAGTGCCAGACCTGTTAAGGCTAAACCACCGACCAGATTACCTAAAGCAACCGGTAATTCATTCCACAGGAAATAATCTGCAATCGAGAAGTCACCACCCATCATCATGGCAAATGGGAACAGGAACATGTTTACCACTGAATGTTCAAAGCCCATGGCAAAGAACAGCATCACTGGCATCCACATTGCGATGAACTTGCCACTCACCGTAGTTGACATCATTGCGCCAATCACACCTAAAGACACCATCCAGTTACACAGCATGCCGCGAATAAAAATAGTCATCCAACCTGAGAAACCATAAGCCGCATAACCCAAGGTCCGGTCTTCACCGATATGAGAAATTTTTTCACCAACTGGATTCGGATCAGTTGCAAAGCCCATGGTATAAACCGCAGCCATCAGGACTGCAACGACTAAACACCCAGTAAAGTTACCTAAAAATACCAGCCCCCAGTTTTTTAAAATGCGTGCCCAGGTAACGCCAGGACGTTTATCCAGCCATGCCAGCGGTGTCAATACAAATACCCCAGTCAGCAAGTCATAGCCCAATAAATACAACATGCAGAAGCCAACAGGAAACAGTAATGCGCCAATCAGTGGCACACCAGTTTGCACTGCAATCGTAATTGCAAATACGGCTGCCAAGGCCAAAATTGCACCTGCCATAAAGGCACGAATCAGAACATCACGGGTTGCCATATGAAGCTTGGATTCACCCGCATCTACTACTTTTTTTGCAAACTCCGCAGGAGCAAGATATGCCATGTTGTCGTCCTCTTTTTCAATATACGGACCTGTTTTTCGAAAAAAAGACGCCTAAGATCACTGAAGACCTTAGGCGCCGTTGCCTTGAATATTAGAACAGGTAATGGTGAATGGCGTCGTTGCCATGTATATCGAAACAGAAGCAAAAGCTGTGCCACAAAAAATTAATAATCGCTTAAATATTCATTTTCTATTTAGCATGAACTCTAGAATGCTGTTGGCATGATATCTGCATTATCCGTTCTGCATACATTCATTTGAGAATAATTTGGAGAGGATTATGATTACCCATCGTCAACAAGTAACTGACATGATCATTTCAGCGAAAGTTTTAAAGTCAATTAAGTGGTCAGATGTTGCCAAAGAGATTGGTCTTTCTAAAGAATGGGTAACCGCTGCATGTTTAGGTCAGATGGCGTTTAATAAAGAGCAAGCAGAAAAGATTGGTCAGATTTTTGGCTTAAGTGATGAAGCCATTGCATGGCTACAGATCGTGCCATATAAAGGTTCCCTGCCAACCAGCGTACCGACTGATCCTTTAATTTACCGTTGGTATGAAGTGGTGAATGTATATGGTTCTACCATTAAAGAACTGATTCATGAAGAATTCGGTGACGGTATTATGAGCGCGATTGATTTTAGTATGGATATTCAACGCGAAGAAAATCCGAATGGCGACCGCGTCAATGTCGTATTGTCTGGCAAGTTCTTGCCTTATAAAACTTATTGATCAATATCATTTATAAAAAGCCATCAATGTGATGGCTTTTTTTTATTTCATTTTTCTTTTTATATTTGAGCATTAATCGCATTCTATACATGAAAAATATTTAGCAAATACTTTATAAATTTAAAATTAATATGAAATCAATAATTTAAATATTATTTTACTGAAATGAATCGTTTTTATTTTAAGCAAAATCTTAATCCCTTCTTTTAATCTGCTTTAACTGCAAAGTATTCCTCTATCAATGAGTATTTTTTAATTTAAATTTCCTATTGTATTTAGATTGATTTAAAAATATCTAATCAATAACATTAGCGATAATTATTATCATTTACATTCATTAAAATGTTTTATACCAATCATCCAACTTTCAAGCTATCTTTGCTCAGTTTTGCCATTTTGCTGACCCAGCAAAGTTTTGCAGAAAATAGTCAGCAGCTTCCTACCATCACGATAGTCACTGATGCAGCACAAACAACAGAAAGCTCTGAACAGACTAAAAGCTATATTATTCAAAATTCTGCAACAGCTTCTAAACTAAATATTCCTCTTAAGGAAACGCCACAAACAGTGAATGTAGTGACGCGTCAACAATTAGATGACTTTGCACTGGATAATACCCGTGATGTACTCCGTAACTCACCGGGGATCACTGTAAGTAACCAGGAGACCGAACGAACTTCCTATCTATCACGTGGTTTTGAAATCTCAAACGTATTGGTAGACGGCGTTGGGATTCCGCTTGAAGGCTATAACTACAATAATGACAATCCAGACAGCTTTTTATTTGACCGTATTGAGATCGTTAAAGGTGCAAATGCCTTAAATAATGGTATTGGCGATCCGGGCGCTACCATTAATATGATTCGAAAACGCCCTACTCAGGAGCTTCAAGCCGCGTTTAATACCAGTTATGGTTCATGGAATACCCAACGTTATGAAGCAGATGTTTCCTCTCCCCTGACACAGGATGGAAAAATCAGAGGCCGAGTATTTGGCTATCAGCAGACAGGTGATAGTTATCTGGATCACTATGAACTCGAAAAAAATGGCATTGGTGCAGTTGTTGAGGCTGACCTGACTGATTCGACCTTAATAACTGCTGGTTATACCGAAACGAATCATAATCCAAATGGTGTCAATTGGGGTTCCAATCCTTTAATCAATACTGAAGGTGAACAGTTAAGCTATTCAAGAAATTATAATTACAGTCCGGACTGGGCCTACTGGGACAGTAATATTAAAAACTATTTTGCCGAGATCGAACAACAACTTGGTGCTGATTGGAAAGCTAAACTGAGTTATGAGGAAAAACGGACTGACCGGGATTCAAAACTTTTATTCCTGTCCGGTAAACCTGGTGCTGACGGTACTTCAGGTATTTTCTTATATCCAGGCATGTATATTGATGACAATAAAGAACAACAAGCCAGCCTGATTTTTAGCGGCACCTATCCGCTTTGGGGACAACGCCATGAAGCCTCATTGGGCTATGTCTGGGCCAAAAATCGTCTGGATGAATTGGGTTATGCTGGCAGCTTTGTCAATCCGCTGACCACAGATTTAGCCAGCTTTACACCCGAAGAACCAAGCTGGGATCTATCGAAAACCAGTGGTGAAATGCATATCCGGCAGAAGAACCAGAGCCTTTATGCTGCGACCCGACTGCATCTGAATGATGATCTGAAACTGCTTTTAGGTGTGAACTACGTTCAGGCTGAAAGCAGTGGCAGTAGTTATGGAAAAGATACTGTTTATGATGAAGCTAAAGTTTTACCCTATGCCGGTCTGACCTATAATTTTAGCCCTGAATATACAGGCTATCTGAGTTATACCTCGATTTTCCGTCCGCAAACCACCAAAGCAGATGATGGCAGCATTAACAAACCGATCGAAGGTGAAAGCTATGAAGTTGGAGTCAAAGGTTCTTGGCTAGATGACAAGCTTACCGCCAGCATGGCTGTGTTCAGAACCGAGCAAAGTAATTATCCGCTTCGTGATTCTGATGGTATCCCGACTTTACGCACAACTCAGGTCAGTGACCTGCGTTCCCAAGGCTACGAGTTTGGCTTGGCGGGACAACTGACCGACCATTTTAACTTAAGCTTTGGTTATACCCAGTTTAGCCTGAAAGATCTGATCAATGGCGGTGATGCGCGTACCTTCAATCCAACCCAGTCTTTTAATCTTTTAACCACCTATCAGGTGCCACAACTTCCAAAACTGAAACTGGGCCTTGGTGTGCAATGGCAGGATAAAACTTATCTAGAAGTTCCTGAAGCTGCTACAGAGGGTGTTGTTACCCAACAAGCAGGCATTATCAAACAGGATGCATATGCGCTTGTGAATCTGATGGCCAGTTATGAACTCAATGATCACATTACTTTGCAGGCCAACGGGAATAATCTCACCAATGAAAAATACTTATTTAATTTCCCGAATCAGCAAGGCTTCTATGGTGCACCGGCAAATTACAGTGTGGCCGTAAAATTCAAATATTAATTTTTCGCTTGAGCTTTGAAAGAATATTCGGAGCTCATTTTCTTATATGTAAACAATCATCAGGTAGAATTCATGAAAAAAATCATTACTTTGACAATTGGACTGTCAATGGCCCTTTCTACTCAGGCCCATATGCTTTGGCTAGAACGTGCTTCAGATGCAAAAACACATGCATTCTTTGGTGAATATAGTGAACAGCTCAAAGAGACTCAAGAAGGTGCCTTAAAGGCATTCAGCCAAGCAAAAGCGATTCAGACTAAAAAACAATTTAGTCCCCAACTACACCAGGATCATCTGGTCTACTCTACAAAGGATCAAGCAGATGTAGAGCTCCATCATGAACTGATCTATGGGGAATCCTTACTCAGCTATCATGCCAAATCCGGCAGACAAAACTTGAAAGCAGAGTCCGAACTGGATATTGTCCCAACCCAGATCAACAGCAATACATTTACGGTACTGTATCAGGGTAAACCCGCTGCGGATGTCAAAGTGACTGTCTATTCCCCACAGCACTGGCTTAAAAACTATACGACCAACAAGCATGGCCAAATTAATATTGCTACGCCATGGAAGGGTCAATATGTACTAGAGGTGAGTCAAGAAGTAGACAAGACAGGAAAATTAAATCAGCAAGTGTATAAGAAACAGTACCTGGTCACTACTTTAAGCTTCGTGCATTAAGTTACCTCAATATTTATTTATACAGATTCATATAAAGGCCTTTCCATGATTTCTACCCTTCAGCCACTTGCTATCCTGTATCGATTAGGCATGAGCTTTGGTATTGGTTATTTATGTAGTTATCTGATTGCTCTCGATCTGGCCTATTTTTTACAGGCGAGTCTACCCAAAGCTGAATCGGTTTATCTGGCTGCCTTTATTGCCCTGATTTTTTATGTCTGTTTTGTGATTGGAATCTTCTGTATCCAAAGTCTTAAAACACTTTCAGTCTATAGCCTGATTCCTCTCATTGTTTTATTTGTCATTTCCCGCTTCATAGGTTAAACCATGCATAAATCTGTCCGTCAATCTATGGCATGGCTACATTCATGGCTAGGTTTAAGTTTTGGCTGGCTCCTCTTCGCGATCTTTTTAACAGGTGCGGTTACCTATTATCGCCATGAAATTACAATGTGGATGCAGCCACAATTTGTCATGATGCAGGTGAACCAGGAAACAGCTTTAAAAACTGCTTATAGCTATTTACAGCAACATGCACCTGATGCACAGAACTGGTATATCGGGGTAGCAAATCATGATTTACCGGTTAATAAAATTTATTGGCAAACTGCAGAGGGTGCTTATCAACTTAAAACCTTGGATGCTATGACAGGTAAGGAATTAACGCTTTCGGCTACACAGGGCGGAGATTTTTTCTATAACTTTCATTTTCAGCTATATGGCGTACCTTATACCATTGGCCGTCTGATTGTCACCATTGCTGCATTCATCATGTTGATGACCCTGATTTCCGGAATCATTACCCATAAAAAAATTCTGACCGACTTCTTTACTCTGAGAGCTTTTAAAGGACAACGTTCCTATCTGGATTTTCATAATGTCAGTTCCGTCATTGCGCTACCGTTCTTTTTAACTATGACTTTTACTGGACTGGCTATTTTCTTTTATATTGTTTTGCCTTCTGGCATGAAGCAGCTATATCCAGAAAATCCATTTCAATATTTTGAAGAAATCCGAACCAAAAATGTGCTTGCTCCCTCTGCTGTGCCCATTAAAACGGAGATGTTACCGATTCAACATTTTATCACTACGGCGCAGCAGCACTGGGGAAAATCAGAATTTGACAATATTACCGTGAAGCAGCCGAATACCCAGCTGGCAAAGATTACCTTAACCGAATTGAAAGATCATTCTATTACCCGCAATCAGGCACAACTCGTATTAAATGCGACGACAGGCAAATTGCTTGAAAACACTCGTAATGACAGTGCAATTGCTACCCTGAATGCCGGAGTATATGGTTTGCACATGGCACGTTTTGCTGAACCTGTTTTACGTGTAGCCCTATTTTTCTCAGGCATATTAGGCTGTGCCATGATCGCTTCCGGATTATTGCTCTGGAGCCTGAAACGGCAGATGCAGAAAAAATCGGATCGTTTTCACTTTGGATATTATCTGGTGAATCGTCTGAATATCACCATGATAATTGGTTTACCTATTGCCATGCTGGCTTATCTTTATGCAAACCGTTTAGTTCACATTCCTGGAGGCACAACAAATTATGAAATCTATATCTTCTTTGGTATTTGGCTGAGTAGTTTTATCTTGGCCTGTTTAACGCCACAACTGCATTTATGGAAAACGCAGCTTAAAATTCTCATCTGTGCCGCTTTTATGCTTCCATTCATCGACCTATATTATTTATGGTCTCAGCATTATCTGGATTCTTTTGCAAACTATTGGCTGTTTTTGCGTATCGATCTGATGCTCTGGATCTTGGCACTTCTCGCTTACTTCCTACATCAGAAAATTACACCTATCCAGCAAAAAGCTGTTCATAAAATTCAGGCCAAGCTTAAAACTGCACAGCAGGAGTCTTCTTCATGATATGGATGGCAATAGTAGGGCTGATCTGGATGGCCTGTTTTGGTTTTTATGCAGTGAGTGAAAAACAGATTTTAAAAACCAGACAATCTCGATATTCTTTTCTTGTGAGTTATCCGGTCATCGTTAAATTGATCTCAGGCAGTCTTTTACTATTGGTATTGTCCCTTTTACGAACTCAATTCAGTAGTAGTATTAGCTTTATAGCACTTTGGGTTTTTATAAGTCCAATCGTATTTATATTTATTCTGAAGATGAATAATTTAAAACAAAGAAAAATTTAAAAGTTTATAAAGGCCTTAAGAATAAGATATAACTGAGTATATGAGGCGAGAAAATGATTTTTCCGCCTCATAAATATTAGCTTATATACATATCTGTTTAGAACATCATTCTTAAACCGATTCCATAACGCCAGCCCTGTTCAGAATCAGATGCGTCCTGCCATGAGGTGTGCTCATTACCCTTGGAATATTCATAAGCAATATCAAGATAAGGCATGATCTTTTTATTGATTTCATAACGAGTTTCCAGACCGAATGCCGCATGACTTATTCCAGTCTTTTTGGCATTGGCTGCTTTATCCTTCAGAATGAGGTCAACTTCAAAATAAGGCTGCAAAATCAGTTTTTGTGTGAGTAGCAGATCACGTTCTGTTTCCAATTCAAGCCCGATAAAATCATCTTCACCAAGATACAGATGTGTATTGGTTTCAAAGAAATACGGCGCCAGTCCATGGAATCCAAACACTGCATCTACATGTTCACTATCTTGCCCAGCATTAGGCTGCCTCAAACTTTCCTGACGATAGCGAAGACCCGCCTGAGCATCCCAGAAATCTGAAATATTCCGGCTATACAGAGCTTGGACTGCATATTCTGTTGTTCTGGATTCTTGTTTGTCAGCTTTGAGTTTAATGAACAGTTTATTTTCATCCGTGCCAATCCGAAGCTCATTCTCAGACTGTAAACCTCCCTCACCTTCTGAATTTTTGATCCATGTATTGTCCAGTTTGACCCACGCATAAATTTGCCCTCCATGTTCCTTGCGATGATCATGCTCATTGGAATAGGTTGAAGCTGAATCTGGAATTAAATTTTCAGCAACTTCCGGTGCTACTGAAGTTAAATAATGCTCTGACGATTGGAGTGATTGTTGATGATGCATCGAATGATCAGCATGCTGTTGAGAACTTTCTTCAGCAAAAACAGCAATATTTCCCAACGCCAATACACTAGCCAAAACAGGTTTCAAACAAAGATTAATGGTGCGCATGAGCATCTCCTTGTTTTTCTGCTGGTTTTGGCATGTGATGATTGGAATGATCTTCTCGCACAGTATCCCGAGTCGAAACGCCATTTTCCTGAACATTTGCTACAATCAGTTTATTCATCATGCCGGCAGTCATGTGATACAGCAGATGACAATGAATCGCCCATTCACCTAGTTCATTTGCAGTCAGCAAAGTCGTAACGGTTTTTCCAGGTGGGACAATCACTGTATGTTTATTCGGCATATCTATTGCAGACTGGCCATTTTCGAGCTGCATGAACATGCCATGTAAATGCATTGGATGCGCCATCATACTGTCATTGATAAATTTCAGCCTGATCCGTTCCCCAAATTTCACTTTGAGCGGCTCTGCTTCATTAAATTTTTTGCCGTTCATGGTCCAGATATACCGTTCCATGGTGCCGCCTAAACGAATCACCAATTCGCTTTCTGCTTCGCGAATATCTTTTTGCGGGGTCAAAGATTTTAGATCGCTATATTGCAAAGCTTTATGCCCTACCGGTGTAGAGGCATTAGCCCAGCCGTAAACTGGTTGCTGCGTAGAAGTTTTGGCGTCTTTTTCATGTTGCATATGCCCGGTCATATTTGAGTGATTCACATGATCTATAGCGGATGAAGTATCTGAATGCTCGGCATGATTATCTTCCCCTTGCTCGATCACTTTGGCTGATGCATGCTGCTCATGCCCCATCATCGAATGTTTAGTAGCTGTTTTGACATTTATGTCATGACTAGCATGATTCTGATGATTCATCTGCTCGTGTTCTTCACCCTGCATGTTGCCATGTCCCATATCTTCCATAGTCAATAAGGCACGAGGACGGGATATAGGTTTGTGTATGGCATGATGAACTGGCTTTAACTCATTCTGTAAGCTGCCAATCGCAAAACCAGAACGGTCAATCGATTCAGCTTCAATCTGATAGTGTTCCGCAGCGGGCTCCACAATCACATCATAGGTTTCTGCGGCACCAATGCGGAATTCATCGACAACTACAGGTTTGACAGGCTGCCCGTCTGCACTGACCACTGTCATTTTTAACTGTGGAATACGCACATCGAAAAATGACATGGCAGAGGCATTGATAAAACGCAGTCGCACTTTTTCATTCGGTTTAAACTGTGCCATCCAGTTCTGTTCAGGCGTTTTTCCATTCACCAAAAAGGTATAGCCGGTTACATCAGACAGATCGGTTTTCAGCATGCGCATCTGATTCCACATTTTGCGATCATTCCAGGTGGCTTTAAGCCCTTCCCGTTTGATTTGCTGAAAAACATCGCCCAGAGTTTCACGCTGATTTTGATAATACTCGGCAGATTTTTTTAAATTATTCATGATCTGCTGGCCGGACTGCTCATGAAATTCTGAAAGCATGACCACATAATCACGCTCGGTATGCTCATGTGCAGGAACTTCCGCCTGGTTTTTGGGATAGATCACAAAGGCGCCATAAAGGCCGTCCTGTTCCTGACCCTTGGAATGGGCATGATACCAGTAGGTTCCACTCTGACGAATTTTAAAGCGATAGACAAATTCCTGATCAGGTGCAATGCCCTGAAACCCGTTAAAACCCGGGACACCATCCATCAGGCCGGGTAGCAATAAACCATGCCAATGAAGAGAACTTTCTTTATTTTTTAGCTTGTTTTTGACGCGAATAACAGCTTCATCACCTTCCTCAAATTCCAGTAAAGGTGCAGGAAATTTACCGTTAACTGTAATACGTTGTACCGTTTTACCAGTGATATTGACTGGACCTTCATCAATAACCAGCTGATATTCTTTTACAGCAGCAAATAATGAAGACGAGATCACTAAACTTAAGCCCAATAATAGGCTTTGACTAATTTTAATCGACATAACTTAATCCTTGATTTATTAAAATATAAATATCGAGGATTAAGCTTTAGGTGGGCGCAGTATTTCCTGCCAATACCCGGCAAGGTGCTTGGCTTGATAATTAGAAATAAAAGTAGTTTCTAAGGCATGAATCTCAGGGAGAGTTAACTTCGAAATTTCCATATCGATCCAGCTACTCAGGTTATGGCAAGAGCTATAAATACAATCCGGACAGTCATCTTTGTGCTCGTTTAAGTCGGAGTGGCAATCCATGTCCTGACTCATATCATGAGCAGAACTATGCATAGCTTGATGCTGGCTATGTAACTTCTCTATTTTTGCCATTTCCTGACAATGGGAACTCATCTGCTTGGCTGACGTTTCCAGATGCATCGTTTTTACTGAAGCAACAGACATGCCGCTCCAGCCTACGGCGAAGACCATAAGCATCACAAACCAGATCTGTTTAAAGAGCTGTCTGAGCACGATGCACCCTGAAAATATAAAAATGAGTTAACCCAAATAGCATAGGGTGGAATATTAAAATTCGCAAACTTTATAAGCGCTTAATTTAAAGATTAATATTTTGTTCCTGATAAATTGATCACTTCTTAAAATAATTTAGCGGCAGCTTCAAATAAGACATACCATTGTTTTCTGGCATTGGAAACTGTCCTCCATTCATATTGATCTGGATCGCAGGCAAAATCAGTCTAGGCATACTTAGACCCGCATCACGCTGCTCTCGCATCTGTACAAATTCAGATTTGCTAATCCCTTCACGGATATGAACGTTTTGCTGTTTTTGCTGCTGAATCGTCGTTTCACATTGATATTCATGACGTGACTCTGGCAAATAGTCATGACATAAAAATACCCGGGTACTTTCCGGGAGTTGAAATAGCTTGTGAACAGAATCATATAAAACCGAGGCACTGCCATTTGGAAAATCACAACGAGCCGTGCCATAGTCAGGCATAAACAGTGTATCCCCTACAAAGACGGCATCACCAATCACATAGCTTAAACAGGCAGGTGTATGGCCTGGCGTAGGAATATTATAAACTTTCAGTTCTCCAATCTTGAAATGCTCACCATCTTCAAACAGATAGTCAAAAGGCTGATGCGCATTGATCTGTTTCATGTCCAGATGATAAATCTCGGCAAAAGTTTCCTGCACCAGCGAAATTTTCTTACTGATTGCAATCTTGCCGCCTAATTGCTGTTTCAGATATGGAGCGGCTGTCAGATGATCAGCATGAACATGGGTTTCCAGAATCCATTCCACGGTCAAACCTTGTGATTTTACATAGGCAATCATCTGATCGGCATGCTCGGTCGATGTGGTGGCAGACGCAGCATCGTAATCCAGCACGCTATCAATAATGGCACATTGGGCAGTTTGAGGATCACTCACTACATAACTAAAAGTATTGGTATTTTTATCAAAAAATGCTTTGACGTGTGACTGCTGTGTCATATTTATACTCCTGCCCATTTACGGTGAATCCAGACCCCAAGCATCATAGATGCGATAAAATACAAGGCTTGATAATGTCCCAAACCAATCAGGGTAAAACTGGGTGCCGGACAAATGCCTGCAATTCCCCAACCGATACCAAATAATAAACTACCCGACAGCAGTTTAGGGTCAATCTTTTGATGCTTTGGTAAATCAATGGATTCATTAAATAAAGTGGTTGGATTTGGATTATGTTTAGCTTTCTGGAAAGGAATAAAAGCCACCAGAATAGCCCCCATCATGACAAAGGCAAGGCTGGCATCCCAATCCCCAAACAGATCCAGAAAATCCAGAACTTTTTCAGGATTAGACATGCCTGAGAGCATTAAGCCGACTGAAAACAGGCCACCAAATAGAAAAGCGAATAGATTTTTCATTTAGATAGCTCCAACCAGATGACGAACAACATAAACCGTGATAAATCCCGCCAGCATAAAAGACCCGGTCGCAACAAAGGAGCGATTTGACAGACGGCTAATCCCACAAATGCCATGCCCACTGGTACAACCTGAGCCTAAACGTGTACCAAAACCGACCAGCAAACCGGCAATGATCATCATCAATGGGCTGGCATTCAGCTCAATTTCTGGCTGAAACAAAACGCCGTAGATAAATGGAACTATAAATAGTCCTGCTAAAAACCAGACCGCAGGAGTTTTGAAAATCGTCTTTCGATTAAGTACTTGCCCAACCAAACCACTCACGCCCGCAATATGGCCATTGACATACAGATAGCCGACCACTGAAAGACCAAGCAGTAATCCACCGAGAAACGCTGCCAAAAAGTCATGCATGAGCATATCCCACTTACAATATATATTTTTATATTATATAATTAAAAATATTAATCAAGACAGTTTTTGAATATTGCGTGACTAATACAAATATAGGTTTTTATATGACAGCAGATGAATCTCAGACACGTATTGATTTTTCTCAGGCTCATGTAGTGAGCGAACGCTTAAAAGTGTTGTCGAATTCTGACCGTCTGAAAATTCTATGTGTACTGGTCGATAGTGAAATGAATGTACAACAGATTGAGCTACAAACTGATATTCACCAACCTACTCTCTCGCAACAACTTACCGTACTCCGAAAAGCCGAAATGGTCAGCACGCGTCGTGAAGGCAAACAGATTTTTTATCAGCTTTCCGACCCCAAATTACTCACCCTGATGCAAACCTTATATCAGCTTTATTGCAAGGCTTAAGTGATAAGAAAAATCTTCATTTATCTATAATTGAAGAATAAAACTTCTTAACTATTTAAAAGTTAAGTACTTTCAGGAATATCTGCTGGAGCTGTTTTGGTATCACTTTGAATCAGACCGTCAACTAACTTGATAGTGCGGTCACAACTAACAGACAAGCGCGGATCATGAGTCACCAGCAAAATGGCACAGCCCTGTTCCTTATTTATTTTACGAAACAGTTCAAAAACTTCAGACGCGGTCTGGGTATCCAGGTTCCCGGTTGGTTCATCGGCCAGTAACAAGGCAGGTTCTGTAATGAGGGCACGAGCAATTTCTTAAAAAGAAACCCGATATTTCATTCTAGAAGTCGACTTTAAATAACTCGAACATACAGTTTTAAAGTGTCAATTTAAGCTAAATGTATAAATGCTAAATCTTGCACAGGTTCTGTTATGAAATGTTGAGTCTAATTTAATCCCAACTAAAAGCTCCTAATATATTTTTTCATCAAGAGCAATCAAGGAAAAAATATGAATAACTATCCTGAAACTCCAGCTTCAACTGAAACCCAGACTCATCAACCGGGTGATCAGACTAAAATGGATCCTACTCCGGAAGTCATTAAAGATAATTATAAAGGTAGCGATAAATTAAGAGGCAAAGTAGCACTCATTACAGGTGGTGACAGCGGGATCGGTCGCTCTGTATCAGTATTGTTTGCTCGCGAAGGTGCCGATATTGCCATTTGCTATCTGGATGAAGACCGGGATGCGCTTGATACCAAAAAAATGGTTGAAGCAGAGGGACGTCGTTGCCTGTTGATTCAATGCGATTTACAGCATCCTGATGAAATCAAAAAAATGGTTGAGCAGACCCTTCAGGAATTTAAAACCATTAATATTCTGGTAAATAATGCAGGTGTACAGTATCCGCAGGACAGTATTACTGATATTTCTCCAGATCAGTTATTCAAGACCTTTAATGTCAATATCCTGTCTATGTTCCATCTGACTCAGGCGGTGCTTCCGCATATGCAGGCAGGTGACAGTATTATTAATACGACCAGTATCACCAGCTATCATGGGCATGACACGTTGATAGACTATTCGAGTACCAAAGGCGCGATTACTTCATTTACTCGCAGCTTATCTACCAATCTGGCGAAAAATAAAACCGGAATTCGTGTGAATGGTGTTGCACCAGGCCCAATCTGGACACCACTCATTCCAAGTAGCTTTGATGAAGAACAACTGGAAGATTTTGGTAAACAGACACCAATGGGACGTATGGGACAACCGAGTGAGGTCGCTCCTGCCTATTTATTTCTGGCCAGTGAAGAAGCCAGCTATATTTCAGGTCAGGTCATTCATGTAAATGGCGGCAGTATTATTAACGGCTAATCAAAGTTTGAAAGTAGATAGCGGTCTTTTAGGTCGTTATCTACTTTTTTATTAATTACTTGATATGTTTTAGATTCAGACACCTTTCAAAGGATAGAATTTGATGAATATCAATAAAATTCATCTTAAAGCTATAAAACAATTCAAACAAATCCTGACAGATGATTACCCGCGCCAAAATCATCCCTTGTTATAGTGATTTCAGACCCTACCTGATGAGGATAGTAAAATGTCTAGAGGTGATAAATCGGCTTATACCGAAAAGCAAAAACGGCAAGCTAAGCATATTGAAGACAGTGAAAAAGATCGTGGTCGTTCTGAAGACGAAGCAGAGCGTATTGCCTGGTCGACTGTGAATAAGCAAGACGGCGGTGGCAAGAAAAAGAAAAACTGAGCTATCCAAAGTTCAAGGAAAGTGATGCTATTGATTTAGCATCATTTCAACTATCCAGATTTTATTCTTTTTATTTTTAAACAATCGAAAAAATCTGATTGCGTTAGGAAGTCAGATTCGTTCCTTTGTTTCGTTATTTCATCAAGTCATTCAAGATAATTTTAAGGAAAAATATGAAAATTCTGATTGTATTAACCTCACATGATCAACTTGGCGAAACGGGAAAAAAAACCGGATTCTGGCTCGAAGAACTCGCCGCGCCTTACTACACTTTTATTGATGCAGGTGCAGACGTAACATTAGCCTCTCCTGCTGGTGGCCAGCCACCACTTGATCCAAAAAGTAATGAACCTGATGCACAAACCGAAACAACCAAACGTTTTGAAGCAGATGAAGTAGCCATGCAGGCACTTGCCAATACGCATAAATTAAGTGAAGTGCTAAATCAGGATTTTGATGCGGTCTTTTATCCGGGCGGTCATGGACCGTTATGGGACCTGGCCAAGGACCAGAATTCTATTTCCTTAATTGAACAGTCTCTACAGGCTAATAAACCTGTGGCACTTGTCTGTCATGCACCGGGTGTACTTCGCGATGTTAAAAATGCAGAAGGCCGACCTATTGTCGAAGGTAAATCAGTGACTGGCTTTAGTAATACCGAAGAAGATGGTGTTGGCCTGACTGATATTGTGCCATTTTTAGTTGAAGATACACTAAAAGAAAAAGGCGGACAGTATTCCAAGGCTGAGGACTGGCAGGTGCATGTACAGCAAGATGGCTTGTTAATTACCGGACAGAATCCGGCATCTTCTGCCGCAACGGCTGAGGCGCTGTTAAAGTTATTAAAATAAGATTTCATCCAGATATAAGTCATTGTAGGCCAGTTATTTATTTACTGGTTAAAAACCCTGATGTGATGTCACATCAGGGTTTTTATTAGTTTTATGCCGAAATTCTAATTCGCTACTGCTGCTGTTGATGCAGTTTGTTTGCACTCATATTTTAACTGTTAGGACTCAGGTTTTTTTATTTAAAGCAAACTATGGGACAGCAGTGATCGAAAGATTCCTTTTTTATTTTGACTATGTCATTCCTTAACAGGCTTTAGCATCCGGCTGCACGGTTTTAGGCAACTCACGACGTAGAATTTTACCGACTGCAGACTTTGGCAATCCAGACACAAACTCAATATATTTTGGTAGCTTATAACTGGTCAGTTGTAGTCTCAGATAAGTCATGACTTCATTCTCAGTCAGACTGGTATCCTGTTTTACAATAAAGGCTTTCGGGACTTGTCCAGATTTTTCATCATTAACCCCAATGACAGCACATTCCAGGATTTTCGGATGTTTGGATAAAACACCTTCCAACTCATTTGGATAGACATTAAAGCCGGAGACCAGAATCATGTCCTTTTTACGGTCCAGAATGGTGATATAACCCTTCTCATCCATACAGCCGATATCACCTGTCAGGAAGAAACCATCTTTGGTAAATACCTGTGCTGTTGCTTCCGGTTGCTTCCAGTAACCTTTCATCACCTGAGGGCCGCGAATAGCAATTTCTCCAGCCTGATGAAGTGCTACAGGTTTTCCTTCATCATCCAGAATCTGAATTTCTGTGCCTGCCAATGGCAAGCCAATACTACTGCTAAAGCGCTTGCTTAAAGGCGGGTTAAATGTTGCCGTTGGTGAGGTCTCAGAAAGACCGTAGCCTTCATAGATATGACAGCCTGTGACTTCATACCATAATTCTGCCGTGTTTTTTAAAACAGATGCACCACCGCCTGTCGTGGTTTTTAGGCGTGAGTGATCCAGCTCGCGGAAACGTGGATGATGAGCCAATGCATTAAACATGGTATTCACGCCCGGAAACACCGTCGGAGGATGTTTATGATATTGATCGACTAAAGCATCCAGATCTCTTGGATTTGGAATCAGCACATTGGCAAAACCTCGACT
Organism: Acinetobacter sp. TW_SC_4; assembly: GCF_054861205.1. Taxonomy (NCBI): domain Bacteria; kingdom Pseudomonadati; phylum Pseudomonadota; class Gammaproteobacteria; order Moraxellales; family Moraxellaceae; genus Acinetobacter; species Acinetobacter sp. TW_SC_4. Next base: position 1,580,263 of record NZ_CM142174.1, read on the forward strand.
TAGTCCATAACTGAACAGGCAGATGGTAAAACCATAAATGTGATACAGCGGCAAGGCACAAAACACATATTCATCTTCTGTGGCATAACGATCGCCAAAATGGCTGATAAACACCGTACTGTTCTGGGCAATATTAAATAAGATATTGCGATGACTGAGCTCAGCACCTTTGGAAACACCTGTAGTTCCACCGGTATATTGCAGAATAACGGTATCTTCCTGCTGCTGTACAGGCGCTTCAAAATCAATGACCCGTACCTGATCGATGGCCTGTTTAAAGTCAGTGTCAACGGCATTCTAAAATTGACCCCTTTTACCTTACAAATGGCAAAGTAAAATTGACCCCTTTGATCTCGTATTAAGTTTCAACCTGGGGCTGAATCCCAATTCTTTTTTTACCCTTCAAACGATAACTCTCACCCGATATTTGTACCACATGACAGTGATGTAATAGCCGATCTAACATCGCAGCGGTCAACGTGACATCATCCGCAAATGACTTAGACCATTGGCTAAAGGGTAAGTTACTCGTCAATATCGTACTGCCTTTTTCATAACGCTTGGCAATCACGTTAAAGAACAGATTCGCTTCTTCACGTCCAAATGGTAAATAACCAATTTCATCGATAATCAGTAACTTTGGTCCCAGTACCGCACGCTGCATATAGGTTTTCAATTTACCTTGCTGATAGGCTGTACTCAGTTGCAGCATTAAATCCGCTGCGGTAATGAACTTGATCTTAATGTTGTTCATGATGGCCTTATAGCCTAATGCCATAGATAAGTGCGTTTTTCCTACTCCGCTAGCCCCCAGAAACACCACATTTTCTGCTCTAGCAATAAAGCTCAGATTGAACAGTTCAATCACCTGTGATTTAGGGGCCCCTAGGGCATAATTAAAATCATAGTCTTCCAGGGTTTTGACTTGAGGCAGGCCTGAGAGTTTCATCAGTACCTGCTGACTGCGCTGTTGCCTGGCAGCATATTCATGCGTCAAGATTGCTTCAACAAAGTCGGCATAACTTCCATCCTGACCTAATGTTTGTTGTGCATGATGTGACCATTGTGATGCGATGGCAGGCAGATTGAGCTTTTGGCAAAGCTGCTCTATACGGTCGTATTGCAGATTCATCAGGAAACTCCTAGCAACTGATCATATACCGATAAGGGATGCTGCAAACTCTCGTAGGGCATGATATGCTGTGCTGCTGCAACAGGTACAGTGCCAGAACCTGTATCTGATTGCGGTAATGGCGTAAATTTTTGCTGCTCCTGTTGCAGTCGAACAGCCGGTTTTTCTTGCGTGGTGGCATGAATCCGCTGATTGGCGGTTTCATGCAGCCACCGGCCAATGTGGGCATTGGCGACATCAACATTTAACAGTAAACCCGAAGTCTTCAGGCTTGCTTTCAATGGCACAATAAAGCTTGATTTGAGGTATCCATTAAAGCGTTCAACTTTGCCTTTGGTCTGTGCACGGTAGGGCTTACATACGCGAGGACGAAAGCTGTATTTCTTGGCGCAGTCGAGCAGTTTGGGGTTCCATTTATGCTGCCCCTCCTGATAGGCATCCCGTTCAATCATGATCGTTTTAGCGTTATCAAACAGGATTTCTTGAGGTACTCCTGCAAAGAACTGAAATGCATTTTCTAGACCATCGATCCATGCATCGGTACGTTCATGATCATAAAATTTCACGAAAGTCGCTCTGGAATACCCTAATGTTGCGACAAAGGCTTTCAAAGTCGTGTTGTTGCGTCGAATCGTGGTGAAATCCACCTGCATTTGTTGGCCAGGTTGGGTTTCAAAACGAATGATCGGTTCCGGTTTAGCAACTGGTTTTAATGTTGCGAGATATTCCCTCAAGATCCTGATCTTTCCTGGATATCCCAACCTTAAAATTTCCTGGTAGAGCACAACAGCAGGAATCCATTCAGGATGAGCTGCGTTTACACGTTTGAGTAAATAGGGTTTATATGGATCAAGAATACTTGTTCTAGGTTGTGTACGCCGATACTGAGGTGTTTCCTTCTGCCGTAAATATTTACGTACGGTATTTCGGGACACCCCCAGTTCACGACTAATGGCTTTAATGGATTTACCTTGCTGATGAAGTATTTGGATTGTCACTGCTTGCTCCAAAGTTAACATGTTGAGCAGTCCAAAATGACCGCTATATTAACCAAGGGGGTCAGTTTTTAAATGCCGTTAGGGGGTCATTTTTACACTGCCGCTAACATCAGAAAACTGTTTTCCTGAATATTGCGCAGCCTGTCTATAAGTTGAAACAGGCTGATCCTGAATGAAATCGAGCGGATGGGTAGAAATTACATGTTTCAGTGCAGGACATTCATCCAGATTATTTAACTGTTTTAAGGTTGAGCCTAGAATAATCAAGGCTTCTGCTCCTGAATCCTGCACTTGATGATACAGCTCGCGTTGGGTGTACATCGGGTTTATATTCACCAGAATATAACCTGCGCGAATAATCGCGAAAGTCGCAATCGGATATTGAATAATATTCGGCAACATCACAGCGATCCGGCTACCGGCCGCCAAGCCTAGATTCTGTAGGTAAGTAGCCAGTTTCTGGCTATAAACATCAATCTCCTGATAGCTGAAATTTCGATCCAGATAAAAAAATGCAGTCTTATCTTTAAACTTAAGTAGATTCTCAGCAATTGTCATGCTCAAAGTTTTATCAGGGTCAGGCCAGGTAAATTCCGGATTGACGTTCCATTTTTTATATTCTTCCATCCATGGCTGACTTGTCATTACAGCACTCCTACCCTTGATTTTAAATTTATTTTGTATCGTGAAACTTTATTTTGATTAAAAAATAATAACGTTATCTTTCCTCCCAAATCAATGCAATATTTGGCTAATTTCAAATTTTTACAAATAAAATCACGAATTTTATGGCTAATTATTTGGATATATTTTATCAATTAATAATATGACATTTCTTATAGCGAAATAATAAATCAGTAAAAGCAACAAAAAAATGTGGATTCATTCTTATAAAACAACAATGTAAAAAGAAAAGGATGTCGATGATGACGTATGAAACTTCAGTGCTAGAAGCTGAACAGGCCACAGTTCAGCCTAAAAAAATATGGATGACCGCGTTTATTCTATGTTTTCTTATTTTACTTGCAGACGGTGTTGATCTGGCTTTCTTGGCCTATAGCCTCACCAGTATCAAAGCTGAATTTAATTTAACCACGGTTCAGGCAGGTGCCTTAGGGAGCTGGAGTCTGGTCGGTGGAGTGATTGGCGGTTGGGCCTGTGACCGTTTTGGCCGGGTGAAAGTTATTGTATTTTATATGATTCTTTCTTCAATTTTATCTTGCACTTTGGGTTTTGTAGAATCTTATCATCAGTTTTTAATTATCCGCAGTATTGCAGCTATTGGACTGGGTTCCCTATACATTGCCTGTAATACCTTAATGTCAGAATATGTTCCGACAAAATACCGGACGACTGTTCTGGCGGCACTTATGACCGGTTTTACCTTAGGTTCATTATGTGCAACTTTACTGGCGGGCTGGATTATTCCTGAATATGGCTGGCGTATGCTGTACTGGATTACCATTTGCCCGATCGTTCTGGCTTTTCTGCTTTATTTTCTTGTTCCTGAGCCGGATTCATGGCTACGTTCACGTGAATTAAAACGTCAGGAAGCAGCTAGCAAAGTTAAGGTGAAAAAAGAGAATCCTTATAAAGTCATTCTCAAAGATAAAAATCACCGCTGGATATTTTTACTATGGATTTTAAGTGCAGGTGCCCTGCAATTTGGCTATGCCGGTTTAAGTAACTGGTTACCTGCCTATCTCGAATCGGATCTGGGCATCAGCTTTAAGGCCATGACTGGCTATATGGTTGGCACGTTTATGATCATGATTTTTGCCAAGATCGTCGCCGGGATTCTGGCAGATCGTTTCGGACGACGTGCCTTGTTCGCTTTTGGAACCATGGGCACAGCCCTGTTTCTTCCGATTGTAATTTATTTCAATACACCGACCAATATTTTGTACCTGATGCTCATGTTCGGCTTCTTGTATGGTATACCATTTGCCATTAATGCCACGTATATGACTGAAAGCTTCCCTACTTCGATTCGTGGTACGGCTGTAGGTGGTGCATTCAATATAGGCCGTATCGGAGCAGTATTTGCACCACTCACTATTGGTTATTTTGCTCATGGAGGCTCAATTGGAACGGGTTTACTGGTAAATGGCAGGTGCCTATTTTATTTGCGGTCTGATTCCTGCACTGTTTATACGTGATCGCTTATATGATCCGCAAAAAGCAGATTAATCTCTATCATCTTTTGATAAAAAACCAGTCAAATAGACTGGTTTTTTTAATGAATAAATTTAAAAATCAGACAACTTTTCTCTGAGCATTTTCTATATATTCATAATGGTAACCACTGCGAATAAAATGCTGGTTTTTATCTCTGAAAGAATGTGCATAATCCGGCCAGACCAAAGTCAGTTTGCGACTCACCGGGTCCAGATACCAGCTTTGACAGCTTTCTGATAACCAGACACTGCCTTGGGAAAGTTGCTGTAATTCCTGCATATAGCGATTTTCGGCGTTCTGATCGGCTTCAAAAACCTGAATCTGTTGCTGTTCAAAAAATTGCAAGGCGTCCAGTACCAGATCAAATTGGGTTTCCAGGAAATAAAGCGCTGAGTTATGCCCACTTCCGGTATTGGGACCATTCAGAATGAACAGGTTTGGAAAATTATGGACTGTCGTAGATTGATAACCCTGCATACCACTAGACCATTGCTGCTCCAAGCTTAGGCCATGTTTACCCACTACCTTTGCGGCATAAGGTGGTTGTGCTGCTTCAAATCCGGTAGCAAAGACAATAATATCTGCAGGAAATTCATTGCCGGACTTGCTGATCACGCCATCCTTATTCACTTGAGCCAAAGCTGAATCTTCAAGCGTGACATTCGGTTTTAGAAAAGTCGGATAATAATCATTGGACAGCAGTAAGCGCTTACAGCCCGGTTCATAATTCGGTGTGAGTTTCTGCTGTAATTCAGGATCTGGAATCTGGTGTTTCAAGAATTGTAGGCAGTTTTTTTTGACCCGCTCAATCTGGCTTTTCAGATTACGGCGCTGGGCAAAATTGTATTCATTACCCCAGAACAAGGAATGTCTTAACGCCGACGTGCTGTCCGGATCTTTGCGGAAAAGCTGTTTTTCTGACTCAGAATAAGGTCGGTCCGGTCGCGGCAAGATATACGGTGCACTACGTTGCAATACGGTCAGACTTTTTGCTGTTTTGGCAATTTCCGGTACAAGCTGGATCGCAGAAGCGCCTGAACCTACGACGACCACACGCTGATTATCCAGATTCACTTCGTGATTCCAGCGTGCAGAATGCATCACCTGACCTTGAAATTCATCCAATCCCGGAATTTGTGGCAGATGTTCATCTGCCAGATGCCCGGTTGCTGTAATTAAAAAATCTGCCTGATACAAACCGTTAGAGGTCTGGATTTCCCATATACGTTTTTCGGTATTCCAGCTGGCTTTTTCCAGTTGTGTATGAAAATCAATATGTGACCGGATATTTTCCTGATCACAGCATTGGATTAAATAACGCTGAATTTCTGCCCCTTGCGGAAAGACACGTGACCAGTTGGGATTTTTAATAAACGAGAAAGAATATAAATGTGATGGTACATCACAGGCGACGCCGGGATAGGTATTATCCCGCCATGTTCCGCCTACTTCTGCTGCACGTTCAATGATTTTAAAATCGTGAATGTCCTGCTGTTTAAGACGGATCGCCATTCCTAGGCCACCAAAACCACTGCCTACAATTAAAATCTTGCTGCGCTGTCCTTGAGCCTGCATTATTTTTCTCCTTTTTAAGGCATCATGGGCTGGATTTTTTGATTCGCCGGATACTGCTCTGGATGCTGGCTAAACTGATTAATTAGCTGCACAACTTCTGCTGGCGCTTCAATATGAATCGCATGTCCCGAAGAAATTTCGATATAACGGCTATTCTGAATCGAAGCAAAGAGTAATTTTGCTTGCGCTAAAGGCACCATACGATCTTCACGACAGGCCACGATCAAGGTCTCAGCAGAGATGTCCGGCAAAATGGCGGTGATATCAATGCGATAATTCAGTTCACGCTGTTTAGCTGCATCTTGAGAAGGTTTGACGAAACGTGCCAGATCAAGCACCTGTTTTTCAGTACGAGCTGACAGATAGTCATCGCTATATAGGCAATAATTCACGAAATGCGGCAATGCTGCAGATTGATCATTAAATAACTGTTGCCAGATGGTGGTTCGTAGTTGTTGCACCGAACTGGTTTTTGCCCAACCGGCTAACAAAATCAAACGTGCCACGCGCTGTTTAAGACTTGCAGCCACTTGTGCAGCAATCACGGCACCGAGTGAATAACCCACCACAGTAATAGCTTCATCTTCTTCAACTGCATGATGGATCAGTGCTTCAACTTGGTGACTAAAATCAGTCACTGCCAGATCGGCTTTATCCGGGGTATACAAATCAATGGATAAAACCCGCTGATGAATACCGAGCATGGGGAAAATATAACTGAAATGTTTGTCGGTATTTCCACCTGTGCCATGAATCAGAATAATGGTGGGATATGAGGATTTCTGTCCGACTTCATGATAAGTGAGTTGTTGATCACCATAAGGACATTGTCGTGTAATCGTGTCTAAATCCATATAGACTCCTGATCTTGTTGTTTTATGGCCGATGTAATACTGAAAAGTACCCATCGATATTGAATATTGTGCAGGATGAAAAAATAGAAATTAAAAAAAGACCCACGATCGAGAGATTGATCGTGGGTAAAAGAATTAATCGAATTTAAACTCTTCAGGAGTCAGTAGGAACAAGCTCTCACCACCGGCCTGAATATTGGCAATGTGGCTTGAAGTTCTTGGCAGAATACGTGCAAAGAAGAATTGTGCGGTTTTGATCTTCGCTGCATAGAACGGATCAGTATTGCCTTCTTCAATCTTTTGCTGAGCCGTAATCGCCATTTTTAGCCATAAATATGAAGACACTACATAACCAGAGAAATATAAGTAATCGACTGATGCCGCACCGATTTCATTGGCAGACTGTTGCGTCTGAGACTGAATGGTTTTGGTTAATTCTAGCCATTGCTCAGTCAACTGGCTCACTTGTGCCACTTGCTGGTTAAACTGGGCATGTTGCTGATGTTCTTTTACAAAGCTCTGAATCTCATCTGTTAATGCAGTTAATAAACCTAGTTTCGAACCCAGCACTTTACGAGCCAGTAAATCAATAGACTGAATTTCAGTGGTACCTTCATAGAGGCTAGCAATACGTGCATCACGGGCAATCTGTTCCATGCCATGTTCAGCAATATAGCCGTGTCCACCAAAGACCTGCATACCGTGTTTGGCTGCTTCTACACCCGTTTCAGTCATTAATGCTTTAGCAATTGGGGTTAATAATGCCAGACGATCTTCTGCGGCTTTTTTCTCTTCAGGATTATCTGTTGCTTCAGCAATATCTGCATACGTAGCCAGATAATAAGCCAAGGCACGTGAACCTTCTGCAAATACTTTCTGAGTCAGTAACATATTACGTACTGCCGGATGCACGATGATTGGATCCGCAGGCAGATTTGGCTCTTTCGCACCTTCAAGTGAACGCATCGCCAGACGGTCTTTGGCATAAGCCAATGCACCTTGATAAGAAGATTCAGCTGCAGCAAGACCCTGAATCGCCGTTCCAATACGCGCAGAGTTCATAAAGGTAAACATGCAGTTCAAGCCGCGGTTTTCAGGCCCGATCAGGAAGCCTTTGGCATTGTCAAAATTCAGCACACAGGTCGCATTGCCATGAATACCCATCTTGTGTTCAATCGCGCTACACACCACGCCATTGCGAGAAGCCACATTCCCAGCTTCATCCAGATTGTATTTAGGCACGATGAACAGTGAAATACCTTTGGTGCCGGCAGGCGCATCCGGTAAACGTGCTAATACAATATGCACGATATTTTCAGCCAGATCATGCTCACCTGCAGAAATAAAGATTTTCTCACCGCTGATGCTGTAGCTACCATCTTCATTTGGCACCGCTTTGGTACGGATCAGGCCCAGATCAGAACCCGCATGTGATTCAGTTAAACACATGGTGCCTGTCCAGCGGCCTGCAATTAAAGGTACCAGGAATTTCTGTTTCTGTTCGTCGCTACCATGATGTTCCAAGGTACGCATCGCACCATGTGACAGGCCTGGATACATACCCCAAGACCAGTTGGTCGCTGTGATAATTTCTGAAATGGCAATACGGTATAAAGTCGGGAAGCCTTGGCCGCCATATTTTTCATCACCAGTTAATGAAGTAAAGCCGAGTTCTACATATTTGTCATAAGCCGCTTTAAAACCATCCGGTGTAGTTACGACGCCATCCTGCAAACGGCAGCCCTGCTGGTCGCCTGTTGCATTAATCGGTAGAAGTTCGTTTTGGCAAAAGTCCGCAGCGACTTCCAGATATTGTTCCATAATATCCATAGAAACTTTGTCTGCAAACTTTGCATAGCCTGTGTATTTCTGTTCAACATTGAGCAGATCTTTCAGGACAAACTTCATGTCTTTTAATGGCGCAATATAATTTCTCATCGTAATTCCCTTGTATGAGTTCTAATTTGTATATTTATGACAATTAATTTCATAATACGAAATTATGTTTTAGGTCGAATATAATATAAGTTCATGGATAAAATCTAGTCATGACATAAAAAATCACATTTAAAAAATTAAAACTTTGGTATAAAAAAGCCATTCGGTAATGAATGGCTTTTGATTAAATGATCAAAATGAAACGATCTAGCGCGGGAAAAACTGAGCCAAACGTTGCTGAACAATCTGTTCTGCTTCTTGCATGATAGTGTCAATCAGCATTTGACAGGTTGGAATGTCATGGATCAATCCCATTACTTGACCTGCTGTCAGTATGCCTGCATTAACATCGCCATTTTCCAAAGCCAGCTTGCCTTTTAAGCCACTGACATAAGGGCGAATCTGTTCAAATTCCAGATTTGGATCTTCACCCATTTTAACGACGAGATCAGATACTGCATTCTTCGCAACACGCGCAGTATTCCTGAACTGACGGTAAAGCAGATGCGTTGCCCGTTCATCATTGTCGACATAAAACTGCTTGATATTTGGATGGATCGGCGCTTCTTGTGTGGCACAGAAACGTGTTCCCATATTGATGCCTTCTGCACCTAAAGCAAGTGCTGCCACCAAACCACGACCATCCGCAAAACCACCACTGGCTACAATCGGTACAGTGAGTTGATCAGCGGCTGCTGGAATCAGAATCAGTCCAGGAATATCGTCTTCACCCGGATGACCAGCACATTCAAAACCGTCAATCGAGATCACATCCGCGCCGATTCTTTGTGCTGAAAGTGCATGACGTACCGAGGTACATTTATGAATCACAATGATGCCATGCTGTTTAAAGGCTTCAATGTGTTCATGTGGTTTGTTGCCTGCCGTTTCTACAATCTTGATTCCACTTTCAATAATAGCCTGTCGATATTCGGCATACGGCGGTGGGTTTACAGCGGGCAATAAAGTCAGATTTACTGCAAAAGGCTGATCTGTCATTTCACGGCAGCGTGCAATTTCCTTGGTCAGCGCTTCAGGTGTAGGTTGTGTCAATGCCGTCAGCGTTCCCAAACCACCTGTATTGGAGACTGCACTGGCCATTTCTGCAGTACCGACCCACATCATGCCGCCCTGAATAATCGGATAACGAATGCCTAAAAGCTCGGTAATACGCGTTTGAATTTTCATGAATGCTCTCCTTAGCGTCCGGTAAATTGTGCGGGGCGTTTTTCGACAAAGGCCTGTACACCTTCTTTATAATCCTGACTACTCAGGGCCAGATATTGCAGGTTTTGTTCCAGCTCCAGTTGCTGATCCATGCTATTTTCAGCACTGCGTTGCAGCGCCTGTTTAGTTAAAGCCAGTGCATAGGTCGGCTGTTGTGCCAGTCGCTGTGCAAGTTCTTCGATATAAGCATCAAATTCTGCATCAGGGATCATTTTCCAGATCATGCCCATTTCAGCAGCCTCTTTGGCATGCACAGGTTCACCGAGTAAGGTTAATGCCATAGCGCGTGCATAACCAATTAAACGCGGCAACATCCAGGTACCGCCGGCATCAGGAATTAAGCCGATTTTAGAAAAGGCTTGAATAAATTTGGCACTTTCCTTGGCAATGACCAGATCGCAAGCCAGTGCGATATTAGCCCCTGCACCGGCAGCCACACCATTTACCGCTGCAATCACAGGTTTAGGGCTTTTGCGAATCAGGTTGATCAAAGGATTATAGTATTTAGCCAGCGAACCCTCTGGTGGCAAAGGTACATTGCCAAGCTGTCCAGCCCGTTCTTTTAAATCCTGCCCCGCAGAAAATGCCCGGCCATTACCCAGAATCACAATCACCCGAATATCCGGATTCGTATTCCAGCTTTTCAAAACCTGTTGCACTTCCTCATGCATTTGCCGGTTAAAACTGTTCAGTGAATCTGGCCGATTAAAACTTAAAGTAGCGACGCCTTGCTGAACCTGAGTCTGAATCATTTCCCACATCATCAATTTCCTTATTTTTTTATCTGTATCCCTACAATTAATAGCCTTTATTGACATCCACCTGATGACACAAATCCAGGCCTTGATTTAAACGGCGGTCATTTTCCAGAATCTGCTCTACCACCACAGACATTGGGGCATGTGAGGCCACATGTGGTGTCACCACAATTTTTTCGTGCTGCCAGAATGGATGGTCAGCAGGCAGCGGTTCCTGCTCAAATACATCAACAATCGCACCACGCAGATGACCAGAATCCAGTGCATCCAATAAATCCTGCTCGATTAAATGCTGGCCACGCCCGACATGAATCAAAACTGCCTGTTCAGGCAGTTGCTGAAATAATTCAGCAGAAAGAATCCCGGTATTTTCTTCGGTAAGGGGTAGCAGGTTAATCAGAATCTGACTTTGAGCCAGGAACTCGGAAAGCTGTTCTTGGCCCACATAACTTTTAACTTGATTGATATCTTTTGGGGAATTCGACCAACCAGAGACTTGATAGCCCATGTCAGCAAAGCGTTCTGCTACGTATCCGCCCATATGCCCCAGTCCCATAATCCCGATCTGGATATGATGGCTATAACTTTGACGATACTGTTTCAAGAGCTGCTGCTTTTGCTGCTGGATCATGCAGTCAAAATAACGCTGAAAATACAGCACGCCCCAAAGCAGATAATCAAACATGCCCTTTTGGTGATGTGGATCCAGTACCCGGCAAACGGCTTGATCTGGGCGTACAGCATTTAAGTTTAAATGTTCTACCCCAGCAGCAATCGAATGAATCAGGCCAAGCTTTGGTAGCTGCTGCACTTTTTCCAGATCTGGAAACCAGGCAGCAACTGTGGTTGCCCGTTCAGCTTCAGGGCTGTCCACTGTACAGAAACTGCCTGCAGGCGCATATTTTTGAAAAGACTTGATCAGAATGGCCTCAATATTCGGTACAGAACTGGAAATAACAATCATGATGCATACTCCGTATATTGATGCTCAATCAGGGACAAAGCGGCCTGCCAGGCACGCTGTAATATCGGTTCAATGAGAGGACTCGCGAACTGCTTGGCTGTTTTAATTCGGACTTCTTCTGCTGGATAATGCAATTCAGCACCGCCGCTTAAGGCTTTCACCTGTGCCTGACAGGCGCGTTCCAGAAAATAAATTTCATGAAAAGCCCGTGCAATGGTCTCCCCAGCCGTTAATAGTCCGTGATTGCGTAAAATCATGGCACGATGGTCGCCCAAGTCCTGAATCAAGCGTTCTTGTTCGTCAGTTGAAAGCGCAACGCCTTCATATTCGTGATAGGCCACATGCTGATAAAATTTCATGGCGTGCTGGGAAATTGGGAGAAGCCCATGTTTCTGTGCAGAAACAGCAATTCCATCCGCGGTATGGGTGTGAATAACACAATTCAGATGAGGATGTGCTTCATGAATCGCAGAATGAATCACGAAGCCTGCCATATTCACTGGCTTATCTTGTTCATAGCTTTCTACTACCTGTCCTTCATGATTAATCTTCACCAGCGTTGAGGCACGCATTTTTTCAAATGCGACTCCATATTGATTAATCAGAAAGCAGTCAGGCTGATCTGGAACTCTTAAACTGATATGGGTATCAATCAAGTCAGTCATCCGATAATGCGCAATAATGCGATAAAGCGCTGCCAGTTCACAGCGTGCCTGCCATTCAGCAGCTGTAACGAGATTTTTTATTGTCATCATTCCATCCTAGAAAAATATAGCATTTCGATCACTATCTGTTATATCATAATTTTATAAAAACAGAATATTATTTCATAAAGCGAAATATTTTATTAAAGGGAAACGATATGACTACAGCTCAAATGAATGGACTTGAATATCTAACCGCAATTAAAAATGGCGAATTGCCTGGTTCAGCGATGGGACAACTGATTCCCATGAAACTCAGTGTCGTCCATGAAAACTATGTGGAATATGAAGTTTATCCAGATGAACGTCACTTCAATCTGCAAGGCGGCATTCATGGTGGATTTTGCGCCACTGTTCTGGATAGCGTAACTGGTGCAGCAGTGCATACCACAGTTGATGCTGGTGTCAGTTTTTCCACTATTGACCTGAATGTCAAAATGCTCAAAGCCATGAAAAATGGTGAAACTTATACAGCCATTGGTGAAGTGATCCGGATCGGACGCAATGTGCTGACCTCAGAAGGCCGAATTGTCGACAAAGACGGTAAAATTTATGCCTTTGGTTCAGCAACTTTATTGGTCACTGACCGCAAATAGTCCTTACGCTGATTTAATTAATCCCTGCGATATGCAGGGATTTTTATTTCTATATAAATAGTCTAATAAAAAATGCCATATATATTATCTATACATGGCATTAATACGATGACTAAAGCTTTTATGCAGCTTCAGGGTTTTCAATCACCATCGCCAGGCCTTGACCCAGACCGATACATAAACTAATCACGGCATATTTTTTACCAGTACGCTGTAATTGACGTGCGACGGTTAAGGCCAAACGCGCACCTGAACAGCCCAATGGATGGCCAATCGCAATACCACCACCGTTTGGATTCACACGCGGATCATCAAATGCAACATCCAGACCTTTCAGGCAAGATAACACCTGGCTGGCAAATGCTTCATTGATCTCGATAATGTCCATATCATCTAGCGTCAAACCTGCACGTTTAACGGCTTTTTTGATTGCTTCGATTGGACCTGCGCCCATGATGCGTGGCTCAATGCCAGCGGCTGCAGAAGACAGGATACGAGCTAAAGGTTTTAAGCCATACTGTTCCTGAACTTTTTCACTGCCGATAATCAGTGCTACAGCGCCGTCATTGATACCTGATGCATTACCCGCAGTGACTACACCACCTTCGAAAAGCGGTTTTAACTTGGATAATGCTTCAAATGTCGAAGATGGACGTGGATGTTCATCTTCAGTCACTAATTTAGGCGGTAATTTACGCCCTTGTGAAACTTCAATCGGTGTAATTTCACCTTCAAAGAAACCTGCTTCTTTTGCAGCTTGATATTTCTCTTGTGATGCAGCAGCAAAAGTATCTGCCTGTTCACGCGTAATGCCAAACTCTTCGGCGACGTTATCACCTGTTTCTGGCATGCTGTGCGCGCCAAACTGATCAGTAAATTTACGGTTTGGGAAACGTGTACCAATCGTGGTGTCATAGATTTTGGCATCACGTGAATACGCGCTTTCAGCTTTACCCATTACAAACGGTGCACGCGTCATACTTTCTACACCACCTGCAATATACAGCTCGCCTTCACCTGCGGTAATGGCACGTGCTGAATCAATCACAGCGCCCAAGCCTGAAGCACAAAGACGGTTCACGGTTTGACCTGGAACGGTCACAGGCATACCAGCAAGCAGTGCCGCAAAACGAGCCACGTTACGGCTGTCTTCACCGGCCTGGTTGGTGCTACCAAAGATCACATCTTCTACGTCAGCTGCTGGAATACCGGTTTTTTCTAGCAGATTTTTAATGACTGTTGCTGCCAGATCATCTGGACGTACAGTTGCCAGGCTTCCTGCATGGCGACCGATTGGAGAACGTAAACCATCATAAATATAGGCATTTAACATGAGTGTTATTCCTTTAACTTTTTAATTAATGTGTAGTATGAATAAGAGGTAAACCGAGCTGAACGCGGCGGCGCAACCAAGGACTTGGGCGGTAACGCTGGTCACGGGTAATTGCAGTCATGCGGTCTAAAATTTTCAGAATTTTTTCCGCACCCAGTACATCGCCCCATTCAATTGGGCCGTATGGATAACCAAGGCCTAACTTCACGGCAACGTTGATATCTTCTACGGTTGCAACACCTTGCTGGGCAATATCACAGCCAAGATTCACAATCATGGCCAAAGCACGTTGCGCTACAAAACCAACGCTTTCCTGAATTGTGCTTGCAGCCACACCATCCAGATTGAAAATCGATTGCGCTGCGTTTACCAGTTCAGCTTTGGTCACAAACGTTGGCATCAGGGTACGGTGTTTATTTAGGCCATAAAGCAGATCAATGCAGACTACTTGCTGCGGAGACACCTGATAGCGGACTGCGGCTGAAGTGGCATCTTCACCATAAGTCGCAATTAGGATTAAAGCATCTGCTGAAGGTGCGTCAGTCTGCTCGATCTGGATATTGAACTGCTGTAGATATTGCTCAAGTGCTTGACGGTCTTCGCTATATTCTGTACCCAGCCAAACCGATGGATATTGATCCAGCTTTTCAACCAAGGTTGGAGCTACATCACCTACTTTGCTCCCCGAGGTATAATCGTAAAAACCTTTACCGGTTTTACGACCCAACTGTTTGGCAATAAAACGTTGACGGGTAATCACGCTTGGGCGATAACGTGTTTCTTCATAATACTGGTGATAAATTGATTCACTTACCGGATGAGATACATCCATGCCGGTCAGATCGCCTAACTCGAATGGTCCCATCTTGAAACCGATGCCGTCACGATAGATGCGGTCAATGTCATAAAATGGAGTGACATTTTCATTCAAAATCGCATAGGCTTCGCTACCAAAAGCACGGCCAGCATGATTGATAATGAATCCTGGGGTATCTTTGGCTTTTACCGGGCGATGTCCCATTTTTGTAGATAACTGAGTGAGTGCATCCACAATATCAGCACGGGTATTAAAGCCTTCAATCACCTCAACCACTTTCATCAGTGGAACCGGGTTAAAGAAGTGATAACCGGCAACGCGTTCCGGTTGGCGGCAATTGGCGGCAATCGCACTGATAGACAGTGAAGATGTATTGGATGCCAGAATTGCTTCCGGTTTTACGATACCTTCCAGTTGCTGCATCAGCTTTTGTTTGATTTCCAGATTTTCAATAATCGCTTCAACGATTAAATCGCAATCTTTCAGGTCTTCGATCTGCTGGGCAATGGATAAATGAGCAAGATCTTCAGCAGCTTTTTCATGGCTGAATTTACCTTTATCAGCCAGGGTATTTAATGTTTTAGCCAGCTTTTCCTGTGCCTGTTCAGCAGCATCCGCTTTGGCATCAAACAACACGACATCATGGCCAGATTGAATTGCGATCTGGGCAATGCCCGCACCCATGGTGCCTACGCCAATAATACCGATTTTCTGAATTTGAATGCTCATGCTTATCGTCCCTGATAATTTGGTTTACGTTTTTCAATAAAGGCTTGCATACCTTCTTTTTGATCTTCTGAAGAAAACAGCATCTGGAAAGATTTACGTTCCAGCATTAAGCCAGCATTGAGTGGCACATCTTCAGCCAGTAAAGCCACTTCCTTGATTTGTTCAAGCGCGATTGGCGGCATTTTTGCCAGACCTTCAGCCATTTTGATTGCTGTTGCCAGGGTTTCACTGTCTTCCGTTACTTGAGACACCAGGCCAATCTGATAAGCTTCCGGCGCTGGTACCAGACAACCCGTCATGATGATACGCATCGCATGGAATTTACCCACGGCACGGAATAAACGCTGTGTACCACCAGCACCCGGCATTACCCCTACTTTGACTTCAGGCTGACCGAACTGGGCACTTTTTCCGGCAATAATAATGTCCGCATGCATCGCCAGTTCACAGCCACCGCCCAATGCATAACCGTTTACTGCTGCAATCACCGGCTTTGAACACTGCGCAATGGCTTGCCAGTAACGCTCAGTACGACGTTGCATCATCTGGATCGTTTCAGCATTGGCTAATTCTTTAAGGTCAGCGCCTGCAGCGAAATCAGTTTCACCGCCAGTGAGAATAATGGCACGGATATTTTCATCGTCATTCAATTGCAGAAAAGCCGCAGCCAGTTTCTGGCGCACTTCTGTATTCAGGGCATTTTTAGCTTCTGGACGATGGATCTTGACCATCGCCACATGTGTCGAGATTTGCTCTACTTGAACTACCTGTTCCATCAAAAATCTCCATTTATTTTGTATAGCGAAATTTTATTTTATATAAAACTACGGTTTCTAGACCCATAAATCAAGATTTTTTCTCTAAAAAACGTAAAAAAGTTATTTTTTAATAAAAATTAGAGTAAAAAATCTTGTTCAGCTGGCTATTTTATGATTAATTGATTTCGCAATACGGAATTAATTATTTAATTCGAATTTTGGTTATTCATTTATGTAAATATTAACCACAATACAAAATAAAAAAATTAATTTCCGTCATAAGGATACTACGTTGTTCAGTGATTTTTCACTCAAGGTGAAACGGAAAAATCAGATCCAGCCTGATCGTAACAGGGCGAATGCGCACAGACGCTTAGACCTTAGATGAGGAAAATGCTTTTCCGTGAGGAAGAAAATGGATTTAGCGGTAGCAGAGGAATGCTACTTTAATATATAGAGGATATAAGAATGACAAGCGATACCATCGTAGCTGAGGAAACTAAAACGGGGGTCTCCTCCGACGGCACCATTAAGCAGGCACCTAAACGCCTGTGGATGACGGCCTTTGTCTTCGCTTTTTTGATTTTACTATGTGACGGTGCAGACATTGGTATTCTGGCTTTCAGCTTGACTAGTTTGAAAGCAGAATGGGGACTGACTTCTGTACAGGCCGGTGCCTTGGGAAGTTATTCTCTTTTGGGTATGGGGATCGGTGGCTTTATTGGTGGATGGGCCTGTGACAAGTTTGGACGTGTACGTGTCATCGTTTTGGCCACTATTTCCTTCTCAATCTTGTCTGCCTATTCAGGTTTTGCCCAGTCTTATCAAGAGTTTGCGATTTTACGTACCCTTTCGTGCTTAGGTTTGGGCTGTTTATATATTGCCTGTAATACCCTGATGTCTGAGTATGTACCAACCAAATACCGTACTACGGTACTGGCAACATTGATGACCGGTTTCACTTTAGGTTCATTGGTGATTACCATGATTTCAGGCTGGATTATTCCTGAATTCGGCTGGCGTATGCTGTACTGGGTGACAATTGCCCCATTAGCTTTGGGTATTTTGATGCACTTCATGGTACCAGAACCAGAGTCATGGAAACGTGTCCGTGAAATGAAAAGAACTGGTCAGATCGTGGATAATGATGCCAAAAAAGGCAATCCGTATATCACCATCCTTAAAGATAAAACCCATGGCAAGATGTTCATCCTTTGGTCTTTCAGCTCTGGTTTCCTGCTATTCGGTTATTTCGGTGTAAGCAACTGGTTACCAAGTTATCTTGAAGCTGAATTAGGCATTAAATTCAAGGAAATGGCGCTATACATGGTAGGTACTTTTATCACCATGATGTTCGCCAAAATCATTGCAGGTTATGTGGCTGACAAAATTGGTCGTCGTATCGTATTTGCTTTCGGCACCATGGGAACAGCGCTGTTTATTCCTGTCGTGGTGTATATGCACAATGCCGATAATATTGGTGTACTGATGCTGATCTTCGGATTCCTGTACGGTATTCCATATGCCATTAATGCAACCTATCTAACCGAAAGTTTCCCTACTGGAGTACGTGGTACAGCAGTTGGCGGTGCGTTCAATATTGGTCGTATCGGTGCAATCTTCGCTCCAATTACGATTGGTTATCTTGCGATGAATGGTTCGATCGGTACGGGTCTATTGGTGATGGGTGCAGCTTACTTCCTATGCGGTTTGATTCCTGCCCTGTTTATTAAGGACCGTTTATACGATCCACAAAAAGCTGAATAACTTTTAACTCAAGAGGGCGGTAAATTTACTGCCCTCCTTCATCTATATTTTTATGACTTTAAATATCGAATACATACCCTTTGACCTGAACAGGATGTTTCTTGGTTGAACGAGATTCGTATTCATTATTCAAAAGTCAGCATCTCTGCATTTAGCAATGAGAGCAACGACAAGGAAAGATTTTCCTTCTTAGATATCAGAAAATTTCTTTAGGGATTAAGAAATGAAAAAATTAGTTTTAGCAACATTATGTGGTATTGCTTCAGCACAGGCATTTTCAGCAGAAGCGTCAGAAGACCGGATGCAGTTTTTAGAATCACAGTTAAAGCAAATCCAAGCCGAACTGGAACAGCAGAAAGCCGCGCAACTTGCGTTAAAGAACCAGCAAGAAGAAGCCAAAGCACAAGACTCTAAAACGCTGAGTTCGATGGTGGATAATGTCGATGTTTATGGATTGATTCGCTTTGATGGCGCAGTTGATTTCAAAAGTACCCCTGAAGCTCGTGGCCGTACCATTAACCAGATTAATAAAGTACCTTTCACTGAACCTGACTCTACCCGTTCAGATTTTACTGCTGCTGCCAGCCGAATTGGTTTCCTGGCTAAAGACTTGGGTGGAAATCCAAATGTTTCTGCACGTTTAGAAGCTGACTTCTGGACCAATAATGGTAAAGGCGATGGTGGACTACGTATCCGTCATGCACATTTAAAATACTATAACTGGACTTTTGGTCAGGCCTGGTCATTAATGTCGACACCAGAAATTAGTACTGAAGCTGTCGATTACAGCTTATTACTGGGTGGATCGGTCCTACGTACGCCTCAAGTCAGCTATGCTTTCAAATTTGATCCGGAAAATACTTGGAATGTTGGTCTGGAGTATATGGCTGGTGGCGATCGCTCTTCTGCCTTGCCTGCTTTAACCACTAAATATATTCATCAATCAGGTCCGCTGCATTTATTAGCTCAAGGCTTTGTCAATCAAAAGCAGGCGCAAACTGATACAGGTGATATTGAAAAAGTTGGTTGGGGTGTAGGTCTTGGTGGACGTTATCATCTCAATGATCAAAACTCGATCCAGGGTAACTATTTCCATATGGTCGGTGACCAGCGTATTGCAGCTTTCTTGACTCAAGGTTCAACAACCGATGGTGCTGCTTGGGGTGGAGATTATTCAGTCGATCCAATCAATAACGAACTTTTACTCAATGAGTTTAATAGTTTAAATATCGGCTTTACGCATAAATTTACGCCAAAACTACGTAGTAGCATTAATGCCAGCGTGGTAGATTTTGATGATTCCAGCGACTATGCACGCGCGAATCCTGAAACCAATAAACGTTTAACTGACTATGTGGCTAACGTGATTTATTCTCCAGTTCCAAAGGTTAATCTGGGCGCAGAATATCACCACGGCAAACGTGAAACTTTTGATAATCGAGAAGCGGATGTTTCTCGTGTGAATTTATCAGCGACTTATAGTTTCTAAAGCCTTAGGAGACAAGGATGTCAGCCCAAGGGCAAATTTCACGAAAATTTATGTTTATGATGGCCATGACCTGCGCACTCTGCGCGGGTTGTAACTATTTTAACCAGCCATTAATTTATTCTATCGCAGAAGATCTGCATATCAGTGTGGCTGAGTCTGGTTGGACTGTCGTTTTAACCCAGATTGGTTATGCCACTGGGTTATTCTTGTTTGTGCCTTTAGGCGATTTGTTTGAAAAACGCCTCTATATTTGCAGCCTCATGTTATGTACGGGGCTGGCGCTAATCGGACTTTCTGCCAGTACCAATCTGCATATGCTGTATGGTTTTACCCTGCTCGCTTCTTTTTGTTCGATTACCACCCAGATTCTGATTCCTTTTGCGGCTAACCTGTCTCAAAGAGAAAAAAGTGCTGAAGTGGTTGGTCTGCTGATGAGTGGCGTACTGGTCGGTATTCTGTTTGCCCGGACTGTATCAGGACTGATTTCTACCCTATGGTCTTGGCATGCAGTCTACCTTTTGAGTGGCTGTTCTATTCTCTTGCTCAGTATCGCTATGTGGTATCAGTTACCTAAAGCGAAGAGCCAATTACAAATGAGTATCTTACAGATTTATCCCTCACTATTTACCTTTGCCAAAACTGAACCCATGCTGATCCGACGTAGCATCATTGGTGGTTTGGGCTTTGGTATGCTGAGTATTATTTTTACCACCATGACTTTTGTACTGGCGGAAGCACCCTATCATTTTAATGATTTCCAGATTGGGTTAATGGGTATTGTTGGTGTGGTTGGCATCTGGTCATCACAATGGACCGGTAAAATGATTGGTCGACATCGGGAAAAATGGGTTGCACAACTTGCTACCACGGGTTTAATTCTGGCCTGGATTCCGTTATTTTTTGCGCAAAGCTATTTATGGGTGTATATCATTGGATTAATTCCCGCTTATTTTGGGATTTCTTCACTGCATGTGTTAAATCAGAATCTGGTATATCGAATCTCGGTACAAGCCCGTTCCCGTATTAATGCAATCTATATGACCTGTTATTTTTCAGGTGCCGGGATCGGTGCATTTCTATCGCTAAACCTATGGAAAATGTATGGTTGGTCAGCCTGTGTTGCATTGGGCTTTGGCTTTGCCCTGCTCATCTTTAGTATTAACCGCTATGACCTAAGCCGCGAACGCAATCTGGTCAATATTCAGCCCCAATCCTAATCGATTTAGACTCATACATTGTGCACTCATAGAATATAAGATTGGGTGCGCAGTACATGACACATTATCTCTGCATTTCTATTTTGAATTCTTTTCTGTGAAATTTAGAACTGCTCCCCAGTTTAAAAAGAACTCGGCTCCTGCCAGCATCATTTTCAGGTCAAGTATCGAATTCTTTTTTTAACTTAACACTTAAATAGAGAATGTTACTAAACCATAATTACTTGGATATTTATTCTTATTGCATCAGGACATTTTTTCCGTTTATAGTTAAATGAGACTACATAAAACCGTGGAACATTGCTTATTCATTGAACGTGAAACATGAAAAATTATAAAAAAAGCCCAATCTGTGATGATTGGGCTTTTTTATGGGGTAACACTATGATTTATAAAGATAAATAAAAATATGTTATTCCTAAGTAGAAATGTCCGCTTTTAGAATGCATAACTTAGCGCAAAAAATACAACACATAAAAAAATCGCAGCCTAAGCTGCGATTTCTAATCATGTTTAAATGATTGATAGAATTATTATACGGATGGTTTTAACTGTGCAGCTGCACGGCTATCAAGTAACTTGCAACCTGTCTGTTGCTGAAGTTCTTCGAAACTCAAGCCATCCACCATTTCTAGCACCCAAGCCTGATTATCTTTGAGTTCAATAATGCACAAATCGGTATAAATGCGGTCAACGCAGTTTTTACCAGTAATTGGATAAGTCAGCTCTTCCACAATTCGTGGTTCGCCATTTTTTGTGACATGTTCCATGCAAACATAGACACAGCGAGCACCAACCGCCAGATCCATGGCACCACCCACTGCTGGAACCGCATCCAGTGCACCGGTATGCCAGTTAGCGAGATCACCATTCACGGCGACCTGAAAGGCGCCCATAATACAGAAATCTAAATGGCCGCCACGCATAATATCGAAGGAATCTGCAGAGTTCATAAAACTACCGCCATCGAGCATGCTGACCAGTTCTTTACCGGCATTAATCAGATCATCATCAGCCTGTTCAGGATCAGTTAAAGCGGTAAAACCCAGAACACCATTTTCAGAATGCAGGACAATATCCTGTTCAGGTTTTAAATAACCAGCAACGCGTGTTGGTAAGCCAATGCCTAAATTCACATAAGAAGCGGTCGGAATATCCTGTGCAACTTTTTCTACAATCTGTTCGCGTGTACGTTTTTGAATTGTCATTATTTGATATCTCCTACCTTCACCACATGCTGCACGAAAATACCCGGCGTCACGATAATCTCTGGATCAAGCTCGCCTAACTCTACAATTTCATGCACTTGGGCAATCGTGGTTTTGGCCGCTTTTGCCATTAACGGGCCAAAGTTTCGCGCTGCTTTACGGTAGGTCAAGTTGCCCCATTGATCAGCCTGATTGCCATAAACCAAGGCATAGTCCGCATGAATTGGATATTCCAGCACATAGTCCTTGCCATTGATATGGCGGGTTTCTTTGCCTTCAGCAATCTTGGTGCCGTAACCTGTAGGCGTAAAAATAGCGCCCAGACCTGCACCCGCTGCCTGGATACGGCAAGCCAAGTTGCCTTGTGGTACCAACTCTAGTTCAACCTTTCCAGCTTTATACAGCTCTTCAAACACCTTGGAGTTATTGGCACGAGGAAATGAACAGATCATTTTTGTCACCAGTCCTGACAATAACAGGTTGGTTAGGCCACGGTCACCAGAAGCAGCATTATTGTTGATGATGGTCAAATCTTTAGGACCAATATCAATCAAAGCTTCAATCAGTTCGATTGGCTGTCCTGCCAAACCGAAGCCACTAGTCATAATATGCGCACCATCTGGAATCTGCTTGAGTATAGTTTCGATATCCTGTGTGATTTTATTCATTTAATTGCTTCCTAGCATCTTCCTGTCTTTATAAATATTTGATTAATCAATTAGTCAGCTTTTTGTGGGTCAAACAAACGGTTTTTAATGAAAATCGCTGGGATCAAACCACAAATAAAATAAGCCACACTCATGATAAGTAGACCTGTACCAATTGAGCCACCTTGCGCAAAATAACCGATGGTTAAAGGTGCCAATACTGCGCCTAGACGGCCAATGTTATAAGCGCCACCTGTAGCTGTACCACGGACTTTGGTAGAGAAACTTTCAGTCATATAAGTCGCGTTAATGCCATATGGAATACCGTAAAGGAATCCGAAAAACAGCATCAGCCATAAGATATTGTCCGGTGTGTTGCCAAAGACAATAATTGGAATAAAGATTGCAGTGCCCATGGTACCGAAAGCAAATACTGCACGACGGCCAATTTTATCCGCAATAATGCCTGCGATCACTTTGGTACACATCATGATCAGGAAGGTCCCAATCATATAGGTGGTCATTTCTTTAAATTTAATACCGAGATCTGATTCCAGATAAGCCGGTAACCAGTTACTTACACCGTAATAACCAAACTGTAAAAATGCGGTACTGAACGACCAGAGGATGAACATGCGACGGCTTAAAGCATCGGCAAAGATCATTTTAAACGTATTCTTCGGTTTTTCCTGCACCACGCCGCTGGCTTTGGCTGCCAGTCTCTCTTGACGCGCCTTTAACCAGGCTTGTGGTTCTGGTACCAGGAAGAACATGCCAATGGCAAGAACAATCGGAACAATGGCGATATAGTAAAGGTAACGCCAGCCTAATTCTGGAAGTAACCATCCTGCAAGTACAGTGGCAACGACTGAACCAAGTGTCCAACCTGTCATTAAAGCAGCAAGTACTGTAGAACGATATTTTGTTGGCACATACTCTGCCATTAGCGTATTACAGGCAATATAGAGGGCACCTAAGCCAATTGCTGAAAAGAATCGCAACCATTTGAATTCTTCATAGCTTTGAGTAAAGCCTAGCCAGAAGGTTAATGAAGAGAATAAAGCGATCGCAACAACAATCACCCGAACTCGCCCGAAGCGGTCACAAGCCCAGCCACCAAAAAAGCCACCAATGGCCATACCAGCAAGTGTCCAGCTACCAAGTGCACCTGCCTGAATACTACTTAAAGAAAATTCTTGTTTGAGGCTGGTTAGACTGTAGGCTAATAGTGCAAGATCTGCACCATCTACCAATAACGCTAAAAATGAAAAGACAAAAGCCAGAATCCAGACCTTTTTCTTAGGCATATTTTCTTCTGGTAGAAGATTTTGTTGTGAATTAAGCGTATTCATAATGTCCTTTACACTTTGCTGGCACTCCTGTGCCTTTTAAAAGTTTATGTTTCACCTAATTAATTAAATGAAACATAGAATGTTTAATTGAGCTTTAATTCTGAAACTGACTAGATTTTAAAAAACCATCCCAGAACTTGATTTGCTGACTTTAATTAAAGTCAGCCAAAACAAACTAGCCAGCATTGCTGGCTAGAAGTTGATCTGCATTTAGTTGGAGAATGCAGCAATACCTGTTTGAGCACGACCTAGAATTAGGGCATGTACATCATGGGTACCTTCATAAGTATTGACCACTTCCAGATTTACCAGATGACGAGCTACACCGAATTCATCAGAGATCCCGTTACCGCCCATCATGTCACGCGCTAAACGGGCAATGTCTAAAGCTTTACCACAATTATTACGTTTGATCAGTGAAGTACCCTCGACTGAAGCAATACCTTCATCTTTCATGCGACCAAAACGTAATGCCACTTGCAGACCCAGCGCAATTTCAGTTTGCATGTCTGCCAGTTTTTTCTGAATTAACTGATTGGCAGCCAATGGACGACCGAACTGTTTACGGTCCATGGTGTATTGATGCGCTGTATGCCAACAGAATTCAGCTGCACCCATCGCACCCCAAGCAATACCGTAACGGGCACTATTCAGACAGGTAAATGGACCTTTTAGACCACGAATTTCCGGGAATGCGTTTTCTTCTGGAACAAAAACATTGTCCATCACGATTTCACCGGTGATCGAAGCACGTAAGCCAACTTTACCGTGAATCGCTGGTGCAGAAAGCCCTTCCCAGCCTTTTTCTAAAATAAAGCCGCGAATATCACCGACATTGCCTTCAGGAGACACTTCTTTTGCCCAAACCACAAAGACATCAGCAATCGGACTGTTGGTAATCCACATTTTGGCGCCTGTCAGACGGTAACCACCATCGACTTTTTTGGCACGGGTAATCATGCTGCCCGGATCTGAACCATGATCTGGTTCAGTCAGACCGAAACAGCCGATATATTCACCGGTCGCCAGTTTTGGCAAATATTTCTGTTTCTGTTCTTCAGAACCAAATTCATTGATTGGCACCATCACAAGAGAACTTTGCACACTGGCCATAGAACGATAACCTGAATCCACACGTTCTACTTCACGGGCAATCAGACCATAGCTGACATAATTTAAGCCGGCACCGCCGTATTGCTCAGGAATGGTTGGACCCAGCAGACCGAGTTCA
The DNA here is from genome assembly GCF_054861205.1 of Acinetobacter sp. TW_SC_4. Classification (NCBI taxonomy): domain Bacteria; kingdom Pseudomonadati; phylum Pseudomonadota; class Gammaproteobacteria; order Moraxellales; family Moraxellaceae; genus Acinetobacter; species Acinetobacter sp. TW_SC_4. The sequence goes on from NZ_CM142174.1 coordinate 1,605,735, forward strand.
CCCATTTCACGGAAAATAGTGGGATCTGTTTTCTCATGACGGAACTGTTCTAGTACACGTGGCATCAGCTTATCCTGACAGTACGCATGCGCGCTGTCACGGATCATACGTTCTTCTTCAGTCAGTTGCTGTTCCAGTAAAAATGGATCTTGCCAGTCAAATCTAATTCTTGTGCTCATTTTAATATTTCCAATATTCTAAAATCTGCTGCTTACGCGGTCGCTTGTTTAATCATTTCACGTGCGATGATGATTTGCTGGATTTGAGTTGTACCTTCATACAGACGGAACAAACGCACATCACGGTAGAAACGTTCAATTGAATATTCACTGATATAGCCCGCGCCACCATGAATTTGCAGACAGCGATCCGCTACACGGCCACACATTTCAGTCGCAAACATTTTCGCGCATGAAGATTCAGTAGTCACATTCTTGCCTTCGTCACGCAGGCGGGCAGCATCTAGAACCATACATTTCGCTGCATAAATTTCAGCTTTAGAGTCTGCCAGCATGCCTTGGATGAGCTGGAAATTCGCAATCGGTTGACCGAACTGCTTACGTTCCACTGCATAATTTAAAGCATCTTCCAGCATACGCTCTGCCATACCTACGCTATAGCCAGCAATATGCAGACGGCCTTTATCCAGAACACGCATTGCAGTTTTAAAGCCAATGCCTTCAACACCACCGATCAACTGATCTTTATGAACTTTACAGTTGTCAAAAATCACGTCACAAGTGTATGAACCATGTTGGCCCATTTTTTTATCAATTTTGCCCAGACTTAGGCCCGGTGTATTCGCTTCTACCAGGAATGCAGAAATGCCGCTTGCACCTTTGATATCAGGATTGGTACGCGCCATCACCGTAAATGTCGTTGCACGCGGTGCATTGGTAATAAAACGTTTGGTACCGTTTAAAATATAGTAATCGCCATCTTTAACCGCGCTGGTTTTTAAAGATGCTGCATCTGAACCTGAATCCGGCTCAGTTAAACAGAATGAACCAATGATTTCACCAGTCGCATAACGTGGCAGGTATTTCTGTTTTTGCTCTTCTGTACCGTCAATCACGATCCCGCTTGAACCGATCCCGTTATTGGTCCCGATCAAAGAACGGAATGCAGCCGATGTACGGCCTAATTCCATTGCGACCAGAATTTCCTCTTCCATGGTGATACCTAAACCGCCGTATTCCTCTGGAATGGTTAGGCCAAACAGACCCAATTCTTTCATCTGCTCGACAATACGCTCAGGAATCGCGTTGCTTTCTTCAACTTCATGTTCTAAAGGGACTAGTTCATTTTTGACAAAGTTACGAATAGTCGAAAGAAGTTGCTCAAGCATTTCCGGATCGCGAATCATAGGGATCTCCATGTTATTTAGTTCATCTGGGTAAATTCCTTTACCCTTTAATTTTAGTTTCGTAATACGAAATAAATAATCATAAAAATTCATTTTGAGCAAGAAAAATTATTAAAAATTTTATTTTTTAAGCAAAAAAGCAAATTTTTCTAGCTTTAATTAAAAATTTTAGTTAGAATTTTATTTCACAATGCGAAATTTTTAGATTGTTGGTAGATTTAGAAAAGAGTTAGATGATTTGAATCAGGTCATAATTGATTCTATAAAAGTGCAGCGAGATAAGAATGTTTCAATTAAATTGTGCTGATGATTCTCGTTTTGATTGGCTCCATTTTCCTGAAATTTTATCTGGTGAACTTTAAATTTTCTAAAGATACTTAAAAATCATTACAGGTCCCAAAAACCTATAGATTCTGCATGGTTTTTAGCTGAATAGCGCTAATTAACTTAAATACAGATAAAGTGAGCACTTTTTTATTTATTTTTATCACTAATAGAAGTGTTTTATTTTGTATCGTGAAATTTAATTGCTATCATATTTATTAATTTACCTTTAATTGCTCTGACCATGACAAAAAATAAAACTGGCGAAATACCTAATTTTGATGAGATCCGTTTAGATCCGATTTCACATATTCATAGAGAAAATAACCCACAATTTATCGCGTCTATTGCACGTGGTTTAGAAATTCTCAGATGTTTTTCCGCAACGAATCAATTACTGGGCAACCAGGAAATTGCACAGCTAACTAATCTGCCAAAACCGACTGTTGCCCGGATCACCAGCACGTTGGTTTCTTTAGGTTATCTAAAACAGTTACCGAATACGACCAAATACCTGTTGGACGTTGGTGTATTGGCTCTGGGTTATGCAGCGCTAAGCAATATTTCGGCACGTACACAGGCATATCCATTTATGGAAGAAATGTCACGTTATGCTCAAGCGCCTGTCGCCATGGCAACCCGTGATCGTCTGAGCATGATTTATTTGGAAGTCGTTCACACAGAGTCTACTTTGACCATGCGTCGTCCAGTTGGCTCTACCCTGCCTATTCATAGTAGTGCGATGGGCCGTGCCTGCCTAGCTGCGATGGAAGTTAAAGAACGTGAGTATCTATTTGATGCCATCAAGAAAAGAAATGAAGATCAGTGGCCAACCATTAAGCGTAATTTAGAACGTGCTATTCGTGATTATCAGGATTATGGCTATTGCTTATCTCTCGGTGATTGGGCCAAAGATGTGAACTCTGTTGCAGTGCCATTGATTCATCCTAAACATGGTATTTTGACTTTTAACTGCGGCGCACCAACCTATCTGCTCAATCAGGAAAAACTGGAAAATGAAATCGGTCCTCGTCTGATTCATATGGTCAATAACATTTCTCTGACTTTAAATAATATCTAAGCTGTTATTTAAGATTTAAATGGGCGGCAATGATCGCCCTTTATTTTTCTTTTTTAAAACACTCGCAAAATGTTAGAGCAATATAAAAAAATAGCCCATTCTAAGATGGGCTATTTTTTAAAGATTTAAAGACCAGTAAAGTCAGCTAATCATCTTCACTTATTACGCTGCTACAAACTTGGCGCGCGCTGCATGGAGTTTCTTGTAGCTATCAATTAAACGCAGATGACGATCCAGACCTTCAAGCTGCATATTGGTTTCAGCTAAACCGTAGAAACGTACTGTACCTTCTACTGAACCGAGGACTGCATCCATACGGGCATCGCCAAACATACGGCGGAAGTTGTGTTCATAGTCTTCCAGTTCCATTTCATCATCCAGAATGACTTCAAGCACTACATTCATGCATTGATAGAACAGGCCACGTTCAACGGTATTGGTATTGTATTGCAAGAACTGTTCGACCAGATCTTTAGCTTCTTCAAATTGTTGTAGAGCCAGATAGATCAGGAGTTTAAGTTCCAGAATGGTCAGCTGACCCCATTCGGTATTTTCGTCAAATTCAATCCCGATCAAGGTACGGATCTCGGTGTAATCATCTTCATCTGCTTCTTCCAGACGTTCAACCAGAGCTTCTAGCTGTTCATCATCCAGACGATGCAGGTTCAGAATATCTTCACGATATAACAGCGCCTTGTTGGTATTGTCCCAAACCAGATCTTCCACCAGATAAATTTCAGAATAACCCGGCACCAGAATACGACAAGCGGTTGCACCTAAATGCTGATAGACCGCCATATAAACTTCATGGCCCATCTCTTCTAGAATGGTAAACAATTCCTGTGCCTCATCGGCATTTGAGTTTTGGCCATTATTGGTGAAATCCCACTCAACAAAATCATAGTCAGATTTTGCGCTGAAGAAACGCCAAGATACGACACCACTTGAATCAATAAAGTGCTCAACAAAGTTATTCGGTTCAGTGACTGCATTTGAACTGAAGGTTGGTTTTGGCAGATCATTCAGGCCTTCAAAACTACGACCTTGTAACAGTTCAGTCAGACTGCGCTCTAAAGCCACTTCAAAGTTTGGATGTGCACCGAATGAGGCAAAGACACCACCCGTACGCGGGTTCATCAAGGTCACGCACATCACCGGGAACTGACCGCCCAAAGAGGCATCTTTGACCAGTACTGGGAAGCCTTGCTCTTCTAAGCCTTTAATACCTTCAATAATTTTCGGATATTTTGCCAGTACGTGTTCAGGTACATCCGGCAGTGCCAGCTCACCTTCCAGAATTTCACGTTTAACCGCACGTTCGAAAATCTCAGACAAACATTGTACTTGAGCTTCAGCTAAGGTATTGCCCGCGCTCATACCATTACTGAGGTACAGGTTTTCAATCAGATTCGATGGGAAATATACAGTTTCACCATCAGACTGACGTACAAATGGCAATGAACAGATACCACGTGCTTTATTGCCCGAGTTAGTGTCATAAAGATGAGTGCCTAGTAACTCATCTTCAGGATCATAAATTTCACGGGTATGTTCATCTAAAACTTCTGCTGGCAACTCACCATTTGGACCCGGCTGGAACCATTTTTCATCCGGATAATGCACAAATTCTGCATTGGCAATATCTTCACCCCAGAACTGGTCATTATAGAAGAAATTACAGTTCAGACGCTCGATAAATTCACCCAGTGCAGATGCCAGCGCACTTTCCTTGGTTGAACCTTTACCATTGGTAAAGCACATCGGTGACTGGGCATCACGAATATGCAATGACCAGACATTCGGTACAATGTTACGCCAAGACGCAATTTCAATTTTCATGCCGAGGCCTGCCAGAATCGCAGACATATTGGCAATAGTTTCTTCAAGTGGTAAGTCTTTACCCGGAATACAGGTTAGGCTGTCTGAAGCCAGATTTGGCATCAACAAAGCCTGCGCATCGGCATCAATGCTCTCAACTTCTTCAATAACAAATTCAGGACCAGTCTGAATCACTTTTTTGACGGTACAGCGGTCGATCGAACGCAAAATCCCCTGACGGTCTTTTTCAGAGATATCAGCCGGTAGCTCGACCTGAATTTTAAAAATCTGTTTGTAACGGTTTTCAGGATCGACGATATTGTTTTGAGACAGACGGATATTGTCGGTTGGAATGTCACGCGCTGCACAATAAACTTTAACAAAATAAGCTGCACACAACGCAGAAGATGCCAGAAAATAATCAAATGGACCTGGCGCAGAACCATCACCTTTATAGCGGATCGGCTGATCGGCGATTACCGTGAAGTCATCGAACTTGGCTTCCTGACGAAGATTATCGAGATAATTGACCTTAATTTCCATGTGGATACCTAAATATTCTTATGTGCCACCACGGACAGATAAGATGCTAAATCTGAATATACAAGCCGAATCACGGAGGAGAATTTGACTCAAAAATAATAATAACCCGGGTTAAACCTTCAACCAGTTAGTTTCAGGATAAGCTCGAGTAAGAATGGGCGCTATTATAGAATCATTTTATGAAATTGATAATGTTTGCTCGAATTTCCTGTGGATTTATCAAAATATCTGTTAATTAAATATTCAGAAAATCTGGCTTTAAGCCGGGAACAGACTGTTTTTATTAATACTTGCTGTTCCGGGCCGGATTTTATGGACTGGGAAATGCGTTTTTTAAATCAGATCAAGATCCAAATTAAAAATCATAGCCAATACCAAACACAGCGAGATCGCGCTGTTTATCACCAAAACGGTCATAACCACCAAAGATATAATCACCAGACAAGGTCAACTTCGGGACAACTTCATAACTCAATCCGGCAGTTGCATAACGGAAAGCATGCTGTTTTGTCGTATTACCCAGCTCATTATCTTCATATTTGCCTTCATCATTAAAATAACCACCCGCTGCACCGACATGCGCACCCAGCTTGTCATTAATCTGATGGGTTAAATCCAAGGTATAAAAAGTATCACCCTGATTGGCATAAGCCACATCATATAAATAGGTCGACACACCTGCTGTAACACTAGTCTTGTCATTCAGTGCACGACTTACGTTCAAACCTAATTCATTTGAAGTCGTATGGCTGCCACCCGGATAATAATAGGTCGCATCCCAAAAATTCCAGTCGTAGTTTTCACTGCTATAGTTATAGCCCACGATAAAATCATGTTCGAATTTATCACGACGATGTGATTTCTTGCCTTCCAGTTCCGGATAGGAATACCCTAAGGTTGAGCCCCAGTAACCGACATAAAAATTACCATAAGCCAGATTCAGTGCTGCCTGTAAGGCAACGTCATCATTTTCTGGTGCATTGGTCAGACCACGGGAGATGTATTTAGAAACTACACTGATGTTTCCACTGGTTTCAATTTTTTTTGCTTCTGCATCGTCTGCAAAACAATAAACACTAGAAACAGCAGCACAGCCGAAAAGGACTGTTTGTTTGAAAATTCTCATAAAATATAAATTATATTAAGCAAAGAATGGATAACACTGAAACCGATTACAGCCTCTTATCCAGCTTTGGGTAAAAATAAATTCCGCTATATTCCTTGATGCAACAAGCAACAGGAATATAGCCATGACTTAAGCGCGTGGGGCCCGGTAGAAAGGCGCTGTAGAAGCAGGTAATGCCTGCTTGCCACAGATATGATCTGCAAGCTTTTCAGCCATCATGATCGTGGTTGCATTGAGGTTGCCTGTAATAATGAGCGGCATAATTGAAGCATCAATGACACGCAGGCCTTGCATCTCATGCACACGCCCATAACCATCGACAACGGCCATATCATCCTCACCCATTTTACAGCTACAGGACGGATGATACGCTGTTTCTGCATGATTACGAACAAATTCATCAATTTCTGCATCAGTTTGCAGATTTTTGCCCGGACTGATTTCTTCACCACGATATGGATCCAGGGCGGGCTGATGCATAATTTCACGGGTAATGCGGATGGCATCCCGGAATTCACGCCAGTCCTGTTCGGTACTCATATAGTTGAACAGAATACTTGGATGCTCGAACGGATCTTTGGATTTCAAACGGACTCGACCACGAGATGGTGAACGCATAGAACCGACATGGGCCTGGAAGCCGTGCTCATGGATAGCATTAGTTCCATTGTAATTGATCGCCACTGGCAGGAAGTGATACTGGATGTTTGGCCATTCGAACTCATCCGAAGAACGGATAAAGCCACCGGCTTCAAACTGGTTGCTGGCACCAATTCCTTTACCTAAGAATAGCCATTCTGCGCCAATCATGGGCTGGTTATACCATTTTAATGCTGGGTATAAGCTGACCGGTTTTTTGCACTTATATTGTAAGTACATTTCCAGATGGTCTTGCAGGTTTTCACCCACACCCGGCAGGTCCTGAACCACCGGAATATCCAGACTTTTTAACAATTCAGCCGGACCTACACCGGAGCGTTGCAGGATTTGTGGAGATGCAATTGCACCTGCACATAGTAGAACTTCACGATCCGCAAAGACCTGAATCGGCTGTAAGGTATTTTGACCTTCAAAATATTCTACGCCAATCGCCTTATTGCGATTAAACAGAATTCGGTTGGTCATGGCATGGGTAATAATGGTGAGATTATCCCGGCCTTTGGCCATATCCAGATAACCACGTGCCGTACTGGAGCGACGACCTTGTGGTGTCACAGTACGATCCATTGGCCCGAAGCCTTCCTGTTGGTAGCCATTCAAGTCATCGGTACGTGGATAACCGGCTTGAACCCCAGCTTCGACCATAGCATGAAACAGCTCATTATTACCATTCTTAGGCGTTGCGACTGAAACCGGGCCTGAATCGCCATGATAGTCATTGCCGCCAATATCGCGGGTTTCAGCTTTTTTGTAATAGGGTAGACACTGCGCATAGTTCCAGTGTTCCAGACCTTTAAGGCTGGCCCACTGTTCCAGATCCATAGCATTACCACGGATATAGCACATGCCATTAATCAGTGAAGATCCGCCCAGACCTTTACCACGGCCGCATTCCATACGGCGATTGTTCATGTGGGGTTCTGGATCGGTCAGATAGGCCCAGTTATAACGGCGTCCTTGTAAAGGATAAGCTAAAGCGGCCGGCATCTGGGTTCTAAAATCCAGACGATAGTCCGGGCCACCTGCCTCAAGTAATAGCACCTTAGTATCTGGATCTTCAGTTAAACGCGCTGCCAGAACATTACCCGCAGAGCCCGCACCGATAATAATATAGTCGTAATTCATCAAATCCCCCTTATGCGCTAAATACAGATTGGAAAGGACTGAGTTCGACCTGAACCGATTTGGTCTGGGTGTAATGCTGCAAGGTCACAAGCCCATTTTCACGTCCAACACCGGAATGTTTATAACCACCGACAGGCATTTCTGCAGGCGATTCACCCCAGGTATTGATCCAGCAGATACCCGCTTCTACCTGATGAATAATTCGGTGTGCACGGGCTAAGTCTGGTGTGACGACACCTGCAGCCAGACCATAATCGGTATCATTGGCACGACGAATCGCTTCTTGCTCAGTGTCATAACTGAGAATACTCATGACTGGACCGAAGATTTCTTCACGTACAATGGTCATGTCATCACGACAGTCGGTAAATACGGTTGGCAGGACATAAGCCCCTTGGACAAACTGTTCATCCTCAGCACGACCGCCACCACATAATAGGCGTGCCCCTTCTATCTTGCCTTTTTCAATATAGCCCAGCACTTTTTCCATATGCTCAAAGCTGGACACAGGACCGAAATTGGTTTCAGGATCGAGAGGGTCACCCATACGAATATGTTCAACACGCTGTAAAATTTTTTCTTCAAATGCTGCTTTCAATGCCAAAGGCACAAATACACGAGTACCGTTGGTACACACCTGACCGGAGCTATAGAAGTTGGCCATCATGGCAATATCAGCCGCCAGATCCAGATCGGCATCTTCACAGATAATCAGCGGAGACTTACCGCCCAGCTCCATGGTAACTTCTTTCAGGCTAGAATTTGCAGCTTGCGCCATGACTTTTTTACCGGTAGAAACGCCACCGGTAAAAGACACTTTGGCAATATCGGGATGCGAAGTTAGATAACCCCCAATTTCACCACTACCGGTAACCACATTAAAGACACCATGCGGCACACCGGCTTCGGTATAAATTTCTGCCAGTTTCAGCGCAGTTAAAGGCGTAACTTCACTGGCTTTGAAAATCATGGCATTGCCTGCAGCGAGTGCCGGTGCAGATTTCCACAATGCGATCTGAATCGGATAATTCCATGCGCCAATTCCAGCGACAACCCCCAAAGGTTCACGGCGAGTATAGACAAAGGAACTGCTTCTCAGCGGGATTTGCTGGCCTTCAAGAACCGGTAGAATTCCCGCATAATATTCGAGTACATCTGCACCTGTCGTAATATCAACAGTTGATGTTTCACTAAAGGCTTTACCGCTGTCCAAGCTTTCTAATTTTGCCAGTTCATCGTTACGCTCGCGTAAAATGGCGACTGCCTTGTTCAAGATGCGCGAGCGTTGAATCGCGGTCATTTCTGCCCAGACTTTTTGCCCTTGTTGTGCAGATTCAACCGCACGATCGATATCATTTTTTGAACAGACCTGCACTTCAGCCAGGACTTCGCCTGTTGCAGGATTAATAGTTTGAAACGTGCTATTGGACGTTGCATCGACATATTGTCCATGAATATAAGGACGTTGCAGTTTGAATGTTGTCAATGGAATTCCCTCGCAGATTGGTTATTTGAGTTGTTGCCGGATATATTCACTACACAGTTCAATCGGCAGTTCTGGATCAATTTCGCCACTTACTAAAGCACCTCTTAGCCAGAATCCATCAATGAGTGCAGCCAGACCTTGTGCTGCCTTCTCAGCTTGATCCTTACTCAGCTTTTTCATGAATTCATATTTAAGATTGGAATGTAAGCGGTAATGGTTTATTTGCTGTAAACGATGTAAATCGGGCTGATGCAGACTGCTGGTCCAAAAAGCCAACCACACCTTCATGGCCGCTTTATCCGTTTGTGGAGCAGTAAAATTGCCACGCACAATTGCCAGTAAGCGTTGTTCAGGGGCGTCATTCACCTGTGACTTGATTTCAGCAACAGATTTACCTAATTGCTGCAATAAGTAACGCATTGTGGCTTCAATTAACCCATTTTTACCTTGAAAATAATGACTTATGATGCCTGTTGAGACACCTGCCCTCTGAGCAATCTGACTAATTGAAGCTTCTGCAAAACCTAGCTCATTCACTGCAGCTAAGGTGGCATCGATCAGTTGCTGACGACGGATCGGTTGCATACCAACTTTTGGCATAGGACTAACCTGAATAACGGATGTAGCAATACAAAATCACTCTGCTAAAGCAAATAGCGGAATGATGTAACAATTCCTAAACGCTTTTTTAATTGAACGTTCAATTAATAAAAATTATAGTACCAGCTCACCCTTGATGTACAGCGCAGTTTGTTTTGGATTTGCAAAAGTTTGTAATTCACGAAAACAAGGAAGCTTTAGGGCCAGCTTTTGCTTTTAAATCACACTGCACTGTAGATCATTCGGCAACAAAACGATGGTCAGAGATTTATGCAAAAGAAAAACGAAGAGGTGCAAGATAGTCTGAATAAGGTAGTCTTCTATTGTTCGGCGACGCTTATTCTGTTGTTTTCTATCATCACGATTTTATTTAATGAACAAGCCAATCTAGTCATTATTAATATTTTAAACTGGGTCAGTAGTACCTTTAGCTGGTATTACCTGCTGGCGGCAACGCTGTATCTGGTTTTTATTGTCTTTATCGCCTGCTCACGTTATGGCGAAATCAAGCTTGGTCCCAAACATTCTAAACCCGAATTCAGCCTGCTGAGCTGGTCGGCCATGTTGTTCTCAGCCGGGATCGGGATTGACTTGATGTTCTTCTCGGTCGCTGAACCCTTGTCTCATTATATGAGCCCTCCAGTCGGTGAAGCTGAAACCTTTGAAGCCGCGCGTCAGTCTATGGTCTGGACCCTGTTTCACTATGGTCTGACCGGCTGGAGCATGTACGCGCTGATTGGGGTTGCGTTGGGATATTTCAGTTATCGGTATAATTTACCACTGACAATTCGCTCTGCGCTTTATCCTATTTTTGGAAAAAGAATTAATGGCCCGATTGGCCATACGGTAGATACCGCTGCAGTACTCGGTACGATTTTTGGTATTGCCACCACCTGCGGTATCGGTGTGGTTCAGCTAAATTACGGTCTGCATGTACTGTTTGGCTTGCCGGAAAATATCTGGATTCAAACTGCATTAATTGGTGTTGCAGTCATTATTACTATTATTTCAGTCACTGCGGGTGTCAATAAAGGTATTCGGGTTCTGTCTGAAATTAATATCTATGTATCAATCGGGTTGCTGCTCTTTATTCTCTTTATGGGAAATACAGAGTTTTTATTAGCGGCTCTAATTCAGAATTTTGGTGATTATCTCAGCCAGTTCCCGAAACTCTCTTTAAGCAGTTTTCCTTTTGAGCAGCCTAAAGAATGGATGAATAGCTGGACCCTGTTCTTCTGGGCATGGTGGATTGCCTGGTCACCTTTTGTTGGTCTGTTCCTGGCACGTATTTCCCGTGGTCGTACTATTCGTGAATTTGTCACCGGGACTTTGGTTATTCCTCTGTTATTTACCCTCACTTGGTTGTCTATTTTCGGTAACAGTGCTTTATACAGTGTGATTTTTGATGGTAATACTCAGCTTGCGACAACTGTTTTAGAAAATCCAGCCCATGGTTTTTATGATCTGCTGGCACAGTATCCAGGTTTCACATTTCTCGCAGGTGTCGCCACCATTACAGGTTTGCTGTTCTATGTGACTTCAGCGGATTCAGGGGCATTGGTATTGGGGAACTTCACCACTAAATTCACTAATATTGAGCATGATTCACCGCGCTGGCTGAGTGTGTTCTGGGCCATTGCTATCGGTTTGCTAACTTTGGCAATGCTCATGGCGAATGGAGTGACAGCATTACAGAACACCACGATTATTATGGGTCTGCCTTTTAGTTTCGTGATTTTCTTTGTGATGGCCGGACTGTATAAGTCCTTGCGTCTGGAGGATTTTCGGCAGGCCAGTACCAGTCTGAATGCTGCGCCTGTGGTCGGTAATGTGGATATCCTGAACTGGAAGAAGCGTCTGAGCCGGGTCATGCTGCATCCAAGCCTGTCCCAGACCCGAACCATGCTGGATAATGTTTGCAAACCAGCCATTGAGGCCGTTGCAACCGAGTTAATTGACAAAGGCATTCAAGTAAATATTCAGGAAAAATCGCTTGAGGAAGAACCTGAACTGTATCACCTGGATCTGACCATTCAGCTCGATGAAGAAGAAAACTTTGTCTATGAAATATGGCCAGTACGCTATGACACGCCAAATTTCAGTTCACGGGGTAAACGAACCAAACGTTATTACTATCGTCTGGAAAGTTATCTGTTTGAAGGCTCTCAGGGCAACGATCTGGTCGGTTATAGTAAGGAACAGGTGATCAATGACATCCTGGATAAATATGAACGCCATATGATGTATCTGCATATTAACCGGATCAGCCCAGGTAAACGTCCGCTGTTCCCGGACCGTGAAATCTAGGATATCTCAACTACGGAAGGACTGAATGATGTCAGAAAGTTTGAATGCATTTGCCCTGTTTTTCTCCCTGCTCAACCCTTTTCTGATGAGTATTTATATGCTCGGAATTATCCGTAATTCCGACGCAAAAGTATTCAACATGGCATTGATTCAGGGCAGTCTGATCAGCTTTATTGTGTTCATCATTTTTGCAAAAACCGGTGAAGCCTTCTTTAATGAAGTCTTGCATGTACGGTTTGAGTCCTTCCAGATTTTTGGCGGTATTATTTTTCTGGTGATTGGCTATCGTTATGTCTTTGAAGGTGCTGATACGATTGGTGTGATGCGTGGAGCGCCCAGTCATCTGGCGGGTACGATTGCCATGCCGTTTATGATCGGTCCCGGCACCATTTCGGCTTCCGTGATTACCGGGATTCAGCTCAGTTTAATGCAAACCATTCTGGTGATCTTTTTCACTTTATTTTTAACCTGTAGCTTACTGATCCTGATGAAGTATCTGCATGATCATATGCAGCACAAATATTCTAATTATATTGACCTTTATGTCGATATCGTTGGTCGTGTCGCAGCGTTACTAATCGGTACTATTGCCATTGATATGATTGTGACAGGTGTCAGTGGAATTCTGGAAGGTTAGTTTTATACAAGCTGACAGGATAAAAAAAGCGGGCAAAAATGCCCGCTTTTTTTATGAAATGATGATTTTAAAATTTAAACGACACACCTGCATAGGTCGAGAAACCTTCACCTGGTGAAGATCGTGCTTCATCTTTCCCATTATCATTAAGACCTGGAATCACCACTGCTGCATATTTCTCATCGGTGATGTTCTTGAAGTTAACCCAGGCACTCCATGACTGATCTTCTGGCACATATCCCAGATCAATACCCCAAATCTGATAATCATCACTAAAGCGGCTATTGGCATAATCATGTGCCATCTTCGATGCGTATTCAGTATTTAACCCCACATAAAAACCATTATTCAAGGCATAACTGAGCTGCGCCTGATAAAGGTGTTTTGGAATTCCCGGCAGCTGGTTTTTGCCAAATAAAGGATCGTTTTTATATTGGAAATCACTCAAGGTATAAGCCTGTCGTAGGCGAAGTTCACCCTGCTGTGATGCATACAATGGTGTATCCAGACTTAGTTCCACCCCTTGATGAATCGTTGGCGTGGCATTTGCTTCTACACTAATTCTTTCCTCTGAAGTATTAGAATCAGAATCATTCCCGTAATTTTTAATCATTTCAGAAGACAATAGCTCCTTTTTAATCTTGGAATAATAGTAGCTCAGTGCCCAGTCTCCAAAGCCCGATTGTCCAAGCCCCCCCAGTTCAAAACTATTGGCGGTTTGCGTGTCTAAATAGATTGGCGCACGTACTCGATTTGATGCAGCTCCACTGTCTTTAGAATAGTAATAAGGTGAAGACCAAGCCATTGCCCAAGGATGTGCCGGTTCAATGCTCCGGCTTAAATTGGCAAACCATTGCACAGAGTCATTTGGCTGATAGGTCAATCCAAGTCTTGGTACAAAATTCCATTCATAACGACTGACTTTAGGATCTACATCAGGACCTAAATTTGGGTCGTGAATAATATTTGCATGAGTCACTTCACTTTCCCGATGGGTATACACGGCTGCCAGTCCCAGATCTAATTTGAACTGATCATTTAATGTAGTTTCCTGATCAAATTGCAGAACGTTATCTGAACCACGATAGGTATAACGGCGTGTTACGGTACCTGCTGGATACTCGTCCCCGTTTATAACCCGATCAGTTCTTAAACTTTCGGTAACCCCACTGTTTGGACGGTGCGTGGTACTTCGAAAAGCAACTCGTCCTTGATGTTCAAGACCGAACAACTGATAAGGCTTTTCATACTGAATCCGTGCACTAATATCTTCATAATCGACATTAGTACGATAGGTACTTTCACGTAAATCTAGTGGATAATGATGATAAGCCAGACTACCGGTCAGTTTGGCATCATCCTGCAAGTTCCAGGTGGTGGTATTTGCCAGCCAGGTACTGCCCGGCTGAATCCGTTTGGCATCAATAGTTACGAAATTAGTGTCAGCCGCTTCAGGATTATTCTTGAGCTGTTCCTGGGTAATGCGTCCCGGCGTTAAGTGTTTGCTTTCACGGTAACGGGCATAAAAGCGGGTCTCAATATCCGGACTGATCTGATAACCCAGATTAAAAGCCAGGCCTTTGCCATCACCTTCGGCATGATCCTGAATCCCGTCAAACTGTGAACCTGTCACTGCGAGATAATAATCTAACTTGTCGAGTTGTCGGCCAGTACTAAACTGGTACTTTTGATAGCCATGGCTACCCGTTTCATATTTTAATTCAGAGCCATTCTGCTCTGCACCAGTCTTACTTTTATAGTTAACTGTTCCACCTAAGGACAATCCGCCCTGTTTTAAACCATTGGCACCACGGTACACCCCAACATGATCAATCCACCATGGCTCAAGTAGTTCATAAGCTGTACCACCCGGTCCGGTAAAGGGAATATCATCGATCATGACATAAGTTCCGGATGCATGTGCACCAGAAGTACGGTTAATGCCAGAACCACGGATAGAAATTTTGGCTCCTTCATTGCCCGGCGATTGGGCATAAATACCGGGCTGGAGACGGAAGACGTCAGCAGTGGTTCCCAGACGCTGATGTTCTAACTGCTGATCTGAAATAAAGTTGGTTCCTCCCGAAACGCTGGCAAGTTCGGCCTCAGTCTGTTTCTGAGAATTTGTATTTTGCTCAGTGGTCACCACAATAGTGTCCAGCTGCTGAACACTATCCTGTGCTAGCGTAGTTTCAGCATAAAGATGGCCTGAAAATGCCGACAGTATCATCAGGCTAAGCGGATTTTTCTTGAGAGGAATTTTTGTCATATTCATGGCGAATTTATACAATCCTGTATAAGTGATCCTGATCTACTTTAGGACTTGGCTTAAAATTTAAGCTGTAGCATAAATGAAGCATGCAAAATTAAGCAGATATTTTCTGCCAAAATATCTGACTGGTGCGGCAATATTTTAATTTATTCTATACAAATAATCTGTCAGTACTTTGCAAGATCGCAGATAGATTCAAACAAGTTCTGATATCTAATTTATTAAGTATTTGTAATTTATAGATATGTATTTTTTTCTTGTAACCATCTCATTCGAGTTGGCAAAAAGTGATTTAAATTAAAAATTTTAAGGATATAAACAATATTCTGATTCATAAAGATCAGTTTAGTAGACAGGTTTCTAAACCAAAATCTAAGTTATAACTAGAAAATAGAATTCTTATTTTTTGAACTATGGCCTATAAATTTCAGTCAAAAAAGAAACCCTCCTGCTGGAGAGTTTCTTCATGTATTTTGGCTATCGTTATTTAGAGGCATTTTCGATTACTTGCGCTTGTAATGGTGCAGCTTGCTGGGTTTCGGCTGATTTTTTCTTGGTTTTCATTTCTGCCACTTTGGCCAGAGTTTTCTCGGTAAAGCGTAAACCACCGTCTTCTGCCATCACATTACCCGCCATCAAAAGACTGCTCATTACTACTAGCAGGGATGGTATAAGATGTAATTTCATGTCTATTCCACCTTTTTATTTTATAGTGGATTAAAAATAAGCAATTATTATTCCAATATTTTTATCTATATTTGATTTTTTATTTTTCCCGATCATCTTGATGAAATTAAAATTGATCTAAGCAATAAATTTTATATTCTTTATTGCCTTAAAACTCCTTCTTTTAGTGCGCTTATTTCAAGAACGCCTCATTTTAGTCAGATTAATTCGGACGTCTAAGTTCCTCTGCACTATTTTTATGACACTTTTAACCTGATCTCTTAATTTTTTGCACCAAATTGCATGGTATGTTTTTTGCATAAGTCCTTATGGAATATTCCCCGATGTACTAGCTAAAAATCTTGCATGTCTAAATTACGAATTGCCCTGATTGATGATGATCCAGAACGCGCTGAATTTATTCAGGCTTCTTTGCTTGCACATGATTTTCATGTGGTGGCCTGTGTCATTCTGAATGACCTCAACATTGTTGATATCAAAAGCCTGCATGCCGATGTCATTCTGTTAAATATGGATCATCCTCATCGCGATATTATCGAAAGCTGCGTGAGTCAGTATGAATTACCTACGGTTCTATTTACCCAAAATTCCAACAAGGACACCATCAGAAATGCCATTGATGCCGGAGTCACGGCATATATTGTGGACGGGATCGATCCAACCAAACTGGAAAATATTCTGGAAATATCGATTGAACAATTCCAGAAACATAAAAAACTGTTACACGACCTGAAGGAAACTCAGGAAAAATTAAGTGATCGCAGGGATATTGATAAAGCCAAAGTCCTGCTGATCCAGCTGCATGGACTGAGCGAAGAAGAAGCATTTGCCCTATTGCGCAAAAATGCCATGAGTCACCGGATTACCATTGGCGATATGGCACGACGCTTACTTGATGCGCAAAAACTGTTATCTGGCCAATAAGGAGCATTCAATGACAACATTAGAAAAAACAGAACTCAATATTGGCTATATTCCCCTGCTTGATTGTGTTGCCATTCTCTGGGCGGAGCGTCAAGGTTATTTTACTGAACAGGGTTTAAAGGTAAATCTTATCCGTGAAGCCTCCTGGTCCAGCTTACGCGACCGTCTGGCCTATGGCTTTCTGGATGCTGCCCATTGCCTGTCTGCCATGCTTCCCGCGGCTGCTTTGGGCGCAGACCAGTTACAAGTCGCTTTGCAGACTCCATTAGTACTCAGTATCAATCAGGCATTTATCAGTTTAAGACAGGATCTGTGTTATGAACTGGGCATTCAGCCTGAAGATAATGAACAGATCACGTCACAAAAGCTGGTCAGTGCCTTAAAGCAGCAACACAAAGTAGGTCTGTCACATGTCTATAAATATTCCATTCATCATTATTGTTTAAGAGAATGGCTGGCCTTAAGTGATCCACAATATGCCAAAAATATATTGCTCAAGACCTCACCCCCCCCTTTAATGGTCAAAGGGATTGCAGCACAGATTTTTGATGGTTTTTGTGTGGGTGAACCATGGAATATTCAGGCCAAGCTTGAAGGTTATAGCCTGATTGTTGCAGCTAGTCAGAATGTCATTCCTAAAGTAGCAGACAAAGTGCTGGCAATAACTCAGGAATGGGGCGAGTTGCATCCACTGACTGTTGAGGCCTTAGTCTCAGCTGTAAAAAAAGCCCAGATGGATTTAAAGCATGCTACCAATCTTTCTGAAGTTTGGGACATGCTGATCGATTATCAGATTATCCAGTTTGAATGTTCAGCTTCCCGACACGTTTATGACTTCCATAAGATTCAGAATATTATCCGTAACCTTGCAGGTGAAAATGTTGAGCCTCAATTCACCGATTTTATCTGGTTATTGGGGCAGATGGAAAAATGGGAAAATATTGATCTGTCTGCAGATGATCAGCGACAGATTGCCCAATCCTGTATTTATCAGCAAGAATCCACGACTGTATAAATTATAAATTTATAAACTTCCATAAAAAGACCCAGAATCGTTCTGGGTCTTTTTATTCACTGCTGATTTAGCTGAACGCTTGCTGTAAATCCAGTTGCATGAATTTCTGCAAGGACAATTTTCCAGCAATAATCTGATTGATGAATTGTGACATTTCATCATACAAGGTCTCATATAGCTGCGGTTCTAATGCCATATGTCTTAACTGGATCTGTAAATGCATCAACAGTTCCTGCTGCTCGCATTCACCCTGTTCCAGAGCATAGATATAGCCCAACACTGCGCCTTTTAAAACCACATCAAATGGCAAGCTATATTTAAGCAAGGTCGATAATGAACCCATAACCCGTTCATTGTGTTCCAGCTTTCTTAGAGGTTCTCGCCCTACACGTGCACATGGATCCTGATAAGCATAGGCACAGGATTCAGTGAAACTTTGCGCCAGACGTTCCAGATCTGAAGCATGCTTAGGAATCTGGTAGCAGAGACTATGCTTCACCTGCGCTAAGGCCTGCTGCATGAATTTTCTGACCGCATGATCTGACATGGCCACGCCAATGGTCTGATGACCGCGCAGGCTGGCATACCAGGCCATCATCGCATGCACACCATTCCATAAGCGGTTTTTAATCAGCTGGATATTGGCAATATCATCTACCAGAATCATTTGGCGCATTTTGGCCAATAATGGACTGTTATTTTCTACATAGATTGGCATATCTGTTTCGGCATTAAACAGAATCAGATCCATCGACTGCAGGATATGACTTGGCTGGAAATTACGGCGCAGGTCTTCAATATACAATCCGGCCTGATGTTCCTGTTCGGCATTCAGGGCTGTAGAATCATCCAGATCCACTACGGACAGATCTTCATCCAGCTGATACTGCTTGAACATGTTGTATTTGATGCGCAGCTGACGATACAGCTTCTGATCCGACAGTTTGGAGACCATACGGTTCACCACTGTGTCACAGAAATAATGCTGATCCATAATGTGCTGCGCTGTCTGTTCATCCGTAATCTGTTTCAAACGGCTCAGAATCTGCTGCATCACCAGCTGTTTGGCCCCGATTTTATTCAGGATAATTAACAGCGTCAGCGGCTGTTCCTGTTGCTCATAAGCCAAGTATCGGGCATATAAACCCTGTGCAATCACCTCTGCTTCAGAAACCAGAGCTTCCTCAGGGACACAGACTGCCACCAGGCTGGATTCAATATACATGTTCTGCATTTGCTCCAGATCATGCGCATCAATCACACTCATATTTTCAATACGCTGGTCAAAAGAGTTCTGACCATAACGAATGCAATAGGTACCAAATGCATTTACGGCAGACTGATAGAGTGGATTACGGGTCGAGGCAATAATTTTGCGTGGACGCGTATAGCCATCCCAGTGTGATAACACCTGAGCCAGATAACCACCGCCAATCGCACCAAAACCGTGAATCCCGACCGTTAACTGATTCAGCGTTTGCGGAAATGTCGTCTCAAGTTCAGGCATTTCTAGCACCGGAACAAACTGGTTCAGATCTGTCAGAAAATCTTCCATCGTTTCATAATAATACTGGGCTTGTGCCAGCATTGATTCATTCGGCGTTTTAATATCTTTAAAAAGTACCGTCATGCCACCTGCATCATAGGCAGATCGCAGGCCATTTTCAGAATCTTCAAACATCAGGCATTGAGCCGGACTTAAATTGATTTTTTCGGCTGCGCTGATAAAAATTTCTGGATGAGGTTTCCCCTGTTTAATCTCATCGCCACACACCAGCACATCAAAAAATTTATAGACATTGGCATTGATCAGATATTCTTCTGCGATCGTACGTCGACTCGAAGTCGCCACAGCCATTTTTAGGCCTGCCTTGCGTAGGCGTTCCAACACCTGTAATAAACCTTTTTTAATCGGAACACCATAATTGCGTACATGTTCTAGTTCCAGTACATCAGCACGCTGGCGGATCTCGGCATAAGGAACATCTTGTCCATAACGTTCTTTGGCCAGCTGTTCGGCACTACGGGCACTTAAGCCCAAACACTGCATTAAATAGTTTTCAGAAAATTCGACGCCGATCAGCTCACGTGAAGCTTGTTGCAAGGTTTGAAAGCGCAAACGTTCAGTATCAAACATGGTTCCATCCATATCGAAAATTGCGCCGTGTACGATTTGATTTTTAAATTCTAGCATTGCTCCCCTTTTATAATTCAATGAGTTAAGAAGTGGACAATACCTTAAGGAAAATAAGAGATTAAATAAACCGATGTAAAGATATGAAATAGTTCTGACTATAAATTAATCAATAAAGACTAAATTAAATAGTTTTAGGTTTTCTTATGTAACCGTTAGGTAACAAAAAGTAACCAGCAAGTTGTTTCTTATAAAAAATAAATATTCAAATTAGGAGGTGTAGATAAATTCAAATGCTGTGCCAATTTAGTATTACGATTTTTATTATTAGTAATACTTAAAATGCTCAAAATAAGTTCATTTTACGAATTTATTGATAAATACAGTCTGGATGTGCACCCAAACTGGACTTTTTATCTCTATCCAAAAACGGGATAATGGCGGTGAAAGAGAATTGGGTGTGACATGTTTAAAGATAAAAAGCTGGTATGTTTTGACCTGGATGGGACCTTGATTGATTCAGTGGGAATCTGGAACCAAGTCGATGCTGCCCTGATTCAGGAATTGTCGGGGATCGAAGTCGGTCTGGATCAGATTCAGCAACTGCGTGACCTGCAACTGAAAGCCTTTAGACATATGCCCGATCCTTATCTGGAATATTGTGGCTATTTAAAAGAGCTATATGGTTTTGAACCCAGCAAGGAAGAGGTTAAAAACCGTCGTTATCATATTTCACGGCATTTTCTGGATCATGTGATAGAACTCAAACCGCAAGCTGAGCTGCTGATTCAAGCCTTAAAACAGCAAGGGATACAATTGGCACTCACGACTACCACTAGTTTATTCAATGTGCAGCGTTATCAGGACAATAACCAGAAGATTAATCAGAAAATCAGTTTTGATGATGATTTTGCGATTATTTTGACTCGTGAAAATGTTGAGAATATCAAACCGCATCCAGAAGTGTATTTAAATGCGCTCCAGCATTTTGAAATTGAGGCTCAAGATTGCCTGATTGTTGAAGACTCTTTAATTGGGGTGGAAGCTGCCAACAATGCGGGAATTGATGTCGTTGCAATTTACGACCAGTATTCTGCGCATGAAATAGATCTGATCAAAGCCAAGGCAGATTATTTTGTAGAAGATTTTGCTGGTCTCATAAAATTGGTGAACTAAAAAAATGCCATGAATCCTCCCTGATCATGGCATTTTTCGTGTTATCTCTGAATTGATTAGATTAGAGCATTATTTGGCTTTTTTATAGACGGAGCCTGAACCCACCAGATTGCCAGTTTTTTCGTCAATTGCGAAATCAACGACACCTGTACCTGAATTAATCTGAAGCAGACCATTATCAGCGACTGAAGCTGGCATCGGATTTTTCTTGTCAGTTTTGCCGCTTTCTTTATCTTTAATAGTATTGGTAATGAAATAGTTTTCACCATTTTTGGAAATTACTAGGATATTTTCCAATTTTGGGTTTTCCAGTGTATTTTTCCAGTTCCCCTGATAATCTGGTGCTGGAGTTTCCGGGGAATTACACGCGGTTAACAGCAATAACAGTGAGATGCCTGAAAAATATTTAAGATATTTCAAAACTGAGACCTTGAATGCTTGAATGCGGCCATTATAAAAAGAACCTCCTCGAGGTAAACGCTTAGCTTGTAGGCGAAGCGTTTCAGTCGTAGTAAATCTGTCCCGGCTTCGTCATTTTTTGAAAAACATCTTCATATTTCATTCATAAATTCGTGTGAACTGACCACTTTTTAACAGATAAAAAAATCCTCAATAGACCATCCAAATCTATTGAGGAGTACCAAACTGGATAATAGAGAAACCTTAAAAATTAATTTACAAGCTTAGATTTAAAATAACGAAACACCGATTTAACTGCATGAGTTTTTTCTGTAATTTGCTGATTCCATTCATTTGGCAGTGAGCATTTCGCCAGTCTGACCCATACAGTCGAGAACTGCTTCATAAAGCTAGCTTCGTTATAGTGAACCCCATACTCAGCACATAAGGCTTTGATTTTTGGTGCTACTTCGGCATAACGGTTTGCTGGCATATTTGGGAACAGATGATGCTCAATCTGATGGCTTAAATTACCACTCAGAATATGCAACCAGTTCGCCCCACTGAAGTTGCTCGAACCACGGATCTGACGCAGATACCATTCCGCACGGGTTTCATTGTCGGTATTATCCATTTCAAAGGTTTCTGCATCTTCAGTGAAATGTCCATTGAAGATCACCGCAGACGCCCATAGGCTACGAATCACATTGGCAACCGCATTCCCGGTAAATACTGGAATCGCATTTGGACCGGCAATAATCGGGAAAAATACATAATCTTTCAGGACCTGACGGCGCATTTTTTTGCGTAAAGGTGCTGCTTCTTCCCAGACCTGTTTCCAGGTTTTGGTTTTATAGGCAATTACATCTTCCAGATGCAAACGCTGTACACCCACATACCATTCAAAGAACACCATCAACTGAATGGTTAAAGGAATATTCCAGATAAAACGTAGTTCCCACGGCTGAGATTCACTGACACGGATCAGACCATAACCGACATCGTGATCCATACCGACAATATTGGTATACGTGTGGTGAATATAGTTATGCGTGTATTTCCAGTCATCCCCAGTGGAAATAGTATCCCAATCATAAGTCGAACCATTCAGGCTCGGATCATTCATCCAGTCGAACTGGCCGTGCATCACGTTATGGCCAAGTTCCATATTTTCCACGATTTTTGAGATACCCAATAAGCCTGTGCCCGCTAACCAGACTGGCGGCAACCAGCCTGCAAACATCAACATGCCGCGGGAAGCAATCTCGCTATAACGTACAAAATTACGGATTTTATAAATATATTCTGCATCTTTTTCGCCCAAATCTTCCATTACTTCACAGCGGATAGCATCAACCTTGGCACCGAACTCTTCAGTCTGTTCCGGGCTTAGAAATTGAGATTTACTGTGTTTTTTAAAATCAATTTGCATATTCATGGGAGCACCTTCTTATTCGTTTAGTAATGCTTGGAATAGCTTATAAATTAATCACTACAGGACTGACGGCCTGTGAAATACAAAGTTTGATTGGAGTATTGCTGCCGTGGTCGATCTCACCCGTCAGCATGTTTTTCACCGAACCGTTGACTTTGGTACATGAGCAAGTATTACAAATGCCCATACGGCAACCATGCGCTGGACGAAGACCCGCCTGCTCTGCACTTTCCAGCAGATTAGATTCTGCCTGGAATTCCTGCTGCGATCTTAAAAACTGTACAGGCTGTGCTTTCGCTTTTTCATCCATTGCAATCTGGAAATATTCAGAATGAAAGCTGGATTTCACCGCCAGTTTATCAGCAATTTTGAGTGCAGTTTTCATCATTCCCGCGGAACCACAGGCATAGATTTCACGCTGTTCAAAGTCTGATACCAGCTTGTTTAGCAATTGCTGGCTCAGATGCTGCTTATGCTCGACTGTATTAAAATGATGATATTTCAGATGAGGATGCATTAACGCCAAGGTTTTGATCTCGGCATGAAATGCATCATCACGGGTGAAATAGATCAGGTCAATCCGATGCTGAAACTGCACGACTGCTTTTTGCAATAAGGAATAAATTGCTGTAATGCCACTACCTGATGCCAGAAATAGAATCGGTTTAGGAGAGTTTAATAAGGTAAATTCGCCCTGTGGCTGAGACAGCTCGACCACTGCGCCCAGTTGCAATAAAGTTAGGGCACGCGACACTTTACCTTGCTGCTTGACTGCAATAATCACATCACCATTTTTTAAAATGGTCACGATAGAATAATGACGTTGATGACGTACTCCATCCAGACGCAGAGTCACCGCGATATTTTGACCGGCCTGAAATGACCCGCGGTTAAAGTTATAATTTGGACGTAACTGGATTTTAAAAAAGTCAGGGCTGACCGCCTGAATATTCACGACCGATGCTTTGACTTTTTTGAGTGCCCAGGTTGGATGGATTTTTTCACCAACAAAATCAATGAAATCTTCACGAATCCAATGCGGCTTGTAGGTTGTCATACTTGTCATTTTTATCCCCTCTATTCCGCAGACAGTATTAATGTACAGCTGTCTATTTATTATATAGTCCAGAATAAAGAATTCTGAAGCTCACACCATGTCAATGTAGGTCAAATTATGTGCTTAGAAACCATAGTCGGACTTTTTGTAAGACAATCCTAGCCAGAAAGTGCTGTTAAAACTGTATGAACTGAATAAATTGCTTTTTTGGTCTGTATATTTTTAGCAAAAACACATAAAAAAACTGACCTCTATATAAGAGATCAGTTTATGTTTTAAATATTGGGTGAGTTAAAAAGGCAAAAATTTACCTTTTAAAAAAATAGCTTAACCTACAGCCTGTTCGAGCAAGATAGAACCATAAAGTTCACGCAGGTCTTTTTTCAGCATCTTGCCGGTTCCACTTAATGGAATAGAATCTACAAAAATCACGCGATCCGGGATCTGCCATTTTGCGACCTTGTCCGCATAGTAATCCAGAATTTCGGCTTCACTTACATGACTCTCTGGCTTTTTAATTGCAATTAGAACGGGACGCTCATCCCATTTAGGATGCTGTGCCGCAATCACGGCAGCCATGGCAATTTCAGGATGTCCCATGGCCATATTTTCAAGATCGACTGAAGAGATCCATTCACCGCCTGACTTGATCAGATCTTTGGAGCGATCACACAGCTTCATAAAGCCATCTTCATTTAAGGTAGCAATATCTCCGGTATCAAACCAGCCATCTGCTGTGAGTGCAGATTCTTCCTTGCCAAAATAATGATCAATGATCCAGTGCCCTTTAATTTGTAGATTCCCTATGGTTTCACCATCTCGGGCAATTTCCTGAGTTCCTTTTTCTTCATCGGTTAAACGTAAATCAACGCCAAACGGTGGACGACCTTGAGACAGACGAATCTGCATTTTTTCTTCATCCGCCAGATCAAGGTGTTTGGTTTTTAGCTGATTGGCACTACCGAGTGGGCTGGTTTCAGTCATCCCCCAGGCATGAATGGTTTCGCAGTTAAACTGCTCTTTAAAGGTTTTCAGCATCGCCGGTGGGCAGGCAGAACCACCGACCACATTCCGTTTCAGGCTTTCCAGTTTTGAACCACTTTGCTGGGCAGCCGCAATCAGCCCTTGCCAGATCGTTGGAACGCCTAAAGCTACAGATACTTTATACGTATCAATCAGATTGACCAGACTGGCTCCATCCAGGCCCGGCCCCGGCAGCACCAAGGTACAACCGACCATGGCAGCGGCATATGGGGTTCCCCAGGCATTGACATGGAACATTGGTACCACCGGCAGCATGATGTCACGCGCTGCCACATTCAGGGAATCCGGCATGATAATGGCGTAACTATGCAATACTGTTGAACGATGACTATATAAAACCCCTTTTGGATTTCCGGTCGTACCGGAGGTATAACACAGTGAACTCGCTGTATTTTCATCCAGTTCAGGCCAGTCAAATTCTGCAGATTGCTGGGCAAGCAAATCATCATAAAACTGAACTTCCGGAATGGCTTCACGAATCGCGGAATCTTCAGCATCCAGACAGATATACTGTTCTACAGTTTTTAATAACGGTTTGACGGCTTTAATCAAAGGTGCAAAGGTTTTATCAAACAGCAGTACCCGATCGGCAGCATCATTGATAATAAATACCAGCTGTTCCGGAAATAAGCGCGGGTTAATGGTATGGCAAACCAGTCCACTTCCCGAAATGGCATACCAAGATTCTAGATGCCGATGATTATTCCAGGCAATGGTTGCAACCCGGTCGCCGAGTGTCAGACCGAATTGCTGTAATACATTGGCAAAACGTTTCGAGTTTTCCCGGATTTCTCCCCAATTGGTCTTTTTAATGCTGGTATCAGTATTTTTAGAAATGATCTCGGTATCGGCATGATAACGGCCGGCATGTTCAATCATGCTGCTGATCAGTAAGGGCTGGAACATCATATTTCCGAGCATGCTTCACTCCTTTATCCTTGCTATTTGTCCATCTGTTATATCGTTGTTATTTCTGTATGATGCGCTGGCGAAAAGCCTGTATTCATTTTTATCATCAAACAGTCTGAATCTAGCAAGGAAATCTGACTTTGTGAGTGTCAAATTGTGACAAAGTCATAAAGTGGATGCAGAAAAAAACAGAAAATAAAACTGGTAATGTGTGCCATAAAAAAAGCCCCAATTTAGATTGGGGCGATGATAGTGTTCAGGGAGAGAATTTTAAAAGCCGCTCATCATAATTTTGTCTGCATTTACTACAAAGATAACGCCTAGGCAGAATAAACCGGCATAAAGTGCAAACCAGAGAATCATCTTCTTGAATGCTGCATCAGAAATACTGCTATCCGCATATTTTGGTGCTTTGTTGTCTTCTGAATTCATATGATCACCCATAGGTTGGTCTGGCGTTATGTGCTTTATTATCAGCAGACCTAAATCAGCTGTATAGATACAATATTCATTAAAAAAAATATAACAGTTAGCCACTGTTTTTCTTCATTTGTTATATTTTAACAACTTATTCATAATATAATCCTGATTATATTAGTACAGTTTAGATTTTATTTTCTTATGTTCAAATCTGAAAAGCTGGCCCAGAATATTCGCCAGATGATTGAAAATGGCGCATGGAAGGCCCATGACAAATTACCTTCATTGCGGGAACAGACTGAACTGTCCGGCTATAGCCTGATGACGGTGCTTAATGCCTATCAGGTGCTTGAATCGCAAGGATTAGTCTATGCCAAAGATAAATCTGGCTACTATATTGCGGAGCGACCTCAAACCTATAACAGCAAAGAACCTGCGGTACAGATTGGCTTAAATTCCAAAATTAAAATCAACTCTGTGGTATTTAATTATTTAAAGTCACTGCAAACCCCAAATATTGCGCCTTTTGGTTCAGCTTTTCCAAATGCTGAACTGTTATATAACAGCCGGTTTATGCAGATTCTGGCGCAGCATAGCAAAAGAAAAAGCAGTTATAGCCATCAAAATCATATGCCACCGGGTAATCAGGAATTACGTCAACTGATTGCCAACCGCTATCAGTTACAAGGCATAAACTGCACTTCGGATGACATTGTCATTACTTCTGGTGCATTGGAAGCCCTTAATCTGTCTTTACAGGCTTTGACTCAACCTGGTGATTTTATCCTGCTCCAGCAAACCATTTTTTATGGTGCCTGGCAGGCGGCTGAACGTTTAGGCCTGCAAGTCATCACAATCCCTGAACATCCACATTTTGGTTTTGACCTGGAATCATTTGAACAAGCACTTAAACAGTACCCGATCAAAGTTTGCTGGCTGATGCTGAATGTGCATAATCCGATTGGCTTTACGGTAAATTCAGAGATCAAGCAAAGAATTGCGGAACTGTTGAATGAATATCAGGTATATCTGATTGAAGATGATGTCTATCAGGAACTAAATTACGGCGCTTATAAACCGGTTTCCGTAAAATATTTTGATCAACATCAACGGGTACTGCACTGCTCTTCATTTTCCAAAACCTTGGGCATGGGTGCGCGGGTCGGCTGGGTTTTCGCTGGCCCATTTTCCGATGCAATCCAGCATTTACAGCTCATGAGTACGTTAACTGTTAGTCCGCTATTACAAAATGCACTGGTTGATTTTCTGTCCCATCATCATTATGAAAAGCATTTGCGCCATTTAAAACAGCAGCTGGAAAAGTATAAGCAAAAGTTTTATCAGGAACTTAAAGCGCGTTTAGATTCAGTCTGTGAAATTTATTATTATTCTAGTGGGTATTTTCTCTGGATCAAATTGCCGGAACAGCTGGATGGCCAAGTTTTATATGAACAGCTGATTCAGTATAATATTGCCATTGCCCCCGCTTTGCTGTTTAAACCGGAACATACCAGCCAGAATTATATTCGCCTGAACTGTTCATTTGACTGGACCTCTGAGATAGAAAACGCTGTCGATGTGCTGGCAAAGGTGATCCTGAATCATGCAAAAAGCGTGGATTAATTCATCCACGCTTAAGGTTTCTTATGTAAAATCGATAGAGCTTAGAAACTGTAAATTGCAACCGCATTCACTCGGTTATCTTTACCTTTTGTACTGCCATTTGGTGCAGCACCCAATGCTTCACGTTCGCCATAGACATATTCCAGGCCAAAACTCAGCGGTTTCGTAGGGTTATAGAACATATTGGCCCAAGCCTGCCAAAGGTCTTTGTTCACTGCTGTTAGATTCAGGCCAGGAGCAGCAAGATATCCATTATCTTGGTCGAAATTCATATAACCATAGCCTACTGTGCCACGCAATTTATCATTAAACTGCTGCGTTAGACCGACTGTAATTGAGTCGAATTCACTCTGTAGAAGATCTCCATTAGCAGCTGTAACGACACCTGGATTAGCATAAGAGACAAAACTGCTATCACCTTTGACATGATAATAATCTGCCTTAAGGCTGGTGCCTGGAACAAACTCGTATTTCGCGCCTACACCTACACCCCATGCAGTTTTTTCATCTTCATTCACGCGTTTTTCATTCCCCATCGCACGCGCGCTGACAGAAAGATTATCCGCAAATTTGTGGTTTAAGCGTGCTGTTAAGGCAGGTAAACGCTGTTTGATTCCCGTAATGGTCGCATCTTTCGGATCTTCTACTGCAAGCACCAGATTGGTCGCTGGACTCAAAGTACTGGTATGACGAATCTGAGGTGTCCGTTTAATTGAACCGCCAGCATAAACCAGTGCATCTACAGTCTCAGGTATATAGTCCGGAGTTGCAAAGTTTGACCAGGTTTGGCCAATTAACCAGTCAGCATAGCTGATATAGGCATGACGGATACGCAGGTTGTCAAAGCCAGCTCCACCTAGGAAATCGACCTCAACCTTACCCCTTAAGGCATTTTCCCCAGCACCCACGGGCGCTTTAAAATCCATCCCTAAACGGGTGGCTGAAAGCGTGGACTTAAACTCATCACTGCGTTCACCTGTGCCTTCAAGAGGTACTGCATTAATCTGGTTATACATACGTGTCGCTGCACCGCCCTCAGCCTGATAAGAGGCATCAGCACGGATATTACCGTATAAATTAAACTCGGCCCCACTGGCAATTTTCATCACAGGTTTGCTTGTAGGAGCTACTGCTGTATTTGCAGGTGCCGGTGTTGTCGCTACAGGTGCAGTCACAGCAGCTGTCTGAGTTTGCTGCTGTTCAATCAAAGCACGTAAAGCTTTAACCTCCTGACGCAACTGCTCAATTTCCTGCTGATTGGACTGAGCTGGAGTTTGTGCCTGGGTAGACAAGCTAAGGCCCCCTAAACTCATTGCCATCATGCTCATCAGAACCGTGCGTTTTAATGTGATTGTTTGATTATTAAATAATTGTTTCGTGTTCATCCTAAACTCACTTTTTTATTATGCGTCTCGATTCTAGCAACAGATCACCACCGCTTACGATGGCGATCTCTATCATTAGAAGTGTTTTCTTTATTAATTGATATTTAATCCATTAACTTGCTTTTTCAGCGAGAGAATTAGTACGAATCTCAGGTGCAGCAAGGGCTTGACCTTCTACAGACATTTTTAAGTTAACCAGGAAAATTGCCAGCGCAGCAATCAAACCGGGAATCGCAATTGCAAAGAAGTTCATTTGATGCGGTAAATTCATGGTGAGTAAAGCACCTGTCAATACCGGTCCAACGATCGCACCAATACGTCCAATCCCAGAGGCCCAGCCCATGCCGGTAGAACGCACCGTCGATGGATAATATTGTGCCACGAAGGTATAGAGCAGGATTTGAGAACCAATGGTTGCTGCTCCAGCCATAGCAATCAAGCTATAAAGCACGAATTGCGGACTGTTATAACCGAGCAGGATTAAAGAAGCTGCCCCGCAAAGAAACATCATTGTCAGTACTTTTTTGATATGGAAACGGTCTGCCAGATAACCTCCACCAATGGCACCAATCATTCCACCAATATTCAGGGCAAATAGGAAGATCATGCTGGCACCCAGTGAATATCCAGCCTGGATCATCAGTTTTGGTAACCAGCTGCCTAGTGCATAAACCATTAATAAACACATAAAAAATGCCAACCAGAACATAAAGGTACTAAATGTGCGGCCTTGCTGGAATAGTGCTTTTAAAGGTGCTTCATCGCCTTTTTGTACTTCATTCAGGACGAACTGGGTGTCAGATCCAATTATCTGTGTTGGCGAGATTTTCTGGATAATGCTTTGCGCTTGAGCAGTCTGCTGCTTATTGGTCAGATACATCAACGATTCTGGTAAATATTTCCAGAGTATCGGCAGGAACAGTAAAGGAGTACCCGCAAGCAAGAACATGATTTTCCAGCCAAACTGTGGTACCAGCCATGCGCCAAGCAAGGCAGATGTCATGCCGCCGATGGCATAGCCACTAAACATCAAAGCGACCAGTGTACTGCGAATCCTTTTTGGTGCGTATTCCGTCATCAGGGCAACGACGTTTGGCATCACGCCACCAATTCCGAGTCCGGCAAGAAAACGTAAAATTCCGAATTCGACAGGTGATGTTGCAAAGGCACCGATAAACGTAAAACCACTAAAGATCGCGACACAGATCATGATGGTTTTTTTACGTCCCAGTTTATCGGACAAAGTGCCGAAACTCATCGCTCCAAACATCATACCGAACAAGGCGGTGCTGGCTAACATGCCTGCCTGTACTGCACTGAGTGCCCATTCCTGCATCAGTAGCGGTAAAGCCACGCCGTAAATCACCAGGTCATAACCGTCAAAAATAATGATCAGCAAACACCAGATCAGGACGCCCCAATGAAATGGCGTGAACTTTGCTTCATCAATCAGCGTATTTATATTCACTTTATTTGTAGACATCTCCACCTCCTAATTGTGAAGTTCAATTTATGAGATTCACAATGCAGAAGATGTGCATAAATGTCCAAAACTGAATAGGCATGCTTCTATACCTATAAAGTCTGCCTTAAAGAAAAAGCTTTATTTACTATGCCTTAATGATATTCATCCAAAAAATGAAACCTTCATTCAATATTAAAATATGGATTCGCTTTATTCCCTATAAGATCCAGACAGGTATTGATCTGAATTAAAATACAGCACGATCATATTTAATCGCTTCAAGATCATAGACCTGATAGACCGCATCAAACAGATAACGAATATATTCACTTTCATCCATATTACGAATAGCCATAAAAACCGGACTGACCGCAAATTCATCTAATAAAGGGATAAAGTTTAAATGTGCCAGACGAATATTCTGGGCACTTTCCGGCACAATACAGACGCCCTCTCCGGCAGCCACAAAACCAAGCGCCAGTTGCAATTCACTGACTGCACGGATATTTTTCGGTTCCAGCCCATACTCGGAAAATATACCGCGCACCTGGGTAGAAAAATTAGCCTTACCATTATTCGGGTATAAAAAGAGTGGCTGATCTACCAGTTCAGCCAGATTCACGCCATCTCGTTGCGAAAGAAAATGGCTGGAATGTGCCGCGACCATCAGCCGTTCTTCACGCAGTAATACCCGTTTCACTGCCGGATCTGAAATCCTTAAACGTCCAAAACCGACATCAATCCGCCCTTCTTTAAGTGCCTGAATCTGCTCTGAAGTATTCATTTCAACCATCTCAATTTTGAGCTGGGGATGTTGCTGCTTAAATAGAAACACAATACGCGATAGCAAACCGAACAATAACGAGCCAACAAAACCAATGCTAATGGTGCGATCCGCGATACCAATCCGCTTGGTCATCGATTTGATTTCTTCCGCATTAGACAAAAGTTTAACCGCATGCTGGTAGAAGAATTGACCTGCTTCTGTGGTCTTAAGCGGTCGGCTACCTCTTTCAAAGAGCTGAATATCCAGTTCCTGTTCCAGATTTTGTATCTGTCTGCTTAAAGGTGGTTGAGCAATAAACAGTTTTTCTGCCGCCTTGGTAAAACTTTGTTCTTCGACGACTGCGACAAAGTAACGCAAATGCCTGAGTTCCATATTCCTAAATACCTTTAAAGTATAAAAAAATGCTAAATCGATCTTAGACCAATCAAAATTATTCTTTTAAGGTATATCAAGTCAAAACATTAAAGCAAGAATGTGAAGCGTAATTATGTATAAGTCAGTTGAAACCTTGCTGGTTCAAATACCGACGATCCGTCCTCACAAGATGGCTGTCGCAACCATGCAAACCCAGACACTGGTCCTGGTCAAAATCACCACCGAAGACGGCTATGTGGGTTGGGGCGAAGCCACCACTATTGGCGGTTTAGGCTACGGTGAAGAAAGCCCAGAAAGTGTCAAAGTGAATATTGAGACTTACTTTGCACCGCTTCTGAAAACATTATCGGGTTTGAATGTTGCACAGACATTACGAGCCATCAAAAAGAATATTAATGGTAACCGTTTTGCCAAATGTGCCATTCAAACTGCGCTACTGGATATTCAGGCACAACGTCTGAACCAGCCACTGAGTGAAATTCTAGGTGGACGTTTACGTAACAGCGTACCAGTGCTGTGGGTATTGGCATCTGGCAATACCGAGAAAGACATTACTGAAGCCCAGAAAATGATTGCGGCCAAACGCCACAATATTTTCAAACTGAAAATTGGTTCTCGTCCAGTGGAACAGGATGTTGAACACGTGCTTGCCATTAAACAGGCATTAGGCAAAGACATTTCGATCCGTGTTGATGTGAACCGTGCCTGGACAGAGCTAGACGCGATTAAAGGTATTCAGTTACTCCAGGACGGCGGCATTGACCTGATTGAACAGCCATGTGCCATTGATAATCTGGATGCAATGCGACGTCTGACCCAGCGTTTTGATATCGCCATCATGGCGGATGAATCCTTGATGGGTCCGCAGTCTGCCTATCAGATCGCACGTCAGCATGGCTCATCAGTTTTTGCAGTCAAAGTGGCGCAATCTGGTGGCCTGATTGAAGGTTGTGAAGTTGCAAAAGTGGCACAGCTGGCAGGTATCGATCTGTATGGCGGCACCATGCTTGAAGGTCCGGTGGGCACGATCGCCTCTGCCCATGCCTTCTCGACTTTTGAAAGTCTCGCTTATGGCACCGAACTGTTTGGTCCACTGCTGTTAACTGATGAAATTTTAAGAACCCCACTCCAGTATCAAAACTTTGAACTTGAGATTCCGAAAGGACCAGGTCTGGGTATTGAGTTGGATGAAAACAAGATTGACAACTTGCGTCATCAATAATTCCAGGAGAATCCCATGCTTTTCCAAGTACGAATGGACGTCAATATTCCAAAAGATATGCCAGTTGAACAGGCCAATGAAATTAAGGCTGTCGAAAAAGCCTATTCACAGGATCTGCAACGCCAGGGTAAATGGCGTCATATCTGGCGCATCACCGGACAGTATTCAAACATCAGTATTTTTGATGTTGAAAGCAATGAAGAGTTGCACAACCTGCTACAGGGCTTGCCGCTCTACCCGTATATGAACATCGAAGTTATGGCATTGAACCGCCATCCATCATCGATTCGAGATGATGACAAGTAATTAAAAATTTGGGAATGGAAATGAAAGAATTTCCTTCCCACCCCATACACCTGAGGGTAATCCAAAAGGACTTGTGGCCAGCAAGATTTAGCCAGCCAAACGAATGCTAAAACATGCGCCACTAAAATATGAAAACATACTTTAGGAGCAATAGTATGAACCGCCAAGAAATTGATGCACTGGTTAAAAAAATGAATGTCGATACAGCGACAGGACCAGTTGATGAGCGTGTACAACAAGTTGTTGTACGTTTATTAGGTGATCTTTTCCAGGCTATTGAAGATCTTGATATTTCTCAGACTGAACTCTGGAAAGGTCTGGAATACTTTACTGATGCAGGTCAAGCCAATGAATTAGGCTTACTGGCTGCAGGTCTAGGTCTGGAACATTACTTAGACTTACGCGCGGATGAAGCAGATGCCAAAGCCGGCATTACTGGCGGTACACCACGTACCATCGAAGGCCCGCTGTATGTTGCAGGTGCTCCTGAGTCAGTTGGTTTTGCGCGTATGGATGATGGTTCTGAAGAAGGCAAAATTCCAACCCTGATCATTGAAGGCACAGTGACTGACACTGACGGCAACATCATTGAAGGTGCAAAAGTTGAGGTCTGGCATGCCAACAGCCTGGGCAACTACTCTTTCTTTGACAAGTCACAATCTGACTTTAACCTGCGCCGCTCTATCTTTACCGATCAAGACGGTAAATATGTTGCCCTGACTACCATGCCGGTCGGTTATGGCTGTCCACCTGAAGGTACTACCCAGTTCGTACTGGATAAATTAGGTCGTCACGGTAACCGCCCATCTCATGTGCATTACTTCGTATCTGCACCGGGTTACCGAAAGTTAACCACACAGTTCAATATCGAAGGCGATCAATACCTGTGGGATGACTTTGCCTTCGCCACACGTGATGGTCTGGTCGCAACCGCTGTTGATGTGACCGATGAAGCTGAAATCGCACGTCGTGGTTTAAATGGTCCATTCAAACATATCCAGTTCAATATTGAACTGGTG
Organism: Acinetobacter sp. TW_SC_4; assembly: GCF_054861205.1. Classification (NCBI taxonomy): domain Bacteria; kingdom Pseudomonadati; phylum Pseudomonadota; class Gammaproteobacteria; order Moraxellales; family Moraxellaceae; genus Acinetobacter; species Acinetobacter sp. TW_SC_4. The sequence continues at coordinate 1,640,462 of NZ_CM142174.1, forward strand.
AAAGACCAGGCTGCTGCACCAAGCACTGAAGTAGAACGTCGTCGCGCAAGCGCTTAATTCAAAATGGAATCGGGATGTCAGTCTGAGCAACATCCCGATGACTTCCCCTCCTTGGAAAGTCGGAGACTGGACATGCCTCGTATTCCTGTAATTAACACCAGCCATTTAGACCGTATTGATGAATTACTGGTCGATGATTTTGAATCTGGTGAATTTAAACTGCACCGTTCCGTATTTACTGATCAAGCCCTGTTTGATCTGGAAATGAAATACATCTTTGAAGGAAACTGGGTTTATCTGGCCCATGAGAGCCAGATTCCCAATAACAACGATTACTACACAACCCATATTGGCCGTCAGCCAATCATCATTGCACGTAACCGCAATGGCGAACTGAATGCCATGATCAATGCCTGCTCTCACCGCGGTGCACAGCTCTGCCGTTATAAGCGTGGCAATAAAGCAACCTATACCTGCCCATTCCATGGCTGGACATTCAATAACTCAGGCAAGCTGTTAAAGGTGAAAGATCCTGCTGATGCAGGCTATTCAGATTGCTTTAACCAGGACGGTTCTCATGACCTGAAAAAAGTAGCCCGTTTTGAAAATTACAAAGGCTTCTTGTTTGGCAGCCTGAATCCTGATGTTCCATCTCTGGAAGAATACCTGGGCGAAGCTACCAAGATTATCGACATGATCGTAGGTCAGTCTGAGCAAGGTCTGGAAGTTTTACGCGGTTCATCGACTTATACCTATGAAGGTAACTGGAAGCTGACTGCAGAAAACGGTGCCGATGGTTATCACGTCTCTGCCGTGCACTGGAACTACGCCGCGACCACTCAGCAACGTAAGGAAAAAGAAGCTGGCGATAATATTCGTGCCATGAGCGCAGGTTCATGGGGTAAACAAGGCGGTGGTTCTTACGGCTTTGAACATGGCCACATGCTGCTTTGGACCCAATGGGCCAATCCGGAAGACCGTCCAAACTTTGCCAAGAAAGATGAATATACCGAGCGTTATGGCGAAGCCATGGCGAAATGGATGATCGAACGCTCACGTAACCTGTGTATCTATCCAAACGTTTATTTTATGGATCAGTTCGGCTCACAAATCCGTGTTCTGCGTCCAATCTCCGTCGATAAGACTGAAGTGACGATTTACTGTATCGGTCCTGTCGGTGAAGAGCCTGAAGCACGCACCCGCCGTATCCGTCAGTATGAAGATTTCTTTAATGCTTCTGGTATGGCTACCCCAGACGATCTGGAAGAATTTCGTGCCTGTCAGGCGGGCTATGCCGGGATCGCACTGGAATGGAATGACATGTGTCGTGGTTCTAAACACTGGATTCAAGGGCCGGATGATGCAGCCAATGAAATTGGCCTGAAACCAAAGCTGTCTGGCATTAAAACTGAAGATGAAGGCTTATATCTGGCACAACACCAGTACTGGCTAGAACTGATCAAAAAAGGCATTGCGACTGAAAAAGAAATTGCTGCAAGCACTGAAGGAGAAACCGCATGAGCGACATCACTTTAGAAAATATTGCACAGTTCCTGTATCAGGAAGCCCGCTTTTTAGATGATGAGCAATGGGATGACTGGTTACAGTGCTACGCCCCTACTGCTTCTTTCTGGATGCCAGCCTGGGATGATGATGACCGCCTGACTGAAGATCCACAGTCTGAAATCTCACTGATCTATTACCCTGACCGTCAGGGCCTGGAAGACCGTGTGTTCCGGATCAAGACAGAACGTTCATCTGCCACCATGCCGGATACCCGTACCAGCCACAACATCTGCAATATTGAAATTGTGGAACGTGATGGCGACAAGGTCATTGTGCGCTTTAACTGGAATACCCTGAGTTTCCGTTACAAAACCAGCTACAGCTATTTCGGTATGTCTCGTTACGAGATCGATTTTTCAGGTGAAAAACCACAGATTCTAAGCAAATACGTGGTGCTGAAAAACGATTACATCAACCAGGTTATCGACATTTATCACCTCTAAGACTGTTTCGACAGCAAGGTCAGACCTTTCAGCTAGGGAAATATGGCTGAAAGGCTAAGTTTCAAAGATTTATATAGGATATTCAGCCATGTCAAACCACAATGTTGCACTCCAATTTGAAGATGGCGTTACACGTTTTATTAGTGTTGCCCAAGGCGAAACCCTGTCCGATGCAGCTTACCGTCAAAAGATCAATATCCCTCTAGATTGCCGTGACGGTGCATGTGGAACGTGCCGCGCTTTCTGTGAATCAGGTGCGTATGACATGCCTGAAGAAATGTATATTGAAGATGCACTGACTCCAGAAGAAGCCGCAGAAGGTTTTATTCTGGCTTGCCAATGTAAACCGACTTCGGATGCCGTGTTCCAGATTCAGGCTTCGTCTGATGTCTGCAAAACCGAGATTCACGCATTTCAAGGTACGTTGGCTCGTGTAGAAAACCTGTCTGACTCCACCATTACCTTTGATATTCAACTCGATGATGGTCAACCAGATATCCATTTTCTGGCCGGACAATATGTCAATGTCGGTATTCCTGGAACCACCGAAACCCGTTCTTATTCATTCAGCTCTAAACCGGGTAACCGTTTAACTGGTTTTGTAGTTCGTAATGTCCCTAACGGCAAAATGTCGAGCTTCCTCAGCGCTGATGCAAAAGCCGGTGACAAAATGACCTTTACCGGTCCATTCGGCAGCTTCTATCTACGTAATGTCACCCGTCCGGTATTAATGCTGGCAGGTGGTACAGGCATCGCACCATTTATGTCGATGTTACAGGTACTGGAAGAAAAAGGGTCTGAACATCCAGTACGTCTGGTCTTTGGAGTGACCAATGACTTCGACCTGGTCGCAATTGAAAAGCTGAATGAACTACAGGACAAATTCCCATGGTTCGAATATCGCACGGTGGTCGCAAATCCAGAATCTACACATGAGCGTAAAGGTTATGTGACTGGCCATATTAAAAATGAATGGCTAAATGGTGGCGATGTCGACATCTACCTGTGTGGTCCAGTGCCAATGGTTGAAGCAGTTCGCAGCTGGCTGGATGCGGAAGGTGTTAAACCTACCAGCTTCCTGTTTGAAAAATTCTCAGCGAACTGATTGAGGATATTTCGACATGACCGAACGTCAAAGATTTTTAAATAAAGTGGTTATCGTGACCGGTGCTGCCCAAGGTATCGGCCGCGGTGTAGCCATCCAGGCTGCTGCTGAAGGCGCACAGCTAGTATTGGCCGATATTTCCGACTATGTGCAGGAAACCCTGGCAGAAATCGAAGCGGCTGGCGGTGATGCCATCATCGTCAAGGCCAATCTGGAAACCTATGTTGGTGCCGAAGTTGTCATGGCTAAAGCATTAGAGACCTATGGACGTATTGATGTGCTGATCAACAATGTTGGCGGTGCGATCTGGATGAAACCTTTTGAAGAATTTTCTGAAGAAGAAATCATCAAGGAAGTGAACCGTTCATTGTTCCCAACCATGTGGTGTTGCCGTGCAGTGCTACCGCAAATGATCAAGCAGCAGCAAGGCACGATCGTGAATGTGTCATCGATTGCGACCTGCGGGATCCATCGTGCGCCGTATTCGGCTTCCAAAGGTGGCGTAAATGCGCTGACCGCTTCCCTGGCCTTTGCCTATGCCAAAGATGGTATCCGCGTGAATGCAGTGGCAACCGGTGGTACCGAAGCACCGCCACGCAAGATTCCACGCAATGCCAAACCGCTGAGTGAACAGGAAGAACAATGGATGCAGGATGTGGTCGACCAAACCAAGGATCGCAGCCATATGAAACGCTATGGCACGATCCAGGAACAGGTCAACGCCATTCTGTTCCTCGCTTCAGATGAAGCATCGTATATGACTGGAACCGTGGTTCCCGTTGGTGGCGGTGATCAGGGTTAAACCTGATTGCATACAGGTTCATTGACCGCAAGGAGGCAACCGCAATGACACATCTGTTTCAAACCCTGAAGGATGACTGGTCAATTTCAGCCACTGTGGCAGGATTTTTAGCAGTGCTGATTTCCTATTCCGGTCCCCTGATTATTTTTTTCCAGGCGGCCCAGCAGGCGCAGGTCTCGCCTGCCATGATGATTTCATGGATCTGGGGTATTTCCATCGCTGCTGCTATTTCCAGCATTTACCTGTCGGTGAAGTTTAAAGTCCCGGTAGTGATGGCCTGGTCAGCACCAGGAACAGCCCTACTGGTGACCCTGTTTCCTGAAATTTCCCTGAATGAAGCCATTGCCGCCTATATCACCACAGCTGTGGTGTTGTTCGTGATTGGTATTACAGGTTATTTCGACAAATTACTGGCCTTGATTCCACAATCGGTAGCTGCCGGGATGATGGCCGGGATTCTAGTGAATTTTGGACTTGGGCTTTTTACTGCTACCGAAAACATGCCCATCATCGTGACCAGCATGCTGATGGTGTTCCTGATCGCGAAACGCTTTAACCCACGCTATGCCATGCTCTGGGTACTGGGTGTAGGGCTGATCCTGAGTTTGATCTTTGGCAAATTCCAGCCCGTTACCATGAATTTCAGTATTGCTATTCCTCAATTCATCCAACCAGAATGGAGCTGGAATTCTACCCTAAACCTGGCACTCCCGCTGATTCTGGTTAGCCTTTCGGGCCAGTTCCTGCCAGGCATGAGTTTATTAAAGCTGTCTGGTTATAACGTTCCAGCCAAACCGATTATTACCACCGCCAGTATTACCTCACTGATTTTTGCCTGCTTTGGTGCCATCACAACCGTGCTTGGTTCGATTACTGCAGCCCTGTGTATGGGTGCAGATGCGCATGAAGCCAAAGACAAACGTTATATCGCTGGTATCTGTAATGGACTGTTTTACATCCTCGGTGGCCTGTTTGCTGGCAGCATTGTAATGCTGTTTAGCCTGTTTCCAAAAGAACTGGTCGCTGCACTGGCTGGTTTGGCATTACTCGGTGCAATTTCCAGCAACCTGACCGTGGCCATGCAAACCGAAAACCAGCGTGAATCTGCCCTGATTACCTTTCTAGCTACTGCTTCTGGCATGAGCCTGTTGGGCATGAGTTCTGTGGTCTGGGGCATCTGTATCGGCCTGCTGGCGCACTTTGTACTTACCTCAAAGAAATCTTCACCGAAAACAAATTTAGCTTCTGATTCAAAACGTGCCTGAGTGATAGGCAGTAAAGGAAAGATTATGATTGATAAAAGTTCTGCTTCTCTGGTTGAAGCACTTTCACAAATCAAAGACGGTTCCACCATCATGATTGGTGGTTTCGGTACCGCAGGTCAGCCTGCTGAACTGATTGATGGTCTGATTGAGCTGGGCGTGAAAGATCTGGTGATCGTTAACAATAATGCCGGCAATGGTGACTATGGTCTGGCAAAACTGCTAAAGACTGGCGCAGTACGTAAAATCATCTGCTCTTTCCCGCGCCAGTCAGACTCATGGGTCTTTGACGAGCTGTACCGTGCCGGAAAAATCGAGCTGGAACTGGTGCCGCAAGGAAACCTGGCCTGCCGGATTCAGGCTGCAGGTATGGGGCTAGGGCCAATCTACACGCCTACCGGTTTTGGTACCTTGCTGGCGGAAGGCAAGCCTACCCTGAATTATGAAGGCAAAGATTACGTTTTAGAAAATCCAATTAAAGCAGACTTTGCCCTGATCAAGGCGCATAAAGGCGATCGCTGGGGCAATCTGGTTTACCGTAAATCCGCACGTAACTTTGGTCCAATCATGGCGATGGCCGCAGACATTACCATTGCCCAAGTCGCTGAAGTGGTTGAACTCGGTGAGCTGGATCCGGAACACATTATTACCCCGGGCATCTTTGTCCAACACGTTGTCCAAGTACAAACGGCACAGTAATTCAGGAGCAAAATCATGAGCTATATCAAACTGACCCGCGACCAGATTGCTGAACGTGTTGCCCAGGACATTCCTGATGGTACCTATGTCAACCTTGGTATTGGCCTGCCGACCAAGATTGCTAGCTATCTGCCTGCAGACAAGGATGTTTTCCTGCATTCTGAAAATGGCTTGCTAGCTTTTGGCCCGCCACCTGCCAAAGGTGAAGAAGACCCTGAACTGATCAATGCCGGTAAAGAATTTGTGACCATGCTGACTGGCGGTGCTTTTTTCCATCATGGGGATTCTTTTGCGATGATGCGCGGCGGACACTTAGATATCGCAGTTTTGGGTGCTTTCCAAGTCGCTGAAAATGGTGATCTGGCCAACTGGCATACCGGTGCACCCGATGCAATTCCTGCAGTCGGTGGCGCGATGGATCTGGCCGTCGGCGCCAAGAAAGTCTTTATCACTACTGATCACGTCACTAAAAAAGGCGAACCTAAGATTGTGGCTGAACTGACTTATCCTGCGACTGGCCTGAAATGTGTGGACCGCATCTATACTGACCTGTGTGTAATTGATGTCACTCCTGAAGGCATGAAAATCATTGAAAAAGTCGAAGGTCTGTCATTTGAAGAATTGCAGGCATTAACTGGTGCCAAACTGATTGATGCGACTCAATCAAATTAAGGGGAAGTCCCTCCTTTATTAAAGGAGGGATTTAGGGAGGATTTGAGGATTAAAACTACTTCATTAAATCCCTCCCAACCTCCCTTTAAAAAGGGAGGAGTTTTCTTCTTTTAAATATGTGAGCAAATACACAATGAAAAACGCATATATTATCGATGCCATCCGTACCCCATTCGGCCGTTATGCCGGTGGCCTCGCGCCTGTCCGTGCAGATGATTTAGGTGCGCTGCCAATTAAAGCTTTGATGGAACGTAACCCATCGGTAAACTGGGAACAGGTCGATGACGTGATTTATGGCTGTGCCAATCAGGCCGGTGAAGACAATCGTAACGTCGGTCGTATGTCTTCACTACTTGCAGGTCTGCCTTATCAGGTGCCGGCAACGACCGTGAACCGTCTGTGTGGTTCATCGATGGATGCAGTCGCGATGGCAGCACGTGCGATTAAAGCCGGTGAAGCCCATCTGATTATTGCCGGTGGTGTAGAAAGCATGTCGCGTGCCCCATTCGTGATGGGCAAGTCAGAAACAGCGTATGGCCGTAGCCAGAAGATTGAAGACACCACCATGGGCTGGCGTTTTATCAATCCGAAACTGAAAGAAATGTACGGCGTAGAAACCATGCCGCAAACTGCTGAAAATCTGGCAGAACAGTTCAATATCAACCGTGAAGATCAGGACAAGTTTGCTCTGACCAGCCAGCAACGTACCGCAGCAGCGCAGGCCAATGGTTTCTTTGCCAAGGAAATCATTCCTGTGGTGATTCCGCAGCGTAAAGGCGATCCGATCGTTGTCGATACTGATGAACATCCGCGTGCCTCTACCACAGCAGAAGCTCTGGCGAAACTGAAACCTGTGGTGAAAGCAGAGGGGACTGTAACGGCGGGTAATGCTTCTGGTATTAACGATGGTGCGGCTGCCCTGCTGATTGCATCTGATGAAGCTGTTGCTCAGCATGGCTTAAAACCACGTGCCAAAATTATTGGCTCAACCGTTGTAGGTGTTGAACCACGAATCATGGGTTTTGGTCCAGCACCTGCCATCAAGAAATTACTGGTACAAACCGGTCTGACTTTAGAGCAGATGGATGTGATTGAGCTGAATGAAGCTTTTGCTGCTCAGGCACTGGCATGTACCCGTGACTTGGGTATCGAAGACGGTTCAGAGAAAGTCAATCCAAATGGTGGTGCGATTGCTTTGGGTCATCCACTCGGTGCTTCAGGCGCGCGTTTAGTGACGACTGCACTCAACCAGCTGGAACAAACCGGTGGTCAATATGCGCTGTGTTCAATGTGTATTGGTGTCGGTCAAGGTATTGCTTTGATTATTGAACGTGTTTAAAAAATCCCTCCTAACCTCCCTTTCTTGCACAAGGCTTAAGCAGTGCTTATGCCTTGTTCAGGGAGGAACTTTTAGAAGGAAATAAAAGGAATAACAAATGCCAACATTTACATCAAATGATGCCCAGATTAATTACCAGATTTTTGGGGATGCCAACAAACCTGCCTTGGTATTTTCCAACTCACTGGGCACCAAATACAGCATGTGGCAGCCACAGATTGCGCATTTCCAGCAAGATTATTACGTAATCTGCTATGACACCCGTGGTCATGGTGGTTCGGAAGCACCGCAAGGCCCGTATAGCCTGGAGCAGTTGGGTCAGGATATAGTGAATCTTCTGGATCATTTGAACATTGCAAAAGCAGCATTCTGTGGTATTTCTATGGGTGGCTTAACCGGTCAATGGTTAGCGATTCATAAGCCAGAACGTTTTAGCCAGGTGATTGTCTGCAATACTGCAGCCAAAATTGGCCAGGAACAGGCATGGCAAGACCGTGCTGCGCTTGTCCGTGAGCAAGGTCTTGCTCCGATTGCTGCAACTGCGGCATCACGCTGGTTTACCGATCCCTTTATCCAGAGCAACCCGGCAGTCGTTGCAGAACTTTCAAACGACCTCGGAGCTGGCAGCCCAGAAGGCTATGCAAACTGCTGTGAAGCTCTGGCTAAGGCGGATGTCCGCGAACAACTTAGTAGCATTCAAATCCCTGTGCTGATTATTGCGGGTCAGCAGGATCCGGTGACGACTGTTGCAGATGGACAGTTTATGCAGCAACGTATTGCGAATAGCCAGTTGTTTGAAATCAATGCTTCGCATATTTCCAATATTGAACAACCGGAAGCCTTTAATCAGGCAGTACAAACTTTTCTTGCTGCTTAATTCATTCTTATAAAAAAGCCACGATAATTCGTGGCTTTCTTTTATTCGAGTATTTGTTAAGCCCAGATCACCAGCATCGCTGCAATCACCACCAGTACCAAGCCCCAATGCTCGGCACGCGCCAGTTTTTCTTTAAAGAAATAAGCTGAAATCAGCAGACTGAACAGGATTTCGATTTGTCCCAAGGTTTTCACGATTGGCACGCTCATCATACTCATGGCGGTAAACCAGCCGAGGGATGCTATAAAGCTGCAGAAGCTGACTTTAAAGGTTAGACCTAAACGTTGCCACATGGCAACTAAGGTTTTTCGACTAAACAGGCTCAGGTAAATCAGCATACTGATGCACTGGAAACCAATCACCGAAATTAGTACCCATGAAGCGCGATGTACGGTTGGCAACATTGGTAGTTCCAGACTGGCTTCACGTACCAAGAGTGAAGTAATAGCAAAGCTCAAACCGCTGCCGATTCCGATGGCTAAAGTCTTGGTGGATAAGCCGGTCAGCTGATTGCCTTTACTAAGCAAAAACACAGCATAACCACCGATCAGCACCCCGATCCATGCCAGTACAGAAAGATGATCTGATAGAAAAATCACTCCGATAATGGCTGCCAGAATCGCTTCACTTTTTGCCAGTCCAACGCCAATCGCATAATTTTTCTGTTTAAATAGCTGCACCATCAAGGCGGTTGCCAGAATCTGGCTGATACCCGCAATCAGGATATAGATCCAGTACTTCGGGGTAAAATGCACCACACATTCTACCGGTTTGAAGTGGTATAAAGCTGCAATGTAAAGCCCGGCCAGCGGCAAGCCAAACAGGAAACGTGCCAGTGTCACGCCCCAAATATCGACAGTAGTACTGAGCTGTTTTTGAAAGGCATTTCGCCAAGCCTGCATAAATGCAGCCATTAAAGTAAAGAAAATCCAGCTGATTGCCATACCCTGATCATTAGTACCGTAAAAGTGAATTAATTCTATGCCTTAGTACAATCTATGACTAATTAAAAAAGAGATAATGGCTAATAGCTAAAAGTTTAATTTTCTAATTTAGAAATAATTAAAATTTATCAGTCTGATAGGGATAAAATTGATTTCTTAGATTTGAACTATGCTGAAAAAATAAGAAAATAACTCCAGATTCTTGATTAAATTATAATAAAAGACTTTCCTATTCTAAGGGAGCTATATTTGATTCAACAGGATAAACTTTTTCCATTGGAATAAAGCGAATGCCATGTTTGTGAGTAAGTTCACCTGTTTCTACAAAACCAAATTTTTTATAAATATTGAAGCCATATAAACTGGATTTGACTGTGATCCTTTGATGCCCTTGATTACAGATTTGTTCTTCTAAAAAATTCCACATTTGTCGTCCATATCCCTGCCCCTGATAAGCTGGATCCAGAAAAAAGTGCATGAAGTGTGCAGGTTCCATATAGGCCACCACGCCCACAATTTTTTGATTAATTTCTCCAACAAAATAATGAATATCAGCTCGATCAAAAATGGTCTGAAGAATTTTAGGTTGAAAACGCTTGCGTCCCTCTTCACTAGAAATCAAGACATCAACAAATGGGGCAATGACGTTCGCAATTGCTAGTGTGTCCTGAACAGTGGCTTTTCTTATCTTCATCATATTTTAATACCCCAAAAGCAGAACTAAAAAATTAAAAATAATTTATTTTTCAGCATTATGTATGTTTTAAAATTGAGCAAAATATATACCAATTAGGTCTTTTGAAAAACGCGATTCAATCGATTTTTTTCAATAATTTTTGATCTCTAATTTTTTTATAGTTTGCATTATTCAGTTTTTTAAATTAGTGCTCTGTTTTTTTATTTAAGAAAAAAATACATAAATCAGTTCATCAGTTTTTACAGTTCACTCAGCTTTTCTTCTATAAACAGTCACTAAACTATAATTTAATGAATAATCGATCACACGCATTTTACAATTAATCAACATAGTGTTTTTTAAGAAATTTTTATGATGAATTTTTAAACAGGATAAAATTCCGCAATGCAATCTGAATATAAATTATAGAGTTTCAGTAATTCATTGTAATTCATTCATTTTGCAGGGAGTATCGATGAAGTATTTTGAATGTCCAGTTTGCGAACAGCAGATCTTTTTCGCCAAATTCGTATGTGATCACTGCCTTTCTCCTATCGGCTATATCGCATCCGAAAAAGAAATGACGACATTTAAAAAGCTGAATGCTCAGGAGTGGGTTCCCGTTGCCGAAAAGTATCAACATTCCCGTTATAAACCTTGTTATAACTATACCCATCATCAGGTATGTAACTGGATGATCCCTGTAGATGACGAGGAAGATTTTTGTGAATCCTGTCAGCTGACGCATGTGATTCCGAATCTGGAGAATTCTGAGAACATGATTTACTGGTATCGGCTCGAGGAAGCCAAACGCCGTTTTCTGTATCTGACCCAACGTATGAACATTATGCCTCGTCCAAAACATTCGGATGATGATCCGTTGGGTTTGCGTTTTGATTTTCTTCTTCCTGAAAAAGACAAGCCAGTACTTACCGGCCATGCCAATGGTGTGATTACCTTAAATGCCTTCGAGGCCGATGTGGTTTATCGTGAAACCACCCGGGTCAATATGGGTGAAAATTACAGGACATTATTAGGGCATTTTCGTCATGAAAGTGGGCATTTTTATTTTAATGTCATCCAGCACCTACACCCGGAATTACTCGATGAACTTCGCCATTATTTTGGGGATGAGCGGCAAAATTATAGTGAAGCACTCGAGAGGCACTATAATCAGGGTGCACCTATTAACTGGCATGAAAAATATATTAGTCCCTATGCCACCGCACACCCGTGGGAAGACTGGGCTGAAACCTGGTCGCACTATCTGCATATCATGGAAACACTGGAAACAGCATTTTATGCTGGTCTACGCGTGGAAGGTAATGGCCGAAACCTGGCCAGTATGGACTTTAAAGAATGCCCGATTGGTGGACAGGATTTTGAACATATCCTGGAAAACTGGGTCACCCTGACTTTTAACTTGAATGCTTTAAACCGCAGTATGGGTCTGGAAGATGCTTACCCGTTTAAGCTGACTGAAGCTGTGAAAGATAAACTGCGTTTCATTCATCGGCATATATTGGATAAAGTCTTTAATAACCCACGTCTGATTCAGAACTAAAATATTTATCTAACACAATAAATAAAGCCCGTGATTTACGGGCTTTATTTTGGGCTTAATACTATTTCAATAAATTAAGCGATACTCTTAGCTTACCAAAAGCATCGCTATCTCATCTAAATGAACTTAAACCAGTTCTACCGCAATCGCTGTTGCTTCACCGCCACCAATACATAGCGCTGCAATACCTTTTTTGCCGCCAGTACGTTTCAAGGCATGAATCAGGGTCACAATGATACGAGAACCTGAAGAGCCCAGTGGATGACCTAGAGCACAAGCACCGCCATTAATATTCACTTTGGCAGGATCCAGTTCAAAGGCATCAATCGCTGCCATGGTCACCATCGCGAAAGCTTCATTAATTTCCCATAGATCCACATCAGCTGCATTCCAGCCAGTTTTCTTCAGTACTTTTTCAATTGCGCCCACCGGTGCAATCGTGAATTCTGATGGATGTTGTGAATGGCTGGCATAAGCCAGAATATTCGCTAGAGGTTTCAGGTTACGCTGTGCTGCAATCTCGCTCGATGTTACAACCAGTGCGGAAGCACCATCGGAAATTGAACTGGCATTAGCCGCAGTAATCGTACCGTCTTTTTTAAATGCCGGACGTAAAGATGGGATTTTGTCTGCTTTGGCATTCAGTGGCTGTTCATCCTGCTCAACCACCACATCGCCTTTACGCGTGCTGACTGTAACTGGCACGATTTCATCTTTGAAGAAGCCCTGCTGAACAGCAGTCACGGCTTTATTTAAAGAGCCAATCGCATAATCATCCTGTTGTTCACGAGTATAGCCTTTCTTGTCCGCCATTTCTTGTGCCAGGATGCCCATAGATAGACCAGTTTCAGCATCTTCCAGGCCTTCCTGGAACATATGGTCAATGACTTTTCCATGCCCCATACGGAATCCGGCCCGTGCCTTGTCCATTAAATAGGGTGCGTTTGACATCGATTCCATACCACCTGCAACCACAATCTCTGCTGAACCGGCCTTGATTGCGTCTGCTGCTTGCATCACCGCCTTCATGCCTGAACCACAAATTTTATTAATCGTGGTCGCCCCGGTGGAATCCAGTAGACCCGCCTGACGCATGGCCTGACGTGCCGGACCCTGTTTTAAACCGGCAGGAAGAACGCAACCCATGATCACTTCATCAATATCATTGGCTGCCAGACCTGCACGCGCTACCGCTTCCTTGATCACTACAGCACCCAAATCTGGTGCCGTACAGCTTGAAAGTGAGCCTTGAAAACCACCCATCGCGGTACGTACAGCTTCTACAATTACAATCATTCTAATTTCATCCTTTAACATCATTGTTATCAACACTGCAAAGTGATAGCTCTACAGTGTTTGTCCTTCGCAATATTTGCGGGTTTAGGCTTGTGCAGTGAAATATTCTTCTGGCAATTGCATCACCAGCTCTGCACCTGCCTGAATGCGTTGAATTCTCGCACTCAAATCCGGGAGTACTTTAGCAATATAGTAATTTGCCAGTACCAGTTTATTCTGGAAATAGCTCTCTTCTTTGGTAGCCGCCGCTTTGCTGATACGTGCATACATATAGACGAAGCTCAGCAGACCTACAGCGTGCAGATAATCAACAGCAATGGAGTTGGCGAAATCAGGATTCTGCTGAGACTGCTCAACAATAAAATTGGTAATATCTTCCAGTTGCTGACAGGTATCTAAGGTTGCCTTTTTAATCATTAAGGCATCATCCAGACCTTGGGCAAAATCGCGAATTTCCGCGATATATTCTGCAATATAAGCACCTTTACATTTTGTGGTTTTACGGCCAATCAGATCAATCGCCTGCACGCCATTGGTCCCTTCATAGATCTGTGAAATGCGCAGGTCACGGATACATTGTTCCATGCCCCATTCACGAATATAACCATGACCACCGAAGCACATTTGTGCTTCAAGTGCAGCATCCAGTGCTTTATCGGTGAGGTAAGCTTTGGCTATAGGCGTTAATAAAGCTACACGATCGGTTGCTTTACGCACTGCCTCTGGATCAGTGGAGTATTTGGTAATATCCAGCTGCTGGCCGACATAAACTGCGAAAGCACGTGAAGCTTCATTATTGGCACGTACATTCAGCAGCATACGGCGTACATCACCATGAACCAGAATTGAATCGGCTGGTTTTTCTGGTGATTTTGCACCAGTCGATGCACGGCCCTGTAAACGGTCGGTCGCATATTGGGCTGCATTCTGATAAGCAAATTCTGCCGCGCCAATGCCTTGAATCCCCATCGACAAACGTTCGTAGTTCATCATCACGAACATGCCCGCCAGACCTTCATTTTCATTACCCACCATATAGCCTTTGGCACCATCAAAGTTCATGACACAGGTTGCTGAGCCTTTAATTCCCATTTTATGTTCGATTGAACCGGCAGATACTGCATTACGCTCACCTAGTGAACCATCGGCATTGACCAGAAATTTCGGCACAATAAACAGGGAAATACCACGTGAACCTGCTGGTGCATTCGGAGTTTTTGCCAGCACCAGATGAATGATATTTTCACTCAGATCATGCTCACCGCTGGTAATGAAGATTTTGGTCCCGGTAATGTTGTATGAACCATCTTCGTTTGGTTCAGCCTTGGTCTTGATAATGCCCAGATCTGTCCCTGAATGCGGTTCAGTCAGACACATCGTACCTGACCATTCACCCGTATAGAATTTTGGCAAATAGGTTTCTTTCTGTTCCTGCGAAGCACGGTCATTGATCGCCATGCCAGCACCGACAGTTAACAGCGGGTAAAGCATGAAAGAGGGATTGGTACTCCAGATCATTTCGTCTGCAAGTACAGTCAGCATTTTTGGCATGCCCTGACCGCCCCATTCTTCAGGCGCGCCCAGCCCTACCCAGCCGCCTTCAGCAAACTGCTTAAAAGCTTCCTTAAAGCCTGCAGGTGTTTTGACTTCACCATTACTAAACTGAGCACCACCTTCTTCATCTGCAGGGCGGTTCAGATCAAGAATCACATTCTTGGAAAACTTGGCCATCTCCTCCAGAATTGCATTTGCAGTTGCCATATCTAAATGTGCAAGATTTTCATTATCTTGCCAAAATTGTTCGGCCTGAAACACATCATTTAAAATAAATTCCATGTCTTTTAGTGGCGCATTATAAATAGGCATTTTTACATTCCTTCACTGGTGATACTCAATCCTGTTACTGAGTATTTTTTCATTATGGATTCGAGAAAATATTTTGAGGCTTTTTGCTCAAATCCATGCATGTCATTCATAAATCAGCGATATAAAATTTGAAATCAAAAATTTTATACCTTTGGTATTTACTGAATCCTTAAAACTTAAATCCATTAATAAATGAAAAATTTAAGCTGTTAAAATGACTCTGGCTTCACTGCGCTAAACCTTGTCTAGTCTAGGTTTAAAACGAAAATATAATTCAGCTTTATGCCTTAAAACCATAAATCAAATATATTGAAAATGGAATTTTATTTAACAAAGTTGATCTCAAGGGTTCAATTTTCTTGACAATATTTTTAATGCAGCTGTATATGACTTTTTTCTACAAGAAATGTTGAATAAATATACAAATTTAGATAAATATCACGACCTTAGTTTTATAGCTATACCTGCGAAAATAGCATATTCTTAGTAGGTTCCTTTTCGAAAATGATGAGTCAAGAAGATGACGACTGTAAGACAGCAGAACTTCCTTCTTCGTAAAGAGAAGATCCTGAGCATGGCAGAAAGTCTACTGCTTGATAATAATCAGGACATCACCTTGAGTGAACTTGCTGAAGAACTGGACATCGCCAAAGGAACCATCTACAAGCATTTTAAAAGCAAAAACCAGTTATATTTAGAACTCATCATTCTGAATGAAAAAAGAATTCTGGCAATTTCCGATAAATATAATAATGATATTAAAAATTATGTTTCGCAATATATGCTTTATCACATGCTCAATTCAAACCGGACTATTTTGCTGCATGTCATTGAAGAGCGTTTAACCAATAATGAAAAAAACCTGAAAGAGTTATTTCAGGAACTCTATCGTATTCGTGAAGAACGGATTATCCGCATTAAAGATATGACCCATGATTATCTGGTATCTTTAGACAGTGCCATGTCAATCCGGGATTATTTATCTTATATCTGGACAGTCACTTATGGCGCTTCATTATTATTAAATTCGACCAGTTATCAAAAAGCGATTGGTTCACGTGAACGCCTGATTAAGCTATATATTAATCAGGCATTGATGACGCCAGATAAAATATCGGCAGTTTCATAAAAAATGCCTAATCATGATTAGGCATTTTAAAATTATTTTTTAAATGGCAAATATCAAGCCATAGTTTCAGGCGGAAAGCCATCTTCAGTTAATGCCGCGATAATCTCAGATTCGCTTGCACTCGATTCAACTTCCACCATTTTGCTGACTACATCAACATTGACTTTAGCATTTTCATCCAGCTCCTGAATGGTTGCAGTCACACTACGTGCACAACCACCACAAGTCATATTTTCAATACGGAATTTCATCTTGATCTCCCTTTGATCAGTTTAAATTTGGGTTAAGCGAATTTTAATTCAAGGCTATTGATCTGCTTTGATAGCCGTATGTGCAGTTTTCCCATGTGACACACCCTGCTCAATCTGTTTCAGAATCTGACAGTCAGATTGCTCATCTCCAGCACACTGTGCAACCGATTGCTGCAAAATTTTCATCATGTTTTGCATGTCCGCAATTTTCTGTTGCAGTAACTCGATATGCTTTTGCGCCAACTGTTTGACATCACTGCTGTGTCTGGCATCGTTCAGCCACAGGCCGAGCAATTCTTTCATCTGTTCAGAAGAAAAACCCAGTTCACGCGCATGCTGAATAAAACTTAAAGTCTTGATGTCATCGTCACTATAGATACGATAACCCGAATCGCTACGTTTAGGATTGGGTAATAAACCGATATCTTCATAATAACGGATCATTTTGGCCGAGATCCCGGAGCGTTTCGCGGCCTGTCCAATATTCATTACACTGCCTCCTTCAACTGGATCGGCTGATAAGTCTTTAAACGAAGCGCATTGCTGACCACAAAAACTGAGGATAATGCCATCGCGCCTGCTGCAAACATCGGTGATAACAAAATACCGAAGAATGGATACAACAGACCGGCAGCAATCGGAATCAAGGCAATATTATAGACAAAGGCCCAGAACAGGTTCTGTTTAATATTGCGCATGGTCGCCTGACTCAGGCCAATACCGGTTGCCACATGCTGTAAATTTCCAGACATCAGCACCACGTCTGCTGCTTCGATTGCGACATCCGTACCAGTTCCTATTGCCATTCCAACATCGGCCTGAGCCAAAGCAGGTGCATCATTAATCCCGTCACCGACAAAAGTGACGATGCCATGTTGCTGTTGGAGTTGGCGTACCGCATCGACTTTTTCATTAGGCAGAACTTCAGCAATGACATGATCAATCTTCAACTGTCTGGCAATGGCCTGTGCAGTATGCTGGTTATCACCGGTGATCATGGCAATCTTTAAGCCTTGATCATGTAAGGCTTGAATCGCACTATAGGTTGTGGCTTTAATCGGATCAGCCACAGCAATAATGGCAGCCAACTGCTGATCTATCGCGACATATAAAGGCGTGCGTCCCTGCTCGCCTAACTGTTGTGCTTTCTCTTTAAAAATATCGACACTTAAGCCCAATTGCTGCATCAGGCGTTCTGCGCCAATATGAATTTGCTGACCTGAAACTTGAGCTTTCACGCCTGCACCAGTGATTGAATCAAAATCACTGACTTCAGGTAGTGGCAACTGTTGTGCTTTCGCAGCTTCCACAATCGCATGAGCAATGGGAT
Organism: Acinetobacter sp. TW_SC_4; assembly: GCF_054861205.1. Lineage (NCBI taxonomy): Bacteria > Pseudomonadati > Pseudomonadota > Gammaproteobacteria > Moraxellales > Moraxellaceae > Acinetobacter > Acinetobacter sp. TW_SC_4. Next base: position 1,658,283 of record NZ_CM142174.1, read on the forward strand.
GTTCGGATTTGGCTTCCACTGCTGCGACCATTTGCAATACTATTTGCTGCTCAAAACCAGATGTCACTGCAAAATCGGTTAGGGCTGGTTTCCCTTCAGTTAAGGTTCCGGTTTTATCCACCGCCACAACTCTGGTTTGCTGCAAGAGTTGCAATGCTTCGCCTTTACGGAACAAGACACCCAGCTCTGCTGCCCGGCCGGTGCCGACCATAATAGATGTTGGCGTAGCCAGGCCCATTGCACAAGGACAGGCAATAATCAGTACTGCAACAGCATTGACCAGTGCATAAGTCAGATTCGGTTCAGGACCCAACAGGAACCAGACAATAAAAGTCAAAGTCGCGAGCAGCATCACAGCCGGTACAAACCATAAGGTCACTTTATCGACTGCCGCCTGAATGGGAAGCTTTGCGCCTTGTGCCTGTTCCACCATATGAATAATCTGAGCTAGAACTGAATCTTGTCCGACTGCTGTCGCCTTGATCTGCAAGGTGCCATTCTGATTTACCGTTCCGCCAATCACCCGATCTCCAGCCTGTTTAGCCACCGCTAAAGGTTCACCGCTGATCATGGCTTCATCGATATAACTTTGACCAGAAACGACTTCACCATCAACTGCGACTTTCTCACCCGGACGAATCTCGATCAGCATGCCCTGCTGTACATCAGCAATTTTCAGATCAACCCAGGTTCCATTTTGCTGTACTCGAGCAGTTTTTGGCTGCAAGCCAACCAGATATTGAATCGCTTCAGAGGTTTTACCTTTGGCTCTGGCTTCCAGATAACGCCCCAGTAAGATCAAAGCAACAATCACCGCTGCTGCTTCGAAATACACATGCACAGTGCTTTGCGGCAATAATTGCGGAAAGAAGGTGGAAATACAGGAAAATCCATAAGCGGCTATTGTTCCCACGGCAACCAGAGAATTCATATCGGGGGCCAGTCGGAATAATGCCGGAATCCCATGCTGATAAAACCGCCGTCCTGGAATCAGCAGAACCAGAGTGGTCAGCACAAACTGGATATACCAGCTGTTTTGGGTACCTAGCGTATGTGCAATCCAGTGATGAAAAGCCGGAATCAGATGTGAACCCATTTCCAGAATAAACACCGGAACAGCCAGAATTAGTGCTAACCATAAGTCACGTTTTAGCTGTTCAGTTTCAGCGGTTTTCTTTTCCTGAAATGCCGTCTGGGCATCGGTAGCCTGTGTATCTAATTTTACATGGGCGTTATACCCAGCTTTTTTGACAGCAGCAATTAAAGCTGGAAGCTGACTACGTGGCGCCTTGACCCAAGCGGTTTCAGTAGCGAGATTGACGTGTGCTTCACTTACCTGATCGACTTTTAATAAAGCCTTTTCTACACGTGCCACACAGGAGGCACAGGTCATTCCTTCAATAGCCAGTTCAATTCGGTCGGTTTGAATATCAAAGCCAGCTTTTTGTACCGCCTTAACCAGTTGGGAAACAGCGAGAGGACGAATTGCAGTGACATGAGCTTTTTCGGTTGCCAGATTAACCTGCGCATCTAGTACCTGATCGACTTTTTTCAAGGCTTTTTCAACACGAGCTACACAAGAGGCACAGGTCATGCCTTCAATATTTAAATCAAACTGCTGGATCACGGCTTCAAAACCGGTTTTATTGATAGCATTAACGAGTTGCGTTGCAGGAATGGGTTGTTCACTTTTTAAAAAAGCTTGTTCAGTGGAGAGATTGACGTTCGCTTCCACCACACCTTCAATTTTCTTTAAGGCTTTTTCCACACGTGCGACACAAGAGGCACAGGTCATTCCTGAAATCTGTACCTGCTGTTCGTACAACTGTGTGGTTGCTGGTTTATTCATTCTGCGCTCTCCATTCACCCATTCACTGCCTATGCTATAGCTTAAACATTACCATAATGGGAAGGTCAAGCTTCTGGTTTAAATTCTTGATCTTTCATTATATGAAGGCATAAAGTCCAATAAAAAAGCCCAAAGATGACTTCAGGCTTTTTCGAGATTTAGTGAAACTAATTTGTTAAATATTTACTCAGCAGAAATATCTTCAAAAAGAATTGAAGATAAATAGCGCTCACCACCATCTGGCAGAATCACCACGATATTTTTGCCTGCATTTTCAGGACGTGCAGCCAGTTGCGCAGCTGCAGCCATTGCAGCACCACTTGAAATACCCACCAAGATGCCTTCTTGAGTCGCAGTTTTACGTGCCCATTCCACTGCATCGCTACTAGTAATGGCAATCACTTCATCTACCAGATCCAGATCCAGGTTCTTTGGAATAAAGTTCGCGCCAATACCCTGAATTTTATGTGGTCCTGGAGTGAGTGTCTCACCACGTTTTGCTTGACCAATAATGGCAGATTCAGCAGGCTCTACAGCAACTGAATAAATCGGCTTGTTTTTCACTTTTTCAAAAAAGCGTGAAATACCGGTAATCGTACCGCCTGTACCTACACCCGCTACCAGAATATCGACATTACCTGCAGTCGCTTCCCAGATTTCAGGACCGGTCGTCTCTTCATGGATTTTTGGGTTAGCTGGATTTTCAAACTGTTGTGGCAGGTAATACAGTTCAGGATTTTCATTCACCAGACGTTGTGCTTCTTCCACCGCGCCTTTCATGCCTTTGGCTGGATCTGTCAGTACTAAATTAGCACCTAATGCTTTCACCACTTTACGGCGTTCAATACTCATGCTGGATGGCATGGTTAAGGTAATATCATAGCCTTTAGCCGCTGCTACAAATGCCAGCGCAATACCGGTATTACCACTGGTTGGCTCAACAATGTGCATGCCCGGCTTCAATTTACCTGACTTTTCTGCATCAGCAATCAAGGCTGCGCCAATACGGCATTTCACCGAAAATGCCGGGTTACGGCTTTCAATTTTCGCAAGTACAGTCGCTCCGCCTGAAATGACACGATTGATACGAACCAGAGGGGTATTACCAATTGCCTCTGCATTATTGCTATAAACCGCGATACCTAAATTGGCAGGTGTTGGAAAAGCTGAATCTGTAGTCATTAGAATATCCTTGATGTTATTCGCCAAGATGTATTTACATGATACAAGCATTTTCCGGCTTTGTAGATGCCTGAAACAAGATGGAATCACGATAGCAGTTTGAAATGAAACATCTTCTTCCTAAAAAACCGGAACACGATAAAATTATCTTATATTTTAATTAGTAAATTATAACTATTCTTGATAACACAATTCATTAAAAACCATAGTAATTCACGCTTTCTATCCATCAATTCACGCTGTTCGAGTCGTATAATTCGCGGGCTGTAATTGTATAAATGGACATAGTAAATGAAAACCGATCTTGAAATTGCCGCGATGCGGGATTCAGCTCAACAGGTTGTCGGTATTTTAAAGTTAATGGCCAATACGGACCGACTGCTCATTTTATGTCATCTCTCCCAAAATGAACTGAATGTCTCTCAAATTGAAGAGATTACCGACATCAGACAGCCAACCCTGTCTCAGCAGCTCATGATTTTGCGTAAAAGCGATGCGGTAAATACCCGTCGAGACGGTAAACAGATCTATTATTCGATCAAAGACCAGAACCTGGTAGAAATGTTAAAAAAGCTTTATCAAATCTACTGTGTAAATCAAGCAGTCGCTTAAAGCTGCAATTTACCTCATTCGTCCTGTTTTATTTTAAAGCGATCTGCCTGATTTAAATTTTCTCTACTGAGAGTTTTAAGTCTTTTGTCTTGATCCTTTGTCCTCTCATTCATTTTTTAAAATGTGAATGATCACCTATTTATATCCTAAGACTTCTTAGCAGAATTTATGCATAATATATCTATATTTGTGATTTAGACCTGTATATGCCAAATTTTAAGTCTAGACTGCTCAATAGACTCCCTGCCTGGTCATGGTTAAGTCAGTACAGCCCAGTGAAATTAAAATCAGATGTACTGGCTGCCCTGATTGTCGTCGCGATGCTGGTACCCCAAGGGATGGCCTATGCCATGCTGGCAGGTTTGCCGCCGATTATGGGACTCTATGCCAGTATTCTACCAATGATCATTTATGCCTTATTGGGCGGCAGTACGACCTTATCGATTGGACCAGTAGCCATCATTTCCATGATGACCTTTGCCACACTGAATCCATTATTTGAAGTGGGTTCTCCGGTCTATATTGAAGCGGCAACTTTATTGGCATTGATGGTCGGCATTATTTCCCTGCTTTTAGGTGTATTCCGTTTCGGCTTTTTAATTCAGCTGATCAGCCATCCGGTCATTCAGAGTTTTATTATCGCTTCGGCTCTATTGATTGCTTTTGGTCAGTTCAAGTTTCTGGTGGATTTACCTTTAAAAGCCAATAATATTCCCGAGCTGGTGAAAAGCCTGATTGAATATTTACCACTTTTGCATCTCCCGAGTCTGATCTTTGGCCTGCTTTCTATCGGTTTACTGGTTTATCTGCCGAAACTATTAAAATCTCAAGCAGTACAAAGCCGGATCGGTTCGACTGATTTTCTGGTTCGAGCAGTTCCACTGATTCTGGTTTTTCTCGGTATTGCAGCCGTTCTGTTTTTAGACTTAAAAGTTCAAGGCATTAAAACGGTCGGTGAAATTCCTTCTGGCTTTCCGCCCTTGTCTTTCCCACACTGGAACTGGGAGCTGGTGATGACCTTATTACCGGGTGCCAGCATGATTGCCATGATCAGTTTTGTGGAATCTCTCTCTATTGCTCAGGCAACAGCGCTACAGCAGCGTAGCAATTTAAATAGCAACCAAGAACTGATTGCGCTCGGTGTAGCCAATATCAGTGCCGGAATCAGTTCCGCCTTTCCTGTAACCGGTAGTCTGTCACGTACTGTGGTTAATGCTGACGCTGGCGCCAAAACACCTTTGGCTGGCGTATTGTCTTCTTTATTGATTGTCGTGGTCAGTCTGTTCTTTACCAGCTTCTTTGAGGATCTACCACTGACCATTCTGGCTGCAACCATTATTGTATCTATCTGGAAACTGGTCAATTTCCAGCCTTTCGTCGATGCCTGGCGTTATTCCAAAGCTGACGGCATTGCCATGTGGATTACCTTTTTTGGTGTGGTATTACTGGATATCACCACTGGCCTGATCGTCGGGATTATTTCGACCTTTATTCTTATGCTATGGCGCATCAGCCGTCCTCATATTGCTGTTGTGGGTCTGGTCGAAGGCACCCAGCATTTCCGGAATATCCAGCGTCATCAGGTGATGACTTCTGATCGGGTACTGTCTCTGCGTATTGATGAAAATCTAAGTTTTTTAAATGCGCATACTTTAAAAGGTTATCTGATTAATCAGTTAAGTTTAAATGACAAGTTAGAGCATGTGATTTTGAACTGCTCCAGTATCAGTGCGATTGACTTGAGTGCTTTGGAAACGCTGGAAGAGCTCAATGCTGAATTGTCTAAACTGAATATTCGCTTGCATTTTGCAGAAGTGAAAGGCCCGGTATTCGACCGTTTGCAGGCCTCCAAACTCATGACACATTTGAGTGGACAGATTTATCTGACCCATTTTCAGGCGATTCAGGATCTGGCACCGGAAATTTTCGAAAAGCCTCAGCATTATATGATTTAAGATTTTTCAATTCTTTGCATGATAGACATGCTGTCATGCAAAGAATTCAACTGAAATATAACTGGAAATGATTGATTTAAATTCTATATTCATCTAAAAAATAAAGATTAAAAACCGATCAGTAAATCTGGCCAATTCTAAGAATTTTGTATGGAAATAATACGATCAAGATAAAAAACCATCTTGATTATTTATTAATTTTCAGTCACTTAAATATTATCTAAAAATATATTTTAAGCGATCCTTAATTTAAGTATAAAATAACGCAAATTTTTTTCGCATTTAGCCCTCGTAATTTTCACAAGGCAACCTTATGTTTTCTGCCCTATCGCGTCTGAGTTTAGTCTCCCGAATCATCATCGCCATTATTCTAGGCGTTGGTGTGGCTCTGTTATTTCCTGAAGCTGCACCTTCCTTAAGCCTGTTAGGTGATCTGTTTATTAAGGCACTAAAATCCGTCGCGCCAGTTCTGGTTTTCATTCTGGTTCTTGCATCAATTGCAAATTTCCAGGTTGGCCAGACTAATTCAACGATAAGACCTATTATGCTGATGTATGCTGTCGGCATGTTCCTGGCAGCACTAAGCGCTGTCATCGCCAGTATTTTATTTCCAAGTACATTGTTCCTTGATATTGCAGCGCAAGGTGATTTACAGCCACCAGGCAGCCTAGGTGAAATTCTCAAAAATCTAGTGCTGAGCTTTGTGGCGAACCCGGTAGTTGCCATTGCTGAAGCGAATTTTATCGGGATTCTGGCATGGTCAATTGCGTTAGGGATTGCCTTTCGTCATGCATCGCACACGACTAAAACCTGTCTGAATGACGCTGCCAATGCAATCAATTATGTAATTCGTCTGGTGATCAGCTTTGCCCCAGTCGGTATTTTTGGTCTGGTTGCCGTGACTTTTGCCGAAGCCGGTCTAGATACTCTGACTAGTTACGCGCATTTATTAGCTGTTCTGCTGGGTACCATGGTATTTGTAGCCTTGGTGATTAACCCGTTAATGGTGGGTTTCATTACCCGTCGCAATCCGTATCCACTGGTGTTTACCTGCTTACGTGAAAGTGGTATTACCGCATTCTTTACCCGCAGTTCTGCTGCCAATATTCCAGTAAACCTGGACTTGGCAAAACGCTTAGGTGTGAAAGAGACTACTTCAAGCGTAGCAATTCCTTTAGGTGCAGCAATTAACATGGCTGGTGCATCAGTGACGATTACCGTGTTGTCTTTAGCTGCAGTAAATACTTTAGGTATTAATGTTGACTTCACCACTATGCTAATTCTTTCTATCGTGGCAACTGTGTCTGCGTGTGGTGCTTCAGGTGTGGCAGGTGGTTCACTATTGCTGATTCCCGTGGCTTGTGGCCTGTTCGGGATTTCTTCAGATATCGCAATGCAAGTGGTGGCAATTGGTATGGTGATCAGTGTATTGCAGGACTCTACCGAGACTGCACTCAACTCATCTACCGATGTTTTATTTACAACAGCAGTAGACCGCGCTACAGATTGATTTTATATTGAAGAATCAAGATGTTTTGCTAATGATATTGCCATGCCATTACAGCGTTTACCATCGTGGGTTCAACTGGGTGCATTCTTCCTTGCGGTAAATGCCGGAATGATTAATGTATTAGGACTGGTGACCGTGTTGCATCAGTCCGTTTCACATATGACCGGTAACGTCAGTATGCTGGCAATGGCGCTGCTGGACTGGCAACCACGCCAGATTCTGTATCTGATTCTGGTTACGCTCTGTTATGTGATTGGCTCGATGTATAGCGGGCTGATTTTAGGAAATAGTCACTTTCGCTTGGGGCGCCTGTATGGTTATCCTTTAAGCCTGGTGGCTTTTTTTATATTCATTTGCTGGCTATTATTGCCCTATTTCCCGCGTTATGCCTTGTTATGGGCCTGTGTCGCGATGGGTGTACAAAATGCCATGGTCAGCCACTATAAAGGTGCCATTATCCGGACCACACATCTGTCTGGTGTACTGACAGATTTAGGTCTGGCTATGGGCTATCGCCTGCGTGGTCTGGTAGTAGAATCCCGTAAAGTGATCCTGCATATGCTGATCTTGGTCGGCTTTTTAATGGGTGGCATACTTGCCAGCTGGATTTATCCTTATTTAAAATTAAATGCATTCCTAGTCCCTACAGCGTTAAGCCTGCTGCTTAGCCTGACCTATTGGGTGATCTATTTACGTTATCGACATCAACACGACTAATTTCTGGAAACTCTCATGGTTAAAAATGCATTACAGGCACAATTGTTAAAGGCAGGCCTGGTCGATAATAAAAAAGCCAAAAAACTGTCTAAACAGGCTGTACATGAAAAGCGCACAGGCGACAGTAAAGAAGCCGAAATCAAGGCAAAGATTGAGCAGGACAAACAGGAAAAGCTGGCTAAAGACCAAGCGATTGAACAGGCGAAAAAAGTCCAGTTGCAGGAAAAAGAACTCAAAGCGGCCATCATGCAGATGATTAATCAGCATAAAATCCGCGATACGGATGGTGAGATCAGTTATCAGTTTATTGATGACAGCAAGATCAAGAAAGTTTATATCAACCAGCAGATTTATAATGCACTGGTCGCTGGCAGTCTGGTGATTGCACGTGAAAATGAGAGTTATGCCTTCCTGCCTAAAGCTCTGGCGGATCGCATCAATTCAAAAATGGAAGGCTTTATCATTGTGAATAATTCAGAGAAAAATGAAGAAACCACTGATGAAGAAGACCCATATGCAGCTTATGTGATTCCTGATGATTTAATGTGGTAAGCACATTTTCCTTAAAAGGAAAGCATAAATAAGAAACCGGCATATTTGCCGGTTTTTTTAATCTGTTTCATTAAGTTTATGTCAGCTTGCCTTTTGCATATTCTTGTTTTAATAGATAGCAAATTTCACTCAATTTAAATCTTATTTGGAAACGGCTTTGTTGCATAAATACATAACCAACTGATTTTGTTCATTCAATTTTTAGGTTGAAATTTATACAAACCTATTTAAATCAGAAGCTTACAAAATCTTTATGCAACAAAGCCTTTGGAAACTTCAGATTTCATATAACTAGCCTTAAATGAAAGCGCTAATAACTAAAATTTAGTCTGTAAATATGCAATAAATCCCTCAATTTTCTTAATAACGTATAAGCAGATATGCAAAGGACTCACGTTATTTTGCTGAGCTTTTTCTACCCTATACTTTGCTCTTTCTAAGAGTGCTATTACATAATATATAGAGCTTTTAAGAATTTTTTTCGGATCTTTTTTTGAATACAAGTAACAATCAATTTTTTCAAAAGATTCATCATTAACCACTATCTCTAATATAGTGTTATTAATTTCATAGCTTATTGATTGCTCAATATGTTCCAGTTCATAGAAATGTAGAGCTTGTGCTATAACTATTTGAAGATTTTTCATTTTTAATGATTAAGATTATATGATTTTAATCCTAGCACTATCCCCTATAAAAATTAAGTATATAAAATTTAAAATAAACATTAAGTTATGTTGAATTAACATAATAAACGCTATACCAAATTCTTTTAATTCACTTTGACCTTTTTAATTTTTTAAAGTTTAAAAAGAAGTATAGGAATACCAAGTTAGGCTGTTCTATCGATTTTTCACGTTTCCTAGCCATTAACCAATCAATTTCCATTGATCTATTTAATCTGAATTAACCTGAAGGAAGAAATAAATGTCTGAATAGTGATTAAGTTCGCATCCTCTAAGAAAGATATGTTTTAAAAGGTTATCCAAGATTAAAAAATTGCGTTTAAACCTATAAACTCTAACAAATTTTTTGAGTTAAAGAGAAAGATCAGTTGGAACAGTTTAATTTTATTCAGAATATTCGAGATTGGGCCGATCAGTACCCATGGCTGGAAATGTTATCTTCACTGAGTATTGTGATTTTACTGGCCATCCTTGCCAATGTATTTGCCAAACAGATTGTCGTACGCGGCATCCGTCAACTGATTTCCAAAATGCCCTTTGCCAATAATCAGATTTTTGCTGAACATAGTGTGATTCGCCGGATTTCCAATATTGTTCCGGCAATCGTGATCATGAACGGGATTACCACTGTCCCGCATTTATCCGATAAAGTACAAACTTTTGTACAAATGGGTGCTCAGGCGTTTATTTTCCTGACCATTGCTCTGGCACTCGGTGAGTTACTGAATATCTTTAACCTGATTTATCAGCGTAATCCCAAGTCACGCAACAAGCCGATTAAAGGTTATTTACAGCTGGTCAAGCTGATCATCTTCATTGTTTGTGGCTTGATGATTTTAGGCACTTTCCTGAAAAAAGATGTATTCACCTTGCTCGCTGGCTTTGGTGCAATGGCCGCTGTCCTGATGCTGGTCTTTCAAAATACGATTCTGTCACTGGTGGCTTCGGTTCAGATTTCATCTTATGACATGGTACGTATTGGTGACTGGATTGAAATGCCGACCCTAAACGCCGATGGTGATGTCATTGATATGTCATTACACACAGTGACTGTGCAGAACTTTGACAAAACAGTGACCACGATTCCGACCAATAAACTGGTGACTGATACCTTTAAAAACTGGCGCGGCATGCAGGAAGCGGGTGCCCGCCGGATCAAACGTTCAATTCATATTGACCAAACCAGCGTGCATTTCATGACGGCTGAAGAACAGAACAAACTAAAAAATTTTATCCTGCTGGATCAATATCTGAATACCAAATCAGAAGAACTAGAGAAGTTTAACCAGCAACTCCAGCACCATTCACAATACAACCAGCGCCGTCTGACCAATTTAGGCACGTTCCGCGCTTATCTGGAATTTTATCTGCAACAGCATCCCGGTATTGCCAAAAATTTCTCGTTAATGGTGCGTCAGTTACAACCGACTAGCGAAGGCTTGCCACTGGAAATTTATGCTTTCACCAATACGACGGTTTGGGCAGAGTATGAAAATATCCAGTCAGATATCATGGACCATATTCTGGCGATTATTCCGGAATTTGGATTGAAGGTGTATCAGGCGCCTTCTGGAAGTGATTTTAAGGAATCTTTTAACGCGAGTTCTTCATCTCCGATTATCACTTAAACTAACCTCTCAACTTAAGCCCGAAATAATCTCTTATTTCGGGCTTTTTACTCAGTATTTAAAATGAATTCAATCTCTTATTTTTGGTCTTCATATTATTTGGTATAAATCTGGTATGGGTTTTTGCTCTGCAACCTAAAGTTTGATTTGGTTAAACATTTGTGGCAATTTCACTCAAATTCAGACTTAAAAAGCAGAATCCTTTATAATTTTCGCAAAGAAAATACATGATAAGAGTACGTGAATGTTTCGATGGCTTGAACGGCTGGTAGATCCCTATCCCACCAAAAACCTGAATCAACCTTTACCCACCAGGTTTTTTCCCTTTGTCTGGCAAGCAGCCTATGGGGTACGCCGTTATTTACTGATTCTGGTGCTATGTACCGCGGGTGCAGCCAGTTTTGAGGCCTTACTGTATTCAAAAATTGGCGATCTGGTGAACTGGTTGAGTCAAAGTCAGCCAGAAACTTTTTTAGATCAACATGCCAGCAACCTGACCTTATTAAGTATTATCTTGCTGGCTAATATCCTGTTTGCCAGTGCCCAGTCCCTGATCAAGCATCAGATTTTATATAGTAATTTCCCGATGCGTCTGCGTTGGCGCTTCCATAATTTATTGCTCAAACAGAGTTTGGACTTCTTCCATAATGATTTTGCCGGACGTTTATCAGCCAAAGTCATGCAAACGGCGCTAGCGATCCGGGAATTCTGGGTCATTTTGGGCGATATGTTGGCCTATGTGCTGATTTATTTCGTCACAATTAATATTGTTTTGGGTGCCATTTCACCCTTACTTATTTTGCCGCTTATGGTCTGGCTATTACTGTTTATCTGTGCTGCCTGCTATTTTATTCCAAGATTAAGCAAGATTTCATCCTTACAAGCGGATGCACGTGCAGTCATGACCGGACGTGTGACTGATGCCTATACCAATATTCAAACCGTAAAACTGTTTGCGCATGCAGGTCGCGAAAGTCAGTATGCCAAATCCTCCATGCAGGAATTTATGGTTACGGTGTATAAACAGATGCGTCTGGGCGCTCAATACGAAATCAGCATTCTGATGCTGAGTGTTGTGCTATATGCAGGTGTGCTGGGAACTGCGATCTTGCTCTGGATGCAAGGTCAGGCACAGCTAGGGATTATTGCAGCCACCACAGCGATGGTATTAAAGCTGAATAGTATTGCCGAGTTTATGATGTGGCAGACCTCTGCCCTGTTTGAAAATGTCGGTACTATTCAGGACGGGATGAAAACTCTAGGTCGTCGAATCAATATTCAAGACAAAGAAGATGCGAAAGAACTGCAACTGAAACACGGTGAGATTAAATTCGATAATGTCACTTTTGCCTATAATGAAAAACCGGTCATTGACCAGTTTAATCTGACCATTCGTCCGGGTGAAAAAATCGGCATCGTGGGTCGTTCCGGTGCCGGTAAATCAACTCTGATTCAATTGTTACTGCATTTCTATCATCTGAATCAGGGCCGTATTCTGATTGATGGCCAGGATATTGCCGATGTCACTCAGGACAGTCTGCGTAAAAATATTGCGCTGGTCACTCAGGATACGTCTTTGCTGCATCGTACCGTTGCTGAAAATATTAAATACGGTCGTCCAGATGCGACTGATGAAGAAATGTTTGAAGCTGTACGCAAGGCCAAAGCAGAAGAATTCATTCCGAATCTGACTGATTTGCGTGGCCGTAGAGGCTATGACGCCTATGTGGGTGAACGTGGCGTGAAGCTTTCTGGTGGACAGCGCCAACGTATTGCCATTTCCCGGGTATTCCTGAAAGATGCACCGATTCTGATTCTGGATGAAGCCACCAGTGCTCTGGATTCTGAGGTCGAAGCAGCTATTCAGAATAGTTTGGATGACTTGATGCAAGGTAAAACGGTTATTGCCATTGCGCATCGTCTATCTACCATTGCCCAGATGGACCGTCTGATTGTGATGGATCAAGGTAAAATTGCTGAGCAAGGTACGCATGATGAACTGGTGGCCTTAAACGGGATTTATGCGCAGCTATGGCAACGTCAAACCGGCGGGTTTTTGGTACAACAACATGCCAAATCTGACAGCTTGCATGAAGCATAATTGCTCTCTATTCAGTAGTAGCTAAGCTCTACAACAAAAACCGAAGCATTCTATTTGAGTCACTTGAATAGTAATGCTTTGGTTTGCTTTTATGGGAATATCAACTATTCCACAGGCATTTTTAAATTCCAGATTATTCAAAAAACAGCCCTATTCTGAATTAATAGAAATCTGTAGCCTTAAAATTAAATACCTAAAATATCTCTGGTTTACATTGATTTTCAACTTTAAATTAGGCTACTCTGCTTGAAGTTGATTGAAATTTTCTTGTGGAAATAGCCGCAGCTTTGTCCAACAATTTTTATCAAGAAAATGGCTTTTTCATGCCAATATGAAGTGAAAATAAAAAAATTTGAATGAGTGCAACGGATCGCGCATGAAAACAATAGCTCCACGCCAAGACCAAGGTATTCCAGGTGTATACGGTCTCTTGCTTCTCGATGTCATTTCCCGCTGGGGGTATAATAATGAGTCGCTTTTTAAGCCTTTTGGCCTGACCAGTGAACAGTTGGCAGATCCTGATTACCGTATTCCGACACCAGTGGCCAATGAACTGGTCAAGTATGCCCTGAAACTCACTGGTGAACCGACATTGGGTTATCACTTAGGTACACAGATGCGGATTTCGATTCATGGCTTTATCGGTTATGCCATCATGACGGCGAATAATATTACCGAAGCTCTGGTGCTGGCGAACCGATTCATTCAGTTACGTTTACCCTTCCTGCAGTTATTTTTCTCGACCTTTGGCGCTAAGGCAACGGTACAGCTGCAAACTGATATTCAGCTTGAACCGCTTCGTACAGAAATTTCGATTGCCCTGATGATTGGTCTGATCAGTATGGCTAAGGCTATTACAGGGGTTAACGATGCAACCGGAGAAATCGACTTTGATTTCAAAAAGCCAGAAGGTTTTGAGCGCTTCATGGCGAAATTTCCTACGCATCAGTTCCGTTTTGAACAGCCGCATTTAATTTTAAGCTTTGATAAAAGCTACCTGATGAACAAGTTGGTACATGCTGATCCAATTGCCAGCCAGATTGCGATTAACCAGTGTGAAGCCGAATTATCAGCCCTAGGGGAACGGCACCGGATTGCCATGCGGGTACGGGATATCCTGACTCATTCCGAACAGCATTATCTGAGTATTGAAAGCGTAGCTGAACGCCTGCATATGTCAGATCGAACCTTAAAGCGTCAGTTGGCCGCTGAAGGTACTTCTTTCTCTACGCTGGTGGATGAAGTGCGCTACCGGCATGCCACTTCCTTATTATCCCGTACAGACTTTACTCTGGAGCAGATCGCTGATGAACTTGGCTATAGTGATGTGGCCAATTTTAGTCGGGCGTTTAAGCGCTGGAGTGGTCGTAGCCCGAGCAACTGGCGTAAAGATCCTTATTTATAAGCAAGGATAAACCTTTTGTTTTGGCCAAAAAGAATGTATAAAACATATCAAAAATGATCTTAAGATTTTTAGGGAGTTATCAATGAATCATCCTTCAGAATTAAAGTACGCAAGTACACATGAATGGGTACGCATTGAGGGTGATCTTGTTGTGACCGGTATTTCCGACCATGCACAGGATGCATTAGGTGATCTGGTTTATGTAGAAGCACCAGATCTTGACTCACATATTACTGCGGGCGAACAGGCTGGCGTGGTTGAATCAGTGAAAACCGCTTCTGATATTCATGCGCCTGTCTCTGGTACAGTCGTTGAAATCAATGCTGCGCTTGAAGATGATCCTGACTTCATTAATGATGACCCGTATGGCAAAGGTTGGATCTATAAAATCAAACCGGACAATATGGCAGATGTTGAAAAGCTGCTTTCCAATACAGAATATGAAGCTGGTCTCTAAGCCGGTTTAAATTTAGAAAATCAGCCTTCGGGCTGATTCTTTTATTAAAGATCAATCGCCGCATTTCCTAGTTCAAATTAAATTTCATGTATTTATCATGAAATATCATTGTATTTTTCACTTATTTTTCCTAAAGTCTTGATCATATTCACTTCGCTCCTGAATAGGTCGCGCTTATTTATAACAATAATTTCCCATGCTGAGCCCAGCGTCTTACAGCATATCATTTTAGGAAAATCATGAACGTCAATGCAGCGCCATTATGGACCAAGCCTTTTGTGCTGTGTCTGGCCAATAACCTGTTTTTATTTATTTTCTATTTTGCACAAACTACAATTTTACCAATTTATATCCTGAAAGAATTAGGCGGAAACTTAGCCCAAGCTGGTCTGGCTATGACTTTGTTTATGATTTCAGCGATTGCGGTACGTCCATTTAGCGGCTTAATTATTGAAAAATTGGGTATCCGTAAAACCCTGATTGTTTCTGGAATCTTTTTCAGTCTATTTTCCCTAGCCTATTTGCTTGCCGATCAGCTGATGACCTTATTTATCATCCGTTTTTTGCATGGGATCTGGTTTAGTATTTTGACTACAGTCTGTGTCCCTGTAGTAAATCAGTTTATTCCAGAACAGCGTAAAGGCGAAGGCATGGGCTATTACGTCATGTCAGTCAATCTGGGTATTGTTCTAGGACCATTGATTGGCTTAAGTCTGATTGAATACTGGTCTTATTTTCAGATCACAATGCTGCTTATTGCATTAGTTTTTATCGGATTTGCTTTCTGCTTAATGATTCCGGTCAAAGAGCCTGAGCACATCATTCAAACTATTCCTGAGAAAAAAGGACTGGCGTTGTCTGATGTTGTAGAAAAGAAAGCATTGCCTGTTGCTGTTCTGGCAGCTCTGATTTCTTTCTCTTATGCCAGCATCATGTCTTTTATTGCACCTTTTGCGGCCAGTAAAAACCTGATGGCTTATGCCAGTTTATTCTTTGTCGTATTCGCCATTTCCATGATGAGTTTACGTCCGATTACCGGAAAAATTTACGATCGCAAAGGTCCACAATATGTGATTTATCCTGCGCTATTAGTATTTAGTTTAGGACTTTTTTTACTCAGTCAGATTCAGACGTTGTGGGGATTCCTGCTGGCTGCGGTATTGATTGGTGTCGGTTTTGGTAGCGCACAACCTTGCATCCAGACACTGGCCATTCAACGTGCACCGAAACACCGAATTGGTTATGCGACTTCGACCTTTTATACCTTTTATGATGTAGGAATTGCGGTCGGCTCGCTCCTGATTGGGGTGCTTATTGCGACTTATAGTTATCAGTTCGCCTTTATTCTCTGTAGTTTACTCACCCTATGCAGTATTGTTTACTTTAAATTGGTCGTTCAAGTTAAGACTGCCTAATACAAGTTAATGTCTAAATATAATAAAAAACAGGCAGATGAACTGCCTGTTTTAATTCTGACACGAAGATGTATTTATTCAGATGCTGAAGTATTTTCTTGTTCTTTTTCTTCAGCTTTCGGTTCTTGCATCATCGTGAATTGTGTTGCTTCTCCGGCAGCAGGATTATCTTGGCGGTTGCTTTTCAGCTTGATCTGTAAACGTAATTCATTAGTCGAATCGGCATTACGCAATGCTTCCTCATAAGAAATCGCACCCTCGTTATACAGGTCAAATAAGGCCTGATCGAAAGTCTGCATGCCCAGTTCACGAGATTTGCCCATAATAGCTTTCAGCTCATGAAACTCACCTTTTAAAATCAGATCAGAAATCAAAGGTGTATTTAACATGATTTCAATCGCAGCCCGACGGCCTTTCCCATCCTGAGTACGAATCAGACGCTGGGAAATAATTGCCTTCATATTCGAAGATAGATCCATCAATAACTGATTACGGCGTTCTTCCGGGAAGAAGTTAATAATCCGGTCCAAAGTCTGGTTAGCATTATTGGAATGCAGTGTGCCCAGACATAAATGTCCGGTTTCGGCGAAGGCAATTGCGTGTTCCATGGTTTCAGTATCGCGAATCTCACCAATCAGAATCACATCAGGTGCCTGACGCAAGGTATTTTTCAACGCATTGTGCCAGGAATGGCAATCTACCCCGACTTCACGGTGAGTAATCATAGATTTCTTGTGCTTATGCACATATTCCACTGGGTCTTCCACGGTAATAATATGCCCTGCAGAATTTTCATTGCGGTAGTCGATCATCGCTGCCAAAGAGGTCGATTTACCTGAACCTGTTCCTCCCACAACCAGTACCAGACCACGTTTTTCCATAATCACGTGTTTCAATGATTCTGGTAATTTCAGTTTCTGAAAATTTGGAATTTCTGCCGTAATGGTCCGGATCACCATCCCAACCTGAAGCTGTTGTACGAAAACATTTACTCGGAAGCGCGATACACCCGGCACGGTAATCGCGAAGTTACATTCTAGTTCAGCTTCAAACTCTTGACGCTGTTTGTCATTCATCAAGCTATAGGCAAACAGTTTGGTTTTTTCAGCAGTTAAGGTCTGTTGTCCAAAGGGCTTCATTAAGCCCTGGTGTTTAATACTCGGTGGAAAATCTGCGGTAATAAATAAGTCTGAGCCCCCATATTCCACTACTTTGGTCAGCATGTGATGCATGAATTTTTTTGCTTCGTCCAACAGTTCTGCCGTGAACATTCTCTTCCCCTGGAAATACACAATTACATGAATTTTAAATGCTTGATTCATGCCAATATCATTTGATTTTTATTGTGCAGCGTTTTTTTTAAAGCCTCAAATAGATTTGATTTATAAAGAAAATATTTTTGGAAAAATATGTGATACAGTTCAATAAAATATCAATTAAGTGGACATGATTTGATTTTTAAAACTATTCCACTTTAAAAGAATATTACGATGAAAAGATCATATTTAGGATAAATGCAGACAGGGTTAAATTAAATTCGTCAGGACAGAAAGGATAGAATTTAAAATAGATAGATGGCCGAAAACTGCCTTGCTTAAAAGCCACCATTAAAGAAGATTTATGACTCAGTTCTATTGAGCTGAATGACAGTCTGTTAATAAAAAGCAAAGATTAATCAGGAGAAAGTGCACGTAATCTGGACTGTTCCAGAAGTGATATTTGTGCATTTTCTGCCCGTAAGACTGGATTAATACGACTGCTCTTTAGCTTGATTTGTAGACGTAATTCATTGCTGGAGTCTGCATTACGCAAGGCTTCTTCATAAGAAATAATGCCTTGGTTATATAAATCAAACAACGCTTGATCAAAGGTTTGCATGCCCAGTTCCCGCGAACGAGCCATAATCGTTTTAAGTTCATGGAATTCACCTTTACGAATCAGGTCAGAAACTAAAGGTGTATTTTGCAGAATTTCTACCGCAGCCCGACGACCTTTACCATCTTCAGTACGAATTAGGCGCTGAGAAATCACGGCTTTGATATTGGCTGATAAATCTAGCAATAGCTGATTACGGCGTTCTTCCGGGAAGAAGTTAATAATCCGGTCCAGTGCCTGATCGGCATTATTGGAATGAAGTGTGGTAAGACATAAATGGCCGGATTCAGCGAAGGCAATTGCATGTTCCATACTGTCTGTATCGCGGATTTCACCAATCACGATGACGTCAGGTGCCTGCCGCATGGTATTAATCAGTGCATTGTGCCAGGAAACACAATCCACACCAATTTCCCGCTGGGTAATCATCGATTTTTTATGCTGATAGACATATTCCACCGGATCTTCGATTGTAATAATATGCCCTTCAGTATGCGTATTACGGTAATCAATCATAGCTGCTAATGTAGTCGATTTTCCGACACCCGTTGCGCCGACTACCAGCACCAGACCACGTTTCTGCATGATGACCTGTTGCAATGAAGCCGGTAAGCCTAGTTGCTCAAAGCTTGGAATATCTGTCGTAATGATCCTAATCACCATGCCTACATTGTGCTGTTGCTGGAAGACATTAACCCGGAAACGAGACACATTCGGGATGCTAATACTAAAATTGCATTCCATCACCGATTCAAACTCCTGAATCTGTCGCTCGTTCATCAAGGCATAAGCAAACAAACGGGTCTTTTCGGCTGTGAGTTTCTGCTGGCCAAACGGTTTCATTAACCCCTGCTGTTTGATACTAGGGGGGAAATCAGCTGTGATAAAAAGATCGGAACCACCATATTCAACGACTTTGGTCAGCATTTGGTGCATAAATTTACGTGTTTCATCGAGCAATTCAGTTGTATACATAGCAAGATTCCTGGGATCATGACTCATCCGCTGTATAAAAACAGTGTCAGACTGACCTCTAATAAGTTATTGTTATTGTTATTGTTATTGTTTATTTTTTAAATTAATTATTTTTTATTCAATTTTTAAAATCGTTTTAATACTCATTGTTTTAATTTTCAAAATATCGAATAGTTTTCTTGAGTGTCCAAATATACACTTCTTAATACCCATATTCGATCATAATATCTTTCCCCAACGAATTGAGGAAAGACAAGACCGTCAGTTTAAGCGCTACGCTTTAAACTTTCGCATCGCAGTGAATCTGCCATATTTAACAATAATTGCTCGGTTTTTGTCCAGCCCAGACATCCATCAGTCACTGACTGGCCGTAAACCATATCTTCTGAGATTTTCTGGTTGCCATCGACCAGATGACTTTCGAGCATTACACCACGTACATTGTTGTGCAAACGTTCAGCGACGATCTGCTCCAGCACTTTAGATTGTAGCATTGGGTTTTTTGAACTATTGCCATGACTGCAATCAATAACCAGGGCCGGCAAATCGATTGAGTGTTTTGCTTTAATCTTTTCAATTTCAGACAACTGGTAGTTCGGACCACTATTTGAACCACGCAGGATCAAATGTGCTTTTGGATTACCTTGTGAGTTCAGGATACATGGCAAACCCGATTGACTCATGCCCATGAACTGATGGGAGTTGGAAGCTGACTGAATGGCATCAAGAGCAATTTGAATCGAACCATCTGTCCCATTTTTGAAACCGATGCTGTACGACATATGGCTGGAAATTTCACGGTGAATTTGTGATTCACTGGTACGCGCGCCAATCGCGCCCCAGGTCAATAGATCATCAAAATACGCCGTTGCCATTGGACTTAAGATCTCTGAGGCAATCGGCAGGCCCATGCCAATCAGTTTTAGGTACAGTGCACGAGATTTTTCCAGACCCAATTGCATATTGGATGAGCCATCGAGTTCTGGGTCATACAGGAAGCCTTTCCAGCCGACAGTAGTCCGTGGTTTTTCAATATAAGCCCGCATAACCAGGAAAATTTGATCTGAGACCTGTTCCTGAAGCTGTTTTAATTTTTCTGCATATTCCAGTGCGGAAGCTTCATCATGAATGGAACATGGTCCGGTAATCACCATTAAACGGTGATCTTTACCCTCTAAAATATTTTGAATAATTTGACGCTGTTCAGCGACTTGTACAGCCAATTGCGGAGACAGTGGCAATCGCTGCTTAAGCTGCTGTGGCAAAGCTAAAATGGTTTCTGTTTGATGTTGTTGTGATGTATTTGCAATATTCATGACTTTAAATCCTGGGACTGGCAATCAGTCCAAACTTTTATTTGAGCGTTATGGGTCTAATCGAAGATGTCGAAAGCGTCATTAGCTGGCTAAAGTAAGACCAATAAAAGTTGCTAAAGTATGAATAGTTAAAGTTTGTCATGTCTGTCTCCAAAAACTGTTAAATCACATGCATAAAAAAACCTGATCAGGGTTGCCGATCAGGTATTAACTGGTGGGCAACCTTTTCATTGCCCAAACGCATTCAGGCAATTATCTAAACTGCCAAAAATAAAAATAAGCGTTTGAAATGATAGGTTGCTTTAACATGTTTATGTCTTTCATAAAAATGTGAATCTGAAATTAAAATACGCGCTCTATCCAGTTTTGACAAGTAGTAAATATAAAAAAATATTTATCAGCATTTGTACTTTTACTTATCGCCCTAGAATTCTAGCCTTTCAGTGATTAATTTTCAGATATTAATAATGAACAAAGTCTTGAAAGTCAGCGGACTTTGCCCATTTCCTTAAAACCAAGAGCATATTAGATCTTGGTTTTGGCATTTGCAATTAACGGGTTACGCGATTCCATGCATCACGTACTGCAAATTTTGCCTGTTCCCAGTTCAGACGTGACTGGCCTTTTGCTTGCTCCCATTTTACTTTCAGATCGCTTTCTACGTCTTCAAAACGGGTATTAGCATCATATGCCCCACGGTTTTCATAACCGACACGATAGGCCGCATCATAGTCACGATCGTAATCTAAATCGCTATACGTGGTACGGGCATCTGAATAATAAGGGGTTTCAACAGCATTATCTCGCCAGAAAGCTGCTTCTTCAGTCGGGTTCACAGCTTCGCCTACGCCTTTACCTGCGAGACCACCGACCACTGCCCCAACAACACCGCCTACTGCTGCACCGACCGGACCGCCTGCGGCACCGACCGCTGCACCTGCCGCTGCGCCACCTGCAGCACCAATACCTGTACCCACAGGATGAGCACCAGGTTCACCAGTAATTGGATCAGCATTTAAATCATCGCGGACATCTTTAGGCGCATTCTTAATTACATCACGATCAAAATTATCATTCGACATAGAGCTTATCCTTATTCTTTAAAATGGTTTTATCACGTATTTTCATACGTCCTATTTAATATAAGCATCTGGCATGTAATGACATTAGCAGGCGTGTGTTGTTTCAGTGACTCTCTGTGAGGCTTTCATGCACTAATGTATCTTGAATCAAGTGAAAGCCGCATAAAAAAGACCGGATTGGTACCGGTCTTTTTTAGATTAAAACAGCTTAGTCAAAATGAATGACTGTACGGATTGATTTACCTTCATGCATCAGGTCAAAAGCTTCATTGATCTGATCTAATGGCATCGTATGTGTCACAAATGGTTCTAATTGAATTTCGCCTTTCATGGCCTGCTCAACCATGCCCGGTAATTGAGAACGGCCCTTAACACCACCAAATGCCGTACTCATCCATTTACGGCTTGTGACTAGCTGGAATGGACGAGTCGAGATTTCTTTACCTGCACCTGCTACGCCAATAATCACAGACTGACCCCAACCGCGATGCGCACATTCTAGTGCTGAACGCATTACGTCGACATTACCAATACATTCAAAAGAGTGGTCTACGCCCCAACCGGTCATTTCCACAATCACTTGCTGAATTGGCTTGTCATAGTCTTTCGGATTCACAAAATCAGTAGCACCAAACTGTTTAGCCAGTTCGAATTTATCTGGATTGGTATCCACGGCAATAATACGACCTGCCTTAGCCTGACGAGCACCCTTGTACAACTGCAAGTCCAATACCGCCTAAGCCAAATACAGCAACACTATCGCCTTCCTGCACTTTAGCAGTGTTATGTACTGCACCAATACCTGTAGTCACGCCACAGCCCAATAAACACACTTGCTCATGGTTAGCTTCAGGGTTAATTTTCGCCAGAGAAACTTCTGCAACGACTGTATATTCAGAGAACGTTGAACAGCCCATATAATGATAAATTGGCTGGCCATTATAAGAAAAACGGGTAGTTCCATCTGGCATTACACCTTTACCCTGAGTCGCACGAACCGCTACACACAGGTTGGTCTTACCCGATTTACAGAACAGACATTCACCACATTCTGCTGTGTAAAGTGGAATCACATGATCACCCGGTTTCAGACTCGTTACGCCTTCACTTACCTCAACGACCACACCCGCACCTTCGTGGCCTAAAATTGCTGGAAATACGCCTTCCGGATCATCACCAGACAAGGTAAATGCATCGGTATGACATACGCCAGTATGGCTAATTTTTACCAGTACTTCACCTGCTTTTGGTGGAGCAACATCTACTTCCACAATTTCTAATGGCTGACCTGAGCCAAATGTAACCGCTGCACGTGATTTCATGTAAAACAAGCCTTTTATTACTGATTTACAGATGGTTAACAGTAACCTCTTTCTATTCGGAGATTCAACCATTAACATCACTAGTTGAGGAATAAAACCCCTATAACAAATGGAACATCAATGACTAAGCCCTCGTCAATTACATGTTTAAGTATTTTTGTTTTTAGCCTGACTATTTCTGGCTGTGAATTAGCTCCCAATACAGCAAAAGAAGAAGCTATTACTCCCGTACAATCGGCCCACTGGATTAGAGAGGAACAGCTACCACAGATTCAGGAAGGTAAAACGGCTTATCTGCCTTTATATGATGGTTTTATGAGTATGGCGGCAAGGTTATATCTGATCAATCAGGCCAAATACCATCTCGACCTGCAATATTACATCTGGAAAGATGACTATATTGGCAACATGATTCTCTCCCAATTATTAAAAGCCGCTGATCGAGGCGTGAAGGTTCGGGTTCAGATTGATGACCAGAACGGAACTCAACTGGATGATAAGCTGCTGGCCTTAGCTCAGCATCCTAATTTCGAAGTCAGATTATTTAATCCTTATAAATTCCGTCATTTGCGTGCCCTAGATTACGGATTCCGTATGAAATATGTTAATCCGCGCATGCATAATAAACTGATTATTGCGGATGGTACGGCAGCGGTCACAGGTGGTCGGAATATCAGTAGTGAATATTTTGATGCCAGTGAAGACTTTCAGTTTAGCGATGTTGATATTTTCTTTGCCGGAAAACCAGCACACGATGCGAATCAGACCTTTATCAAATTCTGGAACGATGATCTAAGCTATGACATCCGACAAGTTCTAAATGATTCAGGTAATCCACAACTTTTAAAACGGTTGAGAACAGAATTTAAAGAAGATGAAGTCGATAAAAATGAACTAAGACGTCGAGTCGGTATTGCGGAACAGCAGATTGATGAGCAGCTGAGAAAGCGCCCGATAAAATGGGGAAATGCCTATTTTGTTGCCGACGCCCCTTCCAAGGTCCGTGGTAGCACCCAGAATGGTGATTATATTTATACTCATATGCTGGAACTTATGGGTGAGCCCAAAGACCATCTGGAACTGGTTTCTTCTTATTTCATTCCTACTCAGGAAGGTGCGGATTATTTAAGTAAACGTGCCCAACAGGGTGTCAAAATCAGAATTTTAACCAATTCGTTCCAGGCAAATGATGTTGCTTTGGTTCATGCCTATTATCAGCAATACCGTAAACAGCTCCTCAAAAATGGAATTGAACTCTGGGAATTTAAACCCTATATTGAACGACCAAAACGGACCTGGTATGAAATTATGACCGGTAATATTATTCCGGCCAAAAATAAGAACAGTTCCAGTCTACATGCCAAATTCTTTGATCTGGATGGCATGGTATTTATTGGTTCCTTTAACTTCGATCCACGTTCTGCCTATTTAAACACTGAAGTCGGTCTGGTGATTGAATCTGATCAGCTCCAAGATGAAATTACCAAGTCCTTAAACCAGTATTTACCCAGAATAGCTTATCAACTTAAGTTAAATAAACAGGGCGAGATCATTTGGCTGGAACATCAAAAAAATGGTTCAGTGATTCAGCATAATCATGACCCTGAAACAACACAATTCCAGCGTTATATGATGAATCTGGTGACAAAATTCCCGGGAGAATGGTTAATGTAATGACAGATACATTGCGATCAAATCACATTTAGTGTGGTTTTTCCTTAATTGATAGTTGGCTTTAGATATTTTAGATCTTTATTGGTAATAAGCTGAACAATATAAAATTGACTAAATCTCTAAATCGAGTTTTTCTACTTATATTTTTCAGCTTATTTCTTATACATTAATCAGATCAATGCTGACAAAGGTTTTACCTATTCCGTTGATTGCTCTAGAATTACACTTTTCTAGTATTTTGCGAATTTTCGCTTTCCACTCCCATGCAATTTTTTGATTTAAGCCGCCAGTTTAAACTCAGTGATATTCTCACCCCTGTTAAGACCTTGCAGGATCTGTCTCAACAAGAATGGTTTTTAGCCAAAGTACGGGTTGAACATGATTGCCTGTCTGATTCAGACTTGGTCGAAGGTCAGGTCGTACTTAAATCTAATCAGAATATCCAGATCGAACTGGAATGGTTGATTCAGGATAACGGTTATGAATTACAGGTACTATTTAAAGGTGTTGAAACCGAAGCTTCTGAAGAAACGCTGGTGATGGTTAAAGGTGTACAACTGGTCGATGAACAACAGCAACTGATTTCTGCACAGGCTTTAAGTTTATGGATTGACGGGACATTACTTCCAATGTTGCCAAATATTCGCAAGGAAATTAAAGCGCGCTTAAACCTGTGGGATTATGTGGAATATGATAGTTAATTCATTTTTCCATTTTCCATTTCTAAAATTTAAAAGAGCCATATCGGCTCTTTTTGTTCATAGGAAATTTATTTCTTATTTTTAATTGGTTAAATTGCCTTGACCTGAATATTTTTATGGCAATGCCTATTTTAGACATACAGATTAAGCTTGATTAAAATAATAAAGAGAAAACATCATGATTTCCCCTTCTGAATGGCAAAATATCCGTCAGGTAGTTGCTAATGCACAGCGTGCAGCAATGTATTGTTCGATCGCAACCGTCAATCCCCAAGGCTTTCCTAGTATTACTCCGATCGGAACTGTCTTCCTGGATCAGCAGTCTAATACAGGTTTCTTTTTTGATACCTACTCCACCACCTTCTCTGAAAATTTACAGCATCAGCCACTTGCATGCATTCAAGCTGTGAATAGCAGCAAACTTTTCTGGTTAAGTTCCATGTTTAAGGGAAAATTTAAGCATTATCCCGGTGTACGTCTATATGCAGAAATTGGCTCTTTACGTCCTGCTACAGCGGAAGAGATTGAGAAAGTTGAATCTCGTATTTTAGCTTTAAAATGGAGTAAAGGTAGCAAACTGATCTGGTCCAGCTTTCATCATGTGCGGGATATTAAAGTTAAGGATTATCGCTGGGTCGAATATTCTAATATGCCGATAGAAAACATTTAAACACTTTCTAAAAGTAAGTTTATTTCATAAATATACTTAAAATTTATATTTATTCATAACTCAAATTAGGCCGACATGCTCGAATATCATCCGGTAACTATCTGCTTTCTTTTCCAGAGCCAAAGGATAAGCCCGGGATGAAGACGGCATCCGGTATAAATACAGATCACGACCAATAAAATGTGCTTGGGTAGGTTCGCCTATACTTGGTTTCAACGTACCTTCAGGCATAGATAGCATCAGAGTATCTGTAGCCTTGTCGCCTGTGGTCATGATGTGGTTGCAGTCTGGCATTTTCCCTAATAGATCCTGCAAATTGGTTGGCACTACAATTTCCAGAAATTTATCGGAAGCATTTCCCTTCAGGCGTCGAATCTGATAAGCACTGTCAAAAATCGCAATCCCCGTTTCAGTTAGAAACTCACGGATTAGATGTTCCTGAAATTTTTTATTGGGTAAGTCCAAAAAGTAATCTTTATTTTTAAAGAAAATTAATCCAAATATCCGCCACATATCATTTTGGTAATTCGGATAATAAAAGTTCATTTTCCAGCGCGTTGCGGGTGGCGGAAAACTGCCCAACATTAGTAATTTGGCATTGGGCGGTAAAAATGGCGGTAATGGATGGGTTTCAATATCCGACATAAACTGTTCCAGATTCAGGTAGTTCAGTTATTTTAGAATGCCTGACGGATCTTGCCAGCAACTTCTTGTCCCCAAAGTGTATAAACTTCCTTACTTGGATGAAAACCGTCTTTGGCCATTTGTAAATTCATGGCATGATATTTTTCAATATCGTATTCAATCCATTGCATGTTCCTCTGCTTGTTCACAAATTTTTCCAGTTGCTGGTTCATGTGTTTGGCATATTGACCAAATAACCAAGCCAGAGGATTCGGTAAAGCCGGGAACATGTTCATTGGAGGAACACCGGCTGCAATCACCAGTTTTGGATTAAACTTTTGCTGGATTTTGCTATAAAACTGTTTCTGCTTCTTGATCCAGACATCGGCAGGCATGAGTTTAGTCACATCATTCACGCCGACTGAAGTCACGACCACATCATAGGATTTAGCTTCAATCTGGTCTAAAGTACGAATGACTTTTGAGGTGGTATCGCCTGTTTTTGCCTGCAACTTCCATTCAATTTCAAAGTCATTTTTTAGCTCATTCAGAATCGCGCCGAGTAAGGCATCATCCTGATGATCTACGCCCACGCCTGCTGCTGCTGAATCACCTACAATCAGTAATGAAAGTTTTTTTCCTGTTCCTGTTTGCCCTTCACGTGCACCTTCTGGTTCTGGAAGTTTTATCGTATTTTTTTTGACACGGTTACCCTGAATTATGAGCGCGGGAATTAAGGCGATAGTGGCAGCTTTGAGCAACATAATGGACTAATTTATATAAAGATATGATTGATTTTACTGCAATTTATGGATTACGAGTAATACCTCAGCAGTCATTTTTAATGAATATTCACGTAACTTAGAATTTTGTCCGTACATTGCTTTCTAATATTTGTATATAAAATTTTTACTTAACGAGTAGATTAAAAATTAAAAAATCCCGCCATTTAGCGGGATTTTTTTTAATGTAGCTGATCTATCAAACTTTATGATCATTCCAGCGGTTCATGCGCTTGAAAGTTCCGATATCATTAAAGCGTACACCCACTTCTTTCATGACTTTATGCGCCGTTTTAGAGGTCAACTGACGTATATAAAAGGGTTCTTTGACCACAAAATGATGGATCGCATGAGTTGAACCGAAATTACAGCAAAATAACTGGAATGGCACCATCCACCATGGATTCAGTACCTGAGTCTGCTTGATGACATCGCGTGGATCAATATCACCATAATAATGCATATTGGAGCTAACGAATTGCAGGCTAAAAGAACGGATAAAATTCGGAATGATCCAAATTACTGCCAAGAAATTCACGAGAGGCATAGCTTCGATGATACTTTCCGACCAAAGCATTTCATAACCAAAGATTGGTGCAACAGCATTGCCTACATGAAAAACTACAAATAAATAGCACAGACCATAATAAATCATGCTTAATGGCAAGAAGCCCAAGAGCTGAGAAATCATTGTAACTTTACGTTCTTTTTCAGGTTGTTTTTCCATAAAAAGATGAATCATTTTAAACATCTGAAAAGGACGCAAATACACTGACATCAACTGGTCACTGATCACTAGAATGCGGCGAATCCCCCATGGCATACCATTACTGATGCCACGTTCTTCAAGATCATATTCAGTGCCTGAATATTTATGGTGATGCAAATGCATGCGTCGGCGAGCCCATGGACTAATCGTATTTGGACGAGCCAGCCACACTAAAGCCAACATCAAATGATGTGCCCAAGGCGTTTTTCTGAAATACATATAATGAATCAAATCATGTTCCAATTCATGTGTCAGTGATGCAAAAATTGCAATCAATGGAATGGTGAACCACGCCGAAAGATAACCATATCCATATGCCAATGCGCATGCGATCATCCCCGTCCAGGCAAAACCTAAAATACTCGCACCAATAAAATTCTGATGTTTGAGTATAGGATAACGGGTACGTATTTCTTCCCCGGCCTGTGTAACGATATTTCTGACCTTAGAGATTCGCTGTTGGTCAGTCATATCCGAAGATGTAGACATATGGACAACCTTTGATTTCTGAACAGTTGTACATTAAAGGAATTTATAAAAAAGAGAAGTTATCTTTCCACTTTCGCAGCGAGTATGTCCAAGTTTTGGGCAGTTTTAGTAATTTTTTTAAGATCAAGAATAAAGCAGAAAAATAAGGAGATATTTTCTATAAAATTTATCGTCTAAAAATTCTTTTCTAAAAAATTTAATTATCTCTATTCTGATAAAATTTTTATTTTTATATAGAAATAAAATTTATTCATCATCAAAGTGTTAATGACTTTTAGGAATTTAACTAAACATCTTAATAATTTATAACGCCTTTAAATCCGATACCAGAATTATCCAACCTACTTTTATCCAAATTTTTAAATACTAAAAATTAAAAAAGCCCCTGATGGAGCTTTTTTGAATTGAAGTTTTAACCTAATTTATTGACTAATTTTAGCGGCAATACTTTCATTGCCAGACCGAGTGGCAACCAAGGCCATTTCGGTACATAGGCTTTGACTGGCGCTTTCTCAATTTCTTCTGCCAATAAACGTGAACCCGTTTTCTCATCCACTTCAAACGGTAATTTTTTCGCGCCTTCATTGATTTCAGTACGAATATAGCCTGGGAAAATGGTCGTAACTTTAATTGGTGTATCAATCAATTCAGCACGAATGCCTTCAGCCAGATGTGCAACCCCAGCCTTACTTGCGCCATAAGCGGTCAAGTGTTTTGGCATACCACGCATTGCGCTCATCGATGAAATCATCACCAGATGACCAGAGTTTTGTGCGCGGAAAATTTCCACTGCAGCTTCACATTGTGCCAATGCAGAAATAAAGTTGGTTTCGACAGTGGCTTTATTGATTGCAAAATTACCTTTACCAATCCGGCGGCCTTCACCTACGCCGGCATTGACAATAATCCGGTCAATGGTGCCAAAGTCTTCTTTAAAGGCACGGAAAACTTCAAAAACCTGATCATAATTGGTCACATCCAGTATTTTGGCAATGACTTTAATATCATATTGGCTTTCGAGTTCCTGCTTCAAAGTTTCCAAACGTTCCAGACGACGTGCACAAATCGCCAGGTTATACCCTTTTTTTGCAAATTCACGTGCCATACCGGCACCAATCCCTGAACTTGCACCAGTAATTAAAATCGTTTTAGCCATATTTTTACCCTATCCCTTTATTTTTTTCTAAGGTGTTTTATCTTCAAAAATTTTTAAATCCAGGTTAGCAGGTCTGGACGTTGTGCTTTAATAAAATGATGTTCATTCAAGCTGAGTAGCTGGGGTTCATTTCCGACCAGACGTAATGTAGTAATGCTGGTATTGGTAATTGCCCAGTTTAAAGCGAAAGTTTTCTCTGGACTCAGACCCAGGATTTTGCCTACCGCGACAGAGATGACACCACCCGAGGTATACACGATTGCATAGCGCGGTTTAGTTTGCGCAAGCTGGTCACATAAATTTTGCAAACCGGTTTCTACACGGCTTTTAAAATTGGGCCAGGATTCATCATATTCGTGGTGATAATCATCACAGGTCCATCGAGCAATCGCTCCACTAAAGATTTTGCTCAAATAGTCTCGCGGATTGGCATGTTCTGAGACATCCTGCTTCAGCAGTTCTGGCTGATTAAAACGCGGTTCATAACGGGCAAAGACCTGCTGATGATTAAACTCATTCCAGGCACTATCGGTCAAAATCTCGCTTTCAGGAAAACATTCTTCTAGAGATAACTGCGCCGTTTGTTGATGACGTTGCATAGAACCAGCCACTACATACGGTGCTTCTTTCAGAATTTCATCAAAATAACGACCGAGCAATTTTGCCTGTAGTTCCCCATTTGGCGAAAGCTGATCATAACTGGCTGCTCCGAAAGATGCCTGTCCATGCCGGATCAAGTAAATGGTGGTCATTTTTGCATTAACTCTTTAAATTTCAGGATATATTTTTGTGCAATGTCATTGGCTTCAAGCTTTTGTAGACCAATCAGTTTTAATGCACGGATATGCAAGGCATGAATCACTACCCAAAAATCCTTAAAGGCCGGATTGTTGGTTTGTTTGTGGTAATAACGGTAATAGATCTGCTGAGCAATCACTGAGAGACGGAAAATCCCAAACACTTCATAGAATGTCCAGTTTTCCGGTTGCAGACCGGTTTTCTCCAGATAGTAATCCACCACTTCTTTACGGGTAAACATACCTTTTAAATTGGTGGGCTGACGACGTGTTGCTTTAAAAATGGCATTGTCCGTATCTTCTACCCAATAAGCCAAGGCAGAACCCAAGTCCATCAGCGGATCGCCCAGAGTGGCCATTTCCCAGTCCAGCACCCCAATAACTTCAGTTGGATTTTCTGGATCCAAAATGACATTATCAAAACGCCAGTCATTGTGAATGACACAGGTTTTAGAATCAGATGGAATATTATCTTTCAGCCAGTTACGCACGTATTTAAAAGATGGAACATTTAATGTTTTGGCTTTTTCGTAACGTGCATCCCAGCCTTCTACCTGACGACGGCAATAGCCTTCACCTTTGCCTAACTTTTCCAGTTCTGTACCAGTGTAAGGAACTTGGTGTAGTTCGATCAGCTTATCAATCACATTAATACATAGAGTCTGGATATCTGGTTCAGTCAGTTGTAATTCAGGCGGCAGCTTGGCACGCGGAATAATACCTTCAATGCGTTTCATCACATAAAAATCACAGCCAATGACTGATTCATCCTGACAAAGTGCCACCATTTCAGGTACGACTGGATAGTGTTCAGCCAAAGCTTTTTGTACATGATATTCACGTGCCATGTCATGCGCAGATTTAGCTTTAGTCCCTTGAGGCGGACGACGTAGAATCAAATCGGCATTGGCATATTGCAAACGATAAGTCCAGTTTGAAGCTCCACCGGAATATTGAGTAAGCTCTAAAGGACCTTCTACATTTACTCCTTGTTGATTTAACCAATCTGTGATGGCCTGTACATCCAGTTCCTCACCTTCACGAACTGATCCACCTACATCAATGACCGCCATAATTTTTCCTTAAAATCTTCTAATACGTTTCAATGTTCTGTATATAAAGCCAGCTTATTTTTTACGACGTGTGCTATAACCACGTTTTGCCAGTTCCAGCTTGGCAATCATACCTTTATGCACTTCATCCGGACCATCAGCCAAACGTAAGGCACGGGCTTGGGCAAAGAATCCGGTCAGCGGTGTATCACGAGAAACACCCGCACCACCGTGGATCTGAATCGCCATATCCACAACTTTTTCCAGTACACTTGGCGCAACGACTTTAATTGCAGAAATTTCAGTCAGTGCTGCCATATTCCCTAAAGTATCCATTTTATAGGCAGCATACAAGGTTAATAATCGAGCCTGATCAATGGCAACGCGAGCTTCTGCGACACGTTCCAGGTTACCACCCAGTTTTAAAATCTCTTTACCAAATGCGGTACGGCTCATACCCCGGTCAATCATAAGTTCTAATGATTTTTCAGCTGCACCGATGCAACGCATACAATGGTGAATACGGCCTGGCCCTAAACGCCCTTGGGCAATTTCAAAGCCTTGACCTGCACCCCCAATAAAATTCGAAACTGGAACACGAACATTATCGAAGCTGACTTCACCGTGGCCATGTGGTGCATCATAATCACCAAAGACTGGAAGCATCCGTTCAATTTTCACGCCTGCAGTATCGACTGGAACTAAAACCATGGAATGCTGATGATGACGGTCTTTGGATTCATCCGGTGTATGTGCCATAAAGATGATGATTTTGGCATTTGGATCACCCAAACCCGAAGACCACCATTTACGACCATTCAAAACAATTTCATCACCTTCAACTACTGCCGTCGCCTGCATATTGGTAGCATCACTTGAAGCCACAGCAGGTTCAGTCATACAGAACACTGAACGGATTTTCCCTTCCAGAAGTGGCATCAACCATTGCTGTTTTTGTTCTTCAGAACCATAGCGCCACAATACTTCCATATTACCGCTATCTGGCGCATTACAGTTAAAGACGGTAGGTGCAATCAGGCTTCGTCCAGAAAGTTCAGCGATATGTGCATATTCCTGAACGGATAATCCCTGACCTAATTCTGGACAAGGCAAAAACATATTCCAGAGACCTGCCGCTTTGGCTTTATTTTTCAATATTTCAAGCTCTGCCGGCCATTGCCATTTGGTCCAGTCGCCACCTTGATTCAGTTGATGCACCTGATGCCAGAAATCAGCCTCGACAGGTTCAATTTCATCAGTAATAAACTTTTTTGTTCTATTTAAATAATCCTGTGCTCGTGCAGACAACTCAAACATTGCTTTATCCCTCTGAATATTCTAATTCATACGCTTTACAAAACCTTAACCCAAAATATATTATGAATAAAATGATTTAATTCCATATAGCAGTATGCATAGTATTCATTCAAAAACCGTGATGGATCTACGAAATTTTCATCGTATTGATATTAATCTTTATCCACTTTTTATTGCCATTTACGAACAAAACAGTATTTCTAAAGCCGCGCAAATTCTATCGATAAGCCAGTCAGCGGCCAGTCATGCTTTACAACGTTTAAGACAGCATTTACAGGATGATTTATTTGTGCGAACGAGTAGCAAGATGCAGCCCACACCGTTTGCGGATCAGATCTATCCTGAAATTAAAAATGCACTTTTTGCGATTCAGAATATTTCAATGCAGCATCAGCAATTCAGACCGGAAT
This sequence comes from Acinetobacter sp. TW_SC_4, assembly GCF_054861205.1. NCBI lineage: Bacteria > Pseudomonadati > Pseudomonadota > Gammaproteobacteria > Moraxellales > Moraxellaceae > Acinetobacter > Acinetobacter sp. TW_SC_4. The sequence continues at coordinate 1,691,363 of NZ_CM142174.1, forward strand.
TGATTCATAGCTTAAAAATCGCTGTACATGATGAAATTGAACCCATGATATTTCCAAAACTGGTTCAACATTTTCAAAAAATTAACCTGGATCTTCAGCTGAGTAGCATGAAACTCGACCGTAAAAATATTGCTGCAGATCTCGCCTCTCAACAGGTCGATTTTGTCATTGATCTGGAGCAAAGTATTAGTGAAAAAATTCAGTTTGAACGACTGGTACAAGATGAATTCGTGGTCTGTACACAACAAACAGAAATGAATGAACAGATTTATCTGGCCTCACCTCATATTGGCGTTTCCTCACGCCGTACGGGAGTTTTAGTTGAAGATATATATTTAAGTCGAAAACATTATTCCCGGCAGATTTTTTTACGTTGTCAGCACTATTCCACAGCCCTCCAAATTCTGGAACAGCAAAAGACTGCCATGCTGACAATTCCTAAAAATGTATTGACACATCTACAGTTAGCAAACTGTCTGAATATTTTTGACGTTCCTGTACAACTGCCGAAAATTAATATGGGGATGTATTGGCATAAAGAACTGCAAGAAAATAAAAGACATCAATTTTTAAGAAATGAAATTTATAAAATTTTTACTTAGGCTATTTATGAGATGATTTAAAATTGCTTAGGCTATTTTATTATCAAGTTTTAGGATTGAGATTGGCCTAATTTGATGGTGCTTAGGCTATTTTATCGGTACAAAACTAAACACTGATTGATGACTTTTTAAGCCTTATGCGGAGTGGCTTTGATCTAAAATGGCTCAACTTTTAGCTGTGTTTATGCGGCTGTTTTTGCTGATTTGGATCTTGCCCTTGTTACATCTCTCTACCACCTGGCAAATTGTGCTGGGCTTCGTACTTCTGTGTTTTTCCTATTATCTGCTGCATAAAATTACGGTGTATTTAAAGGACCTATTTCGCCCCTTTAAGAAAGGTAAGAAATACTGGTGCCGGGTTAGTACTGTCAGTGATGGCGATACCCTCACCTGCTACCGTTTTAATATCCGTCGCTCTGAGACCAAACTGCGCTTTGCTTATGTCGATGCACCTGAATCTTCACAGGCCTATGGTAAGGAATCGCTACGCCTGGTTCAAAGTATGGTTAAAAATAAAATGATTCGTGTACAAATTACTGATATTGACCGATATGGTCGCTGTGTCGGTGTGGTCTATCGTTATCGCAAGAATATTAATGAAGAGATTGTGAAACGTGGTGCGGCATGGGTTTATGAGGAATATATCCGGGATAAAAACCATTTACGCTATATGATGGAACTACAGAATAAAGCCAAAAAGCAGAAAAAAGGGTTATGGAAAAATAGCCGCCCTGTCCGTCCAAGTGTGTATCGTAAACAGATCAAAGCCTCATCTTGATTTTAAAGATCTAAAATTTAGCTTATAAAAAAGGGATCTGTACTAACAAATCCCTTTTGCTTGTTCAGTTCATATCATGACCTAATAGGCCAAATGCACCAGAAAGCGGAATGCCCCTGCAATAAGTGCCAGTGTCAAAAAACCTGCAAGCCATAAGCCTACAAACCATACTATCTGTTTGCGTGTCATACCTGCTCCTTAATGATAACCATCATCACCAACACGCACCTTGTGTCGGAATACCCAATAGGACATGCAGGTATAAATCACGATAATCGGAATCAGGACTAAGGCTCCAATCAAAGCAAATAACTGACTATTTTCATGTGCCGCTGCCTGCCAGATCGTGACTGATGGTGGAATAATATAAGGCCACAGACTAATCAGAAAACCGGTATATGCCAGGAATACCAGCACTAACATATAGGAAAATGGACCTAGTTCACTGCGTCTTTTACAGGCACGTAAGGCCAGCCAGGTAAACAATATGACCAGGATCGGTACGGGCATAAAGTAGGTAAATTGAGGCTGGCTGAACCAGCCCTCCGCAATTTGCGGATGGGTCAACGGCGTATAGACACTAACAGCACCTAGAATAATCAATAAGGCTATAATCAGCTTCGGCATCAGTTTAAACATACGATCCTGTAAATCATCACCGGTTTTATAAATGAGCCATCCACAGCCTAATGCTGCATATAGCACCACGACACTGATTCCTGTAAAGATACTAAATGGACTGAGCCAATCCAGACCACCACCTACATAGACACCATTTCGTGTTTCAATTCCCTGAATATATGCACCCAGGATCATTCCTTGCAAGAAACTGGTGACGATCGATCCACCTATAAAAGCTTTATCCCACCAGTGTTTGCTTTTATTCGCCTTAAAACGGAACTCAAAAGCAACACCACGAAAAATCAAGGCGATCACCATCAGGATAATGGGCATATACAGTGCTGAGAGTATCGTCGAATAAGCCAATGGAAAGGCAGCAAATAATCCAGCGCCCCCTAGAACCATCCAAGTTTCATTACCATCCCAGACCGGAGCGACCGTATTCATCATGACATCGCGTTCATCCTGATGCGGGAAGAATGGAAATAGAATGCCAATGCCCAGATCGAAACCATCGAGAATAGTATAGACCAGTACACCCAGTCCAATAATCGCAATCCAAATTAATGATAAATCAATCATTTTTTATCCTCCTGATCCGGATGTTCAGGAACCTCTTCAATACGTTCGCGAATACTGCTCAATGGTCGACGGGAAGCCTGAACCACATCGCTATCCGATTCATGGTGTGGTCTGGAATGAATAAATTCTGGACCTCTATGCATTAGGCGCAACATGTAGAAAATTCCTACGCCAAAAACAACGCAGTACACCACCACAAAGATAATCAAGGTCAAACCGACCTGTTCAGCGGACACTGGTGATAATGCATCTTTGGTCCGCATAATGCCGTAGACAACCCAAGGCTGACGGCCGACTTCTGTGGTAAACCATCCTGCCAGCATGGCAAGAAATCCAGATGGACCCATGATGAGTGCAAAACGATGCAGACCACGTGACTCATAAAAACGTCCTCGGGTACGTGACCATAGTCCCCATAATGCAAGCAAGAGCATCAACATACCCATCCCGACCATAATCCGGAAACTCCAGAACACGACCAGTGAATTGGGACGATCTTCAGGCGCAAAATCTTTAAGCCCCGTGACTTTTCCATCCATAGAATGCGTCAGAATCAGGCTACCCAATTTAGGAATACCAATTGCATATTTGGTTTCTTCCGCTTGCATGTCTGGAATCCCAAACAGGTATAAAGGCATTCCTTCATCATGATTGGTTTCCCAATGGCCTTCCATCGCGGCCAGTTTGGCTGGCTGATGTTCAAGTGTATTCAGACCATGCATATCCCCCACAAAAATTTGTAAAGGTGCAAGTGCCAGAATCAGCCACATGGCCATGGAAAATGAAGTTTTAACTAAAGGATCGCGACGACCCTTGATCAGATGCCATGCCGCTGTTGAGGCTACAAGTAAGGCCGAGACTAGAAAGGCGGCCATCGCCATATGGGCCAGACGATAAGGAAAAGACGGGTTAAATACGATCGCTACCCAGTCCTGCGGGACGATTAGGCCGTTTTCAATCGCAAAACCTTGTGGGGTCTGCATCCAGCTATTGGAAGATAAAATCCAGAACATGGAAATACAGGTGCCGACTGCGACCATTAAAGTGGAGAAAAAGTGTGCTCGTGGGCCAACCCGATCCCAGCCAAAGAGCATGATGCCCAGGAATCCGGCTTCTAAAAAGAACGCAGTTAAAACTTCATAAGCCAGCAAGGGTCCGGTCACACTTCCAGCGACCCGGGAAAACTCACTCCAGTTGGTTCCGAACTGATAGCTCATTACCACACCGGATACGACGCCCATACCAAATGCAACGGCGAAAATTTTGACCCAAAACTTGAACAGATCCTGAAAAATCGGATTTTTAGTCTTTAACCAGCGCCATTCCAGAATAGCCAGAAAACTTGCCAATCCGATTGAAATTGCAGGAAAGATAATATGAAAAGATACAGTAAAGGCGAACTGTATACGTGCTAACTCTAATGCAGTTAAACCCAGAGTCATAAACTTCACCTATGTAGTGTTATTTGGCATATCTGCCCTTCAGTTATTAAGTGATGGATTTTTCTAGTGCTTAGGTAGCTTAGGCTGAATCATTCTTAAAAGTATGTAGTCTTTTGTTGATTGTTTTTTAATCAGGTTGAAGACTTGTAATAACTTAGTCAAAAAGACGTTAACCATGCAAAAATTTTCAAAATTTCCCTCTTGTCTAATTGAATAAAGAGGCGTAAATTAGGCACAATTTAGTTAGCCAGGTTAACTATATGTTTCAACCCTCTTCCAGATTTCGTTCACTGTTGCTGCGTTGCGCACGACTCATGAGTGATGAAATCAATACTATTTTGTTATCCTCCCAACTTAATTATTCCTTATGGCAAGTGCTCTATACCATTCAATCCCAACAGCAATGCACACTGGTTGATATTTCAAGCTATTTAAATGTTTCAAAACCAAGCATAACCAAACGTATCCAGCATTTAAGTGAACTCGACTTAATCTGCCAGATCGAAACCGAAGATAAACGTCAAAAAGTATTTAAACTCAGCGAGCAAGGGGTTAAAACCTTTAACCTGTGTTCTAAACAGATTGATGCTTTTGAAGATCAGTTACTGCAACAGATTGACGCAGATGATCTGCAAAGCAGTAAAAATACTTTGGTTCAGCTGATTCAGCAATTACACCCTTCATCTCAGGAAACACCACAATGAGCCAAGATCAAGCCCGCCTATGGACCCCTAATTTCGTCCTGGTCAGTCTGGTTAATTTCCAGCTTGTTCTGGTGTTTTACCTGCTGGTGATTGTGATTGTCGGTTTCTCGGTCGCTGAACTGGGAGCATCGACTGCACAAGCCGGTCTGGTATCCGGTCTGTTTATTGTCGGAACGCTAATTGGACGCTTATTTATTGGGAAATTGCTGAATCGTCTAGGGCTGAAAAATACTCTGGTGATTGGCCTGACCGGCTTTTTGCTATTTTCCGGACTTTATATGATTCCGGCCAAACTAGAAGTGTTATTGGGTATTCGTCTGATCCACGGCTTTATGATGGGTATGGCCTCTACCGTACTCGGCACAGTAATTGCGCAAACCATTCCGGCAACACGACGTGGTGAAGGTATCGGTTATTTCAGTATGAGCAGTACGCTTGGTACAGCGATTGGTCCTTTTGTCGGGATTTGGCTGATGACGAATTTTAATTATCAGGTGATTTTTATCTTCACCACTATCGTTGCGCTCAGCTGCCTGATCTGCGGTCTGTTTATCCAGCCGCCGCGCCTTAAAGCGAGTGGTACATCAACTTCCTCTGTTCCACAATCTGCCAGTAAACTCGCTCAATATGTAGAGCCCAATGCCTTGCCGATTGCTGTCATTGTCCTGCTGGTGGCCACCTGTTATTCAGGCGTACTGTCCTTTATCCACTTCTATGCCAAGAACATCAATCTGGTTGAAGCAGCCTCTTTCTTCTTCCTGATGTATGCCTTTGCTATTCTGCTGTCGCGTCCTTTTACTGGCCCATTAATGGACCGTAAAGGTGAAAATATCATTATCTACCCTGCAATCGTGATTATGGCAGTAGGTATTCTGATGCTGAGTCAGACACAAAACTCTGTGATGTTACTGGCGAGTGCCGCGTTATTAGGTTTTGGTTTCGGGAATATCCAGTCCGTGTGTCAAACCATTGCTGTGAAAAGTACCACCTTGCAACGGATGGGTCTCGCCACCTCAACCTTCTTTATTGCACTGGATGCAGGTCTTGGTTTCGGCCCTTATTTCCTCGGCATGCTGCTGGATCAGGTGGGTTATCGTCAGCTTTATCTGTTCTCTGCATTGCTTACCTTTAGCTGTCTAATCTGGTATTACCTGCTGCATGGCCGCAAGGTTAAATCGACCTCAGTCAAAGCTTAAACGAGTTGATTCAATACTTTTTTAAACGGGCATCAAGCCCGTTTTTTATATCTCAACTTATTTTTTGGGAATTAGTTCAGCCTTTTTGATCATCATCGGATTTGAAGGCTTCGGACTAAAATGGTTAGAACGTGAAGTTTTCATTTACTGGATCATGTTCACTGGCTTCCTGCAAAGCATCGCCTCAACTATTTATACGCATTATTTACGTAAAGACATCTTTAGCTAATAAGTATGTTAAGAGAGACTTTCGAATCTCCCTGTTTATCAAAATCTAGAAACGTCGGCTAAAACGACGGCGATATTCTAAGGGTGTTAACCCTGTTTTTTTATAAAATAAACGCCGAAATGAGCTTGGATCCTGATAACCGACATTTTGCATAATCAGATCTATTGCCTGATCAGTTTCCTCAAGCCGTTTACGTGCTGCTTCAATGCGAATGGCTTGCAGATACTGGCTCGGTGCAATATTTAGCGCCTGCTTAAAATGCCGGATTAAAGTACGAGTGGTGACATTAAAACGTTCTGCCAGTGCATTCAAAGTGAATTCTTCATGAAAATGCTGCTCTAACCAGTCCTGAACTTTTTGCACCAGTTCATCATGATGAGGTTGACCAATCTTCATTAATGAATAAGACAATTGACTATCACGTCGATAATCAATCACAAAGGATTTGGCAGATTGCATGGCAACTTCAAAACCATAGAAACGTTCAATCAGATGCAAGCCTAAGTCAAACCAGGCCAAGCCTCCACCTGCACAGTAAATATTCTGATCCCGGCTAATCATCAGATCGGCATTGAGTTTGACCTGAGGATAACGGGCACGAAACATGTCCTGAAATCCCCAATGCGTTGTCGCCACACGTCCATCTAAAATGCCGGCTTCTGCCAGAAAGAAATTCCCGGTGCAGTTTCCAGCGATTAAGGTGGATTGTGTATGAGCGGAAGTTAAAAACTGAATCAGGCCTGGATTTTCATCCAGTACCTCTTGAATAGGTGCGGCAATGGTCGGCACTACCAGAATATCTGCTGTTTGAATCTCTTTATACGCACAATGAGCTTGCAATTCCAGACCATTAATGCAACGAATTGGCTGTCCATCTGGACTGGCGATCCTGACTTTAAACAGGCGTTGCACATCCTGCCGCTGAATCCGGTTCCAGCTGACGCCCGCCATAGCAAATAAATCGACGACACCCGTAATAGCCGAAGCTAAAGCACCATCAAAACCTAAAATCACTACCTGTTGCATATTTTTCTATTTGTCGTTTTTCACCCGTTTCATGTCATTATTGACAATCCTCCTTGATAAATGCAACTGCTAGTCTTGATGCTATCTCAAGGATTGTATATTCAGGATCGTACTGTGACTCAGCTGATTAATGATAAAGACCTCAATTTTCTGCTTTATGATGTTTTCAAACTCGAAGCCTTAACTGACCTGGAACGTTATCAGGATCATGACAAAAATACCTTTGATAGCATTCTGGAAACGGCAAAAGGCATCGCGACCGATTATTTTGCGCCGCATAATGCCAAGGCTGATCATCACGAACCGAGCTTTGATGGCAAACAGGTGAAGACCATTGATGAAGTGAAAATAGCATGGCAACAATTTGCTGATGCTGGCCTACTCTGCGCCCAGCATGATTACGCAGACGGCGGCATGCAATTGCCGACTTTGGTGAATATGGCCTGCAATGCCTATTTCATGTCGGCGAATCCTTCGACTGTTGCCTACTCTTTTCTGACAGCCGCTGCAGCAAATCTGATTCAGGCCTTTGCTTCTTCAGAACAAAAACAAATGTTCTTGCCGCATATGCTCAGTGGCCGCTTTGCCGGGACTATGGCGATGACCGAGCCGAATGTAGGTTCCTCTTTGGGAGATCTAACCACTAAAGCGATTTCTCAGGCAGATGGAAGCTATAAAATTAAAGGCCAGAAAATGTTTATTTCTGGTGGTGATCAGGACATTACTGAAAATATTGTGCATCTGGTTCTAGCTCGTATCCAAGATGCACCACAAGGCGTAAAAGGTATTTCCTTATTCATCGTGCCGAAACTCAAAACCAATACAGATGGCACTTTAGGTGAATCCAATGATGTCCAGCTGGCTGGCCTGCTACACAAAATGGGCTATCGCGGCACTACTTCAACAGTGCTAAGCTTTGGGGAAAATGACAATTGCTTAGGCTATTTAATTGGTGAAGCGGGGCATGGTTTAAAATACATGTTCAAGATGATGAATGAAGCACGTGTCGGTGTTGGTCTCGGTGCAGCCATGATTGGTTATCGTGGTTATCTGGAATCTCTGGACTATGCCAAAAACCGTCCTCAAGGCCGGCTGGTTCATGAAAAAACACCTGGTGCCAAGCCCGTGAATATCATTGAGCATACTGATGTCAAACGCATGTTATTGGCACAAAAGTCTTATGTTGAAGGTGCTTTGGCGCTGTGCTTATTTGCAGCCCGCTTAATTGATGAACATCAGGCTGCACAAGATGAAGATAGTGCCATTTTGCTGGATCTCATTACACCCGTGGTCAAGTCCTTCCCTTCTGCCTATGGTCCTAAAGCCAATGATCTGGCGATTCAGGTCTTGGGTGGTGCGGGCTATACGCGTGAATATCCGGTTGAGCAATGCTATCGTGATAACCGCCTTAATCCGATTCATGAAGGCACCTATGGGATTCAGTCTCTGGATCTACTAGGTCGTAAACTCTGGCAGCATAATGGCAAAGGTCTGACCCTGCTTATGCAACGCATCCAGAAAACCTTGTCTGAGATTCAGGATAGTAAGTTAACAGAACTGGCAGATGTCTATAAACAGCATCTTGCCACTGTGCAAAAGACCACTCAGGTTTTAGGTCAGGCTCTGCATCAAGGCAACGTTAGTGAAGCTTTGGCCAATTCTGGCCTATATCTGGATATGATGGGCAAAACTATTATTGCGTGGTTGTGGCTGGAAATGGCTAATCAGGCTCAACTTAACTTTGGCACATCTTCTCAACAGGAAGATCAAGCTTTTCTGGCAGGTAAAATTCAGGCAGCTCAATATTTTATTCAGTGGGAACTGCCTGAAATTGAACATCAGGCTAAATTACTGATGAACTTCGATGACACCTGTCTAAATATGCAAAGTGACTGGTTCTAATTAAAAATCAATAAAAATGCGCCTCGAATGGCGCATTTTTATTGATTTACATCATCAAGCCGCAGCGTCTTTTAGACCAAATTTCTTAAGCAGCTTGGCACGCTTCGAAGGCAGAATATTCGCTTTAGTCAGATCGCCTTGATAATGCTGATACACACGTTGATCCATCATCTTGTACCAAAATGGTGGAATCAGTGCTGGAATCAGCATGGTAGCATAACCACTTGGTAATTCTGGCGCTTCATCAAAATGTCGCAATGCCTGAAATGGCCGACTTGGATAGGCATGATGATCCGAATGGCGTTGTAACTGGTACAGGAACAGATTAGTCACGATGTTGTTATTGTTCCAGCTATGCTCGGGCAAGGTTCGCTCATAGGTACCATCCATTTTTTGCCCGCGTTTCAATCCATAATGCTCGATATAATTCACGATCTCAAACAGGCTGATGCCATAGAAGGCTTGGGTCAGCGTATAAGGAATAATTTTCTTGCCATACGTTTTCAACATCAAGGCATGATAGCCTGCACTCATGGCCCAGCCATGAAACAGTTCATTCTCCTGACTAAAGAATTTTAAGCCTTTACGTTCCAAACGTCTTTTTTCTATCTGAATTGCTGATTTCAAGCCACCCAATACGGTACGTGGCCAGAAACGGTAGAAAGATTCACCCATTTTCAAAGATGCCGGGTCTTCTGGCGTCGCCACCCTTTTATGATGTCCATAAGGATGCTCAATCCGGAAATGGTTATAGGCCAGTGGCATCAGGCTGGCATGCGACCAGTAATGGTCTTTTTTCTGAGAACGATGGCTCAGCTCGTGCGCAGTATTCACGCCGATTCCATTGATCGCCCCCATAGATACGCCAAGTAGAACCTGATCGACCAGAGAAACATTTGGGCGGGATACTACATAGCCTGCAAAAGCATTGGCAGCCATTTGCAAAGGAATAAACATCTTCACAATCTGGTCATAATAAGGATCTCTGACCAATGCCTGAATCTGCTCATCATTTGGATTATTGGCATCATCACCAATTAAAGCATCCAGAGTCGGGATAATCACATGAAATAATAAAGGTCCACCCATCGCAAAGACTTTTTTAGTGGCTTTGGGACCAAAATGATAGCCAGCCAGAATTCCCATACCGATCACAGGCAAACTGGGACTGAGCAGCCAGCCAAAACGTTTTTTATCCAGTTGTAAACCTTTCAGCGCTGACACATCCTGCGTGAACTGAGCTTTGCTAATTTGTGCAGGGGCATTCATTACGACCCTCCTTTTTTATGTTACTCTGCACATATAGTTGAATATTTCAGCATTAGCGAACAGTATTGAACGTCCAGAAAAACTATGTCAGCGTCTTTGGCGCAATAGGCCAAAACTTGGCCTTAAATCACAAGACTGGGCTATTTAAATTTAATTAAATGAATTAAAACAAAAGAATAGAGTCAGGCATGGATGCTTTAAGTAAAATTTTTGATGATATTCATCTGGAAAAATCAGAATATCTCTATCTCAATGTGTTTCATCCAGGCGGGTTTGATTATCGGTATGAACCTTCCATGCTGGCTTATGTGTTATTGCAAGGTCAAGCGCAATTAATATTTAAAGATGGTGATTTGCTTGAGCTGCAACAAGGTGATCTGGTGTTATTGCCTGCAGGTTCTGCCCATCGGATTTCTAGTCCCGGTAATGCAGATTTTTCTGAACATCATTCGATCAATTCTTATTTTCAGACTCATGCACAGCAATGTGTGGATCTCAATATCACCCATTCAGCAGAACGTAGTTTTATTTTGGCGATTCGTTCCAATCTGGATATCCAGATGGCGAAACCGCTATTGAGTGCTTTACCCAAATTTCTGCACATCCAGCATATTCTGGGAGATACAGCACCAGAATGGTTACAGGTCGGTTTGCAATTTCTGGCGCTAGAAACCCAACAACTTCGTCCTGGACGGGACAAGATTCTGGATCATCTGGTCAGTATTTTACTGATTGAATGCGTACGAGATTATATTTTAAATCTGGAAAATGCCTCAAGCTGGCTAAATGCCCTTTCGCATCCTGAACTATCCAATGCCTTGGCAGCGATTCATGGCAAACCAGAACAGCCTTGGACTGTAGAAAGTTTGGCTGAACAATGCCATATGTCGCGTTCCAAATTTGCCCAGCTGTTTACCCAGATTGTTTGTGAGCCGCCATTAGCTTATCTGCAACAGCATCGACTTCGACTGGCAGCACAATATCTCAGAAATAGCGGATTTAGTATTCAGCAGATCGCCTATCTGGTGGGCTATTCTTCGGAAACGGCGTTTAGTCAAAGCTTTAAAAAACAGTTTGAACTAACCCCGACCCAATATCGTATTGCCTGTCAGAAAAACAAGACGCCTTTATTGGACTAAGTCTAGTACCGCTTTGACAGGATCTTCACTATTGCCGGAAAGCAGCTGCTTATGCATGGTGAGATGCTGCATCACTTGAATTTGAGCTGCTTCAATATCCATCAATTTTTCAATTTCAGCAGCCAGATTTTCAGGCGTTGCTTCAGACTGAATTAATTCCTGAATGACTTTTTTGCCAGCGATAATATTTGGCAATGAGAAATAAGGAATTTTGACCAGTAATTTGGCAATCTGGTAAGTCAGCCAGTGCAATTTATAAAAGGTTACCATCGGACGATGCAATAACATGGCTTCCAGTGTCGCAGTACCTGAAGCCAGCGCAATGATATTGGACGCATTCATCACCTGTCGGCCAATTTTTGACTCGCTACTGGTATTTTCCATCAGGCGGATATGCACTTTTAAACTGTCCGGATATCGTGCCAGCAAGTTTTCAATTTGCTGTTTGCGCATCTCATTAATGGCAGGAATCAAAAACGTATAATCCGGGTATTTCTGATGCAGAATTTTGGCTGCATCCAGTACTAATGGTCCTAAACGTTCAATTTCACCACGGCGGCTTCCTGGCAGCAGTGCAATATACTTTTGCGTAGGATCCAAACCCAGTTCTGCCTGTGCTTCAGCCAGATCATTGTTGAGGGGTAACTGGCTTGCCAATGGATGACCGACAAAGGCAGCCGGAACATCCCATTTCTTGAAAAATGCTTTTTCAAATGGAAATAGGCACAGCACCAGATCAATACTGGCCTTGATGCCATGTACCCGGCCCTGACGCCATGCCCAGACCGAAGGACTGACATATTGCACGGTCTTAATGGGTAACTGTTTTTGCTTCAGGGTTTTGGAAAGTCGCAAATTAAAATCAGGCGCATCAATACCGATAAACACATCGACTGGATCTTTCGTCCAGGTCTCGACCAGACCATCACGAACTGCAAACAGTTTTTTAATATCTTTCAGGACTTCAACAATGCCCATGACCGAGAGAATATCCATTGGATAGTAGCTCTTGAAGCCTTCCGCCAGCATTTGTGGACCGCCGATCCCTTCAAACTCTGCATCAATACCCTGCTCTCGAAAACTACGGATGAGCTTCGCACCAAGCGTATCTCCAGATACTTCTCCCACCACGATTCCGATTTTAAGTTTCCGATTTTGCAAGTGTATTCCCTCGAATGAGACAAATTAATTCCGTTCAGATTCTATCATAAAGCGTGATTTGAGCATGCCTAAGTGTTGAACTCACAAATCGTGGCTATCCCAAATAATAAAACTCTGGAAGCTGTACAACGCTCGCGCCTTAGCCCAGCTTAAAAATTAAAATAAATTTAAAGCGGCTGATCTTTAAACAAATAAATCAAAAGGCATTTTGCAGAATCTTTATCAATTTTCGTACTTAGCAATAGAAAGGTGTGCTAGATGATTCAAATTAAAATATAAATCAGGATGAATTACTTTAAATTTTACAGTCTTTATCTCTTTTTAGAATAAGCAAATCAATAATCAAGACAACGACTTATATTTAAAAGTCATAAGATATGCTCGTTTTTTGATTTTGGCATATACGCATGTTTGGTCCGATTGAATTTATTTTAGCAGGTGTATTGGTTGGTTTCTGTGTCGGGATTACCGGTGTCGGTGGCGGTTCGTTGATGACCCCAATCCTGATTACACTGCTTCGGGTTGAACCGCATATCGCGATTGGTACAGACCTTCTTTATGCCGCAATTTCTAAATTTTGTGGTTCATTGGTTCATGCCAAAAAAATGAATATTGTCTGGCCTATTGTGATCTGGCTGGCCATCGGTAGTATCCCTGCCTCATTTGCGACCCATTGGGTACTAGAGAATTACCTCAGTCAATCGACACATTATAAAGCAACGCTGACCATGGTATTAGGCTTTATGCTGACCCTTACCGGGGCATCTATTATATTCCGCAATTCTATTGAAAAGTTTTTTAATAAATACCGCAAACAAGAACTGCCTGACATGACTCAGGATCTGGACAAAGTTGACTTTAAATCTGGTAATAAACGTGTCTTGATCGTGATCATGGGGATTGTACTGGGCGTGTTTGTGACCCTGTCATCTGTCGGTGCCGGTGCTTTCGGTATTATGGCCCTGATCCTCATGTTTCCGAATTTACCCATGATCCGCATTATCGGTTCGGATGTAGTACATGCAGTACTTCTAACTTTAGTCGCAGGTCTGGGCCATATGAGTGCTGGTAATGTAGACTTTACTTTATTAGGCTGGTTACTTTGCGGTTCTATTCCAGCAATTGTGATTGGTACACTGATCAGTTCACGTATGCCAGAGAAAATTATCCGTAAAATTCTTGGGATTACCCTGTTCTGTCTTGGCGTGAATTTCATTGTGAATCCAGTCAAGTCAAAACCGGCACAACCCGCCCAACCTGAATTGGTAACAGCAGTAGAAAAAACAGCTGCTGTTTAAACTAAATCATGGATTCATCACTTTTTTTTCAAAGAAGTATTCATCTTTTTTATAACAAAGTGACGCATTATTCATGTTATATTCAGGCTATTAAACAACCTTTTGTATGATCAAACCAGTGACGGCAATGAATACACTACAGTCAAAACCTATTTCAGCATCAGATATTGATGACGTGAATATCCAAAGCATGATTCCTTTGGTAACACCTGCTCAGTTGAAAGCAGAGTTACCTTTGACTGAAACTGCTTATCAAACCGTACTGCATGGTCGTGAAACGATTCGTAATATCCTGGATGGCAAGGATAAGCGTATTTTTGTAGTGATTGGTCCATGTTCAATTCATGATCCAGCGGCTGCGCATGAATATGCTGAACGTTTAAAAGCTTTAAGCGAAAAAGTAAAAGATAGCCTGTATATCGTAATGCGTGTTTATTTTGAAAAACCGCGTACAACTGTAGGCTGGAAAGGTCTGATCAATGACCCTGATATGAATGACTCTTTCAATATTGAGAAAGGTCTGCGTATCGGTCGTAAACTGTTACTGGAGCTGAATGAACTTGGCCTGCCATGTGCGACAGAAGCACTGGATCCAAACTCTCCACAGTACTATCAAGATCTAATTTCATGGTCAGCGATCGGTGCACGTACTACCGAGAGCCAAACTCACCGTGAAATGTCTTCTGGCCTGTCTTCACCAGTCGGCTTCAAAAATGGTACAGACGGCGGCTTAACTGTTGCGACCAATGCAATGCAATCTGTTAAACATGGTCACAGCTTCTTGGGCCTTAACGATCAAGGTCAGGTTGCGGTGATTCGTACTTCAGGTAACCCATATGCACACGTGGTTCTACGTGGTGGTAATGGTAAACCTAACTACGATGCAGGTTCAGTTGCAGATGCTGAAGCAACTCTTGCGAAAGCCAAAGTCAGCGGCAAAATCATGATTGATGCCAGCCACGCAAACTCGAATAAAGACCCGTACTTACAACCGCTTGTCTTAAAAAATATTACTGAACAAATTCTTGATGGAAACAAGTCAATTGTTGGTATTATGGTAGAAAGTCACCTGAAAGGTGGCCGTCAGGATATTCCTGCCAATCTTTGTGATCTGGAATATGGAAAATCAGTAACTGATGGCTGTATCGATTGGGAGACCACAGAAAAAGTGTTGCTTGACATGCATGAGGCATTGAAGGACGTTTTACCTAATCGTTAAACGAACTGACAAACGCCATCGACAAGATGGCGTTTTCATTTCTGAACAAGGAAAATTTTATCTGATGAATGAAATTGAAACTGCATTAAGTCAAATTGAAAATTTTCAGTTCATCTATGACCATCTGTTCAGCTCTGGTCAGCCGACAACTGAACAACTGAGGTTGATTAAAGAATACGGCGTCTCTACCGTAATCAATGTGGCATTAACAGATAGCGATCATCATCTGTTACATGAAGATAAAATTTGTCTTGATCTTGGCTTGAACTATATCCAATTGCCCATCTCTTGGGAAACTCCCTCAGATAGTCAGTGCCTACTGGTACTGGATCTGATTGATTATCTGGTCAAAGAACAAATGGTCTGGGTACATTGTACGCAGAATTATCATGTCAGCTGCCTGATATATCTATACCGTCAATACTATATGAATATGGATATGCCGACTGCGCAGGAATATCTGCATCAGCTCTGGGAACCGAATGAAACCTGGACCGGTTTAATTCATGCGGTTGCCCTACAGCTGCAAGGCCGTAAAGCAACACATGAACTGGAATTATCCCTGATTCATCCCAATAACTTCGGTTGATGTTATTTGTAGTGGATGATTAGAACAGTTGCCATAGACATAATACCTTCCTGACGGCCAGTAAATCCTAATTTTTCAGTGGTTGTGGCTTTAATACTGATTTGAGTCACATCCACATCCAGTACATCGGCAATGCTCTGACGCATTTCCAGATTATGTTTAGCCAGCTTTGGACGTTCACAGGCCACCGTAATATCGGCATTATTCAGGCGATAACCACGATCCAGAATTAGCTGATAGACATGCTTTAACAAGACCTTGCTGTCCGCACCCTTAAACTGCGGATCGGTATCCGGAAAATGTTGACCAATATCGCCCAGTGCTAAGGCACCTAATAAAGCATCACAAAGTGCATGTAAAACTACATCACCATCAGAGTGTGCTTTCAAGCCATGCGTATGTGGAATCTGAATACCTGCCAGAGTGACAAAATCACCTTCTTCAAATGCATGTACATCCAGTCCCTGACCAATACGAATTTGTGCAATCACTTTTATATCCTTTAGAAATAACTGATTGAAATCTTGTACACGACGTTTCTATTTCGCTATAGTTAGACCTAGCGTAACACAGTGAAAGTATAAGCGATCATGCTACTGAAAACTGATATAAATATGATGAAAATAATGGGACTTTTACTCGGGACAGGCCTTTTTGCTAGCAGCATTCATGCTGAATCGCTGGACTGTAGCAGTCATCATAACAATAACGCAGCCATGAAAAAGATCTGCTCAGCCTCTCTAGCTGAACCGCGTGAAAAACTGACAGATCAATATTTTACCGCTTTTCTGATTACAGATGCACCTGTTCGCTTGTTGCAAGATACCCAGCAACTATGGAGCACACGCTTACAGCAATGTAAAACGCTGGACTGCTTTAAACAGCAATTTGACCAGCGTCTGGATGACCTCAATATTTATATTTCTTTGAATCAGAGCCTGACTCAGCACTATCTGAAGTTTGAACAGGGCCAAATGGCCAAACAGCCGATTCATCTCAAGATTCATCAGCTGACGAAAGACCGCATCAAGATTGAAGGGGTCGCCTACCGTAATCCGAATAATCGTGCAGAAACCCAGACCATTCCTTTTCTGGCTTATACCACGACGGAAACTAAAAGCCAGATTACGGATAATGAGCATGACTGCAAATATAACTTTAATTATAGCAAGGCAATCTTGACGGTCAGTACTGAACAAAAAGGCTGCGAGCGCTTTAGTGGTATTTATCGTTTATATGATTAAACAGCTGACCTTTATTTTTATCTATCAATGTCCTAAATATATATTTAAAAATTTAAACTAAAAACTCCCTCTCCTTATAGGAGAGGTTTTTATAAAGATTCACGTCACCTTATTCTTGTTCCTCAGGTAGAAGGAGCTTAATGAATAAACAATTATTTTTTGAGCTTTAAAATAGCCCGCAAACGGGCTATTTACTTAGGCCGGATAATGCTGAGCTATTTCTTGGCTAATCATAGCTGCGGTTGCCGCTGATAATGTCCAGCCCAAGTGTCCATGACCGGTATTATAAAAGACACGTTCCTGTCTACCACGGCACACTACAGGCATCATATTCGGCATCATGGGACGCAGACCTGCCCACGGCACCACATGTTCAGTACACAGATCGAAATTGCGTTGTGTCCAGTCAATTAAAGGCTGAATCCGGTCAACACGAATATCGCGATTATAACCATTAAATTCCGCGGTTCCTGCAACACGTAAGCGGTCTTTACCTAAACGTGACAAGACGATCTTGGCACTCTCATCTAGCAGACTGACCCAAGGAGCATTTTGCTGACTTTGCTCATCATTGAGCTTTACCGTAATTGAATAGCCTTTCACCGGGTAGACATTCACTCGCTCACCCAACAGATCTGCCAACTGATAACTGCTGACACCAGCACATACTACAATGGCATCTGCCTGAATCTCGAGCACATCTTCAGCATCGGCACGCACATTTTCAGGGCTGGACCTGCATTTAACTGTAATCTGCTGTGCCTGGTGATCGACTGCAAATACATCCTGACCAAATTCGAATTTCACCCCTTTTTTCATACAGGCATTTGCCAGTCCGGTACTGAATTTATGAATATCTCCAGTCGCATCACTTTGGCAATAAAACCCGGCGTAGTAATCTCCAGTTAATGCAGGTTCAATCTGCTTGATTTCTTCATTTGTAATTGCATTACGTTCTAGACCACCACTACATAGGAGATCATTGACATTAATTGCGACATCATAATCAGCTTTATTATGGTAGAAATGTAGAATTCCGCGCTTTTCCAGATCAAAATCAATCTGCTCAATTTCGGCAATTTCAAACAGGCGTTTTCTGGCCAGTAGCGCGAGTCTTACCGTTTGCCGGGTATTGGTTTCATAGTTTTTAATATGACCTAGAAATTCCATCAGCCAGCTATATTTATGCAGATTAAAAGAAGGATTGAGCAATAGTGGCGCGGTTTTTTGTGACATCCATTTGATGCCTTTCAATACAGTGGCTTTTTGATTCCAGACTTCTGCATTACAGGCAGAAAGTTGTCCGCCATTGGCAAAGGATGTTTCCATCGCGGGATAAAGATGACGGTCGACCACCGTGACCTGATAACCGAGTAAAGCGAGCTCATAAGCTGTTGTTACACCGGTAATGCCTGCCCCCACCACAATAACATGACGCATAGACACCTCTCCTTAATATGTGATGTCTTTCCCATCTGTCATGTGTACCTGAGAGCATCGGTGACTGCATCATAACTGTATGCAGCAACCTTCCCCCTTCGGTGAGTGATTCAACACTTCTCTCCAGAGTTTAATATATTATTGCAGTCCTTTTGCCTGAGAGTTTCCTGGGACCTTGCTCCTTCGGCGAATGCAGTAGCATTTCTCTCCTGCAATAATATTTTTATTATCCTGAGCAATTTATATACCATCTTATCGGGGACTACAGTTTTTTATTTATGTTAATTCACGTGATTTAAGTGGTAACAACACTTTCAATAAATTTAGAAGAAATAACACTATCTATTTCAAATGAGTTTTAAGATTTTAATTTGGTTTTTTGCCTCATTTTTCTACGTCATGCTCCAATAAAAAGCATTTAAGAAAAGCAATAAAGTTAATATTTTCTTAGGCTATTTACGAGATTGGTTTACCAGAAAACTCTCAATATATGACTGGCTTTCAGAGCCTAAAATTAAATTAACCAGGAAAGAATTAACATGAGAGATCCAGCCGCGACTACCGTTTGCATACTGATAATACTGGCCATGAACTGGCTATCTCCTCCATAGACACGCGTCAGCACATAAGAAGCTGAAGCTGTAGGTAAAGCAAAAAACAACACCAGTACCTGTGTGGTTAAAGGATCAATATCAAATAATTGGCAGACAAAGAACGCAGCGAGCGGCATTCCCAATAAACGTCCGAAAGTCGCCAGGCCCAATGGGAAGATATCCCGCTGGAAGCCTTGGAATTTTAAAGCAGCCCCCACACACATCAAACCAAGCGGCAAACTGCATAAGGCAATCTGTTTTAGGAATAATTCAAACCCGGCCCAGAGTGATAAGCCTGAAAGATTAAATAGGCCACCCACAAGAGAACCTAGAATTAAAGGATTCTTTAACAGATCAACCAGAATTTTGAAGATCTGCATATCTGAACTACGAGTAAATGCAAGTACAGATAAAATATTGACCAGTGGAATACACAACACCATCACTACGGCGAAAATGGTCATGCCCTGCTGATGAAATAAGGCATTCACTGCTGCAAGGCCGATATAGGTGTTAAAGCGCAGAAGTGCCTGCACATAGACCCCAAAACGTGCATAGCCAATCTGATAAATCTTGCGCAGTACATATAGCGCAATACTGACCACCGTCATAAGGCTAAAGATCACCAGAATCACATCTTTAATGACTGCCATTTCAATCTTGGCTACGGCCAGATTTAAAAACAGCATAACTGGAAACAGGACAAAATAATTGAGTTTTTCTGCCCCATGCCAGAAACTATCTTCCAGCCATTTCCTTTGTTTTAATACATAGCCCAAAGTAATCAGGCCAATAAGCGGAAACAGTACAGTGAAGATAGTCTGAAACATTGAACAACTCATGATATGGGTTTTGCGGCAATCGCATCCAATTCAATTGCCTATCAATGAGCAAGAATACAACAACCGGCTCATTTCAGGATAAAAATAGTGGAAAATTCAATGGATAATAAATAAAAAACACTTTGGCTGGCTTTAATTAAAATATGCTTTAAATCCAACTTTCATCTTTTGCAACATTTAGTGCATCATTTTTTAGTCTTTCAAGCTCCTCATAAACCTTTGCATCAAGCTTCGGACGGGCTTTTTCAAACTTAACTTTTAACAAATCTAGGCTTCTTAAGAGCATCCTAAAAATGAGTCTCTCACGGCCTAAATCATCTGTTGCCTTAAAATTTGTTGGATCAATCCTTAAAACGGAAATCCATATTTCTACGCTTAAATGAATAAAAAATACGTTCATCAAAACTATCATTTCCCATCATAATTTCAATGCACTTCCATTTATCTATCGGAATATCATACGACTTATTTTGTAGTTGAGCATTTAAGGCATTTTCTACTGTGTTACGTGCTTTATTTTCGAGATCAAGATGATCTTCTGTTAACACTTCCCTACTTAATTCAGCACTTAACCATACTTCTATTCATATATTCATACATCCTGTTATTATTCTTATTAAACACACTTAGAATCAAAAATAGATTCAAATAACTTCATAAATCTTTTCGAGACTCTTTTCTAAAATCACCAGATTTAAATCTACTAAAGGTTGTCCAGCATCTGCATCCAGTGGATAACTCTCTGTTTTGCCGGTTTGGTGATAACTACAACGCTCATAATACGCGATTAATTCAATGCGAACATTAAGAACAGACATTCTAAGTTTTTTGAAAGGTATTTTTTCTCTAGAGTATTGCTCAGCGAAATCTAACAATATTCGACCATAACCTGAATTTTGCCGGACTGGGTAAATAGCAAAACTGCCGATTTCAAAACAATCTGGCAAGTGTGTCACACCAATGCAACCCACCAGTTGGTCATCATTTTCCAAAACATAAAGTTCAAAATCAGATCGTGTTAAAAGCTCACTTAACTGAGCCTCATTAATTCGATCACCTGAAACAATGCCATGTTCATGCGTCCAGCCCAAATTAGATCGATAAGCTGTATTAATCAACTTAACAATGCCTTGAATGTCCGTAGGTTGGGGTAAACAAATATTGTTATTTTTCATTTTATAAATATGAAAAAGTCAGACCGAAGTCTGACTTTAATTTCATTTAATTCTATAAAGCAAATTATTTAGGTTCAATTGGCTCAAACGGCGCAACGACATCGGCATTTTGTGCACGATGACGCATGAAGTGATCCATCAAAACAATTGCTAGCATCGCTTCAGCAATTGGGGTTGCACGTACACCCACGCAAGGATCATGACGGCCTTTGGTCAGGACATCAGTATCTTCACGGTTAATGGTAATAGTTTTACCCGGAGTCGTGATGGAAGCAGTTGGTTTCAGCGCAATCGAAACACGAATATCCTGACCGCTAGATATACCACCCAAGATACCGCCAGCATGGTTCGCCAGGAAGCCATCTGTTGTGAGTTCATCACGGGTTTCATGACCGAACTGCTCAGCCACACCAAAACCATCACCAATTTCCACGCCTTTCACGGCATTAATTGACATCATGGCATGGGCAATATCAGCATCTAAACGATCAAATACTGGTTCACCCCAACCGACTGGTACTTTAGAAGCAATAATTTCTAAACGTGCACCACAGCTTGTGCCTTGCTCACGTAATGAAGTTACCAATGCTTCAAACCGCGGCACCGCATCAACATCACCACAGAAGAACGGGTTATTTGGCACTTCATTCCAGTCCAGTTTTTCTGCTTTTTCAGTACCGATTTGGGTCACATGACCACGGATTTCAATACCGAATTTTTCAAACAGGAATTTCTTGGCAATCGCGCCCGCTGCAACACGCATCGCAGTTTCACGCGCACTCGAACGGCCACCACCGCGATAGTCACGAAAACCATACTTCTGAGTATAGGTATAGTCTGCATGGCCCGGGCGGAAAGTTTGCGCGATATTGCCATAATCTTTCGATTTCTGGTCCGTATTGCGGATTAAAAGACCAATTGAAGTACCGGTGGTTTTACCCTCAAACACACCGGAAATAATTTCAACTTCATCCGGTTCTTTACGCTGTGTTGCAAATTTTGATGTGCCTGGCTTACGACGGTCCAGATCCTTTTGCAAATCAGCTTCAGACAGTTCAATTCCTGGTGGAACCCCATCAATGATCGCCATCAGGCCAACACCATGAGATTCACCACAAGTCGTTACACGGAAGAGTTGCCCTATACTATTACCTGCCATGTGAACGACTCCTTATGAATTAACAGATTGAGTGAATAAATCGCGATATTGACGGCATTGGGCTGCAGTCAGTGCAAAGATACCTGAACCACCACGTTGGAACTGCAACCAGTGAAAATCAACGGTATTGAAGTTTTGCTTCATTGCCCATTCAGAGTTACCCACTTCAATCACGATCAGACCATCTTCAGTCAGATAATCAGCTGCTTGAGCCAGCATCTTACGAACTAGATCCAGACCGTCTTGACCAGCAGCCAATGCCAGCTCTGGCTCATGATGGAATTCATCAGGAAGATCAGCCATATCCTCTGCATCGACATATGGAGGATTAGATACGATTAGATCATATTGGTTTTCAGCTGGAATTTTAGCGAACAAATCAGATTCAAGTAAGGCCACTTGGTACTGTTTACTGTGATGTTCACAGTTAATCTGCGCCACTTCCAAGGCATCTTTAGAAATATCAGTTGCATCCACTTCTGAATCCGGGAAAGCATAGGCCAATGCAATCGCGATACAGCCAGAACCGGTACACATATCCAGAATGCGTTGTGGAGTTTTTGGATTCGGGTTTTCTGGCAAGTTATTTACTGCTGCGCGCATTTCACCATTTTCAGTCAGGCAATAAGGAGCAAAGCGGTTTTCAATCAGCTCAACGATTGGCGAACGTGGAATTAATACACGTTCATCGACATAGAATGGCTTGCCGAAGAAATAGGCCAGATTTAATAAATAAGAGGTTGGAACACGTTCATTAATGCGGCGTTCCAGCAAGCTTAAGAACTCAGCGACTTCACTCGGCAATAATTTAGAGTCCAGAATTTCAGGATCTGCATTCCAGTCCAGTGACAAGGTTTGTAGAACCAGCGCTGAACTTTCAGCAAAATAATCTTCTGTACCTTGACCTAAGTGCGCATCGTATTGACGTAATGCTGTAACCCCAAAACGAATAAAATCACGAATGGTAGTTAAATTTTCAGCGGCTTCCTGCAAATGTTCAGGGCTAATAGTCGGTCGATCCACTTAAGGCGTCTCCAAGGTCATTTTTTAGAACGCCTTATGATACCTTGTTTTGAGGTCTTTTATAATGCCAAAACCATGAAAAACCCGAATTCTCCATGGTTTATCGATGACAGATCTTCTGGATTTCAGACAGATTAGAATCCTGCTTTTTAAGGTTTATCACTATTTCCGGAAGGATTTATTAACTTAAAACCAGTTAAACACCGGCACGATAAGAACGCGATTGATACAAATTCGCCTGATCTTTTACCATCTCTAGCGCACATTGACCCTGTTTAATCTGGGCATATTGGGTATTCATGGTCAGCTTGCATTGCTGTGATAGTTTACGTTGCCACACTGTATGCTGATCACGAATATTATTACGATAGCCAGCATTCAATTCCAGATAAGTCTTATAGTTTTTCTTCAGACGTTTGTTCTGTGCTTTTAATTCTTTTTTCACACATTTTTGTAGTTTAGCTGTTTTGCCATAACTAAAGTTTATGCACTGGATATATTCCTGAGAATAACCTGTAGCCGCCTGAACCTGTAATGCCACCGTCCCCAAACAACCTGCCATTAATAAACATGCAAAACGCATAATATCCCCTTCACCAAAACCGACTTGTTTCCAATCAATATTGAATAATGAATCTTGTTTATATTATTGCCTGATACTAACTTAGTCCTCGATAAAATCCTATATTTTTCTCGCTTAAAAAGATGTCACAGTTCTTTGGTTGAAACTTGATTTTATGGCCGCATATAATTCGGCAATGATGTCCAAACGAGCCCAGATCTTATGAGCTATAAGCACAACAATCTTATGGCCATGCGCCAGAACTACTGGAATGACCAGTTATCTAGTCAGGTGCAACAGGAAAAGGTATTTTTACAAACCACATTAATGCAGCAAGGCGTATTTAGTAGCGCGACACTGGAAGATGCCAAATACCTGTTTTTCAGCTTGCCAAGCATCGTTATTGTGAAGGGTTATGCGCTGGGTTTTATGCATGAAACAGTCCAGAACCTAATTCATCAACATATTCAAACAAATAAACAACAGTTACAACAACGATCTGAATTAAAAATTCAATTTCAAATGTCATAATATTCACCCTACACTGGTCAAAACGGCAAGCGATATGCTCCTGCCGAGATTTTCACCGTGAATTCAGCGGCTTAAACTTTTTTAATACGTGCAGACACGGTAATATCCACTACAATGATTTATTCCGCTTTATGCTGATAAAAGGATTGAGTTTACATGTCAGATCAGAACGATAAGCTTAAACAATTGAAAACTTCCTCAATGGATCGACGCTTATCGATCGCAAAGGCATCTTTGCTGGCAGGTACGCGCTGGGCAGCATCCAGTGCGGGTTCTATGTTCTCGAGCGAAGAAGAAAAAGAAAGAAGACGCAAAAAAGCCATGAAAGAACAGGCCGATTATCTGGTTGCAGAAATTGGCAAGCTTAAAGGTTCAATTGTCAAAATTGGCCAGATGATGGCACTGTATGGCGAGCATTTTCTGCCAGAAGAAGTTACTCAAGCCTTAAATACTTTAAATAATAAAACAGTCGCTTTGGCTTGGCCGGCGATCAAAGCCCAATTACAGCAGCAATTAGGTTCCAAGCTAGATGATCTGACAGTTGATCATGAGCCCTTGGGCACTGCCTCTTTGGCTCAGGTGCATCGTGCGGTGCGTAAGTCAGACGGTATGGAGCTGGTACTTAAAATCCAGTACCCGGGTGTAGCTGAAGCTATTGATTCTGATATGAGTCTGTTTAAGAACATGCTCAAATTGACCCGTATGGTGCCGCAAACCCGTGAATTTGATCAATGGTTCGATGAAGTTCGCGAGATGATGCATCGTGAGGTCAATTATAAAATCGAAGCAGATACCACTCGCCGCTTCTGTAAGCGTCTTCAAAATGATCCACGATATATCATACCGACCATCATCGATAACTATTGTACCGACCGTGTCCTGTGCATGACCTTTGAACGTGGTGTACCGATCAATAGTCCAGTGATGCTGTCTCTACCACAGGAACGTCGTAATAAACTGGGTGAAGCTTCCCTTGAAATCGCTGTACGTGAGATTTTTGAATGGGGCGAGATGCAGACTGACCCAAATTTCGGCAATTATCTGGTACGTCTAGGTGATGGCGAAAATATTCAGGACAAGATTGTACTTCTTGACTTCGGTGCAATCCGTCAGTTTGACCAGCATCTACTCAATGTAGCGCGTAACCTGATCCAGGCCGGTTATCATCATGATTCAGACATGATGGTGAAAGCCATGACCGGTTATGAATTCTTTGATTCTATTCCGCCTAGCATCAAACCGGATATGGCGAAAGTCTTCCTGTTAGCCACAGAAGCCTTCAGCTCACCAATGAACAATAAAGACCTGCCTCCAGGTGTGATGGATGAACATGACCGCTATAACTGGAAAAAAAGCCAGCTTCATAGCCGGGTAATGCAGCAGGCTTCTAAATCCATGGCTTCACGTTATTTCAGTGTACCGCCTAAAGAATTTATGTTTATCAGCCGTAAGTTCATTGGCGCTTATACCTTCATGACGGTGATTGATGCGAAAACTAATGTACGCGCAATGATTAAACGTCATCTCTAATAGACTAAGTTATTATTAGCCTTATATAAGACCCGAATGATTTTGTCATTCGGGTCAATTTTTGATAAAAACCAAATTTTTCTTATTTCATTTTTCTATTTATTTTCAATATCTTAAATTTTAAATCCCCTCTTTATTTTAATGATAAATTGACAATGATTCATGTCATTGATGACATGGTTTTTTCTAGAACTGCATGTCAACATCAGGTAAATAAGATAACACCCCGTAGGATAATTAGAATGAACAATATGGTGAACAAAGCACAAGGATTTGGCTTGTCCATCCTGACCAAAGTGGCTGGAAGTGATTTACTCGACCAATTAAAGCTGCGTAAATTTTTAGAAAAATCTCTTTATCAAAGCTCTAAAGCAGGTTTTAAAACACTCAGCCAAACTCAGAAAATCCTGAAATCTGGTCAGAAAATTCAAAGACAACGTTTACCACATCAGTCCAAATCCCTGTTTGATCTGAATCTGACTGAAGAACAGCAAATGACCTGCGAGGCGATGCAACAGTTTGCCAGCGAAGTCCTTTATCCTTTGGCACATGATGCAGATCATCATGAAATCTTCCCAGAGGAACTCTGGCAATATTCAACTGATCTGGGTCTTAATTTTTATGCTCTGCCTGAAGCTCTAGGTGGCGTTGCTGCAGAACAGAATATCGTCAGCAATGTCCTGATGGCTCAACAGTTGGCTCAAGGTGATTTCAGTCTGACCGCTGGACTGCTTTCTACCTTTAGTGTGATTAATGCGATTACCCATTGGGGTTCAGAACAGGTTCAGGCTGAGTATTTGACTGCATTCGCCGATGATCCTCATCTTAAAGCTACCTTCGCAGTACAGGAAGCAACAGCCGCCTTTAATCCTTATCAGTTAAAAACTCAAGCAACGTCGAATGGAGATCACTATTTAATTAATGGTGAAAAAACCTTGGTGATGCTCGGAGAAACTGCTGATATTTATCTGGTCAGTGCAGATCTGAATGGCAAAACCGAAGTATTTATTATGCAACGCAATAATACTATTACTGCACAAAAATCTTCGGCTATGGGCCTGAAAGCCACTCAAACCATGAATCTCAAATTTAATAACACACCGGCACAACGCCTGGGAGATGACGATTTTGATTACACCGCTTTTCTTGATCTAGGCAATTTAATGTGGTGTGCCATGGCGGTCGGTACCTGTGAAGCGGTTAAAAAATACTGTGTGCAATATGCCAATGAACGCACAGCCTTTGGTGAACCAATTTCCCATCGGCAAAGTGTAGCTTTTATGATTGCAGATATGGCGATTGAAATTGATGCCATGCAAATGCTGATCCTGAATACCGCCAGTCTGGCAGAATCCGGGCAGGATTTTCATCGAGAAGCTTATCTGGCCCGTCTGCTCTGTGCAGAAAAATCCATGAAAATTGGCACAGATGGCGTACAGGTTCTGGGCGGACATGGCTTCACCAAGGAACATCCAGTAGAACGCTGGTATCGGGACTTAAGAGCAGCAGCAATCGTACATTCTGGCCTTCATGCCTGAGCAAAGAATAAGGAAAAAAATAGATGAACTTGCAAAATCCTAAAAAATTCAAATTGCTGATTGATCAGGCACATGGAGTTGCTCTAAATGTACTCCGCCCTATTTCACGCAAATATGACAAAGCTGAACATGCTTATCCGAAAGAGTTAGATATGCTTGCCTCTGTCGTCGATGGCATGAACCAAGGCAGCGAAGGCATGAATGCGGGAGCTGCGGTCAATAAGCGCGGTGATAACGATGAAAGTAATAAAAATGGCGTCAATATGTCCACTGCACTTAGTATTGTCGAAATGTGTTATGGCGATACCGGACTACTTTTATCAATGCCGCGTCAAGGTCTAGGAAATTCAGCCATTGCTGCTGTTGCTAATGATGAACAGTTACAACGCTTTCATGGCATCTGGGCAGCGATGGCAATCACTGAACCAGGCTGTGGTTCCGATTCAGCTGCCATTCGTACTACTGCTATTAAAGATGGTGATGCCTATATCCTCAATGGTGAAAAAATCTTTGTCACCTCTGGCGAACGTGCAGATGCGGTTGTAGTCTGGGCGACTTTAGATAAAAAACTTGGCCGTGCTGCGATAAAGTCCTTTGTCGTACCCAAAGGTACGCCTGGCATGAAAATCGAGCGTCTGGAACATAAGCTAGGCATTAAAGCCTCGGATACGGCTGCGACTAGTTTTATTGATTGTCGTATACCTGCTGCTAATTTGCTTGGACATGCTGAAATTGATGTTGCCAAAGGTTTTGCGGGTGTCATGGAAACTTTTGATAATACCCGTCCACTCGTTGCAGCAATGGCAATTGGTTGCTCTAAAGCTTCCTTAGAAAGAATTAAGGAGATTTTTAAGGATCAGCTAGATTCTGAGTACCATACACCTTACTTACAAACATCGAATATTGCAGCGCAGATTTATCGTATGGAAGCCGAATGGGAAGCCGCCCGTTTATTAATGCTGAAAGCTGCGTGGATGGCGGATAATCGTAAGCCTAATTCCCGTGAAGCTTCTATTGCTAAAGCCAAGGCGGGTCGTATTGCGAATGAAATCACTTTGAAGTGCGTCGAATTAGCAGCATCTATAGGCTATAACGAGACTGAACTTTTAGAAAAATGGGCACGTGATTCCAAGATTCTAGATATTTTTGAAGGAACTCAACAGATTCAGCAACTCATTATTGCTCGACGTGAACTAGGTAAATCTTCAAGTGAATTAAAATAATCAAAAACTGGAAATACTGCTTTATTAAAGAACGAATCATCAAAAAGGATGGATTTTTTATGGTTTTCGGACTATAAAATTTCCATCCTTTTTTATGTCATAATCTATGTATTTTATTCGTCCTATACAACCTCAAGATAATGCTCAAATTGCCAAAATTATTCGTGAAGTTTCCGTAGAATTCGGGCTTGCAGCAGAGTCCGGCTTTGCTGTCGGTGATTCAATTCTGGATAATCTGTATGAAGTATATCAACAGCCAAAAGCGGCTTATTGGGTCATTGCCGATGAGCAGGATCAAGTGTTTGGCGGTGGAGGTATTGCGCCATTAGAGGGTGATCAGAGTATTCTAGAAATACAGAAAATGTATTTCTTACCTATTATTCGTCGTTATGGATTTGCAAAACAGATTTTAAATCTGGCTTTTGACTTCGCTCATGAGCAGAGCTTTAAACGAATCTATCTTGAAACTACTGCAAGTCTTTGGCAGGCAGTAAAGCTTTACGAAAAATTAGGTTTTGAACATCTGGATCATCCCGAAGGCAATACAGGTCATAGTGCAGCTTGTGAAATCTGGATGCTAAAAACTTTAGACTAAACTTTCTTGTGCATTCAGATACAAACACTTTAAAGAAAAAGCCAGAAATAAAAATTCGACTGCTAACTGGCTTTTCTTTAAGCAATTCTTCATAAAAAATTCATTATTCAACAAAATCTAATTTGTCTTTGTAAACAAATCATCTAATTTCTTGACGATTTTAATACATCTTCCTAAGATCAATCTAATTTTAAAAATACAGGGAAGCTGAAAGTTGTTGGGCAAATTTTCTGGCAAAAACTATTCGTTATTAAAGGTCTTAAATCCTACTACTTTAAAAATTGGGATGCTTGGCTTTAGTACAATATTAATAAGTGCTTGCTCTTCACTAGGAGGTAACTCCTTAGAAAAACGCTCTGCTAAACTGTCTCAAGGAATTCAGACTGCATATGCTGTGCCTGCGACAACTGCTACTCGCGTTTCACCTTTAATTATTCAGAATGCAGAAAGACATAGTATAGATCCCTTGCTAGTAGCAGCCGTGATTCGACAGGAATCTACCTATCGCAGTCAGGTCGCTTCACCTGCAGGTGCAGTGGGTCTTATGCAAATTGTTCCGCGTTATTGGCAATCTACCTGTGGACCTGATTTATTTAATGAAGCAGTCAATATTGGATGTGGGAGTTATATTCTGTCACGTTATCAGGAATCTAGCGGTAGCCTAGAAAAAGCACTGGGCTATTATAATGTAGGCCCTACTGCCTATGAGAAAGATCGGAAAATGCGTAAACAAGGCAAAAAATATGCAAAAGAGGTTTTAACGCACCAGAAGCAACTTAAAAAATCAATGTAATTAGAATGTACTAATAATTAAGTAAATGCATTCCAGAAATATTAATACATAAATAAAACGGCTTAAATTAAATTTAAGCCATTTTTATCTTGTCTAATTAAACCCCACGCATAAAAAAAGCCCCCTGCGTGAGCAGAGGGCTTTTGGAATAATGAGCTGGCGATGACTTACTCTCACATGGGAGACCCCACACTACCATCAGCGCTAAGAGGTTTCACTTCTGAGTTCGGGAAGGGATCAGGTGGTTCACTCTTGCTATGGTCGCCAGCACAACTGTTTATGGATACTTGCTTTGGTCTTATGTCTCACTTTTCAGTGTATGCCAATGCTTTTTCCAAATGAGTTATTAACAGAATATCTGAGTTCTTGCGAGTAGAACTAAGCAGTGCTTAATTATACTCTCATTTGTTCGATTAGCTTAACTAAATCAAGTTTTCGTCTGATCGTTAGATCAATATGAAATCAATTGACGCTTTATATACAACTGCTTGGGTGTTGTATAGTCAAGCCTCACGAGCAATTAGTATTGGTCAGCTTCACATATCGCTATGCTTCCACATCCAACCTATCAACGTCGTAGTCTTCAACGGCTCTTTAGGAGACATAAAGTCTCGGGGAAATCTTATCTTGAGGTAGGCTTCCCGCTTAGATGCTTTCAGCGGTTATCCCTTCCGAACATAGCTACCCGGCGATGCGACTGGCGTCACAACCGGTACACCAGAGGTTCGTCCACTCTGGTCCTCTCGTACTAGGAGCAGATCCTCTCAAATTTCCAGCGCCCACGGTAGATAGGGACCGAACTGTCTCACGACGTTCTAAACCCAGCTCGCGTACCTCTTTAAATGGCGAACAGCCATACCCTTGGGACCTGCTTCAGCCCCAGGATGAGATGAGCCGACATCGAGGTGCCAAACACCGCCGTCGATATGAACTCTTGGGCGGTATCAGCCTGTTATCCCCAGAGTACCTTTTATCCGTTGAGCGATGGCCCTTCCATACAGAACCACCGGATCACTAAGACCTACTTTCGTACCTGCTCGACTTGTGGGTCTCGCAGTTAAGCGCGCTTTTGCCTTTATACTCTACGCGTGATTTCCGACCACGCTGAGCGCACCTTCGTACTCCTCCGTTACTCTTTAGGAGGAGACCGCCCCAGTCAAACTACCCACCAGACATGGTCCTCGCTCCCGATCAGGGAGCAGAGTTAGAACCTCAATATTACCAGGGTGGTATTTCAAGGACGGCTCCATGGCAACTAGCGTCACCACTTCAAAGCCTCCCACCTATCCTACACAAGTAAGATCAAAGTTCAATGTCAAGCTGCAGTAAAGGTTCACGGGGTCTTTCCGTCTAGCCGCGGGTACACCGCATCTTCACGGCGAATTCGATTTCACTGAGCCTCTGCTGGAGACAGCGCCGCCATCATTATGCCATTCGTGCAGGTCGGAACTTACCCGACAAGGAATTTCGCTACCTTAGGACCGTTATAGTTACGGCCGCCGTTTACTGGGGCTTCGATCAAGAGCTTCGCTTACGCTAACCCCATCAATTAACCTTCCAGCACCGGGCAGGCATCACACCCTATACGTCCACTTTCGTGTTTGCAGAGTGCTATGTTTTTAATAAACAGTTGCAGCGGCCTGGTTTCTGAGGCTGCCAACAGCTCAAGGAGCAAGTCCTATCACCGCCGGCAGCGTACCTTCTCCCGAAGTTACGGTACCATTTTGCCTAGTTCCTTCAGCAGAGTTCTCTCAAGCGCTTTGGTCTACTCGACCTGACCACCTGTGTCGGTTTCGGGTACGATTCCAGTGTAACTGAAGCTTAGAGACTTTTCCTGGAAGTATGGTATCAGCCACTTCACCAGTAAACTGGCTTGCTATCAACTCTCAGCATAGAGCACCCCGGATTTGCCTAAGATGCATGCCTACTGTCTTCCACCTGGACAACCAACGCCAGGCTGACTTAACCTTCTCCGTCCTCTCATCGCATTACACTGAAGTATTGGAATATTAACCAATTTCCCATCGACTACGCCTCTCGGCCTCGCCTTAGGGGTCGACTCACCCAGCCCCGATTAACGTTGGACTGGAACCCTTGGTCTTTCAGCGAACGGGTTTTTCACCCGTTTTGTCGTTACTCACGTCAGCATTCGCACTTCTGATACCTCCAGCAGACTTCTCAATCCACCTTCATCGGCTTACAGAACGCTCCCCTACCACTTGCAATAAATTGCAAATCCGCAGCTTCGGTACATAGTTTTAGCCCCGTTACATCTTCCGCGCAGGCCGACTCGACTAGTGAGCTATTACGCTTTCTTTAAAGGGTGGCTGCTTCTAAGCCAACCTCCTAGCTGTCTATGCCTTCCCACATCGTTTCCCACTTAACTATGATTTAGGGACCTTAGCTGGCGGTCTGGATTGTTTTCCTCTTGACTACGGACGTTAGCACCCGCAGTCTGTCTCCCGGATAGTACTCATTGGTATTCGGAGTTTGCATCGGTTTGGTAAGTCGGGATGACCCCCTAGCCGAAACAGTGCTCTACCCCCAATGGTATTCGTCCGAGGCGCTACCTAAATAGCTTTCGGGGAGAACCAGCTATCACCGAGTTTGATTAGCCTTTCACCCCTATCCACAAGTCATCCCCTGGCTTTTCAACGACAGTGGGTTCGGTCCTCCAGTTAGTGTTACCCAACCTTCAACCTGCTCATGGATAGATCACCCGGTTTCGGGTCTATACCCAGCAACTAAACGCCCTATTAAGACTCGATTTCTCTACGGCTCCCCTATGCGGTTAACCTCGCTACTGAATATAAGTCGCTGACCCATTATACAAAAGGTACGCAGTCACCACACAAAGTGGCTCCCACTGCTTGTATGCATGCGGTTTCAGGATCTATTTCACTCCCCTCACAGGGGTTCTTTTCGCCTTTCCCTCACGGTACTGGTTCACTATCGGTCAGTCAGGAGTATTTAGCCTTAGAGGATGGTCCCCCTATATTCAGACAAGGTTTCACGTGCCTCGCCCTACTCGACATCATCATATCAGCCCTTTCGTGTACAGGACTATCACCCACTATGGTTGCACTTCCCAGAGCATTCCACTAAAACTGATATGACTTAATGGGCTGTTCCCCTTTCGCTCGCCGCTACTGAGGGAATCTCAATTGATTTCTTTTCCTACGGATACTGAGATGTTTCACTTCTCCGCGTTCGCCTCATAAACCTATGTATTCAGTTTATGATACCGACCTTATAGCCGGTGGGTTTCCCCATTCAGACATCTCCGGATCACAGGATATTTGCCGCCTCCCCGGAGCTTTTCGCAGGCTATCACGTCTTTCTTCGCCTCTGACTGCCAAGGCATCCACCACATGCACTTAATTACTTGACTATACAACCCCAAACAGTCGTTACACCTACAAGTCAGTGTAGCAACGTAGTTGTTTGCGATCTTGTGAACTTAATCACTGTACAGCTTCAATTAGATTCATATACCAAAACGCTTGATTCAGTTAATTTCGCTAGTTCTCATTCAATCACTTCAACAATCAATCTTGCGATCTCTTGTTTCCGCTCTTGTATGAGTATGAACAAATTATTTCAACTCAAATATATTCTGTTAATGATTTAATGCATCCTCGTCGGACTGCATTACTGTGATAAATCACAGAGCTTAATAACAATGCCGCGTATTATACGCCGCTTTCTTACTAAGCTCTATAAGCTATCAAACCGTTTGCTTAATGTTTAACTCATTGCATCGCAATGAGTGGTGGAGACTAGGAGAGTCGAACTCCTGACCTCCTGCGTGCAAAGCAGGCGCTCTACCAACTAAGCTAAGTCCCCAGCTTATCAATAAGTCAATGTCTCTGATTTCTTCACTCTGCAATTGCTTGCTTGTCGTTAGTGGTGGGTCTGACAAGACTTGAACTTGTGACCCCACGCTTATCAAGCGTGTGCTCTAACCAACTGAGCTACAGACCCTCAGATACATCGTCATGAAGAACAACTTGTTGTGGATTCTTACCAATCGTCAATCTTTCGTTAAGGAGGTGATCCAGCCGCAGGTTCCCCTACGGCTACCTTGTTACGACTTCACCCCAGTCATCGGCCACACCGTGGTAACCGCCCTCTTTGCAGTTAGGCTAGCTACTTCTGGTGCAACAAACTCCCATGGTGTGACGGGCGGTGTGTACAAGGCCCGGGAACGTATTCACCGCGGCATTCTGATCCGCGATTACTAGCGATTCCGACTTCACGCAGTCGAGTTGCAGACTGCGATCCGGACTACGATCGGCTTTTTGAGATTAGCATCTGCTCGCGCAGTAGCAACCCTTTGTACCGACCATTGTAGCACGTGTGTAGCCCTGGCCGTAAGGGCCATGATGACTTGACGTCGTCCCCGCCTTCCTCCAGTTTGTCACTGGCAGTATCCTTAAAGTTCCCACCCAAAGTGCTGGCAAATAAGGAAAAGGGTTGCGCTCGTTGCGGGACTTAACCCAACATCTCACGACACGAGCTGACGACAGCCATGCAGCACCTGTATCAGAGTTCCCGAAGGCACCAATCCATCTCTGGAAAGTTCTCTGTATGTCAAGGCCAGGTAAGGTTCTTCGCGTTGCATCGAATTAAACCACATGCTCCACCGCTTGTGCGGGCCCCCGTCAATTCATTTGAGTTTTAGTCTTGCGACCGTACTCCCCAGGCGGTCTACTTATCGCGTTAGCTGCGCCACTAAAGCCTCAAGGGCCCCAACGGCTAGTAGACATCGTTTACGGCATGGACTACCAGGGTATCTAATCCTGTTTGCTCCCCATGCTTTCGCACCTCAGTGTCAGTATTAGGCCAGATGGCTGCCTTCGCCATCGGTATTCCTCCAGATCTCTACGCATTTCACCGCTACACCTGGAATTCTACCATCCTCTCCCATACTCTAGCTAACCAGTATCGAATGCAATTCCCAAGTTAAGCTCGGGGATTTCACATTTGACTTAATTAGCCACCTACGCGCGCTTTACGCCCAGTAAATCCGATTAACGCTTGCACCCTCTGTATTACCGCGGCTGCTGGCACAGAGTTAGCCGGTGCTTATTCTGCGAGTAACGTCCACTTATCCCAGGTATTAACCAGGTAAGCCTCCTCCTCGCTTAAAGTGCTTTACAACCAAAAGGCCTTCTTCACACACGCGGCATGGCTGGATCAGGGTTCCCCCCATTGTCCAATATTCCCCACTGCTGCCTCCCGTAGGAGTCTGGGCCGTGTCTCAGTCCCAGTGTGGCGGATCATCCTCTCAGACCCGCTACAGATCGTCGCCTTGGTAGGCCTTTACCCCACCAACTAGCTAATCCGACTTAGGCTCATCTATTAGCGCAAGGTCCGAAGATCCCCTGCTTTCTCCCGTAGGACGTATGCGGTATTAGCGTCCCTTTCGGAACGTTGTCCCCCACTAATAGGCAGATTCCTAAGCATTACTCACCCGTCCGCCGCTAGGAATCAGGTGCAAGCACCCTATCCCCGCTCGACTTGCATGTGTTAAGCCTGCCGCCAGCGTTCAATCTGAGCCATGATCAAACTCTTCAGTTAAAATCATTTCGAGTTTTATAAGTAAAACTCTTAAACTTGGCTCATCAATTTCCTGACTTAAATTTCGCTCAAATAAACTTCGAGTAATTCAAACCAATCAATCAATGAAAATAATTTCGATCAATCAACCAGTAAAAATCCACACAAGTTGTTCTTCATAATCTCTTAATGATCTTACTTAAAACCTCGTCAGTTTTAAGCTCCAACCCAATCACTTAACGTTTTGTTTCATGCATTGCGTTGGTGTGCTGCGTATTCTATACAGTTTCAGAACCAGTGCAAGAGCTTTTCTTAAAAATATTCAAAAAAGCGTATCGTACGTTTATTTTTTAATCTAAACTGCTATTTTTAGCAGTTTTAATGCTTTTTTCCAGTTATTTTTAGCCTAAAAGTTTAAGCAAATGTGAATTTCTACTGGTTTAGTTTTTATTAAAAGGGATCGTTGCATACGATCCCTTTTATTATTGAACAATAAATTTTAATTTACCTGCTCGCCAAGCCAATTCATAAATTTTTGTCGTTCAGCTTTAGATGCCTGTTTCCACAACTGAATTAATTGCTGATCAAGCTGACCAACTGATGCATTTTCCCGAACGTTTGCTGTAGCCACATTCGGTGTGCTTGCAGTTTGAGTGTAGACCGCTGCCGGCTGATTTGTTGGAGTTACAACTTTATTCGTTGTCAAATCCACAGATTTTCCTAAAATACTTTGCCCTAGTAATGGTTTCGCTGCATCTTTTGCTCCTGCCTGCTGAACCAGAAGCTGATTTTTTGCATCATATAAACCAATAATTGGCTGATCTTTATATTTTTTCGCTTCATCAAAATTTTTAGGCGCGTTAATTAAACCCAATTTATAAGCTTCACCATCTTTAAGTTCTGGAGTTTTTACAGTTACTACGCCAGATTTTAAAATGTCATGAGAATTATCATTGTGCTGGAAAAATTCAGTATAACGAACACTAATCGCATTCGTACCCGCATCCAGTTTATAAGTTTGATCTGAGCGTAATAGACCTGAACGTACTTCCTGATCATTCACTGCAATCATCTTGATTTCTTCAGGTACGGTTAATGTCACGGCTGAAAAAGCTGATGTGCTGCCCAATAATGCAACTACAGCTGCTGTAATACGTAAACCCATGTCACTCACTCATTCTGGTTAATATATAAAATTTTCATTGCACTATGCCGTGTACAAATGACAATTCTATGACAAATGCTTTGCCTCTACAGCACTTTACCCAGCATTTATCAGACTATCTATCTTCTGATTTCTGCTATATCACACATAAAAAAGAAGTACTTAACAGTACTTCTTTCTCATCTCTAAATCGATTATGCAAAGGTCTTAAATCGTTCTGCATCATCCATAAAGGTTTTTTCACCTGGAGGGGCTTCGATTGAACCAAATACCAATTGAGCACGAAGCTTCCAGTTCGATGGAATACTGAAAGTTTGCGCCACTTCTTCATCAATGATCGGATTATAGTGCTGTAGTGATGCACCAATATTATGTTCAGCCAAAGCTGTCCAGGTTGCAAACTGAGCGATACCGCTGGCATGCTCTGACCAGATCGGGAAATTATCTGCATATAGCGCAAATTTTTCTTGCATTCCTTTAATGACATTCTGGTCTTCATAAAACAGTGCAGTTCCACAACCTGCCGCAAAACCATCTATTTTGCTATTGGTAGCCTCAAAAGCATCTGCTGACACCAAGTCGCGTAAAGTTTCACGCACAATATGCCAGAAAGTATCATGTGATTGACCAAACAAAATCACTACGCGTGAAGATTGCGAGTTAAAAGATGATGGACTATGTTTCACCGCCTCTTTAATGATGTGCTCAATTTCTGCCTGATCCAGGCTGACATTTTTCCCAATAGCATAAATACTACGGCGTTTTTTAATATGATCTAGAAATGCCATGATCTCACCTCGTTCTATTCTGATTTAAAAACCGATAAGATCATCCTAAGCATTTTCACTGCCCAAAACAGTCTTATTTCGATAACAATGTGTTTTATTTATAGAACATTCTCAGAGATGTTAAGGTTGATACTTTGTATCAATCACCTTAGCGCATGCTAATTTCAAAAATCGCCGGTCTTAGCTAAATACCTGGAAGCTGTCTGGATTTACAGACTCAATTTTGTCTTCTATTGCTTCTTCAATTGAACCGAAACAGAGCTGAGCACGTAGCAACCATTTTTCATCAATTTTAAAATGCTCAGCTACAGGATGATTGATCTGTGCATTATAATGTTGTAAAGAAGCCCCCAGACCGGAATCAGCCAGCGCAGTCCACGCAGCAAACTGTACCATGCCGGAAGTCTGCTCTGACCACAGTGGAAAATCATCGGCACTAAATGGAATCTTTTTCTGTAATTGCTGAATAGCATTCTGATCTTCATAGAATAAAATCGTGCCATAGGCATTTTCACATTAATCCAGTTTGATTCTAATCCCTTCATAGACCGATGCCGGCACATGCTGGCGTTGAACATCTTTCACAATGTTCCAGAATTGATGATGTGAATCGGCAAATAACACGATAATGCGTGCACTTTGTGAATTATAGGCTGAAGAACAGCTATGCACTGCTTCCTGAATCAGCTCGGTCAGATAAGCCTGACTATAACGCACACGCTTACCTAGCTGATAAGTCCCACGGAACTTTTTTAATTTCTCAACAAAAGTGAATTCTAAATGTTCAACTGCTTTACTGTTTTTAGGAAATTTAAAATCCTTAGTAAGGTCACTTGTTAATACCTGCCCAATTTTATTGAGTAATGCCATTTCTACCCTCTACATATAGCCTGAACTTCAATCACCAGGCAAATCCCATACAATTATAATGGGTTTATTCAGGTAGGCAGAATTTGCTGTTTTTTTTCATGCTGCTTTTTAGAACATTTAAACCCTTTAAAACAATAAACTCCGCATTTAGCGGAGTTTATGTGGTGCAAGTCGCATTAATTATTTTTCAGTTTCAAACAATGCCGCAACGAATGATTTTGCTGAGAATGGACGTAAGTCATCAATTTTCTCACCTACACCGATAAAGCGAATCGGTACATGCGTACGGCTGGCAATATTAAACAGCACGCCACCTTTGGCGGTACCATCCAGCTTGGTAATGGTTAAACCCGTTAAACCTACTGCTTCATCAAACATTTCAACTTGATTAATGGCATTCTGCCCTGTACCGGCATCCACCACCAGCATCACTTCATGTGGCGCAGTCGCATCAATCTTCTGCATGACACGTTTAACTTTGGTCAATTCCTGCATCAGGTGACCTTTGTTATGCAAACGGCCTGCAGTATCCGCAATTAAAACATCCACACCTTTGGCACGCGCACTTTCGAAAGCATCAAAAATGACTGAAGCAGAGTCAGCACCATGACCTTGGGCTACGACGGCAATATTGTTGCGTTCACCCCAGATCTGTAACTGCTCAGTTGCAGCAGCACGGAAAGTATCACCCGCAGCCAGCATGACTTTTTTACCTTCGCCTTGCAGACGTTTTGCCAGTTTACCAATGGTCGTGGTTTTACCTACACCATTTACACCCACCACCAGAATCACATACGGATTTTTGTTTGGATCGATATGCAGTGGTTTTACACGCGGAGCCAGCAGAGCCACCAGTTCTTCCTGAAGCGCTTTATACAGCGAGTGAGAATAAATCAGGTCACCACGTGCGGTACGTTCAGTCAAATTGGCAATAATCGTTTTAGTCGCATCAACACCGATGTCTGCAACCAAAAGCTGTTCTTCAACTTCTTCTAATAATTCATCGTCAATTTCTTTGCCACCAATCAGGATATTGACCATCCCATCGGCAAGATTTTTACGAGTTTTGGTTAAACCCTCTTTCATACGGCTAAAGAAACCGCCTTTTGTAGCAGGTTCTTCTTCCTGAGCTTCCGTCGCCACAGGTGCAGAAACTTCAGCAGTTGCGCTTGGTGTTTCTACAATCGGCACATTAACCGCAGGTAAACTCGGTAATGTGACATCATCATCTCCGATATCAGCATCAATCAAAAATTTGTTTTGCCCATTAGATTGCTGTTGCATGCCGAATCCTTGAAAAGCATTGCGTTAAAAAATTGAATTCTAGCATAACTTGCAGTGTTTTGAGCGGGAAATCCAATCCATGAATAAACAACCAAAAAATAACAGTGTTTGGTTGCTTTCAATACAAGATTTCTGAAAAATAATCCTAAATACAAATATCTATTCATTGGAAGACTTTGTGTCCATATCTTTTTTTGCTATCTCCTCCTTATCCAGAATCATCAAACAGCGGATTTCTCCAGTCGCAGTACTCATCCTGAGTTTTGGTTTTAGCCCCGTACATGCCGCAACCCAGAGTGAATTATCCCGCACCACCATCGAAACCTATTTAGGTAATGGCTTAAAAGTCATTATCCGGGAAGATCATCGCTCTCCGATGGTGATGACACAGATCTGGTATAAAGTCGGCAGTAGTGATGAGTCCGGCAATATTCTCGGTGTCTCTCATGCTTTGGAACATATGATGTTTAAAGGCACGAACAAAGTTCCCAATGATGAATTTACCCGCCTGAGCCGGATTTATGGCGGCAGTATTAATGCCGCAACCTTTACCAATTACACGAACTATTATCAGCTCTATCCTAAAGCCTATTTTCCGATGGCGCTTGAACTCGAATCTGACCGCATGAACAACCTCTTGTTACGCCAG
The DNA here is from genome assembly GCF_054861205.1 of Acinetobacter sp. TW_SC_4. NCBI lineage: Bacteria > Pseudomonadati > Pseudomonadota > Gammaproteobacteria > Moraxellales > Moraxellaceae > Acinetobacter > Acinetobacter sp. TW_SC_4. The sequence continues at coordinate 1,731,686 of NZ_CM142174.1, forward strand.
CAAGATTTTGATCCGGAAATTAAAGTGGTAATGGAAGAACGGCGTCAGCGTACTGATGATAATCCGCGTGCCCAGGCATTTGAACGATTTAGATGGATCAGTTATCCCACCAGTCACTATCGTCAGCCCGTGATTGGTCACATGAAAACGCTCAATAATATTCAGCTCAGTGATGTTAAAAAATGGTATCGAGACTGGTATAGCCCGAATAATGCCATTCTGGTCATCGTCGGGGATGTTGACGTTCAAGAAGCTCTCGTTCAGGTACAGAAATATTTTGGCGATATTCCGGCACGTCCTACACCATCACGTAATGACGTACTCGAGTTTGAACGCTTAGGCTATCGTCATATGGAAGTTGAGAGTAATGTCCAGGTGCCTAATCTGTATATGACCTGGAATGTGAAATCTCTATCTACCGCCAAGAATCCTCAAGATGCCTACGCCCTAACCATTATCCGCAGCTTGCTGGATAGCGGAATTTCTTCTCGTTTGCAGGATCGTCTGGTTCGCGACCGCAAAGTGCTTACTTCTGTAAGTGTGTCTTATGATCCTTATAACCGTGGAGATAGCCTGTTTGGTATTTCCGCACTTCCGGCTCCAGGTGTAAATCTGACAGAAGCACAAACGGCCATCCAGAAAGAAATTAATTTACTAAAAACTGAAACTATTTCTGAGTATGAACTGGCAAGGATCAGCACACGCTTTATTTCAAATCTGATTTATAGTCAGGACAGTCTGAGCGGACAGGCCAAAATGATTGGAAACCTTGAAGTAAACGGATTGAGTTACCGCCTGATGGATGAACTGCCTCAGCATTATGACAGTGTCCGTGCAGAGGACATTCAGCGGGTTGCTAATGCCTATTTTGTCCGTGAAAATTTAAGTACGCTCTACCTTTTGCCTGAACAGAAAGATCAATAATGGTTATTACAATGTCTAAAGTTCGCTCTCTTATCCTTTTAACCAGCTTAAGCCTCAGTTCAAGCCTTTGGGCAGAAAATTATTTAGATACCCAACCTGATTTGAATGATAATCCCAGTCAGTTACAAGCGATCCCTCTCCTGCAAAGCTTAAAAAACATTAATCAAAAGCAGGCATTTCAGGCACCTTTTATCCATGACCTGAATAATCGTTACAAAGTTCGCACTCTATTTGTTGAAACCCGAGATCTGCCGATGGTCGATATTCAACTGACCTTTAATGCCGGATCAGCACGAGATCAGGAAATTGCTAAAGGTCTATTTGGTTTATCCAGCACAGCAGCCAAACTGATGCGCGAAGGAACAGATAAATATACGGCTGCACAGGTGGCTTCAGTCTTTGATGCGACAGGCGCACAATTTAGCGTGCAGGCTTATCGCGATATGTTTGTCGTTCGCCTTAGAACTTTATCAGATCCCAAAAAAATGGAACCTGCTTTGGCCATGATGATGGAAGTTCTCAAAAATGCCACATTCAAGCCTTCGAGTATACAGTTAGCACTCAGTAATACTCAAGTAGGACAAAAACAGCTTCAGGAAAATCCAAGTAAACTGATGGATATCCGGTTTTATCGGGCATTGTATGGCCAGCATCCTTATGCCGAACCCATTACCGGCACCATTGGCAGTACCAAAAAAATTACGGCTGATTTACTGAAAAAATTCCGCGACCAGTTTCTGGTAGCACAAAACATGAATATTGCCATTACCGGCAAACTCAGTTCTAAACAGGCACTGGAACTTTCTGAACGAATTGCAGGCAATTTGCCTCAAGGACAGAAAGCTGTTGCATTAGCTGAACCTGAAGAAAAATCGGGTTTTGATATCGTGCATTTGCCTTATAACTCATCCCAAGCGCATGTGACCTTCGGCCACTTAGGACCAAACCGTTTTACTGAAGATCGACTTGCTCTGGAAGTGGCCAATCGCATGTTTGGTGGTGGTGGGTTTAATGCAGTATTGATGCAGGAATTAAGGGTAAAACGCGGCTATACCTATGGTGCTTATAGTACATTTAGCTTTAGTCAGGCACCCGGCATATTTAGCTTCCGTTATTCGACTAGACAAGATCAGTTACTGGATAGCATTCAGATCGCACATCAGGCTTTTATCAACTTTGTAAATCAGCCGATTGATACTAAGCGCCTGGAAGAAACCAAGGCCGGGATGTTAAGAGCATTTCCAAATAATTACAGCAGCAATGCCACGATTAATGCCCAGTTAGGCACAATGGGCTTTTATGCAGAGCAAGCCGACTATCTTTCACGCTATCCAGAACGTTTAGCCAAAATTACCGCTGCAGATGTGCAAAATGCCGTGCGCAAACATTTGCATCCAGAACGTTTAACACTGGTCGTGGTGAGTCAAGAATTGGATAAAGAAGCATTAAAACTACGATTGGAACAGAACCTGTTAGATCCTTCTACACCACTACCTAATATGATTTCAATACCTAAGGCATATCCACAGAAACCGGCGGAAGCTGACGAGTCCGTAGAGATTCCTGCTGATACGCCTGCATCAATTTAAGATATTGACCGCGATGGATGCGTTGCTGTTGCAGCAAAGTCTGAGCCATATCCTGGGTTTGGGGCAAGCTCTGCTGTTCTGCAAGTTGCAGAAGCAAATTAAATTGGGAAGTCGTCAGTGGACGATAAATAGCAAATGTGGCCAGGCATAAGATTAATGCCACAATGAAAATAACAACCGCATTATAAATTTGTTCAAGCTTAATTTTATTCAGAAAATCGCTTAATTTTTTGCTATCTATAGCCATACACTACCTCAAGTTGCAGCTAGTGTATGGCTGGGCCCCATGAAGTTCAAGTCAAAGATTGAATGACCAGTATAAATACACATCTCGATATGACTATAAATCGGTTAGGATTTCAACAATTCGTACACACTCCAGGCAATGACCATAGCCACCAGACCTAAAACCAGTAAAATTGCAAACTTGCTTAAGCCGGCTTCTGCTTCAGGTGGATGCAGTCGATCTTCATCTGCAATTCGGACCAATTCATCATTATAGTGACTATAAAACTCTGCACGCTGGGTTTCGTCCAGAGCGCGGGTAAAATCATAAACTTCTTTACGTTGAGCCAGACTGTAATCACCTAGATGGGTATATTTGTCATAAATTGCCTCATCCAGTTTTTTACGGTGTACATGCGCCAATTCTGTAATCTGACTGGCTGTTGGGGGCATATCAAAACTGAGCCCTTCAAGAGTTCTTTGCATCATGTTGTTCTCCTTTTCTTTTGTTCTATTGTTAAAATCTATACCAACCAAACTTCCAATTGTGTATAGTTTGATCGTACAAACTATAAATTAAGTAAACAGGAAAGCTGATATAGTTGACTTTTCCATTATTTTGTAATATTAGTTTAATAATACTAAGTTATATTTGTATTTAGACTTAAAAGTCTATCCGAAATCATAATTAAAATTAAGGAGTTTTTATATTATGCAGAATATCTCTCAACATGATTTGGAACATCTGTATGCAAATGCAGTGAATACCATTCAATCGCAAATGAACTTTGTCGATGCAGTAAAACAATTAGAAGATGCAGCGCGCGCCGGTCACGGTAAAGCAGCACTCTTCTTAGCTGAACTGTATTATCAGGGTTTTCGTGTAGAACGAGATTCACTCAAAGCACAATACTGGCAGAACATGGCCACCATGCAAGCTTGAAGAAACGTCACCTCGGTGACGTTTTTTTATGCCATTCTTTCGAAATACTGCAATTAAGACATAATTTATTACGATTGCTTGCAAAGCTGAAACAGTAATTTCACTGGAACTTTCTAGAATAGAGCTGAACTCTAATAGCACTTTATTTTAACGACAATGCGAAAAATTATTCAATACGACCCGATATGTAAAAACTTTCTTTTGAGGCTCACCATCCTCAAATCCATGATGTATTGTGGCGTTTTGTGGGGCGTCTATCATCAGGGTTGGGCGATGATGCGCGATCAGGAAGATTATATTTTTCCATTCTGGCTTAATTCTCTGGATGCTAAAAATTATGCCAAGGAACATTGGCCAGGTTATGTACCACGTAGAATCAACCCCGAAGATTTTGAAAACAACTTATTACCTACACTGTCCCGATTAGCCGTGACACCTACTTTATGTAGCGGTAATGGCACTAAACTAAAGTTATCCATTCCACAGATGCGCCACCTGTTTTTTTCACAACAAAGACTGCACTTCGCCTAAAAACATGTTATTTATAAAGACATAAAATAGACACCTAGAGATGTTCAGTTGGATACATACTCTAGGACTAATAATAATTAGTTAAAAAGGACTCAATAGAATGACCAACGTAGCACAAGTGCTCGGTGATAAAGTACATCAGGCAGTTTATACCATCCGTCCAGACTCTACAGTTTTAGAAGCAATTAGCCTGATGGCAGAAAAAGGAATTGGGGCGCTGGTCGTTACCTACGAAGACAGTGTGGTCGGCATTTTGTCAGAGCGTGATTACACCCGTAAAATCGCATTGATGCAAAGAACCTCTTTTGATACCACGGTCAATGAAATTATGACACCCAAAGTCATAACCGTGACTTCTGCAACTTCTGTTGAAGACTGCTTAGGATTAATGACTGACCGCCATTTACGTCACTTACCTGTAGTTGAAAATGACAAACTGATTGGTCTGATTTCGATTGGTGACTTGGTCAAAGCTGCAATGGAAGATCAACGTAAGCTGATTGATCAGTTACAACAATATATTTCAGGCTAAAATTCTTTCTTATTTCAATACGTGAATTAAATTCCAAAATGTCATTACAAACAAATAACAATGCAATATCAAAACCAGATCAGATATAAAAAATCCCAGTCTTAAGACTGGGATTTTTTTGATTATGACTATAAATCAAATTAAAGACCGAGTTTCTCTGCGACATAATCAGAGTCTTTATCACCACGCCCTGAAAGATTCACTACAATCTTAGTCTCTTTAGGTAATTTACCCGCTTCACGAATTGCCCAAGCCATTGCATGTGAACTTTCTAATGCTGGCACAATTCCCTCAACGCGTGACAGGGTCATAAAGGCATCCAGACACTCCTGATCTGTTGCCGTAGTGTATTCCACACGACCCAGATCTTTAAGCAGGCTGTGCTGTGGCCCTACGCCTGGATAATCCAGGCCAGAAGCAATCGAATGCACAGGTAAAGGTTCACCCTGCTCATCTTCAAGCACATAACATGCCATACCATGCAACTGGCTTGGTTTACCCAAAGTCAGCGTTGCGGAATGCTTATCAGTATTTAGGCCATGACCAGCAGGTTCTACCCCTACCAGTTTCACGTCTGGATCATTCAGGAATGCCGTGAATGCACCCATGGCATTTGAACCACCACCCACACATGCCACCACATAGTCTGGGTTTGCACCGAAGCGTTCATTGGTTTGAACCTTGATTTCATCGCCAATAATGGACTGGAAATCACGCACCATCATTGGGAATGGATGCGGTCCTACCACCGAACCAATCGCATAGATATAGTTTTTCGGATCTTTCAAGTATTCTTCAAAAGCACTGTCGACTGCATCTTTAAGGGTTGCTGTACCACGAGTCACAGAAATCAGCTTAGCACCCAAGATTTTCATCTTTACGACGTTTGGATGTTCTTTTTCGATATCCACCTGGCCCATATGAATTTCACATGGAATACCCACCAAAGCACATGCAGTGGCTAATGCCACACCATGCTGACCTGCACCGGTTTCTGCAATCACTTTGGTTTTACCCATATATTTCGCCAGCAGTGCTTCACCCAGACAGTGATTGATTTTATGTGCACCGGTATGATTCAGGTCTTCACGTTTTAAATAGATCTGTGCTCCACCTAACTGATCAGAAAGGCGTTTAGCATGAAACAAAGGGCTAGGACGGCCGACATAGTTAGCAAACAGGTCTTTTAATTCATTCTGAAATTCTTCAGTTTGACGGATTTCCTGATAGGCAACATTGATGTCATCCATGGCCTGTTTTAGCTCTGGTGGAATGAACTGACCGCCATATTGACCAAAGAAACCCTCTTCGTTGGGCAACGCAATACCATTAATTTGATGAACCATAATAATTCCTGAATATTGGAATAAGGTATAACAAGTGACTTTATACTAGAATAATTCGTTTTAAAGCACTAATAACTATAGATAAAGTCACTTATAGATAAATGGAATCAACGCGCCAGATATTTGGTCATATCCTCAATACCTTTTAAGGTCATTGGAAACATATGATCTTCAAAGATTTGCTTAATCAGGCCAATAGTATGCGTGTAATGCCAGTATTTTTCTTCTTCAGGATTGAGCCAGGCGGTTTTATCAAAATGCTGACGCAGACGCTGTAACCAGACCTGTCCTGCCTCATCATTCATATATTCGACCGAACCACCGACGGAGTTCAACTCATAGGGTGCCATGCTGGCATCACCCACTACAATCACTCGGTAATCCCGTCCATAGGTATTGAACAGATCCCAGGTATTCATGCGCGAGCTGGAACGACGGACATTATCTTTCCAGACATAGTCGTATAGACAATTATGGAAATAGAAATATTCCAGAGTCTTAAATTCGGTCTTGGCTGCGCTAAACAGTTTTTCACACTGAGCGATATGCGCATCCATCGATCCGCCGATATCAAACAGCATTAAAACTTTAATGCGGTTACGTCGCTCTGGTACCAGCTGAACATCCAAGATGCCCTGTTTGGCGGTTTCACGAATAGTGCTATCAATATCTAGCTCTTCAGCCGCACCCTGACGGGCGAACTTACGCAAACGGCGCAGTGCCATCTGCATCTGACGACTACCAAGAATCTGATCATCATCCAGATTACGGTATTGACGCTGTTCCCAGACTTTGACGGCGGAACGTTTACGCCCCGGCCCGCCAATGCGCACACCTTCAGGATGATCACCATAGGCACCAAATGGCGATGTGCCACCAGTACCAATCATCTTATTCCCGCCCTGATGTTTTTTATGCTGTTCACGCAAGCGCTCTTCCAGCATTTTCATCAGTTCTTCCAGCGACCCGGCTTTTTTCAGTTCTTCACGCTGTTCAGGGGTTAAGTGCTTTTCTAGAAGTTCCAGATCAAACCAGTCTTTAGGCAGTTTATGCACCTGATTCAGCAGTTCATCCAGATCAAAGGTCGCGATACCATCAAAGTAGTCTTTCATGGCACGATCGAACTTGTCGAAGTAGCGCTCGTCTTTGACCATCACAGTTTTAGCAAGCTGATAGAACTCGTCCTGATCGGCAAAAACCACGCCTGCCGCCACCGCCTGATTCAGATCAATCAGCTCACGGGTGGAAACTGGTACGCCATATTTTCTGAGGGTATAAAACAATCGCACAAACATGCGTGTTTCTCCCTTAGCGACGCGACATAAAGGCTAGACGTTCAAGCAGTTGTACATCCTGCTCATTTTTGATCAGCGCACCGTACAAAGGTGGGATCGCTTTGGACTTGTCGGTATTTCTTAAAATGTCTTCCGGCATATCATCTGCCATTAACAGACTTAACCAGTCGATCAGTTCAGAAGTTGAAGGTGGTTTTTTCAAGCCTGGAATCTGGCGTAACTTGAAGAAGACTTGCAGAGCTTCATTCACAAGCGTTGCTGAAATATTCTCAAAATGTACATCGATAATTTCACGCATGGTCGCTTCATCCGGAAACTCGATATAGTGGAAGAAACAACGGCGCAAGAAGGCATCTGGAAGTTCTTTCTCGTTATTTGAAGTGATGATGACAATCGGACGCTGGGTCGCAGTAATGGTTTCACCCGTTTCATAAACGAAGAAAGACATCTTGTCGAGTTCATGCAGCAAGTCATTTGGGAACTCGATGTCTGCTTTATCGATCTCATCAATCAGTAACACACAGCGTTCTTCACTAGTAAACGCTTCCCAGAGTTTACCCGGCTTGATGTAGTTCTTGATGTCATAAACGCGATCATCACCTAACTGACTATCACGTAAGCGTGATACCGCATCATATTCATACAGGCCCTGCTGTGCCTTGGTCGTTGACTTAATATGCCAGGTAATCAGCTTCAATCCCAGACTTTGTGCCACCTGTTCAGCCAACAGGGTTTTACCTGTACCCGGCTCACCTTTGACCAGCAAGGGTTTTTGCAAACTACGCGCAGCTTTCACAGCCAGTTTTAAACTGTCAGTGGCAATGTACTGATCCGTACCTGAGAATTGTTGAATATCAGCAGACATGATTGAACCTTATTTTTTTATTTACAGCGGTGAACTTTTCTTGTTTGACCCAAGACCCGTTTTACTGGATGCATAGGTCGACCAGCAATAGCCAATCACAGACCCGATACCAATGACAAATAAAATAAGTGACGCATTAATCCAAACGAGTTCATATTCCTTGGTCAGAATACCAAACAGCAGCCCGAAAATAGCAGGTGCAACTGAAGCATTACTGCCTTCAGAAACGGTTGGGGTCAACAGCACGGCAAAGGCCAATAGCCATAAAAAACCGCCCATTGCCTTTGGCATGCGCTTGGTCACGCCATACCAGCAGGCTAACGCAATCAGACTGCCCAGCAGATACACTGCAAACGCAATACTCTGGTCAGGAATTGAGTCCAATACAGCTACAAAACCATTCATTTCACAACTCCTGAACTGAGCTTAAGCCCCACGAAGACCTTCTGGCGCTGGTGCATTCGGGTTAATCAAACCTTCTGGTGGCATTTGCAGGAAGAAACCACGGGTAGAAATTGAATCCATCACATGTAAAACATTAGCACGTGCCAGTTTACGCGATTCACTCAATTCAAGATGCATAACAAAAGTCGCACGACCAAACGCCACACGTATCGGTTCAGCCAATACCTCTAGTGGTTCAAATGTTTCGGCTTCGTTCTCATCTGCAGGACGCGCCACATAAAGATACATTTCATCTTTTTTGCTAGATTTGTAGATAGACACTTGCATGTTTCAAACGACTTTTCTGAAAAAACAATCGCAAGGATACATCAAAAAAACGACAGAAACATTAGCCGCTTCAAATGCATCAGTCGTGATTTTGTATAATTGCTTTATCTTTAATCAATCCAGTAAAAATCACTCAACTACTTTCATCTGGGTCGACAGATAAGACTCATCCTGATGCAATACCTTAATTAGCGGCAGAGTTAATAACTCATAGCGCCAGCCGAGCAAGTAGTTTGGCAGATCCTGTTCATCCTTATGACATACCACATGTTGATATAAGGCATTCAGCCATTTCTTTCGCATCAGTACTTCTTTCGGTACAGAGATTTCATTGGATATATTCTGGATCATTGTTTCGACCTTCTCGCCAATCTCTCTGGATGAATGGCGAATTGGACGTGCCAGACGCAGCGGCCATTCGGCTTGATCAGGCAGGAATTTCAACAGATCCAAAATGGTCTTGCCATGTTCGCGGACAATATTGGCCCGGATGTCTTTTATCTGACTGAGCTGGAAATTATTGCGAGGGAATTTCTCTACCAGATCAATCATGGTCGAGTTTTTCAGAATGAAGCTGCGTGGCTGATTCAGCGCCTTGGCAATCTGCTCACGCCATACAGCCAGTTGTTGTAACTGCATTAATTGACGGCGTGAATGACGATAATTACCGACATCCTGATAAAGCAAGGCAGTCGGTGTTTCTTCACCAATTTCATGGGTCAAAAAACGGCAATCTTCAAGAGCGAAATCGAGCAGATACTTGCTTTCCAGATCCTGTTTGACTTTATCCGACAGTTGCACCAGATAATGCACATCATTGGCTGCATACAGCAACTGCTCAGAGCTTAAAGGACGTGCCAGCCAGTTAGAGCGAGTCTGATCTTTTTCAATATCGACATCCAGCATCTGTTTCAAGGCATTCTGATAGCTGACCTGCAAACCATGTCCGAGGAAAGACATACCGACCTGTGTATCAAAGACATTACTCAGGGCTTTTTTCTGGGTGTAATGGTAAATCAGGTCAATGTCTTCACTGCAGGCATGGAAAATATTCTGTTGAGCATTAAAAATCTTGTTCAGAAATTCACTCAGATCCAGTGTTGTTCCATCCAGCAAATAGACATTGTTATTGACATTGATTTGAAAAACACCAAGTTTTGGCCACAAGGTGTCTACCTTAATGAATTCTGTATCCAGGCCATAGACCGGATTTTGATCCATAAGGTTCAGGACATGATTTAAGTCGTACTGATGTTGAATAAATTGAAACATAAAGACTGAGTCTAAAATTAGATGCTCGATGAAGCTATATTACCCGATATATAGAATTTTTATATAAAAATGTGACAACCAAATCATACTTTTTGTTCCATATTTTTTTCGAACATAGCTTATCTAGTAAACATTTTATATTTTTACTAATATATTTTTTATATTATATATTAAGAGAATATAATTAATATTTCACTTAATTCGCATCCGGTTATGCACTGCCTGACTCAGAGTATGACTATCGACATACTCCAGTTCTCCACCTTGAGGCACCCCTTGAGCGATACGCGTCATTTGCACTGGTAAATGCTTACTGGCTTCAACCAGATAATGTGCGGTTGCTTGTCCTTCGACAGTCGCATTGGTGGCCAGAATTACTTCCTTGATCTGTCCCTGACTTAAGCGTTGCAGTAAATACGGAATACCGATTTCTTCAGGCCCGATTCCATCTAGAGGTGACAGATGACCACCCAGAACATGATATTTACCACGAAAACTGCCGCTTTGCTCAATTGCCATAACATCTGCCGGTGACTCCACTACACAAAGCAGTTCATCATCACGCTCAACTGAGGTACAGATATTACAGACTTCATCTTCCGTCAATGAATGGCAGATCGAGCATTCATGAATGTGATCGGTTGCTTCAGTCAAGGCATGTGCCAGACCAATCGCCCCTTCACGATTTTTCATGATTAAATGCAAAGCCATACGCTGGGCCGATTTCGGCCCAACGCTTGGCAAAATGCGTAATGCTTGAACCAGTTGATCAAAACGATCACTAAACATTGCGCATACTTCCTTAGAATAAACCAGCCAGACCAGGTGGTAAGCCCATACCTGAGTTTGCAGATTTCATTTTCTCTTCAGAGATCACTTCTGCTTGACGTGCTCCATCATTCATCGCTGCTGCAATCAGATCTTCGATCATATCTGGATCGTCCTGTAGCAGTTCAGGATTAATTTCGATACGTTTCACCACATTGCGGCAAGTCATGGTGACTTTCACCAGACCGCCACCAGCCTCAGCATGCACTTCAGTTTGCGCAAGCTCTTCTTTGGCTTTTTTCATGTTGTTTTCGACTTCTTTTTGCATGCGCTGTGCTTGCTGCATCAACATATTAATGTTCATAAAGATCTCCGAACATATATTTATAAAATTAGATTAGATCTAAACCGCGTGTAATGTCGCGAATAATATCATCAATCTCTTCCAAACCAACAGAAACGCGAATTAAACCTTCACGAATACCCGCTGCTGCTTTGGCTTCTGGAGACAATTTACCATGCGTGGTTGTTGCCGGATGAGTAATGGTTGATTTCACATCACCCAGATTACCGGTGATTGAAATGAACTGGGTATTGTCAATTACTTTCCAGGCACCTTCACGGCTACCTTTCACTTCGAAAGATACGATACCACCGAAACCGGTTTGTTGTTTTGCAGCCAGTTCATGATCAACATGTTCAGGTAAACCTGCATAGTAAACTTTTTCTACTTTCGGATGTGCATTTAAGAATTCTGCCAGTTTTTGTGCATTGGCAGAATGCTCACGCATACGTAAACGTAAAGTTTCTAGACCTTTCAGGAATACCCAGGCATTGAACGGGCTCATAGAAGGACCAGTGGTACGTACATAACCGAAGATTTCTTCAAGCAGTTTGTGGTTACCTACCACAGCGCCACCGAGTGCACGGCCTTGGCCATCCAGATATTTAGTCGCAGAATATACGACTAAGTCTGCACCAAATTTGAGTGGTTGTTGTAACACTGGTGTACAGAAGCTGTTGTCAATCGCGAGCAATGCATCATTGGCATGTGCAATATCTGCCAAAGCCTGAATATCCGCGACTTCAGCCAGTGGGTTTGACGGAGATTCAACAAAGAGTAATTTGGTTTCTGGCTTGATGGCATTTTTCCATGCATCCAGATCAGTCAGATCGACAAACTCAACTGCGACACCAAATTTAGCCACGTATTTTTCAAATAAAGAGACTGTTGAACCAAATACGGCGCGTGAACAAATGACATGATCACCTACTTTCAGGTAAGCCATCGCCACCGCCATAATCGCAGCCATACCAGAGCTGGTCGCAACAGCGCGTTCTGCGCCTTCTAAAGCAGCCAGACGCTTTTCAAACATGGCAACAGTTGGATTGGTAAAGCGAGAATAAATATTACCCGGCTCTTGGCCTGAAAATTTTGCTGCAGCTTCAGCCGCATTTTCATAAACAAATGACGATGTTAGAAAAATCGGTTCACCATGCTCACCCTCAAAGCTACGGGTGTGACCAGTACGGATGGCTAAAGTTTCTAATTGATAGTTAAAATCGTCTTGCTGGCTCATCACTTTACTTCAGCCCAAAGGCTGCCTTTTGTAAAAAATTGCCAACATTTTGAGCGTCTAAGCTATTTCAGGTCAAGGCATAATAAGCAATTATTGCTTAGACTTCGACCAATTCTCCTTTGTATACGGATAAATTATTTACATGATTCAGTTAAAACAAAATATTCAACGCCAGAAGAAAAAATTAAAACACCTGAATGCCCGGTTATTTAACTCGTCTTCTCTGATTCTTTCGCAAAAAACGCCATTTGAATATATTGCTGCGACTGAGTTCTGCAAAATTCGCTATTATGCAGCGCCTGAAAAGAAGTACCATGAGCCCTTAGTCTTTGTTGCCCCTCTTGCGATCAATATGGATATTTATGACCTGTATCCTTACCGTTCACTGGTCAAGCATTTTCAGCATAGCGGTTTTGATGTCTATTTAATGGAATGGAAACGTTTCCGCTATAAACACCGTCACTTGAATTTTCTGTCTTTTATTGACGGCGCGATTCCTCAGGGTATTGAACGGATCTGCTCGCATTCAGGCAGTCAGTTTATTTCCCTGCATGGCTGGAGTATGGCCGGAATTTTTGTCACGCTTTATACAGCGCTGCATTCCCCTGAACATGTTAAAAACCTGATCGTACTGGGCAGCCCGATTGACAGTTATGCCTCTGGTCGGGTTGGCAAGCTGTTTAGCACCACCAATAAGCTCATTTCCAAAAATAAAAACCTGCAACGGGCGATTCACCAAGGATTGATTCCCAAGGAATATATTCATTCGCCCGGTATCATCAATGCACTGGGATTTAAGCTGCTTGATCCGATTGGCTGGTTTAAAAGCCAGAAGCAGTTTTTGATGAACCTGGAAAATGTTGAAGATGTTTATGAACATGCCACCATGGGCAATTTTCTGAACAAGATGATTGATTATCCGGGCGGAATCAATCAGGACATGGTGCTGCATTTATGGCTGCAAAACCCTTTAAAAAATGGCTCGATGACTTTAAATGGCCGAACGATTGATCTAAAAAATATTAACTGTTCCTTGCTGGTCGGGGCTGGGAAAACCGATCAGATTGTTACGGAACAGTCAGCTAAACCTTTGATGGAATTGACAAGTAGTACCGATAAGACGTTTACTCTTATCCCGGGTGGTCATCTTGGACTGATGTCCAATCAGAAAACAGCCAATACATTCTGGCCGAAATTGACCACCTGGCTGGCACAACGCTCAACCAGGATAGATGCTTAATTCCGGAAGAGCCGGCATTTTTCAGGTATTTATTATTTTATTCAGAGGGTATGACATGATTCAGTCAGTGGCATTTATTGGTTTAGGCGCAATGGGTTATCGCATGGCAGCGCATTTACCCAAGCATTTTGAGACAGTCTATGTCTGGAACCGTACTTTCGCCAAGGCTGAAGAACATGCTGCTAAATATGGCACCCAAGCTGTCGCTTTAGAACAGGCAGTTCAGGCAGATATTATTTTTTCCTGCCTGCCGACCAGTGCCGATGTTGAAGCATTAATCCAAGGCCTCAGCCTTAAAGCTGGCAGTATCTGGGTAGACTGTACCAGTGGTGTTCCTGACGCTGCCCGATGCCTAGAAGAAGCACTGACTGAACAGGGTGTGATTTTCCTGGATGCGCCTGTGAGTGGCCAGACCATTGGTGCGGAAAATGGCACATTGACTGTGATGGTCGGTGGTAATGCAGAAGGCTTTGAAAAAGCCCTGCCAGCGATGCAGGCTTTTGGCAAATTAATTAAGCATGTGGGTACATCAGGTGCTGGCTTTGCGGTAAAAGCGGTAAATAATATGTTACTGGCTGTAAACCTGTGTGCGGCAGCAGAAGGCTTTACCACGCTGAAAGCACAGGGGGTTGACCTGAATGAAGCACTGGATTGTATCAATGCATCAAGCGGCAAAAGCAATGTGACTGAAACCGTTTTACCACAGCGTATTTTGAACCGTAGCTTTCCTGTTACCTTTGCCCTGCCTCTCTTGGCCAAAGATACCGGCATTGCACTTGATCTTGCGCGTGATGCTAAACTGGCAGTGCCACTTCTTGCTTTGGGTCAAAGTCTGATGCAAACTGCTAGCAATCTGTCGGATAAAAATAGTGACTTTTCCAGTGCTGTAAAAATGTATGAATCATGGAGTAATATTACCATTGAGTAATATCTCGCCATTGAATAATAATAAACAAACCTAATATTGTGACTATAGACTAGCCACATGCAGTGATACCTGAGGAAACTCTTATGAATAAGTTATTTGTTGTAGCACTCGTCGGTTCTGCAACTTTGTTTGGGGCTTCAACATCGGTTCTTGCATCTGAACAGGAATGCAAAAAATTGAAAAATGACCATGATGTCATTTATGCATCAAAAGGTTTCTGTTTCAAGGATCCTGAAGCAAAAGCAAAGTTTAATGACAATTGCTACACAACCAAGCCAAAATTTTCAGAAAAAGAGCAGCAACGTCTTGACGCGATCAAAGAACGTCAGAAAGAATTGAACTGTAAATAATACAATTCAATTCTACTCAAGGAATGCACTTATGACTTACGATGACCAAAATATTTTTGCACGAATTCTGCGTGGTGAACTTCCAGCAATTAAAGTGTATGAAGATGACCAAGTTCTTGCATTTATGGACATCATGCCACAGGCCGATGGTCATACTCTGGTCATTCCTAAAACACCCGCAATTACCTTGCTTGACCTGGATCCTGAAATTGCAGCCTATACCATTCAGGTGGTGCAAAAAATTGCCAAAGCGATTGAAAAAGGTTTAGGTGTAGATGGCATTGTACTGATGCAGCTCTCTGGCGCTGCGGCGGGTCAGACTGTTCCGCATGTCCATTTCCATCTGGTACCTACTTCTTTGCACAACCTTGGCAAACATGCTGCACAAATGGGCGATCAGGAAAAAATCAAGCAACTGGCAGAGAAAATTAAAGCTGCCCTGTAAGCTATTCTTAATATTTAAAAATGGAGCTTCGGCTCCATTTTTTATGTCTGATGTATTTCACCTTGAATTAAGCCACTAAAATATCAATAAAAGTCACCTAGCCTATTTTTAGGTTTTACAGCAAACACCGAGCCTAGTTGTATTTGTATCAATCTTGCTTATCCCACTCATAATTCTATAAAAAATAAGACAATGATTGTCTTTAATATTTCTGAAATATTTCCTTAATCATATTGACTTATTTGTAATGAATACTTGGCACCAATAGAGCAGTAGATGTTTCAAAACAATACTGAAACTTGTTTTTAAGACGATGAATAAAAAAGTCTTTATTGGAGCAACACATGAAAAAAACGTTATCTGCATTAGCAATCGGGGCAACAATTTTAACACCAGTAATGGCAGCTGCTGCTGATGTTAAAGTGTATGGTCGTGCACACGTTTCTTTAGATTATCTGGATGATGGCCAGGATTATAACGAAGTAGGTCTTTCTTCAAACTCTTCACGCCTAGGCTTTAAAGCTGAACAAAAACTAGAAAATGGTATGACCGTATTTGGTCAAATCGAACAGGAAATTAACTTTGCAAGTGGTTCTGCAAACGATGATGTTGAATTTGCAACTCGTGATACTTTTGTTGGTTTAAAAGGTGATTTCGGTCAAGCGCGTATCGGCCGTTTTGACAGCCCATTCAAAGTAGCACGTGGCCCGGTCAACTTCTTTGGTGATATGGTTGGTGATGTTCGTAACGTCACGCGTGTAGGCAACCTGCGTTTTGATGAACGTAATGCCAATACGATTGAATATAAATCACCAAAATTCGGCAACGGATTTAATGTTCTGGGTGCACTTTCCCTACATGAAGCCAACAGCCCGGATGCATCTAAGGATGGTGAAAAAGATAAAGATAAGGCTTATGACCTCGCTTTAACCTATAAAGAAGGTAAAGTTGATTTCGCCGCTGCATATGAACACTATGAAGAAGAAGCTGCCCGTGGTGAGCGCGATGGTTTCCGTATCGCAGGTGCTTACAAAATCACACCTGAATTCAACTTGGGTGGTTTATACCAATTCCTTCAACACGATAATTCTGAAGCAAACCCAGATGCACAAGTATTTGGTATAGCCGGTGAGTATAAATTTGCACCAAAAACCTCATTCCGTGGTGAAGTATTCCACCGCGATGTCGATGCGGACGATGCAAATGCAACTTTACTGGCAATCGGACTTGAGCACCGTTTAGATCCAACAGTTCGCGTTTATGGCAACATAGCAACTGTATTAAATGATGAAAACTCAAACCTTACCCCTTGGGCACAAGCTCGTACCAATGCTGTAGGTGGCGTACGCGGTGAAGACAGCCTAGGTCTTTCTCTAGGTATGCGTTACGACTTCTAAAACCTCCCCAATTTCATATTAGAAGAGAGCCTGCCTGATGCGGGTTCTTTTTTATTTTTTAATTAATCCTGACTATTTTAATTAGAATAAAAACCGGATAAAAACCCCAGCAAAATAGTCAGATTTAATAAGATTAAAAAATAAATCCCAACCATTTTAATCAGATTAATTTTATCTATTTAATAATTAAACCAAGCAAATTAATCCACTTTAAAAATATAAATATAAGCATTTTAGTCAGATTTAAATAATCTGTTTTTTACACAAAATAATCACAAATATTTAGAATAATTATCAAACTTTTAATAGTATATTATTAATATTTTCAATAACTTATAAATATATGTTTATTTAAACTATTTAGTCTATTTATTTTTTAGTTACAATCGATTAATAATATATAACAAACCACATAATAGGCTTGTTCACATGAGCTTAGTTTCTAAAAACTTAAACCAAAAAACAGTAAGAGAGATTACTGCGATTTTAATTATCAAGATCATTCTACTTCTGGTAATTAAAAATATTTGGTTTGATGCGCCTACTATTCCAAAAGATTTTGACACTCAAGTCGCCGAGCGTATCGCCGGCAATCCTTCCCAAATCAAGGAGACACGTTGATGATTTCTGAAAGCGTGGTCGATCTTTCGCGGTTCCAGTTCGCTATGACCGCGATGTATCACTTTATTTTTGTTCCACTGACCTTAGGCCTGGCATTTCTGCTTGCTATCATGGAAACCACCTATGTGATTTCCGGCAAAGAAATTTACAAGGACATGACTAAGTTTTGGGGAAAACTGTTCGGGATTAACTTTGCCTTAGGGGTAACCACAGGCTTGACCATGGAGTTCCAGTTCGGAACCAACTGGGCATATTATTCGCATTATGTGGGTGATATTTTCGGTGCACCATTGGCTATTGAAGGTTTGATGGCCTTCTTCCTTGAATCTACTTTCATTGGTTTATTCTTCTTCGGTTGGGACCGTTTATCCAAAGTACAGCATCTGGGCGTGACTTGGTTAGTTGCACTGGGATCTAACATGTCTGCACTGTGGATTCTGGTTGCCAATGGCTGGATGCAAAACCCGGTTGGTTCAGCATTTAACTATGAAACCATGCGTATGGAAATGGTGGACTTTGCAGCACTGATCTTTAACCCGGTTGCACAGGTTAAATTCGTACATACTGTTTCTGCAGGTTATGTGACTGGTGCCATCTTCGTACTGGCGATTTCAAGTTACTACATGCTGAAAAAACGTGACCTGCCATTTGCACGCCGTTCATTTGCGATTGCTGCCATTTTCGGTTTAGCGTCTACCCTTTCAGTGATCCTGCTGGGCGATGAGTCTGGTTATGAAATTGGTGATGTACAGAAAACCAAACTGGCTGCGATTGAAGCAGAATGGGAAACTGAACCAGCGCCTGCAGCATTTACTTTATTTGGCTTCCCAAATAAAGAAACCATGTCTACCGATTATGCTGTGAAAATTCCTTATGTCATGGGCATCATCGCCACACGTTCTGTAGATACTCCTGTTACCGGTATTAAAGACCTGCTGGTAGAACATGAAGGTCGTATCCGAAACGGTATGGTAGCTTATGAACAACTGGAAAAACTACGTGCTGGCGATCAGTCTCCTGAGCTGAAAGCTGCATTTGCAGAAACTCAAAAAGATTTAGGCTACGGTCTGCTTCTGAAAAAATATACTGCAAATGTTGTAGATGCTTCAGACGAGCAAATTAAGGCAGCAGCAAAAGATACTATTCCACATGTACCAAGCCTGTTCTGGGCATTCCGTGCCATGGTCGCTTCTGGCTTCCTGATGCTGGTTCTGTTTGTATTAGCAACTTTTGCGGTGGCTAAACGCAATGCAGAAAACAAACCTTGGTTATTAAAATTTGCATTATTTGCATTACCACTTCCATGGATTGCGGCACAAACTGGCTGGTTTGTTGCTGAAGTAGGTCGTCAACCTTGGACTATTGGTGAGGTTCTGCCTACACATCTGTCGACTTCAAGCTTAAGCACAGGCGATGTATGGGGTTCAATCATTGCATTAGCAGCGTTCTACACTGTCTTGCTGATTATTGAAATGTACCTGATGATTAAATTCTCACGTCTGGGTCCAAGTTCATTACATACCGGTAAATACCACTTCGAAAAATCTAATTCTCAAGCAGCAGCCGATCAAGAAGATGCAGCTCTTCCAGAAGGCGTAACTGGCGAGGTTCAATCATGATTGAATACGAACTCCTCAAAATAATCTGGTGGGTACTGGTTGGCGTCTTGCTGATTGGTTTCGCCCTGACTGATGGCTTTGATATGGGCTCCATGGCGATCATGCCATTCGTGGGTCAGAATGATGAAGAACGTCGTGCGGCAATCAATACGATTGCCCCGCATTGGGATGGTAACCAGGTCTGGTTTATTACTGCGGGTGGTGCCCTGTTTGCTGCCTGGCCAATGGTTTATGCAACTGCCTTTTCTGGTATGTACTGGGCACTTCTGCTTGTTCTGTTTGCCTTATTCCTGCGTCCAGTAGGATTCGACTATCGCTCTAAACTGGAAAATACCAAATGGCGTAATGCCTGGGATTGGGGCCTAGCAGTTGGTGGTGCTGTGCCTGCACTAGTTTTCGGTGTTGCATTCGGCAATATGTTCCTGGGTGTTCCATTTACATTAGACGAAACAGTTCGTTCGACTTATTCTGGCAGCTTCTTTGCCCTGCTCAATCCATTTGCATTGGTATGTGGTGTTGTCAGCTTATCTATGCTGTGTGCACACGGTGGTGCATGGTTGATGCTACGTACAGATGGCGATTTACGTGAACGTTCTGCCAAAGCAACCAAAATCATGGGGATTGTTTATCTGGTAGCTTTCCTGGCAGTCGGTGCATGGTTATATTTCGGTGGTATCCAGGGTTATACGCTAGTGACTCCTTACGAAACTAACGGTATCGCTAATCCACTAGCAAAAGAAGTACTGACCAATGCCAACCCAGGCTGGATGAACAACTACAGCACTTATCCAATTACGATACTGGCACCAGTTGCAGGTATTTTAGGTGGCATCATTGTGGTATTGGCTGCATCTAAAGCCAAAGCAGGTTTGAGCTTCCTGGGTTCATCTTTAGCGGTGATCGGTGCGATTTTGACTGCCGGTTTTGCCCTGTTCCCATTCCTGATGCCATCTAGCATCAACCCAGTTGCAAGCTTAACCATGTGGGATGCGGTATCCAGCCAAAATACCTTAACTGTGATGACCGTAGCTGCATGCATCTTCGTTCCACTGATCCTGTGCTACACCACTTGGTGTTACTACAAGATGTGGGGCGTGATTACCAAAAAACATATTCAAGAGAATTCACACAGCCTGTACTAAGGCTGTGTCTTAGGAGATAAAATTATGTGGTATTTCGCATGGATTCTCGGCATTTTGATGGCCTGTTTCGCCGGTGTACTTAGTGCACTATATATTGAAAATCATCAAGACCTGGATGAGAAATAAGAGATGACAGACGCTGCAGTTGAACAAGTAAAGATAGAAAAAAAATCTAACCCTTTTGCAATGGTGATTTCTTGCCTATTGGCTTTTCCACTCGCAGCGGTGTTGCTGGTTCATCCTGCTGCGATGCTGGATGCCAACGGGGAATATAGCCACCGCGCCATGATGTTTATCATGATCGGGATTTCAGGCGGTTTTATTCACGGAGTTGGCTTTATCCCTCAGTACTGGTTCTGGAAATGGCTATTTAGTCCGTTTCTGGCTTGGCCTTTAATGCTTTGGGGTTATTACACCTGGTTTCTTAGCTAAGTATGAAACAACCACAAAAAGCCCTCATTTGAGGGCTTTTTGTTCTTTATTTTTTTTGTGAAACACAGCCTGTTTCATAGGTAGTTCCCAAATCCTGAAGAGATTGAGTAAACTGATTATCTAGTTTACTCACAAACTGGAATTCATCTTGCGCTGCCGCAAGATGCAGATTCTGTTCTGATAGATACTTTAACTGCTTTAAACCGGTTGCATATTCACAGGCTTTAGCAATTATAAGTGCAGTATGCTCACGTCGGTCTACCGATGAGTTCAATACAGCAAGTTTTAACTCCAACTCATCATATTTTTGTTTGGTTTTTGCCTTAAATTCAGCCTGACTCAGTGGTTTGGCCCAAGCTGAAACAGATAACCCGAAAATTCCAATGGTTATCATTAATTTATTCATTTTCCCCCTCAACAATAAAAATTGCATATGATTTATCTAAGTTATTGAATATTTATAGCATAAAGCTACTTTTAACAAATACGAGTAATAAAAAAGCCAGAACTGGTCTGGCTTTGAAAACTTACTTCATTGAATTTTCTAACGATGAGTATGGATTGACATCACAATACCCATCCCTGCCAACATGGAAATCACGGCTGTCCCCCCATAACTCATCAATGGCAAAGGGTCACCCGTCACAGGTAAGATCCCACTGACCATGCCTGAGTTTAAAAATACAAAGAAGAAAAAAGTTAGTCCGATCGCACCGGCGTATAAACGGCCAAAGTTATGAAAGCTATTCATGCCAATAATCAGACAGCGAATAATAATGGCCGTAAACAGGCTGAATAGAAGAAACACCCCGATAAAACCAAATTCTTCCGCATAAGTCGACATAATAAAGTCGGTATGATGTTCAGGCAGATAACCTAGATGAGACTGCGTACCTTGTGAGTAACCTTTTCCCATAATCCCGCCCGAACCGATGGCAATTTTGGACTGGATAATGTTCCAGCCTGCGCCCAAGGCATCCGATTCTGGATCGAATAAAGTCAGAATCCGTTTCTTTTGATATTCCTGCAACAAGAACATCCACAGCAATGGCACTGCAATAGCTAAAGCAGCAAAGGCTCCAGCAATTAGGCGCCATGACATGCCGCTCAGGAATAGTACAAAAATCCCGGGAATCACCAGACCGATATTTAGATCGGGTTGCAGTGCTACCAATACAAATGGCACGCCTAAAATCACCAAAGCACCGACAATGTCTAGAAACTTCGGCGGGAAAGGTTTACGGGCAAAGTACCAGGCCATCATCAGTGGCATGGCAAACTTCATTACCTCACTCGGCTGCATACTCCCCACACCCGGCAACGTAATCCAGCGGGTTGCCCCAAGACGCTTCTCACCAATCACAAAGACCAGCAGTAGCATAAAGATACCGAACATATAAAAATATGGACTGGCAGCTTGATAAACCTTAGGTGGTACTTGGGCACAGATAAACATCACCACAAAGCCCACACCAAAACTGATCGCCTGACGGATCACCATCCCGGAATCTTCCGAGGTGGCACTGTAGACCACCATCAGACCCAAGATCGCATTTAAAATCAGGAAGCAAAGCAGCCATGGATCAAGGTGCGACTTGGCCCATCGGGAGGCATTTTGGGGATTAATACTACGTCCATCGCGTGCGGACTGCCGCAAAAAACGATACTGCTGAGAAGGGATCATTGGCCCACGGGTAGAAAATTCATGATGGCAAAATTATAAGTTAAAGTGCTCCGGAATAAATCGCCATTGACTGATTTATTCCATTTTTATTGCAATATATTTAGCGCTGGGCAGCCAGTATCAGTTTGGCCAGTTCCAGATCATCTGGATAGGTAATTTTAATATTGTCAGAGCGGCCTTGTACTACTTGAACTGGTTCATCTATATGTTCTAGTGCACTGGCTTCATCGGTAATGGTAGCACCATCTGCGAGTGCCTGCTGAATTGCACGTTTTAAGGTTCCAAGTTTCGCCATTTGTGGTGTTTGCGCCTGCCACAAAGTTGAACGATCTACCGTCGTTTCAATATCATGACTCTTTACGACACGCTTTAAGGTATCCCGTACAGGAATGGCCAGAATCGCCGCCTGATCGGTTTGAATTGCTGTATTGACCAGATCAATCAAGGAGCTTTGACTCACACAAGGACGGGCTGCATCATGCACTAAAACCCAGTCTTCTTCTGAAGCTATCTCAGATAAATATTCCAAGGCATTTAGTACAGAGTTGACGCGTTCTGCACCGCCCAAGCAAAAATGCGCTTTATCCAGACGAGAAAGTGGCAGAGTCTTGGCAACATCATCCTGTGCACCGATTGCAAGGACATAACCTGCTAATGGCAATTGATTCAGGCGCGAAACCGTATGTTCAAGAACGGTCTGTTCTTGAATCATCTGGTATTGTTTAAGTTCGGTTTTGGAAAATCGGCTACCGGAACCTGCAGCTGGTAAAATAACCCACAATTTATGGTGTTGTTGGAACATCAGCTGATTCATTGGTTCTCAGGTCTACTTTATTCGGATTAAGATAAATCGGTTTATATTGAGTACTAATAGTGCTCATTTGTACAAAGGTTTCATGCGGCTTGATCAAACCTAAATCGAGACGAGCATGTTCTTCGATGGCTTCAATACCATTCTTCAAATCATAAACTTCTGCAGCCAGAACGCGATTACGTTCTTTTAGCTCTTCATTCAATTCTACTTGTTGCTGGATTTTCTGGGTCAATGCCTGATGGTCATTATAACCACCCTCACCAAACCAGTATAAATATTGAAACCCTGCGATCAGAACGATCGCAAGGCCCAACAGTACTTTACTCATCAAGGAGTCGAATACATTTAACATTGACATAAGTCGCTTAGTTCAAACCTTTGAACTCAGCTTTACCGCGATATGCAGCTTGAGTCAATTCTTCGATACGAAGTAATTGGTTATATTTCGCTACACGGTCAGAACGGCAAAGTGAACCAGTCTTGATTTGACCCGCTGCTGTACCCACTGCAAGATCCGCAATAGTTGAATCTTCAGTTTCACCTGAACGGTGAGAGATTACAGTAGAGTAACCATTTGCTTTCGCAAGGTAGATGGCATCTAAAGTTTCAGTCAATGTACCGATCTGGTTATACTTGATCAGGATTGAGTTGCCTACTTTCTCGTTGATACCACGTTGAAGAATCTTAGGATTCGTAACAAACAGGTCATCACCAACCAACTGGATCTTGTCGCCAAGAATCGAAGTCAGGTAAGACCAGCCTTCCCAGTCAGATTCGTCCAGACCATCTTCAATGGAGATAATTGGGTATTGGTTTACCAGACCTGCAAGGTAGTCAGCAAACTGGTTGCTTGTGAACGATTTGTTGCCTTCACCAGCCAAGATATATTGACCATCTTTGTAGAATTCTGAAGATGCACAGTCAAGCGCAAGCATAATATCAGAACCAGCCTTGTAACCAGTTTGCTCGATTGCAGACAGGATCACAGTAATAGCTTCTTCGTTAGAACGAAGGTTTGGCGCAAAACCACCTTCATCACCAACTGCAGTGTTCAAACCTTGTTTCTTCAAAACTGATTTTAAAGAATGGAAGATTTCAGCACCCGCACGTAACGCTTCAGAAAATGAAGTGAAACCTACAGGCTCAATCATGAATTCCTGAATATCAACAGTGTTGTCTGCGTGAGCACCACCGTTCAGGATGTTCATCATTGGAACAGGCATGGTCAAAATCTTTTGACCACGAAGATCTGCGATATATTGGTAAAGCGGAGTTTTCTTTTCTTCAGCAGCAGCACGCGCAGCAGCAAGAGATACTGCCAAAGTTGCGTTTGCACCTAATTTTTCTTTGTTTTCAGTACCATCTAAAGCGATCATCGTATTGTCGATGTCTTTCTGTTCGAATACTGATTTACCCACTAACGCATCACGAATCAGAGTGTTTACGTTGTTAACTGCAGTTTTAACACCTTTACCTAGGTAACGTGCTTTATCGCCATCACGAAGTTCTAAAGCTTCACGAGAACCAGTTGAAGCACCAGATGGTGCACATGCACGGCCAACTACGCCAGATGCTAAGATAACGTCTGCTTCGATGGTTGGATTACCACGAGAGTCCAAAATTTCACGTGCACGAATGTCAACGATTTGACTCATGAACTATTCCTCAGTTGATTAATAAAAATGATGCGTCAAAAAAGACGCATCAATGTATATTGAATTAATGTGTATCTAGCTTTGCGAAACCTTTGACCAAGGTATCTAATTCTTTCAGCTGCGCCAGGAAAGGCTCAAGCTGTGACAGGCGCAATGCGCAAGGACCATCACACTTGGCTTTTTCCGGATCCGGATGTGCTTCCAGGAACAGGCCTGCAAGACCAGTTGCCATACCGGCACGCGCCAGTGTAGTAATCTGCGCACGACGACCACCAGCCGAGTCAGCACGACCGCCTGGAGTTTGTAATGCATGCGTTACATCAAAGAATACTGGCACATTCATTTCTTTCATGATGTCGAAGCCCAGCATGTCTACAACCAGATTGTTGTAACCAAAGGCTGAACCACGCTCACAAAGAATCAGCTTGTCATTCCCTGCTTCCAGACATTTATACAAAATGTGGCGCATTTCATGCGGAGCAAGGAACTGGGCTTTTTTGATGTTGATGATGGCATCAGTTTTTGCCATCGCTTCAACCAGGTCAGTCTGACGACTTAAGAATGCAGGTAGCTGAATAATGTCAGCAACTTCTGCCACAGGAGTAGCCTGATACGGCTCATGTACATCAGTGATAATTGGTACATTAAAATGTTTTTTAATATCGGCTAACCACTCGATTCCTTTTTCGAGGCCAGGCCCACGGAATGAGTTCAGGCTTGAACGGTTGGCTTTGTCAAAACTTGCTTTAAAGACATATGGAATATCTAAACGCTTGCAGATATCAACATAAGTCTCTGCAATTTCAAAAGCTAAGTCTTTCGACTCAAGTACGTTCATGCCGCCGAATAGTACAAATGGCAAGTGGTTTGCCATTTGTATATCGCCTAAACGTACAATTTCTTGTGGTTTTAATTGTGACATTCAAACTTCCTAGTTGTGTCTTAAACTCGCATTATTTGGTTTTTTGGTACTGTTTTTTTGCAGCATCAATGAAACCGGCAAATAATGGATGTCCATCACGTGGCGAGCTGGTAAATTCCGGGTGGAATTGTACTGCAATAAACCAAGGATGTGCAGGAATTTCAACAGTTTCTACCAGATGTTGTACCGGAGAGTAACCAGAAATCTTCATGCCTTTTTCTTCCAGCACTGGGATATAACGGTTGTTCATCTCGTAACGGTGACGGTGACGTTCGATAATTTCATCCGAACCATACACTTCAGCAGTCTTGGTACCCGGTACCAGTTCAGACTTCTGTGCACCTAGACGCATGGTACCGCCAAGGTCTGAATCTACTGAACGCTGTTGAACTTCACCGCGCTCATCCAACCATTCAGTAATCAGACCAATCAATGGAGATTTGGTTGAGCGGTTGAATTCTGTTGAAGTCGCATCAGTGATACCCGCCACGTTACGTGCATATTCGATCACTGCAAGCTGCATACCCAAGCAGATGCCCAGGAATGGCACACCGTTTTCACGTGCAAAACGAATCGCTTTCATTTTGCCTTCAGTACCACGCTCACCGAAACCACCCGGAACCAGAATCGCATCCGCATCTTTCAATACTTCATTGACATCTTGGCTTTCAAGTTCTTCAGCATTGACATAGTCGATCTGAACTTTCACTCGGTTTTGAATGCCCGCATGTAAAAGTGCTTCGTTCACAGACTTGTAGGCATCTGGAAGTTCAACATATTTACCCACCATTGCAACACGTACAGTGTATTCAGGGTTCAGTAAAGCTTCTACCACATTATCCCAGTCAGACAGGTCTGCTTCTGGAAGATTGTCATAGCCAAAACGTTCACAGATGAGATCATCAACATTCTGTTCATAGAAAGTACGTGGAATCTGGTAGATCGTACGTGCATCTTTACACACGACTACTGCACGCGCTTCTACGTTAGTGAACAAAGCAATTTTACGCGTCGTATCTGCATCAACATCATGTTCAGTACGGCAGATCAAAATGTCTGGTTGAATACCAATAGACAGAAGTTCTTTTACTGAGTGTTGAGTTGGTTTAGTTTTTAATTCTGCTGCAGACTTAATGTATGGGAGTAACGTTAAGTGCATCAGCATCGTACGTTTATGACCAAGTTCAACCATTAACTGACGTACAGATTCCATGAATGGGAGAGATTCAATGTCACCTACAGTACCGCCGATCTCAACGATCGCAACGTCATAACCTTCGCCAGCGCGAAGTACACGTTCTTTGATATTGTCAGTAATGTGTGGAATAACTTGTACAGTACCACCTAGGTAGTCACCACGGCGTTCTTTATTCAGAACATCCTGGTAAACACGGCCTGATGTAAAGTTATTCAGTTTGGTCATTTTCGCACGACGCAAGAAACGTTCGTAGTAACCCAAGTCTAAGTCTGTTTCAGCACCGTCTTCTGTAACAAAAACTTCACCGTGCTGGAATGGGCTCATAGTCCCTGGATCGACATTAATGTATGGATCCATTTTTACCATGGTCACTTTTAAACCACGGGCTTCTAAAAGTGCAGCAACAGAAGCAGCTGAAATACCTTTACCTAGTGATGAAACAACACCACCAGTCACGAAAATAAAATGGGTCATTGGGTTTCTCGTACAATCGAGCCTAAATCGGCCTGCAATGTTGCGCAATTTTACTTTACCTTGTACCAATAAAGCAAAGTCAATCCGCATCAAATCAAAGAACAATAAACAATTGACTATTCTAACAGCAATTCCTTAAAAAAATTACAGTAAGTTCATATGATTTATATATTGCATTTTGCTGCTATAATAGGAGCATTCACACCCTACACTATTCTGTTTGATGCAATGATGATGAAGAAACTTTTAATCTGTACCCTGATCCTGACTGGCCTTACACTGACTGGTTGTGTAAAAAAAGAAGCTCCAAAAGAAGAAGAACAAACCGAAGTTACTCCAGCATCTGAAGTGGTTGCTCCGGAACCTGTACAACTTGAGCCTGTTGAACCATTAGAATCAACACCAGTTGAACCGGTTGAAGAAGCACCAGCAACACCGACTGTTGAAATCCAGCGCGAACAAACTGCGAATACTACAACTGAAATTCGCCGTGAAGTTAAAAAACCAGAACCTGCTCAATCAGAGCCTGCGCCTGCAGCTGAAACAAATTCAAGTACTGAGCAGCCTGCAAAACCTGCAGCAACACCAGCCGCTCCTAAAAACAACTCATCTTCTGCAAACAAGTCTGAAGATGATGCAGTTGCAGATGCGATTGCTGCTGCTATGCCAGCACTTGAAAACTAATATAATCCTTCATCAAAAAAACCCAGCTTATGCTGGGTTTTTTATGGTTTAAAAATCTCTTTCAAGCTGCCGTTGGAGTATCGGAAAGTTGCAGTAAATACTCTGCCATCAGACGAGTGGCCCATGATTCTGTCTGCATTAAACCCTGATAAAAGCCACAGTGGCTGCCTTTTTTAGTGGTGACGACTACAATATTCGGCATAGCTCGAATGGCATCCTTATACGGTTCCAGATTCTTGATATGACAGACCGGGTCATCTTCCGAGTTCAAAATCATTAATGGAATTTTGACATTTTCAAAGACATAAATCGGGTTGGTGGCCTTGGTATAGCTTTCATAGTCTGAAAAGCCTGCCAGCTCATAGTAGTGCTGTTCAAATTCAGACAAGTCTTTCACCTCAAGCAATTGCTTCCATGAAGGATAAATCTGCCAGGTTTCCTGATAAGGGTGGATAAAACGTTTGATCAGTTTTTTAGCCATGACTTTGCTATAAAACGGATGCACATAAGCAAAACCGGTTTCGGTATTATAACCTGGGCATAAGGCAAAGGCTGCTTTAAGCGGGGTTTGCTCGCCCTCCTCACCCAAGTAGCGAACTAACAGTCCTGTACCCGCAGAAGAACCCACACCATAGAGATCGGATTGAGGAAATTTGTCCTGAATATAGAGCAGCTGTTCACGCAAGTCCTGAGTGGAGCCAAACAGGTTCATTTTTGGCACAGGCATTGGCAGGTCAGCATGACCACGGCGCAAACACAGGGCAACACGCCAGCCTGTATAGTTATGCAGGTCACGTACCAGCTCCCGCATGGATTCCGGAGAACCGGTAATGGTATGTAATAACACAATAGTAGGTGTACTTGGCGGTAAATCTAAACCATACCAGGCAATGCCAGTAATGCCGCCATCGGACATATTCAGCTGCTCAAGCACATCATATTGCAGCTTAATCATGCGTTTTTTTATCAAGTCCAGATATAAAATGTGCGCATGCGCATTCGATAACCACGGTGTTGGACGATATTTCTGTTTTAAAAGTGGTAATCGTTCAATCACACCAGAAAATAAACCATTCGGATTATAATAAAGTGTTGGAAGATCCGCTCCGCTAAAGCGGTCTAGATATTCACTTGAAAGTTGACTCATTTTTTTAAGCCACATTTTCATCTGTATTCTCCCCTCTAGTTTTCTATCAGTGATGTACAAACTTCATGCCGACTTGAATCAATTTTAGGAAATTAAGTATTAGCCTGATAAGCCTGAATCCGCTGGCCCATTTCTACAGCTAAGGCTTCAAGTCCAGATTTTGGTCGGATCATTACTTCAAAATCAATGATCTGACCTTCATCATTGAACTGAATCATGTCGATTCCCTTAAGTTTCTTATCGCCGACATTGGCGGAAAACTCAAGTACAACATTGTTACCATCTTCACTAAGAAATTCACGGTGATAAGTAAAGTTTTCAAAGACCTGAATCACATTGGTCAAGATAAAAAATACAACCTGTTTCCCGGGATAAGGCTGAAAAGCCACGGGCGAGCGGAATACGACATTATCCGCGAGGAGTTCATTCAATATGGACATATCACGTGTTTCCAACATTTCATGCCAGCGTGTAATAGCCTGTTTTGTTATTTCAAGTGTCATTTTAGATTCCTTTTATTTTTAGAGTTCTATCTATACGCTTTCTTCGTTTTAATAATGAAATTTCCCCCTTTAATAAAGGGGGTTAGGGGGATTCTCTTTATATTTAAATCCCTCCCAACCTCCCTTTTATAAAGGGAGGAGTATTCTTTTTTGGACAGCTTTTGTCTTTAAACAAAAGTTCCTTCTCTTAGAAGGAAAAGCTGAGCGAGAGGTAATTTATTACCCTCATCCCAGCCCTCTCCCAGAGGGAGAGGACTTGAAGGCTATTAAATCACCGCAGCTAATTCAGCACCCTGACGGATCGCACGTTTAGCATCCAGCTCACCTGCTTCTTTCGCACCACCAATGAGATGTACGTTTTTACCGGCAGCTTTCAGTTCATCAAACATGGCGGTATAAGATTCCTGACCAGCACAGATAATGACATTATCTACGTCTAATACTGCAGGTTGATCATTCACTATAACGTGCAAGCCCTGATTATCGATTTTTTCATAGCTTGCACCGGCAATCATTTTGACATTGCGATGTTTTAAGCCAGTACGGTGAATCCAGCCTGTGGTTTTACCCAGACTTGAACCGACAGAAGCTGCTTTACGCTGCAATAAATAAATTTCACGTTCAGGTTGTTCTAGATTGGCTGTCTTAAGTCCACCAACATTTTCATAGTTAGTGTCGATCCCCCATTCATCATAGAATTTTTCCGGATTGACACTGCCACTTTCGGTCCCATGACTGAGCAGCTCGGCTGTATCAAAGCCAATACCACCTGCACCAATAATCGCTACACGCTGGCCGACTGGTTTACGCTCTCTTAGTACATCCAGATAAGACAATACTTTAGGATGATCAATTCCAGGAATATCGAGCTGACGCGGTGTCACCCCAGTGGCAACCACAATGTCATCAAATTCGGCTGAAATCAGCTGATCAAAGGTCGCGGTGCAATTTAATTTCAATTGAATACGTGGTTGCAACTCAATCTGACGTTTGAAATAACGTAAGGTTTCATAAAACTCTTCCTTACCTGGAATGGTCTTCGCAATATTAAATTGCCCACCAATCTGTGCTGAAGCTTCAAATACAGTGACATGATGGCCACGACCTGCTGCATAGATGGCAAAGCTTAAACCTGCCGGCCCCGCACCAATCACTGCAATATTTTTCGCTACAGTGGTTTCTTTAAAGATCAGTTCGGTTTCATAACAAGCACGTGGATTCACCAGACAGGTGGCAATTTTCATCGAGAAAATATGATCCAGACAGGCTTGGTTACAACCGATACAGGTATTGATTTCATCACTACGGCCCTGTTCTGCTTTTAAGACAAACTCAGAGTCTGCCAGCATTGGACGTGCCATTGACACCATATCGGCATCACCTGTAGCCAGGACATATTCTGCCATTTCCGGGGTATTAATACGGTTAGAGGTAATAAGAGGAATATTCACCTGACCTTTTAGCTTACGCGTAACCCAGGTAAAGGCCGCACGTGGCACTTTAGTAGCAATGGTCGGAATACGCGCTTCATGCCAGCCAATACCGGTATTAATAATCGTCGCGCCCGCTTTCTCAATGGCTTTGGCGAGTTGGATTACTTCTTCTAGAGTTGAACCGCCTTCAACCAGATCCAGCATCGAAAGACGATAAATAATAATAAAGTTCTCACCGACCATTTCACGGGTACGGCGTACAATTTCAATCGGGAAACGGATACGGTTTTCATAGCTGCCACCCCATTCATCATCACGATGATTGGTACGTGCTGCGATGAACTCATTGATCAGGTAACCTTCTGAGCCCATGATTTCGACACCGTCATAACCTGCATACTGAGCCAGTCTGGCACAGTTGGCAAAATCATCGATGGTCTGCTGCACTTCAGCCGAGCTTAAAGCATGCGGTTTGACTGGATTAATCGGTGCCTGAATTGAAGACGGCGCAACATTTTCCGCCTGATAAGAATAACGGCCGGTATGCAGAATCTGCATGGCAATTTTCCCGCCAGCTTCATGTACAGCTTGGGTGATCACTTTATGCTTTTCAGCTTCTTCAATCGTATCGAGCTTGGAACCACCCTGAAAAGTGACGCCATGATCATTCGGCGAAATACCACCTGTGACAATTAAGGCTACACCACCCTTGGCACGTTCTGCATAAAAGGCAGCCATCCGATTATAACCGCCCGGTGCTTCTTCTAAGCCCACATGCATGGAGCCCATCAAGACACGGTTTTTAAGCGTGGTAAAACCCAGATCCAGTGGGGCAAGTAAATTCGGATATTTAGACATTTCAACTCCTTAGCGTGCAGATGTGCTGGCTATTTTTATTCAGGCTGACTGATTTACTTCCATCAAGCAGCAGTCTTATGCAACTTGTTGCACTAATTTATAGTGCAGAATTGATTTTTATGCAACATGTTGCATAATAATCCCGAGTCATTTTTTTGAGACGTTTATGTCTTTATCACATGTTTTACTCACCAGCCTGATTGAGAAACCGAGCACTGGCATTGAACTGGCACGCCGTTTTGACCGCTCCATGGGCTTCTTCTGGAATGCCACCCATCAGCAGATCTATCGTGAACTGAATGCCATGCTGCAAAAAGGCTGGATTTCGACGATAGAAGAGGAAGATTCTCATAGCCGTAAAAAAACCTATCAGGTAGAGCGACTCGGCCGGGAAGAACTGGCTAACTGGATGCTGGAGCACAGTTCCCCAGCACAGCTTCGGGAAGAACTGATGGTTCGTCTGCGTGCAGAAGCCCAGCTGGGCGGCAACAGCACCTTACCTGAACTGGAACGCCATCTAGAAATACATAAAGAGAAGCTTAAAACCTATCAGCAGATTTTCGCCAAAGACTTTGCTCAAGCTGACGAAAATGACCGAACCCTGTATATTCATAAAATGATTCTGCAACTGGGTATTGACCAGGAACTGGGCTGGATTGCCTGGCTGGAACAGGTTATTCCCAAACTTAAACAATTCGATGTAGAAAAATTATAAATACGGAGATATGCATGCCCTTCTATAGCATGCCAGATGGCGAACAGTTATTTGTACGTGAATACGGTCAGGGTCAACCGGTCCTGGTCCTATCAGGTCTGGGCATGTTGAGCTGGCAATGGGCAGCTTTTCTCTATCCACATCAGAAAAATTTCCGCTTTATTATTCCCGAGTGGCGTGGGTTTGGGGCATCTAGTCACTGCAAAATTCCGCAAGACCTGGATGCGATTTCCAGTCACTGGCTTGATGTTCA
This sequence comes from Acinetobacter sp. TW_SC_4, assembly GCF_054861205.1. Taxonomy (NCBI): domain Bacteria; kingdom Pseudomonadati; phylum Pseudomonadota; class Gammaproteobacteria; order Moraxellales; family Moraxellaceae; genus Acinetobacter; species Acinetobacter sp. TW_SC_4. The sequence continues at coordinate 1,764,802 of NZ_CM142174.1, forward strand.
ATCAGTGATCCAGCAGCTCAATTTAGATCAATTCATTGTGATCGCTTACTCTATGGGTGCGACCACCACCATGCATGGCTTGTGCTATGGGGATTTTGCCAAACACATAGCAGCTTATTTGCATATTGACCAAACACCTAAGATTCCGGTCGATAATGCCTGGGCATTTGGACTTTTTGGTCCACGCCATCAGGAATTTATTGAAATTTTGCAGCAGCTTTCAACATTACTTGCAGAACATCAGCAGATTGAACTCATTCGGAATCTGGATACTGCAGTACGTCAGCAAATTACAGCATTATGGCTGTGCTTCATCCAGCTACAAAATGATCGTCCAGCCAGTTTAAAAGTGTTTAAGTTCATCCTGAACCGACCTCGTCTGCAAAGCCTGCTCCTGCCCTCCAGTCGGGTAGATTATATGACGTGGTACATCAATAATTATTTATATCATCAAGAAGATTATCGTGAAGCTCTGGCGAAGCTTACTTGTCCGGTGACTTTCTTTAGCGGTGTGCAGTCCAAACTTTATCCTGTGGAAGGCCAGCGCCTGATTGCCCAAAGCCTGCCTCAGGCTAAACATGTGCTTTTCAACAAATCTGGTCATACCCCTTTACTGACCGAACCACTCAAATTTGCCAAGGAGCTCGGCATCTTTCTGAAAGAAAATTTACAGTCCAGCTCTTCAGCGGCTTAAAGATTAAGGAGAAGAAATCATGAAAAAACTGGTGGTGTTTTCAGGTGCTGGCATGAGTGCTGAAAGTGGGATTAACACCTTTCGTGACAGTGATGGGCTTTGGGAACAGTATCGTATAGAAGAAGTGGCCACACCGGAAGCTTGGGCTAAAAATCCGGAACTCGTGCAACGCTTTTATAATGCCCGACGTAAAAATATTCTGGAAGCACAGCCAAATGCAGCTCATCAACTCATTGCTGAACTTGAAGATGATTTTGATGTCCATGTGATTACCCAAAATATTGATGATCTGCATGAACGTGCCGGAAGTTCTAAGGTTATTCACCTGCATGGCAATATCCGCCTAGCCAAAACCTCAGGCCCGAATTGCCAGTACACCACCGAGTTTTATCCAATCGAAGGCACTGATTTAGATTTGACTAAACACTTCTGTAAGGAAGGCTATCCACTACGTCCACATGTGGTCTGGTTTGACGAAGCTGTACCAGCTTATGAAGAAGCACAAGATTGTGTACAGGATACTGATATTTTTGTGGTCATTGGAACTAGCCTGCAAGTATATCCTGTTGCTGGTTTAATCCATGAGATTCCGGCTCACTGCACAGCTTATTATATTGATCCCAAAGCAGATCAAAAACATTTACCCGTTCAGTTTCACAAGATTTCCCAGACGGCCACAGAAGGCATGAAAACCTTACTTAAATTACTGGAGTCCGAGATCTAGTCATCGTTCAAAATTCGTATTCTATAGTTGACAGTATGCAACAATCATTTTTTAATCAGTCTATTGTTGCAGGAATGGAATTAAACGATGCTGACTGATCTGGATGATTTTTACTGTTTTGCGCAGGTCGTCGAACATGGCGGCTTTAGTGCAGCCGAACGTGCTACCGATATTCCCAAATCCAAGCTCAGCCGCCGCGTTTATAATCTGGAAGAACGTCTTGGCGTCCGTCTGATTCAGCGTAGTTCCCGTCATTTTGCAGTCACTGATATTGGCATGAATATCTATCGCCATGCACAAGTGATGCTCAGTGCAGCACAGGCTGCACACGACCTGGTAGATCATCTCAGTACTGAACCGCGTGGCACTATTAAAGTCAGCCTGCCCGTCTCCATTGCCCAGAATGAAATGGCAAAAATCCTGCCGGATTTCCTGAAAAAATATCCTGAAATTAAAGTCCAGATGATGATCACCAATCGACGCGTGGACATCATTAACGAAGGCTTTGATCTGGCCCTACGGGTACGGACCAGCCTGGATGATGATCCGAATCTGGTAATTCGTCAGTTTGAAAAAATCGAACAGCATCTGTTTGCCAGTCAGGGCTATCTGAATGAATTTGGCGATCTGAAAACGCCTGAACAGCTCTCTGAACATAAAATTTTAAGCATGGCTGAGGAACATACTGAACAGTTCCTGATATTGCAGAATGAGCAGCAGCAACAGAAAAAAATCCGGATCAACCCGACCGTAATGGGATCAGACCTGAATATGCTGGCACAACTGGCGGCTTCAAGCTGCGGCATTACCTTATTGCCCGATAATGTCGTGCAGCAATATGTAGAACGTGGCGAACTGGTTCGGGTACTTTCAGACTGGAAAACCGCACATGGCATTTTTCATCTGGTTTATCCTTCCCGTCGTGGCCTGTTACCGGCTGTGCGGGTATTTATTGATTATCTGGTTGAGCACCTGCATCTTGTATAAATAGAAATATTTCAGGCAAAAAAATAGCTCATTCTTGGGGAAAAATGAGCTAATAAAAACAATTCACTACAGCATGAAGTGAACGAAAGGAAACTACTACCGCTAAGCCAAATCTAATACACAGTAATCAGACATCTAATAGAACAATCATGAACTAACTATAAATAGATTAAGAGAATTTGGCTGGTTAAACCACTCCTTCATGTAGTGTTTTGTAGGCTTTCGTCACCAATAGCAAGCAAACTGTAATTTATGTAAGCTACTGTATTTCAATGCATAACATGAAAAATAATTTAAATTTCTGGATACTCGCCTGTACCTTCTGGCCACGGCGATAACAGCTCAAAACCTGTGTCGGTCACGACTACCATGTGCTCCCATTGAGCTGACCAGGATTTATCCGCAGTCACGACTGTCCAGCCGTCCTTTAACTCTTTAACACGTGCTTTGCCCATATTGACCATAGGTTCAATGGTAAAGACCATACCGGGTACCAGTTTGATGCCCTGACCTGGTTGCCCGTAATGCAGAATGTTTGGCTGTTCGTGATAAATTTTACCAATCCCATGACCACAATATTCACGCACAATGGTGTAGCCTTCACGCTGTGCAACAGACTCGATTGCATAACCAATATCGCCTAGGGTTGCGCCCGGTTTAACGGCATGAATCCCGGCAACCATAGCTTCATAAGTGGTTTCGACCAGACGTTTGGCTTCAGGAGAAGGTGTACCAACATAATACATCCGGCTGGTATCGCCAAAATAACCGTCTTTAATGATCGCAACGTCAATATTAATAATATCGCCATCTTGCAAGACCGTATTCGGAGATGGAATACCATGACAAACCACTTCATTCGGTGAAATACAGGTGGTTTTGGTATAACCATAATAGCCAATATTAGCTGGCGTCACTTTTAGTGTATTGACGATAAAATCATGACAGATGTCATCCAGATATTCAGTTGTGACACCCGGCTTGACATGCTCCCCGATCATTTCCAAAACCTGTGCAGCCAAACGCCCAGATATACGTAATTTTTCGATATCTTGTTCGGTTTTCAGAGTAATCGCTGGAGCTCGCATGGATCTATCCTCAAGGTGAATCGGGAAATTATAGTCCTTTTTCAGCCAAGATGCGCATTTGTTCGCTCTGCATGACAATTCTTAAAACTTGCTCTAGAGAATCTCAATGCTGCTTATTTATACAAACAATAAGCTTAAAATGATTGAGTGAAGCCTAAATGATTTATTTATTTAAAAATAAATTATATTTTTTTCAACTGAATATCAAAGATATATTTCTACCAAGCTTTTAAAGTTCATATTATCCGATCATCAAGATCAGTAAAATCAAGGCTTTCAGCATTAAATTAAACTCCAAAAATCATGACATATACACTAAAATCGCTTTCTTTTAGTTATTTGTTCTCCCTCTATGACAAGTCTCCGTACAAGAGATATTGTGGCCTTAGGTTTTATGACCTTTGCACTGTTCATTGGTGCGGGCAACATTATCTTTCCACCGATTGTGGCTCAACAAGCCGGTGAGCATGTATGGTTAGCTGCCCTAGGTTTCCTGATTACGGCAGTTGGCCTACCTGTCATCACCATCGTGGCATTGTCACGTGTTGAAGGTTCCATCCAGATCTTAAGTTCTCCTTTAGGTAAAGCTGCCAGTCTTTTACTGACTGTCGTGTGTTATCTGACGGTTGGACCTTTATTTGCGACACCACGTACTGCAACCGTTTCTTATGAAATCGGCTTCTCTTCATACTTTGGCAATGCACCTAGCAACCTGCTGATCTATAGTGTGATCTATTTCGCTGTAGTGACTCTGGTTTCCCTTTATCCAAATAAGATTCTGGATACAGTTGGATACTTCCTGTCTCCAGTAAAAATTATCGCATTGATTATTTTAGGCGGTGCTGCAGTATTGATTCCTGCCGGCAAACCACCTGCTGCAGTGGGTAACTATGTTACAAGTCCGGTCACTGAAGGCATCGTTAATGGTTATCTGACCATGGATACCTTAGGTGCATTGGTCTTTGGTATTGTGATTGTGCGTGCGATTACTTCTCGTGGCGTAACGGATCGCAAGCTGATTACCAAATATGCAGTCAATGCAGCGATTATTTCTGGTATCGGTTTGACGCTGGTGTATCTCAGCCTGTTTAAACTAGGCTTAGGTAGTCATGATGTTGCCCCTAATGCTGCCAATGGTGCGATTATTCTGCATGCCTATGTACAACATGCTTTTGGTGATATGGGTGCTTATTTCCTTGCCACCATGATCTTTGTTGCCTGCATGGTGACTGCGATTGGTTTAACCTGCGCATGTGCTGAATATTTCTCGTCTATTACCAAACTGCCTTATAAAGCCTTTGTCTTTGTACTGGTCGGCTTCTCGCTGGTGATTTCAAATCTTGGTTTGACCAAACTAATTGCCGTTTCTGTGCCTGTATTGAGCGCGATTTATCCGCCTGCGATTGCAGTGATCCTGCTAAGCTTCTGCGGTCATTTCTTTAGAAAACCTGCTCAAGTTGTTGCACCGACTACACTGGTTGCATTTATTTTCGGTGTTTTTGATGGGCTTAAAGTTGCTGGTCTTGAATTACCTGAATTGCTACAGAACTTACCGCTTTCTGAACAAAATATGGCATGGCTGATTCCATCTCTTATTGTTCTTGTCATTGCCGCTGTGATTGATCGCATCAGAAATTAATCTTTCTAAGAGGTCATAAAAATCGTATTTTTACCCAAAATCCGGTTTTAGCGTGATCAATAACTGTCAGGTTTTACCCAAACCGGCATTTATTGTTTACACCCTCACCTTCTCATCATAACCAAATTGTATTTTAAAAAGCGTTATAGACTTTTAATCAATTATTTTAATTAGCTTCTTTCTTACTTCTATTTTCATTCTTTAGCAGAAGATCAACCCTACTCTGTATTTTACTGTTTTTTAAACATATTGTTTCCTGATTAAACCAACTCACCTTCATCATTCTACATAGACTTACATTCTCTGGATTATCTCTACAAATCTTTGGCGTAGAATTTGCTTTTCCCAATGGTAGCAATGAATGATTGCTTGAAACTTCAGTCGGACTGCACTCGCTGAAATGTTTAAGATGATGATCCAGATGCAATCATTGATTAGTGCGGTAATACGACTAAAGGAAGCCTTTTTAACTGTTAAAGTTCACTTAAATAGTTGCAAAGGTTGAAATTAAGAAGTACAACTGTATATTCAATTCAGACTAAATCAATAAGATTTACTCTTCAATTATACAAATAAACAGGAGGGATGGAGATGTTATCAGTACATTTCAAAAAGCAAGTCTTCATTGACGCTCTTAAGGCAAATACCAATCTGGTGACTTTCTTAAGCACCACGGTTGCGCTTATGCTGACCTTGATTGTGCATTGTTTAATTCAAGGCAATTTAAAATTTGAGTACGTAGGTTATGCCTTGATTGTTTCGGCAGCCTTTTTCTTATGGGCTGTGATTGACCAGAAATACCGATAATTTATTAATAAATTTATACCCCAGTGGATGATCTGGCCAGTCATCCATCTGGCAGAAAAGAAATAAATTAAGCTTAAAGCTCGAAAAATAAAATCAACCATTAAAAATTAGAATAATCCGATCGCCGCCCCATAAAGAAGCACGCCCGTTCCTCCCAATTCTGCAATAATCAAACTGACCATTGCCAAAGTCATAAGCACGCCCGGCAACTGAAATTTACCCAGTTGATGCGGTCGCTTAAACTGATTCGTCGTATCTTTCAAAAACCCATGCAAGATATACGCACTAATCGAGAAACTGAAAAAGAGAATATTGATCAATACACAGATCAAATTAATTTGCGAAGATAATGCTGAATAATAAGCCAATACTGCCAGAATCAATGCCGCAGGGGCATAAAGCAGACTGCTGCGATGAGCAATATCCACATAATAATGCGCCCGTGAATTGACAGACTGACGGATTTGCCAATATTTCCATACCCCGGTTAACATCCCCACCCATAAGAATATTCCACTAAAAATAATCGCGATCTTTACTGCCAGATCAAGTTCGATTCCCTGCATATTTTCATTCCGTTTTTATCATCGTAATGACTTTTTAGTCATTGTTTTAACAAGTTTCTTTGAAGAAGTCAGGTAAATTTAAGCATTCATTCTGATTCAAAAATATAGTGTAGCCCATGTCTGAATTCGAAACATTGACTCTAAAGTGCCAGGATGGCTATCAATTAAGTGCACGTTTTTATCCAGCTACTGATGCTGAATGCAAGAAATCTCCTATATTAATCTGCCCTGCGACTGGCATTACCAAACAGTTTTATCATAGTTTTAGCTGTTGGCTGCAAGCTCAGAGTTATGCAGTGCTGGTATTTGATTTTCGGGGTATTGGCGAATCCTTAAAAGGTCCGGTTAAGCATTCTAAAGCCAGTATTGTGCAATGGGGACAACTGGACATTCCGGCTGCAATTGATGCGCTATTAGCTAAGACTCAGACAGAAAAGGTCATCTTACTTGGGCATAGTGCTGGTGGACAGCTGCTGGGTATTGTCCCAAACTATGCCAAAGTGGAAAAAGTCGTGGCAATTGCTGGATCGACGGGTCATGTTAAAGGTTTAAAGGGGCGCACCAGATTACTAGCACCAGTGATGTTCAATATCATTTTCCCATTGGCACGTATCACCAAAGGCTATGGTCCAACTCAAGCGATTGGTATGGGTGAAAACCTGCCAAAAGATGTGGCGCGTGAATGGGCAGAATTTTGTAGTAAACCAGGTTATATAATTAATGCGATTGGTAAAAAGATCGCACCAGCACATGACTATCATGCTCAGATCACCTGCCCGATCACATCAATCTGGGCTTCGGATGATGAAATCGCCACTCAAGCGAATGTCAAAGACTTGCTGCGCTTATATCCAAAAGCAGCCACAGAAATGATTGAGCTAAAACCCCAAGAATATGGTCATAAAGGGATTGGCCACATGCTGATGTTCAAGAAGTCACATCAAAACTTATGGCCAGTCATTGAGCAACAGTTATCTGCCTAAAGATGTTTTAAATGGCTATTGACAGGTTAATGTGCTTTAATACGCTCAGTATGAGATGAGCCTCTTACAGTATGTGCCTCAGATGTGCATACGACTAGCCCCTAACCATGGGGCTTTTTAATGTCTATATGATTTTGAAGCCGTATTAAAATTTAACCGAAAAATGCAATGATGCTCTGAATCACCACAGCATTCACGATATCAATAAAAAATGCACCACATAGCGGTACGATCAAAAATGCTTTATGTGATGGACCATAGCTATTGGTGACCGCCTGAATATTTGCAATCGCAGTTGGAGTTGCTCCCATACCAAAACCACAATGCCCCGCCACCAATACGGCTGCATCGTAATTTTTTCCCATGATTCTAAAGGTCACAATTGCGGTAAATAAAATCAGTACCGCTGTCTGCGCAAACAAAATGGTAATGAGCGGGCCTGCCAAATCGGCCAGTAACCAGAGTTGCAACGACAGTAAAGCCATTGATAAATACAGAGACAATGACGCATTTCCGAATACATCAATAGCACGGTCAAAAATATCGACTTTTAGCACATGCTCCAGGAAGTTACGTACAATCACCCCTGTCCCTAAGGCCCAGACAAAGGTCGGCAGTTCAAACCATCTTCCCTGACTAATCTCTGTCATTTCATTCGCAACAAAAATACATAGTGCAAACATCCCCAAAGTTGACACTGCATTACTGGCTGTAATCAACCGGGTTTTCTTTGGATATTCGAAGGGTGCGGTGTTGATACTAGTATCGAGTTGTTGTTCATTGGTCTCTTGCGCTACTGTCTCTGCCAACTGATTTCGTTTAATCAAAAATTTGGCAACCGGACCACCCACAAGTCCACCAATAATCAAACCAAAAGTAGCACTTGCCATTCCGAGGACAATTGCCCCTTGGATTCCATGTTGAGTTTCAAGCACTTCACCCCAGGCACCGGCAGTACCATGTCCACCTGTTAAGGTAACAGAACCAACAATCAAGCCAATCAATGGATCAAGTCCAAGTGCTGTGGCTAAACTCATGCCAACCGCATTTTGCACGACTACAAATAGAATGACGCAGACTAGAAAGATCAGCAGTGATTTTCCGCCTTCTTTGAGCTTGGTAAAGTCTGCACCTAAACCAACAGAGGTAAAGAACATCAGCATCAGAATAGTTTGGATTTCTGAGTCAAATGTGGCACTGATATTAAAAAATTTATAGAGAATAAAAGCCGCAATCGCTGCGACTAAACCGCCGATTACGGGTTCAGGTAAATTATAGTTTCTAAAGAAGCCAATTTTACTAACCAAATACCGCCCAATAAAAAGAAAAAATACCGCAATTACCAAAGTGCCAAAGGCATCGATCTCATAATTCATAACATTCCCTGTTGGCTTTATTTTTATACAGTTTTAAGAAAAAAGTATGAAAAATCAATTTTAGAAATGTTATGCAAGTTATTGTTTCTAGTAATTGTTTAATTTATAGCTCGAACAGGTGCAATTAATACAATGGAATATCATAGACCCAGTTTTTGGTTTGTTGGTCAGTGGTGGTTTCACACACATAGTAATCATGATCCCATGCTTCTTGATGGAAAATAACCTGTTTACGATAGCCAATTTGCTGGCCATTTTCGACACAGACAAAGCTATCTCCTTGGTCTTTGACTTGAGTTCCATTGAGGAAGCCACCGATACAAAGGAAGCGGGATTGTTTAAGCATTAATATTCAACCATTAAACTCTTTAGTCTTAAATTTAATCATAAACTTTCTTCCTTTATCCTGTAATTCAAATATTTTCCCCTTATTACCTACATCCTTAATTAAACCTTCAGCTTTAAGAGATTGAAGTGCTTCTGAATAGTTCAAATACTCTCTCAAAGCTTGTTCTTCTAAAAATTCTTTAGGACCGATAGTAATACTAGGTTTATAAGACACCTCATTTTTACCGATATATTTACCTTCATTATTAACAAGATAATCAAGAATTTCTTTTTCATATGAATTTAATTTTTTATCTTTAACTATATCGTTAGTATGAGCTAATTGATTTCTTTCCTGCCGTAATTTATCAATTTCAGCTTTCAAACTTTCTTTTGCATTTTCATCATCAATTTTTTCTATATCAATATCACGTTTAGCTTGATCAATCAGCTCATTTTCTTTATTTGCTAATTCAACGGCTCTTTCTTTTTCCAATTTATTTTTCTCAGCAATATATTTATGCTCCCTAGCTAATTCTTGTGAATTTAATTGTTCATAAGCTATTCTTGATACCATACCAAATAACACTTTTAACCAAGGTGTGATTAAGAGAATTGACAAGGCCGTTACTATTGGGAAGACTACTAAACTCCAAAAGCTTGTTTCAACATCAAATAAATTAATTTTTTCTTGTGCTGTCCCTATTGCGAAGCAAAGAAGAAATAACGCTTTCCAATTAAAAGCCAAAAAGGATATAAGAAAAAATCCCCAATATGGTTCTTTTACTCTTGTATTAATCGCATCTAGAAGATCTTTCATTAACTATCTCTTTTCTAGTAATTTTATGTCATGCCCAACTCAACTTTGGCATATCAACAATACCTAAATTTTCTTTTGTAATATTTTTAAGTTTATCTAAATTCGTATATATCCAATCTACAAATTGCTCACCCTCCATAATATTGATTTGATTCTCTTCAGCATACAATTTAGATTCATCAGAAATATGCCCTGTTGTAATTACCCATTTATAGGCATTGGTTGCGGTCTCATTCTCATAAGCTATTAACTGATTTATTGCATGCTTACTTGTCTCACCTCTATGGTGTTTCACCTGAACAAGAATATCTTTTAAAAAAGGATTTTTTTCAGAAGTTGCTTGAATATCAATATCAGCAATACCTTCACCGTTCTTTTTATCTAAGATATACACATTTGAATAACCTTCAATTTCCAATAGCTCTTTCACAAGCTCTTCTAGGCCTCTTCCACCAGCTTTTAAACGCGTATTTCCTTTCCAAAGTGCATCCAATAACTCTTTCTTAAATTCTGCTTCATATAAATCACTTTTTTCTTGATAACTATTTTTTACATCAAAACCGCCATAGTCATTCAAGTTTTGAATAATATGTTCGATTTCTTGAGAAAATCTTGATAGGTCACCAATTGTCGTTCTAAGTTTTAATCTACTTTCTAAATTTTCTTTTAACTTAGATCTTGGAATATAAATTACTTTATTCTCTTTTTTAAAGAAATCTACTGTAACTTGGTTTGCACCATGACCTCCTTTAAATAAAGGATCATAATATTTTTGACCTAAAACTCGTCCTATCGCAATTTTCTTGCCTAAAGGAACAATAACGATATCGCCATTTTTTAAACTAAAATAATTTTTTACTTGATTGGTCATACGACCAATTGAACCATTTTTTTCAATAATATCTTTAATTAAGCTTTTAATTTCTTCATGTGCTGAGAAATTAACATGCATCCACCCATATCCGATTTTATTATCTTTTATTAAAATTTCTGGACTTCTTACCATCAAATATTTTTTCATTTTTATCACACAAAAAATAAGGGCCGATTTCTCGGCCCTTATTTTAAACTACTTTTTGATCAATTAAGCTAATTGAGCAGCAGCAATTTTTTTGGTATCGATGTCTTTAGCAGCATCTGTATACTCGCTCATCTTGTCGAAGTTCAAGTATTGGTAGATGTCAGCAGACATGCTGTCGATTTGAGCAGCGTACTGTTGGTATTCTTCTGGAGAAGGTAATTTACCCAATACAGCAGCAACAGATGCAAGTTCAGCAGACGCCAGGTAAACGTTCGCACCTTGACCTAGACGGTTCGGGAAGTTACGAGTAGAAGTCGATACACAAGTTGTGTTCGGTGCTACACGTGCTTGGTTACCCATACATAATGAACAGCCTGGCATTTCAGTACGAGCGCCAGCTTTACCATAAGTATTGTAGAAACCTTCTTCCATCAATTGGTGTTCGTCCATACGAGTTGGAGGAGCCAACCATAGACGAGTAGATAAAGAACCACCAGGAACTTTGTCTAGAAGTTTACCAGCTGCACGGAAGTGACCGATGTTAGTCATACAAGAACCGATGAATACTTCATCAATTTTAACGCCTTGAACGTCAGAAAGAAGTTTTGCATCATCTGGGTCGTTCGGGCAGCAAAGAACTGGTTCTGTGATTGTAGAAAGGTCGATTTCATACACTTTAGTGTATTCAGCGTCAGCATCAGCTTTAAGAAGTGATGGGTTAGCCAACCATTTTTCCATGTTCTCAACACGGCGCGCCATAGTACGAGCATCGCCATAGCCTTGTGAAATCATCCACTTCAGCATAGTGATATTAGAACGTAGGTATTCAGCAACTTTCTCTTCAGAAAGCGTGATCGCACAACCAGCCGCAGAACGTTCAGCAGAAGCATCAGAAAGTTCGAATGCTTGCTCAACAGTCAGGTCAGTTTCCATTTCTGTCAGGTCGATCTCAAGGATACGGCCAGAGAAGATGTTTTTCTTACCTTTCTTCTCAACAGTCAGGTCACCTTCTTGGATTGCTACGTAAGGAATTGCATGTACTAGGTCACGTAAAGTGATACCAGGCTGCATTTTACCTTTGAACTTCACAAGAACAGACTCTGGCATATCAAGTGGCATAACACCAGTTGCTGCAGCGAATGCTACAAGACCAGAACCCGCTGGGAATGAAATACCGATTGGGAAACGAGTATGGGAGTCACCACCAGTACCAACAGTATCTGGAAGAAGCATACGGTTTAACCAAGAGTGGATAATACCGTCACCTGGACGTAGAGAAACACCACCACGGTTCATGATGAAATCAGGAAGCGTGTGTTGCATTTGAACGTCAACTGGTTTTGGATACGCAGCTGTGTGACAGAAAGATTGCATTACAAGGTCAGCAGAGAAGCCTAGGCAAGCCAAGTCTTTCAATTCGTCACGAGTCATAGGACCAGTTGTATCTTGAGAACCAACTGTAGTCATGCGTGGTTCACAGTAAGTACCTGGACGGATACCTTGACCTTCAGGAAGACCACAAGCGCGACCAACCATCTTCTGAGCAAGGGTGAAGCCTTTGCCAGTGTCAGCAGGTTGTACTGGAGTACGGAACAGAGTTGAAGGCTCAAGACCAAGCTCTTCACGTGCTTTAGTTGTCAAACCACGACCGATGATCAGGTTAATACGACCACCCGCACGAACTTCGTCTAGAAGTACTGGAGTTTTAAGGTCAGCTTCAGCGATTTGAGCGCCGTCTTTGAACGCAGTTACTTTAGCAGCAGCTTTGTCGATTTTAAGAGTGATTTCATCACCCATGTTCATGTTTGCTACGTCAATTTCAACTGGTAACGCACCAGCGTCTTCCATCGTGTTGAAGAAAATCGGAGCAATTTTAGAACCTAAGCAGTAACCGCCTTCTTTCTTGTTAGGAATGTGCGGAATTTCGTCACCGAAGAACCAAAGTACAGAGTTAGTTGCAGATTTACGAGAAGAACCTGTACCAACAACGTCACCTACGTAAGCAACTTTGTTGCCTTTCGCGATGAGGTCTTTAATTTGGTTTAATGGACCAACTTCACCAGGAACTTCTGGGTTGATGCCATCACGTTCGTTTTTTAGCATTGCATTTGCATGCAATGGAATGTCTGGACGGCTCCAAGCGTCTTGTGCTGGAGACAAGTCATCAGTATTCGTTTCGCCAGTTACTTTGAAAACTGTCAGTTTGATTTCTTCTGGAACATCTGCACGGTTTGTAAACCATTCAGCATCAGCCCATGATTGAAGAACAGCTTTTGCATTTGCATTACCGGCACGTGCTTTATCAGCTACGTCATGGAACGCATCAAATACAAGAAGCGTCTTTTTCAAAGCTTCAGCAGCAAGACCACCAAGCTCTGCGTCTTCTAGAAGTTCAACTAAAGGAGCAACGTTATAACCACCAAGCATAGTGCCCAGTAAGTAAACCGCACGTTCTTTAGAAACTAGTGGAGAAGTCGCTTCGCCTTTTGCCAATGCAGCTAAGAACGCAGCTTTTACGTATGCAGCTTGGTCAACACCCGCTGGAACACGGTTTTCAAGCAAGTCAACTAAGTATGCTTCTTCACCAGCTGGGGGATTTTTTAATAATTCAACTAATGCAGCAGTTTGAGCATCATCAAGTGGCTTCGGTGGGACTCCGAGTGCGGCACGTTCTTCAACGTGTTGGCGGTAAGCTTCTAGCACGGTGTTATTCCTCTTTTTTAAAAAATTACCTGTGAATTCCTGCTTTATAAAAGCTTCACAAATAATATGGACTCTAAAATTTTACTAAAATTCCAGTTAAAAGTTAATGCAAGTACAGTGTTTCTTTGTGATGCTCATTATTTTATAACTAAATGATGCTTATAAAGATCATTCAATAATCAAATCATCATCGCCTTGCATAATTTAAGTACAGATATGGCAACTTTTAACCAAATTCGACGCATAAAAAAGGCAACATCGATGTTGCCTAATTTACTTAGAAAAAGATACTCCACCTTAGTGGACTGTCGTCGAGTTCAAATATTGCTGAAAAGCGTCCCGACAACCCTCAAATTTTAATTCACATTGATCTTCATAGGTCTGACTGTGATTGTTGCTGGCAAAGGAAATCTCTACCAAACAGCGTTTTTTGTCCTGCACCAAGATCTGCTTAATCACGACCTTGTCTCCTACACTCAGAACATAGCGTCCGCTACCGATAATCGCCAATCCTTTTTCATCTTCTAACAGCAGATCTGAGTGATATAAATATTTCACGACGTCCATATTATTGTTCTCCTAAAGGCTTTGGAGTTAAATTAATTATTCAATATAAAGATAAGCATTTCTATATTTTAGATTTAGCAATTGTCACAAATTATATTTAATATTGCTTAGGCTATTTTTATTATAGAAGAATATTTTTATATCTATAAACTACTATTTAATTTGAATGAATATTCCTTAGTTTGCTTCATTCAAATATAAAAAAACCGTTCCTTAGAACGGTTTGTAATCTGGCATTTTATCATGCGGTGTGGCGATACATTTTTCAGTAAATTCAGCGCGGACTTTCTCACGGGCTGCATCTACATCAGTCTTAATTTCCTGTTCCGGAAGTGCATAGACTTCATCGATAATATTCAGGATAAAACCGCGAGTGATGTCATCATCGATCTTGTTGGCATGCTCAACAGCCTTTTCTTTCTCGATCGCATTCTGACGATCCAGCATAATGGTCCGTGCAGCATTCCCCACACTACGACAATAGCCATGCCACTGCTCTTCAGGGGTTAAAGGTTTTTTCTCTGCACAGCCGACCAGAGCAACCATCAGCGATAAAGCAAATAACTTTTTCATGAATTTCTCCTTCCGAGAGGCACTATAAGAGATCAGCACAGATTTGTCATTTAAAATGAAATTTTTACCTATTCTTATTGATACTGCCTGCTCGAAAGTAGCATTTCATATCTTAACCACAGCTGGCCTGAACTACTTTCTTAGTGGCTGGATCTACAGTGACCGTCACGCGCTCTTCACGATAATCCATAGTGACAGGCTGGCCAGGTGCAACCATGCGTACCATTTGAGCTTTGGTTTTCTCTTTGATTTTTGCTTCAGTTAAATTGGATTGGCCAACCAGCGCAGCTGCCTGATCAGCGATACATTTAGGCTGGTTTGCTCGGAAATATTCCCATTCTTCGACCACTTGCCCTTTTTTTAAATGACAATAGCCCACTTGCCCATTAGTTTCATTACGGATTTCCAGCTTTCCACCTTGATTAATACAATAGGTACTCGCTGGATTCGCTGTTCCTAATGACGCTGAGTTTGAGTCAGTCGACTGGGTCGTACTACAGCCAGCAAGGAGGATGGATGCAAATAATCCGGACAAACCAGATAAAATTATTTTTTTCATGAGCGGTATTCTTCTAAAGGAATTCGCCTTTAATGTAGCATATTCCATTTACAGCGTCAGATCTGAAAAGGCTTGAGTGTTTGTAATTCTGTAAAAAGCGGCAGGATCATTTCTTAATATCATTAGGTTTAATCCTATTTAAGTTCTCACTATTTCCTATGATTTACCTTAACCAATAATCAACCTTCAAAAGTGGTTTCTTTTTTCAAATAGCCAAAATTTAGTTTTAGTTAACTATTGGAATGGCTTAAAAATGACAATGTCATTACATTATTATACAAAGTGTTTATTACCCTTCATCAACCAAGTATTATTCTAATATTTTGTTTTTAGATTATTAAATTAATTATTGCCCAGCTTCTTTGTCCTTACCTTTTTTTATGCACGAAGCTTGATGTTTGTACTAGCGGCCATATTGCTTTAATATTTGATTGAATTTTAAACTTTATCTCAGCATGCAAGACGATCTCCAGCTTTCTTTAAAAGAATACCTTTCTACGGTTCATGAAGTGGTAAAAATCACTTTCGATACACCGGTGTGGGTCAAAGCCGAGATTCGTAATTTAAATATTAGATCTCTTGCGAAAGTCGTTATTGCAAGTTCATCCGGTTTACCAGTGCAGCGATTAAGTTAATGCGTAAACCGAATCTTTTCCGTCTATTTCGATAGCGTTCACTTAGTATTCTAAATCTTTTCAATTGACTGTTAATGTGTTCGATTACAACTCGTATTTTTCCAATCATTTTATTGTAATTTTTCTCAGCATCAAATAAGGGTAAAT
Source organism: Acinetobacter sp. TW_SC_4 (assembly GCF_054861205.1). Lineage (NCBI taxonomy): Bacteria > Pseudomonadati > Pseudomonadota > Gammaproteobacteria > Moraxellales > Moraxellaceae > Acinetobacter > Acinetobacter sp. TW_SC_4. The sequence continues at coordinate 1,781,018 of NZ_CM142174.1, forward strand.
TCTTCTTTTTCTTTATTGGCATCAATAATTTAAAGCCATCTTGCTCTAACCCATAGTACCCTAAATCGGTCATAACATAGTCACAATGTTTGAATTTCTTAACTGTTTTTCTTGCCAATTTAATATCATGCTGACTGCCAGACGATATATCTACTCCTATGATTTGTTTGCTCTTCGGATGATAGATCACTTGGGCTTTTAACGTATGTTTCTTCTTTTTACCACTGTAGAACTTACTCTGATTTTTTTTTCGGGCGTTCTATTAAACATTCTGTCGCATCAATAATTACCCAGTTAAATTGTTCGTCTGCTGTGGTAATGCTTCGTTTTGGCAGGGTAAAACGTCTTGATTTCATTAATGCATCTTCAACCTTTTTAATAGTTCGATTCACATTACTTTCAGCGATATGGTAATTTGCCGCCAATTCCAATTGGGTGTTGTAGCTCCGTAAGTAATTGAGTGTTAATAATAATTGATCCTCTATAGCTAAAGTATGAGGACGCCCTAATTTCTTTTTAAGTGATTCTGCTTCTTTTAAAACTTCGACCATTTCACTAAAAACTGCTCGAGGTACACCAACCAAGCGCTGGAATTCAGAATCTGAAAAACGATTTAATTTCTGATATTTCATGAAATCTATATTGAGGCAGTTTTTACTTTCGCAAGAGGTCTATTAAAGCTGGCCATTATTATCTAGAACTGGCAGAAAAAGATCCTGACAATGATCAGGTCATTGCCAGTTGCCGGGCCACAATCTGGAAGTTTGCTGCGCAGAAAATTGTGACGCAATTTGAACGTGAAAGTGGTATTGAACTAAGCCGGGATCTTAAAGTTTTAATCAAAGTCAAAGCCAGCTTTGATCCGCAATATGGGTTTTCCCTAAATATTGTAGAGATTGATTCTGGATATACCTTGGGAGATATAGCCCGACGTTATCAGCAGATTATAGAAAAACTGACAACCGAAGGTCTGATTAATCGCAATAAAAATCTCCCTACACCTTTTGACCTAAACCGGATTCTGGTGATTGCTCCAGAAAAGGCTGCCGGTCTGGGCGATTTCAAGAAAGATGCTGATGCTTTACAAAAAGCTCAGGTATGCGAATTTATCTATCACAGTGCGACCTTTCAGGGAAATATGGCACCGCAAAGCATCATGCAAAGCTTGGCACAAGCTTTAAAGCAGTGGGCACAAACGTATCATCACGCGCCTGATCTGATCGTGATCATTCGTGGCGGTGGCGCAATCAATGATCTGGCGTATTTGAATGACTATGCGCTGGCTGCCCTGCTCTGCAAACGTTCAGTTCCCGTCTGGGTTGGTATTGGTCATGAAAAAGATCGGACGATTTTGGATGAAATCGCTCATCGTTCTTTCGACACACCGAGCAAGGTGATTGCTGGAATTCGCAATCATGTCGTCGAGCTGACGCAAGAAGTTATAAATAACCTGCAAAGCATCCAGCGACTTTCTCAACAGCAAATTCAGGCTTATCAAAACCAGAATGAGCAATATTTAAAACTAATCCAAAATCTGGCCAATCACCAGATTGTGAATGCCTTGCAAAGTTTAGAGCAGCTCAAGTCCAATACTTCTAACCTTGCCCAGCAACAGACCCAACTAATTAATCAGCAGCTAGATGCCCTGATGCGGGAAACACTACTGCAAAATCCCAAACATGTTTTGTCCAAAGGCTATGCCATTGTGCGCCAGCAAGAACACGTGGTTCGTTCAATTCATCAAATTGATGTGCAACAACCCGTTCAGGTTGAATTACACGATGGCCTATTTTCAGCACAACTTACGCAGGTAACTCCCCATGAGTCATGATACTTTGAGCTTTCAGGAAGGCTATGACATCTTGAAAAAGAATGCTGAATTACTTGAATCTCAGCAAGAACCAGATATTGATAATTTGATGAAAATCGTTGAAGAGTCTATGCAGGCGTATAAAGCTTGTAAATCCCGAGTGGAAGCCGTTCAGAATGCACTGAACGAGACCTTTAAGGATTAATTTTATTGAATACCTTAAATCAGTATAGCTTGATGATTTAAATGCTTAGGCTATTTTAAAATCTCTTGCCTATAAAAAAGCCCTCATTTAGAGGGCTTTTTATTAGCTTAGAACCGCCAATTATAGAATAAGTCAATTGCACGTTCTAAAGACTGACTGGCTTCCAGATATAAACGCTGATTCATTTGATAACGTAAAGTCAACTTGTTTACTGGGGTAAATACGCCAACCCCATAACGGATATATAAGTCTGGCGTAATATAACCGGTTACAGACACCTGAGTATCATCCCCGGTTCCCTGTGCATCCAGTGCCAGACCGCTCAAGCCAAAGCTGCGGCCAATCTGGTTGGTCAAGGCACGCGTACCGCCTAAGCCCAGACTGATCCCTGCGGCTGCAATGGTGTTATTTACATCAGATCTGAAACCTTCTGCCTGACTCAAGCCTGAAGCCCCTTCATTAATACGACCAGTAATCAGGGCATTCAACGCTTCCTGTTCAGACAGGCCAGCATCATTATAAATTTGAATGGCAGGACTTGAGGCTGTACCAGTGACACGTACACCCACCGTGCTACCTTGAATGGATTTATTGGCATCAATATCCAGGGTTGGATTCGACAACGGGCCATTGAAACGTGCAATTGCACGGTTCAGATCCAGACTTTGTCCATAAGCTTCAATTTTCACCCGTTGTGATACCCCGATCGCACCATTGGCACGCATCGCAGATTCCAGACCACGTTGTGTCAGATTGACACGACCTAAGAGTGGAATACGGCTGTCAAAGCCCTGGAAGATCACCTGATTTCCTAACGACACTGCAACATCTGCGCGAATATCCCATGGACGTGCCGCTTTCAGAATGGCGAGCTGGTCATCTCCCTCACGTACTACGCGTACGTCAGAAGACAAGCCCACAACAGGTTCAGACGCTTCAGGCATAGAAATCAATGCACGAGGAACATCGACCTTACCACTCAAGCTCAATTTTTTATTGAACGGATACATATCCAGGGTCAGATCAGGCGTAACCACCGCAGTAATCAGCGGTGCCTGGCGAATCAGCAGATTTTCACCCTGAAGTTTGAGCTGTACGCGAGGATCACCTTTCCAGTCTACAGAACCAGTTAATTTACCAGCACCACGACCACTATTAAATGCACCATTAATAGTCGCGGTATTTTGACGGACTGATGAATAGAGCTGCACATTGGTTAGATTGACTGGTAATGAAATCATGCTGATCGCCCCGTCCTTAACCCGAATTTCACCTTCAAGTAATGGATCGGTTAACGTTCCGCTAATTTTACCTGCATACGACAGGGTACCATCGAGATTACGCACATCCTGAATGAATGGCTTAAAGACCTTCAGCTGAACCTGGTTAAAGGCAATCTCGCCACGCATTGGTTTATTGTCACGATATGGATCAATAATCACATTGGCATAGCCTGTACCAATATCCGGCGTTTTCACATCCAGACGAATCTGTAATCCAGCGGCCACGCTTTTTGCGACCAGCCCCACTTCATCATATTTTAAAGTCGAGCCTAAATATTCCGGATCATCAGAAGATAAGCCGATCACCCCATTGCGGGTTACCAGACGAGCATCAATTTTCGGTTTAGCACCTTGTGCCCAAGCTGCCTTGGCATAACCATTCACTTTACCGGTTAATGCTATGCCTTCTGGCAGGAAGGCACTAAAGTCAGCCAGATCCAGGTTACGGGTAATAAATGAAGCACTACCTCGAGTTTTATTGACTCGAATTGGCTGGTCAAAGCAAAGTTGACTTTGCTGACTCATCCAGCAATGAGCGCCAACAAACAGATCCGACTGTGCAGTGTTATAAATTACAGCTGCATTTTGACGCTGCACCAGATGAGTACGCAGTGAGTCGAAATCACCGCGCTGGATCTGGCCTAACCAGTTATTTTGTGCATTAAAACCACCTGCGAGCTGAACAAAGAATTTAGACAGCTTATTTTCAGCCTGAACTTGCAGCACATGCGCGGCGCGCGTTCCAGCAAGTGACACTTCACCGCGTACAATCTGTCTATTGCCACTACGCAACTGATCCATGGTCGCAGTCAATAAAGTCGGTGTGGTTTGTGAAGTCGGTAACTGGCCACGTACCCGAATCTTGTCTACGCTAAACAGGTTCTTGAAGGCAAAATTATCCACTGCCAGATTCGCAGTTGCTTGTAAACGCGGTTGTGCTTGCATATTAATGTAGCCTTGCACCCGGCCTCTTAACCCCGGATAAAGCTCATATAATGCCGGCGCATTGACTTTCAGTTGCAAATTCTGCGCATTACCTGTGGCCTGTATCTGGTTGCTGGCATAAGACAGGAACAGGTTATTGGCTTCAAACTGCTGCGGTACAAAACCACGCTGCTTGGAATCAATCAATACAGCCAGATTACCCTTACCGCGTACCGGTTTATTATTCAACATACCGGCCAGATTTAAGCGTTGAATCTGGACACGCTTCACTGCATCCGACCAGACACCTTGGGTTTGCAGATTGCCAGACAATTCACCTTTAAGCTTGGCATTGAAATACTGAGGTTTGAAACGCACCAGAGAGGCATTTACATTCCAGCCAATACCATTTGTCAGATTCACCTGACCATTGGCATTAATTTTTCCTGCGACACCATCATGACGCAGTTCCTTGATATTCAGCATATCAGGCGTACCTGACAAGCGCAGTTTCAACAATCCCTGACCGGCCTTGATCTGGCTGGCACTTAATGCACCATCATAATTGACCGCATAACTTTTAAATCCGCCACCTGCTTTTTCATCATGGAACAACAAGGCAATATTACTATTACCTGTCAGATGAACGGTTTCATTTTGCGCAGCCAGTCGTCCGATCAGATCTATACCGCTAAGATTAATAATTTGCTGATTCGGGCGTGCATAACCACGGGCTTTTATCCGACCATTCAAGCGGTCAATTGGTGAAGCTGCAGCCAGAGTTTGAGTATTCAGGTTCTGGGCATTTAATACTGCGGACCATTTGAGCTGACGTTTTTCTTCTGGCAGTTCAACCCGTGCATTACCTGTTAGACTGCCGGCCTGTCCATTTCCACTATATTTAAAACTTGGAACATTCAGAATATTATTTTTCAGGTTTAGTTGTGCCTGATACATTCCTGTCGGCAACAGCCCTTCTTCATGCTGAGCAACCTGAGTAGCGACATGGATATTCTGCTGGCCTTCGACCAGTACCAGATCGACATCGCCTGATTCACTTTTTAACCAGCCGATATAAGGCACGGCACGATCAATATTTTTCCAGGCCACATCCAGTAACATCGGTTGAGCTTTATTGTCTTTAACCGGCTTCTGATCCAGCTTGATATTCCAGGTTTCATAGCGGTCAAAATCCACCAGTCCTGTTAAATGCAGGCCATTTTCCAGGTTACCGGTAGAGGCAATATTACCGTCCAGACTTGGTGGCAGAAAGTCTTGCACCACCTGTGGAATTCGCTGATGTTTTGGATCAATCCCATTCATGCGACCTGTCAGATCCCAATCCACCTGATCAGCCCAGCCTACAGTACCTGCCAGGCTTACCGAACCTTTCATCAGCTGACCATTTAGATCAGTAATATTGAGCTGATTGACCAGATCGGTGTACATCACTGCGGTATATTGCCCATCCGGGATATTTTCACCTTCAATATCAGTGCGAACATTCAGATCCAGGCGCTTGGTATTCCCATTAAACTCAGCCACACCATCTTTCGTAAACAGTTTTTGCTCTGTCAGGATTGGCCAGTGATATTGCTTGAACTGGAGTTCACCACGCATGGGTACATTAGGACGCATCGGGTGCAGAACTGCCCAGCCTGTCAGCAAATCTGGCGTGTTGGTCGCGACCCCGGCCTGAATGGTATCCAGTGTGCCTCTAGCACGTACTTGAATATCATGAATATTCAAGCTTTCTCTGAGTGAAGGCAGATTTAGAATACCGCGTGCATCTAGTGGATATTTACCTTCAAACTGCATTTTCCCAGTAGCTTCACGTACCGACAGATAGCCCATGTCCATGCGGGAATCTTCGAAATTCAGCTCGGTACCTGACCATAATGCTTCATTCAGTTCAATATTATAAAAATCAACTGCATTGGTCTGAGTCTTAATCACCAAGTGATCGAGAAGTAAATGATCAACCCGCAATACAAACGGTAAACGAATTGCATTGAACTTGAATGGCTCATCACTTGGCGGATTTTTATTAATAATCTGTAAATTCAGTACATCTGCTTCAGTCAGATGAATTTCTTTTTTGATAATCGCCCGCCAACCCAGCTTGACATCAGCACGGTCAATTTTGACATCGACCGGTTTCAGGGTAACCAGAACATTTTTCAGGATAATCCCGCGCCACAGGTTCCCACCTTCATATTCATAATGAATGATTTCCTGGCGCTGCATCACCTGATCGAGCAGGAATTTACTGCCTTTATCGGTAGAAAACAGGATCGCCAGTACAGACAGCAGAAAAATAAGAGAAAAAAGGACCGACAATAGAATACTTCTAAATATACGGCGCTTTTTCGGCACAACTTCAGGTTGTTGCTCCTGTTCTGGCTGTGGTTGGTTTTCGACCATGATCTACCCAAATAACTATTTTTTAATTAATAAATGTTTTATAACTGCGAGCCAATAAAGAAGTGCAAACGAATCGGATAATTGTCATCCGACAGTCCGGTCGCCACATCTAAACGAATTGGGCCAATCGGTGAAGCCCAACGAATCCCCAGCCCCGCACCATATTCTGTCGGATTACTAAAATCCTCATTATAGGCATTTCCGGCATCCGCAAATACTGCAGCGCGCCAGCCCTCCCTGAACTGATAATTATATTCCAGTGAAGCCACACCCAAAGCCTGTCCGCCCACTTTAAAGCCTTCAATTTCCGGAGAAAGACTCTTATAGTCAAAACCACGGATACTTTGATCACCGCCACTAAAATAGCGCAGGTTATAAGGTACTTTGGCAAAATCTTCAGTAAAGATATAACCCAGATCCGCACGTCCAACAAACTGGTGATCGGCATTTTCACCCAGTGAATAGATAAAACGCCAGCCTGCATTCACAATCGCCATATCGGCATCAGACAATAGAGCTTCACTGCCCAATTCGACTTTATAGGTTTGCTTAAAGCCCTTGGTCGGGTTCACGCGGCGATCACTATCAGTACGGGAAACTTCATAACCCACCAGTAAAGACTGCTGTTCATCTTCAGTATTGAATCTGAATGCTTCCGGAATCTGGCTAAAATCAACCGAACCATCCTGCGTCAGACGATCCAGACGGTAACGTAGACCGTAAGTTTGTTGCCAATTAGCACGCGGATTTTTAATAATCCGGTCAGCACCAAGTACCGCGGATTCAATTAACAGGCCATCACCTTGGGCCACACCATCACGTTCTTCACGCTCATAACCACCCACGATACTGATATAGTCATTAAGTGGATGGTTGTATGGAATATTATAACGGCCATCAATTGACTGACGGATTTGTGACAATTCAAGGTTGGCATCAAATGAGTGACCACGCTTGTTTACGATCGCGCGGCGATATTGTCCACGTAAGCGTGTTCCGGTATCCGTACCATAACCCAGACCGACTTCGGCACTGTTAAGACGGTCTGCATTCAGTGTCACAATCACCGGAATTTTTTTCTCTTCACGAGCCTGAGCCTTTAAACGTTCTTCTTCGTCTTCTTTGGTCTGCTGCTGAACCCGCAAAGTTCTTAAGTTTGGATTTTCTGCATCACGACTACCGGCGAACTGATCTTCATCCACCACATCCTGTGTAACTTCCTGATCGGATACTGGTGCAGCTTTCTTGGCCACACCTATTTCATCTTCTGAAAACTTCTGTTCTTCTATCAGACTCTGAATATCCGGTGCCAGTTCCAGCTCTCGATCAATAGGATCAGGACGAATTGTATCCACCAGCGTATAGTTAAAATAACGTGAGTTCGTCAGGTTGTTGGCCAAGCTATTCACACGCCAGAAGGTGTAGTCAGCACCATCTTCCCAGGTGACCAGACTTTCCAGTACATCACGATTCAATGGAAATTCTTTTTCAGGATCACTCATCCTGAACTCTACATTACCCAGTTTATAACGCTCACCTGTTTCAAAGCGCAGATTCACATCGGCTGTATTTTCGGGTTGGGCAATGCGCACATCATGCAAGCGCCAGTAAGCATCAAAATAACCATTGTCGCTGGCTGCGGTATTAATCCGGTCCTTGGTTTTTTCATAATCCCCATGGTTAAAGATATCACCTTCTTCCTGTTCAGGTAGAAGACTAATAACCTGGAACTGCGGCTGTTCACCACCTGGCCCACTAAACTCAATATTATGGGTATTGATAATGACCGGCTCATTCGGGGTTACATAAACTCTGACCCGGCTATCTGATAATTTTTCAAATCTGAACTGGGCATTGTAATAACCTACAGCTTGGGCAGCCTGATTGGACAGATTACGGAGTTGCGGTAATGCAGATGAAAAATCTTCAAAGGATTCCTGGGTAAAGCTAGAAAGTTTAGCTTTTACATTATTTCTAAGATTCGTATAACCTTCTGACTGGGCTTTACGATTCAATCCGCCATTGCTTTGTGTAGTGCCATTTCCATTCACAATGACCACATCTGCACTGATCCGAGGCAAACTGGCGGTCATAATCTGGCGAGGTGGACGTATTTTATAAAACAGTCGCTTGAAAATATTAGGGCGTTTATCATTTTCAGGCGTCGTTGGTGCAGGCAACTCGGATAAGGTCGCACCCGACTCATTTCTTTGGACAATAATCTGGCTATCGGCCTGAATGGACTGCATAAGCTGATCAACATTCACAGGTGCCTGATTGATTTCAACCAGTTCCTGCTGACTCATATCATTGACTACTGTTTTAGTTTGCACGGTCTGGCGATAGGCTTGCGCCTCGCGTTTCGCTTCTTCCGCAACCTGATAAATCTCGTTTGCCATGCTCTGGTCAATCGTTTGTACCGGCAGGCTTTCTAAATCATCAAACTCAATTGGCTGAAATTCACCCAGAGACGTTCCCATAGCCTGCTGTTCTTGCAGCATTTGCATACTATCTACAGTCGAAGTTTCAGGTTCTAAAGCTTCTTCAACTTTTTCTGTTGCTTCAGCCTCGGTTGTAGCTACCCCTTGTCGAACGGCTTCTTGGGATAACTCTTCGATCATTTCTGCCTGAGATAGTGCTACCGGAGTTTCCGTCTGCTCGGTTTGTGCCATGCCCTGATGCGATAACATCATGAAAAATATACTCATACATAGCCTGGCTCGGCCATGATACGGTACGAGAGACCCCATACTACGATTTAGCATCGTTTGTTTAAATTTTCTCTTTGCGGGCATAGCAAACTCTAAACGAATACATTCTTTAATTGATTATTTGACCGAAAAAGATAAGCTAAAGAACTTAAATTATTGGGTTTTGCCTTTACATGGACGAAAGTATCTTACATGATTTTTCTCAATGTTTACGTATATCTCACATTTCTTAATAAATCTTAATGTAGCACGTCTTATATGAACAACAATGAACATTTGTTAGCGAGCCGCCGCTTTTTACCCATGTTCCTAACCCAGTTTTTTGGTGCACTGAATGATAATGTTTTTAAACAGGCATTATTATTGGTGATTACCTATGGCTGGATTCAGCAACAATCAGCCAGTATTAGCACCTTAAATAACCTTGCTGCACTATTGTTCATTTTGCCTTATTTTATTTTCTCTGCGACGGCAGGCCAGATTGCAGATAAATATGAACGTTCCCAGCTGATTCGTTATTTAAAGATTTTTGAAATTGTGATCATGATTCTGGGCACCATTGGCTTCCTGCTCGGTCATTTATGGATTCTTCTGTTTGCCCTGTTTTTAATGGGCACTCAATCCACTTTTTTCGGCCCGATTAAATATGCCATTTTGCCTGAAGTATTAAAACCGGATGAATTAATGTCAGGTAACGCACTATTCCAGTCAGGTACATCACTGGCTATTCTGTTTGGTATGATCTTAGGCGGTGCAGTCATTGCGGCTTCTACAGGCAATCTGATCTGGATCAGCCTAACGGTGTTAAGTATTGCCGTGGTTGGCTATTTCTCCAGTCGTTATATTTTAAAGCAGAGCATTCCAGCACCCGAAATCAATATTGACTGGAATTTTTTCCGGACCAGCTTTCAGACCATTAAATATGCCAAAAGTTTACCGCTGGTTTTTTTAATTTTACTGGGTAACTCCTGGTACTGGTTTTATGGTGCAACTTATTTGACCCAGATTCCACAGCTTACCTTACAAAACCTGCATGCTTCTGAAAATGTTGCTAGTCTGCTTTTAACCTTTTTCTCTGTCGGAATCGGCTTAGGTTCTTATTTATGCCGCAGATTAGGCGGTACTGAGGTCAATATTAAAATGGTACCGATTGGCGCTATTGGTCTGGTGGTTTTTGCCTTATATCTAGCAGCAAGTCTTGCCTTTGTTCCGGAACATACCGGTACGTTACTCGGCTTGGCAGATGTATTCCAGCAAGGCTGGAGCTATTATCATGTGATGCTGGCGGTAACTTTACTGGGCATCAGTGGCGGTTTTTATATCGTGCCGCTGTATGCCATGATGCAAGCGCATTCTCCCCGCTCACATCGTGCACGTGTGGTTGCAGCAAATAACATCCTGAATGCCGTTTTCATGGTATCTTCTGCTATATTCTCGATTATTATTTTAAGCATTTTAGAGTCTGATCTTAAAATACTTTTCTGTATTACTGCAGTGTTGAGTGGCCTGTTTACTTTATGGCTGCTTTATAGATTGAAACCGATGATCAAAACCGCAAAAGCCCCTTTGGAGGATTAATTCATGCGTCAATATACAGGTGTCGATAAGCTTATTCATTCTTTTGACCAGGCATTACGCAGTCTTGTTCCAGGAACGACTTCCTCACAACGGGAAAATCCAGCCAAACCGGTTGAAACCCAGCTTACCGTGAGTGATGCCCGTCATGTAGCTGGGTTAATGCGCGTAAATCATAGTGGTGAGGTTTGTGCCCAAGCGCTTTATCATGGACAGGCATTAACTGCGAAGCTGCCAAATGTACGTCGGGAAATGGAACAGGCGGCAATTGAAGAACAGGATCATCTGGCCTGGTGTGAAGACCGCTTACAAGAACTGGATAGCCATACCAGTTTACTCAATCCGGTCTGGTACGGCCTTTCCTTTGGTATGGGTGCAATTGCCGGCATTGCGGGTGACAAATATAGTCTGGGTTTTGTTGCAGAAACCGAGCGTCAGGTGAGTATGCATTTACAGCATCATATTAGCCAGTTACCGCCGCAGGATGAACGTTCTCGTCGTATTCTGGAACAGATGAATGAAGATGAACTGCATCATCGGGATACAGCATTAAACGCTGGCGGTGTAGATCTACCCGTTCCAGTTAAGATCGCCATGACCGGTATTTCCAAGTTAATGACCAAAACCAGTTATTATATTTAAGTATTAAATAAAGCCCTCATTTTTGAGGGCTTTATTGTAATCAAAATAATTAAGGAAAAAATATTTTAAGAACTCTTTTTTTAAATTTTTTATTTATCATTATTTTATCTGCTATTTTTATTTAATTTATATTAAAAAAATTATTACTATTTTTTAATAAGAAATTTTAAGTCAACTTCTGATTAATTAAATCCCTAGTTTATCAACTCTCATTTTAAAATTTATCGTTCATATAACTTTCTGTTTCTTTATGTTTATATAGAGAACAGATTTACATAATTAAAAGATTACATTTACTTCATAAGCAATTAGTTAGATTAAATTTGATATTTACAGTCATAATAATCCATCAACAATGTAAATTCACTATTTGCTTTATATCTATGCATTCGTTAACTCAGTCAACTTCCCCGGAATTTTAAAGGACGGTTAAAATGGCTAATCAAGATAATGAAAAAGATACCGATAATTCAAATCGTGGATTCGCAGGCATGGAAGCGGAGAAACAACGCGAGATTGCAAGCCAAGGCGGGAGAGCTGCTCATGCAAGTGGTAATGCCCATGAATTTACTTCAGAAGAAGCTCGCGAAGCTTGTTCACGCAGCCACATAAATGACCGTGGTCGCAGCCGTGATGACGACGATGATGATGATGACGATCGTCGTGGCGGACGCGGTCGAGGTCGTGGCCGCAGCCGTGACGACGATGATGATGACGATCGTCGCGGTGGACGCGGCAGAGGTCGTGGCCGCAGCCGTGATGATGACGACGATGATGATGACGATCGTCGCGGTGGACGTGGCAGAGGTCGTGGCCGCAGCCGTGATGATGACGACGATGATGATGACGATCGTCGCGGTGGACGCGGCAGAGGTCGTGGCCGCAGCCGTGATGATGACGACGATGATGATGACGATCGTCGCGGTGGACGCGGTCGAGGTCGTGGCCGCAGCCGTGATGATGACGACGATGATGATGACGATCGTCATGGTGGACGTGGCAGAGGTCGTGGCCACAGCCGTGATGATGACGACGATGATGACGATCGTCATGGTGGACGTGGCAGAGGTCGTGTCCGCAGCCGTGATGATGACGACGATGATGATGACGATCGTCGTGGTGGACGTGGCAGAGGTCGTGGCCGCAGCCGTGATGATGACGACGATGATGACGATCGTCGTGGTGGACGCGGTCGAGGTCGTGGCCGCAGCCGTGATGATGACGACGATGATGATGATGACGATCGTCGCGGTGAACGCGGTCGAGGTCGTGGCCGAAGCCGTGATGATGACGATGATGATGACGATCATCGCGGTGGACGCGGCAGAGGTCGTGGTCGCAGCCGTGATGATGAGCACGACGATGATGATCGCCGCGGACGTTCCAGCAATGGAGGACGAAGAAGTCCACCACGTGATGACCGAGGAAGATTTACTTCTCGTTAATTCATTGCAATATAATTAGCTTTATAAACATAAAACGTGGATTTAGGTCCACGTTTTATTTAATACTTTCATTCTACTTTATCGATAAAGAAAAATAGAAATTATTTAAATCAATCTTGTAGATTTTTATTTTTTATCATCCTTATTTTTTGATATATTTAGATGACTATATTATTTAATATTTTTTATAAAAATTAAATTTTATTTAAAACCAAGTTAAAATATAATTACCTTCATGGTAAATTAATTAAAATTTAAAATATATTTATTGTTCTCTATTTTTTAAAATTGGTAGTAAAAATGATTATTTAGAGGTAATTTATGGAAACAGGTATTATTCTTGGCATTCTATTCGCAATTATTGTGTTGTTAGTTATTTTTTATAAAAAGAAAAAGTAAATAACAGTTTTTTGGCAAATACAGATCCCCTACTTACATAAAACTGAAAAATTCATTAGCTTAATTTCGAATCCAGATTAAATTTTGACTTGTGGATATTGAAGACGGCGATCATATTCAAATGCAGGATGAGACCAGATGTCATGCATCGGAATTTTAACATCCAGTGCAAGCGGTAATTTTTTAGGATTAAATTCCATCTGGTTTAAATCATTTCCCCATGCAATCAGGTCGACATCCAGGTTGATCTGATGAGATGGCCGAACCCGCCCCGAATCCGTTTCCATTTGCTTTAATAAATTAGTCATATCTTGAACAGGAACTTCACTGTATAGGAGGCAGGCCGCATTCCAGTAATGTGCCCCGATACTATCCCGACATGGAATGAGGTAAATTGGAGAAAACCAAACTTTCCCAAACTCGCTGATCCGCTGCTGGGCAGCCTGAAAATGTTGCTGTGGATGACAATTACTCGCCAGTGCTAGGGCGAATATCGTTGCGGTGGCGTTCAAGACGTATCCCTACAGAATTAGCTTGCGCGATAATGGCAGGCTTACGGATCGTAATCATAATCGATTCTACACTTTCAAAGGTAGCAAAAAGCGCGTCTAGTACCAGTTTTGCTGCATGTTCGATCAATTTTGGCTGGGCGTCCTGAATCACCCGCGCTGAAATCTCACAGATTTCGGCATAATTCAAAGTATCTTCCAGTTCATCTGACTGTGCCGCTTGTTCTAATTTGGTACGAATAGTGAGATCCAGCATTAAAGGCTGAATGATTTGACGCTCCCAAGTAAAGCAGCCGACTACTGTATCGACCTTTAAGCCTTCAATAATAATTGCGTCCATTTTAAAACTCGGAATTTAATATTTACCAATAATCTCCCTAAATCCCTCTTTAATAAAGATGGACTTTCATCACTTCTAATTATTTTGTAATGAAAGCCTCCCTTTATTAAAGGGAGGTCGGGAGGGATTAAATTAATGCTTTAACAGTAAATTTGGGTCCATGGTCTGGACCATCTGCAAACGCTGATCTGCATAGATGTCTGTATACGGCGCCAGAATTCGCATAAAACGGTCAAAATACAGCATTTGCTTAAACAATAAGGCAAAGTCACGTGGGAAACGAATACCATGGCGTTCACCGACTGCTACCATATCCATCATGATATCGTTAAGATCGGCTGGGCTTGAAGTCAGCAATTCCTGAGGATCAGCTAACATCACACCACTAAATAAACGTTCAAGATCAGCCGCAAGCACTTTGGTATCAATCTCAACTGCAGTCATACCCATTTTCAGCATGTTTTCTGCCATCAGGGTATAATTGGTATGCTGCAAGGCATCCATAAAGGCCATACACGCTGTCCAGACTTCTGGTTTAAGCTGGCCGACAATACCAAAATCAATAAAGCCCACACGACCATCTTCAAGCAGCATCAGATTACCCGCATGTAAATCAGCATGGAAACTGTTACACATCATCAGGCTGCCAAACCAGGTGTTCATTGCAGTGATGAGAACCTGTGATGGGTCTTTAGCGACCTTTTTCACCACTTCAAAATCAGTCAGTGGCACGCCATATAAACGTTGCATGGTCAGTACACGACGTGTTGAATATTGATGATAAACCTTAGGAGCAGTTGCTGCTTTATTATTGGTGATATTCAGATAATTGACGAAATCATCCAGATTTTGTGCTTCCTCGATGAAATCGACTTCACGCACCATTCGGGTTTTGATTTCTTCGACAATATCGGCCAATGAGGCAAATTTTACTTTCGGCACTGCTTTTTCCAGCAGTTTGGTCGCCCAATGCAATACATTTAAATCGGTATATAGAATTGTTTCCACACCCGGCTTTTGTACTTTAATAACTACATCTTCACCAGAAACCAGCTTAGCCGCATGTACCTGTGCAATGGAAGCCGAAGCCAGTGGTGCTTCTTCAATTGAGGCAAAGATTTCATCCAGATTGCGACCAGAAAACTCTGATGCCAATACTTCCTGAATATAGCTGAATGGCAAGGTCGGTGTTTGATCCAGACAACCCTGAAACTCTTCCACATATTCACGTGGAAACAGCGACGGCGTACTGGCAATAAACTGACCGAGCTTGATATAGGTTGAGCCTAAAGACTCAAATGTTTCACGCATGAGTTTGGCATTACTTGGCTTTTCAGTGGCATATTTAATGCCGGCCTTCGCCGCAACTACCGCGGTTTCACCCATACGGGCAACCGAACGTATTCCATCTAACCAGATATTTTTTTTCATAATGTCTTAGGAAAAATTAATTACATGCAGTGTAGCAAAAAAATTAAATTTTGCAGGCCTATCTTGCCTGACAGACCGGGCAATCTGTATCTTTTTCGAAACTTAAAATGCGCTGTTTAAAACTCAGACCATCCCAAAGTAGAAGTTTCTGTCTAAGTGGCATTTTACCCAGGCCTAAATAAAGCAAAGCATGATGAGCTTGCAAACTCGCCATCACATTTGGCGTAGTCGCCAAGACACCTGAGTCTGCGCAACGCAAACTGGTATCAGCCTGATGTTCAGGTGGAAACAGGCAGGCATAGCAAGCTGAATCCCCTTCCATCATGAACAGTTGTCCTTGCAAACCAATCGCAGAAGCACTGATTAAAGGTATATTCAGTTTTACACAGCTCTGATTGACCAGATAACGTGTCTCGAACTGATCACATCCATCCAGCACCAGATCTTGATGTTCAATAATACTTTCTGCATTTTCAATCATTAAAGCTTGATTAATATATTCAATCTGAATATTCGGATTAATCTGAGCCAGCCTTTTCGCGAGTATTTCTGCCTTATAAAAGCCTAAATCATTTGGCGTAAATGCCAGTTGTCGTTGCAGATTACTCATCTCGATGGTATCAGGATCAATCAGAGTAATTTTGCCTACACCTGCTCTAGCCAGAAGTTCTGCCAAGGCACAACCAATCCCGCCACATCCCACGATACAGACATTGGAAAATTTCAATTTTTCTTGGGCTTCAATATCCCAACCGTCCAAGAGAATCTGGCGGCTATATAAATGCAATTCAGCATCGGTGAGTTCAAACTCTGGGGATATGGCATCCATAGTCGATATAGACAACGTCGTTCCTTGTTTCGAAGATTTTTAAGAAGCATGTGCCACAAAAAGTGCATTTACCGAAATTTCAATATGTTGATAAATCTCAAGCAAATTAACTTCTCTGCGCATAAACAGCAAATCAATAAATGGCTTGGCAATACTAGCGCCAAATAGCATATCAGTTAAATGCTCCGTATCAAGCTGATAATGTCCTGATAAATATGTAATGGTCATATTATGAATGCACTTAACTTGATCTATATGCCACTTAATTTATTCACGTATTACATCTTCTGGCTAATCTCGTTCTTCTATTCCTTTATCACCCTGTAACTGTCTTCCGCTTGTTTAGCACTTCTGTAGCTGCTGCCTGCAATTCAGTAGGAAAATGTATCAGTTCAGTGAGACCCTCTGTATCCATTATCAAATATGATTAAGCTGCTTAAGGAATAGCAATTATCCTCGCTTTCAATAAATAGTATGGAGCATATAGATGAACGAACAAAATCAGCATAATAATCGTGAAAAATTATGGGAACTAATCAAAGATGTGCGTTACACCATGATCAGCCATGTAACCGAAAGTCAGGAAATTCATTCTCAGCCGATGACCATGCTCAATTCTGAGCAAATGAATGAAGATCAGAACTTGTATTTCATCATGCGTGATACCAATGATCTGGTGAAAGCTGCCACTACTGGTCGCACTCAGATTGGCCTGTCTTTCGCTAAACCTTCTGATGGTATTTATGTATCGATCAGCGCAAATGCACAGATCAGTACTGACCGTATTTTGATTGAAAAATTATGGAATCCATGGGCAGAAAACTGGTTTGAAGGTAAAGATGATCCTAGCGTACGTGTACTGATTGCTGAAGCTGAAAGTGCAGAATACTGGAATGTCACTGATAATAAAGTAACTCAGCTATTTAAGGCACTAAAAGGTGGCGTAACTGGCGAAGCTGGGGAACCGGATGCTGAGCACAAAAAAGTTGATCTATAAGTAAATAAGAATTCCACTTTCAATTTAGCCTCTTAATAAGAGGCTAAATTTTTGATTTATTCTATTTAAAAGATGAATAGTATTACATTGTAATGACAATTATATTCTCTCATAACTTCTAAAATAAACAAATTAACCATATAAAAAAGGCCGCAATTGCGACCTTTTCACTATATTTAAATGAATATATTAACTGACCTGTTTAATACCCTGAATCTTGACAATTTCCTGCTGTTTAAGCAGATTACGCTGAATTTTACCGCTAGAGGTTTTAGGCAAATCACTTACAAACTCGATCTCTTTCGGATAGGCATGTTTAGATAAACGGGAACGCACATAGTTTTGCAATTTCAGCATCAGTTCTTCACTAGCGTCATATTGTGCTTTAAGCACTACAAAGGCTTTCACAATTTCGGTACGTTCCGGATCTGGCTTTCCAACCACAGCGGACTCCAACACCTCTTCACACTCCAGCAAGGTACTTTCTACATCAAAAGGTCCAACTCGATAACCCGAAGTCGTAATGACATCATCCGCACGACCAATGAAATCTATTCCACCATGCTCATTCAGTTTTACGGTATCACCCGTTAAATAGTACTGTCCCACAAAGGCTTTACGATTATTGCCGCCATAGCCTTCGAACCACATCAAAGGTGAGGCTGAGCAGTCCATAGCCAAGGTCCCAATGCCGCCTTTTTCGACTTCCTCATGCTCTTTATTTAAAACTGCAAAACGATGTCCTGGAATGGCAAAGCCAGCGGAACCGATTTTCTTGTGATGCTCCAGCGCATGATGATTGGCAATCACCATTCCCAGTTCCGTCTGTCCATACTGGTCGTAGATATTGACGTCCATTTCATGATTAAACCATTGAATGACTTCAGGCGTTAATGGCTCACCTGCACTACTGACCACACGTAAACACGAGCTAATCTCAGCATCAAATTTTTCCTTAAAGCCATAGAACATCCGGAATGCGGTTGGAGAACCGGTCAGGTTATTTACCCGATATTTTTTAATGATTTCAACAGCATTGTCTACGCTAAAAGCACGTTCATCCATAATGATGCTATGTCCCAAACTTAATGGACCTGCAATCCCATAATACAGACCATAAGCCCAACCCGGATCTGCCAGATTCCAGAAAGTATCTTCGTCACGTAAATCTACGGCGTGCAGCATATAGCCTTTAAATGCCAGTAAAGCTTTAAGCGGAACAGGCACTGATTTTGCCAGTCCTGTTGTACCTGAAGTAAACATCATCAGGAAAATGTCACTAAAACGACCTTGAACCGGCTCAAATTCAGTTGAACATTTCTTGAGCTCTGTCCAGAAATCAGCATCCTGATTGGTACTTTCAGGAGTTTGATGTACGGTTAAAATATGTGGAATATCGAGATTATCTAGTTTTGCACGCTGTTCCTGGTTGGTAATAATCAGTCGGGTATGTGCGGTATTAATACGATGCTCGATTGCCTTGCTTTCAAAAGCGGTAAATAAAGGCTGATAAATTGCACCAATACGCCAGGTAGCTAGAATGGTAATTAATAATTCTGGGGTTCGTGGGAGCAAACCAGCAATACAGTCACCTGCTTCTAAACCCAGTGAGGTCATATAATGAGCCAGTTGTCCTGAAGCCTCGGCCAATTGTTCAAAAGTCCAATATTGGGTCTTGCCATTTTTACCTTCCCAGATTAACGCGATCCGGTTTTGTCCCAGAAAACGTCCACAGCATTCTGTATAGGCATTGAGTGCATCTGGCGTTCCTGCCAGATGTTGTTGAACCATAGTGTCAAAATTAAATTCACGATACGCTTGTTCTAGTGTCTTCATCACGACAACCTCTATTCCGTTTATAAACAGACTTTATGTCTGTGTCCGTTGTATTTGTTGTTCTGTCTACTGCCTGCGAATTCCATTGCAATGCCGGTTTTATATAACATGCCCTATTGCTAGGACATGTTAGGTGTCACTCTGCTGAGTCACTTTTCGCTTAATCAATAATTGACCATGTTTTATAGACCATCACAATTCCCATATCCCTCAAATGAGCTGCAAGATTTGAACAGTCGGCTATTTCATGACTTTTAAACTTTGCTCACTTCCCGGGCAATGACCAGACGCTGAATATCAGATGCACCTTCATAAATCTGGCTCACTCTGACATCACGGTAAATACGTTCGACCGGGAAATCTGAGACATAACCATAACCGCCATGAATCTGAATCGCATCCGAGCAGACTCGCTCTGCAATCGTCGAAGCAAACAGTTTAGCCATGGACGCCTCTTTTAAGCATGGTAATCCTGCATCTTTAAGCGTTGCTGCATGTAAGACCAGTTGTCTTGCAGCCTCAATCTGGGTGGCCATATCTGCGAGACGGAACGCTACCGCCTGATGCTGTACCAGCTCTACACCAAAGGATTTACGTTCATTGGCATATTCAACGGCAGCATCCAGTGCAGCTCGTGCCATACCTACAGATTGTGCCGCAATCCCGATCCGGCCAGATTCCAGATTAGACAAGGCAATCTTGTAGCCTTCACCTTCTTGACCTAACAGGTTCTCAGCCGGAATCCGGCATTGATCAAAAATAATGGTCGCGGTATCGGAACAATGCTGCCCCATTTTTTCTTCCAGATTCGAGACGATATATCCTGGACTATCGGTAGGTACCAAGAAACATGAGATTCCTTTTTTGCCTGCAGATTTATCTGTCACTGCAAATACCAGTGCAATCTGGGCATGCTTACCGGTGGTGATAAACTGCTTGGTGCCATTTAATACCCATTCATCACTATCTCGTTCTGCCTTACATTCCAGTGCGCTGGCATCGGAACCGGCTTGAGGTTCAGTCAGGCAGAAACACCCTAACCATTCACCGGTCGCCAGTTTAGTCAGGTATTTCTGCTTTTGTTCCTCTGTACCATAACGCTGGGTAATCCCGCAAGGTAGTGAATTCTGCACACTGACAATGGTCGAGATGGCTCCATCTCCAGCCGCGATTTCCTCAAGGGCCAGTACCAACGACACATAGTCCAGACCTGCTCCACCCCATTGTTCAGACACGGTCATGCCAAGTGCACCGAGTTCACCGAGTTCTTTCAATTCCTGTGCTGGAAATTGTGCCGTTTTATCCCTTAAACCAGCAGTGGGTTTCAGTTTTTGTTGCGAATAGTTTCGCATCATTCCCTGAATCATTTTCTGTTCGTCATTTAAAAGCACTGCGTATATCCCTTACTTATCTTTTAATTTTCTATATAGAGTGAATAAACCTATCTACTCTGACTTTTGTATTTCGCTTCGTTGGCTCGAACTTATTTTGGAGCCATACGGATGGCACCATCTAGACGAATCACTTCACCGTTTAGATAGCTATTTTCAAAAATATGACCCACTAACTGGGCAAATTCCTGAGGTTTGGCCAGACGCGGTGGAAATGGAACCATCTGTCCCAGAGCATCCTGTACATTTTGCGGCATGCCTTTCAGCATTGGGGTTTCCATAATGCCGGGGGCAATGGTCATGACACGAATCGCTTCACGCGCCAGCTCACGTGCTAGTGGCAGCGTCATCGCAACGACCGCACCTTTAGACGCAGAATAAGCTGTCTGACCAATCTGACCATCAAAGGCTGCAACTGAAGCCGTATTCACAATCACGCCACGCTCTTCTTCATCGGTTTGCAGCTCATACTTAGCGATTAAAGCCGCCGCAAAACGCAGCATATTGAATGTACCACTTACATTGATATTCAACACTTTCTGGAACATTGCCAGTTCATGAATTCCATTACGGCCCAATACCTTGGCAGAAGGTGCAATACCAGCACAGTTCACCAAGCCATTGAGTTGGCCATACTTGTTTTCAACATGATTAAAGAAAGCTTCAACCGTCTGCTCATCCGTTACATCCAGTTGAACAAATTCAGCCTGCTCACCCAGTTGCTGTTGTAAAGCATTGCCCTGTTCCTGGTTCATATCGACCAGAATCACTTTTGCACCCTGTTCTACCAGATGAGTCGCTGTGGCTGCACCCAGACCTGATGCACCACCAGTTACCACAATCACTTTTCCCTGAATTTTCATGTTAATGTCCTGTTCCTATTTTTATGACAAGCTACGACTTAATAGGCAGAGTAAACAGAGATTTTATTCTGTACAATTTCCAAATGTTGCATCTTGATTGAGGCATTTTGACAATAAAAAAGGGATATCTGACTGGCTATGCAATTACCAGCCTTGGAATATAGTAAGGGAACCATCTCGATTGATCTGGTTCATGAAGCACTGCTGAATGCCAAAGCACAGCATTATGATATTGCTGCGATTCTAACTAAGGCTGCCATTCCTTTAGAGATTCTTCACTCTGCTAAAGCACGGGTGTCAGTGGCGCAATATGCCGCGCTATGGACTGTACTTGCCGATAATATGAATGACGAATTTTTTGGCATGGACAGCCATCCAATGCGCCGTGGCAGTTTCAAATTACTATCTAAAATGCTGTTACAGACCGATACGCTGGAAAAAGCTCTGCAGCAAATCCTGCAATTTTTTAATCTGATTCTGGATGATCTGCACAGCACACTGATGGTCGAGGAAAACTTTGCCTATATCGTGATCTATGACCAGAAACAGACCAAGCGCATGTTTAGTTATGCAACCTATCTAATGCTGATCCATACCCTGCTATGCTGGTTAAGCGGACAGCGGATTTTACTCAATCAGATCCAACTGAAATGTGCCGCGCCACTCGATGATTTTGATTATAAAGTCCGTTTTTGTGAACAGATTGAATATCAGGCCAGTGAAAACTATATCCAGTTTGATGCCGCCTATTTGCAGCTCCCGGTAAAACAGGATCAGACCTCCTGGTATCAGTTTATTCAGCAGACTCCGCATAACCTGCTGGTTCGCTTTAAAAATCCTTATGCGCTAAGTACACAGATCCGCAAACAGCTTTTGAAAGTACCTCCGGTTGAATGGCTGGAACTGAATGAGCTGGCTTTGAAAATGAATATGTCTGAAGCCACCATGCAACGGCGTCTTAAAAATGAAGGTGTGACTTATCAACAGCTCAAAAATGAAATTCGTCGTGATACAGCCATTGAGCTGTTAACCCGTACAGATCAAAGTTTGCAGGACATCAGTGATCAGCTTAACTTTCAGGAAGTCAGTGCTTTTCATCGCGCCTTTAAAAAATGGACAGGGGTTAGTCCAGGTGCCTATAGACAAAATACTACTAGATAATTTATATTTAATAAGACTTAAAAACGATTAAAATTCAGCGTATAAATTTAAATCCATATTTTCTCAACAGTTATATTTTTCAAGGCTTACAGCCCAAAAATAGAGGACTGAACGGTCATCCATAATGCTTTGCATTTCCTATTAATATAGTTTATTTTTCAATCAATCTTTAGTGTTTCACTTTTGGCTGTACTCCCTTTTCCTCTTTCCTTGTTGAAGGTATTTCCATGTTAAAGATGACTGATGTTCTTGGACAAAATCTTGTTCAAAACTTCGCCCAGGCTTTAGTTTCTTCGACCGATCTTAATGCAGAGCAATTGAATCAAGGCATCTTGAATGCGTCTGATTCTGCCCTCAAAGATGCTATTGTGCACTTCTTTAACCAGATTGATGCCATTGAAGCTGCGAAATCGCTTGAAATTCCGGCTGAGCGCATCGTTGCATTACAACAAGGTATTGCACTGAAAGATGAGCAATATCTTGCTGATACCGCCAAAGTCGTGGCTCTTTGCCTGGCAATGGAAACTGGTTGCCTAGATCAAGTCGAAGTTTATGACTGTCTGCAAGACTACCCAATATAAGCTATCCAGATTTATAAAATAGTGACTCAAAAAGCGATGCGGATGCATCGCTTTTTTATGGCACTCGTTATTTATAAAATCTCATACTGCAAGGACGAATAATTAAAAAAAACAGCTTATCAATTTATGCCATACTATTTTTAAAATTTTATCTAAGCAAAACCCTTCTATTTTTTATTAAAAAAATTTAATTAAAAACAACCACCTATATTTAAAGCTATTAATTATTTCATTTTTTGATTTGATTATCTCTTTTTCTTTTTTGTGTGCTTATCGATTTACCGCTATGAATGCCAAAAATTTAATTCAAGATTGAGATATTCATGAAAAAAACATTAACAACTTCGGGCCTGACTTTACTCGGTCTTTCTATTTCTCTCTTTACTGGCTTGGCTAACGCAGCGATTCCATCTGAATTAAAATTGGACTATGCCTATTACGCACCGACTAGTCTGGTGGTCAAAGAACAGAAACTGCTAGAAAAAGCTTTACCAAAAACCAAGATTAAATGGGTATTTAGCCAAGGCAGTAACCGCTCACTCGAATATCTAAATAGCGGTAGCACAGATTTTGCTTCTACTGCAGGTTTAGCGGCAGTGCTTAGCCGCGCCAATGGTAGCCCGATTAAAACAGTTTATATCCAGAGCCAGCCTGAATGGACAGCACTGGTCGTCAATAAAGATTCGAATATCAAATCACTGAAAGATCTGAAAGGTAAAAAGATTGCTGCCACTAAAGGTACAGATCCTTTCTTATTTACTTTACAAGCCTTAGATACGATTGGTTTGGGCAAACGTGATGTAGAGCTCGTTCATTTACAGCATCCGGATGGTAAGACTGCGTTAGAGCGCAAACAGGTCGATGGCTGGGCAGGCCTTGATCCTTTAATGGCATCTGCGCAGGCACAGTCAGGTGCAAAATTACTGTATCGCAATGTCAGTTTTAATTCTTATAGCGTACTCAGCGTAAAAGACCAGTTTGCCAAATCCAGTCCGGAAGCGATTGAAGCGGTGATTAAAGCTTATGAACAGGCACGTAAATGGGCTAAAGCCAATCCCGACAAGCTGGCTGAACTTCTGGCACGTGAAGCCAAGCTTCCGATTGAAGTCGCTAAACTTCAACTCAGCCGTACCAATCTAGATCAGAATATTCCAACCACCAAACATACGGGTGCATTACAAAAAGCCAGTCGTATCCTGACTGAAGAAGAACTGGTTCGTAAAGGAACCAATGTCAATCAGGTCGTAACTCAATTATTTGATGCCTGCTATGCAAAAAAGGTTGTAACTAAGTAATGGCTATACCGAAAAGCATCTCGGAACAGTTGAGCGTGGAAGAACAGCCAAAATCCTCTGTGCTACCACGCAGCATTTCGCTAATCAAGCCCCTAACCCTGCCTGTTATTTTTATCGTATTGGTAGAAATACTGGTCCGTAATGGCGTGATCGAACCTTATTTATTGCCTGCACCGAGTAGCCTGTTTCAGTCCTTTACTGAACTGGCTGAGGGCGATTTATGGCAACATATTTGGGCCAGTAGCTGGCGAGTTTTCTTAGGCTTTGGAATTGGTAGTGGATTAGGACTGATCTTTGCGATCCTGGTGGGATTAAACAGACATGCAGAAGATTTTCTGGAACCAACCTTTTCTGCGATTAAATCTATTCCGAGTCTAGCCTGGATTCCGTTACTTTTACTTTGGTTAGGGATTGATGAATCTTCTAAAATCACCTTGATCGCAATTGGTGCCTTCTTCCCGACCTATACCAATACTGTGGCTGCGATTCAGGGTGTGGATCGTAAGCTGATTGAAGTCGTAAAAGTCTATCGCCTGAAATACTGGCAACAAGTTCAGCAAATTGTATTGCCTGCTGCCTCACCAGGAATATTGACTGGCTTAAGGAATAGTCTGAGTTTGTCCTGGATGTTTATGATTGCGGCTGAATTGATTGCTGCCACTTAAGGGATTGACTATCTGCTCAGTGATGGTCGTGAAACTTCACATCCGGATATTGTGATTATTGCGATTATCCTGTTAGCAGTCCTAGGCAAAATCACCGATAGCATTATGAAGTTGTTTGAAAATCGCTTATTGCTTTGGCGGGATGTGATTAAAAAGTCATAATTTATTAGACCTCTTGCGAAAGTATTATTTTTGACTATTTTAGACTTTGATATTTATTTAAAAATCAACGTTTATCACTGATTAAATTTTGACTAACGCAAGAGATCTATTTAATAAAAGCATTAGAAAAGCGACCTATCTAGGCCGCTTTTCTATTAAATCAAGCTTTAAAAATTAATGCGGCCACTGACCTAAAGTTACCCGATCATTGCCGCCATAGTCTTTTACTGTACGGACCTGTTTATAACCAGCTTGAGTAAACAGATGACGAACCGCATCGCCCTGATCATAGCCGTGCTCAAGCACAACCCAGCCATTTACGGTCAGATGTTTTTTGGCTTGCTGAATAATCATCTCAATATCAGCCAGACCATTTTTGTCTGAAACCAGCGCACGTTCCGGCTCAGTTGCCAGATCTGGCATATGCTCATCGTCTGCATCAATATACGGTGGATTAGATACAATCGCATCAAAGAACTGCCGACCAAATGGTTTAAGCCATGAACCAAGGATAAATTGCACCTGATCCAAATCATGCTGTTCTGCATTATATTTGGCAACTTCCAGTGTAGGTTCATAAATATCCGAAGCTGTTACAGACCAGTTCGGGCGCTCAGACGCCAGTGACAAGGCAATGGCGCCTGTACCAGTCCCCAAGTCAACAATTCGCGCATCTTCCGGCAAGTCTAATTTCAGGACTGTTTCGACCAGCACTTCGGTATCCGGGCGTGGCACTAAAGTATCTTTGGTGACTTTAAGATCCAGTGTCCAGAATGGTTGTAAGCCTGTGACATAGGCCAAGGGCTCACCGGCAGCAATCCTCGCCAGACCTTCGACATAGACCTGTTCCTGTTCAGGTGTTAACTGCTGGTCTTTTTTCATTACCAGATCAAAATAATCAATCTTGGTAATGTGTTCCAACAACCAGGCATTTTCCTGACGTTCATAACTTTCAGGTTCACCACGTAAAGCCAGTGCTTCTTGAATGTTCATTAGCCACCATTCTGCTGTGCAAGCATGGCCAGCTGATCAGCCTGATATTCACGATGCAGACTGTCTAATAGCTCAGTCAGATCACCTTCCATTACAGCATCCAGCTTATATAAAGTCAGGTTAATACGGTGATCAGTCATACGGCCTTGTGGATAGTTATAGGTACGAATACGTTCTGAACGGTCACCCGAACCGACTAGGTCACGGCGCATTTCAGAAGTCGCTGCATCTGCTGCGGCACGTTTGGCATTTTCCAGACGTGAAACCAACAAGGCCATCGCTTTGGCTTTGTTTTTATGCTGTGAACGCTCATCCTGACATTCCACCACTGTACCGGTTGGAATGTGCGTAATACGCACCGCAGAGTCAGTTTTGTTAATGTGCTGACCACCGGCACCTGATGCGCGGTAAGTGTCGATACGCAAGTCAGCCGGATTAATGTCGACTGATGTATCTACATCCACTTCTGGAAGAATCGCTACCGTACACGCTGAGGTATGTACACGACCTTGCGATTCTGTCGCAGGTACACGTTGTACACGATGCGCCCCACTTTCAAATTTCAGGCGACCATAAACGCCTTCACCATTCACCAGGCAGATGACTTCTTTATAACCACCATGCTCACCTTCATTTTCAGACAGGATTTCAATACGCCAGCCTTGAGATTCCGCATACTTGCTATACATACGGAATAAATCACCTGAGAAGATTGCCGCTTCATCACCACCAGTTCCGGCACGGATTTCCAAATAAGCAGAGTTAGCATCATTCGGATCTTTTGGGATCATCAGGATATTTAGTTCAGCTTCAAGCTGTTCGATCAGAGCTTTATTTTCCTTGATCTCTTCCTGCGCCATTTCCTTAAAGTCAGGATCAGACAGCATGGCTTGCGCTGTTTCAATATCTTCTTCAGCCTGTTTGTACTTGGTCCAAACGCTGGTAATCTCGGTTAAATCATTATGCTCACGTGATAACTGGCGAAAACGCTTGTTGTCCGAAATCACTTCGACATCTGCCAATAACGCAGTCAATTCTTCATGACGGTCAGAGAGTTGGTCTAATCGTAAACGTAACGATTCTTTCATTTTCTAAAAAATCTCAAACATAAGGCTGTGACTAAACAGTGATTTAGCACAGCGAAATCAAAAAATTGCGCCTAGTTTAACGATTCTCTGGGTCAATGAACATCATTATTCAGTAAGTCAGTGCTTAGATGCAGCGATGTCACCGCTGTTTGTTAACAAATATAAATAAAATCTTCAGTTTTGGATTTTTTCTGCTCAAATCGATCCTTATTTATTTCTCATTTTACAAATTGGCAAATAAACACATTAAATATGGAGGTAGATCTTCACATTCTTTTGGGCATAATTTGTTACATTTTCTGCGTCGAAACACACTAACATATGAAAGTCCTATCAGGGACACGGAGTTACAACATGAAACTCAATGCAATTTTACTGAGCGCTGCAATGGCTGCAGGCTCAATGATGACAGTGAGTGCGCATGCAGACAGTACTGCACGTGTGGCAGCAGCAAGTGCTTTAGGTAGCGTTGCTGGTACTGCACTGGGCAAAAACATGGGGGGCAACACCGGCGCAACAATTGGTGCCGCTTTAGGTGGTGCAGGTGGTGCTGCTGTTGCAAGTAACAAGAAAAACCGTACTGAATCTGCCATTGGTGGTGCTTTAGGTGGCGGTGCTGGTTATACGGTAGGTAAAAACATGGGCGGTTCTAATGGCGGCTATATCGGTTCAGCACTTGGTGCTGCGGGTGGTGCAGCATTAGGTAATAAAATTTCTAAAGATAAAGCAGCCGATCGTGCCAAAGCGAATCGTGCTAAACACTGGAAAAAACGTCACCGTTAATTTCCTGC
The DNA here is from genome assembly GCF_054861205.1 of Acinetobacter sp. TW_SC_4. NCBI lineage: Bacteria > Pseudomonadati > Pseudomonadota > Gammaproteobacteria > Moraxellales > Moraxellaceae > Acinetobacter > Acinetobacter sp. TW_SC_4. The sequence continues at coordinate 1,809,368 of NZ_CM142174.1, forward strand.
CCTCAGGCTCTTTAAATTCGACGCTACATTTAACATTAAAAGCACCTGTTTGGGTGCTTTTTTTATTGTACATTTAACACATCCAAATTAATGTAATACATCAACTTATTTGAACAAGATCATGAATAAATTAAGGAGATAAAAATCACAATTCGCCAACACTGCCTCCATGCTATTTGACGGTTGCTAGATTAAATTTATCTCATCAACAAATACAGCTAGATATATAAAAGGTGTACTCATGAATTACAAATCTCTAATGATCGCTGTCGTAGCAACCTCAGCCATGGGTATGACAGCCGCCAATGCCGGAAATACAACGAATACGGCTTTAGCTTCTGCTTTGGGTGGTGTCGTTGGTGCCGCAGTGGGCAATAAAATGGGTGGTACAACTGGCGCAACAATCGGTTCTGCGATTGGCGGTGGTGCTGGTGCCGCAGTAGCAGCGAATAAACGTGACCGTAGTGGCGCGATTATCGGTGGTGCTTTAGGTGGTGGTGCCGGTTATGCCGTAGGTAAAAATATGGCGGGTTCTAATGGCGGCTTAATTGGTGCTGCATTAGGTTCTGCAGGTGGTTCTGCCCTTGGTAAAAAAGTCAGCGAAGACCGTCGTTATGATGACCGTTATGACCGTCGCTATAGTTCAAAAAACTATCGTACTAGCAATTACCGTTATAACCACCGTCGCTAAGATTTCCTCTAATTACTTTTCCTCCTTGAATAAGCATCTTCGGATGCTTATTTTTTTGTCTGTTATTTCGATTTACATATATATCGATTTTTTTCGATATACAAATACAATGCAAAGTCGTATGCTCTTAGTCATGTTTATTCAAGAGTAATATTATGCGTACGCTTACCGATACCCAGTTCTCTATTCTCGAACTGGTTCCAGTTCGTGACGATAAGACCATTCAATTCTCCCTGCAACATGCGCTGGAACTGGCTCAGACTGCAGAACGTCTAGGTTATAGCCGGATGTGGCTGGCCGAGCATCATAATATGGATGGTATTGCCAGCTCAGCGACCGCCGTTCTGTTAGGCTATTTACTGGCGAATACCAATAGCATCAAACTTGGCTCTGGTGGCATTATGCTGCCAAACCATGCGCCCCTTGTAGTAGCAGAGCAATTCGGTACATTAGCGACTTTATATCCAGATCGTATTGAACTGGGGTTGGGCCGTGCTCCGGGTACCGATCAAGTGACCATGCGTGCTTTACGTCGTGGCCGGCAGGAAACTGAAGATCAGTTCCCGCAGGATGTTTTAGAAATTCTGCAATACTTTAAAGATCCGATTCCAGGCCAACGCATTGTGGCAACTCCAGGCCAAAGCACACACGTACCTGTGTGGTTATTAGGTTCGAGCCTGTTTAGCGCACAACTGGCAGCAAAACTTGGTCTACCTTATTCTTTTGCCTCTCACTTTGCTCCGCGTATGCTTGGTCAAGCGATTCAGCTGTATCGGGACAATTTCGAACCGTCTGAATATCTGGATCGTCCTTATGTTTCTATGGGCGTACCAACTTGTGTGGCAGATACAGATGAAGAAGCTGAATATCTGGCAACAAGTGCTTACCAGCGTGTCCTTGCCCTGATTCGCGGTCAAAGCCTGAAATTGAAAGCACCGATTGATTCTATGGAAGGACTCTGGTCACCACCTGAAAAAATGTCTGTCGATAATTTCTTTGCCATGGCACAGGTGGGTTCTAAAGAAACTGTTAAAGCCGGTCTGGAAGCACTCCTAGCAAAATATGATGTAGATGAGTTTATCTTCACCTGTGATATCTATGACACAGAGAAACGTTTGCATAATTTTGAATTGCTGATGCAGATCAAAAACGGGCAATAATGCTGTCTTGCTTTGCCTAATTTATTCTTATCTATATACCTATTCTTCGGAATGGGTATATTTTTTTAAAACTTTATTTGAAAATCTTAAGTTTCCAAATGGATAAATTCATATCTAAGATAGATCTCCTGCTCTTTACTACATCTATCTCCCATTAAAAATACAATAGAAAAAAGAATGACTGTCTAAGTTAAATTTTGAACTTTACCGCTCTAGGGCTTTTGTTAATATCTATAACAAAGCAAATAAGACCAATTATTAAATAATTTTAAGGAAAAACAATGTCCACCAAGCAGGATGCACACGCGGGTATATTTGAGAATCGTCCCGAGAATTTTCAGCATTTTACTGGCATTAAAGTACCCTCTTCCCAGCTCGCTGAACTTGACTGTGCCGGAAAAGATATTGCGATTATCGGTACAGATCAATTTACCGTAAGCCAGCTCAACAAGATTAGCCAGCAAGCTCGCTCAGTAAAAGTTTTTCAGATTAATCCACAATTTGTATTGCCAGGTACTGAACGTGGTTTGCAGCGCCTTCTGAATCATCCCTTGATCATTAAAAATCGACGCCTGTTTAATAACCGGATTAAAAGCATTTTGTCATTACGTTATCTGGAAAATCAGGTGCAGAATTTATGGTTAAGACGTCAACTCATGCCAAATCTTGCAGCTGCATCCAAAGTTTATCTTAAATCAGACCACTATTATGCTGCTCTGCAACGTGAAAATTGCCAACTGATTACCTGGCCTATTGCAAAAATTTCTGAAAATAGTATTCATTGTATTAATGGAGATGAACATCAGGTTGAGCTAATTGTGTATACTTTTCAATCAGAAAATTAATCTATTTTTAGCTCATAAGATTAAAAATTCGCAGTGTATTTGGGAAAATTTGACGCTGAAAGATTGAATTGTTTAGCTCATTGAAGAGCAAATAAGCTTAAAAACCAACTACTGCATTTTTTATTAAAATAATGAATATTTCAATCACTTATACTATTCATATTTTATTTCTATGAAAGTAGTTAGGACTTACGCACTATTATTTATAGATTCTCTGTGGTAGCAGATGATTTTTATCGAGAATAAAGTCATCAATGAAGTTTTTGATAATTGGTCTAAATAATTTCTTCTGCCAACGATATATATTTTCAAAGATCCGCTCAAACTGGTTCTTTTGTATCTCAACGTAGGCCATCAAGGCTGAAAAAATATGATTCAAAATCAGTTTAGATCGTCTTACTTGAAACTTTTCAATATGACAAACCTGTTTAATCACCCGGTGATATTGCTCTATTTTCCAATGACTTGAATGTAATTCATGAAAACCTTCAAAGGACAATAAATCATCTTCATCTTGATGCACAATATAAAACCTCTGCTGTTCTTTTAACTGAGTCTTAAATAATTGTACAAAGCCAAAATCTTTGAGCCAGACCACTTGACCCTGATGGAAATCTGGCAATAAACGCAGTTGAAACCATTGTCCTTTTTCTGGGGAAACCTTACGGTTACAGTCGATACCAAACATAAATCGAATACCATATTTTCTTATGGTTTTTAGATTTCCAGTCGATGAATACCAACTATCACCTGTAATAAATTGAATCTTTGCACCCCAATTGAGTACTTCACTTAACATATCCATAAAGTAATCATTCTTGGTTTTACTTTCAGATTTGTCATAAATTCGGAAATTAATTGGAATATTTTGACCATTTTGATCTGTCGCATACAAGGTAATGAGATTAATACCCTTGACGGATCGGTGGTGTTTGCCTGACCAAAAATAGCTAACCAAGTCCATATGTTGACTATATGGTTTATCTAAAACAGTATCATCAATACTGACTATAAGTTTATTATTATCAATATGTTGAATTGATTCTTGATATAGGTCGTGAGGTGTGTAGTCTTCACGCTCTAGAAAGCGATTTACACTATCATGCGAGATATTATAAGTCTCGGCAAGTTGTGTGCAGCTAATAGAGTTCGGTTCTGTCATGAGAAAGCCCATATAAATGGGTAATGTACAAGTTGCTGTAGAAGCATGTTTAATTCGTCTGATCACAGATACTTTATAAAGCATTTTAATACTTTTTTGAATCCGTCAATGCGTAAGTCCTAGTAGTATTTTTTATTAATTTTTATCTATAAATCAGAGCCAACCAAAGTCTGGCTCTGAATTCTTTTTAGCCAATTCGACGTTTTAGTCCTGTCATTTGTAAGACACGAGTTGAAATTTCTTCAATCGACATTTCCGAGACATTCAGGTACTTGATCCCTTCCGAAATATAGATACCTTCAATTGCACGCAGTTCCATCTGGCACTGGCTAAAGCTGGCATAACGGCTGTTGGCCTTACGTTCCGTACGTATTGCAACCAGACGCTCTGCATCAATCATCAGGCCAAAAAGCTTGTTTTTATGCGGTCTTAGCACTGCTGGCAGGCGGTTATCGTCCAGATCTTCTTCAGTTAGCGGATAGTTCGCTACACGAATTCCAAATTGTAAAGATAAATAAATTGAGGTCGGAGTTTTACCGGAACGCGATACGCCAATCAGGATCAGATCAGCCTTATCATAGTGACGCGTACGCGCACCATCATCATTGTCGAGCGCAAAATGTACGGCATCAATACGCGCCTTATAGGACTCGGAATCGGTCACCGCATGGGTCTGACCGACTAAAGTCGTAGGTTCAGTACCAAGCTCTTCTGATAATTTGCTTATAAGCCCTTCAAAAACATCAAGATTTACTGCATTTGCAGTATTAATAATGTCTCGTACATAGGGATCCACCAACGTATCGAAAACCAAAGGTTTTTGACCATCTTTTTGGGCACGTTCATTGATCTCTGTGACCACATTCATGGCCGCTTCTTCAGAGCTAATATAAGGGATAATATGAATGTCAAAATCCACATGCGGAAACTGCGCTAACAGCGAGTGGCCAAGGGTTTCAGCAGTAATGGCAGTACCATCGGAAATAAAAAACACACTCCGCTGAATTTGTTTACCTTCTGACATTAAAATTCTCCTCAAACATTTGTCTTAGTACTATATAATCTTTATAGTAAACCGATCTTACATGACTGTCGCTTAGTAAAATCAAAAACCTAGAAGATTTGCTATACTCTCATGCCAAGATAGTGATTAATACTGCAAAAGTGGAGTAACAACTTTGGAAGCGCGCGTAATTGGTCTAGAAAAATTAGGGAAGCACGATGTTGAGCTTGTAGGTGGGAAAAACTCATCTCTGGGCGAAATGATCAGCCACTTATCTAATGCTGGTGTATCAGTACCAGGTGGCTTCGCAACAACAGCTGCTGCTTATCGTGAATTTCTCGAGCAAAGTGGCCTAAACGCTAAAATCAATGCAGAGCTTGCTGCACTAAACGTTGATGACGTCAATGCACTTGCTGAAACTGGTGCAAAGATTCGTCAATGGATTGTGGAAACTCCACTTACTGCTGAACTGGAAAAGGAAATTCGTGCAGCTTTTGCAGAACTTTCAAACGGCAACCCTGATATCGCGGTTGCCGTTCGTTCATCTGCGACTGCAGAAGACTTACCTGATGCTTCTTTCGCAGGTCAGCAAGAAACCTTCCTGAATATTCGTGGTATCGACAACGTTCTGATCGCGATCAAAGAAGTGTTTGCATCTTTGTATAACGACCGCGCGATCTCTTACCGTGTACACCAAAACTTTGCGCATGACGTGGTTGCTCTTTCTGCTGGCGTACAACGTATGGTTCGCTCAGAAACTGGTGCTGCTGGTGTAATGTTCACTTTAGATACTGAATCAGGCTTCCGTGATGCAGTATTCATTACAGCTTCTTATGGCTTGGGTGAAATGGTGGTTCAAGGTGCAGTAAACCCGGATGAATTCTATATTTCAAAACCGCTTCTAAACGCAGGCAAACATGCTGTACTGCGCCGCAACTTAGGTTCTAAACACCAGAAAATGATTTATGGTGAAGAAGCAGCTGCAGGTAAATCAGTTGTTGTGGTGGATGTAGAGAAAGCAGATCGTCAACAATTTGCATTGAATGATCACGAACTGCAAGAATTGGCTAAACAAGCATTGATCATTGAAAACCACTACGGTTCTCCAATGGACATCGAGTGGGCGAAAGACGGTGATGACGGCAAAATCTACATCGTTCAGGCGCGCCCTGAAACTGTGAAGAGCCGTGAAAATGTCGGCACGATGGAACGCTACCTGTTAAAGCAACGTGGTACTGTAATCTGTGAAGGCCGTTCAATCGGTCAACGTATCGGTTCTGGTAAAGTCCGCATCGTAACTTCAATTAAAGAAATGGACAAAGTACAAGACGGTGACGTACTTGTATCTGACATGACTGACCCGGATTGGGAACCAGTGATGAAACGTGCTGCTGCGATTGTAACTAACCGTGGTGGTCGTACTTGTCACGCTGCGATCATCGCACGTGAACTTGGGGTTCCAGCTATCGTAGGTTGTGGCAATGCAACTGAAGTGCTGGTAGACGGTCAAGAAGTAACTGTATCTTGTGCTGAAGGTGATACTGGTTTCATCTACGAAGGTGCATTGGATTTCGAAATCCAAACCAACTCTATCGAATCTATGCCAAAACTTCCGTTCAAAATCATGATGAACGTAGGTAACCCGGATCGTGCATTTGACTTCGCGCAAATTCCGAACGGAGGTATTGGTCTTGCTCGTCTAGAGTTCATCATCAACCGTATGATCGGTGTGCATCCTAAAGCATTATTGAACATCGATAGTCTGCCACGTGAAACTCGTGCTGCTGTACTTGCTCGTACTGCAGGTTATGCATCTCCAATCGAATTCTATGTAGAAAAACTGGTTGAAGGTATCTCTACTCTTGCTGCTGCGTTCGCTGACAAACCAGTGATCGTACGTATGTCTGACTTCAAGTCAAACGAATACGCTAACCTGATCGGCGGTAAACTGTACGAACCTGAAGAAGAAAACCCAATGTTGGGTTTCCGTGGTGCAAGCCGTTATGTATCTGACAACTTCCGTGACTGCTTCGAACTTGAATGCCGCGCACTGAAAAAAGTTCGTGACGAAATGGGTCTGACTAACGTTCAAATCATGATCCCGTTTGTACGTACTGTTGCTGAAGCTAAACGTGTTATTGAGCTATTAGGTCAAAACGGTCTGAAACGTGGTGAAAATGGTCTTAAAGTGATCATGATGTGTGAATTGCCAACTAACGCTTTGTTAGCTGAACAGTTCCTTGAACACTTCGATGGTTTCTCTATCGGTTCAAATGACTTGACTCAGTTAACACTTGGTCTGGACCGTGACTCTGGTATTGTTTCTCACCTGTTTGATGAACGTGATCCAGCAGTAAAAGCGCTTCTTTCTATGGCCATCCATGCTTGCCGTAAAGCCGGTAAATATGTAGGTATCTGTGGCCAAGGTCCTTCTGACCACCCAGATCTTGCACAATGGCTGATGGAACAAGGTATTGAATCTGTATCTCTTAACCCAGACTCAGTATTGGATACCTGGTTCTTCCTGTCTGAAGAGAAAGCTCAAAAAGCTTAATTAACTCTTTAAAAAAAGACCCTTTCATAGGGTCTTTTTTTATGTTCTCAATATTACCTAGATATTAGACCTCTTGCGAAAGTATTATTTTTGACTATTTTAGACTTTGATATTTATTTAAAAATCAACGTTTATCACTGATTAAATTTTGACTAACGCAAGAGGTCTATTATCTTAATTATATTTATAGTTAAGTGATTAATCATATGTTTTTTGATTTAACAGAAATCAAATTATTTATATAAGCATAAGCTTCTTAGTGTAATGACAAACAAACACCAACAAACAGCATGATAAAAAATTGCATAATTAAATTTAAGTGAATTTTCACATCTTGATAGCAAAATCATCAATCCTTGCTACACTGTCTCAATTATGGAGGAATTTGGTGATGAACATTCTTGAAAATCCTAAACTTATTCATATATTACATTTATATTCTTTTATTTGTTTTCAGCCTGAAAATACTTAAACTCCTAGTTCAATTTTTGTCTAAATTTATATTTTTGAGATTCAGTTTATATGCAGATTTACTTGGCACGAAATAATCAACAAGCTGGCCCATATACGCTCGAGCAATTAAATCAGATGCTTGCCAACCAACAGGTACTTCTGACTGATTTGGCTTGGCATCAAGGTATGACCGAATGGAAAGCTTTAGGTGAACTCACCCAAGGGAAACTGATCTATCAGCCTGAAGGCTATGTAGCACCAGAAATGCCAGCGACACCTGCCTATCAGGCTCCACAGAACGCAAATGAGTCAAGGACAGACCATCTTCGTGCCCGCAGCTCTCAAAATGTTGCAGCAAAAAAAGAACTGGCGAGTATTCCAAGCCGTATTTTAGCCAAGATTGTGGATCTGCTTTTATGGCTGACTGCGACGTTTATTTTGACCGCATTTTTTACTCCTGAACAGGAAACTCAGTTCGCACAACTGAATCAGGAGTTCATGAATGTGATGTTAAGTAGTGATGCTGACCCTGCCTTGGCACAGCAACTACAGACTCAGATGTTTGACATGTTTTCACAGCAGGCTTGGATTGCGACTGCAATTTACCTGGTGATCATGCTCGCTATTCAGGCCTTTTTAATTGCCAAATCAGGTCAAAGTATCGGTAAAAAACTGACTAAAATTAAGATCGTAGATGCCGAGACTGGTGAAAAAACCAGCTTAATGCGTGCTTTCACTATTCGCAGTGTATTCTTTATTTTCCTGAATATTATCTTCATGCCACTCAGCACAATCATTGACTGGGCGTTCGGTTTAGGGAAAAAACGTCAAACCGTGCACGATAAACTGGCAAAAACCCAAGTCGTTAAACAATAATTAGTCCTGCCATAAAATGGGATGTTTTGGCATCCCATTTTCCTATATAACTTTGAAATTACAATAAAATTCCTATAAATATTCTTGAAATCCGACCGACAAAATCGGTTTTTATTACAGTCATTTAAAGCACCTTTATATATAGCTTAGTTTGGCAATATCAGGCATAATGCCCTACAACGTAGCGGTGTATTATGATTAGAAGGGTGTTTTGTAAAAAAACAGCCTCTTTTATCATGCGACACTTTAATCGCTATCCCATATTAAATTAGGGAATGGGACTCTTCACCGAGGTTGTAAAATGAGACAAACGATTTTAGCTGTATTGTCTTTATCAACGATGGCTGCACTTTTAACAGGGTGTGGTGGTGATCTAGTACTTCTGAACTCTAAGGGTCCAGTTGCTGAAGGCCAAAGTAGCCTGATGATGACTGCGATTTACTTAATGCTATTGGTGGTAATTCCATCAATTATCATGGCATTATGGTTCGGTTGGAAATATCGCGCATCGAATAAAGACGCAGACTATAAACCTACATGGGCACACTCTACTGCGATTGAAATTGTAGTTTGGGGTATCCCTGTCATTATTATTGGTATTTTAGCTTGGTTAACTTGGTGGGGTTCCCACAAGTACGACCCATACCGCCCACTTGAGGCAGATAAAGCACCATTAACAGTTCAGGTTATTGCTGAACAGTTCAAATGGATCTTCATCTACCCAGAACAAAACATTGCGACTGTAAACGAAATTCGCTTCCCAGAGAAAACTCCGGTAAGTCTTCGTTTGACTTCTAACTTCACGATGAACTCATTCTTCATCCCTGCGTTAAGTGGTCAGATCTATGCAATGGCGGGTATGCAAACTCACCTGAACTTAATGGCAGACGAAACTAGCCCAGCTGAAGGCTACCGCGGTTTCTCTTCTAACTATTCAGGCTATGGCTTCTCACAAATGCGCTTCCGTGCACATGCTGTGACTGATGCTCAGTTTGCTGAATGGGTAGCTGCAGTTAAAGCAGGTAACGGTACTTCAGTAAATCCAGAAGCAGTTCAAAAAACTGTTTTAGACCAAGCTGAATTTGCAAGCTTGCGTGACGGTAACCGTGGTAAACACCAAATCGAAGCGATTATTGCAAAAGCTACGACTCCTGAAGAGAAGGCTGCTGCTGAAGCAATGAAGCCTTACCCAACTAAGCCACATCCAGTGACTTACTACTCTTCTGTTGAGCAAGGTTTGTTTGAATCTGTGATCAATAACTACATGAGTAACTATCACGGTGCTGATCACTCAGCGTCTTCTGTTGCTCACCAGGAAGCAGCTGCTTCTGAAGCACATGTAGATGTTGAACATGCGACTGCTTCTCAAGGAGAATAATTCATGAGCTTCTTAGGTAAGTTAGGTCCAGATGCAATTCCGTACGATCCAATCGTACTGGTAACTGTTGCAATGATGATCTTAGGTGGTATCGCAGTTGTTGCGGGTATTACCTACTTCAAAAAATGGGGCTACCTGTGGAACGAATGGTTCACATCTGTAGACCATAAAAAAATTGGTATCATGTATATCTTTGTATCAGTGATCATGCTGGTACGTGGTTTCGCCGATGCGATCATGATGCGTCTTCAGCAGTTCCTTGCAAAAGGTGGCGGCGAAGGCTACTTGCACCCAGAACACTATGACCAGATCTTCACCGCACACGGTGTGATCATGATCTTCTTCGTGGCAATGGGTCTTGTTGTTGGCTTAATGAACATCTCTGTACCGCTTCAAATCGGTGCACGTGACGTTGCATTCCCATTATTGAACTCTTTAAGCTTCTGGCTGTTTGCTGGTGCTGCAGGTTTGATGATGGTTTCACTTGCTCTAGGTGAATTCGCTGCGACTGGTTGGATGGCTTATCCTCCACTATCAGGCATTGAATACTCTCCTGGCGTCGGTGTGGATTACTACATCTGGGCACTGCAGATTTCAGGTTTGGGTACGCTATTAACGGGTGTTAACTTCTTCGTTACCATCATCAAAATGCGTGCGCCTGGCATGAAACTGATGGAAATGCCAATCTTTACCTGGACATCTTTATGTACAGCAGTTTTGATTATCGCAGCATTCCCAGTGTTGACTGCTACTATTGCAATGCTGTCTCTTGACCGTTACTTCGGCTTCCACTTCTTCACAAACGAGCTAGGCGGTAGTCCAATGCTTTATGTGAACTTGATTTGGACTTGGGGTCACCCAGAAGTATACATTCTGGTATTGCCAGCATTTGGTATTTACTCTGAAGTTGTATCGACTTTCGCTCGTAAAGCGTTGTTCGGTTACAAATCAATGGTCTATGCAACAGTTGCAATTACAGTATTGTCATTCGTTGTATGGGTTCACCACTTCTTTACCATGGGTGCAGGTGCCAACGTTAACGCGTTCTTCGGTATCATGACCATGATTATTGCGATTCCTACTGGTGTGAAAATCTTCTCTTGGTTGTTCACCATGTACAAGGGTCGTATCGTTTACACTACCCCAATGCTATGGACACTTGGCTTCCTTGTGACCTTTGGTATCGGTGGTTTAACAGGTGTATTGATGGCGGTTCCACCAGCGGACTTCCTGGTACACAACTCTTTATTCCTGATCGCTCACTTCCATAACGTAATTATTGGTGGTGTAGTATTCGCGATGTTCGCGGGTATCATCTTCTACTGGCCGAAAATGTTCGGTTGGAGACTGAATGAGACTTGGGGTAAAGCAGCATTCTGGTTCTGGTTCTTCGGTTTCTACTTTGCATTCATGCCACTTTATATCCTTGGTTTCATGGGTATGACTCGTCGTCTGAATACATTTGATAACCCAGACTGGGATCCGTATGTAAACATCGCAATGTTCGGTGCTGTTCTAGTTGCACTTGGTATTGTATGTTTCATCATGCAAATCGTTGTTGGTTTCCTACAACGCGATCAACGTCTAGATTTGACTGGCGATCCATGGGATGGTCGTACGCTTGAATGGGCTACATCTTCTCCTGCTCCGTTCTATAACTTTGCTCATCTTCCAAAGATCAATGGTATTGATACTTTCTGGATCGAGAAAGAAAACGGTGTTGCTTATGCAAAACCTACGAAGTACGAAGATATCCATATGCCGACTAACCGTGCTGCTGGTTTCATTATCGCAATGTTCATTACTGTTATGGGCTTCGCGTTAATCTGGCACATCTGGTGGTTAGTAGCGGTTACTTTCGTAGCAGCTATCATCAGCTTCATCGTGTCTTCTTTCACCAAGAAAGTGGATTACTATGTTCCTGCTGCTGAAGTTGAGCGTATTGAAGGTGAACGTTACGCGATCCTTGAAAAACACTTGAAGAAGGACTAAGACCATGGCTGAAGTACTTCATCACGATAACCACGGGCACGATGAGCATCATCATCACGATGATACTGACATCACTGTCTTTGGTTTCTGGACTTACTTGATGAGTGACCTTATCCTTTTCGGTACACTCTTCATTGCATTCGCTGTTTTAAGTAGCCACGTTCCACTAGGCACTCCAAGCGCGCGTGATCTGTTTGGTGATTCATTAGGCTTCGTTTTAACTGAAACGTTTGCCCTCTTGATCTCTTCCGTAACTTTTGGTTTTGCCGTTCTAGCTGCCTACAAGAAAAACGTTGGTCAGGTTCTTACCTGGTTAGCGATCACTTGGTTATTCGGTGCTGCCTTCATCGGTATGGAACTTTATGAGTTCAATCATTTAGTTCATGCTGGTCATGGCCCTAGCACTTCTGCGTTCCTGTCTTCGTTCTTTACGTTGGTAGGTACGCACGGTATCCACGTGACTTCAGGTTTGGTATGGATGATCGTGTTAATGATTCAAATCAAGAAATATGGTTTGACTCTACCTAACACTCGTCGTCTTGCGTGCCTAAGCTTGTTCTGGCACTTCCTTGACATCGTATGGATCTGTGTATTCAGCGTAGTTTACTTGATGGGAGTTCTATAATGAGTCATGATCATAACGCTGCTGGCGAATCACACGGTAACATGAAGCAATATACTGTTGGCTTCATCCTGTCTGTTGTCCTTACTGTAATTCCATTCGGTATGGTTATGGCAGGTGGTTTTAGCCGCGGTATCTTGATTACTGCTATTGCAATTACTGCAGTCGCTCAGATTCTTGTGCAATTAATTTACTTCTTGCACATGAACTCTTCTTCAGAGCAACGCTGGAACGTAATTGCATTTGTGTATACCATCTTAACCATCGCTATTCTTTTAGTGGGTTCTGTATGGATCATGAACTACCTACACTACAACATGATGATCTAAACTGGTTGTCATGCTGAAAAAGTATTTATTCCTGACTAAGCCAGGAATTCTCTTCGGTAACTTTGTTACCACTTTGGGTGGCTACTTCGTAGCCACTCAAGGTTCTGTAGATTTCCTTCTCCTGCTTCTTACTCTTATTGGTACTACTCTCGTAGTAGCATCAGGATGCGTGGTCAATAACGTTATTGATCAGGACATCGACCAAAAAATGCAGCGCACGCAAAATCGCGCACTTGTCAAAAAAACCATTTCTGTCCCTGTTGCTCTCGCCTTTGCTTTTGTACTGGGTGTGATCGGTTTTGGCATTTTATGGTTCTGGGTAAATGCATACGCTTTCCTATTCGCAGTTATTGGTTTTGTCGTATACGTTGGTTTTTACAGCTTATGGACAAAACGAACAACTATTCACCAAACACTGGTAGGCAGTATTTCTGGCGCAGCACCGCCTGTGATCGGTTATACCGCAGTTGCAAGCCAGTTTGACCTGGGTGCCCTTTTAATTTTTCTAGGGTATGCACTCTGGCAAATGCCTCATTCATGGGGAATTGCAGTTTACCGTTTTGAAGATTACAAAAATGCAGGCATTCCAATTCTGCCTGTCGCTCGTTCAATTCGACGTACCAAGATCGAATCTTTGATCTACGTGATATTGTTCGGAATCACCATGAATGCTCTATTTGTTTATGGTTATGCAAACTGGATTTATCTGGTGGTATTGAATCTGATGACGTTTTACTGGATCTATCTCAGTATCCAAGGCTTTAAAGCTGAAGATGATCAGGCATGGGCAAAACAGTATTTCATGTTCTCGGTCAAACTGATTACCGTGATCAGTATTATTTTCTGTTTTACTTCTACTGCCCCGCAGAATCCAATCATATTTTTTTAAGAAGATAGAGTTTTACTCTATCTTTTTTATTTCTCTTATTAAAAACATAATTTCTTTCAAACTTACTTAAAGTAACTTTGTTTCCTTTAGAAATTTTCTTCTTGTAAATTTTTTCATTTACTTCCTTACCTGCTTAAACATTCATCATCTGGCAAGATTTGCTTGTATTTCAGCCCCAAAACCACTAAACTTCACGCTTCGCATATTATGCGACACAACCAAGGTTGTGACTCCTTGCTTCAATTTCACTTAAATTGGGGCTGTTTAAACCGTAAGGAGCTGACAATGCGTCACTACGAAATCGTACTATTGGTACATCCAGACCAAAGCGATCAAGTTGTGGGTATGGTAGAACGTTACCTAACTCACATCAAAGAAGCTGAAGGTCAAATCCACCGTCTTGAAGACTGGGGCCGTCGTCAATTGGCTTACCCAATCAACAAGATCCACAAAGCTCACTACATTCTTATGAATGTTGAGTGTGGTCAAACTACTCTTGATGAGCTAGAAGAATTGTTCCGTTATAACGATGCAATCATTCGTAGCCTTATCATCCGTCGTGAAAACGCTATCACTGAAGAGTCACTATTGGCTAAGAGTGCTGAAGAAAAACGTGCGCGTAAAGCTCAACGTGAAGAAGCACAACAAGCTCAAGACTCTGCTGAAGCATAAGGAGAACCTAACATGGCACGTTTTTACCGTCGTCGCAAGTTCTGCCGCTTTACAGCTGAGAACGTTACGTACATCGACTACAAAGATATCGACACTTTAAAACAGTACATCACTGAAAACGGCAAGATTGTTCCTAGCCGTATTACAGGTACTAAAGCTCGTTACCAACGTCAGCTAGCACTTGCTATCAAACAAGCTCGCTACTTGTCTTTGATCCCTTACACTGACAATCATAAGTGAGGTTGAGCTGTGGATATTATCTTATTACAACGCATTAAAAACCTTGGTAAACTTGGTGATAAAGTTTCAGTTAAAGCTGGTTACGGCCGTAACTACTTGATCCCTCAAGGTAAAGCAGTTGCAGCTACTGAAGCTAACACTGCTGCTTTTGAAGCTCGTCGTGCTGAACTTGAGAAACAAGAAGCTGAAGTATTAGCTGCTGCTCAAGCACGTGCTGACCAATTGAACGAAGTTAACATCGTAATCACTGCGAAAGCTGGTGATGAAGGTAAACTGTTCGGTTCAATCGGTACTCGTGACATCGCTGACGCGTTGACAAATGCTGGTCTTACAGTTGACCGTGCTGAAGTTCGTCTTCCAAATGGCGCGCTTCGCAACACTGGTGAATTCAACATCGCAATCCAATTGCACCATGATGTTGCTGCAGAAGTTCTGGTTACTATCGTAGCTGAGTAATTTCTCACCGAAAAAAGGGCATGCTTTGGCATGCTCTTTTTTTATCTCTAAAAAATATAATCTGCTCAAGCTCAACAGTAGAAAATTCAATTTATTCTTCGTGTTCACAAAAAATTGCACTTCGCATTTTGGATCAGACCGCGTATCATTTCATCTCGTAGTGAATAAACCTTATTCATCTCCGACAATATTTAACCATTGTATTTAAAATCAGGGATTTATATGTCACAGGCGAATGCCAGCAAAAAGGCACCTACCGCTAAACCAGAAATTGTTGCTGATACCCAACTTAAGGAGTTCCGTACTCCCCCGCACAATTTAGCGATTGAACAGGCTGTACTTGCTGCCCTTATGACTGTGGCTGAATCTTTTGAACAAGTCGGCGATGTGCTGACTGAAAATGATTTTTATGCGACCCGGCATAAATATATCTTCCGTGCCATTGAACAGCTTTCTAAGGAAAATTCGCCTTATGATGCAGTACTGGTTCATGACTGGCTGATCAAGCAGAACTTACTCGATGCTGTCGGTGGTGAAGAATATTTAATGCAGCTAATGGCTGACTCGCCTTCAAGTTTCTACAACCTGGAAACCTATGCCGGCAAAATTAAAGAGTTCTCTACTTTACGTAGCATGATCAAGGTCAGCTCTGAAATTTTACAGAATGCCTATGACACTAAAGGTCGCCCGGTCAGTGAAATTCTGGATTTGGCTGAAACTAATATTTTTTCGATTGCCGAACAACATAATAACAATGCCAAGGCTCAAGGCCCGAAAGCAATTAATACCGTGGTAGCTGACGTATTCGACAAGTTAAATGAACTGTCTCAATTAGAAGGTTCAATTACCGGTCTGACCACCGGTTTCGTGGAACTGGACAATAAAACTTCCGGTATGCAGGCCGGTGATTTGATTATTGTCGCAGCCCGTCCTTCTATGGGTAAAACCACCTTTGCCATGAATTTGGTCGAAAGTGTGCTGTTTAACAACAACCTCCCTGCGCTGGTCTATTCGATGGAAATGCCAGCGGATTCGATTGCGATGCGTTTGATTTCATCTTTCGGCCGGGTGCATCAAGGGCATTTACGTGCCGGTAAAATGGACAGTGATGAATGGTCTAAGGTAACCAGTACCATTGTACATTTACAGGAAAAGCATCTTTATATCGATGACTCCTCTGCACTACCACCGACTGAGGTTCGTGCGCGTGCGCGTCGTATTGCTAAAATGCATGGTGGTAAACTCGGTTGTATCATGGTCGATTATCTTCAGTTGATGAAAGTGCCGGGTATGGGTGATAACCGTGTAGGCGAGATCTCGGAGATTTCTCGCAGCTTAAAAGCCTTGGCTAAAGAAATGCAATGTCCTGTGATCGCCTTATCACAGTTGAACCGTTCTCTGGAGAACCGTCCAAATAAACGCCCGGTAATGTCTGACCTTCGTGAATCTGGTGCGATCGAGCAGGATGCCGATTTGATCATGTTTATTTACCGTGACGAGGTTTATAACAAGGAATCCAAAGAAGCTGGTACTGCCGAGATTATTATTGGAAAACAGCGTAATGGTCCAATTGGTACAGTTCGTCTGGCATTTGAGGGTCAATATACCCGTTTCAGTAACCTCTCTTCTGAGTTCTATGCCCAGTATGATGATGAAGAGTAAGCACTCAAGGTTAATCTGATTCCAAAAAAGAGGCCGAAATGGTCTCTTTTTTATTTAGAATGCTTGCTTTGCATGAAATTATATAAATGAGCATGTCCATTTATGGTAGATAGGTCTACAATATTCGCAATTCTGAAATGACCGCTTTTGTTTTCACAATCCTGTTATTTCTCTCCCTCTTTTGTGTGTTCCACACGATATTATTTTTGTCATCCCGCAGGAGTATCTAGGGTGCGCCAAGCTACAGTTTATATTGACAGTGAAGCACTGCAATATAATTTAAACCGTGTCAAACAACTTGCCCCAACCGCTAAAATCGTCAGCATGGTCAAAGCCAATGCTTACGGACATGGAGTTAAAGACTGCTTAGCAGCCTTAAAAGATAGTGATGCCTTTGGTGTCGCTTGTCTGGAAGAAGCGCTGGAAATTCGTGAACTCGGCTATCAGCAACCCATTACCCTGATCGAAGGCATTTTCTCTGCAGATGAAATGCAGGTTGTGATCGATCAGAATATTGAAGTCATTGTGCATCATCAGCCACAACTGGATTGGTTACTGGCAAATAAAGAAGCCTATATTGCGAAAGGCTTAAAAGTTTGGGTAAAACTCAACAGCGGTATGAACCGTCTTGGTTTTAAAATTGATGTGATTAAAGATGTGATCAATCAACTAAAAGCAGAAGGTTTTACCTGCGTGCTGGCGATGCACTTTGCCAATGCGGATGCGGAACATCCACTCAATGAACAGCAAATCCAGCAGTTCCTTGAAGTGAAAAATGACTGCGCACCTTTAATAGGTTCTTGCTGTAACTCAGCTGCAATCTATAAATATCCAGAATTGCATTTTGACTTTGTCCGTCCAGGCATCATGCTCTACGGCGCGACTCCATTTGCAGACAAAACTGTACATGATTTAGATCTAAAACCAGTCATGACTTTTACTGCCGAAGTGATTGCACTGAACAATATCAAAGCGGGTGAACATGTCGGCTATGGTTCTACTTTCACTGCTGATCAAGATATGGCTTTAGCCATTGTTTCTATCGGTTATGGTGACGGTTATCCACGTGCTTTCCTGAAACAGAACTATGTAGCGATTAATGGTCAGCAAACCCGTGTGATTGGCCGTGTGGCAATGGACATGATTGCCATTGATGCAACTGGTCTCAATCTGGAATTAGGTACTGAAGTCGAACTATGGGGCAAATCCCGTCTGGTTGATGATGTAGCTGAAGCCAATGGTACGATTGGTTATGAATTACTTTGCCGCATGTCTGCCCGCCCGGTACGCAAACTGGTTTAAAGAAAAACTAGCCAAAAATAAAAAAGCCCAATATAAATTGGGCTTTTTTATACGGTCAGTATTTAAGCTAATTTTTGCTCTTCATTTTCGATTAATGACAGTTCAAGTAATAAAGCATCTACTTGTTCCTGGTTAAAATCATTAGGCGTAAAAACTTCAAGCCCCATCTCTTGGCAGAATTGTTGAATGGAACTACGTTTAGAAATGTATTTCATCGACCAGTCGACAAAAGTACGCTGCTCAATCTCTTTAGTTTCAAATAGTTTAATATTTTTATGGCGTGAATCTTTAGATAGTCTCTCTGTCAGTAAAGCTTTTAAAACCAGACTTTCACCTTCCAAGCACTGGAAAAAATGTCCATCAGCAAAATAAAGCACCCCTGTTATTTGATTAGGATGATTAAAATCACGTGCTTCTTTAAGGATATCCGTTAAATCTTGAAGTAAGTCGGCTTTGGACGAGGTACTTTCACTAGCATAACAAAATTGGTACATGCGGCTAACCTCTATTCTTATCTATGCAATATCGTATAGAAGTTAGCACTGTACACTAAGCAGTCAATTTTTACTAATTTTTATAAGAAATACTTATTTTTATTTCTATAAATCTTATAAGAAATAGTCATTCGATGGTGTGGGTAATTCCGCCAGGCCTTTCTTTAAAGTTTCTGACCATTGCCGGCTAATATCCGTAAAATACTCATCGTCTTCAGCAATACGTTTCCCTTTCGGCATCATTAAACTGTCTTTTTTATAGACGAGTACATCCAGCGGCATACCGACAGATACATTTGAACGTAAGGTAGAAGCAAAAGAAATTAGAGAACAGCGTAATGCCTCATCGAGTGGCATATCATAGGTCAGAGCACGATCCAGAATCGGCTTACCATATTTGCTTTCACCAATCTGGAAATATGGCGTATCCCGTGTCGCGCAAATAAAATTGCCTTGCGGATAAATATGATAGAGCTGCATTTCCTGATTTTTAATCTGGCCGCCGACCAGGAAATTACAATAGTAAGTACTTTGTTCTAAACTATCATCAGTCACATTGGCAATTACTTTTTTGAGCGTATTGCCCACCAGTTCCGCAACATCAAACATGGTGGGTAAACTCAGGATATTCGGTTCCTGCCTGAGTTCCAGCTGATTTCTGATATGTCCGATTACTGCCTGTGTTGTTGCCAGGTTTCCGGAGGCCTGGAGTACGATAACGCGCTCCCCATCTGCCCCAAAGGTATATAATTTTCGGAATACCGAAATGTGATCCACACCAGCATTGGTGCGTGTATCACTGATAAATAGCATACCTTGCTCTAAACGAAGGGCACAACAATACGTCATTTTTTGTCCTTATTAATGAATTAACATTCTAGTACTTGGACGATGGAATACATGGATTCCTCACCGCCTTCTTCTCTTACACCACGAACCGGTGCAACATCCCAATAGTCGCGTCCCACCGCAACATAGACATGCGCACTTGGCGTAAATAACAGATTACTCACATCAAAACAGTACCATGCCTGTTCAACAAATACCTCAGCCCAAGCGTGACTCGCCAGATGTGAGGCATTCTGTGCATAAAGATAACCTGATATATAACGTGATGGTAAACCTAAATGTTTACACATGGCGATAAAAATATGACTGTGGTCCTGACAGACGCCCTGACGTACTTCAAAGGCATCAATCGCAGAACCCTGTACCGTAGTACTATTTGATATATAAGGAACGTATTCAAGTATAGCTTGAGCCAAGCCGATTAAATGTTTACGAGTTAATGCTGGAACATGCCGCTCTGCAAAATCCTTCATCTCTGCATTACATTTTGTAGCTTCAGTCGGCTGTAAAAACAGATATGGATTTAATGAATCATTTAAGCCCTGCTCATGCGCGAGTTTTAGCTCAACGATGCCTTGTGCCATGATCATCAGGCTATGATAGGATTCACGCTGTGTACTGGTCATCCAGAGATTTTTAAAGGCATCATGCCGAATCACTTTCTGCCCCGGTACACTGACATCCCAATAATGCACTTTCTGATGCTCATTGGTGGAAGGCATCATTTTGATATACTGAATACTGTTCCTCACCTCGGCTGTGTACGTATATTGCGTTTGGTGATTCACCATCAATTTCATACATCAGCCTCGAACAAGCGATGAATATGATCACTAAACTGGTAAAACTGCTTCAGATCAGGTGCGGCACGTAACTGTGTCCAGTATTGCTTTACACTGCCCCAGCCAATCTCACAGAGCGTATCCACAATATAATCGATTTTACATAAGGTACGGGTCGTATCCTCACCGAGACGTAATTGCTGATCTAGCTGTTCCAGACATTGGCCCAGACTGAAAAACAGAAATACATCTGATGATTCTGCTTCCAGAATTTCGGCACAATCTGTCACGACATCGCAGATATAACCGGCATTCTGATCGGCAGTTTTAATCAGTTTCAGTAGTTCGGAATAGGCTTTGCCAGACAATACACCGCGTAATTCCTGAATATTGTCTTTTGCCACTTGAAACTGTTGGGTAAATGAAGTCGGCTGGGTGCTATCTAGAACCAGCTCATTTAAGGAACTGGCATCAAACGCAGGCAAACAGAAAGCATGTGCATAAGCCACAGCGGCTTCATCATCTAAAAATGGAAAATGCGAACATAAAAACTGGGTACGAGATAAATAACGGCCTAACCAAAAAATATGTTGCGCATTGGTATTTAACAAAACCATGACGTTATCCTTCTTTGGAATGTTATGAATGTAAGTTGTCGACTACCCAAGTATCTTTGATCCCGCCACCTTGCGATGAGTTGACCACCAGTGAGCCTGCCTGCATGGCTACCCGGGTCAGACCACCTGGCACAATTTCAGTGCGGTAAGGTGAGCTCAAGACAAAAGGACGTAGATCAATATGTCGTTCAGCAATACCAAAATTGCTTATAGTCGGACTGACCGACAAATCCAAAGTTGGCTGCGCAATATATAAATGCGGCGCAGCTAAAATCTTATCTCTGAAAATATCAATATGCTGTTGAGAGGCTTGTGGCCCAATCAGCATGCCGTAACCGCCAGAACCTTGTGCTTCCTTGACGACCAGCTGATCCAAATTTGCCAACACATAGTCCAGATCTTCCGGATTACGGCATTGGTAGGTTGGAACATTATTTAAAATCGGTTTTTCACCTAAATAAAAATGAATCATTTTATCGACATAAGGATAAATCGATTTATCATCTGCCACACCTGTACCCGGTGCATTTGCGATTACAACATTATGTTGTAAATATGCAGACATTAAGCCCGGGACACCCAAAGTACTATCTGGTTTAAAGCACAGTGGATCAAGATAGGCGTCGTCGACCCTTCTATAAATAACATCAACCTGTTGACGCCCACGTATCGTTTTTACATAAACCTTAGAGTTCTCAACAAAAAGATCACGTGATGTCACTAAAGGCACATCCATGTCCCTTGCAAGGCAAGCATGTTCATAGTAAGCACTATTGAAACGACCCGGAGTCAAAACCACAATGAATGGATTATCGGTATAGGCATTTTCCGCCAGAATTTCTCTTAAGAGTTTTGGATATTGCTCAATACCGGCAATATTGGATTGCTCAAACACTTTTGGCATTAACTTCTGGCTGATCTTGCGGCATTCCAGCATATAGGACACACCAGACGGCGTTCTCAGGTTATCTTCCAGTACATAAAATTCGCCTTTGGAATCCCGGATAACATCAATCCCGCTAATCTGGCTATAGATACTGCCTTTCAAATGATGCTGATACATATGCGGCTGATACGCTTCATGGGTCAGTACCTGAAGTTCAGGAACAATATTGGCTTTGAGAATATCCTGCTGATGATAAATATCATGCAGAAAAAGGTTTAAGGCACGAACACGCTGTGCTGAACCGAGTGCCACCATATTCCACTGTTTACGGGCAATCACCCGTGGGATTACATCAAACGGAATAGTCCGCTCAGTGCCTTGCTCATCGCCGTATACGGTAAACGTAATACCATCATAAAGAAAATGTTCTTTTGCTACTTCATTTAGCTGATTCAGTTCATCCAGTGTATGCTGTGACAGCCATTCTTCAAGTCGTTGACCTGCCTGACTGTTCATCACCTGATGATCACGCATTTCATTGAAAAATTTCGAAGAAATCTCTTGGTATAAAAAATGCGGACTATGTTTGATTGAAATATTGAGTGCTGTAGTATCTGTAAAATTTTTGCTTAAATCTGCTGCAGTATGATTTTCTACTGTTGTAATAGTATTTGTATCCTGGCTTTCTTTTAGCATACAAACCTCTTCATTGTAATCTACTATAATAAAATCAGAGCAATATCCATGCCATGACATCCGTTTCGAAGTCTGTATTAACCCAGTAAAGTGCCTATTCACTCAATATCATTTTTCGCCAAGGTGTTTACGGATTGTAGGACAATTGTTGCGCAGAATAACTTGCGAAAAAAATCCAGATTTCTTATTGTGGTAAGCTCATATTTAATTTTTTTCCACTGATTGCCAGTAAAAATACATTATGTCAGCACAAGAAAAAGAAACCTCCAATAGCCTTTACCGCCAATGGCAAATCTTGTCGCGTCTTTCTACCGGCAAATGGATGGGAACCCGTGAACTCCAGGAAATCTTGAATCGTGAAGGGATCGAGATCAGTTTGCGTACCATTCAGCGTGACCTGAACCAGATTGCCCAGCGTTTTCCGATTGAGAGCAGTAAAACCACGCCACAAGGCTGGCGCTGGCGTTCAGATGCGCCCATTCAAAGCTTGCCGCATATGACCAGTTCACAGGCGGTGACTTTTATGATGGTGGAAGAACATCTCAAACACCTACTGCCACCTAGTCTGATTGAAGAAATGAACCCCTGGTTTGATCTGGCTCGACGCAGCCTGTCATCACAAAATAATGTACGGCAATGGATTAACCGGGTCAGAATCGTGCCCGCCACTCAGCCACTTATTCCGCCTGTAGTCGATAAAACGGCCCAACAGGCGATTTACGAAGGCCTGTTACAGGACAAACAGCTGGAATGTGTTTATCAGGGTCGTGGTCATAATGGCGAAGAGAAAACCTATATTTTAAATCCGCTGGCATTGGTACAAAAAGGTTCAATTATCTATCTGGTCTGTACCCGTCATGATAAATCGGATATTCAAACCTTTGCCCTGCACCGTTTTAAATCAGCGGTGGTGCTGAATTCTCGTGCCCTGCATCCGGTAAATTTTGATATTGATGAATACATCGAATCTGGGGCTTTAGGATTCCGGGTCGATTTTAACCAGCCAACAGAAAATGTATTGCTTCAACTGAGCATGCCTGAATCTGATGCGCACTATTTTGAAGAAAGTCAGCTCAGCAAAGATCAAAACATTGAAAAAATTGAAAATGGCATGGCCCTGATTAGTGCGACTGTGCCTTTTACCTCGCAACTGGTCTGGTGGTTACGCAGTTTTGGTAATAAAATCAAAAACATCGAACCAAAAATAGTGGCAGATGCTGTTTACCAAGTGAATGAAACTGATTCAGTCTCTTCCAAAGAATAAAAAAGTCCCCATTTTGGGGACCTGATCAATTTATCATTTTATTTTTATTATTGCTCTGGTGATCTATTACTGAGCCGGTCTACTTTCCTCTTGCCCCAGAAAACAGACCGGATGTGTCACATTAGAAATGAAAGAGCCTGATAACATGAGCAAGCCAGCTCTGCATTATTAAAACGGATCGATTTTTTTGTCATAATTTACACTCCTGCTGTGGGGATAAAAATCACTATAGAGCGCTTAAGCCTGTTTTTGAAATAAAAAGAATGCATGCCTTTTGCATAATTTTTCCATAGAAGATTATTTGGAAAATTTATTATCTAGAAGATAAGTATGGCAGCTATTAAAAGACTTTCAGCAAGTTTATAAAATTAAAAAACAATTCTATGCTTGTATAAGCCAGGCAGCTCTGCACATTATTAAACGCTATCGTAGTGGAAATAGGAATTTAATTTCATAATGGCTAACCCTGCGCAATTAGTACGACACAAATTACTTAATACTTTCTTTTCACGGCACTCGGTCTGGTTTGCCTGCATCACCATCGCCGTTATTTTTACGATTTTTCATATCGGTTATGAACCGCGCTATATCTATTATTTTATGCCGGCAACTTTGGTGAATACCTTATGGATCGTCAGTATTCTGCTGAGCCTGCTAGGCCTATATGATGTCTTGCAGAACAGACATTCAATCTTAAAAAATTACCCGATTATGGGTCATTTCCGCTTTATCTTTGAAGAATTCCGTCCTGAAATTCGTCAGTATTTTATTGAAGCGGATCGGGATGCCCTGCCATTTTCACGTATGCAGCGCAGTCTGGTGTATCAACGGGCTAAAAATGAAAATTCAGATAAGCCCTTCGGCTCGATCATGAATGTCTATGAAGAAAATTATAAGTTTATTAGCCATTCCCTTACCCCTTGCAGACCTGCCGATCCAGAAACCTTTCGTATTCTAATCGGCAATGAGCAATGTACCCAGCCTTATTCTGCTTCCATTTTAAATATCTCGGCTATGAGTTTCGGAAGTTTAAGTGCCAATGCGGTTCGGGCTTTGAATCTTGGTGCGCAAAAAGGCAAATTCTTTCATGATACCGGGGAAGGTAGTATCAGCCCTTATCATCTGGAACATGGCGGTGACATTGTCTGGGAAATTGGTAGCGGATATTTTGGTTGTCGGACCTTAGAGGGTCAGTTTGATCCGGTGAAATTTGCAGAAAAAGCCAAGCTACCTCAAGTAAAGATGATTGAAATCAAGCTTTCACAAGGCGCAAAGCCTGGACATGGCGGGATTTTACCTAAAGCCAAGATTTCAGAAGAAATTGCTCAGATTCGCGGGATTAGCCGTGAACATGATTGTGTGTCTCCTTCTGGGCATCCGGCGTTTAAAACTCCCATTGAAATGATGAATTTCATTCAACAACTGCGCGAGCTTTCTGAAGGTAAGCCAGTCGGATTCAAGCTTTGCCTGGGTCAGCCCTGGCAATTTATGAGTATGGTGAAAGCCATGCTGTATACTAAAATTTATCCTGATTTTATTGTGGTAGATGGATCTGAGGGCGGTACCGGCGCTGCACCAATTGAATTGATTGACTATATGGGTACTCCTTTAAGAGAAGGTCTTTTGTTTGTGCACAATACCTTGGTCGGTGCAGGATTGAGAGACAAGATTAAAATTGGTGCAAGCGGGAAAATTATCAGTGCTTTTGATATTGCCAGTACCATGGCACTTGGCGCAGATTGGGTCAATTCAGCGCGCGGATTCATGTTTGCAGTCGGATGTATTCAGGCACAGAGTTGTCATACCAATCAATGCCCAGTAGGAGTGACTACTCAGGATAAAGAGCGTCAAAAAGCACTACATGTCCCGACTAAGGCAGAGCGAGTGTTTTATTTCCATAAAAATACAATGCATGCCCTGTCTGAGCTAATCGCTTCAGCAGGTTTAAAACATCCTTCTGCCATTAAGCCGCATCATTTGGCACAGCGAATCAGCAATCATGAAATCAAGAACTTTGCCCAGATTCATTTCTGGCTTAAAGAAGGCGAATTATTACATTGCGAAAATAAAGATGAGGAAAATTTCTATTTCCGTATGTGGAATATGGCCAAACTGGAAAGTTTTTGAGCTTATAAGAAATAAAACTTAGTTAAATTAGACAAGAAAAAGGCGTTTACTGAAACGCCTTTTTTTAATTGAGAGTGTGACAGTCTAATAATAGGTCTTACTGCCATGCGCATGTAAAAAGGCTGGAATTAAACCTGTGAGTGCTGCACGGATATCCGCGCGTTCATTAATCAATTGATGTGAACCTTCTTCCAGCATTAACAAAGTTTGCAGGCGGAACTTGCGACGGATAAATTCAATGTTATAACGCCAGTCCACTGTCTGATCCTGAGCACCTTGAGCTAACCAGACAGGGATTCGGCAGGCTGGACGTGCTTCCATTTCCAACATCCAGCGTGACATCGCCAGAATCCAATCCATGCTCATCATGCGGGGTTGTAAAGGATCTTTAAGTCGGATAAAACGCAGAAATTCAGGATTATGGTTATTACGGCGGAAATGACGTGGTACTTCACGCTTGATCCGGCTGATAATGCCGAGACCGAGCGGATTATGCCACCAGGCAGTTTTAGCTGGACGAATCAATGGTGACAATAACAGCACGCGATCTACAAACGGATTTTCGCGTCGTTCTGCAAATTCGAGCAAATGATGCATCCAGATCGCACCACCGGTACTTTGTCCAATGCCAACCCAAGGTTTAGGTAACTGCTCGGCATGCTTCACATAACGATATACCGCATGCAAAACCTGTTGGTAATGATCAAAATTCTGGATACTGGCAGATGAACCATCGCTGAGACCATGCCCCGGCAGATCATAGGTCAGGACGCTAAAACCCTGTTCCAGTAACTCACGTACGATCGGCTGATAAATTCCGCTATGTTCCAGATATCCATGTAATAGAAACGCCGTTCCCTGAATCTTGTCAAAACGGGTATTTTCTAGATTAGGTGTAAATACTTGCACATGCAGTTTAAACAGCGGCATCTGTACATAGCCTTGCCAATGCTTGCAATCCAGTAAATCAAAACCATACAGTCTGCGATAAGACAGCAGATCAATAGTGGGCTGGTCATCCCTGTTCAGGTTTAAGGGCTGTAAAAGCTGTGGCGTTGTTTCCCTGCTTGGCACAGGTAAATCCAGCTGTTTCAGGATGGTCGGGGTTAAAAACGGAATATCAGACATTAAGGCACCTCCCGACAGTCACTGGAGCCAAACCACATATCGCGGATAGTGGCCAGCATTTCATAATTGGCACGGCGACTATGATCATAATTTTGTCGACTTGGACGCCAACGGGTCAAGGACTTCGGCATCGGTGCTTCCACTGGAATAGTTTGAATGCCATTTAATGCAAACAGACGACGGGTACGTGGCATATGATAACGGTCGGTAATCAGAATCACAGTCGGTGCTCCACCTTTTTTTTGCAATAATAATGAGCTGAAACGGGTATTTTCACAGGTATTCATGCTACGGTCTTCAAGCAATTTGGCATCGACATTGTAATTTTGTAACCAGCGCTGCATATACGGCGCTTCCACACCACTCAATACGATCGGTAACTGATACTGTTTTTCAACTGCGAGTGTGGTTTCCAGACGCAAACGGGTATAGTCATTGACCACAATATCCTTACCATTTTCATGCAAGGTTAAACCACCACCTAAGACCACAATGGCATAAGGCTTAGATTGATTGACCGGTTTTTGTTGCTGCTGTTCTTGCAGTAAAGCCAGATCTTCCTTGATTTCCTCTTTCGCTGTGACCTGAACGGCACTCGCTTCTTCATCTTCTAAAGGATGAGTTGTCAAGAATTCAATATATTGCTCAACGCGTTCTTTGTTTTCATTACTGTCCCACTCCAGCAGTTCGCGGACCTTCTGAGTTGGGTCAACGGCTTCAACAGGTTCTTGCTGGGACAATAAAGGCACTTGTGCAGGCTGATTCTGTTCTGCTTTTTCTTCCTGCTGTTCACGCTGATGTTCTTCAATCATCTGTTGCAGTATCTTGTAGCGTGCCTGAATCAGCATCAGATTGGCAGAATGATTTTTCTGGATATCCTGTTCCATCACATGGAAATAAGCCTGACGGGCAATCCACTGATCAGAACCTGGTTCGAGCGTATCATCTTCACTCAGGGAAGCCATTTTCTGGCTTTGTGCTGCAACTTCGTTAATTTCAAAGGACACAAATCGATTGAGTCCCTTAACCACAAGCTGCGAATAAAATGGCGAATAGATTAACATCACCAGACAGCCGAAAAATACAAACAGTCCTGCGACGATTTGTACTAAACGGACCATCCAATGGGTGTTTTTCATATACGTTATTTATCCTGATGAGATCGAATTAAGCCTTTACAATCAAATAATACCGGTTCAGGTTCGAGCATAATCTTAAATTTATCCCAGACTGTCTGCTGTACTGCGCCATAGGTTTGACGGACATCAGTCAGAGAAGCATGACCATAGTTCACCAGAACCAGCGCCTGTTTATGGAACATGCCAACTGGCCCAAGCTGTTTCCCCTTCCAGCCTGCCTGATCAATCAGCCAGCCTGCCGCCATTTTAACCTGATCATTGGCCTGCGGATAATGGGGCAAATTAGGAAAATGCACAGCAATTTGGTCAAAAACCTGTTGATTTACGATAGGATTTTTAAAGAAACTTCCCACGTTTGGAAATTCTTTAGGATCAGGCAGTTTACTCTGACGAATCCGGATCACCTGCTGCTGCAAGTTTTCTGCTGTGAGATTATCACCGACCGCTGCTTTAAGATCACCATAATTCAGTTTCAGATTTGCCTGTTTTAGTAATTTAAAAATAACGTGTGTAATCACATAACGTGTTGGATCATCTTTAAAAATACTATGACGATAGGAAAAATGACAGTCTGCGGCAGGAATGGAATCAAATTTTTTCAGCTTACGGTCATAGACCTCTACCGCATGAATAAATTCGCCGACCTCGACACCGTATGCCCCAATATTCTGCACTGGAGATGCGCCGACTAGTCCGGGAATCAGGGCCAGATTCTGCAAACCATAGAATTTCTGTTCTGTCGTCCAGAGTACGAAGTCATGCCAAACTTGGCCCCCGCCTACCCGCAGACATTGATGCTGCTCATTTCCTTCCAGCATTTCAATGCCCTGAATATCCATATGCAGGACGAGTGCATCAATCTGTTCCGGCAATAACATATTGCTACCGCCAGAAAGAATTAACACATTCAGTTGTTGCTGCTCAGCAAACTCCAGTGCAGCAATCAGATCATCAGTTGATTGGATCTGGCTGTAATAAGCGGCAATCGCTTCAAGATTTAGCGTGTTAAAAGGTTTAAGTTGAACCTGAGTCTGAATCTGCATGACTTAAACCTTTTCTGTTTGATGTTGTTTAAAAATTTCTACCCAAGCCCGACTGCTGGACTCACATTGGTTCAGGACACGCTCAAAACCATCTGCCCCGCCATAATATGGGTCTGGCAAAGCCTGTTTTGGATAGTGCTGATCATGTTCACTCATTAAAGCAACCTGAGCACGCAGGTGTCCGAATTCTGCCTCTGCCTGATGCTGAAGCGCGTGAATATCCGCCAGATTTTCCAGATCCATCGCCAGAATCAGATCATAGTCAATAAAATCATGGGTTTTAAGTTGACGCGCACGCAGACCGGAAAGATCATAACCTCGCTTTAAGGCATGCTGCTGGCTACGCAAATCAGGTGCTTTCCCCGGATGGTAATTACTGGTTCCTGCTGAGTCGATCACAATATCGAGTTTCTGTTCATCACAATAATGTCTGAGTACCACTTCTGCCGTGGGAGAACGACAAATATTTCCCAAACAAACACATAACACCTTATATGGCGTTCTGGATGACATAAACAACCTCAGAGTTAATCATTTTCAAGATACTTATGTTAAGTTATTTACCTGATGAATCCTATATCACCGCCCCATAATAATTTTGTATTTGCGATAAAAATTAAAGGATAAAGACATGAATCGATTTCAGTTTCAAACCGTTCCCAACATCATCGCCGGCCTTGGCACGATTCAGGAATTATCCTCTATTCTCAAACAGGGCCGTTATCAGCGTGTTTTACTGGTCACTGATTCAGGTATGCTACAGCATCAATTACACATGCCTATTCTGGAAATTATTGAAGATGCGGGACTAGATTATGCAATTTATTCCGATGTACAGGCCGATCCACCTGAGCATGTAGTGCTTGAAGCCGCAGATTTTGCCAAACAGGAAAATGTGGATATCGTAATTGGCTTTGGTGGTGGCAGCTCTATGGATGTCGCCAAGCTGATTGCAATCTTGAGTCATCCGGCACAGCACCAATCTTTATCCGATTTGTATGGCGTAAATCAGGCTACTGGCCCCCGTTTGCCCTTGATTTTGGTTCCTACCACTGCAGGTACAGGATCTGAAGTCACCCCAATTTCAATTGTCACTACCGGTGAAACCACAAAAACCGGCATTGTGGCACCGATCCTGTTTGCGGATACTGCCATTCTGGATGCAACATTTACCCAGAATCTGCCGCCCTTAATTACTGCTGCGACTGGCATTGACGCCATGGTCCATGCCATTGAAGCTTATACTTCTAAAATCAAAAAAAATCCTTACTCCGATATGCTGGCCAAGCATGCTTTGAAACTGTTAAATGCCAATCTACAACGTGTGCTGGACGATGGTCAGGATCTGGAAGCACGTCAAAACATGCTGGTTGGCTCGATGTTGGCAGGTCAAGCCTTTGCCAATGCACCAGTGGGTGCTGTGCATGCGTTGGCATATCCGTTAGGTGGACACTTCCATATTTCGCATGGACATAGTAATGCACTAGTACTAACTGAGGTGATGAAATTTAATACACCAGATGCCAAGGAGCTCTATGCCGAACTGATGTGCTGGTTAGATCCACAAAGCAAAGGCTGTCACGATGGCCTGACTGACCTGTTTATTGATCATTTTAATAACCATCTGGTGAAAAGTGGCTTAACCCTGAAACTCAAACAGTTAGGAATTCCTGAACACATGCTGATGATTATGGCGGAAGATGCCATGAAACAGAGCCGCCTGTTACAGAACAATCCACGTGAACTTACTCTGGAAGATGCTTACAACATTTATCAGGCGATTTATTAAGTTTCAGATTATTTTCGACTCAGCAGATCTAGCTACTACAAGTTATTTAAAAATATGAAAGCAGCTCTTAAACAACGCGAACATTATTCATTTTTTCTGCCGATACAGACTCGTTGGGCGGACAATGATCTGTATGGCCATGTCAATAATGTCACTTATTACAGCTATTTTGATACGGCCGCGAATGCCCTCTTGATTCAGGAAGCCGCATTTGATCCCAAATATTCTCCAATAATTGGACTGGTGGTCAGCTCGCAATGCCAGTTCAATCAGGAGCTGTCTTATCCGGAAATTATAGAGGTAGGTGTCGCCATAGAAAAAATGAGTAATAGTTCTCTCAGCTATGATCTGGCAATTTTCAAAATGAACTCTGATACGGCAGCAGCTCAAGGCAGTTTCGTGCATGTGTTTGTCGATCGCTACACACGGAAAAGCACTCCGATTCCAGCTGAAATGCGGGATGCTTTAGCGCGTTTTGTCTCAGTATAAGATTATTTTATTTCAGCTGAATATTGTGCAATTCACCATCAAACTGTTCTAGCAAGTCTCGTACAGCCGGTTCAGCCTGCAACAGCTCTTCTGCACGTTTAAAAGCACGTACTTTACGTTCTTGCTGCATGGTATATGGCGTTAACTGCTCTACATCTTCAAACTTCACCTGGAAAATGGTCTGCGGCCATTGTTCCCGTAAAGCTGCTTCCAGATGATGTTGTAGCTGTGACAAAAGCGGCTGATAACGCTCTGGAATATGAAAGACCGATGCTGCATTAATCTGGCCGGTCATGATGCCATACTGAGCCAGTTCCTGAACTGCTGGAGATAACTGGCTGTTACGAAACCAGAATTCCCATTTTTCTACCGCCCATTCACCTTGCATATTCTGTACCGGAATTTGCAGAATATCCTGAGGCATCAGATTACGGTCTGTAGAAATATTTGTATTTGCGATTTGAGTTGATGCAGCCTCTGTCTGAGTAGAAATTTCTGGCTGGCTTTCACCTGCTTTATGAATCACTTGTTCTGATCCAGGAGTCGAGGCATCTAGATTAAACTCTGGTTCTTGTTCTACTGGCGCAGCAGTATCATTTTCAGGAATGAATTCTTCTAAGAGGAAATCATCACTGCTGGCTTCAGGGCTGGATGGAACAGGTTCTGCAGGAACATCGTCAAAACCAAACAGACCATCTTCCAGGTTTGGATCAAATACAATTTGTTCAGACTCAGATTGTTCTACTCTAGTTGATTCAGCTTGTATAACTTGAGGCTCAGAATTGGTTTCTGGCTCGTTTTCATCCAGAAAGTCATCCGAAGATGGTTCAGACTGTGCAGTGACTGGATTATCATCCTGATCGTCTTCATAGCCAGCATCTAATGAAAAATCTTCTACAGCTTGAGTAACCGGAGCACGCTCCTGCTGCATTATCTGATTTTGTTGTGGAGCTGAAGCAGCAGGTACAGCTTGTTGTATCTGAGCTGTATTGGCTGGAATTTCATTGGGCTGTAGCGGACGGAAGGCTAGCAAACGCAGCACCGTCATCTCAAAGCCTTGCTCTTGCGTAACTGCAAGCTGTAGGTCAGCACGACCTTTACAGGCGATCTGATAATACAGTTGCAAATCTTGTGCTGAAATTAAAGCCGATAACTGCATGATCTTTTGATTGATCTCGGCACTGTATTTCAGGCTTAAATCTGGCAGGTATTGTAATAAAGCCAGTTCATGCAAGGTAGAAATCAACTGATCTAATACCAGTGATACATCTAGCGCCTGCTGACGGAATTGCAATAATAATTCGCTAACACGTGCTTTCTGGTTCTGATGAATCGCCAGAATCAGATCATAAATAATTGTTCGGTCGATCAAGCCCAGCATGTCTTTGACAT
Source organism: Acinetobacter sp. TW_SC_4 (assembly GCF_054861205.1). Lineage (NCBI taxonomy): Bacteria > Pseudomonadati > Pseudomonadota > Gammaproteobacteria > Moraxellales > Moraxellaceae > Acinetobacter > Acinetobacter sp. TW_SC_4. The sequence goes on from NZ_CM142174.1 coordinate 1,842,349, forward strand.
CCTGATGCTGGATCGCCCCCTGACCATAGGCAATCGCCTGATCGGTTAAGGATAAGGCATCACGAAGCGAGCCCTGAGCAGATTCAGCAATCTGCCAGATCGCATCCTGATCAGCCTGAATGCTTTCTTTCGTCAGGATATTGCCCAGATGTTCGGTAATTTCATCAACAGCCAATGGACGCAAAGTAAATTGCAGGCAGCGAGAAATAACTGTAATCGGCAACTTTTGTGGATCTGTGGTTGCGAACAGGAATTTGACATGCTCCGGTGGTTCTTCCAGTGTCTTTAATAGAGCATTGAAGGAATGCGTGGACAGCATATGTACTTCATCGATCAGATAAACCTTGAAACGACCCTGAGTTGGCGCATAAGGGACATTGTCCAACAGCTCACGGGTATCTTCGACTTTGGTACGTGATGCCGCATCGATCTCAATCAGGTCAATAAAACGGCCTTCATTGACGGCGGTACAGGTCGGACACACCTCACAAGGAGTTGATGTAATACCGGTTTCACAGTTCAAGCACTTCGCCAAAATACGTGCAATCGTGGTTTTACCAACACCACGCGTTCCCGTAAACAAATAGGCATGGTGCAAACGGCCACGCTCCAGTGCGCTTGTTAAGGCACGTGAAACATGGTTTTGACCGACCAATTCGTTGAAATTGCGGGGACGGTATTTTCGCGCAAGTACTTGATACATGTATGCTCCTTTTTACAGGTCTAAGCATACTGTTTTTTTATAAAATAGTGAATGAATTAATCAGTTATAATCTGGAGAGATAGGCCTATCAATCTGATTTAAATCAACTATCTCGAAGCTGTTTGCTCCATTTTTATGCCTGAGTGAAATATCAGAATAGGTTTTGTATATTTGAAAGATAAAATATCTATTGATCTTCCATCTATTTGAGTAGATGAATACAATCTTAAAAATAAAAATTTCTGATCGAAGGTAAAAAATTGAGTTGAATCTGCTTAAGCGAATCGCCCTAAAATAAAATCACTCTGCATATGGTAACGTTTACCGCTTTTGTCTTCACGGATTTCCAGCACATGCTCTTCCAGATCAACATACAGTAAATTACGAGTTGCTACATTCACCAGCTCAATTTTCTGATAAGAATCATCCTGAAAACGAATCGGACCACTAAAGGTTTCCACCCCATTATGACCACTCAGGCTTTCACGCTGCAAAGTATAAGTCTGATCTTCATACAGAGTTAGCATGACAGCCATACCTGGGCAATCATCACAACGCGACAAGCAGCCCATACAAGGAGTTGTACCCTGATACTCTCCCGCCCATGCTGGAATCTGCGCCTTGGCTTCAACAATAGTATTTTTAGCTGACTGGGTTTGATCCTGACAACCGAATAAAGCACCGGTTGCCACTAAGGGAATCAGTATTACTTTTTTCATGATTTCATTTCGCAGCGCTGGAATTTGCCACAAAATAGCATATTTTAAATGACTGATTAAACTCCCAAATCAAGGATATTCAGTTAGCGCCAGCCTTTTCTTCCTGTCAATACCGCATCAGCACAGCGCAAAGTTTCCTGCGTCAGCCCCCAAAGACGGTAATCTCCAGTTAATGAACCTGTGGGGAAGTTATGGGTATAGGCAAAACTTAAACTGCGTTCCGGATCGCACCAGGCACCAGAACCGTTAAAGCCCATATGACCGAAACCTGTAGAGGCTTTACCCAAGGTCAAAATACGGTGATAACCCAGACGCCAGTGCATGGGTACAGGCATCACCCGATCACGATGGGTATATTGCACCTGGTTTAGTCGCTGCAATACTGGAGGTGAAATCAACTGCTGGCCTTGCCAGGCACCGTGATTGGCCAACATCACATAGATTTTTGCCAGACTGTCTGCAGTAAAGACGCCATTAGCCGAAGGAATAATTGCCTGTAAACCTTCATCACTAAAGAAGTTAAAATTCTTCATGCCTTTAGGAATCATGCCATCCTGAAAATCTTGGGGACTCTGACCACTCCAGACCAGGGCGCGCTCCATTAAACCAGGTTTGCGTGCAGCTACTTTTTTGGCTTTAGAAGATTGAGATGTAGATTTTGCTTTAAAGATCGGTCGCGCAACTCGAGGCAGTTCATCCAGCGGCACACTAAAATAGGCACCATTTAATTGCAGAGGCTGAACCAGATATTCCTGCATTAATTGGTTTAATGATTTACCGGTTGCCTTTTCCAGTACTCCACCCACTTGCCATCCAAAAGTCAAAGGTTGATAAGCGGCATCTGTCGTGGTCTGAAAACGTGGTTCAGCTGCCGCGATCCGCTCCAGCATGTGTGACCAGTCAGCCATTTCAGTGGCATCATCAATGATATTACGGATATCAAACAAGCCACTTTGATGGCTCAGCATATGTGCCAAAGTAATCGACCGTTTACCTTTCTGGGCAAATTCAGGCCAGTATTCTGCAACTGATCTGTCATAGTCCAGATAACCTTTACTGACCAGAATATGCGCTAGGGTTGCTAGTACACCTTTACCAGTGGAATAGCATAGTGACATGGTATCGGGCTGCCAGTTTTCTGTGGCAGACTTCTTTCCGGTATAGATATCGACAACTTTTTGTCCCTGAAAATATACAACAAGTGCTGCACCACCCTGATCAGTACGTGCATCCTGTAAGCGACTAAACTGACGAGCAAGGTCGCGAAAACGTGTATCAACATCGCCCTGATAATTATGTTGATCAGCAAACAGATAATTTTTGATTGGCTGCATCATTCTATCCATAGAATTTTGATCCTTTAAAATGAAAAAGCCTAAATCGAGTTTAGGCTTTTAATTCAGATTTAAATCGCTTTTACATGGCCGGTCACATGCGGCTTCTGGTTTTTGCTGTTCCGGATCAGGAAGTCAGTATCATTTGCTGCTTGAGCAGTCAGAAACTCAACTTTAGAGGGCAAGTACATCGGCAGCTTGAACCAGACATCGGCTTCATAGGCATCCGGCAATGACAGATTAGCCAGCGCTTTGGCTTTGCTCCACATACCATGTGCAATCGCCTGTTTAAAACCAAAAGCCTTCGCTGTAACAGCATGAATATGAATCAGGTTAAAATCCCCTGAGGTCATGGCATAACGGCGGCCGGTATTTTCTGAAATTTTCCATTCAGTATTCAGCTTATAGTCCGGCGCTCTACTTTCTGCCGGTTTGACAGCAGCTTTAGCATCCGTTTTTTGACGTGAAAGATAAGTCGTTAATGCCTCAACGACGACTTCATTGCCTACTTTGACTGTGGTAATAAAATCAAACTGAACCCCTTTGTCATGTGGCTGTAATTCACCAAACTTGCATGACAAGGTTAAAGTCTCATTTACACCGACTTTACGGTATTGCTTGACCTGATTACGGATATGTACCAGTCCTAAAATCGGGAACGGAAATGCCTCCGAGGTCATCATGTGCATTTGCAGGCTTTGAGACAGCACGGTCAAATAAATAGCTGGAATATAGCCATTATTTTTAAAGCCACATACTTCATTATAGGCTTTTAAATGTTTCTGATCGACCTTGAATGAATCCACCACATATTCAACTTGCGGTAGAACTTTTTCAGCTTTCGGCTTTTTAAAAATCAAGCCTTGAATCACTTTTGGATAGGCTAAATAAGGTTTTGGAAGTTGACTAAAATGGCGCGTATTCATACTGAACCTTTGGAAATATTATCTTTATAAAGTGACCTCTCCTGAGCATACTTCAATCATTGTATGAAAGTGAAGCACTAGAGAGGTTTTGAGAATTCTTGGAATTTTCTCTTTAGAATTTTAATCCCCCTGAACCCCCTTTATCAAAGGGGGACTTCTCCTCTCTTTTATAAAGAGAGATCAGGAGGGATCTATTAAGCCCCTAACAGGCTTTGACCACAGACACGAACCACGTTGCCATTTAAACCTGTTGAAGCCGTAGAAGCAAACATGGCAATTGTTTCTGCAACATCTACAGGTAGACCACCTTGGCTCATTGAGTTCATACGGCGGCCAGCTTCACGGATTGCAAATGGAATCGCAGCCGTCATTTGTGTTTCGATAAAGCCCGGTGCAACAGCATTAATCGTTATACCATTTTTTAAGATTGGTGCTGTAAATTTCACCACACCAATCACCCCTGCTTTAGACGCTGCATAGTTGGTTTGACCCAGGTTACCTGCAATGCCTGAAATTGAGGATACACAGATAATGCGGCCATTGGCATTTAGACCATTGTTGGAGATTAAATAGTCATTTACACGTTCAATGGCAGACAGGTTGATGTTAATCACCAGATCCCATAGCTCAGGTTTCATATTAGCCAAAGTCTTGTCGCGGGTAATACCGGCATTGTGCACAATAATATCCAGACCGCCCTGCTCAGCTGCTGCCGCTTTGATTTTTTCACCTGCATCTGTAGCGGTAATATCAATGGCTAAAGTTGAACCGCCAATTTCACCGGCTACACGGTCGAGGTCCGCTTGCTGCTGTGGAACATCCAGACAGATGACATGTGCGCCATCACGTGCCAATACATGCGCAATCGCTTCACCAATACCACGGCTAGCACCGGTCACTACAGCAGTTTTTCCTGCTAATGGTTTAGTCCAGTCCACATCCACTTTTTCAGCAGGTGAAACACGAATCACCTGACCAGAAACATAGGCAGAACGTGGAGAAACTGCAAAACGTAAAGCAGACTCAAGGTTTGCTTCTGCACCAGCATCTACATAGATCAGGTTCGCTGCAATTCCCTTTTTAAACTCTTTACCCACAGATTTTACAAAACCTTCCAGTGCGCGTTGAGCAATTGACTGACTGACTGATTTAGCAGTTTCGGGCGTAGTCCCCACAATCACGATACGGCCAGAACTTTGAATTTGACGTGCAATCGGGTTAAAGAAATCATAAAGTGATTTTAATTGTTCTGAATTTTCGATTCCTGAAGCATCAAAAATGACAACTTTGAATTTTGATTCTTTATCGCCCGGATTAAACGCACCCAGATTCAGTCCAGCTGATGCAGCAGCCTGTTGCAGTTCAGCATTGTTACCTGCATAGCTATTCGCATGAATATTTGCCAGAACCTGAGCAATAGCACCGGTCAATGTACTTGCTGGTGCTGCTCCAAACAATACCGCGCCTTTAACTACAGGTGTAGCAGACTCAAAACGGTCTAAAGAAGTTGGGGATGGCAGACCCAAATTTTTAATGACAAATTTACCAATAGGAGATTTTGCAAAAGTTTGGTACTGATCAGTCATGTTTATTATCTCTCATACAAATTAATTTTTGGTTGATCTAAAGTTATCCTTAAACTTCAGTATGATGCCAGACACTTATATTTCAATAGATCTACCAGATTCCGCCCAATCATACTTGAGATAACAGGCAGATGACTTGACCTAAGCGCAGTCTGTAATGTCATTGTAGTCAATACAGCCTATCTTCTTCTATGCTAATGTAACCACCAAGAAGACGATCTATTTGCCTGGTAAAGCCTTATGAGCAAAACAACTCAAGATAATCCAGCAGTCGAGAACTCTGCGACAGAAACTGTGTCAAAACCATCAACGCGTAGCAAGCGTAGCACTAAAAATCCTGATACAGCCAATGCCGCAGAAAAAAGTCCGGCTAAAACCACACGTACACGCAGTACATCTGCACGTACCAAAAAAACGACTTCAAGCCAACAAGATTCAACATCTATAACACAGACTTCTGTTCAACAGGAACCAAACATGAGCCAAAATACAGTTCGCCGCGTTGCTATTATCGGTGGTAACCGCATTCCATTTGCACGTTCTAACGGTGCTTACTTTACGGCATCCAATACTGATATGTTCACAGCAGCCCTGAATGGTATGGTTGAACGTTTTAACCTTCAAGGTCAACGCTTAGGTGAAGTGGTTGCAGGTGCTGTACTGAAACATAGCCGCGACTTCAACATGACTCGCGAATGTGTACTGAATACTGCTCTTGCACCGGAAACCCCTGCTTATGACATCCAGCAAGCATGTGGTACTGGCCTTCAAGCGGCATTCCTAGTCGCAAACAAGATTGCTCTAGGTCAAATCGAAGTGGGGATCGCAGGCGGTGTAGATACAACTTCTGATGCACCAATCGCTTTTGGTGATGGCTTACGTAAAGCATTACTTGAGCTGAATATTGCGAAAACGGCGAAAGACCGTTTAAAAGCACTGACTAAAATCAATGTGAAAGACCTGATGGATGCACCCAAAAATGGTGAGCCACGTACTGGCCTGTCTATGGGTGACCATCAAGCAATTACTACACTGGAATGGGGTATTTCTCGTGAAGCGCAAGATGAGTTAGCCGCTTCTTCACACCAGAAAATGGCAGCAGCCTATGAAGAAGGTTTCTTTGATGACCTGGTGACTCCATTCCTAGGTCTTGAACGTGACAACAACTTGCGTCCTGATTCTTCAGTTGAAAAACTGGCGAAACTAAAACCTGCTTTTGGTAAAGGTGATGCACGTACCATGACTGCGGGTAACTCTACTCCACTGACCGATGGTGCTTCTTGTGTGCTACTGGCTTCTGAAGAATGGGCTAAAGCAAATGGCCATGAAGTACTGGCTTACCTGACTTTCCAGGAAACTGCTGCCGTTGATTTCGTAGAGAAGAAAGAAGGCCTGTTGATGGCACCTGCTTATGCAGTCCCTCGTATGCTGGAACGTGCTGGTCTGAAACTGCAAGATTTTGACTACTATGAAATTCACGAAGCATTTGCATCGCAAGTACTTTCAACATTGAAAGCTTGGGAAGATCCAAAATTCTGTAAAGAGCGTTTAGGTCTGGATGCTCCACTAGGTTCAATTGACCGTGCCAAACTGAACGTAAAAGGTTCTTCTCTTGCTGCAGGTCACCCGTTTGCAGCGACTGGCGGTCGTATTATCGCGACTGCGGCAAAACTGATTAACCAGAAAGGTTCAGGTCGTGTGCTTGTTTCGATCTGTGCAGCTGGCGGTCAAGGCGTAACAGCAATTATTGAAAAATAATCCAAGCCTCATATAAAAAACCGCTCATAAAGAGCGGTTTTTTATTGCGGTAATTTTCATAAATCACTGAAGATTACTCTAGTAAAGACTCAAGTTAAGCTTTTCGGTAGTCTGGTTCCAGACCCATTTTGGCTTCAAGGTGGTCATAGCACCACTGGAAAATAAAGGTATACACCAGAATACATAACGTCATCGCCAAATCCAGAAGAAAAGCCTGCGCCAGACTGATCTGTAATGCATAAGCCACCATCGGAATCGTCGCCAGCATCAAACCACCCTCAAATCCAATCGCATGAGCAATTCGCACTTTGATGGTTCTTTTCAGACGATGTTTGGCTTCAAACTTTTCAAAATAATGATTAAACAGCATATTCCAGAACATTGAAGTCACAGCCATCGCAATTCCGAGAGCGCCTGTGACCTCAAGCGGCATATGCATGAGCGTACTCAGTAATATGGCAATCACCACCAATAAAATGCCTTCATATAAGGTGGCATGAATCAGTCTTCTTTTCGAAATTAACATTTCAGTTCATCAAGTCAGGAGATAAAAGAATTTTATTTCTTTAAATTTGATTATTCGAGTTAGAATCTATCAATAAAAATGAAAGATAGAATTCATGAATATTAATCAAGAACAGCTGCTGATGTTTAAACTGGTCATGGAAACCGGCTCCTTCTCTGCTGCTGCACGTAAACTTGGTAAAGTTCCTTCTGCAGTGAGCATGTCCATTGCCAATCTGGAAATTGATCTTAATCTGGTGCTATTTGAACGCATTGGCCGTGAACCGAAACCCACCGCGCAGGCGAAAGTGCTATATGAAAAAACTGAACAGCTTTTGGTTGAAATCAATCAATGGAAGCAACATGCGCTTGCGCTCAGTTCAGGCCTGGAATCTGAATTAAATATTGTGGTGGTGTCTGAATTACTCCATACCCGCTGGACCGATTATATCGTTTTGCTGGAACGGGAATTTCCAGCGCTGCAAGTTAATGTATTTAGCGCACCCCAAGAGGATGCTCATCGCATGCTGTTTGAAGGTTCAGCGCAGTTAGCGCTGATGTTTGAACGAGAACAGTTGGAAACCCGTGAACAGTTTATAGAATTAAAGCGTGAGGTACTGGTCGCCGTTGCGGGCAAACAGCATCCATTAAGTCAATTTCATCAGGTCAGTTATGAGCAGATTTTACAAAATCGACAGATTGTTGTTGCCAGTCGTGATCGTAGCATTAAGCCAGAACTGCTCTTTTCCCGAAATTACTGGCGCACTGACAATCATCAATCTGCCTGTAACATGATCCTGCAAGGTTTAGGCTGGGGGGTACTTCCTCTGGAAATGATCAATGAACAGCCACACTTGCAGGAGCAACTACAGATCTTGCAGCTGCTCGATTTCACCCCAAAATTTGAATATTTTGTTGATTTGGTCTGGAGTCGGGAAACTCGACTGGGTACAGCTGCTCATTTTTTGATTAATCACTTGCGTCAGCAGCGAAAAACCGACCATTAATCACAGAAATTCAACGACAGTCTACTTGGTAAGAGGATGATTTATGATATATAAGAATGCATAAGCAATAACCATAGAACTATATCGTAATGACATTAACTGCATTAAACCAATTAAAAAACTTGACGACTATTGTGGCAGATAGCAGTGATTTAAGCGCAATTGAGAAATTTCGCCCTCTGGATGCAACCACAAATCCATCTTTGATTACTGCTGCAGCGAAACAGCCTGAAAATCAGGCATTGATTGAAGCTGCTTTTCAACAAGCCCAGCAAGAAGGCTATGTTAATAATGCTCTGATAGAACGCACTATTGATATTTTGACCGTCAAATTCGGTGTTGAAATTTTAAAACTGATTGAAGGTCGTGTTTCGACTGAGGTGGATGCCTCCCTGTCTTTTGATACTGAAGCGACCATCGCCAAGGCTAAAGAATTACTCGCGCTATATGAGCAATATGGGATTAATTCTGACCGCATCCTGATTAAGATCGCATCGACTTGGGAAGGTATTCAAGCAGCGAAAGCGCTGGAAGAAGAAGGTCTCCATACCAACCTGACCTTATTGTTTGGCCAGCATCAGGCCCATGCCTGCGCTGATGCCAAAGTGACTTTAATCTCACCTTTTGTCGGCCGCATTCTAGACTGGTACAAGAAAGCGGAAGGTGTTGAGTCGTATCCGATCGAAAAAGATCCGGGCGTACTTTCAGTGAAGCGCATTTATGAATTCTATAAAGCGCATGGGATTAAAACTGAAATCATGGGTGCAAGCTTCCGTAGTATTGAACAGGTCCTGGGCCTCAGCGGTTGTGATCTGCTCACTGTCGCACCAAACTTGCTGGAACAACTGGAAAATGATCAGCGTGAAGTTCAGGCTCAACTTTCAGCCAAAGATATTCAATCTCAAGGTGAACTGAATCCAATCAGTCATGCCGATTTTGATGCGCAACTGAAACAGGACCAGATGGCTAGTGAATTACTGCAAGGTGGTATCGATGGCTTTATCAAAGCCCGTGAACAACTGGCGGCTTTATTAAAGGAAAGTTTTTTGAGCACCACCTAATTTCACAGCGAATTTATAGAATTTCTCCAAGCCGATGTTGCTATAATGCCACATCGGCTTTTTTCATTTTTGTGAGTTCTTCGTGTTTGGTATCACAGATCTAACGACCTTTATCATTGGGACAACGTTAATTGTGTTACTGCCGGGGCCAAATTCCCTCTATGTCATGTCGATTGCCTCCCGCTTTGGTATCAAGACCGGTTATATGGGCGCCTTAGGGGTTTATAGCGATGACCTGATTCTGATTCTATGTACGGCGTTAGGCGCAGCCTCTCTACTTCATGCATTTCCCGTGCTATTTATTGCCCTGAAAATTATTGGTGCTGTCTATCTCAGTTATCTTGGGATCAAACTGATCATTGCCGCCTATCAGACTTTTTTTCCGAAACAGTCGTCACAACGTGTTCAGATTAAAAAGGCTACTCCTGAAACTGTCGAGTCGATTCAGCCCTTTCGCACAGCATTGACGATCAGTGTTTTAAATCCTAAGGCAATTCTATTTTACTTGTCTTTTTTTGTGCAGTTTGTCGATCCTGTTTACCCTTATCCGGCACCGACTTTTGCACTCTTGGCTTTAATCCTGCAACTGATCAGCATGACCTACCTTTCAATCCTGATCTTTTCCGGGGTCAAACTCGCGAGCTATTTCAACCAGAATTATAAATTGACCGCTGGCGGAGTTGCTTCAGTAGGAATTCTATTCTGCGGGTTCGGAATCAAACTGGCGACTTAAACCTTCTAAAAATTAGTAGATTTCTGGCAAGAGCAGCTCTTTCTAAAATTGTTAAAAACATTGTGTTTATATATGAAAAGCGTATGATTTAAACGCATTTAAAAATAGTTTCATGGATGATGCCTAAACTTTTACAAGATCTCTCCTTTCCTGCCATCATGGCGGGTTTTATTACCTGCATGATTGGGATCAGCGTATCCGCGGTACTGGTCATTGAAGCAGCGCAAAGCCTGGGTGCAAATGCAGCGCAAATCAGTTCCTGGTTATGGGCACTCGGCATAGGTATTGGGGTTTCCGGCTTGCTGCTTTCCTGGAAATATCGCTATCCAATTTCCACCGCATGGTCGACAGCCGGCCTGGCGTTAATTATTGCTTCCGCAGGCCATTACAGTCTAGCCGAAGCGATTGGCGCTTTTCTGATTTGCGGTATCCTGATTGCCTGTCTGGGATTTTTCGGAATATTTGACCGGATTTTTCAGTTTATTCCGCAAAGTCTGACCAGCGCCATGCTGGCTGGTGTTTTGCTGAAATTTGGTATTTCGGTATTTGGCAGCCTGCAACAATCCTGGGGCTTTGTGCTTACCGTACTGGCTATCTATCTCATTTCCAAAAAGCTCAGTACCCGTTATAGCATTGTCATTACCGTCTTAATGGCAATTACGCTCTGCCCGTTCTTTATCGATTTTACGCTTCCACATTTGAACTGGAGCATCGCCCAGCCTGTATGGACCACACCAGAATTTAGCCTGCAAGCTATTTTAGGACTGGCTCTTCCGCTGATGGTGATTAATCTGGCATCGCAATATTTACCAGGCCTGGCTGTAATTAAAAGTTATGGCTATCCACCCAAGGTAAATTCGATTTTAGGCTGGACGGGCCTCACTCAGGCACTACTCGCTCCATTTGGCTGTTTCAGTGTTAATCTTGCTGCAATTAGTGCAGCAGTCAGTCTGGATGCACAGGCACATCCTGATCCAGCTAAGCGTTATATCGCAGGTATGAGCTGTGGTCTGTTTTATATTCTGATGGGTTTCTTCGCTGCGACCCTGACCAGCTTATTGATGGCTTTTCCGGGTATTCTGATTACGGTTCTGGCTGGCATTGCCCTGTTTGGCACCATTGGCCACAACATTGCACTGGCTTTTCAGGACAGTCATGACCGCGAGGCCGCACTGATGACCTTTCTGTTCAGTGCATCCAATATCCAGTTTTTCGGCATTGGTTCTGCTTTCTGGGGCCTACTGCTTGGCTTGATGGTTTATTTACTATTTAAGCTTAAACCTCAGCTGGCTTAAATTCATGAAAATAGAGATAACTTATGTCTATCTCTTTTAATGTCCTGATGCTTGAGAAAACAAATTAATGACCACTACACCGGAAATAATCAGGGCAATACCGATAAAAGCAGGAAGATCCAGCGCCTGCTTAAATACAATATAACCAACAATGGCCGTGAGAATGATCCCCACACCGGCCCAGATCGCATAAGCAATGCCTAAAGGAATCACCTTAATCACCTGAGACAGCAAATAAAAGGCGATACAAAATAAAACGACCACCGCTAAAGAAGGCCACAAACGGGTAAAGCCTTCAGATTTCACCAGAAATGTAGATCCAGTGACTTCGGCAATAATGGCCAAACCCAACAAAAGATATGCCCAAGTCGCAGGGTTCATTTTTTCCATTCTCCAAATCTATCTTTCCTAAAACAAAGCTTAGTTATGCTCTTAAGAAATAAATTTTTTATAAGTTTATGTTGAGGGGCGAAAGCTGATGCAAAAAATCCAGCGTCTTGATAAAAGTCTGCTGACTTTCTTTCTTGCCCATAAAGAACTGATATTCATGAATCAGCCAGGCTTTAGATTCGGGATAAAAAACTTCTGTCACTGGAACCTGTTGCGCTTTTAAAGCTTTGATAAAAGGCAAGGATTGGGTATTAGTCAGAAAGTCCTTGTTGCCCCCGCTAATGAATACTGGCGGGTACGACGGCGTAATATACTGGATTGGAGAAATACGTTTGAGAAACTCGGCATCATTTTTACGATCCCCTGTATAGGCCTGAATCAGGCTATATACGCCCCACTCTACGATCTTCATTTCATCAGGTGCAGTACTGGCAAATGACTCCAGGTCATAAATACCACAGTGCAGAATCAGACCTTTAAGCTGAGAGGGTTGCAGATAAGGCTGAAAATCAGATTGTTTGGCGAAGTCAGGATTTGTTAGAAGCGCAGCATAATGGCTGGCCATATTCGCCCCGGCAGAATCTCCGGCCAGATATAAATTCTGGGCATCAATCTGGTATTCGGCTGCATGTTGAGTAATAAACTCCAAGGCCTGATCAATCTGATGTAACTGACTTGGATAAATCGCTTGAGGTGCAAACTGATATTGGACCGATACCACGTTATAACCTTGCGCAGCCAGAAGTTTAAAATAACCTCGGGCATGCTCTTTAGAACCAGAAATCCAGCCACCACCATGAATCCACACAATAGTTGGTTGAGGGCCGATACTTTCGATATTTTGTGGTTGATATAAATCCAGAGAGAGCTTTTTCTGCGGTGAATAGACCATATTCTGATGCACGATGACCGAACCGGGTGCATAGCGATCCATCACCTTTTGCTGCATCCCTGTGGTCAAATTAAAAGCACCGGCAATGACCCGGCTATTTTGTACAGTATTTTGACAGCCTGCCAGAATAATTGAACAGAGCAGCAATAAATGAATGGCAAAAAACCTCAAAACCTTCCTCATAGATCAGCCCAAAAATAAGCCTAGGCAGTTTAAACCATCCCCAGAAAAACAGCGTCATTTATTCTGTTATTTTTGATCAACAAACCTGAATTCCTAGTTTTTTGCTCTGTTTTTTCTTTAATCAAATCTCTGCTTTCACGTGAAAAATATCTGTAATTTAAAGATTTTTTGCCATTTTTCAGCTTTTTGCAATTGCACCCTTGGTTGCACTGTGCTATCAATAAATCAGAGCGTAAAAGACACACAACATGCGGAGAAAAATCATGGCTTACCAACATATTTTAGTCCCAGTAGACGGTTCAGATATTTCCTTTTCTGCAGTTCGACATGCAGCCAAAATTGCCAAGGCATTTGGCAGTAAACTTTCCCTGATCAGCCTGATTGCAGAAGACCCTTTTACCGAAGCTGACTTCTACTACAGTTCAACCATCATGAAAGAGTATTTTGCTCAGGCTCATGCCAATGCAAAAAATGCCCTAAAAGAAGCCACTGCAATTGCAGACAGTGAAGGTATAGAAGCAGATTCCCGCATTGTGACTGGTCTGGTGAATGCCGAACATATTGCTGAGACTGCAGAGGAAACCCAGGCCGATCTGATCGTCATGGGTTCACACGGCCGTAAAGGCTTCCAGAAAATGATTCTGGGCAGCTTTGCACAAGATGTTTTGGGCGCCAGTCAAATTCCGGTATTAATCGTTAAAAAATGATCTGATTTGCGCATCTTCAAGGTGCGCAATTTTTTCAGGCAGTGTTTCTGTCTAAACCCTTCTACAGTGAACCTCCATTTTCTAAATGACCATTTCACTGCATATCCTAAAAATGAGGAGGCACTATGCAAAACTATGAACATATTCTTGTCGCACTCGATGAATCCTCAATGTCCTATGCTGCAGCTGAACATGCCCGTGAGCTGGCTAAAGCTTTTAGTAGTAAGGTGACATTGGTCAGTATTATTGCCGTAGATCCATTTAAAGGTGTGGACTTTTATAAGGTTGCTCCCGCAGTCACTGACTATTTCATGCAGGCAGAACAACATGCACTGGATCTTTTAAATGAGATCAAGGCAAATTTTGTGCATGATGGTACGCAAGTCACGACTAAAATCATTCATGGTATGGCACCTTCTGAAGGAATTCTTCAGGCAGCGCAGGAAGTTCCGACCGATCTGATTATCATGGGATCACATGGCCGCAAAGGTTTGCAAAAACTGATGCTGGGCAGCGTGGCACAGAATGTCCTTTCCCAGTCCGAGATTCCGGTATTGATTGTGAGACCGTAAAGCAGACAACAAAAAAAGCCTGCTATGCAGGCTTTTTTTAGCGAATTTTTTGATTCAGTTCATTCAGGAAGAGTTCAGCATCCAGCTGGCTATTAAATACTTTTTTGTATTCTCCAGCTTGCTGAATAGAATGCGGTGTATATTGAAGGGAGATTTCAAACAGACCAGTCGCAGCATTTCTGCTGACATGAACCGCAATAATATGCCGAGTATTTAAATAAAAACCATCTTCGATTTTCACCAACATCTTGAATAAGACCTCTAGTATATCAATTTGAAGATTTCTTCATGTTTAATAGAAAAGTATAGTTTTACTTTCCTGTCTAGCCTCTTACTGTAAACCTTTTATGTGGCTGATTTCGCATTATAGGATTTTAAATGTGTTTAAATTCACCATTTAAAATAAGTAAATAATAAGAAGCCGGATCAGATGATCCGGCTTTTTACATAATGATCTTATACGCTTAACATGCTGTTCAATGTCTCAGAGACATTTTTCGATTTCACCTGTGGTTTTAAAGCTTCAAGTTGTGCTTTGACTTCACTGCGCTGCGGTTCAATCAGGGTATACCAGCGTGAAAGCACCTGAAGCAGACGTGAACCGACAATCGGGTTTTTCTGATCCAGATATTTCGCCAGCTCGATATAATGCTGTACACCAAAGCTCCAGGTATTGACCGGATTGGCATTCAAACCGCCACTCACTGCACGAATACGGTTTGGCACTTTCAAGTCATAATCTGCATGCTCAGTGAGTGCTTTAATTGTTTCTGCTGTCGCTTTTGGATGAGCGGCTTGCAGCATGAACCATTGATCCAGTGCCAGTGCTTCATCTTTAAAGCGGTTATAGAAATCATCCAGGAATGCTTTGGCTTGAGGTGCATCATTCCATACCAGCACACGCAAGGCACCTAAACGTTCAGACATGTTGCCTGTGTTTTGGTATTGCTGCTCTGCCAGTTCAAATGCACTTTCATCACCTTGACGTGCAATCAGCATCAACATGATATTTTTCAATGCACGTACACCCATCGCTTGGGAGAAATCTGACTGCAATTCAGGATCCAGACTCAGATAGATTTCTTTAGCTGTGGCTCCAAAGGCACGTGCCAATTTATGCAGCAAGGCATCACGTTTTTCCTGAATCATGGCTGGATTATAGTCTGTATCAATCCGGCTACCCAGGTAACCTTCAGCCGGTACATCAAACAGACGGGAAGCCAATAACGGATCTTTTTGAATCAGATCAGGCAAGGTATTCAGCATCGCCTCGATATAGATTTCAGAAGGTTGATCATCCAGCAGAATACGTTCTAATAAAGTCTGCGTCGCTTGCCACTGGTTAAAACCATTGGTTTCATATTGCAACAGGAACGCCAGTTCTTGTTCAGAGTAATCAAAATGCAGAACAACGGGTGCAGAGAAGTTACGCAGTAAAGAAACAACCGGCTTGCTAGTTATACCGCTAAACTCGATGGTCGCTTCATCCTGATCAAACAAATACACCCCATCTTTGACGCCATTTTCAAATAAGGCATCAGAGTGCAGGCTCAGCTGCTCACCTGTAGCCGCATCAAACAAGGCTAAAGCCACTGGAATCGGAACAGCTTTCAGATTCGGATATTTCGGATGAGCTTTCAGGCTTTGCTTAAAGCTAAGACGATAAGTTTGTGCATCTGCATCATACTCACCTTTTGCGACCAGTTTCGGTGTACCTGGCTGGTTATACCAAGTCAGGAAGTTTGATAGATCCACACCAGAACCGGCAGTCAATGCAGCTACCCAGTCTTCAACCGTTACGGCCTGACCATCATGACGGCGGAAATATTCATCTGTACCCTGACGGAATTTTTCTTTACCGAGCAAAGTCGCCATCATACGGTTAATTTCTGCACCTTTTTCATACACGGTCGCAGTATAGAAGTTATTAATTTCTACAAAATGATCCGGACGCGGTGGATGCGATAAAGGGCCAGAATCTTCCGGGAACTGATGCGCTTTCAGGACTGCAACATCATCAATACGCTGTACCGCAGCAGACTGTAAATCTTCCGAGAAAGACTGATCACGGAATACAGTCAAACCTTCTTTCAGACACAGCTGGAACCAGTCACGACAAGTAATCCGGTTACCCGTCCAGTTATGGAAATATTCATGGGCAATCACGGACTGTACACGCATGATAGCAGCATCAGTTGTATATTCTTCATCAGCCAATACGCATGAGGTATTGAAGATATTCAAGCCTTTGTTTTCCATCGCTCCCATGTTAAATGCGCTGGTTGCTACGATCATGTAATTATCGAGGTCGTATGGCAGACCATAATGCTCTTCATCCCAACGCATGGAATGTTTTAAGGCTTCCATCGCGATTTTGCATTTTGGAATGTCTTTTTCTTCAGCATAGATTTCCAGTGCCACATCACGACCTTCTGATGTGGTATAGCGATCTTTCATTACTGCCAGATCACCAATGACGCAGGCAAATAAATAGCTCGGCTTTTTGGTTGGATCTTGCCAAAGTGCATAGTGACGGTTTTCATCCACTTCACCCGTCTCAATCAGGTTACCGTTAGCCAGTAGCACTGGATACTTTTTGTCAGCTTCAACACGAGTAGTAAATACAGACAATACATCTGGCCGGTCTGGATAGAACGTAATTTTACGGAAACCTTCCGGTTCGTTCTGAGTAACGAACAGATCCGAACTGGCCTGATACAGACCTTCCAGCATGGTATTGCTTTCAGGATGAATCTTGACGACTGTTTCAATGGTCGCCTGATCTGGAGCATTGCTAATCACCAGTTGCTCAGTATCCAGAATATAATCTGATGCATTTAGTGGCTGACCATTTAACTGGATCGATTGCAGTTCGAGGTCACGACCAAGCAATACCAGATCACCTGCTGTTTGACGCTGCATCTCCAGTTTGCTGCTGACTAGCGTATGATCGTCATAGACTTGAATATTCAGGTCGATAGAATTTACAACAAAAGAAGGTTTTTGATAGTCTTTTAAATAAATGGTTTGATCTGCTTCGATCACCGGATTCGCCGCGATATTCATATAATGTCCTGATCCTTTATTGCACAGCTTCTAAGGCAAAAGATTGTAAATGTATTGATCATACGTCTTGATCTTGGACCTGTCTGTGCGTTTCATTTGTATTGTATATGGGAATAATTACTGATCTTTTCAATTGAGCTACATCAAAATATACGATAATCGCCTTATATTTGCCCGATATCTAAAATCCCCCTCTGTAAAACAACTTAAAGATAGAATAAAAAAAGCCCTCATCTGCACTGTATGATTCCTCTATGCATGTTTCCTGCACATGCAAAGTATTATTCCAATATTAAAATTTACTGCCTGAGTTCAGAACAACCTTATCCAATTTAGATGCTGGGCGCTGCAAAATCTGACTTCTAAAAGATTAAGTTCTGATTAATCTGCGTTCTGAATTTCACTTTAAATGCACAAATGATATGCACCAGTTTGAATGCATTTTGTCTCACCCAACAGCAACGGCAGGATTTAAAGAAAGATATATGCCAAGTTTTCAGCCAATATCATATTTTTTTACATTTTCTTATCTATTTGATTTAAAATATATAATTTAGGATTAATAGCAATTCCGAAATACTGATTAAAAAATGAGCATGGTTTTTGCTACAGTTTAAGTGTGTTTTCTCCAAGCGCAAAGACTCCAAGAATAACGACAACAAAGAAATTGAGGTGAGCTATGTATTTAAAACAGCATGTGGTACGGATTGAAAATCTTAAAACACTTCAGGTTCTGGATCAGGCCAATATTGATCATAAAGTCATTGCCCTGTTTATGAGTTCTGAAGGCGTTCAGCTACAAGCGCATGAGGTCAGTGCGATTCTGAATACTTATGATGCACTCGGTGGCAAAAAGGTTCCATCCAAAAAAGTGCAGGCGTTGATTCAAGCGAAACATCAAGGAGAGGAAGACGAAACATTACCCTGCCCCGTTTAAAAAACGATGATCCAGTTTTCTTGAATACAGGGCTACTTCGGTAGCTCTGTTTGTTGAAAGGCTATCTCCTCCTGAAATCTGCTGCATTAAAATATTCTCAAATGACGCGTGACTTTGATGAGCTGTGTATAATCGCAGTTTCTCTTTATTCTGGAGTTGTGCGCAATCATGGTATTCAACGTTCTGCAAAAACAGCTTGATGAAAGTACGCAGTGCCCACTATGTAAGGCCTCCATGTACTGGATCGAGGCAGAACAGTATGATCAGGACATTACTTATCATGAATGCAGCCACTGCCAGCATCAGCTCTATACCGACCAGAAACATAACTGTTATTGCGATCAGTGTCTGGCTCAGCGTAAACGTATGCTGAAAGAAGTCCGTTTACAGGAAAACCGGAAATTTCATAAAAAGCAGGATCGGCATGAATATGAGCTCAATCAGCTCAGTTTTATTAATAAACTGTTTCTGCTCTCGATTCTGGATGAACAGGTTCAGGAACATAGCCAGCATCAGGAATATATTGACTGGCATGCCATTAAATATTATTCCATCAGCCCGAATTACCTGTATCAGCATGGTCTGGTCAAAAATCTGCTGAAAGATCAGATTCTAGTTCCTAGAGATATTCAACAAGAGAATCAGCAGTACTATATTAATGTACGTCTGGATGGCTATTCTGAGCCAAGCCTGTTTAGTATTACCCAGCAGTTGCGTTTCTGGTTCTATGAAAATCTGAGCAAAGGCGTGCCTTTTAAAGGTGCGGATGAAGTCAAAGATGCACTGTATTGTCTACTGTATCAGGAAGTCATTCAATTCGCTCAGTTCTATTGCCGTAGCTGGGGTATCCAGATTGCGGGCAATCAAAGTTTTCAGGCTTTCTGCTATCGCCTGCTCGATGTTTTGGCTGTGGGACAGATTTATTATCTCGTGCAATCGGCCCTCGAATATCTGTATCAGCAGAAAGCTTTAAAACCACGAAATGAAAATTTCATTAATACCAATTTACTGAAAAAGACCCTACAGCAATATCGGGAACGTTCAGTGAATGAAAAATGGGAAACCTCAATTCTGCCTCGTCCACCACAATTGCCTTTGAGCAAAATGAGCAGCATTCTGTTTTTCCGCTTTCTTGGTTATGATGAAAATATTTTCTTCCAGCCGATCTGGCGTTCATGGCAGAAGATTGAACCACGCCTGAAATTTTATTCACAAAAACGCTGTATGCATTGCGGCTCACAAGAGCTTACTGTTGAATATGATGCCAGCGATTATGTCAGCCTGTTATGCCGTAACTGCAAACATCAAGACCATTATTTTACCCGCTAAGCATTTAGCAGCTCTATTCATATTTGAAAGATCAGGATGATGAATACTTCCGTGCAACAATTACAAAATACTCTTCTCGATCAGATCTGTGAAGCCTGGACATTGCTTCAAGAGCAGCAACCATTGGTGCATGTGATGACCAATGCGGTGGCCAGCAACTATGTGGCCAATATCTTGCTGGCTGCGAATGCTTCGCCCGCTATGATTGATAATCCTTTTGAAGCAGAGAGCTTTGTCAAAATTGCTGGAGCACTCAGTTTAAATTTGGGAACGCCGACTACCGAACAGGTCGAGGCGATGCAGATCGCTGCTAAAACAGCACACAGTATCCAAAAGTCATGGGTACTAGATCCTGTTGGTTATGGAAACGTACTGCATTGGCGTTCAGGTGTTGTGGATCAGCTCATGACCTATCAACCCACAATTTTACGGGGGAATGCTTCAGAAATTGGTGCTTTGGCTGGAAAGAATATCGAGTCTAAAGGCGTCAATAGCACTGTTGATAGCTCAGAAGTTTATCTACAGGCGCAGTCCTTACTGGAACAATGTGAATGTATTGCTATTTCAGGTGAGTCTGATTACATCATTTCCAGAGATTATCCTGTGATTCAGGTTTTAGGCGGTTCATATTTACAGCCGCGCGTCACAGCAACTGGATGTGCTCTAGGCGCAATGATTGCAGCTTATAGTGCAGTAAGTTCTCCTGCGATCGCAGCACTCTCTGCTCATGTACATTTTGCAATCGCCGGTCAATTGGCTTTTGCCAAAGCACCGACCTTAGGTCATTTTAATGCTGCATTTATGGATGAGATCCATCAATTGAACATAGAAACGATCCGTCAATATGCAGACTTTCGGATTTTGGCAGATTAAGCATCAGTCGGGTGTTTTATAATGAACACATGGAACACCCTATTATACTATTCAACTTATTTTTTAGATAATTAAATTCAGCCCTAATCTGGCAAAAATAATTTTTCAAGCGCTCAAGCTCAGTATTGTGTAAGCTTTGGATGAGCTTTTGTATCTCAAATTTGACTAATATCTTTCGAAATTACGTGAAATATATATTTTACCAATTAGTCAAATTTACACTTATTTTTAAACTTTATTTAAATTTGTTTAATAATTCTAAATAAAGCATGTCTGCAATTTAATACTTCATTAAGATTTCTTACTTCTAAGCCAGTAAAACCTATTACTCATTCTTGGCTTCTGAAATATTCAATACTCCATTTAGCCTGAAAAATAAGCTTAGGTAAGCATTAATATCTAAGTCATAAAGAATATTCAATAAAAAAGTCAGTCGCTCTTAAGCAACTGACTCAAAAAAATAATAAAGACAGGCGATTAACCCTGATAATGGATACTCACCGATTTAATCCGGTTATTTTCGATTTCCATCACCTTGAATTGAACACCTTGGTAGTTCAGTTCAGTACCTACCTCGACCACACTATTGGTTTTATCCAGAATCAGACCAGCAACACTGATATAGCCTGCATCTTCATCAATCAGATCCAGCATACCGAGCTCAAGTTCTAACTGGTACAGATCCAGCATACCGGACGCAATCCAGTGTGTATCATCAACTTTGACCAGATCCAGCTGCTCATCGGCATCTGGGAATTCACCGGCAATTGCCTCAAACACGTCTAGCGGTGAAATCAGACCTTGTACATGACCAAATTCATCACTGACCAGTACCAGAGAGCCTTTTGATGTGCGCAAGGTATTAATCGCGTCAATCACCTTCATTCTTTCAAAGATATAGATAGGGCGATGACGCTTGATCAAAGCTTTTAATTCTTCCGGTTCATCCAGTACATCTAACAGTTCTTTGGCACGAACGATGGTAATCACCTTATCCAGACTGCCCCGGCAAACCGGAAACAGGCTGTGGGGTACAGACAGGATTTTTTCACGGATCTGTTCCGGACTATCCTCCAGATCGACCCAGGAAATCTGGCTTCGTGGGGTCATGATCGATGCTACAGAACGCTCTGCCAGGGTCAATACTCCGCCAATCATATAGCGTTCTTCATCCGCAAAGGTTTCCTGCGCTTCATGCTGAGGAGTACTTGTGGTTTCAAGCTTGGCACCCATCAGTTGAAGAATACTGTTAGCGGTACGATGACGCAGCGGAATCTTGGCTTCATGCTTCGCAGCATTGCGCTGACTAAACTGGTTAAAGGCTTCAACTGCAATTGCAACACCAATACCAGAGTAGATATAGCCTTTCGGAATATGGAAACCGAAACCTTCTGCCATCAGGCTGATCCCGATCAGTAACAGGAAGCTCAAACATAGAATCACAACTGTCGGATGACGATTCACAAAGTTAGTCAATGGTTTAGACGCCAGTAACATCACGGCCATCGCGATAATCATGGCTGCCATCATGACATAGATATTATCGACCATACCTACGGCGGTAATCACCGAGTCTAATGAGAATACAGCATCCAAAATGACAATCTGAACCACAACGGCTGTAAAGCCCGCATATGCCACCTTGGTCGTGACCTGTATTTCAGGCTTGCCTTCAATTTTTTCATGAAGTTCGGTAACAGCTTTATAGAGCAGGAATAGCCCCCCAAAGAGCAGAATCAAATCCCGTCCGGAGAAGGTCCAGTTAAATAATTGAATAAGCGGTTGAGTCAAGGTGACTAACCAGGAGATCGCAAACAGCAGACCTAAACGCATTAGTAAGGCTAAGGATAGACCGATCACGCGGGCCTTATCACGCTGTTCAGGAGGAAGTTTCTCAGCCAGAATGGCAATAAAGACTAGGTTATCAATACCTAAAACGATTTCGAGAATAATAAGAGTAATTAAACCAACCCAAATTCCGGGATCTAATAAAAATTCCATTAGCACACCATCCCATTTGAGTATGTAAGCAACGAATATGGAAGATCAACGCACGGCGAGGGATCCATTTAATTTAACCTTTTCAACTTAAGATACATCCATTATGCATAAACTTATGATTTTTGAACAATAAAATTTATGAAAAACTGTTACACCGCTTTGCCTCCCCCTTGTGGTGAAATCTTTTAATTTTCAAATCATTGGCTTGAATCTGTTATGTTCTACATAACTCATTACAAATTAAAGAAAATTTAGGCTTCTTTTTGACCCTAAGCCCATTAAATCTATCTGATAGGAGCCTGAGATATAAATTACTGTTTCTCTTAATATTCATATCTCTTCATACATCATAAAATATTGAATGATCCACTATCCTGCTACGTCCCTTAAATCCACTTATCTAAAGACATATTTTAAATATGGATTTTTTTATTAAAATAGTTCATACACGTTATAAATAGTTAGTCGTGGGATCAAAAAGATGCATAAGTTTCTCATCCAAAACGGTTTTATTAGATGGGTGACCAACTTAAATGTACTCGCTCTAGCTTTCGATCAGCTTTGAGAAATCCGAATCTGCATCGTGCTACAGATTAAAAAATGTATCAGAGCATTCATTTAAACAGCATCGATTTTGAATTGTATTTCCGCATACTCACCAAAAGTAAGATATGCGCAGGTCGGCCATTTATCCATATGGTTTGCCAATCTAGTTCTTATTCAGACTCTAAATTTAATCTGGAGTCTTAAGATTTGCATGTCATATCAATGCCATTCATCTGGATAAAGACAGTTACAATTTGCCCCGATTGATCTACAACACATAAATCACCTGATTTTTTTGATGTTAAGAAGATCTAACAAATGCAATCTCGTTAACATTTTAAAAATAAAGGTTGAAACATGTATAAACTTTTACATAAAATGTCAGTGCCCTAGAAAAATAAATAAAAGGAACATTTCATGACTAAAAAATATGCAAAATTTTTACCTTGTGCAGAACACTTTAATTTAGAAAACTTTCCATACTACTGGGTGACTCAAGTTCATGCCCAATATGTCCTAAATGTAGATCATGCACTTAAAAAGTATGGTGTCGATAATTCACGTCGCCGTATTTTGCTTGCTCTTAAAGCCAAACCACATGCCAGCGTTTCTGACCTGTCAGAAATGGTCGTATCTAAAATGTCGACAACCACCAAGATCGTTTATCGCTTAAAAGATGAAGGTCTGGTTGAAACCTATTCCTGTGAAGACGATGCTCGTATTACCCGTGTCGTGCTGACTGAAAAAGGAATGGAAATGACACATAAAATTAATGACCTGACCAATGTTGTACTGGAACAGTCATTTGAAGGGCTAACCCCATTACAAATTGAAAAAACTATGGAAAGCTTACGCCATATCTTTAAAAATTTGGCTCGTTAAGTATTTTTCAATTTTGAATTTAGCTGGCGAGATCAATAACACCTTTTATAATAATTAACGATCCGCCATTGCTTTCTAGGTTTTAGGAATCAAAAAAGTTCAGCTGTGGACTGGCTTTTTTAATTCTTTCTTTTGGTACATGTGAACATTCGAACTCCTCTACTGGAAATCCCTGTACAAAGCTGCGAATATCCGGTTGCGTGAGATTCAGCCATTCATGTAAACGTTCGTGCGGAATCACAATGACTGAACGTTTAATATTTCCCGGCTCATGAAACTCTTTCATCATGGGATGGTCTATTGCATCCATCGTAATCATACTGGCTGAACGTATGATTTCATCCTGCACCCGAGCAATTTCATACAGTGCCGCAATAAAGGTCGCCTTTCCATCTTTACGTCTGACGCCCCAGCGCTGTGGTTTATTATCAAAATACTTTGACTCATAAAATTCCGAGACGGGAATCACCCCAAACTTGCATTTGGCTGTCGCCTCTGCAAAGGTTGGTTTTTGCAGCAAAGTTTCATTTCTGGCATTGTAGGTTTTTGTCCCAATCGTTTTATCCTCTGCCCATTTGGGAATAAAGCCAAAGTTAACCGAGCGCCATTCCAGACCTTGATCAGATTGAAATAACAAGGGTGTAGCATAATTCGGATAGACTTCTTCCGGATATTCAAAGGGAATTTCCGGCAAGCCCAGATCATGTATTTGCTGCGAAGTTAAAGGCTTAAAGTTGGCACACATGCTTAATCAGACAGATCACTTGATATTCTGATTATAGCTTGATGCCAAGCTTAAACCTGTATGTATTATGGATAAGTTTCTATCATTTAATATTATTCATTGGGTACAGTCAGCCAGTGAGTACGGGTGAATTCCTCAAAAATCCAGCGTCCATTAAAACGTCCAAGTCCAGAGTTTTTCTCGCCCCCAAACGGTGCATTAGCCTGATCTGCCACACTAATACTATTGATATGGGTCATACCGATATCAAGCTGTTCCGTAAAATTAATACCACGTTCAATATTCGAGGTACAAACCGCACTGGATAAGCCAAAACGGGTATCATTGGCCAGCTTTAAGGCATGTGTTTCATCACGAGCTTTCAGTATTGGTAGAATCGGTCCAAAACTTTCTTCCTGAGCCAGTGGAGATTCAGGTGCTACCCCAGTAAAGATATGTGGATAGACCAGATTACCTTCTATACCCCCTTCATATACTAGCTCTGCACCCTGCTCTTTTGCACTTTGAATAATCTGCTGATGTTTTTTGACCTGACTCTGATTGATGATCGGACCAATAATGGTCTCTTCCAGATTTGGATCACCCACAGCAACAGTTTTCACCCGTTCTAAAAGCTTTTCCACATAGGCATCATGGATGGACGCATCGACAATGACGCGATTAGTGCTCATACAGATTTGCCCCTGATGCATAAAGCGTCCCATAATTGTCAACTCTACTGCCAGATCAAGGTCTGCATCATCCAGAATCACCAGTGGCGCATTTCCGCCCAGTTCCAGCGCCAGACGTTTAATTCGAGGGCTGGCTAAGGCTTTGCTTCCTACTTTCTGTCCGACTTCTGTAGAACCCGTGAATGAGATCATTTTTGGAATTGGGTGCTCGACAAAATAATCACCAATTTCACTGCCTGCCCCTGAAACCACATTGAGCACACCTGCAGGTAAGCCAGCTTCTTCAAACAGCTTTCCTAATAGGGTTCCACCTGTTACCGGCGTATCACTTGCTGGCTTGAGTACCACACTATTTCCACAGGCAATCGCTGTTGCTACAGAACGCATGGATAAATGAAATGGAAAATTCCATGGACTAATGATGCCAATCACACCCAAGGGTTTTCGTAGTACCAGACTTTTACGTTGTGGATCTTTGCTCTCCAGCTGTTCAGTCTTGATCTGCTTTGGAAATTTCTGGCTTTCCTGAATAATAGATAGAGCAGCGCCAACTTCCAGACCAGCTTTAAAACGGGTACTTCCAGACTCAAGAATCAACCATTCAATAATTTTATCCTGACGTGCCTGAATTACCTGTTGTAGTTTTTGCAAGATTTGCTGTCTTAACTCAACTGATTTAATGATACCCTGCTGGAAAGCTTTATCAGCTGCCGCATAAGCCGCATCAACATCTGCAGTACTAGCCGCCTGTAAAGTAAAGATCGTATCTTGGGTGTAGGGATTCAAATTCTGAATCATTTTCTGAGAACGGCCGGGTTGCCACTGACCCGCAATAAACTGCTGATCCAAATTTTGATATACCATGCTGTTCTTCCCTGCAATTTATTGATTTGCTTTTACTTTAGCAGAGCCATTTCAGGATGGAAGTGACAGCGACGAATTGTTACGCTTTTATCTTGAGCTTTCTAAGTGAATGAAAATTATTGATCCATGAATCTCATTCTTTGCTGTCTAAATCTTCCAGTACGTCAGCCCAAATACGATTCTTAGAAGTTAAAAATTGAGAATTAAATTGAGTCTTCAACGTCATTATCCAAAGCTCTACAGCTATCCAGCATGAGGAGCTGTAAACGCTCATACGAATAGCGATTGGCAAATATAAAGCTACTGTTTAACAAATAATTATTATTAAAATTTTGTTCTATGACATTGTTCTGTTTTAGGTGTTCCGTCAGTTAATTTACATTCCAGAAATACATTTTTATCCTTAGATCTTTTTTAAGAGCAATAAAAAAGCCTCCGAAGAGGCTTTTTCAAGTTACAGGATTAGTCACCTGTATAACCTTTAAGTTTTAAACGCGCTGCGTGTAGAAGCGGCTCTGTATAACCTGATGGCTGTTCACCACCTTTGAAAATCAGGTCAGAAGCAGCCTGGAATGCAATGCTGTTGTCAAAGTCAGCAGCCATTGGCTTATACAGTGGATCATTCGCATTTTGCTCATCCACAATTTTCGCCATGCGTTGCATTACTTCTTCAACCTGTTCACGCGTTACAATTCCATGACGTAACCAGTTGGCAACGTGCTGAGAAGAAATACGTAAAGTTGCACGGTCTTCCATCAAGCCCACATCATTGATGTCTGGAACTTTAGAACAACCTACACCCAGATCAACCCAACGAACGACATAACCCAAGATACCTTGGCAGTTATTTTCCAGTTCTTTTAGTTTCTCTTCTTCAGACCAGTTGGTATCAGTTGCAAGAGGTGGAGTTAACAAATCATCTAAAGGCAATGCTTCAGTTGCAAGCAATTCTTGCTGACGGTTTGCTACATTAATTTGATGGTAGTGAATCGCGTGAATCACTGCACCTGTTGGAGATGGAACCCATGCACAGCTTGCGCCTGCTTCAGGATGTTCAGTCTTCGTTTTGTACATGTCTAACAGCATGTCTGGTTTTGGCCACATGCCTTTACCAATCTGTGCTTTACCACGTAGACCTGTTTGTAGACCTACCATGACGTTACGGTTTTCGTAAGCTGGGAACCATTTTTGGCCTTTAATTTCGCCTTTACGAACAAATGGACCTGCTTCCATGAAGGTATGGATTTCATCACCTGTACGGTCCATGAAACCAGTGTTAATAAAGATGGTACGGTCTTTCGCCTGAGCAATACAGTTTTTCAGGTTAACAGAGGTACGACGCTCTTCATCCATGATACCGATTTTCAGGGTTTTAGCAGGTAAGCCAAGCGCTTGTTCAGCACGTTCAAACAGCTCAACCGCAAATGCTACTTCTTCTGGACCGTGCATTTTTGGCTTAACGATATACATAGAACCGGTACGTGAGTTCTTGATCGTGTTCTCACCACGGATATCAGCCACAGAAAGCAATGGAGTGACCAATGCATCCATGATGCCTTCATAAATTTCTTCGCCATCTACAAGGATCGCTGGGTTTGTCATCAAGTGACCAACGTTACGAAGCAGCATCAATGAACGACCATGAACCTTGGTCTCAACGCCTTCAACATTTTTGAAAGTACGGTCAGCATTGAGTTTACGGGTAATAGTCTTGCCATTTTTCTCGATAGACTCTTCAAGCGTACCTTTCATCAAGCCTAACCAGTTACGGTAGCCTTCTACTTTCTCTTCAGCATCAACTGCTGCAACAGAGTCTTCCAAGTCCTGAATCGTTGTTACAGCCGCTTCAAGTACAACATCTTTCACGCCAGCTGCATCTGTCTGTCCAATTGGACTGTTTGCATCAATCTGGATGATTGCGTGCAGGCCGTTATTTTTCAGTACGATTTCAGTCGGCGCAGAAGCTTCGCCATTGTAACCAACGAATTTAGAGCTATCCGCAACAGTTGTGGTAGAACCGTCTTTCAGCGTTACAACCAGCGCATTACCTTCAACTGCATATTTGGTTGCATCAGCATGTGAACCTTGTGCCAGCGGGAATGTTTCATTTAAGAAGTTTTTCGCGAATGCAATTACTTTCTCACCACGTTTCGGGTTATAGCCTTTACCTTTTTCAGCACCATCTTCTTCAGAGATCACGTCGAAGCCGTATAAAGCGTCGTATAAAGAACCCCAGCGTGCATTCGCTGCGTTCAGGCAGTAACGCGCATTACGTACTGGAACTACCAACTGTGGGCCAGCCAATAGTGCAATCTCTTCGTCTACATTTTCAGTGCTGATCTGGAAATCTTCTACTTCTGGTAATAAGTAGCCAATCTCAGTCAAGAAAGCTTTGTAAGCTTGTAATTCAAATGTGTTATTGCGATGCCATTCATCAATTTTAGCTTGAATATCATCACGCTTAGCCAAAAGTGCTTTGTTTTTAGGGCTAAGATCAACAACGACTTGTTCAAAGTTCTTCCAGTATGTTTCGCTGTCCAAACCAGAACCTGGTAGTGCTTCATTTTCGATAAAATCGTAAAGTTCTTTAGCAATCGCTAACTTGCCTTTTTGAATACGTGCAGTCATTGTCTTTCCTGATATTGCTACTTTTTATACAAGAGATTCTAGTATACCGATTAAAATCTAGCTGAATAGTACTATCACACCGCAAAATAATGAGCATTTTTCTAATAAGAATACCCTCATATCCTTATTAAATGATGTCTCACACGATGCAATATCATCCTGCTAAATACCCTCATGACAGTGTATAAAGTTTTTGAAATGTAGAAATTAGACTTAAGTTCAGAATTTTGAATAAAAGTTGTCCGTTCTTTTTATACAAGGTCATATTTAGATCAAGATTAAGCCATGTTTGGCTGAACTTGTCGATCTTTGATGCAATGAAATGCATAAAAAAGCGCCGGTCATGACCAGCGCTTGTTGTATTTATTCAGGCTCGCTCGAAGCTATTTTCTCGATCTGGCGATGTTCAGAATGCAGGTATTCATCTGACTGCATTTCCAATAAGCGTGAACGAGTCCGTTCAATTTCGAAAGCCAGTCGCTCACCTTTATAAAGATCAACGATATTATCTTCTGAGGTCAATAGTAATTTGACTCCACGGTCATAAAATTCATCGACCAGATAAATGAAACGGCGTGTGGCATCATTCAGGAAATCGGTTAAATGCGGCACATTGCTGACTAATACCGTATTGTAAATATTCGCAATTTCAATGAAGTCAGCTGGGCTACGCGGTTTTAGACACAGTTCAGAGAACTCACACCACAAGACATCTTCAGTATGGGCTACAGTTTCCACAATACGGTTATTGATGATGATTGACTCTTGAGAAGAGGTTTGGGTTTGAGTCAGTGCAGTATAGCGATGTGCCAACCAGTTTTTATTATCATGCGTTAATGGATATTTGAATAACTGTGCCTGCTTTAAGACACGTAAACGGTAATCCACACCGGCATCTACATTCAGAATGACACAGTTTTTCTTGACCATTTCAATGGTTGGCAGAAAACGGTCACGGTGAATCCCATTTTTATATAAACCATCTGGCGCAATATTCGAAGTCGCCACCAGCGTAATGCCACGCTCAAACAGCTTCTGGAACAGATCACTCAGGATCATGGCATCTGTCACATTAGATACAAAAAATTCATCAAAGCAGATCACCACAGCATCTTTATAAATCTGATCCGCTACCAAATCTAGCGGATTGCGCTGACCTGAAAGCTTGTTTAACTCACGATGCACATGCTGCATGAAATGGTGAAAGTGCATACGGGTTTTACGGCGAAATGGAATCGACTCATAGAACTGATCCATGAGCCAGGTCTTGCCACGACCTACTCCACCCCACATGTATACACCTTTTGGCGAAGTCTGACGACGGAAACGGCGAAAGGCCTTCTTAGAAGCTTTAAAACGCTGAATTAATTCCAGCCAGGTACGATTCAGCTCATGTACGGCCATGGCCTGTGCATCATCGGGCATAAACTGTCCTGAAGACAAAGCCTGTGCATAACGTTCTGCAGGAGAGATCGGACTAAAAGCGGTGCTGTGCTGTGAATTAAAATCGGACATAGGTTTCGTACTATTCAGGATCTGTTTAATTATAGCGGAGTTTAGAACGCACACTATAACACTTTGGCATTAACTAACTTAGGCTATTTTATATATTGCCGAGGACTTTGCCCAAACCAGCGCTTAAAGGCATGGTTAAAAGCAGCCGGTTCGGAATAACCCAATAACTCTGCAATCATTTCAATCGAATACTGTTTATATTCAATGAGTCGCAAAGCTTTGTCTTTAATAATCTCTTCGCGAATCTGTTTATAACTGGTATCGAACTGCTGTAATTGATGGCGTAAAGTACGTTCTGGAATATTCAGAGCCTGAGCCGTTTCAGCCATACTCGGCATCAAACCGGTTTGCAACTCCAGATAATCCTGTACTCGCTGTACCACAGTCGGGACATCCACATCTTCCGCCAGACGTTCCAGTTCAGCTAAACACTTTGCTTCATAGATTGCAAAAGTCTCCGCATCTGCTGAAGGAATCCGGATATCCAAAATGGCCTCATCAAACCAGAATGCAGCTCTTGCAGCACCAAACTGTACCTGTGTTCCATAATAATCATGATAGATTTTCTGGGTAGCAGATTGTTCCGGTGCGGCGAAAGGCAGTTCAATCTGCAAGTCAGGTTTGGACAGGCCCATCATCTTGTAAATATCGCGAATGAACTTGAATGTACCTGAAATCTCAGCTTGCGCGACCAGCATTCCCAGATGGTCTTCCGTTTTCTTGGGATAATAGCAAAGCGCACTGCGGTACTCACTTTGCTCCAGTCCCAACTGGCCGGTAAGATGCGTCAATTGCTGAAAACGAATTACCTGATGCATCGCATCCCGTACGGTTGGACTGGTCACCAGCAACATCAGCAAAGGCCCATAACCTGCCAATGCATAATGCTGGCCGATCAATAAACCCTGTTCTGGCTGGATATCCTGACCCACCACTTTGAGCACATCATATTCCACGCTTGGGTGAATAATTGAAGTCGGATCAAGCGCATCAACACGCAAGCCGATATTTTGCAGTTTTTGATCGACCTCTATGCCAGCCTTGCGCATACCCTGGATCAGATACATCAGACTGAGAACAGAACGTTTCATAACCATACAAATACAATGTGATAGCTCTAGTTGTACTATAAAAATAAACTGTCGGCTATTGCCGTTTAGATCAATTTTATATCTAATAGCCAGTTAATAAATCAAGATAATTATCCATTATTAAAATAAGCAAGGAATGCGAAGATGCTGGACAATACACGCCTTACCCACACTCACCCTTATACCAAAGTGGCCATTATCGGTGCCGGTTTTGGCGGGATAGCGATGGCAATACGTTTACAGCAACAAGGCATCCATGATTTTATTATTTTAGAAAAAGATAGCGATTTTGGTGGAACCTGGCGCGATAATCAGTATCCGGGAGCGGCCTGTGATTTGCAATCACATATGTATTCCCTATCCTTTGTACCCAAAACTGACTGGTCAAAACGCTACGCCGAAGCACCGGAAATTTTTAGCTATATTCAAGATTTAGTCAGTGATTCTAATCTTCGGGCTTTTGCTCGGCTGAATACTGAAGTACTCGGGATTCATTATTAGCAAGACCGATGCTTATGGCAGATCCATCTGCATGATCAAAGCATTCTGGAAGCTCAGTTTGTAGTATTTGCCTCTGGTCCTTTACATGTTCCTCAAATTCCCCATATTGCGGGCATTGAAAAATTTAAGGGCAAAATCTTTCATTCTTCTCACTGGGATCATCATTATGATCTCAAGGGAAAAAATGTTGCATCGATTGGGGCTGGTGGCAGTGCAATTCAATATATCCCTAAAATTGCACCCAAATGCAAACAGCTCTATGTCTTTCAACGTACTGCGACTTGGGTTATTCCACGGGATGAGCGCCTATATCATGACCTGGAAAAAAGCTGTTTTCCAAATATGAATGGTTCCGCAAGTTACACCGGATTCGTCTGTACTGGTCTAATGAGTCGCGTGTAATGCCTATCGTTAAACCAACTGTCATGAAATATGCTCAGAAACTCGCAGAAGCTTATATTCGCTATCAGGTCAAGGACAAGGAAACTGCCAAGAAATTGACCCCAGATTACATCATGGGCTGCAAACGGATTCTGGTGTCTAACCAATACTTCCCTACCTTTAACCGTAAAAATGTGGAACTAGTGACTGAAGGTATTCGTGAAGTGACCGAAAACAGTACTATTACTGTAGATGGTAAAGTACGTCCGATTGAGTGCCTGATCTACGGTACCGGATTTATTACCGATCCAAGAATTTATCTGAAAAATTTCGATTGCACTGGCCTGAATGACATTCACTTAACTGATGTCTGGAAAGATGGTGCCGAAAGCTATTATGGAATCTGTGTTAAAGGTTTTCCGAATCTGTTCCAGCTATTAGGACCGAATACTGTGCTGGCACATAACTCAGTGCTTTTTATGATTGAAGCGCAAGTAAGTTATATCCTGCAAATGATCGCCCTAGTAGATCAATCACATAGTGATGCGATTGTGGTCAAAGATCAGGTACAGGAAAAATTCAATCAGGATGTCCAACATATGCTGGACAATACGGTCTGGCAATCTGGCTGTGTCAGCTGGTATCAACAAGAAGGTGGGAAAAATTTTGCCTTATGGCCCACCTATACCTGGAAATACTGGCTCAAAACCAAAACCATTAATGCAGCAGATTATTATTTTTTAAATAAAGCCAGTTAAAAGTCCTTCACATTCATAGTGCTAGCGATGGCATAATAAAGACTGATTTATCATACTTTTTTATTATGCAATCGCTTTGGTTAGTCTCCCAGCTTCTGGTCTGTTTAGCGCTTGGTTTTGTTTTTGCAAAACGGCTTCCTGCTTCACTCACGAAAATATGCTTTAAGGTTCTACCATATTTTAGTTATATCTTACTGGTCGCTATTGCTTTTGAGTTTTCTGGGCTTCTGACGGAATTACCTCACCCTGACCAGATTCTAAATACCTCTATTACAATTGCTTTTCTCACCTCTATTGGGGCATTTAGCTGTTGTTATCTGCTATTTAAATGGGCAGATTTTCAACCTTCTTCTGGACGAGTCTCCACTGAGCTAGTAATTAAAGCACTGATTAATATCAGTTATGCATTCTTCGCCTTAGCTGCTGGGTACTTGCTGCATTATAGTTTCACTCAAATGGGGCTTTCTGTTCAAATCAGTACTTGGCATTTATTACTGGTCTTTATGTTTCTGATTGGACTGGATCTTGCCTACTCACCACTTGATCGCTCATGGTTGAACTGGAAAATCCTGCTGGTCCCAACAGGTTGTATTGCTGGTTCATGCGTGGCTGCAATTATCTATTCTTTCTGGAATCCGGATATTCATTTAAAAGACCTGATTATGCTGTCACAAGGTTATGGTTTTTATTCAATGTCAGGTGTTGTCGTTACAGAACTAAGAAATGCGGAACTGGGCAGTATTGCCCTGATGAATGACCTGTTTCGGGAAATTTTTGCGATTTTACTAATGTATTGTGCAGGCTGGCGTTACCCAAGATCAGCAATTTCTGCTGCAGGTGCGACTGCGATGGATGTGACTTTACCCATGGTCAAACAGGCCTGTGGCAATGATTTTATTCCACATGCCATGGTGAGCGGTTTTATTTTATCTGTATTGGCGCCAGTAGCGGTAAGTGTGTTGGCGGTAATTTAAAAATCCCTCCCGACCTCCCTTTCATAAAGGGGGATTTAGGGGGATTCAATTAGAAATAAAATAAACTACGGAATATTAAAAATTCAAATCAACCCTACTCAATGAATCTCCTACTGTCTCCATCATCTCTGAAGCGAGTTCTACAATATCTATGCTATGAAGGCCTGACATCCAGTCCCATGAACCCGACTGTGCCTGTTGTTTATATTTTTCCTGCTGTTCGAACTGATCTGCTATTTTTTCCATCTCCAGCCTTTGTTCTAGCATTTTTTGTTCTGGTGTCTTTATTATTCTCATTTGAAATTCCTTTTTATTTTTATACAGCTTTTCTCAATGTATAAAAAAAGCCTTTAATATGAAAGGCTTTTCATCGGGTAACTGGAATTACAATGTTGCCAAAATATCTTTTAGAGTCTGACGAGGATTTTCCGACTTGGTAATTGGTCGTCCAATCACCAGATGTGTTGAGCCATCCAGCATTGCCTGTTTTGGTGTCACAATACGTTTTTGATCGTCTGCATTTGAACCTTCAGGACGAATCCCAGGAGTGACCAGAGCAAAGTCTTGTCCAATGCTTTCACGCAGCATTTTCGCTTCTTGTGCGGAACAGACCACTCCATCTAAACCACTGTCTTTAGTCAGCTGAGCCAGACGTTTTACATGTTCATTAGGCTCAATATCCAAGCCAATGTCTTTCAGGTCTTCACGTCCCATAGACGTTAATACAGTTACTGCAATAAGTTGAGTTTTATAGTTGCCTGCTTTTAAACGCTCAACACAGGTCTCCATCATTTTACGACCACCTGAAGCGTGGACGTTGACCATCCACACACCCAAGTCTGCCGCGGCACATACCGCTTGTGCAGTGGTATTTGGAATATCATGGAACTTCAGATCTAGAAATACATCAAAACCTTTATCCTGAAGTGCTTTTACAATGATAGGACCTTCATGAGTAAATAACTCTTTGCCCACTTTTACTCGGCATAAGGCAGGATCGAGCTGCTCTGCAATCCTTAAGGCATCAAATTGACTTTTAGCATCCAGTGCAACGATGATACTCATGAGAAGACCCTTCAAATTGACAAAATTAAACCATTATACGGATTAGCCCTATAACAACCAAGAATATTTTCGCAAAAATGATTTTTTTAATTCAAATTAAGTCATTTATTTATATAATTTTTATATATTTTTCTAAATACCATTAAACAATAAAAAACGCCTTAGAAGCTAAGCTAAAAGGCGTTCGATCAAAACAGGCGAAGTAAAGATTCGGTAGATTACTTCTACTTGTCATTTTCGTTTAAAGCGGTGCCGATGGCCTGTCATTAGAATTAATATCTAATACTGTTTTCTCATGTCGTGTATGAGCCGCCGCTTCTGCTGCCATCATCTTGGCAGTATTCAACTGTTCCTTACGTAGATGCTCAATATCTTTACGTAGTCGTTTAATTTCCCAATTGCTCTGAAAAACGCGGAAAACCTGCACACCGAGTAACAAGCCAACCACTATTCCTAAGGAAAGAGTCAAAAGGAGCAATAACCCTAAACGCATTGCAGGAACTTGAGTAAATAACAAGTCCACTGAGACCTCAGTCCCGTTTTGCAACACCAAAGCTAATGAATAGCCAAAGACGAGCAATAAAAGAATGACCAGAACGTAACGCATGAACACCCCGTAAATATCTTGTTTATTTGTTTGCAGATTCGTTTACTGCATCACGAAGTGCTTTACCTGGCTTAAAGTGTGGAACAGCTTTTGCTGCAACTTCAACAGATTTACCAGTTTTAGGATTACGACCCACGCGAGGCTCACGATGATGTAATGCAAAGCTGCCAAACCCGCGAATCTCAATACGGTTATCAGATGATAAAGCTTCAATCATTTGATCAATCATAATTTTAACTGCTTCTTCCACTAAAGGTTCAGCTAAATGCGGATTCTTTAGCGCGATGCGCTCTATTAAGTCAGACTTATTAAGTGCTTCAGTAGTCATCTGCGACCTCTTTAATTATCAAGCTACTCGGGATCTATTTTCCGATAATAACCTGTTTAAATACAAAACGGTAGCGC
Organism: Acinetobacter sp. TW_SC_4; assembly: GCF_054861205.1. Taxonomy (NCBI): domain Bacteria; kingdom Pseudomonadati; phylum Pseudomonadota; class Gammaproteobacteria; order Moraxellales; family Moraxellaceae; genus Acinetobacter; species Acinetobacter sp. TW_SC_4. Next base: position 1,878,558 of record NZ_CM142174.1, read on the forward strand.
AATAATTAAATACTACGCTACCGTTTACAGTATTTGTGTAAAAAGTATTACTTAATTTACATTAACAATACAATTCACCATCTACTCTTAGTGATTCATTTGCGCTTTGATCAAGTCACCAATAGTTTTAGGACCATTGTCTTGACCAGCAGCAGCTGTTTTCAGATTTGCAACAGCTTCTTTCTCTTCAGCTTCGTCTTTCGCTTTGATAGACAAGTTGATAGAGCGAGATTTACGATCTACATTAATGATCTTAGCTTCAACTTCTTGACCAACTTCAAGGAATTTAGTCGCATCTTCAACGCGGTCGCGGTTGATTTCAGATGCTTTAAGAGTTGCTTCAACTTCATCAGCTAACTTAACAGTAGCGCCTTTAGCGTCAACTGCAGTTACAGTACCTTTAACAAGCGCACCGCGTTCGTTAGCAGCTAAGAAATCGTTGAACGGATCGCTGTTCAATTGTTTGATGCCCAGGCTGATACGGTTGCCTTCAGCATCTACAGACAGGATAACTGCTTCAACAGTGTCACCTTTCTTGTAACGACGGATAGCTTCTTCGCCTTGTTCGTTCCAAGAGATGTCAGACAAGTGAACTAGACCATCGATACCACCTGGTAATCCGATGAAGATACCGAAGTCAGTGATTGACTTGATAGTACCAGATACTTTTTCACCTTTATCGTGGTTCTTAGCAAACTCTTCCCATGGGTTAGCACGAGTTTGTTTGATACCAAGAGAAATACGACGACGTTCTTCGTCCACTTCAAGAACCATAACGTCAACTTCGTCACCGATCTGAACAACTTTAGATGGGTGGATGTTTTTGTTAGTGTGGTCCATTTCTGAAACGTGTACTAGACCTTCAACGCCTTCAGCGATTTCTGCGAAACAGCCGTAATCAGTAAGGTTAGTTACGCGAGCTTTAACGATAGAACCTTTAGGATAACGGCTCATGATCGCTAACCATGGATCTTCACCTAATTGTTTAAGGCCTAAAGATACGCGGTTACGTTCGCGGTCGAATTTAAGTACTTTAACAGTAACTTCTTGACCCACTTCAACAACTTCTGATGGGTGCTTGATACGTTTCCAAGCCATGTCAGTGATGTGAAGAAGACCGTCGATACCGCCAAGGTCAACGAACGCGCCGTAATCAGTAAGGTTCTTAATAGTACCAGTAACTGTTTGACCTTCTTCAAGCTGAGCAAGAAGAGCTTCACGGTCAGCTGAAGATTCAGCTTCCATAACAGCACGACGTGAAACAACAACGTTGTTACGTTTAGCGTCAAGTTTGATTACTTTAAATTCTAACTCTTTGCCTTCTAAGTGAGTAGTATCACGAATAGGACGAGTATCAACTAAAGAACCTGGAAGGAACGCACGAACTGGACCGATGTCAACAGTGAAACCGCCTTTAACTTTACCAGAGATAACACCAGTAACGATTTCGCCGTCTTCAAAGATTTTTTCAAGTTTAGTCCAAGTCTCAGCGCGTTTAGCTTTTTCGCGAGAAAGAACTGTTTGACCCATACCATTGTCAAGTGCTTCAACAACTACGTCTACAGTGTCGCCAACTTGAACTTCAAGTTCGCGCTGTTCATTTAAGAACTCAGCACGGTCAACAACGCCTTCAGATTTAAGGCCAGTGTCAACAGTTACCCAATCAGAGTCGATGCTTACTACAACGCCTTGGATGACTGCACCCTTTTCAACGTTGAGGTTTAATTCGCTTTCTTCAAAGAGGGCTGCAAAAGATTCGGTCATGATATATCCGATAAAGTCAGCGGTCTTGGATCAGACAAGGCCGGTTTAATTAAGCGTCTACATAGTCCATATAAAACTGATCAAGCTATGCATCTGCTGAAATAATAGGGTTATTGAGCTAATTGCTGATCCACATACGTGGTCATCAGCTTAAATACTTCATCGATATTCAAATCTGAACTGTCGATGATGTACGCATCAGCAGCAGGTTTGAGCGGAGCGACAGTGCGTTCCATATCTCGTTTATCCCGCGCTTCGATATTAGCTAAAATGTCGTTTATTTTAACATCCAGCCCCATACCCTGCAACTGCTTTACACGTCTTTGCGCACGGGATTCAGCCGAAGCTGTCAAATAAATCTTGGCTTGTGCATCTGGGAAGATACTGGTCGCCATATCGCGGCCATCTGCCACTAGACCAGGAGCTTGAGCAAAAGCATGTTGACGGGCCACCATAGCAGTTCTAAGTTCAGGAATTGCAGCAACTTTTGAAGCATACTCACCCACCCGTTCGGTACGGATAGTTTGGGAGACATCTTCACCATTCAGCCATACCTGAACACCTGATTCAGTGCTGACAAATTGGATATCCAAATTTGTTGCAATTTGTACGCATTCAGCCAGTTGAGTATCCAGTTCATCGAGTAAATTATGGTGATGCAATGACAGTCCTAATAAACGATACAAAGCCCCTGAATCCAGTAAATGAAACTGGTAATGTGCTGCCAGTTTTGCAGCCAGTGTGCCTTTGCCAGATCCGCTTGGACCATCAATGGTAATAATTTGAACTGTCATTACTTTCCCGTTATTTATACAGATTTTGCAAGTTTTGCGAGGCCTAGTTTAATCCCTGTCTTGAGCTGTGCAAGAATTAATTTACTGACAAATGGAAGACGTGCCTGCAATTCTATCGTATAAGTCACCAGACTTTTGTTATCGTCCAATGCTTCAAACTCAATAATACCCAAATGATGTTTAATCAAAGGATTCTTTACGATCTTGTATTCAATACGGGAGTTCGGCTCTAGCAAGGTAATTTGCTCTTTTAGCGGCTTGACTGGACCTAAACCCATGCTACGCACAGAACCCACACCATCTGGGCGTTCAGGGTCTGCCGAATCCTTGATTCGTTCAACCTGCATTGGTGCAAAAGCCACGTTATAAGCATCGTGTTTAGACAGCAATTCAAAAACCTTATCAATCGCTGCTGGGAATTCTTTTTTTACCTGAATCGCATTTTTCATTTTTCTTTTTCCTGAAAATAAATGATTTTAAAGTGAGCAAAGTTTAACGAATTAGATTTAATTTATTTATGAGCATTCAGTAATTTTTCTTGCAATTTCAGCTGCCGTTTCTGTTCACGGCGCAACTTGAAAAATGCACTGAGCTGTTCAGCACACTGCTGCTGCATACAGCCCGAGTCAAATGGAAATACATGATTATAGTAGCCGGTCTCAAAAAGCTTGCGTGCACTCACCAAAGAACCTGCTTTGGGCTCAGTTGTACCAAAAACGACCCGCGAAATACGCGAATGCACCAATGCCCCTACACACATGGTACACGGTTCCAGAGTTACATAGAGGATAGCATCTTCAGGCAGGCGGTAGTTTTGCAGGTTCTGACATGCTTCACGTAATGCTATGATTTCAGCATGGGCAGTCGGATCATTTAAAGAAATAGGCGCATTGTAGCCACGGCCAATGACCTGATTTTGGCTGACAATCACGGCACCCACAGGAATTTCACCCTGCTCAGCAGCAAGTGCAGCCTGCTCATAAGCAAGCTGCATCCAGTACTCATCGGTAAATTGTGTTTCGGACATTCAGACTTAAATCACACCATAGTGTTTGAGTAGCTCATTCCAGCTTTCAATGGTGGTTACCGGTGGATTCTGAGACAGAATGCCTTTCAGGCTTAAATCACTGCCTTTTTGCCATTCTGGAGACAGATCTTTATCGACCAGACGTGCACGTACACCTTCGACAAAGTCAAGATGACGGATTTTCCAGTCTGAAATCTGGATTTCCAGTTCAAAAATCTCATTCCACGAATGAACCTGTTTACCCCATTGCCATAATAACCAGCTTAAAGCAGCGGTTGTAGGTGAACCTTTTTGCAGGTTTTCGCTGGCCTGACGCAACCAGTCACTGCGCGCATCACTTAAACCAATAATCGATTCATAGTCATGTTCAAAGTTTACGCCACGACATACACTGTGGATTACATCCAGTGAGTTTTGCAGAGGACCCGGGCCTACAGGACGGTGCATGCTGTTCAAGGTGTCATCAATCGCACGGAAATCGCCAGCTGGATAATGTTCCCAGTCTATATTCACGACCTTATCTAACACTGAATCACGTTGTGCATCACAGATATGAGTCGCCCAGCCAATACCGTAAGCACCCGCAGCAGTCATAATGGAACCCGTTAAACCTGTAAACAGGCCAATCGCTCCACGGTCTGCTAGGAAGCGGGTCGCACCCACATCTGGATATAAACCAATATTAATCTCAGGCATGGCCAGACGTGAATACGGCGTCACCAAACGGAATGGAGCCGCCATAAACAGGCCTAAACCACCACCCATAACATAACCTTCACCCCACACCAATACCGGCTTGGCATAGTTATGCAGTAATAAATCCAGCGCATATTCCTGTTCAAAAAACTTATTGGCGGTTGCCACTTCATCATTAATTACTAACTGACGCAGCTTACGTACATCGCCACCGGCACAAAATGCTTTCGGGGTAGTTGAATCCAGCCAGATCGCTTTTACGCTGTCATCTGTATGAAAGTCCTGAAAGACTTCTAGCAATGCTGAAACCAGAGATTCATCTAAAGCGTGTAATGATTTTGGACGATTCAGGCGAACAATGCGCCAGCCATTATTGGCTTGTTCAACAATCAGGTCCGGATGGTAAGGTGTAGTTACAGGAGAATAAATCATGCGTCCAGCTGCCAATCTATAGGCTCAATGCCATGTTGTTTGAGATAATTATTCGTTTTCGAAAAAACTTTACAACCAAAAAAACCACCCCGGTTTGCTGACAAAGGCGAAGGATGTGCTGCCTTTAAGACCAGGTGTTTATTTTGATCAATGCGCTGTCCTTTACGCTGTGCGTATGCGCCCCAAAGAATAAAAACGATATGTTCACGTTGTTCATTCAATACATCAATGACGTGATCTGTGAATTCCTCCCAGCCACGTTTCTGATGTGAAGTTGGCTGTGCTGCCTCTACAGTCAATACAGCGTTGAGCAGAAGTACACCCTGTTCCGCCCAATGAGTTAAATCACCATGTTTAGGGATTTTTACGCCTAAATCATTATGTAACTCATGAAAAATATTACGTAAAGATGGAGGTAATGCAACCCCTTTTTGCACCGAGAAGCTTAAACCATGCGCCTGATTCGGGCCATGATAAGGGTCCTGACCAATGATGACCACTTTGACCCGGTCTAATGGCGTTGTATTCAAAGCATTAAAAATCAGATGATTTGGTGGGTAAATTACCTTGTCTGCTTTTTTTTCTTCAATTAAAAACGTTTTTAACGCATCCATTTTCGGGCTCAGTAAAAAATCACTGAGTCCATATTTCCAGCTGTCATCTAACTGAACTTTATTCAGTTTGGCAATTTGCTGTTCATTTAAAGACATGCTTCAATCCTAAATCTATGTCAGTCTGCGTTTATATTCGAATTTTTAAGGCTGGACTTGCAGATCCACAGCCGGGTTATGAAATGAAAGACCATGTTTCAGTTTCGCAAACATCTCTGAATCTGTCCATTCTGCCCGGACCTGCTCCGAGAATTCAATCTGTTCCAGGCTAAGTGGACCCATCTGTTCATTCTGGATATCTTCCAGGAAGCTTTGCGCATAGCCTGTATCAGTTTCATGGACAATCACAGAGTAAACTTCAACATCCCCTTCACCATTCTGAGTAATGGTGGATGCCAATACCTGCTGAGCCAAGAAGAAGAAAATACGTGAAAACTGTTCTGCAGACGGTGAAACTGGCAAAGATACCCAACGTGCACTAAAGTTTTTACATGCCTGAATATATTCAGGATCATCTTTTTGCCAGAAGCAGATCGCATGGTCAAAAGAATCAAAGAAATCCTTAATCACCCCTTTGAGCAGACCAAAATCATATACCATCTGGCCATGATCCAACTTCGACGCTTTCAGCAATAACTCAACTTTATAACTGTGACCATGGATCGAACGTTTACAGCGATCCGAGGTGCAGTTACGCACAATATGAGCATTTTCAAACTTAAATAACTTACGAATTAACATATGCCGTAATGTCGTCAAAAAATAGGTGAATTAATTTCAATTATAAAGCAAAAGTAAACCTATGAGGATTAATTTTGCAGTTCATCATGATAGGGAAAAGGGATTAAGGCTACGCGAATCAAATTCAAGAAATGAGAGCATTCTAAAATGATGATATTTTAAAAAGGCGCCATGCTTCGATAGGCAACATAAACCTTTTTGTCCTGCCGCACCAGATCACTACTAAACTGACGTTTACGTTCATTCAGCATCACTTCAATACGTGCTTTAAAGTGATTGGATTGCACCCCAAGCAAGTTATTAAACAGGTTATGTTTAGCTGCATCCACCTGAGCAAAGGGTTCTAGTGTCCAGAGATCAGCTACATTGGAAAAATATTCCAGATTTGCCTGACGGCGATCCAGCAATTGCTGCACAGTATTCACATCCAGCCTTTCATCCATGCTCGCCAAAAGAAATGCAGATGCGGTATTAATATTGACTTTACTGTCTTCTACAGGTGCAGCACTGAGATAAGGTGCGATTAGTTTGTACTTGTTTTCTTCAAAGCCTCGTACCAGTTTCAGCTCTTCAACGCTATGAAATTTGGTATTTGGAGGCAGAGAACCATTCGGCAAGCCCTGATAATAATTAGATTCTGCACCCATTGGGCCACTCGGCATTTCATCTTCATCCTGCCAGTCGATCACGGCTTCACTCAACTGCTCTGGCAATCCAGCACGTTTTAATATCAGCTCAAACCAAGCTTTAGCATTTTCATTTACCGTACCTTCAGCTGTAATCAGGCTATTTAAATTAAACTTACCTGATTCATCTTGCAGTATTCCCGAAACATAACCATCTTCAACCGGAAAAGCTGGCATCGGCTGCGCCCAGGTTTCATTTAAATGATCAACTTCAGCAGCATTCTCTGCGTCATCCACAAGTAATTCAGAAAAAAACGCTTCAGCACTTTTGGCATACATCAAAGACTGGTTTTGTCGCATTAAATAAGCAGTACTTTCAGCAGTTGCAGCCTGACGTTTAGCAATAGTCGCAGCCAAAATAGTTGCAAGAGCCACCATCACTAGAATGGTAATCAGAGCAATCCCCTTCTGCTGTTTGATCATCATTGCTTTGTTCATCTGCATTTTATTATTCTTTGTCAGGTTAACTTTTGGGTTTCAAGCAGGAAATCTGTATTCAATAAACTGAAAATCCACTCATAACTGACCCCATTAACCATTAAGTTGATTTTAATGCCTTTGGGCAAGCGCTGTTTTTGCTCAACCTGATTTAAATCAAATGATGAGTCTGGCCATTGGGTCATTTCATTCGGATTAAGCACTACGATCTGAAACTGCTCAACATCGGACAACAACACACTGGATTCAGGTTGATCACGACCGGTCTGGTTTAAATTCCGGTATTTCAAGCGATATAGTTTTTGTTCATCTGCCCGGTACTGATATTCAACCCGTTCATCTGGAGAAATTCCCTCTTCCAGAGGATCGGTAACTCCAGTCTTACTAAAGTTAAAACGCCCGTTTTGCAAAACCAGTGCCGGCTGAATATCACCATTAATATTGGCCGTTAAAGGCACCGCCTGTACCGTATCACGCAAGATCTGCTGATAAGTATCTTGCAACTGACTTAAGCGCTGTTCATGCACCGTATTACGGTCTTTGGTTTGTATAATATAATCAAATACTTTCCAGCCTAGAGCAGACAGTACGGCGAAAATAGCAATAGCAACCAGTAGTTCGACCAGCGTAAATCCCTTTGACTTCATGGCGCTTCATTCATCCGGTGATTAAAGAACATCAAGCTGCTAATTCCATTTTCTGCCTGACCAGTTTCAGTGTTGACCAGACTCACCTGTAATTCAATACGTTGTACATTAGGACTTAAAGTAGGCTCACTGCGCTTATCAATTTGCCAGGTTTCGCCCTGCTGGGTGAGTTGTTTAGATTCAGTACCAGTGAACCACTGCTGATTGATTTCCATCAGTGCCGCTTCATTCAAGGCAACAAACTGAGCTTGGGTTCTCATAATGGCATTCGAAGTCGATTGGGTATATTGCATGGCAACTTTAGTCAGGGTCATAGCTGCTGTGGCAAAAATCGCCAGCGCAACCATCACTTCCAGCAAGGTAAATCCTGAGGCACGATTAAGTCGAGTAATACTCGACCTGAGCGGCATTGTCGCGCAAGAAAGTCCAAAAGCTGTGCTTGAGGAGCCGCGATGAGTGAAATGCTGTTTCACCGCTGCGCAAGACGAAGAGCTATGCCCGGAGTGCGCACGATCAGCATTTGACTTAAATGGCTTGATTACATCAGCTCCGGCACTCTGCTTGAAAACCCTAGCTTTCATGGACTTTACCCAAGTGATCAATTTCAATCGGATTGCCTACTTCACGATCTTCCAGATAAAACTGGATTCTGACCGGTTTAACTTCACCATTGCCTAACCAGATCAGCTTGGGTGCATTGGCTTCAGTAAGATCCCGATTTTGGGCATTATTATAACGTTGCTCTAAAGGCTGAATCCGGAAAGAGACCTGTTCTGGTAAATTGCGCAGATTAAACTCCGCATAACTTTGCCATTTCTGCTGATTTAAAGTCGGTTCTGCCTGATTAGGTGAACGATATTCCACGACCCCGTAGCGAAATGGTGAAATATCAGTGGCAGCCTGAACATCAAGCGCAAGAATACGGGATTGATCATTAGCTTCCCGCAAGATCCGCTGCAAATCCAGTAACAGGACTTCCCGCGTCTGCATTGCCTTGCGCTGATCTACCCCACCAATATTCAATACAACTAGTGATGCCATAATACTCATAATCACAATCACCACCATCACTTCGATTAGAGTGAATCCACGAATGGAGGCGTGATGTGATCTGATCATAGGCAACTCTTAGGCGAACTACTCGGCAGGATGAACCTGTTTCGGTAAAGCTAAAGCTTGATCAATAAGGGCAACGCGCAAGGTATCGCGTGAACCAAGATAGCGCTGGTAGAAACTGGAGTTAAGAATAGCAGCTGCACCATGGGTCAATGACCAGATTGAGGCCAGATAATCACGCACCGACATGCTGCTATTGATTGAAGCCAGATAGCTTTCAGTCATACGGATAATCAGACGTAAGCGCTGTTTGCGCACCTGATAAAGTTCGCTAAACAGATGCTGAATTCCAACACCTGTTGTAGAAAGACGTTCTTCAATCTGATGAAAAAGGACAGTACGTTCAGGGTGATGCAGATGGTGCAACATAAAGAAAGCCAGATGTTCAGGAAAAGCCTTGTCACTATCCTGAATCATTTCCAGCAACATGCGCTCATTACGGATAATCAGCAGTATGTACAATTCATCTTTACTCTGAAAATGCTTGTAAAGAGTGCCTTTGGCCAGATCCAGTTCTGCTGCCAGTGCATCCAGGGTCATCCCGGCTTCACCATTTTCTAGCAGTAACTGTTCTGCGACTTGAAAAATCAAGGTTTCTCTTGCTCGAAACTGAGCCTGACGATCCATCTTCACCCTATAACTCTCTTGTACTCTTATCTAACTTTATTTACTTCGAATTCAGAAGATTCTCAAAGTTCTGCTTTGTGATATAAGCCATTTCTTCTAGCGACTTATCATATACATCGCAAAGGGCTTTGGCTACATAAGGAACGTATTTTGGTTCATTAGATTTGCCACGATATGGCATTGGAGCAAGGTAAGGACTATCCGTTTCGATTAAAACACGATCAAGTGGAACCTGTTTGGCAACGTCACGCAAATCCTGGGCATTTTTAAAAGAAACAATACCGGAGAAAGACACATAGTAACCGCAGTCTAAAACAGCTTTAGCGGTTTCCCAGTCTTCGGTAAAACAGTGCAAAATGCCATGGGTAGATTTCTCTGCACGAATAATATCAACCGTGTCATGCTTGGCAGAACGGGTATGCACAACGACAGGTTTTTTCACAATTTGTGAGGCATGAATATGACGGGCAAAACAGTCTTTTTGCTCGGCAATAAAATCGGTGCTGTGATAATAATCGAGCCCCGTTTCACCAAGCGCCCAGACTTTTTCTGGCTGTGCCAGTTCAACCAGATATTCAGTAGTCGCACGCGCCATCGTTGCCGCATCTTCGCAAGGATGTACACCGACGGTATAACCGACATCAGGATGACGGGCAGCGATTTTAGCCAGCTCGATATGATCATCCAGATCCACCGAGATACTCATAAACTTGGATACGCCTGCTTCACGGGCCTGAACAAGCGCCTGATCCAGATCACCATTATAAGGTGTTAAATCGAGCAGTGTTAAATGACAATGAGTATCTACAAACACAATGAGTTCCTACCGAAGGTAAATTAACTACATAGTGTAACTTTTACGTCCATCAGATTTAAGACCTGCAACCAGACGATCTGCTTCATTTTTGAAGAAAACGCCTTTTTCACCGGTGAGCTGAATCCCAAAACCTTGTGGCTTGATGCCATTCTGCTTTTGAGATATCCAGATTACTTTTCCGGTTAATGGAATTTTCTGCGTCTGTTCAGGTAAAGTCGTCAAAACAAATACTTCTTCACCCAGCTTGACTGGTTGCTTGGAAGGAATAAAAAGTCCACCACCTACAACATATGGCATATAACTGGCAAATAACGTTTCAATATCCGGAATATTGGCCTGAATAATACCGCCCATACGTGGTTGCATCTTGTTTTCCCCTTAAGCTAAAGATTCATCAGCTTGATACACAATTCATCGAGCACCAGATTACTTTGTACATTCTGCTCAAGATATTGTTTGGCTCGCTGAAAATCCTCATAAATTTCAAAAAGTGTTTCCAATGAATATTGTTCGGCCAATACATTAAAGTCCAGATCAATGTTTTTTACGGCCTGATTTAGCTTGACACAAATTAAATCGGACAACAAGTATTCAAACATTTGACCAAATTCACCAAAACTCAGGCTTTTATTCCATTTGGTCGCAATTGCCATGGGCATATTTTTTTGAATAGCCAGTTTTTTCCAGTCTTCTATGAATTCCTGACGTAGTGGCAGCCATGAACTTTGTGCAACCTCAACCGCTTGCAAAGGCATCTGATTGGATAAATTCATCAATAACTGCTGCTGGCTCGAACCTGCTTCAGGTAATTGCACTTCTACATATTCACTGAATTGCACTGATGAAATCCGGTCCAAAGCAAAATGCTGTAAACGGCTGCGAATAGTTGCAGGCAATTTCAGATAATGATCCGCAAGTAAAATGATGACAATATTTTCACCCGGTTCTTCCAGAGTTTTCAGCAAGGCATTAGAAGAGGCAATATTTAATGCTTCAGCGGGTTCAATGACAACGACGCGCCAGCCATCCACGGTCTGCTGTACAAAAGGCAGAAGATCACGGATTTTTTCAATTTTAATTTTGGCATTCTGTTTTTTATTGTCTTCATCAGTACTAATATAGACGTAATTCGGATGGGTATCCGCTTTTAACCACTGACAGCTACCACACTCACCGCATGGCCCATCAGGCTGACGGTTCAGGCATAAAACCCAGGCCAGAAACTGCTGGGCAAAGGCTTCTTTACCACAGCCTTTTTTTCCATAGAATAACAAACCATGTCCAAGCTTAGGAAAACGCCCGGTTAGCGTTTCCCAAACCTGTTGCTGCCATGGATAAATCTGTGCATTGACATCAAGCGGCATGGAGAATTCTCAAATTAAGCAAAAGAAGATGGATCCATCTGGTTCAGGCGGTCCAGATCTTTCTGCGTATCGACACCTGGCGGTAAATTGGCTTCTGCCACAGCAATGGCAATACGGTGACCATTTTCCAGTACACGTAACTGTTCTAAAGATTCCAGTTTTTCCAGCACACCTATTTCCCAGGTTACATATTCCTGTAGCAGTTTCACGCGATAAGCATATAAACCCAAATGACGATAAGCCCGATCATGCAGTTTTTGTTTAGCCAGTTTGGCACCATCACGGTCATAAGGAATCGTAGCACGACTAAAATACAATGCCTGATTGTGCTTAGACATCACAACCTTAACGATACTGTCACGCTTGAATTCCTCTAAATGATGAATTGGCTCACATAGAGTCGACATTGAGCAAGCTGGCTGATCTTCTAAAAGTTGCGCCACCTGTTTAACTAACTGGGCCGGCAATAAAGGTTCATCACCCTGTACATTCACGATAATGTCATCACTCGCCCAGCCCTTTATTCGAGCTACTTCACTTAGACGATCCGTACCTGATGGATGATCTACTGAAGTCAGGACCACATCAACGCCTTCAGTACGGCAGACTTCAGCAATACGCTCATCATCTGTCGCCACACACAGGTCATCAAAGCCTTGTACTTTTTTAGCCTGATCCACGACACGCAGAATCATTGGACGACCATGGATTTCCAGCAAAGGTTTACCCGGCAAACGTGAACTGGAGAAGCGTGCAGGAATAACTATATGTTTCATCGTAAATAAACCTTAAGAAATAGAAATACCCTGTTGCTCTAATTGCTGCTGCAATATTGTATAACAGGCAGGTGACAAGACTGCATCGACCGGCACCACCCAGATATCCCGCTGATAATCTGGATACTGTTTGAGTAATGCCATAATTTTAACTGCATCTTTTTCAGTAGTAATAATCGGACTATTGTCATCGAATTGCAGGTCTTCAATTTCATAATCATGATGGTCTGGAAATTCGTGACACTGAAATTGCTGCAGCCCCAGATGTTCTAGCGTTTGATAGAAACGCTGCGGAAAACCGATGCCGACTACTGCATAAAAAGCCGCAGTTGGATCAAAGCTTTTGATGACATCCTGATTTAATAGATAGGGCTGAGAGGCTGCAAGATGCATATGCAAAGGTGAAACTGGATTTGCTGCATGTTCAATTACGGTACCCTCTTCTAAGCGGGTAACGGGTTCACGCAGATAACCTTCAGGTAAAAGTTTCTGGTTGCCCAAGCCTCGGTTATTGTCCAGCACAATCCATTCAATCTGACGATTTAAAGCCCAGTGCTGCAAACCGTCATCACAAATGATTAAATCCAGTGCATGCTTTTCTAGCAAAAGCTCAATGCTCTTCTGGCGATTTGGCCCCACAGCCATCGGCACACCAGTCGCTTGGACAATTAAGGCTGGTTCATCCCCTACCACTTCAGGCAAGGTATTTAAATCGACATAGGCAGGAAAAGGACCTTTAGCACCATAACCTCGGCTGATCACACCAATCCGTAGGCCTTTTTCATTAAGGTAATCCACCAGATGAATTAGCAAAGGTGTTTTACCACTCCCACCTACGGTAATATTCCCAATCACCATTACTGGAATAGGTGCGGTATAGCTTTTTTTGATCCCTTTACGGTAAAGCCAGTGATTGCTGACAAAACCCAAGCGGTAAAGCCAGGACAAAGGACGCAGCACAACCAGCCACTTTGCCTGTGTATTCCAAGCATCCTGAATGATCTGTGCCAAAGCCATGACTTAATGTTCCTCGAAATTACGTTGGTGCAGCTGATAATAAGCACCTTGGCGTGCAATCAGCTCAGCATGATTACCCTGCTCAATAATACGACCTTGATCCATCACGACAATGCGATCGGCATTTTCAATTGTTGATAGACGATGCGCAATCACAATCGTAGTCCGATCTTGCATCGCCTGATCAAAGGCACGCTGAATAAAGTATTCAGATTCGTTATCCAGCGCACTAGTCGCTTCATCCAGAATCAGGATCGGTGCATTTTTCAGAATAGCACGGGCGATCGCAATACGCTGACGCTGACCACCTGACAGATTCAGACCTTGAGCACCTAGTGGCGTATCATAACCTTGTGGCAAGGCCATAATGAAATCATGCGCATAGGCGGCTTTTGCTGCTGCAATGATTTCTTCATCACTCGCACTTTCTAGCTGGCCATAAGCAATATTTTCACGGACAGTACGGTTAAACAGCACTACCTGCTGGTTTACCATCGCGATCTGGGTACGTAAAGCAGTCAACTCATAATCAGTAATCGGTTTTTGATCCAGTAAAATTTGCCCGGATGTAGCTTCCTGATAACGTACCAACAGATTCACTAGAGAGGTTTTGCCTGCTCCTGAACGTCCAACCAATGCGACAGTCTCGCCCGCTCTCACTTCCAGGTTAAAGTCATGAATCGCATGGTGACCATCGCCATAAACCAGATTGACATCTTTAAATTGAATATTGCCTTTTAAGGTATCATTGAGTTTGCCAGTATTATGCTCTTCAGGCATATCTAGCAATTCAAACACAGAATGTGCGGCCGCCATACCACGCTGAATTTTTTCATTCACATCAGTTAATGTCTTGATTGGTCGCGCCAACATGCCTGCAGCTGTAATATAAGCAACAAATTCACCCGCAGTAGTATCTCCCAGAATTTGTGGGCGCAATGCAATATACATCACGATACTAAGTGAAACTGACATGATCAGCTGCACCACTGGACTGTTCAGCTGCTGTACTGCCACCATCTTTAAGCCACGGCGCAGGTTTTCCAAAGAATTCTGTTTAAAACGTTCCTGCTCATAAATCTGACCACCAAAACCTTTAACGATCAGATTGGCATTTACCGTTTCCTGAACCACATGGTTCACGTCACCCATGGTGTCCTGAACTTGCTGTGATAGCTTGCGCATCCGTTTTGAAGCTTTACTGATCACGAAACCAATCACGGGTCCAAAGATCAGAATACACATGGTTAAACGCCAGTTGGTATATAAAAGATATCCCAATAAGGCAATTGTGATCAGACCTTGCTGAATGATCGTTCTAAGTGCTTCAGTTGAGGCTGCGGTGAGCTGCTCAACGTTATACATGATTTTGGCCGTAATATGACCGCTGGTATTGTCCAGAAAATATTGCGCAGGCAAACGCAATATTTTGGCAAAGACTTCCTGACGAATATTAAATACCAGATTACGGGAGATGACCGCCGTATAATACCCACCGAGGAATAGGCCTAAGCCCCTGAAGAACATCAGTACTACCACTAAGAATGGGAAAAGTAAGGTGAAACCCTGGTCTCTATTTTGTATCGCCTCAATGATATATTCCAGTAATTTGGCTACAGAAACTTCTGTCGCCGCATTCATAGAGAAACCAAGCAGGACAATTAAGGCTGTGCCCCAAAATGGTTTTAAATAGTTTAAAAGGCGAAGATAGACCTTAAAATCGTGCTTCACTAATAACCTCGAGTTGGTACTTTCGTACTGATGTTGACATTAACAAAGCCAAGTTGCCCTGCAACGTCCATGACACGAATAACATCCTGATGTGTCGCTTTTGCATCAGCGGCAATGACAAACATTAAATCACGACGTTCATTCGAAATCTGTTTAATTGCCGTATTTAAATCTGCTGCATCTTTACTGGCAATAGACTGACCATTCACGGCATAGTGACCATTGGCATCCACAATCACTTCAATTTTCTGGTCAAAATTCTTGGGCGGCACACCTTGCGCATCTGGAAGCGTCAGGTTCATCCGGCTCATCTGGTTAAACGTGGTTGAAAGCAGCAGAAAGACCAAAATAAATAGCAGGCAATCAATCATGGGCGTCAGATTGATATGTACATCTTCCACCTGGTTACGTTTAAATTTCATGCCCCTGCTCCTAGCTTGCTTTCTTGATGCGTTCTTCCACATCATCTGAAGCATTCAAATAGAACAGGTTGGCATGAAATAAGGTTGCCTGCTGTTCAAGTTCCGCCACATATTCCTGAACCAGACGCTGGAAATAACGATGTGCAAATAAAGCAGGAATAGCAATCAACATACCCGCTGCTGTTGTGATCAGTGCTTTGGAAATACCGGGCATCATTAACACCGGGTCACTATTAATACCGACATCAATCATTAAAAATGATTCGATAATCCCAATGACTGTACCCAGCAAACCGAGTAAAGGCGCTACTGCGCTCAAAGTACCCAGAAAATTAATATTTTTTTCCAGATAGCCAATTTCCTGTGAAGCTATCACTTCCATCTGGGCACGAGCATATTGCTCAGACTGGTGACGCGCTTCAAAACCAGCAGTAAATACACGACCCAAAGTACTGTTTTTCAAAGCTGAACTCTGTTGCAGCTTTTGCATGGCTTGGTCTGCATTTTGTGCAGGACCTATCAGAAGTGAGTTGGGCAGTACCAGACTCTTTTTTAAACGAATGAAGCGCTCGACCGAGATCGCCAGCATAAATATCGAACACAATACTAGCGGCAGCATCAACCAGCCGCCTGCTTTAACCAATTCCCACATCTGATTTATTCCCCAATAAAAACAAATTTTAAATTAATTATTCTTCGCCCAGGATCGAAAGAATCCCATCCAGCTCTTCTAAAGAATGATAGCTAATGACCAGCTTGCCTTTTCCTTGCTTGTTGTAGTCAATTTTAACATCCGCACTAAAGCGCTCAGACAGACGCTGAGTCAGCTGCTGAATGTCTGGCGCAATCGCTGCTTTTGGTTTTTCTGTTTTCGGTGCATTGTAGTCGCGTACCAACTGTTCGGTTTGGCGTACTGATAGGCTTTTTTCAATGACCATCTCAGCAACTTTAAGCTGATCTTTAGCCTTCAAAGTCAGGATGGCACGTGCATGTCCCATATCCAGCAAGCCCTGCTGCATAAAGTCTTTTACTTCTTCAGCCAGAGTTAGCAGACGCAGCAGATTGCTCACTGTGGTACGCGCCTTACCGACAGTATCGGCAATTTCCTGATGGCTTAAACCAAACTCGTCATGGAAACGCTGCAAAGCCATCGCCTGATCAATCGGGTTCAGGTCCTGGCGCTGAATGTTTTCGATTAAAGCTAATGCAATTGCGACCTGATCATTCAGCTCACGCACAATCGCAGGAACTTCAGTCAGGCCTGCCAGTTGGGCCGCACGCCAGCGACGCTCACCCGCAATAATCTCGTATGGATAGCGTTCATCATCGACCGGACGGATCACGATCGGTTGCATGATGCCATGCTTTTCAATCGATGCTGCCAGTTCCTGCAGATCCTGCTCATTGATATAGCGACGTGGCTGATATTCACCACGTTTCAGCAGATTGACATCAATCTGTTTCAACTGACCATGATCAAAACCTTGTGCTTCGAGTTGTAATTTTTCTTTTTGAATTGATCCCAGCAAGGCATCTAAACCACGACCTTTGGCGAGTCCACGTTTCTTGACGGTCATGCTTTACTTCCTTTTTTCACTTTGCTTTTCTTTAATACTTCAGCTGCCAGATTCAAGTAAGCAACTGCACCCTTTGAACTTTTTTCAAAATAAATCACTGGTAGACCATGTGCCGGCGCTTCAGCCAGACGGATATTACGTGGAATCACGGTTTCATAAAGTTTTTTACCAAAATATTGTTCTAACTCTTCCGAGACATCACGGGTCAAGGCATTTCGAGCATCATACATGGTACGCAATACACCCACGATCTGTAGGTCTGGATTAAGTGCCTGCTGAATGCGGTCAATGGTTTGTGTCAGATCAGCCAGACCTTCCAATGCATAATATTCGCATTGCATCGGGATGATGACGCCACCCACCGCTGCCAATGCATTCACGGTGATCAGGCTTAAGCTTGGTGCACAATCAACAATGATATAGTCGAATGAGGATTCAATTTCCTGCAAAGCTTCACGCAAAATGAATTCACGGCCTTTTTGCTCGGCAATCGCCAGCTCCACACCAGCCAGATCACGGTTTGCCCCTAAAACCTTATATCCGACTTCAGCTTTAGTAATCGCAGTTTCAATCGGCACTTCACCTAGCAATACATCAGTCACTGAATACAGCAGGTCATTTTTCTGAATCCCCGACCCCATGGTCGCGTTACCTTGAGAATCCATATCCACAAGCAAAACGCGTTTTTTTAACACAGCGAGAGATGCCGCCAAATTTACTGCGGTTGTGGTTTTACCGACACCACCTTTCTGGTTGGCAATCGCAATAATTTGTGCCATGTTGACCCCGATCCTTCAAAAATTTTAAATACGTTTTAATAGAAGTAAATGACGTTGTTCGTCCAAGCGCGGAACCTTCAGTTCAATAATCTGACAGCTAAATTCATCTTTTAACGCTGCCACTTCCTCTTCAGGAATCAAACCTTTCATGGAAGCAATAATACTCTGCTCATGCATATACGGTTTAGATGCATTCACAAAATCTGTCAATGAAGCAAATGCACGACTGGTAATCACATCAAACTGACCCAGCTCATTGATACTGTCTTCATTTTCCACACGGGTTTGTACTGCAATGACATTTTTTAATTTTAGGTCTGCAATAAACTGCTTCAGGAAACGAATTTTTTTACCGTTTGAATCCAGTAGTACACATTCACGCTCAGGCTGACATAAAGCAATGATCATGCCCGGCATACCACCACCAGTCCCGATGTCGAGCAAACGACCTGCAGGCAAATCCTTTAGAATACTCAAACTGTCAAGCAGATGCTTAACTAGCATTTCCTTAGGATCACGAATTGCAGTCAAATTGTATGCTTTATTCCACAGCACCAAAGCGTCCTGGTACTTGAGTAATAAATTTAAAGCTTCATCAGACAGCTCTAAACCTAAAGCCTGGCTACCCTGCTTTAGTTCTTGAAAAAACGTGTGCATAAACAATCAATGCTCGAAAAAGTTAAGTGGAAGTATACCGTTTTCTCTATATTGGCACAGTAGGGAGTGCTTAGTGAATATTCACTTAAGCAGACTTCCCTTCTCGGATCATTAAATCCAATGCATTCAAACGCTCAGGTGTTCCCACATCCACCCAAATACCTGTCAATTTAGAAGCAGCAATCTTTTTTTCCAGCATTGCTGCTTTTAATAGTGGTGCTAAAGGACGTTTTCCAGCCTCTAAGCCTGCAAACATTTTCGGATGAATCACTGATACACCACTAAAAGTCAGGTTTTCACCCGCCACCTGCTGGTCAAAGGTATAAGCCTTGCCGTCTGCAAGTGTAAAATCACCGTTAGGGTGCTGCTCCGGGTTTTGTACCAAAACCAGATGTGCCAGATTTTCACCCAGCTCAACATTCAATAAAGGTGCAAAGTCCATGGTTGTCCAGACATCACCATTGACCAGAATAAAAGGCTCATCACCCAGAAGTGGTAAAGCATTAATAATGCCACCGGCTGTTTCCAGCCCTTCACCTTCATGTGACCACAAAATCTTGACACCAAACTGTGAACCGTCACCCAAAGCCTGAGCCAGTTTTTCACCTAGCCAGGCAGTATTGATGACAATTTCATTCACACCCATCGCAGCCAGTTTTTCAATATGCCAGACAATTAATGGTTTGCCGCCCACTTCCAGCAAAGGTTTTGGCGTATGCAAAGTTAAAGGACGCATGCGGTTGCCCAAGCCAGCCGCGAGAATCATCGCTTTCATTTAGGCCGCTACCTCGTATGAACCATATTTTGCTTCAAAAGCTGGCATCACTTTTTCATGAATAAACTGCATAAATGGCTGTAATTCTGGATAGTCTTTGGTTTCTTCGAGCAGATACCACATCACACGTGGCAGGTCTTTTAGATAGCCAGATTTCCCATCTCGCTCAAATAGACGTACGAAAATACCTAAAATCTTGATATGACGCTGAATCGCCATCATATCCGCATCTTTTTTAAACTGTTCGAAATCACGGTCCTGTTTTGCCGCTGCTGGTAACAGGTCATAGAACACTTTAAACCAGCGATACACGCGATCTGCATTCCACTGCACATAGGCATCACGGGTAATAGAGATCAGGTCATAGGTATCAGCACCAATCACTGCATCCTGAAAATCAATCACACCCAGTTCGGTTTCATTTTCGATTTTCATCAGGTTACGGCTATGAAAATCACGATGCACAATGACTTGAGGTTGTGCCAAAGCAGCATTCGCCAGTATCGCAAATGTGCGCTTGATCAAAGCAGATTCCGCTTCAGTAGGCTGGATTTTTAGAGCAGGTAGCATCCAGTCAGTCAGCAACTCCATTTCAGAAATAAGCTTCTCATAAGAATAAGCAGGAAACTGACCTTCTCCAGGAATGGACTGCAGCTGAATCAGCTGTTTAAAACTTTGCTCATAATAGGCATCAACCGTCTGATCATTCAGCAGATTTGACAACAGCACATCACCAAAATCTTCGAGCAGCAAAAAACCATTTTCCAGGTCTTTGGCCACAATGTGTGGAACACGTACGCCATGGGCATCAAAAAATTCATCAATCGTCACAAAAGGCACACAATCTTCTTTTTCTGGTGGTGCATCCATGAGCATAAATGTTTTATTATTCAGTTTGATTCGTGCATAACGACGAAAACTTGCATCGCCTGCTAAAAAATGTGTTTCAAATTGATCTGAACCGAGTACAGAAGCAATCCAAGATTGTATCAATTGTTCGCGTTGAGTATTCATTTGCAATAAATTCTAGTACAGGCTGAGTTTTTAAAGTGCTAAGTGTAGCTACTTATCAACTTTTTCTCTATGATGCGACAATAATTAATTGCGATAAAAGCATGATTGGTTAATGAGACAAATGAAGCATCACTTTAAAATAAACCCTCTAGCGACTGCGATCTTAACCCTTTTATGTAGTAGCTCGGTCTCAAGCTATGCTGCATCAAATGACTCATCCAATGTAAATGCGGAACAACTTAAACAGCGCATTAATGAGACCTATCCCGGTGAAGCATTCTTCTCACAATATTATGTGGATAAATCTTCGCCAGAAGCACAGCAGCGTCAAGGTAAATACCTCAGTTCAGCCTATTGTGAGGGCGCCTGGGTCACTCCTATTGCACCTGATGCACCGACGATTGACCCTGAACAGGCAACTTCAACCATTACTGCAGACTATGGTCATTATAATCCGGCCGGGGATTCCTACTTAGAAGGCAATGTGATCATTGATCAGGAAGGTCGCCAGATTCGTGCGGAACGCGTGACGATTGATCAGACTCAAACCTATGCTAAGGCAGAAGGTCAAGTCCAATTGGCCCAAGGTGGCTTGATTTCGCAAAGCGATGATATCAATTACAACCTGAAAACCCAGCAAGGTGACTTAAACAATAGTTTCTTCATTGCCGAAGAACAACATGCGCATGGTCGTGCTGAAAAGATTGCCAAAACCTCTGACGATACGTTTGAACTGGAAAATGCCACCTATTCCACCTGTCCACCTGAACAAAAGCCGACCTGGAAAATTCAGGCAGATCAAATCAAGCTGAATCAGGAAACCGGTCGTGGTGAAACCCGTAATACCAAGCTCTATGTGAAAGATGTTCCGGTACTGGCTGTTCCTTATTTTAACTTCCCAATCGATGATCGCCGTACCACAGGGATTCTGACGCCAACTTTCGGATTTACCAATGATGGGGGTCTGGAATTGGGTATGCCGGTTTATCTTAACCTGGCACCACAATATGATGCGACCA
This sequence comes from Acinetobacter sp. TW_SC_4, assembly GCF_054861205.1. NCBI lineage: Bacteria > Pseudomonadati > Pseudomonadota > Gammaproteobacteria > Moraxellales > Moraxellaceae > Acinetobacter > Acinetobacter sp. TW_SC_4. The sequence continues at coordinate 1,900,085 of NZ_CM142174.1, forward strand.
TTACGCCACGTTATATTAGTGACCGTGGTGCGATGCTGGATGGCGAGTTTCGTTATCTAACAGAAAACTATGGTGAAGGCCGGATTTGGGGTGGCTACCTGCCATCTGATGAAAGTTATAGCAATAAAGACCGTAAAGACCTACACTTCCTGCATAACTGGCAAATCAACGATCAGTTCTCAACAAATCTTGAATATAATTACGCATCAGACAAGGACTTTTTTGCCGATCTGGATAATAACCCAGATTCAAAAACAGACCTGAACTTGCGCCGTGCTTGGGAAGTTAATTATAAAAATGGTATCCCCGGCTTAAAAGCTCAGTTTAAAGTTGAAGATTTCCAGACGCTTGATCCTGCCGTTCTGGATGAGGACCGCCCTTATGCGCGTTTGCCGCAGCTTTTGGTGAATTATAAGACCGGTAACCCACTGGGTTTACAATACGAATTTAATAACGATACGGCTTATTTCCAGAAAGACATCAGAAATACTGAAAATATTGATACCGGTGATGAAGCCATCTATCAACCAAGTGGTACACGCATCTATAATGATTTCTCGGTACGCTATAATCACTTTACCCCTTGGTCATTCTTCATTCCTCAGGCGACATTACGCAATATCAATACTTTCTATGATCAAGATACTATTGATCGTATTAATAATAATCAAACCAGCTCATCAAGTGAAAATCATTCTATCGTAGTGCCACAATTTACGCTGGACACCGGTTTAATTTTTGAAAAAGATGGTCGCTATTTACAGACCTTGACGCCTCGCCTGTTTTACGCTTATTCACCATATGAAAATCAGCGCAATCAGCCAAACTTTGACTCTGTCGTAGCCTCAATTAATTATGATCAATTATTTAGTGCACGCCGCTTCTATGGTAATGACCGCTTAGAAGACAATAACTTCGCTTCTTTAGGTCTTAGTTACAGTTTATTTAATGAAGAAGGTTTAGAGCGATTACGCGCCAGTGTGGGACAAAGTTTCTTCTTTGAAGATCGCCGTGTCACATTAGATCGTGAAGCAGATAAATTTGATCGTGAAAGCCATACTGGTCCAGTTATTCAGCTTAGAAGTCAGTTAAACAAAAACGTGCATGTCAACCTAAATTCTAGCTGGATGTCGAATGGCTCCAATGCCCAGCGTGATGTACAGGTTTATTATACGGGCGATCAGGGCAATCTATATAACGTAGGCTATTTCTATCGTAAAGATATTCCAAACCGCCAGGAAAGTTATGATCAGGTGGTTGGCTCATTTATCCAGCCAATTGCCAATAACTGGCGTCTGGTCGGCCATGCACAATTTGACCTGGACAATAGTGTCGCACGTGAATATTTACTTGGCGTAAACTATGAGTCATGCTGTTGGGGAGTATCTGTCTATGGCCGCTCATACTACAATGACCTAGACGATATCAATGACCCGGATGTGAAAGCGAAACGTGCAGTGATGGCTGAAGTAACGCTTAAAGGTCTTGGCGGGTTAAGCAACAAGCTAACCTCATTACTAGAAAATCGTATTCTAGGTTTTAACAATATCAATCAAACTTGGACAGAACGTTAATGAAGACAAAACAGTTAAAACAAATTTTTAAAGCGACCGCACTTGCGCTATGTCTTTCTTCAGCGATGACGACTTTTGCTGTTGCCCAACCTAAAGATGAAGTTGTAGCTGTTGTCGACAATAGCGCTATTCTGCGTAGTGATCTGGCACAAAGCGTTGCTGAAATTTCTCACCAGTTGCAAAAGCAAAACAAGCCTGTTCCACCGCAACCTTATCTTGAACAACAAGCACTTGAACAGCTAATTGTACGTCAGGCTCAACTGGAACAGGTTAAACGCTACAATATTCGTCCAGATGAAAAATCTTTAAATGAAGCAGTGCTTAAAGTAGCACGTGATTCAGGCTCCCCTAGCTTGGAAGCTTTCCAGCAAAAACTGGATGCTATCGCGCCGAATACGTATGCCTCTTTACGTAACCGTATTGCAGAAGATCTAGCACTTAGCCGTTTACGTCAGCAAGCAGTAAATTCACGTATTCAAATCAGTGATCAAGATGTTAAAAACTTCCTGAATACACCACAAGGTCAAGCTTTGTTAGGTAGCCAGGTACATGTTCTGCATTTACGTATAACCGGAGAAAATGCTCAACAGATTGCTGCGCAAGTAAGAAATGATTTAAGCAGCAGCAATGATATTCAGGCGATCAGCAAAAAATATTCAACTGGCGATATTAAAGTAGATGCATCTGATATGGGTGTTCGAAACCTATCAGAAATTCCAGGCGAACTCGCTGCACGTGTTTCTACTTTGCAAGCGGGTCAAACATCTGAGCTAATTCCTGCGGCAGATGGCGTGCATGTCCTGAAACTTTTAGAGCGTAAAGATGGTGAACAAAAAGCACTGGTACCTCAATACCAGACTCGTCATATTCTGATTCAAACATCAGAAGTGGTTAGCCCGGAAAATGCTAAGCAGATGATTGATAGCTTGTATACGCGTCTTAAGCAAGGTGAAGATTTTGCAGTATTGGCGTCTACTTTCTCTAATGACACAGGTTCAGCGCGTGATGGCGGCAGTTTAGGCTGGGTCAGCCCAGGTGTCATGGTACCTGAATTTGAACAGCGTATGAAAAGTACGGCAGTAGGTCAGATTAGTGAACCATTCCAGTCACAATTTGGCTGGCATATCCTGCAAGTGACCGATACACGTCAACAGGATATGACTCAGGAATATCAGGAACGTATGGCCCGCCAGATTCTGGGTGAACGCCAGTTTGATGCTGAGCTAGATAGCTGGTTACGTGAAACCCGTAGCAATGCCTATGTAGAAATTAAAGATCCACAGCTAGATCCTAAACGCGCTCGTTAATTTAAGAGAAGAAAAGCCAGCATTATGCTGGCTTTTTTAATGACTTAATTCTTTAAATAATAAAAAGCCTCTTATTAAGAGGCTTTCTATTTCAGATCCGATTAACGATTGTTTTCGTCGTCAGAAGAATCTTCAAATTTTGAATCGTTGTCAAAACCTGCGCCTTGACCACCAAAGCCAGCGCCTTGACCACCAAAGCCAGCACCTTGACCACCGAAGCCACCTTGACCACCGAAGCCACCTTGACCACCGAAGCCGCCTTGACCACCGAAGCCACTTTGACCACCGAAGCCAGCACCTTGACCGCCGAAGCCACCTTGACCGCCAAAGCCACCAGCAGCGCCTTGACCACCGAAGCCACCCGCGCCACCTTGACCACCGAAGCCCGCACCTTGTGGACCAGCAGGAGCACCAGCTGGACGAGGATTACGTGCAGGTACTACTGTAGAAATCGCGTGTTTGTAAACCATTTGGCTTACTGTATTTTTTAATAATACAACGTATTGGTCAAAAGACTCGATGTGACCTTGTAATTTGATACCGTTTACTAGGAAGATAGAAACTGGAATACGTTCCTTACGGAGAGAATTCAAGAATGGATCTTGTAAAGTTTGACCTTTAGACATGTTATAACTCCAAAAATTTAAAAATCAGCGCAAAAAACTATCTCTATTTTTCAATTAAAAATTATAAAAAAGATAGTACTCAAATTTTGCTTTATCCGTGACAGTTTCGCAAGTCTTCTTGGGCCTGCTCGAGCGTAAAATATGTTGTAAATTTATGCTTTTCTTGCAAAGATCTCAACCAGGTATATTGACGTTTGGCAAGTTGTCGTGTCGCAAATAAAGCCTTATCCTCCATTTCCTGTTGTTTTTCATGACTTAGGTCACCTTTTTTTAAGAATTCTATGGCTTGGCGGTAACCTACTGAACGCATTGAGGGTAAATTTTCGTCAAAATCGTATTTTCCCATTAATCCTTTAACTTCATTTAAAAATCCGTTTTTCCACATAATTTCAAGACGTTTTTCAATACGCTTATGCAATTCTAACCGATCAGGCATTAAGGCATAATTATAGAAACTGTAACGATATGGTAAATTTTTTGGTTGTTCTGCTTGTAGTTTTGTAATCGGCTCACCTGTTAGCTTAAAAACCTCTAATGCGCGGATAATTCTCTGTTTATCACTCACTTTAAATTTCTGACCCGCCAAGGGATCTACCTGACATAATTTAGCATACACCGCTTCCCACCCTTCACGAGCTGCTTTCTCTTCAATCTGGGCACGCACCGCGTAATCTGCGCTTGGTAAATTATCAGACAAGCCTTCAAGTAAGGCCTTAAAATACAGCATGGTGCCACCCACCAGAATTGGAGTTTTACCACGTGCATGAATATCATCAATCAGACGGCAAGCATCTTCGACAAAGTTTGCTGCAGAATAGACTTCGAGCGGACTAATAATATCGATTAAATGATGCGGATAGCGCTCTAACTCGTCTTTAGAAGGTTTCGCTGTACCAATGTCCATTTCCCGATAGACCAGCGCAGAATCGACAGAAATCAGCTCAAAATGACCTTGCTCGTATAGTTCACATGCCAAAGCAGTTTTACCGCTTGCAGTTGGTCCCATTAAATTGATGACCGGCAGTTGATTGGACATGTAAGGTTACTCTCCCCGAGCAAAAAGTTTATCAAGTTGAGACAATGGAAATGCTCGCCAGGTTGGACGACCATGATTACATTGGCTCGCAAATTCAGTTTGTTCCATCTGACGCAGCAAAGCGTTCATTTCAGACAGACTCAACATTCGATGTGCACGTACCGCACCATGACAGGCCATACCTGCAAGAATCTGATCACGTTTTTGCATTAACCCCTGTCCCTGATCATTCGGATCCAGATCATTCAGTAATTCAAGGATCAAGGCATCAAAATCAGCCTTATATAAAATGGCCGGTACGCCTCGCACAATGACCTGTTCATCACCATACTGGTCAATTTCCAGACCTAAACGAGCAAGTTGATCTTTGAGTTCGTCAACACGCATGGCTTGCATACGACTAATGCTCACCACTTTAGGAATCAGCAATTGCTGGGATATCCAGAATTCCGGTTTATCCCAAGCCATTTTCATCTGTTGCAGCAGAATACGCTCATGCGCCGCATGCATATCTACGATGATTAAGCCTTCGGTATTTTGCGCTAGTATATAAATACCATGCAGCTGGGCGATCGCAATCCCTAAAGGATGCTCATCCACTTTACTATGTAAATGTGACTGTAATGCATTCGATGCTGAATGACTAGTTTCTGCTTCAGTTTCTCTTAAAGGAGCGAGATAACTTTTCAAGGCATTATTCAGCTGCTGTGAACCCGAATATGACTTACTGTAATCCTGTGCATAATGCACAGTTTGTGGACCAGATGATTCAAAATCCGTTAACACATCAGAAGCTTCTTCTTCACGCTGATGATATGGATATGTGGCGGGAATAACTGGTTGAGTGACTACGGACTGATGCAGGCTAAACTGCTCCTGATAGCGTGGCTGAGGTGTAATTGCAACAACTTCAGACTCAGTTTTCATGGCCTCAGCCAGATCAGCGGTCGCAGTCTGGAATTGTGCCAGGGTTTCCTTGGCATAGTGACGTACAAATTCATGTACTTCACGCTGGTTCAGGAAACGAATTTCATGTTTGGTCGGATGCACATTCACATCGATACTTTCTGGATCGATTTCCAGAAAAAGTAAATAAGCGGCATGCTGATGCCCATGCAGGATACCATCATAAGCCATACGCAGAGCGTGCGAAATGGTCTTGTCCTTAACGATCCGGCCATTCACATAGACATATTGCAGATCGGCTTGAGCCCGTGCATCCGAAGGATGTCCGAGCCAGCCAGATAAACGCATATTGATACTATCTGCATCAATCCAGTAAGCATTTTCAGTAAACTGACGGCCAAGTAATTGTTGCACACGTTGAAAACGCAAAGCACCACTATCTGCGACCGGCAAATTCAGCTTGATGGTTTGGTTATGTTCCAATACAAAGCGAATATCGAAATGCGTTAAAGCCATACGGCGGACAATTTCTTCGATATGTCCAAATTCAGTGCCGGGCTTTTTTAGAAATTTGCGCCGCGCCGGAACATTGAAGAATAAATCCTGCACCCGGATCTGGGTACCTTTGGATGCTGCGACCGGTTGAATGTCTTGATGATCAAAAGCCGTACCGTTCACTTCGACCTGATAGCCGATACCATCTTCATTCTGGCTACTCGTTAGAGTCAAACGAGACACTGCAGCAATTGAAGCCAATGCTTCACCACGAAAGCCCAAGCTGGTAATCGCATGCAACTCTTCAGCTGTTTGAATCTTACTGGTTGCGTGACGCATCACGGCCAATGGCAAATCCTCATGATGAATGCCTCGGCCATTATCAATGATTTCAATCAGCGTACTGCCGCCCTGTTCCACCCGGATGATCAGCTCGGTTGCACCCGCATCAATCGAGTTTTCCAGCAACTCCTTGACCACAGATGCAGGACGTTCAATCACCTCACCTGCGGCAATCTGGTTCGCCAGCGCAGGATTAAGTGCACGGATACGGCGTATGCTTAGATCATCAACCATTTGGGAATTCACGCTCCAAAGCTTGCTGTAAGGCCAGATTAGAAGAAATCAGACTTGCAGTACGGGTCAGCTCATCTTCTGATTTTAAAATTTCAATAATTAAATCGGCTTGTGGGATTTCATCGCCACCCTTAGAAGGCCATTCAAATAAAAATAGCGCATTGGGAGTTTCTAAATAATCCCGAATTCCCATCAATTCAAGTTCATAAGGGTCATTGAGACGATATAAATCAAAATGAAAGATATCCTGACCATTCACCTGATAGGGCTCCACCAGTGTATAAGTCGGACTTTTTACTGAGCCTTTATGACCGAGTTGTTGTAAGTAATAACGCGTCAGCGTGGTTTTCCCCGCACCCAAGTCACCAATCAGATATATAACGCCCGCAGAAAAATTATTTGCCAGAACTTTGGCCAGATTTTGGGTGTCATCTTCATGTTTTAAAGTGACATTAAATGAATAAGGCATATTACTCACGACATGATGAAAAAGAATAATTATGATAGCATCGCAACGCTTTAAAAGCCTATTCACCTCTGTGAGAAACTGTATTTTTTCACAGCATCCGTTCCAGACCAGAGATAGATCCACGTTGTGATGACTTCGACTGTTGAATTTAACCCACCCATGCTAAATGGGGTTACGGCAAGTAAAGTATTCCTGCAAGCGACCTCAGATTCACCCAATACAGTCTATGCCTATCTCTGTGCACAATTTCCACATATTGAGTCAAGCGAATGGCAATCCCGTTTCAATAATGGTCTGGTTTATGATGCTCAGGGCAATACCTTAAGCATCGAAAGTTCTTTTCAAGCGAATACTCATTGTTTTTATTATCGTTTTTTGGCACACGAAGTGCATGTTCCTTTTCAGCATCAGATTTTATTTGAGAATGAGCATCTGCTGGTCGTAGATAAACCTCATTTTCTGACCATGAGTCCTACTGGGCAATATGTACAGGAAACCTTGCTGGTACGCCTAAAACAGCAAACTGGAAATGAACATCTTACTCCGATTCATCGATTGGATCGTGAAACGGCAGGTGTGGTGCTGATTTCAAAATGTGTGCAATCGCGTGGGGTTTATCAGCAAATGTTTGCGACTCGGCAAGTACAGAAAACTTATCATGCGATTGCGGCTTATCGTGATGATTTAAGTTTTCCTCTCATCACAAAGCTGAAAATGGAAAAAGGCCAGCCCTTTTATACCATGCAGGTGGTAGAAGGAGAACCTAATAGCGAAACCGAAATTCAACTGCTACAACATGATCAACAATGGGGCAAATATGAGCTAAAACCGCATACAGGAAAGCAACATCAGTTAAGGGTACATTTAAGTCATTTGGGAATTCCGATCCAGAATGATCCTTTTTATCCGCAGGTTTGCCATAAGGCGGGGGATGATTTTTCTACACCGTTACAGCTACTGGCCAAACACATTCAGTTTACGGACCCAGTTACCCAAAAGCAGATGCAATTTAGCTCTGAACTTGAATTGACACTGTAAATCTCTTGTCATTACAGATTATTTTCTAAAAACGGCAATTTGACGATTGAAATCCCGAAGTTATCTATTAGAATAAGGCGAAAAGTTAAGTAATTTAAAGCTTTGAAAATATTATGAGAAAAACTGAAGTTTATCAAATTCGCCTGGATTCCCAAGAAAAGAAACAGGCATTTGCAGTATTTAAACAATTGGGGATTACGCCGGCTCAGGCAGTTCGTCTTTTTTTTAAACAGGTGGTTCTGACCAAATCAATCCCCTTCTCGATTGAAAATCAGAATATTAATCTGGAACAGCTGATCAAGTTACGCAAGCAGAAACAGAATGAACTTAAGGCAGAACAAACCTCAAGTCCAAGTACTACAGCGATTCCAGCAGATCATCAGGAGATGAATCTGGATGATGATCATTTTGATTTATTTGAAGAACTGAATGCCATTTTAGGTGAGAGCGACAAAATTTAACATTGTTGCATTTACGAACAATTCTTAAGTTTCTCTCCTTTCAAACTTCGCTATGCTTGATGTTAATGATAAATAATAAAATTAACATGGAGTAAGCCGATGATCGTGCGACGTGCCCAGTCAGAAGATATACCTAACCTGGCCGTTTTATTTGATGAGTACCGTCAATTTTATGGTACTTCTTCCAATCTGGATTTATCTTACGAGTTTTTGAAACAGCGTTTTGAAGATGGTCAAACTGTCATTTTTATCAACACTAAAGATGAGATTTTTACCGGATTTATTCTGCTGTATTTAAGATTTTCCTCAGTCGCATGTTCTACTTATTATGTGCTGGACGATGTCTATATTAGTCCGCCTTATCGCCGGCATGGTGCAGCCAAGCAACTGGTTGACACTGCTATCTTGTTTGCCCGACATGAAAATGCGCTTCGAATCAGCCTGGAAACGCAAAAAACCAATTATCAGTCACATAAACTTTATGAGTCACTTGGATTTATTCAGGATAATGAATTTGTGACGTTCCATTGTTTCCTGAAATAAATCCCAGACTTTATTCGGTACGGAATTTTGCCTGTGCCACTTGTTCTGCGTCCAGATAGGTCCATTCCCCTATTGCCAGTTCATTCAAGGCCAATGCACCAATCTGGGCACGATGCAGCTGCTCCACTTTATTACCAACAGCTGCCAGCATACGTTTCACCTGATGATAAACCCCTTGATGAATGGTTATTTGCAGACGATTTTCATCTAGACGAACAATATCTGTAGCAGCAAAGGTGCCTTTTTCATTTCTCAATTCCACACCCTGTTCAAGCTGTTGAATCTGCTCATCTGTCACGGGATCGGTAGTAGTCATCTGATAGACTTTCGCCACATGTTTTTTAGGATGGGTCAACGCTTGTAGAAACTGACCATCATCCGTCAGCAATAACAATCCGGTGGTGTCCTGATCGAGACGACCTACACATTGAATTCCACGGTTTAACAGGATGTCATCAAACAGATCAAATACACTGAAATGATGTGTGGTCTGATGTGAGCACTCATAATCTTGTGGCTTGTTGAGCACAATATATACTTTTTCCCGATAGCGATACTCATGACCATAGACGCTAAAAGTCAGATCTTGCAGATTCAGCTTATGCTTGGGGTTATCGATGAGTTCGCCTTGAATCGAAACAGCACCATTTTTAATCAGTTGCTGACAATGTTTTCGTGAGCCGAAACCTTGTGATTGCAACATTTTTTCCAATAGCATCTGTCTGAACCTGTTTAAACGAACAATAGGCGCATTCTATACCGAAAACTAACTAGATTCAGTTCTTATAAGGCTTTCTCCCTTTAAATGGCTAAAAAGCCTATAATCCTGTGACTTTTCATTTTTCCTATCTCCTTATGTCCCAATTTGATCTGAATCTGCTTGTTCTTCTGGTTCTACTGGCTTGCGGTATTTTTAGTCATAATACTGCTGTGACCATTGCTGCGGCCGTGTTGATCATATTAAAAATCACGCCTCTCAATGAACTCTTACCTTATGTACAGCAACATGGCCTAAATATCGGGATTATTATTTTAACCATTGGTGTATTGGCTCCAATTGCTAGCGGAAAAATTCCCGGTGACAGTATTCTGAAATCTTTTCTTAGCTGGAAATCTTTACTGGCAATTGCAATCGGTCTATTTGTTGCCTGGCTTGGTGGACGCGGAGTGAAACTGATGTCGAGTCAGCCTGATGTCGTTGCAGGTCTATTAATTGGTACGGTCGCAGGTGTGGCGGTACTTCGTGGTGTCCCAGTCGGGCCATTAATTGCAGCCGGGATTTTATCGTTATTGATTGGAACGCAATAAGTCTTTAACCATGATTGTGCAATATTCTTAAAAATTAATATTCTAAAATTAAGAACTACATAGTATTAAATCACATGATCAGCGACATGGATGTCGCTCGTTGGATTGATGTACAGGATGTACCTTCAATCCAACAAAAGATTTTTGTTACTTTTGATCTTTCAAAAGTAAAAGCTCAGGTTAAATACTAAAATTTAAAAACCCAAATTTTATTCCACAAACAGCAAAGCCAAACGCACCTGATCATAACCCATACGCGGACTGGTCAGTTCCACGATCGGACGTAATTTAATACTGCCATCATCATTAAAATGATCTGAATTTTGACGTTTGGTTAGACGTTTATAAATCTTACGGACTTGTTCAACAACTTCCTCACCCGGATGAGCTACTGAGATATCAAGACCTTGCTCTTTATGCAAACGTCCGAGATGGTTAATGATGGTTGCTGGTGTCAAGCCACGTTCAGTTGCAATATCGGAAATCTCATACCCTTCTTCAAACAGTTCACGGGTTTCATCCAAGGTTGCAGTCGCATAGTTTTGCTTACCACCATTTTTGGCAATTTTCTTCTCATTACGCTGGATCTCAACTTCGTTCAAAGTGCCACCACAATGGCGGATAAAGGCCTTATGCTGTACAGTCAAATCCACGTTTTCAAAATTCGCTTCTGCTTCATCTGACAGTTCCTGAAAACGGCGATCAGCCTTAATGGCAAGACTATCAAGTTCCAGAGCCTGTTCATTAAAGCCTTTCAAGCGTAGACCATTTAAGCTTTTTAAACGGGATAATGCTACATAGCCCTGACCTTTTTCAAAGGTATGACTCAGGTCAATCTCAGCAGCTTCTAGCGTCATGCCTTGAGACTTATGAATGGTAATCGCCCAAGCCAAACGTAGTGGAATCTGCTGGAAACTGGCAATAGTTTTACCTGCTTCATTATCTACCGACCAGGTTTCAGGCTCTACAATTAATGTAGTTCCATCTGTCAGTTTAACTTTTGGCAGAATGCCATGCTCATCATCATCTTCAAAGCCGATCACTTCACCCAAGCTGCCGTTGATATAACCCATATCAAAGTTGTTTTTCACGAACATGACCTTGGCATGTTTTTTCAGGGTTAAGGCTTCGGGTGCTCGGACTGAAGACTTTAAGGCTTCAATCAGTTTTTCATTACCATCACATTGCGCATCAAACTGGCGGGGATCCTGATCAATTTCATTCAGATGCTTAAAGTTAATGCTGTCGACATCCATATTGTGGGTATAGAGACGTGTATAGGTATCGCCAATGTCCTGCTGACGTGTACCCTGTAGCGCTGAACGATGTTCAGGTGAAATGGCCTGTGCACGAATGGCATTCAGAATATCATTTAGATAGTCATTGCCCTGACGGTGCTGTTCAGTCAAGTAACAGACACGGAACTTGGCTTCAACCCAGGCATCCGACATAAAGCAGAATTTATCGCGGTTACGCTCATCATTTTTCCCAACGGGCGGCAACTGGAAAAAGTCCCCTGCTACAATGACCTGAATCCCACCAAAAGCTTCATCACTTTCCTTGAAATATTTCAGCACCTGATTGACCAGATTGAGCTGCTTGGCATGCAGCATGGAAATTTCATCAATGATCAGGACTTGCGCATTTTCCAAGTGTTCTTTCAGGTATTTACGCTCTTTCATGCGCTTCAGATCTTCTTCAGACAAAAAGTCTTTGATCCCGATTCCTGCCCAGGTATGAATGGTCATGCCATTCATATGCGTTGCCGCAATACCAGTCGATGCAGTAATGGCAACCGACACCTTACGGGCTTTCAGATAATTGATATATTGATTAAGCGTATAAGTTTTCCCTGCACCCGCAGAACCGGTTAAAAAGACATTTTCCCCTGCTTTTAAGAGCTTAAGTGCAGTTTCCTGTTTCATAAAAGAGATACCGTAAAAGAACGGCTATAGCCTAACGATTTTTGCCGGAAAAGTTAAGCTTCACGGACAGAAAAGCACTGAATCAGGTCAAGCCTGCAGGTTTAACCAGTTAATAAAATGCTGGGCAATATTGATATATTCAACTTCCGCTTTTTGATTATTTGGATACTCAAGCTGGTCAAAAATGACTTGGTCATTCTGCAACTGACAGCCTAAAATCAAAGGTAATTTAATGGCAGGATGTGACATGCGAAAGGCCACATATTCACCTTCGACTATACGCTGTGCATAACTTGCAGCCAGACAGTTCCGGAATATTCTAGCCTCTTCAATAATCCGCTCTAGTGTTTTCAATTCCTCAAACCGCCAATTAAAATACAGTAGAAAATGTGCTTGTGTGAGCGGCCTCCAGCTGGCTAGAGCAAAGTCTTTTTTGAGCTTGGCAATAATCTCTTGCTTCTGAATTTGCTCATGCCAGACAACTGCCTGCGTAAATAAACTGGTCCAGCTTAAATTTTTAGGCACTTCTGTTTGAGTAGAAAAATACTCCGGCAGATAATCACGGATATAACCATCCAAACAGGATTCCCGCACATGCCTTGCATGTAAATAAAAGCGCTTCCTGAACTCTACAAATGGAATCTGGTTACGTTGTAGCACGTTATAAAAATCACGGTCTTGCTGAGTTTGGGGCCGAATATAAGCCAGCACATCCTCAGGCAAATCACGGGTGACCTTATACAGATGCTGCATATAAGCCTGCATCACCCGACTTAAGTTGGCGTAAACTCTTTTAGTCATCTGATCACCCATTGCCACTACATCCCGCAATAATCCGATCCATTCATCCAGATATAGAATCGATGGACTAATGGCAATACGATGATCCTCAATAGCCTGACGCGTCCCTTTGAGAACAACTGTTCGATTTAGCTCATGCTCAAACCAGTGATGCTGAATGGCATATTGATGAACATCATCAATAAACAGACGTGCTGCGATATATTGAAAATATTGCAAGGTAGCTAAAACAATCTGCGGATGAATATGATGCGTATCGATAAAGCTTAAAGCTGTTGCTGCTACCCGCACACTGCTATGTTGAATGTTGCTGCTCAGCCAATCCAAGATTTCCGCAGGCTGTTTAAATAGCCAGTTCACTACGCGATGACAGTCAAATAAAGGAAGTTTGGCGACTTTTTTTTGCCATAAATAAGGATTATTTTCCAGAAAATTGCGTTTGGATAGCAGATCATTCCGATGCCAGCTATCACGATTCATCAACCGAACAAAGCCCAGTAGATGACTTTGCTCTTCAGCATGCCGATACAGCAAACGGATATCGTCAATATGGTCATTCAGCTCATGCAGATTGAACCGGTTTTCAAAGGATAAGGAGATAATCCGGAAGGTTGCTGGGTGCAGAAACTCAGGCGCACTAAAACAAAATGCATCCAGACTATCCATAACTGACTGAATCGATAGAAACTCATCTGGCTGCAAATATTGCAAGGAAAAGATTTGCTGTAGCTGTTTTAAGACATTCGCAGGAATCTCATGCCCACTTTGAATCCAATTACTGATACAAGGCTGAGTATAAACTTCGGCTTTAATCATAAAGGAGTCGATGATTTCAGCCTGCACAAGCGACATCTGTTTTAAGCAATTAGCAACTCGGTCAGGCGCATTAACCCATATATAGACTTGATCAATAATGAGCTGCCGGAGCTGTTTGGCTTTATCACGTAAAAACAGGGAATGCTGGGGCTTTAAATCACCAGTCAGAAAGTAAATATCCTGAAAGAAAAACTCTTCCAAAGCCTCTGCTTTAGCCAGACTGGAATCAATGTGCATTTCTGCTAAGGCATGAGGATTTTCCGGATTTAAATCTTGAGGTGTATATAGCTGGATATTTAATAAGCCATTAAGCAGATCAATTCGATGCTCATCTTGATGTATCTTGAACAAATTCTGGGCATTCACATGACCAACAAAAGCCATTTGATCCAAATACAGCTGATTTAACTCAGGAAAAATACTGAGGCATTGTTGAGCGAGCTGTCTGAATGGCAGTAGCAAACCCTCCTGTTCCATATTTCCCCCTTCGTTTTAACCCTATTGAGTTACAGACCTACTGAATTTCAATCCTTTAAAATCACTTTTTCCTTTCTATTACAGAAATTGATGCATGGTGATTTTTTAGACGATTCGATCTCAATGTAAAGCAAAGCAGGAATGATGAAAAGACCTAGACTTCATCTTGCCGACGTCTGTCAGCCAACAGTTCTAGCCCCTGATAGATCTTGTGTTGTAAATGCTCACGAAAATCAATCAGATCATTCTCGTGCTGTACATGATGAATCGGCTGCCGCGGCATAAACTGAAAATAAAAAGGTAAGTGTTTGGAAAAAAGGTTTTTAGGCAAAGAAGGAATTACATCACCATGACGTAATAATTTATTGAGTTGAGGGATTTTTAATAATTTTTGAAAATACTTATGTTGAATGATTTTATTTGCATCAAATCCAATCTCATAGATTTCATCACCGCCAAGTGCAGCAAAAGGGACAATATCATATTGAAACTCTTGAGCTAATTTCAGAAAACCGTAACGCTCTTTCCAGATCAGCTGATACTGCTCACCTTCCCGTTTCAGCACTTCACGGCCACCACCCGGAAAGACCAGAATCGAGTAGCCTTGCTGCATGGCCGAGCGGACGTAGTCCTGTACACCATCAATAGCACCAAATTTCTTCACTGCTTCACGCCATAGCGGCACATAAAAATGGCTATGATCAGCATTACTGACCACAGCCACTTGATGTTCATTGTACAAGTAATCAATCAGCATTGGCGCATCAAAGATGCCATACATGGAATGATTACCGACATACATTGCAGGTCGACTGGCATCAATATTTTCAGCCCCTAAAAAAGTAGGCGTGAAATACAGTTTGGATAAGGCACTTAAGCGCCTGATCCATGCTCCGTCATGCTTGACCTGCAAAATATACTCCCGGCTTACGCCACGCGTTTTTGTACCAGGATTGAACCCACTGAATAGCCTGCACCAAATGAACACAGTACGCCATATTCGCCGTCTTCAACTTCATTTGCAGTACGGTGTAAGGCAATGATGACACCTGCGGAAGAAGTATTGGCAAACTCATTCAGAATGATAGGTACCAGACCTGGTTTGGCATTTTCTTTACCCACTACCAGTTTCAGAATTAATTCATTCATGCTGGCATTAGCCTGGTGCAACCAGAAGCGTTTCACATCTGTAGGGGCAATATGATTTTTCTCAAGTTGAGCAGTAATCATCTTGGCAACCAGTGGACACACTTCTTTAAATACTTTACGACCATCCTGACGGAAACGTTTGTCGTCAATATCTGCATTTTCAGACGTATTCAGGAAACCGAAGTTATTACGGATATTGTTTGAGAACTGAGTAAATAATGAAGTATCCAGAATCTCGAAACCGGTTTTAGTTTCAGTATCTTCAATGATCGATGCAGTTGCCACATCACCAAAAATAAAGTGACAGTCACGTGAACGGAAATCGGTATGTGCAGAGGTAATTTCGACATTTACCAGCAATACACGACGTGCACCTGCTTTGATGGCATCGGCAGCCTGTTTTAAACCAAAAGTTGCTGCTGAACATGCGACGTTCATGTCATACGCATAACCTTGAATACCCAGAGCAGTCTGGATTTCAATCGCAACCGCAGGATAAGCGCGTTGCAGGTTTGAACATGACAGGATCACGACATCGATATCTTCAGCAGTAACACCGGCATTTTCCATCGCCTGTTTAGCGGCAATCACGCCCCATTCTGCCTGAAGGGAAATTTCATCATCTGAACGTTCACGTAGATTTGGACGTAAACGTTTTGGATCGAGGATGCCAGTTTTTTCTGACACATAACGGCGTTGTACGCCTGACGCTTTTTCAATAAATTCTGCGCTAGAACCACGACGCGCATCTAATTCGCCTGCAGCGATTTTATCTGCATTTTCGTGATTATACAGTTCCACATAAGCATTTAAACTTTCAACTAACTCTTCATTGGTAATGACATCTTCCGGATGGAACAAGCCAGTACCCGTAATACGGATGCCCATGTAAAACTCCTTCTCAAAATGACCTATATCTTAACTGATTCCAAGACGTTCCCATACTTTTTGCAGGCGAGTTGGAGAAACGGGTGTTTTCGTTTTCATCGGTTGAGAAAACAATGAGATCCTTAACTCCTCAACCATAAAATACAATTCTTTAAGGCGAGCGTCATTTTTAAACTGAAATAATTTTTCCATCCACGGATCAATTTGGTCAATGGCGGAATCATCCCTCTGTAGGTTATTTGGCAAGCGTTCTAAACGC
Organism: Acinetobacter sp. TW_SC_4; assembly: GCF_054861205.1. Taxonomy (NCBI): domain Bacteria; kingdom Pseudomonadati; phylum Pseudomonadota; class Gammaproteobacteria; order Moraxellales; family Moraxellaceae; genus Acinetobacter; species Acinetobacter sp. TW_SC_4. Next base: position 1,916,739 of record NZ_CM142174.1, read on the forward strand.
AAGATCAGGGCTTTCAAATAACGTGGAAATTCTGACCATACGTCGGAAGGTTTCCGATAAACGAAGTCAGAAAGACTCATCAAATCAAGCTGATCCTCAATATCATCAATATTTTTTCCAAATATAGATGGGTCTAAAACCAGTAATTTACGACGGATTTCCTGCCACTGGATATAAATATCCGTGATTTCTTTCAGTGCAGTCTGGCCATGAGTCAGGAAAGATTTTTTTACATCCTCCACCAACTTTTGGAACTCTTGCATATTGACAGGCAGCTCATTAATTGACAGGTGCAGTGCGGCATAAACTAGCATTTGCTCCAGTTGAGCCTTATCACCAAGCGGTGAATATGCCAGTGCCAGCGGTTTGGAAATCTGTTTTTTCAGCTGGCGCACCAGATCTCCGAGCTGCATATGCACCAGTCGAATAATCCCTTCACGGTGCTGTTTGACGGCTTCAGCCTGATCATTAAAGGTCTGAATCACGACACCAGATTCATCTTTCTGTTCCAGTGCAGCGAAGTCTTTGGTCGGAACCAGTGCCTGATATTGCTTGACCACTACACCCGTCACTTTTTGCGACGCTTCAAAGACAAAGTTTTCTGGGAAAGTTTTAAATTCACCTTTTAACTGTTTCACCGGACTATGAGTTTCAGTACGGCAACGGGCTTTCAGTTCGGCAAGATCACGGCCTTGTTCAATCACACGACCTTTTTCATCAATCACCTTGATCAAAGGCAAGAGATATTGCTCAACCCGATCCAAGCTAAAATCTTTTTCTGTAATCTGCTCGCCACGCAACTGGAAAGCCAGAAAACTGAAAATATGCTCACGTAGATTGACTGCATCAATACGGGCTGCCAGCTTTTTCGCAGTATCTGGAATCGGCACCAGACTACGGCGTTTATCTTTAGGTAAACTCTTTAATAAAGCTTCGATCAGCTCCAGACGCCAGCCCGGAATCCCCCATGACCAGATATTTTCATCGACCTGCGGCAAAGCCTGCAGCGGGATTTTAACCGTTGCACCATCTTCATCATGACTTGGGTCAAAACGGTAACTGGTCGCCAGACGCAATTCACCATTACGTAAATAATCCGGAAACTGTTGTGTGGTCGGACGATCATTCAGCCACAGCGCATCATCATCAATAAACAGATAACGTGGATCATGTGGCTCTACTGTCGCACGCCAGTCCTCAAAACTGCGGCGACTGGCTACTTCTGGTGGTACTTTGGAGGCATAAAACTGGTAAATGGTTTCTTCATCCACGACCAAGTCACGACGGCGTAGCTTGTCTTCTACCCGCTCCACTTCTTCCAGTTTCAGCAAATTATGCTTCAAGAAGGGTGGATTAATGCCGAGATTACCAGTAGTCAGTGCATCACGCAGGAAGATTTCATGCGCAGCCGGCTGATCCACTTTCTCATAATTGACCGGACGTTTCGGCTCGATGATTAGACCAAACAGAGAAATCTGATCATACGCATTGACCACACCTGCCTTTTTCGACCAGTGTGGTTCGAAATAATGATGTTTCAGTAAGTCACGCGCAGCGAGCAGAATCCATTCCGGCTCAATCTTTGCCAGAGTTCGTAAATACACCTGCGAGGTTTCAACCATTTCAAAAGCCATCACCCATGGGGTATTGGTTTTGTGCAGCGTTGATGCCGGGAAAATTCGTGCTTTCTGCTGACGGACTGCCATAAATACATTACGTTCATCAGTCTTGTTGGCAATAAAAGACAGTAAGCCGGTCAATAAAGCGCGATGCAGATTTTCATAACTGGCTTTCTTTTCATTAAAGGATAGCTTTAAGCCTTTAGCCAGATCCACCAGCTGCTCATGAGTTTTCTTCCATTCACGCAGACGTAACCAGCTCAGGAAATGATTACGTGCAAAAGTACGACGTTTGTTTTCGCTCATACTTTCACGGTTGTTATGCAAGGTATCCCAGAGCTTGATATAAAACAGGAAATCTGAATCTGCTTCACGGAACAAGGCATGTTTCTGATCGGCCTGCATCTGCTTATCCGCAGGACGTTCACGTGGGTCTTGTACTGCCAGAGCTGCAACAATCACCAAAGCTTCATTCAGCGCACCAAAATGAGCACCGCCAAGAATCATTCGCGCCAGACGTGGATCAATTGGCATTTTTGCCATTTGCTGACCGATTTTGGTTAGAGAATCCCCCTTGCCTTGAAGTCCTCCTTTCGTAAAGGAGGATTTAGGAGGATTAGTAGAATCTCCCCCAACCCCTCTTTCAGAAAGAGGGGCTTTACTCTTCTCCACCATCGCCCCAAGCTCAATCAAGAGCTTGCGACCATCATTGACCAGACGGTGATCTGGTGGCTCAATGAAATCAAAATCTTCCAGTGAACCTAAGCCCAGACTTTGCATCTGTAAAATAACGGATGCCAGATTGGTCCGTTTAATCTCTGGTTCGGTAAATTCAGGACGACTTAAAAAGTCTTCTTCACTATACAGACGAATACAGACGCCTGGCGCAATACGACCACAACGGCCTTTACGCTGATTGGCAGCAGCTTGAGAAACCGCTTCGATCGGTAAGCGCTGCACCCGTGAACGATAGTTATAACGGGAAATACGGGCAAAACCGCTATCAATCACATAACGGATATTAGGTACAGTCAGTGCAGTTTCTGCTACGTTCGTGGCGATAATAATGCGTCGGCCGCCGCCCGAAGGATTAAAGATTTTTTGCTGTTCTGCTAATGCTAATCGTGCGTAGAGTGGTAACACTTCAGTATGGCGTGGACCATGCTTGATCAAGGTTTCCTGCAGTTCACGAATCTCCTGTTCGGTACTGGCAAAAATCAGGATATCGGCATGTTCTAGATGACCTTTTTCCTGTGCATCCTGAAAACATTCTTCTACAGCTGCAACCACTGCACGTGGCAGATTTTCTTCAAAATCATCAAACTCGTCGTCATCACTGCCGACAATGCTCATTTCAGAAATTGGACGATAACGCACTTCTACCGGATAGCTACGCCCTTCCACTTCATAGATCGGCGCGCCATTAAAGTAGTTACTGAAACGTTTTACGTCCAGCGTTGCCGAAGTAATGATGACTTTTAGATCTTTACGACGCGGCAACAGCTGCTTGAGATAACCCATGATGAAATCGATATTCAGCGAGCGTTCATGCGCTTCATCGATAATAATGGTGTCGTATTTGGTCAGGAACCGGTCATTGGCTAGCTCTGCTAATAAAATACCATCCGTCATCAAACGGACAATCGAATCCTGCGAGCCCTGTTCATTAAAACGGACTTTAAAGGAGATCGATTCCCCCAGTTTCTCGCCAACTTCTTCCGCAATACGCTGTGATACGCTACGCGCAGCCAGACGACGTGGTTGGGTATGGCCAATCAGTCCAGTCAGGCCGCGACCTGCCAGCATGGCGATTTGTGGTAATTGTGTGGTTTTACCGGAACCGGTTTCACCAGCCACAATAATGACCTGATGCTGCTGGATCGCTTCGATCAGCTTGTCTGCATACTGGGTAACAGGCAGATCCTGATTCAGCTTGATATTGGGAATGCGTTCGATACGCTGCATGACTTTGGCATGCGATTTTTCAAATAATTCTTGATATTGCTTTTGGTTGGCATCTTTACCTTTTTGGAGTCGATTTAAACGATGACGGTCACGCGCCATAACGAGCTGATCTACATTTAAAGGACTCTGCACTGAGAAAACACCTGATATAAAAAAAGACAATAGGCAGCTATTTTACGCTGTATTGCCCCTAAGCGAAAGAACGGCCATTTTGAATATTTTTATAATTTTTTAATTTTTACCCTTGAATTTTACTGCTTGCGGCATCATGTCTGAAGAGGCATTAAACCGGGGTGAGTCTTGTCATGATGTATTCACCATTCTACGGTTGAATCATTTATATCAAGAGCAATGCTGTTTGCGCTGATGGTGTTTTATTTTTAGCTTAATTCGGTTTTTCCGATGTATGTTATGTAAAAATACTGTTTCAGCAAGAAAAATAATTTCTGTACCCTATTGGAAATTAAATACAAACCTCAATCATGGAGACAATGATGAGCTTAATTAATACTGAAGTTAAACCGTTCAAAACAACTGCGTTCCAAAATGGTAAATTCATCGAAGTAACAGAAGCTGATCTTAAAGGTAAGTGGTCTGTAGTATTCTTCTACCCAGCTGACTTCACTTTCGTTTGCCCAACTGAACTTGGCGACCTTGCTGACAACTACGAAGAATTCAAAAAATTAGGCGTTGAAATCTACTCAGTTTCTACTGACACTCACTTCACTCACAAAGCTTGGCACGATTCTTCTGAAGAAATCAAAAAAATCCAATACGTAATGGTTGGCGATCCTACTTGGACTCTTGCTAAAAACTTCGACGTACTAATTGAAGCTGACGGCCTTGCTGACCGTGGTACTTTCGTGATCGATCCAGAAGGTAAAATCCAAATCGTTGAAATCAACGCTGGCGGTATCGGTCGTGATGCTCAAGAACTTCTTCGTAAAGTTAAAGCAGCTCAATACGTACACGCTCACCCAGGTGAAGTTTGCCCAGCTAAATGGAAAGAAGGCGACGCAACTCTTGCTCCTTCAATCGACCTAGTTGGTAAAATCTAATCTGTATTAGATTGAACTGATTCAAAAAAAAACCACGCTTTTAGCGTGGTTTTTTATTTGAACATTTATTTGATTGCTCTATTGGCCAACCGTTTTATTTTCCTTTTCCTTCTATCTAAAGCCATCCTGCCAAATCTTTATTTTTCACTTTAAAGATCATATAAAAATCAGGCATGCATATTGCATCCTCTTCATAACAATCCCCTACTTATGCTTACAATTCAGTTATACATCTTCAATGTCAGTTGGCATAAGTTCAAGACATAAGATAATAATATTCAGTGGAGGAAAACGTATGCAAAAACTGCTAACCGTGATCTCATGGGCTTATAGTCCTTCTAGCCGCCACCTGAAAATCATTTATAGCAATGGCGATATAGAGCTCTACCATCCTGTTCCCGAATTTGTTTATGACAACCTGTTAAGACGACAAGATAAAATGGCCTTTGTACAGAAGTATCTTGAATACAACTTACATTTTGACCGGGTTTGCCTGTTTTAATTTAACTAATTTCTACTTAACGATAAGTCACCATGAATAAGCCAGCTCCAATCGGCAATGTACTTATGATAAAACGTGAATCCTGCTGGATCAGCTGAATAAATTCTTCTACTTCCGCAGCATGTGAAATCACATTATCCACCAGCAATACTCCACCTTTTGGCTTGAGCAATCGGGCCAAATGGGTCCAATAATCCACATAAGCATCACGTTCCGCATCTAACAATATAAAATCAAATACGTCCTGCTCAGCTTGCAGATAATACAAGGCATCTGTCACTTTAAAATCAATCAAATCCTTTAAGCCTAGCTGATTTGCATACTGCTCGGCCTGCGCAACTCTTTCTGCATCTGTTTCTAATGTTGTAATCATCGCTTGAGTCTGCCGGGCAGCTTCGGCCAGCCATAAAGTGGAATAGCCTGTAGAAGTCCCAATTTCCAGAATACGTTTGGACTGCTGGGCACGAATGAGTAATGATAAAAATCGGCCTGATTCAGGCTCAATATTTCGATAGCGTTGCAGACGTTCAGTTTGCTGAAGATCATGCGCATGAAAGGTCTTATACAGTTCCTGCATGAAACTTTCAAAATGTTGTAATTGATTCATTGCTCTTCCCTGAGGTTATCTAAATAAATTTTTTATGGATTGATTAAAGTGCCTGAACCAATTTAAAGCGTTCTACTTCACGATCATCACTGGTATTAATACTTTCTGTAAACATGGATAGCGGTCGAACCCAAATCGAATAGTCACCATAAAGACATTGATAAACCACCAGCTTTTCCTCCGTTTCACTATGTGTTGCCACATGCAGGACCTGATAAAGTTTACCCTTATAATGTTGATAAATACCGCGTTGTAATTCCATCGTTCAACTCTCAAATGCAGAATTCCAATCTTAACTGAAAAAGACCAATCACACTTTAAACTACTTGAAAATTCATGCTAAGCACCCATATATAAGCTTGAAATTAATCATGAATTTTTCAATACATTTGCAAAACCGATCAAATTTATAAGAACAAACTGTTTTATCTATTTATCGATTTGGCTTAGTATCTACTTATCGAATGAATTCTTACTCCTTTGGAGACGTTAGCAATGTTAGATCAAAATACTTCAGCTCAATTAAAAACACTACTTGAACGTTTGGAAGGCCCGATTGAATTAGTGGCAACTCTGGATGGCTCTGACAAGTCAGCCAAAATCAAAGAACTGGTTGAGGAAATCGCTCAGCTTTCTGATCTAGTCACTGCCCGTTTTGACGGTACCAACAAACGTGCACCAAGCTTTGGTGTGGCAAAAGCCGGTGAACAGCCTCGTGTGTTCTTCGCAGGCTTGCCGATGGGCCATGAGTTTACGTCGCTGATTCTGGCATTGTTGCAAACTTCAGGTTATGCACCAAAAGTTTCTGCCGAAGTTCTGGAATCAATTAAAGGCTTAGGGATCAAATCTGACTTTGACGTATTCGTATCACTCAGCTGTCATAACTGCCCTGATGTCGTTCAGGCACTCAACCTGATTGCCATCTATAACCCAGGTACAACTGCAACCATGATCGATGGTGCCTTCTTCCAGGACGAAGTGGAAGAACGCAAAATCATGGCCGTACCGATGGTGTTCCAGGACAATGAACATATTGGTCAGGGCCGTATGACACTGGAAGAAATCATTGCCAAACTGGATACCAATGCCGCAGCCAAAGACGCGGAAAAACTGAATGCCAAAGATGCATTTGATGTGTTGGTGATTGGTGGTGGACCTGCAGGGAATACTGCAGCGATCTATGCAGCACGTAAAGGCATCAAAACTGGGATCGTGGCTGAACGTATGGGCGGTCAGGTGATGGATACCATGGACATCGAAAACTACACATCAGTGCAAAAAACCCAAGGTCCGAAATTTGCCGCTGAAATGGAAGCCCATGTTCGTGAATACGGTGTCGACATCATGAACCTGCAACGTGTATCTGACATTAAAGGTGCAGATAGCACCGCCAATGGTCTGGTAGAAGTAACTTTAGAAAATGGTGCGAAACTTGAATCTAAAACCGTGATTCTGTCTACCGGTGCACGCTGGAGAGAAATGAATGTTCCAGGTGAGGCAGAATACAAAACTCGTGGTGTAGCGTACTGCCCACACTGTGATGGTCCATTGTTCAAAGGTAAACGTGTAGCGGTGATTGGTGGCGGTAACTCGGGTGTAGAAGCTGCGATCGACCTTGCGGGTATTGTTGAGCATGTAACGCTCGTTGAGTTTGATACAAAACTGCGTGCGGATCAGGTACTTCAAGATAAATTGAACAGCTTGCCAAACACCACCGTAATCAAAAATGCGCTTTCTACCGAAGTGATCGGTGATGGTTCACAAGTCACAGCGTTGAAATACAAAGACCGTGCAACTGATGAAGAGCATACAGTTGAACTGGCAGGGATCTTCGTTCAGATCGGTTTGTTGCCAAACACCGACTTCCTGAAAGGAACCGATGTTGAGCTAACTAACCGTGGCGAAATTATGATTAACGAGCGCAATGAAACCAATGTCAAAGGTGTGTTTGCTGCAGGTGACTGTACCACTGTTCCTTACAAACAGATCATCATCGCCACTGGTGAAGGTGCCAAAGCATCATTATCTGCCTTCGACTACATCATCCGTTCTGGTCAGTAATCCTCAAAATTCATGAATTAAAAAAAGCCCGCATTGTGCGGGCTTTTTACTATCTTAAAGCTGATTTATTCCTGTAGTAATTGAGCAGCCAGTTTTTCAATATTTCCCATTTCAGGATGTACAGCAGCAACATTAGCTAAAATCGTAACTGCCTTTCTCTTGTTTAAATCAATCATCAAAATAGCAGAATGCCCTGCGGTATTTCCCCCATGCCAAATGATTTTGGTGCCATTGTCCTGTTCTCGCACAAACCAGCCCAATCCCAATTGGTAGCTACCTGCTTTTTCTGTAGTTGCTTGCTGAGTTAATTGTACTACCGCATTTTTTGCATCGAGCTGAGCTTGTGCAAATCTGGTTAAATCTGAAGCTGTAGAGAGTACACCGCCCGCGGGTAAAAAGGTATCAAATGTCCAGGTGGTGATTTCTTTTCCTTGGGCATCAAATGCAGGCACAAGTTGCTTAGCTGCTTGATCAGGCGAGGTATAGCTATTTTTCATCCCATACTTTTTAAATACATATTCATTGAGTAACTCAGTAAAATCCTTATTTTGCGATTGACTCAAACTCTGTCCCAATAAAGCCACAGCCAAATTAGAATAATGTGGCACTTTTCTACTGTTATTTGCATGTTCAAGCTCTAATGAATTTTTTAAATATTCTTCCAGTTTAGCTGCATCATATTCCTTATATGGATCAGTATCATCATCTACTTCCAAATTACTCGGTAGTCGTGGCAGTCCAGACGTATGATTGGCTAAATCCTGAAAGCGAACCTGAATATTGTCCTTAAATAGAAATGTATAATAAGGATTAATCTTGCCATCTAGCTTAAGTTTATTTTGTGTCACCAGTTCAGCCAATATGGTTGATGTCATCACTTTGGCCAGAGAACCAATCGCAAAGACTTTGTCCTGATTGGCCTTGGCCTGGATTTTGTCCTTATGCTTCTGTACCCCATAGTAATGGGGTTTGTCCTGATCTAATACCGCTATCGCTACTTGAGTTTGTTCTGGAAAAGTACGAGTAGCATGATAAATTTTCTCTGCAATCTCTTTTGGATAGCCTTAAATGGTATTGACTGTCTTATTATTTGCTGCAGTAGATTCGATATAGGGCGTAAATAAAAGGCCGGAAATCTGTTGATCATTATTCAAACTCATGCTGAGTTTCAGACGGTCTTTTTCAAAGTTGGCCTTATAGACTGCAGTCTCTTTACCTTTAGACTCTATATACTCAAGACTTTGTATTTTGCCGAGTTGCTGCTGTAAGTCTTTAGAGACTTTTTCAAACATATTTAAAGGAATCGCCTTTTTCGCTTCAGGTGAAAACTTTTCAAAAATTGCTGCATAATTTTGCGCATTAAAATCCTGCTGAAACTGGGTAATAACTTCCCTTTCAATATCCGATTGTGCATAAAGACTGCTCATACAGAGCAAGGATGATAAAAACAGTGATATTTTCTTCATGAGATCAGTATTGTTCCTTAAGTTTATAGTGCACTTTAATAAAAATTATTGAAATTAAACATTTTTATAGACTTAATACAGTGCAACGAATAGTTAAAAAATAAGCAAAATATATTCCATATCATTCTATTTTGTGGAGCAGATCAATTCATCTAAGTTCTTGCCCTGTCTATTTCCCATTTTATACTTGTTGTTCTTAAGCTCCACTCGAACTGGTTCAAAAATTGCTTATGAATTGATAGATAGCATAGTTAATTATTCCAGAGAAATTTCTCGAAATAACTTAATAATGTTATGCACTTAGCCAATTATTATTTTTTTTCCTCACTAAGACTTGGGTAACTTTTTGTTATATGACTTGTCAGCGTCTAATTGCATCATTAATATGACATGTAGGCCTAAAATAAAAGTCCGTGAAAGATAACAAAAAAAATATCAGAAATGTAATGGAGCTTAGCAATGTACTATCAATATCACTGTGCGTGCTGCGATAAAGTTGTGGAAGCTGGCCAAAAAGAATGTCATGCTTGTGGCTCACATAATATTCGCAGCCCTTATGGTTTTTGGATTTTATGTCTGGTGGCCTGTCTGGTTACTGCAATCGCGTTCAAGGTAATGCATGTTTATATCCAGTCACAGCAGCAGGAAGTGCCAGCTCAGTCATCATTATTTGATGTGCTACAACAAGATAATAAACGTCCGCGCTAATTTTCTTATCCTCCAGCAAGACCTGACTTGGATCAGGTCTTTTTTATGCAATTTTAACTTGAATATGAAACGCTGCCAGAATAGAAAATTTGAATTACAATAAGTCATCTTGCAGTGAGAGATGAAAATGGTCCAGTTAATTAAAAAAGGCGGCTTACGTGAGCGTGCCAATCGCAGTCGCAGTTATCAGGGTTCGGAAAATACTGAGACTACCCTTAAACCGAATCGTTATCAGTCTCCAGTGCAGAAACAGGATAATCTGGTTTCTGACGCTTCCGCTGCACAGCAGCTTTTTAACGAAAACTCCTCTGTTACCCCATCGAATTTAGATTTTTAGTTCATTAGAACCAGCGCGTCATACCATAACCAGACTGCAAAAATCAGGAATAACCCGCCTGAAATCATATCGATATAATTTCCTGATCGCTGGTAAGCCTCTTTAATTTTAGGATGGGAAATTAATAGCATTAGTAAAGTAAAAGTAATAAAGGTTTGCAGCGGAATAATCACTGCCAGTTGCGCTTTTAAATAATCAGAAGCTGATGAACTCAGTGCAAGTGAAAATACGCTACTGAAATAGATCAGAGTTTTAGGATTCGACAGATTAGTCAATAAACCCTGCATAAAATAACTTTTTGGTGCTTCTACAGTATTTAAATCATCTTGAGTTTGATGTCTGTTCTGAAAACTTTGCCATCCGCCTTTTAGCATGGCCCAGCCCATTTTGGCCAAAAATAACCCACCGATGACCATCAATACCTGTTGAATCCAGGGAAACTGGTCGATCAATACGGTAAAGCCTGCTAGCGTCAATACCACCCAAATTACGATCCCCGCTGAAATTCCAGCAATCACCTTTAAGGCATTCATACGTGTCGTAGAGGCTGCACTTTTTGCGATAAGTAAAATGTCAGGACCGGGGCTTAATTGAGCTACAAAATGTAGAAAACAGATGGTAAAAAGCAAAGACATTTAAAAAAGATCAAATGGTAAAAAAACTATTATAACTTTTGTTTAACGAAATTAGAAAGTTCCAATAAAAAAGCCGAATCATGAGATTCGGCTTGAAGTATTTATATTAGACTTCTTGCGTTAGTCAAAATTTAAACAGCCCAAAGCTACATTTTATAAGGTTTTAGCTAATTCAAAAATTAGGTAAAACAATACTTTCACAAGAGGTCTATTGAAAGCGTGATTTTATTTCTTGTTCACATCTTTCATTTCAATTTTCTTGGGTTCCGGGGTCACTTCACGGGCTTCACCATCAATAATGGTTGAATCCCTATGACCACCCTGCTGGTTCTGCATATCCTGCATTTGACGCATCATTTCAGCAAACGGGTTTTGACCTGCACCGCCACCGACATCGCCCATCATGCCACCCATCATTTTTTCCATCATGGCTTGCTGACGTTTCATCATCATTTTCATCATGGCTGCCTGGAAAGCACGTTGTACAGGTGGAATCAGTATTAATACCGCAAGTACATCACTAATCAAACCAGGAATCAGCAGGAAAAAGCCGGCTAAGATCTTAGGTAAATTATTCGATAATGCCGGATCTGCACTCATTTGTCCCATCTGCATTTGCTGCATTTGCGGCATAACGCCGGCCGAATATTTCCGGATTAGGTTCATACCGATAAAGAAGGCCGCCACGAACCAGAAAAATACGTACCACATGCTCCCGACAAGGTCACCCACGCCAATCCATACAAATACTTCGAGGACTAAGCCGGCCAGGATAATAAGAAATAATTTCATGAAAATTAATCTAATCTCAGTAAAATAAATATTAGGATGCTGTAATCAACTGCTTCATCAGGATCAAGCTTTTTTGATACGCTTATGTAACAATATGGGCATTATTTTATTTTTAAAGTGCAGGCATGTCATTAATTATTGGGATTGATCCCGGTTCGCGTCTAACAGGTTACGGTATCATCCAGAAAGAAGGTTCAAAACTTACTTTTGTTGATGCGGGAACGATTAGAACTGAAACAGCGGAAATGCCTGAACGTTTAAAACGAATCTTTGCCGGTGTAGAACGGATTGTCAAATTTTACGGCCCGACCGAGGCTGCGGTGGAACAGGTGTTTATGGCACAAAATCCGGATTCTGCTCTTAAACTGGGTCAGGCTCGTGGTGCGGCAGTGGCTGCCTTGGTGAATCTGGATCTGAAAGTTGCCGAATATACGGCGCGGCAGATCAAACAGTCTGTTGTGGGCTATGGCGCTGCAGACAAAGAACAGGTTCAGATGATGGTTATGCGTATTCTGAACCTGACAATCAAGCCGCAACAAGATGCTGCCGATGCACTTGCTGCTGCGATTTGTCATGCCCATGCTTCAGGCAGCATGAGTAAAATGGCCGTATTGAATGCCTTGGGCGGTATGGCACGCGGACGCAGCCGGGTCAGCACCCGCCGCCGTTAATCTTCGGTTAATACTTTAAAGTCTTGAAAATCCGCGTCTTGAAGATTCAAACTCTGCTGATGTATTGCAGTGACTTTTGCACGTTGTGGTCCAGTTCTGCTGAGCTGGATCATTTTCCGAACAATCGCTTCCTTCCCAACAATGATAGCCTCAACTTCGCCTGTTTCCACATTACGTACAAAACCCTTTAAACCTAATTGAATTGCTTGTTGTTCGAACCAGCGACGGTAGCCTACACCCTGCACTTTGCCCTGAATGATTAAATGAATGGCCTGCATTTTTATTTTCCTTAGTGGTTCACAACCTGGTAAATGGCATGTTTCATATCTTGCGCCTGTAAGCCGCGTTCACCCTTTTCCGCCAGTACATCACCTGCAAGTGCGTGCAAAGTTACGATCTCGTGTAAATGGACAGTATTTCTAAATTGGGCTTTCAAACTGGCGATCATGCCAGCAAGTACATCTCCCATTCCTCCGGTTCCCATACCGGCATTGCCTGCGGTACAAATATAAAGATCATCCTCTAAAATCAGACTACCTGAACCCTTGAGCACCCATTGTCCCTGATATTTTTGCTGGAGCTGTTTAATTGTCTGAATGCGATCTGCTTCGACTCCTGATGCTTTCATTTCTAGCAAAGTAGCCGCTTCACCCGGATGCGGTGTTGCATAAGTATGGGCATTCAAATTTTGTGGTGCTTTTGCCAGAAACCACAAGGCATCTGCATCGAGAACTGTCTCCAGTTCTGATTGCTGAATCAGGTCAAACCAGTAATTATATTGCTTCTCAGCCCAAGCATCGCGTCCTAACCCCATACCAAAACAGACAGCATCCACATGACGAACTAAAGCTTGGCGTTGCTCAGCATCTAGCGCATTAATATCACGCAGCATGATATTCGGAGCACGTGACAAAATGGCAGTATGATGTTTGGCATCACAAACCACAGTGACCTTACCTGCACCAGCAGCAAAGGCTGCCTCAGCTGCCATAATGACCGCACCGCCCATATCGGCATGCCCCCCAATTACGAGCACATGCCCATAACTGCCCTTATGTCCAAAAGCTTCACGTTTAGGCAGATGAATTTGAGTCGAGGAAATTTGAGCTATCGGCACAAGTTCAGCATCGGGAGGAACAGCCGAGATGACCTCTACCTTGCCGGTATATTCTTTGCCTCGTCCGGTAAATAATCCCGCCTTTAAACCTAAAACAGTAAGACTATGATCTGCCTTAATGGCAACCGGTAAAGGCTGGCCTGTATTGGCATGCAATCCACTTGGAATATCTACTGCAATTTTGAGTCCTTGCTGAGCATTAAAGCTTTGAATAATCTGTTGCCAATTTTCATTCAGATCACGGTTCAAACCGATCCCAAATAAGGCATCAATATAAACTTCATATTGTTTCTGAAAATTAAAACCTGAATAAGTAGGTATACCGATTTGCTGAGCTTCCCCGATTGCTTGAGCCAGATCCTGTGATGGACCGGGTTCTGCTGTATAAATATCTATTTCAAAACCGACCTGTTTTAAATATTTTCCTACCAGATAGCCATCACCGGCATTATTACCCTGACCGCAACAGACAGCGATTTGAGTCAATTGCTGTTGTTCCAATAAAGGGATGAGTCGCTGCGCAATCGACCATGCCACCTGTTGCATCAAACCATAAGAACTATTTTGCTTGCCAAACCAACGCTGCTCCCATGCTTGTATATCGCGGCTATGATAAACTTGCTGCTGCATTTCTTATTTCCTGTTTCTGGTTTATGACAACACCCGATTCCCAAGCGCAAATTCAAGTTTATCAACAAGATCCAAATGAACTGAAAGCGTGGATCAAAGCGCAGGCACGAGAGCTGGGTTTTTCTGATTGTGTCATTGCCAAACCGGATGCTCAAGCAGAATTAGTACGTTTGCAGGAATATTTAGACCGCGGCTATCACGGTGATATGAAGTTTCTGGAAGAAAATCTGGAAAAACGTGCTGATCCCACACTGCTTATTCCCAATACCAAATCCGTGATCTGTGTACGAATGGACTATCTGGTCGATCTTCCAGAACCGCGCTTAGTGCCCTATGCACCAAATTCTGCGATTATTGCCCGTTATGCCCGTGGTCGTGATTATCATAAAACCATGCGCGGGCGCCTAAAAATGCTGGCTTCTAAAATTCGGGAAAAAGTCGGTGAATTTGAATCCCGCCCCTTTGCAGACTCTGCACCTGTATTTGAAAAATCTCTGGCCGAAAGTGCGGGCATGGGCTGGACCGGTAAACACACTTTATTAATCCACAAAAAATCCGGATCTTTTTTCGTTTTAGGTGAGCTGTTTAGCTCACTGGAACTGCCCTTTGATGAGCCTGCAAGCAAACATTGTGGTTCATGCACAGCCTGTATTGATATTTGCCCGACACAGGCTATTGTTGAACCGTATATGCTGGATGCACGTCGCTGTATTGCTTATTTAACCATTGAATATAAAGGAATCATTCCAAAGGAGTTACGTCGAGGGATTGGTAACCGGGTTTTTGGTTGTGATGATTGTCAGTTGATTTGTCCGTGGAACAGTTTTGCCCAGAAAACCAATATTGAAGATTTTCACCCCCGACATGGACTGGATCAAGTGAGTTTACTGGATCTCTGGCAATGGGATGAGGCTACATTTTTAAGCTCAACTGAAGGCAGTCCATTACGTCGTACCGGCTATCAAAGCTTTATGCGCAATATTGCGATTGGCTTAGGTAATGCACCTTTTGATCCACAAATTGTTCAAGTCTTACAAGCTCAGAAGAATCAACATGATGAGATTGTACAAGTTCATATTGACTGGGCTATACAGGAGCAACTGGCAAAATCCCGGTAATTTTCAATTTTTACTTCGGTTCACATTTTCTCGTCAAAGCCTTACACAGTTAGTGTGCAAGCTATGGCATAAAGAAAAAAGAATGGAAATAAAGCCGGAGGTGGATATGCAAAAGTCATCTGATACCCAACATCAAAATCAGGAACAGCTTGAAGAGTTGCAACATCAACACCAGAAGCAGCAACAGCAGCAGTCACAACATGGCCCGCTTGGCTCTCCAAAAAATAACCAGCACGAACAAGATGAACGTGTATTAAACAAGCAACATCGTAGTGATTTACAAAACCAGAATATTCACGGAAATCATCGTGAATAAAGTCTAATCAAGTGTTCAACAACAAAGCCCACCTTGTGTGGGTTTTATTTTTTCTATAAGGTCATATTTTGCTAATGAAGACGGCGATACTTTTACTTAAGATGGAGCCTGATAAATAAATATGAACAAGGATGGACAGATGAACAGTATTGATCCAATACGTAATGATTGGTCTCGTGCAGAAATTGAGACCCTGTATCAACAACCTTTAATGGACTTACTCTTTCAGGCTCAACAGGTTCATCGTCAATATTTTGATGCCAATACCGTTCAGGTCAGTACCCTGCTCTCTATTAAAACCGGTAAATGCCCGGAAGATTGCAAATACTGTTCTCAGTCCGCACATTATGATTCCAAACTCGAAGCGGAAAAACGAATCGCAGTAGAAAAAGTAATTCAGGAAGCTAAAGAAGCTCTGGCTTCTGGCAGTTCACGTTTCTGTATGGGAGCAGCGTGGCGTAATCCGCATGAACGTGATATGCCTTATGTGCTGGACATGATACGTGAAGTCAAAGCACTTGGACTCGAAACCTGTATGACTTTAGGCATGCTGAATGCCTCACAGGCAGAACGCCTGAAAGATGCTGGTCTGGATTATTACAATCACAATCTGGATACGTCACGTGAATACTATTCACATATTATCAGTACCCGCAGCTTTGATGACCGATTGGATACACTAGATCATGTACGCCAAGCTGGCTTAAAAGTGTGTAGTGGTGGTATTGTCGGCTTAGGTGAAAGCCACAATGATCGGATCGGTTTATTGTTTGAGCTTTCTACACTTCCAATTCATCCAGAATCTGTACCTATCAATATGCTGGTGCCAATCGAAGGCACACCGATGGCAGATGTTGAGAAATTGGATGTGATTGAATGGATTCGAACTATTGCAGTGGCCCGCATTCTGATGCCCAAAAGCTATATCCGTCTTTCGGCAGGCCGTGAATCACTGACTGACTCAGATCAGGCATTGGCATTTATGGCAGGCGCCAACTCAATTTTCTCAGGCGAAAAACTGTTAACGACTCCAAATACAGCCAAAGGTCGTGACCAACAGCTCTTTGAAAAATTGGGACTGGTAGCAGAACAACCTAAGCCAAGCATCCGCGCATTGGCGACTGATGCAATGGCAAGTTAATTGAAATAATTCAAGATGCTGAAAAGTTATGTGCAGTAATTAAAATACCATAACTGGCATTCAGAAAATCACCGATCCGGATCTGGTCTGTTCCATTGGCATGATGTACGACCAGCTCCTGCGTCAGTGCATCAAAGCTGAAAGAGTCATAACAGTCCTGATGCAGGCTTAACCAGTGCAAAGTGTTAGCCAGATTTTCATCTACAATATAGGTTTTGGCATGGAAATCTTTGCTCATTTAAGCCTTCTCATCATGTGGTACTGGTAATGATTTTAACGGATATGAGTTTAGATTAAATATAATGGATATAAAAAAGTGAGCATATTGCTCACTTTTTCTTGCAGTATTTTTTTAATCTCTTTGGGTACCACATTTGCGGCATTCCCAATCTGCCCCAATTTCCTCCATTTGCTGGTATTCATAAATGTGCAGACAAAATATTTTTTTTAATAATCGAAGCATTGCTAAAACTCCTGTAATTATTTTTTATCAGCTTCCTGATCTTTCTTCCTGAAACATCCATGATTTTGGTTTAAAAATCATGTTATATTTATTAACATATTTTTACATTCTGTCAAATACACTTCATCTGCTTTTTAAAGTTTTCTTCGATTCAAACATCATCATTTCATAGGTTACTGATTTATAGAAGTTATCTTTAATCAATAAGGTTTTTATAAGACAAGAAATTGAGCTTTAAACTATTCTATAGGCTATATAACGCCTGATTCAGTCAATATCAGGCTTAGAGAGATTCGAAAAAAGACTGAAGATAGATTCAGGCTTTCTATAAATTCGTTCAAATAATTTTGTCGGAATCATTACAGTGTAGCTAACTACTAGCCAGAGTTTAATGCTTTTAAATTCCTTAAATTTTCTCTATAAAATTGAAATTTGAAAGCTGTTTTTTAGTTTGAAATAGATCATAAAAAAGTGAACCAGAATCTGCTTTAGTGCCAACTAAGAAGAAATGATCAAAATATTCTTCGCCTTTACCTGGAATGATCTATTACCTACTAAAAGATTTTTATAATGAATTTTTAGACCAAGCAAATTCGAATCGATATCACGCATATGTATCACCTGTACCTATGAACCGTACCGGGTTTGTCGGAGACAGTTTATTTAAGTTAGGCAACCTGATCTAAGGATTGCATCTTTTCATAATACGTTGACGTTGCTTCAAACTTAAATAGCGAAACATATCCAATCGTACTATGCAGCCGTTTTTTGTTAAACCTATCTACGTAGTTCAAGTGCATCCAGAATCATATCTGTATTCATCCGTGTCGATACCTTCCAACCTACAATTGCCCGTGAAAATACATCAATAACAAATGCAGTATAGACTCAACCTGAATTCGTCTGAATGTATGTGAAGTCAGTAACCCACAGGTGGTTTGGTTGCTTTGCACTGAAATCACGTTTCACCAGATCATCAGCTCGTTTTTGATTTAATGGTTGAGCAGTCACCAACGGGTGAGCTTAAAGTCTGGCAAGGTAAATCAGCTTCTACCTTTGCAGGCAACTGGAAATTACAGAATGGAAATGATTTAGATAGTTATCACGTTGGTACAGGGCACTACCATGATAGGAACATCATAAATTAGACAATCATTATCATGTTAAACCTCTCATTGCATTTTGATGCCAAAATACAGAGACTTTTCCTGTTGTGATAACAGCTCTTTTAAGATCGTCTTAATTTTAACTGTGCCATCATCTTCAATTGTATTGTTGCTACTATCGGTAATGTTTTGACCATTACTTCCTACAATTGGCAATATACCTGAAAGTGCCCATTGCTGGGTATAAGCCGGATACATATCGTTAATCACTACATTGCTTAATGCCATACTGCCAGTATTTTTCACCATAATCCGGTAAATCAGACATTGATTCGGTTTCAGGTTTTCATTTTGTACGGTATACATTGCATTGATCACTGCCGCGGCATTTGCCATACTGCAATTTTCAACTTTGAATTGCGATTTCATAATTTTTAACTGATTCGGACTGACCGTAATCAAGTCCGTATTACTTAAATCAGCTAATGTCATGTCTTTCCCTACATTATCCGGCTTGGCAATCAGCTTAACTTGACTACTCATACCATTGTTGGCCGTTGATGGGGCTTCAACTTTAATCAATAAAGTGACCGATTTATTCGGCTCAATGATATTGCTTAATTCAGTTTCTGTACCGGATAGCAAAGTATCACTGGCATCTAGCGTGTCATTGCCATTTTGATCCAAAAACAAGGTATATAAAAAGCCATCGGTACGATTGACTGGGTTAAGACTGACCTTCACTTTAGTTTCATTTTCCACACCATAGTTGATCAGACGGTGCAAAAATACATAGCTTCCCCCGATCCCCACCTGTGCACTTTGATCATTGCTTAATTCCAATGTACGTTTCTTGGGCTGGGGAATCACGGCATCCAGAACAATGTCAGCCATGCCCGACTGAAGTGACTCGATTGCAAACCAAATATTGGTGGTCGTTGTCACAGAAGAATAAACGGTCACGACTGCGCAGAGCTGTGTAGTGTTATTGGCGGCAACATTCAGTTGAGTAATCTGCTGACCACTTACACCCGTTTTACACTGTGCAAGATCTGCCTTATAAAATTCAATTTTTAAACCAGAACTAAAGGGAGTAATACTATTTTTAACCAATGTTGAATAGTCACCCGTTCCTAGTGTTGGTTCAATTTTGCTACTAGAGGCATACAGTTGATAATCCTGTGCCAGATTGCCGTAATTTTGAATATTGAGCGGGAAATAAACTTTGGTGTTACTGTCTGATTTTTGAGTCCAAAGTGGTGTGGAACCGGTTCTACCCTCTTTTCCAATTACAAACATGCCAATACCTGTTTCTGTTACGGGTGCACCTGTTTTGTTATTGGACAGATCAGTTTTGGTAGCCATCATTGTTTTTACAGTGGATGTATTATTACTCGAGTCAATATCAGTTGAAGTAGTTGTCACAACTGCATTATTCACTATATAACCAGTATATTCACCTGTTGCATCTTCTTTGGCTTTTAGCTTATTTAGAGTAAATTTATACTTAGCGAGCCCTTTGATAGTACCCAGATTTAATCCACTAGATGAAAATAATTTAGTTACTGCATCATTAGGTAAAGTCGGGCAAGTTGATGTTGTTCCTTCATTAGTTATAGCTTCACAGCTTAAAGTTGCCGCATTTACACCCGCTGCATCATAAGCTAAATTAGCAAGAATATTATCTTTTAAAATAACTTCATCAGCATCCACTTTAGTCTTGTTGGTTAATTCCAGCGTGTAAGCAAGATATTGGTCTTTATATACCTTAGTGACAGACTCCGGTGTTAAACTTTTAATAATCTCTAGATCGGTATCGTCTTCTTTAATAGAAAAATCAAATGAACTTTTTATATTAGTTTTGCTACAAGTATCCAGAGTAATTAGAAGAACATCTGACATCGTTTCAAATGAAAACGGGAGTGTCTTGGTTCCAAAAGATTTATTATTATCTTTAATCTCGAGTACTAAACCATTAAATTCTACACCCTGTTCATAATTTAAACCTGAGTTATAATCAGGTTTATAAGAAAAAGTAACTTCCCCGGTACTTGTATTATAATTTAGTCCATCATCTACAGTCAGTTCTGTAAAAGTCGTCCCCGTCGCACCAATACGCTTCTTTAAAACATAATCAACTTTATAAATAGCGCGATTTTCCAAAGCGACCGAACTATTATAAGAAATTTTAAATTTTAAGGTAGGCATACTTGTGCTGGTAACATTACCCACCATTTTAAATTTAATTGGCACAATACCAGATACGTTTTCAAAGGCACTATCAGCAGCAGTAGTAAACTCAACCACTGGCTTTAAACCTGTAATGGCAATCTTATCTAAAAAATTGCCTACTGTCCCAGTGGATACCGCCTCAAAACCTAAGGAATAAACTCCTGAATTCGCAGGTATACTATTTACCGTAACAGTATCACTATAAGTCTTCCATGTCTTATTCGTAGGCGAATTCGTAGCCGATACTATATTTTGATGAGCAACCCAATTACGTTTAGTTGTGGCTGTGTCTGTAACTGTACCAATCGAAAACTTTGCTTTCTCGCTGGTACTCGATCTTGTTGCATGTGCAAAAGAATAGCTAAATGTTTCGCCTTTAATTAAACATATATTTTGGTATAAAACTGACTCTTCTTCTGCATTCAGTTCTGCATATTGATTGGTTGATGTCGATAATTCTCCTGTCATCTTATCGGATGGAGCACCTTGCCCTCGCCAAATTTCAATCAATCGCCCAGCTTGCCAATATGTACCGGCTGTCATAACTCTATGCGTTGTCCTCCAACCAGGTACAAGTGTTTCTGGCAGAGCAACATTCGTTGCTCCTGTACCTGCTTGACCAAAGCCATTATAATTTGCATTAATATTAGGATTACTAAAATCTAAGTTTACAAAACTACGTTGAATCAGCGTGGAGCCTGTTGCTGAATTATCTAATTGTGTATCTGCCGCATTAACTTGCGCCATACCGCCAAGCAATAAAACTGAAGATGCCAAAACTTGAGGTAAATATCGCTTGATCATACTGTTATTTCACCTTCACTTTTTGCTGTTTTGACTCTATTTGTAAATCTTGCCACTGCGGTAGATATTTAATTTCAACCCTATGTGTATCTGCAACCTGCAGAACTACCCGACGGCTTTTTGCCTCAGCTATTTTCATTTCTGTATCAGTTTGAAAATCAACTGCACCCTTGGCTTCAGTCGCAATATGTGCAATATCCATACCCTGTAACACAAGATAATCTTGTACTGCCTGAACACGGCGCTGTGCCAGTTGTATGTTATAGCTCGGGCTTGCATGCCGATCGGTATAACCCTTTAAAACAACAGACAATTGTGGATATTGTTTCAACTGGGCTACCCATTGTTGAAGAATCGTATGACTGGCTGGGCTTAAATCTGCACTGTCCCGGGCAAAATGTACAATATTATTGATCTTTAAACTATTAGACTGTTGATTTAATTGTACTTTAGCTAGGGGCCAAAATTTAGAATTTACTCCCTGACAACCCTTGCCATTCAGCTGCTGCAATGAAGGCAACTGCTCTGGCTGCCAGCTGATATCGGTGCGCTGTACACCTGTAGATTCAACCACCTGATATAAAGCCTGTTGCACCGCATTAAAAGGTTCTTGGGAATGTCTCCAGCCCAACTCGCAATATTCTGCTGCAGCCCAAACCAGCATCACTTCTGCATGTGCCAGACTTTCGGGCGCTTTATCAATGGCACCCTGCATTTTTAAATATTCAACCTGCCACCATAAATCCCGACGCATGACTTGTGACACATTTAAGACTGGTGTGGTTAAACTCAAATTTTGCTTGGACTGCAAACCACTGACAATACTTTGGGCCTGTTGCAAAGCTTCCTGCCCTGCAACGGTTAAACTGCGTTCGGATTGTTGATTGACTGCATAACTTAACCACATTTTTGCCTTGTAAGCATGATAGCGAGTCAGTGCATCAGCATCAGTATATTGTTGTAAAGTATTGGATAAAGTATTTATTTGACGCTGAGCATCAGCAGCCGAAAAGGGTTCAGCATACACCAAGCTGTTCCCTAAAAATAAAGCTGCAAGTAGTCCAGTAAGTGGTTTCATGTTTTATCGTCCCTGTTCTGGCTCTAAAGCAAAGTTTGTGTTTGCCGAACGGCGACCAAACAGATCTTCATCAAACTTGAATCTGAATCTTAAATACGCACCTTCACCGGTTGAACTGGTATTTGCCAGTTCATCATCCTGATAACCCATAAAGTTATAACCTGCCGAAACCCAAAAATTGGTTGCAAGCAAATACCCCAATTCTGCCCCGACCAAATAGCGTGTACCTGCACCGCGGTTAGCCCATAAACCACCTGCCTGTACACTCATGTCCCAACGTTCATTGATGTCATAAATTACACGACCGCTGAACAATTGCGTTAGAGCATTGCTAGTAATATAATCTTCATCGAGCTCAGACCATTTTGCTGCATATTGACCCGATAAAGTCAGACGGCGCTGTGGATGATAGTTAGTATGAATAGAAGTCACATAAGCTTCACGCTTGAATTCCGCTTCTAAATCAGTGGCGTTATTTTCATAGTAATATTCAATTTTCGACAAGATATCGAGTTTATTTTGATCATAATCACGCCATGCATAACCGAGCTGGAAACGGTTGCGTAAGTGATCACCCTGATCTACTGCTTTATTATCGACAAAGTTGAGCGTGTTTTTAGTCAGCACGGTGGCATCATCAGAGAGCTTATAGGCATAACCAAGGGTATTGATCAGGGTATCTGAAGTATCCGAACGGCGACCTTCCAAACGGGTGGTTGCTTTCCAATTCTCATGGACTAAATATTCAAGTCCCAGACTCAATGCAGTGGCATCATTACGGGTATTGTCTTCATTTTTAGATAAAGACTGAATCCGCTCAAAACTGCTACTAACATATACACGCGGTTTTAGCTGCCAGCGGTTACGTAGGCCCAATGCTGCTTCAGCTTCACGGTTACTGATGCCATCAGCAACACGATATTCACTGAATGCTGAACCATCTTTCATATAGTTGCTGGAAATACCGAACACCGTGCTGTTGGTTTCTTCTGTGCTATTCATGGAGTACAGGCCATCAATTGCTGAAATCAATTCATGGCGGGCATAAATTTCAGTATTGGGTAAAACTTTTGCCGTTCCCCCCACCAATAAAACCTGTTTGTCGGAATTGGATAAATCCTGTTCGTATTCAATAAAAGCCGATGCGCCTTTCCAAGGCAGATTACCAGTAAATTTGATACGCCCAGTCGTGCCATTATATGGACCCAGATTTTCTGTCGCTAAAGTTGCCGCAGCACTGGTTTCATCATAATGACGCAGCCCTAATTCGACCGCGAGAATTTTAAAGAAATTACGTTCCAGACTTGTAGACAATCCGGTACGAACGCCGTTATTTTCTTGATCTTCAGTACGAATTGCTTCAATACGAGCCAGGCCCAGTTTTGCAATGGGTGCTGAAGCCTTGATGCCACTTTCTTTACGTCCTGCACTAATGGTTGCCGCATCATTCTGGAAACCTTCTTCGGCTTGCTGGTGATAGGCACGAACATGGGCAAAGCCCGGTGCATATTCAAATTCGACCCGTGCGGCAGTACCTTGGTCTTTGTCACGATTTGAATCACTATTGATCTGAGTAATCTGATCTGCCGTAGATTCGGTATTTTTAGACTGTGCCACTTCGGCAATGAATTTACTGTATTGCCCAACTTTCACCACGGTATTTAAACTGGCAATCTGTTCCTGATTTAATGGATCATTACTTTGCACAAATGAACCACCCATTTTCAGATGGCTCTTCATGGCATAACTAAAACTCATCCCGCCGACTTGATATTCTTCACCAATTTCATCCGCTTCCACCGTAATACGGATAAAGTTTGGATTCAGGTCTTGATCGACACTGGCGACAGCCTGTTTTAGGTAAATGCTGTTGCTATAGGTGTCGGCTTCATAATCGCTAAAACGGGTAAGGCTTTGTTTGGCAATAATCAACCCCGGATTATTACGATCGCGGGTCAGAATCTCGACTTTTTCACTATTGTCTAAAATAAGTTCACTTGAAATTGAACCCAGACTGTAGGGACCAGAAATACCCAGTGCACGATTTTCTGTCACCACTTGACGCGATTTGGTTTCAGCCACAAATGCTGATGCCTGAAACTTATCTCCTTCATGTCCCACTTTCAGACCAGTCAATGAACGGTTATATTGCCCCAAAGCCAGACCTTCATCTTTTTCTGTACGGGTCACATAGTCGCCATACATCGCATATGAACGGCCTTTGTCTAAGCGTACATACAATTTGCTGGTCGATTGGGCTTCAAAGCCTTTTGCCGCTGCGTCACCATATACCGGATAATATTCATCAGGTTGAATATCGCGGAACAGGCGCTGCTTGGAACTTTTATTAGAATCATAAGCCAGGGTTAACAGATAATCGCCTCGGACTTTTCCTTTCAGGAACATTGCAGTGCGACCGGTCAATGAGGTGTCATTACCCCACTCGGCAATTTCATTCAGCTCATTTTCAAAACCATCATTACGATTCACACTGTGCAACTGTGTATTATCAAAATTATTAAAGTTAATTGAACCTTCAATTAAACCCACGGCAATCAGCGGACGTAAATCTGCCTGAAACTGAATGTCGATTTCTTCTTTGATTAAACCACTGCTAACGCGTAGTTTTCCACGTGCAGGCGCATTCGGTGCAAGAATCGGAATAATCATCTCGCCGCCATCAATGAAGCTTTGAATGCCCGGTTCATTTGGATTTAAATCTGGAAGATCAATAATCCCGATATCACTTTCTAGAGTGATCGAGGTACGGGTGGCCACTTTGATGCCTTGTTTGTCTTGCAACTGAACGCGCAGCTGCATCACATCCCGGCCATTGGCCATGACCGGGATTGGCGCTTGCTGTAATTTCAGCTGATGAATTTCATCTGGAACAATGACTTGAATGTGGTGGCTTTCACGAACATTACCAGCAAAATCCAATTGTTCAGCACGAATGCTGTTTTTACCGACTTTTAATGCCACTCCGACATATTCAACCCCTTGCTTACGATGCTCATCCAGGATGGCTAATTTACCCCGTTGTTTATCTGCCACCACCACGTCATTGACTAAAACACGCTGTGTCGCACCTGCTGCACCTTGAACTTGAATCGTCGTTTGTGCATGAGGTAGAACCTGTCCTTCTTTTAAGTTTAAAATTTCTAAAGCGTTGTTGTCGCTACGCTTTAAATATTCTTCAAGATTCACTAAAACAGGCGGTTTTACCGGATCAATCAACAATTGCGGTTGTTTTTGTGCAGCAAAATCACCCCGATTCAATAAGCAATTTTGATCATTGTCATTTGCCAAACAACCTTGGGTGTTTTCTGAACGGGTGCTGCTTTCCAGATAGCTCGGTGCATCAATAGAAAGTTGCTTGTTAATCGCTTTTTCAAGATTTAAATTGCTGCTGTTAATTTTTTCCTGACGCTGTTTGATTGCATCCGTTAAGGGTGCAGAACAGGCATCTGCCTGATTCGCCATGGCGAAATCAGCACGATGCAATTCGCCACGTTTGACATCGACAAAGCGGCTGGATGGATCACCAGCATTTCGGTTGGACTGAGTCAGCAACTCCACGCCGGTAGGTAAGGTGGTGCGGTCAATTTTAAGCACATGGGTTTTTGCCAACACGCCGTAAAAGTCATATTTACCTTCACGGTCTGTGATGACATAACTGCCATCTTCCATGTAGAGACGGACACCTGGCACACCCAACTCGCCTTTATCCTGTATGCCATTACGGTTACAGTCGGTATAAACTTTACCTACCACAAATGCATCGGCACTAAACGCACCCGGACGAACTTTAACTTTAGCCTGTGCTTCATTTGAACTGAGACCAGAACCGTCTACTGCACGAGCCCGGTTAATCCCATCTCCGTTTAAAGCATTGGGTCCGACCAGAACACGGTATTCAATTTTGGCGCTGGCATTGACTTCAAGATCACCCAAACCCAGCGTTAAATAAGGGCCTTTGCCACCTTCCGGGTCTGCCACGGGTTTGCCATCAATACGCATGGTATTTGGCACATAGCTAAAACCACGCGGTAAACTGTCTTGCAATTTAACATCACGTGCAAGTACATCACCTTTATTACTCACGGTAATACTGTAATCGGTGAAATCACCCAATTCGATACTGCTATCACGTGCAGTTTTTTGTACCATCAAACCCGATTGGCTTAATAGCGGGTCAATCGGAATATCGATATTCAATGCCGGACTGCTGGATGTCAGGGTAAATATGCCGCCATAAGAATATTGCGAATGTACCGCCATGCCGTTAAATGAGCTGATCGGATAAACCACCTGATCGCTGACAAAACTATATTGATGAGTAGCAATTGTTGAGGTATCGACTAACAATTTATAGTTACCCGGAATCACTTGCGGATAAACAAACTCACCTGTCGCAGACGTTACCTGTTTCGCAGGAATTGAACTTAACGCCCCCGTGGTACGGTCAACTTCAAAAGCCACATTATTACCGACCGGCTGATCATTTTCATCCACCAGTATAACGGTTGCCCCAGCCACAGGCTTTTTCGTTTTTGCATCGAAAATAATGCCGTATGGATCAATCAATATCTGCGTTGAAATATCATTAATCGGTGTAGTGGCCTGACCTTGCTCGTCGACGCATTCAACCAGACTCGCTGTAACCTCATCACGTTTAAGCGTTTGTAAAACAGCATCATTCAGATTTTTTTCTGCATTTTCTTCAGTATCTAAACTAAATTGGAACAGACCGGTATTTTCACCACTTTCCATGGCGGAAATAATAACAATATCACCCGTCAATTTAGACTGAATACGAATGCGTGCCTGCTCTTTGCTAAAACGGTTGGCATTACAAACCGCGGCATTGGTTTTTAAATAAATCGGTTCATTAACTTTGCCGGTATACAAGCTGATTTTAAAATCATTTGTGGTGCTATCTAAAGTTGGCTGACCTACAACCTTGGTTTCAACTTTATTGGACAAGGTTTTTTGATTCACTTGTCCTTTTTGATGCAGAACATAAGCTCCATTTACCAATGTGGTATAGCTAATGGTCGGTTGAGTTTTAACCTTTAACTTAATCTCGCTTTTTTGACCGGCTGCAAATGGTTTTTTATAAGCAACTACAGCATGGCCAATTTGGCTTTTATCCTGAGGTAAATGACTTGAATATTGTCCTTCTGCCAACTTATGCAAAACCAGTGTATTAGAAGCCAGATCTGAAACCTGAATATCTTCAAAAACAGTATTTGCCGGCAAAGGATCTTCAACAATCACCCATGATTGTTCCTGTCCATCCACCGTGACTGTTGCAGGTGATACCGGTAATGATGCCGAGTTGGTTACCGTCAAAGTATAATTCAGGGTTTGTGCCTGCTGAGTTATGCTAAGCAGTTGTTGGTCTACGGCTTTTTCTATTTTTAACTTTGCTTCAAAGACCTGTACAGGGTCTTGCACTGTTTTTTGTTGTTGCGGTTCTTCACGAATCTGTGCGGTTAAAGGAAGCTCTAACTTGGACTGATCGGGAGTTTGTAATGAGGTATCTGCCACGACCCATAAGTGTACAGTTTGATTGGGTTGTAATTCTAATCCATCTTTAATCAGGGTATCTGAAATATCCAGGACACCATCTTGATTGGCATCTAAATAGATTTTTAAATTGGATAAATGGTTAATAGCCGCGGTTTTAAAATCAAACCACGCATTTGTATTACTGGTATTGGTCACCTGATTTAACCAGATGACTTTTGAACCCGCTTCTACTTGCTGGAGCTGATCTGGAAATAGTTCAAGACCATAAAACTTTGCAATTTCGATATTGACTGCATTGGATTGAGTTGTTCGCAGTAATTGTCCACCGCTCAAATCACTGACTTCAAAACTTGCATAAGCAATATTCTGAATCATTTGTCCAGCCATAGGCATCGCAGCATGACCGTGATGTGCAAAGAACAAAGCAGACGCAAGTGCAGACAAAGATAATGTCTCCACTTTCTTATTCATTGCTTTTTTCATTGCCACACCCCAAAACCAAAAATACGAAAATACAAATAATTAGAACAAACGAATCGAGTCCCCCTTTTCGAAAAAAGAGGGAGAAAAGTTTTTAAAGATTATGGAGTGGTTGATTTATCAACTGTGACAGCAAACTTCAATGTGGCAAAAGCGCCAGGAGTTAAAGTACCGACATTGTAATTTACATTACCGTTAGCTTCTGTTGGTGCAGTGCCTTGAGCTGCTGGCTCACGTGCTACAGAACCGGTTTTGTACTTTGTGTATGCCGGCACAGCATCATTGATTACAACAGCAGTTGCATCAGCATTACCCTGGTTTGTTGCCTTTACTTTATAAAATACGCATTGACCAGGTTTAGCATTCTGTAAGTTTGCAGTATAGTCAGTATCAACGGGTGCTGCTGTACAGTCTGCAGCAAACTGGAATTTTTCTAAACGTACTGAACCCAGGTTAATTACTGTGCGGTCTGTAATTGATAAAATGCTGTTTGAACCTAATACAGCGTTAGCTTCAGGCTGAATTTGTACTGTAGATGTATAAGACTGGCCGGCCGTTGCAGTTGCTGCCGCTTCAACTTTTACATAAACAGTAACGGACTCGCCTTGCTGCAAACCAGGTAACTTAGATACATCAAATTTTGCATTTTGCAAAATGCTGTTTAAAGCACCTGTACCTGTTACAACTTCATTAGCATCCAGAATACCGTTACCATCTGTGTCCACATAAACAGTTACCGTTTCACCTGCTGTTGGCGTTGGTAAAATAAAATTCAATGTTTTACCATCAGCTGCTTCAGTAACGTTACCAATGTTGGTTAAGGTATGGCTGTAAATAATGCTGCCACCAGGGGCTAACTGGCCTTGACGGTCTGGCGTAAAGCTGATTGCGCGCTGTGCTGCAACGGTCAGTTTGAATCCAATGCTATCATTGCTGCCGGTAGAGGGCGAGCTGATGTTGACTGTAATAGTTTTTGCAATATCCGTTGCTGGCGTGCCATCTGGTGTTGTAACCACCAGGCAGTAACTGCCCGTACCGCCATTGGCGATTGTACCGGAGTTGGTTACTTTCGTGTTTGTACATTTGCCAGCTGCGTCTTTTCCAAAAAGTTCCGCTGTCCAGCCGGTTGGAATGCCTGTAACTACAATATTGTAGTTGTCCGGCGTACCGCCTGTATTTTTGATCGTAACATCCAGCTGTTTAGGTGTACCTGGAACTAAAGCTGTGTCAGGAACACCTGTGCTGCTATTCAAGCCATCACCGACATAAACGGGCGATCCTGTTGTGCCTATATTATGTACCAAGTCCACAGCACTCTTTGTAAATGAATCAACAACCAAAGAAATGGTATCTTTATTGCTACTGTTGTTGACTGAAGTGCTGGTCATAGTCAATTTAGTGCCTGCAGCAACTGTGCCGCTGGTTGGCAAAGTAACCCGTACCACAAATTTTAAGCTGCCACCCGCTTCAATCGGACCAGTATTGTTATCTGTCACTGGTGTTTTACCGTCAGCCTTCAGAATTTCAATGATGCTGCCGTTTGGCAAAGCGCCAGTCGTTGCAGCAACACTAAGGCTATAGTTGTCAGTCGTTGTGCCTGAGTTGTGGACATAAATCACATCGCCGCCCGAGGTGTTATTGCCAAAGACAATGGCCTGACCTTGCGAAGCTGTTGCATGGACTTCATCATCAATGCCCGTAGCGCTGCCGACTGGAACATTCTTGTCAATCCAAGAAACGTCTTTATCATCGTTAATTGAATGGGCAGTTATGCCTACAACAGTAACATTGTTCGGGTTAGATGGAACTAATGTCGTATCCGTAGTTGTCGGTGGAACAGATGGAACATTCGCTGGTGTTAATGGCGTACTTGTACCTGGTGTGAAGCCATCAGTATCCGCATATGCCGTGTTGGTAATTTTTTCACCATTTGCAGCAGCGTTTTTAACCTTAACAGTAAAAGTTAATTTACCGGTTGAACCCGCAGCAAGTTTTCCTGCATTAAAGGTAAAAACCTCTTTTGCATCACTACGACCACTAGATACATAAGCAAATTTATCACTATCTGTAGCATCACGAGTTAATGCTGAAGCGCTGCCATTATAATAGGCAGTTAATTTGCTATCAGCTGTATCAGCAAATGTTACATTGCTTGGGAGTACGTCATAAATAATGACATCTGAAGTGGCTGCAGCTGTACCTTTATTTTGGAAAGTCAAAGTATAGGTAATGTAACCATTGGCGCTAATTGTACTAACACTGGCTTCTTTTTTAATTTCAATGACTGCACCTGTAATAATGGTGGCTTTGTCAGTGTTGGACACTGTATCTTTGCCAATATCATATAGAGCCGTTTTGTTTGATGTTGCAGTTAAAGTCAGGCTGTCGTTTTGACCTGCTGTCGCTGCCAATGGCGTTTTAGCCACTACAACTAGGCCAATAGATTCACCGGCAGCTAATTCAATCGCTGTTGTTGATGCTAAAGCAGCTGCGCCGTTATCAGCTATGCCATCTTGATTGCGGTCAATATAAACATCATGGCTAGCCCAATCAAAAGTACCAGCCTCATTTGTAATCCTAAGCGTGAAGGAGTCCGTACCATTACCGGTATTTGTCAAAATATGCGGGAAACTTACACTGCTGTTAGCTGCGGTTTGACGCTCATTAGACTGCACAAGAGTAAAGCTGCCCACTTGTGCTACAAGCGTTTTAACCACGTTAGATGTTACTACGCGCTCAGTTTGCGTATTATCTGTATACGTTGCGGTTGCAACGTTACTAATATTCGTACCAGCTAAAGGTGCAGCAGCCATAGCCTGGCTACCAAGCAACGATACCCCACCCATTACTGCCAGTGATGCAGCAATTTTACCTAATTGAAAATTATTTTTCATAAAGAACCCAACAATAAAGTCGATATTGACCAATTAAAAATTTTATTTAGATGTATTAACTTGGACTTGAGCAGAAACAATAATTTTCTGTTTCGGTTTTAACTCACTCACATTCCATTGCAAAACGCGATATTCAGCCAGTGGGACATTTACTTTTTTGCCATTTTCCATACGGGTTAATGGGACCTTAGCAAAACTTTTGCCATCTACAGACGCATAGGCATCTTTGGGTAAGCTTTGCCCTGTGTAAGCTACATCCGCAGGAAGTGGAAGATTCAACTTTAAATTTTTCAGACTTTGACTCGATATATTTGAATATTCAACTTCGTACTCAAGCAATGCTTTCGGCTTTACTTGATCGGTTACTCTTAATTCTTTTTTTACTTTTTGGTTTGCCTCTATCTGAAACACTTTCATATCAGCAATTAAAGCTTGGCTATTCGCGAAGGAGTAGGTTGTAAAGCCTGAGATTAAGAGCAAGGATAGAGGAATCAAACTCAATTTTTTTCCGGATTCAATCATTTTTTGATACATTTTTAAACCTAATGTCATTGCATTTTCACATTAACAAACAAAAAAATATATAAAAATATGAAATCTGTCACATTTTTTTTGTGAAGCGTAATTTTGTTGTCCTTATATCGGAATAATTTTCACTTATTGACATTTTTTGTCACAAAAAATGCTGCTAATTGATCTAAGATATAATTAGTTAAGGATTTTAGTTATTCAATGTTCTCTGTATACAAAAAGAATAGACGATATTTATCTAGGAGAATGGTGGCAGTCAAACCTTTGCTTTGGAGCAGTCAAACCTTTGCTTTGGATTTGTTACAAAAGGATGTTAGAACTGCGTTAGATCTCATGCAAAATCAAAACTTAGGGTTAGATATTTAAAAAAGTTTTAACATCAGTTTAATCGGGTTGAGAAAATTCAAGCACAGCAACTAGATTTTTTAGCTGCTGTAAAAAGTTTAAAACAAGATACACAGCCCGTGTTACATGCTTAAGCTTAAAAACCGAATTTACAAATTCGGTTTTTCATTATTTTTAGTGCTTGAAGTTAAATAAATCCAAAATATAAAAATTATTTAAAAGAGGTGGTAGAAGTTGAAATCAAAGGTAACTTCATCTTTATTTTGATAAAAATAAAAATGTTTAACCCATTTTTCACCCAAGTAAATTTCAGGAACTAAAGATTACTACTGTAATCTTGATCCTAGCCAAAATAATGGACAATAGACCTCTTGCGAAAGTATCGTTTTACCTAATTTTTGAATTGGCTAAAACCTTATAAAATGTAGCTTTGGGCTGTTTAAATTTTGACTAACGCAAGAAGTCTAATGATTCCCTCTAAAGATAACGTAACGTTAACTTTGGAGATGTAAAAATGGCTAAACGCTTTAGTCCAGAATTTAAACAACAAGCAATTGATTATGCACTTTCAAACTCGCACGAATCTGTGGCTGCTATCGCCCAGAAATTAGGTGTGGGTTATTCAACATTAGATAAATGGATTCGTGAGACCAACCCCACTGGTTCCAGCAAAAGACAGCTCTCGCCAGAACAACAGCGTATTCTCGATTTAGAAAAAGAAGTCAAACAACTCAGGGAAGCTAATGATATTTTAAAAAAGGCGCATATGTACTTCCTGACAGATCATGCCAAGAAAAGTATACGGTAATCCAAGGCCTAGCTGTGACTGAAATTACGGTTTCTTCTGCCTGTAAATGCCTAGGTGTCAGCACTTCAGGCTATTATGCCTGGCGAAAACGCCAGACCAATCTAGCGCAGAAATATAATGATTTAAAAGCCGTATATTGGCAGCATCATGCACGATTGGGTGCACCTTCATTGGTACATGACATGCATGATTTAGGTTACAGCATGAGCGAACGAACCGTTGGAAGAATGCTTAAAAAGCTTGGTTTACGTAGCAGGATTGCATGTAAATATAAGCATACGACTTATTCAAACCATCGTTTGTCTACAGCACCTAACTTGTTAGATCGTCAATTTACGGTCAATGAACCCAATAAGATCTGGACAACAGATATTACCTATATCCGTACTAAGCAAGGTTGGCTGTATTTATGTGTGATGCTGGATCTATTCAGCCGTCGTATTGTCGGTTGGCAAACCAGCTATCGAATAGACCGTCAATTGGTATGTGATGCGTTTCATTATGCAATGGCTCGTCAGGGGTATCCAATGGGTGTCATGGTACATTCGGACCGAGGCTCACAGTACTGTAGTCGTGATTTTAGGGCGCTATTATTGACGAATAACTGCGTTCAAAGTATGTCACGCAGGGGAAACTGCTGGGATAATGCAGTGACCGAAAGCTTCTTTCATACATTGAAAGTTCATGTGGTCCATGGCAGTGTATTTGCCACTCGAAAAGAAGCGAATGCTGTCTTGTTTGACTATATTGAGATTTATTACAATCGAATCAGAAGACATTCTACAAACGGCTGGTTAAGCCCAGAAGTCTTTGAACAGAAATATTTCAAGAATTTAGAGGGATTTGTTGTCCACGATACTGTCTAGGATCAAATATTGTTTCGCCAACCATGCGCACAACCAAAGAGTATTTGATTCAACACATACTGCCTTTACTACAAGAAACCGCACGCGAACTACGTAATATTCTTTAATACTCAAAAGAAAATTACATAGTTCTTATCATATATCGGTCTATGATTCAGCCGAGAGGAACTAGAACAGCTTTCCGTGAATACACCATTTTCAATTAAAAAGGTTATTTCACCACAACCTTCGGATTAGAGTTGCCCCACATGGTGTAGACATCTGCCAGCAAAGCGCCATTGTATTCTTCCAAATCACTTTGCTTCACTGTTGCACCCCCTTGTTCGCCGAACAGGACCACTTCATCATTGGCACGAATATCTGGAAAATCAGTGACATCCACCATAGTCGTATTCATGGAGGTACGCCCAACTACAGGTACTTTATGCCCTCGAATCAACACATAAGCTTTGTTACTAAAAGCCCGTCGATAACCATCTGAATAACCAAGTGGTAAGTTCGCCAATAGTGAATCACGCTTCAAAGTATACGTTTGGTCATAGCCAACTGTTGTGCCTTTCAAGTAAGCATTGACTGTTGCCACTTGAGTTTTAAAGGTCATCAGCTTTTTATATTCGACCCGATCTGGAAGGCTGTCACCATAAATCACGCCACCTGCTCGTACCATATCTAAGTGTGACTCTGGAACCGTTAAAGTCGCAAAAGAATTTGCAGTATGTAAAATCAGCGTTTCTCGCTTTAATTTGGCTTTTTTAATCAACCAGTCCGTTTGCTGGTTAAAGGCCGCCAAACGCTCACGCACATATTGCTCATCTTCCACCGCATAATGCGTCATGATGCCCATCAACTTTAAATTTGGCAGTTTGGTCATACGTAGCGCTTGCTGCTTGCCCATTTCACTATTCAGCTCTAAACCATTTCGGTCCATACCACCTGCATTTAAACCTAAATGGTATTTAATGGTTAGACCCTGTTGTTTTGCCCACTGCGACATACGTTGTGCTTGCTCATAATTGCCCAACAACTCTTCCATATTTAAAGAAGCCGCATTTTGAATCTCTTGGTCTGTGGCTGCGCGTAGTCTTAATAGGCGTCCCTGATAACCAGACTGACGTACCATTGCCGCTTCGGCATTACTGGTAATCCCCACACAAGGTACATTCAGCTTCATAATACTCGGCATCAACAGTTCAATCCCGTGACCATACGCATCAGCTTTCATGACCGCACAAATTTGACTTTTGTCTTGTAATTGCTGCTGCAAAGTCTGAATATTTTGCTCAAAGGCCTGCACATTAATTTCAACCCAAGCATTTGCCTGAGGCGCGGCTGATTGGCTAGCTGAAATATGGGTGGTTAATAAAGGCGCTGCAAAACTGCTATTGATGTTCAACAGCCCTGCACCTAACATACAAGCAAATAATGTCGACTTTTTCAAAATAAAACCCTCTTCATCGTTATAACAAAAGAGAGGGTAAATACCCTCTCTCACTTTTCACTAATTATTTTCTTGCATGTCATCATGCTCAATGCGGCGACCATGGGTCAAAATCCAACTGCGCTCTGCATATTTTTTCGTTTTATAGTAATAAGCAATACCTAAGCCAATAAACCAAAGTGGGGAGAATGCCAATGAAATCATGGTGTCATGATCTAGTGCTAAAATCGCCACCACAAAGATCAAGAATAATAAGGTAAACCATGCCATGAATCGACCACCTGGCATTTTATACGCTGACTGCTCATGTAATTCAGGGTCTTTTTTACGATAAGCCAGATACGACAAAATAATCATGACAAAAGTAAAAATACATAGAATAGAAGTAAAGGCTGAAATGATAATGAATGCTGTCATGACATTCGGCACAATAAACAGAATCGACGTTCCTACCACTACACAGAACATTGAAAATATAAGGCTCAGCACAGGCACTTTACTTTTCGACAGTTTGGCAAAACTTTTCGGTGCATCTTTCTCTACAGCCAAACCAAACAACATACGGCTGGTCGCAAACACACCACTATTCGCAGAAGACATGGCAGAGGTTGCCACCACAAAGTTGACAATACTGGCTGCCGCAGGCAAACCAATTAAGGTAAACATTTCAACAAATGGACTTTTATCTGGAGAAATTTGTGACCAAGAAGTGACTGCAATAATACAAACCAAAGCACCGATATAGAACAATAAAATACGTAATGGAATCGAGTTAATCGCACGTGGTAAAGCATAATGCGGATCTTTGGTTTCTGCCGCAGTAGTACCCACCAATTCAATGCCGACAAAGGCAAATACTGCAATTTGGAACCCTGCTAAAAAGCCAGTTAAACCGTAAGGGAACAAAGACTCTTTCTCAACCACATGAGCTAACGACGCTTTGACACCATCTGGAGAGACAAATCCAATGGTAATGAGATATATACCAACACATAGGAATAAAATAATTGCGATAATCTTGATTAAAGCAAACCAGAACTCGACTTCACCAAATAACTTTACAGCAACGAAATTCAACAAAGTCAAAATGGCAATGGAGGTGAAAGCGGGTATCCATGAGGGGAGATCAGGAAACCAAAACTGTGCATAGCCCCCAATAACAATCACATCGGCAATTGCAGTGACAATCCAGCTAAGCCAGTACGACCACCCTAAAAAGAAGCCAGCCCATGGACCCAAATATGCCGTTGCAAAATCAGCAAAAGATTTATAGTTGGTATTGGAAAGCAGTAACTCCCCCATCGCACGCATGACGAAGAAGAAGAAGAAACCAATAATTAAATAGGTCAGAATAATGGATGTACCTGACACAGCCAACGTCTTACCCGATCCCATAAAGAGACCTGTACCAATCGCACCACCAATCGCAATCATCTGAATGTGACGATTGGTTAGTGAGCGTTGCAGTTGTTCTTCCTCAACTGACTCGTAATGATGTCCACCCAATAAATCACCTTCTAAAGGTTCTTTTTGTTGATGGGCTTGTTTTCCATTCATCATATTTTTACTCCAATTTACAGCCCAACGGGTGTAAATATGGGACTTTTTTAAAATAATTTCTTATTTCATTTCAGTCCAAATTAAGCTACATATTATCTTTCAATAACATTAATTTTTACTATTTAGAGCCAGTAGAGTTAATCCTTTATCAGCCACTAAATAATGTTTACACGACTTGCAAAACCTATGCCAAATTCAAATATTTTTTATTAAAAAATAATAACTTAATAAATAATAAACGCAAAAAAATCCACCAACCATAAGTTACCTTATAATCAGTAGATAAAAATATTGAATTAATATTTTTAACAATATCCATATATTCAATTCCATTGAAAATTAATTTAACGACTTAAGTTCGATAAACCACCATCAGCACATTTATTAAATTGATTAAAATCATCCTGAATAAACCTCAGTTAAAATCAGCCCTGCTCTTAATCCCTTTTTCACTTGAGTATTCGGAAACAAAATCCGAACCTGCTCTGGTGCAGTCACATACGGTTTGCCCTGTTGTAAGGCAATGACAGCACCAGTTTCAAACACAGAAAAATTAGGCGCAGCATCTGCCAAACTCAGTTGGAAGTCTTCTTCAGTTTTGATGATCGAATCAACGACTCGAAAAGTTTGAATTGCTTGTTTTTGGCGCACAGGTAAGGACTGCTCACTCACCACAGCGCGAAGCACATGATTAATCGCAGCGAATGCTGTCAAATCATTTTGTCCAAAGGGTTTTGCATGACCAAGTTCTAGCGTCGAACTGGCCGCTTGAAACTGAGAGCTGCTAAAATGTGTAAAGGTACGACCTACGGCATTGTGATACACTAAGGCATCCAATTCCGCAGCGTTTAGGCTGTCCAACATCGCAGCATCATAGTCATGGGTTTGATAAGGAAATAAGGCAAAAGTCGGCAACAAAGATGGGCGAATCGCGGTATGCAAATCGTAATGATAGCGTCGTACTTGAGCTGGACTATCATTAAAAAAAGCGGTGACGATCTGTTCTAAGACCGCCACCCGCTGCGCTTCAACTGTGTCGGTAAATTGTTGATAGACTCCGCAGAACATGCGGTTCATATCATTTTCAACATAGCGTTGCCCTGAGCGAATCGCGATAGGATTCCCTAAAATCAGCAATAACTTAACCTTGAGCTCTAATACCCCTGCAAACAAATCTTGACTCAGCTGCGCCAACAACTCGATTGGCGCAGTTTCATTGCCATGCACACCCGCGGAAAGCACGACTGCTTTTTCATAAGCCTGTTTCGGCGTAAAAGATAAAACACCTTCAGCCAACCATTCCCAACGAAAATCATGCTGTACGCCATGCGTAACTGTCAGGAAACGTTGTGCTAGAACATCCCCTAGAAAATCTATCATCTGCTTTCCCTGCACGATTGCTTAACGTTGGAAGTGATACACCGAACCTAAGTTCAAAATTTGCGTCAATTCATCTAACGCAGTACGGCTTTCAATCAGTAATTGCGGGTCAGCCAAATCTTGTTGCGCCAACTGGTCACGGTAGTACTGATCCACCCACGTGTTTAAACGGGTAAACAAGGCATCATTCATGAACAGGTTTGGGTTGATTGCATTCAGCTCTGCTTCATTCACCGCCACGCGTAAACGTAAACATGCAGGGCCACCGCCATTGCGCATACTTTCACGTAGGTCAAACACCTTGATGTCGTCAATCGGTGTACCCATTTGGATCATGTCGTTTAAATAACCCCACACTGCTGGGTTTTGACGCGATTCTTCAGGCACCACAATGCTCATCCCGCCATCGGCACGCGTGAGCAATTGACTATTGAACAAATACGTATTGACCGCATCTTTCACAGAAACACGCTGATCAGGTACTTCAATGGACACGAATTCGTGACCCAAGCGTGCCATTTTTTCGCGAATTTCTGACAACGCTTCAGACTGATTCAAAAATGCATGCTGATGGTGGAACAAGACGTTCTGGTTACTCACCGCAATCACGTCGTTGTGGAAGACGCCTTGGTCAATCACATCGGGATGCTGCTGTATAAATACCGTTTGTTCTGCTTTGAGCTGGTGCAAACGTGCTACTGCTTCACTCGCCTCAAGAGATTGACGCGCAGGATAGTGTTTCGGTCCAATACCTCCACCGAGGAACTGCTGACCATAGACAAACACTTGCACGCTGGCTTGATCATAAGCACCGCCTAAACGGTTATGATTCGCCGCGCCTTCATCACCGAATAATGCCACAGGTGGCAGTGCTTCGTGATGGGCAAAGTGACGTTCATCCTTAAACATCGCTGCCATAACACGCGATGTGGTGTCATGTTCAATCGAGCGGTGGAATTTGTTGTTTAAATTCGCCGCAGTAAAATGCACACGACTATCTGCACTGTCCGCCGACGGTGAAACGGTTGCCGCATTGGCAGTCCACATACAGGATGCTGAACTCAACGCGGATAACAATGCAGGCGAGGTACGCATCGCTTGTTCAATCACGCTGTGATCATCTCCACGGAAACCTAATTTTCGTAGAGTCGGGACATGAGGGCGTTCTTGCGGTGCAAATACACCCTGCTTTAACCCCATGTCGGCCAAAGCTTTCATCTTTAACAGACCTTGCTTGGCAGCCAACTTCGGGTTGGAAAGATTATTTTGGTTTTTGGTAGATGCCTCGTTTCCGAATGACAATCCTGCATAGTGGTGTGTTGGACCGACTAAACCATCAAAATTAATTTCATAGCCTGACATTTCTAAACTCCCTTTTCTGTCGACTTACAGCACAATGCCTGGCGATAATTTTTCAGGTAGGCTTACCTGCTGACTTTCCAGTGATGCCATTGGCCATGCGCAGTAATCTGCGGCATAGAAAGCACTGGCACGATGGTTTCCTGATGCACCTACACCACCAAAGGGTGCAGCACTTGATGCGCCTGTTAATGGTTTGTTCCAGTTCACAATGCCTGCACGTGCTTCAATCAATAAACGATCAAACAGCGCACGGTCAGGTGAAACTAGACCCACCGACAATCCAAAACGAGTGCCATTTGCTAGTGCCAAAGCCTCATCGAAATGGTCATAACGATAGATACAGCTCAATGGACCAAAATATTCTTCGTCAGGTACGTCACTCACATGAGTCACATCTAAAAGACCTGGACTTAACAAGCTACTGTTGGCATCCGCTTGAGTCACAGGGAGCAAAACTTGCGCTCCTAAATCAATCAGGCGTTGTTGTGCTTGTAAAATTTGCTGCGCAGCATGCAATGAAATCACACCACCCATAAACGGTTGTGGCTGAGCATCCCACTGACCCACCACCAAGTTACGGCTGACTTCAACTAAACGTTGAATGAAGGCATCGCCTACAGCGCCATTTTTAATGATTAAACGGCGTGCACAGGTACAACGCTGACCTGCTGAAATAAAGGCAGATTGGACGGTCAAATTCACCACCGCATCAATGTCGGTAATCTCGTCGATAATTAATGCGTTATTACCGCCCATTTCTAAAGCGAGAATTTTTTCTGGAGCACCAGCCAATTGTTTATGCAGGTGATAACCTGTATTGGCACTGCCTGTGAATAACAAACCATCAATTTCATGCGATTGTGCAAGTGCCTCACCTGTGCTACGGCCACCTTGCACCAAGTTCAACACACCCGCAGGTAAACCCGCTTCTTGCCATAATTTGACTGTTTCTTCCGCAGTCCACGGCGTCAATTCACTTGGTTTAAAGACCAAAGTGTTGCCTGCAATCAGCGCAGGGACGATGTGACCATTGGGTAAGTGACCGGGGAAGTTATACGGGCCAAATACAGCCAACACACCATGCGGACGGTGACGTAAGGACGCTGCACCATCTGGCATTGCCGTCAGACTTTCACCTGTACGTTCGTGATAAGCACGCACTGAAATCGCTACCTTACCAATCATCGACTGAACCTCAGTCAACGTTTCCCAAATCGGCTTACTGGTTTCACGACTAATAATCGTTGCAAGCTGTTGTTTGTTTTGTTCTAACAAGCTGGCAAATCGTTGAATAATTTCAAGACGCTCAGCTAAAGGGCGACGTGCCCAAGCAGCAAAGGCAGCACGTGCAGACTGACAAGCTTGTTCAACTTGCTCAGCTGTCGCTTCTGCACCGTGCCAAATTGTTTCTTGCGTAACAGGATCGAGTTTGTCCCATGCCGCACCTTGCGCTGGAGACCATGTCCCGTTTATATATAGATTCCCTTGTGACATTATTTTTGCTCCATCTTATCTAAAGGCAACATACGAATGCTTTGCCCTGCTTGCACACCAAGGGCATGCGCTTGTTCTACCGTTAAACTTAAACTGTCTGACTCAGCCGCATGCTGAATCAAAATCGCGCGATAGTCTTGATAGCGATCATTTGCCACCAAATAACGCCCTGCATCATCTGGAACGCTATCGACGATTTTCACTGCACAAGTGTGACTGTCTTTGACAGCACGCAGGCTACTGACTTCGGCTTCAAGTGTCGGGCCTGCATCAAAAATATCGACATAACCTTGGTAACACAGCCCTTCTGACTCCAACACACGAGAGGCTGGAACCGTCTGCGGATGCACCTGTGCAATTACTTGTTGCGCAGCCATCGGCAGCAAGTCGATATACACAGGAAAACGTGGCATCAACTCCGCAATAAAGACTTTTTGCCCTATACCACTGAGGTAATCCGCAGTCGAGAAATCCATATTGAAAAAGTGATGGCCTAAGGCATCCCAAAATGGCGAACGACCATTTTCATCGGAATAACCACGCATTTCCGCAATCAGCTTATTTTGAAAAGCCTGTTTAAAAGCAGCGATAAACAGAAAACGGATCTTCGACAGCAGTTTTCCATTTTGGTCTTTGCGGTACTCTGGGTCTAAAAACAGAGTGCAGAGTTCGCTACAACCAGTATGGTCATTGCTTAAAAACAGCGTATTTAAGGTTTTATAAACATTCAGAGTTTGTGAGGCATGGACTTGTTTGCCCACATGGTAGTTATAAAAAGGCTCAGTTAAACCCACTGAAACTTCAATTGCACTGACGCCAACCACACGTTGTAACAAGGTATCTTCTAAAACAAATAAATAGCCCTGTTCACTCGGTGTTGCCTGACCCGCTAAGGTCTTTTGCGTGCGTGCAATACGAGCCGATAAGATTTCTTTATTTTGGGGTAAAGAAGTCAGGCCAATGCCAGACTTCCCCGCCAGAATGTAGATATCATCTAAATCTCGATGCTCTGCATGTCTAACAATCATCATAACCAGTGGCCTATCACGCGCCAGCAAAGCGCGCGAGCGCACGTTCAAAGCGTTGTAAACCTGCTTCGATATCTGCTTCTGGAATAATTAATGATGGTGTAAAACGAACGACGTTTGGACCTGCAACCAGCGCCAATAAGCCTTCTTCACCCGCCAAAGTCACGATGTCTTTAGCTTTGCCTGCATATTCAGCTTTCAGTACACAGCCAATTAATAAACCTTGACCACGAACTTCTTCAAATAAGCCATAGCGTGCATTTAACTGGTTTAAGCCGTCAGCAAAAATTTGCGCACGTGTACGTACACCATTCAACACTTCTGGGGTATTGATCAAACCAAATACAGCATTTGCTACGGCAGATGCCAAGGGGTTACCGCCATAAGTCGTACCATGGTCACCCACCACAAACATGTTGGCATATTTGTCAGTTGTGATCATCGCACCAATTGGGAAACCACCGCCGAGAGCTTTGGCTGTGGTTAAAATGTCTGGAGTCACATCAGTGTTCATATAGGCATATAGAACACCTGTACGACCCACACCTGTTTGCACTTCATCAAAAATCAGTACAGCACCATGCTGGTCACACAGTTCACGTAAGCCTTTTAAGAATTCAGGATTTGCGGTAATTACACCACCTTCACCTTGAATTGGTTCAACAATCACTGCACAAGTGTCTGCATCAATTGCTTCACGTACTGCATCTAAGTCATTGAATGGTAAGTGCTGGATACCTTCTGGAAGCGGTGCAAAGTCTTGTGAATATTTCGGTTGACCACCAGCCGTAACCGTAAATAAAGTACGACCGTGGAAAGCATTTTTGAATGCAATAATTTTATTTTTGCGAGCCGAGCCTGAAAGTAGGCCCACTTTGCGCGCAAGTTTCAAAGCCGCTTCATTGGCTTCTGCACCAGAGTTACAGAAGAACACTTTGTCTGCAAAGGTGTTATCGACCAATTGTTTTGCAAGTGCCAGTACGGGTTCGTTGGTATAACCATTGCCAATATGCCAGAGCTTTTGACCTTGCTCGACCAAAGCATTAACCGCCACAGGGTGAGCATGCCCAAGTGCATTGACCGCAATACCACCTGCAAAATCAATATATTCTTTACCTTGCTGATCCCACAAACGAGAACCTTCGCCACGCACAGGAATAAACTGAGCGGGTGCAAAAACTGGCACCATATACTGATTAAAATCTTGGCGAGTAGGTTGACTATTCTGGTTCATGGTTTGTTCTTCCTTAATAAATCTGATGTTGTTCTGTCTTGAATGTGCCCCGGAGGGCACGAAACTCCCCCCTTAACCTGGGAAAATTCCTCGTTCTTTACGTGCTTTTAAGATACGTTGACATGCCAAGATGTATGCCGCTGTACGAAGGCTGCACTGCTTTTCGCTCGAAGTGAACCAAACATCTTCAACTGCTGACACCATAAGTTTGTCTAAACGCTGATTGATCTCTTCTTCTGTCCAGAAATAGCTCGCCATGTCTTGAACCCATTCGAAGTAACTCACAGTTACACCGCCTGCGTTACACAGTACATCCGGGACTATCGTGATTTGACGCTCTAATAGAATGTCTTCTGCATCTGGATAGGTTGGACCGTTCGCACCTTCCAAGACCAATTTTGCAGTTAAGTGTTGCGCACGTTCAGCGGTAATCTGACCTTCTAAAGCAGCAGGAATTAAAATATCCATGTCCACTGTCCAGAATGCTTCGTCTTCAATTAAAGTGGCATCAGGGAAACCTGCTACACCTTTATGAATCGCAACATAGTCCTGTAACTGCTTAACATTCATGCCTTCTGCGTTAAAGATCGTACCTGTGTGGTCTTGTACACACACCACTTTCGCATTGGCTTTGTAGAATAAGTATGCAGCTTCACTACCCACGTTACCGAAACCTTGGATCGCTACACGGCTACCTTC
Organism: Acinetobacter sp. TW_SC_4; assembly: GCF_054861205.1. Lineage (NCBI taxonomy): Bacteria > Pseudomonadati > Pseudomonadota > Gammaproteobacteria > Moraxellales > Moraxellaceae > Acinetobacter > Acinetobacter sp. TW_SC_4. Next base: position 1,960,819 of record NZ_CM142174.1, read on the forward strand.
AAGTGCAAGATTGATTTTCTTAGCCACTTCTAAACCTGTCACAAACACACCACGGCCCGTCGCACGGACACGACCTAAAGAGCCACCTAAGTGCACAGGCTTACCTGTTACTACACCTGTTACGGTATGACCTTTAATGCTTGAATAGGTGTCCATCATCCAACCCATAATGTCTGCATTGGTGCCTACATCTGGAGCAGGAATATCGGTTTGTGGGCCGATGATTGGGCTAATTTCGCTGGTAAAACGACGAGTCAGACGTTCAAGTTCTCGTGGAGACAACTTGCGAGGGTCTACACGGATACCACCTTTAGCACCGCCATACGGTAAGTTTAAAACCGCAGTTTTAATTGTCATCCACGCTGAGAGTGCCATGACTTCGTTGAGTTCAACATCTGGATGGTAACGAATACCGCCTTTACCAGGTCCACGTGACAAATTGTGCTGTACACGATAGCCTTCGAAGTGCTGAATTGAACCATCGTCCATCACAATTGGCACATCAACAATCAAAGCGCGCTTTGGACGCTTTAAAGTGTTGATGAATGGAATTAAGTCGTCTTCCAGATATGGCGCAACACGGTTAATCTGTGCAAGATAGGTCTGCCAAGCGCCACTATTGTCCATTTCATATGACAAAGACATGATATTTCCCTTTAAAATTTGCTGAATCAAATCCATTAAATAGATATGAGACACCTCCTGTAGAACACATCGCCTCAGCTCGATGTAACGCTCATTAGAGTGCTTCTCAATACGCATAGTATGAAAAATCAAATTGCGCCCAAAAAGTTGTAAATTTGATTAAAATGAAATAAATTTCATCAAATTGATAACAGGAAAAATCAAAATGAACGATACGGACAGTCAAATCCTCGGCTTACTACAAGACAATGCCCGTATCTCGATTACCGAGATTGCGAACAAGCTCCATATCTCTCGAAATACCGTACAAAAGCGTATTGAATATCTGGAAACCAGTGGTTTGATTACAGGCTATACCGTACGGATTAAACCGGGTACTGAGAAGAATAGTATCCGTGCTTGGATGAATATTATGGTGGAGGGCACCAAGACCAGTGGAGTGGTCAAAGAGCTCAGAATCGACCCTGCTGTGCATACCTTGCATAGTACCAATGGCAAGTGGGATTTATTGGTCGAATTGAAGTCTGATAGCTTAGAAAATTTTGATCGGATTTTAGAACGAATTCGAAATATTTCAGGTATTTATAACACTGAAACCAGTATTTTGCTTTCTACCTATAAAGTGTAAAGTCAATAAAGGTAATCAGGGAGATTTATACTGTGTATATCTAGCCTATTGCCTTCAAAGTCAAAAGACACTGTAAATTGGATCCTGAACTAAAAATGTATAATCGAGAAATCCATAAAAGAATAACCGAGATTGAGATAGTAGAAATAGGATCTAATGGTGCAGAGCAGGATAAGGCAATAAATGCAGGTTTATTCGGTAGTGGTGAGCGATCATTCTTTGGCTTACCATCAAATAAGCGAATCCATTTGGATACAAGCTAATACACCTAACTTAAATAAAAAAGTCTCCGACAAACCCGGTACGGTTCAATTTGTGTCTGCTCTTTGACAATTGTATGACCAATGTAAATTTCGTCAATATTTTCGACGACATCATAGTGAGCTGAATGCTGACGAATATGTCCTCTCCCCCACAGCGCATTCGTATAAGCTGAAGTTACACCAGAGATCTTATAATCACCTTGACTAATATCTTGCTTAAATGCATTCCAATCATGTATGTCAATGTCTACATGTACAACACCAATCTTTTTATTTTTCAATTGGACTTCGATGACTAAAGGCAATTGCTTAAAACGTTCAATAATTTCTAGCCGCTGTATTTGAGATAACTGATAAAAGCATTCACCTCCATTACGTGCGTGAATCTCTTTTATTTTAGGATCATGAGCTGACTTGATACACATTTCTTCACGATTACCACACACGGTATAAAACCTAGCTTCATCCAATAAGGAGATACAGACTAAATTTTCTGCGCCTCGATCTACAAGATCACTTGTACAAATAAGCACATCATTTTGAAAATCAAAATGAATATTTTGGAGTTCTTGCATCAAAAGGCTATAACAGCCATGCAAATCACTAACCATATATATGATTCGTTTGATTTGTATTGATTGTCAAAATAGGAGAATAGCTCATTGTCTTAAATGTTCCCCTTAATTTCAATATGATTACCGACTTAACAGCTTTCCACTCATTAACACCCGATCAAAGCTATACACATGCGCAAAAGGACTTTCTACACAACGTCCAACTAATGGCAAATTATGATCAGGTTGACCAATTCTAAGTACAACCTCTGCTGAACAAATCGGACATATCCCTTTAAACCGGGTTATACGTGTTAATTGATTACGCTCTCTATCACGATACATCTCAATATCAGCATGATCCTCATTAAGTGAAATAAACGTCATAGGTGCCTTAATGACTCGATGCTCTGGTAAATTCCATAACGGAGTGAACCAATATTTGAATGATAGGTAAGAAAATCCAATTAAACAGGCTATAAACAACAAATCAAGTGTCGTGAAGTTTTGTCCTTCACGTACTAAAACCAATGAAAATGCACAAACATATAAAGCCCACGAAATAAAACCGCCAAAAAGAACGATCAGCATCATCAAACCTCTAAAGCTTTTATTTCTAATCTCTCCTTTTTTAAATATAAATCGGTAAAACCAAGACAATTTAATTTCAGAAGGATCAACCCGCTCATAAGAAATTTCATTCTCATCAAGCTTTTGATCTTCTTCATTTTGGGTCTGAGCGTATTCTGTAATATCCAACCAATAACGGCGCTCATTTCCTTTTCCTCCAATTGTATCGTTGGTTTTTACAACAGGAATATAACCAATCTCTTTGAATTTTTTAGTATGTTTTGTGATGACACGATCAAGGAATGCACTTAATTTTTTGTCACTCATCCACTTCCCTAGATCTTTTGAATCCATCGATGCAACAGATTGCTGACCATCAAGAATGAGTTTTAGTTGATATCTGGTATACGTTATTAGCTCTTCATTTTGAGTATTTAAAGCATCAATCGATGCGCTACAGATTACTTTTAAGCAATCGTATGCTCTGTTATCAGCTAAGTCCTTCTTTAAAATTTCATCTAACACAACAAAAACTTTTAATTTTAATTCAGACACTTAAACCCCCATTTTACCCGTATTTCCCCTTTATACGGTGTTAGGACAATTAGATCACAAGCATAGTGAATGAGTAAATCAACTTCCTAAAGGATTTTAATCATGACTATGTATATTGCATTAAACGAAAATAATAAATTGGTTAATATTGAGCAGGTTGAACGTGGACTCGCATGCCAATGCACTTGCTTTGAATGTGGTGAAGCTGTGATCGCTCGTAAAGGGGAAATTAAAGAACATCATTTTGCACACGCAAGCAATAAAGAAAGCTGTACGATTAACCCAGAATCTGTACTCCATAAATATGCCAAAGAAGTTATTCTTGAATCTATGGGACTTATGCTTCCTGCCCTACCTGATTCAGATAGTGAAGCTGCATGGTGGACCTTCGAAAAATTATTACCTGAATTTTCTCTCGGTTTAATTCGCCCTGACCTTATTGGTTATTTTGATGGCGAACCTATTTTAATTGAGATCGCAGTCACTCATTTTATTGATGCTGAAAAACTAAAACGCATTGAGGCATTTAAATCAAAATGTATTGAAATCGATTTATCACCACTTCTTAACAGTGATATTGCAATTCCAAGCACAGAAGCCAAACAGCAAATCCTCGAGAACCTGGACAATAGAAGATGGACTTACCCATTTCCTCAAAAACAATCCACTGGGCAACAAATAACTTCTACTTCCTACAAAGTCACAACCACTCTACCCGTAACGTCTGAACTACAGAACACCAGTCCGAATTGGCAGGACTATAAATTTAAAGTGAAAGGCATGCATCTTAATGTTCGCCATTTTGCGAGTGGTATGGTTTCAGTGAATAGCGCATATAACCCTGAAATCATTGCAATGCTCAAAGAATGGAAACGTGAAGGGATTGGCTCCTATAATCCTAAATATAAATCTTGGAACTATTGGCTACCATTTTCGGAACAGGTTTTACAAAGACTAAAAGAACTTAATGAATAAAACCACATTACCCATAAATACTTGCCTATTTCTGCCAAACGAAAAGTACCTAAACTGGGACTGATCTAGCTAAAAAGTAGATTTTAGTCCCAAATATGGGACTGACCTCACAAGATAAAAGACTAAATAATTTTGAAGTTTTTTGGATCATCTACATTGAAAGGTACTACACGTAGTTTTGCACTAGAGGGAAGCCTAAACTTAAAGTCATCCAATGGCTGCGTGAACTTGTCCTTCCGATATGGATAGACAAGTACAACATCACTGTCATGCTTGAGGTAATAGTGGCTATAAACAAACATTTGCTGAATATCACTATCTTTCAAACCATAACGCCCAGCTCGATCACTTTGATCAATCAACTTCCACTTGGTATCCATCACAATCGGTTTTGCATTCAGAAATTCAATGAAAATATCAGGCTTAAGCTTAAAAATACGACGTTCTTGATGCTGACAAATATACTCCGTCGCATACTGTGTCTTCACAGTATATTCAGGTAAGTTACGGCGTAGATGATAAGCAACATAGTGCTCAAATAGCTTCTCCATTGGGAAGAGTAAACTCATGCCACGCCACTCCCCCTGAGTAGATACAGGCATATATTCACCTAAGATTAACTCCGTCCAAGGTTTAATCTCAGCATACAAAGCGAGTAAACGTCCTGACTGCCATTGTCTAAAATCCTGCTTAATCTTTTGGCTTCGAGGGATTTCATTGGTCATGAGTCTCAGCTCTTGCGCCAATTTCCAATTACTTGCGTCTTTGCTCTTTTTACACACCACTTCTAAGGCTGTACGTATCAATCTATTTTCAGGTCGATTCACCTCATAAACATCATGCTCAATCGGAAAGATATGTTTCTTTGTAAGTGGCTGACGCATATATTTCACATGCTGTAATTGTCCACGTAAAAAATTTTGTTCCTCTTGCACACGGTTATAATCAAAACGTAAACCACGTTGTACCAAACGCTCAAACGACGCAAGGAACTGCGTCATAATCCATTCATGCAAAGGTTGTTTAAAGCGGTTTAAATTGGCACTTCCTGCTTCTCTATATGGTAAATGCAGTGAAACACTCAGCATTTTCTGAAGCAGTTTACGTTCTTGCTGAATAATATCTTGATCATCAGTGCCATTAAGCTCCACATGTTTAGGGAGGATTTCAATCCGTGTACCACATGGGGTTTCTATCACTCCCACATATTGATCAAGCTTAAGCTTTCTTCGCCCTGCCAACTCAAATACTTTCGCACCGTGCTTTGAAAATGATGCTGAGAGCCCACATAGATGCTCAAATGCTTTCCCAGATATATAAGCATGGTCTAAAGTTGGATCAGGACAGCCTTCATAAGCAATGCTAATGAAGGCATATTCTCGGACGGTAAAATCAGGCATCACGATCCCCAATTAGTGCTTAATAATCTTAGTAAAGCTCTCTATTGAATTAAATACATCATCGACGACTTCCCATGTTTTCTGCTCCTCAAAATAGCTCTCCGATTCATGTGCTACATTTGGGAATAATACTGATTTATCTATACCATTCGATCGCAGCATGCCATTTGCATTGAGCACCATATTGATCTTAGACCAATCATCAAAGAAATACTCTTGAAGCTGAGGAATGATTTTTTGCTTAAATATTTGCGCTAAGTTAGTAAGAGATGGATCTTTCTGCAAAGTCATAAAGTTGGCATGCCCAATACAGTGATCTCGGTCTAATAACACCTCAATACGCTGATTGATGGCTTCTAATAACTTTCTAATATCCAAACCCATAACCTCAACGCCAGTTAGAAACTCAGGCTTTGGTGGCATTTCGATAAAAGTAAAGCGACGGCGCAAGGCAATATCTAAACCTGTTAAAGATCTGTCAGACGAATTCATGGTACCAATAATGTAAACATTATCAGGTACAGAGAAGTCATCTTTAGAATATGGAAGTGTCACCGACAATGCATCGTCTGCGCCTTGGCGTTTTGAATCTTCAATTAGCGTAATCAATTCACCAAATATACGGGAAATGTTACCTCGGTTAATTTCATCAATGATGAGTACATAAGGTTTTACCTTTTCAATAGACTTTGCATATTCAACTTCTGAACGTAATGAATTAGCGATAGCCCATTCATAACTTTTTTGATCAACAATAATGTCACTTTGTGTCTTCAAATAGTTACGAATATGCCTAATAGATAAAGTGATATTACTTCCTGTAGATGTAAGAGCGAATAACGTGCCTGCTAAATTACTTGATACTTTAATTTCCGCACCACGTTTAGTATGAAAAATCATTTCCTCTGTTTTAGCCTGAGTAATGAGTTGATCAATCGCACTATTGATGCTTGCTTCAATCGGTGCTGATACATTATTTTGCTTAACATCAATTTCTATTTGGGCATCTTCACAAATCTCTTTAAATACGCCTGCTTTTACATCATAGCTTAATTGCCCATTATCATCCGTTTCAGCACGAATCCCTTCCACAAAATCTTCATAACTAAAACTTTGATGGAAAGTGACAAACTTAATTTGACCTTGTTCTTTGTACTGATCAAAACGTAATTTTAGCGCCGTGCGATCTTCTTGTTCTAAAATTTCGAGAGGTTTGTTTTCAATAATGGATAAGGCATGGTTAATCGTATGGTAAGTTTTACCTGTACCCGCTGCACCAAATAAAATACGGTTTAGGGGCTGTTTTATCTGTTCTGATGGATTCATCTTAGTCTCTATTATATCAATATTGTTATAGTTTTCCGGCCAGTAACCCACAAAAGGATCTCGATCAGTTTCCATTTTGTTCAAGGACATGCTTTTGAGTTCTTCTAATTTGGAGGCCGTTAATCGAATTGTTCCTAACTCATCTATTGAAAACTCTGATTCATTTTCATTTGGAATATAGAATGTGCCATCTTGATCGAAACCAACAGCAGCCACATAGCTCACTGTACTATTTCGCCCATTGAATTTATTGTTTGTGCCGAATCTAACCGGAGGCCGCTCTGAAGGTGCAACCCACCAATCCATAGGTGTTTCATGGATATATCTTGCTAACTCTAGAAAAAGCTTTCGATGCTCAGTATTTTGTTCAATGTGATTAAAATTCGGAACATTTTTAAACTGCTTTAGAATAAATTCATCCGTTAGCTTTTCTTTTCTACTCTCTGATCGTTTTTTATAAAGGTTTTCAAGTTCAGTTAAATCCTGAGTATGGCCTGAAAAGATACAGTCTTGGACATCTTTTCTTTTTATACGGGTGATTGTTTGACGATAAGTATAAAAGTAAATTATTTTTTCAGGTTCAAATTGTTGCTCCCATTCGACTTCTAAGGTGCGTCCATCATTTAAGTTTTTCTTTACGGTACCAATGGCTTTGACTTTCATGCAGCTTACAAGACAACCGTAATTATTAAACGGCATATTATATTTTTGGCCATAAATTGCTTTTATTGCAATTCGATCCCCTGCTTGAATAGCATTTACGCGATCCAGATATTTATCTGTATAGCCATTCTGCCAAATGCCTTTTTCAATAAACTCAGGTGTTTTATCTTCACCATCCCAATCAGCACCAGCAACCCAAAAATTCATCATTTCCCCCAAACTCAAAATCTATTTCTTTACGCTTTAATAAATGATTTCACTCGGTTTTAAATTCTGCCCAGTCTTAGCAAGGCTACCCAAGCTTTACTTTCTTTTAATCAAGAATGCTCTCTCATTTTTTTGTATATACGACAGGCTTTGTTGCATAAATATGTAAGCATCTGATTTAAATAAATTTAATTTTGGATCAAAAAAATAATCAAAACTTTTAAAATCATATAGTTATGAAATCTTTGTGCAACAAAGACCTTACAACATCAGAAACAATATCTACTGACGCACTTGCCGCATCACCCACTGCCTCTGCTACTGTGCTTGCTGCATCAGCGATTGTGCTACAAGCATCTGAAATAAAATCAAATAATCCCATGTCTTCCCCCCTTATTATTCTTCAATTACATCGTATTCATAATTTCAATTTGAATACAGTATTTTTATAGACTAAATAAAAAAGGCTCTAGACTAGCAGACTAGATATGTTAGTCCAGAATCATGATAGAAAATAGCAAATTAAGTAACTATAAGATTAAAAAAATTATTCAGTGCTTTTGCATTGATATTCCTGCTTCTAAAACAGCCTTATTGCTTAACTTGAACCGTAATACCATCAACTATTGGTACATGCTTTTTAGAGAAGCAATCTACGATCATCAAACAGATTTAAGAGCAAAGTTTGTAGGTTCTATTGAAGTTGATGAGAGCTATTTTGAAGCAAAAAGACAACGTGGTTTTCATGGGAAGTTGAAGCGAGGTCGAAGTACTTTAAAACAACCTGTATTTGGAATATTTGAAAGGAATGGTCGAGTTTATACAGAAATAGTCCCTGATTGTAAAAAGACTACATTACAACAAGTTATCTTAGGTAAAGTTGCACTTGAAAGTGTAATTTATAGTAATGGTTGGCGTGGATACAATGGTTTGGTAGATGTTGGTTACTCAAAGCATTTTAGAGTAAATCATGGAGCGAATGAATTTGCCAGAGGACAATGTCATATAAATGGAATAGAATCATTCTGGAGTTTTTGTAAAAGAAGGCTAGGGCGTGTCCTCATTTGGCTTTACACCAAATAAACATGCAAGCAATGTAAATCATAGACTGGTAATTTCGTGCAAGCTTATCAAATCGGGTTGCAATCGCTCGGAAATGCTTCAATCTCGCAAACACATTTTCAACTAAATGTCTTAATTTATATAGATATTTATCAAACTCCTTATTCGATCTTTTACTATTTGATCTCATTGGAATGATGGGAATCATATCCTTGTTCTGGGCATATATTCTAATGTGCTCAGCATCATACCCCTTGTCAGCAATGAGATAAGTTGCCTCGCCTACAGTATCAATCAGTTGTTTTGCAACTTGACTGTCGTGGACGTCACCCCCAGTGATTTTAAAATCAATCGGTAATCCATTCGCGTCGGTTGCAAGATGTATTTTTGTTGTTCGTCCACCGCGTGATTGTCCAATTGCTCTTTCGAAACCATGCCGAGCTCACTTGCATGTTGATGCACGCGTATGTAGCTTCCATCAATGAATACCCATTCCTGATCCAAGACGCCTCGTAATCTAAAAAAAATTTATCCCATAATCCCTTACTTGCCCAGCGATTAAAGCGATTGTAAGCAGTTTGCCAAGGGCAAAGTTCTTGAGGAATATCACGCCATGTCGCACCCGTACGCAGTTTCCATAAGATCGCTTCCATGATATTTCTACTATTCTTTGAACGGTAGCAACCATGTAATCGCATAGTATCTTGAATTTGCTGCCAGATATCATCGGTAATAAGAGTACGTGCCATTGAAAATATAGAAATAAAAATAACTCAAAGGAGGATTTTAAGTATTTAAAACCAATTCTTCAAATGAGGACACGCCCTAGAAATACCACTCAAAACATAAAATTATAATGTAGGTAATTTGATAGGCATCTTATAAAATTTTATAAATTGATCAATTGGCTGAGTTTTTAAAAAATTCGGTAATTGTTCTGAAGATCGTTGATCAGGATAAATAATTAGACAATCTACAACAACATTCTGCATTTCATCCTCACTATAATCAAGACACTGCAATATCTTTTTATCACGTGCATAACCAGCTATCTGACGAATGTCATCAGAATTATAACGATCATTACGTTGATCATTATTTTGGTAAATTTTTTTATATTTCGTATCAATCACCATCTTTTCAGTTTGACTCACTAAAAGAAAATCGGGTTCGCCATAATTCCCCTTAGCTTGGAATTGAATTTGGCTACTATATCGTTCTTTTAATAATCCCAATACATACAATTCAAATAGCTTAGGCATATCAATCCAAAATGGTGGAACATTAATAAGCTTTTCATTAACTTGTTGAATGTTATAACCAAACCTTCTTATGATCATTTTTGCCAAATCGAATGCATCTTGATACTCTTTATAAAAAGCATTTACTTTTATTTTCTTAAGCATATTCAAATCAAAATTTGAATCATCCACCTCGTGAAAAGCTGGCTTACAAAAATTTAAAAAAGGTAAAAAATACTCAGAAAACTGTCCGTAGTTATTCAAATATCGTTCCACGAATTTTAAAGCAGTCTTTAAAATTTTATTCTCAATACCATCAACACCATACACTTCAAAATTACATATAGTCTTGCTCGGTCTATTCCTTAAAATATTATGTTTTAACGTCTTTGATACCTCCACCTTACCTTTAATCTTAGAACTTAAATTCTGTTCTACACGATAATATGACTTCTTGAGACCCTTTCTCACTAATGACTTTAGAACTTGTAAATAGCGGATCATTAGGAGAGGCGTAATTAAATCTTGCTTTTGATCAATCTCAATATATGGTTCATCAAACTTAATTTCGTACAAGTCCTTCGAATGCTCTGCTATCTCAGAATGCTCCATACAAGAGAATAACATTTGGAAATAGTTAGTTTCTTTTGTTTCTTCGTTTAACTTTGGAGTAACATAAATAGCAGATTTATTCTTTATCAACCAATCAACGCCTACATAATAATTAGTATGTAACGTAGTCTTACCTTGACTAAACTTATACTCGATACACTTTTTTTCTTTATCATTACAGAAAAAAATTTCTTGTGCATCTGAAAAATTTTCCAATGCATCATCAACAGATAGATGTTCATATGTGATAAATAGCTTCACGTTAAACCTTTAAATTTTCAATACTCTTAGAAGCAGATTCATTTAGAACCCCATCTTTGAGATACTCTTTTAAAATTGGTTTAATTTCATACTCTAATTTAATTGCTAATGCAGCTTTATCCTTAGCAAGGAAGTAACTATGCCCAATCATGACATCTTCTTTTTGAAAGTCAGCTGACAAATGTTCTTCGAATAATCTAACCACTTCTTTAAAGATATTTAGAGCTTGTTCGTTTTCAATAATTTTTTCATCAGGTAGTACACTCACAAATGCAAAACGTCTCCTTATTGCATAATCAATATGACCTACCGAGCGGTCAGCCGTATTCATAGTACCAATAATATATAAGTTTTTTGGCAAGATTATTTGTCTCTCTCCTTCAAACTCATACATAGTGGTTACTGGCTCACCTCTATACTCTAATGCATAAATCAACTCCCCAAGCACTGATGGTAAATTTGCTCTATTGATTTCATCAATAATTAAGACATATTTTCCATTCGGATTTTCTTGAGCTTTTTTTGCAAATTTCGCTAATACTTTATTCTCAACTTTATAGGATATATTTCCATTATCATCAGTTTCTGCAACAATCCCCCTTACAAAATCCTCATAAGAATATGCTGGGTGGAATTGTATAATTTGATATTCTCCTTGGCTTACAACTTCATTTTCAGCACTGATGTCCTCTCCTGTTTTTAAATTAAAATTGGACGACAATAAATTTGAAAACTCAAAAGCTGTAATATCTAAATTAAACTTCGTTTTCTTTTCAACATAAATCTCATAAAGCTTTCTATTTTTTTCAAATAGATTTAGAGCTGAATAATCAACTTTAAAAATTTTCAAAGCATGATCAATCATTTTTTCACTATTTATTGGGAAATACTCTAATGGATAGTAAGTATTCAAAATTTTTAATATAAAGCTATCACCAAAGTACTTTGCAGTTTCGTCTATATTTTTTTGATTTACCAAATTATGAAGTAGTTTTGCAACTTCTTTCATTGCATCTTCATCATTCACAGTATTCTTAATAAATCCATGCTTACTATATTCCTGTGTACTCTTTTTCCAGTAAATTTGGTATGAACGAGATGATCCTGGGAAGTAATAACCTAAAGGTTGTAGCCCCCTCTCAATCCACCAACAGAAGTTGTCTCGATCCCCAGTACCTGTACAATATTTATCCAGAGTTAACTGTTGGTTTAAACTTTCTTTTGGAAATTGTTCTAAAAATTCATTACGAAGACGTTGATGGAGTTTTCTAGTTGCTTGAATATGATCGTTAGTTGAATCAAATTTTTTTAGTTCACTATCAATAATTTCTTCTGGATGGCCAATTACTTTCGATCTGATCATGTCTTCAGCAATCAATTTAGCTAAACGAGTTTTTCCCGTTCCTGGAGGACCTTGAAGAATAATCTGATGCTTATAAGTAAGTAAATTAATCACATTATCCATTTTTACTTTTCCATTTATATCTTGATACCAAAATTTAATAAAAGGTGAGTTGTTAGCTATTTCAATTGTTTTCGGCAAATATAAAGAATCCGTCCAACTCGCCTGATAATGCTTATTAAACTCTTTTTTATATAGACTACCTTCCAGCGATAGAATTTCTATTTTTCTGACCAAATCAAACCAGACGCTATTATCTGAGTTTTGATAACAATCACTAATAATTTTTACTAGTGCGAGTGGACCATCACTTCTGATGAGTACAACATCACCTACTCTTATCTCCTTTTGAAATTTTTGAGGTTGACCTCCGTCATTAGGCCATTGATCTCCTAAACCAATAACCCCTTTTTCTTTAAGGATTTTTTTTACTTCATTACGGTTAACAGCTTCTCTATCACCAGGGTGAAGCTGCATATGCCAAAAGTTCATTATATTTTCCAATATTCAATATTTATTCTTAAACCGATTTATTCTGCTGACTCACAAACACATCATAAACAATATGTGCAAACTGCCTCATCTTGGCAGGATCGCTGAGTAACTGATTGGTTTGCTCTGTATTGGCTTCATGGCTATCTAGTACGGCATCATAAAGCGCCGTATCAAACTCACCCAGCATCGCTTGTTCACGTGTGTTGTTACGAATCTGTTTTTCAATACGTGTATTCTCAGACATCTTATCTACTACGGTATGCACATAGTTGATCATGTCCTTATCGGTCAGGTTATCCGTCACAAACAAGTCATTCACACGATTCAAAATGACAGACAAGAAATCCTCTTTCTTCTCTTTTGCCTTCGCCGTCCCAATATCATTGCCCGGCTCAATCTTATGCTCTGTGCTATTAGCTTGTAGCTGAATATCCTGCTGACGCAGCTTCGATAGACGGTAATGGGTCATAGTCACATTACTTAAATCAACCTCATCATCTTGCATGGCTTGCTCACGCAGTAATGGTCTTAAATTACGTGCGAACAAACTCAGCTTTTCAAGGTCCTTGTCATTAAAGGCAACGATCTGAGAAATAAACTCATAGAAACGTGTAAAACTGCCCAAATCCTTTTTAAAGATTTCTAAGACTTCACGTTCTTTCTTGGCTTCAGCAAACTCTTTTTCTGCATTGGCAATCAATACAGGTTCATTGATTCGCTTGGTAATCTCTAAACGCTGTTTAGTCACCTCATAATCTGCAACGGCGCTGTTGTAGCGGAGTTGCCAGCGTTGCATGGCTGGCTTACAGATATTTGCCACGGCAGCCGCAGATTTGTTTTTGGCATAGAAAGCCTCTACAAACTGCTCTACCTCAGCCCATGTAAAAACTCCTGTTGCTTTTAACTTTTCAAACAAGTCATACACTTGATCAGGATTGGACACATCCGCAAGTTCTGCCGTTTGGTAGTATGGTTGGAAGGCATCCAAGATATCTTGTGGCTCATTAAAGAAATCTAAGACAAACGTGCCTGACTCCGCTTTAGCAGGATAAGTACGGTTTAAGCGTGATAGTGTTTGTACGCACTCCACACCACCGAGCTTTTTATCGACGTACATGGCACACAGTTTCGGTTGGTCAAAGCCCGTCTGATACTTATTCGCCACAATCATCACTTGGTAATCATCACTGTCAAAGGCTTTACGCATTTCACGGCCTTTGAGGTTTGGATTCATATTACTTTCAGTGAACTTCTGACCGATCAAATGAGTGCTATCCGTGTCGTTCTCGTTAAACTCAACCTCACCCGAAAATGCCACCATGGCTTGGATATTGGCGTACTTCTGCTCTGCCACATATTTATCAAAGGCTTGCTTATAACGCACAGCCTCTTTACGTGAACTGGTGACGACCATAGCCTTGGCTTGTCCACCGAGCAACCCCATCACATTGGCTTTAAAATGTTCAATGATGATGCGTACCTTTTGCGAGATATTATGATCGTGCAAGCGTACCCATTGATTGAGCTTGATCTTGGCTTTCTTGGCATCAACAGTATCGTCTTTTTCTTCGATCTTCTGTTTGAGCTTATAGATCACTTTATAGTTGGTGTAGTTTTTCAGTACATCCAAAATAAAGCCCTCCTCAATCGCCTGACGCATCGAATAGACATGATAAGCCTCTGGCTTATTGGTCTTAGACGGTGGCATACTTGGATCAGGCACACGCCCAAACAATTGTAAAGTTTTATCTTTAGGCGTTGCGGTAAAGGCATAGAAGCTTAAATTCTCACTGCCCTTACGTGATGCCATTACCGCATCTAAGATATCCTCAGAAGACAATTCATCTTCATCTTGACGCTCTTCTAACATCAAGGTTTCTTTCAATTGACGCGCCGTAGAACCACTTTGCGATGAATGTGCTTCATCGGCAATCACGGCATATTTACGCTGTTTTAGATTGGCGCTGTTTTCAATGGCACGTAGGACAAATGGGAAAGTCTGAATGGTGACAATAATAATCGGTTGCGCCATTTCCAAGGCTTTTGCCAATTTCTCTGATTTTGAGCCTTCGCCTTCTTTATTGTTAATCCGTCCAACCACACCATCGGCATGTTCAAACTGATAAATCGTATCTTGAAGCTGCGCATCTAAGATAGTTCGATCCGTCACCACAATCACCGAATCAAACATCTTTTTATTATTGTTATCGTATAAGGTCGAAAGCTGATGCGCTGTCCATGCAATCGAGTTGGATTTACCCGAACCCGCACTGTGCTGAATAAGATACTTTTGTCCTGTCCCTTCTTCCAAGGCGGCGTTAATCAGTTTGGTGACCACATTCCACTGATGGTAACGTGGGAAAATCAGGCTTTCTTTTTTGTACTTCTTGCCTTCCCAATCTTCTTTTTCATCAATTTGTAGATGAATAAAGTTACCAATGATATTGAGTAGATTCTCAGGCGTTAAGACTTCACTCCATAGGTACGCCGTGGCATATTGGTTTGGATCTTCAGGAACATCATTGCCTGCCCCTTGTTCTTTTGTGCCTTGGTTAAACGGTAGGAAATAGGTACTGTCACCATTCAAATGTGTAGTCATATAGACTTCATACTGACTCACGGCAAAATGCACTAATGCACCACGTTTAAAGGTCAGCAAAGGTTCAGGCTTATTGGTTTCTGGATCTTTCGGTAAGCGAGTTTTACGGTATTGACTCATGGCCTGGTGTACCGCTTGTTTAAACTCTGACTTCAGTTCCATGGTGGCGACAGGAAAGCCATTGATAAACAATACCAAGTCTATACGCCATTTTTTGGCTTGCTTACCTGTACTTTCTAATTCTTGTTTATTGGCATACGGGCTATACACCAGTTCTGGCACTAAACGAAAAATGTTCTTTTTGTAGTTTTCATTCAGCTCAGGGTTTAAGCCATGTTCAGGTTTGAACTGGCAAAATGAAAAACGACAGCCACGTGTACGCAGTCCATGACGTAATACGCCCAATGTACCAAAACGGCGTGAATCGGCATCGGTGGCATTGATATCGGCTTTTTTTAGTTGCGCCAATACAGCCTCTAAAAAATGGCGTTCGGTGTCATTAGGGAAGATGCCTTTAAACTTATTCCACTGTGCTTCTTGGGTACTTTGTACAAACGCCAGTAGGTCTGCTTCATACAAGGCATGTTCACGGTGATAGTCTTTGCCTGAACCTAGTTGCCAACCCTGCGCCTGCATTTGGGCAATGATATTTTTTTGAAATTCAGTTTCTAACGTTACATCCGTTCTCATATTTCCCTCGTCCCCTCAAACTCGAATTTCTTTATCTTTAAGTCTATATATTTAATCGATGTGCCAATCTTCAGAAAAGCCCATTCATTTGCTGTACCCAAAAGGATCGTGTCCCTGCGAAATAGTGATGCCCATTCTCTAACGATAAGGCATAAACTTCCGCCAAATATGGCGTGTACTGCGCCTGACCCTCAGCGGTATTCTCTATATCAGGATGGTACATAGGTTGAGCTGTAATCCTGCCTGTTTCTTTGATATTTTGAAGATCATAAGCAAGACCGTAGCCATCACCTTGTGGCTCTAATGCCCATGCAAGGTATGGCTGTTCGGTTTGATATAATGGCGCGGTATAGAGCACGACAAAAAACTTGTTATTCGACTGAATCACGTCGCCATTTTCTAATTGGTGAAGTGATCTCCATTGACCGTGCGTCATTTCCAAGCTTTCTAACTCACCACTCATGGACGCACTTCCGCACGTCCAAAAGGCTTGCGATGGCGTAGTCATGATATCGCTCGGCATGGTTGGGTTATTGCTAAAGTCTTCGATGAGCTCTAATACTTTCATCACCCACAGTGCTTGTGATGCTTGCAAATGAATATGCTTCACTGGTACAAAGTGTTCCGCCGTAGTGTCATGTTCTGAGCGAGCTAACACCATATCGCCTATTTGAATGTCTTCAATGGCTTTCCATATCGTGTGCGGTAATGTGTTATCTCTTGGCACTCGAATTAAAGTTCCTGCCACAAAACCGTTTAGAGATGATTGTGTAGCGATGGAATCTATGGTCATTGGCTCAACTCCATTTGTGCCTCGTTATTGTTATGGTTTGGATTTTGCCAATTGCGCACGTCGATTTTGCCTGTCACAGCAGATGAAATTAAAGCTGTACGGCGTTCTTGTAAAAGAATAATTTGTGCTTCTGCCTTAGAGGTTAAATCTTTATAAACCTGCATTTTGCGAGCAATCATCTCAACAATAGCCTCTTGTTCATCCAAAGGAGGCACTGGCATTACACTATTAGCTAAATATTCGTGTTCAATACTTTCAACAGTCGCCCCATCCTTAGACCATTCCAACAGTAATTGTGCAGTGTTTCCATGTATCAAATCAGCTATATACTCAACAATTACTCTTTTACTAAATTTTAGGGCTTTCATATCCTGATTCATTGTTACAGGAACTGTATTAATGGCAATAGGAATAGTCCTTTGTAAAATTCCCGAACGCACGACCATCAATAAACTATGTGGCTCAACCATATTGGTTGATGACTCTTTGACTGCCTTTTCAGTAATGTAATCTTGAGTTTCATTTAGCCAAAAAGTTTTCATATCCTTTGGTGAAACCCAAGGAATAGTTCCGTCTGTCCAATAACTTAAATTGTCTTTCGTTGGAGTTCCTCCACCGCTAAACGTACATAAATGTTTTAGTGGAACTAGCTCCCAATGCTCAGGTACTTGCCCTAACCATTCCACACCTGAATCCTTCATCGGCACATCAGGATTTAATCCTTTGGTCACCGCATGACTAATCACGGCTTGGCGTTTTTCTTTAAGCAGTTCAATCAGC
Organism: Acinetobacter sp. TW_SC_4; assembly: GCF_054861205.1. Classification (NCBI taxonomy): domain Bacteria; kingdom Pseudomonadati; phylum Pseudomonadota; class Gammaproteobacteria; order Moraxellales; family Moraxellaceae; genus Acinetobacter; species Acinetobacter sp. TW_SC_4. The sequence goes on from NZ_CM142174.1 coordinate 1,978,540, forward strand.
TTTTGTTGCTTTTCAATGAGGCTGTCAATTTTTGCGGTTTCATGGTCGAGGAAGTCTACAATTTTTTGAATATTTTCAAATGCTTGAGGTAATGCAACTTTAATATCACCAACCGTATCAGTGTTTAAATTTAATTGCGTCCCCATCTTTCCGAGCCCTTTATAGGCTTGCTCCCCAGCAAATACATAAAATAGAAATTTATTAGGGATTTTTAAATCAGGGAAATAAACAAAACCATCGTGAATACATGCTTTAATTTTATTAATACATGGTTTACCAACAGTACCTGCAATACTTAGAAATAGTTCATTAGGTTCTAATTTTACACTTAATGAACTACCTAGCTTGGACATTGTTTGAGTTGTATTTACAAGATACGTATCTGAAGCAGATACATCTGCAATGCGAACCCAAGCATACTCACCATTATCATCAAAATATTTTGGGTCATCAATTGGACGAGGACTAGCACCACGCTTAACAGAACTAAGATGTTTTATCTTAATTACGTCCCATTCTTGTGGTACTTCTTCCAACCACTCAACCCCTGAATCTTTATATTCAGCATATTTCTGATACTTTGCCACTGCATTCACCATTACGAATGCACCTCTTGAAGAAGCTGCATAATCTCACGGCTGACCGCATCCAAATCCGCATCAATCTCGCTTAAATCACGTGGCGGTTCATACACATAAAAATGACGGTTAAACGGAATCTCATAACCCACAATACCAATTTCACCATCTTGTGTATCACGCTTATCGGCATTGATCCACGCATCTGCCACATGCGGTTGAACTTCACGCTTAAAATAAGATTCAATTAAATCAGTCGTTGTTTGACTTGGGTCAAGGGCAATATTTTCCGCATCACGTAAATCACCATCTTGCAAAAACTCAACCACTTTACCGCCATACTCAAACTGACCATATAAAGGATTGGCTTTGGTTTTTACAATCTTATTGATGACAGGTTCAGCTTCGGCATTTTTCCAAGTGATCGCATCTAGGAACTGTTTTTTCTCTTTGGTTTCTAGCTTGACTGAGGCATCTTTTAAGGCTGTTTTGAGTACATCATCAAAGGCATTAAAGTCGTCAAATTGCGCCGTGCCAATCTTCGCTTGTAGGCTCTTCGCTTTGGTTAATAAAGCACGTTGTTCTAACCAAAGCTTTGGCTCTAAAATGATCTTAATGTCTTTTTCTTTCAGTTCGCTAAATTCAGCTTTAATCAGTGCACGAATTTCCGCTTCATACTCGGTTAAATCGCCGTAGCTATCTGCCGTCCACGTTTCTGCATATTGGCTATACAAGGTTTGCATCACAGCATTAAACGGCTTAGGCGCAAAACGTAGGCTTTCTATACGCTCATTAGACAACTGTGCCGATAAACGTAACGGACGCTCAATGGTCACACGGCGGTAGCCGAACTCATAACTGTTAAAAATCTTACTGGCAAAGGTTTTAGCCGATTCAGTTTTAGGGCTAGCCGACTGACGACCACGATTCGACTTCACCTCAGCAGGTTTATCTAATTCACGTGCATCCATCACTTCAAAGTCACCAAAACTTTGCGTAATCATTTTAATGTCGTCTTCGCTCATTTCGTTACGCTTAGAGCCAAGTGATTTACGCATTTTGCCGTATAGCTGACTACCATCAATCAGTTGGACTTTGCCTTTACGTTTCGCTTCTTTCTTATTGCTGAGTAACCACACATACGTGGCAATGCCCGTGTTATAGAACATATCGGTAGGAAGCGCGACAATCGCCTCTAACAAATCGGCTTCCAAGATATAACGACGGATTTCACTCTCACCACTGCCTGCACTCCCTGTAAACAACGGTGAACCATTTAAGATAATCCCGATACGGCTACCTTGACCATTGTCATCTTTATCACGCATCTTACTAATGAGGTGCATCAGGAATAAGAGTGAACCATCTGACACACGTGGTAAGCCTGCACCAAAACGCCCATCAAAGCCTTTTTGCTCATGCTCGTCTTTAATGTCTTGTTCGATCTTCTTCCAATCCACACCAAAAGGCGGATTGGAGAGCATATAGTCAAATTTATCTGTGCTCAGTTGGTCATTCGACAGTGTATTACCCAGCTTAATGTTCTGTACGTCCTGACCTTTAATTAGCATGTCGGCTTTACAGATGGCGTATGACTCTGGATTTAACTCTTGACCATAGACTTTGATGACCGCATCAGGGTTATGCTCACGGACATATTCAGCACCTGACGATAAAAAGCCACCCGTACCCGCCGTTGGATCGTACACAGTACGGATAATGCCTTCTTGGTTTAATAGATCATCATCTTCACCAAAAACTAAACCTGTGGTTAAACGCACGATATCACGTGGGGTAAAGTGTTCCCCTGCGGTTTCATTCGAGCTTTCTGCAAAGCGGCGGATGAGCTCTTCAAAGACCAAGCCCATTTCATGATTGGATACGGCTTTATAACTGAGGTCAGTCGTCCCAAATTTTTGCACAACTTTATACAGTAGGTTGGCATCGTCGAGTAAGCCAATGAACTCATCAAACTTAAAGTGCTCAAAGATCTCACGGGCATCTTTAGAGAAGCTTTGAATATAACTGCTGAGGTTGGCACGAATGTCTTTTTGCCCAAGACTTGCTAAATCAAGTTCAGAGGTATTAAAAAACTTCTGTTCTGATGCTACCTTAAGAATCATCTTTTCTTTGGCTTCTTCAGGCAGTGGCATTGTTTTTACTTTTTCATAAGCTACCAACACATCAGCTTTATTCGGGGCTAATACGCATTCCAAACGGCGTAGTAACGTAAATGGCAGGATTACACGACCGTATTGAGATTGTTTGAAATCACCACGTAGTAAATCGGCTACTGTCCAAATAAAGGCTGCTACTTGTGAAAAATTATTGTTTGTCATGCGCAAAAATACCGCTCGCCCTCAGGCTTTAAAAATTTGAAATTTATACGGTTGATTGTGCCTGATTTACAAAGCAATTTGCTAGGGAAAGACTGTACAAAAGAATATTATTTATTATATGAATCGCTGTAAATAAAAGCGCTTCTTCAAGATTTTAGATTGTTGGATTAACTCCGCGCTGATACACGGAGCGGTATTTTACCAATCCGGTTCAGCCAATTGAATGCTTGGCTTAGCCTTTTTATTTTTACCAGAGGCTTTTTTTCTCACCTTGCCCTGCAGTTTCAACAACTGTATTGGAGAATATGGGACTTCTGGAATTAAGACGTCTAAATTCCCCAACATATCTAAAGCTCTTAGAATAGCGATTAAGTCCGATAAGCGAACATCGCCTTTTTCTGCATTTAAAACAGTACGCCTTTTGACCCAAGCTTTCTCAGCAACTTCTACTTGTGTCATGTCTTTATTTAGCCGTAAACGCTTTAATCTCTCTCCGAAAACAGATGCAATGTATTCTGAGCTATCATTTTTTGAGTAATTATTCATGCTTGTCACTCTTTCAAATTCAAACGTATATAACTTTTAAGCCATTACAATAAAAAATAACCGTATAGATAGATACCATTTTATGTACTTAAGTGACTTTATATGCAAAATAGGCTCACTTTCTTGTACCTACCGACGTCATTTTGCTTTAGCCGAATCGAGCACTTTTTTGTGCAGAGCTTTTTTAACACGTGCGCTAAACGAAAAGATCACCCTTAAGCTCCATTTATATAAAATACAAAACACGATGAAACCAGTCACATTCACATCAAATAAAATCAATAACTTGAAATAAAAATTCCAAATACACCCTATTTTTCATCCACTTTTAATCTCTCAAATTCATCAAAAACCGCCCACATTTATAACCACTTTCTTGATCTTTTGAAAAAAATAAAAATTTTTTTGCACTCCGTGATCTAAGTTAAAACATCAGGAGGGCGAATAAATGAAGCCGACGAAAGTAAATTCTCAGCTAGCCAGTAAAAGACCGTTTTATTGCGAGGGAGGCATGATCCGTCCTTATCCGCCTCTATTTAAAATTTACCAAAGCTACGCTCAGATTTTAAATGCCTCGCAACTGCCAACGCACTTTCAACATGACCTAAGCCTAGTGTCTACTACTAAGCTTACTCAAGCTGAGTTATTCGCAACAGATAACTTTCTGCTGGTTTATATGGCACAACAACAAAATATTCGAGTTAAAGCTCATCCCATTCTAGAAGCTGATATAGACCTCATGCAGGCTCAATATCAACTCAGCAACGCACTCTTTAAGTTGATGACTGAGCTCAAGATCAATCCTCAAGCGCTTCACCCTCACCAGCTCCTTCAGAACTTAAATCAGGCGCTTTCCAAACAAGCAATTTACGATGTGAATCGAAAGCTTTATGACAAGCCCAGATGCAGTCTTTCTCTAGACTTACTCGCTAAGTTAATCGACTGCAGTCGTAATCAACTGCTTTATCGGCAGAAGCAAATCAACGGCGCTCACGATCTACGAATTCAAGCACTCAAAAATAAATGTAAAGCACTCACAAACGTACAACCTTCCGCATCGCATTTCTGGAATTTAGACCATGCAAATTAAAAACATCATTGAACGAATGCTAGATCATGAATTGTTTGATCAAAGCTATCAGAATGCTATCGCACAGCACTTAAAACCAGCTGTCTCAATCCCTGAGCTAAAATCCTTATTCAATACAACTATCAGCTTCGATGCAGACTCTCGGTTTGAGCTCCCAACAAAACTACCTCTGCCCTCAAGTGTTGCTAAACATCCGATCTGTGCCTATCTCTATTCAGTTGATCAGCATGAATATGCTGTCATACAAAGATGGGCTGTGAATAATCTACATGCAGCATGTATTCTTAAAGCGATTCCGAATCCAACTGAAAAAGATCACCAAACTACCATTATTAGAGTGTTTGATCGATTTAGATTAGCAAATGAAGCTTATGCCGCATCACAACAAGGAAAAAAGCTGAGTAAGTATCAGCTTGAATATTTATGGATATGGGAGCAACTGCCTAGCGATGAAATACAATTAGCTGACTTCATTGAATATTTACGCCGTTTAGAAGCTAATCCCCAACTTAATCGCTTTCAATATTTACTCATTCTAGATATAAGGCGTTTTTATGATTATGTCTTAACACTTAAACCAAAGAAAAATTACTTGGCACCACCCAAACACATGGATGAGCCGATTTATTTGGATGAACACAACACCATTTTATACTGTCCATACGACATGCCTCAGAAACAGCATCCTGCTCTATTTTACGAGGAGCTACAGGATGAACAGCCAAATCAGCAATACTCACTTAATACAGCACAGGTATCGCCTTTAGCCACTCAATCTGGTTATTTGCAACATCAAGTGAGTAAACTGACACAACAGCACATCATTAGACAACAACATAATTTTAGCTGTAGTAAGCATTATCCAGATTTCAATAGCTTACGTGTATTGGTAGATCATTGCTACCAAGTCTATCTGAGTCATCCAGAAAAAAATAAAGCGTATCTTTTTATCTTACTCAGTTTCTTGAGCGGTGTTCCTGTTGAGCAATGGTTATATCTACAGTCCAAACAGCGCTATGCACTGAATAAACAACAGAAGATCATTTTAGAAAACGATCAATATTTTCTACGTTCCAAGTTCACGCTATTTGAAAGCGCTGACTTTGAATACAAAGATCAATTACTCAATCAAGTGACCTATTTCGATTTACCACTGATTAAAGAGCTCGTAGATAGTCTAAAACAGGCTCCAATTGTAAGCCAAGAACAAGTCAATCAAGCATTAAAAAAATGCCGTCACGAACTGTTTATACCATCGTTATCAACCAAAAAAATAAGTGTGTTACTACATCATTGTATTTATAGACATACCAATAACGAGCAACTCGCTGACATACTTACTGGCATAGATGCCAATCGATCGGTGTCTATTTCATATTGCTCGTATCCGGTATACCGCCTGCAACAGAATTACCAAAGCACGGTAGAACAGTTATCTCGTGATTTAGCAAAAAAAATTCATCTTACTTCCGATCCCGAGCTTAGATTTGGTAGTTGTAAAGCTCCCAAGCCTGCAACAGTAACGGCTATATTTGCCTACCTACAACATCAGATCATTCAAGCCCGACACAGTAGCCAAATGCTGGAGATGTTCAATCACTACAACATTTGGCTTTGGCATATTTTATTGCTATTCACTGCCGCTCGACCTGTAATTGGATTCCCAGGGTTCTTACGAAACTTCGATTTAAAACAGCAATGGCTTTGGGTCTCGGATAAAGAAATTCACTCAAGAATGGATGATGGTCGCTTAATCCCGTTATGTGATTTTGCTGTTCAAGAAGTCCGTCAGTTTATTGGCTATTTAAAAGAATTCAAACAACTGCATCCAGAGCATCAATCACACATTCAAGAAATTTTAAGCAGTAAAAAGCCACTGCTGAGTGTTTATCAGCAGGGAGAGTGGCAAGAGCTTAGTCCGCGTCTTATAAGCTCATTTACTCATGTTATGGAGCTCAACCACGCAAATTGGCTTAGGCATACAGCTCGTGCATATCTAACTTCGAAAGTTGATGAACAGTTCATTCTAGCCCTGATGGGACATGAACAAAACCAACAAGAAATGGGGCAAAAATTCTCAAGTCTGTCCCTTCGACAATATAGAACCCTCGCAGCTCATCTCAATGAAATGCAGAGCTTTTACAGTATTGATGGAGTGTACGAACATGCCTAAACAAACAAAGTATGCACATGAACGCCGTGCTAATAGTAGAGACCAAAAGCAAATTAAAGAGCGTATACAAATTCAAGCGATCATCGATGAGTTTCTGTCGTTCGAGCAATTACAGCAAGCACAGCGGTCAGGAAGTATAGTCACGCTCTTTGAGCAAGTTAGCCAACACTTGGATCAACATCAATATAGTTTTGCTCTAAAAAAGACGTTTTATCAGCAGTTCCGTAAACGTATTATTCAATACAATCACACAAATGATGCAGACTTACCACTACCTACTCAACATCTCGTCTCTATTCAACGCACGCCATTGCTTTTCAATGAGACTTGGCTAGAACAATCTAAATCCATCTCACTGATCAAAGAAAAACTTTTAAGATACTGGTATACGACGGATGACTTTACTGTCGATGAAAGCATTGGAAATATACTGATCTGCGCAATTCTGTATGGTGGGATATCAAGCCTTTCTAGCTTAGAGGCGTTATTACATCATCTAAAACAACAAGATCCCATTTATCAGATCTCAAAAATACAATTACCACTGATCTTTCTAGAACCACTATCACCTCAGTATGGTGATTTATATGACCCTAAATGTCCCTTAAGAAAATCTAGAAATTTTGTGCCAGACCGGTTAACACTGCTATGGATTGTGAGACTTAAAACACAAAAAATTGATATCCAATCTGATTGTTACACGTATATCAATTGTATTTTTAAAGCACTAGCACTTCCGTTAAGCCCAAAGCAATTTAATCAACTCTTACAAACCTCAAGTCACTCATGGATGCAGCTAGACAAGGTTGATTTAAGTCCTGCGCTAAGTCTTTGCTTATCAGAAGAGATTGAGACTTGTGGTTTAAGTCTAAGTGCGTTTAAACGTTATATCACGCCTCATTTAGCTATTTTCGATTCACAAAAAGCTGAAGAACTTCCGCCTAAAATAATAAATCCATTAGAAAAAGAAGAACAATCCTGCAAAGATCATTCTCTAGATTCATTGATTGGATTGCATAAACAAATTTTAAAATTTTTTAGAAATAGTGATCAGATCACAGTGGAGCTACGAAACTTCTTACTCAGCCAGCATGACCATTTTCCCGAAAATGCAAAAAGATTGGGGCTGTGGTTATACAGCCTGTTTCATCCTGCCATAGATGATATGCAATCTATCTGTAGGCTTTATCAGCTCGATCAAAATAAGTATTTACGCTATGTCGCTCAACAGCAAAAAATTCGTCATAGCTCAATATATAGCTACTACACAAAACTTGCTGAAACATGGTTGCTACACAGTAATGATTTTATAGAAGAACCTGATCTCAACGATCATTTAAAAACGATTTATAGCCGTATGTTAACTGGGGTAGGCAAATCTAGATCACAAAAATTCGATCTCCTAAAACGATTCCATCAATTCCAACAGATGCTATTTAATGCTGAATCGTTCCCTTTGAGCGGTGCGGGACTACGTGTTCATTCACCCAAAGCTGAAATTATCTCAGGAAAAACTTTTCAATATCTACTCAGCCAGCTTAGTCAATATAAACATTCCAGCTACACCGCACATGATTTAGAAATGCTGAGTATCGTATATACGATAGCTTTTCGTACGGGCATGCGCATTAATGAAATCCTCGGTATGCGAATCAAGGATGTGGAAGGTGTCAAAGCGAGTTCAATTTGGATACGTCCATATCGTGCGAAGCATCAACAGCATTTTCTTAAAACGGATAGTGCTGAGCGTAATCTCAACGTTCAAATTTTACTAAGCGAAGAAGAACATCTTAAATTTCAGCAATACTGCAAGGCACGCCGTAGCGCTTATTCATCCAATGACTACCTATTTACTCTTTGGAATAGTGCGGGACGTATCAAACCCTACTTGGTCACCACGCCTTTTCAAAAGTTACTTGATGCTATTTTGCCAAATCATTGCTATAGCTTTCACTCGCTGCGACATAGTGCGACGAACAATTTAGCCATGATTTTGACCATGGACTATGAGTCTGTAAGCATCTTCACTGACTATTCACATGAGCATTACAACTTGATTCGTAGTCAGCTCTTACGTTCTAGCACATCTCAAAATTCTTGGTATCTACTTGCGCATTTATTAGGTCACATAGACCCAACTGAAACATTTAGGAGCTATCTACACCTTGCTTACCTAATGGCCGGTTATCAGTTAAGAAAATTTGACCCATGTTTGGATCGAACTGTTATTCAGAAGATCTGTCCGGTCTTAAAGGTGCCAAAACAGCATCAAATAGCGCTGAGTTATTACGATGAACAAATAGCACAAACATTAAAAGTTAAATCTATAACAATGCCTGATGAATACATCAACACATCTAAGATCAAAGCTGATGTAGTCCAAGCAGAGGACAACAATTTCATTTATGGAACCAGTAAATCTAGTTATCCATTCCCTCTGATCTGCAAGATCCTCAAAAAATTAGATCAAGCATACACACCGCAACTGCTTTCACAACAATATGATTTTCCAATTGAGACTCTAATGCTTTGGCAACGGAATATAATCAGGCTCAAACAACTCAAAAATCGTAAAAATCGTGCGCGTTTCATCATTGATGCAGATAAATCAGAGCGCATACTTCCGCACATTGAAACAGCTGAAGAAAAATATGTCTTAGAGTATTTTTTTAAACAGCTCAATGAATTAAGACGTGATGATGCAAATATCTTAGATGCGATACATATTTTTGAGACGAAAGCGAATATTTCACACGCTGGATTAATCTTTAATAGTGCTGATTTAAGACTAGCTAAGCGATTTTTGAGAGGGATTTATTGTTTATTTCCAGAAAAATATTGGCAGATTGCAATATCTTCTGAAATCTCTGAGGAAAAGCTGATGGAACGACTGCCCTTTAAACTTCAATCTTGCGGTATCAACAGCAGTTTAAGTAATTCATTTAAAATTGAGCTGATATCTCAAAAAAATGCTAAATCACTCGGTATCTTTCGCTATTGCCTCCTGCTTTTACTGCTTCTATGTCCGCCGTTGCAACCAGATCATAGTTGATCTGGTTGATAGCCTGAAAACTCATAAAAGTCATGTAGCAGTTGGGAATAAATATCTGAAAAATTAATCAATTTCTCTGGTTGCAAACCATAGTGTTCAAAGTAGCGATCATCAATAAAGTATGCCACAGCAATATGAGTATTTAGATAAGTAGATACGCCAAGCTGTCGACAAAAATCGGGATTATATTGTAGTTGTAACGCCGTATTAATTATAATCTTTGACGCTACAATTTTAGCGACGTTTCTAATATTCACATGCCGAATACTTGGATGCATCGATGTCAAACTTCGACTCGAAGAATAATCCATCATGACTGTTTGACCTTCTATATCTAATTTTTTATCAAGTAATCATTTAGAGACTTCTCGTTACTCTGGTTAGCCTCTAAACTATGTCTATATTTATATAAAAACGTGACTAAATCGTCAAGTTTTTATTGTCTATTTGGCGGTATTTATGGCATTTGAATTAGACTCGAATAATTTTAAAATTCGATTGAAAGAAGTTAGAAAGACACGAAAGCTAACACAGCAAGAGTTAGCTGCAAAAACAGGAATACCAGTCACTTCAATCGCTCATTTTGAGTCGGGCTCGCGTAAACCCTCACTAGAAAACTTTTATAAGCTTATTGTCGTGCTCAATGTATCAGCAGATTACATACTGGGACGCAGTGAAAAAATGAGTGCTTGCGGCATCGATCCCATTATGAATACCCTACAAAAATTACCTGAGATAGAGCGCAGGATGATTGAAAAATTCATCGCTTCTTTAGAGAATGACCAGATAAAATCTGAAGACTAAATATGTAGTCCCAACAAAAATTCTAGATATTAAAAAACCACCTAAAAGTGGTTTTTTTAAGGAGCACAATAGCTTCGTCCTCATCAAATATTTTATTAAAATTAAATCATAGTTTTATGTAAGGCCCCCTTTATCATTTGTCCTAACGTTCCCATATAAGCCACAAGCCACTTTATTTTTTACACCTAGAAGACCTATTATCTTTCTGCATTACATACCAATTTAATACCTCAGCATAATCAAAGTAGTTATGTGCTTTCTCACCATTTGACAGTTTAAATGGTCTTGGAAAATCGGGATTCTTTATGATCAAAAAGTTTAGTCCTGTCCTCGATAAGCCTAATTTTTTTGCGACATCGTTAAACTTTAAAGCGAACGGTTGAATTACATGAATCTCAGTTGATTGCGGCGTATTACTTTCCAACATAATATTTTTTCAAAAAAAGAAAAAAGCATATCAGACTAAAAAAAATATTTTTCCATCCGTCTCGATTCACTCAATTCAACTCAAAAATCAGAATGAAATTCACCTATATACCACTCATAAATCTCATCAACATCAAAATACATCACTGCTTGTCGCGTATTCCGATCTCGCATAGGTTTTGGAAAATTTGGAAGGGCTTTTTGAAATTTGATCAGTTGCTGACGATTGATCTGTAAAATCTTGCACAATAAGCTACCAGAACAACGCCACACATTTTCTGAGCGAAGTTTTATTAAAATAGGACTTATTTGATGATTAGATTTAACTTCATTTTTCATGATTTTATTACATTTGCTAAAACTAATTAATCTACACTCATTTGAAAAATGACATCTCTAACCATCCTATTTCGCAAAAAAAAGCCGAAAATAAAATTTCGGCTTTTCAAACTAAAACAAAAACACGCTAATCAAATATTCTTACTCCACAAATCGAATCTAGATGATCAGCCCAGAATTGCATAACATCCACCCTTTCTCTTAAATGCGTACCTTTATCATATGCACCTTTCACACCTGCTTTTTGATGAGACAATGCTGATTCAATCACTTGTTCTTTATCACTAAATTTATCATTCAAAAAAGTACTTGCAATGTGGCGAAATCCATGCGGATCTTGCTTCTCACCATATCCCATTCGTTTTAATGCAGAATTGAAGGTCGCATCAGATATAAAGACTGCATTTGAGTTACTTCGCGAGGGAAACAAATATTCATTGCCATCCCTCGAAATCTCTTTTAATCGAAGCAATAATTTAATAGCTTGCTTCGGTAACGGGATCGCATGAGCTATTCTTCTTTTCATCAGATCAGCAGGTCTAAGCCATACTCCTGTTTCAAAGTTAAATTGATCCCAACGTGCAGCTCTTAATTCACCTGGCCGAGGAAATAGTACCAAGAGTAATTCAAGTCCAATACTAGTGACTTCAGAGCGATAATTACGAATCGCATTAACAAGATCGGGAAGTTCATCCATTGAGACATGTTTCATTGAACCCGAAGTATGATTTGCTAGCCCTTTTCTCACTCTTGCGAGGGGGTTATAGCTAATTAAATTATCATCAATGGCATAATCATAAGCATTACGACAATATGAAATTAATTTTTCAAGCCGATTGAATATTCCTTCATTAAATTGTTTTTCTCTAAAAAAGTCTTTCCATTCAGATGCTGAAATTTCTTTAAACAGGCGATGACCAAAGACTGGCAATATATGCTTTTCTATCGACTGATATTCTTTTTTATAGGTTTTATCAGTCCATACACCACGCTTCGTATTCATCCATTTAATCAGTAAGTTACCAAACAATAGGTTCTCTTGTTGTTTAGCTTCCAATAGTTTCTCATTTTTGGTTTTTAAATTAAGCTCACCATTTTGATATTTAATAGCTAATGAGCGTGCTTCTTTGACTGAAATTACAGGGTAACTTCCTAACCCAAGCCATGTCCACTTACCAATTGAGCTTTTAAATCTCAACTGCCAAGATTTTTTACCTGTAACACCAACTTTTAAATACAGACCGGCAATATCCGAAACTCTGTACTCAGATTCTTTTGCTTTTAAGGCAGCATATTGTGTATCTGTAAGTAATTTAGATTTAGCCATAAAATTTTGATTTTCCTAGATTAAACTAGGCTCCTGTATCCTGAGTTCTATTTTTTATACAGGATACAAGTCAGGATACAAATAGGGTGTTTTTATACGAGTACACCTGAGTATTCTTAAGACATTAAAAAACCCTTAACTCTTTTAGAATTAAGGGTTTAAGTATATATTTTACTATATAAATACATGAATTTGGTGGGCCCAGACAGACTTGAACTGTCGACCAACGGATTATGAGTCCGCTGCTCTAACCAACTGAGCTATAGGCCCTATTTAGGCTGAATTTGTTATATTTCAACTAGTTCAGGCGCATTGAATACTAGCCAAGATTAGATCAAAAAACAAGTACTTTTCTTGCTGCTTGCACACTTAGCCAGCAATCATTTTTTATCTTTAATAACTGTTCTGTTTAGGATTTAAGACTTCAGTCTAAGTTGAGCTAGCAAAAGCCTCATATGACATCTATATTTTCTATTTAAAATAAAGAGAGCTGTGCTAATTATTCGAATATCAAATTAATAAATTGATCGCTTTTACGTCTCAACACAATCATAACCAATAAAAATACCAACTATTATTTATAGAAATACAATCCCAGAAGATATTCTTTAAAAAGTTATAAAGATTAAAATTCCGATTCCAATTTCTCGTCTTTACGCAAATCCATATAGATTTCGATTAAAGACCATACAATAACCAGTGCTAAAAGAAGCATTGAGAACATGAAAGCTGTAATATACGTCATAGGTTTCAATCTCAAAGAGAAAATGACCAGAAAATAGAAAAGACACAATTTCTTCTTTTCTTCGACAAAAGTCTAATAACTAAAATTTGTGCTGGATAGTCATTTTTTCATCATTTTAAGACTTATTTTATATAAGATGATATATGCTAATGATTATTAAGTATTTATTTATATCTTTCAGGTCTTAAAAACTATTGAATATACTTTTTTGATCTTGGATTTTTCATATTATTAATGAATTTGAAATAAAGCCTATTGACTGTGAATAAGAACAGGAAGAAATTATGCAGTTCATACCGTTAGCTCTTATTTCTTTCTATTTATGCTCAACAAATTTATTGGCGAATCTGCATTTAAACTTGCCGGTTGGCAATATCATGTCGAACCTGATGTGCTCGAAGATAAACAGGTCATTGTTGGATTTGAACATACATCCATGATGGATGCGGTTTTATCTTTGGCGCTCTTTAAGATGTATGACATCAAAATTCATACCCTGATCAAGAAAGAACTGTTCAAAGGCCCAATGAAACCAATTCTGGAAGCCATGGGTGGTATCGCGGTCGACCGTAAGGCGAATAAGGATATTGTCAGCGTAATGGTTGAACATTTTCAAAATAATGAAAAATTCAATCTGGTGATCGCACCTGAAGCCACCCGTGCCAAAAATGGTGAAACGCGTAAACCGATCCGTACCGGTTTCTGGCATATTGCCAAAGCTGCCAATGTGCCAATTGTGCTTATGTATGCCAATTCCAAGACTAAGCAAGGGGGGATTTTTGGCAAAATTTATCCGACTGATCTTGCACATGATCTGGCTTTAATCAAGCAGCTCTATAAAGAGAATGTTGGTCTGGATATTATTATCCCGGAATAAACACTCCATAAAAGGGCTTGAGAATAATATTTCTCCTGCCCTTTTCTTATTTAGGTATTTTCTCAGCAAACATTTTCTTAAGTTTTTATTTACATTTATTGCTTTGCCTTTCTGTTTTACTGCCTATTTTTTTGGCATTATCATTAAATCTCAAATCCAGACTCTTTTTTCAAAAAAAGAGCTTATGGTAGAATCGGCGCAATTCGATAGGCATACAGCCAATCTACAAGGAGCATATTTCGCATGGCGGGTCATTCCAAGTGGGCCAATATTAAGCATCGTAAAGCAAAACAAGATGCCAGTCGTGGTAAGTTGTTTACCAAATACATTCGTGAATTAACAACTGCTGCCAAACTCGGTGGCGCTGATGCGGGTAGTAATCCTCGTCTACGTGCTGTTGTAGAAAAAGCATTATCTGTAAACATGACACGTGATGTGATCAATCGCGCGATTCAGCGTGGTGCCGGTGGTGAAGATAACGACGATCTGAAAGAAGTAACCTATGAAGGTTATGGCGTAGGCGGCGTTGCAGTTATTGTTGAAACTATGACAGATAACCTGAACCGTACGGTTCCTGATGTACGTCACTGCTTCACTAAAACTGATGGTAACCTCGGTACCAACGGTTCAGTATCCTTCCTGTTCACTAAACGTGGCGAGATTACTTTTGAAGATGTGTCTTTAGAAGATCAAATCATGGAAGTAGCGCTTGAAGCGGGTGCTGAAGACATTGAAGTGGATGAGGATGAAATCCTGGTCATCACCACGCCAGAAAGCTTCGGTACAGTACAAGATGCTTTAGCTGCTGCAGGTTTAAAATCTGATAACGCTGAAGTGGTGATGAGCCCATCTACCAAAGCTGAAATCACAGATATCGACCAAGCGAAAAAAATCATGAAAATGATTGATATGCTTGAAGATCTGGATGATGTTCAAAACGTTTATACCAACGTTGAATTCTCTGATGAAGTTTTAGCACAACTCGATGCCTAATCCTCTATGAGATCAAAACGCACCTTCGGGTGCGTTTTTTTATTGACTGAAAATAATAATTAAGAATTTAAACCTTATTTAAAAGACCACTACAGTTAAAGACATTATATTCCTTAATCACGAAGCTGGAATGCAGCGCTACAACATGCTCGATCTTACCAATTCTACTTAATAGAATCTGACTATAATTTTCCATATCAAGTGCCACAACTTCGACAATAAAATCCGCAGACTGTCCTGTCACCAGGAAAGCGTTAATGACTTCCGGAATATTTTCTAATTCTTCTAAAAATTTGGCAAAAGTATCGCTATCATGCTTGCTCAAGGAAACCTGCAACAGCACATGCAGGCTAAAGCCCAATTTTTGATAATTAATTTCGCGCTTCAAGCCACTGATAATATTATGATCGATTAAATGTTTGATCCTGCGGTGCACCGAACTCACAGATAAATTTACTCTTTCAGAGAGTTCATTTAGATTGACATCTTCATGGGTCAAAATTTCAAGAATATGCTTATCAAAACGATCTAATTCCATCTCTAATCTCTTGCCATTTTATTTAAATACATCATCATTTAACTCTTAGTATTGTGATTTTTTTCGTAAATTACCAGTTATTTGAAAAAAAATGCCAGACACATCTCAATGACCAGTTTTAAGCCATGTTTATGGTCGTTCGTCGTATAAAACAAATTTTCGATAAACGACGCTTTTAAATAAATCATTCTTATTTATCACTAAACTATTTATGAATAAAAACTATAAAGCTGATAACTGAATTTGCAAAGCATGATTAATCCAACTTAGATTTACACTTGTATAGAAATTAAATAAGAATAGAGCGGTTTATCTAAAACACACAACAAACATAACAAGATAAAAATTCGCAAAGAACGGTTATGGCTTTTAGTATTCTTAGTTCAATTAAAACTAAACTCAGTCCCGTGCTCACGACAGAGACGTAAAATACGAGTTTACTCAGCGGTTTATTGGGTGGCAGTCTTTCTGGCATTATTGGTTCTATTACAGGTTCTACCCCTCTCCCCCCTCCCTGGATTCTCTCTTAAACAGCCTGCTTTCTGGCAATAGTTTAAATTCCAGTTCCCTCACTGATTTAATTAGCCAATTTACAGGCACAAATGCTTCTAAACTTGATATCAATAATTTAATTAGCCAGTTAACGAAAGCCAATGGTGGCAGTTTCGACATAGGTTCAGTCAGCAATCTGCTTAGCAGCTTAATGGGTGGTAATACCTTAACCCTGGATTTAAATGCAGTTATCAAATCGGTCAGCGGATTGATGGGTGGCAGTGCTGGCAATCTGGATGTTAGTAAAATTGCTGAACTGGCTAGCAACTTATTGCAAGGTGGTGATATTGATATTACTCAAATTACCCAACTATTGAGCGGTCTGATCGGTTGTTCAGGTGGATTAGGCGGCATTGATATAGGAGCAATTGCAGGCCTCGTCGATGGCTTGATTCAAGGTGGCGATATTGATATCGCACAAATTGCTGAACTGGTAAGTGGCTTAATTGGTGGTTCTGGCGGACTTGGCGATGTAGATATTAATCAAATTGCCAACCTAGTCGGTGGTCTCATCAGTGGCAATGCCGCTAGTAATCTCGACATCGGTGCAATTGTTGACTTGATCAGCGGATTGATCGGTGGCTCAACAGGTAGTTTAGATACCAGTTCAGTCAATCTGTTAGCCAGTAACCTAATGAGCAATGCAAGCAGTAATCTTGATATCGGTGCTATTACCAATTTGCTCAGTGGTCTAATTAGCAATTCAGGCAATATCGATGTTGGCACCATTGCGCAAACTGTAGCGCAAAGCCTGATGCCACTGCTTGCATCGATTGATACAGGTAATTCATCCATTGATATGAGAATCAACTTACCCAAGTTTTACCAACAGTGGTTGGTAGTGTGACTACATTGATATCTACAATCAGTTCTGCAGACTCAGGTAATGTGCCAGACACCATCGCGGATGTACTAAAAGGCATCAATCCACTATTGAATCTATTAGCGAATAGTGACGTTCTTGATGCTGATCAGGCAGAAATCGTAAATACGCTTTACGATGTCCTGAATGGCGTACAAGTGGTACTGGACTTTGTGAATAACCCATCACTACTCACCTTATCCAGCGACCTCAACAATGTGATTACCGCACTAAAACCTGTAATTGCGCTGATTGATAGCGAAGGTCAATTCTCGGATCTTCTGGATGGTGTTCAGTTTCCTGAAATTGGCGACCTGCTCGGGTCACTCGGTTCTGACGTGCCAAGCTTAGATGGTTTAGGTCTGGATGCATTCACGGATAGTCTTGGCAATTTAGTCGGCAACAACTCATCCCTACAACTGCCTGATCTTAGTGAATTGATTTCCGGTATTAGTAATACTGATACGGGTACGAATATCAGCATTACTGAAATCATCCCAACCATTAAAGAAACCATTACCAATATCTCAAGTGGTAGCTCTCTGCCGAAGTTTGACTTTAGCTCACTGCTCAGTGGCTTCAATAAACCAAGTGATATTGATCAGACCAGCCCTTGGGGTTAATTCTAATCTCATCAAAAAACACGCTTTATGCGCGTTTTTTATATTTCATCTTTATTTTATACACCACGCCAATCAACACGGGCATTACGCTCATTACGATACATCTTTTGAATATATTGCCCTAATGGCAACTCAGCCAGATGACTTTGATATTCCCGGTATTCATCCGACATTGACTCAAAGCTTTCCCGCTCCCACGGTGTTCCAGAAATTGCCAGTAAAGGTGCCAGGATGGAACAGACGGCAATATCGGCCAGAGAGAAACGCGAACCCACGAGATAAGGTCCTTCTTTTTCCATACGGATCTGATTAAGCTGCTCAACCGAATCCTTGATAAATTGTTTGGACTGTTCCAGTGTTTCTTCAGTTAAGGCATAACCCTTGGTCAAAATGGTTTTTAGCAATGGCTTGGAGAATTTTTCAAACTGACGCAGATAGCCTTTTTCTCCAATCAGAATATCCATCGATTCATGATCATGCGATAAAGCCTGAGCCAGCATCCAGCGACGCACATGGCGGCCTAATTCCTGAGTGATTTTATCAATATCTAATGCCTGCCGGCGCAAGCTTGCTTCTGCAGGTAGCAGACGGTGTTCAGGATATTGCTCATCCAGATATAGGGCAATTTTGGTCGAGTCCACAATCCACTGTTCCCGATCACGCAGAATCGGTAAACGATTTTGTCCAGTTTTTAGGCGGGCAAAGGCACGATGGGCACCCGGCATCAGATTTTGCGCAATATATTCCAGCTCTTTGTAATCCAGCATCCAGCGTGCCTTTTCACAAAAATGAGAAAGTGGAAACTGGTATAAGATGCGCATAAATTCTCCATACTTGTTTTTAGGTCAGATCGCATTAAAACCATCTAATTTAGTCGGATACTTTAGTCACCCCAGACTGGAAATACAATGAACTTTTTATTCAAAATAAAGATGTTGCTTATTCAACACGACGATGAGTATTTTTATACATTTTTTTGTCTTGATTATCTATAAAGCAGATATGCACCGCTTTAAACTCATCTTTTAAAAACAAGGAAATATTAAAAACCTATTTAATTTTAATCAGTTACTATATTCCAAATTTATAAGAATCTAGCAGCTTTTATCTTAAATAGCTTTTTTCATAAGCTTTGCAAAAGCAATTGCTTAATTACATAAAGCTTTCGCTGTAACGTTTTGGCATCGATTTAGGATGTCATTATGTCTCGTTTAACTTCTGAAAAAGTTCACATCATCGAAAATGATCTCGACGCGATTAATGCTGCTTATCAGGTTGCAGACTTTGCCCTGGAAGGCCGTAATCAGCGTGATCAGCAACGCCTATTACCTTTTGCTGAGATTGACCTGTTCAGCCAGAAAGGCTTGGGTGGCATGCGCATTCCGAAACAGTACGGCGGTGCATTTGTTGCCAATAAAACCCTGACTCATGTATTCCGGATTATTAATAAAGCTGACTCTAGTGTTGGACAGATTCCGCAGAACCAGATTGCATTACTCAACATGATCCAGATCATGGGCACAGAAGAACAAAAACAGTTTATTTATAACGAAATTCTAAAAGGTAAGCGTCTGGCGAATGGTGGCCCGGAACGAAATACTAAAGATACTAAAACCTTGGCAACCACACTTACCCTTGAAAACGGTCGCTATTTTGTGGATGGCGAGAAATTCTATTCAACTGGCAGTAGCTTTGCCCATTGGCTGGCGATTAAAGCGATTCATCCAGAAGGCCATGTAGTACTAACCATTATCGACCGCAATGCTGAAAGTGTGGAAGTGATCGATAACTGGAATGGCTTTGGTCAACGCACGACTTCGAGTGGTACCGTCAAACTTCAGCATGTCGAAGTTGATCCGCTATTGATTTTTGATGAGCGTCTGTTAGGAAATCAACCAAGCTACCGCGGTGCCTATTCCCAATTGATGCAGGTCGCGATTGATGTCGGCATTGCCGAAGCTGCTTTTGCCGATACGCTGACTGCCGTACAAAAAGCACGTCCAATTGTCGATGCGCAAGTCGAAAAAGCCAGCTTAGAACATTATACCCTGCAGGAAGTTGGCAAATCTTCTGTGCTGCTCGATGCCGCGATTTTACTGCTGGATGAAGCCGCTGAATATCTGGATGAACTGGATCAGCTGGAATCTGTGACTGATGAGCAGGCAGCCAAAGCCTCAATTCTGGTTGCTGAAGCCAAGGTCTATGCCAACGATGCTGCGCTACATATCTCGGAAAAATTACTGGAATTGGGTGGAAGTCGCTCCAGCCTCAGTCAGCACAATCTGGATCAGCATTGGCGTAATGCCCGTGTGCATACCTTGCATGACCCGATCCGCTGGAAGCTGCATGCACTTGGGGATTATTACCTAAATCATAAGCTCCCTGCCCGCCACGCCTGGATTTAAGGATATTTGCCATGACTTCATTTCAAAACATTAGTCCATTGCAGTCAGAACAGCTGGCACATGCGCACATCATCAAATCTGATGAAGAAGCACTAGAAATTGCCCGTAATCTGGCTGAACAGTTCAAGATTAATGCGGTACAGCGTGATGCCGAACGTATTCTTCCTTTCGAAGAAACCGAGGCTTATAGCCAGTCCGGACTCTGGGCGATTACTGTACCTAAAGAATATGGTGGTGCAGAAGTGTCTAGCTATACCGTAGCGCAAGTGATTGCCTTAATGAGCGGTGTCGATGGCTCGATTGGTCAGATTCCGCAAAACCATTTCTATGGTCTGGAAATCCTGCGTAATAACGGCACCGAAGAACAAAAACATAAACTCTATGCCGAAGTGCTAAAAGGCGCCCGTTTCGGTAATGCCCTGGCTGAGTTCAAGACCAAGACTGCCGTACAACGCCAGACTGCAATCCGCAAGACCGAGCAAGGCTATGTCATTAACGGCGAAAAATTCTATTGCACCGGCAGCCTGTTTGCGCACCGCATCCCAACATTGGTCGTAGATGAAAACGAGCAGCAATTCTTGGTTTTTGTGCTACGTGACAGCGAAGGTCTCACCTTGATTGATGACTGGAGCGGTTTTGGCCAGCGTACCACGGGCAGTGGTACAGTGAAATTCGATAACGTACACGTGCTTGAAGAAGATGTGGTGCGTTTTGATACAGCCTATTCCCACCCAACCATTTCCGGACCTTTTGCACAATTGCTGCATGCTTCCATTGAAACCGGCATTGCCCGTGCTGCATTTAAGGAAACCTTAAACCGTGTACGTCAGGCGCGTCCCTGGATTGATTCGGGTGTGGACAAAGCCACCGATGATCCGCTGACCAAACTCGAACTGGGTCGTGTGATCGCTGATGTGCGTGCTTCTGAAGTGTTACTGAAACAGGCAGCCCGTTCTGTCGATGCAGCTAAAGCCGATCCGACTGAAGCTAGGGTTGCCAAAGCCTCTCTGGATGTAGCCAAGGCCCGTGCGCACAGTAGTGAAACTGCATTAAAAGCATCATCAAAACTAATTGAATTGGCTGGCAGTCGTGGTAGCCAACGCGAAGATGGTCTGGATCGTTTCTGGCGTAATGCCCGCGTACATACCCTGCACGATGCTTTGCGCTGGAAATATTATTTTATTGCCAATTATTTACTGAATGGTGTTCTGCCTCCACGCCGAGGGACATTGTAATGACAATTACAACGACTAATCCAAAAGCGAAAAAAATCTTACTGAACGCCTTTGATATGAACTGTGTGGGACATATTAATCATGGCTTGTGGACTCATCCGAGGGATGAATCGCATCGCTTTAATGAGCTGAGTTACTGGACCGATCTGGCAAAAACATTAGAACTAGGATTGTTTGATGGTCTGTTTATTGCCGACATCACCGGAGTCTATGATGTCTACCAGAATGGGATTGACCTGACGTTAAAAGAATCAATCCAGTTACCAAGCCATGATCCAAGCACCCTCGTGTCTGCCATGGCAGCCATGACCCACCATCTTGGTTTTGGCGTTACAGTCAATCTCAGCTATGAGTCGCCATATCAGTTCGCCCGCCGTTTTGCCAGTCTGGATCACCTGACTAATGGTCGTATCGGCTGGAATATCGTGACAGGTTATCTGGACAGTGCGCAGCGCCTGATTGGTGAAAATGGCCTGAAAGACCATGACCTGCGCTATGAACAGGCCGAGGAATTTTTACAGCTATGCTACAAATTCTGGGAAGGCTCCTGGGAAGATGATGCTGTGCTGAAAGACAAGCAGCAACGTATCTTTACTGATCCAGCCAAGGTGCACCAGGTCAATCATCAGGGTCAATTTTATCGTAGCCAGGGCGTGTTCCAGGTTTCACCTTCTGTTCAACGTACGCCTGTGCTGTTCCAAGCCGGTGCTTCACCACGGGGTATGGCCTTTGCTACTCAACATACTGAAGGCATGTTTATTGGTGGTGATCATCCGGACAAGATTAAAAAACAGGTTGATCAGATTCGTCGTCAAGCGGTTGAACAAGGCCGTGATCCTGAAGCGATCAAGATTTTTGTCGGCATTACCGTGGTCACTGCAGCAACGGATGAACTAGCACAGCAAAAGCTGGATGAATATCGCGCCTATGCCAGCCCTGAAGCAGGTCTTGCACATTATTCCAGCTCAGTTGGCATTGACCTGTCCAAATTTGCTGATGATGAACCAATTCCTTACAAGAAGACCAACAGTATTGCGACGGTTAATGACAAATTTAAAGAGCAGCAGATCACACCGAATGACCTGAAAGCCCAGCATGTGCTGGGTGGTCGTTATCCACTGATCGTGGGCAGTGGCGCAACGGTGGCAGAAAAACTGATTCAGCTGATTGATGAAACCGGGATAGATGGCTTCAACCTGACTCGCACGGTTGCACCTGAATCGCATCTGGATTTTATCCATTTTGTTATTCCTGAATTACAGCAACGCGGACGCTATAAGACTGAATATGAACAAGGCAGTTTCAGACACAAGCTGTTCCAGCAAGGAGACCGCTTATCCAGCGCACATCCAGTGCAGCAATTCCGATGTCAAAGCTCCGCCTCAACAGCGAACACGAACCTAAAGCAAAAATAATCAGCATAAATTTATTTTGAGGTGCAACATGGCACAAACCGTTAAAACAAAATTCACCGTTATTGGGGTGATTATTGCCGCCGTCATTATCGGACTGGTGGTGTGGAACCAGCAAAAGAAATCTGGTTCGGATGAACTGGTGATTGGGATCAGCCCATCTTTTGCTAAGCCTTTACAGGTCGCAGCAGAAGAAGCCAGACAGCAAGGTGTGAATGTCAAACTGGTCGAGTTCTCGGACTGGAATACACCGAATATCACCCTGAATCATGGCGATATTGATGCCAACTTCTTCCAGCATCAGCCATTTTTGGATAATGCCAAGAAAGAAACTGATTTTAAAATCAAGGCATTTGCCAAAGGTGCAGCGACTCACGTTGGCCTGTATTCCAAGAAAATTAACAGTCTGGATGAACTTAAAGACGGCGCGAAAGTTGTGGTGCCAAACGATCCAGTCAACCAGGGTCGTGCCCTACTGTTATTGCAACAGGCAAAATTGGTAACTTTAAAAGATCCAAACAACCACCTTTCTAGCCTAAAAGATATTGCAGTGAATCCGAAAAACCTGCAATTCGTTGAAATTGAAGGTCCGCAAACCGCGCGTGCCATTGATGATGTTGATTTAGCATTTGGCTATCCACACTACCTACGTCTGGCTAAAACAGCTGATCCAGAACAAGCGTTGTTATTTGACTCTAGCAAAGACAACCGTTATGCAATTCTGTTTGCAGTACGTGAGGACTATCAGGACAAGAATGACAAGCTGAAGAAATTTGTCGACATCTATCAGAATTCACCTCGCGTAAAGGAAGCTCTTGACGCTGACTTTGGTGCGAAGCTCTGGTTCCCGGGCTGGAAATAAGGAAAATACTATGGTGAGTTTTGGTTCTCAGATGGCGTTTTCCATCCCGCATATCAAAATCCGCAACCTGAATAAATATTATGAAGTTCAAGGCAAATCGGTACATGCCTTAAAGGACATCAATCTGGATATTCCTGAAGGAAAGATCTTCGGGATTATCGGAAAAAGTGGCGCGGGGAAATCTTCGCTGCTACGTACTTTGAATGGTCTGGAACAGATCAGTGAAGGTCATATCCATATCCATCAGCAGGATTTGGCTGGCTTAACCCATGCTGAACTGATCCAGTTACGTCAGCGCATTGGCATGATCTTCCAGCACTTCAACCTGATGTCTGCCAAAACCGTATGGGAAAATGTGGCATTACCTTTAAAAGTCGCGAATTATAAAAAATCAGACATTGATGCGCGTGTAAACGAAGTACTGCAACTGGTAGGCTTAAGCGAAAAAGCGCAGAACTACCCTTCTCAGTTATCCGGCGGACAAAAGCAGCGTGTCGGCATTGCCCGTGCGCTGGTGCATCATCCGGAAATTCTACTCTGTGATGAAGCCACTTCTGCACTAGACCCAGAAAGCACTTCAGTGGTGCTGTCTTTACTGAAAGAAATCAACCAGAAACTTGGCATCACTATTGTACTAATCACCCATGAGATGCAGGTCATTCGTGAAATCTGCGATCAAGTCGTCGTAATTGAAAAAGGTGAAATTGTTGAATCCGGTGAAGTCTGGTCTGTATTCTCCAATCCACAGCAACAAATCACCCAGGAACTGCTGAATCTGGAACAATTGGAACTACCATTTGCGATCAGTCCTGAAGTGACAGCTGATACTACGCATAGCATTATTAAACTGCGATATGCCTCTAGTGTTCAGCATTCACCAGATTTAAAAGTGATTTTCGAACAGTTCGAGCATCCGGTACATCTCTATAAAAGTCATATCGACAGCATTCAGAATCATCTGGTCGGTAGCCTGATTGTCGCGGTTGCTGATCTGAATCTGGACACGGACTTACTTCAGCAAAAATTAAAACAACACATTGCACAAATTGAGGTGATTGGCTATGCACGACCAACTCATTGATTTATTACTGACAGGAACTACTGATACCCTACTCATGGTCGGTGTATCCGCGATCGTTGCCTTTTTAATTGGCTTACCAATCGCGGTAGTGTTAGTCAGTACGTCTGAACATGGTATTTACCCATCTAAACCCATTAATCAGGCTTTGGGCTGGGTTGTGAATATTACCCGTTCGGTGCCTTTCCTGATTTTGATGGTGGCGCTGATTCCTATTACCCGCTGGATTGTGGGGACCAGCTATGGTGTCTGGGCAGCCGTTGTACCTTTAACCTTAGCGGCGACTCCTTTCTTTGCCCGGATTGCTGAAGTAAGCCTACGTGAAGTCGATCAGGGGCTGATAGAAGCGGCTCAAGCAATTGGCTGTAACCGTAAGCAGATTATCTGGCATGTGGTATTGCCTGAAGCTTTAGCGGGGATTGTGGCTGGTTTTACCGTCACTTTGGTGACCATGATTAACTCCTCGGCGATTGCCGGTGCGATCGGTGCAGGTGGATTGGGTGATATCGCCTATCGTTATGGCTATCAGCGTTTTGATATGCAGATCATGCTAGCCGTGATTGTGGTGCTGGTAATTCTGGTCATGCTAGTTCAGGCCACTGGTGACACCCTATCGAATCAGCTCGATAAACGTAAAATTTAAAGACATCTATTTCATAAGTTTTCAACAAAGCATCCAGCCATGACCTGACTTTGTCATGGCTTTCATGTAAAATCACTGGCAATTTTTATATAACGCTTTGTGAGTTATTTCATGGGTTTTAATTGTGGTATTGTAGGCCTGCCTAACGTTGGTAAATCTACGCTTTTCAATGCATTAACTAAAGCTGCAATTGCTGCGGAAAACTTCCCATTCTGTACGATTGAACCAAACACCGGTATCGTGCCTGTGCCTGATCCACGCCTGGACAAACTTGCTGAAATCGTAAAACCACAACGCGTGGTACCAACTACCATGGAATTCGTGGACATCGCGGGTCTGGTTGCTGGTGCATCTAAAGGCGAAGGTCTGGGTAATCAGTTCCTGGCGAATATCCGTGAAACGGATGCAATTGCTCATGTTGTCCGTTGTTTCGAAGATGAAAACGTGATTCACGTCAACGGTAAAATTGATCCGCTTGATGATATCGCAACGATTAACACTGAACTTGCTCTAGCTGATCTTGAAACTGTGACTAAAGCAGTGACTCGTTTGGCGAAGTCTGCCAAAGGTGGCGATAAAGAAGCTGTAGCCACTAAAGCCGTTCTAGAAAAAATCCTACCTCTTCTAGATGAAGGCAAACCTGCCCGTGCAGCAAATCTGGATGATGACGAACGTAAACTGGTTCGTGGCTTTGGTCTATTAACACTTAAACCAACCATGTACATCGCTAACGTGGCAGAAGACGGTTTTGAAAACAACCCGCACCTCGATGCGGTACGTGAACTGGCAGCTGCTGAAAATGCAATCGTGGTTCCACTTTGCAACCAGATCGAAGCTGAAATTTCATTGCTTGAAGATGAAGACCGTGCCGAATTCCTGGAAGCAATGGATATGGAAGAGCCAGGTCTGAACGTAGTAATCCGCGCAGGTTATTCACTGCTTGGCCTACAAACTTACTTCACTGCCGGTGTACAGGAAGTTCGCGCCTGGACGGTTAAAGTCGGCGCTACTGCGCCTCAAGCAGCGGGTGTCATTCACACTGACTTCGAAAAAGGCTTCATTCGCGCAGAATGTATTGCTTATGATGACTTCGTACAGTACAACGGCGAAGCTGGCGCCAAAGAAGCAGGTAAATGGCGTCTAGAGGGTAAAACTTATATCGTTCAGGACGGTGACGTTCTGCACTTCCGTTTCAACGTATAAGTTGAAGCCAAAGAACGGCCCCGATCATTCGGGGCTTTTTTGTTACCAAATTTGGCTTCTTGCTATTTTCATACGCATCTTTACACCTTATTTATAAAAACCATACCCCACAACATAAATGATAATAATTCTCATTGTATTTAATACAACACAAGCGTATTTTAAAATTTAGTCGAAAATTCCACTCACTTAATCACGCTTAAGGACAATTAAAAATGAGCTATACCCTTCCCGAACTCCCTTATGCTTATGATGCATTGGAACCGCATATTGATGCTAAAACCATGGAAATCCATCATACCAAACATCATCAAACTTATATCAACAACATCAATGCAGGTATTGAAGGCACAGAATGGGAAGATCTTTCTGTGGAAGAGCTGGTGAGCAAAGCCAATCAGGTACCTGAAGATTTGAAAAATAATGTGATTAATAATGGTGGCGGTCATGCCAACCATTCCCTGTTCTGGACAGTAATGAGTCCAGATGGTGGGGGCAATCCTCAAGGTGAAATTGCACAGGCGATCGACAAGGAGCTTGGTGGCTTTGAAGCTTTTAAAGAAGCTTTTACCAAGGCAGCCTTAACCCGTTTTGGTAGTGGATGGGCCTGGCTCAGCGTAGCACCTGATCAAACCATTATCATAGAAAGTAGCGCCAATCAGGACTCACCACTCATGCATGGCAATACTCCGATTCTAGGTCTGGATGTCTGGGAACATGCGTACTATTTGAAATACCAGAACCGTCGTCCTGAATATATTGCCGCTTTCTTTAATGTGGTGAACTGGAAGGAAGTGAATCGCCGTTATCTGGAAGCACTTTCAATATAAATGAATACAGTAGGACGAAATCTCATGTCTTGGCACTCTTTACGCTTGATCTGCGGCCTCAGTATTCTTTTGGGCGGAGCAGTGTTGTATCTAGAACGTCTATTCATGTTGCTTTAAGACATGATCGTCTAAGTGTATGGGAAGCCTTATTCTGAGGCTTCTTTTATTTTTTGCTGTTTGAATTTTCTATAGGGAGATGGATTTAAAATTTAAGAACGCAATTCACAAACATTGACGCTATCAAAGCCATTGGTACATGATGCCACTTCACACGCATAAGAAGCTTATACTGCATTTACTAAAACAGTACTTACACTTATCGCTAAAAACAATTTATTTAACATTTAAAATTACTCCGAAAATTAACTTTTATCTTTAAATCGCTTGATTACGAGTCAATTATAGGACTTTTTTAATGACTCAGGGCAATATTTCTCGATTTTAATTATTGTTTATTTATATAAATAGAATCGTTTTTTATAACAAAAAAGCGGAACCGAAGTTCCGCCTGAAGATTATAAAACCCGATTAAGACTGTTCAGCTACTGCATTACCTTTCTGCTTTGGATCAGTATTTCCCAGTTCAGGATGAGCAATTGCTCCCTGACATTGCTGTTTATCACGCTCATAGTCGGCCTGTCTCTGTGCCACGCTACTGCTATTTTCAACGGTGCTACGTGCCCAGATTTCCAGACTGGTTAAAGCCTTACGACATAAGGCATATTTTCCTTCCGTCACTGAGTCAGTCATTTTCACATTAATGCGCCAGTCAGTACTTAATTTACGGGCCGGTTGACGCACCTGAGCATCAATCTGCTCCATTTCCTTGTTATAGACCAGCGGATCGACTTCATTCATGAATTGCCATGCAGCATTAGCATAAGTTGTTGCATCATTGGAGAGTTTAGGTGCCGCTTTAATTTCGGCCTTTGGCGCTTGACTTTCATTTCCACAAGCTTGAAGAAATAAGGTGCTGCCGATTAAAACACCGACCAGCATTGCACGTGTCTTGAACATCAACATATCAGAATCGCCAGTTAAATATTTCGGCACTATGCTAGTAAATTCGCGTACAATACACAATCTTGATTTAATCCCTGTTTTAACTCTCTCCCTCAAGGTGTTTTGTGTCTGACCACAATCCAGTAGCGATGCAACCTGCCGGTTTCTGGCAAGGTGCCAAAGATAGCCAGGCCATTATATTTACTTACCTTCCGGTCTCCTTTGCCTTTGGCGTTTCTGCCACCCAGTTCGGTTTTACTGCCTGGGAAGCCTTATTTCTATCCTGCTCCATGTATGCCGGTGCCAGTCAATTTTTAGTTGTAGCTCTACTTGGTAGCGGTACTTCGATCTGGATGACTGCATTGACCGTAATTGCTTTGGACATTCGCCATCTTTTATACGGCCCAGCTTTACAAAACCTGATCCAAGATCGTTTAAACTTGAAGAAAACCGCAGTCTGGGCTTGGGGTCTTACTGATGAAGTCTTTGCTTCAGGTATGATCAAACTGTCACAACGGCGTCAGGAATGGTCAGAGTCGTGGATGCTCGGTCTGAGTCTGTTTAGCTGGTTATCTTGGGCGACAGGTTCATTTCTAGGCGGCCTATTTGCTGATCAGGTTAGTCATCTGCCACAATTCTTGCAGGCGGCTTTAGATTTCCTGCTACCTGCCCTGTTCTTAAGTTTCTTATTGGCAGCCTTTGAAAAGAAACATACCTTTGTCGTGACCATCACGATTATTGTCTCAGCAGTTGCCTGTTATTTTATCGATCTGTCCGCTGCGATCTTTATCGGCATCAGTTCCGGCATTTTGGCCGGCCTATTCAAGCACTATGTACTGAAAAAACCAGATCCTGAATATGCAGGAGATCAATCATGAATCTTGAAATTATTTTGGTCGGGATTATTGTCGGAATTGCCAATTTTGCCTCACGTTTTGGTCCTTTCTATGTGATTCAAAAATTTCAGCAGAGTTCGCAAAAACGTGGTGCGCTATGGCTGAAAATTGCCTTGGGTTCGATTGGAATTGCTGCCATCAGTTCCATGCTGGTTGTGGCGACTTTACCGCCCTTACTGGAAACGCCAGATAAAAGCTTTGCCATGCTGATCGGTTTCATTGTACTCGCTGGACTGTATTTTAAGTTTAAGAAAATCGTTATGGCGACCTTAACTGCTGCTTTAACCTATGGCCTGATTTATACCTATATCCCCATGCCTTTTTAAGCCTTTTAGAAAATTAGAAATCTCATTCAAGACTTATGCTAAATTAAATGCATAAGTCTTTTTGATATAAGAAGAAAAATAAGGAAAATATTGGCATGTTCGAGCCAAAGCAAATGATTGAAGGGAAAATATTTATTCATCATCGACGTGATGAAATGTTGGCTATTTTAACCAGTATGAATTACCCGGCTGCTATTTTGAATGTTTTATCAATGCACAGAATTTTACTGGTCATTTTGTAGAAGTGGTTGCTGAACCCGCAGATCATGTCCGTGTCATTTATATTCAGAAGCATGGCAAAAATAAAATCATTGCCCTATATAACCAGACTCAACAGGTAATCCATCTGCATCCCAAACAAATCATTTTTAGCCGATGGAGCCTGCTACATAAAGGCATTCCAAATCTCATTTCTGTATTTTGCTTTAGTGTAATTTTACTGTTTTTATTCTTTGCACTTGTCGCAATATCAAATCATCAATTCCATTTTTTCACTGTATTCCTCGATGCACTGCAATTTTCAGGATTTGGTTTATTGCTATGGATATTTGGTTTTATCTGTCCTTTTGTCATTCCCTTTTACGCCTTTAAGAGAATACAAAGTCTGAAACTTCTCCATCAACTTCAACTCAATGACATGCAAATTCTGCATATGGAAAAACTCAATCCGCAAAACCGTATTTATGATTTAAACCCTATGAAAAATACAGTAAAGCGAACTGCCTGATTTCAGATGCAATTCTCTATAAACTTTTATAAATAAAACTGCTGGCCAATATCACAATTTTGTATGAAACTCGGCTTATCTCGGCATTGAGTTCTGTTATGCTAAAAGTCCATAAAATCAAGCATGGATAATACACATGAACGTGACTATTGGTACTCCTCTTCAATCTTCAGCTTTTAAAGTTCTATTGCTAGGTTCAGGAGAACTAGGTAAGGAAGTGGTGATTTCCTTGCAACGTTTAGGTGTAGAAGTTCATGCTGCAGATCGTTATGCAGATGCTCCTGCCATGCAGGTGGCACATTTTTCTTATGCCTTAAATATGGCAGATGCAGCGGAACTCAAACAGCTCATTCAAAAAATTCAGCCGCATCTCATTGTTCCTGAAATTGAAGCGATTGCGACAGAAGTACTGGTTGAAATCGAAGAACAGAATATTGCCACTGTGATTCCGTCTGCCAAAGCAGTGAACTTGACCATGAACCGTGAAGGCATTCGTCGTCTGGCAGCTGAAGAACTAGGCTTACCGACCTCTGCTTATCGCTTTGCAGATTCTCTGGAATCTTTCCGGGCAGCCTGTGATGATATTGGTTATCCAAACTTTGTGAAACCTGTGATGTCTTCTTCAGGTAAAGGCCAATCTCGCGTGAAAAGCTTTGAAGAAGTTGATGCTGCCTGGGAATATGCGCAAACAGGTGGTCGGGTTAATCAGGGCAAAGTGATTGTCGAATCACAAATTGATTTTGATTTTGAAATTACCCTGCTTACTGTACGGGCTAAGAATCCTCAAACTGGCGAAATCGAAACCTCTTACTGTGATCCAATCGGACATCGTCAGGACTCAGGCGACTATGTAGAAAGCTGGCAACCTCAGCCAATGAGCCCAGCAGCTCTGGAAGAATCAAAACGTATCGCGAATAAAGTCACCACAGCACTGGGCGGTTGCGGTATTTTTGGTGTAGAACTCTTTGTCAAAGGCGACAAAGTATGGTTTAGTGAGGTTTCACCTCGCCCGCATGACACTGGTCTGGTTACCTTAGCTTCCCAGTTCCAGAGTGAATTTGAACTGCATGCCCGTGCTATTTTAGGCTTACCAGTCAATACAGCTCGCCATAGTGTGGCTGCCAGTGCCGTGATTTACGCAGGTGTCGATGATCGCAATCTTTCATTTTCTGGCCTGAATCTTGCTTTAGCCCATGCCGATACCGATTTACGCCTGTTTGGTAAACCTGAAGGTTTTAAACGCCGCCGTATGGGTGTCGCGACTGCGCGTGCAGAAAGCATTGAACAGGCTCGCGAGCTGGCTCAACAGGTTGCTGACCAAGTTAATGTGAATCAAAATTAAGTAAATACAACGGACCACTGTTCATGATCAATACCTCCCCACTGCTGAATTACATTAAAAGTCACAATGACATCAAAGCGATCAACCAATGGCGTAGCGATGTAGAAAATCAGCTTCAGGAATGTTTTGAAAATGGACAGTCTATCCGTGACATCATTCAGGCCCGTTCCAACCTGATTGATGAGGCTCTGCAATTCCTGTGGAATCATGCTGAACTGGATCAAACCGATTTGGCACTTTTCGCAGTCGGCGGTTATGGCCGCCGCGAAATGCTGCCTTATTCAGATGTCGATATCATGATCCTTTCTGAAGATGATTTCACTCCAGAGCAGGAAAAGCTGATCTCCAGCTTTATTTCCTCTCTTTGGGATGTAGGCAACTTCAAACCGGGTATCAGTGTTCGTACCATCAATGAATGTGTCAATCAGGCCAGCAGCGACCTTACTGTAGCGACGTCCTTGATCGAGGCACGTCTGATTATTGGCAATGAAAATTTGACCAAGTGGCCACGCCGAATCGTTTCACAAACCTGGACCGATAAAACCTTTTTTGATGCGAAAATGGATGAGCAGCACAAACGTTATGCTCAACACAATAATACTGAAAGCAATCTGGAACCGGATATTAAAAATGCACCGGGCGGTATCCGTGATATTAACCAGATTGGCTGGATTGCCAAACGTCATTTCCGTGTCAACCGTATTTATGACCTGGTGCATCTGGGCTTTATTTCAGAGTTTGAACTTGCCGTACTCGAAGAAGCTGAAAGCTTTCTCTGGGAAATTCGTCATCATTTACACCGTCTGACCAAGCGCGATGAAAATCGCCTGCTGTTCGATTATCAACGAGATATTGCGGCGATGTTTGGTTATACCCGTGAAGAAGGTCAGTCACCGAACTATCCAATCGAACAGTTTATGAAGCGCTATTACCGTAGCGCACAGCAGGTTTCGACTCTGAATGAAATGCTGCTGGCCTATTTTAATGAATCGGTCATTACTCCGCGTTTACCTCAATATGAACGCCAGATTGAAGAAATTAATGAAAATTTCAAACTGGTCGATGGCAAGTTAGCAGTTCAACATCACAAGATTTTCTCGGAAAAGCCAAGCGCCATTCTGGAAATTTTCTATTTGCTGGCTAATCGTCCTGAAATTGAGGGCATACGTGCCCGTACTTTACGTCTGCTTACTCTGGCAGCTAAACGTATTGATCAGGATTTTCGTGATAATCCGGTACACCAGGCCCTATTTATGGCCATCATTCGTTCACCGCATCGCCTCTATGAAACCTTGGTGGCAATGAAACGTTATGGTGTCCTGGGCAAATATATTCCGGCTTTCGGACAGATTACCGGCCTGATGCAATATGACCTGTTCCATATCTATACCGTAGATGCACATACCCTGCTCTTGATCCGCAATCTGAACCGCTTTAAGGAACCTGAATTTGCCAAAGAATTCCCTGTAGTCAGCTCCGTGTTCCAGCGCCTAGCACGTCGTGACATTGTTTATCTAGCGGCTATTTTCCATGATATTGCCAAAGGTCGTGGTGGCGATCATAGTGAGCTTGGTGCAGCCGATGCGATTCAGTTCTGCCGTACCCATGGCTTTACCGAACGTGAATGCAATCTGGTTGCTTGGCTGATTGAAAACCATTTGTCCATGTCGGTGACTTCACAGAAAAAAGACATTTCCGATCCGGATGTAGTCAAAGAATTTGCTGAAAAAATGGGCGATATGGAGCATCTGGATTATCTGTACACGCTGACAGTGGCAGATATCAACGCGACCAATCCAAAACTCTGGAATACATGGCGTTCATCTTTGATGCGTCAGCTTTATACACATGCGCGTGATGTGATCCGTTCAGGTCTCGGCCGTCCGGTTGATTATCAAATGCTGATTGAAGATACCAAATTCGAAGCCAGTGAACGTCTGGTAGAACATTTCTCACTCTATGACGTTGAAAAAGTCTGGCAGGAACTGGGTGACGACTACTTCCTGAAAGAATCTGCCGATGAAATCGCTTGGCATACCCGTGCCATTCTGGAACATGGCGATAATCCTGCACCATTGGTATTAATGCGTGCGCATCGTAAGTATGCACAGGATGCCGTGCAGATCTTCATCTATACTCAAGACAAGCCAAATCTGTTCGCTACCACGGTTGCTGTTCTGGATCGCATGAATCTGGACGTTCAGGATGCCCGGATTATTACCGCGACCAAAGCCTTTAGTCTGGATACCTATGTCGTACTTGACCGTTTTGGCACGCTGCTGACTGACCCAGAACGTGAAGCGACTGTGATTGAAGCCTTACAGGATGCCTTAAGTCATTCTGATGAATATCCAGGTCTGATGCAGCGCCGCATTCCGCGTCAGTTACGTCATTTTGATATTGAAAATACTGTCGATATCACTCTCAATGAGGCTTTAAATCAGAATATGGTGGAAATTGCGACACTTGACCATCCTGGTTTACTTGCGAAAATTGGCGGTTTATTTATGATGCAGGGTCTGGATATTCACTCTGCTAAAATTGCCACGCTTGGCGAACGTGCTGAAGATATTTTCTTTGTCACCAAAAAAGATGGCAGCCCAATGACCCAAACAGAGTCCGACAATTTTGCAGCGGCATTAAAAGCTGCTCTAGATGAGGCCTCACATCAGGTCAATGCTCAACACTAACACACTGCTCGGTAACACATTCATGAACTCTAGCTTGTCTTTATTGCACCCATATCCGTTTGAAAAGTTAAATAAACTTTTCGCGGATATCCAGCCTGCGAATATGCCATTGATTCCCCTTTCAATTGGTGAACCAAAGCATCCAGCACCCGAGTTCGTGAAACAGGCGATTATCGATAATTTCCAGCATCTATCGACTTATCCGAACAGCAAAGGCTTACCTGAATTACGAGAAAGCATTGCCAACTGGCTGACTCGTCGTTTTAAACTGAATAGCATCAGTGCAGACAGCAATGTATTACCGGTCTCTGGTACCCGTGAAGCAATCTTTTCTTTTGTTCAGGCGCTGATTAATCGTGAAGATGCGCCTTATGTGGTGATGCCAAACCCTTTCTACCAGATTTATGAAGGTGCTACCCTGCTTGCAGGTGCAAAACCTTATTTCATTAACTGTACTGAGGAAAATGATTACTTAGGCGACTTTGATGCAGTTCCGGCTGAAGTCTGGGAAAAAACTGCCCTGTTATTTGTGTGTACACCGGGCAACCCAACAGGTGCTGTTCTTTCTAAAGAGCATTTTAAAAAGCTGATTGCACTGTCAGACAAATATGATTTTGTCATCGCTTCTGATGAATGCTATTCAGAACTCTGGTTTGATGAAGCACCGACAGGTTTACTGGAAGTGTGTGCCGAGATTGGCCGAGATGACTATAAAAACTGTGTCGTTTTCCATTCTCTATCTAAACGCTCCAACCTGCCAGGCATGCGTTCAGGCTTTGTTGCAGGTGATGCCACTTTACTCAAACCTTATCTGCAATACCGTACTTATCACGGTGCAGCGATGCCGGTGCAACACCAGTTAGCATCAATTACCGCTTGGAATGATGAAGCCCATGTGGAAGAAAACCGGGTACAGTATCGTGCCAAGTTCGATCTGTTCCAGAAAGAATTGGGGCACTTGCTTCCGCTGAAAAAACCGGATGCGGGTTTCTACTATTGGCTCAAAGTGGACAATGATGAAGCTTTTGCCAAAATGTTGATGGAAAAAGCGCATATCAAAGTATTACCAGGCCGTTACCTGTCTCGTGAAACTACACAAGGCAACCCGGGTGAAAATCATGTGCGTCTGGCATTGGTGGCTGATCTGGCACAATGTGAGCAGGTAATTCAGCGTTTAAAAGCGATTCTTTAATCTTCTAAGACCTAAACACAAATAAAAAAAACCCACTTTCCAGAAGTGGGTTTTTTTATGGATATTGACTACAAATTATTTTTTATTTAACTTATTTTCTATTCATTAGAAATTAGACATTTCAAATAAACTTATAAAACCTTTTCAATTTCTGTTTCGAGATCTTCAGGTTTTGTGGTAGGTGCAAAACGGTTTAATACCTTGCCATCACGACCAATCAGGAATTTGGTAAAATTCCACTTAATACCATTTCCTAGAATTCCTTTAGAATTATTGGTCAAGTAACGGAAGATCGCATGCGCTTCTGGACCTTTAACATCTACCTTGGAAAACATTGGGAAAGAAACCCCATAATTTTTCTGGCAAAATTCACCGATCTGTTCATTTGAACCTGGATCCTGTCCACCAAACTGGTTGCATGGAAAACCTAAAACTTCCAGTCCCTGCTCTTTATATTTCTGGTAAAGCTTTTCCAGACCTGCAAATTGTGGAGTGAAACCACATTTGCTCGCGGTATTTACGATTAAAAGTACTTTTCCTTCATAATCTGCAAGTCGTTTGTTTTTCCCATCTAACAACTCAGCTTCAAACTGATAAATGCTGGTCATGGATAAGTTTCCTCGTCAGTTTTTTCTTGTGTTTGTAATTCTAAAGAGGCTGAGTTTACACAATAACGTAAGCCAGTCGGTTCCGGACCATCCGGGAAAACGTGTCCCAAATGTGCATCACAATGATGACAAACAATTTCTGTTCTCACCATACCATGTGAAGTATCAGGTAATTCTTCTACAACTGAGCTGCTCACAGGACGATAGAAGCTTGGCCAACCGCAACCGCTGTCATATTTAGTGGTTGAAGAAAATAGTGGTGTACCACAGCAACGGCAGACATAAGTCCCTTCCTGTTTTGTATTCCAGTACTTACCTGTGAATGCCGGTTCAGTTCCTTTTTCACGCGTAATGCGAAACTCTTCTGGTGATAACTCTCTTTGCCATTCCCGGTCTGTTTTATTGAGTTTTCCCATCACTAACTCCTTTAAATCTTTGACATTCAATGTCATGCTTCAGTACTTCCATATTTACGCTAGAGATGAAAAAATTTCTAGCGAAATTTCAGCATAGATTGTGATATTTGCGTAATCTATAGGTTTAACTTAAAAATTAATTGGATGGAATTATGTCCGGTATTGGTAACACCCCCCCTCGCGAGATCAAGAAATCGTCTAAGCTTGAGCATGTTTGCTACGACATTCGCGGACCAGTGTTACGAGCGGCCAACGAGATGGAAGAAGCCGGACATAAAATTATCAAACTGAATATCGGAAATCCCGCCCCATTCGGCTTTGAAGCCCCGCAAGAAATCATTAATGATGTTGCACTGAACCTGCCAAATGCGATTGGCTATACAGATTCCAAAGGAATTTTCCCGGCACGTAAAGCGATCTGTCAGTATTACCAGCAAAAAGGCATTCTGGATATGCACGTGAACGACGTGTATGTCGGCAATGGCGTATCTGAGCTGATCGTGATGGCGATGCAAGGCCTGCTGGATGACGGCGATGAAATGCTGATTCCAATGCCGGATTATCCATTATGGACTGCGGCAGTGAACCTGTCTGGCGGTACTGCGATTCACTATAAATGTGATGAAGAAGATCACTGGTATCCAGATATTGCGGATATGGAAAGCAAAATCACGCCAAATACCCGCGGAATCGTGATTATCAACCCGAATAACCCGACTGGTTCGGTTTATCCGCGTCATGTATTACAGCAAATCGTGGATCTGGCGAAGAAATATGATCTGATCCTGTTTGCAGACGAAATCTATGACAAGATCGTTTACGATGGTATTGAACATGTTTCAGTAGCTTCGCTTGCAGGCAAGCAATTATGTGTATCGTTCAACGGTTTATCTAAGGCCTATCGTATTGCTGGCTATCGCTCAGGCTGGATGGCGATTACTGGTGATAAATCACGTGCAATGGACTACATTGAAGGCCTGGATATGCTGGCTTCAATGCGTCTTTGCGCGAATCATCAAGCACAATATGCAATTCAGACTGCACTCGGTGGCTATCAGTCTATTAATGACTTGATCCGCCCAGGTGGCCGTCTATATGAACAGCGTAATATTGCCTGGGAAATGCTAAACGAGATTCCGGGGGTATCTTGTGTGAAACCGGAAGGTGCGATGTACTGTTTCCCTCGTCTTGATCCAGAAATCTATCCGGTTGAGGATGACGAAAAACTGATGCTTGATCTGTTACGTGCCGAGAAAGTTCTATTGGTTCAAGGTACTGGTTTCAACTGGCCAACACCGGATCATTTCCGTGTGGTATTCCTGCCAGCAGAAAATGAACTGCGTGAAGCGATTACCCGTTTAGGCCGTTTCCTGGCAAAAATGCGTTAATTTATAAAAGTTAACTCAAAAAACCGCATTTATGAATGCGGTTTTTTATTGTTTAAAAATTTCCGCGACAAGCTTTATAGATATTTAAAAAGAGGTATGCTGTTAATCTAGAGTTTCTTTTCTCAATAAAATCTATTCAGCCTTTTCTCCTTTAGCTTGATGATTCATGCTATTTTTTGAACAAATATAAAACTTCAAGAGTATATGGATGTCCTCAAATACGGTCAAGCTTAGTCTTTTTCTCTGCCTGAGCATGTGCTTAGGCATCGGCATTCTGCGTTTTTCCTATACTGCCCTGTTACCTGGTACACGTGAAGCCTTTGTCTGGAGCGCGAGTTTTGCCAGCCTTTTGGGTAGTGCCAATCTACTGGGTTATTTAATGGGTGCTTTTGCAGCGATGCGCTTGCCTCAAGATCGAAGCATGAGTACCTATATCCAGCTTGCTGCAATAGCTGGAATGGTTAGCTTATTCTGTTGCGCTTTTTCAGGGTTTTCTGAAATCTGGTATATCAGCTGGCGCGTGATCTCCGGTATCAGTGGTGGTCTGCTCATGATTTTGTCACCAAGTGTCGTGGCTCAGTGCTGCGATTTAAAAGACCGTTTTAAGATCAATTTTATTGGTTTTAGCGGAATTGGATTGGGGGTTTTACTAGCTACACTGTTTTTACCTTATCTTGACCAGATTTCCATACGTACGGCCTGGCTGATCTTATGTGGGTTTGCCCTGATGATTTGTATCTGCTTAAGCCTACTGATACAACAATTTAAACCCTATCTAGCTAAACAATCTGTTTCTCATGCTGCTCAAGTACCTTTAAATACAGTCTTTTATAGTTTACTGGCGGTTTATGCCTGTAGTGCATTTGCCTATATTCCGCATTCCCTGTTCTGGATTGACTATCTCAGCCATGAACTAGGATTAAGCTTATTCTGGATTAACTTTAACTGGATTCTATATGGTTTGGGCAGTGCCTTAGGTGCTTTTTCTGCCTATATTCTGGCAAGAAAATTTGGCAATTTTACCGCCTTAAAGATTCTTTATAGTGTGTATATTCTGGCGATTTTCATCGCGACTTTAAATGCTAACCCGTTCCTCACTTTCAGTTCTTCTTTTTTTACCGGAATGTTGAATCCCGCTGTGGTTTTCCTCACCTCTTATACCATTTTGCAACTGTATGGACTGGCCTATAAAAAGCTCTGGAGTATTGCGACTCTATGTTTTGCCTCTGTTCAGCTGATTGGTGGATTAAGTTTTAGCGCCCTGCAATATCTTGGATTGAACTATCATCAACAGTTTATGCTGGCTGCTTTAGTTTTATTAGGGGGAACATTACAACTGTTCTGGAATACACGTTCTTCCAAATATAAGATGGATGAGCAACCGCAACCGGTTTCTGTTCAAGAAGAAAGAATTAAATAAAGATTAAAATCAGTCAATGACCCAAATCCCAAGGAATAGGACCACGTCATTAAACGTGGTTTTATTCCATTTAATCTTTTTTCAAATCTTTAAGCGGATTAACAAACTGTTTTAGATATTCAACGCCCAATTGCCGTGAACCCTGATCATTAAGATGATTATCATCTTTAAAACGATACAAAGGCACATCATTCAACATCGTTTTACATGCCTGCTGATCACAGATGACTTTGGTTGGATCAATAATTTTTAATTGTGGATATTTCAGTTTTGCTTCTGCCAGAATCTGATTGAATTGCTTTAAATGTGCTTCATAACTTTTTCGAGAAACTGTACATGAAGCGTCTCGATGAAGAATCTCTTTACGAATATTACAATCAGATGGAATCCCTTCCCAGTCTAGATGTGGTACATCATTAATTAGCACCACCTGATCACTAGATTGATGGGCAATTTCTAAGGCTTTCATCAAGCCTGCTCTAAATATCTCTTCCTCAGTATGATGGACACTATCTTTAAGTTTTACATCATCGTCAAAATACTGCGCATAAGAACCCGCCAGAATAATCATTGGATAATGGGTTTCTTTAAGATGCGCAGTAATAGCATCATTACGTTTTTGGAATTTGGTCAATTCTTTCCATTGATTCAACTTTAATTCAAATCGCTGTACATCTGGCAGATAAAAGGTTGAGCTTTGCGTAACGTCATAACCGCGTAAATCAGCATCCTTTGCCCATTCATCCAGCATTGCTGTGTAGGCATTGGCATGCGAATCGCCAATCAACAGGAAATCAATATCTTCTTTAGATTGTCCTAAGACACAATCCTGAGCATTGGGTAAAACATATTGGATCCGCAGTATCCATGCAGTTACTACGAATCACATGTGCATACGTGTGTAATGCTTCCTGTTTGTCATGCACCGATTTTGGAAAACGCTCCGGGAAACCTTCATGTGTTTTGATGGTTTGGGCGATCGCAATAAAACTGACTGCAGGTAACATAAATCCAAGAATAATCACTTTATAATTTGCAGCCATCACAAAGCGTTTCAGTGGTGTTTCAGTCAGTTTATAAGTCAGAAATGCACATATAAGTGATAGAAAAACAATAATAATCTGATTTTCCAGATTCAAGGGCAGCATATAAATGCCAAAGAACACGATGATTGGCCAGTGCCATAGATACAGAGGATATGAAATCTTGCCAATCCAGGTACTAAGACGATTACTCAGTAATAAATTACTTGAAGATATAGATTGTCCCAGATAAATAATGAGTGCCGTTGCAAGACACGGGATCAATGCCATCAGTCCTGGGAATGGGGTTTGCTGATCAAAATAAATTGCAGTTGCAAATAGAACACTTACTCCAGCCCAGACCAATCCCTGTAATAGTTTTTTTGGCAGATTCAGTTTTGGCAAGCAGCTAATCAATGCGCCAATCAATAACTCAAACGCTCGTACCGGCATGCTATAGTAAACTTTGGCTGGATTATGAGTCAGTTGCTGCTGGGCGTATATAACTAAAGCGACAATAAATACACTAATAACAAGCCAAAGATATTTACGTGAGGTTCTACTCAAGAATAGCCATAGCAAGAGCGGCCAGAAAATATAAAACTGCTCTTCTACGCCCAATGACCATAAATGCAACAAAGGCACATTTTCTACATTCGGACTGAAATAATCTCCCACCTCATTTCGCATATACAGATTGGCAATGAGCACAGTGGCATACATGACGCTTTTAAAATATTCCGTCAGCTCACCCGGCAACATCACCTGCCAAGCAATCAGGCTGACAATTGCCAGTACAGTAAAATATGCAGGTGCCAGACGGATCACCCGTTTCTTATAAAACCGTGCAATTGAAAATTGCTGCAACTCAATATCGCGCTTCAAAATGGTCGTAATGAGATAACCGGAAATGACAAAGAAAATATCAACACCAATATAGCCGCCAGAAAATAGTGACCAGCCGAGGTGATTGAAAATGACCAATGATACTGCAATCGCTCTCAGGCCATCGATATCTGGTCGATAAGCAAAACTCATAAAAACAGGAAAAACGGGAGATACGCTATTTTATGCTTTTCATTCTTTAGATGGCGATCTTTTACATTTTTTTTACATTCACCTGCGCTTATTCCAATTCTTCTACCTTTAAATAAGGATAAGGATTGGTCGCACCTTCCCCACTGAGATAAATCCCATAATGCAAATGTGGTGGTGTATTTTTCGCATTACCGGTATTGCCGACATAGGCAATGATTTCACCTGCTTCTACCCAGTCTCCTTCCTGAATATGTTCAGCATAATCATCTAGATGAGCATAATAATGTTGGCTTAAATTCGGGCCAGTAATCCAGATAACTTTACCGCCCAAATTATTGGTTCCAATCTTACGGACGATCCCTTGGGTCGCACTGACTACCGGTGTTCCCCGTTTAGCAAAAATATCAGTCCCCTCATGTTTGCGACCTTCACTCCGTGCTCCACCCCAAGTATCCTGAATCTGGCGAGGTTTTACTCCTTGTACAGGAATTTCTACTGGTCTAATCAGCTCAGCTTTTTTTAATTGCCAATAGAGGTAGGGACTTTTCCAGCCCGCTGGTTCACCTGATGGCGGTGGCTGACAGGCAGTAAGTAATATGCTTAAGGAAAATATTAAAAGCAGGATTCTGGGAATTTTCACAATAGCTCGCTTAGCTGTTTAATGAGGAGTTCGTTTTATCTTAAGGAATACACAGAAATTTAAAGTCAAAATCCTGTTATTTTTAGTGATGTTTTTTCCCAATTGTTTTTCGAAAACAGTCTTAAAAATAGCAAAACCCTCAGCTGAGGGTTTTGTTGAATCAGTTTAAATTATTTACGCTTTTTCGCACGGGATGGTTTAGAGGGTTGTTGCTGTTGCTGTTGTTGCTCTTCATTCTGAGCACTGTCCTTTTTATCCTTTTGCTGAACCTGCTTATGTTTTGCTCTTGACTTAGCCATAGCATAAACTCCTTTGGAGAACTGTCTCTATCACTGGAAGTTGCATTAATCACTCTAACCTTTATATAAAATAA
Source organism: Acinetobacter sp. TW_SC_4 (assembly GCF_054861205.1). Taxonomy (NCBI): domain Bacteria; kingdom Pseudomonadati; phylum Pseudomonadota; class Gammaproteobacteria; order Moraxellales; family Moraxellaceae; genus Acinetobacter; species Acinetobacter sp. TW_SC_4. The sequence goes on from NZ_CM142174.1 coordinate 2,021,152, forward strand.
GCCAATCGCTGAGCTGTATCTAAATACGTCAATGTAAAAGCATCTTTATTAAGTGATTCAATTCTGACTAGATCTATATTCGAGATATTTACATCGCTTACATAGCGTTGCATGTTGATACCTGTTTTAACCCTGAATATAAATATGGTTTTCTAAATAAAATCTTTTAAAAAATTCACGAAAGATGTGGGTACATTTCATGGCCATGATCCAGATTCAGCATTGATGTATCAACGTTCACAAAGTTTCCAGTTCAGAATCGAACCAACGCAGTAATAGTATATTTAGTATGAGAGGCTATAAAATGTAAGCCACAGTTTTCGCAGTAAAGGAATAACTAGATGATCAGGTAGATTGAATATTAGATCTGTATTCAGAGTCATCTTGCCACAATTTTGAAGTTTAAAAATTTATTAATTTCCGATTGTGCTGCTACTTGCATAGAATCTGCTAACGTTCAAATATTCTTAGCTCTATAATATTTTTTTATTGTTCTTATTTGAACTATTTTTTAATCCACATTATTTTATTCAATAAATGCTTATATTTTCTTTATAGGAATTAAATTTTAAGTTTATTAAATTTATATCTTTCTCGTTATAAATTTAAGAAATTTAATATTTTCAATTTCTAAAACATTTCTTTAATTAAGTCTACAAAATAATTCATAAGATAATTGTTCTTACATAAGGTGAAAGGGTTTTCACGCTAAGCCCGAATATCTTACATAAGCAGACACCGCTCATACATGCCCAGAGAGTTTTATCCCCTACACTGAAATCAAGTTTTAAAAAATTAGAGGATTTCATATGAAACAGTTTTCGAAAATTCTAATACTCATTACGATGGGCTTTTATGGTACTTCTACTATTGCAGCAGATGCTATTCCTTTGGAAGCTAAAGCTGCCGCAGAAGCACAAAAAGCTGCGCTAGAATATTCTGAAAATCAGAAGAGTGATTCAGACTCAGACTGAAAACAAAATAAAGCCCACGAAGGGCTTTATTTACATACGGGAATCATTAGAAAAAAGTTATTTTAATAACTCAATGATTGTCCTACTCCATAAACCATCAAGGTAATAAGGAATACGACCAATGCGGAGACAGCTAATTCTGCTTTAGTCATGTGTTTTACCCTCATGAACAGCTGCATATTATTTATACACTACATAAGCATAAAACCAAATAACAAAATATTACATAATCTTGAATATTTAAACTAAAGTAAAACGCAATATAAGAGAGTAAAACTATAAATTAAACCTTAATTATAAATAAACATATTATTAATTTTCAATTACTTAATTGGTTTTATTTAAAAAATTAATAGATTATTTCTTTGAAATCATAAAATAATCTTTGTTTATAAAAAAAATTTTCTATGTAATATATTGCCATTCCAAAATTTAAGCTTTTGAACTTAATGTCTTTTTAAGTTATTTCATAGGTTCTAATTTTACTATTTCATAATTTATTTTCCATATTTTATATCAAATTAAAACTAAGCAACTGATATGTATTTTTAATTAATCAACAACTGCTATTTTATTTTCAATAAAATTCTCTTTTATCGTAAAGATATTTTTTATTATTTTTTAAAACCTCAATATAAATTTAAAGATCCTAAATAGAAGGATCTTTAAATTTTAAATTACTACATAGATTTGAGTACTTCTAACTCGAAATCAAGCTCCATCATCTTTTCCAGATTTGGTACAATCGCATTCACCCAAGTGCCGCTATTCCAGACTTTCAGAATTCCATTTTCTTCCTTATAGAATGCGCAGTCCTGAGCTGATATATGATGAATAACCTGGGTTCCTTCTGGTATATTTCTCATACAAACCTCCACACATTTGGTTTATTTTTAATTTAGCAGAAGATTTGAATTTTTCGTTTACATTGCTTTATAGAGTTGTATTAATTAACTATTTAATAGATTAATCATGTAACTTTCATTTTGATATAAATTTTCTTATGCACCTTATTTAAAAATATTCAAACGATAAAAAATAAAAAACCCCAACAATATATGTTGAGATTTTCTATTTATAATCAAATTAAACTAGCGGTAAATATAAGTAATGCTCAGGCTATAAAATCTCGTAAAATGTGTTGATTTATCACTTCATCAAAACTTAGATTTGAAAGATTTTGCTTGTTATGTTTGATGGTTTTATAACAATAACTTGCTGCAATACCCATACTAATTAAAGTCAACAATTTCATTGTTCACCTCAAAATTAAAAATATTAGAAACTGTGAAATTAAAATATCAGCTTGCTTTGTAGTGGTCTAAGCCAATTTGGAAAGCTTTTTGTATGGTATGTAAATTCATCAAAGCCATTTCAGGTCTATAAAAATCATTATCAATTTTTTGCTTTGCCTTGAATTGTCTTATTTTCCCTTAACTAAATCGACAAGTGCAGTCGAAAATGTAGATTATCGAGGATTAACATTCTTAAACGGAAGATCATATTTGAATACAAAAAGCACATCATTTTAAAGCGGCATGGTCGCAATCAAACGCAATCAAATTTGATGCAAAACATAAATTCGAGGAAGATAAATCAGAATCTGCTATGATAGCTTCCACTTAGTGGACTCTTTTATGTCTTCCCTTATCTCCTATTTATAAGTAAAGGAGTATTACAATGGGCAACATGACTGCCACATCAGAATTATTTTATATATTTTAGTAGGTTAAAGTGAAAATTGTCATTCTTAACAAGCCTTATGACGTCCTCTCCCAATTTCGTCCAGATGAAAAACATCAGACTATGGCGGATTTTGTAGACGATCCGGATCTGCGTATTGCTGGTCGTCTGGATATGGATTCTGAAGGTTTGATGTTCCTGACCGATCATGGCGGTTTAAACCAATATATTACCAGTCCAGCCAGCAAAAAATTCAAAACTTATCTGGTTCAGGTCGATGGCGATATAACTGAAGAAGCCTTGGAACAGCTTCGTAAGGGCGTTGAACTGAATGACGGTATTACGCTACCAGCCAAAGCAATTAAAGTCACTGAACCGGAATGGTTATGGGAACGTAATCCCCCGGTACGTTTCCGTGCTTCTGTTCCAACTTCATGGGTCGAAATTTCAATCTGTGAAGGTCGCAACCGTCAGGTTCGTCGTATGACTGCAGCAGTCGGCTTTCCTACCTTACGTTTGATTCGCACCAAAATCGGTTCGATTGATCTGGTTCAATTAGGTTTACAGCCAGGTGAAACTAAAGAAATTGAACCCCTACTTTATCCAGACTTTAAAGATGTGCCTGCTCAAGAACCTTACCGCTCGCGCTCTTATGTGAAAAAGCCGGGTGGTACCGGTGGTAAACCGATTAACAAGAAAGTAACGAAAGACGGCACAAAGAAAAAAACCGGTACACCGCGTATCTGGCAAATGGAAGAAGGTGAAAAACCACGTCGCAAGACTAATGGTACTACCCGTCCAAATACTAAGAGTCGTGGCCGTCGTACCCGTTAAGCCACTGCTCAGGTCGGGAAGATCAAACTAAAGACCACACCTTGAGGATGGTTATTCACCTGAACTTCCCCCTGATGCAACTGCATAATCGACTGCACAATCGCCAAGCCCAAACCACCCGTTTGGGCTTTTTGATGCCGGCTGCTATCAATCTGGTAAAAACGTTCAAACAGATGGGCTAAATGCTGCTCGGGGATCTGTACACCTGCTGTCAGCACATCAATCCGACAGCTATTTTCTGTAGTCATCGCCGTGATTCTGATCTCTCCATTTTCCTTTCCATACTGCACTGCGTTGCTGAGTAAATTGGCAAGCGCACGTTGCAGATATTCTGGATGCGCAGCTATATTCAGTTGAGCCGGAATATCCGTATAAATAGATATATTTTTTCTTCTGCCAGAAACTCAGAATATGCCAGCAAATCTTCTATGATCTGGCTCAGTTCTAGTGTCTGTTTTTCTATCTGATAATGACCATGTTCTACCCGGGCGATAAACAGCATGTTTTCAATCATCTGGGGCAGACGTTCATATTCTTCCAGATGAGAATACAGCAGATTTTCTAATTCATCGCGACTACGTGACTTCGACAAGGCAATCTGGGTTTGCCTCATCAAGTTATTCAGGGGCGTTCGTAATTCATGAGAAATATCTTCAGAAAATCGGGCCAGCTGTTCATAGCCTTGCTGTATACGGTCCAGCATGGCATTCATGGCCTCGGTTAATTGCTGCACCTCAATAGTTTGGGATTGCAACTCGATACGCTGATCCAGCTGCTGCACACTGATCTGCTGAGTCGCGTAAATTAACTGACGCATGGATCGCAATAGATAGTGTCCGATTAGCCAGGCTAATAAGGTGGATAAAATAATACCGAGCAGAGTGTAGATCACTAATTTTATCAGGTAATGTTTTAAAAGCTGTTGCCCTGCTACTAGCTGCTTGCCGGCAATCAGTTGATAAGACTGTCCATTAAAGTCCATTTGCTTAAATGCTAAACGGGTCGTGGGTTGTTCAAGCTTATTATTTTGATAATTCAGCCTAGTGTCATAATCCAATAGAGGAATAGTAATATTTAAAGGATTAATATCAATTAATGTATTCTGCGCGTTTTTAAGGATCAGTAAGTTATCTTCCTGTCCAAGCATATTCTCATAAAGCTCTGGATGTTCGATCAGCACCTGAAAGCTTTGCTGATCAGCCAGAAATATTTCAATTCTGGAAATCCGCAAGGCCAAGGCTTCATCCTGCTGTTATTGCACCATCTGCTGCATATTGTGATAGGACAACCCGCCGATGCTTAAAAAAACGATACAGGAAATGAGGCCAAAGGCGATGCCGAGTCGTGTACCCAAATGCATTTTCATGCTTGCGCATCCAGCTTATAGCCCATACCACTTACCGTATGAATAAGTTTTGGACTGAAATGGTTATCAATTTTAGAACGTAATCGGCGTACAGCAACATCAACGACATTGGTATCGGTATTAAAATTAATATTCCAGACCAGTGAAGCAATTTGTGTCCGGGTTAACACTTCGGACTGGTGTTCCATCAGCAACTGCAAAAGTACAAACTCTTTTTGGGTAAGCTCAATTTTTTGCTGGTCTCGAAATACTTCCCGGGTTAAACGATTCAGCTCTAAATTGGCCACTTGATACATTTCATGTTGTGTTTTGGGTACACGGCGCAGCAGACTTTTGATACGGGCCAAGAGTTCGATATAAGAGAAAGGCTTAGTTAAATAGTCATCTGCACCTAGTTCCAATCCTTTAATCCGGTCAAGCACATAATCTTTGGTCGTCAGCATGAGTACGGGAACTTTAGAGAAAGTACGCAAAGTTTTGAGGACTTGCCAGCCGTCCAGGTCGGGAAGCATCACATCCAGCAATACCAGATTAATCTGTTGCTGTTCCAGCACTGATAAGGCATGCAGGCCATTACACGCCTGTGTAGTCTGGTAGCCGGATTCATTTAAGCCTGTGGCCAAGAAGCCGGCAATTTTGGCTTCATCTTCTACAATTAAAATATGCATGGGCTGAGTTTAATCAATTTCATACAGCGCAAAGATTACAAAGTGGTAATCTGATTGTCATCCATGGGCCTCAATTATTTGATTATGATCTTCTCAATTTCTATATGACTGAACATTATCATGAGAAGCAGATTGAATCAGAGAAAAATATTTTTATATCTAGCGAGCTTAGCGATGGTCAGCTTAAGCCATGCTGAATTAAAAACGGCCTATATTATGGACTTGAACACAGCAAACCAACTTGCTGAGAATGTCATGCAAACTTGTCAGAAAGCCAGCAAACCCGCTGCAGTCACGGTACTGGATCAAGGCGGCAATGTTCTGGCCAGTCAACGGCATGAATCTGTCGGAATTCACAATTTAACTGCATCACAGCGTAAAGCCTTTACTGCATACTCGACTAAGACAAGTACATTGGATTTTATGCGTCATGCACAAAAGAACCCGAATGCACAGAATTTAAATACCTTGGATGAATTGTTATTACTGGGCGGCGGGGTACTTGTGGTTTATAAAAACCAGCTCATTGGCGCTGTTGGTGTTGCAGGCTCTGGTGGCTCTGAACAGGATCATCAGTGTGCCGTACAAGGCATTCAACATACTTTAAAACAACTTTAATTTTATCCATCTATTGAATAGGAACAGACCCATGAAAAAAATTATTTTTGGTGCTCTTCTAACGGCGACAGCAAGCTTTTCTTTTGCACAGAATCCTTTAAGTGTGCATGTGCTGAATCAGGAAACTGGTCTGCCTTCCGCCAATGTCGCGGTGATTTTGGAAGCTCAGCAAGGTGACAAGTGGATAAAACTGAATGAGTTAAAAACAGATGCGAATGGCCGTATTAAAGAGCTTTATCCTAAAGATACTGCTTTACAGAAAGGCATCTATAAAGTGACCTTCAAAACCGGTGACTGGTTTAAGACCAATAATCAACGCACCTTCTTCCCTGAAGTGCCTGTGGTATTTACGATTGACGGTACTCTAGAGCACTATCATATTCCCTTATTACTGAGCTCTTATGGTTATTCAACCTATCGTGGCAACTAATCCTTATTATCTATAAGCGTCATTTTCATGGTGCTTTATTTTGATGTGTAAAACAGCTGCATTTTATCATTCATCTGGCTTTCGCTTGTTATTTATCTCCTGAAATGCTATTTATGATTCACATAATTATTATTTTTAAAATAAAGTGTATCTAAAAAGGAGTTTTGCAATGGATCAGCAAGTGAATCAAATGTTTAACCAGGACCGATTAATTCAGTATCTCGGTACACATCTAATTTCCTATAACCACAATCATGCGAAGATTGAACTTAAAGTGACTGAACAACATTTACAGGGACATCAAACCTGTAACGGCGCTGTGATTTTTGCATTAGCTGATGCTGCATTTGCCATTGCCTGCAATACCGGCGAACACCCAGCAGTCGGCCAACATTGCGGGATTCATTATTTAAAACCAGCTTTGTTAGGTGATACCCTTATCGCCATAGCTGAACATAAGGCCAGTAGCGGTCGTAGTGGTATTTACGATATTCAGATCCTGAATCAGAAAGATCAAATCGTGGCTGAATTCCGTGGAACTTCACGACTGATCATTAAATAAATCATCTAAAAAACCCAATAAAAAACCGCTGTCTTAACAGCGGTTTTTTTAATAGCAACATTCTGATTAAGCTTTCAACCATTTCTCGGCTTTAGCTTGATCTTCAACTTTTAACTCAACCTCAGTCAGTTCAGAACCACCATTTTGAACTTCAAAAGTCATCAGCTCATCACGACGGAATGCATGGACAGTATACGTACCTTCCTGTTTCGCATATTTCTCGACAAGTTTCATCGTTGCTTTAAGGCCATCAATCGCTACAATTACATCATTCGCTGAAAGGCCCGCTTTCACCCCTGCTCCATCACGACGTGCAGACTGAACCAGCACACCTTCAGGCTTATCTGCAAGTTTCAGACCGAATGGCAATGACTTATCATTTTTCAGGGTATAGCTCACGCCAAATTCAGGTAGTAGCTGATCCAATGGCAATTCATCAGTAGTATTGATCAGATGATTGATCTGTTCTAACCAGTTATCACCTGTCAATTCCTGACATAACTCAAAGATAGTCCGTTCATTGACCTGAATGCCATTTTGCGTATTTTCATAAAGCTTACGCATCAAAGCGTCCAGACTTGAGCCACGCAGACGGAGACCTAGATCAAGACACAATGCGACTAAACAGCCTTTATTGTAGTAGCTTGTACCGGCATTGTTTGAGTTTTCATCCTGACGATAGAATTTCACCCAGGCATCAAAGCTAGACTCAGATACTGACTGGATAAAACGTCCCGGGTTTTGCAAATAGCGATCAATCTGCGCTTTCAGCAATGCAATATAAGATTCCTGATTGATCACACCACTACGTAGCAGAATCAGGTCGTCATAATAAGACGTAAACCCTTCAAAGATCCAAAGCAAAGAGGTATAGCCTTCTTTGTTCAGGTCATAATTCACGAAGTTTTCTGGACGAATAAATTTAACTAACCATGAATGGAAATACTCATGACTACATAGACCAAGGAAACGCTGATAATCTTTCGATGGCTCTTCAGGCTCATCTGCTTTAGGGAAGTCATCACGCGGTGTAATCAGACTGGTTGAGTTCGGATGCTCCAGACCACCATAGCTGTTACCGGTTGCCATAGTCATAAAGGTATAATCATTGAATGGTGCAGAACCGAACATGGAAATTTCTGTCGCACAGATTTTCTCAATATCCTGCTTCATACGCTGTTCATTCATCGCATGTTTGCCTGACACCACAAACTCATGCGGAATGCCATTGGCTTCAAAACTGAAACGGGTCTGCTCTGCCAGTTCAAACGGTGCATCAATCAGGTCAGCATAGTTTTTTGCTTTTAAGGTATAGCGACCTTTGACCAGACTTTTGGCCTGCATACCCGTCGCAAGCTGGAAATGTTTCAGCTCATCCGGCAGGAATACTTCAACTTCAATTTCTTTATCTTCCTGACCTTCCAACCCCAAACATGCACAAGCCGGGTTCACATAGAGACGGTTTTGATCCACATATGCACCACGAACAGACAGGTCATACGCGTAGACATCGTATTCCACAGTAATCAGTTCATGATCCGTATTGAATAAACGCCATTTATTCTTTTCAAACTTCTGGATTTGTAGCTGGCGTCCATCCTCATCATAAGCCTTGACCGCCTCAATATGCTTTGAGAACTCGCGAATCAAGTAACTGCCCGGAATCCAGGTCGGTAAAGAAAGGACTTGCGTTGGGTCTGCTAAAAAGCGAAGAGTTACGTGAATAAGGTGCTGACGATAATCGTCAAATTCGATTTGATAATGCAACATAATGGGCGATATAAAATACAAATAAATGAGTTATAGCTTAGCTTAGCATTTTTTAGGCCAGTATTGCTTAGCTGTCGCATTTGTCTACATTTCTGACTAGCTATCTTTAAAAAAAAGGCATAGCATGCGTGAAAATTAAATCGTTCATCGACCGGTTGGTTATTAAGGAACATCTTTGAAATACATCATCTCACTGCTTGCAGTTCTCAGCCTGTTTGTGCCTGCAATTTCATATGCTGCCCTTCTGAATATTTTGCCTGAAAGCGTTGAAGCAGAAGCCTGGACCATTCTTGACTCACAATCAGGTCAGGTCATTGCCGAACACAATGCCGATGTTCAACGTGCACCTGCTTCCCTCACCAAAATGATGGTCGCTTATATTGCACTCAAGGAAATCCAGGCTGGTAAATTGGATAAAAGTGAAGTATTAACTGCAACGCCGATTGTGAAAACAGTGATGTGGGATGAGTCACAAATGTACCTGAAAGAAGGTGAGCAGATTTCGATTGATCAGCTTCTAGCGGGCCTGATTATCATGTCGGCGAATGATGCTGCTGTGACATTGGCAGAAAAAATTTCAGGTGATATTCCGAGCTTTGTCGAGCGAATGAATCGGGAAGCAAAAGCTTTGGGCATGGTACATACCCATTTCCAGAATCCGGCCGGCATTACCATGCCTGAGCATTATTCTACTGCAGCCGATTTGGCGCGTTTGTCGGCAGCTGTGGTCAACCAGACTCCGGACTATCTGTATTATTCCAAGCAGCCAAGTTTTAGCTATAACAACCATTTTCACCGTGCCACTAACCGCGTGTTGCAGGTGGACTCAAGTGTCGATGGTTTAAAAACGGGCTTTACTCGCGCAGCCGGCTATAACCTGGCGCTCACTGCCAATCGTCCGACTTATGATATGGAACTGCCCCACCGTCGTTTGATCGTGGTAGTTCTAGGTACCAAAAGTGCTGCCAAACGCGCTGAAGTGTCGCATAAGTTAATGAATCTGGCATATACCTATACCCGCAATGAAGTCGCCATTAAAGACAAACAGCTACTGGCTGAATTACCGGTGATCAAATCGACTTTGAAAATGTTTAAGGTTGAGACTAAACAGCCGCAGATTATTACCACCTCTTTATATGATCAGAATTATACCATTGACCTGAACCAGTTCGATCAAAACCATCAACGAGTGATGTTGAATACAGGTGATGGTGTAATGCAAAGCATTGAACCGCTACATGAAACCCAGACCCATATTAATGTAGAAATGAATGCTTCTGAACTGATTGCACCTATGGCCAAAGTGATGCCATTGGCGACGATTCATGTCTATCAGAATAATCAGCTTATTCGTACCATCCAGATTGAAGATATGGTCGAACTTGAAGAAGCAGGTTTCTTCCAGAAATTCCTGAGCTGGTTATCTAGCTTCTTTGGCATCTTTGCAGAAAGTGCACCAAGTGCCAAACTCTATCCAATCCAGAAATAAGCGCTGAATACAGTTAGAAGGCTTCTCATTTGCCTTCTAACTCTCTCCTTAGAATTTCTTCTTTCTCTCGTCAATTTTACCTCTTCTGACATAATTGCTACGTTTTGTAATTTGTATAACAATTCTAATCAAGACGGCCTGCTGCCCATGCCATAGTATATTTGGTCTAAATTTCTCTTATTTTTATTAGAAAAATAAATAGGTTAATAATATATGACAGCACATCGAATCGTAATTGTAGGTGGTGGCGCAGGTGGATTGGAACTGGCTACTCAATTGGGCGAAACCTTAGGCAAGAGTGGCAAAGCACATATCACCCTAGTAGATCAGAAACTGACGCATATCTGGAAACCCTTATTGCATGAAATTGCTGCAGGTACGCTTAATCCGCATGCAGAAGAAACCAATTATTTTAGTCATGCTGCAGCTCATCATTATCACTTTGTGCTGGGAACATTTATTGATCTGGATCGTGAGGCTAAAGAAATTATTCTGGAAACAGATTATTTTTCTAAAAAAGCTCAGCCTAAACAGAAGAAACACATCAGCTATGACACGCTAGTGTTAGCACTAGGTTCCACTTCCAATGATTTCAATACTGAAGGTGTTGCCCAATACTGTCATTTTCTCGACAGCCGCCAGCAGGCCGATGTCTTCCAGCAGGATCTGCTACATCTTTATCTCAATGCTCAAAATCAAACCTCTTCCCGTGAGCTTAAAATTGCCATCATTGGGGCTGGTGCGACTGGTGTAGAACTGGCTGCCGAGCTGGTGATCGCCAAACAAAACTTTTTTAAATATGGTCTGAACAAAATTGATCCAAATAAAGTCAAAATCACTTTGATTGAAGCCGCTGATCGGATCTTACCTGCACTGTCTGAGAAAATGGCTGAACACACCATGGAGCAACTCGATCGTCTAGGTATTGAGGTATTAACCAGTCACCGGGTCGCTAAGGTCGATGAAGACCAGATTTACTTTGCTGATGGTTCAAGCCTCGAAGCTGAAATTAAGGTTTGGGCTGCTGGAATTAAAGCCCCTGAAGTTCTGGCAAAACTTAAGGGGCTGGAAAAAGACAACATTAATCGTCTAAAAGTTTATGCAACTCTGCAAACTCTGTCAGACCCGGATATTTTCGTTTTTGGTGATTGTGCTCACTGTCAGCCTGAACCAGATCAACCGGTTTTAGGCCCACGTGCGCAGGTCGCTAGCCAGCAGGCCGCTTTTCTGGTCAGAGCCTTAAAAGCACGCATTAATGGCGAAAGCTATTTACCGATGTTCAAGTTTTCTGACAAAGGTTCATTAGTGTCTTTAAGTCAAAACAGCGCTGTCGGTGAATTATTGGGTCAGGTCAATGTTCAAGGCTTTGTCGCGAAATCCATGTATGTATCCCTGTACCGGATTCATCAGGCCACCATTCATGGCTATGCCCATGCTGGCCTGTTAACTGCCAAAGACTTTGTTACACGAAAAATTGCACCCAAGCTGAAATTGCATTGAAATCGTAAATATTGCCCTCATATATGAAAAAATCATCATTAAACATGTCAAATTGCATTTTTTTGCTATTTTTAGTCTACAAAAATACAATTTCACTTTATGATGTACCCTTAAAAAATTGAATGGATCAATTAATATGACTGCTATTGCAAATAACCTCGTGGTTTCTTTCCACTACACATTGACTAACGCAGAGGGTGAAACTCTCGACAAATCTCAAGGTGAACCACTTGCCTATTTGCACGGTGCAGGTAACATCATCCCTGGTTTAGAAAAAGCTTTAGAAGGCAAAACTGTTGGTGAAAAATTCACTGTAAATGTTCCTGCTGCTGAAGGTTATGGCGAATATAACCCAGAGCTAGTGCAAGAAGTGCCTAAACAAATGTTCCAAGGCGTAGACAACATCCAGGCAGGCATGCAGTTCCAAGCACAAACTGATGACGGCGTTCAAATCGTAACTGTTAAAGCAGTTGAAGGTGACAACGTAGTTGTTGATGCTAACTTCCCGCTTGCTGGTCAAGATTTAACCTTCGAAGTTGAAATCGTGTCTATCCGTGAACCTTCTCAAGAAGAACTTGATCACGGTCACGTACACGGTGCAGGTGGTCACCACCACTAAGACTTCCCGGCCTTTAGCACAAAAAGGCAAAGTGAAAACTTTGCCTTTTTTAGTGCCTTAAGATTTTAAATATAAAAAAAGCAGGACTACTGCCCTGCTTTTCATCATTAAAATCACGGATCACTCAAATTACGCAATCATTAACGTTTATTATAGATCTGCATTGCTGCTGGCAGATTTTGACGCATTGCTGCGATACGCTGACTGTTCGATGGATGAGTAGACAGGAAAGTCGCGCCATTGCTACCACCTTCAAGCTTGTTCATTTTTTCCCAAAGAGTAATCGCTGCATTCGGGTTATAGCCAGCACGCGCCATGAGAGTTAAACCGCCCTGATCAGCACGGCTTTCTAGGTTACGTGAGTAAGGTAAGCCGATGCCGATCTGGCTACCCAATTGTGCCACTGCAGCACCACCTTGTCCTACGCCCGCTGCATTTAAACCAATACCCAATGCCAGATCAGTCAGGGCTTGTGCACCAAGTTTCTGTTTCGCATGCTCTTCTAGGGCATGGACCATTTCATGACCCATAATGGCTGCAATCTCAGCATCGGTCAGATTCAGCTTGTTCACGATACCGGTATAGAATACCACTTTACCACCAGGTGCCACAAAAGCGTTGACCTGATCAGATTTCAATACAGCCAACTGCCATTGGAATGCAGTGCCTGTCTGGTTCAGCTGGTTGGCATAAGGTTTTAAACGGTTAAAAACAGCATTAATACGACTATATGTCGCTGAACTGGTATCCAGCTGGCCTTTCGCTTTAGCGTCTGCCACCATGGCATTGTAGCTTTGGCTGGCTGAAGCATTTAAAGTCGCTGTATCTGCGCCCGCAATATCGGCAATAGTTGTACAACCAGACAAAGTAATGGCTGCGGCTGCACCCATACCTAACAAGAATTTATTTTTCATTATAGTGACTCCACCATAAGCAAAAGGTTAATTTACATTGTAAAAAATTATAAGTTAAAGGCCGGAGCAACTAAATGTACAATTACTTCATCTTGTTATATTTTATGTAATTTTAACCCCAATACTGTATCGCAAGCCAATAAATCAGACAGACAATATTTAAACTTAAATATAAATGACACAAAGGTTTAATTTTTTCTTCTAAAATTTCACTTTTACGCTTAAAAAATAGAAAAGCATTTTGCAGCAAGATGACCGGTACCAATACACAGGCAATGATCACGCTCAAGCCAATGAATGCCCCATAAATAATGTCAGGATCCTGAGTTTGGGCACGGATGATCAGCATCGCAATGGTCGGTGCGCCACCCATCGCGAATAACAAGGAATAGAACATCGTTCCCGATATATTTTTATGCATCCTGCATACTCATATTTTATTTTGTTTTATTCTAACAAGCGCCATGCCACTGCACAGCACTTGCCGTTAAGACTTTAGTCCTGAATTTCGAAATTATTTCTTAGTCTTGTATACCGTCATCGCTTCAGGCATCAGCTGTTGTAAGGCTGCAATTCGGTCATCATTCGTTGGATGTGTAGAAGTAAATTTATTCAGGACACTATTACCACGGCTGTCTTGTGCATTCATTTTTTGCCACAAAGTAATCGCTGCATTCGGGTTATAGCCTGCTCGTGCCATTAGCATGAGACCACCTTTATCGGCACGGCTTTCCAGATTACGAGAGAATGGCAAGCCTACACCAAATTGAGCACCCATATCCAGCAGTAGCCCACCATAACCACCAGCGGACTGCCCGACGTACTTGCTACCGATACTTACTGCCAGATCAGTAAGTGCTTGCGCTCCTACCTTATTCTTAGAATGTTCATCAAGCGCATGCACCATTTCATGCCCCATGATGGCAGCAACTTCATCGTCTGTGAGTTTTAGTGTATCAACAATACCCGTATAGAACACCACCTTGCCACCTGGTGCGACATAGGCATTAATTTCGTTGGATTTGATTACCGCCACTTGCCAGTCAAACTTCTGACCAGTCTGATTCACTTGATCTGCATACGGCTTCATTTTCAGAAAAACCCGATTTACTTTTTTATAGGTGGCAGATGTCGTATCCAGAATCTGTTTCTGCTTGGCCTCTGTCAGCATCTGATTATAGCTTTGTGCTGCACTCAGATTTAATGTGGCTGAATCAGCCCCCATCAGATCTGCAACCGTAGTACACCCCGTTAATGTGGTCGCGATGACCATCCCCACCAATAATTTTTTATATTTCATGACCTTCTCAAATATATAAGGTCAAAACATCATAAAGAATCCAAACAGGTTTTCAATCATTCTTATAAGTTCGTTCAAATAAAAAAACCCTGTGAAATCACAGGGTTTTTATCATTTTTAGCTTAAGCGATTAAGCATCAAACGGATGGCGAAGAATAATGGTTTCTTCACGGTCTGGGCCAGTTGAAATGATGTCGATTGGACATTCAATCAATTGTTCAAGACGTTTCACATAGTTAATCGCCGCTTGTGGCAATTGATCTAGTGATTTCGCACCGAAAGTAGATTCTTTCCAGCCTGGCATAGTTTCGTAGATTGGTTTTAAAGTTTCAAATGCAAGCGCATCAGAAGAACCAACACAGCCAGAATCAGCAGCTTCGTAACCTACACAGATTTTCACTTCTTCTAAACCGTCAAGAACGTCAAGTTTAGTCAAGCAAATACCAGACAGTGAGTTCACTTCTACTGAACGACGCAGGATTTCAGCATCGAACCAGCCACAACGACGTTGACGGCCAGTAGACGCACCAAATTCTGAACCTACAGTACCCAGATGTTTACCAATTGCATCACCTGTATCTGTTGCAGCGTCATAAACCAACTCAGTTGGGAATGGACCTGAACCTACACGAGTGGTGTATGCTTTAGTAATACCAAGAACATAGTCAAGGTGTAATGGACCAAGACCTGAACCTGAACTTACGCCACCAGCAGTTGTGTTTGAAGAAGTCACGTACGGGTATGTACCGTGGTCAACGTCAAGCAATGAACCTTGCGCACCTTCGAACATGATTTTCTTGCCAGCTTTACGGTAAGCGTGAAGTTCACCAGTCACGTCCATAACCATAGGCTCGATCACTTTGCGCCATTCGTCGCAAAGCGCAAGTACGTCTTCAACTTTAACTGCTTCAACACCGAAGAATTGAGTCAATTGGAAGTTGTGGTATTCAAGCAATTCTTCAAGCTGAGCTTTCAGATGTTCGCCACCACGTACCAGGTCAGCAACACGGATTGCACGACGTGCCACTTTATCTTCATAAGCAGGCCCGATCCCACGACCAGTTGTACCAATTTTCGCATTACCACGTTTTTTCTCACGAGCTTGGTCAAGTGCGATGTGGTGCGGAAGAATCAATGGACAGTTTGGAGAAATGCGTAGACGTTCACGTACTGGCACGCCTTCTTTTTCAAGAATATCCATCTCTTTGATGAGCGCTTCAGGTGAAAGAACCACACCATTACCAATTAAGCATAATACGTTTTCACGTAAAATACCTGATGGAATGAGGTGTAATACAGTTTTCTTACCACCAACCACGAGAGTATGACCTGCGTTATGTCCGCCTTGATAACGAACTACTGCAGCCGCTTGATCTGTGAGCAGGTCGACGATCTTACCCTTACCTTCGTCGCCCCATTGGGTACCAAGTACCACAACATTCTTGCCCATAATAGCCTCATTACATCATGCTGTTAAAGTTGAAAGTCCCACTCAGCGACATGAACACTGAGTAAAACAATTAAAGCGATTAAATCGTTTTGATAGTCCACTCACCGTCCACATTCACCAGCTGGTGAGTTGCATACGGTACCGAGTTTAAATCATCATTACCTAATAACTGAATTACACTTAAGCCTTGTGCACGGGTTGCCTGAATCGCATTTAACAGCGCAGCATCTATACCCTTAGGTGCTACCACAACTTTAGCTGTAGCAAACTTGCCTGCACTTAAAGCATATAAGTCACAAGAGAAACCGGTTGCCGGACGTGCACGACCAAAATGCTCACCAATACCATCATAACGGCCACCTTGTGCTAATGCAGCAGCACGGTTCGGTGCATAAACGGCATACATCAGGCCAGTGTGATAATGGTATGAACGTAATTCAACGACATCAATCCCAATATGCAGATTCGGCCAGCGTGCCTGAACTTCATTTTTGGTAGTTTGCAGTGCATCAAATGCCTGTTTGAAGGCTGGATTTTCTAATACTTCAGCACTTAAATTCGTTTTTAAGGCATCCAGGTCACTTGCAAAACGGCCAAGCGTATAGAAGTCTGATCCAAACTTAAGATTTTGAGTAAATTCAGCCAGTTCTGGCAATGCTTTACGTTGATAAAGATCAGACAATTGGCGTTCGGTTGCTTTACTTAAACCAGCTTGTGCAATCAGACTACGGAACAGCCCCACATGACCTAAGTCAAGGTGGATACCATCGGCCAAACCTGCTTCCTGAATCAGGCTGATCATCAAGTCAACCATTTCCACGTCAGCATCAATGCTGTCTGAACCAAATAATTCTGCACCCAATTGCAATGGTGCACGTGTGGTATTAAATCCTTGAGGTTTCGTATGTAAAACCGTACCCGCATAACAATAACGAGCCACACCTTCCACTGGATGTACATGCGCATCGATACGAGCCACTTGTGGTGTCATATCGGCACGCACACCAAGCAAACGGCCAGACAGCTGGTCGATCACTTTAAAAGTGGCTAAGTCTAAATCCTGATTCGATTCTGAGAGAGAAGATAGAGATTCAATGTATTCAATAAATGGCGTGTACACCAGCTGATAACCTCGAGATGCGAGGAAATCCAGTGATTGACGGCGCAGGCTTTCGATGACTTGCGCTTGTTCTGGTAATACATCAGCTACACCATCAGGTAATAACCATGTCTCTGAAATGGGCATGTTGTAAACCTAAATTCTTGTCAGCGCGGAATAAACCGCATAAAAAAATCGGGAGCACACCCGATTTCTCCTAGTCTAGCACGATCGTTTAGGCTGTGCATCGCAATTTTGATAATTTTCTCTGACTGAACAAAGGACTTAGATAGATAAACCAAATCATCTCCCTCTTATCAAGAGAAAATAGGCTGAATAAAATTTAATAACCAACATATCAACTTGATTTTCTAATATATTTCTCCAACCAAAACAATGATGAAAAACTTATTCTTGATTCAATCCTCATCTATCCAAGGGTAAAAATTTATAAAATATCAGTACTAGATGCTTAAAAATAATCCTATACAAAAACCCAATGTGGAGACTTAAATGACCAAGAAAACAGCATCATTCTGGTAGAGTTTAAAGGGACTGCAAAGACTCCGGTATTTCTTATAAACTTTCTTTCTCCTTCTAGAATAAAACCCGATCATCTCATGCCTCCCTTTCAGCCACGTATAACGCCTTCTGATGCCACTCCTCTGAGTGAGTTTCAGCGTGGTGTGAAAGACTGCATACCTTTATTATTGGGTGTAATTCCTCTGGCACTGGTCTTGGGTGCAACAGCAGCACAAAAAGATTTTAGCCTGCTTGAGGTTCCCTTGCTGACCGGGCTGAACTTTGCTGGCGGTTCCGAATTTGCAGTTTTAGAAGCCTGGACTGATCCACCTCATCTGCTTACCTTGATCTTTATTACTTTTCTCATTAACAGCCGCTATATTCTGCTCGGTGCCAGTCTGGTGCCTTATTATGCCGGGCTATGTATTGTTCTTTATCTGGCTTGGGTCGGCTTTACCACTTTAGGTGCTTTGGCTGGGCCGGTGTTAGGAGATATTCACTATTTTGGTTTTGATATGGCTTTCCCAGCCATTATGCCGATTTTACTGAAAGGTATGTGGAAAGGCTTTACTGAAGCCAGACCTTGGCTAATCAGTTTAATTTTTGCTGCTCTGACTTATAGCTATCTGCCAGGCAACTGGTATGTGCTGATTGGTGCGCTTGCTGGCATTGCCGCTGCCTTCTGGCTAATTCAGGAGGATGAAGCATGATCCAGATGAGCACTTTTATCGCAATCTTATTAGTTGCGCTAACGACTTACTGCACGCGGATACTTGGCTATGTCCTACTCAAAAATAAAACTTTGAGCAAACGTCAGCGTAAAATTCTGGAAGTGATTCCAGGCTGTGTACTGATTTCGATGATCACCCCATATTTTTTACGAGATGATCCGGCTGATCTGATAGCCATAATGGTGACACTATTCGTTGCATCACGCTTTGGCATGCTGCCGACCATTTTGATTAGCATGGCCTCGGCAGCTATTTTAAGAACCTTACTGGTTTAAATCCTTTATATAAGGCTAAGCCAGTATGAAAAGGTCTTATGACTTTGGTTCTACTACTTTAGCGAGCAGATTTACCAGTTCTGCATTTTGCAGCTCAACTTTTTGCAGTTTAGCCGTAGTCTGATCCAGTACTTCCTGCTGAACATGCATTTTTTTCGCCAGATCCTGCATAATTTCCAAGGTCTTTTTTAAATTTTCTTCCAGATGCGCCACTTTTTCCTCAACTGGCACGCCTTCCACACTTTGTGAACTCTCATTATTATTAAATTGCAGCCAGATCAAAAAAATCACAGCCAAGGTCAGTAATATAATAAATCCCCAGATCAACATCATGTGCTTGCTCTTATTCCATTTAATTATCTTTATCTTAACGAAAAAATATCCAGATCACAGAAATATTCGGCATAAATCCAGAGCTTTTCGATCAATTACGTTCAAGTTTTTATTCATTTTCTTCTAATTTTTTAATCTTGCATAAAAAAGCACCCCATTTGGGATGCTTTCAAAATAGCTTAATCTGTATAAAAGGATTCACAGAGATCCAGCAAACGGTTGGCATAACCCCATTCATTATCATACCAGGCAAATACTTTGGCCTGATGCCCCACTACCAAGGTTTGGGTCAGATCCACAATCAATGAGTAAGGCGAATGATTAAAGTCTGAAGATACTAGAGGCTCATCTGTCACAGACATGATTTCAGCAAAATCCTGACGTGCAGCGTTCATTAATACTTCATTCAACTGATGATCAGTAATGGGTGACTGGGAGATAAAGGTTAAATCAATGGCCGCTACATTAATGGTTGGCACACGAATCGAATAACCATCAATCCGGTTTTCCATCTTCGGCATTACGCGTTTTAAAGCACCCAAAGCCGAAGATGTGGTTGGAATAATATTTTGCCCAGAAGCTCGGGCACGTCTTAAATCACGATGGGCATGATCCAGTACTGACTGATCCGCTGTCACTGCGTGAATTTCAGTCATCAGTGCAGTCTCAATACCAAAGGCATCATCAATGATTTTGACTAGAGGTACCAATGCCTGCGTAGTACAAGAAACACTGGAAATAATCTGGTCACTTTCTTTGACATCACAATGGTTGACGCCATAGACAATTGCGGCATCCACTGTATCAAACGGTGCAGCACCGATAATGGCCCGTTTTGCCCCGGCAGTAATATGCTGAGTCGCAGCCTCACGCGAACGGAACAGGCCGGTACATTCCAATACCACATCAATATTCAGTTCATGCCATGGCATGTCCACCGGATTCGCTTGTCTTAACACCTGAACTTTCTGATAGGCATCGCGATAAGTGACATGCAGGTAGGCATACTCATCTTCATAAGTCAGATCAACCTGCCCCGGGAAACGACCATGAGTAGAATCATATTTAAATAGATGCAATAAGGTTTCAACGTCGGCAACGTCATTAATGGCAACGATGTCAAAATTAAAATCTTTCGGATTTTCAAACCATGCACGCAACACATTGCGTCCGATTCGTCCAAAACCATTAATTGCGATACGTTGCATCGACATTCCCTACTGCGGCATAAAACTTTGTGCGCCTATATTAATGGAATTATCCAGCTGACTGATAACTATTCAGCTAAATCCACTAAAAATTACACAGAATGTCCAATATTTCATCGAAAAATTCATACTTTACTTGAAGCAATCCAGTCTTTCTATCAGCGTGAATTAAGATAAATTGCTGTAATGACAATAGCTTTTGATTTTGCAGGGCATTTTTCTGATTTTTCCAATATTCATTCCTTATAGTTTTATGATCTATAAATATGAAAATCATTGGTTGAACAGGCATTTTCCGTTATAATTTGGCGTTTTTAAATATTTAAGCCCCGCATTGCAGCAGAGAACCAACCTTCTTGTCAGACTGTGATGTTTTTAGCCAAATCGGAAATTATGGAGTGACTTGGTTGTGAGTACTCGTTTTATGACATCAGCTGAAATTCGCGAAGCTTTTTTAAGCTACTTTGAATCGCAAGGGCATACACGTGTCGCGTCGAGTTCTCTGGTTCCTGCCAACGACCCAACATTATTGTTTACCAATGCTGGTATGAAC
Organism: Acinetobacter sp. TW_SC_4; assembly: GCF_054861205.1. NCBI lineage: Bacteria > Pseudomonadati > Pseudomonadota > Gammaproteobacteria > Moraxellales > Moraxellaceae > Acinetobacter > Acinetobacter sp. TW_SC_4. The sequence goes on from NZ_CM142174.1 coordinate 2,042,050, forward strand.
CAGTTTAAAGACTGCTTCCTGGGTCTGGAAAAACGTGACTACGTTCGTGCAACATCTTCACAAAAATGTGTACGTGCAGGTGGTAAACACAACGACTTAGATAACGTTGGCTACACAGCTCGTCACCACACATTCTTTGAAATGCTGGGTAACTTCTCGTTTGGTGATTACTTCAAACGTGATGCAATTAAGTTTGCCTGGGAATTCCTGACCGGCGACAAATGGCTGGCTCTGCCTAAAGACAAATTGTACGTAACTGTGTATCACACTGATGACGAAGCTTTTGACATCTGGAATAAAGAAGTTGGTCTAGATGCCAGCCGCATTATCCGCATTGGTGATAATAAAGGCGAGAAATACGCTTCTGATAACTTCTGGGCAATGGGCGATACCGGTCCTTGTGGTCCATGTTCTGAAATCTTCTATGATCACGGTGAGCACATCTGGGGTGGCTTGCCTGGTACGCCTGAAGAAGATGGCGACCGTTTCATTGAAATCTGGAACAACGTATTCATGCAGTTCAACCGCACTGCGGATGGCGTCCTGCACCCTCTTCCTGCACCTTCTGTTGATACAGGTATGGGCCTTGAGCGTATTTCTGCGGTTCTGCAACACGTCAACTCTAACTATGAAATCGACCTGTTCCAAAACCTGTTAAAAGCTGCTGCTGAAATTATCGGTCTAGATACTTCAGACATTGAAGCGAAAGCACAAGCTGAAAACAAACCGGTTGAATACCCTGCTTCACTTAAAGTGGTTGCTGACCATGCACGTTCATGCTGCTTCCTGATTGCAGATGGCGTGAACCCTTCAAATGAAGGTCGTGGTTATGTACTGCGCCGTATTATCCGTCGTGCAGTTCGTCATGGTAACAAACTGGATGCGACTGGTTCATTCTTCCACAAAATGCTTCAGCCTTTAATTGATGTGATGGGCGCAGCTTATCCTGAACTTGAAGCAAACAAAGCACGTATCGAAGCCGCTTTGCTGAAAGAAGAAGAACAGTTTGCTAAAACACTTGAGCAAGGTCTGAAATTGCTTGAAGGCGAATTGTCAAATCTGAAAGGTTCTGTGATTCCAGGTGAAATCGTATTCAAACTTTATGACACTTATGGCTTCCCAACTGACCTTACAGCAGATATCGCACGTGAACGTGATTTAACCATTGACGAAGCTGGCTTTGAAAAAGAAATGGCGGCTCAACGTCAACGTGCACGTGATGCAGGTAAATTCGCAATCGACTATAACAGCGTTGTTAAAGTTGAAGGCGAAACTCAGTTTGAAGGTTATGACGCAACAGCAGGCGAAGGTCGAATCATCGCGATCTACAAAGATGGCGAACAGGTTGACGAAGTGGTTGAAGGCGACGAAGCACTGATTGTTCTGAACCAAACTCCTTTCTATGCAGAAAGCGGTGGTCAGATCGGTGATACAGGGCTCTTCAAAAACGATACAGGTATCTTTGAAGTTCAAGATACCAAAAAATCTGGTGGTGCATTCGTTCACCAAGGTATCGTGACTATGGGTAACCTTAAAGTTACTCAAAACGTTGAAGCAACGGTTAAAGCCGAGATTCGTGCTGCAACTGCTCGTAACCACTCTGCAACTCACTTGCTCCACGCTGCCCTACGTCAAATCCTGGGTTCACACGTACAACAAAAAGGTTCATTGGTTGCGTCTGACGTTCTGCGTTTCGACTTTGTTAACGATCAGCCTGTAACTTTTGAACAGTTGCAAGAAATTGAACGTCTTGTCAATGCTGAAGTGATTGCCAATACGCCTGTTACGACTGAACTGCTCGACATCGAATCTGCGAAAGCCAAAGGTGCGATGATGCTGTTCGGTGAGAAATACGGTGAAGAAGTTCGCGTATTGTCTATGGGTTCAGTGATTGACGAGAAAAACTTCTCGATCGAGCTGTGTGGCGGTATTCATGTGAAACGTACAGGTGACATTGGTCTGTTCAAAATCACTTCTGAAGGTGGTGTAGCAGCAGGTGTACGTCGTATTGAAGCCGTAACTGGTACTAAAGCGGTTGAAGTCGTACAGAAAGTCGATCGTGATGTTCAATACATCAATGGTTTGTTAAAAGCACAGAACCATCAAACAGTCGAAAAAGTTGAAGCTGTGGTGGACACTGCACATCAATTGCAAAAACAGATCGAACAGCTGAATCAAAAATTGGCAAGCTTACAAGCCGGTGAACTTTTAAGTCAGGTTCAAGAGCTTGCAGGCCGTAAAACATTAATCACTACTGTTCAGAATATGGATGCAAAAGCATTACGTAACCTGCACGACGGTGTGAAATCAAAATTAGAAAATGCAGTCATTGTTCTTGCAGGTGTAGAGGGTGACAAGGTTAGCTTGATTGCATCTGTGGCGAAAGACTTTACTGCTTCTATTAAAGCGGGTGACATCATCAAACACTTGGCAACTGAGCTAGGTGGTAAAGGTGGTGGTAAACCTGACTTGGCACAAGGTGGCGCGCCACTTAACGAGAAGTTTGCTCCAGTGATGGCTGATTTAGCAGCTTGGCTTGAAGCAAAATAAAAACTTCATTTTGTGTAACTGACCCTGATCGGAAAATCAGGGTCATGGTTTATATGGAACAACTATGGCATTAATCGTTCAAAAATATGGCGGTACCTCAATGGGTACTCCCGAGCGCATTCTCAATGTTGCTCGTCGTGTGAAGCGCTGGCATGACCATGGCCACAAGGTGGTTGTAGTCGTATCTGCTATGAGTGGTGAAACCAACCGCTTGCTTGCTCTCGCGAAAGCCATTACCGAAACCCCTGACCCACGTGAACTTGACCAAATGGTTTCTACGGGTGAACAGGTAACGATTTCCATGTTAGCTATGGCGCTGAATTCAATTGGCGTTGAAGCTAAATCTTTAACTGGTCGCCAGGTTGGTATTAAAACTGACAGCGCATTCACCAAAGCACGTATCGAATCTATTGATACTGATGTATTGACTGAAAACCTAGATGCAGGCCGCGTGATTGTGGTTGCTGGTTTCCAGGGCTTTGATGCTGATGGCAATACCACAACTTTAGGTCGTGGTGGTTCTGATACTTCAGGTGTTGCCCTTGCTGCAGCGCTAAAAGCGGATGAATGTCAGATTTACACAGATGTTGATGGCGTATATACGACTGACCCTCGTGTTGCTCCTAAAGCGAAAAAAGTAGACCGTATCTCTTTCGAAGAAATGCTGGAAATGGCATCTTTAGGTTCTAAAGTTCTTCAAATTCGCTCTGTAGAATTTGCAGGCAAGTACCAAGTGCCTTTACGCGTACTCTCAAGCTTCGATAATGACACTGATGGCGCATTTGACGAAGACTTCAAAAACAACGTCGGAACTCTTATTACTACTGAACTGGAAGACAACATGGAACAGCCAATTATCTCTGGTATCGCGTTCAACCGTGACGAAGCTAAACTGACTATTCTGGGTGTTCCAGATGAGCCAGGTATTGCATCTAAAATTCTTAAACCAATTGGTGATGCCAATATCGAAGTAGATATGATTATCCAGAACGTTGAAGAAGATGGTACAACTGATTTCACGTTTACTGTAAACCGCGGTGAACTTGCTAAAGCCAAAAAAATCCTTGAAGAGACAGCTCAAGCGATTGGCGCACGTGAAGTTGCAACTCGTGATGACATCGTAAAAGTATCTATCGTCGGTGTAGGTATGCGCTCTCACGCAGGTGTAGCAAGCAAAATGTTCACTGCTCTTGCTGATGAAGGTATCAACATCCTGATGATCTCTACTTCTGAAATCAAGATTTCTGTGATTATCGAAGAGAATTATCTTGAGCTTGCAGTTCGCTCACTTCACACTGCGTTCGGTTTAGACCGTGAACATGGTGAATCTAGCGCACGCGCTTAAGAGAACTACAAAATACCGTCATTGTCTGACAGTATTTCATTAAATCTCTACAAAAATGCAGGGCCACTATAGTTTTTTTTATAGTGGCTCTGTTATATTAAGCCTAAGGATTTTCAACAGTCTGGATAGTCAACCTCTTCATTTCATGGACAGGACTTTCTATTCAAACTTTAATTATATAATTTTAGGTTGTGTTTTTTTATTACATTCAATAGATTGCAGGTTTTGCATTTTGCAAGGAGAGAAACATGCTGATTTTGACTCGACGCGTCGGGGAAACTTTAATGATCGGAGACCAAGTCAGCGTGACTGTACTTGGCGTAAAAGGCAACCAGGTTCGTATTGGGGTAAATGCTCCGAAAGAAGTCTCTGTACACCGTGAAGAGATTTACCAGCGTATCCAGCATGAACGTGCAATGCATGAACATCTTCAGCATATTGACCAGGATTATCAACCTTCTTCTTATGAAGATGATAACCAGACACAAAATAACTTTAACCGTTAATTTTGTATGAATATAAAAGCGGCTTTTAAGCCGCTTTTAATTTGCCTAATTTTCAACTGCATAGCAAAATAATCAGACTTTAGCCCGCCTGCTGCTAATCAAGCAACGCTGCCAGCACTTTTTTCACCGGTCCAAAACTGCGACGGTGCTCATCAATCACCCCGTGTAAGGCAATCGCTTCAAAATGTGCTTTGGTCGGATAGCCCTTATGCTTGGCAAAGCCAAATTGTGGATACTTTTGATCCATCTCTACCATCTGGCGATCACGGGTCACTTTAGCCAGAATACTGGCTGCTGAAATCTCAGGATGCAAGGCATCCCCACCTACGACCGCATCACAACTCATCGCAAGGCCCTGAGGAATCTTGTTGCCATCGACCAGTACATGTTCCGGCTGAATACTTAATGCTTCCACAGCGCGGCGCATTGCCAGTAAAGAGGCCTGCAAAATATTATGCTCGTCGATTTCTGCTGCAGAAGCTTCAGCAATGGCCCAAGCTAGGGCTTTTTCCTGAATCTCAATAAAAAGTTTTTCGCGCTTCTTCTCGCTTAGCTTCTTGGAATCATTTAAGCCCTCAATCGGGTTATTCGGATCCAATATCACAGCCGCAGCGACCACCGATCCTACTAATGGCCCACGCCCTGCTTCATCTACACCAGCAATATTCATTTTATTTCCCATAAAAAATAGGCTGAACCAGTCAGCCTATTCAAATTTGATTTTGAATTAGTTTACCGCTTCAGCCACGCAAGCGTTAATAGTATTTGCAACAACATTACCTACAATAGTCGCACGTGCTGTCGCATCAATTGCTGCAGTTGCCAAATCCACTGCAGTCACGTTTTGTGGTGCTTTTTCACTCACGCAACCACAGATTTCAGACTGGATATTCTGTTTTTGCGTTTCTGTCATTAAGCGTGTTGCAGTTTGCCAAGCCGGAATATTGTTTAGTTCAGTGACACATTTTGCATTGATGGCAATTTTAATGGCTGCAGAACCGAGTTGCTGACCTGTACTTGCTTGAGTTGTGGTGCTGGCACCTTGTGGTGCTACACATGCAGAAAGAACAAGTGTTAATGGAGCAACAACAGCCAATAATTTTTTCACGGATTTTATCCTTTTTTCAGCTTTTAAAATATGCGCTATTGTGCCGAAGTTTATCGAAATAAGAAATCTAAAAATGAGTCATGATGTCTAATCTGCGCGCAGCCAGACTCATAGCCATCACAGGAAAGAAGACTCACTACTAATCTAAAGGTAAAGTTTGGATAAGCCAGCACCGAAAAATCTTTAATTGATAAACTCGCCCATACAGCCTTTTAAGCTATTGGCAATTGCTTTGCGGGTTAGCTCTTTTTTAGTTTCTTCATCAATGGTTGCTTTTAACAGGGTTTTGGCCGGCACACCTTCCAAAGCATGCTCACCCACACAGCCACACACTTTTTGCTGTAAATGCTGTTTATTGGCTTCAGCCATGAAATAAGTCCCCATTTTCCAGACTTTGGAATCTTTCAGCTCTTGGCCACACTGATATTCAATCACAGGTTTCAGGGCTTTCTGAGTCATTGAGGTATCTGCACAAGCAGGATTGATTAAGCTAACGGCCAGAACAGGCCACAGGAATTTTAATTTCATCTTCGGTTCATATATCAAATTAAATAAAAAGGCAGAGCGAACTCTACCCTCTTTGGGCGCAACGATTGACTAGAATATTGCTTTAAACAAGTGCCTGAATCAGGCTGATCCATTTCTGTTTTTCAGTATCAGAAATAAATGAAGCTTCAAAAGAATTAATTGCGAGCTGTTTGAGTTCTTCGTTGCTTAGATCTAAAGCTTCAGCAATGGCAATGAAATTGTCATTCATATAACCACCAAAATACGAAGGATCATCTGAATTCACTGTCACATGCGCACCCTGCTGCAACAGACGACGGATATTATGTTGCTGCATATCATCCACAACACACAGCTTTAGGTTTGAAAGTGGACATACTGTGAGCGGCATCTTCTCTGCAATCAAACGCTGCATCAATTCTGGATCTTCCTCAGAACGTACGCCATGGTCAATACGGTTAACTTTTAATAAATCCAAAGCTTCCCAGACATATTCTGCCGGACCTTCTTCACCCGCATGTGCGACTACCAGAAAACCGGCTTCACGTGCTTTAGCGAAAACACGTTCAAACTTAGACGGTGGATGGCCGACTTCACTTGAATCCAGCCCCACTCCAATGATCCGATCTTTATAAGGCAGCGCTTGTTCTAATGTTTTAAATGCTACTTCTTCACTAAGATGACGCAGGAAACACATGATCAGATGTGAAGTAATGCCTAATTTAGCTTTCGCATCATCACAGGCTTTCTGCAAGCCATTAATCACAGTTTCAAAGGCAATGCCACGATCGGTATGCGTCTGCGGATCAAAGAACATTTCAGTATGCACGACATTATCATCCGCACATTTTTCAAAATATGCCCAAGCCAGATCATAAAAGTCCTGTTCATGAATCAGAACATTGGCACCCGCGTAGTAGATATCCAAGAAAGATTGCAGATTATGGAAATTATAAGCCCGCTTCACTTCCTCAACCGATTTATAAGGAATGCTAATTTCATTACGCTGTGCAATCGCAAACATTAACTCAGGTTCAAAGGTACCTTCGATATGCACATGCAGCTCAGCCTTTGGCAAGGCCTGAATCAATTCAAGACGGTTCATCACTACTCCTGATTAAACCTGAGAAAAATAAAAAAGGGTGCAAACTGAGTTTACACCCTTTTGATATTCGACAAAAATTAGCCGCCAAACATCCAGAACTTCAATGCCCATAGTACTGCGATGATCCATACCATGTATGGAACAGTATTCGCTTTACCTGTCAGCAGTTTAATCAGCGCATAGCTGATAAAACCCATTGCGATACCGTCTGCAATTGAATACGTAAATGGCATGAATACAATGGTCAGGAACGCCGGAACCGCTTCAGTAATATCATCCCATTCAATATGGACAATACCCTGAATCATCAATACACCGACAAATAGCAATGCTGGTGCAGTTGCAAAGCCTGGTACAGATTGAGCCAATGGAGCCAGGAACAGGCAGGCAATGAACAGCAAGCCCACCACAACTGCAGTCAGACCGGTACGACCACCTGCTGCAACACCCGCTGATGACTCAATATAAGGTGTAGTTGAAGAAGTACCCAAAGCAGCACCTGCAACAATCGCAGAAGAATCGGCAAATAATGCTTTTTTCAGACGCGGCAATTTACCATCTTTTAACAAACCTGCACGATGTGAAACACCTACTAGCGTACCAGTAGAGTCAAACAGATCGACCAAGAAGAATACGAAGATCACACCGATCAAGCTAGCTGTAAACAGACCTTGAAAGTCCATTTGCAAGAAGGTTGGTGCCAGTGAAGGAATTTGACCCACTACACCCTGGAACTGGTTATAACCTAAAGCAGTAGAAATCGCAGTGATTACCAAAATACTGATAATGATCGCACCACGTACTTTGAAGTGATGCATTACCACCACTAACAGGAAGCCAAGTAGCGCAAGCATAACAGTTGGCTGTTTCAAATCACCCAGACCCACCAAAGTCGCTTGATTATCAACAATGATGCCAGCATTTTTCAGTGCTACCAGAGCCAGGAACAGGCCAATACCACCGCCAATCGCCAGTTTGAGAGACATTGGAATGGCATTGACAATCGCCTCACGTATTTTGAACATACTAATGGCAATGAAAACCAAACCTGATACAAATACTGCACCTAATGCAGTTTGCCAAGGCACACCCATTCCCAGACAGACTGAATAGGTAAAGAAGGCATTTAGCCCCATACCCGGCGCAAGTGCAATTGGATAATTGGCAATTAGCCCCATTACCAGACAGCCAATTGCGGCTGCAAGACAGGTGGCTACAAAGACAGCCCCATGATCCATCCCGGTTTCGGATAAAATCATCGGATTAACAATAATGATGTAACACATTGTCAGGAACGTGGTTACACCTGCCAGAACTTCTGTACGGAAACTGGTTTTGTTTTCACTCAGTTTGAACAGACGTTCCAGCATATTTTCTGAAGATGGATTAGGAGTCGTCATGACCTAGCCCCTATTGAGTAAACTTTATGCTTTAAGCATGCCGCCGAATCCAGGAAATTTTATAGAAAACTTCATGAATTTTAAGGATCTGTTAGCAACGAATATGCCAGCTTCGCCATTTAGCGGGTCAAAATGTTTCAATAGCGAACAGTAAGAAAACTGCGCTAGAAAAACTCAAAAAACAATCTAAACAAAAAAGCTGCATAACCCCTATGCAGCTTTTTTCATCATTAGAATCAAATACTTAATTAAAGTAAATTTGATCTAACTTTATCTTTTGCAAATTATAACACATTGATTTCTGATTGCTTCTTAGAATTTATATTTTATTAAAAATTAATATAAGTCAGTTTTATTATTATTAAATTTTCTTTTATTTATTATGATTTTATTTTTATCTTTTTACCTGACCCCCTAATCAAAAAGCTTATGCAAATCTATTAAGGTCGGGGCCGATTTGCATTCAGCAATTTAGTTGAATGTTGTACTTCTTTCAGAATCTGATGAAGCTCTTCATGTTTTCTTGTTTCGGCCTGTTGGTGAACACAATAACCGAGTAAACCCACCATCAGCACAAAAATAGGAATTGTATAAATTTTCATTTTTGTAGTTGAATTATGTAACAGTATTGAAATTATGCTAACAAAATAACAATAAAATTATGACATAGTTTACAAATAATCCGATAAAATGCAGTTTTTTCAATTATTTAGAGTTTTTATATTCTTCATTTTTTTATACTTCTTATTCAATTAATCATAATTTCTTAAGCCATATTTTTTTATTTTTTAGTCATTTTTTTAATATTAAAAGAAATTAATTGATTGATTCTATTTTTTATTTTTTTAGAAATTTATCTTTACTATATAAATTTATCGAGTGAAAAATATCTTTTAAAGTTCACTATAGCTTTCATTATTTTATTTAGCTTTTCTTCTAAAAAATTCATCCATTTCCTGTTAAAAATTCTTCTAAATAAATGATATTTTGAAAGTTCCTTCCCTATTTTTTAATTTTTATTCAACTCAACCTAATATTGTTAAACTTAAATTTACCCAAGACTTTTAAGAAAATTTCTTCATTCAGTCTTGGGTGAATCTTTTACCTTAAGCAGCCAGCTGCTCATCACGTTTAAATACCAACTCACCTTTTAGTGAACTTTCAGCATCAAAATAATACCCATCGGTATTAAAGGCTTTTAAGTCTTCAGTTCGTTTAATCTGGTTTTCAATGATAAAGCGCGCCATTAAACCACGAGCTTTCTTGGCATAGAAGCTGATGACTTTATATTTGCCATTTTTCTGATCTAAAAATACCGGCTTGATGATTTCAGCCTGAATTTTGCTTTCTTTCACTGCTTTGTAATATTCATCGGAGGCAATATTGACCAGAATTTCAGACTCTGCTGCTGCCAGATCATGATTGATCAGGTCAGTGATGGTATGTCCCCAGAACTCGTAGAGATGAGCACCACGTGGGTTAGTCAATTTGGTTCCCATCTCCAAACGGTAAGGCATCATCAGATCCAGCGGACGCAATAAGCCATAGAGGCCGGATAACATACGCAGATGGTTCTGTGCGTAATGAATCTGATCCTGCTTTAATTGGTAAGCATCCAGACCGGTATAAACATCCCCTTTAAAGGCAAAGATTGCCTGACGAGCATTGGAAAAATCAAAATCCGGCTGCCAGTCTCTGAAGCGTTCCGCATTCAAATTGGCAATTTTTTCACTGACGCTCATTAAGCTGGAAATTTCAGTTGCTGATAACTTGCGGGCAACTTCTATCAATTCCTGGGAATGTTCCAGCAATCTTGCCTGAGTAAATTGATCGGTAGGTAAAGGTGTTTCGTAATCTAGAGTCTTGGCTGGAGAAATTAAAGCAAGCATAGCAACCTGGTTAAAAAATGATTAATCAAACTATATCAGTAGACTTATTTTAATTCCAATTCATGTTTTTATTTATCATAATCGTTAAAATAGAAAATTCTCCTGCAATTTATCGGTTTGCTATGTCCGAACCAATCTTCCTCCCAGGCCCTGCTGGCCAACTTGAGGTTTTTGTGGATTATCCTCAGGGTGAAGTGAAAGGATTCGCGATTGTTTGTCATCCCCATCCATTACAAGGTGGCACACCACAACATAAGGTTCCAGTGTTACTAGCACAAATGTTTTTAGAGCGTGGTTGTGTTGTCTATCGTCCAAGTTTCCGTGGTTCTGGTCAAAGTGCCGGTCTACATGATGAAGGCTTTGGCGAAACGGATGATATACTTGAAGTCATTAAATATGCGCGTCGCCAACATATTGGCCTGCCTTTCTTGGCAGGCGGTTTCAGTTTTGGTGCACATGTCATGGTCAAGTGTTACGCCGCCCTGCCAGTTGAACTGCAACCTTCAAAAGTGATTTTGTGTGGTCTACCGACTGCAACCGTAGCTGGCCTACGTCACTATGTTACTCCACAGATCAAAGGTGATATTTTATTTATTCATGGTGAAGCGGATGATGTCACGCTTTTATCCGACATGATTGAATGGGCCAAGCCTCAACGTCATCTGGTCACGATCTTGCCCGGTGCAAACCACTTCTTTACTGGTTATTTAAAACAGCTTCGGATTGCGATGAGCCGTTTCCTCGCATTAAGCTAATCAAAAAAACCTCATCGAATGATGAGGTTTTTTATTCAGAAATAAAATCTTTAACATGAATTTCATAAATTACAGCCCGATATTTAGGTTTATCTAAGTGGCTAGAAATTTTCCCACCCAGACGTTCTGCAATTTTTCGGCTAGCCCAGTTTTCTTCTGCTACCGGATAGCTCAAAACTTTAATCCCTAATGTATTAAAAGCATAGCCCACAATACAACGTACTGCCTCATGTCCATAATGATGACCATGCGCCTTTTCACGAATCCAGATACCCACTTCAGGTATTTCATCATGCAGTCGATGCAAACCGCATAATCCGATAAATTCATGTCTTTCAATATGGCGAATCACAAAGATATATTCTTTATGATTAGCCATATTGTTTAGCCAGTTTTGCCAGACTGTTGCAAATACCTGTTCAGATTCCGGTGCATCCCATGCCATAAAACGGGTCAAACTCGGGGTAATCGAGGCATAGGCTTCCGCAGCATCGGATGACTTAAAATAATCTAAAACAAGACATTTAATTTGCAATATAGGCGAAAGACTTTGCATTTGTTGAACTAGTTCTTCCACTCAAACTCACTAAAACTTTCTTGTTCTTTCAACGATGCTTCAACAGCTTGTGCCAACTGATTTAATAAACTTTGTTCTGTAATCCGGTCCAGCCAGTCCTGTTCTTCATCCGGGTAAGAGGCGATTTCACAAATTAGGTGCCCTTCCTGGTCTCGTGTCTCACAGCTCACTGATAATGGCAACTCGTGTTCATCGACACTTACGGCCACTTGTGCGCCACTTTGCGCCAAGGTTTTAAAGCCATATTTACCGAGCTCTTCCGTCAGCAGATGTGCCACATATTCCTGAGTCTGCTGACTGCCCTGTAATTGTTCCTGGCTTTGAGGGGTGGCCATAAATTTTAATTTTCGCATTGCTACATCCAAATGGCTTTTTTGTTGTATGGTTTTAGCATAAGCCAATATAAACAAAACAGCCAAGCAAAAGCTTGGCTGTTTCATGTAAATTTTATAATTATTCTGTCACTTCAATCGCCAGACCAGCTTGAGAAGTCAGTTCAGTGAAGGTTGGGAAACTGGTTGCGACGGTTTCAGTCCCAACAATCTTGATTTCACCTGAGTTACGCAGACCTGCAATCGAGAAGCTCATGGCAATACGATGATCATGATGCGATTCAATTTTACCGCCAGTAAAGATTGGTGACCAGTCGCCTGTCTTACCTTTACCTTCGATAATGATGCCATCATCAGTTGGCGTACAGTCAATGCCCATGGTTTTCAGACCATCTGCCATCACTTGAATACGATCCGATTCTTTGACACGCAGTTCAGCAGCACCAGTTAGAATCGTTTGGCCTTCTGCACATGCAGCAGCAATGAACAATGCCGGGAATTCATCAATTGCTAGTGGCACTTGGTCTTCCGGCATATGAATGCCTTTTAAGGTACGTGTACCGCGAATACGAATGTCTGCAATCGGTTCACCGCCAGCGATGCGTTCATTTTCAACGCTGATATCGGCTCCCATCTGTTTCAGGATTTCAATCACACCAGTACGGGTCGGGTTAATGCCTACCGCTTCCAAAGTCACGTCTGAATTTTCAGTAATCGCTGCACCGACCATAAAGAAAGCTGCAGATGAAATATCAGAAGGCACCTGAATGTTAGTACCCACCAGCTTGCCGCCACCTTGCAGGGAAATACGGTTGCCTTCAGTTTTTACTTCATAACCAAAAGCACGCAACATACGTTCAGTATGGTCACGGGTTGGTTCAGGTTCAGTCACTGAAGTTTCACCTTCCGCCCAAAGACCCGCCAGCAGAATACCTGATTTCACCTGAGCAGATGCCATTGGCAAGTCGTATTGAATACCTTTCAGGTTTTGATTACCCGTAATCGATACTGGTGGTGTACCACGTTCACCCGTAGTTTGAATCTGCCCGCCCATCAAACGTAATGGCTTGGCAATACGTTCCATCGGACGTTTAGACAGTGAAGCATCACCGGTCATCACCGAATCAAATTTTTGCGCTGACAACATGCCAGACAGCAGACGCATCGAAGTACCCGAGTTGCCCATGTAAAGCGCAGACTTCGGTGCTTTCAGACCTTGCATACCCACACCATGAATGGTCACTTCACCATTTTTCGGGCCTTCGATGCTCACGCCCATGTCACGGAAGGCTTGTAAAGTTGCAAGCGCATCTTCACCTTCAAGAAAACCCGTCACATGCGTTGTGCCTTCAGCGATGGCACCAAACATGATGGAACGGTGTGACACAGATTTGTCACCTGGCACGGTAAATTTACCCTGGAACGTCTTGGCACCTGGTTGAATGGTAAATTGTTGTGTCACTTTATATTTCTCCATGAGAGGTTTCTTGGCGAGCATATGATTGAAGTGCTGACGCGCGGCTTGCGCATGCCCCAACAAGCCCATTAAGGCTTGTGAATCTTCATCTTCAATCAGCTTGCGGATAATCGCGAGTTGAGCTTCAAAGCCGTCCACGGCATTGAGAATCGCCTTTTTATTGGCAAAAAAGATGTCATGCCACATTTGTGGATCACTGGCGGCAATACGCGAGAAGTCACGGAAGCCACCGGCAGCATAACGAAAAATATCCAGATTGTCTTCGCGTTTGGCCAGTTGTTCGACCAGGTTGAAGGCCATCAGATGCGGAAGATGACTGGTATGTGCCAGCACTTCATCGTGCTTTTCCACATCCATACAAATTACTTCCGCTTTTGCCGCCTGCCACAGTTGAATCAGCTTCTCGACCGCCCATTGTCCGCTGCTTGGCAACGGTGTCAAAATCACCTTGTGATTGGCAAATAGATCCACCTTACCCGCATGTACACCAGTATGTTCTGCACCCGCAATTGGATGCCCCGGCACAAAACCGGCTGGCAGATTTTCACCAAACACAGCTTTGGCTGCTTCTACCACATTGCCTTTGGTACTGCCAACATCGGTCAGAATGGCATTTTCCAACAAATAAGGCTTGATCGTTTCTAGCACTTTCTGGGTAGCACGAACAGGTAATGCCAGCACCACCAGATCTGCTCCTTTAACGGCTTCTATAGGATCTGCATAGCCGTGGGAAATCAGACCAAGTGCCTTGGCATCTTCCAAGGTTTTTTGTGAGCGGGTCGATGCCACGATGTCATTGGCTAAATGCTCAGCCTTGATGATACGCGCCAGACTTGAACCAATCAGTCCAAGTCCGATAAAGGCAACTTTTTCAAACAGTGGCTGCAACATAACTTAAGCTTTCGCCTCTAAGCCAAGCACTTTGCCTAATGCAGCAAGGAATTTGGCATTTTCAGCTTCAGTACCAATCGATACGCGCAAGTGGTTTGGAATACCCACTGGACGCACGATCACACCTTCTTTCAACAACTTGTTAAATGTTTCCGCTGGATCAGCCTGTACATCGACCAAGATGAAATTCGCGCGTGAAGGTACATAGTTTAGGCCCAAAGCTTTGAAGCCAGCTTCTAGCTGTGCCATACCTGCTTTATTTACTTCACGAGATTTCTCGATGAATGCTTCGTCTTTCAGTGCAGCAACCGCAGCCACCATCGCTAAATGGTTGACGTTAAATGGCTGACGGATACGGTTCAAGTAATCAGTTACTTCAACAGATGCCAAAGCAAAACCAACACGCAGTGCAGCCAGACCATAGCACTTAGACAGCGTACGACTCACGATCAGATTTGGATACTGTTTCAGGAATTTCAGGCTGTTGAAGTTTTCCGGGAAATATTCAACATAAGCTTCGTCCAGTACCACGATGACATTCGCTGGCACTTTCTGCATGAAGGCTTCAAATTCAGCTTCTTCGAACCAGGTGCCTGTCGGGTTGTTCGGGTTCGCAATAAAGATCAGCTTAGTGTTGTCTTTCACCGCAGCCGCCATCGCTTCAAGGTCATGTGAGAAACCTTTTGCTGGGACTTCAATTGCTTCTGCATTAATCGCTTGAGTGACCAATGCATATACCGCAAATGCGTGCTGGCTATAAATCACAGAATCGCTTGAAGAAACAAATGCACGGGCAAATATTTCAAGTAAGTCGTTTGAACCATTACCCAAAGTAATCTGATCATGATCAAAACCGAATTGTGTCTTGATCTGATCTTTCAGGATAAAGCCACCGCCATCAGGATAACGGCCAATTTCCGCCAGTTCCGCAGCCACTGCTTCTTTGACTTTATCTGAACAGCCCAGCGGGTTTTCATTTGAAGCCAGTTTCACGATATCAGTGATGCCCAACTCACGCTCAAGTTCACTGATCGGTTTACCTGGTTGATATGGCTTTAATTTAAAGATGCCTTCATTGGCTGGGACAAACGACATTTTATACTTCCGATTTACAGATGAAACAGTGGTTAGCACCCTCGCACTAACCACGAAAGGCTGCTTTTATAAAACAGCTGCAGGATATGAACCAAGCACGCGGACTTCTTTCACAAGCGGACGAATTTCTTCGATCGCAGCTTTAACATTTTCCTGCTCAATATGACCTTCAAGATCGATAAAGAATACATAAGCCCATTTTTCAGGAAGTGCAGGTCGAGTTTCAATACTGGTTAGACTAATGTTGTGTTTGGCAAATGGAGCCAGAATCTCTAGCAATGCACCGGCACGGTCATGTGCAGAAACCAGTAATGAAGTTTTATCATTACCACTTTGTGGCACTTTTTCACGGCCAATTACCAGGAAGCGTGTAGTGTTTTCTGGATTGTCCTCAATATTGCTGTGCATAATCTCAAGATTATAAATATTCGCAGCAATTTCAGAAGCAATCGCAGCAGAATGCCATTCATTCTGAATACGGCGCGCAGCTTCAGCATTTGAACTGAGTGCCACACGTTCTACACCTGGATAATGAGCATCCAGCCATTTACGGCACTGAGCCAGAGTTTGCTGATGTGCATAGATCTGCTTAATACTGTCTTTACGGGTATTTTCAGAGATCAGGAACTGGTGATGAATGGGTAATTCTACTTCGCCAATCACATTCAGATGCGAAGTCTTGAAACAGTCTAAAGTGTGGTTCACTACCCCTTCAGAGGAGTTTTCAACCGGTACCAGACCATAATGTGCACTGCCCGCTTCTACTTCACGGAACACTTCATCAATGGTGGGTAATGGACGAACCACAGCATCATGACCAAAATGTTTCAATACTGCTGAATGTGTGTAGGTACCAACAGGTCCCAAGAATGCAATACTTTGCGGTGCTTCAAGCGCCAAACAAGCCGACATGATCTCGCGGAACAGACGTGCCATCGTCGTATCTGACAATGGTCCTTCATTGCGCTCCATAACATTGCGCAAAACCTGTGCTTCACGTTCCGGACGGTAAAACAGCGGATTTTCTTCAGATGCGAATTTTGCTTTTGCTACAGCCTCAGCCAAACGTGCACGACGGTTAATCAATTGCTGGATTTGTTGATCAACTGAATCGATATCTTCACGAATTTTAGCCAAGTCTAAAGAAGCCGTTGTGTTTTGATCGTCGTTGATCATCGTGATGTCGCCCTTCATAAACCTTATCTGTGCAGTATAACAATTAGTGCGCTGCAAATGTTACACAATATAAATTTAGTAGATTAATTCTTAAAAACAGGGAGTTGATTTTAACCGTTCATCGCTTTAGTCATATCTGGTAACATTTCTTTCAGCATTTTCGCATGTTTTACATTATCAAATTGTAAACTTTGCCTGCTCATCTTAACTGATTTCTATCAAGATGAAATATCACTATTTCTTAATCTACATAACGATTTTAAGCATAAGAAAATAAAAATAAAGCTATCTCGATACCTCTAGTTTGACTACTTAAAATCTGAGTGACAGTTCACAATAAAATGCACATAGAAAACTGTTTTTTCGATCATTTTCCTTTGATTTTATTGGATTTTTTACACTAAATCACTATTTAGTTACAAAGCAGAGACGTTTTTTAAACCTTAAATCGCTAGTCTAATTTAAAACTATATTGGAGGTGCCTATAATGCCAAAAAGAATAGCGGTACTTGTAACGAATAATTTTGAAGATCTTGAATATACTGAGCCTGTTGCGTCCTTACTCGCTGCAGAGCACAGTGTCTGTAATATTGAACTACATGCCGGAAAAGTCGTACATGGACTCCATGGCCAGTCGAGTGTAACCATTGATCGGGGAATTGATCATATCAGTATTGATGATTTTGATGGCCTACTTATTCCGGGCGGTGAATCGCCTGTATCCCTCGCCAACGATACGCGAGTCTTACATTTCATTCAGGCTTTTAATGAGGCCAAAAAGACCATCTTCAGTCTTTGTGACGCATCTTTATTACTCAGTGAAGCTGATGTTTTAAAGAACCGGATCATTACCAGTATCCGTGCGCATGCACCTCGGGTACAACATGCGGGTGCGACTTATTATGATGTCGAACTAGTCAATGACAATAATCAGCTGATTTCATCTCGAGTACCAAATGATTTGCCAATTTTTATTCATGAATGTCTGGATGTATTAAAATCTTAAAATAATAAAATATCTAGATTTCAAGAATATTCTTTCCATAAAAAAAGAGTCCATTTCGGACTCTTTTTTTTATCTGTTAAGTTTTAACGTCCAAGCAGACCGCGAGCGACAATTTCTTTCATGATTTCATTGGTACCGCCATAGATCCTTTGAATGCGGGCATCAACAAAGAAACGCGAAATCGGATATTCAGTCATATAGCCATAACCACCAAAGAGCTGAAGCAGATTGTCAGCAACTTTCATCTGCATATCTGTTGAGAAGCTCTTTAGCGCTGCTGCAGTTTCAACATCTAGCTTGCCTTGCATATACAACTCAACATTCTGGTTATAGAAAGCTGCTGTTGCCAGCTCGTCAATCTTGGCCTGTGCCAGTACAAAACGGGTATTCTGGAACTGACCAATCGCCTGACCAAAGGCCTGACGCTCTTTGACATATTGAGTCGTTACATCAATCGAGCCACGAATGGCGCCCAGTGCAGTAGCAGCAATAGCGGTACGTTCACGTGGGAGTTCCTGCATTAGGTATACAAAGCCCTGACCTGGCTGACCCAGCAACTGATCTTTCGGTACTTTGACATTATCGAAGAACAGCTCTGAAGTATCCTGTGAATGCAGACCAATCTTGTCCAGATTCTTACCTTTTTTAAAGCCTTCCAGATGCGTATCCACCAGCATCAAAGACACACCTTTGGCGCGTGCTTGCGGATCGGTTTTCACGGCTAATACGACTAAGTCAGCATGCTGACCATTAGAGATAAAAGTTTTAGAACCATTCAATAAATAATGGTCATCCTGCAAGATGGCATTGGTTCGCATGGCTTGCAGATCAGAACCAGCACCCGGCTCAGTCATGCCAATCGCACCGACCACTTCACCAGACACCATTTTCGGTAACCAGTATTTTTTCTGTTCTTCAGTACCAATATGCAGGATATACGGCGCTGCGATATCCGAATGGCAAGACAGACCAGTTGAAATTGCGCTATAGCCTGCTCTTGCCGACTCTTCGATTAACATCAGGGAATAGTGGGTCGGAACACCGTAGCCACCATATTCTTCCGGAACATCGACACATAAGAAGCCATTTTCACCCATCGCATTCCAGACCGAACGCGGCATCATGCCTTCACGCTCCCACTCTTCATAGTAAGGCGCTACATGTTCATTCATAAAGCGTTTGAAATTGTCGCGGAAAAGTTCCAGGTCAGCATCGTAAGCCAGCATTCTTTTATCCTTATCGTGTTTATCGTTTTATTTCCTGTGCACAGGCTAACTATTTTTAGAAAGGCTGTCATGTGCCTGACTTATTTTTTCGCTAACTTCACAGTCAGATAAAAATAAAAAAGGAAGCCGAAGCTTCCTTTTTATGAACTACAAGACGAACTCGAATTTAATGAGCGTTGTTGCCTTCCTGCGCCATTTTTTCATCAATTTCAGCCGGATTTGCTAATGCATAGTTCAGCTTGTCCATGTCTAACTGACCGACCCATTTTGCTACAACCAGAGTTGCCAAAGAGTTACCGACCAGATTGGTCAAGGCACGAGCTTCAGACATGAAGCGGTCAATACCGAGAATCAAGGCCAGACCTGCAACCGGAATATTACCTACAGCCGCTAAGGTTGCTGCCATCACGATAAAGCCTGAACCTGTTACACCCGCTGCACCTTTAGAAGAAATGAGCAATACGAGAAGCAAGGTAATCTGGTGAGACAAATCAAGTTGCGTATTGGTCGCCTGTGCAATGAAGATTGCCGCCATTGTCAGGTAAATCGAAGTACCATCCAAGTTGAATGAATAACCTGTTGGAATGACCAGACCTACCACTGACTTTTCAGCACCTGCAAGCTCAAGTTTTTTCAGCATACGTGGCAATACAGATTCAGACGATGAAGTACCCAGTACAATCAACAGCTCTTCACGAATCAGGCGAATCATCTTGACAATGCTAAAGCCGGTAAAACGAGCAATTGAACCCAGCACAATAAAGATGAACAGCAAACAGGTGATATAGAAGCAGATGATCAACTGGGCCAATTGCGCCAGAGAACCGATCCCATATTTACCGATCGTGAAAGCCATCGCACCAAATGCACCAATAGGCGCAAGTTTCATGATCATGTTCACGATGTTAAAGAACACATGTGAAATCTGATCTACCAGTTTGAGGACTGGCTTACCTTGTGCACCCAGTTTGTGTAATGCAAAACCGAACAGGATCGCAAATAAAAGGACTTGCAGGATTTCGCCTTCAGCAAATGCTCCAACCACCGTATTTGGAATGATATTCATAAAGAAATCAATGGTAGACTGAGAAGCACCCGACTCTACATATTTAGAAATCCCGGCCGTGTCCAGCGATGCCGGATCAACATTCATCCCAACGCCTGGCTTAGCAATATTAATTACTAGAAGACCAATGATCAGCGCTATCGTTGACACGATTTCGAAGTAAAGTAGAGCGACACCACCAGTTTTACCAACTGATTTCATACTCTCCATGCCTGCGATCCCACTAACCACGGTACAGAAAATCACAGGTGCGATGATCATTTTAATTAAACGGATAAATGCATCACCCAGCGGCTTCAGTTGTTCGCCCAAACCTGGAACATATTGTTCTGCACCATTAATGATTTGTGTACCACTTGGCGAGAAATGTCCGACGAGGATACCCGCAATAATGGCTACAATCACTTGAAAATAAAGCGACTTATAAATTGGTTTTTTAGCCATAACCTTACTTCACGATATACTTCTAACCAGAAGCAATATTCAGTTTTCACTTATTTTTAAAAAACAAGCGTCCAATACTTCATTGTCTGAAACAAAAAAGTGCCTATGTATCAAAAAATTAATCTGATACTGAAATTAGAATGTGTATGTACATTTAACAATCACAGGAACACTGATCTTTAAGAAAAGTCAGTGCATTGATCAGAAGATAAAGCAAACACAAGAATTGCGTGAAATTTTAACCGCTTTTTAGACTTTTGTTTAACCCGAAATGTTAAATTTGCCTAAATACTAAACAATACCTCTTAGACTATAGTCTTATAAAACTATAATAATTCTGCAAAATAAGAAGGTGAAATACCAATATCAGCGTAAAATATGCCAATACTTGATGAACATGATTGATCTATGCCCATGACCACAAAGCGAAATATTTATAAAGATGCCGAACATCCTTTTGCCCAGTTTATTCGTATTATTGGCAAGGGAAAAAATGGTGCACGTTCTTTAAGCTATGAAGAAGCCTATCAGGCTTTTAGCATGATCCTGAAA
The DNA here is from genome assembly GCF_054861205.1 of Acinetobacter sp. TW_SC_4. Taxonomy (NCBI): domain Bacteria; kingdom Pseudomonadati; phylum Pseudomonadota; class Gammaproteobacteria; order Moraxellales; family Moraxellaceae; genus Acinetobacter; species Acinetobacter sp. TW_SC_4. The sequence continues at coordinate 2,063,057 of NZ_CM142174.1, forward strand.
AATGAGGTGCTGGACGTACAACTGGGGGCTTTTCTGATGCTATTACGTGTCAAGGAAGAATCTGTTGATGAACTCGCAGGCTTTGTGCAGGCGACCCGGGACCAGCTGAATTTTAAGGCACTGGATGTTGATCTGGACTGGTCCTCTTATGCAGGCAAACGCAAACATTATCCTTGGTTCATTCTGGCTGCGCTTACCCTTGCCAAGCATGGCTATAATATCGTGATGCATGGTGCTTCGGGCCATACCTTAAATCGGGTGTATACTGAACAGGTACTTAACTACTTAGGCTATCCAATCTGCCAGAATGATGCTGACGTGGAACAGCAGCTTAAAGACAAACATTTTGCTTACCTGCCTTTGGAGGTGATTTCCCCAATTCTGGCTGAGCTGATCGGGCTACGTAATGTCATGGGCTTACGCTCCCCAATTCATACGCTGGCACGTCTGATTAATCCATTTAATGCCAAAGCGACTTTACAGGCTATTTTCCACCCTGCTTATCGTAGTTCACATCAGCAGTCTGCTTATAAGTTAGGTTATCAAAATAGTGCAGTCATTAAAGGTGAAGGTGGCGAATTTGAACGTAACCCGGATGCCAAAACTTTAATCTGCGGGATTAAGAATGGCGAACTTTATGAGCACGAATTACCAAAACTGACTGACAACCGTAGTCCGATTGAAGAAGAGCTGGATATGGCTGTGTTTAAGCAAGTATGGGAAGGTCAACGCTTACATGAATATGGTGAGATCGCTGTTGTTGAAACTATGGGCATTGCACTGTATACCATGGGTGAATGTGGCAGCTATGAAGCGGCGATGCAAAGAGCCAGAGAGCTTTGGGATACCCGTCTTTCGGTTTGATCAGACCTGAAAACAAACATTAAAAAAGACCACATCTGTGGTCTTTTTTGGTTCCGATTAAACGAAACGGATTGGCTTGAATTCCGGCTCATTTTTGTGATGATCATCATCACATTGTTCGCCTTCTTCTTTAGTGCCACGATCGATATAACCGCTACGTTCGGTTTCTGGCAGGTTTTTCATTTCCCAGGCATAGACAGCCTGCATACAGGTCTGACGCTGCTCCTGAGTCAGTGCCACACCATTCGGCCACTTGCCAATTTCAATGGCTGTTCTTAAGCGTTCTACAATCTCAGGATTGAGTACGGCAAGCATTTGTTCAATATTCATATTTAATCCTGCTTAAGATAGTCGAAGTCCTGATTCCAGCCCAGTTTGGTTCGACATGCATTATAGAAGTCATAACCTGGCGGATGCAGAAGATTCAGTTTAAAGGGATGCTTACGAATATGGACGCTATCGCCAACATTCAAAGACACACTGTGTTGTCCATCCGCACTCACCATCGGCAGTACGCGATTTTCACGAATCATTAGTTTAATTTCACTATGCCCACCGACCACAATCGGACGTGAAGACAAGGTATGCGGATGCATCGGCACCAGCACAATTGCATCCATACTTGGATGCACAATCGGTCCACCACCGGACAGTGCATAGGCTGTTGAACCGGTCGGTGTAGATACAATCAGGCCATCACTATGCTGGCGATAGACATATTGTCCATCAATATTCAGTTCGAAATCAATCATGTGTACCGATTTGCCCGAGTGTAAGACCACATCATTTAGGGCAATCGCGTCATAAATGATTTCACCTTTAGAGCGAACTTCCATTTCCAATAAGAAACGGCGTTCTACCTGAAAATCACCTTTTAATACCTGATCCAGTTTGAAGATGACTTCAGTTGGCTTGATATCAGTCAGGAAGCCCAAACGACCACGGTTCACCCCGATCACTGGCGTATTGTATTTTACCAATGCCCGCGCTGCATGTAACAGTGAACCATCCCCACCTACCACAATGACCAGATCAACCACTTCGCCCAATAAGGCACGGCTAACTGTTTGGGTATTCTGATAAGGAACCAGTTCAGCTGTATCTGCATCAAAAACAGGATGTAGACCTAAATTGAGCAGATGATCGTGGATCAGGCATAAGGTTTCAACCACTGAAGATTTATCCGGGCGTCCAATCAACCCGATATTTCGAAATGTCTTGTGGGAAATTTGCACCAGTGTCGTCGCTCCGCTTCGAATCCTGCTTATCATAACATTAAGCTTGAATAGGATGACAATTTATAACATGACAAAGCTATGCAGGATTGAATTGAAATAGATTGAAATTAAGGAGAAAATGTGAAGTTTAATTTTAATTTTAATCTCAATAATTGATTAAATATTGCAAAATAATGAAAAGCTTCGCATGATTAGCACAATTTCACAGGGTCTTATCGTCATTTATGAAATCTGAACGAGGTATGGGGTTCATTGCCTTAATCTTCTCCATTCTAGTCATTTCTGCATTTGTAGCATTTAGTATCTATTTGATTAAATTAGATAATATTGTGCGTGAAAAATTTGAAGGCCAACGCTGGGATATTCCGGCCAAGGTTTTCGCACGCCCGATGGAAGTGTATGTAAATGCCCCGGTCAGCCAGCAGGATTTCCAACAAGAATTAAAATTACTGGGTTATAAAGGTTCAGACAGCTATACCAAATCGGGCAGCTTTGTCAGCACTGGCAATACCATGTATGTACATACCCGTGGCTTTGACTTTGGCGATCGCGTTGAACCTGAACAAGTATTGAAAGTCAGCTTTAATGACGATCAGATTACTGAAGTAAGTGCGACCAAGCCCTCTTCTAGCGGGATTGCCCGTCTGGAACCTTTATTGATTGGCGGTATTTATCCACAGCATAATGAAGACCGTGTGCTAATTAAGCTCAATAAAGTGCCTAAACCGTTAATTGATGCTTTAATTGCTACTGAAGACCGCAATTTCTACAATCACCATGGTGTATCTCCACGCGGGATTGCACGTGCAGTGGTGAGCAATATTACTGGTGGTAAGCGTCAAGGTGGTTCAACCCTCACCCAGCAGCTGGTCAAGAATTTCTACTTAACACCAGAACGCACCTTAAAACGTAAGGTGAATGAAGCCTTTATGGCGATGCTGATTGAATTACATTATGGCAAAGATGAGATTCTGGAAGCTTATTTAAATGAAGTGAATTTGGGCCAAAATGGCAACTATTCTGTAAATGGTTATGGTCTTGCTTCACAATTTTATTTTGGCCTCCCGTTACGTGAACTGAATATTTCTCAACAGGCCTTTTTAGTCGGTCTGGTACAAGGTCCAAGTCTGTACAACCCATGGCGTAATCCTGAACTTGCGAAAAAACGTCGTGATGTGGTTCTGAATAATATGCTGGTAATGGGTAATCTGACCCAAGATCAGTATGAAACAGAAACTGCCCGTCCGCTGAACGTCATTTCCAAGCCAACTTTGGGCCCTGCCCGCTTCCCGGATTTTCTGGACATTGTTCGCCGTCAATTGCGTACCGAATATCAGGAAACTGATTTAACCAACCAGGGTCTGCGTATTTTCACCACCTTAGATCCATTGGCACAAACCCGAATTCAAGACAGCTTTAAGGAAAGTGTAGCCCGTTTAAGCAAAGCCAATCCAGGCCGTCTAAAAGATTTGCAAGGCGCTGTTCTGGTCGCACACCCTGAGAATGGTGAACTGGTTGCAGCAGTAGGCTCTACTCAGGACTTTACCGGTTTTAACCGTGCTTTAGATGCCAAACGTCAGGTTGGATCTTTACTCAAACCGGTGATTTATCTGACAGCGCTAGAATCAAATCGTTACCACTGGGCCAGTCCAATTGAAGACAGTCAGATCACCATTCAAAGTGATGGCAAACCATGGACTCCGAAAAACTATAGCGGTAGTGTACATGGTGTAGTACCGATGTCTCTTGCCCTATCACAATCCTATAACCTGTCTGCGGTGCGTTTGGCACAGGAATTTGGCCTGTCAACCTTTATTAACCATTTGCAAAAATTTGGTGTGACTTCTGACATACCAAATTATCCATCTATTTATTTAGGTGCGGTAGATATGTCACCGATGGAAGTGATGAATATTTACGGCAACTTCGCAACAGGTGGCTTTAAATATCCGGTGAAATCGATTCGTTCTGTAGTCGATGCGAATGGCCACTCGCTTGAACGTTACAGCTTAAGTGTTCAGCCGACGATTGATCCAGCATCAGCCTATGCTCTGAATTATGGTTTACAACAGGTCATGTCGAGTGGTACTGGTCGTTCTGCTTATAACAGTTTGCCACGTAACCTGAATCTGGCGGGTAAATCGGGTACGACAAACGATACCCGTGATTCATGGTTTGCAGGTTATTCTGGCAATTATATCACAGTGGTCTGGTTAGGTCTGGATGACAACAAAGTCACTGGATTAACCGGTTCTTCAGGTGCCCTTCCGGTCTGGACCAATGTCATGAAACAGCTACGTCAGAAGCCGGTGAATCTGGCTCAGCCTAATGAAATTGAATGGCACTGGCTGGACCGTTATACAGGTAAACTGACTGCCCAAGGCTGTGATGGTGCCATGTATATTCCGATTTCACGCCATGCTCTACCAAATCAGGCGACTGCTTGTGGCATCTCACATTACGCCACCGAGCCTTATACGATTGATTCAGAACCTTCACTAGAAGATGAGGAAGAAGATGATCTCAGTCGTTATATACAAGAAAGTGAAACAGAAATAGAACGCGAAGTTGCTAAACAAACCCGTATTATCGCGAGTGGAAGTTATAGCCAATAATTGAGCCTATGTTTATGTTAAGAAAATTGATTCCTGGTCTGCTCATCCTCGGTCTGGTGGGCTGCCAAAGCATGTCGGAACCAGAACAGCCTGCGGCTCCGTCCAAACCTCCGGTTCAGCAAAAACCGAAGTCCTCTACACCTGATGGTGTAGTGATTACGCCCTATGATCGACCAGAGATTAAACGTCAAAAAATTGTGATCCCTGAGCAAAAGCCCCAGTCACAAAAATTTGATGACGGACGTAACTTACCTGCATTTAAAAAATTGATGAAGCAAACTCAGCAGGCTTATAGCAAGCAGCAATATAATCAAGCTGAAACTTCTGCAGTCCAGGCCCAGCGTTTGGCACCTCAAGCCTCAGAAACTTATCTGTATCTTGGTCTGATCGCAAACCGTAAAAACCAGCCGGCCCGTGCAGATGCTTTTGCCCTACGTGGTTTGAGTTATGCGCAAACCAATGCAATGAAAAAGCAGCTCTGGCAGGTACGCCTGAAAGCAGCTCAACTGCAAAAAAACACCAAAGCCATTCAGCAAGCTCAGCAGGCCTTAAAGAAATTTTAAGGCCCTGACGTGAGCCTAGTTATTTATAATAAGTTTTTGACTTAAACATAACGGATCCCTGCAATCCCATAAGCATGCTGGTTTTGAGCATAGTCTAGATCTTCAGCCTTCATACCACCTAAGGCAAATACAGGAATCTGTACCTGTTTAGCCATCTGTTTAAATTTTTCCCAGCCCAAAGCTGCGGTATCAGGATGTGTTTCTGTTGCCAGTACCGGGCTGAGTAAAGCTGCTTCACAGCCTATGTTTTCTGTATGTTTTAATGCTTCCAGATCGTGACAGGCTGCAAGATAACGATAACCACCAGCCAGCTCCCCTTTTTGTAGTTGCATCAATTGAGACTGTTTCAGGTGAATGGTACGAATGGTTTGCTGCTGCAATTCATTCAGTTGTGACCAAAGTCCCTGATTGATGATCAATCTGGATAACTGATCGACTGGAATCTGTTGTAACTGGCTGATGTATTCAGGGCTGGCCATTACTCGCCAATATAGCATCTGGTCTTTTTCCAGATTATTCAGGTGACTTAAGTCGTCAGAAATTTTGATCTTCCGCGGCCATTGTAGCTTTTGAATCATGGCCTGATTCGCTTTAGGAAAGTTCAGCTCACTGAGTTCATCCCGGCTATACCAGCGCCAAGGCTGCTTGATCTCAGCTAATTGTTCTGGCTGAACCGAAGCATGGAAAATATGCAGATTGACGATGACATCTTCATATTCATGCGAAATAAAATCAAAGGTATGCCATTGCTCAATATCAATTCTGACTTCTTCAATCACTTCACGTCGACATGCCTCTACAGGCAATTCGCCCTGTTCTAGTTTTCCGCCTGGAAACTCATATTTATTGCCCTGATGCTGTTTGGCTTCACGCCAACCGACCAGAACCTGATTTTGATGAAATAAAATAGCGATTGCGACATGAATTGTGGCTTTGGACATAATGTTCTGAACCATTGAAGTTTTACAGATTGTAAGCAAATTAGAGTTTTTTATAAATGAAGCAATTATTCGTTGACAGATCTATTCGATAATGATTATCATTTAAATCAATCCAAAACACACCACGGAGTCGACGGAATGAACGCACCATTTAGCCTATTTACCCGTAATAATGATACTCAGCATGCGCTACCGATGTTGCATTCGAACAATTTATTTGCGCTAGGACGAGAAATCCGGATCATGCATGCGGGTGAAGAATACCGTCTACGTTTGACTCGTAACAATCGTCTCATCCTGACTAAGTAATTTAAATACTCCAAAAATAATAAACGTGGGAACAGGCAGTATGAATCAGCGCATACTGCTTTTTTAATTGCTAGATCCAATGACTATATTAGGGTGTGTTGACACTTTTAGCTTAAAAAATAGCGAAGTAGTAAAATCAAATCGCCAAACCCAATTTTACTATTCGCTATGCCTCGTACCATGCTGACAGATCAACACTGGCAAAAGTTGAAAACTATTTTGCGTAATTTATCTATTCATCACAACTCAAACTTACGTAATTTTATTGAAGCTATTCTCTATAGAATTAGAACAGGCTGTCCGTGGCGAGATATTCCTTCCTATTTCGGTCAATCAAACTCTATTTTCAAACGTTTTAATCGTTGGTCAAGCAGTGGTAAGTTGCTTAGATTATTCAAATTATTAGCATCATGCCCCGATATGGAGTGGATTTTTATTGATGGCTCTCACGTACGTGCTCATCAACATTCTGCCGGTATAGCGAATCAATCCATTTCTAAAAGTGTAGGAGGAAACTCCTCAAAAATACATTTGATTGTTGATGCAAATGGCAATCCTGTTGATTTCATGATTACCGATGGAACCACACATGACGTCAAAGTTGCACCTGATTTAATATCAACATTAGACTTAAAAGAGACAAAAGTGGTCTGCGCAGATAAAGGCTATGATTCAGAACCACTGCGTGAACAGATCAGAAAAACAGGGACAAAAGCGAATATACCAAAGAAAATAAATAGCCAATCGAACAATGATCATATGGACTGGTATTTATATAAAATCAGGCATTTAGTTGAAAATATGTTTTGTAGATTAAAGCAATTTAGAGGAATAGCTACTCGATATGACAAGCTCAAAAGAAATTATCAAAGTTCTGTTGCCTTAGCCTGTATATTTTTATGGCTACCTTTATAGGTTTAATTATGAACAGTAAATGTCAACAGACCCTATTTAGATTGAAAAATTAATGAAACTTTAAGTCCACCCAAAACTGACGGCGCATAATCAATCTTGGCCGTATGTAACTGCATAATCTTTTGACAAATCGACAGTCCCAAACCTGAACCTTGTGTTCGCGTGCCCAAGGCGCGGTAAAAACGCTCACCTAAACGTTGAACAACTTCTTCCTGAATTCCCTCTCCCGAATTTTCAATCACGAGTTGTAGATTCTGGCTTTCAACTATCGTCTTGATTTCGACCTGTCCCTGCACAGGCGTATAACGAATGGCATTATCAACCAGATTGCGGATACAGCTAAAAATCAGCTCTGCATTTGCTTCAATCACTGCATCTTCGAGTTTTAAGTTCCAGTGAATCTCTTTTTCCTGAGCAAGAGGTTTTAAAGCTTGTAAGACCTCCTGAACCAATACTTTAAGATTCACCTGCTGTTTGGGCAGCTGCTCTGCATGTTCTGGATCAAGCCGAGCCAATAGCAATAAGTTTTCCAGAATCTGCGTTCCGCGGTTGACGTCATTCTGAATCATCTGTAACGCTTGCCTAAGTTGGGCATCTTCCTGATATTTACGTTTCAGCACCTGTAAACGCATTTGAATGGCAGACAATGGGGAACGCAACTCATGTGAAGCGTCGGCAGTGAAACGTTGCTCGGCAGCCAATGATTTTTCCAGCCTGCTCAACATGGCATTCAGCTGACGGACAATCGGTTGCAGTTCAGTAATCTCAGGATCAGGACTTTGAACCGGACTGAGATCTTGAGCAGATTTGGAACCAATTTCTCGGGAAATTTTATTTAAAGGTCTTAATTGCCGCTTAATGGCAAAACGTAAAATCAGCCACTGTAATATCCATAGGATAAATAAAATCCCGGCGAAACCTAAAGTCGTTTGCCAAAGCTCATCAAAGCGTACTGAAAGCGGTTGTACCACTTTCACTTTCAAGTCTTGATCTTCAGCAATCAGGATGCGAATAAAATGGCCATTTTCATAATCAAAGTGAAATCCGTTTTTCTGTGCAACTGGTATCTCATTAATCAGTTCATCATCAATTGAAGTGGTCAGTACCTGCTGATTCAGTAGTAAGGCATATTGAATATCAAACTGCTCACTGATTTCATCGACCTGCGTATTTTTGGCTTGGTTCACATCTCCTAGAAGTAACTCTGAAATTTCTTCCATCAGGTCATCATGCAGATCAATCGCCTGATAGCTGGAAATTCCCAATAACAGCAGCCACGCCAGAAATCCTGCCAGTATGGAACTGAACATGGCATGTTGAATCAGCCGACTTTGCAGGGAAATAGGTGCCTTCATATGGAGGCCTCGGGTTTATGCATCCGGTAGCCCAAGCCACGAATGGTTTTAATCATCTGGCTACCAATTTTTTTACGTAGCTGATAAATAAAGACTTCAATCGCATTGCTTTCGATTTCATCTCCCCAGGCATAGAGTGATTCTTCCAGCTGTTCTCGGGTAATGATATGTTCTGGTTTTTGCATCAGCTTATATAAAATCTGGAATTCTTTTGCAGTCAGATTAATGCTCTGCCCCGCCTTCATTACAGTCTTGGCCTGATTGTCCAGACTAAGATCCTGCCATTGCAGGATATGATTTGGCATTTGCTGTTTTTGTCTGAGCTGGGCACGAACGCGAGCGGAAAGTTCTTCCAGACTGAAAGGTTTTACCAGATAATCATTGGCCCCTAGATCGAGTCCTGCGACCCGATCATGAATACTGTCCTTGGCGGTAATAAATATAACGGGCGTATCTTTCTGTTTATTGCGCAAGCTTTTAAGAATGTCGTCTCCGGTTGCATTCGGCAGGCCACGGTCCAGCAAAATACAGTCATACTGATGCTGTTCAATCGCCAGAATGGCATGATCCCCACGATCAACCCGATCAATCACATAACCGTCCATTTCCAGCCAGGTTTGAATACTTTCCGCCTGAGATTCATCATCCTCTGCCAAAAGAATACGCATGTTATGCTCCGCTTGTTTTACCTTTCTATCTTGCCTTGAAAAAGTTTCAGACTCAAAAAAACCACATGCTTTTTGGTAACTTGCATGTGGTTTTTTGTTGCTATCTTCAGATTCAGTTCAGGAAATCATGCTGAAATTAAAACTGAACTTGGTCGACATCAATTTCAACACGTTTCGCAGGTTTATAGTCAATGTCCACTTCACCAATGATTACCACAGGTGTTTTAGCTGATACTGGTTTACCCTGCCAAAGTTCATCATCAATTTCGACAGTAATGGTGCCGGTATTGTCACGGAACTGGTATTTTTCATCACCGACAGCTTTTACCACATAACCTTTTAGCTGTACCTTGCTGTCATCTTTCATGGTCAACGCTTGCTTAACTGTAGTCGTTTTAGCAAATGCAGCCTGATTCACCGCAGTTTCACTACTCGCAACTGCGGCAGTCCCAATTGAACCCATTAATGCAGCTGCTAAAACAGTATTCATCATCATTTTCATTGCAGTTACCTCTTTTTAAAGTCTTGCCCTGTTTCGATAATGCTATTAAAACAGCCGAAGATGAATTGAATCTTAAGATCGCTTCATCTTCAGAATTAATTTAATGGCACAACTCTCAAAACTTCTTCAAGCGTGGTGACCCCTTCCAGAATCTTGCGAGCACCGGCAATCCGTAAAGGTTCTACCCCTTCTTTTTTTGCCTGCTGACGTAACTGATTCAGATTAGCATCCGCTCCGATCAACTGCTTGGTAGTCAGGCTAAGCGGCATAAACTCATAAATCCCGATTCGGCCTTTATAACCGGTATGGCGACACTCTTCACAACCGACTGCTTTAAAAACAAATTCCGGACGTGGTAAAGGATAGTCCACCGCCAGATGCTGCCATTCCTGCTCATCCAGGAAACTCTCCTGCTTGCAGTGCGGACATAGCTTACGTACCAGACGTTGGGCCAAAACGCCCAAGATAGTCGCTGCTGTTAAAAATGGTTGTACGCCCAGATCATGCAGACGAGTCAGACTCGACGGCGCATCATTGGTATGCAAGGTAGAAAGTACTAAGTGACCAGTTAAGGCTGCCTGAATCGCCATATTGGCCGTATCTTGGTCACGAATCTCGCCGACCATAATAATGTCCGGATCCTGACGCATCAGTGCACGCACACCATCGGCAAAGCCCAGTTCAATCCCGGTATTGACCTGCATCTGGTTAAAGCTCGGCTCGAGCATTTCAATCGGGTCTTCAATGGTACAGACATTGACTTCTTCGGTCGCCAGCTGTTTCAGTGTCGAATACAAGGTCGTAGTTTTACCTGAACCGGTCGGGCCTGTGACCAGAATAATACCGTGACTGTGACTGGTCAGATTATTCCAGTCATTGAGTAAATGTCCTTCGAAACCGAGCTGCTGAAAACTTCTGACTAGAACTTCTGGGTCAAAAATACGCATTACCAGCTTTTCACCAAATGCGGTAGGTAAGGTCGATAAACGCAGTTCAGTTTCCTGCCCTTTCGGAGTCCGGGTTTTTAAACGGCCATCCTGTGGTTTACGTTTTTCTGCCACATTCATCCGGCCCAAGATTTTGATTCGGGAAATGACCGCAGTCAAGGTATTGGCTGGCATGTTATAGATGGTATGCAATACCCCATCAATCCGGAAACGGATTTTGCCGGTGTCTTTGCGCGGTTCCATATGGATATCACTGGCACCCTGCTCAAAGGCAAACTGCAACACCCAGTCTACCAGTTTCACGATATGCTGGTCATTGGCATCCGGATTCTGGGAATCACCCAGTTGCAGCAAGGCTTCTACACCTTTATTTTCCCGCTCATAAGCAGATGATTTTTGCGAGCCACTGACTGCACGACTGACCTGATAATACTCAACAATATAACGCTGGAGCTGTTCCGGATTGAGCAATACCCGTTCAATTTTTTTCGGTGCAATATTCTGTTCGAGATTAGATACCCATTCAGTTTTATAAGGCTGATCTGTGGCGATCAGAACTTTATCTGGTTGAATTTCTACTGCCAGAATACGGTTACGCAATGCATATTCCTGTGACATGACATTGGTCAAGGCCTGCACATCAGCTTTGAGTGGGTCAATGATATAGAACATTAAACCGGTTTTTTCTGCCAGCCACTGGCATAAGCGGTTGAGTGTCAAAGTACTTTGAGGATGGGACTGATCAACCAGACTAAAGTTCGCGATCCATTGTAAAGGATGCCATTTTATTTGTTCACGTTGCCGATGTGTGGTCTGAACTCGTATCCGGTCACGTTCAGTTATTTTTCCGTCTTTTAAAAGCTGATCCAAACACCAGCCTGTATCAATTTCAAAATCAAATTTCATGATTGATGGTCCCCAAAACTGTCTCCACTATAACAAGTTTTTCCTGTTTTTCGCATTCCATTGCGACTTCAAAACTAGAAAGCGGATTTATCTTTCATGAATATTAAGCACATCATATGGGTTTTAGTTCATAACCTTTTTCTGCTTGTCGATGTGTCAATTTTTCGCCTATATTTCAATCAGGATATCTTATTTAATCGCTGAGGCCAGGTATGGATTTAAGCGTGGTTCCCTTAAGTGAAAGTAGCTCCTTTCATGAGTTGCTTACCATCCTGACTGCTGCCTTAGGATGTGGTTTACTAATCGGGCTGGAACGTGAACGGCACAAACAGCGTGAGGAACAGGCCAGTTTTGCCGGGCTACGCTCTTTTGCCATCTGTGCTTTATTAGGCGCATTGTGCTTTCTATTTGGAATGGCAATGGGTCTGGCCGGTGCACTCATTATTGGCGGCATTGTCATTTTTTCTATTAGAAACCAGATAGAAGATCCGGGAATTACAACTGAATTGGCCTTTATCATGACCTATTTTATTGGGGCGATTTGTCTGTGGAATATTCCTCTGGCTGCAGGACTAGCAGTTCTGATCACGATAATTTTAATGGCCAAACACTCTATGCATAATATTGCCGGACAGTGGATTACTGAGGCTGAATTTAGGGATGGATTACTATTATTAGCCTTAATTCTGATTGGTTTACCACTAACCCCTGACCGACCTTTATGGGGTGAAGTGCTGAACCCTTATCTGATTTTAAAATTAGTAATTCTCATACTGGTAGTTCAAGCTTTGGCACATATCGCTAAACGTTTCTTCTCGACTAAAAATGCCCTGATGCTGTCCTCCATTGCTTCCGGTTTTGTTTCCAGTACCGCCACTATTGCTCAATTAGGTATACAGGTCCGTAAAGGTGAAATGGATGCAAAATCCAATGCCGGTGCCGCGCTGATGTCATGTATCTCGACTATTGTGTTGCTATTGATTGTGGTCGGGGGCGTATCCTGGAGCTGGCTTAAAATCCTGCTCTTGCCCTCTTTAGTTGCCGTAATCCTTCTGGCAGCTTGTGCATTTTTATTATTGCGCAAGGCAAAACCTGCGCCGAGCATGGAATCATCAGACAGCCAGATGTTTAGCTTAAAAGAAGCGGTGATTATTGCAGTGACATTAACATTGATTCAGGCTGGAGTTTACGGACTGGAGGTCTGGCTCGGGGATGCCGGCTTACTGGCCGGGACCTTACTTGCCTCTTTGTTCGAGATTCATGCCGCGATGGCCAGTGTTGTCGTTCAAGGCGATCCCTCCAATCTACGTTTGATTTATGCCTTGCTTTTAGGTCTGGGTGCTCATGCCTTGGCCAAGTCAGCCAATGCCGCTTTGACCGGAGGCTTGAAGTTTGTCCTTTATTTCGCGCCTGTGCAGATTTTGCATATGGTAGTTTTGATTGGCTTGTTGTGGTGGATAGTTTTTGATTATTAAGTATATATAAATATTTAATTTTTATTTATTTTTCAATTTTAATTTTAATATTTTCTCGCTATAATTGATTTGCTTTACGTTTACACAACAATTGAATTAATATAATTTTTATAAGGTATTTATGAAATTTAAGGCTTTATCATTCGCAATTTTTAGTGCCTTCATGTTAACTGCATGTGGTGGGGGTTCATCTTCTGATTCAAATGGCGGTAATACTGGAACTGGAACTGGAACTGGAACTGGAACTGGAACTGGAACTGGAACTGGAACTGGAACTGGAAATACTACCCTTACAAAACCTGCCTTCCAACAATGGTCATCATTCTATATTGATGAATATTCCGATTCAGACATAAATTATGAAATTGAACAGCTAACCTTTGATCAAGGAAATGTCTATATTAAAGTTGATGAGACAACAGGCTGGGATGAAAGTGAAACTTTCTATCTAACTGAAAATGGATTATATGATCACGGTTCTACACATGCGACCTATGGCAAATTGCAAGGGACTATTACGGCTAATGCAACCACTTGGAAGCAAGTTCCATATTCTCCAATTAATTCCACAGGATTAAGCAGTACACTTACATTCAAGGTCTTTGATATTAGTGGTAAAAATATTGCTCAAGTCCTCAGTCCAGACCATTATGTCAATTTAAAATATAATTTACTCGATACCTACCCTATGGGAGAAAAAGGGGAAGATTTTTATCGAGTACTTTCTAATTCAACCTTCCCTTCCGGATCTACTTGTATTCAACTCCAAACTATTAATAACTCACAAAAATATATTGAGTTATATAAATATTCACTTGAAGATTATGTACAAGATTATTTAAAACTTGAATGGGCTGATATTTCAAAAGATAGTAAATATGCCAAACATACTTTTAAGGATGCTATAGCATATCTAGATCTTAGAGAAGATCAGCAATGGGGACTAGCTGAATATAAGAACAAATATTATGAAGTTGATTATCATCCAGCTGGAGAGGAATACAATATCAAAAATATTTTAACCGCATCTAAAGCACTGGTTAATTCAGCATCTGCTCAGGACAAACCAGCTCTACAGGAATATGCAACTTTACAAGAAAATGCATGCACTTTATTTAATAATACTGCATCTGAAGAATTAAGAAAGCAAATTAAAAAATACTCGTAACAACTTGATATAAAGTACTTCGAGTGCTGTAGATTAATATTAAATAGGAACTCCAATTTAGTTGAGGTTCCTATTTTTAAATCAGTATTTCATTTTAAAAATTCAAAAAATTAACTGATCGACTACAATATCAGCTAAAGTAACTTTAAATTTCACATCCAAGTCCGCAAACTTCATTCCATAAACCCGGTTCTCATCATCCTGATATGCCGGCCTAGGATCGAGAGATAAAACGGCTTCAAGTTCTTCTAGCAATTGAGCAGATATTTTTCCTTTTTCTAATAATAATTTTTTTTGCTGTTCAGCGTCCTCACTCCAAATCACGGGCTTACGTGATGGTTCGTCCTGAGCATAACCGCTTTGCGCATCAATCACTGAATCCGAATATTGAATATAAGGTTTAATGTCTATAATCGGCGTTCCATCTAGCAGGTCGCTTCCTGCGACATAAACCCGGACATTTTTACCGACTTTTTCGACACGATTTAATTTCACGACTGATAAACCAATGGGTGCAGGACGGTACATACTACGCGTAGCAAATACACCTATTTTCTTGTTACCGCCTAAACGTGGTGGTCGAACCTGCGGACGAAACTGCTGGCTCTGCTGATTTTTATTGTCATGAAACTGCCAGACTAACCAGAGATGACTAAATTCTTCGATGCCTTCAAATGCGAGTAAATCATTATATGGACCGGTCATTTCAATATAGCTTTCAACCTGTACCAAATTAGGCTGACGCGGGATGCCAAACTTTTCTTTATAGGGAGAATGCATATAGCCAATAATCGGCAGAGTGAGTTCGGTCATAATCACTTTTTTTGATAAGCTCAATTAAATATATTCAGTTTATAGAGAATGAATTTAGATTAGAATAGCAAACTGTTCTAATTTGATAACTTATTGAGACCTTTAATGGCTGCTTTTAACGTCGAAAAGATTACTCACGTCCACCATTGGAATGACACTTTATTCTCTTTTAAAACGACTCGTGACACTGCATTACGTTTTAAAAACGGTCAGTTTGTGATGATCGGTCTTGAAGTCAATGGCAAGCCTTTAATGCGTGCATATTCAATTGCAAGTGCAAACTATGAAGAAGAGCTGGAATTCTTCTCAATCAAAGTTCCAGATGGTCCTCTTACCTCTATTCTACAAAAAGTTAAAGTTGGCGACGAAATCCTGGTTTCTAAAAAACCTACAGGTACGCTGGTTCTTGATGACCTGAATCCAGGTAAGAACTTGTATCTTCTTTCTTCAGGTACTGGTCTTGCACCTTTCCTTTCTGTAATCCGTGATCCAGAAACTTATGAACGTTTTGAAAAAATCATCGTCGTTCACGGTACACGTTTCATCTCAGAACTGGCTTATCAAGATTTGATTTTGAATGAAATTCCAAACCATGAATTCTTCGGTGAATTGGGTGCTAAAGAAAAATTAGTGTATTACCCAACTGTTACTCGTGAAGAGTTCCATACCCAAGGTCGTGTAACCACTGCGATTGAATCTGGTCAATTATTCGAGAAAATCGGACTACCACGTTTCAACCCTGAAACTGACCGTGCAATGCTCTGTGGTTCTCCTGCATTCCTGGACGATGTTGCTGCACTGCTAGATCAACACGGTCTGAAAGAATCTCCACGTATGGGTGTTTTGGGTGACTACGTAATTGAACGTGCATTCGTAGAAAAATAATCTGCAAAAAAACCTTTTGCAACCTAAAACGCATGCTTTAAGCATGCGTTTTTTATATCCAGTAAGTCTTAATCTGAAAGAATTAACTCAACCTACTCTCTACTTAAAATTTCTTATAATTAGCGTATTTATAAAAATGTAATTACTTAAAAAAGTAGAATAAATGATAAATATCAATACTTACATTATATTTTTTAGTCAAAAATTCATTCTTAAATGTTAGAATATGTAACTGTAATTGATTTCTCATGAGGATTTATCCTCGCTAAAGACTTAGTTACATAAACTCTGTAAACTTTTAATTCGATCTATTTAGATCCCATTCTCCTGTTTCACCGTTTATGCAACCAAGCCGTTTTCTATAGGCAAGGTATGAGCACTGAACAACCCTCCTCTATCGAGCGTACAGGGTCTAAAGTCTATCGCTATTTTGTAGTGGTATTAACTTTACTCGTTGCGCTGTACTTGATCATTCAAGGCGCTAAATTACTTAGCCTCGGTGGTACAAGTTATTATCTCATCGCAGGGATTGCCTATGTTGCAATCGCCATTTGCTATGCGATGAAAAAAGCCCTTGGTTTCTGGCTTTCTATTGTTACTTTTATTGCAACCATCATCTGGGCGATTGCTGAAGTTCAAGGTTTGAGCTTCTGGCAATATATTCCACGTTTGGTGGTTCCAACTATTCTGTTTGTCCTCAGCATGTGGGCAAGCAAAAACCTGCCAGCACTCGATGCTGCAAAAATCAAAGCTGCCAATCTTGTTGGCTTTGTCGGTTTCTTTGCCTGTGTAGCAGCCATGATTGCTGCATTCTTCCCACACGGCAAAATCCTCAATCCAGTGGACATCGTACAAGAACCTGCGCTGGCTAAACCAAATGCAGAAAACCCGGACAACTGGGAATATTTCGGTCGTAATGGTAATGGTACCCGTTTTGCACCGTACACTGACATTACCCCTGAAAATGTTAAAGATCTGAAAGTCGCTTGGACTTATCACACTGGTCGTGATACCTCTGCCGGTGTCGATGAAAATACACCGATCCAAATTGGCAGCACATTGTACTCATGTACACCAACTAATATCATTTCAGCGATTGATGGTGACAGTGGTAAAGCACTTTGGAAATATGATCCACATGCAAAAACTGCAGAGCATATTACCTGCCGTGGTGTCGGTTACTATGATGCAACTAAAGACAAATCTTTAACTGTGGCAGACCTACAAGCACCTGGTATTAAAGCTTGTCCACAACGTATTCTAACTTCTACTGTTGATGGCCGTTTAATTGCCTTAAATGCTAAAACTGGTGCTTTATGTCCAGAATTTGGTACTAACGGTCAGGTCGATGTTCTGCATGACATGGGTCCTACCGAACAAAGTAAACGTTACCATCCAACGTCTACTCCACTCATTGCGGGTCATGTTGCCGTATTAGGTGGCTGGGTACGTGATATTGTGCATGGCGAACCGTCTGGTGTCGTACGTGCCTATGACGTTCGTACTGGTAAATTGGCCTGGGCTTGGGATGTCGGTAATCCTGAACTGGTTGGTGAACCTAAAGATGGCAAAGGCTTTACTTTAGAAACACCAAACATGTGGACCATCCCGACTTATGACAAAGACCTGAATCTGGTTTACTTACCTACAGGTAATGGTCCTCCTGACTACTGGGGTGGTGACCGTAACGGAGCCAAAGAAAAATTTGGTTCTGCCATTGTTGCCGTAAATGCTTTGACTGGTAAAACTGTTTGGTCTTATCAAACTGTTCACCATGATGTCTGGGATTATGACTTGCCGTCACAACCTGTACTTTATGACATGACTGATGATCATGGCAAAAAAGTTCCAGCGTTGATTCAAACTACCCAAATGGGTCAAATCTTCGTTCTTGACCGCCGTACTGGTAAACCAGTCACTAAAGTTGAAGAACGTCCAGTCGACACCAATGGTGCTGAAGGTGAAAAACTTTCTCCTACCCAACCATTCTCTGTTGGCATGCCACAAATTGGTAATGCGACATTGACTGAACAGGATATGTGGGGTATCTCAACCTTTGACCAATTGGCTTGTCGTATCGACTTTAAAGACTCTGTCTATAACGGTCTATACACTGCACCTGGTGAAAAACCATATATCGAATGGCCTAGCTTGCTTGGTGGCTTCAACTGGGGCGGTATTTCCATTGATGAATCTACTGGCATGATGTACGTTAACGATATGCGTATGCCACTTCGTATGTCATTGGTTCGTAAAGAAGATATGGGTAAATATCATATCTCAACTGACGAAGTACCAGAATTCATGGGTACCGTACGTCCGCAATTGGCTGGTCCTTATGCGGGTGTGAAAATTGACATCATGCAATCTAAACTGGGTGTTCCTTGTAACAAACCTCCATTTGGTACCATGACTGCCATCGACTTGAAATCTAAAAAAGTTGTTTGGGAAGTGCCAATGGGGACAGCAAAAGAATTGGGGCCGTTAGGTGTTAAAACCCATATGCCAATTCCTTTAGGTATGCCAACACTCGGTGGTCCTACTTCAACAGCGTCTGGTCTGGTGTTCTTCGCAGGTACTCAGGATTATTACCTACGTGCGCTTGATTCAAAAACTGGTAAAGAAGTGTGGAAAGCAGAGCTTCCTGTTGCTGCTGTTGCTGCACCGCTAATTTATAAATCTCCAAAAACTGGCAAACAATATGTTGTGATTTCTGCAGGTGGTGCAAGCCACTCTAAAGATGTCGGCGACTATATCATTGCCTTTGCTTTACCTGATCAAAAATAATTTTTTGATAGATAAAGAAAAAACCGAAGCTTAGGCTTCGGTTTTTTTATTGCAATCATCATTAAAAATTAACGATCGCGACCTTCTTGGTTTGCAGAACCTGAACAGCCTGCACCACCACCGATAATAAAACCGCTTTCTGCTTTACATGAACCAATCATACGGCCATGTGAGTCAAATGTAGTCACTGTTGATGCACAACCAGTTAGTACGATAGTCGTTGCAAATACAATAAGTACTGATAATTTCATGATATTCCCCTCTATGATTTATGGTGCTAAATGAATCTGATTTTGAATTGGTGGTACTGGCAATAAACCTGTTTTAACATCCACCGTATTGTAGTTCACGCCAATTGCATTGCCTGATCCATTACAATGAGCACTAGCAATTGAAAGCAGACCACGTGTAGCTTTACATGATCCAATCACCTGACCCGATGCGTCATAAGTGACGACCATAGAACTACAGCCAGTCATCAGTACAAAAGTTGAAAGTGAAAATAGTTTTATGAAGCTCATTACTCCCCCTAAAAAACACTAAAAAATTTAAATTGTTTAGTTATATAAATCTTTTCTAAATTTCGCGCATGATTCTTCCTAAATTTATCGTATTTGTAAAGCTTTATTTTTCATCTATTTTTTAGGCTTATGGCTAATAAAAAAGCTGCCTGATCAGCAGCTTTTTCATAATTAAATTTAATATTAAGGATCAGGCTGACTCATGCTTCAATACTCGTTCAGCTAGAGCCTGTTTCACTACATGATATCCAGCACTTAAGCCAAGACTCGCCATAATGATTGCAACAATAATATCTGGCCATAGACTGCCAGTGCCAAAGACTCCCACTGCTGCAAAAATGACGGCCACATTGCCGATTGCATCATTACGGCTGCACAACCAGACTGATTTCATATTGGCATCCCCATCCCGGAAAGCATATAAAATTATGGCTGTGACCACGTTTGCGATTAAGGCCAATATCCCGATGATCCCCATTGTAATAGCTTCAGGTGGAATACCTTGTATAAAAGCATAAATCACTTTGCCAATGACGACCAGACCAAATACTGCCATAGTCAATCCTTTAATCAGAGCAACTGTTGCACGCCAATACAGACTTGCACCAATCACCGCCAGAGAAATACCATAATTCATAGCATCTCCAAAGAAATCTAGCGCATCTGCCCATAAGGCCGATGAATGTGCATAGGCACCGCCGATCAGCTCTACACCAAATAAGGCCAGGTTAATCAATAATGCAATCCATAAAGCTGTTCTAAATTTGCTATTAGATTTGGGCGGCGCGGGTTCATGAATACAACTACAGGCCATATTATTCTCCGATGATTTTTTATCCTGAATGCGATAAAGTCATTAGAAACTATGGAGTCACTCCAAGGTCAAGACTGAGGTATTTATGTCACATTATTTGATTTCTGATATAGCCAAGAAAACCGATTTAAGTACTGATACCATTCGATTTTATGAGAAAAGAGGTTTGATTCAGCCGAATTTTCGAGCAAGTAACCAGTATCGTTATTATGGCGAAGAAGCCTTAAAACGCTTGATTTTTATCAAGCGCTGTCGTGCTTTAGGCATGTCTATAAAAGAAATTGAATACCTGATTCAGCTGGAACAGCATCCAGAACAGGATTGCTGTGAAGTTAACCAGATGATTGATCAGCACCTTATAGACATTTCAAATAAAATTAAAGAATTACAGTTATTTAAAAAGCAGTTAATGGCGCTTCGCGAAAGCTGTAATACCCCAACTACGATTGATCATTGCCAGATTTTGAAAGCGCTGGAATCTATTGAAAATAGCTGAAATATTTATGGATATTTTAAATCGTTCACTGTTTATCTTTTAACTTGAAATTGAGTTGAATTATGCCAATTCCGAGTTATTTACTAGGTTGAATCCTGATTTTAGATGACTAGAATAAAGACGTACTTTTTATATGTCTTTCTATTTCATCATGAGCATTTCTCACGTTACGGAACTTCTCTCACCTGCTGGCTCACTGAAAAATATGCGCTATGCCTTTGCTTATGGTGCAGATGCAGTCTATGCCGGCCAGCCGCGTTATAGCTTACGTGTTCGTAATAATGAATTTGACCATGACAATCTGGCTATTGGCATCAAAGAAGCTCACGCGCTTGGAAAAAAATTCTATGTGGTTGTGAATATTCAGCCGCATAACTCCAAGCTGAAAAATTTTATCCGTGACCTTAAACCTGTAGTCGCCATGCAGCCTGATGCGCTGATCATGTCTGATCCTGGCCTAATCATGATGGTGCGTGAGCACTTCCCGGATATGGATATTCATCTTTCAGTTCAAGCCAATGCAGTGAACTGGGCAACAGTAAAATTCTGGAAGAATATGGGACTTACTCGCGTGATTTTGTCACGTGAACTGTCCATTGAAGAAATTGAAGAAATCAAACAGCAAGTTCCAGATATGGAAATTGAAGTCTTTATTCATGGCGCACTGTGCATGGCCTATTCTGGCCGTTGCATGCTGTCTGGTTATATGAATAAGCGCGATGCCAATCAGGGTGCCTGTACCAATGCCTGTCGCTGGGAATACAAGGTATTGGACGCTAAAGAAGATGAAACGGGCGATGTGATCCCGGTGAAAAATATTGATTCTGGCTGTTGTTCAAAAGATGCTGATGAGTCACATATGCAAGTACAACATCAGTTTGATGAACCTGTGTTATTGCAACGTAATGACGAGGATATATTTGCTGCCGAAGAAGATGAGCACGGCACTTATTTTATGAATTCCAAAGACCTGCGTGCAGTGCAGCATGTGGAACGATTGACCAAGATTGGCGTGCACTCCCTGAAAATTGAAGGTCGGACCAAATCTTATTTCTACTGTGCGCGTACTGCGCAGATTTACCGTAAAGCCATTGATGATGCACTTGCTGGTAAGCCATTCGATTCTTCACTAATGACTCAACTCGAAGGTTTGGCCAACCGTGGTTATACCGAAGGTTTTCTACGCCGTCATGTACATAGTGAATATCAAAACTATGAAAATGGTTCATCGAGTTTCGATCATCAGCAGTTCTGTGGGGAAGTGTTAGAGCGTAATAGTGACTATATCAAGATTGATGTAAAAAACCGTTTTGTCGTTGGTGACTCACTAGAGTTGATGACCACTAAAGGCAACATCACCTTTACCTTGACAGAGATTAAAGACCGTAAAGGCAATCTGATTGAAGATGCTAAAGGTTCAGGGCATATCGTTGAAATTCCAATACCAGCAGATGTCGATATGCAGTATGCCCTGCTGATCCGTAATCTGCCATCATCATCTGTAGACATTTCAGCCTCTTCATTGGCTTATCAGGCGAGTTAAAAAATGGCGCTCTTGATTACCGATAAATGTATCAACTGTGATATGTGCTTACCGGAATGCCCAAATGAAGCAATTTATGAAGGTGTCAACGGCATTCTAAAATTGACCCCTTTTACCTTACAAATGGCAAAGTAAAATTGACCCCTTTGATCTCGTATTAAGTTTCAACCTGGGGCTGAATCCCAATTCTTTTTTTACCCTTCAAACGATAACTCTCACCCGATATTTGTACCACATGACAGTGATGTAATAGCCGATCTAACATCGCAGCGGTCAACGTGACATCATCCGCAAATGACTTAGACCATTGGCTAAAGGGTAAGTTACTCGTCAATATCGTACTGCCTTTTTCATAACGCTTGGCAATCACGTTAAAGAACAGATTCGCTTCTTCACGTCCAAATGGTAAATAACCAATTTCATCGATAATCAGTAACTTTGGTCCCAGTACCGCACGCTGCATATAGGTTTTCAATTTACCTTGCTGATAGGCTGTACTCAGTTGCAGCATTAAATCCGCTGCGGTAATGAACTTGATCTTAATGTTGTTCATGATGGCCTTATAGCCTAATGCCATAGATAAGTGCGTTTTTCCTACTCCGCTAGCCCCCAGAAACACCACATTTTCTGCTCTAGCAATAAAGCTCAGATTGAACAGTTCAATCACCTGTGATTTAGGGGCCCCTAGGGCATAATTAAAATCATAGTCTTCCAGGGTTTTGACTTGAGGCAGGCCTGAGAGTTTCATCAGTACCTGCTGACTGCGCTGTTGCCTGGCAGCATATTCATGCGTCAAGATTGCTTCAACAAAGTCGGCATAACTTCCATCCTGACCTAATGTTTGTTGTGCATGATGTGACCATTGTGATGCGATGGCAGGCAGATTGAGCTTTTGGCAAAGCTGCTCTATACGGTCGTATTGCAGATTCATCAGGAAACTCCTAGCAACTGATCATATACCGATAAGGGATGCTGCAAACTCTCGTAGGGCATGATATGCTGTGCTGCTGCAACAGGTACAGTGCCAGAACCTGTATCTGATTGCGGTAATGGCGTAAATTTTTGCTGCTCCTGTTGCAGTCGAACAGCCGGTTTTTCTTGCGTGGTGGCATGAATCCGCTGATTGGCGGTTTCATGCAGCCACCGGCCAATGTGGGCATTGGCGACATCAACATTTAACAGTAAACCCGAAGTCTTCAGGCTTGCTTTCAATGGCACAATAAAGCTTGATTTGAGGTATCCATTAAAGCGTTCAACTTTGCCTTTGGTCTGTGCACGGTAGGGCTTACATACGCGAGGACGAAAGCTGTATTTCTTGGCGCAGTCGAGCAGTTTGGGGTTCCATTTATGCTGCCCCTCCTGATAGGCATCCCGTTCAATCATGATCGTTTTAGCGTTATCAAACAGGATTTCTTGAGGTACTCCTGCAAAGAACTGAAATGCATTTTCTAGACCATCGATCCATGCATCGGTACGTTCATGATCATAAAATTTCACGAAAGTCGCTCTGGAATACCCTAATGTTGCGACAAAGGCTTTCAAAGTCGTGTTGTTGCGTCGAATCGTGGTGAAATCCACCTGCATTTGTTGGCCAGGTTGGGTTTCAAAACGAATGATCGGTTCCGGTTTAGCAACTGGTTTTAATGTTGCGAGATATTCCCTCAAGATCCTGATCTTTCCTGGATATCCCAACCTTAAAATTTCCTGGTAGAGCACAACAGCAGGAATCCATTCAGGATGAGCTGCGTTTACACGTTTGAGTAAATAGGGTTTATATGGATCAAGAATACTTGTTCTAGGTTGTGTACGCCGATACTGAGGTGTTTCCTTCTGCCGTAAATATTTACGTACGGTATTTCGGGACACCCCCAGTTCACGACTAATGGCTTTAATGGATTTACCTTGCTGATGAAGTATTTGGATTGTCACTGCTTGCTCCAAAGTTAACATGTTGAGCAGTCCAAAATGACCGCTATATTAACCAAGGGGGTCAGTTTTTAAATGCCGTTAGGGGGTCATTTTTACACTGCCGCTAACAAAGGCGATAAGATCTATGAAATCGACGTGAATCGTTGTACGGAATGCGTCGGTTTCTATGATCATCAAACCTGTATTGCCGTCTGTCCTATTGAGTGCATTATGCCGCATCCAGAGCATCGGGAAACGCAAGAGCAGTTAATGGAGAAATTTAAAGGTTTGAATCTGTTTAAAGCTTGAAGGATGCATGAAGTCTTATGACTTCATCTAAGAACAACCTTAGGGAAAGATAAAAATAAGGGTTGAAAACAAAAACTGTCCAGAGGAAAGGAACAGCTAAAAGCGATTGGGGACGCTTTTGGCTGATCTAACAATAACTAAAAAAAAGGAACCCGGGTGTTAGCGTCCTGAGTTCCTATAAAGCGAAAATAATAATAGGAGTTTGAGATTGCACTTGGGATGTGGGGATTCCAGGTGCTCTTTTTTTACTGACCAGAACGGATGATGTAGTCGAAGGCAGATAATGATGCTTTGGCACCTTCACCAGTGGCGATGATGATCTGTTTGTAAGGAACAGTGGTACAGTCACCTGCAGCAAACACACCTTTG
This sequence comes from Acinetobacter sp. TW_SC_4, assembly GCF_054861205.1. NCBI lineage: Bacteria > Pseudomonadati > Pseudomonadota > Gammaproteobacteria > Moraxellales > Moraxellaceae > Acinetobacter > Acinetobacter sp. TW_SC_4. Next base: position 2,087,968 of record NZ_CM142174.1, read on the forward strand.
ACATTGGTTTCATTGCGCTCGTTAATCACGATCTCGCCACGGTTAGTTAGCTCAACATCGGTTCCTTTCAGGAAGTCGGTGTTTGGCAACAAACCGATCTGAACGAAGATCCCTGCCAGTTCAACTATATGCTCTTCATCAGTTGCACGGTCTTTGTATTTCAACGCTGTGACTTGTGAACCATCACCGATGACTTCGGTAGAAAGCGCATTTTTGATTACAGTGGTATTTGGCAAGCTGTTCAATTTATCTTGAAGTACCTGATCCGCACGAAGTTTGGTATCAAACTCAACCAGCGTTACATGCTCAACAATACCCGCAAGGTCGATCGCAGCTTCTACACCCGAGTTACCACCACCAATCACCGCTACACGTTTACCTTTGAACAATGGACCATCACAGTGTGGGCAGTACGCTACACCACGAGTTTTGTATTCCTGTTCACCTGGAACATTCATTTCTCTCCAGCGTGCACCAGTAGACAGAATCACGGTTTTAGATTCAAGTTTCGCACCATTTTCTAAAGTTACTTCTACCAGACCATTCGCTGTACTATCTGCACCTTTGATGTCAGATACACGTTGCAGGTTCATGATGTCGACACCGTATTCACGAACATGGGCTTCCATTTCAGCGGCAAATTTCGGACCTTGGGTTTTTTGCACTGATGTGTAGTTTTCGATGTCCATGGTATCCATCACCTGACCGCCCATACGTTCAGCCACGATCCCAGTTTTGATGCCTTTACGTGCTGCATAGATCGCTGCAGTATTCCCTGCAGGTCCACCACCAATCACCAACACATCAAATGCATCTTTGGCATTCAGTTTTTCCGCGTCTTTGGCTGCGGCATTGGTATCCAGTTTGGCAATGATTTCTTCCAGTGTCATACGGCCCTGACCAATATGTTCATTGTCCTGGAACACCATCGGTACGGCCATGATTTTGCGTTCTTCCACTTCGTCCTGGAAGAAGGCACCATCGATCATGGTTGCAGTTGTACCTGGGTTATAGATGGCAATCAGGTTTAACGCTTGGACGACATCAGGGCAGTTATGACAGCTGAGTGATACGAATACGTCAAAGTCAGATTTGATGCTTAAGCCTTTAATCGATTCCAGAACTTCGGCAGAGACTTTTGGTGCATAACCTGAAGTTTGCAACAATGCCAGAATCAGCGACGTAAACTCATGGCCCATCGGCAAGCCTGCGAAGAACACACGAGGCTGTTCACCGGCTTTTGCCACACCAAAGCTTGGTGCACGTTTGTTGGTACCGTCAAAACGAGCAGTGACTAGATCAGAAAGCTGAGCGATTTCCTCAACCAGTTCTTTGATTTTGGCTGACTTGTCAGAGCCATCCAGAGTTGCCACTAATTCAATCGGGCCTTCCAAACGTTCAAGTAGTGTTTTTAATTGAGCTGAAGTATTTTGATCTAACATTGCTAACGTCTCCAAGGGAGTAAATATTTATTCGATGCAGCTATATTAAGTGAGTAATAAAAATAGGTAAAACAGTTTGTTTTTATATTAATGATCGTTTTTACAGATCATAATTTCTAACCTAATTTTATTTTTTATTATCCTTAAGCTTCTTACTCTGGCTCAAAGAAATCGAATATTGATTGGAAAATAAAAATGCTCCTTTTATAGGAGCATTTTTAAGTTTAGAAGATTCGCTGTTCAATACGTAGCGAACGCCCCTTAATTGAATTGGCTAATACAAATATGATTAAGCTAAGCAAGGCAAATAAGATGACAATGCCAATAATGATGACATTGGTAATCTTGCTGACTTGTTCGGCTTGCTGGGCTTGACGATCTACACTTTGTGCCACAGGCGTCAGGCTTTTACCATAGACCTGTTGCTGCATGGTCCAGATCTGTTCCGGTTTAAATCCGTATTGTTCAAACTTGTTATCCTGCCGCTCTGCCTCGATCACTTGTGCGACATAAGGTCGGGCTGCAGACAAATCAACAGGCTTATGCAAGAGTGCGGTTTGGGCAAGTAAATAAGATTTCACCGGTGAAGCAATATCGGAATCAACCAGATAACGTGCCACTTCGCTATCATTGATATTACTATCGTAATAGACCACCTGCTGATAAGCATCTTCACGGTCATTTCTCAGGTCATATTGCCAATAAGTCAGTCCTGACCAGATCACAATAAAGGAAATCAGCCAGCCTACAAACTTCAATATGAAAGACTGAAAGCGCACATAAAAGAAACGAAACTTCTTCAGCAATCCAACCAGAAAAAATGCACCAATAAAAGAAGCAAAGATTTTCAGAATCAGCCAGCCAAACCAGCTTAATAGAGCAAAGAAATAATCCGGACTATCCCCAATACTGGCCAGATTAGCATCGACGCTAACTGGTAAATGCAGCTGTTGAAGCTGAGTACTCAGGCCAAAAAAGCCATAAACCAGTTCCTGCTGAAAGAATAGGCCTATCACGGATGCGATACAGACCGTAGAGGTAGTCAGTCCCAAAAGCATCAAATTACGTTGACGCTTTTTGAGTGCGACGACCCCTTGCTTGATTTCCTGAGGATTTACAGCATATTCATGTAAGGGCGGCAATCTCTACTCCTTTTTTTAGATCTTGGCCCTACTGGATTTAGTTGGGTTTAGATCCACTGGTACTTGATTCAATCACCAAATGATTCAGATTATCTTGCAAGGCTCTTAAACGTACCGTCGCTTCAGTGCGTTTCTGTACACCTTCTTTCTGGATCTGAATCACATCATTAACAGTTTTAATGAGGGTATTTTGCACATGTTCAAGCGTTTCAATATCAATAACAGAACGCTGGTTGGCTTTTGCCGTATCGACCGAGTTCTGATGCAATAAATCTGCATTACGGCGTAAAAGCTCATTGGTTGCATCATCAATGGTATTGGCCAGCTGTACACTGTTCTTCTGTTCATTCAGGGAAATGGCCAGACTGATCTGGTTTTTCCATGCTGGCAATGTGATATTTTTAATGGCATAGAATTTATCCACCAGCATCAGGTTATTGGACTGGATAATCCGGATCATTGGCAAAGTCTGCATCGCAGATTGCTGCAATACTTGCAAATCACTGATGCGTTTTTCCAGATTATTGGCCAGATGATTTAGGTCATAGATTTTTTGCGTGGTGCTCTGATCTTGTGGCAAGGCTGTGAGCGCAGCAATTTCCTGCTGCAATTCCTGTTCACGTAAACGTCCAGCTGCAATATGAATACCCAGCTGCTTATATTCTTCCTGCACCCCATCGAACATTTTATCTAACGTATCAACGCGTGCTTTTAATCCGGATTGTGAAGTTTCAATTTCCTTGACCAGCACATCAATCTGTTCTTTGGTGGTATTGAAATGGGAGTCAAAATTATCTTTCACACCCTTAAATTTGCTGATGATATTGCCCAGAAATCCCGAACTTTTTTTCTTGTTCAAGATACTGCTGGTATTCAGTTGCTGTGCCACCTGCACTACCTGATTCAGCTTTTGACCGGTTGCATCCAGATCTTTGTTCTGTACCAGATTCAGCAATTCATCGGTATAGCTTGAAGTTTTAGTGGCTATATTTTTGCCATATTCGGCCACACTATTATGACTCATATTCTGCAGTTCTTTACGTGCTGCCAAAACCTCCTGAAAATCGGCAGGCTGCAAGCCCAGCTCTTTCAGATCCATTTGCTGGAACTTCTGTTCAGTTAGTTCAGTTGAGCTTTCGACAGGTAAATTTACTACATCAGATTTGGTCATGTTTCACCTTATATTGTTATGTATTCGAGGGTTTCTCGAGTGACTTTTTTAACGTTTTAATCAGATTGTCCCGGCTATTATCGAGTTTTTCCAGATCACTTGTCGAGTGTTTCGTCTGGCTTTGTTTGACATGATATTGCCAGGCCGGGATCAGCACCTGTTGTGCTTCTTTAAATCGATCCAGCAGGCTATAAGACAGTTGCTGGGACAATTGCATCTGGGTAATGGCGATGTCATTACTGCTTTGCAAGGTTCTTAAGGTATGCACCTTTTTCGAAAGCCGCTCAGAAAAATTATCCAGTGGATGCTGATTCCTGACAAACTGCGGATATTCAGATAAAAATTCTTCTGCTGCCACAATATGCTTGGCCATTTGCTCACGTAAACCGATCAGTTGCTGAAATCGTGATTGGGATTTCTGGATTTCAATTTGCAACTTACGGCTAAGGTGATCTGCCTGATCCAATAAATAGTCCAGTTTTTTATAGTATTCAACCTGACTTGAGCCATAGTCCAGATCAATACCCAGCCATTTCTGTAAGGCATTAAATTTACGCTTCTTGAGATATTTTTTTGATTGAGCCAACATGTGAATCAGCTGTTCAATAGTATGGCTCAGTTGTTGGGTCAGATGCGGATCTACCCCATTTAATAGTACGGACTGTGCCTGAATAAGTGGTTCAGCATAATGATTCAGCTTGTATTGATCGTTGAGTAAAGGCACAAGTTCATTGCGCTTGATACTTAGAATCTCGCTCTGCTCTACTGCAATGTCTTGGATTGGAATCAAAACATCTATCTGTGACATGGCCCTTTAAACTCAGTGAATTCGATTTTTATAGTACGTCTTTTCATTCAACATAACATGTAGCATTTTGCAAAGGAATGCTTCAGGCCATAGAATTTTCTTTATATAAGTTGAAGATATTGTTGGAATTAAGTTTGGCATACAGCCATTTTTTGTACAAATTATTTTGACTATAACCTGCTGTTTCTCTCTAGAACCTTTTTCATCGGCCTCAAATAGGCTAATAACCAACTAAATAAGGATAAGCACAATAAATGCCAAGTTAATTTATGGTCTTAATTAAGCTTTTTTAAACTTAAGAATACTTATAAGGCATTATAAAACATAAATAATTCTCGAATTTTAAGCATGAATTATTTATGATCAAGATCAACAATAAAGTAGGTAACCTGAGAATAAAATGGAACGTTTTTTTCATAATACGATGTATGCCGCACGCTGGATCTTAGCTCCTGTCTATTTTGGTTTATCATTCGCTTTATTATTACTGGCCTTAAAATTCTTTTAGGAAGTGATTCATGTTCTGCCGCATATCTTTGAATATACTGAAGCTGACCTGATCCTGGTGATTCTATCCCTGGTTGATATGACCATGGTTGGTGGACTTATTGTGATGGTGATGTTTTCAGGTTATGAAAATTTCGTTTCACAACTCAAAATCGATGAAAATAAAACCCGCCTGAACTGGCTCGGCACTATGGATGCCAATTCTCTTAAACTTAAAGTTGCGGCTTCCATCGTAGCTATTTCTTCGATTCACTTACTGCGTATTTTTATGGATGCCCGCAACGTCGAGAATGACAAAATCATGTGGTACATCATCATGCATCTGACTTTTGTGATTTCTGCATTTATTATGGGTTATCTGGATAAACTCACCAAGCATTAAAACATAGACATTAAAAAGCCCCGATTATAGGGGCTTTTTATATCGGCGAATTAACTAAAAAATTATAGATAGTCACCTTCTCGTTCCGGCTGATACAGCACTTTTTCAATCGTGACTTTCATCAATTGACCATCAGGTTGCGGCCATTCAATGGTCTGTCCTTCTGCCAAGCCCAAGATTGCAGTTCCAATCGGTGCTACGACATTCACCTGCCCCTTTTCACCTTTAAACTCATGCGGGTAGACCAAGGTGATTTCTACAGGCTCCGTTGATGGTGCAATCGTCAGTAATGCACGTGCATGCATAGTCACCACATTGCTTGGCATGTCCTCTGGTTTGACCACTTCAGCACGAGCCAGTTCATCTTCCAGTTGAAGCATGGTCTCACTGAGCTTGTCCTGATTTTCAAGCATGGTTTCGAGACGTTCCACATCCTGTTCAGATAAAATAATTTTTGGTTTAGCCATTCTTACTACCTTGTTTAATGAATGATTGAATAATCTTTAAAAAGCGAATGAATCTAGGTTCTAAGTAGTTAATCAGATTAAATTAAGTTCAAATATAAAAAATCTTTTTTAGCTGCTAAAAAAATTGTGTCTTAACTCAACTTATAAAGCTGTTTTTCAAAGAATGTAACCAGTTTTAGAAAAACTCAATACTCTTTTCGAAATCAGATTTATAGGATCTGTATTTCTCAACTTTGTTTTATAAAAGGATGAATATTTTATATATAGGATTGATTAAGCTTTGATCTTATCGTCTCTTTTAACTGATCATAAAAGTGAGCAGCAGAAGATGAGTCAGAAAAAATATCACCCAATAAAAAAGCCCCCTTGAGGGGGCTTTTCTCAAGTTAGGCTTATTTTGCGTAAACAGGGAATTTAGCGCAAACAGCAGCAACTTTTTCTTTAACCGCAGCGATTACGGCTTCATCGCCTTTAGCATCAAGGATGTCAGCGATCCAACCAGCAAGTTCACGAACTTCTGATTCACCGAAACCACGAGTCGTTACAGCAGGTGTACCGATACGGATACCTGAAGTCACGAATGGAGAACGTGGATCATTTGGTACAGAGTTTTTGTTCACAGTGATGTGAGCAGCACCTAACCAAGCGTCAGCATCTTTACCAGTGATATCTTGTTTGATCAGAGACAACAAGAACAGGTGGTTTTTAGTGCCGCCAGATACAACGTCGTAACCGCGTTCGATTAGAACTTCAGCCATAGCTTGAGCATTCTTAACCACTTGTTGTTGGTATGCTTTGTATTCAGGTGCCATTGCTTCTTTAAAGCAGATTGCTTTAGCGGCAACCGCGTGAACCAGAGGACCACCTTGGTTACCCGGGAATACAGCTGATTGAAGTTTTTTCTCGATTTCTTCGTTTGCTTTCGCCAGGATCAGACCTGAACGAGGGCCACGAAGAGTTTTGTGAGTAGTCGTTGTTGTTACGTCAGCAATTTGAACTGGACTTGGGTAAACACCAGCAGCAACCAGACCAGCGACGTGAGCCATATCTACAAACAGGTAAGCGCCAACTTTGTCCGCGATGTCACGGAAACGTTGCCAATCTACGATTTGGCTGTATGCAGAGAAACCAGCTACGATCATACGTGGTTTGTGTTCTACAGCTAAACGTTCAACTTCTTCATAATCGATCTCACCAGTTTCTGGATTCAGACCGTATTGAATTGCATTATAAGTTTTACCTGAGAAGCTTACTTTCGCACCGTGAGTCAAGTGACCACCGTGAGCCAGACTCATACCCAATACTGTGTCGCCTGGGTTAAGCAGCGCTAGGTAAACTGCAGAGTTTGCTTGAGAACCAGCATGTGGCTGAACGTTAGCATAATCAGCACCAAATAATTCTTTAGCACGGTCAATTGCCAATTGTTCAATGACATCTACATATTCACAACCGCCATAGTAGCGTTTGCCTGGGTAGCCTTCTGCATATTTGTTAGTGAGTTTTGATCCTTGAGCTTCCATTACTGCTGGTGAGCAATAGTTTTCAGAAGCGATCAACTCGATGTGCGCTTCTTGGCGAGCATCTTCGTTAGAGATTGCTTGAGCGATTTCTGGATCAAATTCAGCAATAGAGATATTGGCAAACATTAGCGAGGTCCTATTAAATTAGGGCTTTTAAGCCGTGCTAAGATTGGCGCGTATTGTAACATGAACTTTGCCAATTTCGACCATGAACTTTATTCAGTTTGCAATAAAAATAGCTCATGCTTAAAAAACATGAGCTATAGAGATAAAAATAAGTTATTGAATTGGCATTAGAGATTTTACATCTGAAATAATATTAGCAATATTCAGTGCATAGACGCTGCCATGGTCCCATGAACCGTCCGTAATATATTGTACCGAGGTTTGTTTCTGATTCGCCAAGCTAACCAAAACATCAGTTGCAGCCTTTGGAACAGTACTATCCGCATCTCCCTGATAAATAATCACAGGTGTAGACACTTTAACCTGTAAAGGCTGAGAGTCTTTATCCAGGAAATTCTTCACTACTGGAATACTCATAAAATTAGCTTGAGTACGCGGATATCCTTCTAGATTTCCATTGGTTTGAGCATAAGCTCCCATTGCCGTACCGAATTTTTTGCCCAATACATCATAACAGTCTGTTTCAGCATTCTTGGCAATCTCATCTGTTGGTGTTTTAAAGACCTGACTATATTGCAGATTTGGATTCGGATTACGCAATCCCGCGGCGATCAGCGCGGTAAAAGTATCTAAAGATGCTAGAGTTTGAATCTTTTTATTCAGATCTGGTTCTTGTCCAGCTTGAGCCTCTCCACCTGCCAGAATTAGACTGAAATTAGAAGCAGGAGCTAAAGCTACCGTACCTTTATAAGTCATTTGAGAAGCACGTGCTGCATATTGAGCAGCACCTAAAGCCGCTTGACCACCTTGAGAATGTCCCACAGCCATCCATTGATTCGAGGCATCCGAACCTAAATAGTCTTTTGCTGCGACTACAGCATCGGTAATTGAATAAGCTTCACTCTTAAGATTAAGGAAAGGATGAAGTTCTGTGCCACTCGGCTCTCCTAAGCCTTCATAATCAGGTGCAACGACCACATATCCCGCTTGAAGGAATCCGGCAATCATATTTTTGATATAAGGATTTATTTCATTGCGACTTGGTGCACACTGATCGGCCACACCCGTCGTACCATGTGCCCAGGCCACTATCGGCCAACCTTTCGCAGGAGGTGTTCCTTTTGGAGTGAAAACCAGTGCAGTTGCCTGGGTTTCGTTATTATTGATACCTAACATCTTATAAGTCATAATCACGCTTTCATCGGCAACAGCTGTCAGGTCCGTTTCGGTATAAGCCACAGGCGTTGCTACAACCGGATTGTCGATATTATTCACGGGAATAGCGGGTTTGGATTCATAATAACGATTATCATCGCTATCATTACATGCAGTTAAAGCTATGCTTAGTGCGAGTAGAGAACCACTCAATACATGACGTTTCATCGATCTTATCCTTGTCTTAATTATTATCTCTCATGATTTTAAAGTTTTATCTTTATCCGTTGATAAAACTAGAGAATAATTTCCCAAGTTATTTCATTAATTACAAGAGATTATTTTGTTATTTTTCTAATAAATAGCAATTTAATTTATGACCATTCCGACATGATAAATTTAAGTTATGGAAATATTTACAGAAACTTTGAAAACTTTTATTTATAAGTGTAGATTACAAATGTTCTATATCAGTCAAAAAGTCTGCAATTAAAGTTAAAATCCGGCATTTCAACTGTCAGGATTGAAATAATAATGTTAGATTTTGATATCCACTTTTTTCAGGCATATTTCTGTCATGCAGGCTATCATTCTCGACACTGAAACCCATACACTAAACGGTCAGCCGATTGAAATTGCGTATGCGCCTGTGGACATTCTGGACCATAAAATCAGCCTGGATAAAAGCCGACTGTTTGATCAGCTCTATAGCTGTGATGAACCGATTTCTTTTGCAGCCATGGCCGTGCATCATATTCTGGAATCAGATCTGGAAGGACAACCACATTACAGCAGCTTTAAACTTCCACAGGAAACCACTTATATCATTGGTCACAATATTGATTATGATATTCGTGCCTTAGAAAAATGCGGTGTAAATTCATCTAATATTAAAGCGATTTGTACGCTCGCTTTGGCTCGTCGCGTATGGCCAGATGCTGAGGCCCACAATATCTCTGCCCTGATTTATATGATCACTCGTGGCAGCGACCGTGCCCGTGAAATGATCCGTAAAGCGCATCGTGCTGATATGGATATTATTCTGACTGCGAATATCCTGATGCATATTGTGCATTACCTGAAAATCAGCAGTATTGAAGAACTATATGAAGCTTCTGAAGATGCGCGTATTCCACGTACCATCAATTTTGGTAAGCATCGTGGCACTGCGATTGCTGAACTGCCTGCTGACTATGTGCAATGGCTGCTTCGTCAGGAGGATCTCGATCCTTATTTGCGTAAGGCTTTAGAAAATACTGCAATTACAACTCTTTAATTTTAAGTAAATTTAACAGCATCTTCATATTAGTGTAATTTTCTAATATTAGCATCTACCTGAATTCTGTATATTAAGGCATTCAGGTATGATGCGCTATTCAAAAACTGCAAAGGGTCTACATGTTCTTCAACATCGTAATGTCGAGCTTAATGCACGTCAAAGACGTCTTTTGGTTTTAATTGGCACTGAAGATTTTGATTTACTCACACCTCAGTTTAAAGCGCGTATTGCACCACATGATTTGCTGCAACAATTGTGTGATATAGGACTGATTGAAGTACAAGAGTTAGAGACTTCAAATGCAGCAGTCGGTACAGAGTCAGCACAAACTTCAGCGCCTGCTAATAACTCAGTAAAAGCCTCATTTCCACACTTTCCTAAATCAAATATTCAGACTTCAATCACCAGTCCTGCCCCATCTGCCAATCTTGAAGCGCTGATTACCACGACATTAGTTGCCACGACCCACGTGCCTGACGTACCTGCTGACATTACCTATATAGCACTCAACCAAGAACAGGTACGCAGCTTGATGCTAGACAGTTTAAAAAAATACTGTGGCTTATTGGCCAATCAACACATTCAAAATATTGCTCAGGCACCAGATATCAATGCCTTAAAAGTCTGTCAGGTGCAATGGTTGACACTTCTCCAGGAAAGCCGCATGCCTTCACAAGAGTTAAACCAACTGTTCAAGCAAATTAGCCATGCTTTATCCATGTTGCGTGCTCAGGCTTAAAACTCTTCATAGATTCAGCCTTTTTAAGTCTATCTTAAGTTTAAAGATGAATAAATCCGGCGAAAAAATTTTTCTATTTAATTGAAAAATATAATTTTAATTCATACAAAAGTAGTTTTATTCATTTACTTTCGACTATAGATGCATAGCTATATTAAGGATTTAAAGCCATATAGAATGTATTACTTTTTATTCTTCCCACGTTTATGCAACACTATCTTGAATTCGATGCCTTTGATAATCCCATGCAACTGAGCAAGGTGGGAAACTGGGTCATTACTTTTGTCAGTGCTGCCGATGAACTAGAACATATTCAGTTGGCGATCACGTATGTCTTGCCTCGCCAGATCAGTGATGCGCTGCAACCACGTCGCATACTGATTGAGAAAACTGCCTATGAACATCAATGGCTGATTCAGACGATTGAATGCTTTGACAGCAAGACCAATCAGGAAGTACAAATTGCAGCTGCAGATGCATTGGGACAACAGACGCTTCAGCAGATTCTGGAAGAATTTGGTCGTTATGATGTAAATGTCACATTAAAAGTTTTCTGAAATAATGCTTTTCTTAGAGCGTATTTTCGAAGAAATTAATTTAGATCATCTATATAGATAGTTTGATATTATTTAATATAAAAAAATGATAAAACTGAGCAATGATAGGAATTTATCCAATCTCTTTGAATTAAATTTATCAGTTTGTATTCTGCATCAAACAATTTGATAAAGAAGTGAACTAAGATATCAAAATCAAGCTCATCATTGGATGAGCTATATCTTTCTTTAAACGTCATAAAGCAGCTTAATGAATCCCGGATCCTTATTTAGCATCCAAAACACGATAGATGCAGTCGGTCTGCTCACTGGCAAATAACAGTTCAATTGTTGGTCTGATAATTTCATCATCCACCACAATATATTCGACTTGCTGTTCCAAACGCTGGGACGGATCACTATGCTGAGCACCGGCACGTAGTAATGCTTTTACATTCAGGGTTTTGCCATACTGGTTTTTGACTTGCACTTCAATTAAACCTTCTGTCATCGTCATACCTCCCTTTATTGGCATTATTAAATTTGCTTGTCTGAATTCTTATAACATAGTTATTTGAAAGGCTTTCAAACGAATATGTAAGATTTTTTAGCGAGCACCTTTTATCGACTATATATAGTCGCTAATGAAGAATGTGCTATACAAATAAAAGAATCGAAATTATTAATAACTCTCGCTTAAAATTTTGCATTAAAAAGCCCGCATCGCTGCGGGCTCTGTGTTGGATGGCTAGTGCTAGATTTATTGCCTGAACCTAAGTTCGAGCTCAACTAACTGTCATTGATCCGTCCAACTTATTGGTAGCGTCGTTTCGTTTTATGACCTACCATGAGTTCAATATAGCAGGATTTTTTTTACCTACAATACACTTTTACACTTCTAAAAGAAGACTTATACAATATTTAAATTGTGCTTTTTCAAAAGCAGATTAGAATATTTTGGCTGGATCAATAGAGCACTACAAACAACTCTATTCTTTTCAATCTCTATATCCTACCTATTTAAATTTTAATAAAAATATTCTTTATTTATGTGAAAAATGAATAATTTTAGCTAGATACAATTTTAAATCTTAAGTAAAAGAGTTCGCTATTAAGGCCATTGATTAGCCACTAAAAGTAATAGCGAAAACCAAATTGATAAGTAACCCCATTCAAGTCCAGATCATCACTCTTGCCAGAGACACATGCGCCATTCATACAAATCTTGGCATCACGGTTAAACATCCATTGATAACCAAAAGATCCAAATAAATCTGCTTCAGGAGCAATTTTATAACCGACTTCCAAGGCAACAGGAATTGTAAAATAATCCAATTCCAGATCGACTCGACCAAGATCTGCATCCGTTTCACTTTCATCTACCCAGCTCATTCCCAGACCTATAGAAATTGCTGAATAAAACTGATCATTTTCCAGAAATTTATTTTTTACCCCAATTGTAACTTGATTGTAATCAATATCTGAGCTTTGAAATTTGTATTCGGCCCATAAGCTGGTCGTCGGATGGGATTGATATTCACCATTAATAAACAGCCCATCGAATGATTCAGTACCCAAAAAGCTGTCTGACCCTATTTTTGAACCGGCGTAACCAAAAGCTAAAGAGTACTGACTTATTAGGTTTTCTTGAGCATAATAAGGTGTAGTCGTAATAACGGCTTTATCTTTTGGAGCAGGATTACCATATTGAATAGCTAAAGGTGTATTCGCTTCAGCAACTGAAGAAGCCCCAATCATTAACCCAATGAATAATAATTTTTTCATATCTATATCTCATTTTTATTGTGAGCATAAGATACTAATTTTTTTTGATAAAAAAACTACTCAGCACATCTATTTATAGAAACAACAATTTATGAGATTAAACAAACTATAAATACAACAATGTAATTCACCCATTTTTATAGAATAAGAGGTCTAAGAGCATCTTCTACAGACATTACTACTTATATTCCCAAGAGGTAATTCCCGATGGCTAAACCAGATGAAGAACTGAATGAAGAGTTTCCAGAAGAAGAGTTAGACCCACAAGAGAAACAAGATCGAGAGATTCAACGCGGTCAGTTAGGCGTAGATCAAGACCCTCAGGTGAAAAGAGATCAAATACGTCAAAAACATCAGGATGAAGAGGAAGAGAATCCATAATTTATTTTATAAATCTGGAATTGTTTTTTTAGTCTAATGAGGTAAGTGAACTAATAAAATGATGGTGCGCTCAGCGGGCACTTTCATTAATTTTGTGTTTTCTCGTCTTTTCTAATTTTATCTAATTTTTTCTTTATTATTATTAGTTTAACGGGTCATTTTGAGGTGGCTAGTTTCATGTTACCTCATTATTCCTTATTATTCATTCTAAATTGATTACGCCAAAATTACGCCACAACATTTTAGAGAGAAAAATATGGCCACCTTTAGACAAAGGGGTGATGCTTGGCGAGTTGAGATTAGTGTGAATGGTACTCGGGAAAGTGCGACATTCGATACTAAGACTCAGGCTCGCGCATGGGCATCAAAACGTGAAACTGAATTAAGAGAGTTATCACGCGGAAAGCTTCCTGATTATACATTAAATTGTGCAATTGATAGATACATTGCGGAAGTGTGCCCAAAGCACAAAGGCTGTGATTCTGAAATTAAGCGATTCAAGGCATTTCAAAAAAACTTTCCTAAACTATGCAAAAAACACATTGCCAAAATTACCACTGATGATTTTGTGGTGTGGCGTGATACCAGGTTAAAAACAGTCAAGCCGGCCTCGGTACGACGTGAGGGCAACATACTGTCAGCTTTGTTTACAGTAGCGCGCACGGAATGGAAGTGGGTCTATGATTCTCCAATGAGTGACCTGAAGATGCCACCACCGCCAGCACATCGGGATAGACGCATATCAGAGGATGAGATTTATAGGCTTTGTCTGGCTGCTGAGTTTGATGATCAGGCACCTGAGAATTTTACACAGCAAATTATGATTGCTTTTTTATTGGCGATTGAAACCGCGATGCGTGCTGGAGAGATTCGCGGCCTGACTTGGGATCGGGTTTATTTAAAGAATAGATATGTGACTTTGAATGAAACCAAGAATGGCACCAAACGGCATGTACCTTTATCAAAGCGTGCAGTTAAATTACTTGAGCTAATGAAAGGCATTGGTAGTCATCAGGTTTTTACGGTGAAAGATTCGAGCTTTGATACACTTTGGAGGAAGTTGCGAGATAAGTGTGAAATTGAGGATTTACATTTTCACGACTCAAGACATGAGGCATGCACAAGGCTTGCTCAGAAATTGGAAGTATTGGATTTGGCGCGGATGATCGGGCATAAGGATTTAAGAAGCCTGATGATTTATTACAATGCAACCGCATCAGAGATTGCAAATAGGTTGGATTAAGGCCCTTTAAAGAGCCTTCACACATATCCCAACATTCACATTCGTCGTGATTGAATGAGCTGTGCAGCCTGATAAGAGGAGGCACAGCATTAAACTAATTGTCTTGAGCTGCATATTTAAGGTTATCCGCAACACGATTGACCCATCCTTTGCCCCATGTCGGCCATGTGCTTAAAGATGTATAAAACCTTAGTCGCTCAGCAGTCAAAGTTAGAATCACATCGTTTAGGTCTTGAGCGTTCACAGCTTCCATGGTTTTAGGTCCGATGATGCCATCTGCAGTTACGCCAACTGCTTGCTGTAATTCTTGAATTGCTCGTTTCTTACCGGCATTAATTGCAAAATCCCAAAGTTGGAATGTGATAGCAGAATGTAAGCCATTTCCACCCAACTTATCCCACCAATCCTTTTTATAAATTTCTTTGGCTTGAGCAAGAGATAAATTTTTAATATCTAAATTTGGATAGGTGTTTGCAGCAATGCCGTATTTTGTACCTTTTAACTCACCCACCCCCACCTTTCCACCAGTCCAATTGCCTGGGTCGCGTTTATCATTGGTATATCCGCCTTCATGACCGATCAACCTTTGAAACGCTTTCTCAAAAGTAATTGAATCAATCGGTAGGTTTGCGAAACCTAAAATAGTTGGATCTGGGTGAAGCTCTGGCTGAGCCTTCTTGCGTCCTACATATGTCGCTAAAAATACCAAAACGATAGATGCGATACTTTGATACGGTTCAGGCAATACATTGGCGTTATATACTTCCTGTAAAACCAAATGTACACAGGATAAAAAAAGCGCCATATAGGCGCCATATTTTACTGAGTCAAACTTCCATACACTTTCATTAATTAATTTCATTTTTCCTCTCTCATATTTCGTTCGTAAAGTTTGTTGCGGATTTCTTCCAAAGTACGAAGGGTCTGATCAGATTGTTTTTCAAGGACCTGGATCTTCTGGCTATTGGCCATAGCTAATGTATTCACCGTATCCGTTTTAGCAGTCTGATTATTCCAGGCGGCAGCAAAGACACCTATGATTGCAATCCCACCCCAGCGGACCAGATTGGTCACACTATCTATTTTGGTTTTACTTTCATTCAATACCCGGATCTGCATATCGACTTCTTTGTGCCTTACCTCAGCATCCATTCGCAGCTGCTTTATATCAGCTCGAATACTTGATTTTGTTCGGTCTAGATCTGCCTCGAAATCCCCTTTTGCCTGTTGCAGGTTGTTATCCAGGTGTTTTTGCTTTTCCTGAAGCTGATCAAACTGCATGCTCATTCGGTCGATCTTTTGAGGCACATCAGCCAATTTTTCCATACTTTGCCGCAACTGATTGATGTTGTCTGAAATTGCGTAAAGTTGACTTGGTGTTATTGGTGGTGGATCAGATGAGTAGTCATTTGACATTGCGCCCCCCCTAAATTTTGGTAATAAAAAAGCACCCGAAGGTGCTATAACTGGACTGCTTCAACTTGTTCTTTTGTTTCAGCATCAAAGATGAGTTGTCTTGCAATACGCCCTCTTTCGTGAACGCTTGCGATATGGGCTTGTAATGCTGCATAGAGTTGCTGCAACTGTGATGCACTTAACTCAGCCGTTGTATTGTCAGCTAAAGTCCAGACTTGATCTACACCAGCAACCGCTGCGCCCATAATTCGACCTTGTGAAGATTGATCTGAGTCGTAAATACCGCCTTCAAACTCAAAGCCACCAAATTCCAATTGATCGCGCCCAGATTTAATCTCAACCCATTTCTGGGCTTTGATTTCATCAAGGGTACGAGGATCAACCCAATCCTTTAGATCATAATTAAATATGTGGTGTTGTGTTGGTTGAGCAGGCATTGCCACCCAGCCATCCTGATAGTACATATTTGGGGCGGGCGGATCTTCCACAACTACACATCCACGCGGGGTATTTAGTTTTATTGAATCCAGGCTTCCGTTGATTATTTTTAATAACTCTCCCTTTGTTGAGACAATAGCTGTCATTTTTTTAACTCCAGTACGGACATAGATCTACTAATGATCTTAAAGTTTGAATTACAAGCAATGTTAAGTGGCTGAGATGCACCCACTTGGCGCGCAAAACCAGCTCTAAGGGTATAGGTGGAAACTCCGGTAGTCGTACTATCATCAATAGCCGCAACAATTGAGACGTTGCCATTAAAGCTTACATTGATATTTCCGCTTTCAAGACGGCAAGGAATGGATGATCTACCAATAAGTGAGCCATTTTTATATATTGATATAAAAAATGTCGCCAAACCTCGATCATTGTTCGAAACAGCCTGCCCTCTGCCATCACCAACACTAAAAGATGCATAATCGCTTGTAGATATGGTTACAGATGCATCAACACGTACTTTTCCTCCCTTTCTATCTATATTTATAGACAGTAAATCGCCGATATGATTTTCCCATGCTGTTAAGTGATTTGTGAAGTCATTATTTGGCTGACCTCCTGTGGCCCCCCCACTAAAGCCAGCACCAGTTACAATGGGTGCATCATTTTTAATACCTATCGGCACGGTTACAGCTTCATCTTGAATTTTTAAAGTATTAACTGCCAAATCTGCAATCTTGCCTCGCGTCACCGCCAAATCATCGATTTTCGCTGTCTTAACCGCCAAATCATCAATATGAGAAGTTTTGACAGACTGATAGTCCATGAATGCAGACTTTATATAAGCACCTACAGGAAACACTGTACCCGTCACCGGATCAGTGAATGGCGTATTGCGGAAAATGAATGGGTAATAACCTGTGCTATTACCAGAACCAATCGCGAATGAATCAAAGTTCAAAATGAAATTAGATTCTTTTCCATCATTGGCACCGCCCCAGCCTGCGACTTTACCATTTACATCAAGCTTGATGTACTTCTGCGCATGCAAGCCATTTACAGATTGACTGACCTCCTGAATTGATGCGGTGTTTTGACCTACAGTGGTTTGAATGGTGCCAACTTGTGTTGCTGTAGCCCCCTGCTGTGTAGTCAAAGTATTGACTTGGTTTTGCACTGTCGCGATGTTTTGCGTCGCAGTGTTGGCTTTGCCAAGTGCATTATCTGCTGTTGATTGAGCTGTAGCGGTGGCTGATTGAACTGTGTCAATTCTCTGCCCTAATGCTGAATTAGCATCAGCACGGGCAATCACTTCAGCCTGAATGAGCGCTGTGTTATCTCCAATCTGAGCAACTGTAGTGTCAATACGCTGACTCAAAGCCATGTCATTTTCAATCATTGCTGATTGCAAAGTCCATGTGCCTGCAAAGCCTTCAGTTGATCCAATCAGGTCTTCAGTTGAGCCAATTAACTTCGGATTAACCTGTGCATATACACCATCAATCTTGGTGGTATTGGCACTGATTTTCCCCTCATGTTCAGCCACTTTTGCATTAGTTTGAGACAATGCGCCAGTACTGGCCTTATCACCTAACTCTAATGTAATAGCATCAAGTCGTGTTGCATTGGCACCTGATTGAGTTGCAGCAACATTCGCAGTAGATAAAGCAGTTGCAGCAGTTTGATTTGCTGTATCGGCTGTATTGGCTGCCTGATTGGCAATAGCACTTGCTTGGGTTGCAAGACTTGCTGCTGATCCAGCCTGAGTTGTTGCAGTTTCAGCCTTGGTTAGTGCGGTTGCTGCATTGGTTTTTGCAGTATTTGCATTGCCTTCTGCTGTAGTTACGCGACTATCCAGCGCTTGTACTGCTTGCGTATTTGCAGATGTCGCGGTTACTGCTGTATTCACCTGCTGCTGAACATTGGCAAGTGCCTGATCATTGCTACTCTTGTAGTTGTTCAAGGCATTTAAATTGGCAGTGTCACCACTTTGACGATCTTCAATCTCCTGAGTTAGACCATCATTCAAGTCTTGTACTGCTGAAATCCGTTGCTGGGTCTCCTGATTTAAGGCTGTATTCAGCTGGTCTGCCTGAGTCTGCACTGCTGTGATATTGTCAATCAAATTACCAATATCACCATCAAGACCTGCAATCGTATCAATCTTGTCAATCTTGGTTTGCAGATCCTGGTGCAGCTGCGTCTCTGTAATTTTGCCAGACAAAATATCTAGCACTGCTGAAGCATCAGCAGACGTAGTCGCACTTACACGCTCAGACCATGGACCAATATTACCAATTCGGTCAATCAGGCGACCACGGAACCAACGTGTTAAATTTGGCTGCATTCCCTGAATTTCATGCGTATCTGTTGGATAAGCAAATAAACCAAGCTGTGCAGCATTAGCACCGTTTGACGTGCTTGAGATTTCAATTTCCGTATAAGCGGTATCAAGTGCGCCAACCGCAGGAAAATTCCAGTTCAGGCGATACCCAAATAGAATTCCTGTTGCGGATATATTTGCTAAAGCTGGCGGTAAGCCTTGTTTTCCGGTCAGTGCAGTCAGAATTGAATATGTTGGCAGGGATGCAATATCAAATGCAGAAATCGCAGTTACACGCGCTTCATAATTACCCGCATAAATGCCTAACACTTCAGCTGAGTTATTTCCGGTAATCGGCAACTTAATCCATGTGCCATCATCTTTGCGCCATTCCACCTGGTACTTGGTTGCACCTTGTGCCTGTGGCCATGAGATAACCATGGTTTCCACTGCAAGACCTTGTTGCACCATAGTTTCAGAAGTGATTGATACAGACTCGACTGGTGCCTGAATAGTTGGATTGATGATGGAAATCGGACGCTCATCGATAAATGCACCAAAATCAATCGCATCATATTTTGCTGATTCATACTGTAGTGCAGTGATTGAAAACTGATGTTTCTCATCTTGAGTAATACTCATGACTCGAAACTTCATGGTTTTTAAATCTTGCGCATCAACGGCCCAGATATTTTCTGGTGCAACCGCATCAAAAGCCGTGGTTACAGTGATATTGCGACCATTTATAGATGATACAATTCGACCTTGAGCCTTACCATCCTCACCATTTACAACCAGTCGATCACCTGCGCGGCACACCACATCATCGCGATCAATCGTAATGGTTTTGCGATCAGCCGAGACTTTAGAAATACGCCCGCCATTGGCACGACCTGCAAACAGTTCATCCGCAATCTCAATCACACGGCCCGGCTGTGGGATATAACCATCCAAACCAACTTTAAAAGATACAGTGCGAGTTTCCAGCTGCTCAGACTTTAACGCCCAAAGACCTGCACGCTGTGCCTGCCCTTCAGAAGTACAGCCCCATGCATCAATTTCAACGATACGCACGCCAAGCGGACTGGCGATTGCTTTCTCATCACGCACATAGACATATTCAGTTTTGTAGTGATTTGCTGGGTTATCCCAAGCCACTTTTGCTACGGTATGTCGATCACGTGCACGTGTGCCTGAATACTCAAATAAACCATCAATAACGTTAGCACGGGTGTAAGTAAAATAAGTATCCTGTGGGATATCCGCATCACACACGATGGAATTGCCATCCCAATAACTGATTGCACGGAATACACCTGCCAGCTTGCTTAAGATCGTATAAGCATCTTCTGTGGATTGCAGATACACGTTACAGGTAAAACGCGGTTCCTGACCGCCTTTGCCATCACTTACCATCTGGTCGCAGTATTGGGCAAGGCGATACAAAGACCACTTGTCCAACATTGCAGACGTTAAGCGATCTCCTAAAGCATAGCGTTTTGATGTGCAAATATCGTAATAGATCCAGGCTGGATTATTGGTATAGGCGCGCTTAAAAGTGCCGTCCCACATCCCGGCATAAGTGCGTGCAACCGGATCATAATTTGACGGAACCTGAAGCTTGATACCTTTTAAATCAACCGCGACTTTTGCCACATTAGAAAAGGTTTCGGCATCATATTGAAGGCCAAGCAAAGCAGTATTTGGATAGCTCAATTTGAGATCGATTACCTCAGTCAATGCATCCACATACATCTTGTCACTGATGTATTCGGATGTTGAATTGGGTGTTAATCGACGGACGCGAATCGTCCAGCCAGTATCTGCTTTAGGCAAATCAATACGATGTGGGCGCTCATAGTTTGCAGAGGTTTTATCGGCAATTTGAGTATTTAAAACCTCGGTCCATGTGCCGCCATCAGTTTGTAGATCAATCGCATACTGAATGACGATGCCTTTTACATCTCCATTTTCAGCATTCTGCTCACGTAGCGGCCCCCACTTAAAGCGTAAACGGATTGCATCCAGATCTGTATTAGTGAGTGATCGAACCCAAGGCGATTCAGACTTCAGCTCGACATTGATTGCAGTTTCAGAGGAGATGTCTGGAAAGCCTTCGATATAAGTCTGGTCATTAGTACCATGACGAAAATCAGCCTGTACACCCTCAAAATTCCAGCCACCAGCCGGATTTTGTAGTGGGGTTTCTTCCAGGTAAACTGATTGCAGACCATTGGCTAGACCCTCGACTTCACCTTCAGATAGGCCATATAAAATTTTAATATAGGTCTTGGATTGGGCTGAATCTGGTGCAATCACCGCTTTTCTTGCTTTGCCTTGTCCCGCTTTTGCGCCTTTAATTACTGCGTTCATACTTTTCCTTAGACAATAAAAAAGGCGCTATATGCGCCTGTATATTCTGGTTATTTACATTAAATCTTCTGGATATTGTCCAGCACTTGCGATGAATCCACCCACTTCGCGCTGGCCGTAAAGCACCGGCACTGGATTGCCTTGTGCAACCGTAGTGACTGCACCGCCAAAACCCTTGTTTGCCTTGTTGCCGTCTTGGTTCTGGTCTTGGTTTTCAATCTTTGGCATCAACATCATTGCAATACCACCGACCATCATACCGACACCCGCACCAATTAATGCAGCACCCGCCGCTCCACCAACACCGGTCCAGCCCGTTGTGACCCCAACAACAATACCAACCACCACCAGAACTGCACCAAAAATTGTTTGAAAGGCACCACCAGCGCCCATCACGCGAGGCACAACCTTGATGACTTTTGCACTGGTGCTCATGTCAAGTTCAGTTTCAGAGATATTTTGCTTATCCTGAAAAACTGCAAACTCTAAACCCTGTTCATGCGCATGCAGCATGAAGTGTTCAAAGCCCGGCACCTGCACGCATAAAGCACGCATGGCTTCACGGGTATTATCAACAGCTAGATGAAATTCTTTACCAAACTTCTTAGCCAAAATGCCGTACAGCCTAATTGTTTTGAGCATATCGAACCACCTTAACGACTCGTTCTTGCCACTGTGGGCCAAAGATTTCACGAATTGATTTTGCGTCATACATATGGTGCAGAATCAATGTTGAGCCAATGCAAGGGTCTGTCTTTTCGGACTTCAGCATGCCGTTATCACCCAACCAGATCAAAGCATGATTCACATGTTCGGTGCGCCCCATTCGGCACAACATAACGTCACCGTACTGCGGTTCACTAACTTCTATAAAGCCGGCTTTTCCAAAATTATCCAAGTATAGTGCAGGGTGTTTTTTATCTAGCCACCACTTGTCGTGACGCTCAAAATCAATCAGCTTGATACCAAGTTCACGCTCATAAAAATCACGGACGAGCGAATAACAATCTTGCCAACCATGGTGGAAGTTTCGCCCAACCAAAGGCGCTTTATATCCGCATGGTTCATACACTTGAAATTCAATATCAGGATAAGCACAAATCACCCACGGCTTTTCATGCAATTCAATTTGAATTAAATCAATCTCAGATGCACGTGCTGATGCGTTTGGGTGTGAATGCACATAGGCTTGGATTTCGCCTAAATCCTCAGCCTTAGCTAAGTCTTTATGATGAATTTCAAACTGATCTTTACTATCTGAAATATTGCGGCATGGAATATATGTCTTATTCACAATGACACCACAGCATTCATTTGGATAAACTTCAGCAGCATGTGCTTGGATTGCTTTTTTAAGTTTTGCGGTTAGTTTCATACACCACCTAAAATAATGAGCTGGCAGGGAAAGCACCAATACGCAGGACGCTACCCTTACCAAATCGACACTCACAACCGTTCGTTCTTTTTGAGCACTTATCAAGCGCAGGATTGTCAGTAGGTTCATCCCTATCCGTGAACATGGCTGCGCCTGTATAGCCACATTGTTCGCTGCGATATTCCCATGCGCAATAACTGGAAATCTGTCGAACCGGTATTTTTAAGCCTTCAAAATCAATCGGATTTGATAGCTCGAATGTCACTGCCTGCGCATTTTCAGAAGTCTTTTGCTCGATGTACCAGAGTTGCTCCTTGGCTTCATTGGATGCCGAGAGGTTACCACTACTAAAGTTTTCAGCATCCAGATATTTCGCCAGAGTCGTAACGACTTTAAGCTTTGCACCCGCGAAGTCACCAAACTGTAAGCAGTAAGCCGATACAGCACCTTGAATGCCGCCAATATTATTTGCCATGCTGAATGTCGGAGCTGAAGCTTTACCATCCGAACGCATTTCAAGCCCTGACACTTCAAGCGCCATAGGCTCAAATGTTTGACCCTGCCAGATGATATTTCGCATCCAGACTTTGTTTTCGCCCTGCTTGTAGACTTCACCAATTAATTGAGCCTCGTCACCAAGCAAGCCACCTGATCCAATTGAACTGTAAATACGCTCCCAGTCTTCATAAGATATATGGCCATGAAAGCGCAGAATACCCGCGCCTAAAGCGCGAGCATCTAGTTCAAATAGGGTGATCAAGCCGTCAACATACAGTTTTTGAAAGTCACTGTTCAGAGTCATGATAGGACTCCATCACGGTAGCAACCGCTTGAGCTAAACCTGTAGGTTGAAAGTCAGGCGGTGCAATTGATTCCGGCATTTCAATTTCAGGTTGAGGAAGCTCTTGCAAACGTAGGTCAATCCAACGGTTTTCAGTGATATCGACTGGGTTATCAAGGTCAGCAACTATAGAGGCTGTTTCAAGATCAAACTTTTTCTTATAGGTTTTTACTGAAATATCACCATTTTCTAGTGTTGTGTAGATCACTGAAAACAAGACATTGCCATTAGCATCTTTAGGTGTTTCGACATACCAGCCTTCTTGCGCGAAACCAGATGAGCCTTTGATTAAGTAATCCCCAACCGCTAGTTTCTCAAATGTAATCCCTTGCAGCTGTGCTTCATCATTTAGCTCAATCCGATCTGCATAGAGTTCAATAATAGGTGAAGCAGATTTAATAAAACCGTTACTATCAACGGTTGTATTTCTTGTAGAGTATTGCTTGGCCCAGGGTAGGAATGATCCGGATGTTGAAGATGATGAGTTTCTAAAATGGATAATACCATTTCGACCCAGGTACAGCTGACTTACACCATAAGTCGATCCAGCAACAAGTAGCGATCCACCAATGCCTGCTTCTGGGAAGTTTTTATCTAGCGTTGGTGTGGCAGATGAAGTACATGTCCAAACACCCACGACTGCAAGACTATCGCGATCGTCAAGATCATTAAGATTGCCGACACCGCTCAAGTCCCCTTGATATAAGAACGTATCCCTTACTGTCGGAACCATATCTTTGTCTGACTTCCCTGCGTTTAGTGTCGCTGCCGAACCCAACCCTAAATTTGTACGTGCTGCTGTTGCTGTGGTTGCACCTGTACCTCCTTTACTTATTGGAAGTGCAGCAGGCAATACACCTTGAGCTGTTGCACCCAATTGGCTGTAAAGCTCATCATCATTCGCCTGTAGTTTTGCTGAACCTGATCGAAATGTATCTCCACCTGCGCCTGTTGGTGCAGTACCTGGATTAATTGTTTGCTTAGCCATAATTTACGCCCACAAAAAAGCCCTCGATTGAGGGCATAAAATTGATTGAAGTTAAGGTTTAAAGTCTTGAGTGAAAGTGGTGGAGATGGACCAGACTAATCCACCAACCTGTCGTGGTTGATATGAAGTTCCAGTCTTAACTCTCACCTCGCCATCCAGTGGAGAATCCCATAAAAATGAGTCAGCACCTTTGTGACGATCAAAGAAGGCTTTAATTGCAAGAATCTCATCCTTATAGCCAGTTCTTTGATAGGCCCATACGCCTTTTCGGTTGTTGATGCCAACCGAGATGCTTTGTTCATACCCATCACCGAATCTGCTGGATAACACATTGAAGTTTTGAGTATCCGAGCTGCCTTCTAGATCGCACGGGAAAGTAAATTTTTCGTTGCTCATAAATTACGTCCAATAAAAAACCTCCCGAAGGAGGTTTTGTTTAATCTATTTTTTAATTTAAATCAGGTGCAATGAAATACTGACCGGAAATCGGGTCTGTGAAACCATCATTCATATCCAGCCCTACTGTTTGATTATTAATCTCCACACTTTTTACCGCGTAAAGATATTGACTTGTTGTGGCGCCCACCGGAGTTGCATCAATCTCAGTAATGTTTGCAATAAACTCTTTAGCCACCCCATCTTTGCTTTTAAATGTCACTTTCTTTTGCATGCTTTTTACTTCCTGCTTATTTAATCCCATAAAGCTCCCCACCTTGTCGTCTAGCTTTCAAAAATCTTTGGTCGACCTTCTGATCAACCATAGAATTGACCATCTTACCAATAGTGACCATTAATTCACCATCCTGATTTGTCGAAGTTTCAACTTTTTCAGAAGAGTAATTATTAATAACCACTTTAGGTTGAACAACAGTTGCCCCACCCGAATTAATCGCACTCACAGCACCCATACCAACACGGTGAGTATCTGCAACCAGTCCACCCGTCGCATAACCTCGACGAATAGACTTTCGCAAATCCTCGAAGCCTTGAGGGCCGCCTAGAGCCTTAACTTCCTCTTGGGTTAAAACACCTTCGCCCTTATGTACGACACCTGCTGGTTCATACTTGCCACCGTGACCTGTGTAGCCACCGTTGGCGAAGCCTGCAATGGTTTGGGCTGCAATCATGCCCACGGAAGCATAACCAGTAGCACGAATCATCCCTGCATACATAAGCTTTTGAGCCATTGTTAGGGCTGATGGGTCATTCATCACACCAGTAGCGGCTAACTCTGTATTAACAACGCCTTGAGCAATTGCAATCGCCTGCTGTGCTAAAAACATAACTTTGTAAGCAGCACTTGATTCGCCAGCGCTATCTTTAACCATCTGGGTCATCTCACCCCAAACCGCACCAGACTGAGATAATAATGAGCTGTACATGCTCAAGGTTGCAGAGTGCTGATCCTCAATCAATCTTTTTGCATTATCGCTATATTCAACATCCAACGCCTTCATATTGGCTATATGAGTGGCTTTTGCTTGCTCTAACAATACATATCTCTGTTGAGCTTGCTCTGGTGTGTTGTAATCCTGATTAATGCGGTTCACATTGTTTGTATATGAATCAAATTCACTGCTTTTGCTGCGAGCGAAAGCGATATTTAAACTAGCTGTTTTATACTCAAGACCCTCTCCACTAAACTTGTTGGCTATGCCAGATAATAAAATCGCATTTTCAGCACTTGCCATCTGGTCGAGCAGGTCGTTTTTATAGGAATCCAATTTCTCCTTTTGAGCAGCTCGGTATGACTCAACATCCCGATCATATGCCTCTTTAGCTTTCCTGAGATAGAGTTCACGATTTGCAGGGTCATTAACAAACCCCTTCTCGATCTCTTCTTTTGATTTGTTATAATCAATAAGAAGTCTTTCCTCTCGGGTCGCATACTCTCGTATTACACTCTCTTTGGCCCTTTCAATTTCAGCTTGTAATCGCTCAGCTTCACGTTTTTTCTGTTCAGCTAACCGCTTAGCTTCATTTAGCGCTTTGTTGGTTTCAGCTTTGCTCGACTTTGGTGCTTTAGCGGTTGGGAAGAGATTTTTGTTTTGCTCTGCACCACCTCCACGCCCTGCCTTTTGAGTCTTATTCCATTCCAATTGAGCTTTTCGATTGTTAATAATGGATTGTGTGAGGGCATCATATTTTCCACTTGTTCCGGTAATAATATTACCCATGGATTTAAAGCCATTGACACTGTTTTCAATAACTTTGCTTGTTGTGCCTACAGCATTTTGATATGAGCCACTTACCCCACCCCACAACGCCTTACCTTTTGCCATAATCCCATCGGCAGTGGCAAAGTTAACCGCAGTCTGCCCAATAATTTTTAACTGATTTAAGGCACCACTAATAATGGCGACAAGGTTTTGCAATCCTGTTGCCAGTCCAATGATAATGACACCTACACCTTTTGCTGCAACACCAACAGCATCCAAAACCCCGGCAAATTGCCCACCTTTACCAGCACCCTCAAGAAAGTACCCAATTACCTGACTTAAAACAGGCATCACTGCTGAAGCAAGCTCACTCTTAAGTGCTGTAAAGCGCATTTGTACAGATTCAGTTTGGGCAGCCAATTCAATAGACTGCTCAACAGCTTTCTGACCAGTAAGAATTCCAGCCTCTTCCATTGCAGCTTGGTAGTCTTTCCATAACTTCCCACCATCCACAAGCAATGGAGCCAAGGCTGTGAGATCCGAACCCATTGATTCTAGATAGAATGACATTTCCTTTTGGTTAACACCTGCTTCCTCAAGCTTATCTACATAAGTTTGAAGTGCATCAATGCCATCCATCTTTGACATTTCTTCAGCAAGTTTCTTAGCGCCTTCAGCACCATCTTCAGTCTTGACAGCAATTTGCTCAAAGAAGTCAACCGCACCACCTGCGCCAATGGCATTAAACTCGCCGATTTTTTCATTGAAATCTTTCAGCATATCGGAGGTTTTTTCTTGAGAGACTCCGAAGGTTTGAGCGGCACCTGATAGGCCTTGAAAGTTCTGAATTGTGGTATTGGCAATCGCAGCAAATCTAGATAGCTCAACATTGTTTTTCGCTACCTCAATCGCAAGTCCTGCCAAGTAACCAGTGGCGGCAACTACTCCGCCAACCAGTGCGCCTGTTACGGCAGCTCCCACAAGAAGCGCACCTCCGCGAAATTCAGATAACTTGCCGGTGGCACTTTGGATTTGTGAACCAAATTTTCCATCATTAGCTGCTTGAGCAAGTGTATTTCTCAATTCACTCATTTTGCCTGACGTTGTTTTGGCTTGTGTTCCGGCGCCACCTAAACTTTTAGATAAATCATCAACTTTTTTTGCTGATGTTGTTGATGTGCTTCCTGCATCAGAGATAACTTTGGCAGTGTCTTTAACTGATTTTTCTGTTTTATCGCCTTGATTTTCCACATCCTTTAAAGACTTGGTAACATCATCAGCGCCCTTTTTGGCTTTCGCTGTGTCGATGACAATCTCTAGGCGACTTTGTTGTGCGGTCATGGAAACTCCTAAATTTTGGCAATAAAAAACCCCGCTTTCGCGAGGCTTCTTGGGATCTATTTAAATTTTAATTAATTTCTTTAGCGCATCTTGGTGTTGCTAACTTTAGCTCGTTATCAGCTCTATATTTCATATCAGCATTAAAAGCTGAGAAAGTTGTTTTGACATTTAAAAGCTGATTAGTAATAGTGATTTTTTTTAATGCCATTCCATTTTGAGCATAAATCAAACTACCGGAATTGCGAAGTTGGTAGACATTAACGCTATTGCCATTATCTTCACACATTACCCCAGTGCCATCTTGGTTAAGTTTAATGGTTGATAACCCACCCGCAGCAGCAGTTGTCCAAATTCCTGTAACTTCAGGTTGTGTTACCTGTGCGTCCAGAAATTTATTATCAATCATCTGGGTTGCTGGGCTAACACAACCTCCTATCAACAACCCCGCAATACCTATCAGTAGAATTTTCTTCATAAGCTTACTCATTTCAATAGCAAAATAAAAAAGATCATCCATCCAAAACTAACAAATCTTGCAAGTGTTGAATATCCTTGTCTTAGAGTAAACCATGAAAATATGTAAGGCATGAAAAATATTCCCAGTCCAAGAAGAATCGAAACACTTCTTTCCGCCTTGTAATTTAAGGGAGGTGGCGTATCACTGAATAGTGAATTGGGCTCGCCTCGAACAGGTTTATTTTGAGTATTTTGCTTAAATGGCTGATGTGAACTATATGAAAGACCTGTGCCGGGTGCACTTACTGTGGATCTTACACCTTTCTTCCCTACACTCACCCGCGCACCTTTACCACCTACAGAAAGACTGCTGATGCCTTTTTTACCTACATTAAGGCGAACACCCGGTGCAATCTTAAAGCTTTTCCTGAAATTAAAGCCCATATTTTTTCCTTAGTGGCAGTGTCTTGTTCCTGTTTTCTTTTCATTATGGCAACCGTTCTTATCAGTGCGCCCACCATGAGAATAAGCTGTTGTTGCAAAACAGATCGTCAAGATAATTAATATAACTTTTTTCATGATTATTCCTATTTTTATAATAAGAATAATAGTTATAGCTGACTTCGAATATTTTTCAAGCATCAAAAAAGCACCCTAAGGTGCTTTTTTCTATAAACCACTTATATCTCTACTTTCTTTTTCTGCAAGGCATGCCTCATTGTTAGACAACTCATAAGAAAGAGTTATCACTCCTGTGCTTCTTCCAGTGGCACGGGCTTTCAGCATAATATTTTCAACCCCATTATCTTCCTTTGGCTCCCATGCGGCGGTTAATATACGCTCTTCCCTATAAAGGCTCATCATCCACTCATTAGGATTTTTCCAAATACTGCCCGCCCTTAGAAAATCATAATCCCCAACAGGCTCACCATACTTTTTAATTAAGGACTCCTTGAGTGTGGAGAACTCCGCCTTAACTCCGTCACCATACACACTTGTTGTTATGGGATTCCCAAACCCCAAGACCTTACACAGTCCGCTTTTTGGTGTAATAACCATTAAGTAATCTTTAAAACCCTTATAAGGTATAGGTACATTTTTGAATGAATAATAGTTTTTCTCCAGCACCTCTGCTGGCCCACTAACCTTTTTAACTTCAGCCAATGACATTCCAACCTTTAATCCAAAAGGTGCCTCAGCAAATGAACTAACAGAAGCCCCTACTAAAAAGATTGATAACAATATATTCTTCATAACCCATTCTTCTTGCATTCTAAAAATGCTTTTGTTGAAAATTCTTTTGTAATGAAATACTGATCCCGTTTACTCTCAAATCTTGGTAGTTTATGTGCCTCAACAATCAGTTTTCTTTCTTTTTCAATAAGATCGGCAGGTAATGTTGTATATGACAATAATTGCTGTAATTGGTCATCAATAGAAATTCCACCCTGGCGACCTTTCATGACCAATTCTGCAATATCAGGAACTGTTTTACATTTTAAGTCCTGCATTTCGATTAAGCTTTTTTGAGTCACTAACCCTTTAAGCTCTTCTTCGGTGGGTAATTCATACCCAAGAGCCCAGCAAGATAGGCTGCCAACCACCCCAGCAAGTATTATCTTTTTCATCCCACATCCCTCCTTAATTGCTCATAAAATAACAAATAAATAGAACTGATGTAAGAATAATCTAAACTCAAACAATCCCCTTAGCTTTCTCAACAATCCAACTAGCCAGATTCATATCAGGATCACTATGCATTAATAGTTGATAGGCATTCTCAAGCGAATAAGGTGTTTCTCCTTCCACTTCGCCAGCAGATGTTATGAATGCAAGATTCTCCCAATCCTGAATCACATGCTTTGCAATAACCTTCATATATTCCTGAGCAATCTTAAGCTCACTCATTTTGAAGATGGTTTTCTTTACAACCAAGTCTCTTAATGCAGCAGCACATGCAGGACTGTTATACGGCTTAATTCTGAAACAGCCAAATTCCTGCCCATTTTCCAGTTTATATACAAACCATTTCGATTTATCAGTCATGATTGGTTCCTGTAGATATGAAAAAAACCGACCTGTTTAGGGTCGGTTTTAGAATTGATATGATTACCTTAAGGGTAGTACGTGAAGTAAAGATTTTTGATGTAAGTCTTCCATATCTTCACCCCAAAGGCTGCTATCAATTAATTTTTGTCTAAGAGTTTTGTACTCACTACTAATATGCATAAGTGTTGCAACGGTCGCAGAGTATGGTCTATTACTTTGTGCTGCAAGTAGAATAGATCTCACCATGTTTCTATCTTCAAGTGTTAATTTTTTAATCAATGAGCATTGATGACTTAGCTTAATTAATTCTTTGCGAAAAACAGTGCCAACAAATGATCTTTTACCTAGTAAATCTTCGCCATTTAAATCTAGAAGGTTGACTGTGGTATTACCCAGCTCAGTTGATCCAAAAATGCAAAAAGTATCAAAAGTTAACTCTTTTGTTGGATCCTTATCATATGGATTAATAATTGGGTTTAGAGAAACATCATAATCACTCTTTAGACCATTACACCTCTTGCATGATGGTAATAAGTTCTCCCATTTTACAACTAGACTTGGATGCTTAGACTTGGGCAAAAAATGTTCTACCTCCATATAGGCACCAGGCTTACTTAGGTCTGACTCACAATAAGCACATTTATTGCTTGAGCTTTCCATTAGAGGCTGTTTAATTTGCTTGTTATTCCAAACAGATTTTCCTGAATCAATATAACGTTGAGTTAAATTATCAACTTTATCATCAGCAAGATATTTTGGTCGTTCACCTCGTCGCAACTTAATCACGGATTATTCTCCAAGACTATCAAGCTGCATTTGATAAATTACTTTAAGCTCATTAGATGGGTGAAGCATTTCCTGAAGTTTATCAAATACCTCTTGTGCCTTTAATTTATCCTTCCGCTTAAAGGCTTCCATGAATTCATTGCGGATAGCTTCATATTCATTTGTGCGAAGATCTGGCATCCCCATCACGTCTTTTAAAACCTCTTCAATAGTCCAACCTTGGTAGCCATATTCAGAAGTAGGCAAATCACGACGAATAACTTCGCCATCTTTTCGCTCCAGCGCGATTACTTCGCCTTGACGAGCTGTTTGCACCACATGGGGGCTATGAGTTGTAATAAAGAATTGAGCTTTAGGAAATACCTCTTTCAATCTAGTGCAAATTTGACTTTGCCATTCAGGGTGAAGGTGCAGTTCTACTTCATCAATAAGTATTAATCCATCATAATCTCCAGCAGCCACATGCTTCTCCTGAAAACGATATTCTAGCTCCTTAATAATTCCCAACAGAATATAAAGTGTTGATTTAAATCCAGAAGATAAATACTCAAAATAGATTTCACCTGTAGGAGTCTTTGCAATAATCTCATTTTGTGGGGTGGTATTTTTGAAAGAATATTGGCCATTCATTAAGGCAAAGCATTTTATTGCTAAGCGAATATTTTTTTGTTGTACTTCGCTCAAATTTCCTTCATGTGCACTATGAAGATATCTAGATATAAACCATTGCTTGATATCTTCATTATCTATACCTGCACTATTAAAACGCGCCCTGTAAGTAGCATCCGGATCTGCATTAATACTGGACTCTTTTTTATATTTAAAAACTCGATTAACTTTTAGATAAAGCAGGGAGTTTTTTATACTTTCGTATTTAATGTTGTTCAAATACTTATTATCATGACTCCCTGTGGGGAATGAATGATTTATCTGAATTTTTGTTTCATCACTAATACCTTTATTATCAAAATTTAAGTATATATTTCCTTGATTTGTGCCTGATCTTTTAGCTAGAACATCAAGATCTAATTCAGAAAAACAATAAGCAATTGAATCTAGAATATTAGTCTTCCCCACCCCATTTTCACCACAAATTATATTCATCTTTGGGTCAATATTTTCTAATTTTAGATAAGGAATTCCACCCACATCTTTTAATTCCAATGATGTAACTTTCATTGTTTCCAAGCCATTGTTGTTAGATGGATTCATCATACATTCAATAGAAATTTTTCCAAGATTACTTTTTTGAGGCTTCATGAATTTTTTCCAATAAAAAACCCACTCAAATGAGTGGGTCTATAGGGGTTTTTAATTTACTTAATCATTAAGACTATCGCCACAATGACCAAGATAGCTGTTAGCAGATAGCAATTGGTTCGCCACATTAGAATGGTTTTAGTACCTCGCTTTATTAAAGCATCGTACTCCCGCATTTTATCCATTGCGCGAGCCATCGCTGCATCACCTCTTTGCAGGAGAGTGATCATTTCCAGTTTCTCCTGCTCCAAGATTCGTCTTTCCTTGGCATGCAGGAGAATCATTTCATGATCTGCCAGAATTCGATATTTAATATCCTCCAGCAACTCATCACGGCTCATGCTTAGAATATCTTCGCTTAACTCAAAATCTAGATCATTCATACTGTGCTGCCTTGATCTTTAGCCAACTTTGCTAAACCTTTAGGTGTAATGCGAACTTGTTCTGTAATTTTGGTTGTACCATCACCTCGCGTCACCTCAGTTATCTTGTGTTCCAGATAGCCAGCTTGCACTTTGTCTTGATAGCCTAGCCAGTGAGAGTTACCTGCTCGCTTGTAAATCCATTTACCAGATGAAAGCTTGGCAATTAAATCTTTCGGGCGCATTTGCAGAGTTTTAGCCGCATCAGTTAGGCATAGACTTCCATCAGCTTTAGCAATTCGATCATATGCCTCTACTGAAGGCTTCATTTCCTGAACTTCTTCCTCTAAACCGACAATCCTTTCAGAGTAACCTAGAAGTAAATCTCTCAAAACGCGCGGATCAGCTAAAGACTTCATCGGGTCAAAGTTTTGGATAAGCTCCTTGGCTTTAAAGTAAGAATCTTCCAGCTGTTCAAATACATTCCAGGCTTGATCTGTATCTAGGATCTTGGCATGACGTGCAGCGCCTTTTTCAGTCCAGAGTATCAGGCGAGCAGCTTGTTTTGGGACATACCCGATATTATCGGTGATGTTCTTAAAAGCCCTCAATTCATCACCTTCCAACTTAAAAAAGTGTTTACCCTCTTCGAAGCGATCAATGTTGTTTGAAAAGTTATCATTAATGTTTTTAGGCTGTGCACCATAGAACTCAGCAAGCTGTGCTGTTGTCATCACTGGAATTGAGTTGAATTCGGCAACAATTGTTTGAATACCAGCAACAGTCACACTGTTATTTAATTTTGCATTCATGCTACTGACTCCTGTGCTAATAACTTTGCCGCCTTTGGTGAATGTTGCTCAAAGTAAGCAACCTCTTCACAACACTCATCGACCCATTTATTTAAATGATCCCAAGTGATTGAAGCCAAGGTGTAAGCAGTGGTGTGCTTTTCAGACTTCTCCATGATTAGTGTGACAAGCGTTTGTAGGTCACTAAAGCCATTTTCAGCATTGTTAATAAAATCAACAAAGCGCTCTAGTTGGTGCTGACTGATCTGAACTTGATTCGCTTCAGTGATATGAGTTATATTCGACATAGTTAATATTCCTTTGTTGACAGCAATCAAGCTCCGCATCCGCCAAGATTCAGGGGCTTTTTTGTTGTCTATTGATTTCATGCTTTAGCACTCTTGCGTTTTTCTACTAGCAACTTAGCTGCCTCATTCATCAGATAAACCATTGATCTTTTATCTTCTTTTGCAATTGCTTTGAGTTCCTTATGTAAATCGCTATCAAGACGACCTTTAAAGTAAACAAACTCTTCTTTCATTACTTCCTCCTTAGTCCCCAATCTGGGGTGTTAAATCATAGTACCCATTATGGGGCTATTGGTCAAGCCCCAAAATGGGGTTATTATTGATTTTATTTTGGCGAATATTTTATGAGTGAAGAAAGCAATATCGTTACCCTTAAAGTTCGTGTAACCCCTGAATTTCGTGAAAGAATTGTTGAAACGGCTAAAACAAATAATCGTTCCATGAATCAAGAAATCGTGGCTCGATTAGAGGAATCTTTTGACAACAAGGATATAGGGCAGGAATTTTTTCAGAAAAATCTACATTTATTCCTTTCTGCTTACTGTGCTGGTCTTGAAAGTAATTACGATGAAGCAATATCTCAAATCGAAGAATCGCTTTCACAAACAAAAAACCCTGAGATGATTCAATTCCTTGAGCATCGTCTTCAAATAAATAAAATATTAAAAAAAGAAATGAACCGACTAATGAAAAATAATTCGGAAAAATTCAAGGCTGAATTATCTAAAGAAGTTTCTCAGGAACAGCTTGCCCATACACATCTAGCTAAAGACAAACCACTCACTCCAACCCAAGATGAAGATCTCTGGTAATGCCTGAAGATGTTTTTCGAAACCTTCAAGTCGAGTGCCTCGAAAGCTGCACCGATATGATCGATGGTGTTCCAAATTTATTCACTGAGTGACTCTCAGTCACTCAGCCCCATATTCCGCCCTATATAAAACAAGGATGTTTTAATGATTTTGGATAGAAAACTACAACTAGAACTCTTAGAAAAAATGAGCTCAACTTACCCAGAATTTTACGATTTTAGTAAGGAATATAGACATGGTACGGATGAATACTATCAAGTGGTTTCTAATCTGTATTACCTTCAGCAACACAACCTAATAGAACAGCGAAGTCTCTTGCAGTCAGCATCTATGGGAGGTTATAAGAACCTTCAAATTAACTTACCAACTATTAATCACAATGGAATGGATTTCTTAGCCAATGATGGTGGATTATCTGCAATCCTGTCTACGGTCACGATTAAAATTGATACTGAACAATTTAGACAAATTTTACTAATGAAGGTTAATGAGTCAGATCTACCATCCGATCAAAAGAGTCAAATAACTTCTGTGCTTCGAGAGCTGCCTGCCGAGAGTATAAAACACCTGTCAACGAAACTTGTGGATTTGGGTTGGGATAATCTAGGCTCACTAATGCAGTTAATTCAAAACATCCCGACTTAACTTCTTTGGCCATTCGTTTGAATTTTAAATACCCGATTGGCTGTGTGTAGTTACCTACAGGTACAAAAAATTCATCCACATCAACCATAAAATTTTCGAAATACAACTGGGTTGAATTTTCGTGCAGTCGATTTTCTACTAATACGAGACACTCAAGTTTCATAATAATGACCTTTAGGAGTAATCATGGGGAAAAATATATTAATCATTGTCGGATTACTGTTGCTTATCTGGCTTGTTCAGACAGATCGGATGCCTTCTCTTGTTGAAATCGGTCATGAGATAGCTAAATACATCCTTCCTCCAGCTAAATAGCGGGTTCCACGGAATGTCTCCCTGTGCCCTTATATATGGTGCTTAATCCAATAACCCACCCTTCATCCGAAGGGTTTTTATTACTTAAAAACAAATATGAAACTAAACCTTAGTGCTGACCTAGCGGTTGTCATATCTCTTATAACGGTCTTTCTATTTGCCAATGGTAATGCCTATCTTGATGGCTACCTCAGTGCTTTTAGTATTGACCTCATAGCCCTTAATTATTCAGTCCAAGATAAAATTTATATTGGCTATTTAAGAGGCTTCAATTATTTAATATATGGCATTCTTATCCTTTTTATCTATATGGCTGCTTGGCACATATGGATTTCCTTTGATACTTCTAGAAGACTTAATAATTATTTAGATAAGAAACTAAATACTACCCCAAAGAAACATGCGCCGAATCTTCACAATTCTACGTTTCATGAAGAGTTGGAAAAATCTTATTCACGTAATTCAACTTTAGGCGTCTCAGTAATCGTTACTCTTGTTTCAACATTGTTTCTGCTTGCTAACACTGAAAAGACAGCCAAAGCAGAAGCCTTTGAAGACATGAGGAAAGAATCTTTTGATAAGGTTTCTATAAAATCAGCTAAGGAAAAGGATACTCATTTTGCAGTGCTTTGCGGATCCACCTTGTGTGCGATTATGGACAAGAATAAGAAGGTGACTTTGGAAGAAACAAAGAATATCGAGTTCACTCCCAAGAATCCACCTGAAAAGTAGAATTAGAAAAAGCACCCTAAGGTGCTTTTCTTTTGACATTAACCCCCGAAGGAGGTTTGGTTTTATCTAGCTTCAAGCTCTTTGTGCTTCCAAGATCGATTGCGATCGTAAGAAAAGCTCATGTTGTCAGATTCATAAGTTCTTTCTTGGTGATTGAGCTTTTCAATCATTTCCATTAAGGCACCACCACCGTGTGCCTGCTCTTTGTAAAGTGCTCTTAAAACCAATTCCGCAGGTTTTCCGATTGTTACTCGATCTGCTTCCCAGTTGCGAACTGTAGATTCATTAACGCTCAATATGCCTGCTAGATTTTTTTGTGAAAGATTCAGCTCTTTACGCAAAAAACGGATTTCTTCACCATTAAGTTCTGGCTTTTCATTAATCAAGTATAGGCCAATGGTTTTGTGAAGTTCGTGAACTGATGAAATCGAGACCAACTCACCATACTCATCATCAACTTCAATTTCGAAACCATCAACAAGCCAAACATTGCTTAAACCACACTCTTCATAGTGATACATAACTGTGCCTATTCTTTAAATGTAGTAACAACGATTGAGAAATCCCCATCTTCACGACATTTAATTACAACAGTTGTTGTAATATTTTCCCCGGCGGTTCGAACTGTAACATTCAATTTACTATCGCCACGGGTATCTGGATAAGGTCCCTCAGTGATATCTCCATGTTCAAAGCAACAAATGATTTGCTTCAAGGAGATATGGCGCTCTTTCATTCGTTGCCTAACATGTGTTGAAAGCTTAATTTTGCTGGTATCTTTAGCCAGCTCTCTCAGCTTTCGCCTAGCCTGGATTTCAGTTAAACACATAAACGATACTTGCAATTAGGATGAATGATTAAGGCCATAACCGTTAATAATTAGCGGTTGAGTTCACTATAATGTACCGAGAGCATCGTCGTCAACAAAATGTTTACGTCATCTTGTCAAGATTCGTTAATCCTTAAGGTGTCGTTTTGTGGATGATAGTGTCGTCAAACACACTCATAGCATTGCATTCAGCAAGAAACCAACTCACGCTGATTTCTTACTCATCTTCTTATAAGCCTCATCAATAAACCGGTTATCCAGATCAAAGATGACTGCATTAAAAATATAACGCTCCACCGGCAACTCATACTGCTCACAATAAGCGTTAAGATCAGCAATACCCAATGCTAACGGTGTGCCTTGCTCATATCTGCGTGAACGTGAAATGACGTTATAGGCTTCGATTAAAGCATTGGCTGTGTAGCTATATTCGGGCCTTTTAACTTCTTCTGGTGGCTTTCTGCCTGTCGCTTCGGCTATTGCTCGTTGCTTTTGGTTGTACTCACCCGCTTCTTCTTCGCTGGCGAACTGGAGGTATTTGTAGAGTTCTCGGACTTTCCCAGAGCTTCACGCTTTTTTTTATCAGCTTCAATTTGGATTCGCTGAGATTGAGTAATCACCCATATGCCTAATTTCATCCCATACTCGTCATCATCAGCCGTTTTTCCATAAGCGAGTAAATCGTGAGCTAGTTGTGCTGAATATTCAATCTGCGCAGGAATATCACGCCAATCTAAAACCAAATACTTGCCAACAATGCCACTAAATACGCGATTGGATTGCTCTACAAACTCATCAGTAATTAAGGTGCCACTTTCTCGCACCATGCGCTCTTTTTGTTGATGGCTGTCTTGCATGTACTGGAATGAAGGACGATTAATTCCCGCTATAAGATACTCGCCACCATCTGGATGAGGAATCCACTCCGATGGATGTTTTTCAGTGCTTAATGAATCTTTTGAGATGGTAATTTGCATTTTCTTTCCCGCTAAGTGATTTTTTACTTATTACCACCCGAAGGCGGCTGTTGATTAAGCTTTAGGTGTGCGCGTAAGTGTTGGCGCCTGATCTACAACTGTGTACTCAAATGTTGTATTCAAGATGTCGTCTTTACCACCAGTTGCAAGAGGCGCTGTAAGCTCAACTTTAGGGATATTTAAAACGTATTTATTCCCTGATGTATCCGTAATTGGAATTGATAGAGAGATTGTTGCGTTTGTGAACTGCTTCTCATAAAACTCAGCCGCTTTCGCTGACCAAGCCATTGTAAAGCTACCTGTACCTTTGGCTGACATTTCAAGAATCGCACCAACCTCAAGACCAGCACCCAGGCATTTTTGCACCTGCATTGAGTTGTCCCAATTAAATGAGAATGCAGCAATGCAGGCTGTGCCTTTAACGGATGTCCCATCGACAAGCAAATCACCGACAGAGATATTCGACATACGCGGATTTGATGATGCCGGCGTAATCGTTCCAGCGGGTGCTACTGCTGCTGGGGTTCGCTTAGTACCCATGAAGCCGAAAGTTAGACCGATCAGCCCCGATTCAGGAATATCAATGCCGAATGTATTTACATGCAAGCCTGAAAAGGTGTGATAGTTGGCAATGTCGGTATAGCCAAGCAATATGCTGAATGTTTGGCGAGTTGTGCCACCAAAGGTTAGAACATTGGCTGTCCAAGCATTAAAAGCTGCTGCCGCAATCAGATCATCATAAGCACCATACTGAGCTTCTGCGCTCAATTCGCCTGAATACTCAGCCGAAGTAACCATAGATGATTGTTGCAATCGACTATCCGTAATTGAAGCTGACTCTGTTTTTTCGACACTTTGGTTTAATGAAATATCAGTAAATGCCAAGGTTTGACGTGCAAATGGCGAAGGCACTGTTCCAATAACAGTTTCTTTTGCAATCTGCACTAATTGTTTTGCGCCCGAACTCATGGTTTTCTCCTATTCAAGGCATAAAAAAACCACCTTTCGGTGGCATTGGTTTGGAAATAATTAACCCCGCACTTGGCGGGGTTTAATGTTTGTTGGAATCTATGGTTTCACCTTGCATGCCTCTGCATAATTTCGAGACGCTTTCGGCATGCAACGTGATGTGTCTATGGTTTGGCTTGGTTCGCTCAATATCAATAGCTATCAGCATTGCTGCGCGCAGGCTTTCTGCCGGCTCTACACTTTCAAAAATGTAGGTGTCGTTATGAATAACAATATCGGCATAACCATCTTCTTCTGTGCTTGGTCTGCACTCCACCACAATGTAAGCAGGAACATTATTTGTCATTATCTTCATCCTGATCAAAATCTAAGGATGGTTGCGCTTCCTTAATCAGTTCATCCAATTCTTTTAGTAGTGCTGGCTTGGTTTGCTTACCCTCTACAGACAAAAACCGCCCTGCCTCAGACAAGCACTGTGTAATTAGTTCAACTTGTGCTGAAAGTTTACCAATGCGCACCTGTAGCCCATCTTTAAGCTGACGAGCTAATTCTTCTTGTTCGATATAGTATTTTCGAATCTCATGGCCTTTTTCATTGCGCTCCATCATTCCAAGATGCTTGGTCATATCTACCGAGATGATGTATTCAATTGAAGTTTGCCCGGTCTTTGAAAGCTCCACTTTTTGGTGGAGCTTAATGTAGTCGAAGTTTTCTTCGAACTTACACTGAGTAATTCTGCGCTTAATCCATGTTGAAAAGTCCTGCTTGCTCTCTAGCATTTTGTGCAGGTCACGCGCATTCACACCGAGCTGAACTTTTCCATTTAATTCGACTTCGATAAATGGAGTTTGATTTTCAATTTTCACAATTGCATTCATATCGTTTACCTCGTTACCAAATAAAAAAGCCACACAGACATGCGGTAACGAGACACATCTGTATGGCAAAACGGTCAATCCAAGTTTGGATTTATCTTTAAAATTAAATATTTGAAAAAAGAAACTGGCAGGCACGTTGAACATGGAAACGTGCTTTTCGAACCGTCGTTCTAGCCAGTGGTTTGCCTGAAATCAGGCATAAAAAAAGCCCTGCATCGCTGCAAGGCTTATTTTCTCAGTTAAAAAATTGGCTAATTGTCCAATTTTCCTGTTTTGAATTTGGTGAATTTTGGTCAATAAAAAACCCCGCTTATTGCGAGGTTTATGTTTTGGGTTGAGTGATTCCCAATTTAGACAAAATAATATATAAACGGCATTTAGGTCAATTGATACTGCACAATTTTTCTAGTTCACTCGGAACTCAGCTCTAATTATTTTTGCGTAGAAGTTTTTTTCGTCCATGCTTTGTGGTGCATGAACTTTGTATATTTCGAGATGAGATACACTAAAGGATTGCAGATGCTTTCGCCATATGTCACACAGCTCAGAAAGCACCATAAGACCACTACCCAGTGGCGCAAAGCATTGAATTGAAATAATGCCCTGATCCCGAATGCACGGCTTATCACCAATACCTACAATCTGGCTATCAGCGTACTGGATAAACACCTTACTCCAAGCCTTATTTTTTGGTGGCTCAAAGGGCTTGCCATGACTTTGTGGCTTATTTACCATTTCAACGATTAGATTTTCGAGTTTGGCAATTCTCACCAATTCTTGATGAATGGCTGTTTCAGCTTGGGTAAGTGTCATCATTTGTATTTACTCGATACAGACTGGAATGCAAGCGCATACACACCATGAGGGGTTTGGTCTGAGTGCCCGTTTTCAATCCTGAGCGCATAAGGCAAAGCATTAGTCAAATACACGCAGTTGCCTAGTTTTGCTTTAAGGATGTTCTGAGCGCCTCGATCAAAAGCTTTCTGATCTAAAGTGCCTTTAGGTGCCGTATTGCCCTCACCCTCAATATATTGATAGGTTGGATGGTCGATTGTGATTAGGTTTGAATTACGAAATGAACCATCCATTACCGGACTACCCATAATTACGGCTCGCAACATCTCAGCGCTTACTTTTCGCAAATGCTCATCGCCAACCTTCTGTATCTCAAGCGCGAAATTAGTTGGTTTGTTTTTCCAGGCCATAAATTTCACCCATTAAAAAACCCACCGAAGTGGGTTAAGTTTGGCGAGGATCGAACTCGCTTTTTCAGGCGGATAGGATTTACACGTATTTCAGCAACACTATCCAGAACCTGACGTTTTTCCAAACCAGGGCTCTTGCCCCTTAAACTACAAACTCATCATGAGTATAGGTTATTTTTAAACCTTCCTCAATTGAATCGTATAGGTCGCTGCTACTGGATCAGCCCCAATATTCACCACTTTAAAATCACCTTTACCGGTCATCCAAACATCACCGATCTGTGGAATGCCTGTGACCTCATTCTGCAGCACAATAGCTTTAGAGTCTGTCACCTGGTAATCAATTGGCTTGACCATATCTTTTAAATATGAGCCAAACAATACGCCACGCCCTGAGTATGATTCATTCCCTATAACTGGATAAGTCTGCGTTTCAAAATCAAACTCACCTGAGTAAATCAGTTTTTCACAGGTGAAGGTATCGACTGAATCGGCTAGATCTTCATTGAATGCAGCTGCAAACTCTTCTTGTAGTTCGTCTCTCATGCCCATAGCTAAATCCTTTTCAAAAACTGCACTGAAGATCGCTTGGTATAAGGCTTGATCAAATCAAGAATGTATTGCTCATAGGTGTTTAAGTCTTCCGAACCTGCTGCAAAGGTTTTGGAAACACTGGTTCCAGGTTGAGCTGATACTGTCTTACTCACCACAGTGGCAGCCTTACCTTGGTAAAGCTTACCTGCCAAAATCCCCCTAATAATCTCGTAGGAGGCTAATTTAAGTGGCTCTGGCACCTGACTAGATTCAAGATATCCTTTCACATTACGTGAGCGTAAATACGCATCCACCTGGGAGAGTAAGCGAGCCTTGTCACTAGCGCTTTGACCAGCAAATTCAGGCACGTTTTCTAGCACTTCTGTTTCAGTGACAAAGCTCATTTATTTATTCCTTTGGTTGATCCGCTTCTTTCGCTTCTTCTGCTGCTTTTGCAGCTTTAGCTTCTGCAGCAGTAGGTTTTTTGGCCTTAGCTTCCAGTTCTTTGACTTTGGCCTTTAATTCATCATTTTCAGATGTTAATTTTTTAACTGCTTCCCGCTCTTTATCAAGTTGCTCAGTGAGATCAGTATTTTCAGCTACCACCTTTTCACATTCCGCTTTCGCTTCATCAAGGCTGGCCTGAAGCTCAGGAGTGATGCCTACATTCAATG
The DNA here is from genome assembly GCF_054861205.1 of Acinetobacter sp. TW_SC_4. Lineage (NCBI taxonomy): Bacteria > Pseudomonadati > Pseudomonadota > Gammaproteobacteria > Moraxellales > Moraxellaceae > Acinetobacter > Acinetobacter sp. TW_SC_4. The sequence continues at coordinate 2,130,487 of NZ_CM142174.1, forward strand.
AAACTGACTGGCTTTTAGGCTGATTATCGAGAAATGCATAGGCCTGGTCGACCAGATCAGCATCTGGAAAGTCTTCATCTACTTCAACCGAAGTGGCACCACCAATTACACCTAAGAATGAGCTTCGATAACAAACATTAGGATCGGGATGTTTGGGAATGTTTTCTGTATAAACTACTTTCATCTTTATGCTCCAAAACAAAGGCGACCGAAGCCGCCATGTTTATTAAGGTGTGGCTGTACCAGAGATAACCGCAGCGAATGGAACCTGCTTACGATCAAATACACGCTCCCAGTTTGCAGCATTGGCATACTGAGCAATGGTCGGAGAGGTATTTGGATTGGTATTACCCTTCCAAGAGAAACCTGCAGGTTGCAGCAGATAGGTCTTACGTTCCCACAGGATTTCAACACCACCACCATTACCACCAGATGGCTTACGCTCAAGCTCAACAGGAACTTTAGGTGTACCTTCACCGTAACCGAATGCACCGGCACCAAAGATCAGAGATAAATACTGGCTATTGCCGTAAGTCAAACCATCATCCATAAAGATCGGCTTGCCTAGGTAGGTGGCCAAGATAATACGACCTTCTGAATCTCGCAGGTATTCAATAAGATCTTGTTTCACCATCTGGTTCATCACGACTGAGTGAACACCCATCGCTGAGAACTGATCGGCCGTATCACCTGCAGTAAATGCCGCATCCTGGAATGCACCAGCTGAGATGGTGGCACCCGCATCAATGACCATATCACCACCGTCATTTGCGATATTGGAAGCAATCACACCTCGGGCAGAGCCAAGTAAGTAACGCTGCCATTGGCGCTCCCAGTATTTACCGAAGCGGTTGCGAATGTGCTGCATTGGCTCTGAATTGGCTAGTTCAGCTGTTAAATCCGCTACGCCATATCCTTTGTTTAGATACAGTGTACGAGCTTGCATTGAGCCTTGAGCTGCTTTACCAACTTCACCCAGATCGTCTGGATCATCATTGGACAGGTTAGGCGCTTCATCTGCATCTAGATCTTGCCAGTATGCAATCGTAGAAGAGCCTTGGCCGTTATTGGCAATCGCATCTAATGCTTCGTTTTTAACAACGATGCCAGATTGATAGACTGCTGTTTTTTCAGGGGAATTAACTGGATCGAGTGTCTGGTAATAATCCCCAACAAAGATATCCGTTAATTGTGTAGTGGTACTTGGCATTTATTATGCCTCCTTAGTTTTGACTAATTGCTGAAATGCATTTGGATTTTCACGAGCTAAAGTGGCTCGCTCTGCTTCTGTATAGTCAGACCATTTTTTGTTTGGAGTACCCGAACCAGGTGCACCAGAACCATTCGCTTTAGGCCAGAAATAAGCTTTCTTCTCACGTAAGCCTTCAACCCACTCTTTTGGAGATAATGGATTGGTGCCGTCTTTCCCAATAATCACTTCCCCATTTTCATCGATGGCCACAGCCTTGCCGTTTTCATCTAGAGAGAATTGGGATTGAGCCAAGAAGGCAATATCTGCTGTAGCCTCACTTAAGGCCCCTAGCTCCACTGCTGCTTGTACAATTTGACCCTGGACCACGGACTGCTTGAACTTATTTGCATAAGCTTCGGCTTTGTCTGCACGCTGCTTTTCAGTTGAAATTAAGCGTTCATGTTCCTGCCGCATCTTTTCGGTACGTTTCTGGATGACTTCATCAATCTTGCCCTCGGCAATAAGCTTTGACTCTTCATCCTGACCGACTTTATTCAACAGCTCCTTAACCGCAGTAAGATCTACACCTTCTAGCTGAGACTTAATCCCACCTAGTTCGGTTTTAAGATCTTTATTGGCTTGAATCAGCTCGGTGTTTTTGGTTTTCAAACCCTGCACCTGCTCATCGACAGCTTTTTGAATGGCTGCTTTAACTTCTGGGTTTTCTAAATCAATTTGGTCTGACATTGTTTTATTCCTTGAATAACCGCCTAGCGGATTTGAGATACCTGAGCTTTGCGCAGGCATAAAAAAAGACCCGTTTGGGTCTAGGTTTGAGTTTGGTTTATTTAATTACTTCTACGGTGGCACCACTTTGATTCATGATGTACATCTGATCGCCCTTATAAATAAAGACATCGACATAACCAAACCCACCGATATTATCCTTAGGTATCTCTGGTGAAAGGTGGGTGTGTTCTGAGATTCTGAGAATCGCCAAGCAGGGCTTCTTGTACTCACTTTTGGTGGCGCTATCACGACTGATCACATTAATATCTTCAACCACCTCACCTTCATCATCTAGATAAATGCTCGAGATTAGGTGTGGGGTTGAAACATTATGACTTCCTGCTAGTTGGTGCGCTTCACTCCATTCTGCCGCCCCATCTTTATATATTTCCACAACATCAAGATTTACAATATCCGTTCGGCTGTCTTGCATTAATTTAACTGTAAACATTTCTGTTTCTCCTGCTTCTGCTTTCAGTAAAAAAGAGCGCCTTAGCGCCCCTTCGGTTATTTGGGCTTTGTCCAAGCTTTCAAAATTAAGTCATAAATGATTTGTTGTTCAGGGAGTGGTCATGATTGCTCCCGAAATATAAACTCAACCCTGCATTTAATAATCTCGGTCAAGATTTCATCTCTTTTCTTATTTAAAGCAAAACTACCATCTGCATTTTGTTTGTGCTTTTCGATATAACCTTGCTCTTGGTCAGCCACAATCACATGATTATGCTGAATACCATCCACCAGAACACGCACACCTTGGAACTTGCGCTGAAGCTCAGGATCAGATGTTAGGTCGTCAACAGTTACTCTCATAACTCCACATTCCTAAATGTCTGCTCATCCATTTCTCTCAATTCAGCAATAGTGAACTTTCTGCCTGAGAGTGGATCAACAAACTTATCTATTGAATACTTCCCGTCCTTATACAGTTTGTACCGAGCATCCCCCAGCACACTGCGCTGATGATCTGCATCTTGTCTGGCGAACCATTCTTTATAGCTGGTGTTTGCATCAACCTGACCAATGATTCCGTCTCGCTGATCTTTCGAAATATCCTTCACTCTTTTATCTGAGGCAACGAAAGGTCTTAACCCGGAAATATCACCATCCTTATCGCAACCAACCTGATTGGTACGGCATCGGAAATGATATGGAGTCGCCTGATGCCCAGCTCCAATCTTCTGCACTCGCCCATCACGCGACATACATACAGAAGTCGTCCTGAAATCGAGTGTGGCAATATCTTTGGTGTATTCAAAGCCTAGAGCTTGCCAAGTCTCTAGGTAAGTATTGGAGCTAATATGGGCGCGTGCAGTACGTACTTCTGCATCAATGATATTCCGGGTTTGATTGAGTAATCCGTCCTGATAATTGAGTGCCTTTCGCCCTTTTATCCGCTGAATGATCTGCTGGTTGGTTTGTCCATTTGCAATCCCATCACGTAAGACATACTCAACCTTTTTTCTTAAATCAGCCGCAATGCCAGGGAAAATATAGTCAAGTAAATGCCCACCTGCATAAGGTGTTTTTGAGGCTAATTTATAAAGCTTTTCACCATTAAGCTTTGGCGGTTTTTTTCCTGCCAGTCTATAAATATAGCTGGCTTCATAAGCTGCCAATGCTACAGCTGACACGACAAATACCTCTGGTAGTGACACCATTAAAGAATGCTGCCAAGTATCAAGAATACTTTGCACTTCCTTTAACTGAGGAGTCGTGTACTTTGCACCGGATAATGCTGTTAGTTCCGCTTCACTCAAGTCTTCAAGTAGGTTGCGTAACTGGTTCAGCATTTCTAATGAAAGGCCATCTAGTTGAGCCAGAATCTCATTAACCGCATGTGATGAAAGGCGCTGTAGGTAAGAGTTATGCTGGGTGAGAGCATCAACTATTGCTTGCTGGAGTTCCTGGTTGTTCATCATTTACTCCATTAAATGGCTGATACCCACTTAAAGGCATTTGGGTCAGTTCTGTTTCCACTCGCTTTAACTCATCCTTATACTCATGCTCTGGCAGATTACCCGTCGCAATGTATTCCCAATAAGTCTGGAATGAGTTTTTCCCGGCAATCGCGCCTTCATAAAGCTGTTTAGCCAATTCGATGTCATATGCCGTAGAGCTGAATTCTGGCTTTACACTGAATGTGTATTTTGATGGGTCCAGCTTTAACCACTGAGCCGCATACTTGATTGCCTGCTCAATTGCTTCGGCAGCACACATCACAATGCTGTGAAGACTTGCATGCTGGTCATCCTGCCTGGCTCGACGAGCTTCACCTGATTCCTGGGTATTAGTATCGATAACTTTGGCACCTGCTTCTAAAGCTGCATTTTTCTGTGCATCCATTTCGGATTTGGTTTTATCAATACCAACACCTTGAATCTCTAGGTATCCGCATTTCGCTTCTAGTGGAAGTAGCCATGCTGCCATTACACCCGTTACAGAAACATCGTCGTCATTGCCCAAGCCACTAATCCATGGTTGTGGATGAGCCGTGTGATGCAAAGACTGAAAGTAATCAGCTGATAACTGGTAATACTTCAATGCGGCCTTTGCCATAGTCAGTAGCGGTACAGTTCCTACACTTGGCGCATTGTCCGTCGTGCCACAAAATACGAATGGGGTGAAACTCAGACTATTACTGCCGAGTGTTGGGGTTTTATCCTGCTCAGCACTGCCATCAAATAAGCGAACATTCAAAGAACCATCTTTTAGACCTAAAACCCGGTGAACAGTCTTAGTGCTATGGCTAAATTCATCTTCACTATTCTCGAATTGTTCCTCGAGCACCACCAGATTTAAATCCCGACGCCCACCAACATTGTTTTCCTTCCAGTTAATAATGGATAGAGCGTTATAAAGCGCAAAATATGGCTTTCCATCACCATCCACATCAACTAAAAGACCACAACGACCATATTCGAGTAGCTCTAGCACAACCCGGATAAATAGTTGTTTTAAACCAAATCCATCATTGGTGGCGTTTTCGCTTAGCCCAGCCATTAGATTACTAGGCAAATTGATTTCAGGATTCAGTTTAGATACCAGCCCAATCATTGTCCGTAGTGAATCTTGCACCCATAAAGGATATTGCGCCCGGGAGACATAACCTTTATAGATCTCACCAGTTAGATCGCCCTGCTTTTCAGCTTCAACCATCCCTGCTGATTTAGGTAAATATTGAGTCGTTGCTGACTTAATGGATTCTTCGCCGGCTACAGCATCCTGCATTATTTGCCAGCTTTTCTTTGCAGCAATATACTGCGGATGTTGATCTGTAACAGCCATAAATACACCAATAAAAAAGCACCTCGAAAGGTGCAAAATATTTAAGCCATGCCGCGGATTCTTCGAACCCCTATAGCCTTTTTATTAATCGGGAATAGATAAGCAACTGGATATGTACCAGCATCATTCATGTGATCAAAGCCTGCTTTCTTGTCTGGTTGTCCGTTCTCGTCATAAATCTGACGTTCCTGACATTTCGCAAAATGTGGGCACTTGCATGTATTTACAAACAAACGTCTTTCACCCAATGTATTACAGAGCAATGAGTTCATAGAGTTAATACGATCTTTTACAGCCGGGTTTGATGCATTCACATACACCTTAAAGCCTGCCTTTTTCAGCATCGCAATATCGGTTTCACTGGCGTTATTGGATTTGCGGTTATCGCCTGAAGCATCTGGGTACACACCAATAGAGTGTTTTGGGTACCGCTCTTTAATCGCTTCAATCATTGCAGGCGTATCAAATAGATTCACAAGCTCATCTACTGCATGCATGGTGTCACCACGACGCACATAAACCACAGCGGCCATTTTGGTAACGTTAAAGTCCATGCCGATGTGAAGCGTGTCGCCATCTTGAACTGTTTCACTTGAGCTATTGAGTACCCGGTTAAAGCAGTAATAAATAACGCCCTGATAACTCTCAAAACTAGCTTCATATTCCTGACTGAATGTTTTCGGGTCCATCTTGCGCTTGGCAACAATGATTTCCGATTCAGGAATATTTCCGCCTTGCAATGATGTATATGAGAAGCTTCGACAATCAGGCTCATGACCCGGCTGACCATCCATGAAAGTGTCATAGCAATGGTTGAAGCCTTTCGGTGTACCAATCCTTAAAACATGACCACCAACACGCTGCTCACCATTCACGATGTACTTACAGGTTGAAAGCATTGGACGCAGCACTTCTTCCCATGCAGCCCATTTACAGTCCGCCCATTCATCAATAATCAGGAAAAATAAGCCAGATCCACGAAGGTCATCATAGTTATCCAGACCAACCACACGCATGACATGACCACTTTTTAAAGTGATCGTGCATTCAGTTTCGTTGGGCTTTCCTGCGCGCCACGATGGCGGAATCGCCTGTTTTAATCGTTTCCAGAAGACACGCTTGGCCTGCTTGAATGTAGGTGCTGCATACCAGATTTCATCTTCAACCGACACATTCCATTTAGCTGCCAGTCGTGCAGCTCGACGCATCTCAGCCTTGGCCAAGAATGTCTTGCCAAAACGTCGACCACATACAGCATCACGAAAACGCGCTTCTTTTTGCCAGCCCCATAAGTAGATATTGGCCTGCTTTGGTGTAAGAGTGACTGCACCTTCTGGTGGCTCAAAGAATTGGCTCATTTGGAATTTCCTCATCAGGGTTCAGGCTGATTTTGTAATCTTCCTCAGGAGGTCGAGTTGCAGGAGGTCTTACTTCTTTTTGCAGTTTCTCAAGCTCTAAACGCTTAATCTCAATTTCAATCTGTTCTTTTTCAGATAAGCCACTTGGACCAGCACTTTTACCTGACTGCAGTAATCCTTGCGCCTGTTTAAGCACGTTCTGACGCATGACTTTGTTTTTACCCCAATCGTCATACATCTTTTGGAGTTCTTTAAAGTGGAATGCTTTGTTGGCAATCGGAATGTCTTCGATGTTTTCTTTAAAATCCTTTCGAGTTCGCTCAAAAAGGTCTTTTAATTTCTTGCTTAAATTACGTCCTGAGTATTTTGTTGGATCGTATAACGCCACCTGTTGACGGCTAATTTCTATTTTAAATTCCTGCTTTACAGTGTCTGCTACCTGTTGAGGTGTTTCAAAGCAAGCAAGAGACTGAACTATAAAGATTTTTACAGGCTCTTTAAGTGCTGCCACAGCCACCTCTCCGTAAAGCTACGTAAAGCAAAGCAGGCAAAAAATTTAAGCCAACTTCAATAAACACGTACCACATGCATGAGCAATTTTTGCTTTGCCGATTGTTGGACCATCATTTGCAAGCTCCACCATTTTTTGAACGTCTGGTGATGCACCGTAACGCTGGACTACACCATGGAATTCTTCGACGTCATGACCGCGCAAGAACAGCCTAGGCTCACCCATTGATGTATATTCAAACTCACCATATTTGTCTTTCTTATGCCCAATGTGATAAAGCTCATGCTCTACCAATGCGCAGAAATCCACATCACTCATCACCTGGCATACACGCGCATCCAATGTGATGATGTATTTAGGCACATCACCAAACCAGTCAATCAATTGAAGCTCTTGCCGGTCTTTACGCCAACCACCCACATTAATCATCACTCGTTCAGTCTGACCCAATACACGACGGTCTTTAGCTTCGCACTTGGTATAGGCCCAAAGGAATGAAATCTCAGGAGGTTGAAAACTTAATAGATGCTCATGATCTGGATTGTGGAGTTTCCCCCATTCTTCAAGAAATGTCTCTCTAATCCACGGCCATAAATCATTGTTGGCTGGCTCGAAGTGAAGTAGACCACTAGTTTCAATAAATTCTTCATCCTCGACATCTGTATTTTGATTATCTTGGATTGGCGGGTATGGTCTTTTCATAATCTTCAGCCATTAAAAAAGCCACCTTGCGGCAGCTCTATTTTTAACCCCTGGCCTCTCGACCAAGCTCATCTTCAGGAACTCTATAACGCCAATATCGATCAGGCTTAACCCACACAACATTGTCTTCAGTCTTCTTTTTAAAGCCGCTATTGACGCTTAATTTAAGCACTAAATTACCATCTGCATTTTCCTTTAAAAAATCCATTTGGTTTTGCTTAACTAAAAAATCGACTACGTCTTCTTGATAGAGGCAGCCATCTTTTTCAAGATTGATCAGCATCCATTGGATTACTTGATCAAGCATCTTGGCTGGGCCTGGGTGTTGGCTCAGTTTGTTCTGAAATATCAACAAGACTTTCTTCAGGGAAATTGCCACTATCTAATTTTTTCCCCGCAAACCACAGGCAACTGTACTTCCCGCTAAAATACTCACGCCCACTATCGTATTCTTTTGACATGAGGATTCGATCAATCGACATATCAGGGCCACCAACGTTCAGTTTAACCTTATCGCCAATCCGGTATTTAGGTTTACGCTCTTCGCTCATATTTTTCTCTTAAAGTTTCATTTGAATTAGAACCTTAAGATGAAGAATATTTACACAAGAGTCAATCCTCATAACACCACTTCAAATCATCCGGCACACTCAAATGCACATGCAGCTGAGTCACAGCAAAGTCATGCACATAATTCAAATACTCGGTCATTTGCTTAACTGTCGCCTTGGTTGTACTGCAAAGCCTGATGACCTGTTCACCGATAGCCTTATACTCATCTGGTTCGGTTTGCTTTACCTTAGCAATGGCATGACACATTTCACCAAACTGCTGGTCATCTCGACGATAGATATAAATCAGAAACTTCTTCTTGAACTCGTAATGGAGTGAATCTTCGTCCTGACCAGTCTTTCTTCTAATCTCACCGATCCACTTCCAGTAAAGTCTGTTCTGTGCTGCTGAACGCTCATCTGGTGTTTGATTAATCCTCACCACCAACGGCTTACCCTCACCAATCGCCTGGTTGTAATGGGTATGCATGTAGTTAATGGCTTTGGTGATGTCTGCATGACTCTGGATAGGAAACACGGCTTTTTGCATTTCCTGCTCCCAATAAAAAACCACCGCAATGGGTGGTTATATTTCCATTAATGACAGTATCGATCCCAATCTTCTTGCAACTTAAGTTTTTGCTGCTCCGATAACCGCCCTAGCGCATAAATTACGTAAGTGTTTTGACCTTCATCCACGGAGAATTGTCTATAAAACTTACCTGAATTACTCTCTATATATTCGCTAGGTGAGTAGTGGTTTGGGAAAGGTACTTTAGTGAAATCAAATTCACCATAATCATCTTCTATTGCTTTGAAGTGAACAATAACTTGCATGTCAAATCCATTTGAAAAATTGAAGACTATAATTTACGTCAAATAGATAGTTGAATCCAAATTAAATCAAAAAACTTCTTTATCTTCCATCACCAACATCCGCTCAACTCTCACCAACCACTGATCAAACATTGCTTCACTCTCTACCCGATTGCCCAATTGAAAGGTATCAAACTGGAAATGACATGAATGGCATAGTGGCACGGTGAATAGGTCAGAACTTTTAATCCCTCTACCCTTGCCATGCTTGGCGCTATTTGAATGAGCAGCTTGACTATGTGGATTACCGCATCGAATGCATGGCAGCTTTCTGATTGCTGCGAGTCTTTTGGGGTTCCGCATTTAATTGTTCTTCTATGCCGTGGATCTGCTTATTTACTTTGCGAAGTTCAGCACCGCACATTTCTTTAAATGCATAGCTTGAATACAAATGGTTGTAATTCATTAATCGACTGCGGTTTCTTTCGAGTACTTCTAAATTTCGTTTTGCTTCTATGATGTCCATACACCACCAATAAGAAAAGAAAAACCCCTCAACATCTAGAATGCGAGGGGTTTTGATTGCCGTAATACGTTCGGCGAATTCGCTATATAACAAACAAAAGGGATTTTTTAATGAAACTTCGCTATATGGCTAATCTATTTTAACTTTTCCACACTTTCGACATTCAGCCTGATTAAAGATATCAGACTCGTAATCGTAGTGATGAAAGCAGAATAAGCGTTTTAGGAATTGGAGCATCTGGATCTCCTGGCAATAAAAAACCCCAACTCAGGGGTTTAGTTTTAAAAGTCTATTAATAATCTATAGCTATAAAAGAACCTTTAGTGGTAATACTGTTGTTAGAAAATTCGCTTTTACCAACCTCAAGTTTTTCTTTAGTGCCCTTTATATTAATACCCAATAATGTGAAGTCTAAAAATGTAACCTCAGCTTCTGCTTTTTTATAAACAATTTCCAATATTTTTTCTTTTTGAAGAAAAAGAGAGAAAATACCTTCGTGAGCCAGAACTCTGAAATTTTTATGGTTTGGTACGGAGGCTATAATTAAAGGTAATTCACCGTTATGGGATTGTGGGAGATTCAACCAAATCTGAGGAGTTTCACCCTTACCAATTAAAAATACCACCCTATTTTTAGCAGTTATTATTAACCCATTATTGGTTAATTTATTACTACATAAGACAAGGTCTTTATATGGCTTGTAACTTTTTGGTAAGTCGATATTAAACATAATTTAACCTTCCCACTAACTACTTCTTGCAATGATCACTAAAATATTTTTCTATAGCTTTCATTATCTTAGAACGTTCATTTGGTAGGTATTCTCCAAGAAGATAAAGCACTAGGCTTATTAACAATCCAACGGCTATTGTAATCCATTCGGAATTTTGTACCGCACTAGCATTTTTATTGACAAAATAATCTGTTATGTTTTTAAAAATATTGAGAACATAGCCTATCACCCCACCAAGAATATATCCTGACAGTGTTTTAAGCTTAGATTCCTTCATTTTTAATCTTAGAAAATCAGCTTCCTTTAAAGGATAAACCGCTTGCAGTGACTCTAAGTTTCCGCCACTTACAATCCCCTTATCAACCTTAATTGTTTTGCTAATTTCCTGACTTACATAATTATCAGACACTTATCTTGTCCAGAAAAACAAGTCTGCCAATTCTATAGTATTTCTCAGATTAATCACTAAATATATTAAAATTTTATGCGCACATTGGTATAGAAAACCCATGCTCTTTCCAGTTGAGCTAATGGCGCTTTATTTTAGACAACAAAAAAGCCCACCATTTGGCGAGCTTTTAAATCAATCTAGTGCTTTAACGTACACTTCGATCACTATAACAGAAATATGCCATATCCCGTGCGCACGGTCAATAACTATTCAATCTATTTTCAACCGTTTATCATGGCCACATAAATAAAACTTGCCGCAGTAAATCATGCTCTTGATTGAGGTTCTGCCCAAAGTAAATTCACGCACCATTTGATCGAGTGACATCCCTCTCACATTCTTCTCAATGAACAACTGCACCGCACGCTTACCAGACTCACAAACCATCGTCGACTTATTGAAATCAACAATCAATTTCCGCACCTGCTCAGCCTCAAAATCATTAATCTGGCAAATGATCTGATCCTTGCGTGGTGCTGCCCCTTTGTTATTTTCAAGAATCAGCCAGTATATTTGATTGACCCCAAGTGAGTCCGGCTCATGTCCTGACTTCATACGTGAAATCTGGATGTATGCCCCATACTGCTTAAGCCAATCTTCAATACTAAAACGATCCCAATTCATCACTTCCGCCTTAACCATCGCATTCATCCCTATTTCCCTCAAACCTTTAACTTTTCAACTTGAATAATCAGCTTCCCGCCTTTTTCTGATGGCAACCGCTTCACGAGCAATTCATCCACTTGGGAATCATCCAGAATCAACCCACCTTTCGACAAAGCATCAAAGCAAGGCTTAACGATGTTATCGATGTCACGTATTTTCGCATCAGGTGGCGCGTATTCGATCTTTACGCGAACTCTGCCCTGATACCCTGCTGGCTCAATAAAACGCTTCATAACGTCAATAAAATGGATTGCACGCTTACTTAATCGATTGGTCTTGTTGGCCCCACGAATCCAATAGTGATTCACCGAAGGAGGTGTGATTAAAACTTCACACCAGAGCAATTCATCATTCATCACACCAAATCCTTTCCCTTCGACCAGATGAGCCGGAATCTTTGGCATTGGATCTGGATTGGATTTCTTTTTCCCCGACTTAGTTGTTACACCAAATCGAGGGCCAATACCGGCTTTTCGTGCCTGTGCTGCGGTGATTCGAAGATTAGTCATTGGCACCTCGCCACATCATCACAGCAAAGCAGGCCATGAGAATAAGCATCAACACGCCCAATGTTGTTGTTTTGAACTCCGCAAAAAGAATCACATTACAGAGCAGAAGTACCGCTACTTCTTGTTGGAATTTACTCATGCTCACCTCGCAGGGCTTCTAAATTCTCAATTTGAGCCTCGATAACATCCGCAAACTCACTATCGTCAGACCACAAATCAAATTCATTTCTTATGCTGGTGGTAAGTTTCTTGTATTCATCAATCCGCTTTTGCTGATCCTCAACTTCCTTCTTCACCTGGATATAACAAGCCTCCATGTTATTCAGCTGCTCTTTCAGGCTTTCAATCTGCTTCTCATACTTCCGCAGGTCGGCATCTTGGAGTTTGATTACTTCATCCATTTCTTGGGTTTTTGAATGCTCCTCCTGGAACATCCACCATGCAGCAGTGAGCAGCTCAGCTTCTTTATTTCGCCATTTTTCTGTGGCCACATAGCAATTCAAAGATTCATCAAACTTCAGAAGTGTTGAGCAGAAATATTTAAACGTTCTTGTTTTCTCGAACTCTTGTACTAATTCATTCATCCCAACCACTCCAATCACCCCGAATCAAATCTTCAAGCTGCTTACTTTCTTCATCTGCCGCCTGGTGCATCATTTCAAATTGCTGCTGAAGTAATTCCTTTTCCTGTAGATCAGTCGTCCGGTTGATCTGGTCTCTTAATTCTGTGAATCCTGTCATGCTGCTCTCCCTAGTGCATCAACCCATTTATCTAATTCAATCTGAGCAAACTGTTTAATTTCACGATCCTTGCTATGGCTTAAATGAGCCGCTTTAATGATGATTTGCTCAATCTTTTTCTGATTGCTTTTCTCATCCAGCTCAATAATTGAGATGCCATAACTAATTGCATTCCACTGGCTTTCCGAGATCCCTTTGTCCATCAATGAGACTTTGCTAACAAACTGCCGTGAGCAATTTAAAACTTTGGCTAGAGCACTGGTCCGACCCACTCCCATCTCAAGCCAAGCACGTATTTTTTTATTTCTGCTCATCCCTGTACTCCAAATAACTGCTTGGTCTTTTCTGTAGCCACATACAACCTGGTGCAGTGATTACATCTAAAAGCCAAGTAGCCCGCCTGAACTAGACCGCGCAATTTTTGATTTAAAGAAGATCTAGTTTTGTCACATACATGCTCTTCAAGCTCAGCTGACGTGACCTCATGTTTAGAAAAGGCCACATACACTGGGATGTCTTTGATTTCTTCGAAGCGCTGGATACTTGGTATGTTCACGCTGCACCTCCGAATAAATCACCCTGTTTTTCTGCTTGAGGATTAATCCAAAGTATTTCCTCACGTGTAACACCACCATAGGCACCTGAAGCCTGTGTGAACTTGGTGAGTTTTCTCCAGTTTCTTAATTTCGTGTCATACAGCTCACTCTGGTACCCGCATAAAATCACCTTGCCCTTTAATGAGAGAATGAGATCCAATAGCTGAATATGCTGCTCATCTGTTAAATCATGGCGATATGCCTTGGTACCAGAATCACGAGTACTACAGAGGTATGGTGGATCTATAAAAAATAGGGTTTCTGTTGAGTCGTATTGCTGGATAATTCGCAATGCATCATCATTTTCGATATATACAGATTTAAGTCTTTTAGCTGCCTGAATAAGTCTTAATGGATATTCATCCCAAAGCTTGGACTCATACGGTTTATCTCTGCCGCCAGTTGCCCTAAAGCCCGTTTTACCCTTAGTGGCTCCCGCAGATCCAAAGCCCATCTGTGCACGAATTACTAATCTTCTAGCTTTTTCAATTTCACATTCAGTGTGGCCATAAGCATCAACAAATTCATTCCTTGCATATGGGGTTAATTCAAGTTGCTCAATTAACTTCATTCGCTTTGATTCACACCGAAGCACCTTAAAGAAATTCACCACTTCAGAATCAAGGTCGTTATAAATCTCGGTACCACTCGGCATTTTGCTAAGCAAGATTGAAGCACCACCACCAAAAGGCTCTACATAGGTTTCATGTTTAGGAAAGTGGCTAATAATCCAATCAGCTAAACGAAACTTTCCACCGTGGTACCGGATAAGAGGATGATTCATTTTCACACCCCACCCCCTGCGCTTTCCTCTACTCGTACCGATGCAAAGCGACAAATATCCAAACGATCCATCACTCGAACTACGCCTTTTTTGCCATGACGGTTTTTAGCGATAATAATTTCTGTAATACCACTCGGCATTTCGTCATCACTGTTTACGATTGGATGGGCCAATAAAATCTGATCCGCGTCCTGCTCAATCTGGCCAGACTCTTTCAGGTCAGATGCTTTCGGACGTTTACCTTTTTCAGATTCACGGTTGAGCTGTGCCAGTGCGATTACAGGGCAATCAAATTCCTTCGCCATGGCCTTTAAATCACGACTGATTGAACTCACTTCCTGATAGCGGTCTTTCTTCGTCGGATCACGTACAAGTTGCAGGTAATCGACAATGATGCAGCCCAATTTTTTATAGTTGCGCTTGGCCTTACGTGCATAAGAATGAATCTCTGCAATAGTTGGCTTCTGCTTATCTTCGATGTGAATTGGCAGCTTGCTAAAACGATCCTGAGCGCCTGCAAATTCCATCATCATGCCGTCGTACAGGTCAGCATTGTGGATGTTGTTGTATGGAATCTGAGTGAGTGCTGAGATACAACGATTCGTGAATGTCTCTACATCCATCTCGGCAGATACAACCAGTACCGCTTCCTTGAACTGCATAGCGGTTTGAATCGCCACCATTTGCGCTAGAGTGGACTTTCCTGATCCAGGTCTACCACCAATCACACAAAAATGGCCGCGCTGAATGGTGCCCACTACGTTGTCCAAATGAGGCAGATTAAACTTAACCCCTGTGTACTGCTTATTGGCTTTTGCTTCTGCCTTCTGAATGAGTTGCTCACCAGAGCGTTTTAATGCTTCAGCAAACGTAAAACTAGACTTCTCCAATTTCTCATTGGTGGTCGCCTTGTTCAGGATATTTTCAGCAGCGTTATGCACATCAGGTACGGTTAAGTCTCTTGCCACTTCCTGAATGCTTCGGCCCATCTTTTCAACTTCACGATGCGCTTTCAGCTTGTTGAGTTCAGCAACATAAGATTCCAGGTTGTAGAAACTCGACGGTGCATCTGCCATCAGTGTCATCAGGTATTCAGATGGGCTTACACCAACCAGTGAGTTTTTCTCATTCAGTTTCTGTTCAACGAAAACCACGTCGTACGGTTTGTTTTCATTGGCAAGGTCGGTAATGGCCTTGTAGATCTCCTGGTGACGAGTTGCGAAGAAGCAGTTTTCATCCAGATCGCTCATCACGGTTTCAAGTGAGTTTTGAACGGTCATCAGTGCAGCAAGTACGCATTGCTCGATGGAGTTGTTATGAATATCGATCATTACCAATCCCCCATGTCGGCTTGATAGTTTTGAGGGTTTACTGGTTGAGAAAGAAGTGGATTTCCATACTCAGGATTTTGTTTTTTGTACTGAACAAACTTGTCGATAATCCACGCTGTGAATTTATGGAGTTTTTGAGATTCAGATAAAACTCGACCATCAAAATGAGAATTAAATGAACTCAGTTCAAATTCGAAATTTGGTAATTCAAAAATTGATTTTAGGTTTTGTTCATGTCCTGCAATTTTGATTTTATCGGCAAGTATTTTTTGATTAGGAATCCAGTCGTGTTCACAAACAAGATTCATTGAAAGATTCATTGGGAGATTCCCTATCCCAAATTTGGGTTCGTTACCGATACCGTTTTTGGGTTCGTTACCCTCCAAAATTGGGTTCGTTTGACCGTCTTTAACTGACCCATTATTGGTATCGTTCCCAATTTCGGTATTGTTCCGTTTTTGGGTTTGTTTAACTGTACCAATATTGGGTCTGTTATCTTCACGTGAACTAACTCCAATTAGCTGTAAAACTCGAACTTGTTTTGTGTGACCTTTACGCTCACCAGTGTCCGAAACAAGACCCAATTCAATAAGCTCGTTGACAACTTTTTGAACCGTTTTAATGTTCAAAACAGTATCTTCAGCAATACGTTTATTGCTTGGATAGCACTTATGATCCTCACCAGCCCGATCAGCAAGTGAAAGTAAGATGAGTCTTTGAGGTGAGCTTTTGACTGGCGCACTCCATGCCCAATTTGTTGCGTCAATACTCATAACATCACCTGCATTGCGAATTTGCATAATTCATTTTTCGCTTTGGCTACAGCCTGAGAATTGGCAATTGTTTTTTCAGCCATGTATCGTTCGACTGCTTTTTGAAACAAGTAAATCTTTCTATTTACTTCAATTTCGGTTAAAATTTGATTGTTCATAATGGGTTCCAACCTTTTGAATATTAAAAGCCTGACAGCGCACGTCAGGCTTTTTCTTTGCCTAAATCCCCGTGAATCCCTTCCAATCCCTCTCCAAAGCTAACGTCTGTAGACAGATCCCTTACTAAAGCTCCTAATCCCAAGCGCTCGAATGATTTTGCTTGTAAATTAAGTACATGCCACTCACCGACGATTTCCTTCTCTAGGAGATACGCCAGGTATTGAGCAAGGTCTTTACCCTTAATTTCGGCAAGTAGTTTTGCCCGCTCATGGATTTCAGGAGACAAGCGAACATGTGTAGATTTCTTTTCAAGACTCATAAATTCACCTATGCAACTTCTTTACTGTGTTTGATTGGCTGCTTGCCAGCAGCTAAATCTCGAATTTGGTATTCACGTGCTAATGGGATTTTGTTGTTAGGCCACTGGTAAACAGCAGAAGGTTCAATTCCTAGCAAGCCGGCTAGTTCAACGCCATTAACCCCAAGCAACTTGTATGCTTCTTGTTTGGTCATTGGTATTTACTCAATAAAGTAAGATTTCTTAGTATTTAATCAAAGAAAACTTATAAAAGCAATATGTAAGATTACTTATATGGAAAAAACAACTATTGGTCAGCGCATACGTGCGCTTAGACGTTCGAAAAAATTAACTCAAGTGCAATTAGCAAAGATTGCTGGAGTGAGTTCGCCCGCTGTAACTGAGTGGGAAAAAGATAGTTATTTGCCCAAAGCGGGATCATTAGAAGCAATGGCAAATCATTTTGGGGTAACGGCTGAATACATACTGACTGGCAAAGGTAATCCTAGCGCCACGCAAAAAGAGCAGTCCAATGTGGTTCCTGTGGCACCACGCATGGCCCCTGTCTTGTCATGGGTTCAGGCAGGTACGATGACCAATGTCGAATCTGTTGACATGTCCCAGGTGGAAGAGTGGCTGCCAATTCCAGATGGTGATTGTGAAAAATGCTTTTACCTGAAAGTTCAAGGCTTGAGTAACTACCCGGAATTCCATGAAGGTGATTACATTCTTGTAGATCCGACCCTGCCATTTGGCGACATGAACTCAGGCGACATTATTGTTGTTAGAAAGTTTGATGATGCAACTTTTAAGCGCCTGGTGATTGAGCCAGATGGCAGTAAATACCTTCAGGCAATCAACCCTGAATTTAAACCAAATATCATTCCGCTTGATGAAAATTGTGAATTTGTTGGTGAGGTGGTGGATTGTATTCGCTACGTTTATCGAGCTAAGAAAAAACCACGTAAAGGTTGAGAGCTCTAACTTTCTCAATTCTCATATTGTGAATATTTTTTATTTTGGGGTGCTTATGACAAAAAAACTATTGAAATATATTGCGCTATTGGCAATTGGGTTTATTGGTGGGTGCCTCTCACCTATGTTTTTATCACTATTCTCCCCGAATGTTGCTTCACTTGATCAAGCATATTCTATAGCGAATACATATATTGTTTTTACTACCATTTTCTTTGTAGGTATTACAGTATTACTGGCTCTTGGTAGTTATGTGATAAGCCAACAATTGGCTACAACACGAGAGCAGCTTGAAACTCAAGCCCATAAAGATTTAATGAAACGTATTAAATATAGTGAGTCAATTGCTACAGATATTGTTAAAAGCCTTGCTGAAAATGGTGATTTTAAAAACCAAATAACCCAAAATATTAAAGAGCATACTCATAGAATCCTAGCTGATGCGGCGCAGGAAAGTAACAACAAGGTTATAGAGGAGCAATCCAAAACTGTTAAACTTAAAGGCATGCTTGATGGTCTGGGTAAAAGGGAGGAATCGTGAGAAATTATACAAATTACGATATAGCTAATAAGGCATACTCTTATCTTCCTGATGGTGCACAAACCAAACCTCCAATTGATATTGAAGATATTATTATCTCTAATGGTATTAAAATTCGTGAAGATGGGTCTTTAAGTGATGGTGTGATTGGTAAAATCACATTCGAAGAAAGCAAGGCTATTATCTCTATTAATCCACGAGAAAATACATACAAGTCACGCAGAAGATTTACACTTGCTCATGAATTCGCTCATTTTGTGCTTCATTCTAATGAAGGCCAGCGTGAATTTATTGATATGAGTGACACTATGTATCGGTCTGATGCATCAAATGATTATGAGGTTGAGGCCAACCATTTCGCAGCATGTATATTGATGCCGGAAGGTTCGCTTATAGATTATGCAGAAAATTTGGTTGGATATTTCAAAGAAAATCCATTGGAATTTTCTGAGGACGAATTTGTTAGGAGGCTGGCATTTACATTTAATGTTTCTATCCAATCAATGCGTTTTAGATTAACGAATATGGGCATATTGAAGTAACTATGTCATAGGCAATAACAAGAAAACCCACCCCAGAGGTGGGTTTTCTTTTTTCTATTAAAACATAGAAAATAAGTTTTCTAAAAATAAAACTAACATTTCTTATATTTATGCTTGACACTAAAACTAAGTTTTCTTATATTTAACTCACAAACAAAGAAAGGCCCCAGCGTTGCTGTAACAACCTGGAGCGTGACCCACAACCAGCCTGTGAGTGAGATAAGTATGGCAACTAAATCCAATATTCTCAAGTCTGCATTCATTGCAGCATCAATCAGCGCGGGGATAGCAGTAGCTTACGCTTTCCAGCCGGCTAAAACTGCTGATGAATTAGCAGAGCCGCAAATCAACATCGCTGCAAAGCAATACGAAGTTCAAAGCGTGAATTGCAATCAAATCTGTGTCGCTACTGTTAAAGCTGACGATTACAACATCTATGTCGAGTATGCGCTGGATGATGGCTCGGTTGAGTTTTTAGACATTCTCAATGTCGTGCGTCATGAGGAAGCGGTTAATGCCTATGTTGATCGTTATGAGATTGAAAAGATTAATGCTGCGATTGCGAAGGGAGAGCGCTGATGGGTATTAAAAAATTAGTAACCATGACGGTTGAAGTTGAGATTGAAATTGAACTTTCAGACAGCCTTGCAAACCCAACTCCTGAAGATATTGAAGGCATTAATTACTGTGGCTTCGATGTTGAGAACTCTGATGATGTTTACAAAGAGGCTGCTCGCTTAGTCCTTCTTGGTTATGACGATTGCAACAATGATGTTTTTGGGTACATCAAACAATCATGGACCAAGGGTCTAAGCAATCCCCCAGAAGCTACAAGTTTTTATGACCTTAAAGATCTTTATGTCGAGGATTTTAAGGTTGAGGAAATTAACGCTGCGATTGCTGGGGGTGTGAAGTGAGTCATCCAACTTTAGAGCAATTCTTGAAAGATGTTGCCCACCATCAACTGACTGTGAACCTAGATCAAGGCTTATTTCGGGACGTGACAATTCAAAGACCGGGTTGCTGTGAAATGCATTATCACATCACCACTCGTCCGGGCTATTTAATGTTTACCGGTGACATGGGCAGCTTTGTATTTACTCGCCTTGCGGACATGTTTGGCTTTTTCCGTGACAAAGATGGCTACGACATTAATCCGGGTTACTGGGAAGAAAAATTAGAGGCTGTGGATTCTCGCGGTGGTGCCAAGGAATTCTCAAGCGACTTAGCAAAAGAGACATTAATTGAACATCTGCAAGATCATCTTGAAGGGCTAGATTCGGGTCGCTATGAGAAAGATCAGTCTGATGCTGAAGAAGCCAAAGAAGCTATAGAGCACCTGATTGGCTTGGCCGAAGATGATAAGCATGATTTTTACGAAACATTGCGCAACTGGGATGCTGATGATGCTGGTGGCTTAGATATGGATTGCTGGTGGGAGTGGGATTTTAACGATCATACCTATCGCTATATCTGGGCATGTTTTGCCATTGTTCACGCAATCAAGCTGTATGACGCGCATAAATCTAATGAGGTGCAACCATGAACACTTACGCTCAATTCTGTGGATGTGGTGCGGCAATGCGACCTATCAGCCACATCGGCAACCAATCTTTATTTCTGTGCCGTGATGGTCATAACACTCGCGTTACAAGCTGCAAGGTGAATGAAGATTTCACCCGTGATTTGTACTTTTCAGACCTGCCGAGCTTCAAGGTGGATTCTGATATTTCGATTGAAGATAACGTGCTGACGTTTGGTTTATATCGTCAGATTGGTGAAAACCTGTATGCAACAGCTGATTGTTCAATGCCTGTATTGCCTCACACGATGACGCAAATGCGTAGCTCGAATGGTGATATGCGATATGCCGAGCCAGTGGATATTGATTCTTGGTTGGTGGTGAAAGATACACCTGTGACCTTGCTGGATGTTTGGAACTTTGAAGGTGGGGAAGGTCAGACATTTACGCTGACGGATGAGCAGATTAAAGAATTACAGCGTCTTGTGAATGAGTACGCGGAACAACTATTTGAAGAGGTGGTTTGAGATGAATGCACCAGTAAAAACAGAAAATCAGGTTGCTGAGCATGATCCTAAGTCGATCAAAGCTTATGTATCAGACGCAAAAATCCGCCAAAAATTTGAAGAAGTGCTAGGTAAGAAAACTCAAGGCTTCCTGGCTTCGGTAATGCAGGTGGCGAACCAACCACAACTTAAAGGCGCAGTACCTGCAACTGTAATCAATGCAGCAATGATGGCAGCAACACTCGATTTGCCAATCAATAATAACCTTGGCTTTGCTTACATTGTTCCATACAAGCGCAAGTTTAAAGATGCTCAAGGTAAATGGTCTGAGTCTTTAGAGGCTCAATTCCAGATGGGATACAAAGGCTTTATTCAGTTGGCACAGCGTTCAGGTCAGTTTGCACGTATTGCAGCAACACCAGTATTTGAAGGTCAATTGATTTCAGCAAATCCCCTGCTTGGCTATGAGTTCGACTGGACAGTTCCAAATCAGGGTGAAGCTATTGGCTATGTGGCTTTCTTTAAGTTGCTGAATAGTTTTACTGCTGAGCTTTACATGAGCACTGCTGATGTGAAAAAGCATGCGGGCAAATACAGCCAGTCATTCAAATATGGTTCTGGTGTCTGGAAAGACAACTTTGAATCCATGGCTCTTAAGACTGTGACCAAGCTGCTGTTATCTAAACAGGCACCACTTTCAATTGAAATGCAGACGGCACAACTTGCGGATCAGGCGATTGTTCGTGATGTGGAAACCAATGATTTTGATTACATCGACCATAACGAAAGTGTTGGTGCTATTGAAACCAAAATGACTGTTCCAGATGCTGAGTTTCCGGTGCTTCTTGAGCAAGTTAAAGCAGGCGCATTCGAGAAAGACTATGTGCTGAGTGAATACGCGCTGACAGATGCACAACGTCAAGCTGTGGAGGTGTTGCCATGAAGTTATTCCGCTGTTCTTCCCTTCATAAACTTATTGGTGATGGTCGCTCTAAAGCGGCTATCATCAGCGATACAGCAAAATCAGCAATTCGTGATGTGGTTAAAGAAGACCTTTATGGCTTCCGCTCATTCACTGGTAATCAGTACACGGCTAAAGGGAATTTGCTTGAAGATGTGGCGATTGAAATGTCTGGAAAGATGCGATTTCGTAAGCTTACAAAACATGTTGGTCGGGTCGGTAATGACCTGATCACCGGTGAGTGTGATGTGCTGGATCCGGAACGCAAGCTGATCATCGACACCAAATGTACCTGGGATATTGGCACCCATCCTTTCTTTGTTGATGAGGCAATGGAGAAGGTTAAAAAAGCAGGATATGACGTTCAGATGCAGGCTTATATGTGGCTGTATGAATGCGAAGTTGCTGAGGTGGATTTCTGGTTATTCCCCACTCCTGTTGAGCTTACAAAAGATTGGGATGATCGAGAACAGTTGATCGATATGGTTGAAGCTATCGACATTCGTGACCGACTAACCACTGTAGTTATTGAACGTGATGAAGCAATCATCCAGAAGATCAAAGATAAGATTCCGCACTGTCAGGAGTATTACGCAAAGCTTATGGCTGAACGTAGCAAGGGAGTGAAAGCAGCATGAAAAAACCAACTCTAGTCCATCCGCTCATGACTGAAGCATTCATTATCTGGCTGCTCAGTATTGGCTACAGAGCAACGGTCAATCAGCATGGCGTTCGCTTCTTTTGTGAAGTGGTGAATAAGAACTTTCCGCGTGATGTGGTGATTGCAGGGACTGGCCGATTGAATAAGCCAGCAACTCAATTGTTTGAAGAATTTAAGAAATATAACCCTTTTGAGGTGGCGTGATGGATATTAATAAAGAAAGAGAAGCGTTTGAGCAAGCATTAGTAAATCAGAAAAATGTTTCTATTAATAACTTGCATGTATGTACCATTTTTGATGCTGAAAAAAACAAATACTCACCTTCTGATGTGTGTGATCCAAAAGAAGATTTTATTGTTGATTGGATTAATTCTAGTTGGTCGATCTGGCAATCAGCCAAAGCCCAAGCGGTGCCGGAATGGATCCGCATGGAGGATAAATATCCAAAAGCTGGCGAATCGGTTTTGATATGCATCAATGGAATACGTCAAAACATAGCATATTTTTATGATTGCTCAGTAAGTAATGAATACTCTGACCACGATTGGTTTGAACCGGTATTTACGGGTGGTGAAGCCGGCGATGAGTGTGTTGTTAAGACCGAAGATGTTACTCACTGGATGTTGCTACCACAGGAGCCAGCCAATGACTGAAATTCAACAAACAAACATTGCTGTGGCTAACTTCATCATTGATGAGCTGCACAAGGACAAGCCTTTCAATTTGGTTTTGGATGCAGGTGAAACGGGTGCTTTGTATCACATTGCGAGTGAATCACATCACCTGCACAGTGATTTTGTTCGCAAGCTGGAAGCAACCTTAAGACAGCGCGTGAACAATGGTACTGGCGTGATTCTTGAGATTAATAGCAATGCTGATCTGTATTACCACATGCTGTCGTCATATATCGCGAAGTTTGATCAGTATGGCGTGGTAAAGGCTTTGGGAGAAGTGTCGTGAATTTGATTGAGCAATTGGGCGGGTATGAAGAAGCAAAAGAACTTCTAAGAATATCCATGATAAAAGGTGATTATGATGGGGGTGTTTTAAAGAAGACTCTCCTAGAATACCGCCGTCAGCACAATATTTTTGAGAAAGGCGATCAAGTTTGTTATATAGGCGAAATTCAGAAAAACCCTTTTTGGGACTTAAATTCCATTTTTACTATCAAAGAAATTTGGGATGGCGAAATAGATTTAATTACCAGTGATGATGATCTTGGTTGCTTCCCTGTGCGACCTCATCAGATTGGCCATGCCACAGATGCGGAAATAGAAGCTGGTAAAAGATTGGAGGTGAATCAATGACGGCAATGGCAAACATGGGTAACTTTATTGTTGCCCTGCCACCTTCAGACATTTGGTTGACAGATGATCAGGCGGCAGAATTTTTGAGTTATGAAAAGGGATATTTCAAAGCATCCATTATCTGCTTAAAGGGATTTCCAAAACCAAAGTACATTACCGAAACCGTAAAAGGTCGAAGATGGAATTTAAAAAAACTATCTGACTGGCTGGAAAGCAGGCCTGAAGATTTGAAAAAAGCAGTAGGCAGACCCCGCAAAATATAGCGGGGTTTTTCTTGATTAAAATATGGATTACGCCAGAATTACGCCAAAGGTATTATAAGTTATTGATTTTATAAGTGGTAGTGGTGCGCTCAGCGGGACTCGAACCCACGCCACAGGCTTCGGAGACCTGTACTCTATCCAGTTGAGCTATGAGCGCGCGATGCACATCATAACAAAAATTCGCATAAGGTAAAGCAACTATCTATAACTTCGTTATTTTTATGCCTATCCTTTATACAGTGTGCCAAAACAGCAACAGAGAATTCCATGTGAATGACTTGGTTTATTTTGCAAGATCACTCACAATATCTCAACTTTTCACCATTTGAGATCTCTATGACTGATGCGCTGACATTAAGGGATTTGTCGAAGACCTATGGAAATGGTTTTCAGGCACTTAAAGGAATCAACTTAACTGTACCTGAAGGTGAATTCTATGCCCTGTTAGGACCTAATGGCGCGGGCAAGTCCACTACTATTGGTATTATCAGTTCATTAACAAGAAAAACCTCTGGAACTGTTGAGATTTTTGGTCACAATCTGGATACCCACCCTTCTGAAGCCAAACAATGTTTAGGCGTAGTACCCCAAGAATTTAACTTCGCCCAGTTTGAAAAGACCTTTGATATTCTGGTCACTCAAGCTGGTTATTACGGTATTTCTAAAAAAATTGCTCAAGCGCGTGCTGAAGAATATTTAAATAAACTGGGTCTTTGGGAAAAACGCGCTACTCAAGCTCGCATGCTTTCAGGTGGTATGAAACGTCGCCTGATGATCGCCCGTGCGATGATGCATGAACCAAAATTATTGATTCTGGATGAACCGACCGCCGGTGTGGATATCGAATTGCGTCGTTCCATGTGGGATTTTCTTAATGAAATGAACAATAATGGTACTTCTATTATTTTGACGACTCATTATCTGGAAGAAGCAGAGATGTTGTGTCGTCGGATTGCGATTATCGACCGTGGTGTGATCAAAGAAGATACCACCATGAAGAACTTCCTGAATCAGCTTAATGAAGAATCCTTTATCTTCGATCTGGCTGCGCCTATTGAGCCATTAAATATTGAAATTATTGGTGTGAAATTTAATTTAGTTGATCCAATGACCCTAGAAGTGACACTGGATAAAGCTCATAGCATGAATGACCTGTTCCAGTTACTGGAATCTCAGAATATTCAAGTACGCAGTATGCGTAACAAGTCAAATCGCTTAGAAGAACTGTTTGTGAAAATGGTCGAGAAAAATCTGGATGGAGCTACACAATGAATATAAATCAGCTCGGCGTCGCCTTATATACCATCGTTCATAAAGAAGTTCGCCGCTTTATGCGGATCTGGCCACAAACCCTGTTGCCACCTGCCATTACCATGAGTCTATATTTCGTGATCTTCGGTAATCTAGTCGGTTCACGTATTGGGGAAATGGGCGGCTATAGTTATATGGAGTTTATTGTCCCTGGTCTGATTATGATGGCGGTGATTACTAATAGTTATGCCAACGTTTCTTCCAGCTTCTTTAGCTCAAAATTTCAGAAAAGCATTGAAGAGCTAATTATGAGCCCTGTACCTTTACATGCCATTTTATGGGGCTATGTATTGGGTGGTATAATTCGTGGTCTGTTTGTTGCCATTATTGTCAGTGCCATGAGCCTGTTTTTTGCAGACCTTTATATTACTAACTGGTTTGTGACTATATATACAGTACTCATTACCTCGCTATTATTCTCTCTAGGCGGTTTTATTAATGCTGTCTATGCCAAATCTTTTGATGATATTTCGATCATCCCGACTTTTGTACTTACACCACTGACCTATTTAGGCGGTGTATTTTATGCGATTTCAGCCTTAAGTCCGTTCTGGCAAAATCTCTCTTTAGTTAACCCGATCGTGTATATGGTCAATGCGTTCCGTTTCGGCATTTTAGGTCATAGTGATGTCAATGTTTCCATTTCATTGGTCGTGATTACTTTCTGGTGTGCCGTGCTTTACGGTATTGCTTACTATTTATTGTCTCGTGGTTCAGGAATGCGTGAATAATGAGTGTAGAACATTCTCTCCTTGGTAAAGACACCAACTATCCAACAGAGTATCAACCCGATATTTTGTTCCCGATTTCCCGTGCGCCTGCCCGTGAAAAATATGCCCATGTTGAAGCTATTCAGCAAGGTAAAGACTGGTGGCATGTATTTGAAATTTCTTGGTTAAATGCTGCCGGCGTACCTCAAGTGGCAATTGGTCGAATTACCCTGCCAGCATTTTCCCCAAATCTCATTGAATCAAAATCTTTAAAGCTATATTTCAATAGTCTGAACTTTGCCAAGTTTGATTCGAAAGAGGCCTTTATTACAACTGTAGAAAAAGACCTCTCAAAAGCTGCCGGTGCTGAAATCACACTGGATCTTTTCCATGTTGATGAACTGGAAATTTCCAAGCCTGAAGGTATCTGTATTGATGACCTAACTCCGGAACGCCTGGAAAATCATCCAGATGCTTCTTTATTGTCTTTAAATCGGCACAGCGATGAAAATATCGAAGTGCAACTCTATTCACATTTATTAAGAAGTAACTGCCCAGTCACTGGACAACCGGATTGGGGTACAGTATTTATACGCTATCAGGGCAAAAAACCTTGTTATAAGAGTATTTTGGCTTATATTATTTCGTATCGTCAGCACAACGGTTTTCACGAACAATGTGTGGAACAGATGTTTGCCGATATCTGGCAAAATCTGAAACCGGAAAAGTTGATGGTATATGCGACCTATACACGCCGTGGTGGATTGGATATCAACCCTTGTCGTGTATCGGATTCCACATGGATGCCTCGCCCTATTCGTTTAGCGCGACAATAAAAAACATTGAGGTTTAAAAATGCCTTTTTTTGGTTTTATTCCTTCTGCAGAACTATTAAATACAATTCAGACTGCACAGAAAAATAAAAACTCGAGTGAACCGCTTTATCCACTGCGTGATAAAACTGCATTAATGATTAATGATGAAATTATTGATGCAATTCTCACGGAACTGGTACGCCGTTTTCCGGCAAGCGAAAAACGCGATACGGCAGAAAAATTGGCGGGCTATATCAAGTCTACTGTGGCAGTGTTACTCAAACAGTTACTAGGTAAAGCACCAAATGAAGTCGTCAAGGAGTCGATCGCTTTCTCTGAACGCAGCCTGTTTAAAGATCCGGAAGGAAATTTCCGTATTGGTGAACCTCTGGATGCCAATCTGGTCACCAATCTAAAACACCATTATGCAGAATTAAAAGCTGGCCAAAGTGTCGATAAACAAAGTCTCAGCAATTTGTACAAACAGTTTGGTGAAGCGACTGTACGTCATTTTATGGTCGACTTTAATAAAACCTTAGATTTAGGCATGATTAAACGCAAGGCTGCTGATATTGGTGCTTCAGCAGTAATCAAGGCGATTAATATTGCAGCAGATAAAATCATCCTGAATTTAAATAAGGATGAATTGCAGGCAATGGCAGAATATCACGACACTTTATTTTTTACTGAATAAAGCCGCATATTTATTAAAAAATGCAGATTAAGCCTGACTTCGGTCAGGCTTTTCTGTGGCTTAAGAAATAGCTTGTTACAGTTATTGTGAACTAAAATACAAAATGCTGAAAAAACAACCAAACTTTTCCTGTTTTTAAGGGAGTTTATATGACTCCTATTCATCAGAATGTTATCTTTAATATTGCCTCTAATGCCAGAAAATTGAGAAAAGTGAATTGATCTTTTTCATGGCACGATTCAAATGACATAGCCACAAACCTACCAAAAAATTGGAAATCATACCAAGATGTTGAAATCGAATTTTTATAAAAAATTGAAGCAGCTTTCGATCCTTGTCAGTGCATTCGGACTCAGTAGTTTAAGCCTGGCCAACGATTTTCAATATCATCCCTCTTATGCCAGTTTCAAGCAGAATACCATGCAGACCTATGGTCTAAGTGCTCAGCAAGTAGACAGTGCAATGACGGGAGCAAAAAATCTTCCAAATATTATTAATATCATGAATCGTCCAGGTGAAAGTAAGCCCTGGTATGCCTATAAGACCAATTTTCTGTCAGAAGGCACGATTCAACGTGGTGTACGTTTCAAGCAGCAATATGCTGCAACACTAAATCGCGCTGAGCAGCAGTTTGGTGTACCACAATCGATCATTCTGGGTATTTTGGGGGTAGAGACCGGTTTTGGCAGCAACAAGGGTTCATTTGTGACCCGTGATGCACTGGCAACTCTTGGCTTTGGTTATGAACGTCGTGCGCAATACTTCCAGGATGAACTGGCGGCATTGATCGCATGGTCATATAAGGATGGTGTGTCAGCATCCTCAATCGTCGGTTCTTATGCAGGTGCTGTCGGCTATCCGCAGTTTATGCCAAGTAATATTCCAAAGTATGGGGTCGACTATGATGGTAATGGCCATATCGATCTACGTAATTCTGCGGTAGATGCGATTGGTTCAATTGCAAACTATCTGGCTCAGAATGGCTGGCAACGAGATCAGCCAATTGCCTTTCCTGCCCGTTATAGCGGTTCGAATCCTGATTCTGTCATCGCCAAGGATCTCACACAGCCAACGCCTTATGGAGTAATCAAAACCCAAGGGATCAGTCCGATGAATCCGATTGTTCGTGTTGATGATCTTGATATGGTCAATGTCATTCAATTACAAGAAAATTACGGACCGATTTACTATATTACTTTTCCGAATTTTCAAGTGATTACCACGTACAATCGTAGTCGTATGTATGCCACTGCATTGTGGCTTTTAGGTACAGAAATTACGAACCGATAACAGTAAAAATTACTACATATTATTAAAGTCAAGATTTTTATTAAACAAAATGCCTAAATTTTAGGCATTTTTTACGCTTTGTTACAATATTGATTATTTTTTAATCACTCATTGTTTATTTTGCGTACTTTTTTTAACTATTTTAATTAAACACTAGACAGCCAGTTGCCAGCATGAATATTATCCAATTCGTTAAATGTAGTTGCATAAGTTAAATATCAGGCATGTTTATAGGGTTATCAGCTACTTAGGTCCAATCTAATGAAACATGCTGTTAGGAGTTGATTCAATGCATTCTTCTTTTCTGAAGTATTTTATGGCCATCGCCGCGACCGTTACCCTAACGCAATCGCAAGCAGATATGGTTCAGTCATCATCATTCAATAATGATCATGACAATTCGCGTCTTGCAGCGCGTGTATTAAACAAAGAAGCTCAAAGCTTCAATTCAAATTTCACAAATTTGAACAGCCTTTCAATCACTGAGCGTTCTGGCGATAAAGTTCGTCGTCAAACTATTGCAGCAAAAATTGCAATTCCTGCAGAAGAGCCTTCAGTGATTGAGAAACTGAACAATGTTGCTTCAAACACAGTTCGTAAATTCAGTCAGACAGGTACAGCATCTTGGTATGGTCGTCAGTTCCATGGCCGTAAAACTGCCAGTGGTGAAACATTCGATATGAATGCAATGACTGCTGCACACCGTAGCCTGCCATTAAACTGCTTTATCCGCGTGACTAACAAAAACAATGGTAAGAGTGTTGTTGTGAAGGTGAATGACCGTGGTCCATTCCATGGCAACCGTGTTCTAGATTTATCTTACGGTGCTGCTAAACAGCTTGGTATTACCAATGCTGGTACTGCACATGTCAATATTGAGCGTGTAGATGGTCCAAACTCATAAGATTTGACCGCTCTACATTTAACTCAAAAGCCACAGTCATGTGGCTTTTTTATTTGGTGATGTAGAGCAAGCATTCGACTTGCTTTTATCCTTAATACTGTCGATGTTATTCCATTCAGGTATAAGCTTTCTCTAACCCTTATCAACCCACTATCGATTTCATTTTGACCATACCTCCAAACTGTTTTATATTTTGAAAACCGACAGTACGTTCATGGATGGGAGCGATAGAATGAAAACAATATCCGAATGGTTAGATGAATATAGTGAAAGTCATCAAAACAAAACCAACAAACTGATCCATTGGGTCTGCGTGCCTACCATCTATTTTTCCATTATTGGCATCATGGCGCACTTTAGCGCTTTACTGACTGCTCTGCTCCTGGTTCTGGCTTTTGTGTTTTATGCACGTTTAGACATCGTACTGGCTGTAGCAATGGCAGCGCTAACCCTGATGATGGCTTGGTTCATCTGGGTTTTACCTGTAGGTATCGGCTTCTTTATTGCCTTGTTTGTTTTTGCCTGGATTGGGCAATTTTATGGACATAAAGTTGAAGGTAAAAAGCCTTCTTTCTTCAAAGACCTTCAATTCCTTCTCATTGGCCCGTTATGGTGCATGGATGCCTATTTAGGCAAAGTCCTACCTAAATGGAAATCTCGTCAATCTGAGGCAATACAGTGCGCTTAAAGCGTATGTAATATCATTACATTTATAAAACCAAGGAAAATTCCCTTATTGATAGGTTTTTCCTTGGTGTTTTAACCAACCACTGATGTGCTTATTGGATGGATCATGATGGGTCCAATGAATCACCCCACCTTTGTCGCTATATTCATACTCACCAAAAAACACAACCTGGTCACCATTTTGAATATTCTGGATGCGTGGCGCCAGATCAATATTGTGCGCAACTAATACAGTTTGACCAGTGGATAATTCCAGAATAAATTTCTGATGACGGGAACCTTCATTATCATCTTTCAATAACACTACCACCTTACCACTCGCTTGAACCTGAAGATCACTTTGTCTGTACTGGTAAGCTTGCTCTATACGCTGGGTATCATCAGAAAGCTTATGCGTACTTTTTTGAACATTAGTCTGCTCTTGAAGCGCAATTTCTGCTGAAGGTATAAAAGTATTGGTCTGTTGTTTAGATTCTGATAAATCCAGACCTAAATAAGCAGCCACCAAAAGTGCAATGACAGCCCCGATCCCCATATTGGTTTTATTTGCCATAATTCCTCCTTGATTATTCTTTATTTAGTCATAAAAAAAGCCCCATTCGGGGCTTTTTTCTAATCCGTTACCGAATTATTTTGCAGCAGCCTGAGCAGCAGCAACTTCTTCAGCGAAAGAAAGCTCAGCTTTCTTCTCGATACCTTCACCCACTTCGAAACGAACGAAGTTAGCAACAGTAGTACCAGTCGCTTTAAGAACTTCAGCAACTTTCTTGTCGTTGTCGATTACGTATTGTTGACGCTCAAGAACAACTTCGTTCAGGTATTTCTCAACAGAACCTACAACCATTTTCTCAACAATGTTTGCTGGTTTGCCAGATTCAAGTGCTTTTGCTTCAGCGATTTCTTTTTCTTTCGCGATAAGGTCAGCAGGAACTTGTTCAGCGTTTACAGCAACCGGGTTGAATGCAGCAATGTGCATTGCCAAGCCTTTACCTGTTTCAGCATCACCTGAGTAAGATACAACAACACCGATACGAAGACCGTGTTTGTAAACAGCAAGGTTTTCACCTTCAACAATTTTCGCACGACGTACTTGGATGTTTTCACCGATTTTTTGAACTAGCGCAATACGAGCTTCTTCTACAGTAGCGCCATCTTCAAGTTTAAGTTCAGCGATTTTAGCAGCATCAGTTTCGTTTGCAGCAAGTGCAGCAGCAGCAACTTTCGCAGAGAAACCAGCAAAGTTTTCGTCTTTAGCAACGAAGTCAGTTTGGCAGTTTACTTCTAGAAGGATTGCTTTATTGCCTTCTTGAGCAATTGTGATCGCGCCGTCAGCAGCAATGTTACCAGCTTTTTTAGCTGCTTTTGCTTGACCAGATTTACGAAGGTTGTCGATCGCTAATTCGATGTCACCACCAGCTTCTGTCAAAGCTTTTTTACATTCCATCATTGCTAGACCAGTACGATCACGCAGTTCTTTAACCATGCTTGCTGTAACTGCAGTCATGTTTATCTCCTAAATTCGGTAGAAAATGAATTCTTTTTAGAACAGAAACGGCCCAGAGGATTCTCATGGGCCGCCTGCATACATAACGCTTACTTTGCCACCATCACGTGTCGCAAAAATGACAAGCTAGCGTCTAACGCATTAAGCCTCAGAAGCAGGAGCTTCTTCTGCTTTAGCTTGTGCATTTGCTTGTGATTGAGCATATTCTTTACCAGCAAGAATCGCATCAGCCATAGCAGAAGCATAAAGTGTTACTGCACGGATCGCATCGTCGTTACCCGGAATAACGTAGTCTACGTTGTCTGGGTTAGAGTTAGTATCAACGATACCGATTACAGGAATACCAAGGTTTTTAGCTTCTTTGATTGCAATCGCTTCGTGATCAACATCGATTACGAATAATGCGTCAGGTAAACCACCCATGTTTTTAACGCCGCCTAAAGCACGTTCAAGTTTTTCCATCTCACGGCTACGTTCTAAAGCTTCACGTTTAGTAAGTTTAGCGAAAGTACCGTCTTGAGATTGAGTTTGAAGGTCTTTTAAACGGTTGATAGATTGGCGAAGAGTTTTCCAGTTCGTCAACATACCACCTAACCAACGGTGATCTACGTATGGTTGACCAGCGCGTTGAGCTTGTTCACGGATGATTGCAGAAGCAGCACGTTTAGTACCAACGAACAAAACTTTGTTCTTTTTGCTAGCCAGTTGGTTAGCGAAGTTCAAAGCATCATTTAACGCAGGAACAGTGTGCTCAAGGTTGATGATGTGAATTTTGTTACGCGCGCCAAAGATGTATTGACGCATTTTTGGGTTCCAGAAACGAGTTTGGTGACCAAAGTGCGCACCAGCTTGTAGAAGGTCGCGCATGCTTACGTTGTAATCTGCCATTTTCTTTACCTTAAAGTTTGGGTTAGGCCTCCATATATCCGCATTCTCCACCCTTGCGGGCACCCAGAGTAATGTGACGATATATGTGCGGATTTTTAATACACCATTCAATCAGCCTCGCAAATATATTCACGAAAAAGCATTTGATAAAATGGGCGGCTATTTATACCATAGTCACATACAAATTTCCAAAAGTTTTTAGAGATCATGAACACTACTTATCAAGCTCCCCGTCGTTTAATCAAATCCGCAGAAGATATCGAAAAGATGCGTATCGCTGGACGACTGGCTGCAGAAGTGTTGGATATGATCAAACCGCATATCAAACCCGGCGTAACAACACTGGAATTGGATACGATTTGTCATGACTATATTGTAAATGTGCAGAATGCCATTCCTGCATGTTTAGGTTATGGTGCAGCGCCTGGCCGCCCTGCTTTCCAGCATACAATCTGTACATCTGTAAACCATGTGGTCTGTCACGGGATCCCATCTGAAAACAAGATCCTGAAAAAAGGCGATATTTTAAATATTGATGTCACTGTCATCAAAGATGGTTTCCATGGGGATACCAATATGATGTACATCGTGGGTGGTGAAACTTCAATTTTAGCAAACCGTCTATGTAAAGTCGCTCAAGAAGCTATGTATCGTGGTATGGCGGTAGTGAAACCAGGTGCAACGATTGGTGATATTGGTCATGCGATTCAAAAATATGTTGAATCTGAACGTTTTAGCGTTGTTCGTGAATATTGTGGCCACGGAATCGGCACAACTTTCCATGATGAACCGCAGGTGCTGCACTATGGTCAGCCAGATACCGGTATGGTGCTTGAAGAAGGTATGACTTTTACGATTGAACCAATGGTAAATGCTGGTGTTTGGCAAACCAAACTGCTGGGTGATAAATGGACTGTGGTCACTAAAGACCATAAATTATCAGCTCAATATGAGCACACTCTTTTAGTAACAAAAAATGGCATTGAAGTGCTGACTGCTCGTCCTGAAGAAGATTTGTCACGTTTTAGTGCATAATAACAACACTTCCTCATATAAATGGTCACTTTAAAGTGGCCATTTTTAGTTTATATTTCCCCTATTATTCTCATTCTCAAAGCATATTCTTAGTTCCCGTCTATCTAAACTATCTATCGATGTTCAAGATAAGGTTGCACTGATTCAGCATTTTTTTCGTATATTTTTCCAAATTCTTTTGCCCAATGTGCACCATTTTAGGCTAAGATAATGTGCTTTTTATTTTTTAATCCCTATAAGAAGGAATACTGCCGTGGACGTACGTCTCTCTGATCGTGTGAATGCCATCAAACCGTCCCCTACGCTTGCTGTGACAAACAAGGCTGCTGAACTGAAAGCTGCTGGTCACAACGTTATTGGTTTGGGCGCAGGTGAGCCAGATTTTGATACCCCTCAACACATCAAAGATGCAGCAATTGCAGCAATTAACAACGGTTTCACCAAATACACCGCTGTTGATGGTACGCCAGGTCTTAAAAAAGCAATTATTGCTAAATTAAAACGTGACAATAACCTTGATTATCAAGCGAACCAAATCCTGGTTTCTTGTGGTGGTAAACAGTCTTTCTTTAACTTGGTACTTGCTTTGTTAAACAAAGGTGATGAAGTGATCATCCCTGCTCCATTCTGGGTAAGCTATCCAGACATGGTGATCATTGCTGAAGGCACACCAGTAATCGTGAAATGTGGTGAAGAACAACGTTTCAAAATTACTCCTGAGCAATTAGAAGCTGCGATCACTGACAAAACTCGTCTAGTGGTATTAAACAGTCCTTCTAACCCGACTGGCATGATCTACACTAAAGCTGAATTAGAAGCTTTAGCAGCAGTACTGCGTAAATACCCAGAAGTATTCATCGCATCTGATGACATGTACGAACCAATCCGTTGGGAAGATGAATTCTACAACATCGCAACTGTTGCGCCTGACCTTTACGACCGCACTATCGTATTAAACGGTGTGTCTAAAGCCTATGCAATGACAGGCTGGCGTATCGGCTATGCAGCAGGTCCTGCTAAACTGATCGGTGCGATGAAAAAAATCCAGTCTCAATCAACTTCTAACCCAACTTCTATTTCACAAGTTGCTGCAGAAGCTGCATTGAATGGTCCTCAAGACGTTCTTGTACCAATGGTTGAAGCGTTCAAACGTCGTCATGACCTAGTTGTGAATGGCTTGAATGACATTAAAGGTATTTCTTGTCTACCTGCTGATGGTGCATTCTATGCATACGCAAACATCAAACCATTGATTCGTGCGAAAGGTCTGAACTCTTGCACAGAATTCTCTGCTTGGTTATTAGAAGAAACTGGCGTTGCAGTCGTTCCTGGCGATGCATTCGGTCTAGGTGGTTTCATGCGTATCTCTTACGCAACTGCTGACGAAGTATTAGTTGATGCACTTGCACGTATCAAAAAAGCTGCTGATTCTATCGAAGGCGTTGATGAGGCGATTGCTTCGATCGAAGCTGAAAAAGCTGCGAAATAATCTAATTGATTAGATAAAAAAACCCGCGATCATCGCGGGTTTTTTTATGCAGTTTGTAGATGCTTACGGTATTTAAGTGCCAAACAAAGCAAACACATCAAT
This sequence comes from Acinetobacter sp. TW_SC_4, assembly GCF_054861205.1. Taxonomy (NCBI): domain Bacteria; kingdom Pseudomonadati; phylum Pseudomonadota; class Gammaproteobacteria; order Moraxellales; family Moraxellaceae; genus Acinetobacter; species Acinetobacter sp. TW_SC_4. Next base: position 2,165,968 of record NZ_CM142174.1, read on the forward strand.
GCGGCAAAGGTATAGGAAATAGCCAGCATCCACCAGAAACCACTTATTCCCGAAACATCCAGATTGAGATTGAAGAGCGACACTGGATGATAAGCCAAATACCAGCCTCCGCCCAATCCACCTAATAGCAGTACACCACTAAAAATAAACATGGGGAAGATCACCACTTTCCAGCAGCGTAGCATATTGACGCTAATCACCAGAATCGCATCAAAAATATGCATCCAGCATAATAAGAACATCAATGCCAGACTCACCGTAAGCACATCCGTATGATCACTAAATAGCGCCACAATCGGTTTCTGAAAAATTGCGATCAAGACCGCCAGAACAACTGCGCTTGCAACCACCACACGTAACGCTTTAAAAGTTAAAGCCCAGGCAGATTGCACTTGATTTGCACCAATCCTAGTAGAGACCAGAATGCTAAAGGCAGAGCTCATCGAAAATGGCACCATAAACAGCAGGCCAGCCAAACCCCTCGCTACTTGATGCGCATTCACCATTATCTCCCCCAAAGGCAAGATCAATAATGCAATCGCACTAATTGTAAAGACATCAATAAATACGACAATTGCTGAGGGTAAGCCGATTCTTAAAATTTTTAGCAAAGTCTTAAAATGGAAAATTGTCCCGACCAGTGCACACGCAACTGCTTTTCCAGAAATATCAGGTAATAGACCACTAATAGTGCCCATTGAACAGTCAGATGAGCAATAAAAGCTCCCTCAACCCCATAGGCGGGCACATAACCCTGAATCCCAAAAATCAGGCAATAAGCCAAACTCACTTTGAATATCAGATAAAAAATATTGGCATAGAATACACGCTTCGCCTGACCACAGGCTTGCGTTAAAATATATAAAATACGCACTAACAAATGTGCTGGAAGCGTCCAAGCCAGTAACCATAAACAAGGTTGAATCAAAGCCTGTAATGCACTATCTGCTTTTAATAAATGCAGCAATGGATCCGCATGAGTCAATAACCATCCTGCAAAGACAGACAGGACACCGACAATAAGGATGCTCTGTTTCAGGATTTTTTGAATATCATCAAAAGCACGTCGCCCATATGCTTCAGCAAGTTCCTGCATCATACCCTGCAAGATCCCCGTCCCCGAAACAAATAATAAAGAATAAATAGATAAACACACAGCCATAGCAGCCACATGTTGCGGTGAGTAATGAGACAGGAAAATCATGTCAAATATTCCGGCCAACATTATGATGCTATTACTCAAAAAAATAGGCACCCAAAGATGCAAAAACTGTTTCATTGCAAAATCACTCTATTCTTAATTTTTTTCTCGGGTTTTATTTTTAAACTGAATTATTTAAAACTGAGATATACAGTGGAAATCACATACAATCCTTGTGCCATAAATCTTTATATTTATTGATTTTTATAAAAAAGTTCAGTCTCTATCTTCAGTTCGCTTATAGAAAATAATAATTTTTTAAGCTCAGAAATTATGAGTTTTTCATTCTAATGTTTAACAATTTAATAAAAAGAAAGAATGATCACAACATGAAAAGTAGAACGCTATTTGAAATACGAACCTGCTAATCACTATTTTCATCAGATAAAATCACCAGACTTGCTCTTCCTTTATCTGATTATATTTATTTCAGGAATCAGGTTGCTGAAACATGGCAATGACCTCAGCTTCTGTCATTTTTTTGGTTTGATTGTTAAATGAATAAAATGCTGGCTGATGATCTATATAAATTTCTAAATTGAAATCCAGATCCTCTGGCAGTTGCTCCAAAGTAAATACATTAATATTGGCAAAGGAATGATCTTTGGTCCGCCAGAAAATAAAAGTATCACAGGCATTGCAAAAACCACGCTCTGCCCATTCAGAAGTACTTGCAACAGATAAATGCTGCTGATCAATAAAGTGAATATTTTCTATATCAATCGACATGAGAGGCCCACTTGTGTGGCGGCACATGGAACAATGACAGGCGGCCACTTCATAACTTCTAAGCTGAACTTCAAATCGAGTCACACCGCATAAACATCTCGCTTTCATGATTATTCTTCCTCGGTATTATTATTTTACCGGATTCATTATAAGTAAAAGGCTTTGTACATTTCCTCATACAATTTTTTATTGCTGATCGAAGCACCATCTGCCTAAACTTGTCATTCAAATCCAGTATTTAAAATAATAAGGACAAGCTATGAATCTCAAGAATCTTTCAGGTTTGCAGATTATGCAAGAGATGCTTAAGGGCGACCTACCTATGCCTTCTATGGCAACCACTATTCCCATGTCTGCAAGCGAAGTCGAACCGGGACACGTGACCTTTGTTGTAAAAGCTGATGAACGCCATCTGAATCCTATGGGAGGTATACATGGCGGTTTTGCTGCAACTGTTTTAGATACGGTAACAGGCTGCGCGATTCATACTTTACTTGAAGCCGGTGTCGGTTATGGCACAATTGATCTGAATGTAAAAATGTGCCGTCCAATTCCTCACAACCAAGAACTAAAAGCAATCGGAAAATCAATTAATCTCAGTAAAAATCTAGGCATTTCTGAGGGTCAAATTCTGGATGACGAAGGCCGTATTTATGCCCATGCCACAGCAACCTGCATGATTTTTCTCAATTCCGACCATTAACGTGTTTAAGGCTTAAAGTACGCCCCATTTCCCTTGCGGTGCTTTTACCAGTTTCGGCTGGGTCAATGCCCGATATTCGAAATAATGCTTAGAAACATTCGCTACACTCAGTACCTGAGTTTCTTTAGCAGAAGCTTGCCACACTTTAGCCTGGTTCGATCCGGTCAGAAGATTGCCAGCAAGCGCATAAATATAAAGATCTTTTTTCTGAGCTTCAGGCATGTTCAGAAAAATCTCAAAACTAAATTGGCGTTCTTTTTCGACCAGCCACTTTTCTGCAAACCATAGTTGCAACAAGTCACCCAGATATAACTGTTTAGTCGCTAAGGGCCATAAACGGATTTCTGCACCAGCCACAGGGGTAAAGTATTGAGCAGAATCTTGAATAATTTCGAGATAATGATCTTGATAAAAAGACAGTTGAGAGAAAATTTGAGGGATAGTGAGCGTATTCATTCGCTTTCTCCGGTTTAGCCATTTTTGTGCTGGCAAGTAGGTTTAAATCCACACTGTTTGACCATTTGGTCAAACGACTTTATGTTTTCAATCTAGCAAGTGAAATTTGTTCTGACAAGCATTTTTTAAGAAATTAATGCAATCGTTTAAATTAAAATCAGATAAGTGCAATTTGTAATAAATATGACAGTTTTTGCTTGACCCTTGATAAAATCTCTCTATAATCGCATTCAGATTCTCCCATAGCTCAGTCGGTAGAGCGACGGACTGTTAATCCGCAGGTCCCTGGTTCGAGCCCAGGTGGGAGAGCCAAATTCAGGAAAGCTCGCAGCATTAAAGCGGGCTTTTTTATTGCCTGAAATTTCATTTATAAAATGATTCGATTCTTCTTTTCTCTTATATATTCTTACTCTGCCCTTTTATTTACCTAGTTAGATTGGCCTATATTTTTATTTAATCAAATGTGTTTATACATACTTATTTTTAGTTAATAACAACGTTTACTATCTTGCATGATGCTAATTTCTCCACTCTTACTGTAAGAAACATCAGATTAAATTTTATATCGCTTAGGCTATTTTAAATTCTTTTAATAAATAAGTTAGCTACAGATTCTTTATAGTTATAAAAAAATCCCCCGATTTGGAGGATCTTCTTTGATGTCTTAATAAAGTAGCTTCTTAAGCTGCTTTTGTTGGCACACCACTATGGAAACGGAACATTTCATCTGGACTGAGAATCAGATTCTTTTCTACTTCCCGGATATGCTCAATTCGGCTTTGAATATCTTCTTGCGGATTTTTCAGTTTTGCAGTTTTAGCCACATCCAAAGCTAAGGCCAAGTAGTCCTCAAAATGGCGAGATTCAGATTTGAGCAAGTAACGGTAATAGCGTCCTAACTCGTCATCCACCAGCGGAGCAAGCGCATAGAAACGCTCACAAGAGCGTGCTTCTACAAAAGCACCAATCACCAGCACATCAATTAATGCTTCTGGTTCATAGGTCCGGATTTCCTTACGCAAACCACTCGCATAACGCCCTGCACTGAGACCAATCCATTGCTGGCCACGCTTATTCATGAATTCCAGCACCTGTTCATAGTGCAGCATTTCTTCACGTACCAGTTGCGCCAGTTTCACCTGCAAATCTACAAAGAAGCTATAGCGGAACATCAGGTTCATTGCTGTACTGGCTGCTTTCTTCTCACAGTTAGCATGATCCTGCATCAGGATCTCCAGATTCTGTAATGCCTCATCGAGCCAGGCTTTTGGTGTTTCACAACCCAGGAAGCCAATGACAGGCTTCATCAGTTCATCATAATCAATATTTGACATATGTTTCTTGCAATCTTAACGCGCAGCTTTAATTACAGCCTTCATTTGTTGAACCGCTTGCGCTAGACCAACAAAAACTGCATCTGCAATAATCGAGTGACCAATATTTAATTCATGAATTTGAGGAATTGCAGCAATTGGAGTGACATTATCCAGGTTCAGACCGTGACCTGCATTGACCACCAGACCTTTAGAAGCCGCATACTCTGCCCCTTTGATAATGCGCTCCAATTCAACCTGCTGTGCTTCAGGTGTTGCTGCATCGGCATAAGCACCTGTATGAAGCTCAATTGTAGGTGCACCACAAGCCACTGCTGCATCAATCTGGGCAAAGTCAGCATCAATAAATAGCGACACATCACAACCAATCGCAGTCAGTTCCTGAGTAGCCTTCTTTAAATCTTCAAAATGACCAATTACATCCAAACCACCTTCAGTCGTCACTTCCTGACGTTTTTCCGGTACAAAGCAGACATGCTGCGGCTGGATTTCTTTAGCAATCGTCACCATTTCATCAGTTACGGCCATTTCCAGATTCATATGCGTGGTCAATACCGGACGCATACGACGTACATCTTCGTCCTGAATATGTCGGCGGTCTTCGCGCAAATGCAGGGTAATTCCCTCTGCACCGGCTTGCTCACAGATCAATGCAGCATTGACTGGGTCTGGGTAGGTCGTACCACGTGCTTGTCTTAAAGTTGCGACATGGTCAATATTGACACCAAGTAATGCAGCCATAATATTTTCCTAACTACGATTGAGATTGAGAATTTTGGATCCACAATTGTCGACTTTTCAGTGGTCGGTCACCAAGCAAAGCAGTGATCACCTGTCGATATAGCTTCGTCAGTAATTGTAACTGTTCTGGATTAAAATCCCTACCATTTTCATAGTGCTGCATTGTTAAAATCTGCTGGCCCGACATGGTTGAGCGCAAGGCCTTGGCCGAAGGCATAAAACCTTCATTCAACTGAAAATAGTAATGTTGCAAGGGATTGATTGGTGCCTGATTTGCATCGACCGAAAAATCCAGTTCATAGCCCAGTTCTTCTAATAAGATATGTTCAAACTGACGCAGAACCTGTTTTAAATAAGTATTGGGATTTTCCTGATCGGAGAGTTTTTGTAAGGCATTCAACGTTTCGCCATATTTGGCAAAGGTCAGCGGCATTTGCACTTCAAGCGGACATAAACGCAACAGGATTTCATTTAGATAAAAGCCAGAAAAGAAGGCATCGCCAAAAAAAAAGATCGGCTGATTAACAATTTCTAATTTGGTGAAGTTTTTGAGTTCAGATTTGCCAGAGGCTAGCAAGCTGATGGGTTGATATTGTGGTGGAGGATTTTGTCTCAGTATTCCGTCAATACGGCCATATTCCTGGGTAAATAAATGCACAATATGACTGCGATCGCGATATTTACGATGATGAATCAAGTATCCATGCAGCACTTCATTACGCATAGGCTGCTTCTTTAGTCTTTATTCTTTTTTGATTTTTTCTCATCTTCTTCGTCATCCCCATCGGGAATGGCGGCACCCACAACAGCCGCGGTCCCTTTGACCGCGTACTTTGTGGTTTTATAGGCAACTTTGGCAGGAACGGTCACTACTTTATGAATACAGCCCTGCAAAAATAAAACACATGCAATGACTGCCAGAAATTTCATCATGATCCATTCCTATCCAATTTAAATGTCGCTATAACCTAGACTTTTCAGGGCTCGCTCATCATCAGACCAGCCGCCTTTGACTTTCACCCAAAGCGTTAGCATGATTTTCTGTTCGAACATCTTTTCCATATCGACACGTGCATCCATACCGATTTTTTTCAGCTTGGAGCCTTTTTCACCAATCACAATGGCTTTTTGGCCAGCACGATCAACGAAAATGGTGGCATCAATATAAGTACATGCCGGCTTCATATGACCTGTTTTTTCGTTCAGGGTCGGCTCTTCAGTTTTGAAAGACTCGATCTGAACAGTTAAATCGTATGGTAGCTCTTCGCCTAACTGACGCATGATCTTTTCACGAATAATTTCAGAGGCCAGGAAACGCTCTGAACGATCGGTAAGCTGATCCAGTGAATACAACGGTGGCTGGAATGGCAGGTACTTGGCAATCGTATCGCGTAAGTGTTCGAGATTTGCACCACGAAGTGCAGATACCGGTACGATTTCAGCAAAGTTCATCAGTTTGGCACGTTCACGAATCAGCGGTAAGGCCTCATTCTTGTTCTCAAACGTGTCCAGCTTGTTAATCACCAGAATTACTGGCATATCCGCATTTTTTAATTTCTCCAGAACAAGCTCGTCGTTCTGGGTCCATTTCTGTGCGTCAACTACAAACAGTACCAGGTTCACGTCACGCAGTGCAGAGTGCGCAGCTCGGTTCATCATTTTATTGATGGCACGCACTTCTTTCTTATGCATCCCCGGTGTATCAACAAATACTGCCTGAGATTTTTCACGTGAATCAATCCCTACGATTTTATGACGTGTGGTTTGTGGCTTACGTGAAGTAATCGAAAGTTTCTGGCCCAGTAAGTGGTTCATCAAGGTCGATTTACCTACGTTTGGACGTCCCACAATCGCCACGAAACCGCTACGATAATCAGAAGGAATTTCAGTACCCTGTGCACTAAAAAATTGACTAATCAAGTCATTGCTGTCGCTTTGCGACTCGTGATCAGCATCAATGTGATCGGAATGAGTAGTCATTAAGACTTATGCTCCAAATGTTTTAAAATATCTGCCGCAACCGCCTGTTCAGCGAATCGTCGGCTTGAACCTTCACCGGCCATGACCGGTAAACCTTCTACCTGACATTCCACTTTGAAATGCTGGTTCGGGGCATCACCCTGAATATCTACAACCTCGTAAACTGGGAGAGGTTTTTTACGTGCTTGTAAATATTCCTGTAGGCGTGATTTAGGGTCTTTCAGCTGGTCAGTTGGTTCTATATTGTCTAAATACGGTTCGTACCATTTTAGCACAATCGCCTGTAGTACAGTGAGATCACCGCAATCCACATAGATCGCACCAATAATGGCTTCGACCGTATCCGCAAGTATAGACTCACGATGATGACCACCCGATTTCAGCTCACCCGTACTGAGAATCAGGTTATGACTCAATTTTAGATCATTAGCAATTTTCCCTAACGCTTCCTGTCGGACAAGAGTCGCACGCATACGCGTCAGACGGCCCTCGTTTTCCTGCGGGTAAACAGTAAAGAGATAATTGGCTATGATCATCCCTAAAAGAGAATCGCCTAGAAATTCTAGGCGTTCATAGTTGTGTTTATGACTGACTGAACGATGGGTCAATGCCAGTTTTAACAGATCAGTTTGTTTAAACTGATAACCGATCCGTTTGGCAAGACGCTCATCATTTAGTTTTGACTGTGCTTTGATCAAAATCTTTCTCAAACTTCATCACTAAATCGATATTCATTATGAAATTCTTGCGAATTTCATAATTCTTGTGCACCTGTAAACCATCAGTGTTGGTTACCTTGGCAATTTCATCAAATTTCAGATCGCGAATATTGTTCATTTCTAAACGCTGACCCATCTGCTGACGAAATTTTTCTGGCGCAATATTTGCCGGAGAACTCTTTAAAAGTTCCTCAATCTGATTGTCCACCATACGATCATCAAAGTATGGCCCCCAAACTGCAATCGCCACTTTGGCAAGAAAAGCAAACCCCACGATTGCAAATAAAATTCCAATATACGAAGCACCTTGTTGATGTTTCATTTTTTATTTTCCTGACTGAAATAATTAATCGATTATTCCGTTTCGACTAAACGATGGCAGTTTAAAGCCAGGTTCTTTATGCATCCAGATATAGAATGCGCGACCTGTTAAGTTTTCTTCCGGAACAAAGCCCCAGAAACGACTGTCAGCACTTTGATCGCGATTATCCCCCATCGCAAAGTAATGGCCTTCTGGAACTTTCACTTCCCAATATAAACCATTTTCAGCTGAAAACTTACCATTTTCTATATAGTTAAGGAATGGAGCCTGACGAGCTACATTTACTCCTTCCAGTTCACGCATAGTGAAAGTATGTTCGCCAATGGTTTCTTTATGATAAATCGAATTTGGCGTATCCAGGCGATCTTTTTCACGGCTGAATTCTACTGGAACTTTTGCTACTTTCTCACCATTAATGGTTAACTGGCCGTGATCATAAACAATATGATCACCTGGCAAACCAATTACACGTTTGATATAGCTAATCGTTGGTTGTGGCGGATAGCGGAAGACCACGACATCACCACGTTCCGGGCTACCTGTATCCAGAATTTTTGTATTTACAATTGGTAATTTCACACCATAGTCAAATTTATTGACCAGGATAAAATCACCGGTTTCCAGGGTTGGAACCATGGAGTCTGATGGAATATTGAAAGGTTCGTACAGGAAAGAACGCAATACTAAAACGACCGCCAAAACCGGCCAGAAATCATAAGCCCAGGTAATAATGAAGTTTTCATTGCCCTTGCCTTTGGTCTGTCGTTGTTTCAGAACAAACTTATCCAGCAACCAGACCGCGACGAAAAATAAGGTCGCAGGAACAAGAATCAAATTAAAATCAAAATCCATGGGCTTATTATCCTTATAGTATTAGCGTTCGACTTTCAGTACAGCTAAGAACGCTTCTTGTGGAATTTCAACGCTACCCACCTGTTTCATACGTTTCTTACCTTCTTTCTGTTTTGCAAGAAGTTTCTTCTTACGTGATACGTCACCACCATAACATTTTGCCAATACGTTTTTACGCATTGCTTTTACAGTAGAACGGGCAATAATTTGCGCACCAATAGCCGCCTGAATTGCCACATCAAACATCTGACGAGGAATCAGGTCTTTCATTTTTTCAACCAGTGCAATCCCACGGTGACGTGCATCCTGGCGATGGCAAATCATTGCTAAAGCATCGACTTTTTCACCATTGATCAGGACATCCACTTTCACCAGTGATGAACTTTCAAAACGCACAAAGTTGTAATCTAGTGACGCAAAACCACGTGAACAAGATTTCAATTTATCAAAGAAATCCATCACCACTTCGGCCATTGGAATTTCAAAAGTAACGGATACCTGATTCGCCATGAACTTCATGTCTTTCTGTACACCACGGCGCTCAATACATAGGGTCATGACATTACCCAGGTATTCCTGTGGCACGAGGATATGACACTCTGCAATTGGTTCACGCAGGTCTTCAACAGTTGAGCCATCTGGCATTTTTGACGGGCTATCGATGTAAATGGTATTGCCATTTTTCATCACTGCTTCATAAATTACCGTTGGTGCTGAAGAGATCAAATCCAGATCGTATTCACGTTCTAGACGCTCCTGTACGATCTCCATGTGCAGCATACCTAAGAAGCCACAGCGGAAACCGAAGCCTAGAGCATCAGAACTTTCTGGTTCGAAGAACAGCGCAGAGTCATTGATTTGCAGTTTATGCAATGCTTCACGGAAAGGTTCAAAATCACTGGAATCGATTGGGAACAGGCCCGCATAGACCTGTGGTTTTACTTTTTTGAAACCAGGTAATGTTGGAACTTCTGGAGTAGTTGCCAGTGTAATGGTATCACCCACTGGTGCACCAAAAATGTCTTTAATACCGGCAATTACGAAACCAACTTCACCCGCTTCAAGAATATCGGTTTCAGTATGCTTCGGATTGAAAATACCGACTGAAGTGATGATATGTGTCTGACCCGTCGATTTCACCAGCATCTTGTCGCCTTTGCGAACACGCCCCTGTTTAACACGAACTAGAGATACCACGCCCAAGTAGTTATCGAACCATGAGTCAATAATCAACGCTTGCAGCGGTGCATCACGTTCACCTGTTGGTGCAGGAATGACATTCACCAGCGTTTCAAGTACACCTTCAATACCTAGGCCAGTTTTTGCTGAACAGGTCGGTGCTTCAGTCGCTTCAATCCCGATAATATCTTCAATTTCCTGAATTACACGTTCGGGTTCAGCCTGTGGCAAGTCAATCTTGTTCAGTACTGGTAAAACTTCCAGACCCTGCTCAATCGCGGTATAGCAGTTTGCTACAGACTGCGCTTCTACCCCTTGCGCTGCATCCACAACGAGAAGTGCACCTTCACAGGCCGCTAAAGAACGTGAAACTTCATAAGAGAAATCCACGTGTCCCGGGGTATCAATGAAGTTCAACTGATACTCCTGACCATTTGGATGGGTATAGTACAAGGTGACCGAAGCCGCTTTGATGGTAATCCCACGTTCGCGTTCAAGTTCCATAGAATCAAGAACTTGAGCCTGCATTTCACGATCCTGCAAACCACCACAAGTTTGAATAAAACGGTCTGCCAGAGTCGATTTACCGTGGTCAATATGCGCAATAATCGAGAAGTTACGAATGTTTTTAATATCAACAGATTTTTTAGCTTGCGCCATGGGCTACCTTGAGAAAAAAACGCGCCATGCAATTTAAAAAGTCATTGCATAACAAAAGCCGAATAGAAATTGCCGAGGATTATAGCAGAATGGAGATACAGAAAAAGAATTATCTTTCTTCTCTCTTAGCTGTCTTAAGCACATGACCAGTTTCTTCTTATTTTTCTTTTCCTCAGCTTTTTTCTTAGAAACAGCTTGTTAAATGGGCTGCTTCCTATTTAGTAGCTGCCTTCTATTCAATCTCGATATCATCACCTTATTAGATTGATTCTTCTCTTATTGCCTTTGCTTCTTCACTCAAATATAAAGTAGAAAAATCATAAGGGTTAATACTGTCTGAGAGGGGCTGATAAGCTTGGGTAAAACTTGGCGACATACGCTTCGGGCGACCCGACGCAATTTCGATACAAGCCCACTGCGTGCTACCAGTAAATAGGACATTCTGATCCTGTGGACGATAAAAAGCATACTGTCTGAATGAATATAAGGCATTCAGATCACTTAACCAGGTTCGTAGAATCAGCTCATCCCCTTCAAATGCCGCCTTGCGATACTGGACATGATGTTCAACTGCAACCATGGCATGTTTAAGTTGCAGATACTCATTTAAGCCGAGTCCTGATTGCTCGATATGGGCCGAGGCCACATCCTGCATCCACTGCACATAAACTACGTTATTCACATGTCCTAAACGGTCGATATGTTCAGGTTGTACCTTTAAAACTTGGTCAAAAATACCAGTCACTTTTCTCTTATCCTTTATCGCAATTTTTCCATGTACAGAGTCTACAGAAATTATGCCTCGGGTAAATTGCGAAAAATAAAAAACCGCCTATACAAGCGGTCTTTTATTGAAGATTCATTTATTTTATGAAATGCGCATCCCGACAATGGCACGTTGCCCCTGACGAATCAGACCGACACGGGCAACACTACCTTTTTTTAGATCTGCCACCGCTTCCACAAACTGGTTACTGTTCAATATCGCTTTACCATTGATTTGAGTCACAACATCATTTGGCATGATCCGTGCCTGAGCTGCGATCCCGTCTCTACGAACGTCCTGAATGACTACACCACCATTAATCTCTAAACGCTCTTTTTCAGCCGGACTTAATTCACGAATAGTAACGCCTAATACCGGACCTTTATTTGGCTGAGCCTGGTTGCCTGCTTTGGCTGGCGTTTCATCTGGCGCAGTTGTTAAGGTTGCATTGATATTACGACGTTTATCATCACGTAATACTTCCAGCTGAATCTGCTGTTTAGGCGCAGAACGGTTCAAATAGTTCAGCAACTGGCTAGTGCGTGAAATATCAGTACCGTTGTATTTTAAAATCACGTCACCGGCTTGCAGACCCGCTTTAGCTGCTGGCGAGTTTGGTGCCACCTGGGTAATTAAAGAACCTTCTGGCTTAGATAATTTGTAAGATTCAGCCAAAGTACGGTCGATATCTTGCAGGCTTACACCCAAATAAGAACGGGTCACCTTGCCATCGCGTTTCAGCTGGTCAGCGACTTCCATAGCGACATCAATGGGAATCGAAAATGACAGCCCCATATAACCACCAGTACCACTGAAGATTCGTGAGTTCACCCCAACCACTTCACCGCGCTGGTTAAATAGCGGTCCACCCGAGTTTCCCGGGTTGAGGGCAACGTCAGTTTGAATAAATGGTACGGCTGTTTCGCCCATCATGTTACGCATCTTGGCACTGACAATGCCGGCAGAAGCGGAGTAGTCAAAACCAAAAGGTGAACCGATTGCTAATACGGGTTCACCTACACGTAATTTATCGACATCACCAGTACGCAGTTCCGGGAAACCTGAACCATTAACTTTCAATAAAGCGACGTCAGTACGCTCGTCGCTTCCCACGACTGTCGCATCAATTTCCCGACGATCATTCAAGGTAATTGTCACTTTAGACGCATCTTCAACTACGTGGTGGTTGGTCAGCAGATAGCCATCCTTACTAATGAAGAAGGCACTCCCATATCCGGTTTTTTCCTGCGGTACGCGTGGCTGTGGAATAATCACCTGATTACCAAAGAAACGGCGTAAAATTTCAGGAACCTGTTGTTGCAAGAGCTCTTCTTCGCTCATTTTTTTGACAACACTCACACTGACAACTGCCGGACTGACCTGATCAACCAGGTTAGAAAAATCGACGGGTGTTACTGCCTGTAACTGAGCAGCACTCATAGTAACAGTCGCTGCAAATAATCCTTTTTTTAAATCCAGAATTTTCATATAAATTATTCACCCAAATTGTTGATAAATTTATGTAAATAGGTTTTATCACAAACTTCATATATTTTAAGTAACAATATGTTCGAAAGCTTGAATGTTAGCAACCTTTAATTTTTCTAAAGCATTAAGTTAAAGCTTTTATTAATTTTTTTCATCAATAAATGAGCACTTAAACGCTTGCCTTTTGTACAAAAAAGCGCTCTGATTACCGGACTTTTTTCAATTAGCTGATGGACATGTCTAATTTTCCCCTTACCCATCATTTTGACGTGATCATTGTGGGCAGTGGTGGTGCCGGCCTAAGTCTAGCACTTTCTTTGCCTGAACATTTTAATATTGCAGTTCTTGCCAAATCTACCCTGACCGATGCCAGTACCTATTATGCTCAAGGCGGTGTTGCAGCAGTACTGGATGAGACAGACTCGATTGAACAGCATATTGATGACACCATGATTGCAGGTGTACATCTGTGTGAAATGGATGCGGTGAAGCAGACGGTTGAAGGTGGTAAGCCTTCGGTGGATTTTCTGCTGAAACACGGCGTCCAATTTACTCTGGATGAGCAGGAACAATTACATTTGACCCGTGAAGGCGGCCATTCACAGCGCCGAATCATTCATGCGGCTGATGCTACTGGGCGTGCCATTTCTACCACGTTGGTACAGCGTGCTCAGGAAAAAGAAAATATTACCATCTTTGAAAATTACATTGCGATCGACCTGATCTGTTCACAAAAACTGGGCCTAGATGGTGAAAATCGCGCCTTAGGTTTATATGCACTCAATGAAGCAAGTGCACAAGTCCATACTTTCTTAGCACCATTTACTGCCCTGGCTTGTGGCGGTGCGATGAAAGCCTATCTTTATACTTCCAATCCGGATATCGCGACTGGTGATGGGATTGCGATGGCCTATCGTGCCGGTTGCCGGGTTGCCAATATGGAATTCAACCAGTTCCATCCGACCTGTTTATATCACCCACAAGCCCGTTCATTCCTGATCACAGAAGCCATGCGTGGTGAAGGTGCATATTTACGCCTACCTGATGGTGAGCGTTTTATGCTGCGTTTTGATGAGCGTGCAGAGCTGGCACCACGTGATATTGTGGCACGCGCGATTGACTATGAGATTAAACGTCTGGGCATTCGTCATGTCTGGCTAGATATTACCCATAAAGATGAAAGCTTCATCAAAGCACACTTCCCAACCTTATATGCACGTCTGTTAGAACTTGGCATCGACATCACCAAGGAAATGATTCCTGTGGTTCCTGCTGCGCATTATACCTGTGGTGGTGTGGTCGTAGATGAAAACAGTCAGACCGATATTGCTGGACTCTATGCGATTGGTGAAACTTCTTATACTGGCTTACACGGCGCTAACCGTATGGCCAGTAACTCACTTTTAGAATGTTTTGTATATGGCATGAGTGCTGCCAAACATATTCAGGAAAATTTCAAGGCAGATCAAGCTATCCCTGAGGTACCAGAATGGGATGATTCTCAGGTGACCAATCCTGATGAAGATGTGGTTATTCTGCAAAACTGGGACGAGCTGCGCCAGACCATGTGGAACTATGTGGGTATCGTCCGCACGACTAAACGTCTGGAACGTGCCCTGCACCGGATTGAGATGTTAAAGAAAGAAATTACCGAATACTATCAGGATTATCAGGTGAGCAAAAACTTGATCGAGCTGCGTAATCTGGTATTGGTTTCTGAGATGATTGTGCGTTGTGCCATGCAACGTAAAGAATCTCGTGGCCTGCATTTCACCCTGGATTATCCAGAATTGCTGCCTGAACTACGTAAAACTGTACTGATTCCACCAAGTTTTGAAGTAGAAACTCCTTTGGTGAATGCTTAAAGATATAGGCAGATAATATTTTTAAATGTTATCTGCCTTTTCTTTGGCTCTGATTTTTTAAGTTTTTAGAATAGACCTCTTGCGAAAGTAAAAAAACGTTTATACTCGTCCCATGAAATATGAAAATTTGACTAAATTTAATGATGGGGAATTTAAACGGCTTGTTGGAGTCCCTCGCCCATTATTCTTAAAAATGGTATCAGTGTTACAACACGCTGAGCTTGCCAAGAAAAAATCTGGAAGACCTCATTCGTTGTGTTTAGAGGATCAATTGTTGTTAACTTTAAATTACTTACGCTGTTATAGAACCCAAATTGAGTTATCCGCCGACTATAACCTAGCTGAAAGTAATGTGAATCGTACGATTCAGAAAGTTGAAAATGCTCTGATTCAATCACGGATTTTCGCATTGCCGAAAAGGAATCAAAAGTTTAATGAGGAGGATGATGTAATCGTTGATGTTACTGAGTCACAGATTGAGCGTCCCAAAAAAACAAAGAAAATTCTATAGCGGTAAAAAGAAGAAACATACCTTTAAAACACAGGTGATTTTTAATCCAAAGTTAAATCAGATCGTGAGTATCCAGGTAAGAAGTGGAAGGGTTCATGATCTAAGCATTGCCCGTAAATATGCTAAAGAATTTGCTAATTTTACATGTGTCATGGCAGATTTAGCATATAAAGGCTTTAAAGAAATTAAGAGTAAGCTACTCATACCAATAAAGAAACCTAAAAATATGAAATTATCCAAAGAAGCCAAGCGGATCAATAAGGAGATAAGTCGTCGTAGGATTCCAATTGAGCATATTAATTCAAAACTCAAAGCATTTCGTATTCTAGGGGAGCGTTATAGAAATAGGCGTAAACGATTTGGTTTAAGAATGAATTTAATAGCGGGAATGGTGAATTGGATGCTCATAAATTAACTTTCGCAAGAGATCTAATAATCAGGATTTAAATAAAGCCTATGATTTGTAAGAATTAATCAGCATTTTAAGGAATGCACGTGTTCTTTACGTGGTGGAACCGAATAGGTCGCTGTCACATGGGCAACCGGCTCTTCCTGATCAATCGAATAAATCCAGACTTCTCCCACAATGAGCGCCTTCCCCACTTTCATCAATTTACTTTCCCCTCGCAGATCAACACCACCCGAAGGTTTACGCAGAAAATTGATATTTAAGTTCGTAGTCACTGCCAGGCCAACCAGTCCAATCTCACCGAGGATCGCAATATATAAAGCCAGATCAGCTAAGGTCATCATGGTGGGGCCAGACACTGTGCCGCCGGGACGTAATTCCTGCTCACTCACTCGATACAGTAAGGTTGCACCCTGAGGCACTACAGCTTCGATCTGGCACTTTTCCAGGCTCTGTGGAAATTCCTGCTGTAAAAACTGGATGATTTCTTCTCTTGTACTTTTAATCATGTTTTATCTTCCTGATTTCTTCCAATATAGAAGATTCTTCCTTGAAATAACTAGAGAAAAGTATGCCAAAAATGTCTTTAGAATAAAATTATTTTAAATAAGACAGCGCCTGTTCAAACACCTGATCCGGTGTTTGAGTTGCATCCAGACATTTAATCCGTTCTGGATGACGCTGGCATAGTGTTGCATATCCAGCGCGAACTTTCTCAAAGAACGTAACTTTCTCTTGCTCAAACCGATCCAGAGCACCTCGGGCACGGGCACGATTCATACCCAGTTCAATCGGTGCATCCAGCCAAAACGTAATATCCGGCATACGTTCCACAAAATTTTGATTCAACAGATTCAGCTTGTCTTCACTGAGTCCACGCCCTGCACATTGATAGGCAAAGCTGGCATCACTGAAGCGATCACATAAGACAATTTTTCCAGCATTTAAAGCGGGTAGAATCACTTGTGCCAGATGCTGGGCACGTGCTGCATACATCAGCAATAACTCTGTATCATGGCACATCGCTTCTTCGTGGTTTACGGCCAACAATAGCGAACGAATCTGTTCTGCCATCGGTGTACCGCCCGGCTCGCGGGTCAGCACGACCTCTTTACCTTGAGCAATAAAATCATCATAGATACGACGAATGAGTGTGGTTTTCCCTACACCTTCAGTGCCTTCAAAGCTGATAAACATGCTCATTCCTTATTTTTTGAACGTAAAACAGAGAGATATTCTTGCACTGCTCTATTGTGGTCTTGCAGACTGCTGCTGAATTTATGCCCACCATTACCCGTTGCAACAAAATAAAGATTTTGTGAATTGTCCGGATGCATCGCTGCTTCAATGGCTTTTTTGCTTGGCAAAGCAATCGGTGTTGGTGGTAAGCCAGCCATGGTATAGGTGTTATAAGGTGTTGGAGTGCGTAGATCCTGGCGGGTGATATTACCTTTGTAATTCTCACCCATACCATAAATCACGGTTGGATCTGTCTGTAGACGCATGCCTATTTTCAAACGGCGCACAAATACACCAGATACCTGTTGTAACTCGCTATCCAGACTGGTTTCTTTTTCAATGATCGATGCCATGATTAGCGCTTCGTATTTATTCTGATATGGCAGATCTGAAGCACGTTTTTCCCAAGCCTGATCCAGAGACTTCATCTGGCGCTGATAAAGATCGGTCAGAATCTTGCGATCCGTTTCACCTTTGGCAAAGAAATAGGTATCTGGAGCAAATAGACCTTCAGGATGATTAAATGGAATATTGAGTTCTTTGAGCAATTGATCGGTTGGCAAATTCACCACTTCTTTAGTCACCAGATCATCTTTCTTTAAGGCATCAATCAGCTGTTTAAAGGTCGTGCCCTCAATCACCAGAATCCGGTTCATCTGAGCATTTTCTGCATTGGAAATCATGTCCAGTACTGCACGGATGCTCATACCTTGAGGAATTTCATAGACACCCGCCTTCATGGTGTCATGAATCATGATGCGCTGATACAGCTTTAAAATAATCGGAAAGCTGACATGATTTTCTTTGGCCAGCCGATCAATAAATCCAGAATAGGTTTCACCATTACTAATTGCCAGTAACTGTTTTTGACCTTCTACAGGATAATCTTTCCATAGGCTGGCTTTCAGGATCAGCCCTAGAACCAGGAGTATCCCGATTAGAAATAGAGCTATCCCCTTCATGAAACCAGGGCGTTTGGCATTATTTTTCTTTTTGGTTTTAGACTTGGAAGCTGACATATTAATAAGGCATCTGATTCAATCGAAGACGGTTAAAAAGTTCAATACAAGCATCTATATTTAAAGCACGCTGCTCAAATTGAGTGGCAATTTTCATCGGACTGAGCGCATTGCAGAAAAACAAGCTGTCGATATGGGGAATTTCATCCATTTCCACATCATGCTGCTGACAGATAATGCCCTGATCCTGCATACGTTGCAAAATTTCTGCACGCATTACACCGAAGACGCCATTATAACGAAGTTCTGGTGTAATCCATGTATTGTTTATACGAATGAAGCAATTACTGCTCACCCCTTCAACAATTGTACCCTGCACATCAGTTACCAATGCTTCCGGCCAGCCATGCTGATCCGCTTCCTGTTTAAGCAAAACCTGTTCCAGACGATTTAAGGTTTTCAGCCCCACCAGATTCGGCATACTGAGACCAATGGCCTGTTGCAATACACCCGTCTGAATCTGTTCATAACTGAAGTCCTGTACAGTTTTCGGATAATAAAACACCCAAAGATCTGCCGGATGGTCTGGCAGGCTATAACCACGCTGTCCTATACCACGACTCAGTACAATCTTTAAGGTTCCGTTCAGTTCAGCTTCTGATTTCAATAACGCTTGCAAACTTTTTTCAATCAGGTCCAGATCAGCATGCAAACTTAATTTTTGCTGGCTCATCCTTAAACGGGCTAGATGACGGTCTGCTAACTCGATCTGGTTTCGACGTATGCGGGCGGTAGTAAAGCAGCCATCACCATAATGAAAGGCACGATCCAGCACATCTATATCTTTGACAGGTTGAGCATTTTTTAAATACAGCATGCTTTTAAGGCCTCTCTGGTGACGGATAGAGCGATGAAATATAAGCTCTGTCTATATATCTGTTTTACTCACATAAAATTCATTTTTAATTATTTTTTATGCAAAAAATCTCCAGCTATTCTTGCCCCATTCAACAAAACAAAGAAACATTTGAGGCAAATATGAACATCCGTAAATTAAAAATTGGGGTATTGGCAGCACTTATTTCAGCAACCGCTTTTAGCGTATCTGCAAAAGACTTCCTGAACGTGTCTTATGACCCAACTCGCGAATTGTACGATAACTTTAATAAAGAATTCAGTGCTTACTGGAAAAAATCTACTGGCCAAGATGT
This sequence comes from Acinetobacter sp. TW_SC_4, assembly GCF_054861205.1. NCBI lineage: Bacteria > Pseudomonadati > Pseudomonadota > Gammaproteobacteria > Moraxellales > Moraxellaceae > Acinetobacter > Acinetobacter sp. TW_SC_4. The sequence continues at coordinate 2,185,292 of NZ_CM142174.1, forward strand.
GAACTTTAAACAGTCACATGGCGGTTCAGGCAAACAGGCACGTGCTGTCATTGATGGTCTAGATGCGGACGTCGTGACTTTGGCTCTAGCTGCAGATATTGATGAGATTGCAGCACGCGGCCTGCTACCTAAAGACTGGCAGAAAAAATTCCCACAAAACTCGACACCTTATACCTCAACCATCGTTTTCCTGGTGAAAAAAGGTAATCCTAAAGGCATTAAAGACTGGGGGGATCTGGTGAAACCGGGCGTAGAAATCATTACACCAAACCCGAAAACCTCTGGTGGTGCACGCTGGAACTATTTAGCAGCGTGGGCTTGGGCGAAACATCAGCCTGGTGGTAATGATACTAAAGCTCAAGACTTTGTTCGCCAGATTTATAAACAGACCAAAGTACTCGACTCTGGTGCACGTGGTGCGACTACTACATTCGCTGAGCGTGGTATCGGTGATGTATTGCTGGCTTGGGAGAATGAGGCGCATTTAGCGATTCGTGAACAGCCTGGCAAGTTCGAAATTATTACCCCTTCCTTATCGATTTTGGCTGAACCACCAGTGGCAATCGTTGAAAAGAATGCCAAAAAAGATGGTAATGAAAATCTGGCGAAAGCGTATCTGAACTACCTGTACTCACCTGCGGGTCAAACGGTTGCTGCAAAGAATTTCTACCGCCCACGTAATGCGGCAGTATTAAAACAATACAGTAATGTCTTTAAATCGCTGAAGCTGGTGACCATTGATAAAGAGTTTGGCGGTTGGGACAAAGTACAGAAAAAACACTTTGCCAATGGCGGTATCTTTGACCAGATCGTAAAGGCAAATAGCACAAAATCGTAATAATAAATGTCTATGCAATGGCCTTATTGAATAAGGCCATTGTTGTTTCAAATACTTATAAAATCTTTTATCTTATATTTTCATATAAAATTCATTTTTAATTATTTTTTATGCATAAAGATTAGGTTTATTCTTCACTCATGTTACAAAACGTGTAAGAGTGTGAGGTTCACATGAGCATTTCAACAAAACTAAAACTAGGGGTTCTGGCTGCTGTTATTTCAGCAACTTCGTTTTCTGCTGCAGCGCGCGACTTTCTGAATGTCTCTTATGATCCGACGCGTGAACTCTATGAAGACGTCAATAAAGAATTTGGTAAATACTGGAAAAGCCGTACTGGCCAAAGCATTAACTTCAAACAGTCACATGGTGGTTCAGGTAAACAGGCGCGTGCCGTGATTGATGGTCTGGATGCCGATGTCGTAACGTTGGCATTAGCCGCTGACATTGATGTACTGGTCGAAAAAGCCAAACTGTTACCTGCAGACTGGCAGAAAAAATTACCACAAAACTCAACACCATATACTTCTACCATCGTATTCCTGGTACGTAAAGGCAATCCAAAGGGCATCAAGGATTGGGGTGATCTGGTAAAACCGGGTGTAGAGATTATCACACCAAATCCTAAAACCTCAGGCGGTGCACGCTGGAACTATTTAGCAGCTTGGGTATATGCAAAACACTTACCGGGCGGTAACGACAAAACTGCACAAGAATTTGTTCGTAAAATCTATAAACAAACCAAAGTACTTGATTCAGGTGCGCGTGGTTCAACCACCACTTTTGCTGAACGTGGCATCGGTGACGTATTACTGGCTTGGGAAAATGAAGCACATTTAGCCCTTCGTGAACAACCGGGCAAGTTTGAAATTGTGACTCCTTCCCTGTCAATTCTAGCTGAGCCACCCGTGGCAATTGTTGAAAAGAATGCCAATAAAAAAGGTAACAAATACCTGGCCCAGGGTTATTTAAACTTCCTGTACTCACCACTGGGTCAGGAAATCTCAGCACGTAACTTCTATCGCCCACGTAATGAAAAAGTGCTGATGAAATATAGCCAAGTCTTTAAGCCATTAAAACTGGTGACTATTGATCAGGAGTTTGGTGGCTGGGATAAAGTACAGAAAGCCCACTTTGAAAATGGTGGTGTTTTTGACCAGATCGTTAAAGCTAACAGCGCAAAAAATTAATTTAAGCTGATTTCATACAGGAGCATCGACATGACTCATACGCTTATTGTTCCCGGTGTGGGTGGCAGTGAATACAATCACTGGCAAACCTGCCTGCAACACCGGCTCATGCGTTGCTCCCGTGTGCAGCAAAAGGACTGGAATCATCCGGTACTGGATGTATGGGTCGCAGAATTTGTTAAAACTCTGCAAGTCATTCCAGATGATGTACAAATTGTGGCACATAGCTTTGGCTGTTTGACCAGCGTGGCATCATTGGCCCAGCATCCTGAACTGAATACTAAAGTCAAAAATCTGGTTCTGGTTGCACCTGCCAATCCGGCACGTTTTGGGGAAAATGGTTTTGCCCGTGATAGCCAGACGGATTACAGCGCCTATTTCCAGCAGCTCAAGATTCAGGCTCCAACGACTTTGCTGATCAGTGAAAATGATCCATGGCTAAGTTTTGAAGATGCCCAGGTTCTGGCGAAAGCCTGGAATATCAAACCGATTAATCTGGGAGTTGTAGGCCATGTCAATGTTGCTTCCGGTTTTGGTCCTTTCCCTGAAATTGAACAATATTTGATTTCAGAAAAGGCTATGCACCATATCAGCAAAGTTAATGAGAGCAAGTATTATTTTAAATTTGCATTTTAGTCCCTGCAAATTATGCTTGTGCCGATTCTATTTTCTAATTTTCACTGGTTAACTTTAACCAGCATTCTCTCTTTTGAGGAGTAATCATGTCGCAGCGATCCCGAGTGCTGCCAGGATTTGGTCTTTCTCTAGGCTTTACCCTAGCGTATTTGTCATTAATCGTTCTGATCCCGTTATCTGCCGTTTTTATTAAATCACTCGGCATTGGCTGGGAAGGTTTATGGGAAATCCTGAGCTCTGAACGTATCTTGAAATCATTACAGCTAAGCTTTAGTTCAGCCATTATCGCTGCTTTGATTAATGTAGTTTTTGGCCTGTTACTGGCATGGTGTCTGGTGCGTTATAGCTTTCCGGGTAAACGTATTGTCGATGCACTGGTCGATCTGCCTTTTGCCCTACCAACTGCAGTTGCCGGTATTGCTCTGACTTCTTTATATGCACCGACGGGCTGGATTGGTCAGTATTTAGATCCAATTGGCATCAAGGTGGCTTATACTCCGATCGGTATTACCCTGGCTTTGATCTTTATCGGTATTCCTTTTGTGGTCCGTACGGTACAGCCAGTTCTTTCTGATTTAGAAACTGAACTGGAAGAAGCGGCTTCTGCACTCGGTGCGAACCGTTTTCAGATCGTCACCAAAGTCATTTTTCCAATTCTGCTGCCAGCACTGATCACAGGTTTTGCTTTGGCCTTTGCACGTGGTGTCGGTGAATATGGCTCAGTGATTTTCATTGCCGGTAACCAGCCCTTTGAAACTGAAATTGCGCCATTAATGATTATTTCCCGTCTGGAAGAATATGACTATGCAGGTGCGACCACAATTGCTGTAGTGATGCTGCTCATTTCCTTTGTGATGCTTTTCCTGATTAACTTATTGCAAGCTTGGGCGAGCCGTCGTACCGGGAGAACTGCACGATGAGTTTAAATACCAACAGCAATGCGCTGGCTGAAAAATTGCAATCCCGCGATGCGACTCGTGAGCCGACCTGGGTACGTTATACCCTGATTGCGATTGCACTGATCTTCTTTTTAAGCTGCCTGATTCTGCCTTTGGTTCTGGTCTTTGTTGAAGCGTTTAAACAAGGCGTTGGCGTATATACGCAAGCCCTCGTTCATCCAGATACTTTATCTGCGGTCAAACTGACCTTGCTAACGGCTGTGATCGCGGTACCGATGAATGTAGTATTCGGCGTAGCTGCAGCCTGGTCAGTGGCGAAGTTTAACTTCCCGGGTAAATCAATTTTGACCACCATTATCGATATGCCTTTCTCGGTATCACCTGTTATTGCAGGTTTGATGCTGGTACTGATTTTCGGTACTCAAGGCTGGATGGGTGGCTGGTTGATGGATAATGACATCAAGATCCTTTACGCTGTTCCTGCGATTGTTCTGGCAACGATCTTCATTACCGTACCTTTTGTAGCACGTGAGCTGATCCCTTTAATGGAAGCGCAAGGTACTGAAGAAGAAGAAGCTGCGATTGTACTAGGTGCATCTGGCTGGCAAACCTTCTGGAAAGTGACCCTGCCAAATATCAAATGGGGTCTGATTTACGGCGTAATTCTGTGTAATGCCCGCGCCATGGGTGAGTTCGGTGCAGTATCAGTGGTTTCTGGCCATATCCGTGGTGAAACCAATACTTTGCCGCTACACGTCGAAATTCTATATAACGAATATACCTTTAGTGCTGCGTTTGCCGTGTCATCGCTCCTGGCTCTCCTCGCAATTGTGACTCTGGTTCTGAAAACCTGGGTCGAACTGCGCCAGGAAAAACAAGACAAACGTAATGACGATTCAACAGTTTCTTAAGGAATGCCCACATGAGTATTCAAGTTAAAAATATTGAAAAACACTTTGGTGCATTCCATGCACTTAAAAACATTTCTCTGGATTTCCCAGATGGTCAGCTGGTTGCCCTGCTCGGCCCTTCAGGCTGCGGTAAAACGACTCTACTGCGTATTATTGCAGGTCTTGAATCTGCTGACGGTGGTCAGGTGATTCTGGAAGGCCAGGATGCAACCAATGTCCACGTACGTGAACGTGAAGTGGGTTTTGTATTCCAGCACTATGCCCTGTTCCGTCATATGACCGTATTCGATAACGTGGCTTTTGGTCTACGTGTACGCCCACGTTCAACCCGTCCATCAGAAGCAGAAATTAAAAAACGTGTGACCCGTTTGCTTGATCTGGTACAACTTGGCTTCCTGGCAGACCGTTATCCGGCTCAGCTTTCTGGTGGTCAGCGTCAACGTATTGCACTTGCGCGTGCACTAGCCGTTGAGCCACGTGTACTGTTACTGGATGAGCCGTTCGGCGCACTAGATGCCAAAGTCCGTAAAGAACTGCGCCGCTGGTTACGTACCCTGCATGATGAGCTGCACATTACTTCAATTTTTGTCACTCACGACCAGGAAGAAGCCTTAGAAGTTGCTGATCAGATCGTAGTGATGAATAAAGGCAATGTGGAACAGATCGGTTCACCACGTGAAGTGTATGAAACACCGAAAACACCATTCGTGTTTGACTTCCTGGGACAAGCTAACCGTTTCGAAGGCCAGAATAATGGCGGCATACTTCAGCTAGGTGAAGACCGTATCCAGTTCGATGCCGCCAAACAGGCAGCTCAGGGTAATGTCATTGTATTCGCTCGCCCGGATGAACTGCGTATTCATGCACAACCACAAGAGAATACGATTCAGGCCACGTTTATTCGTGAACTCTGGATTGCAGGAAAAGTTGTTGCGGAACTGAATGACCGCCAAGGTAATCTGATTGAAATTTCACTGACACCAGAAGAAGCTCGCGCTCATCAATTCCGTCCGGATCAAACTGTTTGGTTGAGTGCATTAAATCTGCATTTATTTGAAAACCAGGTCGCGTAAGACTGCAAGATGAGGCTTTTAAATGCCCCATCCTCTTATAGGGTAAAGAATTATGAATTTCCAACAATTAAGAATTATTCGAGAAACTGTTAGACAGAATTTTAACTTAACTGAAGCTTCAGCCGCGCTTTATACTTCGCAGTCAGGTGTCAGTAAGCATATTAAAGATTTAGAAGATGAGCTTGGTGTACAGCTATTTATCCGTAAAGGTAAACGCCTTTTAGGACTGACTGAACCAGGTCAGGCACTTCTCGGCATTGTAGAGCGTATGCTGGTTGATGCAGACAATATCAAACGTCTTGCAGATGACTTTAACAAGGTCGATGAAGGTACATTAACGATTGCAACGACACATACCCAGGCACGTTATGTATTACCGCCAATCGTGAACCAATTTAAAAAAGAATTTCCGAAAGTTCATCTGATTTTGCAACAAGCCAGTCCAATGGAAATCACCGAAATGCTTCTTCAGGGTGAAGCAGATATCGGGATTGCGACTGAAGCCTTGACGACTGAAGAAAATCTGGCGAGTGTGCCTTATTATAACTGGCAGCACAGTATTATTACGCCGCAAAATCACCCGCTGAATAGCAAAGAACAGGTTCGTATTGAAGACCTCGCTGGCTATCCGATTATTACTTATCACGGTGGTTTTACAGGCCGTTCTAAAATCGACTCAGCCTTTGAAGAAGCCGGTGTGGATGTGGATATTGTAATGTCAGCTCTGGATGCCGATGTGATTAAAACTTATGTAGAGCTCAACATGGGTGTCGGCATTGTCAATGATCTGGCTTATGATCCAGAACGTGACTATCGCCTGAAACAGATTAAAACCGATATTTTTGGGGTAAATACTACCTGGATTGCAGTACGTAAAGGTCACTTATTACGTGGTTATGGTTATGAGTTTATTTCTTTATGCTCACCAGATGCAGATATCAAGGCACTGAAAAAAGTCGCTTATCCAGATGAATAATATGGGTTGTACTTTCTAAATTGAAGAGGCGTATTGCCTCTTTTTTATTTTTTGAGTGGATAAAGAATATAAATATCAAGCATAATCACGTGCATAATAAATTGAATTATACCAAGATGATCAATAATAAATTTGCTCTTTTCTCCGTGGGCTTGTTTTTCTCCGGGTCAGGTTATGCAGCAGCGTTTGAACAATCTAACCAAAGCATCCAATCGTTTTTTGAAAAAAATAATTATGCTGAAGTTTCACTGGCTTGGGTTCGCCCTGATATCAGCGGTCAGGTACAACATACCGAAGAGCTGCAACAATTAGGCATCACGGATTTTTCAACAGGAAATCTTGTCCATAACCAATTGATCTCTAATGTCGCATTAAAATTCCAGTTGAATCCTCAAGTGTCGTGGGGACTGATTTACGATCAGCCTTATTCTATAGATATCGCTTATCATTATGATCCTGTTTTTGCAGGTGCAACACTTCCAATTGAGGCTGCTACCATTCAGTTTGAGAGCCATAATGTGACCTCATTAATTGGCTTTCAACCAAACGATAACTGGAATTTTTATACAGGGCTAAGTTATCAAAGCTTAGAAGGAAATTTATATTTATCCGGACAGACATTTTATATATTCAATGGTTATCGGGCCACATTTGAACGAGATGCCGCTCGGGGCTGGCTTGCTGGAATCAGTTATCAGATTCCAGAATATTTTTTTAGAACCGCACTGACCTATCGCTCTGCAATTACTCATCACAATAAAACCACTGAGTCGATTATTGTAGGTACGAATCCAGCACCTTATACAGAAATTCAAACTCCACAGTCTGTGAACTTGGATTTTCAGACAGCTTTAACTGATCGAAATGCGCTCTATGGCACGCTGCGTTGGTCAAACTGGCAAAATTTCGTGATCCAGCCGCCTAAATTTGGCGCTGTAATTGACTATGCGGCCTTACAGTTTCCGGAAGTAAAACCATTCAGGATGATTGATTATCGTGAGGATCAATGGTCTGGAAAAATCGGACTTGCTCATCAATGGCCATCTTTTGGCATAAATTCTATCGAACTCTTATGGGATTCTGGTACAGGAAATCCGGCTTCAACCCTGAATCCGAGTGATGGCTATTGGGGCATCGGACTAGGTCATCTTTATAAGATTCAAGAAACCTGGGATATTGCTACAGGACTATATTATTTAAAGTTTCAAAAACCTGAAATTTCCTTATCCGAACCTATTACGCCGCAGATCGCAGGTTTATCCGCAGTTTCTGATAACAGTGCCTGGATCCTAGGTATGAAGTTGGGCTATCATTTTCAATAGCTTTTAATAAATAAAAAAACGAGCCGAAGCTCGTTTTTTTATTAGGCTTAGCAGCTACAGCTTAGAAGCGGAAGCTTACACCCAGTTTTGCCACTGGGAACCATTCATATTTATTATCTTCGCGAATTTTACGCTCTTCATTTTCAATCGCTGTACCTACGCTAGGAGAACCTTCTACTGGTGCAAGACCTGTAGCAGTTAAATCCACAGTTGGGTTACCATTGTAGTATGCGCCGATTTCACCAAATACACCCCAACGGTTAGTAATTGCTGGAGAGAAACCAAGACCTACATACGGAGCAATATTATTTTTGTAAGATAACTTACCATTTACACGACCTTCTGTAGCACCAGCAGCAAGTTGATAGTCATTGTTATCAATGCTTAAAGTTTCACCACTACCAATACGGCGAGATAGATCGTAATCATTATCAATATATGCTACACCGGCAGCCATATAGAACCAGTTCGCCCAAGGACGAATCTCAGCATTCAAGTAAGTCAGGTTATTATCCATATCTAGGTCATATTTTGTACCATTGATTGATAAATCATCAGTCCAAGAAATATCACCACCATTATAACCTAGAGTAACACCTACATAAGGGTTAGCATTCCAAGAGATCGCGCCACCGTAACCGGTAGTACCGACTTCAGCACGAACAGCTGCAGGTTTAAAGAAAGAGAATTCAGCTACGCCTTCATCTGTTACGATTGTCTCATCAGCAGCCATGACAGATCCAGCTGTGGCAGCTAGAACGGATACTGCTAAAAGTTGATATAAAGCTTTCATTATTTCTCTCCTCAAAAGAACTTTTTTTTCATCATTAGTTATTCGTGATGAGCTCAATATAAAGGAGCCAATGAATATTTTTTATTCGTGTTTTGCTGGGCTTTTGTTATTTTTTGATACATATTAATTTTTCTTGTTGAATGATAAGCCTTTTTTAAACAATGTTTGTACATATCTAAAATACGAAAATGATACTAATCACTTTACTTGCGAATTTAATTCAGCACCCTTCTTAGTTTTCCATCTTTTTAGAGCAATATAGTGTAAAATATCGGAAATTTTTTTCTGGAAGGAAGATCATGTCTCAGCTTTCAACAATCATTGAACAAGCGTTTGAAGACCGTGCGAATTTCACAGCAGCAGATTGCCCTGCTGAAATCCGTCAAGCAGTTGAGGAAGTAATTGCTGGCCTGGACAATGGTACTTTACGTGTTGCTGAAAAAATCGAAGGTGAATGGGTTGTTCATCAATGGATTAAGAAAGCGGTATTGTTATCATTTAAATTAAACGATAACAAACCAATGGAAGCTTGTGATCTTCGCTTCTACGACAAAGTAGATACTAAATTCTCTGACTGGACTGATGAGCAGTTTAAAGCTGCTGGCGTACGTGTTGTTCCTCCGGCGGTAGCGCGTAAAGGTTCTTTCCAGGCGAAAAACGTGGTACTGATGCCTTCTTATGTGAACATCGGTGCTTATGTAGATGAAGGTACGATGGTCGATACTTGGGCAACTGTAGGTTCATGTGCTCAAATCGGTAAAAATGTTCACTTGTCAGGTGGTGTAGGAATCGGTGGTGTTCTTGAACCGCTTCAAGCTAACCCAACAATTATTGAAGACAACTGTTTCATCGGTGCACGTTCTGAAATCGTTGAAGGCGTAATCGTTGAAGAAGGTTCTGTCATTTCAATGGGCGTATTCATTGGTCAATCTACCAAGATTTATGACCGTGAAACTGGCGAAATCCATTATGGCCGCGTACCTGCTGGTTCTGTTGTGGTATCAGGCAGCCTGCCATCTAAATGTGGTAAATACAGCTTATATGCAGCTGTAATCGTGAAAAAAGTAGATGCGAAAACTCGTGCTAAAACTAGCCTGAACGATCTGCTACGCGAAGACTAAGATGTCTTAACTTAGAGGAAACATTTGTGTTCCTCGGAGCTTCAACCGCTCCTCGTCTCTACGGTCAGCAATGATCGTAGGGATTTTTATTTTTATACATTGTTATTTATTTTTCAGTGGTTAATGTTGTTATGAATACGCTTCGATCTTCCGCAATTCCAGTTTCTGATCCGTCTGCGGGCTTACGCATTACGGAGATCTTCTATTCATTACAAGGTGAAGCCAATACCGCAGGTTTACCGACCGTATTTATTCGCTTAACCGGATGTCCGCTGCGCTGTACCTATTGTGATACTACGTATTCTTTTGAAGGTGGTGAACGCAAATCTTTAGATGACATCATCCAGACCACGCTTGATTTTAAAACGCCTTATGTCTGTGTAACCGGTGGTGAACCATTAGCGCAACCGAACGCCCTACCTCTGATGCAACGACTTGCAGATTTAGGCTGTGAAGTTTCTTTAGAAACCAGTGGTGCGTTAGATGTTTCTAAAGTGGATACACGTGTATCCAAAGTTCTAGATTTAAAAACACCAACTTCAGGTGAAGTTGCACGAAATTTGCTTACAAATCTGGATCATTTAACTCAGCATGACCAGATTAAGTTTGTAATCTGTAATCGTGAAGATTATGAATGGTCAAAACAGCAGGTAGAACAGTACCAGTTAAATGAAAAAGTCAGCACGGTCTGGTTCTCCCCTGCATTTGCAGTTGAAAAAGGAGCTGCGCGCTTGCCACAATTGGCACGTGATCTGGCTCAATGGATTTTAGAAGACCATCTCCCTGTTCGTTTCCAGCTGCAGCTGCACAAGTTGTTATGGAATGATGAAACTGGTCGTTAATTTTTGTAAATTTACTATATTGGAGTATTTGTTATGCGCCCTCGTGCCATTGTATTGTTATCTGGCGGATTAGATTCAACAACCTGTCTGGCTTGGGCGCAGGCACGCTATGAATGTATCGCACTGAGTTTTATGTATGGCCAACGTTCCACTACAGAACTTGATGCAGCTCGTGCGCTGGCTCAACGCTCGGGAGTAGAACATCGTGTCATCAATATTGATTTAGGTAACCTGGGCGGCTCAGCCCTTACTGATCATAGCATTGAGGTACCGGATCAATTGCAGGAAGGTATTCCTGTAACCTATGTGCCTGCACGAAATACCATCTTCTTATCTTATGCTTTGGCCGCTGCAGAAGTGTTCGGTGCAGAGGCAATTGTGATCGGGATTAATGCGGTGGATTATTCAGGTTATCCAGACTGCCGCCCGGAATTTATTGAAGCTTTTGCCAATATGGCACGCCTTGCAACCAAGGTCGGTGTTGAAGGTCAAGCCCTGAAATTTGAAACACCTTTGTTACATTTATCCAAAGCAAATATCATTCGCTTAGGCCTAGAACATGGCGTAGACTACAGTCAAACGGTATCTTGCTACCAAGCAGATGACCAAGGACGTGCGTGTGGAACATGTGACAGTTGTCGTTTACGCAAGCAAGGTTTTGCTGATGCAGGTGTTGAAGACCCGACACGTTATTACCTTTAAAATCGATCAAGGTTATAAATCCATATTATGAATATTAAAGCCAAATTACTTGCGACTAGCCTACTCTCTTTGTCTGCCCTCTTTTCAACTGCATCTTTTGCAAATAATGATCAAGCTAAGGCAAAAGCAGAATTTGAGGCGATGAAAAAAGAATATACAACTGCTATGAAAAATGCTGGAAGCAGTTCAAATGTGCGTGACGGTTTAATTAAAGCCTGCGCTATTCCCTACAAACAGGCAGTGAAGTACAAAAAACTGACCCAGTCTGATGTGAATAAGCTTTGTACATGTGAAGTGGATGCAGAAGGTAAATTGACCCAAGCTCAGAAATGGCAGATTCAAAGCACCATTAACCAGAAGAAAAACCCTGCTACTTTAGACTTTGTTAAAAAACAAAGCCAAAACGTGCAGTCTTGTGTAGGCCCACAGCTCGCAGGTAAATTAAACTCACTTGCTGCAGAAGCCAATAAAGCCGCTCAAAAGAAATAATCCTGACGGATATTTTTCTAGAATAAGCCACTATAATGTGGCTTATTTTTTTGAAAAAATTTAGAAAAATTGGAGAGATCATGTCTGAGATCAGCTTACCTGAGCACACTTTTCCGACCACTACAGGTGAAATTAATCTGGCCCAATTAAATGCAGAATGGCTGGTTATCTATTTTTATCCTAAAGATTCGACACCTGGCTGTACTACTCAGGCAGTCGGCTTCTCTTGTTTAAAAGATCAGTTTGATGCGCTCAATACGACTATTCTGGGCGTATCACGTGACTCAGTTAAAGCGCATCAGAACTTTACTGAAAAACAGAATCTGACCATTAATCTGATCAGTGATAAAGAAGAAGTGTTATGTAAACACTTTGATGTCATTAAAGAAAAGAATATGTATGGCAAGAAAGTGATGGGCATTGAGCGCTCTACCTTCATTTTCCATAATGGCAAACTGGTCAAAGAATACCGTAAGGTGAAAGCTGCTGGCCATGCTGAACAGATTTTAGAAGATTTGAAAGCTTTACAGGCTGCTTAAGGTGTTTCATAGAATCAAAAAGGCATGCATAGAAATATCATGCCTTTTTCTTTAGAGTTGCTGCAAAGAATAATTCAGTTCACTAAAGAAACCGCAATCGACCACATTACACAGCCAATAAGTATATCCAATATTTTCCAGGCTTGTGGTCGCTGAAAAATAGGTTGCAAATAACGTGCTGCATAGCCCAGTCCAAAAAAGAATACAAAGGACGCACTAATCGCTCCTAAGGCAAATTGTATCTGTGCATTGGAATACTGGGTGGAGATAGAACCAATCAAGACCAAAGCATCTAGATAGACATGCGGATTGAGCCAGGTCAGCATCAAACAGATCAGCAAAACTTTATATAAAGAAGGCACATCTTTTTGATCTGTGTCCAGACGCTGCTCATTCTTCCAGGCCTGATAAAAATGCTGAGCGCCATAGATCGCCAGAAAAGTCGCGCCCAGATATTTCGCCATATTGATCCAGTGTGGATTGACCAGCATCAACTGTGAAAATCCCAAAACACCGGCAAAAATCAATATTGCATCAGATAAGGCACAACACATACAGATCGCAAAAACATACTGCTGTTTCAAGCCCTGTTTCAATACAAAAGCATTTTGCGCACCAATGGCAATAATCAGGCTAAAGCCTACCGCCAGACCTTGTATATATGCATTTAACATTGGAATATCATGGAATTATAAAGATGGAGATCATTATCTATGTTATTCTTTTCAATTAAATATAATTAAGAAAATATCATTCAGACTAAATTTTATTTAGGTAAGCTATGCTACTTAATTCTAAAAACTGTGATGCTTTTTTAGCCGTCGCAGAAACCCAAAGTTTTGATGCTGCCGCAAAAGTATTAAATATTACGGCTTCAGCAGTCACTTTAAGAGTACAGAATCTGGAAAGAGATTTGGGGCAAGTTCTAGTACTACGTGAGCGTCCTTGTAAAGTGACCAATGCTGGTCAAACCTTACTGAATTATTTGCAACATCAACGTCTGTTACAGCAGCAATTGATCCAGCAATTAAATGGTCAAAATAAAGCAGAATTTAGCTCGATTCATATCGCGGTAAATGCGGATTCTCTTGCGACCTGGTTATTTCCCTGTCTGAACACCACCCTGCTTGCAGAGAAAATCACTTTGAATCTTCAGGTTACTGTTCAAAGTGAAACCCATAAGCTTCTAGAGCAGGGTCAAGTCAATGCTTGTATTAGCAGTGAGAGTGAAGCCATGCCAGGCTGTAAGGCTCATTTTATCGGGCAGATGCATTATAGAATGGTTGCAACACCTGCCTTTGTGCATTCATGGTTTAGACAAGGCATTCACCGGGAATCACTACGTAAGGCACCTGCTGTAATTTACAATGATCAGGATCATCTACACAGCCATCTACTGTTAGCTCAATTTGGCTTAAACCAGCAATGTTTTCCTTTTCATTATATCCCCTCCTCAACCGCCTTTGCGGATGCCATTTTTTCAGGATTGGGATACGGTTTGGTGCCAGACTATCAAATTGCGGACCGGATTCAAAATGGGACATTGATCGAAATACTACCTGAATGCAGTTGTGATGTACCTTTATATTGGCATCACTGGAAACAGCAGTCTCCCGCTCTCAAACATTTAACCAAAGTCATTCTGGAACAGGCAGAACAATGCATGAATAGTCCAATTCAATAAATAGTTCTATTATGTCCTGCCGAATTCACAGAAATTGAATATCACATTATTGGGTTTTCCACTGTCCCATTAAATGAATATTAACTTTTTCACCCACGCCTGCAGTGGCTTTCTTCATCCCAAAATCTGAACGATTAATCATCGTGGTGGATTTCACATCGAGTAAATTAGGATTACCCTTGTTCGGTGTCAGCGTGGTATCGAATACCACTGGTCGAGTAACACCTCTTAGAGTGAGTTGACCCATGACCTGATAACGATTCGTACCATTTGGCTTAAACTGGGTACTTTTGAAATTGACTGTTTTATAGCGTGATGCATGAAACAGGTCCTCACCCATAATCATATTTTTAAGGCTAGGTTTGGAAACCTCTAGGCTATCGACCTGCATAGTGAACTCAGTAGATGACTGTTGTGGCCGATCAAGATCAAACTGCATGGTTGCCTTGAACTCTTGAAAATTTCCCTTTACAACATTCAAACCCAAGGAGTTAATGCTAAAGCCGACACTACTTTGAGGCGTCAATGTCCAGCTTTTGGCATACGCAGCCGATATACACATAGCAGATAGAGTGCCCGCATAAGCTATATGTTTCAGCAATAGATTCATTGTGTTCATCCTTAACAATCAAACGAACTCACTACCTTAAAACGGTTTCAGCCCAGATTTGTTTTATCATTTAGTTCAAACTTGTTGACCAATTGTTGATAAATCCCATTATTTTTAAATTTATGTAAAAACTCACTAGTACCTAAAGGAAAAGCTGATTCCACTACTTCCCCACGATAATACGCTTCACGTAACGGGGTGGCTGAAATTGCACCCACCAAGCTATCGAGTTCCACCATTTCCCACTCTGGGAACAAACTTAAATAATAAGAAGATTCATCTTTAAAGTGTCCAATTAGACCAACTTTTGCTTCTGCTTCAACTACTTCAGACACCAACGATTTCACCAGTTTTTGCCATTTTTCATCATTATAGACATCAATGACATGGACAAATTTAATGCGCTTCTGATCTGCTTCAGAAAAATTCAACAGGATCATTTCTTCACGTTCAGTGGCTAGAAATGGATTTTTAATATTGCGTTCTTGCTGTGCTGAGCCTAATGCCAGAATCACCTGCTGGCTTTGCTGCAAGGCAATTTTAATCGTTTGCATATGGGCCAGATGGAAAGGTTGAAAACGACCAATAAACACTAGGTAATCAAATTTATACTTCATAGCACATCTTACTTTTATGAACGCATCAGTTATGCCACAGGGAATTTTTTGCGACATAATAAGCGCCAATAAATTCATATTAATAAAGCAAGGATAGTACGATGACACTGAGCTGTATTCAACAACCGCATCAGCATTTAAATGCGAATTTAGACAATGGCGTACTGACCTTAGCCATTCACCGTCCTGAGGCAAAAAATGCGCTTTACGGCGAACTATATCTATGGATCGCACAGGCACTGGATGAAGCAGATCAGGATAGTAGTGTGCGTGTCGTGATTCTACGTGGTCAGGATGCAGACTTTAGTGCCGGCAATGACATGCAGGACTTCATGAAGTTTATTCAGACGCCTCTACAAGGTAAGGCTGGCGATACCCCTCCTTTTGTGCTGTTGAAGTCCGCTGCAAAATTTTCCAAGCCTCTAATTGCTGCCGTTCGTGGTGTAGCGATTGGGATCGGGGTAACGATTCTGCTGCATGCTGATCTGGTTTATAGTGACAATACTGCCCTGTTCCAGATTCCATTTGTTAGCCTTGGCCTGTCGCCTGAAGGCGCTTCAAGTAAACTGCTGGTACAACAAGCTGGCTATCATAAAGCAGCTGAGTTACTGCTTACTGCACAACGATTTAATAGTGAAAAAGCATTGGGTGCAGGTCTGGTAAATAGCATTGAGGAAGATGTCTATGCTGCTGCTGAAAAACAGGCACAAACTTTGGCTGCTTTACCACTTGCTTCCATTAAGCAGACCAAAGCATTAATGAAGCATGATCTGGCTGAAATTATCAAGTGTATTGATGATGAAGCTGAAATCTTTATGAAGCGTGTAGGCTCACCTGAAATGATGGAAGCAGTTCAGGCCTTTATGCAAAAACGGAAACCTGATTTCACACAATTCAACTAATTCTGAAACTTATCTTTTAATTGAGGCAGTTTAGACTGCCTCAATCTTTTATATTTTTGAAAGAATCCAGCTTATGACAAATGAAAACTCCCAAACGACTTCTCAAACAACTGATAGTTCAAATCCTGAAAAGAAACGTTACTACGAACCTGCTCCTCAGGATATTGATGTAGACAATTTCCGCAAGGTCATCGAAAGCCGCCGTTCAGTGCGTAAATTTACCAAGAAGCCAATTCCTGCTGAAGTACTGGATGCCTGTCTGGATCTGTCGTTGCTGGCACCAAACTCCTCAAACCTGCAGCCGTGGACTTTTTATGTGGTGCAGACCCCCTCCAAGAAAAAACGTCTGGTTAAAGCATGTATGAGCCAGCTTGCTGCTAAAACAGCTTCAGAGCTGATTGTCTGTGTGGCACGTACTGACCATGTAGATGAAATGGCAAAACTGAATATCAGTGAGTTTCCATTTCCTGAAGCTCCGCCAGCCATTAAAAAGTACTATAAGTACATTCCCTACAACTACAAGACCGGTTATTTGAATGCCTTTGGTAACTTTAAGAAAGTTGCTTTCAAAGTAGCTCGTACCTTTGACAAGCAAATGCCTGTTTCTGCATTTAGTCCTGCCGATGCTAAGCTATGGGCAAGTAAAACCACAGCATTGGCCTGTGAGAACCTGGTACTGGCTTTACGTGCTTATGGTTTTGATAGCTGTATGATGGAAGGTTTCGATGAACCGATGGTTCGTGAACTTCTAGACCTAAATGACCAGCAATATCCTGTGATGGTGATTGGTGCTGGTGAACGTGCCAAAGATGGTGTGTTCTTCCCGCAGTATCGTTTTGATCGAGAGCTGTTTATTCAGAAGGTTTAAGTTTAAAAATAGTATTTTAAAGGATTTAAGAATATTAATTTACTTAATATTTGATGACATGGATGTCGCTTAATTAAGTATATTAGAAAAAGGCTTTGTTGCACAAAGAATTAAAAGTAAAGATTTCTCATATCTACTCAAATTTAAGTGACAACTCGGGTATATGGTCTGCCTAAGTCCGTAAATTTATTTAATACTGCCACACGTGCATGAATCTCATTGATTTGGCTTTGAAAATTTCTCGCACTGAGTTTATTCCCCAACAATTTGATGCAATGCATCTTGGTTTCAACCAAACTTCGCCGATGATAGCCTGACCATTTCTTCCAAATAGTTCTTCCTAAACGCTTAATTGTTCGAAGCAATTCATTGCGTTCTAGCGAGCCCATCTTTTTATCTTTCGATGGCTTCGCATTTTTTCTTGGTGGAATGACCGCATGTGCATCTCGATCTAAAATGACTTGTCTGCAGTACTTCGTATCATAAGCACCATCGGTATAGACCGAATCAATTCGTTCGTCTAAAGGAATTTGAGTAAGTAAATCATCGAGTACTTGTGAATCGCTCACATTATTTGTAGTGAGCTGTACTGCACGTATTTGCAAGGTGTCGGCATATCAATACCAATATGAAGTTTGCGCCATTGTCGACGATATTCAGGCTGATGTTTCTTTCGTTTCCGTTCACCTTCACCTATAAACTTTAAGCCAGTAGAGTCGACAAGTAGATGTAGTCCATCACTACTTTTTTGATAGCCAATCGTAGTATCAATACGCTGTTGTCGTCTACAAATTGTAGTGTAGTCTGGCGCTACCCAATTTAACCCACAAAGATGGATGAGACTTTGAACAAAGCCAGTGACCATACGCAAGGACAATCGAAAGAGAGATTTAATCATTAGGCAACATTGGATAGCTGTGTCAGAGTAAGTTTGATTTCGTCCTTGTTTGCCTTTTGATGGGGCATACCATTGCGTAGCAGGATCAAACCAAATGGCAATATTTCCACGATTAATGAGTGCTCGGTTATATGAAGACCAATTGGTTGTACGATAAATTTTAGGTGTAAGCTTATTCATTTGAAAATTATATGGTGGAATAAGCCTTTAAAGATAGGTTTGTGCAACAAAGCCTATCACTTCTAAAATTTAAACTTTTATATCTAAGAGCTGGATAAATTCAAATGCCGGTTCTTCATAAGGATGACTGTCTTTTAATGCTTTCGCCACTTCAACCGCCTTTTCATCAGGCACAAGAATTTCGACCCGCCATTCTTCCACCTTTTCTAATTGGCCAATTTCCCCGATATGAGGATCTGCGCCTTGCTGTGGCTTAAATTGTCCAGTTCCCAGCACTTGCCAGGCACAGTCGGTATATTCACCAATCCCACCCGCACCTGCTGCAAAAACGGCCTTCTTGGTTTCCTCCAGGTTTTCATCTGGTACGTAATAAATCAGTTTAAGCATATATCTCTACAAGTTTTTCAAGCACTTACCGTATTATTAAGGGCTTTTGTAATAATATTCAATGCTTGATTTTGAGAGTTCTTGTTAAATGTTGCATATAGTTCTACCTGGGGTAAAGGTCGATCTGTCTGAATCACTTTCACTTCATCATTCAGTAACCGTAATAGATAATCGGGAGCAAAACTAAAACCCATACCCATATTGATCAGGTTAATATGCTGTAGCACATTGGTCGCCCACAGCACCTGATCGTGCTTTAGCTGATCAAAGGATATCAAGGCATTGAGTCTTTCGTAAAATATGGGTGATGCATTCTGATCACACATAATAATCGTATGATTTTTCAGTTCCTGTAATTTCAGTATCCGATCGGTTGGGTGCAAATGCTTGGCTGCAACCAAGTGAATTTGTTCTGTCAACAAATGGATACTGCCAAAACCTGGATGATCCAGCTGAAAACGGGTAATACTTAGATCTAGTTCGGCGTTTTTCAGACGTTGAAGCTGTTCCAGACAGAACAGGCTATGCAGATGAATTTTTAAATCTGGCATGCTCTTTTTAAGCTTTGCCAAAATATGTGGCATGACTTTTAGTTCGGCAACATTCAGAAAACCAATATGAATCTGGTTATTTTTCTGCTGGGCCACCTGTCGTGCTGACGCAACGGCCAATTTGGCATTTTCCAGAGCTTTTTCTGCATAGATTAAAAAGGCCTTACCTTCATCGGTTAACCGTATTTTTCGTGAAGAACGCTCAAACAGGTTAACACCAACTTCCTGCTCCAGATCTTTAATCTGCTGGCTTAAAGAAGGTTGGGCCGTGAACAGCTTTTCAGTAGCCCTAGTGAAACTCTGCTCCTGCGCCACGGTAATAAAATAGCGTAAATGTCGAAGTTCCATAGATTGCTCACTTCAAAAAATAGGTACTTATCTTACGATTTAGGCCAACATATTGAAAATATTAATAGATCAATAGCTTATGCTAATACTCATATAACTACCTTTTATACATGGCTAGATTTTGCCCCCTCATACATTTATGCCTGTATCAAGTTTACACATGGTATCTTGCATGACACAGTATTCGACACTGAATCGGGTGAAGGCGGGGGTCAGGCAGCTGAATCACTGAACTTGCCATATTTGGATGTGATTCAGATTGTTTCTCATGATGTGTATAGCACCTGGATTGCCAAGTCTGAAATTCATGAATCTGTGGCAGTTCTGGTTCGTCCGAATGGTTATGTAGTTTGGCGTTATAGGATAGTACCAATGATCAGTTTGATTATGAAAATACGCTGAAGACTGTGTTAAAGCAGATTCAATTAACTGTGTAGTGATAAAGCCACCTTTGGTTGGTTTTTCTTTAGTAGTGGTAAAGGAATCATAGTTGTCGATAATTAAGATCATACATATTTTTCAAACTTTCCATTATTTAAAGCGTCAAATTGATTAGATACCCAGCGACATGGATGTCACCCGTCAGACTGTGGGACAAGGACGTCCCACAGTCTGACAGCGGTTTTTTGTCTTGCGGAGCAGTGCTCCTCATGCCTCGTCAAAAGTAAATCCTTATATCCTCTAAATTTAAAAAAGCCACCTCTCGGTGGCTTTTTAAATCTGTTGATCAAGAACCCTGCAGCAAATAACTACCTACCAAGAACAGCACCTGTAAGCCAACAACAAAACCAAATAACCACCAACCTTTCTGACGTAATTCTGTTCTATCCATTATTCTGAACGTCTTAGCCATGTCATCACCTCATTCTTGAGTGTTGATACTGAACTGATTTATGCCATCTTTCCTTTAAAGCGCATAAATATTGTGCATTATTTACACAATATCACTTCTATGCAGATATAAAAGCAAAATCTAAACCAGTTCAGCGGGAGAAAATTAAATAAATGTTTCAAACTGCTTAAAAAGCAAAAAGCCACCCACTGGTGGCAATTGATGAAGCTAGTCTAAACAAAAGTAAATGATTTTTCTAGTTTTACTAATTTCCCATAAGTTCAAATTATAAAAAAGGGCCGCTGCTGCGACCCATTTTTTGAAGCTAAATCAGATTAGCCAATGAACTTACGCGCATTACGGAACATACGTAACCATGCACCGTCCTGATCCCAGTCTTCTGGTTTCCAAGAGTGCTGGATCGCACGGAAGTTACGCTCAGGGTGTGGCATCAGGATCGTCGCACGACCATCTTTCGAAGTGACACCAGAGATCCCTTCAGGCGAACCATTCGGGTTCAATGGATATTGCTCAGTCGCATTACCTTGGCTATCCACATAACGCATGATCACCTGGTTATTGGCATTCAATGCAGCAATGCTTTCAGCTGATGCAACCACACGACCTTCACCATGTGCTACAGCGATTGGAAGAATTGAACCTTCCATACCTTCTAGCAATACAGAATGAGATTTCTCTACACGAACATTGACGCTACGTGCTTCAAATACTTCCGACTTGTTGCGATGGAAACGAGGCCAAGTATCTGCACCTGGAATCAGTGGAGCCAATTGTGACAGCATCTGACAACCATTACAGATCCCTAGAGAGAAGGTCTCCTGACGGTTAAAGAATTTCTCGAACTGGTCACGAAGTTGCTGATTGAACAATACTGATTTCGCCCAGCCACCGCCTGCGCCCAATACGTCACCGTAAGAGAAGCCACCACATGTGACCAGACCTTCGAAGTCATCCAGACTGATACGACCAGCCAGAAGATCGCTCATGTGTACGTCAACAGTATTGAAGCCGACTTTGTCGAATGCTGCTGCCATTTCTACATGACCATTCACACCCTGTTCACGCAAAATTGCCATATTTGGACGACGTGAATTGATGTACGGTGCTTCGATTTGCTCATTCAGGTCAAATGTCGGTTGAGCAATCAAACCTTTGTGTGATTTGTCAGTAACCAACGAAAATTCTTGATCTGCAGTTTCTACGTTGTCACGCAGACGCTGGATTTGATGAGAAACTTCAGTCCAAGCGACTTGTAAATCAGCACGGTCAAGTACTAAACCATTTACAGATAACTGGTCAGAGCTGTTCACTGTACCTACTACAGAGATCGCATCTTTTAGAGTAGAAGTAGTGATTTCTGCTTGTAATGCTTCCCAATCTGCTTTCGCTATTTGCAGAACTGCACCGATTTCTTCAGCGAACAATGCTTCAACTGATTGGTCTTCTAGCGCTACGCCTAGGCGTGCAGCAAACATCATTTCCGCAACAGTTGCCAGTAAACCACCATCACCGATGTCATGGTAAGCCTTGATCAGACCACGGTTGTTCCAGTCTTGAACCAGTGCGAAGAATGCTTTGAAGTCATCAAAGCTATCGACATCAGGAGTCACTGAACCAATTGCTTTGTATACCTGAGCCAAGATCGAACCGCCTAAACGGAACTGACCCTTAGACAGATCAATACGAACCAGTACAGATTCAATATTTTTCAGCTCAGGGGTTAATGTTTTGCGAACATCAGTTACAGGTGCAAATGCAGTGATCACGCCTGACATTGGAGAAGTAACAGATTTGTCTTCGCCTTCGTCATTCCAGGTGGTACGCATTGACAATGAGTCTTTACCGACTGGAATTGCAATGCCCAGCGCTGGACACATTTCCATACCAATGGCTTTTACGCCTTCAAACAAGGCTTGGTCTTCGCCCGGTTGACCTGCAGCCGCCATCCAGTTTGCAGACAGTTTGATGTCGCTGATCTGATCAATCTTCGCAGACATGATGTTCGAGATCGATTCAGCAACTGATAAACGTGCAGAAGCCGCTGGGTTTAACAATGCAACTGGTGGACGTTCCCCCATTGCCATTGCTTCGCCCGTGTAACCGACAAGGCTGGTAGTCGTTACTGCAGCATCTGCTACAGGAACCTGCCATGGACCAACCATTTGATCACGTGCAACCATACCGGTAATCGAGCGGTCACCAATGGTGATCAGGAATGATTTAGATGCAACTGTTGGATTCTTGATCACGCGATAAATCGCATCTTTCAGATCAGTGACTTTAGACGCATCAAAGTCATCGCCTTTACGCGGAGCAGTTTCATATGAACGGCTCATACGTGGTGTACCACCAAGCATCACTTGCATTGGCATATCCACAGGCTTGTTGCCGAACAATGGATCCTCAACAGTCAGATGACGTGCTTCAGTTGCTTCACCCAGTACCGCAAACGGACAGCGTTCACGTGCACAGATAGATTCAAACAATGGTAAAGATTCTGGACGGATCGCAAGCACATAACG
This sequence comes from Acinetobacter sp. TW_SC_4, assembly GCF_054861205.1. Classification (NCBI taxonomy): domain Bacteria; kingdom Pseudomonadati; phylum Pseudomonadota; class Gammaproteobacteria; order Moraxellales; family Moraxellaceae; genus Acinetobacter; species Acinetobacter sp. TW_SC_4. The sequence continues at coordinate 2,208,043 of NZ_CM142174.1, forward strand.
CTCTTGCGCTTCGTTTGACCAGATTTCCATTGGCGACATGCCTGGCTCAAGCGATGGGATCTTACGAAGATCCAGTACTGCACCTAACTCATGATCGTTTACCAGCTCAGGCATCGCATTCGAAATACCACCCGCACCGACGTCATGTACAGAAACAATTGGGTTTCCATCTTCCATGCGCCAGCAAGTATCGATCACTTCCTGACAACGGCGTTCCATTTCCGGGTTTTCACGTTGAACCGAAGCAAAGTCCAGGTTCTCACCCAGTTTACCGCTATCTACAGAAGATGCTGCACCACCGCCAAGGCCGATCAGCATGGCTGGACCACCTAGAACGATTAACAGATCACCCGGCTGGATAGCATCTTTCTCAACGTGGTCTGGACGGATGTTACCGTAACCACCCGCGATCATGATTGGCTTATGAAAGCCTTTCACTTCGCCATTGACGTTTTGTTCGAAAGTACGGAAATAACCAGTCAGCGCTGGACGACCAAATTCGTTGTTAAACGCTGCGCCACCCAATGGACCTTCAATCATGATCTGCAATGGAGATGCCATACGTGACGGTTTGCCGTAGTTTTCTTCCCAAGGCTGTTCGAAGCCAGGAATATTCAGGTTAGATACGGTGAAACCAGTTAAACCCGCTTTAGGTTTACCACCACGACCAGTCGCGCCTTCGTCACGAATCTCACCGCCTGAACCTGTTGCGGCACCAGCAAATGGTGCAATCGCTGTTGGGTGGTTATGAGTTTCCACTTTCATCAGGATGTGAGCGGCTTGACTCTTGTATTTATAAACGTGTTGACCGTTATCTTCTTGAGTTGGATAGAAACGTTGCGTATCAAAACCAACAATCACCGATGCGTTGTCTTTATAAGCCGACAATACGTCTGTTGGTGATTCTTTATAGGTATTTTTGATCATCTGGAACAATGACAATGGTTGAACTTCACCATCAATCGTCCATTCAGAACCGAAGATTTTATGACGGCAGTGCTCTGAGTTTGCCTGAGCAAACATCATCAGTTCGATGTCGTTCGGGTTACGACCCAGTTTAGTAAATGCCTCTGTCAGGTAATCAATTTCCTGTTCAGACAGCGCAAAACCGAATTCATTATTGGCTTTAACCAATGCCTCTTTACCTTGACCCAGAATATCAATCGAGTTCAAAGGTTTCGGAGCAGTTTCAGTAAATAATACTGCAGCATCTTCAATCGCATTGAAAACGCTTTCAGTCATGCGGTCATGCAAGATCTGTAATGCTTCTTTAGAAAGCTCTTTTTCGCCCTTCAAAGTAAACAAAACACCGCGTTCTAAACGATGAACCGGTGTATTACAGTTGGCAAAAATATCAGTTGCCTTTGATGACCACGGTGAAATCGTGCCGACACGCGGTGTCACCAGAATCTGGATTTCATCACTTGCAGCCTGGCGCAGTTCAAATGATTGACCATCGTTGAGAAGCTGTAAAGCGGATTGCTGTTGTTGCTCGTTGAGCGCTTGGTCAAAAAGATAAACAAATTGACTTTCTAGTGATTGAACAGAACTAATTGACGATAAACGTGTGAGTAGTTGAGCTTTCTTAAAAGAAGAATGTGCAGGTGCACCGGCAACGATAAACATGCTGATTTTGGCTCCACGGGATGATCGAGCGACCATGCCACAATGTGACTTGAGAGAGCGCATATTCTACTGTGAAATAAGGAAATCGGCTAGATGTCAAATCAGAAAACTACGTCTGAAATATCTTGGACTTTTAAAATATTTCGTTTATTTTCAGGTAGGAAAATTGAATGTAGTCGCACAGCTTAACACAAGTTTTTAAAGAAAAATTAAAACCCGTCAAGAATAATTCAACTTAAAAATTTTGTATTATTTTTCAACACTATTGATTATATCAAGCGGTTTAAAATTTAATCTCTATTTTTAATAAAAATGAGCCAAGGATTGACTTCTTTATTATTTCTTGATCAAAAATAGGTAGCTGCGCTGCTTTTTGCCATCTGTCTGAATAATGATCAACTATATTAGGGTCTGTTGACATTTACTGTTCATAATTAAACCTATAAAGGTAGCCATAAAAATATACAGGCTAAGGCAACAGAACTTTGATAATTTCTTTTGAGCTTGTCATATCGAGTAGCTATTCCTCTAAATTGCTTTAATCTACAAAACATATTTTCAACTAAATGCCTGATTTTATATAAATACCAGTCCATATGATCATTGTTCGATTGGCTATTTATTTTCTTTGGTATATTCGCTTTTGTCCCTGTTTTTCTGATCTGTTCACGCAGTGGTTCTGAATCATAGCCTTTATCTGCGCAGACCACTTTTGTCTCTTTTAAGTCTAATGTTGATATTAAATCAGGTGCAACTTTGACGTCATGTGTGGTTCCATCGGTAATCATGAAATCAACAGGATTGCCATTTGCATCAACAATCAAATGTATTTTTGAGGAGTTTCCTCCTACACTTTTAGAAATGGATTGATTCGCTATACCGGCAGAATGTTGATGAGCACGTACGTGAGAGCCATCAATAAAAATCCACTCCATATCGGGGCATGATGCTAATAATTTGAATAATCTAAGCAACTTACCACTGCTTGACCAACGATTAAAACGTTTGAAAATAGAGTTTGATTGACCGAAATAGGAAGGAATATCTCGCCACGGACAGCCTGTTCTAATTCTATAGAGAATAGCTTCAATAAAATTACGTAAGTTTGAGTTGTGATGAATAGATAAATTACGCAAAATAGTTTTCAACTTTTGCCAGTGTTGATCTGTCAGCATGGTACGAGGCATAGCGAATAGTAAAATTGGGTTTGGCGATTTGATTTTACTACTTCGCTATTTTTTAAGCTAAAAGTGTCAACACACCCTAACTATTCAGCTTACAGATTAAGATTTACTTTCTATCAAAATTATTGCTTTATAAAAAAACAGGCCGTTTGACCTGTTTTTTATTTTTAGTTTATTCTCACGAATATCCGTTTATTTTTGAAATTCGATACCCTAATAAGATTAGCTCAAGCAGTTTTATTTAATAAAATTCCCCCGCCTTCAATTTCTATCACACCATTTTCTCGTACATAAATTTTCCAGTCGGCCAGCAGCTCCTGTAATTTTTCTGGATAACGCTCTGCCAGATCATCTGTTTCACCGACATCTTCTGCCAGGTTATAGAGTTGCCATTTGTTTGGGCCATTCGGTGCAGGAATAAACAAGGCTTTCCAATCCCTTTGCGTAAGGCTTTCTGCCCAAAGAGTTCCCAACCCGTGACATGGTCTTCAGCATGAATATAGGCCTGCTGTTGCTGCAAATACGGCAGAATGCTTTTACCACGTAGTGTCACCAGTTTCCGACCTTTATACTGCTGTCCCGGATGCTGAATATTTAATGTTTCCAGTAAAGTAGGCAGTAGATCCATCACCGTTAAAAACTCATGACTGATGCCATTTTGACGTGCAAAGCCCTGATGCTTGATAAATGCCGGTGTACGAATTCCACCTTCACTGGTATGCGCTTTATAAAGTCGAGATGGCGCTGTGGCCGCCTGTGCCCAATGCTCACCATACCAGACATAGGAATTACCCTTGCCAATATTTTCCAGACGATTGTCATAATATTTGGCAATCACTGTCTCAATATCAGGACCAAAGACTGGTAATGCTTCCAGCTGCGCACCTTCTGCCCCATTGTCCGAAAGAAAAATAATAATGGTATTGTCGTATTGACCAGTCTGTTTTAAATGTTTAATCACACGACCAATATTCTGGTCCATGCGATCAACCATTGCTGCGTAGACTTCCATGGTACGTGCCGAGAACTGCTTTTCTTCATCCGTTAAGCTGTCCCAAAATTTAGTTTTTGCCAATACTGGATGAATCGTAACATCCTTACCTACTAAACCGAGCTCTTTGATTTTAGCTAAACGCTTCTGACGTAATACTTCAGGACCTTCATTATACGTACCTTTATATTTGGCAATATCTTCTGGGTAGGCTTGCAAAGGCCAGTGTGGTGCTGAAAATGGTAAATAGGCAAAGAATGGGTGTTCTGCACGACTCTCATCATCTTGCAGATAACTCAGCAAGCGATCTGTAAAATAGTCTGAACTATAAAAATCTTCCGGCAATGCAGTAATGTATTCATCATTTTCTGCATAGAGCCCACGAATCACTTTCAACAATTCCGGGGTTTCTTCTTCTGGAATATCCGGTTCAAACGCATAGTGATTGGCTGCACCCGGGAGCAAGGTAAATGACTTTTCAAAACCACGGCGTGTCGGAAAACGGTGGAGTTAAGCCCAGATGCCATTTTCCAGACATGATGGTGTAATAGCCTGCATCATGTAACAGTTCCGGTAGAGCCGCAACCTGATCATTTAAATACCCCTCATAACCCGGTTGACCTTTCTGTTCAGGTCGTATGGCTTCGGCCATGGAACCCAATCCTGCCAGATGATGGTCTGTGCCGGAAAGCAGCATGGAACGGATGGCTGAACAGGTCGATGCAGCATGGAAATTAGTTAAACGTAATCCTTCCAGGGCAATCGCATCTAAATGTGGTGTCTGGATCTCTCCACCAAATGCACCCAGATCAGAAAAGCCCAGATCATCAGCGACGATGAGTAAAATATTTGGTTGAGTAGTTTGTGCTGTGGTCATATTTGGTCTGCAAATTGATTTTATTATGGTGGTAATTTGCCTGAAATTGCTGGCTCAATCCTGTCACCAAATTGACAATCTTTCGCTGTATTTCAGCTAAGCTAATTCAAAATGACATTTCATGTCGCACTGCCCTAGTGCTTTACGCTCTTTTTTGGCATGATGCAGAAAGTAGAGAACTGAATAATGATAAATGACTCAAATGCGTTGGTTGGAACTGCTTTCGACAGTTCGGATTGGTAGTAAAAAGCAGAGCACTGAACTGGCACGTAGCCCGTTCCACAAAGATTATGACCGTATTATTTTTTCCCAGAGCTTCCGGCAGCTCAACCGTAAAACCCAGGTGCATCCCTTAACCCAGCACGATGGTATTCATACTCGCCTGACGCATTCACTGGAAGTCTCCTGTATTGGCCGCTCGCTAGGGATGCTGGCCGCAGAGAAAATTAAAGATCAGCTTCCCCCTTGGGTGTCACCCGCTGATGTAGGTGCCATCATTCAAGCTGCCTGTTTGGCGCATGATATTGGTAACCCGCCTTTTGGCCATGCCGGTGAATATGCGATCCGGGAATGGTTTGATGATGTATCACATACTGACTTCTTAAAAGATTTAAGTCCTGAACAGGAAGCAGATGTACGTCAGTTTGAAGGTAACGCCCAAGGCCTGCGCCTGCTTACCAAAATTGACTATCATCCAAATGATGGTGGCATGCGCCTGACCTATGCCACTTTAGGTGCTTATTTAAAATATCCGTGGCTGTCAAAAACCATGGCATCGCAGGTAGATTTGCCTGCCAGTAGCCGTGCCAAGTTTGGCTGCTATCAGGCAGAAAAAGAGATTTTAAAGCAGATCGCGGAAGAGCTTGGACTGATCCAGCTCGGCGAGTATCGATATTGTCGTCATCCACTGACCTATCTACTCGAAGCAGCCGATGATATCTGCTATGCCCTGATTGACCTAGAAGATGGCATCAGCTTGAACATGCTCAGCTATGCTGAAGTGGAACCGGTATTTTTAAATCTGCTCGGAGATTATGGCACGCCTTCTGAAATCGGCATGCCTGACACGACCTGGCAACAGAAAATTGCTGCACTGCGTGGCCGTGTGATGAAACGTCTGGTGAATGAAGTCACTACTGCTTTTGCACGCCACCATGATCAGATTTTGTCTGGTCAGTTACAAGGCACTTTACTACAGTATTGTTCGTCAGATATTGAAAGTGGTATTAATCGCGCTAAAGAACTGGCACGTGACAAGATTTTTGAACATCCACAGAAAGCAGGCTTAGAAATCATTGCCCATCAAAGTCTACAAAATATTCTGGATGCTTTTATTCCTCTGACCACACCGCATAAAAACCTGAGCTTTAAGGAGCAACGTTTAATGTCGATTCTGCAACGTTCAGGGGCGAATTTTAAAGACAGCCATTATGACAATATCATGCAGGTGCTGGATATTATCTCGAAATTTTCGGATCACCAGGCTTATAACCTGTCACAGGAGTTGCAAGGCAATAAAGCCGGATTGTTATAAAACATCTTGCTGAATTAGATGCTTATTGCAGCAAAATCACCTGTTTTGCAGAAGGAGATTTTGCCTTTCCTGAAAATGCTGACTACTATGCTGCAAAACTGAATTGAGTAATGATAAAAGATGATTGGATGCCTGATTGGTGAAGTGCTGGCGCTGGAAGCACCGACTGTATTATTAAATGTGAATGGTGTAGGTTATGAAATTGATACGCCGCTCACCACTTTTTGCCAGTTGCAAAAAGGCCAGAAAATTACCCTGTGGACACATCTGGCCGTACGTGAAGATGCACAATTACTGTATGGGTTTTTAAATGCTCAGGAAAAAACCATTTTCCGCACTTTATTAAAAGTGAACGGCGTTGGCCCGAAAATGGCACTTGGCATTCTTTCAACTTTAAGTGTTGAGGTGCTGATCCATACTGTTGAAATTGAAGATGTAAATACTTTGGTTAAAGTCCCAGGTGTCGGCAAGAAAACGGCTGAACGTTTGATGATTGAACTGCGCGACCGCTTTAAAGCCATGTCTGCTGGCACTGCTCCAAGCAATTCGACAGCTCCACAAATTCAGTTTATGGGCAATTCAGCTGTAGCTGAAGCGGAAGCTGCATTACAGTCATTGGGCTATAAACCTGCTGAAGCACAAAAACTGGTGAACGCTGCCAAAGGTGAATTTACTGAAGCCAGCGATATTATCCGCGCGGCATTAAAGTCGATGAATAGATAATAGGAAAATGACTTTACTTTAAATAAGAATGTTTATTCTCCTATTTATATAAATTACTCGCGACATGGATGTCGCCAGTTGAGTTGGGGTACAGGACGTACCCTCAACTCAACAAAAAGATTTTTGTTACTTTTGATCTTTCAAAAGTAAAACAACGCCTACACAATGGCAGCTAAACACAAATCATTATTTGAGGCTGTTTCCGCAGCATCAAACAGCTTCGATAAAGAGATTAAGTTAATAGATATGCAAGACCGTCTAATCAGTGGTTCTGAAAAACCCGAAGATCATTTTGATCGTGCCATCCGCCCGACTTCCCTCGATGACTATATCGGTCAACCTGTGGTACGTGAGCAAATGGAAATCTTTATTGGTGCAGCCCGTGGCCGTGCTGAAGCTCTCGATCATACTTTGATCTTTGGACCTCCAGGTCTGGGTAAAACGACGTTAGCGAATATTATTGCCCGTGAAATGGGTGGCAATCTCAAATCGACTTCTGGCCCAGTACTAGAACGTGCGGGCGATCTGGCAGCAATGCTGACCAACCTTGAGGAAGGTGATGTTCTGTTTATTGACGAGATTCACCGCCTGTCACCCGTGATTGAAGAAATCCTTTATCCAGCCATGGAAGACTACCAGCTGGATATCATGATTGGTGAAGGCCCTGCTGCCCGTTCGATTAAATTGGACTTACCACCATTTACTTTGGTCGCTGCAACCACACGTGCTGGTCTACTCACCTCTCCACTACGCGACCGTTTCGGGATTGTGCAGCGTCTGGAATTCTATTCAGTTGATGATCTGACCCATATCGTGAAACGTTCTGCGAGTTTGATGGATGTGCCAATGACCGAAGATGGCGCAAAAGAAATTGCACGTCGTTCACGTGGTACACCGCGTATTGCCAATCGTTTATTACGTCGTGTACGTGACTATGCTCAAGTCAAAGGCACAGGTGAAGTCACTCAGGAAATGGCTCAACGTGCATTAGATATGTTGAACGTGGATAAAGATGGCCTGGATACGCTTGACCGTCGTTACCTGTCGATGTTATTGGAACGCTTTGATGGTGGCCCGGCGGGTGTAGAAGCTTTGGCAGCAGCAATGGCAGAAGATTCAGGTACTCTGGAAGATGTGATTGAGCCTTATCTGATTCAGCAAGGTTATGTGATGCGTACTGCGCGCGGTCGTATTGCGACCAATATGGCTTATTTACAATTTGGCATGACGCCCCCTGAGCCAAAGTAAAGATAAAATTCTTTTGGCTTAGCCATTTTTTATCGCAAAGAAAAAGAGCTAATTGACTACTGCAATCAATTAGCTCCAAAAGCACAAACTCAAATCTTTATTATTAAGTAGTTTATTTAGCTATATAATTATTGCCCTTCAAACGAATACTTAGGCTATTTCTTTTAAAAATTCTATCAATAATAATTATGAAATAACCAAAGCAACTTTTATGCCAAAATAGTATTTAACTTAGAGAAATAGTTGAAACTTACATAATGAGAGTTTTTTAAATCAGATATAAATTCCCTTCAACAATTCCCTATTAGTTTGAATTTTTTAAATAAAATAGACCATTAGATTTTTATAATTACATAATTTTACAATATCTACCTCTGTAAAATTCCCTTTATCAGCAAGTACTAAAAATGAATATACCAAAAAGGTATGAAACCCATACTCAGAGGGTTTTGGTCAAATGTAGTGCATTATGTAATGCTCAGGCATCACTTTAACTCTATTCAGATTTTTAAGGTTCTCCCTGATATGAACATGCATAAGACGCTTTCACTTTGTCTCCCTCTTCTATTCTGTAGTCAACTAGCTTTAGCAGATTGGGTAGATGATTCAGTTAAAGCAGCCGAAGCGCATACCATCAAACTGCGCCAGCATATTCACCAATATCCTGAACTAGGCAATATGGAATTTAAAACCTCGGAATTAATACAAAAAGAATTAAAGTCCTATGGCATTGAAGTACGTAAAGGTTATGCCAAAACAGGTGTGATCGGCGTTCTAAAAGGTTCAAAACCTGGCCCAGTCATGGCATTACGTGCAGATATGGATGCCTTGCCGATTCAGGAAACGGCAGCCGTACCTTTTGCCAGCAAGCAGAAAGGCATTTATCAAGGTAAGGAAACTTATGTGATGCATGCCTGCGGTCATGATGCGCATACTGCAATGCTACTAGGTGCCGCCAAAGTGCTCGCTGCCAATAAAGATAAGATTGCCGGAACCGTGGTATTTGTATTCCAGCCTGCTGAAGAAGGCGGTGCAGATATTGATAACTTTAGCCAGGGCGATCAGATCGGCTCACGTAAAATGCTTGCCGATGGTGCACTCAAGAATCCCCAGCCTGAAGTCATTTTTGGAATGCATGTGATGGCTGGTATGCCAAGCGGCAATATTTTCTATAAAGATGGTGCGATTCTCAATAGCGCGGATCATTTACGTATTCAGGTAGATGGCCATCAGGTACATGGTTCAATGCCTTGGGCAGGTCGTGATCCCATCTATGCTTCTGCACAGATGATTAATAATTTACAAAGTCTGGTAAGTCGTAAAGCTGATTTAACCAAAGGCATGGGCGTGGTCAGTATTGGAAGTATTCAGGGGGGTACCACAGGAAACGTAATTCCTAATCAGGTGAATATGGTCGGTACGATTCGTTCTAATAGTGAAGATGTCCGTCAAGGTATTTTAAAAGACTTGCCGAAAATGCTGGAACACAATGCCGCAGCCAATGATGTCAAAGTCAAAGTAGAAATTGCACCTTATGCACCTGTTACCACCAATGATAAAACCTTGACCGAGTTGATGCGCTCGACTCTGGCTAAAGTGAATGGTGAAGATAAACTGCATCTACTTGATAACAATGCCAGTGCCAGTGAAGACTTCGCGTATTATGGCAAGCTGATGCCATCGCTCTTTGTGTTCGTCGGTGCAACGCCAGCAGATCAGGATCCAGCCAAAGCAGCACCAAACCATAACCCGAATTTTATAGTCGATGATGCGACTTTAAAAACCGGCGTAGAAAGTCATGTCCGCTTTATTCTGGATTATCCGAAAGTGGCTAATCAGGTACAAGCAAGCTGGAAACAAAATAACAAAAGCTGATTCTTAGTTCCTCAAGCATGAATGACTGGTCTCATTCATGCTTTTACTTCGCCGTATTAATAAGCAATTGGCCGTTCCGTACTGGCTTAGCCCCTACTCCATCCAGATTTGACATCTTGTGCCATTGGTCTAAAAGCTCACAGTGCTAAACTTTGACGCGCTAAATTGCTTGACTTTTGGAATGAATAAGGCAAATTCTAAGCCTGCTCCAGCCTCTAAAAACAAGCGATAATTTCGTAAAATCTGCATGGAACAAAACTATGGCGAATCACTTTGAATTCAATATCCGCGTCTATATTGAAGATACTGATGCGGGTGGCATTGTCTACCACGCTAACCATATTCGCTATATGGAACGTACCCGTACTGAATGGTTACGTGCTTCCGGAGTAAGTCACTACTGGCATCAGTCCGACTACAACTTTGTTGTGCACAAAATTAACGTCAAATATATGCGCCCAATCCTCATGGATGACCTGATTACCGTGACTGCACGTGTCATTTCATGTAAAGCTTCATCATTTGTATTGCAACAAAATATTTATCGTGGTGAAATCATGCTTGCATCTGGTGAGGTCGAGTTGGCATGTATTAGTGCAGACATGAAACCACGTCGTCTTCCTGATGAAATCCGCGAACTGATTCATAAAGAATTGGAACAAGACTAAAAAAATTATTTGGCACACGTAACAGCTATGGCAACTCAGTTAGAATCATCTCTTCAAGTCTCAGATCTTATTTTACAAGCAAGCCCTGTCGTACAACTGGTGATGCTTTCTCTCCTGTTAGCCTCGTTGTACAGCTGGTATCTGATTGCCAAGTTAACCATGAGCTATAAAAAGGCTCAGGCTGACGACGATCGTTTCCAGAAAATTTTCTGGTCAGGTGCCGAACTCAAAACGCTTTATAACAATGCCCAGCTCAATTCCAAACGTACCGGTCTGGAAGATATCTTCTATCAGGGTCTGGGCGAGTTCCTTAAACTTAAAAAACGCCATGCACCAACTGCCCAGTCGATTGAAGGAACCGAACGTATTCTGCGTGTAGGTTTAAGTCGTGATCAGGGACATCTGGAACAAGGCTTGGGTGCGCTGGCCAGTATTGGTTCAGTTGCTCCTTATGTCGGTCTGTTTGGTACCGTCTGGGGCATCATGAATGCCTTTATTGGTCTGGCAGATGTGGATCAGGTCACTTTGGCCACTGTCGCACCTGGTATTGCAGAGGCCCTGATTGCAACGGCGATTGGTTTATTTGCTGCAATTCCTGCGGTTTTAGCCTTTAACCATTTCACATCTAAAGGTGAAGCACTGTACTCTGACCGTGCTCTGTTCGCTGAAGAAATGGTGGCACTACTGCAACGTCAATCTGTGGGCGCTACGCAGGACAATGACTAATGGCCATTCAACGTTCAGGACGCTTCGAGCGTATTAAAAAACCACTGAAAAGTGACATGAATGTAGTGCCTTACATCGATGTAATGCTGGTACTTCTGGTCATTTTCATGGTGACTGCCCCAATGATTACCAGTGGCATCAAGGTCGATTTGCCGCAGGCCAATGGCTTGCCAATCGAATCCAAAGATGCGCCTACTATTGTCACTTTAAAAGAAGATGGTACTTATTTTCTGGAATATAAAAATCAGACCACAGGTCCTGTCACCCTAGAGGCTTTGACGCAGACTTTGATAGAAGCGCAAAGCACTGCTGAAAGTGAAAACAAGATCCTAAATGTCGTGATCAATGGTCATACTACTCGCCCTTATGGCGATGTGATGGCCTTGATGTCAAGCCTGCAGGATGCCGGTTTATCCCAAGTGGGCTTACTAACCAAGCCATTAGAATAAAGTATGAAAAATTATCAGAAACCACCGTTTCAGAAGAAAGCAATTGCAATTGGGTTTACGCTAGGAATCCATGCAGTTGCTTTGGTGGGCCTGCTTTTTCTGGGCATGAGTAAGCCACCTGAACCGCCAAAACAGATTAAAACGGTCTTAATTAAACCTGAAGACCTCAAGCCAGTGACTCGTGAAGAAACCGAGTTTGAAGAAACTGCACATGAAAATATTGCAGAAGAAATTACCCAAACTACTGAACCGAGTGTAGAGCCCGCGCCTGTGGTTCCAACGGCAGCTGCACCGGCACCTCCGGCACCGCAGCCTGCACCAGCACCCCCACAGATCGATATTCAAAAAGCTCAGCAAGAAGCAAAAGCAGCAGAGCTTGCTCAAGCCAAGGCTGCCCAACAAGCAGCCGAAGCTGCAAAACGTGCTGAAGCCGCCGAACAGGCAAAACAGGCTGCTGCCAAAGCCAAAGCAGAGGCTGCACAAAAATCTAAGGCTGAAGCTGAAGCAGCGCGTAAGGCCGAAGTAGAAGCACAGCGTAAAGCCGATGCTGCGCAAAAAGCCAAACTTGAAGCGCAGAAAAAGGCTGATTTAGCCGCCAAGCAAAAAGCCGAGGCAAAAGCCAAGGCAGATACCGAAGCTAAACGTAAAGCTGAAGCGGCAGCGAAGGCTAAAGCAGATGCCGAAGCTAAACGTAAAGCTGATGCCGCTGCAAAAGCTAAAGCAAAGGCTGAAGCTAAACGTAAAGCTGATGCGGCTGCGAAGGCTAAAGCAGATGCCGAAGCTAAACGTAAAGCTGATGCGGCTGCGAAGGCCAAAGCGGATGCTGATGCCAAGCATAAAGCTGATGCCGCTGCAAAAGCTAAAGCAGAGGCGGATGCTAAACATAAAGCTGACGCTGCGGCAAAGGCTAAAGCAGATGCAGATGCGAAAGCCAAGGCAGAAGCTGATGCCAAAGCCTCTGCAGCCAAACAGGCTGCTGAAGAAGCTGCACAGAAAAAAGCGGAATCTAAACGAATTGCCTCTACTGCAAAACGTGATTTCGAAAATAAAATCAGACGTGCATGGGATACCCCTGTGGGCTCTTCAGGCCAGAAAGCGACTGCTCGGGTCACTTTAAGCGATAGTGGTTCTGTGGTTTCTGTGGTGGTGAGTGCCAGTGATCCAGATATGAAAGCCAGTGTAGAAGCGGCAGTACGTGCTGCTGCACCTTATCCCATGCCTTCAGATCCGGATGCACGCCGTGAAGCACGAAGTTTTACTTCAACCTTTACAGCTCATTAATAAGAAACAGCCATAATAAAGAAAAAGTGTTATGGCTGTTTTTTTGAGTTAAACCTCAATTGAAACAGATTAAATAATAATCACTCTCCATAGTAATATAACAGTTTGATGATAAATTCGTGGTCTATTTCGCATAAATCTATGCGATGATGTAGCCCAATCACTTATAAATAACTCCGTTGATTTGAGTAAATAACGAATGATGGAAAAGACACGCAAACACCTACTCTGCCTTGCAATCATGACCACTTTGGGTGCCGTCACTGCGACCCAGTCTCAGGCCCAACTGCATCTGGAAATTACCAAAGCTCCTGAAGCTGCCCCTAAAATTGCCATTGTGCCTTTTAGCCAGGATCAGAGTATTTATCCGGTGGTGGAAAATGACCTGAATCGTTCTGGAAAATTTGCCAGTGCCTCGAAGAATTTACCTGCTACAGCACAACTGAATTCGCCAAATGCTGAAGCATGGGCAGCTGCAGGCGTACCTTATGTGGTGACCGGTTCATCCAAGACCAATCCGGATGGTTCTTATAGCATTCAGTATCAATTGTATGATGTCGAAAAACGTCAATACTTACTGAATGAGTTGCTGACTGTTCCTGCTTCACGTACCCGTCACGCAGCCCATATGATCAGTGATGCCATCTATCAGGCATTAACTGGTATTCCGGGAGATTTCACTGGCCGTATTGCTTATGTCTTGCGTAACCCGGCAACGCCTGATCAGCGTTATACCTTGCAGATTGCCGATACGGATGGTGAACAGCCAAAGACCATTTTGACTTCGCGTGATCCAATCCTGTCACCTGCCTGGACACCGGACGCGAAAAAAATTGCATATGTATCTTTTGAAACCAAACGTCCGGCCATTTATGTACAGGATCTGGCGACTGGTCAACGTGAAAAGCTGGCCAGCTTCCGTGGATTAAACGGTGCACCAAGCTTCTCTCCAGATGGCAAGAGCATGCTATTTACGGCGTCTATGCATGGTAACCCGGAAATCTATCAGATGAATCTGGAAACACGCCAGTTAAAACGCATGACCAACGATAGCGCAATTGATACAGAAGCACGTTATGCGCCGGATGGAAAATCATTTATCTTTACTTCAGATCGTGGTGGTTCTCCGCAGATTTACCGCTATGATTTTAATAATGAAAGTACCAAACGTCTGACTTTCCGTGGCGCATTTAATGCCCGTGCAACCTTAAGTGCAGATGGTAAGAAACTTGCATTGGTTCATCGTCCAAGTGGCAGTAACTATAAAGTGGCTGTACAGGATATTAGCTCAGGTGTGACCAATATCCTGACGCCAACCAGCCTGGACGAATCACCTAGCTTCTCGCCAAATGGTCAGATGGTGGTCTATGCCACTCGCGAAGGTAACCGTGGATTGTTATCCATCATGTCTCTTGATGGTCGGTTCCGCATGAATTTACCAAGTGAAACAGGTGAAGTCCGCGAACCTGCTTGGGCACCAAAATAATAGTTCAATATTTATAAATGCTTTACCCCATAATCAACCTTCATGGAGATGAAGAATGAACAAAGTAAAATTATTTGCACTTCCTTTACTTGCAGCCGCAATCGTAATGACTGGTTGTGCCAGCCGTAAACCAGCAGCTGAAGTTCAAACTGGCAACCTAGATACGAGTGGCACCACCACTGTAAGCACTGAAGGTCTAAGTGAAGATGCAGCTTTAAGCGCTCAAAATATGGCTGGTGCATCTGCTAAAGGTGTAACTGCGGAAAATAAGGCTTATTTAGCTAAACGTGTAGTTCACTTTGACTATGACAGCAGTGAACTGAGCAATGACGATATCCGCACTCTGCAAGCACATGCCCAGTTCCTGATGGCAAATGCAAACTCTCGTGTAGCTCTGACAGGCCATACAGATGAACGTGGTACACGTGAATACAACATGGCGCTTGGTGAACGTCGTGCCAAAGCAGTAGAAAGTTTCCTGATCACCTCTGGTGTAAATGCAGGCCAACTTGAAGCAGTGAGCTATGGTAAAGAAATGCCAGTTAATCCTGGTCATGATGAAAGTGCATGGAAAGAAAACCGCCGTGTAGAAATCAACTACGAAGCTGTTCCACCACTACTAAAATAAGTGATCATTTAAATAATGCATCATTAATAAAAAAGCACTCAATTGAGTGCTTTTTTATTAGGAAGATATTTGAAAGATCAAAGAATAAAATTACTCTTTGCCTTCAACTTCTTCGGCAGTTTGCATGGATTCAATCATGTCGTGTTTATTGAATTTTTTATATTCAGGTTTTGCTTCGTAATCCTTCCACGCTTCTTTCATTTTGTCTTCAGAAATTTCATCGAGATTAATCGCTTCGCTCGGCGTTGGAGTCGCATCAAACTTTAATGTTGTCATCTCTGTGCTCCTATGATCATTTTTTCCTTTGATTCAACATAGCACTTTCCACAGGAGTTGCAAGGGCAAAATCACAACAAATAATTCAGTTTAATTGTCCTTTTCGAACGTTCTCATCTAAAATATAGCCGTATATCGTTTTGATCTTTTTCCCCGATTATAAGTCTTGGAGTTTTTCCCTTATGTCATACCGCACCTTATCCCAATTTCTACAACAACAAAACGGGAACCTCACACCTGAACTTGCACAAGTAATTGAAACAATTGGAAATACCTGCAAGCGTATTGACCAACTCCTGCAAAAAGGTGCTCTAGCGGGTGTATTAGGTAGTGCTCAGCATGAAAATGTTCAAGGCGAAGAGCAAAAGAAACTGGATGTGATTTCCAATGATTATCTGATTGATGCATTAAAAGTACATCCACATGTAGGCGGTTTAGCTTCTGAAGAACTGGATGAATTCACTTCAGCTCAGGAAAATGGTCAATATCTAGTATTGTTCGATCCACTTGATGGTTCAAGCAATATTGATATCAACATGTGTGTGGGTACCATTTTTTCGATTCTTCCTGCAAAAAATAGTGTAACCCAGGCAGAAGACTTCATGCAGGCTGGTGTCAATCAGGTTGCTGCTGGTTATGTCCTGTATGGCCCATCAACCATGATGGCACTTACTGTGGGTGCTGGTGTAGTATTCTTCACTTTCGATCCTGAAACTCAAGAGTTTCTGCTGACTTCTGAAGCGATTCAGGTGGCTGCTGATACTAAAGAATATGCAATCAATGCATCGAATCAGCGTCACTGGGAAGCGCCTGTACAGCGTTATATCGATGAATTGCTGGCAGGTAAAACAGGTCCTCGCGCCAAAGATTTCAATATGCGCTGGGTTGCTTGTATGGTCGGCGATATTCACCGTATTCTGTGCCGTAGCGGGATCTTCATGTACCCATACGACTTAAAAGACCCAACTAAAGCAGGTCGTTTACGTTTAATGTATGAAGCCAATCCAATGAGTATGCTAATGGAACAGGCTGGCGGTGCATCAACGACTGGTCGTGTCCGCATTCTTGAAATCGAACCTACAAATCTGCATCAACGTGTTCCTGTCATCATTGGCTCAAAAAATGAAGTTGAGCTTGTGACCAGCTACCACCACTAATTTTTAAACGGCAGTTGATCCTTGATTGACTGCCGTGGACTTTCTTCTTATGCCAACCATCTTCCTTGAATCCAAAGACAATCCTAAAATCAAAAACTTACGCGGTTTAATTGAACAGAATTCTTATCGAAAAAAACAAGGACAGACTGTGCTTGAAGGCACGCACCTGTGTCTTGCATGGTTACATGAAAACAAGAAAATCAATTCGATCTTCACGACTGAACATGCTTTAGAGCATCCTGATTTCGACATTATTTTAAACAAATATACTGGTGTGGTCTTTGTCATTGGTGAATCGCTTTATAAAGACCTGAGTACCTTAGGCACTTCAATTGCCTGTATGGCGATTGTGGATATTCCAAGCTCAAACCAGGCACTTGATTTTACGGCTGACACCCTGATCCTTGAAAATGTGCAGGATCCCGGCAATGTCGGTACCCTGCTACGTTCAGCAGCAGCTGCCGGTATTGATCAGGTCATTTGTACCAAGGGTTCAGCATCTCTTT
Source organism: Acinetobacter sp. TW_SC_4 (assembly GCF_054861205.1). NCBI lineage: Bacteria > Pseudomonadati > Pseudomonadota > Gammaproteobacteria > Moraxellales > Moraxellaceae > Acinetobacter > Acinetobacter sp. TW_SC_4. The sequence continues at coordinate 2,225,278 of NZ_CM142174.1, forward strand.
GGTCACCACGGGTATTACGTGCAGGTATGGGCGCACATTTTTCTTTGCAAACTTTTGAAAATATTGCACTAGAAGACCTTTTACCGCAATTCAAGATTCCGGTATATGTCACCAGCTCACATCGTTCTAGCAGCCTGTATAGCAAGGACTTGCATAAAGCCTGCGTCTGGATTCTGGGCAATGAAGGCCAAGGTGTATCTGACTATGCCCTGCAACATGCCGAAGCGGTGACTATTCCACAGCCAGGTGGACAGGAATCCCTGAATGTTGCGATTGCAGGCTCTATCTGTTTCTTTGAGATGGTACGTCAACGTATCTAATACGGTATTTAGGTTACATTGTTTTAATTCCAGTCAGTGTATTTATAAAATAGATTACACTACAAAAATAATAAGTTTTATTGTCAACCAAATCGTTATTCCCAACGTTATATGCACATGAACTTGGGAATAATGGTGGGTATCCAATGACAGGATTTTCCATCTCTATGGATTTAGCACCGAAACCGTTGCAGTCACAAGATGCGAGTATTCTAAAGAGTACGGCAGAGTCTCGCCTGAAAAATTTCATGCAGGACGTGACTGGGCGTGCTTTGGTGATGATGGAAAGTGCGACTCAAGGACAACATGGAATCGCAATGGATCTGGTTCAGGAAGCTTTTATTTCTTTGCATAAATCTTATGCAGAGAAAAGCACTGAAGAGTGGTATCCCCTGTTCTATACGATTCTGAATAACAAATTACAGGATTGGCGTCGTAAAGAAGCACGTCGCAACCAGCCATTTTCCTTTTTCAAAAAAGTCAGCTTCGATGACGACGAAGTCGAATTTGACAATCTGGTAGATGAATCTACGCCCTCACCTTTAGAATTTCTGGATCAGGCAGTAACTGCTGAAGAAATTCAGGAGGCGGTTGCCAAATTACCTGTGCGTCAGCAGCAAGCATTTATGCTCAGAGCCTGGGAAGGCTTTGATACTCAAACTACAGCGCAAATTATGAACTGTACAGAAGGCAGTGTGAAAACCCATTATCACCGTGCTATTCAAGGTCTACGTGCCTCTCTAGCACACTTAAATCCATATCTGGGAGGATCATCCGAATGAAGCAAGATGATTTCTTAAAGCAAGTAACTTCCAAACTTGATGGACTGGCACAGCACCACAAAGATAAACCGGTGGTGATGAATCATGTGCTGGAGCATATTCATGACGCACAACATTCACGCTTTGCATTTCTAAAAATGTCTGGCTTTGCTTTGGCTGCTGCGATTGCTGGCGTGGTAGTCCTACCGAATATTGTCAGTCATAACGAACCTCAGACTCAGGTAGTATCTACCCCCAAACTCTCCCCACAGATGCTTGAAGATCTGGAAATGTTAATGGTTTTAGGTGAGGACAAAGTTCCACATGGCAGCTAAAAGATTAGCAATTGCATTTTGTGCATTCAGCTTCCTGCAAACCAGCTTTGCGGGATTTGAACGTTTTTGGATTTTTTCCAAAGATGCCAATACGCAGGTCAATGAAACCTGGGATACTCTTTCTGATTCCGAACAACTGGCATTAATCAAACGTTATCAGTCCTTAAAAGAAATACCTGAACAGCAACGTATTAATTTACAGCAACGCATGGACTGGTTCACTCAGCTTCCTGAAGCTGAAAAGCAGCGTATGCGTGAAACCTGGCAAATGATGAGCAATCAGGAACGTAAGGAGTTAGGTGCGCGGATGCAAAAAGCATCGCCAGAAGAACGACTGGCGATCCGTGAAGAATATATCCAGAAATACCAGCAACTCACTCAACCTAAAACTCATTGATTTTAGTTAAATAAAAAAGCCTCCATCTGGAGGCTTTTTTTCATACTGCAATTATTTTCTAACTCGGCGATATCCTGCCAGACCTAATAATCCGAACATTCCCCAAATTCCAAATGAACCACCACCACTTGATGATGTATTGGTATTTTTAGCCGTATTTTTTAAGTTAATTCTAGCTGTATCTGACATCAATTCATCTGCATCAAAAACATGATACTGCATATCATAATCTGACTGACTAAAAGTATTTTTCACACTAAAGGTCAATTTTCCACCATAACAGGTTTCACCTGCAAAATTCCCTGGGCATGGTCCTTCTCGCTCTGCAGAAAGGCTTACTCCAGCAGGAAGCTTGACAATACGAATTGGAATCTCACGACCATCTTTATCACGATAGAAAGCAGCCTTGCCATTCATCCGTGGACCATCGCCATCATCACTGTCATTCTCTAAGGGATTCACAGTTACGGTCAGATTGTTTTCTGCGCTAATTCTATATTCGTCATTTTTTACAATCGGTTTAATATTTACAAATGCGCCCTGCAAAATACCTGTACTGCTGGCACCTGTCTGCTTGTCTTTAATTGTATAACGGCAATACTCCGTATCCGAGAGACTGGTTACTTTGCCATCAGTACGATACATCATGATACGGTTTAAATCAGGCTTCCATTCACATTTTAAATTTGGGTCATTAGGCGCACCTTGAACAATTAATGAACTGCCTAATCCAGATAAAGACCCTACACCTAAAGATTGCACTGTAATTTCATAATTTTGTGAATTTAATGCTTTAGCTTGTACTTGAGTAGTATTTAAAGTTTCTTGAGGCATGACCAAACTAAATGGATTAACGTATATGGCACGATATTTCTGGTATTGCTTGGTATATTTTAAAAGATCCTCATATTCTTTTAGCTCTTCCTTTAAGCCCTGTATTTCTTCAGGTTTTGTATTCTTATCTGCCAGAATAGAATTAATATCATCAATATTATCCTGATAATAATCCAGCAACTCAGTTAAAGAACTATTTTTTAGACCAGAAATATCCGCTGCAGTTAAGCGCCGGATTTCGACCGACCCAATTTCACAGGAATTTTTTGCGTCCGGATTAAATAACAATGTTGCCTTAGTCAACCGCTCAATTCCACGCTGATCAGTTTCTTCACAACTTTCTGTACCAATATTGACCAGATCCGTATTCGATTGTCGATCAATTGGATAATACATGCCTAAATAACGGTTGTTTATAGAAGGTTCGATATAAGCAGTTAATAGATCTGTGATCTTATTAGTAGATACATCAATATTCGTTGAAACACTGTTTTCAGCCAGTTCAGGCAACACACAGCGCGAGGAACCACTTGTATGGATCGCATTATAAGCAGTAAATAAATCTGCATCCTGTTCTTTACTTGGGTTTCCACCATTCAAGGCATATTCACAAGACAAGCCCTGGTTAAAGGCCAACACGTTATAAGCCAGACTCGAATTACCAGTATTGTCATAAAAGATGATAGAGCGAGCAGTATTTTCGACAATCGTGTTATTAATGGCACTAAAAGTGAAGAAAGAACTTAATGGACGGCTGATTTCATTGGCCATTCGGAAAATATGACCTGTGACACTGGTCGTATTTTTTGCAATTGTAGAGTTACTAATATCAGCTTTAGCATAACCACAAAAGTCCAGAATACTGGCCGTATCAGTAGAACCATTTTTGACAATGCTGCTTGCACTAATTTCTAGCTTGGTCTCTGTACTGCCCAAATTCCCCACACAATCCATGGCCAAAACACTGCCATATGTAGCTGCTTTATTCTGATGAATTAAGGAATCCTGAATCCTGATAATTTTTTCATTATTCATTGCCACTGCATAAATTGCTCCCCCTTCTGCAGCCGCTCGTGAATTTACAATTTCACTATTCACGAGGCTTAGAGGACCGGCGACATAAAATGTTCCACCATTACCTTTATCCAGACTAGTTTTTGCAGCATAACCATCTTTGAGGATGATACCATTTACCACCATGCTGGCTTGGCTAGCGACCGTATTAAATAAGCGGGTTTTCCCTTGGCCTGAAATGGTGGTTGTTAAAGCCTCACGTATTGGATATAAAAAGGTAATAGGACTTCTTTGAGTATAATTGAAGGGTGATTTTCCCAAAATATTGACATGGGATTCAACAATAATTTCACTATTGAGTTTGTATTCCCCAGCTTCGAGTTGAATGACATCTGGAGCGGAACCGTCATTACGCAATGTACGGCCAACATTACACCCTCCATAGGATTTATCCAGTTTGGCTGTCTTAATGGCTTCACGCAGGGAACAGGCACTGGTATTTTCCCCATCCTCGTCAGCAAATGTAGTGACATATATGGTTTTATCTTCGGCTGCCATTAAACTCATGGCAGATAAAATCATGGCTGCAAGCAGTCCTTTTTTATAATTTTTCATGATTTTTCCTTAATCTTTTAATCTGCGACGTAGGCCGATCAACCCTATCAAGCCCATTAAGCCAGCGATCCCCCATGCCCCACCAGAGGTCTTCACAGACTTGTCTTTCATTTCATTTTTAGGTTCCTGTACAATCTGGGTACTTAAAAGCAGATACGGTTTGGACTTATTAAATCGTGTAGATGAAGTAACTACCTGAATTTCAAAAATGTCAGCACCATGCCATTGTGAATCTGGGGTATAAACCACATTCCCATCAATATCAATGACTGTTTTGCCCTTGGAAACAGTTTTGGTTTGGATAACCTGTAAGCAGCCATCTTGCCAAGGCTCACCCTTTGGATTCTCTCCAATAATATTATTGCATTGTTCTTTAGGGATTAAATCACTATCTCCTAAAGCAGATTCAATTGAAAACTTTGCAGTCTCTCCTTTTAGAAGATCCTGCCCAACCAGACTGGTAGATGTTGGAACTGTAATTTCAATCGCACCACGATCACAAAATAAGTTATCCAGTAAACGGTCTACACCGCGTTGGTCTGCCGCCTCACAGCTTACTGAAGGATTGCTGCTATTGTAGCTAGTCCCTCTATTTACAATCGGTGAATCACTGACCTGATTATAATTCAACAGGATACGAGGACGTAGATAGCCCAAGAACTGATCTTTAGGAACGCTATAAGGACATAGAATAGCATCATTATTTTGTTTTAAATTTAGACAGACACCTTCACTTTGATCTGAAGCCTCTGCAAACAAGCGAGTACCTGTCCAGATCTGGTTTGGATACGCAGCATCACCTGTACCACAAGATGCTGTCACTAGATTATTGTGAATCGTACTTTTATCCGTAGTTTCAATCTGACAATCCTGCGCACCATTTCTTAAAATAATACTGTTCGCCACATAGGCTTTACCATTTGGGGCATTCATACGTAGTGCCGTACCCGTATTATCCACTATTGTCAGGTTATTGATTCCCACCCCATCAATCACATTGATCAGTGCTCCCTTATTTTTTAACAGGGTACTGCTTAGGACTTCAGCATTAATGGATTGAATATCGGCAGGATTATCGACTTGGCCCACTGTATAAATATTGGTAGCATTATTATTCAGCGTCTGGTTATTCTTTAAAACGCTTTGATAAACCAGAAAGTATGGAAGCTGGCTATAGAGTATGCCACCCTGTTGCGCCTGATTATTTTCAATCAGGCTGGTTTTTATTTCGACAAAAGCAATCAGATTCTGGCCAAATTTCCCCACATTATAAATGGCACCACCTTGACTCGCAGCCCCCTTATATAAGCGGCTGTAATCAATTATCAATTTTCCTTTATTATGAATTAGGCCACCTTGTTCGGCACAGCTACTTTTACCACAACCTTCAAGGTCGAGTTCTTTTAAATTGACTTGAATCAACTCTTCATCATTGCTAATACGGAAGAGATTATCTGTCCCTTTCATTTGAATATGAGCGTTATATAACCCCATTACCTTATCGGTACTACTAAATTCACCATCTACTTCTGCGATAGATTTAATCGTTACTGATTTCTTGATCGGGATATGCTTATTCAGTACATAGGTCGTTTTTTCTTTTAAGATAATGGTGCCAATAGCATTTTCGCCACCACAGCCCATATAACCTTCTTTAGCCAGGCCACGATTCACATATTCAACAGCTTCTCGAAGTGAACATTCCTTGTCATCTTTTTCAATATCTTCTGTGGTAGTTACAATAATTTCTGCACTATATGCCTGCCCCGCCATACATAGCAAAGCCATGCCTATGCTCTTCTTGAGCATACCCTTCTCCTTAATTTTTTATTTCTTTCTTTTTCTTCTAAAGTTGCATCTTCCTTGCAACAGCGAATTATTTTGCCTTACTTTCGCATAGACTGAGTAATTACTCAAGATGTTTTATAATTTAACGATATTCATCAATTAATGCATAAATCTGCCGCAGGTTAGCATTGCTGACTTTCAGCTTTTCGCCTTTAAGTAATTGAATAATCTGTTCTAATGTTTGCAAAAGTACGGAAGTTTGATGTGGTCCGTGATGCAGCAAATAATCAAAAATCTGTGGATCAAGATGAATACCACGTCGGTCCAATACCGAGGATACCAAGGCAAATCGGTCAGCATAAAGACTGCCATTTGGGACACGAACACTGACTGCCTGCGTGAGTCGGGACTGCAAATCAGGCAATTCAAGTTTTAATTCAATAGGCGCAAAACGGGAAGAAAATACCAGCTGACCACCGCCTTCATCATTATAATTAATCAAGTGAAAAACGGCGCGTTGCCAATGCGCAACCCCGCTAATGGCTTCAATATCATCCAGTGCGATCAGGTCAAACCGGTCCAGCGAAGTAATGGCTTCAGTAGGTGCATCCAGAAGTTCCAGCAAAGACACCTGTATAGCGGTCTTGCCGATTTCCAGATAAGAATCACAAATGGCAGAGAGTAAGTGACTTTTCCCTGTTCCAGCTCCGCCGTACACATAAAAGCGGCTGATTAGGCCTGCATGCAGCTGTCGGACTGCGTCAATTACATGACCCCATCCCGGGCCCGAAAAATCACTAATTCGAGCATCGAGTTGAGGTTCTATATCTAGCTGCAATTGACGCATATGATTCTGATGGCCTTATGAGTCTTTATGAAGAGGTACATCCATCTTACTTGATTTCTCTTCCTCTTGCAGTGGTTTTGCTTCTGACTTTTTCATTTCAATATCAACATCTAAGTCTGAAGTTTCTACGCTTATGGAACCTGTAGCCGGATCATTCATGACGACTGCCTGATTTCCATAAAATGATGTGCATTCATAATATTCACGTGCATGTCTCAGCAGAACCACAATTACCGCTGCAACTGGTAGAGCAATCAGCATTCCCAGGAAGCCAGCCAATTGTGCGCCCGCCAATACCGCAAAAACCACAGCAACTGGAGATAAACCTATTTTATCGCCGAGCAGGAATGGCTGTAATACATAGCCTTCTACTGCCTGGCCGACCATAAATACGACACCCACCAGAACCAGTTGCCACCAGTCAATCCCGAATTGCAGAAAGGTCGCAATGACAGCTGCAATAATCCCGACCGCAAATCCCAGATAAGGAATAATACTGGCCAGACCTGCCACCATGCCAATAATCAGACCAACTTCAAGACCAATCAATTGCAAACCAATCGCATAAACGATCCCCAGCAGAATCATCACCAGAAATTGTCCTTTCACAAAGGCCCCAAGTACACTGTGACATTCACCGACGATTCTTAATGTACTTTGTTCATAAGGACGTGGAATCAGGCGACGTAAGCTTTCCAGCATACGATCCCAATCCAGCAGGAAATAGAATGCAATAATTGGAATCAGGACAATCGTACCGCCAATCTGCAGAAAGTTAATTCCAGATTGTGCAAGGCGTAGCAGGAAGGCCTGAATGCTGTCGGCACTATAATTGGTTTGCACATAGTCCATGACCACATCAGAAATCTGTGTGGTATCAATTTCCATTTCAACGACATTGAAAGTATTCGACAGCCACGGCAAAAAGGTTGAATTAATCCAGCTAATGACCGCAGGTATATTGTCACGCGCATAAATCAGCTGCTGCCAGATCAGCGGCACCAGATACCAGATCGCCAGAATCATAACGATCCCGATTCCAGTAAAAACGATACTAATAGAGAGCCAACGTGGCAGACCGATATCGTGCAGTTTATCTACCAGCGGGCTGAACAGATAAGCCATTAAAAACGCTGCAACAAATGGAATTACAACGGGTTTTAGTAAATATAGAATCCACAACAACAAAGCTATCCCAGCTAGGATAAACACGCGACGCAATGTGCGATCTACCATAAAGTTTCGCCTTCTCTCTATTAATCTTTATAAAAAGTAAAATATTTTAATAAAGATAGCATTTTAGGGCATAAATACCATAAGAGTTTTGCATATTCAGGTTATAATCCCCCGCGCGAATGCGGAGACTTCATTATGAGCAACTCAACTTCTACCCCAAACACTGCTTTAAGCTACAAAGATGCAGGTGTCGATATTGAAGCGGGAGACGCGTTAGTCGACCGAATCAAGTCCGTCGCTAAGCGTACTAAACGTCCTGAAGTAATGGGCGGATTAGGCGGTTTCGGCGCCCTTTGTAAAATCCCTAAAGGTTATGAAGAACCTGTTCTCGTATCAGGCACAGATGGTGTTGGTACAAAATTACGTCTGGCACTGAATTTGAACCGTCATGACACCATTGGTCAAGATCTGGTTGCAATGTGTGTGAACGACCTTCTCGTTTGTGGTGCTGAACCACTCTTCTTCCTGGACTATTATGCGACTGGTCACCTAAATGTGGACGTGGCTGCAAATGTCGTAACAGGAATCGGTGCTGGCTGTGAACTTGCAGGCTGTGCACTGGTTGGTGGTGAAACTGCTGAAATGCCAGGCATGTATGAAGGTGAAGATTACGATCTTGCAGGCTTCTGTGTCGGTGTAGTTGAGCAAAGCAAAATTATTGATGGCTCTAAAGTAAAAGCGGGTGATGTACTTATTGGTGTTGCATCTTCGGGTGCACATTCAAACGGTTATTCTTTGCTTCGTAAAATTCTTGAAGTTAAAAATGTTGACCTGAATCAAATCGTTGATGGTCGTCCACTTGCTGACGTTGCAATGGAGCCAACACGCATTTATGTGAAATCGATTCTTGAACTGCTAAAACAGGTTGACGTACATGCAATGGCACACATCACTGGTGGCGGTTTACCAGGCAACCTGCCTCGCGTATTACCAAACGGTGCTCAAGCAGTCGTAAATGAATCTTCTTGGGAGTGGCCTGAGCTGTTCAAACTTCTTCAACGTGAAGGCGGTGTAGAGCAGTTCGAAATGTATCGTACCTTTAACTGTGGCGTAGGTATGGTTCTTGTTGTTGATGCAGCAGAAGCAGACAAAACTGTAGAGTTACTCAACGGTTTGGGCGAGAAAGCATGGGCAATGGGTCACATTGCAGATAATGCCGAGTCTGTAGAAGGCGCTGACGAAAAAATCCGTGTGATCTTCGCGTAATTTCGCATGATTAAAATTGCTGTACTTGTTTCAGGCAGTGGATCGAACCTGCAAGCCCTCATTGATGCCAATCTGTCAGGAGAAATTGTCGGGGTGCTTTCCAACAAGCCTGAAGCATTTGCTTTAGAGCGCGCTCATAAAGCAGGAATTCCGACTGCAGTCATTGAACATAAGCAGTATCCAAGCCGGGAAGCTTTTGATGATGTCATGCATCAGCAGCTTCTGGACTGGGATGTTGATCTAGTGGTACTTGCGGGCTTTATGCGAATTTTAAGTGAAAAATTTGTGAAAGCCTGGGAAGGAAAAATGCTGAATATTCACCCTTCCCTTTTGCCATATTACAAAGGCATGCATACCCATCAGCGCGTCCTGAATACCGGTGATGTTCTGCATGGTTGTACAGTGCATTATGTCACTCCCGAACTGGATGCTGGGCAAGCCTTAGCACAGGGTGTGTTAAAAATATCGCATCAAGATACGACTTACACTTTAGCTCAGCGTGTACATGTACTGGAACATCTGATTTACCCACAAGTGGTAGAATGGATCTGTAATGGGACAATTCAGCATACTGAACAAGGTGTGTTGTACCGTAATGCAAAAATGCAGGAACCCGTTCAATTCTGCAAATTCTAAAAGTCCAAATATAAAAAACGCATCCTCGGATGCGTTTTTTTATTTCTTTAGATGAGATGAACTTTAAGCAGACTGTTGCTGAATCAGTTGTTTGACCAGACTTGCGACTTGCTCAGGCTGCTCTAATGGGAACATATGCCCACCATCTACCACTGTAAATGGAATGCCAAATTTCTTTTGCACTTGCTGCGGAAATCTGCGCGCCAAAAATGGACCTTTCTTGGCAACCACCAGATGCACTGGTACTTTTGGTTTTGCCTGAGGTAACCACCATAGCGATGGATTAGTTCTAAAGATATTTACTTCATCCATTTTAGGAATGGTGAGTTCAACTCCACCTCGAACCGGATCATCCTTTAAGGCATAGTCAATATAAGCCTGGAAGCAATCTGCATCAAAATCCTGATAAAAGCCTTTTGGACGTAACAGTTCAGCTGCCTGTTCCCGAGACTCCCAATGATCACGACGGCGTTTCGACAAACCTGCAGGTGACATCTGGTCCAGTGCTTTTAAGCGGAAAGTTTTTGCAATATACAACGCCAAGGCTTCTTTGCCCATGATCATCGGTGGATCAAGCATAATCATTTGCGAAAAAAGTTCCGGACGCTGTAAGGAGGCCTGAAAGCTCAGGACTGAACCTAATGAATGCCCCAAACCAATCACTGGACGTCCATGAGACTGGCGCACGATACTGTCAATCACCTGCTGAGTCAGACTTTTCCAATGATTATCAATTGGATAACGCTTATCAGGCCCTAATAGCGGCACATAGATAATATCGTAATCATCTTGCAGTCCTTCAAACAGCTTTTGATAGACTTTAGATGGCACGCCATTGGCGTGCGCAAAATGAATCAATGGTTTCATTGTAATGTCGTTTTATTTTCTGACTGAAGTTTCTGTGCCACTGAAGTTGCAATTCCTTCACCAATCGATGAACCCATACGACCTAGTACTGACTCAAATGGACTATATTCAATGGTGTAATTAAGTGCTTTTTCAGTTTTTAGTTCACGTTTCAAAGTATTTAAACTGCCAATACGGTCTGCAATACCCAATTTTACCGCCTGTTCACCAGTCCAGAACAGACCTGAGAAAATAGCAGGATCAGTCGATTTCAATTTTGCTCCACGCCCCTGCTTTACAGCATTAATAAAGTGATCATGCACATTATCCAGCACACCTTGTACATGCGCTTTTTGCACAGGATCAACTGGCTGTGTCATTGACAGCAAAGCTTTATTTTCACCTGAAGTCATGGTGCGGTCTTCAACTCCAAGTTTTTGCAGCAGGTTATTCACACCATAGTTCGGCATGATCACACCGATTGAACCGACCAGACTCGATGGATTGACAATGATTTCATCTGCAGCAGATGCAATATAGTAAGCACCAGAAGCCCCGGTATCACCAATCACGGCATAGAGTTTTTTCTCAGGATGCTGTTTTTTCAGATACTGGATTTCCTGCCAGATTTCATCTGACTGGACTGGTGAACCACCCGGTGAATTAATATTTAAAACAACAGCCTTACTTTGCTTGTTTTCAAAGGCTTTTTTGAGTGATTTGATGGTATTGCTACTGTTTACGCTTTGCTTGTCTGCGGCAATCGTACCAATAATATCAACCACAGCAATGTGTGCACCTGCGCCTGCACTCGGATCAGAAGCACTCATGCTACAGCCTTTACCCAGCGCAAGAATGATAACCAGCAGATAAGCAAAGGTTAGAAATTTAAAGAAGATCCCCCAGCGACGTGCCCGTCGTTGCTCTTCTACTGAAGCTAAAACTGCTTTTTCCAGCAGTTTCCATTCTGGGCCAGTCGGTTGAACTGGTTGTTGCGTATTTTGTATTTGATTTTCAGGTTTTGGTGGCCAATCGGACATAAATAATCCAATAAATTAATTTATATTGAACCCATTATATACACCGAAAAGGGTAATTCTGTCTAAAGAAACCGTTTTCGCCTATAATAAATGCTATTCTTTTTTATTTTATCAATATTACAACTCAATGACTGAACGCAGCTCAAAGAATTCAGCTTACGGTTTACTCAAATATATTAGCCGCCAACCGCTTTCAGTTTCCCGATGGATTGCGCGTATTCTTGCCTTAATCATTAATATTTTTAAAGTTTCTAAAACTTCTGATGTAATTCGCCTGAACCTTGAGATCAGTTTGTCTGAACTGTCGACACAGGAAAGAGAACGGATTACCCGTGCTGCGATTCGCAATGAACTGATGTCTTATTTTGAATTTTTTAGTATTTGGGGCTCTACTAATCAGAAAAATATTGAGAGAGTGCATAAAGTTATAGGCGAAGATTTACTGCATGATGCCTTGGCACAAAATAAAGGTCTGGTATTGATTGTGCCGCACTTTGGCACTTGGGAAATCATGAATGCCTATATTGCACAATTCACTTCAATGACCATCATGTATAAGCCTGTAAAAAATCAGGCAGCGGATCAGTTTGTACGTGCAGCTCGTAGCCGCGAACAGGCCAATCTGGTGCCGACAGATGAGTCTGGTGTACGACAGATTTTCAGGGCATTGAAGCAAGGTGGCACTACTGTCATTCTGCCGGATCATACACCCAACGTTGGCGGTGAATATATTCCTTACTTTGGTGTTCCTCTAGCTACCAGTAATCTGAGCGCCAAGCTAATCCAGAAAACTAAAGCTCGTGCCCTGTTCCTTTATGCCCTGCGTAATGAGGATGCTGGCTTTGATATTCATATCGAGGCCATAGATGAAAAAATTTATCAGGGAGATGTCAATCAGGGTACAGGTATCATCATCAACACGATTGAAAACCTGATTCAGCGTCATCCTGAACATTATCACTGGAGCTATAAACGCTTTAGAGCTCACGAAGATTTGGGAAATATTTATAAACTTGATCATGACCAAGCTTTGTCCAAAGTGAACCAGTTAAGAACTTCTAACCCGGCTCCTATTGAACCATCTTTAGAATCAGTCATTTAGATTTTTTTTGTAACCACTTCCAGCGACTTCTTTCAGTTTCTAGAATGATTTGAGTTCCTTGCTGAGAGAAATGCAGGCTGCCATGCTCTGCTGTAGTCAATAAAGGAATTTCCAATTCTTTGAGCCGCTGCTGGGTCAACTGACTTGGATGCCCGTAACGGTTAAATCTTCCTGCAGACGCAATCGCCAGTTTAGGACGATAATGCTGCAAGAATTGATAAGCTGAACTGTGCTGACTGCCATGATGGCCTAAGACCAAGACATCCACTTTTAAATCAGGATAATCTTTGAGTAACTGATATTCAGTCTGCCAACCTGCATCTCCCATCAGCAGAAAATTCTGATACGGCCAGACATTTTTGAGCTGCAAATACACCACGCAAGACAGGTCATTTTTATTGAAATTAGTGGCATTTAATTGTTCTAGTTTTGGTGCAATGACCTTAATCTGCAGATCATTCTGCCATTGCCACTGCTGTCCCTGATAACATAATTGAAAGTTTGAAGAGGCTGCAGTTTCGGTCACTTCATTGGCATAGATATTCTGAATCTTGAGCTGGTCTTTAATGCTGTGATAAGCACCACTATGGTCCTGATCCAGATGCGTTAAAATCAGTTGATCCAGTTGAGAAACACCCTGTACCGACAGAAATGGCATGATTACCTGCTTTCCAATACTAAATTTTTCCTCATCATAATAACCGCCCATATCGATCATCATGTTATAGGCTCCATGACGGAGGAATATCGCCTGCCCTTGCCCAACGTCCAGCACCGAAAGCTGAAATGGTGGATGATAGAATTGAGGAATACAAATTGGTACTACCGCCACAGCCATCCAGGATTTTGGCAATACTCCATGTGGTAAGAATAAAATCAGCAAAGACAGGATAGATAGTCCAATCATCCAGAGATTCATCGCAACTGGAATTAACTGCGGTTTAAACCAGTGATCTAGCAGGTTTAAGAATCCCAACAGGATATTCAGCAACAGATCATTAAGCTGAAATAGCATGCTTGACACCGGTTCAGCGATAAAAAATATCATCGCTGCCAGAATATCGATCGGTACAATCAGCAGACCGATCCAAGGGATTGCGACCAGATTGCTGAACGGCGTGATCCAAGCAATCTGCTTAAAAAACAGCATCATTAAAGGAAATAAAGCGAGAAAGATTTTCCACTGTGATTCCACCAGCACTTTAGCTGCAAAATACAGTTTTTGTATTGCTGTCTGATTTTGCTCGGATGGTCGCTGTTGAATGGTCTGATAAATTCTGAGCAATACAAAACAGGCCCCATAGGACAGCCAGAAAGCCGCGGACAAGATACTAAAGGGATCAATGAATAACAGTAAGGCAGCGCTCAGAATCAGAAGTTTTAAAGCCTGCAGATTTTGTCGGAGCAGCATGAGAAAAACGCCAATCATACAGATCAGCAGAGTGCGGATTGCCGGGATTTCAAAACCCACAAAGGCACAGTACAGCACCACACAAAACAGAAACGGCAAAGCCAGAAAATACTGGCGTGGCCATCTTAGATAAAGCTGAGGCATACTTCGAGCAATGAATAATCGAAGTACGGAGCAGACCATCAGGGCAAAGATCAGCACATGTGGGCCAGAAATCGCGAGCAAGTGACTCATCCCCATACGTCGAAATTGCTGCTCAGTTGCAGGATTTAAAAGGCTTTCATCTCCGGTGAGCAAAGCCAGAAGCAGACCTATATTTTGTACAGGTTGCTTTGCTATGAACTCTCTTAATTGCAGCCGTTTTTGTTCTACCCAAAGTAGAAATTGCTGAGTTAAAGCTCTTTGCTCTCGAATATACTGACTATGCCCCAGTGTAGAAACAGTAGCTGAATCAAGTTGCTCTATCTGCTTGATCCGGAAACCGGCCATCACATTCTGTTGCAGTGCCCATTTTTCAGCATCAAAAGCACCGGGCGTTGCATAACTGTGATTAGGACGTACCTGACCTTGCAGCCGGTAATACTGACCCAGTTCAAGCGTATTTAAATTTTCATGATTCGCTGATAGTTGTGAAGTATTCGGAGGTTTTACAGATAGAAAACCCATCCAGGTTACCGTGCGTCCATCATGGTTTAATACTTCCAAAGGCTGCTGTATAGATTGATCACCGAGTTTATTCAAGCGTTTGACATAAACGATAATGTCTTTTTGCTGTACTTCATGCTCGACATTTAATAGCCGTTGGCTGAGCTGTTGATTGGCATAACCATGTCCCAGAAATATCCCGATTAGAATCCAAGTGCCAACCAGCACTCCTTTATGTAAGGAATTTTTTAGAAGCGCATTAAACTTAGAACTACAGAAATAACAGAGCACAGCAAGAAATATCACTGAGATTGAATTCAACTCAATACTCAGAAAAGATTTTCCCATACAAGCCAGGCCTAAAATCCAGCCCAGACACAGCCATTGCAACATGAAAATTTTCTTTTTTATTATTATGTACAGGCAATAATAAAGCCCACCGAGGTGAGCTTCAATTAAAGAGGATTATTCCTGCAATTAGTCATTCATCCATAGACCATCACGCATATGTAGAATCCGGTCTGCCGAATGTGCCAATTGTTCATCATGGGTCACAATTAACATGGCCATATTGAATTCGCTACGTAATTCCGTCAGCAACTCAAAGATTTTATCGGCTGTTTTACGGTCCAAGTTACCTGTTGGCTCATCTGCCATCATTAACTTCGGCTTGGTGACTACAGCACGTGCAAGCGCTACACGCTGACGCTCACCACCGGAGAGTTCACCGGGTTGATGGGTTAAACGATGGGTTAACCCAACACGTTCCAGCAAGTATTCTGCCTGCTGTTTCGCTTCTTTAAACTTGACGTTTTTACGCAGCATCAATGGCATCGCGACATTTTCTAGCGCAGTAAACTCTGGCAATAAATGGTGGAATTGATATACAAAGCCCAAATTTTCATTACGGACATAGCCACGGTCTGCTTCAGATAAATTGTCAAAACGGCGACCATTGACCATCACCTGTCCGGCAGAAGGACGATCCAATCCTCCGAGAATATGCAATAAGGTACTTTTACCGGAACCACTTGAACCGACAATAGAAACAAATTCCCCGGCCTTTACCTGTAATGAAATCCCTTTGATCACATCAACCGTAGATTTTCCATCTGTAAAAGATTTCTCGATATTTTGGGCATCTAGAACCAGATTACTCATAACGCAATGCCTCCGCCGGTTGAATTTTAGCAGCACGGAATGCTGGATAAATAGTGGCTAAGAAACTTAAAGCAAGTGACAGACCTACAATCACGACCACATCCTGCCAGCGCAGATAAGAAGGTAGGTAGTTGATGAAGTAAGCATCAAACATATTCAGGCCAAGTGAATTGTTTAACCAGCCAATAAAACTACTGATGCTAGTGGCGGCAATAATCCCGAGGATGGCGCCCGCACAGGTACCGATCACGCCAATCACAGTACCTTGAACCATAAAGATTCGGGTAATCGTGGCAGGTGAAGCACCCAAAGTACGTAAAATTGCGATATCCGATTTTTTATCTGTGACCACCATCACCAGTGAAGACACGATATTAAATGCTGCGACCAGAACAATCAGGAATAATAATAAGCTCACCATCGCTTTTTCCATCTGGATTGCACTGAACAAATTACCGTGAGTATAAGTCCAGTCAGAGGCATAGAAGTTACCCGGTAAATCACGCACAATTTCCTGAGAAACCTGAGGAGCAGCAAAAATGTCATCCAGCTTCATACGTACGCCTTGTGCACCATCTGGCAGACGTAACAAGGTTGAAGCATCATTCAGAGCAATATAGCCCATCATCGAATCAACTTCTGCACCAATGCTGAAGATCCCGACCACTTTAAAGCGTTTAAAACGGGGTACGACACCCGCTGGTGAAGGCGTCGCTTCAGGCAGAACCAAGGTAATGTTATCATTCAAGCCTACGCCCATGGCATCTGCCATTTGCTTGCCTAAAACAATCCCAAATTCACCTTTTTTCAGGTTATCAATACTACCCTCGACCATATGGTTCTGGATGATCGAAACTTTCTTCTCATACTTTGGTTCAATCCCGCTGACCATAATTCCGGCAACTTGCCCTTGAGCCGTGAGCATCCCTTGTAACTGGGTAAACGGAGCCACACCTTGAACGTGTTCATGCCGCTCAATCTGCTTTGCAAGTTCAGGCCAATTTGTTAGAATTTGCGTCGAAGAAACAGTGGCTTGAGGAACCATCCCCAAGACGCGATTTTTCAACTCTCGGTCAAAACCATTCATGACAGACAAAACTGTAATGAGGACTGCTACACCGAGCGTGAGACCGATCATTGAGACCAATGCGATAAAAGAAATGAAGTGGTTACTACGCCGTGCGCGAGTATATTTCAACCCTATATACAGCGAGATTGGTTTGAACATAACCATCTAGTCCGAGGTAATAAATTATGGAAAATGTACAGCATCCAAACGGATCCACTGAAAGACGAGTCATGTCTCGAATCGATGCTGCTTTACGAATCAATTATCAGATTATTTCCGATGATGTTGCCTTGAATGACCCTTACGATGCTAATTTCGTATTGCCCCGCTATTTTCTACTACTTGCAGAGCTAGATCAATTTGATCATGCAGTTAACTACGAATTAGAACAATTATCTGAAAAAGATCAACAAATTACTCGAATCTTATCCTTATTCAACCAAAAATTAAACCTTATTACCGGTTCTTTGTATGACGCAATTGTACAAAGCATGTTACCTGTACCGGAACATGTGAACTTTTCAGAGACTGGTTTTAGCTTCTTTAGCGATCAGCCGATTAGTGAAGGAACCTATCTGCATGTGACTTTAAGTCACCCGGAAAACTTCTTCCACATCGCGGCAACCGCTCAGGTGGCCTACAGTCGTGCAGAAGAAAACGGAAAATATCGTACGGGTGCTTATTTCATTACCCTGCACCCTCAGGATCGCGTCAAACTGGGCGAATGTGTGAAAGCCAGCTTTGCTTAAGACTGGCATCTATCTTTTTATTAAAGGCGGGCTTTATAGCTCGCCTTAATTTCTTTAGCGAAATATACCACTAAGCCGAACAATAAAATTACTACACCCACCAAAGCAATGAGCGGCAATTTCTCATTATTCAATAATACGCCTACCAGCAAGGCCAGCATCGGTGTCAGGACTGTAGTTAAAGATAAGGTGGTTGGCTTAATTTTCTGTACCAGCTTGAAATAACAAAACATCGCAATCAGCGAAGCCATAATTACCGCATACACCAGACCAAATAAGGACTTGGCATGTGGCATAGCAGTGGGTGCGTATTGCCAGATAAATGGCAACATACCGATAGAGAAAACGACTGACAAACCAATCGAACCGGCCGCCTGTGCCATAGGATCAATAGGTGCATTGATTTTCTTCACCCAGAACATGGATACGCAATAAACTAATACCCCAACCAGAGCGATCACGATTCCAATTGGCTGTATATGCTGATCTGCATCGCCTAGACAGATCACCGAAAGTCCGGTTAAAGCAATTCCCATCCCCAGCCATTGATTCAGCGAAAGCTGCATCTGAAAAACAAAACGCCCAATCAGGCCTGAAATGAGGGGTGCCAAGCCGAACATTAAGGCAATGATGCCAGAACTTAAATAATCCGTAGACCAGTAAGTAAAAATTTGCGAGCCGATAAAACTGCATGCACCCGCCAAGTAACTATGTAGGGAAACACGATCAAGCGGTAATCTGGTTTTAAATAACCACAGTAATACTAAGGCTAAAGGAAGTGCTAGAAAAAACCGGATCGCCAATGCCCACATCGGATGCAAATCTTCCACACTCCAGACAATCGCGAGCGGTGTGGTGGACCAGATGAAAACCAGCAAGGCATAGGTCAACATCAGGTTACTTTTTGGGGGCATACTTGATCTCGTTTTTTATTTAATCGCAGTTTTACGTTTCTGTTTTTGAATGGTTTGATCTAGAGAGCTGGAAAACTCACGCTTATCACGTTCAGAAATCGGCGGTGGACCCCCGGTTTGTACACCAGCACCACGCAAGGTATCCATAAAATCACGTAAATGCAGACGTGCTTTGACATTGGCCACTGTATAGATTTCACCACGCGGGTGAATCGCTATACCGCCTTTCTCGATGACTTGAGCAGCCAAAGGAATATCCTGCGTCACCACAATGTCATGCTCTTTCATACGATCGATAATTTCCTGATCTGCCGCATCTGCCCCGCTCATGACCTGAATAGAATTGATGCGAATCGACGGGGTAATTCCTACCGGTTGATTAGCCACAAAAGTGACTTCAAGCTGATAACGATCGGAGGCACGAATAATCACATCTTTCAGAATACGAGGTAATGCATCTGCATCGACCCAAAGTTTGAATGGCAACACACAGCTTTCCATAAGGGAGAAATTTGGACTAGTGTAGCAAATCAGAGGATGCAGGTTGATGCTTAAAACTGCTCTTTCTCTGAATATCCTGGTCTTTAAATACTCAACTCAGCCGTATTAAATGAGTCGGCCACTCACAACTAGAAAAATATTTGACTTCACATGATTTGCATTTTAATTTTTAAATTCATTCGATTGACTTGAAAAATCGCAATGACCCTCGATTAACTATAAATAAGTCATCCAAGATCAATTGTGCATATGAAAAAACAGAATAGCCCAGAGATCATCACTATTGATGATCAGAATTTCGGTAGTCATGTCGAACATTGGACCTTACTTACTGAAAACCCAGGCACAGATGTTCCCCAATGGTTAGGCAAAGCCCTTGATGCACCTGTAATGCCGATGGGCTTGTGTACACAAGAATGCGATATGGATGAAACCACCTGGCTGATTCAGGGACCGAGCAAAGCTGCGGTACAATTAAGCCAAGTGATTGCCGTAGAAAATAACAAGCCACAGGCTGTGAAAACCGCATTTCCAGGCTTTGACAGTCCTTACCAGGTAAAAGCCACGATTGACCGGATTATTTCTTGTAAATCCGATACCCAAGCTGTGTTGCGTCTCAATCTGGGTGCCAACAATATCATCTATGCCTTTGATACGCTGTACAGCGTCAACCGGTCGCATTATGAAAAAGACCAGTCTTATATCGTCAACTTAAATGCCTGGGCTTATGAACTGGAAGTGGTGACTGATCATGAACATTTAGTCGTGGATGATCCTGCCTCTATCAAACATCACCGTGCCCTGAATGCAATTCTTGCGGAAAATAATGGTGTTGCACCAGATAACTTACAGGAACAGATTGATGCCTGGGAGCCAAAGTCTGAAGAAGACAAAGAACCGGTAACAGTTGATTTCTCCAAAATGGTCGCTTATCTGTATGGTGAGACCATGGGTCAGGAAGATGAAGCTTGGTTTCAGGGCAATATTGTCGGTAAAACTTCAATGCAGTTTATGGATCAGGACTACACGCTGTATGATGTCACCCTGATTCATGATGAAGGCCAGCCGGCTACCTTGATCCGTGTAGCCACCCGCAATGACAAGCATAAAGATTTCCAGATTGGTCAATATATTCGGGGCAATCTGTGGATTCAGGCCAATATCTATCGAAAAGCAGCTTAAGCTGAATATCCAGATCGGAGGCTCATATTTTTATATGAGCCTCCTGTTTTTTATTTATTTTACTGCGATATTCTCTCAATTCTGATTATTTTTTATCCATAATTAAAATCAGAATTAATGGATTTCGAATTCATTAAAAATAGATTTATCCACAGATTTAAATTCAAACAAATTCATTTTCAATGTTATCTTAAACTGAATAATCATATTAAAAACATCATAAAAATAATGACTTAATATAATAGTCCTATTTTTCTGAATATATTGAGGCCAGTTATTTAAATAAAATTAATACTTTATGAAGTTTAGTTAAGAATGTACTTTATTTAATCAATTTTTTATGGTAAAAATACGATCAACAAATAATCATTTACGATAAATAGATCGGATAATAAATATCTATGAAAATCGTTCAAGAAGAAAATTTACAGCAGGTTGAGCATCATCTTGGCTCGCGTTATCAGCTTGATATGATGTCATGCCTATTTTTCGTATTGGGTATGCTCATTTGCGGCTATATCTTACATAACTTTGTTTTTTAACCCGAATTAAATGATAAAAAAACCCGGCCAATTGCCGGGTTTTTTAATTCTCAAGGATTAAGCATTGCGTTTAGCAAAGTCATCCATGAAGTTTACCAATGCCTGTACACCTTCTAACGGTACGGCATTGTAAATGCTGGCACGCATACCACCTACTGAACGGTGGCCGGCAAGGTTAAGTAAATGGTTTTCTTTTGCTTCTTGCAGGAACTGTTTTTCAAGTTCAGGATTTGCCAGAGTAAATGGAACATTCATGATTGAACGGTTTTCTTTGGCAATCGGATTTGCATAGAAGTCGCTAGAATCGATATAGCCATAGAGCAATTCAGCTTTTTGCAGGTTCACTTTGTGAATCGCTTCTACACCGCCCTGTTCCAGTAACCATTCGAATACCAAACCAGATAAATACCACGCGTAAGTTGATGGTGTGTTGACCATCGAACCGTTTTTCGCTTGATCTGCATATTTCAGGATGCTTGGAATTTCAGGTTTTGCCTGATCAAGCAGATCTTCACGGATAATAACCAGTGTCAAACCTGCAGGGCCAATATTCTTTTGTGCACCGGCATAGATCAGACCGAATTTAGAAACATCAATCGGTGCAGACAAAATGCTTGAAGAGAAATCACATACGAGTGGCT
This sequence comes from Acinetobacter sp. TW_SC_4, assembly GCF_054861205.1. NCBI lineage: Bacteria > Pseudomonadati > Pseudomonadota > Gammaproteobacteria > Moraxellales > Moraxellaceae > Acinetobacter > Acinetobacter sp. TW_SC_4. Next base: position 2,247,070 of record NZ_CM142174.1, read on the forward strand.
TATCAGTTTCTGGCACATGGGCAAATTGCAGACCGCCAATGGTTTCATTATCTGCATAATGCACATAAGCGGCATCATCAGAAAGATTCCAGGTGCTTTGATCAGCAATCGCCAATTTACCATCTTCAGTTTTAATGCCTGCTTCAACCACATTGATGTCGCCATAGCGTTTAGCTTCTTTCAATGCTTTTTCAGACCAGATACCGGTACGGATATAGTCAGCTTTGTTGTTTTTACCCAGCAGGTTCAATGGAATTGCCGAGAATTGCAAAGATGCGCCACCCTGCAAGAACAGTACTTTATAGTTCTCAGGAATATTCATGAGCTTGCGAAGGTCTGCTTCTGCCTTTTCCGCAACTGCAACATAGTCTGCACTACGGTGGCTCATTTCCATGATCGAAAGACCTTTGCCCTGCCAGTCAAGCATTTCAGCTTGAGCCTTTTTAAGTACGGCAGTAGGTAATGCAGCAGGACCAGCACAGAAGTTGTACGCGCGCATGATTTTTCCTTTCAGAGTGAAACACAATAAAATGATGGCATTTAACCATATCTGGACGCCGCTTGCACAAAATTATTTCTATCCAAGAATGAAGATAGAGTCAAAAAACCAATCTAGATTCGGAGGATAATTTGAATACCTTTGATTTTTTACCCTAACCTTGTGATTTCATTTATGAGAAATTGCGTAGGTAAAAATATTCAGTCTCATTCAATGCTTAGAACTATCAACTTGAAACTGGAGAAGTAAATCGCTTCGAATTACAACAATACTACAACTTAACCCATCCCTGCACTGCAAGCACTTGATTTATAATGCAGCTTAGACTGAATTAATGTGACTTTTACATTACCACTTTATGAATATGAAGAAAAATAAACAATGTGTCTGCTGGGGTCTGACTGTGCTTGCATCCATGATGTATGGCAGTTTTGCTTATGCACAAAGCATCAGCTTTCAGGATGCAGAACAACAATTGTTGCAACGTTCCTATAGTAGCCAGGCTTTTCAAAGTCTGGAGCAAGCGTCAAAACTTGAAGCAGAAGCGGTTAAAGGTATTGGCCTACCTCGTGTTGACCTGAATGTTCGTGCCTATGCCTTTCATAGTGAAGTCGATATTCCATTAAAGCAGTTTAAAAATAATCTGGAAAATTCACTCTCTCAAGGTGTAAATGGCCGGCTTAATGAGTGGGAAGCCAGTAATGGTGTGGATCTAACCGCAGGTATTACCGATCCACTGCGGGAGGGACTCAACAATACTATTCATAGCGGAGTAGGTCTGATTCCGGATACGTCTAATGTCGTCCTTGAAGATCAGGTAATTCGTCCCACTGTTTCCGTGATGATGCCACTATATACCGGAGGCCTCACCCGTAGTGCCAAAGAAATTGCCAATATTCAGTCAGGACGTAGTAAACTTAGCAATCAGCAGCAACAGGACACGCAGCGTTTTGAACTGATTCAGTCCTACTTCAATGTTCAACTACAAAAACAGTTACTGGATTCGGCACTTTTTAATTCAAATGCCATGCAACAACATTATCGTAATGCCCTAAAACTGGAACAGCAGGGTTTTATTAGCAAAGGCCAGCGCATGCAGTTTGAAGTAGCACGCAATAATGCTGAACGCGCACAACAAAATGCCCAAGCCAATCTGAATGCTGCCCTATTTCAGCTAAATAACCTGTTGCTGGATAGCAATATCACCGAGCTAAGCACACCTTTGTTTGTGAATCGTGCTGAACCACAAAATGTGAATATTCTGCTCAGCAGTTTTAGCCAGAACTCCCCACTGATCAAAAAAATGCAGATGGATACCGAGCTGGCCAAAGCCAATGTCAAAGCCCAGCAAGCCGCTAAAAGGCCAAATGTTTTTGCGTTTGGTGAATATAGTCTGGATCAACATCAAAACTGGATTGTAGGGGTTGCAGCACGTTATAACCTGTTCTCAGGTATTGATAAAAACAAGAATATTCAGGCTGCTGAACTAAAACGCTATGCCGCTGAACTCATGACGGCGCGTACCCAGCAGGAGATTGAAAACCTGATTTATAAATCATTTAGTGAAGCAGTCAGCGCCCAGCAAAGTGATGCTCTGCTTCAGCAGAATCTGAAAGCAGCTCAGGAAAATCTGCGTATTCAGGAATTATCCTTTAAGGAAGATGTCGGGACAGCCACCCAGGTCATCGATGCCCAAAACATGCTCAGCAGTTTAAAGGCAGAAATGGCATTAAATGCTTATAAATATGTGATGTCTCTTGCGACCTTATTACAGAGCCATGACTCAATTGTTGAATTTCCAAACTATATGCAACATGCCAACACCCACTATATTCGTTAATGGAGCCAGACATGACAGATGAGCAAAAGCCAGAATATCCTGTTGATGAACCGGCTTCAGAAATCAATTACAGTGAATCAGAGCCAGATAATCCTGAAAGCAAAGAAAAAAAATCGCGCAAAAAATATCTGCTTTTAGGGCTGATTCCAGTCATTCTTGCTTTGATTGGGTTTGGCCTATGGAAAACCTATCAACCCAAAGAAATCGAGCTACAAGGCCGGGTTGAGGCAGAGACGGTTCAAGTGGCCACTAAAGTTCCAAGCCGGATTGAAAAGATTTATGTGCAGGAAGGCGATGACGTCAAGAAAGGCCAGGCGCTGGTGAAATTGCATAGTCCTGAAATTGAGGCGAAAAAGCAGCAGGCTTTAGCTACTTTACAGTCTGCATTAGCACTTCAGTCCACCGCAGAACGTGGTTCTCAGGAAGAAAATATCGCTTCTCTGTATGCCAACTGGCAGTCACTAAAAGCACAGGAGCAACTCGCTAAGACTTCCTATCAACGTGGAACCAATCTATTTAAGGAAGGCGTTATTTCCCGCCAGCGCCGAGATGAACTGTTTGCAGCTTCACAATCTGCGTCGCAAATGACAGAAGCTGCGTATCAACAATATGCCCGGGCTAAACGTGGCAGTACACCAGAACAGAAAAGTTCTGCAGATGCTCAGGTCGATATAGCCCGTGCAGCAGTCGCTGAAGCCAATGCACTAGAAGCAGAAACTGAATTATTGGCACCGATTGATGGTACCGTCTCCAAAACCTATGGCAATGCCACTGAACTGGTGGCAACCGCAGTGCCAGTGGTCAGCCTGATCTCGGCAGAACGCTGGATTAGCCTGAATATTCGTGAAGACCAATATGCCGCTTTAGGTAAACAGCAACAGCTTGAAGGTTTTATTCCGGCACTGAATCAATCAGCCACTTTTAAAGTAAAAAATATTAGTGCTGAAGGTGAATTTGCCACCATTAAAACCACGCGCCAAACCGGCGGTTATGATGTCCGCAGTTTTAAAGTTCATCTTGTGCCAGTCACTGAAATGCCTGAGTTAAAAGTCGGCATGAGCGTGCTGTTTAAATTGAAAGAGCCAAAATAAATGGCTTCTGGATTCTGGGCGGGTATTCAGCGTGAAATACGCTATTTATGCAGAGAGAAATGGGATCTGGCTCTAGTCCTGCTCGCCCCAGCCTGTATTCTGATTTTACTTGGCAGCATGTTTGCCAAAGGCAAACCGGATCATCTACCAGTCGCCATTATTGATCAGGATCAAAGTAGCCTGAGCAGCAAGATTTATGATCATTTATCTTTGAATCATACCCTACAAGTGCATACCATTTCTGATCAAACGGTCGAAATCGAAAAGCTATTAAACGAAAATAAAATCTGGGGCTATATTCATATTCCTGCCGGAGCCGAGCAACGACTGGTCAAAGCTCAGGATGCTGAAATTAGTATTGCTTTTAATCAGAGCTATTTTAGTATCGGGAATACCATTTCTTCGGCTATGCTACTTAGCACCTTGCAGGCTCTGGCTGAATTTACCGGCAAGCAGTATCTGGGCAACACGCTCCCCTATCTGGAAGCACCTACACCGAATATTAAAATTTCCCCACTGTATAATCCGCAGCTGAATTATGAATTTTATCTGGAACCTTACATGGTGCCGGCAATTTTGCACTTGCTGTTATGTTGCTGTGTGGCTTTTGCTGTGGGTCAGGAAATTAAACGACATACTGTTAGTCATTGGATTGCCCAACAAAACTTGTGGTCGGCACTGCTGTCTAAAAATCTGGTTTATGTAGCAATATTTTGTTGCTGGACCTGGGCTTGGATGTTTTGGCTGGTCGAAATTCGCGGCTGGTTTATTGCCGGGTCATTATGGCCAATTCTTCTGGCGCAAATACTGTTCTATAGTGCCTATGCCTTTATCAGTAGTGCGGTGGTTCTGGCCACTCAGGACCTGAGCAAATCTTTTGGTCTACTAGCAGTTTATGGTGGTTCATCGCTCAGTTTTGCTGGGGTGACTTTGCCCCTTAATAATGCCCCACTATTCACCCAGTTCTGGGCCAATATTATTCCCTATACACCCTATGCCAAATTACAGACGGAGCAATGGGTGATTGGCAGTCCGCTCTCTCTTTCACTGCAACCGATGTTCGTGCTCGTCATTTATGTCGTGCTTTATGCTGTGCTGGCCTATGTCTTTCTCAAAAAAACAGCCAAAGGAGTGTCACCATGAAATCACTCTGGAAAGCTTATTGCCAAACTTTTAAAGACATTATTAGCAATACCAGTATTTTTACCACGCTGATTTTATCGGTTCTGTTTTACAGTTTTTTTTATCCGACCGCATATAAGGCAGAACAGGCAGAAGCCTTGCCGATTATTATTGTCGATGAAGAGCAAAGTGCTTTAACCAATACTATTATCAGTCATGTCAGCCAAAGCCCGAATATAGAGATTAAGGCGGTGACTGGAAATTTTGCTGAAGCCAAATATTGGGTGGAAACTCAAAAAGCTGACGGGATTTTATTATTACCAGATAATCTTTCTCAATCTATCCGGCATGGTGAAAATGGCGGGATTGGGCTGTACTTAAGTGCTGCTAACTTTTTAATTACCAAACAGATTGGTTTGGGCTTGGTCTCTTCAGTAGAAAATACCTTAAGTGAATATGCTGAACGCTTTAGCGAGATTTCACACTTCTCTCCTGCACTATCCATTCACCAGATTCCATTATTTAATACACTCTCTGGCTATGGTAGCTATGTGTTTCCCGCTGTTGCACCGTTGATTATTCATCAGACGATCTTTCTTGGCCTCAGTATGCTGATTGCGCTGTATCGGGAAAGTAGACAGAGGATTAATTTAACCACCTTATTCGGAATCAGTTTGGCGATTCTGACCATTGGATGTTTGGGCTGTTATTACCTGTTTGGTTTTACTTTCTGGTATTTTGATTATCCCCGTGGCGGAAATTTTTGGGGCATGCTGCTCGCTGTACCCATCTTTGTATTCTGCATGATTGGGATTACTACCTTGTTTGCCAGTTTTCTGGACATGCCAGAACGCGCCGGTCATATCATTGTTTTTACTTCAATTCCGCTCTTTATGCTTTCAGGAGTCGCCTGGCCGCATGCTGCCATGCCAGTCTGGGTGCAACTCATTGGGCAAGCCTTACCTTCGACCCAAATCGTGCAGATGTTTATTCAACTCAATCAGATGGGGGTGCCTACTTATATGGTTCTAGGAAAGCTTGCTTATCTATTGGTGATCGGCATCATCTGTATGAGCTTAGGCTATTATCGGCTACGCCCACGTTCTTAAATCCAGATTTACTCAGGCTATTCGCATTGAAAATTATTCACCAAATACCTGAATATTAAAGTTGCGGATTTTAGTACTGCCATTCGGCTGGTCAAAACTCACATCATACTGAACCAGGTTTTTTGGATAGGCAATTTCATAGCTGACCTTGTATTCACTCGGTTTGCCGTTATTTTCCTCGAAGCTCTTTCTCATGATAGTCTTGGACTTATATTCACCTTGTGGAATTGAGCGTGAAAAACGCTTCATGATTTTTTCATTGTTTTGAAATTCTGTCTGCAACTTCGGCTCAAGCTGAGCTAAAAATTCGTCATATTTTCCATCACGCAGGTCTTCATAAGCTACTTGCGCAGCCTTTTCCTGCTCAGGGCTCGGATCGGGCATACTGTCCATTGCATTATTACAGCCGCTAAGTGCAATAGCTGCGGTCAAAAGCATCAATCTGGTCTTCATTATTTATCTCTCATTTAGTCGATGTGTAAAAAAGGACGCCGAAGCGCCCTTTTTCATCAGTAGCAGAACTTATTCCTCTACTGTATTGTCATCATCTTTTTCAGCTGCTTGTGCATCAGTTACATCATCAGCTGCAGATTCAGTATTTTCAATATCTTCCAATATTTCCAACTCATCTTCAACTGCTTCAATCGCTTCTACACCGACCAGTTTTTCATCTTCAGCCAGACGGATCAGACGAACACCTTGTGCATTACGACCAGTCTGTGCCACTTCAGAAGCACGGGTACGAACCAGTGTACCGCCATCAGAAATCAACATCAGTTCTTTAGATGCGTCAATCGCAACCGCACCGACCAGCTCACCGTTACGTTCTGAGGTCTTGATTGCAATTACACCCTTACCGCCACGTTTCTTGGTTGGGAAGTCATCTACCGGGGTACGTTTACCATAACCATTTGCAGAAGCACACAGCACTTCACCGGTTTCAGGTACAACCACTAGAGATACGATACGGCTAATGAAGTTAGCTTCAGTTGCATCTTCATCATCAGATTCAACATCTACATCTTCTCCATCTTCAACTTGAGAAGCACCGATGGTCACGCGCATACCGCGTACACCTTTGGCTGAACGACCCATTGAACGTACGTCAGTCTCTGCGAAACGAATTGCTTTACCTTCGTTCGAGAACAACATAATTTGCTGTTCACCGTCGGTAATCGCAACACCAATTAAGGTGTCATCGCCATTCAGTTCAATCGCACGTAAACCGTTGGAACGAACATTCGAGAATTGTTCCAGTTCTACACGTTTAATCGTGCCGTACTCAGTCGCCATAAACACATAGAAGTTCTTACGAACAGCTTCAGCCTGCTGAGCAAAGTCATTGATGATGTCATCATCAAGATCAGTCGTAGAAAGTGCTAAGCCGAGTTCTTTCAACTGAACACGCAGTGCATCAGAAATATCATCTGCACCATCTTCCGATTCAGCAAGTGCAGCTTCTAGTGCCGCAAAGTGACTATTGATCACTTCATTGGTTTGCAGCTGTGCAGCATTGGTTTTCACAAATGCTTTAAAGTCAGCCAGACGTTCTTTAAATTTCTTCGGTGCATCAATTACTGGCAAGATAGCAGTAATGGTTTCATTGTCATCCAGTGGCAACAAGTTCACCATTGGGCGACCTTTGGCACCACGCGAAGCTTGTGGTACTTCATAAACTTTCAGACGATAAACCTTACCGACATTGGTGAAGCAAAGCACAGTGGCATGATTCGACGTCACCACCATGTGCTGGATGTAATCATCTTCTTTCATGCTGGTTGCAGACTTACCACGACCACCACGACGCTGAGCAGCATAGTCAGATAATGGTTGAGTTTTCGCATAGCCTGTTTTTGAAACGGTCAGAACCATTTGCTCTTCAGGAATCAAATCTTCACGAGAGAAGTCGATACGAGATTCAACAATATCTGTTTTACGTGCATCGCCATATTGCTGAAGAATCAATGCCAGCTCTTCTTTAATGACGTTCATCAATAAGTTGAAGTCATTTAAGATGGCTGTATATTCAGCAATTTGACCTAAGATTTCAGAATATTCAGCTTGAAGTTTATCCTGCTCAAGACCGGTCAAACGGTGCAAACGCAGTTCCATAATCGCGTTGACTTGAGTAGGAGATAAGCGATACACCTCACCATCAATACCAAATGGACGCTCTGGATCTTCGCCTTCAATTTCGTCCGGACGTACAGAAACAGCACCTGCTTTTTCGAGCAAGGCTGCCACACCGCCTGCTGCCCACTCACCTGCTTGTAAACGCTCACGCGCTTCAGCTGGGTTGGCAGAAGTTTTGATGGTTTCGATGATGGCATCAATATTTGCCAGAGCAACGGTTAAGCCTTCTAAAATATGACCACGTTCACGTGCTTTTCGCAGTTCGTACATGGTACGACGTGTCACGACTTCTTGACGGTGACGGATGAATGCCGCAATGATGTCTTTCAGGTTCATCAACTTCGGCTGGCCATTGTCCAGGCAAACCATATTGATGCTGAAAGAATTTTCTAACTGTGTATTCTGGAACAGGTTATTGACGATGACTTCAGCATTTTCACCACGCTTCAGGTCAATCGCAATACGCATCCCTTCTTTGTCAGATTCATCACGAAGTTCAGAAATGCCTTCAAGTTTTTTCTCTTTGACCAGCTCGGCGATACGTTCAATCGTTTTCGCTTTGTTAACCTGATAAGGAATTTCCGTGAAGACAATCGTAGTACGGCCAGATTTAGCATCTTCTTCAAAGTGATATTTACCACGAATATGCAAACGGCCTTTACCGGTGCGATAGGCATCCACGATGCCTGACTTACCGTAAATAATGCCACCTGTCGGGAAATCTGGACCGGAAATATATTCCATCAAACCTTCGATGCTGATATTCGGATTATCTGCATAAGCCAGACACGCATTCACCACTTCAGTCATGTTGTGTGGCGCCATATTGGTCGCCATACCAACTGCAATACCAGCCGCACCATTCACCAACAGGTTTGGAATACGGGTTGGCATGACTTGCGGAATACGCTCAGAACCGTCGTAGTTATCTTCCCAGTCAACTGTATCTTTTTCCAGATCAGCCAATAATTCATGGGTCAGCTTACGCATACGAACTTCGGTATAACGCATTGCCGCAGCGCTATCGCCATCGATCGAACCAAAGTTCCCTTGACCATCAACCAATTGGTAGCGCAGACTAAAGTCCTGAGCCATACGGACAATGGTTTCATAAACAGCAGAATCACCATGTGGGTGATATTTACCGATGACATCACCTACAACACGGGCAGACTTCTTGTAAGCTTTGTTGTAGTCATTGCCCAATTCGTGCATTGCGAAAAGCACACGACGATGAACAGGTTTTAGACCATCTCGTACATCCGGCAAGGCACGTGAAACAATCACGCTCATTGCATAGTCTAAATACGAGTGCTTGAGTTCATCCTCAATGGCAATCGGTCTAATTTCCGATACGCTCATGCATACTCCTTATTCTACAAGCCAGATTTGGCTTGCATTTATATGTCGTAAATCCAGCTATAAATCGGCTCAAAAAAAGCTGAACCAATATTAAAATTTAGTCGTACAGTATAGCATAATCTAGGCTAAATTTATCTGTTTCATCCCCAACTACCCACAGGATTTTTAGTAGAAATTTTAATCACTTCACAATATTTTGATATTAAAAAACCTCTGCTTGCAGAGGTTCATTTTTTTCTTTAAAAAAGCAAGTCACTTAAATATGAAGTTTAGACTCTATATCGGACAAATCATCTTCAGCTATGACCTGACTAGTTGATTTTGTCACAGCACAATCTTGCTCCATTAATGGATAAGCGACCAGGAATAAGCCGATAATAAGCGGAAATTCGTATAGTTCTTCCATCAAATCTTTATAGATAAAATCTGTAAAAATAAAATGAATAAAAAACCGATTATGTTCAATGCCATCAGACATCAGCAAGCCGATGAAAGCTAATATGAGTGCCCAAATTGGAAGTGATACATGCTTAAACTTATAAGCAATTTCTTGACGCAAAGGTGCTAAAAACAGCATAAACACCACGGGTGCAATCACAAGAACCGAAATACCACGGAAATAGATTTTTGGCACTTCCGGGAAATAGTCCCGTCCCCAGCTGGTACTTCTACCAAACAGCATAATCCACCATGCAACTGACCAGAGCCAAAATTGTTTTTGACCTTTACTTAATTCAAATGGACGGATATAGAAAAAACTAAATACGGCAAAACCAAATAACATTAATGCTTGAATTGACTCAACTACTGTAACCGTCATACCTCCTAACAAAGGAAGGTGCAGACTCGGGAGAAAAGGGAAAATCAAACAGCAGATCATCATTACCAAAATACTAACTGGTAACTGAAAATCAAATTTCACGAACACTCCGCCAAAAAGTTTAATATTAACACAAAATATACAATAGCCAAAATTTAGAGTCAGAAATGGACGACTTGTTAGTTAGATTAATTATTTAGATTAAAAAAAAAGAAAAACGCTCCTAAAGGAGCGTTTTTTTTGAAACTGATTCAGAAATTAGATTTTAGAAACCAATTCAGGAATTACAGTGTTCAGGTCACCTACTAACCAGTAGTCTGCTACTGCATTAATTGGAGCTTCTTCATCTTTGTTGATCGCAACGATCACTTTAGATTCTTTCATACCTGCCAAGTGCTGGATCGCACCAGAGATACCTACAGCGATGTACAGGTCAGGTGCAACGATCTTACCAGTTTGACCAACCTGCATATCGTTAGGAACGAAACCAGCATCAACTGCAGCACGTGAAGCACCTTGAGCAGCGCCAAGTTTGTCAGCTAGTGGATCAAGGATTTTGTGGTAGTTCTCACCAGAACCTACACCACGACCACCAGAAACGACGATACGAGCAGCTGTCAATTCAGGACGTTCAGATTTAACGATTTCTTCATTAATGAACTTAGAAATACCAGCATCACCAGTAGAAGCAGCAGCTTCAACCGCAGCAGAACCACCTTCAGCAGCAACCGCATCAAATGCAGTACCACGAACAGTTGCAACGATTACTGATTCAGAAGACTCAACAGTTGCAATCGCGTTACCTGCATAGATAGGACGCTTGAATGTATTTGCAGAATCAACAGCGATGATGTCTGTGATCATGCTGACATCAAGAAGTGCTGCAGCGCGTGGCAGAATGTTTTTGCCAGTTGTAGTAGAAGCAGCAAGAATATGGTTGTAGCCTTTACCTAATTCTGCAACCAGTTTTGCTACGTTTTCAGCCAGTTGGTTTGCATAAGCAGCGTCGTCAGCAAGTAAAACTTTGCTTACACCCGCAACTTTAGCTGCCTGATCAGCAACTGCTTGAGCGCCAGAACCAGCAACCAATACAGTGATATCACCACCGATTTTTTGCGCCGCAGCAACAACGTTTAAAGTAGCAGCGTTAAGTGCTTTGTTGTCGTGCTCAGCGATTACTAAAATACTCATGATTTTTATCCTTCTGTATTAGATCACTTTCGCTTCGTTTTTCAATTTTTCTACAAGTTCGTCTACAGACTTCACTTGTACGCCAGCTTTACGCTCTGCAGGAGATTCAACTTTTACTGTTTTCAGTTTAGTTGTAGTAGTTACACCGAAATCTGCAGGTGACTTAGTATCAAGCGGTTTTTTACGCGCTTTCATGATGTTTGGAAGAGCTGCATAACGTGGCTCGTTCAAACGTAAGTCAGTAGTTACGATCGCTGGAAGTGATAATTCAACAGTTTGTAGACCACCGTCGACTTCACGAGTCACTTGTACTTTGTCGCCTTCAACTTTAACTTCTGAAGCGAATGTACCTTGACCTGCACCTAGAAGTGCACCAAGCATCTGGCCAACCTGGTTAGAGTCGTCATCAATTGCTTGTTTACCAAGAAGGATCAATTGTGGTTGTTCAGCTTCAACAACACCTTTTAGAATTTTAGCAACTTCTAGCGCACCTAATTGGCTGTCATCAGCTTCAACCAGAATACCGCGGTCAGCACCAAGCGCCATTGCAGAACGGATTTGTTCTTGAGCTTCTTTAGGACCAATAGAAACAACAACGATTTCTGAAACAGTTCCTTTTTCTTTTAAACGAACCGCTTCTTCCACCGCGATTTCACAGAATGGGTTAATTGACATTTTAACGTTTGTTAAGTCAACACCACTGTTGTCCGGCTTAACGCGAACCTTAACGTTGGCATCAACCACACGTTTTACAGCAACAAGAGCCTTCATGTAATCCTCGGCTGTTTTAGCAAATGTAAATGTTGAGAAAAGTTATAATAACTCTTCACTTAAATTTTTTAGGTGCCCTATCTTGCAATGTGCACGGCATTTCGGTCAAGTCACAATTCAACAAAGAGCTGTAAAAATGCGTAATTTTCCTTGAACGATGCGTTCACAATTAATCCGTATCGATTTATTACAATGAATTTTATTAATATTTAATAAAATTTAACCTTTGATTTTTATTATGTTTTTATTTGATGAAACACATCAGAACTTTTGATTTCTGCTTATTAAATGTACAAATCTGTCCTTAGATTTGTGGAAAATGACTTATATTTAAAAATGACCGCTTTGGTCAGTTTGGACATAAAGCGAAATTAGTCAGGATTTATTCTGCATATCTGCTCAATTTACTCCGCTTTATTTTGCTGGGCAAGTCTAAAAATTGGGTTGTCATCAATCTATAAATATAAAAAAAGCATACTGGGAGCAGTATGCTTTTTTAAAATACACCATTGCTTAATTAATAATTAACCAGCTTGCAGCAAGGGCAAGTAAACCACCTGAGGTGCCATCAACCCATTTCTGTTTACGTTCATCAATTTGTGTATTGCGGGTAATTCTGCTGAACAGAATGCTGAGAGCACAATAAACAATGAAAATCATGCCGATAAAAATAAAAGAGAGAATTAAGCCTTGGCTCACTGTATTTCCGCTTTTATCAATAAACTGCGGCAAGATCGCAAAATAGATCAGCATGCCTTTAGGATTGAGTAAGGCCGTAAAGAAGCCTTTTTTCACTGGATTAGCAGCAGATTTTTTCTCAATTTTCATTGAGTTTTTACTAAATACTGATTTCAACAGACTACAAGCCAGATAGAGCAAATAAGCAATACCCAACCAGCGAATCGCTTCAAACAATACCGGAAAAGACACGATAATCGCTGCGATTCCTATTGCTACGAAAATGGAATGTACCAGATAGCCTGAACAGATCCCGATGGTTGCCATCATGCCTGCTTTTGCATCTTTACCCATCACTTGAGACAGGATAAACAGCATATCTGGTCCAGGTGTAAAAATCAGGGGAAGCACGGTTAGTGCAAAAAGTGCAAATACAGACATTTCCTTTTCCTTTAAATCTTCGGAAAGTGGAATTAGTATCTGCGAATTTTTACAAAATAGGCTTTCAATTTATTTTATAATAAGTATTATTTTTCGAATTATATTCTAATTTATGAAAATATCTTCCAAGTCTGTGCGAGTAAAACTTGATCGAATTGATAAAAATATCATTCATCACTTGCAAGCCAATGGTCGTATTCAGAACAACGATCTGGCACGTGAAATTGGACTATCCCCTTCTTCCTGTCTGCGCCGGGTAAAGTTGCTTGAAGATGCGGGCGTGATCCAGAATTACACCACCATTGTCGATTCACAGAAAATCGGTTTTCAGTTGATTCTGTTTTCACGGATTTGGCTGGTGGGTCAGGATGCAGAGACGATTGATACCTTTATTGAAGCAATGAAGGAACTACCGCAAGTGATGGAGTGTTATATCATTCTAGGCGAATGTGATGCGATGTTAAAAGTTGTAGTGCCTGATCTGGAAAGTTACCGCCAATTTCAGTCCACACATTTGACCAAGAAAAATGGCATTACCAGTGTCAAAACAGATTTACCCAGCCAGATCATCAAGCAAAGTTTTCAGTTACCGCTGGATGACTTATAAAATATTTTAGCAATAAAAAAGGATGACCTTGGTCATCCTTCATATTTATTAAACTTGCAAAAAGTCACGATGTACATGACTCAGTTCAATCAGTTCATAAGACTTCAGATCGAAAATATTCCAGATTTCGAGCGCATCTTCTTTCAGGTCAACAGCTTGACTGGCTCGCTGCGTGGTCTGCCATTGCAGATCAGAAATCCATAGATAATACTGGTCTGCCTCAGGATTATAAGCCTGCATTTTCCCTTCTGCATTAATCCCCTGCACGATTGCGCCTTCAGGCAAAACGGCTTCAATGGTGGGCAAGCTAATCTCAACAAAATGTTTAATCTGGCGTAAACCATAACCCGCAAACATATCTTTTTGGGCTGGGCTTAACTGCGCATACTTTTGTTGTATATCCGGGATAATTGCTGTGTCCATAAAAATTCCAGTATCGAGATCGCTGATTTTCTTTTAAAAATTGATTACTATTTATACTTATATCCGAAAACAGCCATTTGAAAAATAAGACAATAGTGAAATATCTTTCAAACAGTCTGTTCAAGTCATATTTTGAGCATGATACATGACAGTTTTATGCCATGAATCCTAATCATCCGACAAGCGGAAGAAAACTTTAAATTTTTCCTATTCTTTATGCTGTGCCCGCGGATGCGCCTGATCATAAATCTGCGCAAGTCGATCAAAATCAATATGAGTATAAATTTGTGTAGTACTCAAATTGCTATGCCCCAACATTTCCTGAACGGCACGAAGATCACCACTATTCGACAGCATATGGCTGGCAAAACAATGCCGTAACAAATGCGGATGCAGGTCAACATTAACCCCTGCACGCTGTGCCTGAAACTTGACCCGGTTTTCAATTTGCCGTGCACCGAGCGGATTGCCTTTTTGGGTGATAAATACATTCGCGTCAGGTACAAAATCGCCATTCCAGAGCGGATAAATTTTTAGCCATTCCATCAGACTATCTTTGGCTCTTGAACCAAAAGGCACCACCCGGGTTTTATTGCCTTTACCGGTAATACGGAGGAGCTGACGATTAAAATCAACATCCTTGATTCTTAAGCTCTGAATTTCTGCCAAACGTAAACCACTGGAATAGAGTAATTCCAGAATTGCCTTATCTCTCAACCACATTTGTTGCTGCGCTTCGGTTTCTGGAGCAGGCTGGTCCAGAATCTGGTTCACAGTTTCAATATCGACCATACCCGGTAAAGGACGTGACTGACGTTTCAACTGAAAATCATCAGCCGGATTAAACGCCAGATACTGCGCCTGCTCTGCCCATTTCATGAACTGGCGAATCGAAGAGAGCATCCGCTGCAAGCTACTCGAACTTAATCCGTGCTGCTCGACTTTTTCAGCCAGAAATTGACGTAAATCTGTGGCTTCCACATCATTGAGTGCAAGTTGTTGTACTGCGCAGAATTCCAGAAAATCAGCCACATCACGTTCATAGGCCTGCAAGGTATGTTTAGACTGATTCTGGATCTCACGTTCTTTGAGCCAGATTTCGAGCAAGTCTTTTGCAGAAAGCTTTACTTGCTCCATTCAATTGACTCCAGCCAGGCTTCAATCAGTTCTGCGGTCTGTACTGGATGAGTCGCCGCAAAGAAATGTTCCCCGCCTTGAATTACATGCAAATTTGCATGTTTAAAATTTTGCTTTAAGCATTGCCCCACCTGAACGGTACTTAAAGCGTCTTGGTCACCCCAGATCAGTAGAACTGGAATCTCAAGATTGCTTAACTGTTTCAGGCTAAATATGGTTTGATCTTGTAAAAACCAGTCAGGAACATCTTTAAACTGCTCGCGATAATCTATCCGCCAGTCACCATAACCGAACTGGGATAGATCCAGACCACCTGAAGTTGCCAATAAAACCAGTCCTTTGACTTTCTGTGGATGATGCAGTGCAATTGCAACTGCCAATACTCCACCCATAGATTGAGCAACCAGAATTGAATCATCTTCAATCTGCTCTGTGATGAATTCCTGCAGATCATGAAGATTTTGAATAGTCGAATCTGGTTCTACCCCATCGAAGCCCGGATATGCCAATATTTTTGTAGATTGATCTGTTTTTAAATGAGCCAACAAGGGTTGCCAAAAGTCTCGGCTGCCTGATGCACCCGGTAAAAACACAAGCTGATTCATAGCAGTGTTGTGATATCAATTAAATATGGAATTCATCCTATCATAAAAAAGCACCGTACTATGTGCGGTGCTTTTTAGAGAAATAAATGTTGAGATTAACCCTGGAAGTAGCGCAAGTCCAGTCGACCTTCATAAACATTGGCGGTTGGACCTGTCATCCAGACCACATCACCTTCTTTCCATTCAATCTGCAATTTACCACCCGCAAGTTCAATTTCGACCTTGCTAGATAACAAACCACGGCGCATACCAGACACTGCTGCAGCACAGGCACCTGTACCACAAGCCAGTGTTTCGCCTACACCACGCTCATAAACACGTAAACGAGCATGCTTTTCATCAATGATCTGCATAAATCCAGCATTAACGCGTGCCGGGAAACGCACATGGGATTCCACCTGTGGACCAATCTTAGCCACATCGGCAGTCAATACATCCGGAACAATCGTCACTGCATGTGGATTCCCCATATTGACCACATCAATCGTCAGCTTCTCTCCACCCGCCAGATCGATGTCATACAGATTTTCCGGTTCTTCTGCCACAAATGGAATTTCCTGAGGCAGGAATTTTGGATAACCCATATTCACTCGCACCCAGCCATTGGCACCGAGTTCAGGTTCCACGATTCCAGCTTTGGTCTGTACCTTGATTTTGGTTTTAGTGGTCAATTGACGTTCATGCACGAAACGGGCAAAACAGCGTACACCATTGCCGCACTGCTCAACCTCAGAACCATCCGCATTAAAAATACGGTATTTAAAATCTGCACTTGGAATATCAGGCGGTTCAACAATCAAGAGCTGGTCAAAACCCACACCAAAGTTACGATTTGCCAAGCGCTGAATAGTGAGAGTATCCAGATAAGCACGCTGGCTAATCAGGTCTACCACCATAAAGTCATTGCCCAGACCATGCATCTTGGTAAATTCAAGCAACATTACTCAGTCTCCTTAAGGCAATAAACGCTCACGTTCCCAAAGTGATTCAACCGTTTCACGCTCACGAATCAGATGAGCCTGATCACCATCCACCATCACTTCAGCAGCACGGCCACGGCTGTTATAGTTCGAACTCATTACGAAACCATATGCACCAGCACCCAGTACTGCCAGCACATCATTTTCTTTAATGGCAAGCTCACGTTCCTTACCCAGAAAATCGCCAGTTTCACAGATTGCGCCCACCACATCCCATTCTTTTGTTTCCATATCCGTATGCGGTGTCACGGATTGAATATCCATCCATGCTTCATATAAAGCTGGACGAATCAGGTCATTCATCGCGGCATCAATGATGGCAAAGTTACGGTGATTGGTTGGTTTCAGTAGATCCACTTTGGTCAGTAAAACACCTGCATTGGCAGAGATACTACGACCCGGCTCCATATAAACTTTCAGGCCCAGTTTTTCTAAAGCCGGACGCATGGCATTGGCATATTCTTCAACCGATGGCGGTGTTTCATCTTTATATGTCACACCTAGACCACCACCGATATCGATGTGTTTCAAGTTGATGCCCATGTCTTTCAGCTTGTCGATCATAACAATGACACGATCCAGCGCATCAACAAAAGGTTGAGTTTCAGTCAACTGCGAACCGATATGACAGTCAATCCCGACCACTTCAAGATTTGGCAATGATGCTGCATAAGCATAGGTATCAAATACGCTATCTGATGGAATACCAAATTTGTTTTCTTTTAAGCCTGTTGAAATATATGGATGGGTTTTGGCATCGACATCCGGATTCACACGTAGTGAAATTGGCGCTTTAACATTAAGTTCAGCCGCTACTTTCTGAATACGGTCCAGTTCGGCATATGACTCGACATTAAAACAGGCGATGCCTACTTCCAATGCCTTTTTAATATCTGCTTCTGATTTACCCAGACCTGAGAATACGATTTTTGAAGGTTCACCACCGGCTTTCAATACACGAGCCAGTTCACCACCAGTCACGATATCAAAACCAGCACCCTGCTTGGCTAATACATTCAATACCGCAAGATTAGAGTTTGACTTTACCGCAAAACAGATTTGATGATCGATAAAGCTAAAAGCACGGTCCATATCCAGATAATGCTTTTCAAAAGTTGCTTTTGAATAAACATAAAGTGGTGTGCCAAATTGCTCTGCGAGCTGTTGCAGTGAACATTGCTCAGCATGCAATACCCCATTAATGCGGGTGAAACTCATGAATGTATCCTTTCTCTGAAAGTCTTAAGGAGATGGTGTTGAATCGGATTCAGCGAGCGCTTCAAACTGCTGCTTGACTGGCGCATCCTGTTGTTCATCTGATACTTGCGGTGCAGATTCAGTATTTTTATAGAGTAAATACTTGGCACGTTTATCGTAGTTTGGATCATTGGGAAGATGTAAAGCTCCCGACTGCCCACAACCGACCAAGGCAAAACCGACTGTAATTAAACTGATGTAGCAAATGATCTGACGCATCTGACCACCTATATGAGTATTTTCGATGAAGTATAACGCGATCATCCGCATGACCAAAGCGCTAAACGCTAGAGAGTATATTCAGACATAAAAAAACGCCAGCAGATCGCTGACGTTTTTATTGATATGGATTATTTATGTTTCTGTTTATAGAAGCCTAAATATCCAATAATCAGTAAAATGAACCAGACCGGGCTGACCATCAAGGCACGACGGGTATCATCTTCCAGCGATAACACACCAATCATGCCGACAAAGAAAATAATCACGATCCAGCAAGTCACCAATCCACCAGGCAGCTTGAATATGGATTGAGCATGCAATTCTGGACGAGTACGGTAATAGATCATGTAGCTCCAGATAATGATCAGCCATACACAGATAAAAAAAATGGTCGATAGAGTCGTTGCTAAGGTAAATGCTTCAACCGTATTCGGCACGAAGTACTGTAATGCTGCACCGAGCAATAAACAGATCGCAGAGAAATACAATGCATTCGCTGGAACGGCGCGCGAATTCAAACGACCAAAGGCTTTAGGTGCCTGTTCTTCCCGAGACAAACCAAACAGCATACGGCTGGTCGAGAACACCCCACTGTTCATTGATGACATTACTGATGACAGCACCACCAGGTTCATGATGATTGCTGCCGCCGCAATACCGGCCTGACTGAACAGATTCACGAACGGAGAAACATTTGGATTGATCTGATCCCATGGTGTCACTGACATCACAATGATCAGAGCAAGCACATAGAAAATAATGATACGGATCGGAATCGAGTTCACCGCTTTCGGCAGGTTACGCTCTGGATCTTTGGTTTCAGCAGCCGTAGTACCAACCAGCTCTACACCTACAAAGGCGAAAATCGCAATTTGGAAACCAGCCAGGAAACCCATAGTCCCAGTCGGAAATAAACCGCCATGATCCCAGATATGGGCAAATGAAGCGACCGTACCTGCATCATTTGTGAAGCCAGTAAAGATCATCCATAAACCTACAGCGATCAGTACAATAATGGCGATAATCTTGATCAGGGCAAACCAGAACTCCATTTCACCAAACAGTTTCACGGTTGCCAGGTTCAATCCCATGATGAAGACAATAGAGGCAATACTGATCAGCACACCTTCGCCCGGAGTAAATGGCAGACCGTTATTAAAGAATTGCAAGTAATAGATAATGGCTGACAAATCCGCGATACCAATCGTGATCCAGCATAACCAGTACGTCCAGCCGACAAAATAACCTGCCCATGGCCCGATCAGATCGGTGGCAAAATCGATAAAAGATTTATATTGCAGATTGGATAATAATAATTCACCCAAAGCGCGCATGACCAGAAACACCATAAAACCGATGATCATATAAATCACCAGAATAGATGGTCCTGCCAAGCTAATGGTTTTCCCTGAACCCATAAACAGGCCGGTGCCAATCGCACCCCCAATGGCAATTAACTGCAGGTGCCGGTTGGATAAACTACGCTGTAGCTCACCATCTTCCGATGATGAGTGACTATATTTTTCTGACATTATTTCATTTCAACTTTGAGTTTTAATCGCGACAAATTAACGTAAAAAACCCGGAATACAAAAAGAAAATTCGCATCATTTGTATTTTCCAACTAATCTTGCAAGTTAATTTATTTTTCTTATATCAATATTCATTTATCTTTAGTCTTAGTTTTAAGGCGCGATGAATACAGGATTTTTCTTGTCAAAGCGCTGAAACTATGTAAAAAATAGAATACAAATCCGCCAATATTCGCGTTTAGGATGAGCGCGCATGGCATAGCAATTGCTTTTCAATCAACATCTCAAATAAAGCTGACACGGATAAATAAGAAGAAATTTATGCAAAATTTACAAAGCATCATGGAAACCGTCAGTGGCTGGGTCTGGGGCCCTTATATGCTGGTCCTCATTGTCGGGACCGGTATATTCCTGACCTTCCGCCTGCTGTTCTGGCAGTTCCGCATGTTGCCACTGGCCTTTAAACAGGTTTTTGGCAAACACCCTTCGCATGAAGGTGATATTTCCCAGTTTGGCTCACTCATGACCGCACTGTCAGCTACCATCGGTACCGGTAATATTGCCGGTGTGGCAACTGCCTGTGTACTGGGCGGCCCAGGGGCCGTATTCTGGATGTGGATGACTGCCCTGTTCGGAATGGCAACCAAATATGGCGAAGGCGTACTGGCCGTCAAATACAGGGTTAAAAATGAACGCGGTGAAATGTCTGGCGGTCCAATGTATTACATTGAGCGCGGCCTGAAATGGAAATGGCTGGCACTAATCTTTGCATTCTTTGGTGCTGTAGCGTCTTTTGGAATTGGTAGTTCTGTTCAATCTAATACCGTTGCACTTGCGGTAGAAAATGGTTTCGGTCTGGAAACCTGGGTTACAGGTATCGTGATTACTGCGTTTTCTGCACTGGTGATTCTGGGCGGGATTAAGTGGATTTCTAGGGCTGCCTCTTTCATCGTTCCAATTATGGCGATTGGCTATGTAGTGGGCGGTCTGATCATTATTTTCACCCATCTCGATTTAGTGGGCCCTGCACTGAAAATGATTTTCACCTATGCCTTTACTGGTGAAGCTGCTGTAGGTGGTGCAATTGGTGCGGCAATTCGTTATGGTGTCGCGCGTGGTGTCTTCTCGAATGAAGCTGGTATGGGTTCGGCACCGATTGCCGCTGCTGCTGCAAAAACCGATCATCCTGCGCGCCAAGGTCTAGTGTCTATGACCGGAACTTTTATTGACACGATTATTGTCTGTTCGATTACGGGTATTGTCCTGGTGATGGGCTTCATCATGGCCGGCAGTGATTTTGGTGGACAAACCGGTGCTGTTCTGACCGTTTCTACATTTAACAAACTGCTGCCAGGTGTTGGTGGCTGGATCGTGACCTTCGGTATTATCTTCTTCGCCTATTCTACCATTTTAGGCTGGAGCTACTACGGGGAAAAATGTGCAACTTATCTGCTCGGTGAGAAATTTGTATTCCCTTATCGCATCATCTATATCCTGTCAGTATTTATTGGCTGTGTCGCGACACTGGATCTGGTGTGGCTGTTTGCAGATACCTTCAACGGTTTGATGGCAATTCCAAACTTGATCGGCCTGTTACTGCTGTCTGGGGTGATCGTGAAAGAATCCAAAGATTTTATTGCTCGCCGTAAATCAGGTGAACTGTATTAATAAAATTTAAAACCCTTAATAAAAAAGCCACGTTCATCGTGGCTTTTTTATTAGTTAAGTTTGCTAAAAATATCAGTTCAAACGGCCAGAAAATCCATCGTCATCATCATGAGCTTGATTTAGATTTAAGAACTCTTCACGATCGGCTTCAATTTCCAGCGCAGTTTCTAGAGATAATACAAAGAACAGCACTCCCGGAATCCTCATTTCCCCTTCGGCATCTTCCAGATGCTCACTGACCATTTGGTAAATTGGATTAGCTTCATCAAATGGCACATCGATATAAAGATCACCTGAATAACTTTCAATCACACCAGGCTGTTCTATACCCATACAGGGTG
Organism: Acinetobacter sp. TW_SC_4; assembly: GCF_054861205.1. Taxonomy (NCBI): domain Bacteria; kingdom Pseudomonadati; phylum Pseudomonadota; class Gammaproteobacteria; order Moraxellales; family Moraxellaceae; genus Acinetobacter; species Acinetobacter sp. TW_SC_4. The sequence goes on from NZ_CM142174.1 coordinate 2,268,899, forward strand.
CAAAGTTAATTTGGCGTTGCTTCAGCCATTCCACTAGGTTCTGCCGCAAATGATAGGACTCAGCATCTGCATTTTCATGTTCGTAATTTTCAAAATGTACAAATAATACATCACGGTCTTTTTCACGTGCGATTGCATCGATATGTTTTAAAAGTTGTGGCATGTCAGGCTTCCTGTACCCGTGATGAATTTTCTCATTATAGGAGGTATTTCACTTTCATGTAGGATGGTGAATTCATAAGCGTCATATGCTGACGTAAATCACTGACTTTTTCAGCCAAAGGTCTTGGTTTTCAGTCTCATTCACCGCTATGCTGTAGCCCCTATTCCCAATATTTATTTTCGGAAATTATGGCTAAAGCAAAAAGTGTGTATCGTTGTGAACAATGTGGAGCAGACCATCCCAAATGGGCGGGTCAGTGTTCTGAATGTGGGGAATGGAACAGTCTGGTAGAAGTCAGTATTGTGCCAGCAACGACACATCGTGCTCAGCCAAAAATTGGCGGATATGCCGGTCAGGCAGCTGCGATTACCACTTTAAATAAAGTCTCCGTTTCACATGAAACCCGGTTGCAAACAGGGATTGGTGAGTTTGACCGAGTCTTAGGCGGTGGTCTGGTCACAGGTTCTGTGGTGCTGATTGGTGGTGACCCGGGGATTGGTAAGTCAACTATCTTATTGCAAACCGCAACTCACATGGCAGCGGGTAATAGCTCAGCCCTGTATGTCACAGGTGAAGAATCCCTGTCTCAGGTGGCATTACGCGCCCAGCGTCTGGACTTGCCAACCGACCAGCTGAAAGTCATGGCAGAAACCTGTGTGGAACGCATTTGCGAGGTGCTTGCACAGGAACGTCCTGCTGTTGCGATTCTGGACTCGATTCAGACTTTATATACCGAAACCTTGCAGTCTGCGCCAGGTGGAGTCTCACAGATCCGTGAGTCTGCCGCCCTATTGACCCGTTTCGCCAAAAATAGCGGCACTGCCCTGTTTATTGTCGGTCATGTAACTAAAGAAGGTGCCTTAGCAGGTCCACGTGTACTGGAACATATGGTGGACTGTGTGCTGTATTTTGAAGGCCAGTCGGATTCTCGTTATCGCATGATCCGCGCAGTCAAAAACCGTTTCGGTGCAGTCAATGAACTTGGCGTCTTTGGCATGACCGATAAAGGTCTGCGTGAAGTGGCCAATCCATCTGCCATATTCCTCAGTCGTTATGATGAAGCGATTCCAGGTTCCATCGTCATGATTAGCCGCGAAGGGACTCGCCCACTCCTGGTTGAAGTTCAGGCGTTGGTCGATGATGCCCATGGCCAGCCACGCCGTGTAGCCTTGGGTCTAGAACAAAACCGTCTGAATATGCTGCTTGCCGTAATGCACCGTCATGGTGGCGTACAAACTTCTGGTCAGGATGTCTATGTCAATATCGTCGGTGGTTTAAAGATTACTGAAACCGGTTCTGACTTGGCTGTACTTTTAGCCTGTGCATCCAGTATCCGGACCAAAGCCTTGCCTCAGCAACTGGCTGTTTTTGGTGAAGTTGGCCTATCTGGCGAAATTCGTCCGGTACCGAATGGTCAGGAACGTCTGAAAGAAGCCGTCAAACACGGTTTTAAATATATTATTTTGCCGCGTGCCAATGCACCGCAAAAACCGATTCCCGGCGTGCAGGTCATTGCTGTAGCCCGATTGCATGAAGCCCTGAGTGAAGCTATGAGCCTAAGTGACGAACTCAATTAGTTTTAATCGATAAATCTTGCGAAAAGCCTAAAAAAATACACATTTTTGATTGAAATCCCCTATAAAGCCTATATAAATAGAGTATTCAAATAAGTTTTTTTCACATAGGAAAATTGAATGGAAGTTCGACAGCGTGGTTTGATTGCAGGTCTTTTAACAGCAGCATTACTGGTTGCTCCTTTAACTGCTGAAGCAAAGCGTGCCGGTGGCGGTAAAAGCCATGGTATGCAACGTTCTGCTGCGCCTACTCAATCTTATCAACAACCTCGTCAAGCTGCGCCAGCACAACAGGCTCCAGCCGCTGGTGCTGCAACTCAGCAAAGATCTGGCCCAGGCGTAGGTAGTATGGTTGCTGCCGGTGTAGCCGGTGCTGCCGTGGGTGCAGTTGCTGCCAATGCGCTGGCTGATGACAAAGAAGTACAAGCGGCTTCTGAAGCTCAAGCAGCTCAACAGCAACAAGAGGAAAAAGGTGGTATTCCTGGCTGGATCTGGATTTTACTTGCTGCCGCTGTTGCCTTCTTCATTTTCCGTAAGATGGGCGCAAAAAAAAAAGTAGCTTCTAATCCATACGCTCCAAATAGTGGTGCTGGTCATTCAGCACCATTTGGTCAGACACCTCCTCGCGGTGGTGACAATACCAATATTTTTGGCCAGAACGTGGGTGGTAGCACGCCAAGCACAAATGCTCCGTTTGGTTCAGCTCCGGTAAATAACGCGCCATTTGGTGCAGCCTATACCAATAGCGGCAACCAGCTTCCAGATGGTACAGAACCTGCGACTTTCTTACGTGTGGCACGTCAACGTTTCAACCACATTCAGTCAATGAATACGGCGAGCAACATTTCAGAAATTAAACGTTACTTGACCCCTGATCTTTACCAGTCGATGTATAACGACATTATGGCAAATCAGGATCAGGACGTAGCTGAGTTCTCTAACCTGAATGCAATGGTGGTAGATTCATCGAATGAGAATGGTCAATATGTAGTAAGCGTACGCTTCACTGGCACTGTAAGTGAAGACCTGAATAGCCAACCTCAACCGTTTGCTGAAATCTGGCACTTTGTCAAACCTGCCGGTTCTCAGCAAGATTGGATGGTTGCAGGAATCCAGCAAGACTAAGTTTTTATCTCATAAATCGTATATCAACAGCGGCTTTCGGGCCGCTGTTTTGCTTTCTGAAACATTGAAAACTATTTAAATTTATTCTTGTTCTCTTTCTATTTGTTTTATTGTTATTCCTCTAAACAAATAGCTTAGTTTGTGTATTTTAATCGCTATCAGTCGTATTTTATAAAAAAGTCAATTTTCGGATTGGCTTTTTTATTTTGAACCTTTTAATCTAGATACAAAGATATTTGAGATACTGACATGACTGAGCGTGTTTCTCCCCCTGCCACGCTGGCAAACCGCGCACTGGCAGGCAATGCCGAAGCCCAATTTGAGCTTGCCGAACTCTATATGCAAAGCGAGCATGATGATGACATCATGCTGGCCGAAGAGTGGGCATTGAAAGCAGCCAATGGTGGCTGGGTTGAAGCCATGTACTGGCTCGGTGAGGGTTATACGGTTTATGCCAAAGAGATCGCTGAGGAAGACCCTGACGATTCCAAAGCTCACTTTGAGTTAGCCTATTACTGGTTGAGCAAAGCCAATTTCGAGAAACACCCAGCGGCAACTTTAGAACTGGCTGGCTTTTACCGACGTGGTGATGTGGTCGAAAAAGATGTCGAAAAATCCATTGCTCTTGTAAAGCAAGCAGCTGAATGGGGCGAAGTTCAAGCCATGCGTGATCTTGCCTTTATTTATGCCAATGGTCTTGGTGTGGTCGTTGATGACATACAGGCAGATTACTGGACACAAAAAGCAGACAAAGCTGAGCAGGAAATAGAATAAAGAAAAAGCCCATCGGATGATGGGCTTTTTTTACGAGAATAAAACTTTATTTCAGTTTTTAAATACTAGATTATTTTTCAAAATATTTTCAAAATTTTCTTATTAGTCAGATATTAAACAATTTCGGATTGGAACCAAATTAATTTCCAAGTACAATACCCCGCTAGTCGAGGGATGCTGCGACGTTTTACAGGTACGAAATGTAAAAGCGCCAGGCTCGACGATCGGTCCAACTTTTTCTAGACAGACCAACAACGGCATCCGCGAACTGAATGATCAATTATTGTTTTTTATAAGGAGATCGTGATGAACGCGGTTAATGCTTCATTTACAGATTATAAAGTTGCCGATATTTCCCTGGCTGACTACGGCCGTAAAGAAATCAAACTTGCAGAAGCTGAAATGCCAGCCCTAATGGGTCTGCGTAAGCGTTACTCTGCTGCTAAACCACTTGCTGGCGCGAAAATTTTGGGTTGTATCCACATGACAATCCAAACAGCTGTTCTTATCGAAACTTTGGTAGAACTGGGCGCTGAAGTTCGTTGGACATCTTGTAACATCTTCTCAACTCAAGACCACGCTGCTGCTGCGATTGCTGCGTCTGGTGTTCCAGTATTTGCTTGGAAAGGCGAAACTGAAGAAGAATACATGTGGTGTCTTGAACAACAAATCAATGTAAACGGCACACCTTGGGATGCCAACATGATTCTGGATGATGGCGGTGACTTAACTGCACTTGTTCATGAAAAATACCCAGAAGTTCTTGCAAAAATTCACGGGATTACTGAAGAAACCACTACAGGTGTAGCACGTCTTCTGGAAATGTGGAAAGACGGCTCTCTGAAAGTTCCTGCGATCAACGTCAACGATTCAGTAACCAAGTCTAAAAACGACAATAAATACGGTTGCCGTCACTCTCTAAATGATGCGATCAAACGTGCAACTGACATGCTGCTTTCTGGCCGTCGTGCATTAGTGATCGGCTATGGTGACGTAGGTAAAGGTTCTGCTCAGTCTCTTCGTCAAGAAGGCATGATCGTACGTGTTTCTGAAATCGATCCAATCTGTGCGATGCAAGCATGCATGGACGGTTACGAAGTGGTTTCTCCGTACAAAAACGGCGTTCAAACAGGCAAAAAAGAAGATGTAAATATTGATCTTCTTCAAAATACCGACCTGATCGTGACTACAACTGGTAACTACCATGTATGTGACGCTGCAATGTTAGATACACTGAAAGCTGGCGCAGTGGTTTGTAACATTGGTCACTTCGATACTGAAATCGATACCAACTACCTACGTGGTTACAAATGGGTTGAAGTGAAACCTCAAGTACACCAAGTGTATCGTTCAGATAATGAAAATGATTACCTGATCCTGCTTTCTGAAGGTCGTCTGGTGAACCTGGGTAACGCAACTGGTCACCCATCACGTGTGATGGACGGTTCTTTTGCAAACCAGGTTCTAGGTCAAATGCACCTGTTCGCTGAAAAATTTGCGGATCTTCCAGAAGACCAAAAACAAGCAGCGATTCGTGTAGAACTACTTCCTAAGAAATTAGACGAAGAAGTTGCTGCTGCAATGGTTGCCGGTTTTGGTGGTGTTCTGACTCAATTGACTCCAGAACAAGCAGACTACCTAGGCGTACCTGTTGAAGGTCCATTCAAGTCTGATGCTTATAAATATTAATACCCCTCACCCCATCCCTCTCCCTTAGGGAGAGGGTAACCATCCAAATTATTTTCAATGAAGTTTTAATGACTTCAAGTGAAAAAAATATGGGCTTAAACCCTGCATAATTCAGTAATGAATTCTCCTCTCCCTTTGGGAGAGGTCAGGGAGAGGGTGATAAGTAAAAGGTATTTATAAAAAGGATTTGAACATGTCTAAACAGATTCCAATTTCTTTTGAGTTTTTCCCGACCAAAACTGATGCGGGTGCAGAAAAACTTAAAACCGTACATCAAGAACTACAACTGCTGAATCCAGAATTCTTTTCTGTGACGTATGGCGCGGGTGGTTCAACACGCGAACGCACTTTATCTACGATCAATGATTTTAACGGTAAAGGCACACCTGTTGCCCCTCACCTGTCTTGTATCGGCGATGATAAAGCGCGTATTGCTGAATTGCTTGATTTGTATAAATCTCAAGGGATTGATCGTATTGTCGCGCTGCGTGGTGACTTGCCATCTGGTCAGGTGGGCCTAGGTGAATTGCCTTATGCACAGGATCTGGTTCGCTTTATCCGTGAACATTCTGGTGACCATTTTCATATTGAAGTTGCGGCTTATCCTGAAATGCATCCACAAGCAGACAGCTTTGATAAAGACATTCAGCACTTTGTGGATAAAGTAAATGCTGGCGCTAATGCTGCATTGACCCAGTTCTTCTTTAATCCAGATGCATACTTCTACTTTGTAGACCGTATCCAGAAAGCTGGAATCGATATTCCTGTTGCGCCGGGTATTATGCCGATTACCAATGCCAGTAACCTGATTCGCTTCGCAGATGGTACAGGCGCAGAAATTCCACGCTGGATTCGCAAGCAACTGGCAACTTATGGGGATGACACTGCAAGCATTAAAGCCTTTGGTCATGAAGTCGTGGTGAAATTCTGCGAACGCCTAATTGCTGGCGGTGCACCAAGCTTGCACTTCTATACCATGAATACCACTGATCCAACCCGTCAACTTGTTAAAGACCTCGGTCTTGCATAAGTAAAATACCTGATTTGAGAGTAAAACTTTAATGCCGCGTTTTTTTATTGAAGCTGATTTAGCAGTAGATACCACTGTAGAACTGACTGAAACAGTGTTTCATCATTGGGTTAAAGTTTTACGTGCTCAAGTCAGCGAAAAAGCCACCCTGTTTAATGGACAAGGTGGTGAATATGAAGTTGAACTGGTTGAAGTTTCCAAAAAGTCGGCTGCTGTACAGGTCAATAGCTATAACCCTACTGATCGCACACCAAAATTTCAAGCCTTGCTTGGTCAGGTCATGAGTAAAGGTGACCGCATGGATTATGCGATCCAGAAAGCGGTCGAACTGGGTGTATCTGAAATTCAGCTTTTAACCTCTGAACGCTGTGAGATGCGACTGAAATACGATCGTGATCAAAAGAAACTGGATCACTGGCAAGGTGTAGCCATTGCCGCCTGTGAACAGTGTGGTCTGAATATTGTTCCTAAAATTTTAGCGCCAATGTCACTTGAAAAATGGCTGGAAACCGATCTTCCTACTACCAAACTAGTCCTAGCACCAAACAAAGAAGAAATTGATGTTCTGGCGAATGCCACACCAGATATTGCTTTGCTAATTGGCCCTGAAGGCGGCTTGAGTGAAGTAGAAATCCTAGCGGCGAATGCTCAAGGCTTTGTCAATTGGTGTATTGGTGAGCGTGTCCTGCGTACCGAAACTGCTCCTGTCGTTGCTCTCTCAATTTTGAATTACACTATTTAAGCGATCAAAATTGTAAAATTTGGTTATTAATTTTATTGATTTTTATTTATAAGCACTCTACTCTTGAGTCAATAATAATGAAACACATATTGATTGATTTAAGAATCATTCAGGCTTGAATAAAAATTAAAATCTAGGATAAAAACCGTTCAGGACGAATACAAGGCACTTAATTATATGATTGATAATCAAGAGGCTTATATCAAAGAGCACTTGCATCGTGCTCAGATTGCGAACACGCTTCGACATAGCCGATATTTTCTGTTAAGTATCATGATTATTTGCCTCTATATTTTCTGTGTTTATCACATTCAATATAGCTCATCGAATAGTTACTTTAATCTCTGGTTTATCCTGACTGAAATTACCGTTAGTATGTGCTGGCTCATCAATACTCTGTATTTTAAGCCTGAACAATATCAACTGAAAAATGCACATTACTGGTTACAGATTCAAAGCCTTGCGGTAGGTTGCTGTATCGCTTCCGGTATTTCTCTGATTTATTATTACCTACCACAGGCCAATATCAATTTTGATGAAATAGAAGCACTCACCCTTTCGGCTTTGCTATTAATCGTGACTCAAGCTTTTGGTCTGACTTATTTAACCCAGAAGCTCAGTTACTTTTCACTGGTATTTTTACCTTCATTGGTACCCTTTTTACTCTTTCAGTTTTTTCATATCTCGGGTGCCAATCCGGTCTTTGGCCTGGCACTAAATTTTGCAGTCATTGTGATCCTGCTCTGTGCCAATAGTACCTATCGTATTCATACCCGTACTTCCCGCCTTTATGCAGAAAATGAATTGCTGGTGAGTAATGCCGAACAGCAGGTCGCCTGGACTGATGAGCTATGCAAACAGCTACAAACTGAAGTCAATAAATCCAAAGATATTAAACTGGAGCTACAACTCAGCAACCAGCTACTGGAACAGAAAGTTCGTGAACGTACCTATGATATTGAACAGATTAATATTGATCTGAAAAACCAGCAGCAAAACCTTGAACTGACTCATGAAATCGCCGGTATCCGTCCATGGGACTGGAATATCAAAGACCGCAGTATTTTGCTGACCAATCATAAAGATGAGAAAGTACAACGGAAATCCAGCGAACATCATTTACAGTTACAGCATATGATTCATCCTGATGATCTGGCTGCGTTCAAAAGCAATATGAAACAGCATTTGCGTGGGAAAACTGAGCGCTATGAAGTAACTTACCGGATTCAGCAAGCACCGGGAGTCTGGAGCTGGGTACATGATGTAGGCCGGGTGATCAGTCGCGATCCTGAAACTCACCGCCCTTTACGCATGGTCGGAATTTTGCGTGATATTCAGCAGGAACGTAGCTCTCAAGAACGCTTGAAACTGGCAGCCAGTGTGATCGAGCAGGCGGCTGAAGGAATCTTCATTTTAAATGATGAATTACGTTATATCGAAGTGAATCCTTATTTCGAGAATTTGTCCGGTTTTGAACGTAATGACATCTTGGGTAAATATCTGTTTGATATCACTGCAAGTCATAAGTCACAGCAGCGCACTATTCATTCCAACATCATCAAGCAAGTCGTGAAAATCGGATCCTTTGATGGCGAACTGAGTGAAAAATTCCTGTCCAGCAAAGAAATGCCACTCTGGTTGCATATCAATGCGATTACTGATGATGAAGGTCGTATCACCCACTATATCGGCATTGTTTCTGATCTGACTGAGCGTAAATTACAGGAACAGCGCCTGTCTTATCTGGAAAATTATGACACGCTGACTGATTTGCCAAACCGTTTTTACTATAACTACCAGCTGCATCAGTATCTGATGACGCAAAAAGATTCCATCAAGAAAATGGCTGTGATTCGACTCAATATCGACCGTTTCCGTCCATTGAATGAATACCTGTCTAATAATGGCGGTGATGAGCTGTTGCGTCAGGTGGCACAACGCTTACGTCTGACCAATGCTGAAGCCCTGTTTGTGGCCCACCTAAATGGCGATGACTTTGCAATTTTGTATGAAATCTCGCATATTCGCCCGTCTGTACAAGAACACTGTCAACGAGTTGCTGAAGCCTTCCAGGCTCCTTTCCATATTTTTGGACAAGATTATGTGATTACCCTATCGATGGGCGTGGCTTTCTATCCGGATCATGGCCGTCAGTTAGATTATTTGAATAACTGTGCTGAACAGGCGCTGAGTGAAGCCAAAAATCTCGGTGGTAATACAATCCATTTCTACTCCAATGAAAATACGGCCTTACTGGAACAGGGAATTTTCATTGAACGCGATCTGCGTAAAGCCATCCAGAATGGTGAACTAGTAGTCTACTATCAACCAAAAATTAATTTCAATGACCAGCACATTTATGGCTTTGAAGCTTTAGTGCGCTGGAAACATCCAGAGAAAGGTATTATCCCACCTGACCTGTTTATTCCTTTAGCCGAACAGACCAGCCTGATTTCCGAGATCGGCCGTCTGGTGATTCAGCAAACTGCTAGACAGATTCGTGAATGGAATGACCTTGGCTTTCATAATATCTGTGTCTCTGTGAATATCGTGGCACAGCAACTGCGTCGTGGTCAGTTACTCGATGATCTGGATCAGGCCATTACCGAAAACCAGATTTCTGGCACCAGTCTGGAACTGGAAATTACTGAATCTTCACTGATTGAAAACTCTGAATCTGTCAAAAATCTGCTGAACCAGATCAAACAGCGCCAGATTAATATCTCGCTGGATGACTTCGGAACCGGTTATTCTTCTTTATCCTATCTTGCCGATTTTCCTATTGACATTCTCAAAATTGACCGCAGTTTTGTCTCTAAAATTGGTGAACATAAACAGGAAGCGATTGTCAGTGCCATGGTCGCGATGGGTAAAGCCATGGGTATGACTGTCGTCGCTGAAGGTATTGAAACTGAAGAACAGCTGCAATATCTACGTGATTTAGATTGTGATATTGCCCAAGGCTACTTCTTCTCCAAGCCATTGCCTGAACTGGAAGCAACTGCATATTTAGAACAGAATCGCATCGCTGAAACTTATATATATCAAGTCTAAGTCTATATCTACCTCGAATAAGATTGTCGCAAAAATAGTCGACTTTGACTGGGCTAAGTGCTTAACAAATGTTATATTCAGAGCCATAAATGCAATTTTTTACCCGCTTTCTGGGTAATCTTTACAACGATAGAGATACAGATGGACGAACAATCTTTAAAGCAGCAGGCTCTTTACTATCACGAATTCCCTACTCCAGGAAAAATCAGCGTTACACCAAGCAAACAATTGGTCAACCAACGTGACTTAGCCCTTGCTTACTCGCCTGGCGTTGCCGCACCATGTCTTGAGATTGAACGTGATCCTTCAACAGCTGCACTGTATACCGCACGCGGTAACCTGGTTGCAGTGGTCAGTAACGGTACAGCAGTTCTTGGTTTGGGTAATATTGGCCCACTGGCGTCTAAACCAGTCATGGAAGGTAAAGGCGTACTGTTCAAAAAATTTGCGGGTGTTGATGTATTCGATATCGAAATTGCTGAAAATGATCCCGACAAGATTGTTGATATTGTCGCTTCTCTAGAACCCACTTTTGGCGGGATCAACCTGGAAGATATCAAGGCTCCAGAATGTTTCTATATTGAACAGAAACTTCGTGAACGCATGAAAATTCCTGTGTTCCACGATGACCAGCATGGTACTTCAATCATTGTAGGTTCTGCTCTTCTTAATGCTTTGCAATTAAACGGCAAAAAAATTGATGAAATCAAGATCATTGCTTCAGGTGCCGGCGCTGCTGCCCTGTCTTGCTTGAACTTGCTTTGTGCCCTTGGCGCGAAAAAAGAAAATATCATCGTTGCTGACTCACGTGGTTTATTAACAACTAAACGTGAAGGTCTGGACGAATCTAAAAGAGCATATGTACAAGATATTGACGCCTCTCAGATCGGTGACGTGATTGCAGGTGCAGACATGTTCCTGGGTCTTTCAGCAGCCGGTATTCTCACCAAAGAAATGGTGAAATTGATGGCCAAAGATCCAATTATCTTTGCCTTGGCGAACCCAGATCCAGAAATTCTGCCTGAACATGCACACGAAGTTCGTGATGACGTGATCATGGCAACTGGCCGTTCTGACTATCCAAACCAGGTAAACAATGCACTGTGCTTCCCTTATATCTTCCGTGGTGCATTAGACGTTGGTGCAACCACCATTAATGAAGAGATGAAAATTGCCTGCGTACACGCGATTGCACGTATGGCACACGTAGAAGCAGATGCTGCATCTTATGGTGAAAAATCAGCTTCTTTCGGCCGTGATTACTTGATTCCTGGTCCACTGGATCAACGTCTGATTCTGGAAATTGCGCCTGCAGTTGCACAAGCTGCAATGGATTCTGGCGTAGCGACTCGTCCGATTCAAGATTTTTCGGCATATCGTCAACGTCTGTCTGAGTTTGTTTACAACTCAGCCTTCATGATGAAACCAATCTTTGCACAAGCTAAAACAGATCCTAAACGTATCGCTTATGCAGAAGGTGAAGACCTGCGCGTACTTCGTGCTGCACAAATTGCAGTGGATGAAGGCTTGGCAAAACCGATTCTGGTGGGCCGTCCAGCAGTCATCGAAGCGAATATCAAGAAATTGGGCTTACGTCTTGAAGATGGTGTCAACATCACCATCGTGGATCAGGAAAAGAACCCGGATTACGAAAAATTTGCAGACGACTATTATAACCTGATGCAACGTAAAGGTGTAACGCCTGAATATGCACACCGTGAAGCGCGTCGCCGTTCTACCCTGATCGCTGCGATGCTGGTACGTCATGGCATGGCGGACGGTATGTTATGTGGTACGTACTCAAGCTACGACATCCATCTGGACTTTGTCAGCAATGTCATCGGCAAACAGGATGGCCATAATACCTTCTTCACCTTAAACGCATTAATGCTTGAAGAGCGTAACCTGTTCATCGCAGATACCTACATCAACCGTAATCCAACGGCTGAACAGCTTGCTGAGATGACGATTCTGGCTGCTGAAGAAGTACGTCGTTTCGGTATTACACCACGTGTTGCCCTACTTTCTCACTCTAGCTTCGGTTCAGACCAGCACGATGCCAGCGCACAAAAAATGCGCCGTGTATATGAAATCCTTTCTGAAACTGCACCTGAGCTTGAAGTTGAAGGTGAAATGCATGGTGATGCAGCATTAGACGAAAATATCCGTCAGTTTGCATTCCCGAACTCTCGCTTCAAAGGTTCTGCAAACTTACTGATCATGCCAAATCTGGATGCAGCCAATATTTCGTTTAACCTGTTAAAAGCAACTTCAGGTAACAACGTGACCATTGGTCCTATCCTGCTTGGTGCTGCGAAACCTGTTCATATCTTGACACCAACTGCAACGACTCGTCGCGTAGTGAATATGACTGCGTTAACTGTCGCTGAAATTCAGGAAGCAGAAAAAAACGCGCTCTAAGGAATGTACGCATTAGCGTAACTTCTTGACTTGAGAAAACCTCTATTCTGTAGCATGATGCTTGTAAGAATAGAGGTTTTTTCATGCAAGTTTATTTAGTAGGCGGTGCAGTTCGGGATCATTTACTTGGACACCCCTATCACGAAAAAGATTATGTGGTTGTCGGCGCGACGCCGGAACAATTGCTTGCTGAAGGTTTTCAACCTGTTGGCAAGGACTTTCCTGTTTTTCTTCACCCTGAAACCAAAGACGAATATGCTCTGGCACGTACCGAACGCAAGTCTGGCTATGGTTATCATGGTTTCGAATTTTATACCGATATTAATGTTACCTTGGAAGAGGATCTGATCCGCCGTGACTTGACCATCAATGCCATGGCCATGGATGATTCAGGCAAGATTTATGATCCTTATGGCGGTCAAAAAGATCTGGCTGATCGTGTACTGCGTCATGTATCAGAAGCTTTTGTCGAAGATCCTTTACGTGTTTTAAGGATTGCCCGCTTTGCTGCGCGTTATCAACATCAGGGTTTTAGCATTGCAGAAGAAACGTTGGTGCTGATGAAGCAGCTGGCGGAATCGGGCGAGCTTAATGCATTGACACCTGAGCGGGTCTGGAAAGAAACCACACGCGCACTAATGGAACAAGATGCAGATGTGTATTTTGAAGTATTACGTAGTTGTGGTGCTTTAAAAGTACTGTTCCCGGAACTGGATGCCTTATATGGCATTCCGCAACGTCCTGAATATCATCCGGAAATTGACTGTGGTATTCATACCATGATGTCTTTACAGCAAGCCTGTCGCCAAAATTATAGTCTGGATGTGCGTTTTGCGGTTCTGGTTCATGACCTGGGTAAGGCATTAACCCCTGTGGAAGAATTGCCACGCCATATCATGCATGAAGAACGTGGGATTAAACCGGTAAATGAGCTGTGTGAACGTTTAAGAGTTCCGACTCATACCAAACAACTGGCATTGGCAGTTTGTAAGGAACACTTAAAATGCCATCAGGCTTTTAACTTAAAACCTGGCACTTTATGGCGTTTATTACAGCGTCTAGATGTATTGCGTCGTCCTGAACGTGTTGAAGCTTTTGTACAGGCCTGTGAATGTGACTCTCGCGGCCGCTTAGGGTTGGAAAATCGTGCTTATCCTCAGGCTCAATATGTGCTGGATGCCATGCAGGTGGTTCGCAGTATTAAAGCTCAAGATTTGCCACCAGAAATTCAAGGTCCGGATATTGGTGAGATGCTAATTGAACGACGGATTGCCGCTCTGGCAGAACTGAAAGAACAGCATAGTGCCATACTTTAAACATCAGGCTCCTTCGGGAGCCTTTTAATATCTTAAATCTTACTCATCTCGATTTTCTATATAAATAGCAATAATTCTTTGAAGCTATCGTGTAATTTCAACACTTAAGCAAAGTAAATATTGATTATGATTGATATTATTTTTAGCTAAGACCATGTCCAATGACTTATCTCATCCGTCAACTGGATCTTGAAAGAGACCTGCATGATGTTCATCAACTCACGATTCAGCTTGGCTATCCCTCTACGCTGGAAAATATCAAACAGCGTTGGGAGCATCTCCATCAAGACAGTCATTATCAGACACTGGTTATAGAACAGAATTCACATGTGATCGGCTATGCCGATTTTATTCAGGAATACACTTGGGAATTTGACGGTGGATATTTAAGGATTCAGGCTTTTGTAATTGATCAGGCCCATCGTGGAAAAGGTATTGGCAAGCAACTGATGGCTGCTATTGAACAGATTGCAAAAGAGCAAGGCTTCAAGATGATTCAGCTCAACAGCGGAAAACGCGAAGAACGCCATCCTGCGCATGCCTTTTATCAAGGACTGGGCTTTGACAGTTATAGTATTGGATTTCGTAAGCATCTGGATCAGCCAGTCATGACCAGCTGATCAATCGTGGATTTAATTTATGAAATTTCAGCAGGGAAAGTAATCACTTTTTCCAATTTCATCTGATTGGTTGCAATCATCAGCAAGCGATCAAGACCTAGGGCAATACCTGAACATTCCGGCATTTGTGGCAATGCCGCCAGCAAATACTCATCAATCGGCATGACATGCAAGCCAAGCGCTGCCCGTTCTGCATTATCTGCTTCAAAGCGGGAACGTAAAACTTCAGCATCAATCAGCTCATCATAAGCATTGGCCAGTTCCAGCCCTTCGATATACAGCTCAAAACGGGCTGCAACCAGCTCCCCATCTTCATCGATTCTGGTTTTAGCCAATGATGCCAGTTCCGGTGGAAAATCTGTCAGAAATACAGCCGTATCGAACCCCAGGCTTGGCTCGACCATATGTGAGAATAAAAGGTCGATATATCCTAAACGGTCATCACCCAAGTCCAGATTGAGACCTACCCGGCGACAACAATCTTTGAGTTGCTGCAAAGTGGCCTGTAAAGGATTGAGATCCAAGCGATCCATAAAGGCATGTTTATAGCTAAGGACAGTGGGACGGATTTCCCCAAAACGGGCCTTAAGCGTCACATTTAACAGATCTGTCACTTCAAACATCAGATCTTTCAGACTAAAGCCCGGTCGATACCATTCCAGCATACTGAATTCACTGTTATGCTTGCGGCCGTGTTCATCATCCCGAAACACTTTACAGATCTGGTAAATTGGTCCACTACCACTGGCCAATAAACGTTTCATGGCAAATTCAGGCGACGTCTGTAGATAATGTGTGCTGAGCTTACCCATGACATGACGCTGGGCCTGAATCGAAGCCAGATGCACATCGGTCACACCAGCTTGAGATAAAATCGGGGTTTCCACTTCCAGCACGTCACGTTCAGCAAAAAACTGACGAAGCTGGGCATACATGTTGGCACGTGCTTTAATGGCTTTTAAGTCGCAGGTCGGTTGATAAGATACTGTTTGCCTCATGCCTTTGGCCCTCCATGAGCGGCCCATTCACGTCGTAGTGGATACGTTTTACGTAAATAATCAAATGCTTTCTGATCGACTTTACCATCTTTTAAACATGCACGCAGATTGGCATCATCACGGGCGATATCATAGATCTGGGTTAAATGCTGTTGTAGCGCCAGTTTTAAATCCTGATTCTGGAAAAACTGTTCACAGACAGGCAATTGGCTTTCAAACTGCTTATTAATCTCAAAGCCAAAAGTCTGGCAAAATGCCTCGTAAATCATTTGAGTACCGCGTGCCTTACCTTCCAGACTATAACCTGCAATATGCGGCGTCACCAAGGTAATCAGATTCAGCAGCTGTTCAGAAATTTCCGGTTCATGCTCAAAGACATCAAGTACAACCTGACGTTGAGTTGTCTGAATATCAGCAATTAATGCCGCTTCTTCAACAACTGGCCCACGCGCTGAATTAATTAAAATGGCTTCTGGCTTCATTTGTCCAAGAGCATTAGCATTAATTAAATGATAAGTCGGATGCTGACCTGTTTTGGTTAAAGGCACATGAATGGAAATGGCATCTGCTGCTTTTAGCAATTCTTCAAATTCAACCTGATGAACCTGATCACGCTGCACAAAGGGATCGTAGGCAATCACATTCCAACCCAGCAATTTGGCCATTGTTGCCAAACGTGAACCGACATTTCCTAGACCCACAATACCCAAGGTGAATTCTTTATTTGCATTGATCAATTGGAGTTGTAAATGCAATAAAGCCGTAATCACATATTCAGCCACCGCCTGTGCATTACAACCGGGTGCATTGCTCCAGCGAATGTTCTGTTGTTCTAGTGCAGCAATGTCCAGATGATCTGTACCAATAGTGGCACTGCCAACAAATTTAATCTGACTGTCCTGTACGAGTGCTGCATTGACTTTGGTCACGGAACGAACCAATAAAGCCTCGGCATCTTTTACATCTTCCGCAGTGAGAGTTCTTCCTGCACGATGCTGAATATCGCCAAATTCTGCAAAGAAATAATCGGTAAATGCCAGATTTTCATCTGCGACAATTTTCATAATCTGTTCCAATGACTGAATCTGTCTATCATACCGCGTCAACCAGGATGTGACTATTTTCACTCAAGCTTTAGATGAATTCTTGCAAACATAGAGATATAAAAAATGCCAAAGTCAAACATCACTTCGGCAAAGGAGTGTAATTGGAGTAAGAAAATGACGCAGGGTTAGGCTATTGAAAGCCATACCCTGCACTAAAAAGTTTCCTCTTTTAATGGGAGAATGCAGCAATACCCGTTTGCGCACGACCTAGAATCAAGGCGTGTACATCATGGGTACCTTCATAAGTATTGACCACTTCCAGGTTTACCAGATGACGAGCTACACCGAATTCATCAGAGATCCCGTTACCGCCCATCATGTCACGCGCTAAACGGGCAATGTCTAAAGCTTTACCACAGTTATTACGTTTGATCAGTGAAGTACCCTCGACTGAAGCAATACCTTCATCTTTCATGCGACCAAAACGTAATGCCACTTGCAGACCCAGCGCAATTTCAGTTTGCATGTCTGCCAGTTTTTTCTGAATTAACTGATTGGCAGCCAATGGACGACCAAACTGTTTACGGTCCATGGTGTACTGATGAGCCGTGTGCCAGCAAAATTCAGCTGCACCCATCGCACCCCAGGCAATACCATAACGCGCACTGTTCAGACAGGTAAATGGACCTTTTAGACCACGAATTTCGGGGAATGCGTTTTCTTCTGGAACGAAAACATTGTCCATCACGATTTCACCGGTGATCGAAGCACATAAGCCAACTTTACCGTGAATCGCTGGTGCAGAAAGCCCTTCCCAGCCTTTTTCTAAAATAAAGCCGCGAATATCACCGACATTGCCTTCAGGAGACACTTCTTTTGCCCAAACCACAAAGACATCAGCAATCGGACTGTTGGTAATCCACATTTTGGCGCCCGTCAGACGGTAACCACCATCCACCTTTTTCGCACGGGTAATCATGCTGCCCGGATCTGAACCATGATCTGGTTCAGTCAGACCGAAACAGCCGATATATTCACCGGTCGCCAGTTTTGGCAAATATTTCTGTTTCTGTTCTTCAGAACCAAATTCATTGATTGGCACCATCACAAGAGAACTTTGCACACTGGCCATTGAACGGTAACCGGAATCCACACGTTCTACTTCACGTGCAATCAGACCATAGCTGACATAGTTTAAACCTGCACCACCGTATTGTTCTGGGATGGTTGGACCCAGCAGACCTAGCTCACCCATTTCACGGAAAATGGTGGGATCGG
This sequence comes from Acinetobacter sp. TW_SC_4, assembly GCF_054861205.1. Taxonomy (NCBI): domain Bacteria; kingdom Pseudomonadati; phylum Pseudomonadota; class Gammaproteobacteria; order Moraxellales; family Moraxellaceae; genus Acinetobacter; species Acinetobacter sp. TW_SC_4. The sequence goes on from NZ_CM142174.1 coordinate 2,286,729, forward strand.
TTTTTTCATGACGGAACTGTTCTAATACACGTGGCATTAGCTTGCCCTGACAGTATGCATGTGCGCTGTCACGGATCATGCGTTCTTCTTCGGTCAGTTGCTGCTCCAGTAAGAATGGATCCTGCCAGTTAAAATAGACTTTGCTGGTTTTTTTCGTATCGACCATTTGATTCATAGTATTCCCTGCCAATCCTTCATCTATCTATTAGATGATGTTGTTTTATCCTTCAGATTGACTCTAGGCATGAATCATGACTTGTTCAAACAATAAATTTGCATGCAGCTATGCAATTTACGCATACCTTATATAAGTTGCTATTTCTAGAAATTATTTGTTTAGCCAATTTGCCTGTTTTTTATACCAAAGTCGTATAGTAGTATAAGAGTGATATACCATTTATTGATATCTGACCATTTTAAGTTCAAGGATGAACAGGTGCGTAGAAAAATACCCTCCCTGCAAGCGCTGATCTGTTTCGAATCTGCTGCACGTCATGCCAGTTATACCTATGCTGCGCAGGAACTGTTTTTAACCCAAAGTGCAGTTTCACGTCAGATCCAGCAACTGGAAGAGTATTTAGGTACAGCTTTATTTACTCGTACGCGGCATGGTGTAGAACTCAATCATGCTGGACAACAATATTTAAAGAGTATCACTCCGCATCTCAAAGGACTGGAACAGTCAACACTAGACGTCATTACGCATCAAGGCCGCGGCGGTACTTTAAAACTGGGCGTAGTGCCTACGTTTGCGACTCGCTGGCTATTACCTAAACTCCAGAGCTTTAATCGACTGTATCCTGAAATTACGGTACATCTAGAAACCAGCACCCGCCCTTTTCTGTTTCAGGAACAGATTTTCGATGCTGCCATTTATGCAGGAACTCCTCAACAGGTTGAACAATGGCCTGGTACGCATAGCCATTTTCTAATGCATGAAGATGTAGTTGCTGTCTGTGCGCCTGATCTGATTCAACAGTATTTTCCCGATGCACAGAAGATTAATGACTACAGCTATGACTTAAGTGCTGAACAACTGGTTCAACTCCCTTTATTACAGCAAACTACCCGGCCGAACATCTGGGAAGACTGGTTCAAGCTGCATCAGATCCAGCATCCGAATCCTTTTCAGGGGCAACGACATGAACTTTTTTCCATGCTCGCTGTAGTGGCTAGTCATGGCATAGGAATGGCCTTGATCCCACAAATGCTGATTGAAAAAGAATTAAAGCGACAGGAATTGGTACTGGTGTCCAGCAAGACCTTAGAAAGGAAACGAGGCTATTATCTGGTTCATTCCAGTCAGGAAAGCTCACCGCTGATTGAAAAATTTGTTGACTGGATACAACAGGAAATTCAAGGCAGCCTTCCATCTGAGTCTGAGCTATCCCCCATGAATAGACAATAAAAAACCCCGATCAATGATCGGGGTTTTCGTATCTGGCGGAAGCGGTGAGATTCGAACTCACGGAGGGGTATAAGCCCTCGTCGGTTTTCAAGTTATTGGGACTTACACTTTACTGGGCTTTATTAACATTTAGTAAGCCATATATTCCTTTACAAAACAATGCCTTGAAGCTATATTTTGTTTTATATAGCTTGTTTATGCTTTCCCTGTATCGCTTACAAATTGCTTACGAGTTACAGTGCAAAAAAGGCAAGCGACTACGCCAATAGTCCTTGCCTGTGGTTATATCCCTACTAGGAAACAACAAATGAATCATACTACATTTATCACCAACTACAATGTCGGTGAGGAGTTCTATCATGCCTAAGTTGACTAAGAGCTTCATCGACAAATACCCTGCACCAATCAGCAAAGATAAATTTGAATGGGATACTGAATTAAAAGGTTTCGGTATTCGAGTTACACCTAAAGGTCGCGTTAGCTTTATTGTGCAAAACCGTGTTAATGGTCGCTCGGAACGTATTACTATCGGGCAGTATGGTGTCTTTGCCCCTGACCAAGCACGTGACATTGCCCGCGAGCATTTACGCACAATGCGCATGGGTACAAGCCCAACAGCGCAGGCAAAAGCACATGCATTAATGTCTATTACATTGCGTGAAGTTTGCGACTCTTACATTAAAGACAGGTCGCTTAAAGCAAGTTCACAAAGTGAAATTCGTAGACATGTGACCACAAGTTTTGAAGCATGGCAGGATACTCCTATTGCAGCCATAAACCGTGAGGATGTGAATAAACGCTACAACCAACTTAAAGAACATGGTTTACGTGGTAATGCCCCTGCACCTGCCCAAGCTAATCAAGCATTCAGTAGATCTCTTGCGAAAGTTAATTTATGAGCATCCAATTCACCATTCCCGCTATTAAATTCATTCTTAAACCAAATCGTTTACGCCTATTTCTATAACGCTCCCCTAGAATACGAAATGCTTTGAGTTTTGAATTAATATGCTCAATTGGAATCCTACGACGACTTATCTCCTTATTGATCCGCTTGGCTTCTTTGGATAATTTCATATTTTTAGGTTTCTTTATTGGTATGAGTAGCTTACTCTTAATTTCTTTAAAGCCTTTATATGCTAAATCTGCCATGACACATGTAAAATTAGCAAATTCTTTAGCATATTTACGGGCAATGCTTAGATCATGAACCCTTCCACTTCTTACCTGGATACTCACGATCTGATTTAACTTTGGATTAAAAATCACCTGTGTTTTAAAGGTATGTTTCTTCTTTTTACCGCTATAGAATTTTCTTTGTTTTTTTGGGACGCTCAATCTGTGACTCAGTAACATCAACGATTACATCATCCTCCTCATTAAACTTTTGATTCCTTTTCGGCAATGCGAAAATCCGTGATTGAATCAGAGCATTTTCAACTTTCTGAATCGTACGATTCACATTACTTTCAGCTAGGTTATAGTCGGCGGATAACTCAATTTGGGTTCTATAACAGCGTAAGTAATTTAAAGTTAACAACAATTGATCCTCTAAACACAACGAATGAGGTCTTCCAGATTTTTTCTTGGCAAGCTCAGCGTGTTGTAACACTGATACCATTTTTAAGAATAATGGGCGAGGGACTCCAACAAGCCGTTTAAATTCCCCATCATTAAATTTAGTCAAATTTTCATATTTCATGGGACGAGTATAAACGTTTTTTTACTTTCGCAAGAGGTCTAGTGTATTACGAGCATTAATTAATTACGCAATGGATGAATATAGAAAGGAAGATGGCACACCATTAATTCAGGAAAACCCTGTAAATATTCTTAAAAAGAAAATGGTGAAATTAAAACCTCGTACCAGTCGTATTCCTGATTCTAAGGTAAATGATGTTTGGAAATATTTGTGGTCAACAAGGGAAACCGCTTTTAACCGTGAAACTCTAGCAAGTATTGATTTAATCATTTTCTTAATGCTTACAGGCGCACGATTAGGCGAAGCTCGTTCTTTAACTTGGGATAGGGTCAATTTAGAGGAAGCATGGTGGCATATACCCGACCCTAAAAACCACAATCCAGTCTATTTACCCTTATCAACTCAAGCAATAGAGTTGCTCAAAGCTAGACATAGAACAGAGGGTTCACCTTTTGTTTTTGCTTCATGGTCAAAGTCAGGACATATTATTGACCCTAGAGATTCATTGAAACGTATGAGTGAAGTTGCTGGAACACCAATTACAGCACATGACCTTAGACGAACGTTTACCACAATAGGAGTGGCGCATTGTGGTATTGATTTAAACAAGGTTGAGTTGCTGACAAACCATGTGCCTAAAGGGGTTACAGCAATTCATTATTTAGAAACTACACACTTGCAATATTTACGTCCCGAAGTTCAGCAAGTGGCTGATTGGATTGATAAAAGCAAATCATAAAAAATCATTTGTGCATTAACATAAAACATAATATAGTTGTTTTTAACTGCAAACACCTCGCTTAATATTCACGTAACATGGGTTACATTATTAAGCTTGTATCTATCATGGGATAGAGGCTTCAAGGTTAATTTAAACTTGAGCTATCTGTCCCTTTTTTATTGCATGTCAGATAGCTCATTGCTAAAGGAACTTTTGACATGACTATTTCAGCAAACAATCATAAAGATTTACTGACGACTAAAGAAGCCGCTTCATTACTTGGCTTTAAAAAGAATACCCTTGAAATATGGCGTACTAAAGGTAAAGGACCACAATTTATTAAAGTGGGATCAGATACCCAGTCACGTGTCCGCTATTTACGTTCAACCTTAATGGCATGGCTTGAAGCACAAGCGCATTCAAGTACGTCTTCGTATTCAGTTCAAACCTCCGACAAATAATTAATTTTCTGTTTTAAACCTTAAACGTATTGCGCTTATTGAAACCTGTGTCCAACACCTCTCCCGACCTAAGCCTATCGTAAACATACAATCAAAAAAAAGACTGCCGAAGCAGTCTTTTTGATAGGAATAAACTGGCATGAATAGCTTAAACCGTACCCCTATTTTACCACAGCAAACTACGCAAGGCAGCCAAGCCCCACAGCAACCAATCATCACTGGTAGCAATGATAAAGGTAATAGCAAAATACCAAGCAACTCAGAGCAGCCTATGTCTCAATTTTGGAAAGATGATTGGGATTGGAATAAGAATTGGGAAACTCCATTATTAGACACTTATACAGACCCCGAAGCACTCCCTGAACCTTTCCCATTAGAAGTACTACCTGTTGATATTAAAGGTGCTATCGAAGAAGTAGAAAAAATTACTAAAGCTCCTATCCCCTTAATTTTTGCAAGCTGTATGTCAGTAATTTCTGCAACTGTTCAGGGATTAGTAAATGCCACTTACCCCACTTTAAATGGAAATAAATCCGTGCCTTGTTCATTATTCTTTCTAACTTTAGCTGATAGTGGCGAACGCAAATCTACTGTCGATTCCTATTTCAAAAAACCTATTATTAATTGGGAAAAAGAAATGGTTAAAGAATATGAAGTAGAAATGAAAAACTTTAAAGGTGCTAAAAAAGTATGGGACACTAGAACCAAAATATTAGAAAACCAAATGCAAAAAAGTTCAAATCCTAACAGCTCTCAAATTGACAGCGATTTCACTACGCACTATCAAAATGAACCCTCAAAACCAACAAAGAAAAAGCTCATTATTATGGACGCAACAACAGAAGCGTTTATGAAGGAATTACAATCTTATCCAGTAAAAGCTCAACTAAGTTCTGAGGGAGGTACTATTTTTGGTTCAAACGCAATGGGTGCAGAGAATATTATGAAAACACTCAGTCAATATAACGAACTATGGGATGGAAATGGTATTCAACGTGACCGTATTGCAGAAGAAGCTAATGTGTCAGTTGGAGAAGTACGCGTTACCCTAGGAGTAGCTGTGCAACCTAGTGTATTTGATCAATTTATGGTTAATACAAAAAAACTGGGAAAAGGTAGTGGGTTTCTAGCACGCTTTTTATTAAGTCGACCTATCAGTACAAAAGGAACTCGGTTCATTGATATTAGTAGACAAAAAATAGAAACACCGTATCTACAAAATTATAATGAAAGGATATCTCAACTTTTAAACTTTGGTGTTCGATTTAATAATGATGATAAAATTTTTCAATGCAATGACATCTTAATGAGCAGAGAAGCAGAAATCCTTTGGGAAGATTTCTATAATCGTATCGAAGAGCAACAAGACGAAGGAGGAAATTATAACCACATATCAGGCTTCGCTAGTAAGTCCTCCGAACACTTAGTCCGATTAGCAACTTGTCTTCATATTTTTTGTGATAAAACTGGTCAAAACAGTTTAATAGATAAAGATATTATGAGTTCTGCTATTGAAATTATGTACTGGTATATTCGTGAACAAAAAAGATTCGATAATAAATCTACCGAAAGTGAATTATTATCGGATTTAAAATATCTATTAGAAAAAATTAAAGATCATTGTGATGAGAATGAATATATTATTGAAGATAGTAAATTTAGAGCAAATACAAGGTACAAAGTAGGAGGCAATCTACAACAATATAGACGTCTCTTAAGCACATTAGAAAACCTTAAATGTATTCGACTATTTAAAAGAGGCAAGGGTAAGAAACAATATATTGCACTGAACCCTAAACTTGTGAATTGATAACCACAGTAAGGTAGCTTTAAGCTACCTTTTGCGTTTTTTGCTAACCTTTTGCGGTGTTTTTGCGATTTTAATTTTTATATTTTAAATTTAAAAACAATTACTTATTATTATTTTTTGCGATTTTTGCGGTTTTTGCGAAACCCTTAAAGGCAATTTTTAAGTAAATTTATTTATGTATTTGTTTTTTATAGCATTTGTATAAATTTTAGTTTTTTACTTACTGCCCTCGACCGCAAAAATCGCAAAAACGCAAAAGCAAAACTTAAGCTATTATTTTTTATAAATATTTAAAAAAAAACTAAAGCAAAAACACCGCAAAAGGTTAGCAAAAGCTAATAATTAATACTGTGGTTAAAAATATGATTACTTGCTGCTAATTAAATTATTAAACCCTTTACCCCAAAATACAGGTTTAAACATAGCGAAATTAGCACGACTTTCAGGGGTAAATAGCCTCTTTAAGCACTCGGTTGGTACAAGGGTACTGGCTACCCTAAAAACCCGCTTAAAACGGCTGTTTTTCGCACTACAAAAATGCTTGTTTATACCCCCATATAATTTGTTATTTGCTGTAAATAATTTGTATCTATTTGATTTCGTCGCCATTTTAATTTGTTTTTCGTATGTTGTAAGCAATAAGTAATTATGCAACCAATATGCGAGTTCAAAATGTCTATATATCCTTTAATTACACCATCACTACATCCAGACAATATCAAGCACCTTCAAGGCTATGATGAAGAAACTGCTTCTTATGTTCACATTGCTGCACAAGCATTGAGCGAAGCCTACGAAGGTATCAATGATATTCATAAAGCACGTGAAGCAAGTTGTTAGCGGCAGTGTAAAAATGACCCCCTAACGGCATTTAAAAACTGACCCCCTTGGTTAATATAGCGGTCATTTTGGACTGCTCAACATGTTAACTTTGGAGCAAGCAGTGACAATCCAAATACTTCATCAGCAAGGTAAATCCATTAAAGCCATTAGTCGTGAACTGGGGGTGTCCCGAAATACCGTACGTAAATATTTACGGCAGAAGGAAACACCTCAGTATCGGCGTACACAACCTAGAACAAGTATTCTTGATCCATATAAACCCTATTTACTCAAACGTGTAAACGCAGCTCATCCTGAATGGATTCCTGCTGTTGTGCTCTACCAGGAAATTTTAAGGTTGGGATATCCAGGAAAGATCAGGATCTTGAGGGAATATCTCGCAACATTAAAACCAGTTGCTAAACCGGAACCGATCATTCGTTTTGAAACCCAACCTGGCCAACAAATGCAGGTGGATTTCACCACGATTCGACGCAACAACACGACTTTGAAAGCCTTTGTCGCAACATTAGGGTATTCCAGAGCGACTTTCGTGAAATTTTATGATCATGAACGTACCGATGCATGGATCGATGGTCTAGAAAATGCATTTCAGTTCTTTGCAGGAGTACCTCAAGAAATCCTGTTTGATAACGCTAAAACGATCATGATTGAACGGGATGCCTATCAGGAGGGGCAGCATAAATGGAACCCCAAACTGCTCGACTGCGCCAAGAAATACAGCTTTCGTCCTCGCGTATGTAAGCCCTACCGTGCACAGACCAAAGGCAAAGTTGAACGCTTTAATGGATACCTCAAATCAAGCTTTATTGTGCCATTGAAAGCAAGCCTGAAGACTTCGGGTTTACTGTTAAATGTTGATGTCGCCAATGCCCACATTGGCCGGTGGCTGCATGAAACCGCCAATCAGCGGATTCATGCCACCACGCAAGAAAAACCGGCTGTTCGACTGCAACAGGAGCAGCAAAAATTTACGCCATTACCGCAATCAGATACAGGTTCTGGCACTGTACCTGTTGCAGCAGCACAGCATATCATGCCCTACGAGAGTTTGCAGCATCCCTTATCGGTATATGATCAGTTGCTAGGAGTTTCCTGATGAATCTGCAATACGACCGTATAGAGCAGCTTTGCCAAAAGCTCAATCTGCCTGCCATCGCATCACAATGGTCACATCATGCACAACAAACATTAGGTCAGGATGGAAGTTATGCCGACTTTGTTGAAGCAATCTTGACGCATGAATATGCTGCCAGGCAACAGCGCAGTCAGCAGGTACTGATGAAACTCTCAGGCCTGCCTCAAGTCAAAACCCTGGAAGACTATGATTTTAATTATGCCCTAGGGGCCCCTAAATCACAGGTGATTGAACTGTTCAATCTGAGCTTTATTGCTAGAGCAGAAAATGTGGTGTTTCTGGGGGCTAGCGGAGTAGGAAAAACGCACTTATCTATGGCATTAGGCTATAAGGCCATCATGAACAACATTAAGATCAAGTTCATTACCGCAGCGGATTTAATGCTGCAACTGAGTACAGCCTATCAGCAAGGTAAATTGAAAACCTATATGCAGCGTGCGGTACTGGGACCAAAGTTACTGATTATCGATGAAATTGGTTATTTACCATTTGGACGTGAAGAAGCGAATCTGTTCTTTAACGTGATTGCCAAGCGTTATGAAAAAGGCAGTACGATATTGACGAGTAACTTACCCTTTAGCCAATGGTCTAAGTCATTTGCGGATGATGTCACGTTGACCGCTGCGATGTTAGATCGGCTATTACATCACTGTCATGTGGTACAAATATCGGGTGAGAGTTATCGTTTGAAGGGTAAAAAAAGAATTGGGATTCAGCCCCAGGTTGAAACTTAATACGAGATCAAAGGGGTCAATTTTACTTTGCCATTTGTAAGGTAAAAGGGGTCAATTTTAGAATGCCGTTGACAGCCAAGTAAGCGAAATCCTGTTTGGAATGAAGCAGCTCAATTAATCCAAACTGATGATTTTGCAAATAAGAAGCTTCTTAAAATTACTAAATCTATTGATTCTGCAAATGCAAATCTAAGTAAAAGCATTGCTCATATTGAAAAGGAACTAACCACACCTTTGACAGCAGGTGCTAATGACCCTGTGGCTAATGAAATACGTTCACATGTTAAAAATATGAATAACAGCAAGCGTCGCAAATTCATTGAAGAAGCACAGCAGAAAAAAGACTTGCAAACACTTCAAGCCCTTTTAGGTGCTCCATCATACCTTTCAGGCTTAACTGATATTGAAGTTCAACATTACACACGTCAGCTCCATGAAATTCAAAATCCTGCTTTAGCTAAACGATTAAAAGTCATGAAGAATGCAGCAACGTTACTGGGTGAACGTGGTGGCTTGGTATTTAAAGAAGTAGAAAAAGCAGTGGGTAAACCATCACACGTTATTCAAAAACTTCGCAAAGCGAAAAACGAAGCAGAACAAGCATTCATTTTAAATGACCAACGTGTCGATCTTTGAAATTGATAATTAATAGTTTAGATCAAGGAATTGTAATGACCACAAATTCAAAGACTAAAACAGCAGGAAATCCAAATTGGCGTAAGGGGATGAACTCCCCTAACCCACAAGGTCGCCCAAAAGGGATTATTGATAAACGAATGAAAGTAAATCAATCCCTACTAGCTGATGCTGATGATATTGCCAAGGTAGTGATTCAATCTGCCCTTTCAGGCGATATGCAAGCGGCTAGCTTAGTCCTTTCCCGTATTGCACCAACGCTTAAAGCTCAAACTGAAACAGTCCAGTTTGAATTAGATGCCACGGCAAGTGTTACAGAACAAGCTCAGTCAGTTTTACAGGCAATTGCTGACGGCAATGTTGCACCTGATGTGGGTAAACAAATCATTGAAGCTATTAATGCTTTAAATGGTATTCGTCAGATTGATGAATTAGAACAACGTATTAATGCTTTGGAGAAACACTAATGAACCTGCCTACACGAGAAGAATATGAATTTTTACGTTTTAAATTTACACAGGATATTGCACATGGTTCACCAAGTGAACGTTTGGTTGCAATGCATAATCTAATACACATCATGGGCTTATATGCTTCTAGCGATGAACTCGAAGAAATATTTATTAAACCCTTATTTGCAAAGCTTGAAGAAAAGCTAAATAGCCCATTACACCCATTTAGCGACTATATACCCCCTACAGTACCAGTAACGGTTAAAACCATGCTACAGGGGCAACCGTGGGCGCAATACCCTAACTGTGGTCATACCGATAATGGCTAAGGTATTAAAAGACTTTCAAAAGCGTTTAGCTAAAGTCGAAACCCACAGAAAGAACAAAGCGACTACTATTAAATTAGTAGCCGCTTTTCCACCTATTTTGTCTTATGATGAGTGGGAAGCTATTGCTGTACCACATCAACAACAATTAGTTGATGATACTAGAAATTAAAATCTATTTCTCCAAATTTAAACTTAGGGAAATCGTGTAAAGATTGCTCTTTCTCTTTATCTAAAACCCTTATAGGTGTTTCATCAACATCAAGTTTCCACCAACTACCATTTTCACTAACGGTTAAGCCCTTAACCAACTTACCATTAAATCTTTTATAAATAATTGGTTTTGCCACACCTCTATCACCCTCTGAATTACACTTTTCAATAATAGCTTCTATACAATTTAACATCCCTAATGAAATTTTAGATGGCATAGCAAGAAGTTTTTGATACTCCGTATTTAACTCATTTATATAAGATTTCATACCAATTACTCCAATGCTCCCCTTAGGAATCTGAGTAATTATAGGTACTGCCTTGATACCCGTATCCGTTTGTTCTTCTGTTAATTTAACCTGATAAAGAAAATTTTCTCTTGTATGCGGGCAAGATAAAGCAAATAGATACTCATTATTAATCACTCTTTTCCAACTATCAGGACCTAAAACATGTTTAGATGCTGAACTAAGAGCTTCTTTTATTGAATATTCAATAATCTGCTTAATATTATCAATAGTTATAGAATTAAAAATATCCCTATCTAAATATACATCATCGTCATATTCTGTATATGCAGGTCCATATAATTGGTTATCTCGTGTATTACAATGCCTGATTAATGAATATTTAATACCATTTTCATCGTAATCATGTTTTACCCTTATCTTATCTAAATGCCCAACAACACTATTTATCACATGCTGTGCTATCAATGTACTTCCAGCTAAGGCTATTACACATTCACCTTGATAACCTCTAAAAGGCACATAATTTTTAAATGTTCTTAAAAAATATGGTGCATGTACTACAATAGGAACAGCATATATTTTTTTAAAACCAGAAAGTAATGGCACATTATCTGAAGTAATTGCAGAGTCACCTATAAAAAAGATCTCGTCACCTTCATAACCTGCTACAACTAACGTCATAAATTACCCCAAATTTCCTACGATTAATGCTAAAGCCTTTGCACCTAATAATTTAACTGTATCAAAAGTTAGCTCTAAACCTTTATCTAAAGCAGTACTCTTAATCTTATCCCACACTGGTTGACTTCTAATTGTGTCTAGGAGTTCATGACCTTTCCATGTTAGCCCATCAATATTAAAAGTCTTATCTCTATCATCAACAAATATATATTCGTATGAACCAGTCAAAAAGCCTGCTTCTATAAGTAAAAGTGTATGTTGAACCACATTACTTATCTGTTCCGAGTTTTCTAAGTATTTATTAAAACTATCATCTTCAACAGCAATAAGAACCTGTCTAATAATTTCCCAATCTCTTTTCATCTTTACCCTACTTTAGATTATTTTTAATCTTCTCTACCAAATCTGCTTCAATTAAACCTTTCGATAAGCAAGTTAGTGTTACATCAAAAGTTGTACTTCCAACTTTATATTCACCTTGAATATTACTTTTAATACTTAAAGAGTTTTCATCAATAATAATATTCTGCGCTACTGTGGTTTTTGTTCGCCTATCTTTAAGGTAATCAATACCCATTACCTTGCCACAATCGGCATAACTTGGATCAATTCTATAATCCTTTGAAGCTGTGGTTATCACGCCTGCATCCAAATCAGAACTTGTAATCTGATATCCCTCTAAAGCTAAAGCACGTTTAGACGCTTTAAAAATTTCTTCCTTAGTTGCTTGTACTTCCACCGAAACACTCTTACTCTCACCTACTGGTGGTTTATAAGCCATTGATAAAGTGGAAATGGAGAAAGCTAAAATACTCACAATTATTTTTTTCATATCATTTTCTTTAGTCTAAAAACTATACGCAGTAAAGTACCATAGAGAATAACTTCAATACACTGATTTAATAAAAGATATTTATTTTTAATTTTATTTTTTGCTTACTACAGGCTTACGTTGCATAACCCTAGAAACAACAAAACCCTGAGAATGTCAGGGCTAAGTCGTTGATATTTGGCGGAAGCGGTGAGATTCGAACTCACGGAGGACTCACACCCTCGTCGGTTTTCAAGACCGGTGCATTAAACCGCTCTGCCACGCTTCCATGGCCGCAATCATATAAATATTTCTGTTTGTTGGCAATAAATTTTCGCAAAACTTCTGTAAAAATCAGTTCATTCAGTCAAAAATCAGACGAAAATTTTAGAGTAGATAAAATTTTATACACAGGCTTTCGATACTGATATTTTTATTTTCAGAATGAAGTTTAGCCTTAATATTCACATCATTTTGAACAATGAAAATTTAAAATCATTTTAATAATTTAAAAATAAAAACCCCGATCAATGATCGGGGTTTTCGTATCTGGCGGAAGCGGTGAGATTCGAACTCACGGAGGGGTATAAGCCCTCGTCGGTTTTCAAGACCGGTGCATTAAACCGCTCTGCCACGCTTCCATGGCCGCCATCATATAAATAAAAATTGCGCTTGGCAAATATTTTTCCAATTTCTCTGCATCAACTGCACAAAATAAAATCAATTTCATTAATCTTCTGAATTTCCTGGCTTTTCATAGCGAATTGAATTGATAAACCAGAGTTTCTTGCCGGATGGCGTTATCACCTCAGCTTCATCATCCACTGACTTGCCTAACAGGGCACGCGCCATTGGGGAATCAATCGAAATATGCTGCGGATGATGATCATAAATTCCATCGACGCCTACGATCCGAAGGTTCTTCTGCTCACCCTGTTCATTTTCAATTTCAACCCAGGCACCAAAATAAACTTTACCTTCCTGTTCAGGAGAAAAATCAACAATTCTCAGCTCTTCCAGCCGCTTGCCCAGATAACGAACCCGACGATCAATTTTACGTAAAAGCTGTTTGTTATACTGGTAATCTGCGTTTTCCGAACGGTCGCCGAGACTGGCTGCCCAGTTCACTTTTTTGGTAATTTCAGGACGTTCTTCATGCCAGAGATTTTTAAGTTCTGCCACCAATTTGTCGTGTCCACCACGGGTAATCAGGTTAGATTTCATGTGTTTTAATTGCCAATTTTGAACCAGTTTTTAGACATTAAGAGCTTATTTTATTTGGAGTTTTAGGACAAGCCAGAATGTGCAATTTTTTTCTTCAATAAATTTAACAACTTAAATTACATTTAAAAAATAAATTATATACAAAATTTGACAATTAATTTTTTGATCTTTAATATGCACCCTACTTTTGGAATCGCTTATTTTTTAATCTATGTAGTTTTTCTACATATTTCCCGATCAATTTAGTCATTTTTGAATGACGTCATGACTGCCCAACCCTTATTGAATTTATCAAACTTTTAAAAGTTTCTGGCTAGTATTGGCTGTGATTTTTAAAGCATAAATTACTTGTAGCGGAGACAACATGCACAGTAGTTCAACCACTGGGTCGAGGCTTTGCCTTAGCTCTTTTATCTCTTCTCTCCCTGTAAAAGCACTGGTACTGAGTACGGCACTTATCCCCTTTCATAGTATCAATGCCACTAAAACCACACTTCAATATGATCATGTGGTCAATAGCAACAAACTCACCGTCGTCGCAGTTCAAAGTCCAACGACTGTGTTTCAGAATGGACAACATCAGCATGGTTTTGGTTACGACCTGGTTCGCAACTATGCCAACAGCCTGAATGTTAAGCTGGATTTTAAAACTGTTCCGGATAATGCCACGGCCCTGAAATGGGTAGCCCAGGGCAAAGCCAATCTGGCCATGACCACCACTGATCTGGGTACGATTGAACAACAGCGTTTAACGGCTTTTTCTGCCACTTGTGGTGATGAGTCTTCACTGGCCAGTAATGGACTGAATGCCAATCTGAATCTGGTATTTAAATCAGCTAGTGATCCCTTGAGTCAAACCGCTAGTGCTTTTGTCTGTCAAGGCAAACAAAGCGGTGCGATCAAGCAACTTGCTTCCTTCTACAATCAGAATGTAGTAGAAGAGCATTCTTGGGATGAAATTCAACAGGACCTGAACCAGCGCCTCCCCACATACAAGGCGAGCTTTCAGAAATCTGCTCAGCAGTACGATCTGGACTGGCACCTGCTCGCCGCGATCGGTTACCAAGAATCCTATCTAAAGCCAAACTCCGTATCTCCCACCGGTGTCCGCGGTCTGATGATGCTCACAAGCTCTACCGCAAAAGCGATGGGGGTTAGTAACCGGACAGATCCAGGCGAAAGTATTGATGGGGGTGCCAAATACTATGATCAGATGCTGAGCCGTTATGAACATATTCCTTATCCGGATCGTAATTGGTTTGCTTTGGTTGCCTATAACATGGGCCCCGGTGCTGTGAATCAGCTGCAAAAACGTATTCAGGCTCAAGGCAAGAATCCGAATAATTGGGTAAACCTGTATGCTTATCTGGAACAGAATAAAGCCAGTAATGGTCGTTACCGTCAGGCCCTTCAATACGTGACCCGTATCCGCGCCTATCTGGAACACATCAAGACCACCCCACAGCTAGTGAATATTTAAGTCTGATCAATTTAAATCTAGCTATTCAGCCATAAAAAAAGCTTACCTCAGGGTAAGCTTTTTTGTTACTTCAGCTTTTTAGATCAAGACTATTAAGCTGTGGTATTTTCAAGAACTTTCTTGAATAGGTCTTTTTGAGCTTGGCTTGGCTTCGCTGTTTGCAATGCCATCAATTGAGACATATCACCTTGCACCTTGATCTTACCTGTCATGAAAGCTTGCATTGCAGCCGCCATATCAAACTCAAGGAAAACTTTACGTAAGGTTTCGCCATCCATGTTCAATGTTGTTTTTGCATTTGGAGACAAACCTTTTTTAATCGCGCCACCTTCCAAAGATAATTCTGTATTACCTGTAGTGTCTGCAACGACCAAATTAATTGCTAGATTTGCCAAAGCAGGTGGCAAATCCAAATCACCAGCTTGTGCAGTGAGCGTGTCTACAGTCGAAAACCAATCATCAGTTAAAAAAGCAGGCATGATCTTTCCTCAATTTATTTATTCATTTGTGTCGACTATCCAGACGACATCAGGTTGAAGCTATTATGCTTGTGACTTGTTATAACATGATCATTATGGCAAAGGCTAACGAATTTTGTACGCACCGTTCAATTTTTGTAGTTCTTATCTTACATTATTTTTGATTCAGGCATCGGCCGTAGCCCATACCTGTATCGGCTTAACTTTATATAGGTCGATTAGTCTGCTGCAAAGCCCAGATTGACCATATTGATGCGGCGGTTCTCACCTTCTACCGCCTCTTCAGTTGAACAGCTGCTGCCTTTGAAATCGAATTCGCGCTGACTGTCCAGAATTTCAAAGTCGAATAATTCACGGTCAACTAACTGAGATGGTGAAACATTTTGTAAGGCACCAAAGATGCTGTGCAAACGTTTTGGATGCGCATTGTCCCATTCACGTAACATGTCATTGATAATGGCACGTTGAAGATTTTCCTGAGAGCCACATAAATTACATGGAATAATTGGAAATTGACGCATCTGTGCATATTTGATGATGTCTTTTTCTTCCACATAGGCCAATGGACGAATTAAGATATTCTTTTTGTCAGAAGACAGCAATTTTGGTGGCATGGCTTTCAGGCTGCCCCCATGGAACAGGTTCAGGAAGAATGTTGCCAGAATATCATCACGGTGATGCCCCAGCGCCACTTTAGTCGCCCCAATTTCCTGAGCAAAACCGTACAAAGAACCACGGCGCAGACGTGAGCATACTGCACAGTAAGTCTTGCCTTCCGGTGTCAGTTTTTTAGTAATGCTGTAGGTATCTTTTTCCAAGATGTAATACGGAATGTTATTTTCTTCTAAATAACGCGGTAATACATCTTCCGGGAAACCGGGCTGTTTCTGGTCCAGGTTAACTGCCACTACATCAAAATTGATCGGTGCAATGCGTTTAAACTGAAGCAGGATATCAAGCAAGGTATAACTGTCTTTACCACCAGAAATACACACCATGACCTTGTCGCCGTCTTCAATCATCTTGAAGTCGCGAATGGCATGTCCGACCTGGCGGCGAAGCTTCTTCAACAAACGGTAGTAGGCAGAGCTTGTTGGCAGTTCAGGTTTGAAATTAAATCCTTGCTCGGATTCAACTGGCGAGTACATAGACGAGAATAACCCATAAATAAAAATACCGCGCAATTTTAGCTGATTCGGTTCCGTATCGCATCAAAAGAATTTATTTTCATACAAATGCCATATTAGTTTCATTTTCATGTTTTATTTTGATTGATATATTGAACGATTTAGTTCAATTTTTAGGCGAGATGCTTATCTTTTGGACTTTTCCACAGTTGTCCACAAAAGCTGTGGATAACTTTGTGGATTGAAATGGACTTGACAACTTGTTCACCTCAAAATTTAAGGCTTTTCTTTAAATTGATCATTTTTTGATCAATTTATTTTATTATTAAAATCAATAACTTAAACCTGTCAACCCTAAGGTTTTAAATTAAATAAAAAAAATATTTTAGTGTTCAAAATATTGACAGGCGTTCCTGTTTACATACTCGTTTATAAATGCAGCGTATAAGGCTGTGCATTACGTAATTTTTTGTTAAACTCATCCATGAATTTTTCTAGCTTATTATTTATCAAATATAAACAATGAAAATAAAGACGTATTTCTTGGGGTGTCAACTGATGGGTAGCTTGGTTATGCTGAGCTGTAGTCATTTGGTGTATGCCGGTGAAACCATCTATCAGTTGCGTGATAAAAACGGCAGTACCTTATTGACCAATAAGAAGAGCCGTTATAATCATCTTCAGGTCGAAAAGAAGACTTATTATCCGGATAGCAATATTCATAGCTATAGTAACTGGGGCAGCAGCGAGTCGTCGGTTTTGCCTAGCTATAGCAAGAATAAGAATGCTTTTGATTCGATCATTCGTCAGGCCGCACAGACTTATGGTGTGTCTGAAGGTTTAATTAAAGCAGTCATGCATACTGAATCCGGTTTTAATACCCATGCCCGCTCCCCTGTGGGTGCACAAGGTTTGATGCAGCTGATGCCAGCCACAGCACGTCGCTTTAATGTCAGTAATGCTTATGATCCGCATCAGAATATTATGGCGGGTGCTAAATATCTGGCCTGGTTATTAAAGCGTTTTAATGGCAATACCAGCTTGGCACTGGCGGGCTATAATGCCGGTGAAGGCAATGTCAGTAAATACGGTGGAATCCCGCCTTTCCGGGAAACCCAGGATTATGTGCGCCGTGTGACCAGCCGTTTTCAAAACCTGTATACTCATGGCCTGAGTGCAAGTACAACCACGTCTAACACACCATCCAGTGAAGGCCGCATCATTGCCAGTTCAGCGAACTACTCCAATGATAGCAGCAGCACTTCGCACATTCAGGCAGCCAAGTATCAGCGTCAGATTATTATGAATGCTGATGGCAGTTATACCGATGCACCGATGGGTTCTTATGCAACGGCGAATGCAACAGCAGCAGCTAAAATTTATTTAAGTGAATAAAAAAATCAAAATCATTTGATTCTGAATGGCCTTAGCGAAAATGTAGCAAAAAATAAAGCTGTGTTTTGTGATTTAGGGCCATTTTTTTCTTGAATTTTTAGTCATTTCACCCCATATTGATTTCAATGATTTTCATTTTCTAATCAGATTATTTTTTTATAATAAGAGGATTTCTCAATGATGCGGATTGGTTTGTTCTTGCTAACCAACCTCGCGGTACTGGTTGTAGCTGGCATTATCCTGTCACTCTTCGGTGTCGGTAGTTACCATGGCGCGGGTGGCTTGAATCTAGGCAACCTGTTGGTGATCTGTTTTGTGTTCGGTATGGTGGGATCACTGATTTCCCTTTTCATGTCTAAATGGATGGCGAAAAAAACAACCGGTACTGAACTGATTGACCCAAATGCCCCTCGTAACCAGGCAGAAGCATGGTTATTACAAGAAGTTGCGCAACTTTCTCAGCGCGCTGGCATTAAGATGCCGGAAGTGGGTATTTTCCCATCTTATCAGTCAAATGCTTTTGCAACAGGCTGGAACAAGAACGATGCGCTCGTGTCTGTTTCTACAGGTCTGCTTGAACGCATGAATAAAGATGAACTTCGCGCGGTACTGGCGCATGAGATCGGTCACGTTGCCAATGGCGATATGGTGACACTGGCTTTGATTCAAGGTGTGGTCAACGCATTTGTCATGTTCTTTGCCCGTGTAGTTGGTGATTTCGTAGACCGTACAATCTTCGGCCGTGAAGAAGGTGAAGCACCAGGTATTGGCTATTTTGTGATTACCATTGTGCTGGATATCGTATTTGGTATTATGGCTTCTGCAATCGTATTGTGGTTCTCACGCTACCGTGAGTATCGTGCTGATGAGGCAGGTGCACGTTTGGCAGGCAAACAGGCGATGATTTCAGCGTTATTACGTTTACAGGCTGAATCAGAAATGCCGGATGCTATGCCGAAAGAAATGAAAGCCTTTGCGATTGCAGCTGGTCAGGAACAAGGTTTTAGTCTGGCGGCTCTGTTCCAGACTCACCCAACGATTGAACAACGTGTTGCTGCTTTGCAACAACTCGATTGCCCTTAAGCAATATATTAATTGCTTGATAGAAAAAAGCCTGCGAATGCAGGCTTTTTTATTAAGTTTATATTGATAAACCTTCAGGCTTTAAACCATTGAAAAAGCTGCATTGTGCCCCAGCCAATAGCCATAATTAACAGAATCAAGAAGAAAGTTCCTAAAAGATCTGGCAGATGAATCCAGATCCAGGCCACCACAGGATTACGCCAGAAAGCGGATTGCTGTTGTCTGCGTTCCAGACTTTCATGCAGAAATGGATGCACCACATGATGATCGGTACGGATCTGGTATTCGTCCCGGATATGCTGATGCACAATATCCAGTGCCTTACGGCTAGGACGAATGAAAATATCAAATATTGTTCCCGCTACAGGAATAAAGCCGACCACAGCATCCATGACGGCCATTTTCAGGACTGGCTTTAATTTTTCATTCGATACCCCGATCTGACGGGCTTTATAAATCGCATAACTGGTCAATACAAAACCTGCGATATCTCCTGCTACCGGAATGGTACTCAAAGCAGCATCTGCCCCGACGCCCTGCTTGGTAAATGGAATCCGTACCACCGAATCCATCATATTGGCGAACTTGGCCAGATCCCGCTCCAGCCGAATGACATCCTGTTGGCTCAGTTTATTTTTCTGTCCGGGATCAGGCATAGGTTCTTCCAGAAATGAGACTGATGTAATTGAGCATAAAGTATTTTTTCTATTTAAGCTGTAATTGCTAAGTATTTAAAACAATAATTGAGAGGCAATAAACAAGTAAATAATCACCCCGGTGGCATCACAAATTGAAGTCACCAGAGGTGCTGATGCACTGGCTGGGTCCATTTTCAATTTATTGAGAATAAAGGGTAAACTCATGCCGATTAGACATCCCATCAGTACAATACCTAACATACTTAAAGCGAGTACAACAGCGACCATCCAGTCGCCTCGAATATAACCCAGAATTGATACTGCAATGGCCATCGTTCCACCCAGACATAAGGCAACTAGAGATTCACGACCAAGCAAGCTAAACCAGTCCTTAAACTGCACATCGCCTGTTGCCAAGGCACGCACCATTAGGGTGGCAGATTGTGAGCCAGCATTCCCCCCACTTCCCACCAACAATGGCAAGAAAAATACCAGCACAATATGGGTGGAAATAATATCTTCAAAATGGGCAATCCCGATTCCGGAGAGCAGACTGCCAAACACCAGAATAACCAGCCAGAATACCCGTTTCTGATACAGTCTGAGAATCGGTGCAGTTTTCAGGCTCAGCTCATTCAAAGGCGTCACTGCACCGGATTTTAAAATATCCTCGGTGCTTTCTGCCTCTGCAATATCCATGGCATCATCATAAGTAATAATCCCGACCAGCTTCTGGGTCGCGTCGACCACAGGCAAGGCGATAAAATCATAATAGGCCAAGGTACGGGCGACCTGCTCCTGATCCTCATCTACCGTGGCATAGACTACATCTGTGGTCATGACCTCATTAATAGTGGCATCCGGCCGTGCCTGAATAATTTGTCGCAAGGAAATTACGCCGAGCAGATGCTGTTTTTCATCGACAATATAGATCAGATATAAGGTGTCATGATTCCCCGCAATATCACGTAGCGTTTCAATCGCTTCAGTCATGCTCAACTCGGGAGCAAGCGTGACGAAGTCTGAACTCATTAATGCACCGGCAGTTTCTTCCGGATAAGCATGCAGCTCTCGCAGGGTTTGTAGCGACTGGGTGGATAATTTGCCAAGTAACTGCTGCTGCACTTCACAGGGCATCTGCTTGTATAAATCAATGAAGTCATCGGAATGCATGGCATCCATCAGACTGGCCAGTTGCTCCAGAGGAAATTGATAGGCCAGCTGGATTTGCATGGCCAGTGGCAAGTACTCCAGTACTTCTGCCTGACGTTCCAGCTGCCTGAAATGGTGACAGCGTTCCGCTGGTCCAAGTTCAGACAAAATTCTGGCCTGATCGGCAATATTCAGCTTTTGTAAAAGCTGATGAATATTATTTTCCCCTGTCAGCAGAGTCTCATGTAGTTGCTGTATTTTTTCTTGGTGCTGCATTTCCCTACCATCATTCCATGCAGGTATGAAACATACCCGCCCTAGAGTGAGTATTCCTCATTTTCCTGATTGATTTGTATAACTTTATTTGTTGCTTTGACACGAAACAGGTTTCGGATTAACACATACATAAATGGGATAAAGAATAACACCAGAATAGTCGCAAAAATGACCCCGCCCAAAACGCTGGCACCAATTTCCTGACGGCTGATCGCACTGACCCCAGAAGCGAAAATCAAAGGGATTACTCCCGCAGCAAAAGCAATAGAAGTCATGAGAATAGGCCGCAAGCGTAAACTTGCTCCCTCTAAAGCTGCAGCTATAGCTGTTTTTCCTGCTTTCTCTGCCTGTGCAGCAAACTCCACAATCAAAATGGCATTTTTACAGGACAGACCAATCGTCGTCAGCAAGGCAATATGAAAAAAGATATCATTGGCGAAACCAAAGACCCAGCAAAATAAGATACTGCCGCCTACGCCCAATGGGATGGCACTGATCACGGCCGCAGGAATGGTCCAACTTTCATATAAAGCGGTTAAGCACAGGAAAATAAAGGCAATCGAAATCACATAAAGAAAAATCGCCTGACCGCTGCTGCGCTTTTCTTCCAATGCGGCTCCGCTCCAGGCCAGATTCACACCTTCCTGGGCATCTACCAATGCTTCAACATCCTGCATGGTCTGACTGGAAAACTTGTCCTTTGGAATCCCTGCATAGACTGGAACAGCGTTATAGCCCATATAACGGTTAATACTGTTCGGCCCGCCCTGCCAATTCAGACTACTGAACTGGTTAAATGACAGCATTTCACCTTTTTGATTGCGTACATGCCAGAAGGCCAGATCTTCAGGTTTGGAACGGTATTCTGCCTCACCCTGCATAATCACACGTTTAATCTGCCCGCGATCAATAAAGTCATTGATGTAAGTTCCACCCCATGCTGCAGCCAAAGTACTGTTTACATTTTGCTGAGGAATGGAATGCTTTAACACACGTTCTGCATCAAGTTTGATATTCAGCTCAGCACTTTCTTTAGGTTGATCCAGCTGTAAAAATTCAATCGATGATTTGCCTTGGGCACGCGCTTCAATCTGGCCAAATGCCTCCTGTAAAAATTCAGCCCCTTTATAATCCAGGTCTTGCAACCAGAAATCGACTACACGACCATTACTTGACATGGAAGGTGCCATAAAGAAAATTTGGGCATTGGCATGATTGGCAAAGTGTTTCTGTGCTCGATCGACAATAGCAAAGACCGAATCTTCAGGATTTTTGCGCTCAGCCCAGTCTTTTAATACCACAAAAAGCTGCCCACGATACGGACCTACACCGACATTGTTGCCACTATACCAGACACCTACACTCTGAATGCGTTCCGATTCATGTTTCATCAAATAATCTTGTACTTCACGCCCGACTTGTTCGACTTCTGTACGCGGTGCATTGCCAGGCATGACAATCTGCCCCATAGCAAAACCCATGTCTTCAGTGGGCATCAATCCTTCCGGCAAATACTTATATACCCAGCCGAAGCCCATTATGTACACACCAAACAGTGCCAACATCGTGAATTTCAATTGCATGCTTCGAGCTGAAACTTTTTGGTAACTGGCATTGAGCTGATCCATGCCATGGTTAAAGCGCTGTGCCCAGCGAGCCTGATAAGGTTTGCGTTTGAGGAGTTGTGCCGCAAATGTTGGGGTAATCACCAAGGCCACGAATAAAGACAGCAACATCGCTACCACCAAAGTGATAGAAAATTGACGATAAATCACTCCAGTGATACTGCCAAAGAAAGCCATCGGGATAAATACTGCAGTAAGTACCAGCGTAATACCGACCAGTGCCCCGCTCATTTCCTGCATGGATTTTAAGGCAGCCGCTTTGGCATCCAGATGTTCGTCCTGCATCAGGCGTTCAATGTTTTCCACCACTACAATGGCATCATCGACTAGCAGACCGATGGCCAAGATCAGGGCAAACAAGGTAAAGTTATTCAGAGTCATACCCAAGACATACAGCACAGCAAAGGTTGCCAAAACCACAATCGGAATCGTAACGGCCGGAATAATCGTGGCACGCCAGTTTTGCAGGAAGATAAACATCACCACAATGACCAGAATAATGGCTTCAACTAGAGTTTTAGCTACCTGTTCAATTGAGCTGGTGATAAATGGAGTTTTGTCCATGGTCATTTGCAACTGATAGTGCGGTGGCAAATTGGCCTGAGCGTTTTTTAATACGTCTTGAATCTGTTTGGAAACTGCAATGGCATTACTCCGTGGCGCCAAAGTAATCGATAAAGCTGAAGAGAGCTGTCCGTTGGTATAGTTAATGTGGTTATAACTCTCTGCACCTAGTTCTACCCGTGCCACATCTTTTAAGTACAGCAATGAACCGGAATCCGTGGTTTTAACAATAATATTCTCAAATTCTTTCACGCTGCTTAAACGTGAACCCGCACTGACCTTGGCATTGAGATATTGATCCTGCATCGTCGGCAAACCCCCAATTGCGCCTGAAGCTAGGGGTGCGTTCTGGGTTTCAATGGCATTGCGAATATCGCTTGGCATCAGGTTAAACTGCTGCAACTTATGCGGATTTAGCCAGATCCGCATGGCATAACCTGCACCGTACAGGTCAATTTCCCCCACACCTTCGATACGTGACAAACGCGGTTCCACATGCACCATCAAATAATCTGAAAGTTCGGTGACGCTACTCTGCCCACTCTCATCATATAAACTTAACAGTGCAAACTGGTCATACCCTGATTTATAAACATTGACTCCGCCCTGCTGCGTCTCTTCAGGTAAGCGGCTCAATACGCCATTGACGGCGTTTTGAACCTGTAACTGGGCTTGATCAAGATCGACCCCTTGCTCAAATTGCAGCGTAAGTTGAGCCCGTCCCACCGAACTGCTGGAGTGAAAGGTTTCCAGACCTTCAATGCCTTTTATCGCCTGTTCCAGAATCTGGGTCAACGATTGCTCAACTGTTTCAGCCGATGCACCACGATAACCTGCGGAAACGCCTAAAGCTGGCGTATCCATATTTGGCATATGTTCAATGGGAATTTTTTGAAGTGCAAATACCCCAAGGGCCATCATTAAAATTGCAATGACCGCTGCAAACTTGGGACGATAAATAAAAAAGCGCGACAACATAAATTAGAAATCTCCATCAAATGCATCTTTAGAGTGCACACGCCATGAATAGATGATTTCTATAGCAATTTTTACACCATGCTTAAATATAAGCCAATCTTTAGCTCTTTAATTTCGACAAAAAATCCCCGTCATAACGAGGATTTTTGAGCTCAATATTTTGTATTGATATTAGGTACGTGATTTCTTCGTCGTCATTTGGCGAATTAAAACGTACATAAATGGAATAAAAATCAGTACCAGTATCGTTCCGAAGATCACTCCACCAAAAACACTGATTCCAATCTCACGACGACTGGCTGCACCTGCACCAAAAGCAAAGACCAGTGGCAAAATACCAGCACCAAAGGCCAGAGAGGTCATTAAGATTGGACGCAAGCGTAATGACGCACCCTCAAGTGCAGCTTCAACTACCGATTTACCTTTTTCCTGAGCCAATGCCGCAAACTCTACAATTAAAATTGCATTCTTACAGGACAGACCAATCGTGGTCAGCAAAGCAATCTGGAAGTAAATATCATTCGGAAAATCTGCCAGAAAACTAAAAATGATATTCCCACCAATCCCTAAAGGAATCGCGGACATGACCGCAGTCGGAATCGTCCAGCTTTCATATAAAGCAGCCAAACACAGGAAAATAAAACCGATCGATACCAGATAAAGCCAGATTGCCTGATTACTGGATTGTTTTTCCTCAAAGGATAAACCGCTCCAGACCACGTCAATGCCATCCTGTTCTGCCACCAGATTTTCAACATCTTGCATCGCTTCACCAGAACTGGAACCTTTGACCATATCCGCTTGCATTTGTAGCGAGGTATAGCCCATAAAACGGTTGACTACCTCGGGACCACCACTCCAGTCCACCTGAGCGAAATTACTAAAAGGCACCATCTCGTTCAGGTCATTACGTACATGCCATTGTGTCAGATCTTCAGGTTTGGAACGGAATTCTGCATCACCCTGCATAATCACCCGTTTAATCCGGCCACGATCAATAAAGTCATTAATATAATTACCGCCCCAAGCCGCTGAAAGCGTACTGTTAATTGCGGATTGACTCAGACCATTGGCCATGGCCTGTTTCTGGTCAATATTGACTTTCAGTTCGGCTTTTTCCGGATTAGAGCGCTTATCCAGATTTTCAAAGCTCCTATATTGAGCTGCGCCAGCCTGCATATTCTGGAACTGTTCTTCCAGATACTCACGGCCATTACCGTTAATATCACGAATCCAGAAATCCAGGCCGTCGGTTTGACCTAAACCATTCACTGAAGCCGGCATACTGATATTGACTTGGGCATCGCGGTTACTACGGAAATGCTTCATGGCACGTTCACGAATCGCCTGCGCAGTATTTTCTTCTCCTGAACGGTCATCCCAATGCTTTAAGGCTACAAAACCGGTCGCCAGGTTCTGACCGGTACCTGAGAAGTTACGGCCATAACGTAACATGACCAAGTCGATATTGTCCTTTTCTTCTTCCAGAAAATACTGACGAATCTGTTCACCGACCTGAATGGTGTTTTTCATTGGAGCACCTTCCTGTAGCCGGATCTGCAGATTCAGAATACCCTGATCTTCGCTCGGCAAGAAGCTGGTAGGTAAGGCGCGGTAGAATAAAGCAAATACACAGATCAACCCGGCAAAAAGCACCAGGCTAATGGCCTTATGTTGTAGAGTGACATTAGAAACTTTCAGATAACGATGCTTCAAATCATCCAGTTTCTGGTTAAACCAACTCGCCCACTTGGCAGGTTTTGGATTCGGTTTCAAAATCAGCGCACAAAGTGCAGGTGTCAGAATCAGTGCGACCATCAGCGACAGAGACATCGCTGCCACGAGCGTAATCGAGAACTGACGATAGATCACCCCGGTTGAGCCACCAAAGAACGCCATGGGAATAAAGACCGCGGTTAAAACCAGGGTAATCCCGATCAGTGCTCCGCTGATTTCCTGCATGGATTCCAGTGCTGCTGCTTTGGCTGTAAGTTGCTGCTCATGCATCAGACGTTCAACGTTCTCTACCACCACAATAGCATCATCGACTAGCAAGCCAATCGCCAGTACTAAGGCAAACAAAGTCAGCGTATTAATACTCAGTCCCAAAACATAAAGTACCGCCATGGTTCCGAGTAAAACTACAGGCACAGTTACAGTCGGAATTAAGGTCGCACGCCAGTTTTGCAGGAAGATAAACATCACGATGACGACCAGAATGACCGCCTCGAATAAAGTTTTAACGACTTCTTTAATCGATTCTTTGACAAACGGGGTATTGTCACGCGGATAAGCAATTTTATAGCCTTCCGGCAACTGCTGGGAAAGTCGCTCGATTTCAGCCTTGATCAGACTCGACGTCGCAATTGCATTGGCACCGGAGGCTAGTGAAATGCCCAGACCGGCAGAAGGATAGCCATTGGTAGTGCTATATGACTGATAATTTTCCGCACCCAATTCTACCCGTGCAACATCTTTTAAATAGATAAAGCTCCCGTCCCGGGCAGACTTCACAATAATATTTTCAAATTCTTCGACTGTTTTTAAACGGCTGCCTGATGTGACTTTGGCATTCAGATACTGATCATCGACTGTCGGCAAGTCCCCAATTGCACCGGCTGCCACCTGAGTATTCTGTGATTCAATCGCTGCCCGCACATCACTTGGCATCAGGTTATATTGTTTTAATTTTGCTGGATTCAGCCAGATGCGCATCGCGAACTGTGAACCAAAAACATCCACTTCCCCAATGCCATCAATTCGGGAAATATCCTGTTCCAGATGCGTGGTCAAATAATCAGATAGTTCAATATTGCTACTACGCCGTGATTCATCATACAGACCGATGACCATATGGGTATCGCCAAGAGATTTGAAGACATTCACGCCCTGTCGCTGGACATCGTCAGGCAAACGATTGAGAACCCCGTTAATCGCATTTTGAACCTGTACTTGTGCTGTATCTGGATCGGTGCCATTTTCAAAACTGATGCTGATCCGGCTTCGACCTGAAGAATCACTACTGGAGCTGAAATACAGCAAGCGGTCGATACCTTTAATTTGCTGTTCCAGCACCTGGGTCACGCTCTCTTCTACCGTTTCTGCAGATGCACCAGTATAAGTTGTTGCCACAGTAATACGTGGCGGTGCAATATCCGGATAACGTTCGACAGGTAAATTCATCACCGC
This sequence comes from Acinetobacter sp. TW_SC_4, assembly GCF_054861205.1. Lineage (NCBI taxonomy): Bacteria > Pseudomonadati > Pseudomonadota > Gammaproteobacteria > Moraxellales > Moraxellaceae > Acinetobacter > Acinetobacter sp. TW_SC_4. The sequence continues at coordinate 2,314,126 of NZ_CM142174.1, forward strand.
AAAAAGTCCAATGGCCATGACCACAATGGCCAGTACACCTGCAAAAATAGGACGATGAATGAAAAACTTAGACAGCATAAGTCTGAATCACTTTGAATTTAATGAATTATGGAAAGCGTTGCATTATTGAGTCAGCTTAAGGATATTCAGGCAGTGGCCTAGGGAATGCAAGGCTTGATCACAGAAAAATATGTATAAAATTGAATCATGAAGAAAATATGAAGCTTTTGCCTTTCATCTAGCTGTTTCAACAATTTATAGGGTTATTCATTTTATGTTAGGCATAAAAAAACCCTGCTTGCGCAGGGTTTTTTTAGAATCGATTCAGAGCTGATTAAGCAGAGAATTGGTTCATTGTGTTTTTCGCATCGTCACCCGCTTTAAGCGCGTTGTCACCAGCGAAGATTTCTTTGTGGTCGTCACCGATGTCAGAACCAGCCATTGCTTGGTGTTTCACACAAGCGATACCACCGCGGATTTCTTTACGTTGTACGCCAGCAACATAAGCCAACATACCTTCAGAACCGAAGTAACCTTGAGCAAGCTCATGAGTAGAAAGAGCAGCTGTGTGGTAAGTAGGCAGAGTGATCAAGTGGTGGAACACGCCTGCTTCACGAGAAGCGTCTGCTTGGAATGTACGTACTTTTTCGTCAGCTTCAGCAGCCAATTCAGAATCGTCGTACTCAGCGCTCATCAATTTAGCGCGGTCGTATGCAGATACGTCTTTACCTTCAGCAACCCAACGGTCGTACGCTTGTTGACGGAAGTTCAGTGTCCAGTTGAATGATGGAGAGTTGTTGTAAACAAGTTTCGCATTTGGCACAACTTCACGTACACGGTTAACCATGTGAGCGATTTCAGCAACGTTTGGAGTCGCAGTTTCGATCCAAAGTAGGTCAGCACCGTTTTGTAAGCTAGTTACGCAGTCAAGTACAACGCGGTCGATTTGCGTGCCTTCACGGAACTGGTATAGACCAGAAGCAAGACGTTTAGGACGGTGAAGTTTACCATCACGCTTGATCAGGATTTCGTCTTCTTGTGCTTCAGAGATATCAATTTCTTGAGTGTCTAAGTAGCTGATGTATTGAGAAGCGATGTCGCCTGGCTCTTTAACCACTGGGATTTTTTGAGTCAAGTCAGCGCCTTCAGAGTCAGTACGTGCAACGATGATACCGTCGTCAAGACCCATTTCAAGGAATGCATAGCGAAGAGCGTGGATTTTCGCGATGAAGTCTTCGTGTGGAACTGTTACTTTACCAGCTTGGTGACCACATTGTTTCGCGTCAGAAACCTGGTTTTCGATTTGAAGTGCACAAGCACCCGCTTCGATCATTTTCTTAGCTAATAAGTAAGTTGCTTCTTCGTTACCGAAACCAGCGTCGATGTCCGCAATGATTGGCACAACGTGAGTTTGGAAGTTGTCGATTTGTGAAGTGATTTCAGCAGCTTTAGCTGTATCACCAGCGTCTTGAGCTTTTTTAAGTGCGCGGAACAGGTCGTTCAGTTCTTTCGCATCAGCTTGACGTAAGAATGTGTAGATTTCTTCGATCAATGCAGGAACAGAAGTTTTCTCGTGCATAGATTGGTCAGGAAGAGGACCGAATTCTGAACGAAGTGCGGCAACCATCCAGCCAGAAAGGTAGATATAGCGACGTTCAGTTGTACCGAAGTATTTTTTATTCGCAATCATTTTTTGCTGAGCGATGAAACCGTGCCAGCAGCCTAATGATTGAGTGTATTTGCTAGAGTCGGCATCATAAGCAGCCATATCACGACGCATAATCGCCGCTGTATATTTAGCAATGTCTAAACCAGTTTTGAAACGGTTTTGCATTTGCATACGCGCAGCATCTTCAGGACTGATGTCTGCCCAAGTGTTACCGAATTTCGCTTTTAATTCGCGGATTGCATCAATCGCTGTTTGGTATGTAGTCATGATATATTCCTGTATTAATATTAGGATTTTTCTGCAACGAACCGCTCAAATCACACCCTCAATGACTTGTTCAGATTTTCGACGATCCGTTGGGATAGCTAAAGATTAGTGGGCTTCGAAAAATTAATCCAATATTCTGCAAGAATTATCATTATTTATTTAAAAAATATGTAGATGAAAGTCTAATTATATATTGACCAATATTTTATAAGTTATTGTATTTTATATTTTATATTTGAATTTTTAAAATTGAATTTTGTCTAAAACATCAACAAAAAGAGCAAAAAATATTCATTAGACTTAAGTCTTGCAGGACTTTAGCAGCGCTTAATTTCAGCAATTTTTGTCTATTTTCTAAGCCTTAAAACTTGGAACACTTATTTCGAAGGAATTATTTTTCATTTATTTGTGGAAATATTTTTAGTCAAATCTGGCACATTATTTGCTAATTTCCTCTGTTTTGCAGAAATACCTTTCTTTCGTTTTTGGATGCAGCCAGATTTGCTTTCTGCTCTTAAAAATAGAGGAGGATTCAGGCTGGCAAAATCTACAGTGAAAGAGACTCTAAAAAGGTATTTCAGTACAATCAGCTGGGCTTTTTTTCATCAGTTGCGTACACAAGCTATAGTAGTTATGGCATAATCCATATAATTTCATAATTTTATTTTCGGTATTTTTTTTATGAATCTGGAGCGGGTCGATCTTAATCTCCTCATTTATCTTGACGTACTTTTACGTGAAAAAAATGTCACGCGTGCAGCAGAACAACTTGGGGTAACCCAACCTGCGATGAGTAACATTTTACGTCGCTTACGAAATTTATTTAATGATCCCCTCTTAATTCGCTCTTCTGAAGGTATGACTCCAACAGAACGTGCACTAGAACTCCAACCTCGTATCCGCGACGCCTTAGCGGATCTTTCCATGATTCTGGAACCGCGTACCGAGTTCCGTCCTTATACCTCAAATCGTGTCTTCCGTATCATGACTTCAGATTATGCTGAAGCCACACTGGTACCACGCTTGGTGAAAGCATTACGTTCAGAAGCACCGAATGTGGTTCTCGACTTCTTAACGCCAAGTGATGTGTCCTATCGTGACATGGAACAAGGTAAAGTTGATCTGGCGATTAACCGTTTTAATGAAATTCCACAAAGCTTCCACCAGGTACTGGTTTGGCGTGACAGCTTTTCTTGCCTGTTAAATAACAAGCATCCGGCTGCGGGCAACCTGAATCTGAAAAGTTATCTGGATGCACAGCATATCTGGGTATCAAAAACTGGTATGGGCGTTGGCTTTGGGGTAAACCCTGAGAAACAGGCAGGTCTCGGCTGGATTGACCAGGCCCTTGAGCGTATTGGTCAGAAACGTAAGATTTCGGTATTTACCCGTCATTATCAGATGCCCGGTCTTCTGGCTGCCAATGTAGATCTTGTAGCAACATTACCGACCCGTATTGCACGTCTGCAAGCCAAAAACCAGAACTTGCTCATTAAAGACCCACCATTCTATATTCCTGAGTTTGAATTGAAGATGGCGTGGTGTCCTTTATTGCATCATCATCCCGCCCATCGCTGGTTACGCCAGCTGATTCTATATGTAGCGCGTCAGATGATCGAAGAAGAAAATCGTGAATTTTTAATGAATAATTCGCAATTTTCGCATTATTAAATTGAATATTAGCTAAATTGCTCATTTTTAAGCTTATACTCTAGAGACTTGAGTTGCTTTATTTGTACCTCAAGTCTTTTTTTGTGTTAAAAATATTTTTAGCTAGATCATATTAATCCACAGGTGGATTCGTGAGCCTCTTTCAAAACATCGTGATTATCTTATTACTCATCGCGGGGGCCGGTTTTTTATCATTAACAGAAATCGCGCTTGCAGGTGCTCGTAAGGTCAAATTAAAAATTTTGGCTGAATCGGGAGATATTCGCGCTCAAAAAGTTTTAGATTTACAAGAAAACTCTGCTGACTTTTTTGCAGCTTCCCAAATCGGCTTAAACGCCGTTGCCATTTTAGGCGGTATTTTAGGTGAAGGCGCCTTCCGTCCTTATATCATCAATTTACTTTCCAGATTTTATCAAGGTCCCTGGACTGAAACGATTGCGTTCAGCTTATCCTTCACTGCAGTTACTTCATTATTTATTCTGTTTGCGGACTTGATGCCAAAACGTCTGGCCATGATCGCTCCAGAAAAAATTTCTGTCTCGGTAATTAATCCGATTCAGGTATTTATCAAAATCTGTAAACCATTGGCCTGGTTCATCAATGCCATTGCGAACCTGTTATTCCGTTTATTTAAAGTTAATACCATTCGAGATGACAATATTACCTTTGCTGATATTTCTGCGGTAATGGATGCGGGTGCTCAGGCAGGGGTGTTACAGAAACAGGAACATCACTTTATTGAGAACGTGTTTGAGCTTGAAGAACGTAATGTTCCTTCCAGTATGACGACTCGTGAAAATGTGGTGTTCTTTACCTTGAAAGAATCTGAAGCCAGTATTCGCCAGAAACTGGCTGAATTTCCTTACTCCAAGTTCCTGGTCTGTAATGAAAATATCGACGATGTAATTGGATATGTCGACTCCAAAGATATTCTGGTTCGTATTCTGAATAATCAGTCTTTACTTCAGTTGAATGAAAATACCATCCGTACGGTTCTGACCATTCCAGATACGCTAACCTTATCTGAATTACTTGACCGTTTTCGTTCGACCAAGGAAAAGTTTGCAGTCGTTATTAATGAATATGCCTTGGTCGTAGGTGTCATTACCCTTTCCGACATCATGATTACCGTGATGGGCGACTGGGTTACTCCCCTGGAAGAAGACCAGCAGATCATTAAACGTGACAGCAATTCATGGCTGATTGATGGCAGTACGCCTATTGAAGACATCAAACATGCGCTGGAAATTGATGAAATGCCGGATGAAGAGAATTATGAAACTCTGGCTGGTTTTATGATGTTCAAGCTGCGCAAGATTCCACGTCCTGCAGATATTGTGCTACATGCGGGTTATAAGTTTGAAGTTGTCGATGTTGATCATTTCAAGATTGACCAGTTACTGGTTACACGTATGCTGGAAGTGAAAAAACCACCGACAGAAGAATCAGAATAACCTGGTTCTTCTTCAATTTTTTTAAAACTCCAAAAACAATAATAATGAGACTTTTATGAATCTTGCTGCGCTACTCGCCTGTCTGAGTTTTTATTCGGCCTTATATTTATTCTATTTCTTCTTTATGCAAGATCAACAGCCTGTATTTCTGATCATAGCAATTGTGCTTATTTTACTTTCAATCTGGCTGACTCCCTATCCTTATGAACGGCGCCGGCAAGGATTTGATTCGACTTTAAGAATAGGCGAATATTTTTATTATCCGCTCATCACTTGGTGGCGGCTGTTTATCCTTCCTATGCACTGGCTACTTTCCCTATTTTATTCTCATTAAAAAAGCACCCGAAGGTGCTTCTTTACATTCAATTCAGCTTAAATTTTTGATAAAAGCGCTTCAAGGACTGCCTGATAATGGATCTGGATATCTTCCTGCAAGATTTTGTAGGCATTATCAAATTGCACCATTGGCCAGCCTTCTTTCCAGAATGGGAAAATATTATGCAGGTCATGAGTCACGACAGCATCTTCACGTAGAATCGCCTGTGCAATCTGCGCCAGTACAAAGGCAGTTTCCGCGCCATCAATCGCCAGGTAATCAATACCACGGGCTTTTAAAATACGGATACGGTCTTTCTTATAACGGATTTTTTTGATTTGTGCTTCATTCAGATTCAGAGCCAGAGAAACCGCTTCAACAAATTTTTCTTCAAATGACTGATTCAATACAACCAACGCCTGCTTATGCGCTTCCTGACGACCCGCTTTACCACTCTGACGAATGACTTCTTTTGCTTCTGTATCTAGCTCATCATTCTTCATGGTTTGAAGGATGTCTAAAATTTCGATGTCGCTTAGCGTCGCAGGAGATTGATCAGTCATAAACTGTCCCTAAAAAATAAATATGCAATGGACTATTTTCGCATAAATCCTTACTAAAAAATTAAAATCTTTAGCTTCAACTCTAATAATTGCAAAATCCGGATCATCTCTATCATTCTTGCGTAAATTGGCTATAGTAGGCGGCAAGTTTCTGATTTACTTTTTATTATGCAAACCAAACAGATTGATCTTTTATTGCAGCAACTTAAACTGCTTTATCCGGCTGCCTTTAAAAGAAATTATCTGTTTTATGGTCAGATCAAAACCAAGGGTATTTTAAGTGATCTCAAGGAACTAATTCCCTGGGTGCTGGCTGCCATGATGTTTGTACCAATTAGCCTGGTTCTCAAAGATGTTTACTCCTCTAAGCTACCAACTGTCCAAGACTTTCAGGCGCAAGCTTATGCGATTCTGACTATTCTGCTATTTCTGATGCTGGTGGTTCCACTGGTGATCAAGCAGATCCGGCACTCTTCTCATTCCCTCTATCAATTTTTAAGACATACACCGATTAAACTCACTGTAGTCATTGTACTGGAAGCGCTGAATCTGGTTTTTCTACAAAGCAGTACGACCATGTGGATTCTATTCTTTTTCGGGATAAGTTTCGGTTTTGTACGGTTCTATAAAGAAAATATGTTCCGCCCTGCTATCAATAGCACTGAACAATATCAACTGCAGCAGTTACGTCGCATCTGTTTCTGGGCTTATCAACAAACCTGGAAACTGCGTCTGAAATTATTTTTTCATTCCAAGCCGACCTCCCCAAATGAAGAATTGAAAAATCAGCTTCAGCACTATGCGGATTTGCATACCCGTTTGTTTAAACTGGAACATGAGCAGTGCAAGAAGATTAAATACATCGATATCGATACTTATCTGGATGAGCACCTGTAAAAAGTTTTTTTTAAACACGTCCTGAAATAGAAAATTACATGACTTCTCACGCTTATCATCCAGCACTATAGAATTAATAGAATTAATTTCTAAATTTAAGCTACTGAATTGCTTGAAAATAAAGCAAACGTATTGAAATTTACTTGCCAAGCTTTATTTCGTCCTCTATTATTGCGCACATGCCCGAGTGGTGAAATCGGTAGACACAGGGGATTTAAAATCCCCCGCCCACAAAGCGTGCCAGTTCGAGTCTGGCCTCGGGCACCATTTTAATTCTGATTAGAATGGTGCAATGAAAAATCTCCAGCATTCAGCTGGTTTTTTTATGCGTGATTATCACCAATAGAATGTGCCCTCCCCATGTCTGCACCCCGTTCTTTTGATCTAGCCAGATTGCAATTACGCCATCCTGATGCATTCTTCTGCAGCCTCAGCTATGGCCGTTATAAATATTTGAACCAGACCACTGATCTATATCTGTATTTACGTATCGGTATTCTGATCATGATCACAGGTTTTTGCTGCCTGTGCTTTTCGCTGCCGTTTTATCCTGACTTTGTCACTTCAAAATATCAGGCGCTCAGTGCTGGTACCGTTGTCATGATTGGCATGCTTTATCCTTATATCTGGCGCGCCCAGTTTCAGGCGAAATACAGTTCTGCCCGCTATGCCAAGCGTTTACAACTCTGCCTGTATATGCAAACCCTGATTGCGATTCTGTCATTTATAAATTATCAGTATTTTCACTCAGCATTTATTACCTTGCCTTGCTTGGCCCTGCTTGCTTTCAGTAGCCTTGTACCAGTTTTAGTCGAGCCTTGTTTTAGAGTTTCGACTCGCAGCACCCTTCTGGTACGTTTGCAGAAAATCCGTCAACTGGCTTACTGGTCTTATCAGCAGTCGCAAAGCAAAGAGCCGGAACCAGTGCCTTATCACAAAGATTTAAAACAGTATTATCTGGATTTACATCATAGCTGCATGCGGGAAGAGCAGAAATTACTGGAAGAAATTCATTATAAAAATTTAAAAGACGTATTTTCAGATCATTAAAAAAAGCCCTGTTTAACAGGGCTTTTTCTACCATTCACGAGTCGCGACCAGCTCTTCCATTTCAACTTCGAAGTATCCCTGTTCCTGTACCACTATCATCATGGCTTCAGCAATATAATCTGCTGCGGTATCATCTAAAGAGGAATCCAGGTCTTCGAACTGCGGCTTCATTTCATTGATTTCTGCCACAGTCGCATTGGCAAACTGATAAATCTCATATTCAGATAAACCAGATTTTATCACCTTTTTGGCAAAACGTTCGATGTGCTGCTTTACTTCAGCAACCAGAATATCGGGATAATATTCATCATCGAACATTGGGAGAAGTAAATCTGCAAACATTACAGGCACTCTAAAACTATAACTAAAAATTAAGCGTGCCCTATATACCATATTGCCGCTTAAAAGCCAAACAGCACGCCGCCTGACATACAATCTAGCCAACAATTAAACTGCGGCTTGCATTGCCTTCCAAACCTTAATCGCATCTGCTGTCGCTTTGACATCATGTACACGTACCATGCAGGCACCTTGTTGAATACTTAGCAAGTGTGCTGCTACTGACCCCACTGCGCGTTCTACGGCTTCTGCTCCACCCAGCACCTGTCCAATGAAGCGTTTACGTGACAACGCCGACAATATTGGATAACCAAGTTGAGTCAGTTTGTACAATTCGTTCAATAGTTTCAGGTTCTGTTCAGCATTTTTGGCAAATCCAAAACCGGGATCAATCATAATATGCTCAGCTTTCACCCCGGCATCTAAAGCATCCTGCACCCGCTGTTTTAATTCCGTAATGACATCAAGCGTGACGTCTTGATACTGATCCAGATTATTCATCGTAGTCGGCTCACCACGCATATGCATGATGATCACCGGAATATTCAGTTCTGCTGCCGTCTCTAACGCTTGTGGACGAGTGAGCGCGCGTACATCATTCCAGATATGTGCACCCGCTTTCACGGCTGCTTTAATCACTTCTGGCTGTGAAGTATCAATCGAGATGATAACATCATGTTTAGATAGTTCTTCTACAACTGGAACCACACGACGAAGTTCTTCTTCAACGTCCACGACTGATGCACCCGGACGTGTAGATTCCCCCCCGATATCAATCACAGTGGCACCATCAGCAATCATTTCCAGGGCTTTTACTACTGCCTCATCTTTCTGATTGTGCAGCCCCCCATCGCTAAAGGAATCCGGAGTCACATTTAAAATTCCCATCACATGCGGCTGAGACAAATCCAGTTTCAAATGACCGAAAGTCCAGATCTGTGGTCGTAGTGGCTTCAGCTGCATGGTTCAATCCTAGTTCACAATAACCCCGGTATTGTCTTATGGAAAGATCAATAAAGCAAAGCTCAATCTATTCAATAGCTAGATTTCAAAATAGTTCTTATTGGAATATTGCATCAGCTTGGATTGCAGTAACGCTTTTACATCAACCCATTCGCTTTTTAAAATACTATAGATATAACTATCTCTGAGTGTCATGCCATCTTTACGCAGCATATGACATCTAATGATGCCATCCTGTTTGGCACCCAGAGCTTCAATAGCTTTTTGACTTTTAAGATTCAGATGATCAGTCCGAAAGCCTACCACGTGAGCATTCAGCTCTTCAAATGCATGCTGCAACAAAAGATATTTACAGACCCGATTTACATAGGTTCGTTGATAAGGTTTGGCATACCAGGTAAAGCCAATTTCAACGCGTGGAATTTCCGGCCTGATATCATGATAACTGGTGGTGCCAATCGCTCGGCCCGAATTCAAATAAATCACGGCAAAAGCCATTCTTTCACCTTTGGACTGCTGTTCAAAAGCTTGGATAAAGTAGTGTTTAAGTTTATGTAGGTAAGGCACCGAATTATATAACACTTCCCCTAAGTCACCTTCGGCACATGCAGTTTCTAAATCTGCAAAATGCTCCCAGCTCAGTGGCTCCAAACGTAGCTGATAAATATCGGATTCCAGAACAGGTAAATTCATTCTTATTTTTACTCATTGATTTTTATAAGTTGACTATAGCATTCAACTAGATATGACAAAATAATAGCCATAAAAAAAACCACCCGAAGGTGGTTTTAATTGTTAACTTAGTTCGCTGGTAATGGCGGAGGAGTCATTGGACCATCAGTCGGTGTTACATCAATCACTGGATTGTCTGAAACATAAACTTTAGGTGGTTTTGGCTCACGACCTTCCATAATGTCACGAATCTGTTCACGATCAATTGTTTCCCACTCAAGTAGCGCTTTCACCATGGCATGGGCAATATCTTTGTTATTTTCAAGGATATCGCGTGCAACCTTGTATTGCTCATCGATGATGCGACGAACTTCCGCATCTACCTGTTGTTGGGTGGCCTCAGAAATCGTACGGGTACCAATGCTACCCATAAATGACTGTTGAGAGTCATCTTCATAGACCATGACGCCTAACTTGTCCGACATACCATATTTGGTCACCATCGCACGTGCCATTTTAGTTGCACGTTCAAAGTCATTCGAAGCACCAGTCGACATCTGGTTAATAAATACTTCTTCTGCGATACGACCACCAAACAGGATTGAAAGTTCATTCAACATCTTGTCTTTATAATGGCTAGTCTGGTCAAACTCAGGCAACTGCCAGGTGACACCCAATGCCCAGCCACGCGGCATGATGGTGACTTTATGCACAGGATCTGTACCTGGAAGCATTTCTGCCACAATTGCATGACCTGCTTCATGGTAAGCCGTAGCACGACGCTCTTCTTCACGAAGTACCATCGATTTACGTTCAGGGCCCATGTACAGTTTGTCTTTCGCATCTTCAAAGTCATGCATATCGACGGTGTTCTTGTTACGACGTGCAGCAAATAATGCCGCTTCGTTTACAAGGTTGGCCAACTGTGCACCTGAGAAGCCTGGTGTACCACGAGCAAGCACTTTGACATCTACACCCGTAGTAGAAGGCAATTTCTTCAAATGTACATTCAGGATTTGCTCACGACCTTTAATATCTGGCAGACCTACCATGACTTGACGGTCGAAACGGCCTGGACGAAGTAAAGCTTTATCCAGTACATCAGCACGGTTAGTTGCAGCGATCACGATAATGCCTTCATTGCCTTCAAAACCGTCCATCTCTACCAGCATCTGGTTCAGAGTCTGTTCACGTTCATCATGACCGCCACCTGTACCTGAACCACGATGACGACCGACTGCATCAATCTCATCAATGAAGATAATACATGGTGCATGGCGTTTTGCCTGTTCGAACATGTCACGTACACGAGATGCACCGACACCGACAAACATTTCAACGAAGTCAGAACCTGAGATACTAAAGAATGGAACTTTTGCTTCACCCGCAATGGCTTTAGCCAGCAGGGTTTTACCTGTACCTGGAGGACCCACCATCAAGACGCCTTTAGGAATAGTCGCACCCAGACGTTTGAATTTTGCAGGATCTTTCAGGAAGTCAACGATTTCGACCACTTCCTGTTTTGCTTCATCACAACCCGCCACATCAGTAAATGTTACTTTGATCTGGTCTTCAGATAGCATTTTCGCTTTAGATTTACCAAAGCTCATTGGGCCATTCTTGCCGCCTGCACCGCCACCCATGTTGCGCATAAAGAACATGAATAACAAAATGATTAGAAGCACAGGGAAACTTGCAATCAGCAATTGCATGAGCAAGCCTTGACGTTGAGGCGCTTCACCTTCAACGACTACATTATTTTTAATCAGGCTTGGCATCAGTTCTGGGTCTTGAACTGCCGGGCGAATGCTTTCAAACTCTGAACCGTTTGATTTTTCACCGCGAATTCTTTCGCCATCAATTGTAACTTGTTTAATTTGGCCAGCATTGACCGCGGCAACAAACTCCGAATAGTTCATTGTAGTCGGTTGATTGCGGTCACTGACGTTGCTGAAGATTAACACCAGCACACCCAGTATCACGAGCCACAATACGGCATTCTTAAAAAGATCGCTCAAAGCTTTATTTCCCATTCCAATCTAATTTGATCATGCCCTCGAAGGGTGACCTTAATCAATAAGCTGCAAATCAATTTGCAATAATGTAAAAACCTACAAAATGCACAATTTTTAACGTGTTGGCAAGTAAACTTTATTTCAAAGCCTTCTTGCGTCCCTGTCCGACCAAAAACACTTCTTTCGAACGGGCACGTGATGCAGCAGGTTTAATCGTCTTCAATACATCAAAACTGTTAACGACTTCTTTACGAAATTCATCAAAACCTGAACCCTGGAATACTTTCACTACAAACTGTCCTTTCGGACCGAGTACCTTGTTGGCAAAATCCAGAGCAAGTTCACATAAATAAATCTGACGTGGTTGATCTACAGCTCTATTACCTGATGTATTGGGGGCCATATCTGAAATTACAACGTCTACTGTGCGTCCGTTTAAAATATTTAACAATTTATCGAATACTTCTTGTTCACGGAAATCGCCCTGCAAGAAAGTCACATCAGGTAGCGCATCCATTTCCAAGATGTCTGATGCAATCACCAGACCTTTGTCACCGACCAGTTTTCCGGCAATCTGGGACCAGCTTCCTGGGGCAGCACCCAAGTCCACTACAGTCATGCCGGGTTTAATAATGCCGTATTTTTCCTGAATTTCTAGCAACTTGTACGCAGCACGGGCACGATAACCTTCTTTTTGTGCTTTTTTCACATAAAAGTCATCAAGATGCTCTCTCATCCACGCACGACTACTTTTAGATAACTTTTGGTTGGTAATGCGTGTTGCCATAACTCTCTAAATAAAAAAAACTTCTAATGATTCATTGTACGTGAAAAACACATTTTTTGCAGTATACATGTGTATCTAAATCTGAGTATTCCGGTGTGATTTGCGATTATTTACAAGTGATTATTTCCTGAGAATTTACAGCGTTTATTTTTCGCTTTTGCTATACTAAGCCGTTTTAAAAATCAGGTTATCTCTCATGGCGTCTTTATCTATTCAGGAACGTAAGCGTTTACGTCAAATTGGACATGCATTAAACCCGGTTGTAATGCTTGGTGACAAAGGCTTAACTGAATCTGTAGTTGAAGAGCTAAATCGTGCCCTTAATGATCACGAACTCATTAAAGTAAAAGTGGTGGCTGAAGACCGTGAAGCACGTGCAGCACTCATTGCTGAACTTTCAGAAACTACAGGTGCTGAAGTGGTACAAACTATTGGTAAAATTGCGCTGCTTTACAAGAAAGCTCCAAAGCAAAACCAGAAGTTATCCAATCTTGTCCGTTTTGCCCATCTTTCTAACTAAGTACAGGATTTATGGCCAGTTACGAACTCAGCGCATTTGATCGCCGTTTTCAGGCAATCTCATTGGTCGGTGCCATCGAACAGCAAAATCCATGCAGCTTGAATGTCGGATTTTGGTTGCGCGATCCCAACCAGTACGTGCTGTGGCCAGAAATGGTTACTGCACATCCCCGTCGTGATTTTTTGTGGGAACAGACCTGCTTTGAAATCTTTATCGGGGTTCAGGGTGAAGATTATTATCGCGAAATCAATCTCTCCCCTTCTCAGGCCTGGCAAGCCTATCAGTTTGAGGAATATCGCTATCCGGAAGATATGCCGCCACCTGCTGCATACGATATCGAACTGAATCAGCTTAAACGCACCCATTATGGTCTGAATGTCAGTCTGGATCTGACCGAGTTTATGGTTGAGCACAAACTTAAATGGGCAGACCTGTTTATTGGTCTGACAGCAGTATTAAAAACCTCACAAGGTGATCAATACTTTGCAATGCAGCACAGCAGTCCAGAAGCAGACTTCCACAATAAACGGGATTGGCTGCATGTCTTTTAATGCAGATTAAAAGCATTTGCTGGATAAAAAAGATATTAAAAAACGTGAGCATTAAAGTCTCACGTTTTTTTATGGGCTTTTCCAGTTCATGCGTTCAAAGCTGGCTGTTATAGCTTGAGGAAAATATTTACCTGTATTTTCATTACATGGATTCAGGTCAATTAGCATTAAATTGATACAACTAGCCTGCTCTCTATACTTAGGGCTGGCTACTTTAATAATAATTTAAATGATATTTAAGCTGATAGACTAAGAGTTCGTTTTAATTGTTTTCGACATTTTAGTGATGTAAGCGGTGATTGTCCTGCACTGATTTTACCGCGGCATAAAAAATTACAGTTAACGTGAAGATGATCAGAATAATCGTTCCAAAAGTTAGTCCAAAGAATCCCAAGCATAACATCATCACACCCAGATAAAGTGCACGCATCAACCAACTTTCCAGATTAAGCATCATAATCAGCGTCAGTAAACCAAGTACACCTGCAAAATAATGCTGCTGCATCGTGACCCCCTTTCATTATTATTGTGAGTCCGTTTGCCTCAAAAAGACAAAGGAGAACGTATCCAGTTCTCCTTTCATGCAATTTAAGTCAGCGTATTCCCTTAATTCTTCAGCTCAGGGCTTTTTTCTGAACTTTCAGCTTTTACCATGGGTTTGACCTTTTTCAGGACCTCAATGGTGCTGTCTTTTGAGCGCTTGAATGTACCAGTCAGATGCTCTTTATGTTTGGTCGAGATCTGGCTGACATCTTCTTTCAGTTCTTTACCCATATTGGATAAGTCTTCAATCACTGCGGTAAATTCGGTTTTGATAAAACTGGTTAATTCAGTCAGTTCTTTTTGCGAACCAAATAACTGCTCTTTCAGAGTATCTATCCGTTGTAACAGATCCTGTTTTAACTGGCGTAACTGTTCCTGCACAGTATCACCCAGCTGTTTCGCTTCGACTTCAAGTTTCTCTTTGCTTTCTTCGATAGTTTCTACCACCTGTTCTTTGGCTTCAGCTGCTACTTTTTCAAGCTGTTCAGTCGTTTCTGAAACCACGGTATTGATCTTTTTCTTGGATTGGGAAGATTTCGCTGCTGTAGTCATGTGTCTTATTCCTATAGTTATATTACGACTCATTCATATTAGTAGTTTTGATAAAAATTAAGATTTGATTTGTTAGACAATTCTTAATTGCTTACATTTTTTTACGTTGTTCGTAAAACAGACTTTCAAGCAAAAAGCAAGCCATTTATCTCATACTTTTGCTGTAAAGCTATTGGACTTGGGGGGTGGTTCTGCGTATAATGCCGTGTTAAGTTCAAGCGAGCAGACATAGGAGGGTAGGTTTAAAAATTAACCTTCCTTTTTTTTCGTCTACTCGCTTTTTTACAGCCTAAATTTCAGGAGCTTTGGTTTGAGCACCCCAGCAATTTTAGCCCTTGCCGACGGAACTATCTTTAAAGGTACTTCAATTGGCGCATCGGGTTGTACGACTGGTGAAGTCGTTTTCAACACTGCCATGACTGGCTATCAAGAAATTTTGACTGATCCTAGTTATGCACAGCAGCTTGTAACGCTGACTTACCCACATATCGGTAACACAGGTTGCAACGAAGAAGACGCTGAATCAGGTCGTATTCATAAAGTATGGGCAAACGGTTTAATTATCCGTGACCTTCCTTTACTACATAGTAACTTCCGTGCGAATCAATCACTTGGTGATTATTTAAAACAGCACAATGTAGTTGCCATTGCTGACATCGACACGCGACGATTAACTCGAATTTTGCGTGATAAAGGTGCACAAAACGGTTGTATCCTTGCGGGTGAAAACATCACTGAAGAAGAAGCAGTCGAAAAAGCACGTGCATTCGGTGGTTTAAGTGGTTTAGACCTTGCGAAAGAATGCTGTGATCCGACCGGTTTCGAATGGACTGAAGGCTCATGGGCACTTGGCAAAGGCTTTACTCAACCTGAACTTAAATTCCATGTGGTTGCATACGACTACGGTGTCAAAACCAACATCTTGCGTATGCTCGCAGACCGCGGCTGTAAATTGACTGTGGTGCCTGCACAAACTCCTGCTGAAAAAGTACTTGCGTTAAATCCAGATGGCGTATTCCTGTCAAATGGTCCTGGCGATCCAGCTGCATGTGACTACGCAATTGAAGCTGTAAAAACAATTGTTGAAACAACTGAAATTCCAGTATTTGGTATCTGCTTGGGTCACCAGATTCTTGCTCTTGCATCGGGTGCTAAAACGGTAAAAATGCCGCACGGTCACCATGGCGCTAACCATCCTGTACAGAACATCGAAACTGGTACAGTGATGATTACTTCTCAAAACCACGGCTTCGCAGTGGATGAAAGCACCTTGCCTGCGGTATTGCGTGTGACTCATCGCTCACTGTTTGATGGTACAAACCAAGGTATCCATCGTACAGACAAACCTGCGTTCAGCTTCCAGGGTCACCCTGAAGCAAGCCCTGGTCCACATGACTGCGCACCATTGTTCGATCATTTCATCGAACTTATCGAAGCATCTAAGAAGTAATTAAGGAAGCATCATGGCTAAACGTACTGACATTAAAAGCATCTTGATCATTGGTGCTGGTCCGATCGTCATCGGTCAAGCATGTGAGTTTGACTACTCAGGTGCTCAAGCATGTAAAGCGCTTCGTGAAGAAGGCTACCGCGTTATTCTGGTGAACTCTAACCCAGCGACCATTATGACCGACCCTGCAATGGCAGATGCGACGTATATCGAACCGATTACCTGGCAGACTGTTGCAGCAATCATTGAAAAAGAGCGTCCAGATGCTGTCCTTCCAACGATGGGTGGCCAGACTGCACTGAACTGTGCCCTTGCACTGGATGCCAATGGTATTCTTGAAAAATACAACGTTGAACTGATTGGCGCGACCAAAGAAGCGATCGAAAAAGCAGAAGACCGTAAACTGTTTGACGAAGCAATGCGTAAAATTGGTCTCGAGTGTCCAAAAGCTGCAATTGCTGAATCTATGGAAGAAGCACTTGAGATTCAAGCGCGCTTCGGCTTCCCTGTGATTATCCGTCCATCATTCACTATGGGTGGTTCAGGCGGTGGTATTGCTTACAACCGTGAAGAATTCCTGGAAATCTGTGAACGTGGTTTCGACCTCTCTCCTACTCACCAGTTATTGATCGATGAATCATTGATTGGCTGGAAAGAGTACGAGATGGAAGTTGTTCGTGACAAAAACGACAACTGTATCATTGTATGTACCATTGAAAACTTCGACCCAATGGGCGTGCACACAGGTGACTCGATCACTGTTGCGCCTGCGCAAACGCTTACAGATAAAGAATTCCAGTTACTACGTAACGCTTCTCTAGCTGTACTTCGTGAAATTGGCGTAGAAACAGGTGGTTCTAACGTTCAGTTCGGTATTAACCCGAAAGACGGCCGTATGGTTGTGATCGAGATGAACCCGCGTGTTTCTCGTTCATCTGCTCTTGCATCTAAAGCAACAGGTTTCCCGATTGCGAAAATCGCAGCGAAACTGGCTGTGGGTTATACGCTTGATGAGTTGAAAAACGACATCACTGGCGGTACAACACCTGCATCATTCGAACCTGCAATCGACTACGTTGTAACCAAAATTCCTCGTTTCAACTTTGAAAAATTCCCACAAGCTGATGCAACTTTGACAACACAGATGAAATCTGTGGGTGAAGTGATGGCCATTGGTCGTAACTTCCAGGAGTCTATGCAAAAAGCGCTTCGTGGTCTTGAAGTGGGCGCTTCTGGTTTTGACGAAAAAATTGAAGTGGGTGCTGAAGGCGCGCGCGACAAAATCTTGCAAGAGCTTAAAGTGCCAGGTCCTGAGCGTATTTGGTACGTGGGCGACGCATTCCGTCACGGCTTTACTTTAGACGAAGTATTCGCTGCAACGAACATTGACCGCTGGTTCTTGATTCAAATCGAAGACATCATCAAAACTGAAAACCAGATCAAAACTTTAGGTTTTGGCGACTTGAACGCAGACAACATCCGTGCATTCAAACGTAAAGGTTTATCAGATCTTCGCATTGCGGACTTGATGGGCATTTCACAAAAACAATTCCGTAAACACCGTTGGAACCTGGGCGTCACTCCAGTTTACAAACGTGTGGATACATGTGCTGCAGAATTCGAATCTGATACTGCTTATATGTACTCAACTTATGATGAAGAGTGTGAATCTAATCCATCTAACCGCGACAAGATCATGGTGATTGGTGGCGGCCCTAACCGTATCGGTCAAGGGATCGAATTCGATTACTGCTGTGTACACGCTGCCCTTGCAATGCGTGAAGACGGCTATGAAACCATCATGGTGAACTGTAACCCTGAAACTGTTTCTACGGATTACGACACATCTGACCGTTTGTACTTCGAACCAATTACACTTGAAGATGTGCTTGAAATCGTACGTATCGAGAAGCCAAAAGGCATTATCGTGCAGTACGGTGGTCAAACACCTTTGAAACTGGCTCGTGCTTTAGAAGAAGCGGGTGCGCCGATCATTGGTACATCTCCTGATGCGATTGACCGCGCAGAAGACCGTGAACGTTTCCAGCAAATGATTCAACGTCTGCAACTTCGTCAACCAAATAACAGCATCGTAAAATCTGCTGAAGAAGGTATGGCTGAAGCATCTAAAGTAGGCTATCCACTTGTTGTACGTCCTTCTTACGTCCTTGGTGGTCGTGCGATGGAAATCGTGTACAACGACGAAGAACTCAAACGTTACTTACGTGATGCGGTTCAAGCATCAAACGAAGCACCTGTTCTGCTTGACCGCTTCCTGGATGATGCAATTGAAGTTGACGTAGACTGCGTATCTGACGGTAAAGACGTAGTAATTGGCGGCATCATGCAGCACATTGAACAAGCAGGTATTCACTCAGGTGACTCAGCATGTTCGATTCCTCCTTATTCTTTGTCTAA
The DNA here is from genome assembly GCF_054861205.1 of Acinetobacter sp. TW_SC_4. Classification (NCBI taxonomy): domain Bacteria; kingdom Pseudomonadati; phylum Pseudomonadota; class Gammaproteobacteria; order Moraxellales; family Moraxellaceae; genus Acinetobacter; species Acinetobacter sp. TW_SC_4. The sequence goes on from NZ_CM142174.1 coordinate 2,332,823, forward strand.
AGAGATTCAGGACGAAATGCGTCGTCAGACAATTGCAATGGCAAAAGAACTTGGCGTAATCGGTTTGATGAACGTTCAGTTTGCGGTTAAAGGCAAAGACGTTTACATCCTGGAAGTGAACCCACGTGCATCACGTACTGTGCCGTTCGTTTCTAAGTGTATCGGCGAATCTTTAGCGAAAGTGGCTGCACGTTGTATGGCGGGTCAATCTCTAGAATCTCAAGGATTCACTTCAGAGATTATCCCTGAACACTTCTCTGTAAAAGAAGCAGTGTTCCCATTCAACAAATTCCCTGGTGTTGATCCGATCCTTGGCCCTGAGATGAAATCGACTGGCGAAGTGATGGGTGTTGGTAAAACATTCGGTGAAGCATTTTATAAAGCTGTTCTAGGTGCGAACGAACGTCTACCTGGTCTTCCGACAGAAGGTGAAGTGAAACACGCATTCATTTCTGTACGTGACTCAGATAAACCTCGTGCAGCAGGCATTGCGAAACAATTGATTGACCTAGGCTTCAAGATTCTTGCAACTGATGGTACATTTAAAGTGATTAGCGAAGCTGGTCTTGAATGTGAACGCGTAAACAAAGTAACTGAAGGTCGTCCAAATATTGTGGACCGTATTAAAAACGGCGAAATCCACCTTGTAATCAATACGACTGAAGGTAAAAAAGCGCAGGAAGATTCATTCTCGATCCGTCGTTCAGCGCTACAAGGTAAAGTGTATAACACAACTACCTTGAATGGTGCTGATGCTGTATGCCAAGCTTTAGCAATTAAATTGCCAATGGATGTATATCGTTTGCAAGATTTAACAGTAGGTTAATTCGTTACTGAGAAGTCCCGTCACCTTCTCGGTGGCGGGCTTTTTTTCATTTATAGACTTTCATTTTTATTACTGAGGGACAACTATGCAACGTTATCCTATGACTCCCGAAGGCAAGCTTGCCTTAGAGAAAGAATTACACCAACTGAAAACTGTGGATCGTCCACGTATTACTGCAGCGATTGCAGAGGCACGTGAGCATGGGGATTTAAAAGAAAACGCAGAATATCATGCAGCACGTGAGCAGCAAGGTTTCTGTGAAGGCCGCATTCAGGACATCGAAGGTAAACTGGGTGCTTGCCAAGTCATTGATGTTAAAGAACTGGAGCAAAACGGTCGTGTAGTTTTTGGCGTCACTGTGACTATTGAGAATCTGGACACTGAAGAACGCAAAACTTACAAAATCGTAGGCGATGACGAAGCAGACTTTAAGATCAACAAGATCTCTGTAAACTCTCCGATTGCGCGTGGTCTGCTGGGTAAAAACGAAGGCGACGATGTGAAAATCGTAACTCCACAAGGTGAAGTTGAATACGAAATCGTAAGCGTTGAATATATCTAATTTTAAATAGATAACCTGAGTTCGATGAAATATTTTAGCTTTTTAGCAAGTTTTGGAAAGTTGGCTTATTTGGATTTAAGCAATAAGCCACTATAGCAGCCATAATATTCACCATAAAGTTATTCACCGAACGATGACGTGAATGGTCAATTTGATGTAAGTTTTTTAACTGATCATTCACTGTTTCGATCAATCCTCTTCTGCAAAGCAATTGTTTTTCTTCTTCAGTTTGGATGGGTTTATTTTTCATATTCTTGCGTGACGGGGTTAATAGTCTGAGCCCCCTTGCTGCTAAAGCTTCAGTTTTTGCTTTACTCAGATAGCCTTTATCGCCCAGTAAAATACCTTTTAACTCTTGGGTTAAAGATTCAAGTACAGCAACATCATGAACACTTCCCGATGTAATCTTGAGATTAATAATTTCACCCAAGTTGTTGATAACAATATGGACTTTAAATCCATAAAACCAACCTGTGCTACTTTTACCACGACCAGCTAAGCCTTTAAATACACGATGTCTTTTAATTCTAAGATTATGGCAAACGACCAATTTAGTCGAATCAATAATACAAATTCCGGTATCTTCTCCTTTAACTTGATGGAAGAAACTACTCAAAGCTTGCAAACAACGCGGCATAATTTCAATAAAACGATTGTAACTAAGAAGCTTGGGAAAAGCTGATTTCCAAAATGGGATGATCATATGACAATAAAAATATTTGAAAAATCTAAACCCGGATTTATGAAATAAAATGACAATGGTCATGACTTCAGACAAGCTTAAAGCTGACTTTTTCATTGTTGTTTTTTGATCAGAAATTAGAGCTTTCTCTAAAGATTCATTAAACTTTTTGCAGAAATCATCCAAGATACAAAATAATTCGGTAATATAGTCCATGAAAAAGCCTTGCTCTGAAATGTTTTGTCTTCGTAACCAAGATATTACAGATGCTAAGGCTTTTTTTTATTTATTTTTTATGTCGAACTCAGGTTAGATATTTTAGGCTGTAAGACCCCTCAGATGAGGGGTTTTTTATTGAACCTAGAAATTTCTATCGGCTTTATTTTAAAAATCCAGACGCCAATGCTTCAAATGCCTGTAAAGCCTGAGGTAAGACCTGTGCAGGTTCCTCACTAGAAGCAACCCACAGTGCTGCATTCATTGCTGCACCATTTAGCAAGACTGCCGCAGCAAGTGCATCGACTGGTTTCAATCTATCTTCAGCCAGTAACTGTTCTACGCATTCACGTGTCGACTGCAGGCATTTACTTTGACTTGGCCAATGTGCGGGATCTCCTAATACTGCCGGACCATCACGTAGCACAATCTGTTGAAACTCAGCATTCAAAGCATTTTCAATATAAGTACGCCCTTCCAACATCAATCCTTCCCATAGATCATCAGGCTGCTCCAGATGTTGCCCGGCATATTCAGCCATTTCTGAATCAATCTGATCGACCACGGCGGCAAACAAGCCTTTTTTATCTCCAAAATGATGGTATAGCGCACCCCGGGTCAGCCCTGCTTCTGCCGTGAGCTTATCCATTGAAGTATCCGCATAACCATATTCAGCAAATGCACGACGTGCGACTTCTATGAGTTTTTTGCGGGTTTCCGCCATTTTTTGTTCACGTACAGACATATGTTGTTTCCATCAGCATTGTGAAAAATTTTAATTGACATACGTCTCGTATGTCAATTATGTTTACATACGATACGTATGTGAAGATCTAAACAGCTTTCTAAAATACGTATAAATTAAAATTGAGCGAGAATTATCATGACTAGAACTGCAATATTTCCCCAAGATCGCCATGCTTTGTATGAACAGCATGGTTATTCTGCTGCCATCAAATCAGAAGATTTATTATTTGTATCCGGTCAGGTTGGTAGCCGTGAAGATGGCAGCCCCGAACCTGACTTTGAGAAACAGGTAGAACGAGCCTTTGAAAACTTGGCTGCTACATTAGATGCAGCTGGCTGTACTTTCGATGATATTGTCGATGTCACAACTTTTCATACTGATCCGGAACGGCAGTTCGAAAGCATCATGAAAGTGAAAAGTCGGATATTTACAGAGAAGCCTTATCCTAACTGGACAGCAGTAGGTGTCACGTGGTTAGCAGGTTTTGATTTTGAAATTAAAGTGATTGCTCGTATTCCTACAGCATCCCCACCAGTCTAATCATTTGCGTTATTCGCAGTCGCTTGAGCGTCTTTTAGATATTATTCAGCAAGTTTAAACACCGATTAGGTATAATTTCTTATTCACTATTTTTTGTATCCCCCTTATGGCTGAAAAGTTAATTAATTCTCCGGTAAATCATTGGTGTGAATTCGAGTTCATTTCTAAAACGGTGAAGAACCCAAATATTCATATCAAAGGGAATTATTCCTACTATTCAGCTTATTGGGATCAGGGTTTTGAGCGTTGTGTAGTGCGTTATTTACATGATAAGCCTGCAACGCCTGAGAAGCCGATTGATCAGCTCTATATCGGCAATTTCGTCTGTTTCGGCGCAGAATGTGTGATTATGATGGGTGGCAACCAGTTACACCGTACCGATTGGATTTCAGCATTTCCGTTCGATACACGTAGTTTTGTGCCTGCTGGGGACACAGTCATTGGTGATGGGTGTTGGATTGGCTCTCGTGCCATGATTATGCAAGGGGTGAAGCTTGGTGAAGGTGCTGTAGTCGCTACAGGTGCAGTAGTCACTAAAGACGTACCGCCTTATGCTGTTGTAGGTGGTGTACCTGCAAAAATTATTAAATACCGCTTCCCACAAGAAGATATTGAAAAACTGCTTTCCCTTAAAATCTACGATATTGATGAAAAGCAGTTTTTAAAAATGCGTGAGCAGTTGCAGACGGATGATGTGAATAAAATTGTCAGTTTTTTTTAAATGCAAATAATCGTATTTATTAAACTTTACGAGCTAAAGCTTCTTCTTTATTGATGATTTCACATTTTGTATCTATATATACTTGCTCTGTTTCACAGTCAATATTGCTATAAACATTACAAGATATATATTGCTCATATGACCTACCGTATATATCTTGATATACGACTTTAAAAAGTCTCGAAAAATCGAATTTCCCTTCTAAAAACTCATATGCGCACTGACCATCAATTTCAAAAGTAATATTGCATGTCTGTGAGTTTTCAAACTTATAAAGTCTTTTTTGAATATCGGGTTGTCCTTTTCGTGATCTAACTATCAAATTCCTAGCAAGTTCTCCCAAATTAGTAATTTTTAATTGAAACTCTATTCTTTTATCTATGTAAGTATCGATAATATTATCATTTTCATCATAAATAGGTTCATCAACTTCATAGTTGTTAGACATATTAAAATCATATTCAAAATATGGTTGAACCTCAAAATGCTTTTGTTTCAACTCTTCTTCATATACTGCAGCTAGACGTGTTTGTTGCTCTACAGAAGCTTGCATTTCCTTTACTTGAGCTAGCAATGCTTTACTACTAGTATTTAATTCTTTCGCTTGCATTTTTAAAGCTTCAGAATTTTGCCTTAAACCTTCGCCTTGTTGGTAAAAACCTGCGACAAGCCAAAAAAATCCAAGTGGTGCAAATGTTCCAGCAATAAAATCCCCTATCGCATTTAGCTCAAGACCCGTTAAAGTTCCTCTTTTTATGATCAATAGGCAAAAAATAAATACGATCCATAAAATAGAAATACTACCAACAATATTTTTAGAGAAAATTTTATCCATATGAAATTTATAAATCTTTTATCAATCTAAAAAGTATATCTATTAGCTTAATAATTTAACAGGCATAAAAAAACCCACTCAATCGGAGTGGGTTTTTCAGAATATGGTGGCTATGACGAGACTTGAACTTGTGACCCCCGCATTATGAGTGCGGTGCTCTAACCAACTGAGCTACATAGCCTTAAACTGTGGGCGCATTATGGGTTTTTCTGTTTAGAACGTCAAGCCCATATTGTGCTGATTGATCAAAATTTGGTGAAGTGAGCCGATAAGCCGGGTTCTGTCGAGAACGATCATTCCTCTAGGCGTACAATCACTCATACGCTCAAGCGACCTACCCGGATCCAGCATGGGCCATGCCTAAAGGATCCCTATTTGGTCTTGCTTCCGGTGGGGTTTACCATGCCATGAACTGTTACCAGTCATGCGGTGCGCTCTTACCGCACCCTTTCACCCTTACCTCCGATTCCGATTGCTCGAAACCATAATGAAGGCGGTCTACTCTCTGCTGCACTTTCCGTCGGCTCACGCCGCCCAGGCGTTACCTGGCACCTTGCCCTATGAAGCCCGGACTTTCCTCCCCTGCTTCAATCACGGAGATCTCCACAGCAGCGATCGTCTGGCTCACTTCGAGCCGCATAGTACCAAATCTGGCGACTAATTGCTTGATGTTTTTTGAGCAGTCAGTTTTTCATACTTGGCCTGAAGCTCCTCACGGGTCTCGGCATGGTTCGGATCAAGCGGGATACAGTCCACAGGACAAAATAACTGGCACTGTGGTTTGTCGTGATGTCCGACGCATTCTGTACACAGGTTTGGGTTAATTTCATAGATGACGTCACCCATGAAAATTGCCTCATTCGGACAGACAGGTTCACAGACATCACAATTGATACATTCATCGGTGATATATAAAGACACTCTACCAACCTTGTTGAAGTTTACGCTCGAAGGCTTCAACCACGTTTGGCGGAACAAACTTGGTCACATCACCTCTTAAACGAGCAATTTCACGCACCAATGTGGATGAAATAAAAGAATATTGCTCTGAAGGGGTTAAAAATACCGCTTCAAAATGAGAATCCAGTTGACGGTTCATGTTGGCCAGCTGGAATTCATACTCAAAATCGGACACTGCACGTAAACCACGCAACACCGCTGTCGCATTCTGCTCGCGGAAGAAGTTCACCAGCAGGCCATCAAATCCTACAAATTCAACATTGTTCAAATGGCTTAATGACGTTTGGGCCAGTTCAACTCGTTCTTCCAGACTAAATACCGGGTTTTTGTGATGTCCGATGGCAATCGCAACTACAACTTCATCAAACATCTTTGCTGCGCGGGTCACCAAATCAATATGGCCATTGGTGATCGGATCAAAAGTTCCCGGATAAATTACACGAGTTTTAGTCATCCATTTGTACTCTGTTTATTGTGTAAGTTTCCATTTTAACAAAATCTTCATTTTTTAGTGAAGAAACTCCATCAATTTAAACACTTCAACTCAATAAAAGTTACGGTACAATAGCTGTAACTTTGGAAGTGTCTGATTATGGCGAAAGCAACTGTAGTTAAAAAAAATAACGGCGGAACGATTGCTCTGAACAAACGTGCCCGTCACGATTATTTTATTGAAGAAAAATTTGAAGCTGGACTTTCCTTGCAAGGCTGGGAAGTAAAATCCCTGCGTGCCGGTCGTATGAGTATTGTGGAGAGCTATATCACCTTTAAAAATGGTGAAGCCTTCCTGTTCGGCGCACAGATTCAGCCTTTACTGAGTGCATCTACCCATGTTGTCCCTGAAGCGACGCGTACCCGTAAACTGCTGCTGAAACGCCGTGAAATTGAAAAACTCATGGGCGCGATCAACCAGAAAGGTTATTCCTGTGTACCACTGGCCTGTTACTGGAAAGGCCCGCATGCCAAGCTGGAAATTGCGTTGGTAAAAGGTAAACAGTTACACGACAAGCGTGCATCTGAAAAAGACCGTGACTGGCAACGTGATAAAGCGCGTATTTTCCATAAATAATGCCAGCAATAAAAAACCTCCAATGAATGGAGGTTTTTTTACAGATCGAATTAGGCTTTTAGATTCAGACGAGCTAGTGTCAAGGCAATATATTCACCAAACCAGATCGCGGTTTGTAAATCCCCTTCCGGTGGTGTTACTTCAACAGGTGCATTGTCAGATTGGGTCATAAGGCCCAGAAAGCTCGACATACGATTCAGATCGGTAGTGGAACGACCTGTCGGCATTAACGGTAGACCTGACCACAACATGCCATGTTGCATCGCAAACAGATTAATCTGCTGCAAGACAGCCAGCTTGTCCCCACTTAAACCACCACCATTGGTGAAGGCTGCTGCCAGCTTGCCTTGCCAGCTACGTGCCAGCCAGCGCTTGGAAGACTGCTCCATAAACAACTTCATGGCAGAGGTTAGACTACCCATATAGGTTGGACAGCCAAATACAATCGCATCGGCAGCGTCCAGCACCTCCCAATCCACCTGTTCCACATTCATCATATACACCTGGACACCAGTTTTTTGTGCGCCTTCGGCAATGAAGTTTGCCACTTTAGCCGTGTGTCCATAAGGACTGTGATAAACAATCGCAACAGATTGGGAAGATAGGGACATAACAATCAAAAACCAAGAATTTCAATCAAGTTTAACATTTTCATGCTATAAACACGAATGTTGCCATACGTCCGGTTTTGGCTTCACGGCGATAAGAAAAGTATTCATTCGCCTGACGATATGAACACTGATCGCCACCTAAAACAGTCTCAACGCCCTGCTGCTGCAAGATGTAACGCGCTATCGCATACAGATCCGCATAGTATTTTCCGGCCTGTTCCCCTGCCTGAAATGCACTGTCCAGTTCAGGATATTTGGAACAGAAAGCTTCTCTTACTTCTGCGCCAATTTCAAAACAAGGCTGGCTGATGGCCGCACCAAGCCACGCCCAGGTAGGCTTGGTTTGCATCGCGGCAATAGTATTTTCAACGATACCGCCTGCCAGCCCACGCCAACCCGCATGCAGATTGGCCACTTCAGTGCCTTCGGTATTACCCAGCACCACTGGCAAGCAGTCTGCCGTCATCATCATCAAGGCATGGGCCTTGCGCTGTGTGACCAGACCATCACCGATCAGCGCATCGAAAGGCATCTGCTCATTGATGGTATGACAAATGGTGCTATGCGTCTGTGTCATCCAGGTAATTTTGTCCACACCAAAAGGCTGGAAGTCTTTCAACAGCTGGATGCGGTGCTTCTGCACTCGCACCGGATCGTCCTTGACATGCAAAGCCAGGTTAAAGCCGGCCAGTTCTGGCTGGGCTGAAGGCTGTACCTGTTCATGATGAACACGGGTCTGACCCACATAAACGCCTTGAGGCAAACCTTGTACAAATTGCATGTCGCTTCCCTTTTAATGACTGCTAATAGAATGAAAAATTAATAGGCCTTGTTTTCGCTACGCAGCACTTCAACCAGATTGGCGAAGTCTTCTGGCCATGGCGCATTAAAGGTCATTTCTTCTTTAGTGCGTGGATGCTTCAGACCTAGAGTCGCTGCATGCAGTGCCTGACGTTTAAAACCACGCAAGGTGTCATCTAGCAATTGCGAAGCACCGGCTGGCATACGCACACGTGGCATATAGACCTGATCACCCACCAGACCATAGCCCAGGTAGCTAAAGTGCACACGAATCTGGTGCGTACGACCGGTTTCCAGACGTGCCTGAATACGGGTGAAATGCTGGAAGCGTTCTTTCACATTGTAGTGCGTCACCGCTTCCTTACCGCCTGGCAGGACTGCCATTTTCACACGATCAACCGGATGACGTTTAATCGGTTCATCAATGGTACCGCCGGCAATGATGTTGCCATAGACAATCAGGTCATACACACGGTAAACGGTCTTTTTCTCAAGCTGCTTACTAAGCGCAAACTGCGCTTCCAGATTTTTTGCGACAACCAATAGGCCACTAGTGTCTTTATCGATCCGGTGCACTAAACCTGCACGCGCCAGTTCAGAAGATTTCGGATAATGATGCAGCAAAGCATTGACCAGTGTACCAGTCATATTACCTGCACCCGGATGCACCACCATGCCTACTGGTTTGTTAATGACAATGATGTCATCATCTTCATAGACGATATCCAGTGGAATATCTTCAGGCAGACTACGGGTTTGTGCCTCCAGTTCAACGTTTAAAGTCAGGGTTTCAAAACCGTCACTTTTAAATTTTGGCTTAACTGGTTGACCATTCACTAATAAATTGCCGTCTTTGATCCATTGCTTGAGCTTTTCTCGAGAAAAATCGCTCCAGACCATGGCTGCAATCTGGTCGATACGTTGCCCGATATAACTTTCATCCAATTGAAATTGCAACGATAAACGTGTTGCAGTTGCGTCTGAAGTATGGTTATCTGCATCCTCAGAATCTTCAAGTAAATTGAAATCAGTATCAGGGATATTAGAATTGGAAGATTGTGCTTGACTCATTTGCTCATTCAGACAAAAGTGGTTTAATAGTGCAATTGTAGCTCATTGCCCGTATTAACAGAGGAATTTTTATGTCGCTACCACATTATAAAATGACAATGCTTGCTGTGACGTTAGGCATTGCATCGGCAATGGTAGGCTGTAGCAGTAATCCAAAAAAAGAAGTCGTGGACAAAGGTCCAGAATCTAGCGAACAGGTTTATATCCAAAAAGCGCAGAACGCGCTAGATCGCAAACAATATACTGATGCAGCAAAACAGCTCGAAGCACTGGAAACCTATTATCCAACCAGCCAGTATGCACCGCAGGCGCAACTGGAACTGCTCTATGTCAAATTCCAACAAAAAGATTATGAAGGTGCAGTCGCACTGGCAGAACGCTTTATCCGTCTGAATCCGCAACATCCAAATGTCGACTATGCTTACTATGTTCGTGGTGTAGCGAATATGGAGCAGAACTATAATGGCCTGCTGCGTTATACCTCACTAAAACAGTCGCACCGTGATGTGAGCTACCTGAAAGTGGCTTACCAGAATTTTGTCGATTTCATTCGTCGCTATCCATCAAGTACCTATGCTGTAGACGCTGCACAGCGCATGAAGTTTATCGGTCAGGAACTGGCAGAAAGCGAAATGAATGCAGCCCGTTTCAATATTAAGCGTAAAGCATATCTGGCTGCTGTTGAACGTGGTTTATGGGTAATTGAACACTATCCACAAACTCCACAGATTCCAGAAGCGCTGGCAACCGTTGCTTACGGCTATGACAAGGTAGGTGACAAAGCCACAGCACAGCAATATATCGAAGTACTGAAACTGAACTATCCAGGTCTGGTGAATGCTGATGGTACTGTGAACCTGCGTGCAGCACGTAGTGAAGGCAGTTTCTTCAACCGTGCGACTTTGGGTATTTTCGGTAAAGAAGCCAAAACCGTGACCGATACGTCTAGCCAGTCGTCTGAAGTCCAGGCAGAAAAACGCAGTCTGACCAATCGTATGACGTTTGGCCTACTCGATCGTCCTAAAACTAATGAAACTGAGCTACCTGAACCGACTGCTGAATAAGCCAACTGTTACAGGTGCATTTTTGCGAAGGGCAAGTTATCATACTTGCCCTTTTGCATTTTCTGAGCAATGCTTGAACAAATTGTACAAACAGGTTATACCAATTAATTCATCTATAGCGTTGGATGAATCATCCTACTCTTAATTTTCAATGATTTAACACCTAAATAACGCAGCACGAGAAGCTTAGCAAACCATGGCCATTCCTCAACATACGATTGATCAGATTCTCGATCGCACCGATATTGTCGATGTGATTGGTCAATACGTGAAACTAAAAAAAACTGGCCGTACTTATTCCGGCTGTTGCCCTTTCCATCAGGAAAAATCGCCTTCTTTCCACGTGTATCGTGATAAGCAGTATTTCCACTGCTTTGGCTGTCAGGCCAATGGTAATGCCATCCGTTTTTTAATGGATATTGGCAGCCGTAATTTCATTGAAGTGATGAAAGACCTGTCTAGCCAGACCGGGATTGAACTGCCTAAAGATAATAAAGATTCCAACCGCTTAAAATACAAACGCGAAGCCAAACCGAAACCGATTGCAGCACCACCAGCAAAAACTGCGGATACATCTACAAATCCAGCGCCTGAACAGTCTGCTTATTTTGATCCATTTGCTGAAATTCAGGCACCTGAAGCTGAATTTTATACAGATGACCCTTTTGCTGCTTTTGAGCAAATGCCTGCAGCAGAAGCACAAGCAGATGGCAACTTATACGACCTGCTGGAGAATATCGCGCAGTTTTATGAGCGCCAATTACCCAATAGTCCAAGTGCCCAGCAGTATTTTAAACAGCGTGGTCTGACCGCAGAAACGATTGCCTACTGGCGACTCGGGTATGCACCGGAAGACTGGCAACATCTGGAAAAAGCCTTTCCGCAGGATATTGAAGGTCTCAAACTTTTAGGTCTGATTCGTACTAGCGATAGTGGCCGGGATTTTGACCTGCTCCGTGATCGGGTCATCTTCCCGATTCGTGATAGCAAAGGTCGCGTGGTTGGTTTTGGTGGTCGTGCGCTGAATGACGAGATCAAACCGAAATATATCAACTCACCCGATTCAGAAGTTTTCCATAAAAACCAGTTATTGTATGGCCTGTATGAAGGTCGCAAGCAGAAAGCCCAAGACTGGTTAATGGTAGAAGGCTATATGGATGTCATTGCCTTGCAGCAATATGGCATTCATGGTGCAGTAGCTACTTTGGGAACAGCAAGTAATACTGATCACCTAAATATTCTGTTCAAGCAGAATAACCGGATTACCATTGCTTTTGATGGTGATGCGGCTGGACAAAAAGCGGCACGCCGTACTCTGGAAATTGCCCTACCCCTGCTCAATGATGGGCGTGAGCTAAAATTCTTTGTCTTGCCGAATGACCATGACCCAGACTCCCTGATTCGTCGTGAAGGCATTGAAAATTTCCGCCGCCTGCTGGATCAGGCACCGCTACTCTCTGACTTTGTCTTTGCCCATCTCACTCAGAATCATGATATTGCAACGCCTGAAGGTAAAAGTCAGGTGATGGGAGAACTACGTCAGCTAACCGAATTGTTACCCAAAGCTGGCTCATTCCGTTATCTGCTGCAACAGTTCTTTCGGGAAAAACTCGGTTTTAGCCGCAAATGGCAACCCAAAGTTAATAATGATGCATCTCTAAGCTTCAGTACTAAAATTGATGCCGAAGAATATGTCATTGCAATTCTGTTGAATCATCCATATCTGTATATCCATTTTGAACCATTACGCGCATTAGTCAGTGAAGATCAATTGCTATTCAAGATCCTGAATATATTTAATGTGATTTTCGATGAATTGCCGGATGATCCGGAACTGTCGACCTATTATGTACTCGGTGCCTGTGCTGCACATCATCATGAGTTACAGCATATCTTGCAACACGCCAATGTCAGCGATTACACCTCTTCTCCTGAGCAGGCAGACAAACTGGCGGCAGACTTCTCGATCAAGCTGCAATATCAGTGTCTACAACACAAATTAAAATCGAAAAAGTTTAGTAGTATTGCGGAGATGAAAAATCTCAAGATGCGGATTTATGAAATTGATAAAAAACGTTCCATGACCTTGCTCGAAGATTAAAAACCAAGAAATAAAAAAGGCGTTTATTTTAAACGCCCTTTAAATATCGGGAAGTTAACTCAATATAGTCAAACTACTTTATTATTCATACAGGATTCGAAAAAAACTTGAAATAACTCATCGACTGAGTCGATCAACCATTCTTTACGCTTACGTTTAACCCATGCCCACATCTGTTCTATAGGATTTAAATCAGGGCTGTATGCAGGAAGCCAAAGGATTTTATGCCCTTGTTGTTCCAATAACTCCTGAATATCTGCTCTTTTATGAAATGCTGCATTATCCATAACCACTACACTATTTTCTGGTAATGCTGGTATGAGGAATTGCTCAATCCAAAAATGAAAAACATCTGAATTGATTTTGCAGTCAAATAAACCGACTGAAAATAACTTACCCTCATGGATTGCTCCAATGGCATTGGTCTGATTCTTTAATTGCCAATTATATTGCCCTAAACAGGGTACTCCTTTTCGTGAGTAGCCATGAGGTCTGTAATCATGTGACTTAAAACCACTTTCATCCACATAAATAATCGGGTGGTTTGTTTCTAATTCATTCACTTGCTGAATAAATTTATCCCTAAGCTTTGTATCTGCTTTAGGATGGCTTAACGTCTTTTTTTAACTGTAATATTTAAGCGCTTTAATGCAGCACCAATAGATGAAACACCACAATTAAAACGTGCAGCACGTTCATATTGATAAGCATCAGGATACTTTTCAACATCTTCACGTAAAGCATCATCGTTAATTTTAGAAGGTTTACGTACACGAGTTTTTTTAATCTCTATACGTTTCTTCCATTCAACAATGGTATTTTTATTAATTTCAAATTGTGCAGCTACCGCTCGAATAGAATAACCTTCCTCAAGTTTAGCTAAAATTTTACGTCTAAAATGTTCTGAATAACTCATTGCACCATTGTATTGGTTTTATAATGATTTGACTATATCATCTTAATGTTTAACCTTACGGCGATGCTGTACCACGTCCTGTAAACTATTCTGTAGCATTTCAAAATAGCTTGGATCTTCAGCTTTGGCAGCTTCACGCAGCATGATTGAGGTGGGATGCAGAAGTTTTTGGGTCAAACGATGCGAAAATTCGGCCAATACTGTTTCAGCACTTTCACCTTTGGCAATACGTTGCATAGCAGTTGCCAGTTCTTCCTGACACAGGCTTTCCCCATAATCCCGATAAGCATGAATCGTACTACCCGCCTTACGCAGCTTCTGCTGAGTGATCAACTCGGTCGCCAGTTGATTAACCATGACTTCCGCTTCGACCGCTGCCTGACGACGCTGCGCCAGGTTTTCATCGATCACGCTTTGCAGATCGTCTACGCCGTAGAGATAAACTCCATCCAGCTTTTCAACTTTTGGATCAATATCACGTGGGACAGCCAGATCGACCAACAGCATTTGCTGGTAACGGCGCTTCTTTAAAGCGGCTTTAACATCCGGATAGTGAATAACTTGATGCAAACTGCCGGTACAACTAGAAATCACATCTGCACGATGCAGGTTTGCTGCCAGCTGATCAAAATCAATAATTTCTACATCTGCACGATGCGCAATTTCCTGCGCCAAATTCTCTGCACGAGCACGAGTGCGGTTACAGATAATGATTTTTCCGACGCCCATTTCTGCCAGATGTTTGGCCACCAGAGTGTTCATTTCCCCGGCGGCTACCACCATCACAGTCAATTGCTCAGGTCGGCTAAATACTTGCAATGCTAATTGTGCGACTGCATAACCCATTGATACTGCATGACTACCGACCGCTGTTTCCGAGCGCACACGCTTGGCCGCATAAAAGGCATATTCAAAGATACGATTCAGGTTTTGCGAAACGGTCTTGGATTCTTTGGCAAGGGAAAGTGCAGTTTTGACCTGTCCCAGAATCTGCGGTTCACCAAGCATCAGGGAGTCGAGACCACTGGCGACACGCATCAGATGAGTGACGGCTTGCGCATTCTCATAGCGATAAACGTGATTCTGCAATTGCTTGGAATCAATACCATTGGTCTGGGCGAGCCAGTTCAGCACCATGTCGACATTGTCCGACATAGCGTAAACTTCAGTCCGGTTACATGTAGACACCACCACCATATCATTCAGTACAGGGTGCTGGCTTTGCTCGGCAAGTAAAATGCTTAACTTTTCAGGGTTAAAAGCAATCTTTTCGCGCAGCTCTACAGAGGCAGTTTGATGGTTGACACCCAATGCAAAGAAAGACATATCAGGTCATCATTTCACTAAATTTATGCTATTGTGCAACATCGGTGTCATAAAAAGCATTACTTGGATAAAGAAAAATTGCGTCTAACAACTAGCCGTATAAACGGCCCTACCATTAAGCAATATTCTACCACATTCTTGCTGGTGGTTAGCATGGCTTCAACTGCTCATCTTTATGCAGCAGAAGCAGTTTACCATGCAAATCAAAATTATGATGCGATAAAACAAAGTATGATAGCCGAGTTCGCACTCGCCTATCGCGATATTCCAAACGCTTTACACAACTATACTGTGCTGGCCATTAAAAGCAATTCCACCGCGGTTAAACAGCGCGCGCTCAATATCGCCCTCGAACATGAAGACCTGAATGCAGCGCTGGATATTTCTACCCACTGGGTCGTCCAAGAACCGCAAGATGTTCCGGCATTATTCTATCTGGCACATATTGCTTTAAAAGCGCATGAGTACGAACTGGCGGCAGAAACGCTAGAAAAGATCCTGAAAATTGATGATAACGCCGATCTGGAAGAAATTCTGGCCGGGATTGCCCCGGATGAGCCAGATGACCGTGAATATTTAATTCAGGCTCTAAGTACCAGTAAAGCTAAAGACAATCCTTCGATTCTGGTGCTGGTCGCCGGTCTGGAAGCACAAAAAGGTCAGTTAGAGCAGGCTCTCAATACCATCAACCGTGCATTAAAAAAACGTCCAAAGTCGACTGGCTATATCCTAATGAAAGCCAATCTGTTGGCAGCATTGGGTAACAATGAGGAAACGCTGAAATGGTACGAGAAGGCCAGTCGCAAACATCGCAACAACATGGATATACGTCTGGCTGAGGTCAAATACCTGATCAAGCTGAATGAAGCTGAAAAGGCCTTACAGAAACTAGAAACGATCCTGAAAAAATCACCACAACACGAAGAAGCGTTGTTTATTGCCGGCTTAACCAGTATTGACCTGCAGCAATATGAACGGGCCGAAAAATATCTGGTGGAGCTCCGTTATTCGGCTCAGTACCAGAATGAAGCCTATTACTATCTGGCGGTCAATGCAGAACGCAAACAACATTATGAAACTGCCAAAGCCTATTACCGCCTGGTGGATGGCAGCCTGTATACGGTCTCACGACGCAATATCATTGCTATCTTTGCCGAGCAGGATAAACTGCATGATGCGCTGCGCTTTCTGACTCAGGAACGGGTCAATTATCCGCAACATGCCAGTTTCCTGTATCTGGCTCAGGCGGATATTTTGAAACGCATGAATAATAAGAACGCAGCGATCCGGATTCTGGAAGAAGCCAGCAAAAACCTGCCGGATGATCCGGAACTGGTCTATGCTCAAGTCTTATTGTTAGATCCACATGAAGATCGTGATCAACTGGATCAGCTGTTAAAAACCCTGCTTAAAATCGAGCCGAATAGTCCAACCTATCTGAATGCTTATGCCTATACGCTGGCTCGTCAAAATCGTCGTCTGGATGAAGCACGGCGCTATGCTGAACAGGCACTGGAATACGCACCAGAACAGGCTTCTATTCTGGATACCTATGGCTACATCTGTTACCTGCAGAATGACTTTGCCACAGCTGCCCAGGTGCTGCTTAAAGCCTATGAACTAAATCCAAGTGCGAAAATTGGTGTCCGTTATGCACGTTCGCTTTATATGAAAGGCGATCTACAACAATTCCATCAAGTGTTACAACAATTACAACAAAACCATCCAAATGACCCAGAATTAAACCAACTTAATTCGCTATTGTTAGCACCACAATCCTGAACGAGTCCATTCTTTTATGCGCAACATAAGTACTTTAGGCTGCTGTTTCCTTGCTTCTACTGCCCTACTCATGAGTGGCTGTCAGCAGATGGTTCAGCAAAAAGCTCCTGTCACGCCATCGGTACAGGCTAAAAACCAGTTCCAGCTGCAAGGTAAAATCGGGGTACGAACCCCTCAGCAAAGCGGCAGTGCCTTTTTTACCTGGGTTCAGCAGCAGGAAGAGTTTGATATTGAACTGACTGGTATTTTAGGTGCCGGAAAAACCCAGATTTCAGGTACTCCTGGTCAGGTAACTTTGAATAGTGCCAAAACCGGCCTGATCAAGGCAGCAACAGCAGAAGAATTACTGCAACGTGCAACCGGCTGGCAAGCTCCGATTAGCCATTTAGTCGATTGGGTACAGGCACGTCCCGCGACACAATCTGCCCAGATCCAGAAAGACAGCTCACAGCGTATCAGCCAGATTATTGAACAAGGCTGGACGGTAGACCTCAGTTATAACCAGCAGGCAACTGTTCCAAACCGCTTGATTTTAAAGCAGTCGCTTGAGAATGGGGGTGAAAACCGTATTACAATGGTGATTCAAAACCGTTAACTGGTCTGATGCAAGCCTATGATGATTCGTGTTCCCTCACCTGCAAAACTGAATTTGTTTCTCCATATCACCGGTCGTCGTCCGGATGGTTATCACGAGCTGCAAAGTATCTTTCAATTGATAGATTTGTGTGACTGGCTAGAGTTTGAGCAAACAGATGATCGGCAGATTCAGATTGAAGGTTTGTCCTCAGTCGATCTGGAACAGAATCTCATCTATCGTGCAGCGCAGATTTTGCAGCCTTATGCCAAAGCGCCTTCTGGTCTGATCATTCGACTGGAGAAAAATATTCCTATGGGTGCAGGTCTTGGTGGTGGCTCATCCAATGCCGCAACAACCCTGATTGTGCTGAATCAGTTATGGTATTGTGGCTTAAATTCCGAGCAACTGGCAGAGCTCGGTGTCAAACTGGGCGCGGATGTGCCCATTTTTGTTCATGGTCGCAATGCTTGGGCTGAAGGTATTGGTGAACACTTAACATTCATAGACTTAGATCAAAAACAGTTCATTGTGTTAAAACCTGACTGTTTTATCAGCACTCAACAGCTTTTTTCACAAAAAACGTTGACAAGAGACACGAAGAGCTCTAAATTTTGCGCCTATCAGATAAAGCCATCTGATTTCGGAAATAACTTTGAGCCAGTGGCAAGAAGCCTATATCCAGAAGTCGATGAGGCAATGCAATATCTCGACCAGTTCGGTGTTGCAAAGCTTACAGGTACAGGTGCTTGTGTTTTTATCGAGGTAACTGATGATATGAATGTGACCGACATTCTTGAGAATGCACCATGTAAATCTTACCTGGTGAACAGTCTGCAAGAATCGCCATTACATCATTTCAAGGTTCAATAGGGGTATCGCCAAGTGGTAAGGCACCGGGTTTTGATCTCGGCATCCGTTGGTTCGAATCCAGCTACCCCTGCCATTATTCACCTGTAGATGTACTGTATTAGGGGTATCGCCAAGTGGTAAGGCACCGGGTTTTGATCTCGGCATCCGTTGGTTCGAATCCAGCTACCCCTGCCATCTTACAGTTCATCAAATTTAGGGGCGTCGCCAAGTGGTAAGGCACCGGGTTTTGATCTCGGCATCCGTTGGTTCGAATCCAGCCGCCCCTGCCATTTTCTCGAAAAAAGACAGAACATCATTTGCTGTAAGACTGTTAATTTACCTTGACACAATACCGCAAAAATATTAAAGTTCTGCCGCATTAGGGGTATCGCCAAGTGGTAAGGCACCGGGTTTTGATCTCGGCATCCGTTGGTTCGAATCCAGCTACCCCTGCCATCTACTTCCATACATACCAACCGCCAAGGGTGCTTCATGCCCAATCTTGTCGTTTTTAGTGGAACCGCGCATCCACAATTCGCTCAAAAAGTCGTAAGTCACTTACATATTCCTCTAGGCGCTGCCTCTGTAGGCCAGTTCTCTGATGGCGAAATCGCTGTTGAGATTACTGAAAATGTTCGTGGTAAAGACGTATTCATCGTACAACCTACTTGTGCACCGACCAATGATAACCTGATGGAAATCCTGGTCATGGCTGACGCGTTACGCCGTGCAAGTGCTGGTCGTATTACTGCCGTGATTCCTTACTTCGGTTATGCCCGTCAAGACCGTCGTCCCCGTTCAAGCCGTGTGCCGATTACTGCAAAAGTTGTTGCAGATATGCTGACCACTGTAGGTATTGACCGTGTGGTGATGATTGATCTTCACGCCGACCAGATCCAAGGTTTCTTCGATATTCCTGTAGACAACATCTACGGTACGCCAGCCCTACTTGCTGACTTACGCCAACAACAGCATCATAACCTGATGGTTGTTTCTCCTGACGTAGGTGGTGTAGTTCGTGCTCGTGCTGTTGCGAAACAGATGGGTGATATCGACCTGGCGATCATCGATAAACGTCGTCAAAAAGCGAATGAATCACAAGTGATGCATTTGATTGGTGATGTGAAAGATCGTGACTGTGTGATCGTTGATGACATGGTGGATACTGCTGGTACGCTTTGTAAAGCTGCTGATGCGTTGAAAACTTTCGGTGCCCGCAAAGTGGTTGCTTACGCGACTCACCCAGTATTGTCTGGCAAAGCACTCGAAAATCTGAAAAATTCTGTGATCGATGAGCTGGTTGTGACTGACACCATCCCTCTTTCAGAAGAAGCTTTAGCTCTTGGCAAGATTCGCCAGGTTTCAGTTGCAAGCATGGTTGCTGAAACAATTCGTCGTATCAATAACGAAGAATCTATTAGCGCAATGTTCGATTCTTATCTATAATAGTGCGCTGAATTTCCAAAGCCCTGCCATTTGGCGGGGCTTTCTATCACCGGATCGGTCGCAGGTCCGGTTCATTTAAAACTTAAATAGGATGTCTATCATGGCAAACTTCGTATTAAACGCAGAAGCACGTGAAGTAGCACAGCAAGGGAAAGGTTCGAGCCGCCGCCTTCGTCATGCTGCTAAAGTTCCAGCTATCATCTATGGTGGCGAAGCTGCTCCTGTAGCTGTTTCTCTTGAACTTCGTCAGCTTGTTAAATTCTTAGAAAGCAACTCATTCTTCGAAGAAGTAATCGAAATTGATGTAAACGGTAAAGTTGAAAGCGTTAAAATCCAAGCGTTACAACGTCACCCAGCTAAAAACACTCCAATGCACGCTGACTTCAAACGCGCATAAGTGTTAATGGTGTAGATTAGTGTCAAATATTTCACTGATTGTAGGTTTGGGCAACCCAGGTTCTGAGTATGCTCAAACCCGCCATAATGCAGGCTTCTGGTTTGTAGAACGCCTTGCAGATCAATATGGCATTAGCCTTAAAAAAGACCCTAAATTCAATGGATTCAGCGGTCGTGGCAATATCGAAGGTCAAGACGTCCGTCTCCTTCTACCTACAACATTCATGAACCTTTCCGGTAAAAGTGTTATTCCTTTCGCCAAATTTTACAATATCGCACCCGAATCAATCCTGATTGCCCATGATGAACTGGATATGAATCCAGGCATTATTCGCCTGAAGACTGGCGGTGGTCATGGCGGACATAACGGTTTACGCGATATCGTGCCGCATATCGGTCCGAACTTTCATCGTCTACGCATTGGTATTGGTCACCCAGGTTCTAAAGACCGTGTTTCTGGTCATGTCCTGAGTAAAGCACCAAGCAGTGAACAAGAGTTAATGGACGATGCAATTGCCCATGCACTTGCTCGCGCCAAAATGCTGGTGAACGGTGAAGTACAACAGGCAATGAATCAAATCAATGCTTATAAACCGAACTAAACATTCATAAATTGCTGGACAATTCCGCTTGCCTTGCTGGCCATTTAGGCGCAAAATGCGCAAGCCTACCCACTTATCCAGTGTCGTAGAAATTGATTCAACCATAAGATCAAAGTCTTAGGTCAACTAAGGGGACGCTAGCCATGCTATCTCGTTTATTAAAATGCAAAATTCATCGCGCTTTTGTTACACATGCAGAATTACACTATGAAGGTTCATGTGCAATTGATGGCGTTTTGATGGATCTAGCTGGCATTCGTGAATACGAAGAAATTCATGTTTGGAACGTGACCAATGGTAAGCGTTTTACTACTTATGCCATTCGTGGTGAAGATAATTCAGGGATTATTTCTGTGAATGGTGGTGCTGCGCACCAGGCTGATGTTGGCGATATCGTAATTATCGCAACATTTGGTGATTTCACTGAAGCTGAAGCCAATGCTCATAAACCACGTCTGGTTTATGCCAACCCGGATAACACTGTGAATCACACTGCAAATTGCATTCCGGTACAAGTTGCCTAAGCTGGTTCTACAAGATTCTAAAAAGCTCGCTTCTTGCGGGCTTTTTTTATGGGTTGATTAAAATAAAACTAATTCCCCTGCCACCAGCTTTTTCGGTTCTCACAGTTTAAGGACTTAAGATTTTGATCTACCAGGTCGGCTAACAAAGCTTCTCCATTTTCTTTTAGCTTTAATTCAGCCAATTTGGCATCGCGATAACAAGGCTCAAGTCCTTCGGCAAACATAAAACTGTTGGTAGCCGGATATAAGCCTTCAAAGGTATTCTGCGGATTTTTCAGAATTAATTGCGCTGAGCGTGGCTGATCTAACGCACTTCGATCAAAACTGGATCTGACAACTCTTCCTTTCTCATCAAGCTGTACATAGCTTAGTACACGGGACTGATTTTCGAAATCTTGAATACTGATTTTAGGTTCTGATTGTTCTAATCTCTTCTCCGCTGCTAGTGCACTAAAATGCAGATCATAATTCAGCGCCATATAATCGCCTTGCAGAATTGATCGCGGATCTGCTGGTGCCAGTTCTACATAAATACTTTGGCTATCTCGAAGATGCCATTCATGTTGCGCAATCAATCCACAAAATAAGGCGATACTGAAAATAGCCAGATGCAAAGGAAGAAACTTTTTCATCTTGCCTCTCCTTCCTCATGTTGTAGTTTTGACTCCTTTAAAATATAGGTCAGTAACAAGACCAGTATCCCTGAAGCAAAGATACTAATACTTTTAAACAGAAAGCTTAAACCCAGATTGTAATACAGCATCCATAACCAGAAGATCAGCAATAAAATGGTAAGTGTCTGTATAAGTCGTTGCTGATAAACTACTGCCCATGCCATAAGCAGCATAATGATAAAAATCTCAAAATAGCCCAACAGAATAAGTAAGATGCTAAATACAGGAATTAACCAAAGCCATTTTTCATTAAATTGCTGCCAGTTTTGCCAAATAAAACTCAGTA
Source organism: Acinetobacter sp. TW_SC_4 (assembly GCF_054861205.1). Taxonomy (NCBI): domain Bacteria; kingdom Pseudomonadati; phylum Pseudomonadota; class Gammaproteobacteria; order Moraxellales; family Moraxellaceae; genus Acinetobacter; species Acinetobacter sp. TW_SC_4. The sequence continues at coordinate 2,355,008 of NZ_CM142174.1, forward strand.
GTAATAAGCTCGGAAAAACATAAAACAGCAGAACGTGGTCAAAGCTGATCTGCCCGATGCCCTGCCAGTGCTCTAATCCAGTCACCGATTGAACCACGGCTGAACCTGTCAACATAGCGATGATCCAGAGCAGAATACTTTTCTGATAAATTGAGGACTGCCAATATCTAGCGGTTAGGAATAGCCCGATATAAATGACATAGTTCAAGCTTAGAGCAAGCGTGATTACAATATCATCATGCTTAAAAGAGTTCTCTAATGCCAAAACGACAATTGCTAAAGCATGAGCTATCAAGAGTTGTAAGGTCAGAATGAACCAGTGCATCCGTTTGATCACAGTCAGAGCCAGCATCATTAATTGCAACAGCCACACTATAAACAGACTATTGGTGAGCAGTTCCGTATGAATTAATACCGCAGCTTGCCCGCAAACCCAAAGACAATAGGCAAACTGGCGTAAAAATATGGAATTCTTTTGACTTAATAATTTCCAAGCGATACCAATAAAAATGAGACCTAAAACAATTGAAACCGCTTTCCAATAGGTCAGCAATAGGATTGCCAGAATAATCCCAGCAATCCAGGCACCGAGTGCCAAAGGAATGACGGAGAATTTGGTTTGAGGAAATATTTTCTTGAGCGCAAAACTGATCAGCGCAAACCAGCCAAAGATCAGCATTGCCAAGATAAATAAACCAGCTGCTGAATTGGTAAGCCGATCGTCCAACAGTTCAAACAGCCATAGGCTCACACTGGCAGCCAAGCCTGCAATCAATAAAATGGTTTCTAATGCCTGATGCTTACGATAAAAATAAAATGCAGCACCTGCTGGTAGAACAACTGAAGAAGCCAGATAGATCAGCTGAAAATGATGGGTAAACTGCATCATACTGCTGATCGAAATCATGATGATGAATGCAATAAACAGATATCGCAGCAACGGGTAATAACGTATGACAAAGGCAAAACTAATGGCTGTAAGTAGATTCAAAGTCAGTAGATACAACCCTTCTGCCCGTATCATCCAGAAACTTTGTTTAAAGTAAAAATACAATGCCAGCTGAGTGACCACACAAAGCATGGCAAAAATACCGATATTGGATCGATATAGCCACGGCAAGAGTAATACAGCCCAGAGCAGAAATAACTGATAACTATCGGCACCAGTCTGATAGATCTGCCCAATCACAGCCAGACTTAAGCCCAGCATCAGGCCAGACAAGGTATCCAGACTCTGTCTGATCCATTCCCGCTGATTAAAGTAAATACTGGCTATTGCACTACAGACTAAAACCAGCATTGGAATTGCAAGTTGAACCTGATTCGGTAGCATCCACCAGTTCGCAGCCATTAAATACAGCAAACTGACTGCAATCAGCGCAACGCCCAAAATATTGAGATAACGCAAAACCTTTGCATCACAAAACAGCAAGGGAGAAAATGGATTATTATGGATCAGCTCGGTTTTCTTCATTGTCTGAATGATTGATCAATTTCTATTCTTAATAGCAACATAACATGTTTCCAGTTTTTTGCTAAAAGGCTGTAGTAATTCAAATAATCTGTTTTGCTTATCTGAAATTCTGCAAATTCGTGACTGGCCAAACTATACCATCTTTTAAAAACCAGGACTATAATGATCCCACATCGCTTCAGGGCGGGGTGAGATTCCCCACCGGTGGTAATTTCAGGGTAGTAAATCTTTCTATTTCTGAATCAGCCCACGAGCGGTCAATTTCAATTGATCTGCAGATCTGGTGTAAATCCAGAGCCGACGGTATAGTCCGGATGAAAGAAGACGAAAGCAGTACATCCTGTTTTATGCCTGGCATGAAACTGTTTTGCTATAAGCCTATTTTCACTATGTCCTGAAATGTTCAATCGTACTTTTACTTTACGTGAGCGTTTCAATGTCAAGTTTAATTCAACCCGAAATTTTCTTTTCCGCTTTAGCTCCCGCTGAACAGCGCATCCAACAAGCACTCGAAGACATCCGCCAAGGCAGACCTGTTCTGGTGATGGATGACTTTGACCGCGAGAATGAAGCCGACCTCATTGTTGCTGCAGAGACTTTGACTGTAGAAACCATGGCACGCATGATTCGCGATGGTTCCGGTATTGTCTGCCTGTGCCTGACTGATGAACTGGCCAATCATCTAGAACTGCCGCCAATGGTGCAGGATAACTCTAGCCAGTTTAAAACTGCCTTTACTGTAACGATTGAAGCTGCGGAAGGTGTGACGACTGGTGTATCTGCCAAAGACCGTACCACTACGATTAAAGCAGCCATTAAAGACGGTGCTGTCGCCAGTGATCTGAATCGTCCAGGTCATGTCTTCCCTTTACGTGCCCGTGAAGGCGGTGTGCTGACCCGTCGTGGTCATACCGAAGGTACGATTGATCTTGCACGTCTGGCGGGTTTAAGACCTGCCGGTGTTCTGTGTGAACTGACTAACCCAGATGGCACTATGGCTTCTGGCATTCAGGTATTGTCTTATGCACAGACACATCAGCTGACCGTGATCACCATTGATGAACTGGTGCATTACCGCCAGCAGCACAATGTCTAAGGCGTAAAGATAAAAAATCCCGGCTTAAGCCGGGATTTTTATTTTATATAAATATTTTTAGATGAGTACAGATAATATTCCATAGACTGCGACTACCAATAAAATCAAACCGCACAAACCAAGCAAATAAGGATACAGCTTGGATTTAGCAAAGCGTTGAAAGCCTAAATAAACTAATGATAGGGTCAAAAAATCCAGAACAATCCAGCTGATCGTTAGAATTACTAAACTGGAATCTAAGTTTGGAGTAATGCCGATGAACTGCGGGAAAAATGCAGCAAAGAAAATAATATCTTTGGGATTGGAGATCCCCACCAGAAAACCGGTTCGAAATCCTCCCTGTACTGGTTGCAAACCTTGTGAACTGGTTGGACCCTGCCCTTTCCAGACTTCCCGGAAAATCTGGATTCCTAGCCAGGCAATATATAAACAGCCAAGCAGCTTGATGCCATTCAGCCAGTTTTCATTAATGACTAATAAGCCTTTTAAGCTAAAAATAGATAAGGTGATCAATACCAGAGAAGCAAAATTCGTCCCGAAAATGGTCTGTAAAGCATGTTTATAGCCACCTTTCAGTCCAGTACTGGCAACTAGTAGCATAACAGGCCCAGGTGTGGCAATCATGATGACGACGGCCAGACAATAGAGAGCATATTCACTGATATTCACGCCATTTCCTCAGCTATCATGATTTTTTAATAAAAAAGAGGACTTATTCGTCCTCTTCCTGCATCTGAATCAGGTGCTGGCTCATCCCATCCGCCCGTAAAAAGGCCAAGTCATAACTGGCTTTGGCGAGTGCCAGTACCCGACGCTCGAATTCATCCCAAAGCGGACGTACCTGTTTGTAATGAATGCCTAAACCGCTTTCATCAGTAAAATGACGGTTCTTTTCACAGAGTTTCAAGGCATGGTAAAGCTTACGGCCCTTAGTCGCATCTTCACGCAGACGCACCCGTTTAGACAGGACAAATGTTTCCACTTTGGCCAGGTTTGCCATCGGCAGCATCGGGACCAAAATCTGATCTAGCTGTGCATCCAGCCGCTGCCAGACCGCAGTATGTTGATCTGCGTTATAACTGTTCCAGTGAATCACTTCATGATTAAAACGGCGGCAACCACGACAGACCGCATCACCAAATACGGTTGAGCAACGCCCTGCGCAAGGGGTCAAAGATGCAATACGACGATCCGAACTCAAAACTTACTCCAACTGTGCTGCAACTTCCAGCATCTGCATCATTGCATCAAAATCCTGGGTCGGCATGACTATACATGTTCTCCCTATCGATTTGAAGTCCGTTAAAACCCGGCCTTTTACTCGCTTATTCATTCAAATCACGTTAAAATATGCGCCTTTCAAATTATCATGCTACGTTGGAGTATTCCATGAACGCTACTGTAGAACAGCTTGCACCTGTAGAACAGCAAGCGACGACTGGTTGGGTTGTTGCCGCACTTTATCAATTCAAAGAAGTTCAAGACCCTGAGGGTCTGCAACAACGTCTTTTAGACTTGGTAAAAACCATCAACCTTTGCGGTACTCTAATTGTGGCAGGTGAAGGCATTAACGGTACCGTTGCGGGTAACCGTGAAGCCATCGATAAAGTACACCAGTTCCTGCTGGATGAAGGCTTCAACGAAATGGAATATAAAGAGTCGCATAGCTCTGACAAACCATTCCGTAAAATGAAGATCAAGCTGAAAAAAGAGATTGTGACTTTAGGTGTGCCGGTTAAGCCACGTGATCTGGTTGGCCATTATCTTGATCCTAAAGAATGGAATGAGCTGATTGCACGTGATGATGTGATTCTGGTGGATACTCGTAATGATTACGAATATAAAGCCGGTACCTTTAAAGGCGCAATCGATCCGAAAACTGAAACTTTCCGTGAATTCCCTGAATACGTGAAAAAGAATCTGGAACAGCACAAGGACAAGAAAATTGCCATGTTCTGTACCGGTGGTATTCGCTGTGAAAAATCAACTTCTTTATTGCTTCAGGAAGGCTTTAAAGAGGTATATCACCTGAAAGGCGGTATTCTGAAATACCTGGAAGAAACCCCAGCTGAAGAAAGTCTGTGGGAAGGTGAATGTTTCGTATTTGATGGCCGTACTGCGGTTACACATGGTGTGGAAGAAGGTCAAAATACCAAATGTCATGCGTGTGGCTGGCCATTAACACCTGAAGAAGCAGCGCTGCCAAGTTATGAACACGGCGTATCTTGTGTGTACTGCATCGATAAAACCACCGAGAAACAAAAAGAAGGTTTCCGTATGCGTCAATCGCAAATTCTGGCTGCAAAACGTAAACGTCTCTAACTCCAGTTTTGTAACCAAAAATATCTAAGCCCTCTTCGGAGGGCTTTTTATTTACATAAGCATTACATCTGCAATAAAAAACTTACCAATCCCTTACCAAGAACAGCATATTTTTACAGCCAAGCTTGATAGTCTTTATATCACATTACTTTGTTACCATAAGTCTTTCATTATTAATTAATTTTTTAAATGAAAAGGAAAACAAAATGGCCAATTCACTTGCTCGGGATTCAGATAATATTGTTAGATTCCAACCTAAAGAAAATACAAAACTGGAACGTATTACCCAAATGACAGATGAGCTGGAAGCAGAATCACATCTGTTTATTGTGATCTTGGGAACTATCATTGGTGCCATTCTTGCCCTGTTTATCGGCTACCATATTGAGGCTACAGCAGCACATTATTTACTGCTCAGTGCTCTGCCAGTTTGCCTGGCTTACAGCTTACGTAAAGTTTACATTTATACCTTAACCCATAGTTAATCCGCACTTGGCCATTTATATAACTTAACTTTACCCTCTTAAAAATACTGCTTAGGATACAAGCAGTATTCTTTATTTTGCCAATTCTATGAATCTGACTGAATGGATTATTTCTGTCATGGAACAGCTGGGCTACTGGGGCATTGCCCTGCTCATGTTTCTTGACAATGTCTTTCCCCCGATCCCCTCTGAAATTATTATGCCTTCTGCCGGCTATTCCGCTTCTCAGGGAGAATTACTGCTGGTTGGAGTCATTATTGCAGGCAGTATCGGTTCGTTATTGGCAGCGGCATTGCTCTATTGGATTGGCTACAAATTTAACCACGACAGTATTTTCAGATTCATAGACCGATATGGAAAATTCTTGTTTATCAAATCTAAAGACGTGAAAAAATCTCTGGAATGGTTCGAGCAGTATGGACACCGGATTGTATTCTTTGGCCGGATGGTTCCGGCAGTACGTTCCCTCATCAGTATCCCGGCCGGCATGAGCCATATGCCTTTCTGGAAATTCATGTTCTATAGTGGACTAGGTACTGTTATCTGGACCACGTTCCTGGCCTGTGTCGGTTTTTATTTTGGTGAAAATCAGGAATTGATGCACAAAATCTTTAGTCAGGTCAGTTATGTGATTATTGCGATTGTCGTGATCATCGTGGGCTGGGTTTTATACCGTAGACATCAACGTAAAAATCGCCCATCCTGAAGAGACCCCAGCATAAGGAGGCTAAAACGATGTCGCATTATCTTAAATATTTTGCCACCGTTTATCTGACTCTGGTCTTAATAGTCGGCATACTCATCTATGTATTCAATCTGGGCGCCATTCTGATGATTCCTGCCCTGATTGCCTCCGCCTTTCTCAGCGCCCGATACTTTGTGAAAAAAGAACTCCGACTACCCACCCAGGAAGAGAAAAGCAGACTGGTCTGGGGTTCCACGATTATTGCCATGACCTTTGGATTTATCTTTTTGTTTATAGTGATCTGGCTGCATCCACAGACGGAGGAAATCTATAGAAGAATGGCTTATACAGGACGCGGGCCAAACTCGTTCCTGGTGGCTACAAGTATTGCCTTACATGCCTTGCTGTTCCATATCGCCTATAATGGCTATGCGCGTTATAGCTTGAGCAAGCGTACGGGTGCCGATCATAAACCTTAGACTAGGTAATTAACTAGTCCAAACGTTGTACAAAACACCTGAGCTAAAAAAAGCACCTGACGGTGCTTTTTCATGGCGGGGCATGACTTATTCTGGTGTGTGGTACATCAGATATAATTCATTCAAGTTTTCTGGAATCTCTTCTGCAAGCTCATCCATTAACTGACCATTGCGACGGAAAGATTCCATTTGCGGATCTTCTTCATCGATGCCACTGAATACCATAATTGGCAGCGTTAAATCGACCAACTGTTCTTCAAATTCTTCTGTAAACCAGGCTTCTTCGTTCAGGAACATGGCATCTACAAAGCCCACACTCCAGTCACCTAGACTTGATTCGGTATCTGCTTCTTCAATTTCAAATGGGAAAGTGATCCCTTCTTCATTGGCCAAGCTTTGACGGATTGACTCTAACCATGCTTTAACCTGATTGATGATTTCTGCAGGCACTTTTTTCTGGTTGCCTTCAAAAAGCTCATCCATCCATTTGTCAAATTGCGGGCCTACTGCGATAGCACATAAGAAACCATGAGTTGCCGCAAAATCCAGACCATACTCATTTTGGTCGCCATCCAGATATTCACTCAACAGGTCTAAATCTAAAGCACTCATTTAACATCCAAACTTAGAAAACCGAAAGGATTAGCATAGCATTTATTCAGGCTATGCTAAATCTGAATTCGTTAATCTTCGTCGTCAAAGTCGTCATCATCGTCGAAGTCATAATCAAAATCTTTGAGTTCGCGTTCCAGGCGGCGTTGCGAGAGCAGATCATCAATTAAACGACGTTTTTCCAACGACTCTTTCGCACTTAGCTTACTCGATGCCTCATCGAAATTAACATCATCATCACCGTAGCTATCATCTAGTTCAAAATCTGTCGAAGACACTAAAACTACCTCGTAGTGAAAAATGTAAATGGGTCTAGGCGCTATTTATCTTGCCTTTAAAAACTTGTCAAGTTTTATTTATATATTTTGTATGTTTATACTAGTTAGCTCTTGTTTTTCTACAGCATAATTGTGTATTTATTAGCTGGTTAGATAGTGAACGCTTTTTATCCCATGGATGAGGGACGTTTCTAAAATTAGATTGGGAAATACACTTGAAAAGATAAACTTAGACCCAATATCGATATTCAATTGTTATTCAAACATATTTATAAAATCATGCTTGACTGATCAATTCCAAAAACTATTTCAGGTGAATTGTGCTATCATGCACGGTTTTTCACTGCCACAGATTCAACGAAGAGTAAGCAAAGATGAGCGATATGACTTCCCCTACTTCTCAAGTAGCGGCTCTGATTAGCCGAGGCAAAGAACAAGGTTACTTAACCTTCGCTGAGGTTAACGATCATCTCCCGGACTCCATCACAGAAAGCGAACAGATTGAAGACATCATTCAAATGCTGAATGATGTGGGTATTCCTGTCCATGATCGTGCGCCTGAATCTGATGATGCAATGTTCGAGGATACTGCAGAAGCTGCCGATGAAGTTGCAGAAGAAGAAGCTGCGGCTGTACTTGCATCTGTAGAAAACGAACCAGGTCGTACGACTGACCCTGTACGTATGTACATGCGTGAAATGGGTACCGTTGAACTTTTAACGCGTGAAGGCGAAATTAGCATTGCAAAACGCATTGAAGAAGGTATCCGAGACGTTCTTCACTCTATTGCTTACTGGCCGAATGCTGTAGAAGTTGTACTACAAGAATACAAAGATTATGAAGCTGGCGAACGCCGCCTTGCTGACATTCTGTCAGGTTATTTAGACCCTGAATCAGATGAAGAAATTCCAGAAGTACTGGAAGAAGTCGCTGAAATCGAAGAAGACGAAGAAGCAACGACCAAGTCAACCAAAGATGTAAAACTGGATGATGACGAGGAAGATGAAGAGTCTGATAGCGATGACGATTCTGAAGGTGACTCAGGCCCAGATCCAGAAATTGCCAAAGTTCGTTTTGCCGAACTTTCAGATGCCTGGAAAAATACCAAAGCGGTACTGGAAAAACACGGCCGTAACAGCAAAGAAGCAGAAGAAGCACTTCAAGCGCTTGCAACTGTGTTCATGATGTTCAAGTTCACCCCGCGTTTGTTCGATATCATTTCTGAAATGATTCGTGGTACACATGACCAGATCCGTGGTGCAGAACGTGAAGTGATGCGTTATGCCGTCCGTCGTGGCCGTATGGACCGTACCCAGTTCCGTACTACTTTCCCGGGTCAGGAATCGAATCCAGCCTGGTTAGATGAGCAAATTGCGAAAGCGACTGCTGATCAGAAAGCTTATCTGGAAAAAGTACGTCCTGACGTATTGGCCTTCCAGCAAAAAATCGCAGATATCGAAAAAGACCTTGATCTTAAAGTTCGTGACATCAAAGACATTGCCAAACGTATGGCAGTCGGTGAAGCGAAAGCACGTCGTGCCAAGAAAGAAATGGTTGAAGCAAACTTGCGTCTGGTCATTTCGATTGCGAAGAAATATACCAACCGTGGCTTGCAGTTCCTGGATCTGATTCAGGAAGGTAACATCGGTCTGATGAAAGCGGTAGACAAGTTTGAATACCGTCGTGGTTATAAGTTCTCGACTTATGCCACTTGGTGGATTCGTCAGGCGATTACCCGTTCAATCGCGGATCAGGCACGTACCATTCGTATTCCAGTGCACATGATTGAAACGATTAACAAGATCAACCGTGTATCTCGTCAATTGCTTCAGGAAATGGGCCGTGAACCGACACCGGAAGAACTGGGCGAACGTCTGGAAATGGACGAAGTGAAGGTTCGTAAAGTACTGAAAATCGCTAAAGAACCGATTTCGATGGAAACACCAATCGGCGATGATGAAGATTCGCATTTGGGTGACTTCATTGAAGACAGCAACATCACCTCACCAGTGGATGCTGCTACTTCAGAAGGCCTGAAAGAAGCGACTCGCGAAGTACTGGAAAACCTGACTGAACGTGAAGCGAAAGTCCTGAAAATGCGTTTCGGTATCGACATGCCAACGGATCATACTTTGGAAGAAGTCGGTAAACAGTTCGATGTAACCCGCGAACGTATCCGTCAGATCGAAGCGAAAGCTCTACGTAAGTTACGTCACCCTTCCCGTTCTGAACATCTGCGTTCATTCCTGGAAAATGACTAAGATTTAATACAATTTTGGAGACTTGAAATTTCATCTCTCGCCTCCATTTTGTATTGCAATACACCCAAACGCCTGCGCTACGCAGGCGTTTCGAATAGGGGAACTACATGTTAGACCGTACACCATCTCGTGAACTCCGCGAAGATCTTTGGGTTTTTCCAATGGATTACCCAATCAAACTCATTGGCCTTGCAGGTGAAGAACTGCTGAATGCAGTTGTTGAGATTTTTACCAAACATTTCCCTGACTTTGATGGCGATAGCGTAAGCATCACTCCATCTCGTACTGGTAAATATCATTCGATCACTGCTCAGCTACGTTTCCTTGAACTGGAACAGGTTCATGCCGTATATGCTGATCTTGCAGCTTGCCCACTGATCAAGACTGCACTTTAAGATTATTCTGCTCCAACCTTGGCAAATTAAAAGACACGCTTTCGGGCGTGTTTTTTATATGTGTGACCAGCTCACCAACAATTACTACGAATCCCTCCCCTATCCATTGCTGAAATCATTATAATTATTTTCAGTATGATTTAATTTTCTAAGGACGCACACTGTGACAGCTGCGGTTCAAAAACCCTCCCTGATTATCCGTCAATATAATAACCTGACTCCCTACGAAGACCGTTTTCTGGAAATGAAAAGCTTCACGGAAAACCGTGATGAAAATACGCCTGATGAGTTATGGATTTTGCAGCACCATGATGTACTGACCCAAGGTCAGGCAGGCAAACCGGAACATATCCTGATTCCAACTGATATTCCTGTCATTCAAACCGACCGTGGTGGTCAAGTCACTTGGCATGGTCCTGGTCAGCTCGTCGCATACTTTATGTTTGACCTGAATCGTCTGGGTTGGAATGTCCGTAGATTGGTGTCGTATGCTGAAAACCTGATGATCCAGCTCCTAAAAAATCATGGCATTGAAGCCTATGCCAAACCCGATGCTCCGGGCGTCTATGTGAATGAGCGTAAAATTGGTTCTCTCGGCTTCAAGATTCGTAAAGGCCGTAGCTATCATGGCCTGTCTTTAAATATTGATTGCGACCTGACTGGTTTCCATACCATTAACCCTTGCGGCTATGCAGGTCTGGAAATGGTGCGAATTAATGACCTCGTCAGCAATCCGCCAAAGTTTAATGACTTATGTGTTGAAATTATTGAAACTTTAAGCAGCAGCGGTTACTTTAATCAGGTGAACGTCGAGCAAAGATAAAGCCTTTGCATTTTAACAATAAATAAATTAGAGTAATTACTCTAAACAAATAATATCAAGATAGGGATCATCACGTGATTGCGACAAAATCCGTAAAACCCGCTTTGCAGCTTGCCTATGTCAAACTGATGATGGATATCATTGGCCGTGGCCTGGTCATGGCAAGTCAGGTAGACCCAGAAATCAAACAGGAAGTTGCCCAGTTTCCCGCCAATTTCAGGCTTTCAATGAATGTTTTTCCGCATGGCCCGGCCTTCGTTGCCCGGGTCACGGAACAACATCAGCTGGAACTGGTCAAAGACAGCAGCATCAAGCCAGACCTGACCATTACCTTTAAGCATCTGCATCATGCCTTTCTGGTGTTTTCCTTTCAGGAAAGCACGTCTCAGGCCTTTGCCAATGACCGCATGATTGCCAATGGTGATATTTCCTATGCGATCCGTCTGGTACGTTGCCTGAATAAAATGGAAGCGCTGATCTTGCCGAAAATGGTGGCGCAACTGGCAGTAAAAGAATACCCGAATAATCTGAGACTCAAAGATAAAATCATGGAAGCGAGCAGCATCTACTTAAAAGTCGCTCAATCTTATTTGAAACGGAGTGTATAACATGGCAAAACCTTATTATGAATTTTTCTGTCCAGTCAAAGTGATTGCTGGTCATGCCGCGTTAGAACACATTCCTTTTGAACTGGCCACTTTAGGTGCTAAACGTCCACTGATCATTACTGATAAAGGGGTACGTGCCAATAACCTGCTGGCGCCGATTGAAGCTGCTTTTGAATCGACCGATGCCAAAATTGCAGCGATTTTTGATGATGTACCGCCAGATTCTAGTTTAGGTACAGTGCGTAGCGCAGCACAGCTTTATCGTGATCATGATTGCGATGCCATTATTGCTGTTGGCGGCGGTTCAGTGATTGATACTTCAAAAGCGACCAATATTCTAGTCTCTGAAGGTGGTGACGACTTACTCAAATATTCTGGTGCGCATAATCTGCCTAAACCGCTGAAGCCATTTTTCGTAATTCCTACGACTTCAGGAACTGGTTCTGAAGTGACGATGGTTGCTGTGGTATCGGATACTGAAAAGAATTTGAAAATGCCATTCGCATCCTATTACCTAATGCCGCATGCTGCGATTCTGGATCCACGTATGACCCAGACCCTGCCACCGCATCTGACTGCCATGACAGCCATGGATGCGATGACACATGCTGTAGAAGCCTACACGTGTATGGCAGCCAATCCAATTTCCGATGCCTATGCCACAGCTGCAGTGAAAAAGGTCAGTGCCAACCTGTTTAATGTACTCGACAACCCAGCTGATGCTCAAGGTCGTCTGGAGCTGGCTCAAGCCTCTACTATGGCTGGTATTGCCTTCTCCAATTCAATGGTGGGCCTGGTGCACTCGCTTGGACATGCTCTAGGTGCAGTCGCGCATTTGCCGCATGGCCTATGTATGAACCTGTTCCTGCCTTATGTGCTGGAATATAACAAGGAAGTCAATGGTGACAAGATTGCCGAGCTGCTACTACCATTAGCGGGTGCGGATATCTATGCACAGACGCCAGCACACCTACGTGCAGACAAGACCATTGCTACAATTTTAACCATGCGTGATCGAATCTATAGCTTGACCAAATTACCGCGCACATTAAGTGAAACAGGTAAGATTTCTGAAGCACAGCTGGATGAAGTTACTGAAAAAGCATTAAATGATGGTTCCATCATTTACAACCCGAAAGAAGCCAGTTTGGAAGATCTGAAATCTATCTTAAAAAAGGCTTGGTAATTACTGAAAAATAAGCCAATATAGCGAAAAATTTAAGCCTGATGTTTTTTTAGACATCGGGCTTTTATCTTGCAGGAAATCGCTGTTTTTTGCTTCGAATGGCACATTTCGTGCAGGCCTAAATTCAAAAAATAGCTAGTAAAAGCCGTAATTTTAAAGTAGATTGGCGCGCTTTTATAGAAAATTGTAGGGGGGATCGTTCGTCTCAAACGATCCTTATTAAATATGACTGATCCTTGATCAACGATTAAGAGGATAACGCCGTTGACAAATTTCTCTGGGACTCAATCGGCAGCTAAACTGCAAAAAACGCTAGGGCTCTGGCACATCATTATTATTGGTTTAGCTTACATTCAACCAATGACCTTATTTGATACTTTTGGTTTGGTATCTGAAGAAAGTCATTTGCATGTTCCTACTTCTTACATCATTGCCCTGATTGCAATTTTGTTTACATCGATCAGCTATGGTCACATGATTCGCCGTTACCCTTCTTCGGGTTCGGCTTATACCTATGCCCAAAAATCGATTCATCCGAATATTGGCTTTATGGTGGGCTGGTCTTCTTGGCTGGATTATCTGTTATCCCCAATGGTGAACATCATCCTGGCAGTGATCTATCTTGAAGCACTGTTTCCTGATGTGAACCATTGGGTCTGGGTAATCGTACTGACTGCCTTTATGACCGGGGTAAACCTGCGTGGTGCACGCTTCGTGGCGAACTTTAACAGTTTGATCGTACTGGTACAGTTATTGGTGATCGGTATCTTTACCTGGATGGTATTTACCAAACTGCAGGCCGGTTTCAATGCTGATGGTCCGATTACAGCTGAACAGCGTTACCAGCTTTGGAGTCTTGAACCGTTCTGGAATGAACTGACTTCAGTTGGCGCCTTGATTACTGGTGCGACCTTACTGTGCTTCTCATTCACTGGTTTTGACTCTTTAAGTTCTCTGGCAGAAGAAACCAAAGATACTGAAAACACCTTGCCTAAAGCGATTTTCTTGACTGCTTTAATCGCTGGTGTGATTTTCATTATCAGTACTTACTTCATGCAGTTGTACTTCCCTTCTACACCGGGTTCTTACTTCAAGAATATTGCTGAAACTCAGCCAGAAATCCTACTTCTTGTCGGTGGCTCACTGTTCCAGTCTTATGTGCTGACTTTTGCGATCATTACCGTAATGGCGTCTGGTATTTCTGCTCACGCAGGTGTATCACGTCTAATGTATGTCATGGGTCGTGATGGCGTGATCAACAAGAAAATCTTTGGTCATATCAGTCCGAAAAGCTATACGCCAAACTACAACATTCTGATTGTAGGTGCAGTGGCCTTAACTGCTGGCTTCATGGATCTGGATATCGTGATTTCAATGATTAGTTTCGGTGCCTTGACTGCGTTTACATTCGTAAACCTGTCAGTGATTTCACGTTATGCACTGCGTGATGGTCGTACTAAAACCGCAAAAGACATTTTTAGCTTTGTGGTCATCCCGATGCTTGGTTTTATCAGTATCTTTGCGATGTGGCTGGAAATTGAAGAAACTGCACTGAAATACGGTTTATGGTGGGCGATGTTCGGTATTTTGTACCTGGGTTATAAAACCAAGGGCTTTAAGCACCCTGCTCCACAACATAACGAGTTTGAATAATCGATATTGTTCATACTTAAAAAGGCGCTTTATGCGCCTTTTTTTATTTTCTTGGATAATGGACTGGGCTTATTGTAGGCGACAGTCAAAACCCATCTGGGTATTGACCCGGTTATTTTGAAAGCCCAATTTTTCAATAAACAGATCATGATTGGATAATAGTTTCTGATCTTCCGGACTGAGTCGAGCCTTGTTCTTTACCGCCATTTGATACATTTCATTCACCACGCCCTGAAAAATATCACAAACTTCCTGACGTTTGGCTGGTTTCATCTGACGTCCACGCCAAGTCCACTCGAAATCATCACGGCTAAGGATTTTGCCCCATTGCTCAATGCGGCTATTTAAGCGCCGTTGCATCGCTGCCAGCCCTTGGCGGATTTATTCCTGAGTAATGGGCTGAGCTGTATCTTGTGATGATACTGATTGCTGTGGCGCTTCTTGAGCCTGTGTCATCATGCTGGCCAGCAATAACGTACTACAGCTTGCTAAAAACCATCCTTTTTTCTACATTCTCAACAGCTTATCTACAAGATTACCTGAAAGACCAAACATGTACCTGTATCTGTTACATAAAATAAAAAAGCTGCCTTTAGGCAGCTGTTTAAATCGGTACGATGAACTTAAAGCGGTTTAAAACCCTGTTGACGCCAAGCTTCATAGACAATCACAGCTGTTGCATTGGACAGATTCAAGCTGCGTGAATTCTCGGCCATTGGCAGACGAATCCAGTGCTCTTTTGGGAACATCATACGTACATGCTCTGGCAAGCCACGAGTTTCTGATCCCATCAACAAGGCTACAGAACGATTTAGATCTGAGGTATGCGGGGTTTCAAAACCTTTGGTGGTCAGCGGATAAACCGCATCCACACCTACGCCCTTAGTAGCCAGATCGGCCAGACACTCTTCAATATTTTCCCAAATCTGCATATTGGCATATTCATGATAATCGAGACCGGCACGTCTTAGTTTTTTATCATCCAGTTCAAAGCCAAGGGGCTTGACCAAATGTAACTGTGCTCCCGTATTTGCGCATAGGCGAATAATATTACCTGTATTGGCAG
The DNA here is from genome assembly GCF_054861205.1 of Acinetobacter sp. TW_SC_4. Taxonomy (NCBI): domain Bacteria; kingdom Pseudomonadati; phylum Pseudomonadota; class Gammaproteobacteria; order Moraxellales; family Moraxellaceae; genus Acinetobacter; species Acinetobacter sp. TW_SC_4. The sequence continues at coordinate 2,370,431 of NZ_CM142174.1, forward strand.
GAATTTCAGGTTCATATAAAACAACATGGATCACAGCTTTTCTCTACTTTTGGGAGTTTAGTGGCCATTTAGGACCACTTCAATTTTTCACGTAAACGCACCACTTCACCAATAATGGTCAAGGTTGGTGCCTGAATATGGTGCTCATTCACTTTCGATGCAATATCTTGGAGCGTTCCCACCACCACTTTTTGCTCTGGTGTGGTGCCTTTTGAGACCAAGGCCACTGGCATATCTGGACGCTGACCATGCTCAATCAATTGTGCACAGATTTTTTCCAGTCCCACCAGTCCCATATAAAGTACCAGTGTCTGGTTTTCATAAACCAGTTCATTCCAAGGCAGTTCAGGAGAACCTTCTTTTAAATGACCTGTCAGGAAACGCACGCTTTGTGCATAATCACGATGAGTGAGCGGAATACCAGCATAAGCTGAACAGCCTGAAGCTGCGGTAATGCCAGGCACGACCTGAAAGGCCACGCCAGCAGCAAACAGCTCTTCAATCTCTTCACCGCCACGACCAAAGATAAACGGATCACCGCCTTTTAGACGACAGACTCGCTTGCCTTCGCTGGCATATTTCACCAGTAAGGCATTAATCCCTTCTTGTGGCACCGCATGATTGGACCTCGCCTTACCGACATAGATCTTTTCTGCATCACGGCGACAGAGATCCATAATCGGTGCAGAGACCAAACGGTCATAGATCACCACATCGGCCTGCTGCATCAAGCGTAAGGCTTTTAGCGTCAATAACTCCGGATCACCCGGTCCGGCACCGACCAGATAAACCTCACCTTTTGGCTTTTGCCATTCATTTAAGGCTTGTTCAATCAAACGGTCGGCTTCAGCCAGATTTTCATTAAATACCTGTTCTTTCAAAGGACTGGCATATAAATCTTCCCAGAAGATACGGCGTTCATCGGGATTAGTGATCTTGGCTTTAACTGCACTACGCCACTTACCAGAGAACTCAGCCAGTTTACCCATACCATGCGGAATGGTAGCTTCAAGCTGAGTGCGGATCTGACGAGACAATACTGGTGAAGTACCGTTACTCGCGACTGAAATAACCAGTGGTGAGCGGTCGATAATTGCTGGCACCATGAAACGGCAATGTGGTGGATCATCAACACTGTTGACCAGCACATTTTCAGCTTCACAGTCTTCAAACACCTGACGGTTGACTCCAGCATCATTGGTCGCTGCAATCACCAGACGGTAGGAACGTAGAGGAATTTCAGAATTGAAAGGTGCCTGAACATATTGACCGGCGGTCGCTTGAACAATCTCAAGCAGACTCGCTTCGATCTCAGGTGCAACCACCGAAATGACTGCCCCTGCTTTCTGTAGCAATACCGCTTTACGGTATGCAATATGTCCACCACCGACAATCAGACAAGGTTGCTGTTGCAACTTTAACGAGATTGGAAAGATATCCACAAAATACCTCAAAAAGTTTTAAATCTGACTGTCTAAGCAATTTTCATGCACATTTTGGTGCATACACCGACATTTAGTCGATGTAAGTTGCACCACCCATATACGGACGCAGTACTTCAGGGATCTCAATTGAACCATCAGCACGTTGATAGTTTTCCATGACCGCCAGTAAAGTACGACCTACAGCCAGACCTGAACCATTCAGCGTATGTACGAATTCAGTTTTTTTCTGGTCAGCACGGTAACGCGCTTTCATACGGCGTGCCTGGAAATCCCACATATTTGAGCAAGATGAAATCTCACGATACGTATTTTGACTTGGCACCCAGACTTCAAGGTCATAAGTTTTGCATGCACCAAAGCCCATATCACCGCCACACAGAATGATTTTACGGTATGGCAGACCTAATGCTTGCAAAATACCTTCTGCATGACCAGTTAACTCTTCCAGTGCCTGCATAGAGTCTTCAGGTTTTACAATCTGAACCATCTCAACTTTGTCGAACTGGTGTTGACGGATCAGACCACGGGTATCACGGCCATATGAACCGGCTTCACTACGGAAACATGGGGTATGTGCTGCATATTTCAGTGGCAGACGGTCGGCATCGATGATTTCATCACGCACGAAGTTGGTTACAGGTACTTCAGCCGTAGGGATCAGGTAGAATTCTTTCTCACCTTGCAGCTTGAACAGGTCTTCTTCAAATTTCGGTAACTGACCTGTACCACGTAAAGAATCTGCATTCACCAAATAAGGTACATAGGCTTCGGTATAGCCATTTTTAGTGGTATGCGTATCCAGCATGAACTGAGTGATGGCACGTTGCAGACGCGCTAAAGGACCTTTCAGAACGCTAAACCGTGAACCAGTCAATTTGGTCGCAGTTTCAAATTCCAGACCACCCATCATTTCGCCCAGGTCAGTATGGTCTTTGATTTCAAAGTCAAATTCGCGTGGTGTACCCCATTTCAGGACTTCCACATTGTCATTTTCATCTTTACCTTCAGGTACAGATTCATCTGGCAGGTTTGGAATAGACAGTGATTTTTCTTCTAGTTCAGCTTGCAGCTCAGCCAGTGCAGCTTCAGCAGCCTTGATTTCATCACCAATTGAAGACATGCGTGCCATGATTTCAGAGGCATCGCCACCTGCTTTTTTGATCTGACCCACTTGCTTGGCACCGGCATTACGCTCAGCTTGCAAGGATTCAGTTTTGGATTGAATCTCTTTACGTCGAGCTTCTAATGATGCCCACTCCTCAACATTCAGTTGAACACCACGTTTTGCCAAGGCTAAATTTACAGCCTCAATATTATTTCTAAGTAATTTCGGGTCGATCATAGCCAATCTTTGGATAAGAAAAAAACTGGCTATAGTGTAAGCTCTTAACGTCAAAAAATACAGTGACTGACCTACCGGCTGGAGTTTATTAGCGCAATATTTAAAGGCTTGTTTGAGGCAAAAGCGATAAATATTCAGGCCGGATGATCTCTCTTAATGCTGTATAAGGTACTTTTAATTCTGCCATATCACTGATTGTCTTGTTCAACTCGCCTGCCGGATAAACCAGTACCAAGCCCTGACTGTCAAAATAATAATTATCACTCAGTGCTAGTTTCTGCTGGGTGATTTGATAACGATCCAGCCAGTCTTTATTTGCTTGATATAGAGTCTGTTTCAGTTTTTCATCTGTATTACCGCACATAACCTGATGAAGAGCTAGACGTTTCTTTTGTTTTAGATCCAGATTGACATATTCAGTATGAGATTGGGGCTGTGCTGCACGTTCAGGCTGATGGGCAGTTTTAAATATAAAAGTGGCCAGATGCGCATGCTGATTCAGGTAATTCACCTGAATGGAACGTTGATCAATAAATTTTGGCTGATCCTTTGCTTTAATTTTATTACTGGTCACTTTGCTAAAAGCGACCGGCTCAGTACGCTGAATACGCTCCATGAAGTATTGATCAATCCAACTCATATTGGTATCTACAGTCTGCAAATCAAAGCGCACACAACCTTCGATTTCACACACGACCTGATTGGCATCTTTAACTGGAACTATTTTGGATTGGATTTCTCCTGTGTCTTCTGATTGCGCGGATGTAGTGACTGAAGAGGTTTGAGGCTGACAGGCAAATAGCCCGAGATTCAGACACAAGATACAACCGATCCAGCCTATTTTACATGAAGTCATTTTCATCCTGAGCTCCTAAAATTTTGCAATTTCATTGACTCAACTTTTGTTTATTCTAAAACACCCGAACTTCTAGATATACGCCAACCTTGTAATGACTCCAGATCCATCTCGATCAGGAACAAAAAAAAGCAACCCGAAGATTGCTTTTTTGTTGAGTTGATCTTGATGTTTATTGATCAATAATGTCTGTGCCTTTTGGCGGGGTAAAGTTAAATGTAGATGCCGGAATCGTGGTATTCAGTTTGACATTACTGAATTTAATATTGGTAGTCTGGCCTAATGAATCTTGCAAAATCATCAAGCTAGGCGCTTTGTTCGCACCAAAACTGATAGTCAGGCTTTCAAAAACCCCATCGGTATTTTTCGGATAAAGCGTGTAATAGGTTTTAGCTTTATTCGGCTGAGTTACGCGATAAGATTGCATAATCTGGCTAGTATTGCCGGACAATAATAATGCCGGTGTATTTGCCACTTGATCGTCTAGACTCTGACGCACTGCTTGCTGCAAGTCTGGATCATAGATCCATACGGTTTTACCAGTAGTAGCAATAGTCTGTTTCGACGGGCTTGAAGTTTCCCAGTAGAATTTACCCGGACGCGCCACTTTCATCACACCTTTAAAGGTCTGGTTCATGTGCTGCGCAGTCAAGCCTTTTTTCTGGGTCGCTTTCGGATTCGTGACTTTAGTCGTTTGTTCAAAATTTGCAGTTAAGCTACGGATATTGCTGAGCTGTTTCACCAGATTCGCAGTAGCTTGCTGCTCCGTCGCTGCAGTTGCGGCAAATACAGTCGTGCTCATGACAGGTGCCAGTGTCGCCGTACCGATTGTTATGGCACATACAGTTTTACGAAGCATACTCATAATCTCACCTTTTTGTATTTGCATATCGCTATTTATCTAATGACTCATCTTAAACCAATTTCTCAAACTAAGATGATAGAAAATAAGAAGTTTTGTATTGTTATTAATGCAGAATTCCTACTTTTATTCATCATTATGAAGATTCAATAGTGATATTTACATTCGCTGTCACAGCTTTATAAGCCGATAAACCTTCACGCATAAAAAAACCCACAGAAACTGTGGGTCTTTTTTCTATCTCAGCAAATTATGCTTCAACAGATACGTAGCGACGGCCAAATTGACCTTTCACTTCGAATTTTACTACGCCATCAGCAGTAGCAAATAATGTATGGTCACGGCCCATACCTACGTTTTGACCAGCGTGGAATTCAGTACCACGTTGACGAACGATGATGTTACCTGCAGTTACAGTTTGGCCACCGTAAACTTTAACACCTAACATCTTAGGATTCGAATCACGACCGTTCTTAGTCGAACCACCGGCTTTTTTAGTTGCCATGTCTATTTACTCCTAGTAATTAGCCTGAGATACCAGTAATTTTCAACTCAGTGAACCATTGACGGTGACCTTGTTGTTTACGGTAGTGCTTACGACGACGCATTTTGATGATGCGGATTTTGTCGTGACGACCATGGCTAACTACTTCTGCAGTTACTTTAGCGCCAGCTACAACTGGAGCACCGATTTGAATGCTATCACCGTTTACAAGCATAAGTACGTCATCAAACGTAATTGTTGAACCAGTTTCAGCTTTCAATAATTCAACTTTAAGGGTTTCACCCTCAACTACACGGTGCTGTTTACCACCGCTTTGGATTACTGCGTACATAATGTACTCCAAACATGCCCGTGTCGACGTGCCGATAAAGGAATATATCGATCTTAAAACGCGCGCCACTGGGGGTTATACAAGGGCAAAGATTTTAAGGGATATTATAAGAAACAACAAGCCATTTTAAGGAAATAATCATGAACTCCATTATAAAGCCTATAAATCATTAAATTATTCATTCAAAATCAAAGATTAATATTGGATATAATGGCCAAAAAAAGGATACTCAATTCCGAGTTTTCCGGCTGCCTGAGAATGTTTAGAAAAAAACTTTAGCGGAAAGATATTGTTCATTTTTTAAATGTCAAAATTTAGGCTAAACTCAAAGAAGTGCTATAAAAAGCTGATTTTTAGTGGAGTTTGTGCTTTTCTTAGCTTTCACTCATGTTATAAATTGTTAAACTACCCGCTGCGATTTACCAAACTAGAGGTTTTCTTTCACATGGCCATCGACTTTAAGCAAGATATTCTCGCTCCTGTTGCTAACGACTTTGCTGCGATGGACACATTCATTAACGAAGGAATTACCTCAAAAGTAGCGCTGGTGATGGCGGTCAGCAAGCATGTGGTTGAAGCTGGCGGCAAGCGCATGCGCCCAATCATGTGCCTGTTGGCAGCGAAAGCCTGTGGTGCCGTAGAATTGGAACAGCATCGCAAACTGGCAGCCATTATCGAAATGTTGCATACGGCAACTCTAGTTCATGATGATGTCGTCGATGAGTCAGGTTTGCGTCGTGGCCGTCCAACTGCCAATGCCACATGGAACAATCAGACAGCTGTGCTAGTGGGTGACTTCCTGATTTCGCGTGCCTTTGATTTACTGGTCGACCTTAACAATATGACCCTGCTCAAAGACTTCTCTACGGGTACCTGCGAAATTGCCGAAGGCGAAGTTCTGCAACTACAATCGCAACATCAGCCAGAAACCTCAGAAGAAACTTATTTAAGTATTATTCATGGCAAGACTTCTCGCCTGTTTGAGTTGGCGACCGAAGGTGCCGCTATTCTTTCCGACAAGACTGAATTCCGCGAACCATTACGTAAATTCGCTGGTCACTTCGGTAATGCCTTCCAGATTATTGATGACATTCTGGACTATACCTCTGATGCTGAAACCCTAGGTAAAAACATCGGTGATGACCTGATGGAAGGTAAACCTACCCTGCCATTGATTGCTGCCATGAAGAATACAACTGGGGAATCGCATGAAATTATCCGTCGCAGTATTGCAACGGGGGGAACAGATCATTTGGCAGAAGTCATCAAGATTGTAAATGATTCTGGCGCCTTGGATTATTGCCGCCAGCGTGCAACCGAAGAAACAGAAATTGCAATTCAAGCCTTGAATGCACTACCCGATTCAGAGTATCGTCAGGCCCTCGTTAATCTGGCCAAACTGGCTCTTCACCGGATTCAATAGCCGCTTATCTCGCCTATGCATATTAATTTTCTTGATATTTTTCAAAGCATGCAGCATCAGCTTGAACAACCACAAGCGGTGCTGGATGAGAATCTGCTCATCCAACTTGTAGAACGTATACGCCCAGAAGACAGCAGAAATACAGAAGAAATCGAAACAAAATTTAATGCATTTATCCGGGCTTTACTGCTCACTCCCAATGCAGTCTTAACCTTACAAAGTTTCACTTTAAGAATTATCAACCGCTATAAACAAGCCAGTCTGTTTTCCGATACCGGGATTCTTTCTCTGGATGGTTTCTGGAACCAGCTGAATCAGCGGATCGGGGCGCATATCCTGCCGGTGATTCCAGATCATTTACAGCTTCAGGAATTGTTCCGCAAGATTTTCTATTTGCGTACCGATAAATACTGGCTGGATTATTTTGATGAAGCGGATTGGCAGCGACTTTTTGCTGTTGTAAATCAGGGTCATTCCAATCAGGTAGAAAAAACCCGAATCAAAGATCAGATCATTAAAGCACTAACGATTCTGTCCTACCGGGTGAGTGGGATCGGCCTGCATCCTGAATTTATTAATGCCCAGCCTGAGCTCATGGAATATGAATCACCTTTTCTGGTGCAAAACCGTGAGATTATTGAATTTATCCAGGAATATAAAAAACGCTATAACACTGTAGAACTGGTAGATGCGATTACGCCGCCAGATGCTTCTCAAGCTCTGGTCATGCTGGAGCAGTGTCACGATGTTGTCGCCAAAATTCGCCGCTCTACCAAACGGATTGGGGTCAGTGTCAGCCTGACCTATATGCTGGCCTTGCTGGAACAGTGTCTGGAACGGATTGAAATCCTGTTGAATATGGTGCTGGATGACGATGATCTGCGTTATCAGTCCATTGGTCTGTTTATCGCAGATATTACCGAAGCGATTTATAGCGAACGCAGTGTGCGTGCCTTACTGACTACCAATAGTGAACTCCTGGCTTTACAGGTAACTGAAAATGCCAGTAAGACTGGTGAACATTACGTAAGTACCGACAAGCAAGGCTTTTTGGCCATGTACAAATCGGCAGCCGGTGCCGGTATCATCATTGCCTTTATGGCCTCGCTGAAAGTCTTAATGGCGCGTGTCACGATGGCACCTTTAATGCAAGCCTTTAGCTATAGCATGAACTATTCGCTCGGTTTTATGCTCATTCATGTGCTGCACTTTACCGTTGCAACCAAACAGCCAGCGATGACTGCAGCTGCACTGGCTTCTACCGTACAACAGCGTAAGGGTTCGAAAACTGCCCAGATTGCTGAACTGGCTGCACTGATTGTGAATATCATTCGGACCCAGTTTGTCGCGATTCTTGGGAATATTTCAATCGCAATTCCGGTTGCAGCACTGATTGCCCTGATGTGGGAATTTGCCCTACATGAACCTTTAATGAATCATGCCAAGGCGGCCAAAACCCTGCATGACCTGAATCCGTTTACTTCATTGGCGATTCCACATGCAGCGATTGCCGGAGTATGTTTATTCCTGTCCGGATTATTGGCCGGTTATTTTGACAATATGGCCGTTTATCGCAAAGTCGGCCCGCGACTGAAAGCCCATGTGCATTTATCGCAGCTGATGGGGCAAGAGCGTCTTTACCGTTTTGCTGACTATATCGAACGTAATCTGGGTGCACTGGCGGGTAATTTTATTTTCGGGATCATGCTCGGCAGTATGGGCACCATTGGTTTTATTCTCGGTCTGCCACTGGATATTCGCCATATCGCCTTTGCCTCTGCCAACTTTATTCAGGGTCTAATTACGATCAATGGTCCCGATATCGGCTTGATCGTAGTGTCTTTTCTGGGTGTGTTACTCATTGGCCTGACCAACTTGTTTGTCAGTTTCACTCTGACGATTATTGTAGCCTTACGCGCACGCCGGGTGCGTTTTGAACAGTGGAAACCTTTGGCAAAACTGGTCATGACGCACTTCCTGACCCGACCTAGTGATTTCTTCTGGCCACCCAAGCAAAGCATTGAAATTGACGAAAATCATACATCGACAAAAACCCAAAACTGAGATAATTACAGTATATTTAGCAACAAATTCCTTACGAAAAAAATGTAATTCGCATAAAATACGCACACTTGAAAAAAAGTGTACTGACAAGTACACTTTGCTTTAGACAATTGGCCGATCTGCGAACGGTTAAAAGGACAAGGATTTTTGGCATGCATTACTTGTTACTTTTTGTCGGTATTTTATTTTTAATTTTCAGTGTGTTCATCCTGAATATTCCCGCTTTAAACGAGCTCGACTTGCAAGCTGTGGAATGGATGAGTCTGTATCGCACCGAGTTTTGGAATCAAATTACTCAGTCCTTATCCTTAATAGGTGGCATGCCATTTGTATTATTTTTATCCACGCTATTGTGTATTGCATCGCTGTGGTATAAAAAGTATACAAACGCAATTTTTATATGTATCGGAATTATCGGAGGAATTCTCCTAGCTTGGCTGTTGAAATTTGCAATTGCCCGACCCCGACCACCAGAATCCTTGCATCTGGTTGAAAGCTTTGGAAGTTCCTTTCCAAGTGCCCATAGTCTATATGCGGCTTGTCTGGCTTGTTTGGCAATTTACATCCATCGGCAACATTCCCGTTATACCCTCATCGTGATCGGTGCAGTGGTATGGATGCTGATGATGGGGATCTCAAGAGTTTATCTGGGCGTACATTTTCCTTCAGATGTCATATCCGGCTGGAGTATCAGTTTTATTTGGATTTCGTTGTGGTATATGGTCTGGATCAGATATTGCGCGGCTCACAAATAAGAAAATTTAGATATAAATCTAATTAGAGGTGGAATAATGATGTCTGCAAAGCTTTGGGCACCTGCCCTGACTGCTTGCGCATTGGCAACAAGTCTTGCACTTGTTGGTTGTAGCAAAGATCCTAAAGAGGGCCAGCAAGCTGGTGCTCAACAACAAATGCCACCGACTGAAGTCGGTGTTCTTGTTGCACAACCGCAAAGTGTAGAGCAGTCTGTAGAGCTCTCAGGTCGTACAACAGCATTTGAAATTTCAGACGTACGTCCACAAGCCAGTGGCGTGGTGCTTAAACGCTTGTTCACGGAAGGCAGCTATGTGCGTGAAGGTCAGGCCTTGTATGAAATCGATTCAAGTACCAACCGCACTACAGTAGACAATGCCCGTGCAGCGATTGCCCGTGCTGAAGCCAATCTGGGCGTATTGCGTGTGAAGGAAGGCCGTTACCGTCAACTGGTCGGTACCAATGCCATTTCCAAACAGGAATATGATGACATCGCGGCACAGGTCAAACTGGCTGAAGCTGATTTGAATGCCAATCGCGCAACTTTGCGTAATGCAGAAATCAACCTAGGCTATTCGACTGTACGTGCTCCGATTTCGGGCCAGACCAACCGTTCGTCTGTGACAGCGGGTGCCTTGGTGACAGCGAATCAGCCAGAGCCATTGGTAACGATTCAGCGTCTAGATCCAATCTATGTAGATATCAACCAGTCAAGTGCCGAGCTTTTACGTTTACGTCAACAGCTTAATCAAGGCAGCTTGAACAGCTCTAACAATACCAAAGTCAAGTTGAAGCTTGAAGATGGCAGTATCTACCCGGTTGAAGGCCGTCTTGCATTCTCTGATGCTAGCGTGAACCCGGAAACAGGTACCGTGACTTTACGTGCGGTATTCCCGAACAAAAATCACCTGCTTCTTCCAGGTATGTTTGCCACTGCGCAAATCGTACAGGGTGAAGTACCGAATGCTTTCCTGATTCCGCAAGCAGCTTTGACCCGTACCCCAACAGGTCAGGCGATGGCGATGCTGGTCGGTGCTGACAATAAAGTGACGCCACGTCCAGTGACCACCGTTGGTTCCCAAGGCAGCAACTGGATTGTGACCGAAGGTCTGAATCCAGGCGATAAAGTAATTGTAGATGGTATTGCGAAAGTAAAACCTGAACAGCAAGTTGTACCAAAACCTTATCAACCTCAAGCTGCTGCGCCACAAGGTGCTGCACAACCTGCTGCCCAACAACCTGGTGCAGCGCAAAAAGCGGATGATGCAAAAGAACAATCTGAACAAAAACCTGCTGCCAAAGCATAAGGAGTAAGGTTTATGGCTCAATTTTTTATTCATCGTCCTATCTTTGCCTGGGTGATTGCACTGGTCATCATGCTGGCAGGTATTTTGACCCTGACCAAAATGCCGATTGCCCAGTATCCGACCATTGCTCCGCCTACAGTCACGATTTCTGCGACTTATCCAGGGGCATCTGCTGAAACGGTCGAAAATACAGTAACGCAGATCATCGAGCAGCAAATGAATGGTCTGGATGGTCTGCGTTATATCTCATCTAACAGTGCGGGTAACGGTTCTTCATCTATTTCCTTGAACTTTGAACAGGGTGTCGATCCTGATATCGCACAGGTTCAGGTTCAAAACAAATTACAGTCTGCGACTGCACTTCTTCCTGAAGATGTACAGCGTCAGGGTGTGCGTGTTACCAAATCAGGTGCCAGCTTCCTGCAGGTATTGGCTTTCTATTCACCTGATGGCAGCATGACCGCCGATGACATCAAAGACTATGTGAATTCGAACATTTCTGAACCTTTAAGCCGTGTGGCTGGGGTGGGTGAAGTTCAGGTCTTTGGTGGTTCTTATGCTATGCGAATCTGGCTTGATCCAGCCAAAATGGCGAGCCTGCAAGTCACGCCAAGTGATATTGCGACTGCCATTCGTACCCAAAATGCTCAGGTCGCTGTGGGTCAGCTCGGTGGTGCACCAGCTGTTGAAGGACAAGTCCTGAATGCGACTGTCACCGCACAAAGCCTGCTGCAAACTCCAGAACAGTTCAGCAATATCTTCCTGAAAAATGCCACTTCGGGCGCGCAAGTCCGTCTGGGTGATGTTGCACGGGTTGAACTCGGTGCAGATAACTATCAGTTTGATTCGAAGTTTAACGGTAAACCGGCTGGTGGTGTGGCAATTAAACTTGCCACTGGTGCTAACGCACTTGATACAGCCCAAGCAGTAGAAGAACGCTTAGAGCAGTTACGTCCGAACTATCCGCAAGGCATGGTCGACCAACTGGCTTTTGACACCACGCCATTTATTGAACTGTCGATCAAGAGTGTAGTTAAAACCCTGATCGAAGCAATTATTCTAGTGTTCCTGGTCATGTTCCTGTTCCTGCAGAACTGGCGTGCTACCATTATTCCAACCATGGCAGTTCCAGTCGTGGTATTGGGTACCTTTGCCGTGATTAATGTCTTCGGCTTCTCGATTAATACCCTAACCATGTTTGCCATGGTACTGGCGATTGGTCTTCTGGTCGATGACGCGATTGTTGTGGTCGAGAACGTCGAACGGGTCATGGTGGAAGAGCATCTGGATCCGGTTTCTGCAACTGAAAAGTCGATGAAACAGATTTCTGGTGCACTGATTGGTATTACCTCGGTGCTATCGGCAGTATTCGTTCCAATGGCTTTCTTCGGTGGAACCACCGGGGTTATTTATCGTCAGTTCTCGATTACGCTGGTCACAGCAATGGTCTTGTCGCTGATAGTGGCATTAACCTTTACCCCTGCCCTATGTGCGACCCTGCTGAAACAGCATGATCCGAACAAGCCGCAAAGTAATGGTATATTTGCGCGTTTCTTCCGCTGGTTTAATAGCAGTTTTGACAAGGTTTCTGTGAAATATCAGGGCGGCGTCAACCGTATGACTCACAGCAAGATTTTCTCAGGCGTGGTGTATGCCGTGGTACTGGGTATTATTGTGCTGTTATTCCAGAAACTGCCTTCTTCGTTCTTACCGGATGAAGACCAAGGTGTCGTTATGACGCTGGTTCAGTTACCACCAAATGCAACACTGGAACGTACTGACAACGTGGTTAACACCATGACGAATTATTTCTTGGAAAACGAGAAAGAGCATGTCGAGTCCGTGTTTAGTGTGGCAGGTTTCTCCTTTACCGGTGTGGGTCAAAACGCAGGCCTAGCGTTTATTAAACTGAAAGACTGGTCAGAGCGTAACAGTCCGGAAGCTCAAGTCGGTGCCATTATTCAACGTGGTATGGCGTTGAACATGATTGTCAGAGATGCATCTTATATCATGCCATTGCAGCTTCCTGCGATGCCTGAACTTGGTGTATCGGCTGGCTTTAACTTACAGCTCAAAGCTGCAAGTGGTCAAAGTCATGAGCAACTTCTGGCAGCACGTAATACGATCCTCGGTCTAGCAGCACAAGACTCGCGTCTCGCTGGTGTGCGTCCGAATGGTCAGGAAGATACTCCACAGTACCGTGTCATTGTCGATCATGCACAAGCCGGTGCATTGGGCGTGAGTGTTGCTGAAATTAACAGCACCATGGGTATTGCTTGGGGCGGTTCGTATATCAATGACTTCATTGATCGCGGTCGTGTCAAGAAAGTCTATGTTCAGGGTGAAGCTGGCTCGCGGATGATGCCGGAAGATCTGGACCAATGGTATGTGCGTAATAACCGCGGTGAAATGGTGCCATTCTCGGCGTTTGCCACAGGCGAATGGACCTACGGTTCACCACGTCTTGAGCGTTATAACGGCGTATCGTCCATGAACATTCAGGGTACACCTGCTCCGGGTATCAGCTCGGGCGATGCAATGGTGGCCATGGAAGAAATCGTGGCGAAATTACCAGAAATGGGCTTGCAAGGTTTCGACTATGAATGGACTGGTCTGTCTCTGGAAGAACGTGAGTCTGGCGCACAAGCACCATTCTTGTACGCGCTTTCACTGTTGATCGTGTTCCTGTGTCTGGCAGCCCTGTATGAAAGCTGGTCGATTCCGTTCTCGGTTCTACTGGTGGTGCCATTGGGTATTGTGGGTGCATTATTACTCACCTTTGGTGGAATGGTGCTGCTGCAAAACCCGAACCTGTCGAATAACATCTACTTCCAGGTAGCGATTATCGCCGTAATTGGTCTTTCTGCGAAAAACGCAATCTTGATTGTGGAATTCGCCAAAGAGCTGCAGGAACAAGGCGAAGAGTTGTTTGATGCAACCTTGCATGCGGCAAAAATGCGTTTACGTCCAATTATCATGACCACCCTTGCCTTCGGTTTTGGTGTACTTCCACTAGCACTTGCTTCAGGTGCCGGTGCAGGTAGCCAGCACTCTGTCGGTTACGGTGTCCTCGGGGGTGTAATCAGTTCGACGCTTTTAGGTATCTTCTTTATTCCTGTATTCTACGTGTGGATTCGAAGTATCTTTAAATACAAACCAAAACAACAAAATCAGGAGTACTAGTCGTAATGCAAAATATATGGTCTATTACAGGTCGTAGCATTGCGGTATCTGCCCTCGCGCTTGCTTTGACTGCATGTCAAAGCATGCGTGGCCCAGAGCCCGTTGCAGAGGCAAATATCCCAAGCAGTTATACCAATGCTTCAGGTACTTCTGTAGCAGAACAGGGTTATAAAGAATTCTTTGCTGACCAGCGCCTGTTACAGGTACTAGACTTGGCATTGACCAATAACCGTGATTTGCGTACTGCCGCATTAAACATTCAGCGTGCCCAACAGGCTTATCAGATTTCTGAAAATGACCGCCTGCCAACCATTGGTGCGAGCGGCAGCGTGTTACGTCAGGATACTGGCAGTAACAACCCGCAAAGCCGTGGCGCTGTAACGACTTATAATGTCGGTCTAGGCGTAACTGCATTTGAGCTGGATTTCTGGGGTCGTGTGCGCAGCTTGCGTGACAATGCACTGGATACTTATCTGGCGACTCAAAGTGCGCGTGATGCGACTCAGATTTCTCTGATCGGTCAGGTGGCCCAAGCATGGCTGAGTTACTCATTTGCCAATGCCAATCTGGCGCTGGCTGAGCAAACGCTGAAAGCCCAGCTTGAATCTTACAACCTGAACAAGAAACGTTTTGATGTGGGGATCGATAGCGAACTTCCAGTACGTCAGGCACAGATTTCTGTTGAAACTGCACGTAATGATGTTGCCAACTATCGCACCCAGGTGGCTCAGGCACAAAACCTGCTAAATCTACTTGTAGGTCAACCCGTACCGGCCAACCTGTTACCGGCACAACGTGTTACCCGCATTACCTCTAATGCAGCGCTAGGTGCAGGTTTACCAAGTGACCTGCTGATTAACCGTCCGGATGTACGTGCAGCTGAATACCGTCTGTCTGCGGCAGGTGCCAATATTGGGGCTGCCCGTGCACGTCTGTACCCAACCATCAGTCTGACGGGTTCTGCAGGTTTTGCATCTGCGGATCTGGGTGATCTGTTCAAATCTGGCAGTTTTGCGTGGTCTGTAGGCCCAAGTCTGGATATTCCAATTTTCGATTGGGGTACACGTCAGGCCAATATTCGTATTTCTGAAACAGATCAGCAAATTGCGCTGTCAGATTATGAAAAATCAATTCAGACTGCATTCCGTGAAGTGAATGATGCCCTAGCGGTACGTCAGAACATTGGTGACCGTATTGCTGCTCAACGCCGTCTGGTCGATGCAACTAATACCACTTACCGTCTGTCTCTAGCACGTTTCCGTGCCGGTATTGACAGTTATCTGACTGTACTGGATGCACAACGTGCTTCATATGCAGCAGAACAAGGTTTGTTATTACTTGAACAGGCGAATCTGAACAGCCAGGTTGAACTGTACAAGAGTCTTGGTGGTGGTTTGAAAGTTAACACCTCAGACACCATACCGTATCGCCCGTCTGTGACCGAACAGCGTCGTGCAGAACAGGCAAAATAAACTCAACCTCTTTTTTCAGAAAAGCTCACTTCGGTGGGCTTTTTTATTGCTTTTTCAAAGGAGATTTTCTATCTTCATGATTATACGATTGATTAAGAAGATATCTGCATGTTATTGAGCAATCTGGAATCTGTACCGGGACATACCATTCGCCAGCAAATCGATGTAGTCTATGGCAGTACCGTGCGCAGTAAGCATGTTGGACGTGATTTGCTGGCCGGCCTGAAAAATATTGTCGGCGGCGAGTTGACCGCTTATACCGAATTACTGGAAGAATCCCGTCAGGAAGCCATGAACCGGATGATTGAAAAAGCTCGCAGTATGGGTGCCAATGCGATTGTGGGTATTCGTTTTTCTACCTCAAATATTGCCCAAGGTGCTTCTGAACTGTTTGTTTATGGCACAGCAGTCATCGCTGATCCAGTCATGCCTAAACTGCCTGATCCATTTCCACAGGCGAACTAATGCATGGACGGATTGATTATACAGATTGTCATTTTTGCCATTCTGTTCAGCGTGGGTTTCGGTTTTGGTCGCTATAACGAGCGCAAGCATCTGCAATATCTGGATGAGCAGGAACAGCGTTTAGCTTATATCCGGGTCAATAATAGCCGTTTTAACGAATCTACATTCCCCGGTCATATGATCAGCAGCAATGTGGTCATTTCACATGATTACTTTAAATATGCGATTGCTAATGTGCAAAACATGTTAGGTGGTCGTTTGACCAGTTATGAGAGTGTCGTTGAACGGGCACGACGTGAAGCTATAGTACGATTAAAACTGGAAGCAGAAAAAATGGGTGCTGACCAGATTATGGGAATCCGTCTCAGTACGACTGAACTTGGCATGCAAGGTGGTATGGTTGAAGTCTTCGCTTATGGCACCGCAATTCAAGCCAAGTAATTATGCTTCTGCAAGCTTCTCTACAAATAGACTTCCATTCAAGTGATCAATTTCGTGCTGTACAATTCGTGCCGGAAAGCCTTTGAACGACTGAACTATTTCCCTTCCCTCTAAGGTAAAATAACGTACCTGAATCTCTTCTGCTCAAGCTACTCTCCCTCTTTGTTCAGGCACACTTAAACAGCCTTCCTCACCCAATACTTGCGTAGCTGAAGCACTGATAATCTCCGGATTGATCATGGTCACGGCTTCCATATACGGCGCATCCGGATAACGTAAATTGGGCCGTGATGCGACAATAATAATGCGTTTAGAGACATAAACCTGCGGTGCTGCAATGCCCACGCCCTGACGGTGCTGCATGGTTTCCATCAAGGTGCTGTTAAATTGCCGCAACCAGTCACTGTCAAATTCAGCCTGTGTGACCGGACTGGCAATTAGGGTTAAAACGGCCTCACCTTGCTGTGCCACTGCTAAGGTATTTGTCATCACGCTATCCTGTAATTTTTTCATCTAACTCTATCTTAGAAGGAAAATTACAGAATGAACATCATACTAAAATGAATAAATACGTCTAAAAAAGATAAGCTGTATTTTAAGTAATGTTTCGGACTCCAGCTTATTTTTGCCTTAAAAACTTCACTTGAAAGGAAAATAATTAATCAAAACATTCCAAATTATTTTATTCATTTAAATTTTAATAACTTTTAGTTTAGATTAGGGTCTGTTGACACTTACTGTTCATAATTAACCCTATAAAGGTAGCCATAAAAATATACAGGCTAAGGCAACAGAACTTTGATAATTTCTTTTGAGCTTGTCATATCGAGTAGCTATTCCTCTAAATTGCTTTAATCTACAAAACATATTTTCAACTAAATGCCTGATTTTATATAAATACCAGTCCATATGGTCATTGTTCGATTGGCTATTCGTTTTCTTTGGTATATTCGCTTTAGTCCCTGTTTTCCTGATCTGTTCACGCAGTGGTTCTGAATCATAGCCTTTATCTGCACATACCACTTTTGTCTCTTTTAAATCTAATGTTGATATTAAATCAGGCGCAACTTTAACATCATGTGTGGTTCCATCGGTAATCATGAAATCAATAGGATTGCCATGTGCATCAACAATCAAATGTATTTTTGAGGAGTTTCCTCCTGCACTTTTAGAAATAGATTGATTCGCTATGCCGGCAGAATGTTGATGAGCACGTACATGAGAGCCATCAATAAAAATCCATTCCATATCGGGGCATGAGGCTAGTAATTTGAATAATCTAAGTAACTTACCGCTGCTTGACCAACGATTAAAACGTTTGAAAATAGAGTTTGAATGACCAAAACAAGAAGGAATATCTCGCCACGGACAACCTGTCCTAATTCTATAGAGAATAGCTTCAATAAAATTGCGTAAATTTGAGTTGTGGTGAATGGATAAATTACGCAGAATAACTTTCAACTTTTGCCAGTGTTGATCTGTCAGCATGGTACGAGGCATAGCGAATAGTAAAATTGGGTTTGGTGATTTGATTTTACTACTTCGCTATTTTTTTAAGCTAAAAGTGTCAACACGCCCTAAACAAAGAAAGATTGATTATTCAAGAAAATAACCCTTCTTTAAAATCAGCACTCAAATCATGGATATTAAATAATGGAACGAGCACATGAATGCACAACCCTATCTGAGCCGTGCTGATAAACGCACCCTCGGACTATCGTCCCTAGGTGGCGCACTGGAATTCTATGATTTTGTCATTTATGTGTTCTACGCCAAATTGATCTCTGAACTGTTCTTTCCAAGTACCCTGAGTCCGTTTTGGGCCATGCTAAATACCTATGGCATCTTTGCCGCAGGCTATTTCTTTCGCCCACTCGGCGGTGTGGTGATGGCGCATTTTGGGGATCTGATCGGTCGTAAAAGACTATTCAGTTTATCCATCTTGCTGATGGCGCTACCGACCCTCATGATTGGGATCATGCCAACCTTTGAAAGTATTGGTTATGCTGCGCCATTGCTGCTGCTATTGATGCGTGTTGTTCAAGGTATTGCGATTGGTGGTGAAATTCCGGCTGCCTGGACCTTTGTGTCTGAGCATGTGCCTGAAGGCCGAATTGGGATTGCCAATGGTTTGCTGACCGCTGGCCTATCACTCGGAATTCTACTCGGTGCCCTAATGTCGCTGTTTATTTCCCTTCAATTCACTGAAGCGGAAATCAAAGACTGGGCTTGGCGCGTTCCCTTCATTCTAGGTGGGATTTTTGGTTTTGTGGCACTGTACCTACGTAGTTATTTGAAAGAAACTCCAGTTTTTAAAGCCATGCAGGCGAAAAAAGAACTGGCGAAAGAATTACCGGTCAAGCAAGTGCTGTTAAGCCACAAAACTGCTGTAGGCATCGGGATGTTATTTACCTGGTTCCTGACCGGCTGTGTGGTGGTCTTGATTCTAGCGATGCCAAATTTGCTGGTGGCCAATTTTGGTTTCGAACGTGCTGATGCGTTCAAGATGCAAAGTGCTGCAATCCTAATGCAAATGTTCGGCTGCATTATCGCTGGTATACTGGCTGACCGTTTCGGTGCAGGCAAGGTCATTTTACTTGGCTCTATTTTTGTCGCGGCAATGGCTGGGATTTTTTATCACAGTCTGGGTCATGTTGAAGCGTCAACGGTGTTCATGCTTTACATGTTGCTCGGTCTAAGCTCAGGAACCGTGGGCATGGTGTCTTATAGCATGGTGAAAATGTTCCCGGCACAAATCCGTTTCAGCGGAATTTCATTTTCCTATAATCTGGCCTATGCGATTGCAGGTGGAATCACCTTGCCACTGGTGCAATGGTTGAGCCTGTATAGCAATATTGGCGCCCTGTACGTCTAGTGACCCTATTCACTGCCCTGCTTTACCGCAGTAAATTTGAAAAAACAGCTTAAAATAACAAAGAGCCTGACTTACAGGCTCTTTTTTAAGTGAGAATGTACGAATTTAAACTTTCAGATTCTTGCGTAGCTCATCTTCTACAATGCTGATCTCGATTTCACTGAACTTGCGGATTTCGTCTTCAGCATGTTTTTCTAGCATGCCACCGACCAAAGGCACTTTCACATTCACCGTCCAGTTCAACTGGAACTGAATCTGCTGTTCATCACCTGTAACGGCACGCTTACATTTAGCTTCAATCGGCAGATTGGCACCTAGTTCCACGACTGAAGTCATTTCTTCTAGATTGCTAACATCGGTACGCTGCAAGCGAAACGCATCTTTCAGCAGTTTCTTGGCAATATCTGGGATTTTGACATCCAGATTGTAGGCACGCTTCAGGGTATACAGATGTCCCTGCTTTTCTGAAACCAGAATTTCCATATTTTGAGCAGGGATTCGATGACAAACCGCTTCATGCAAACTGATGTCATTTGCCAGACGTTTAAACTCATCAATCGAAACACCGCGAATAATTGCATTTACGGTAAACTGGTGGGCCATATCTATTTTCCTTATTTTTATTAGGGGTTATGGACTCAAATTAAGTCAAATGAATCATCTGACAGAGAAGATAAGCTATTTAAGTCAATTTTACATCGGCTGTCATTATTTTTTTATTGAGAAAAATTGGCATTGAGGTCAATGTTTCCAGGCAATTTTTGCAGATATACAGGGTCCACAGCTGAGTAAAAGCTGAACTTCACGATACTCAATGACTGCATGAAATTCTTCTGCCCCATCATCTAGGCCAGAAGCATACCAGACCGTGCCCGCAGGAAATTTCTTTAACCAGCTGGCCTTATAAAAATCAGAAACGGAATCAAACTGTAAATAGTGTTCCGGTTCAGCTTCAACCTGAGTCGCTAAAGCCATAAATTTCTGTAATTGTGCCTGATGAAAATCAATCAGCATGAGGCAGCCCTTCCTTTTGTATGAGGAGATTACATGCCATATAGGTAAGCATAGATGTCATTTACGACTCATGAGTTTTGACATCATGGCTTAGATCAGATTAAAAATAATATAGATTCACCTCCCCTGATTCAATCCACGTATAAGGATATCCAGTATGCAACAAGGAAAAGTTCAGGTCGAAACCGTGCAGTTTCTGGCAGAAGATGGCTATACCTTAACCGGCAAGCTTTACCGCAGTGAATATGCCAAAGCCAATATTGTCATCGCCTGTGCGACAGGTGTTCCCCAAGCTTTTTACCGGCGTTTTGCCGATTATGCAGCACGAGCAGGTTTTCAGGTACTGACTTTTGATTATCGTGGGGTGGCTGATTCTGCACCCAAACGTTTAAAGAATTTTAAAATGTCCTATTTAGACTGGGGACAATATGATCTCAGCGCTGCGATTGATTATCTCAGCCGAACCGGTCTGGATATTTATATGATTGGCCACTCCTATGGCGGGCAGGCTTTGGGATTAAGTAAATATCATGATCGCATTGAAGCAATGTACTGCTTTGGCACCGGTGCTGGCTGGCATGGTTATATGCCTTTAACTGAAAGAATCAAGGTTCAGGTAATCTGGAATATTGTTTTTCCACCGATGGTAGCGGTGACAGGCTATTTGCCATGGAGTCGTTTAAATATGGGCGCTGACTTGCCGCGTGATGTTTATCGTCAGTGGCGCAAATGGTGCAAAAATCCAACCTATTTCTTTGCCGATCCTGAACTGAAAGACCTACATGCCCATTATGCCGCGGTAAAAACACCTATTTATGCCGTAGCCGCACTCGATGATGCCTGGGCCTTACCTAAATCCAGACAAGCCTTTATACAACATTACCGTCAGGCCTCGTTGCATTATATTGATATTCAGGCGACCGATTATGGACTCAAACACATTGGACATATGGGTTATTTCCGTCAGGGCGCAGAAAAGCTCTGGGATGAAGTGCTCGCCAAGTTCAGTGAATTACATCAACTCAAAAATGCAGCTTGATTTTTAGTCTCTAGAGTATTTAAGCATTTACCTGCTTAAGCATAATGTGCCTGTTGAATATCGGTTCTGATTTCCTGACGGTGTTCCTCGCCGAAACGGTCGACATGGGCATAAAATACCCCATAACGGCCGACATAATATTCCAGTGACTGGTCATAAAAATTCCAGAAAATTGACCATTCGCCTAAATCCATCTGACGGATTTGTGTACCGGTATGCATCGGCATCTTACGGAGCAGTTCCTGCTGTAACTGCTCTGCTTCATTGCGATCCTGAATCTGAACCTGATGTTGGAAAAATAATTGCGCCACATCATCAAACAGTTCCAGCTCATAGGCATCGACCACATGCAATGTTTCCTGAGACTCAGGTTGACTCTCTTCAGTACTGCTGGAAATCGGATCCTCTTTTTCGACACGTTTAGTCTTTACATAGCGCTGGGTTTTATAGATTTTCATGCCGATAAACCAGGTCGCATACAGTATCAGGGCTAGACATGAAAAAATCAGGAATTTAAGAATCATTGATCATCTCGTGTAGTTAATTTTATTTTTATCACGGTCTGCCAATTCTTGATTTGGCGATCTTCTTCCAAATTAACACAAGTCTATTTTTTGTACAGCAAACTTGAGGATTTTTTTAGATCTTCTTGGATTTTTTTCTTCGGTTGATCCTTATTTCCCAGTATTCAATTTGAAATAAGGATCTAAAATCTTGTTAAAAATTAGAATGAATCCAGAAAGCCAATATTGATCAGGATAAATAAATCAGACAAATCACTACAGAATCGATCATCAACTCTGGATTCTTTAGCAAATGCACTCAAAAAGCTACACGATTGGTATTTGTTTTTTTGAGCATTTTCCTTCAAATAAAAGGTCCCTCTTTATGGTCGAGTAAATGAATAAAATTATGATTCGTGAAGGGAAGATTCAAGATATACCTCAAATAATTCAGGTCATCCACAACAGTATTCAATCCTGTATTTTGGATCATCAACGTGAAGACAGCGTGATCCAACGCTGGCTGGAGCAGTTTAATCACGCCCAGCTGATTGTGGAAATGCTTTATAACGACTGCTGGGTGTATATTTTAAATGATCAGATTGTCGGCTTTTTGCTGGTCAGTGACACTGGAGAAATCCTGATGCACTATGTGGCTGCACGTTTCCAGCGACTCGGGTTTGGCACCCAGCTTTTTGATCAGATGCACAAATCCTTAGTGCGTAAAAATATCCATAAAATTAAAGTCCAATCGACTCAAACAGCTTTAAGTTATTATCAAAAAAATGGATTTTTCTCACCGAATCATCAATCGGAAAATGAAGAAAATTATCATTTATATAAATACGCTTTTTAAAATTAAAAATTTTTATGCCATTTTAAGTTGATCTCGCCCTGCCTGCTTAGCCGCGTATAACTGCACATCTGCCGCTTTCATCAGTGCATGAATATCTGGATAGGGATGTGTTTGATCCATCCAGGAAATACCCATGCTGACCGTGACATAAGATTTATCATCTGTTCGATTTAAGTGTTCAAATTGCTGTTCGCGAATCTTGTGCAAGACTTTTTCCAGAAACTCTAAGGCTGCCTGAACAGGTACATCAGTAAGTAGAATCGCAAATTCTTCTCCACCATAACGGGCTAAATACGCGGATTCAGGGAGTACCGTCTGAATGACCTTGACCAGATTCTGTAAAATTTCATCTCCTTTTAAGTGCCCATAATAGTCATTGTAATTTTTAAAATAGTCGACATCGAGCATGGCAAAAATCAGTGTACTGTGTGGATGTTGCTGACAGTATAAAAACTGCTGCTGGATTTGGTCATTTAAAGCACGACGGTTAAAGGCACCCGTCAAAGCATCAATATTCACCTGATGTTTGAGTTTGGCATTCAGTTCACGTAATTGCTCGGTACGTGCTTTGACTTTCTGATCCAGTGAACTATTCAAGATCATTAATTTATTATTCAGTCGCTCGGTATGGTAGGTTTGATGGGCATAATTACGAGATTGTTGAAACATAATGATCAAGACATACAGGCTGGTCGAAATAAATGACAGATGCACGCTCTCAATTACATTCAGTAATACCAGATAATCATTAAGAAAGGTCACACACAAAAAGATGATGGCAAACAGGTTAGTGAACGAATATTCATCTCCTTGAGAAAGTGTCACATAAAACCCGTAAATAAAATTACCCAGTATCACCAGACCATAGATAACGCTATACAAAGCTAGACGCTCAAAAACTTCTGGTGTGTTAAACAAGGTTACTGCGATATTAAAAATCAGTAATCCCGCACCTACGTAATAAATTGAACGTCGGATATAACGTGGCTTAAACAGGTACATGTAGCTCAGGAAGAATAAGATTGCCAGAAAAGTGAACAGATATTCTAGACGAGCGCCCCATAACCAACTGATTTTACTTACAATGGCGTATGGATGTGGCGCAGAAAACAGATTATGCAGTGCCAAAAAAATAATAAATAAGCCAAAAATAAATACACTGCGGCTATTTCGCTCCACAGATCCGCGAAACAGGGAAAATAAAATGGTAAATAGTCCTACACCCAGCACTGTGCCACAGACCAAAGCAATACTCAGCATTTGCAACATAAACTGTCGGTTAATGGTCGCAGAGGGGCCAATTTTCAGAGGCTTTTCTAGTCCGCCATGTAAATTAGTATAGTTGGAAACCTGAATACTTAAGGTAAAATATTCATTCTGTGGCACAAAAGATGCGATCTTAGGTGCCTTTTCAGTCACCTGTCCTGTCGGGGTTTTACTGATTTTACCAAGACGCAGCAAGATATCCCCATTTAAATAAATGCTATAAGCACCATACTGACTCGGAATCTGAATCGCTAAACGTTGTCCGATAAATTTTTTGGGAATTTTAAAATGGCTAATAAAAGTGCCATAAGTGGCATTGGTTCCGGTGAGGCTCTTGAATGAAGCTGGAAGTTCAACTACTTGTGATTCGAGTTCAGGATCTGGTTGCTCAATGAACTGACGTGGATAGAACTGCCATTTGCCTTGCAACAAGGTGGTACTATCTTCATCAAATTTTAGTTCGGTGACCTCATTCTGATGAGCTAGGAAATAAGATTCTGGAGCAGCATCATATTGAGCCCACACGATCCGTGTAGTCCCCATCAAAAATATCAGCATCAACCACGATGCCAATATCAGCATAATCCCCCTAAACCTGAGCAAAAAGGCCATCCTGTAGCTACTGTTATTAATTCTAATGTACGTGGAATGTTGGATATTGCCAATGATTTTTCATATAAAAAAGCAGGATAACCGACGAGCTATCCTGCTGCTGAATTCCTGACATATTGTACTGTTCAGAAAGTCACATAATATCAGTCACGTGTTTTAACGTCATACAGTTCGATTTCAAAAATCAGGTTGGAATTTGCCGGGATAATGTTCCCCATTTTACGTTCACCATAAGCCAGATGAGCAGGTACGATCAGCTTACGTTTGCCCCCCACTTTCATGCCGATGATACCTTGATCCCAGCCTTTAATCACACGACCAGTGCCGATGACCGTCTCAAAATAATTACCACGATCCAGCGATGAATCAAACTTGGTTCCATCTTCCAGCCAGCCAGTGTAATGCGTGGTAATCAGTGCACCTTTTACCGCTTCTTTACCTTCACCCACCACCAGGTCAATAATTTCTAGTTCTTTGGTCATCGTCAATATCCTTCATTTTGCAAATAGCCCTAGTATAAACACGATTGAGCCAAATTCCTCAGACTTTAACTGCAATGGATCAAAAGCTGAGTTCCTGAACCTTCTTATCCTGTAATAAATACTGGGTTAATTTCTGGTGATTTTTAGCCGAACCCATCAGGATCCAGCGGCCTGTGATCCGCCGGTCGATTTTTTGCTGGCTGGAATGGATGACTTTTAATTTGTATTGTTTAAACAGTTTTTCATAATGATCTGGTTCATGCTGTTCAAAAGGACAGACAATTTCGTAGTTACGTTCCTGATTCAGAGATTCAATGCCGCGTTGTACATACATCAGCAAAACCAGCACCGTCATGACAATAAAGGTCGCCCAAATACTTAACAGCTCATAGCCAGCACCAACTGCCATGCCCAGTGCAGCTGTCATCCAGATTGTGGTTGCAGTGGTAATCCCAGAAATCCGGTTATCATCTTTTAAAATCACTCCGGCTCCCAGAAAACCCAGGCCAGTTAAGACATTGGCTGCCAGACGGTCGGGGTTGGCGACGCCGATTTTTAAGGAAATAATAGTAAATAGACAAGAACTCAGACTGACCATGAGCATGGTGCGCAGTCCGGCAGATTTACTATGATATTCCCGTTCCGCTCCAATAACCGCACCAATCACGACTGCTAACACCAAATCATAAAGTTCATGATACATGCTTCGTCCCTGGAACTTATTATTCTCTCCAGATATACGAAATATTGGGGCGAGGACACAAGTCGAAACTTGCATCCTTGTGAGTTGTTATTGTAACTGTTCCCATTCAATTACAGCTTGGGCGTGATCACCGATTAGGGTCCATTCACCATCCATGATATTTAGTTGCAGCTGCATGGTACGTTCGCATAACTGTTGTACCGCTTCAGTGCTGGCGGTTGAAATTTTCCAGACCTCAACATTTGATAAAGTTTTCAATTTGGAATTACGTTTATACCATTCATCAACTGAAGAACCATAAGCAACTACTGCGACCTGCTTGCAACGCGCACTGGCTTTCTTGACTTTATCTTCGTCAGGACAACCTACTTCGATCCATTTCAATAATTGGCCAGTCAGGTCTTTTTCCCACAACGCTGGCTCATCAGTCTCAAACAGGTCTTTGGTAAATTCAAGCGTCTCGCCAGCAAAACGTGCATAAGCCAGAATACGTACCATCAGACGTTCAATGGTTTCCGAAGGATGCAGCGCCATCGTCAACTGATAGTCTTCATAACGATGGGTATCCATATCGGCAACATTCAAATCTGCCTTATAAATTGTCGCTTTTAACGCCATAACACAATCCTCAAATTTGGCGCCTAGCATATAAGATTTATTGATTTTTTGCTGGACAGATTTCGTCTTATCCAGCTATTTTCTACACGCAGATTCGAAGCTATTTTTCCTGATTAATCCGGCATTGCATCAAGGCGGTTTCAAATTCTAGCCAGTCACGTGAAGTCTGGTAAATCACTTCTACCCGGTTATCAATGCCTTCTTCAGCAGACTGATAATTAAACTGTTCAGGATTGAAATTAAAGCTTTTCCAGCCCTGATTGGTATTGAAAATCCCTTTGATACGTAGCCAGTCCTGCTGCTCACAAAGCAAATCCAGCAGATTATAAAAATCAAACTGCCAGCGTTTCGGCAATTTCCAACCTGCCACCTGACAGCCTTGTGCACTTTCAACATAATGATAAGGCAACTGATGTACGACAGCCGGCATCTCTCCAGATATTTGGCGCTGTTGCTTGAGCAGTGGCTGGATCTGCCGAGGAGTACCCTGATAATCCTGTTTGATTTGCTCAATATCCAGCTGTCCGTTTTCTATCATCAGCCAGTGCTGAGCATAGGGCTGATACTCAGACTTGAGTTCAGTTAAAGCAGCATGATCAGTTTCAGTCATCAAATCAGCATGGGAAATGACCACAATATTGGCAACTTTCAGCTGATCCGCATACAGGTTCTGATGCGTCCAGTCCCGATCATGTAAACGTGAGCCATCCACCACGGTAACCAAAGATTGCATCTTTAAATGACTCTGCCAATGTGGTTCAGTGAGCTGTTCCAGCAGTTGTCCGGGATGTCCGAGTCCTGTAGGTTCAATAAATAGCCGGTCCGGTTTGGTTTCTGACAATAGCCGGGATAAAGCAATCTGCATCGGCAACTGACTGCTACAACATAAACAGCCACCCAGCAATTCTTTCACTGCATAGCCCTGATCCTGAGGCAGTAATTGCTGGTCGACGCCAATCTGACCAAATTCATTCATCAGCACAGCCCAGACTTCCTGCTCCGGTTTCTGGCTCAGTAAATATTTTAATAAAGTGGTTTTACCGGCACCTAAAAATCCGGAAATGATGTGTACAGGAATAGTCTGCTGAGCGGCAAGAACTTTCAAAATTGATTCTCAAAGATAGAATTAGAAGTAGTAAACCTGACTATTATAGAGCACTGGACTCTTGCAAAAGTGTTCATTTTTTGGATGAGTAAATCCTATTTATCTCAGTGCAAATAAAAATAACAGTTTGTAGTAAGTACTTTTTAGCCGTTAAATGGTTCACTTAAACGCTATATTTGAAATATTTACACACATTTCCAGCTAAAAATTTCCTATACATTTAACAGAAGAAAACAAATTTCCAGTGATTGTATTTGCTTGGTTAACAGCTTCGTGCGGCTTTTGTTAATTACTTTGCTCCGTAAAATTTTCATGCTTAGGATGAATTCCTGCCGGATTGATGTGATGGTCATTCGGCAGTTTATAAATGTAATAAAAAGGATGCTCAACATGAAATATGCACAAATCTTACTTGCAACAACGCTTACTGCAGCCGCAGCTACCAGTTTTGCAGCAAACAATACTACTGACACGAAGACCACTGAGGAACAGAAAGTCACTGTAACAACTCAGGAACTTCCTGCAACGAATAACCCAAATCCGAATGTAACCACGGCTGGACCTGCTGACCAGCCTGCTGCGTCTGAAGCTGCTACAGAAGACAAAGATGGTAAAAAAACGACTAAGTCGACATCGACTCGTTAATCAGGTTTAAAGCAACATCTTGTGCAGTAAATCTCCAGTAGGTTCGACCTATGCTGCGGGATATAGACCGAGGCTGAATCATGCAACTGCGTGATTCAGCTTTTTTATACGTTATAGGCTATTCACTATAGCTAGAAATAATCATAGGATTCATTCATCTTATGAATAAATTTAAATATTATTATTTATTATCAATAATTTATTAAAATTAAAATCTTTTCAACCAAATCTTTTTGATAGACATAACCTACTATGGACTAGCTTGTTTAGCGCTATTGATTGTTCCTTAATAGTCTCAATCCTGAATTGATTGAATGGACATTCGCGATGAGCAATACAAATTACACCACTGAAGTGGCGATTTTGAGGGCTGGCCCAGTAGGCTTAACGATTGAACTACCTGAGCAAACAGGGTGTTCAAGTCACTGTGGTTGAACAGCTGGATAGCCTGATCGATTATCCGCGTGCCATCGGCATTGATGATGAATCCTTGCGTACCATTCAATCTTTGGGACTGGTTGATCAGGTCTTGCCGCATACTACCCCTAACCATGCCATGCGCTTCCTGACACCCAAAGGCCGTTGCTTCGCAGACATTCAGCCACTGACTCGTGAATTTGGTTTCTCCCGCCGTAATGCTTTCATTCAACCTCAAGTAGATAATGTTCTGCTGCAAGGCCTCAAACAATATAAAAAACTGAAGTACTTTTCTCCCGTCACCTGACACATTTCAGCCAGGATGCTGAGGGTGTAACTTTAAATGTTCAGACTAAAAATGACAGCTTAGAAACTATTCGTGCGCAATACCTGATTGCTTGTGATGGTGGTAACTCTTATGTACGTCGTACCCTCAATATTCCATTTGAAGGTGAAACTGCACCGAACCAGTGGATCGTGATTGATATCGATAATGACCCATTGGCAACCCCACATATTTATCTATGCTGTGACCCCGTACGTCCTTACGTATCGGCTGCCTTGTCGCATGGCATTCGCCGCTTCGAATTCATGGTCATGTCAGGCGAAACTCAGGAAGAACTCAGCAAACCGTAAAATATTGCCAAACTGTTGTCTAAAGTTTTACCAAATACCAGCGGTATTGAAGTGATTCGTCAACGTGTGTATAACCACAATGCACGTATTGCGGACAAATTCCGTGCCGACCGTATTCTGCTTGCCGGTGATGCTGCGCACATCATGCCTGTATGGCAAGGTCAAGGTTATAACAGCGGTATGCGTGATGCCTTTAACCTGGCCTGGAAAGTAGCACTAGTGGTACAAGGCAAAGCAGGTCCAGACTTGCTGGACTCTTACCAGGTAGAACGTAAAGACCATGCCAAAGCGATGATCGATCTTTCAGTCATGGCAGGGCACGTGCTTGCGCCACCGAAAAAATGGCAAGGTTTTGTGCGTGACGGTATTGCCTATGCATTGAACTATATTAAGCCAATCAAACAGTACCTGCTGGAAATGCGCTTTAAACCAATGCCGAAATATCATGATGGTGCGTTACTGGCAAATACTCACAAAGACTCTCCAGTTGGCAAAATGTTCATTCAGCCACAGGTCAAACTGGAATCTGGTGAAACAGCATTACTGGATGAAGTCATTGGTAATGACTTTGCCATCATTGCCTGGGGTGTAGATCCGAAATGGGGCTTAAGCAAGGAATCAATGCAGCAATGGAAAAAACTTGGCGTGAAGTTCATTCAGGTCATTCCTGCGGTTCAGCTGTCTAATCAACAGCGTAAGCAATATGAAGATGTTATTACCATTGGTGATATCGGCACTGAATCCGTACATGGTTTGGCAAGACCCAAGATTCTATCGTCATCCTGCGTCCAGACCGCTTCGTAGCAGCTCTTGCCATTCCTCAATCTATGGAAAGCACAAGCAAGGCGCTGTTCAACAAGCTCCATGTTAAATAATAATTGACCTGACTTAAAAAACCACGCTACGGCGTGGTTTCCTATTTATAGATGAACATAAAAGCTAAGTCCATTATTGCTCAAACCATGAAATATCTTTGAGAGAACCAAGACGTGCCATCTGCTGGAGAAAAGGTTTGAATTCTTCTAAAGGCGGTAAAATTTCGGTACTAATTGCGAAGATCAGACAATAGGCTACATATAGATCTGCAGCAGAAACTTTTTCACCTAAAAGATAAGGCTTGGCCTGCGACAAGCCCTGATTAAGAAAATCAAATACCGCGGCTTCGTTACCAAAACTTAAACTGGTTCGAACCTTTTCAATCTGTTCTTGAGATACTTGTAAATTTTTTACATCGATATATTCAGTCAGTGGCCCATGACAGAAGAAAATCCATTTTAAATAAGCACCACGTTTGGGATCATCTAAAGCGGGCGCCAACCCTTTGTCCTGATATTTATCTGCCAGATAGATAATGATAGCGGCCATTTCTGAGATCACGATGCCTTGATCAACCAGACACGGGACTTTGCCCATCGGATTGATCTGAAGATATTCAGGTTGATGCATATCTTTATAGGGAACTTCCACCTGCTCAAGCTGGTCTTCGATCTGTAGTTCTTTAAGGATGGGCAGCAAGGTCATGCCGCGTGACCGAGGGTTGTTACAGAGCTTCATCATTCTGCTTCAACCGATTTCTTATTTTTTGAATTTTAGTATAAAGCGATTTTCCTCTGCGATTAAAAAGCATGTGCTACAGATCATTTCTGTAGCACATTTCATTTATGGAAGATCAATAATTTACTTAAAAAGGTCTACACAAAACTTTTCTTTGAGCACTTTCAGAATCAGCTCAATCGCAGGATGCTGGTTATTTTTAGGGTAACTGACATAGAGAGCAATCATCGGTAAAGGTTCCAGCGTTTTCTTCACCACAATATTATCGCCGAGTAAAGGAATCACATAAGCGGGTACCAGACTCCAGCCAACCCCCATGCCCTCACCCTTACGAGATTCCGGAATAAACTCATTCGCGACAGGGACGGTGACCGTCGTTAGGATGCTGAACCAGATCCCATGTAAGAAACGTACTGCCAATAATGACCACATGCTGTCGACTAGCAGATAACTAAAGGCAAACAAGGCAAAAATAACTCCGGCTCCGCGCATTGCCAATTTCTTGCCGAGTTTCTCAATGCTCATGCCTGAAAAAGGTCGAACGGCAATTGATGACACTAAGAACAGGGTCAAAGCCAAACCTGCTTCTTTGACTGATCCGCCCAGATCTTTCATGATATAAACTGGCAGAATGGTCAGTAAGGCAAAGTAATAGATAAACAGGAACAGATTGTTCAATAAACACAGAACAAAGGAGCGATTCCATAAGCGCTCAGGACTAGCAGACATAACACGCAACTTTTAAAATAAATTTAAGAATTGACTAAACTCAGGGAGAAATCAAAGCTGGGCTTAAGGCCATATCTACCAGATTCTGGATATATTGATCATCCGGCATGCGGTTGAAGAAAATGATCTGGTAATGAATCGGCCCATATAAAGTGTCCAGCATCAGATCAAAAGGATAATCCGCACGTAATTCTCCACGTTGAATGGCCTGTTGAATCAATTGATGGGTTTGTTTTCATCGTGGTAATAGATATTGCTGAAAAAAGTCTGCAGCCAGCTCCCGATGATTGACCATAACGACCAGCAAAGCACGGCCTACCGGATGATTAAGCGCTTGAACTAGCAAAGTTAGCTGTTGAACCAGATTACTACGCAGGCTCTGTGAAGCATCCAGTTCAAATACCCCTGCTGTACGCTGCTTGAAAGCATCCAGTACCAGTTCAGATTTATGTTTCCACCAGCGGTAAATCGTAGATTTGCCAACCCCTGCCCGTGCAGCCACATCTTCTATTGTTAGCTGATGATATTCACCTTCTGCTAGTGCATCCGAAACTGCTTGCAGAATACTGTGCTGACGCCGTGAACATTTTTCTTCTTCACTCATGCTTAAAACCAAAAAACGAAACGATACGTATCGTTTCATATTGGATTAAAAAAGAAGCTTAAACCAAAGTTGAATGATTTTTTAGGCAAAAAAAAGGCCTCACATTGAAGGCCTCTTTAATAAGCGAATTAAGTTTAGTACTTAACTATGCGCTGATTTTTTATAGATGCTGCATGAAGGATGATGGTTTTCCTGCAGACGGGCAACTTTACGTTGTTCAGCCGCTTCAAAACGGCAACGTTTCCAGTCATTGTCCAGATTCAGCGGTGGAATCTGTTTAGGCTTACCATTTTCATCAACAGCGACCATCGTGAAGTAGCAACTATTGGTATGGCGTACAGTACGTTTCTGAATATTTTGTGCTTCTACACGAATACCGATTTCCATTGAAGTACGACCTACATGGTTCACACTTGCCAGGAAAGTCACCAGCTCACCGACATGAATTGGTTCTTTGAAATTTACTTTGTCTACAGACAAGGTTACGACATAACTACCCGAATAGCGACTCGCACAAGCATAAGCAACCTGATCCAATAATTTCAGAATTGTTCCACCATGTACATTTCCTGAAAAGTTCGCCATATCTGGCGTCATAAGGACCGACATCGTTAACTCTGACTGGTCATCCGATGCTGTTGCAATTTGATCTAAAGGGGCCATCGTTTTCTCTGAACTCTTTGAATGACAATGATATAGACCATTATTATAGCGTTTTTGGTCTAAATAAAATGTTCAATTCGGCAAATAAACATCATAATTCTTGATATGAAATTTTTCTCCATACAAAAAAAAAGATATTCCTCTGAAGATCCATAAAAATCATCAGAAAGTTATTTTCAGTAACTATAAAATAAACAGGAATTTATCTAGTAAATTATTTTCTTGAATCAATGCACTGCAATTAAGAGATTATTTATTAAGCATGCAGAACTCGATTTAAGAGAACTGCATGCATTAACAAAAAATAATCTCGAATTAAGCAGGCACCTGTCTCAACATTTCTCGCGCCACATTTTCATAACTTAAAGTCTGCTGGCCATGCAATATAGTTTCAACGGTAAAAGAACCATCGGGATGAACTTTAGTTACAGTAAAAATTGTATTTTCAAACTGAGCTAATGTGACTTGCTGGCCAATTTCGATGTGATTCATATGGCTTTTACATTTATTAATCTATCAATTTTTATTCTGTCATGATCTTCTAAGCTTTTGAACAGTTGTTTAACTTAAGTCTGTGAATAATTTTGTTAAAATCAAAAAAATAGCCTTAAAATATATTTATAAAATCACTATATTTTTATAATTCAAATATTTATTTCCAATTGAAACTCGGGCTTTAAGTGACTTTCAATAGGTAGAAAACATCAGCTCATCTCTAAAAACGATGAGCAAAAATGAGCCGCTTTTCATCTACATGAGAAAAGAGGTAAATATTTTTATACATCTTTATTAAAAATAAATATTTTATTAAAAATCTTAGAGCAAACTATTGTTGCTGAGCCAAGAGCAATGGAATCTGATGACCCTGACTGTAATTATGCTTCTGATAGGCCTGAGCAATCTCTGGTAGCTTGAGTTTAGCTGCCTCGATGCCAGCGTCCATGGTCAGCTCCCTGCCACGCACATCAAAAATATGACCTTTTTCGCGTAAGTCTGGCTGAATCACTACATCGGCATATTGCAGTTCCTCAGAAGCTAAACGTTGCTGCATGATATTGATGTTCTGGTTGAATAGACCCCAGACATTAGTGGTTTCAGTATGGATTGGCTGCGCCAAAATATCGACAGCAATCACAATATCAGCGCCAAGCTCACGAGCTACTTTAACTGGCACTGGACTGACTAACCCTCCATCCACATATTCTTTTTTCTGGATGACAGTCGGAATAAACATGCTTGGAATAGAAACGGATGCACGTACTGCTTGACCGGTATTACCATAATTGAAGACTACCCGCTTGCCCTCTTTCAAGGCTGTGGCTACCACAAACATCGGGATTTTCATGGCTTGCAAAGGCGTTTGATCCACTTGCAAATTCACATAATTTTCGACTTTTTTGCCATCAAAAAAACCTTTAGGGTCCAGCTTGATGTCGCGGACGTCAGTCGCTTTCATGCTTAACGCAATATTACGCAGTTCAATCGCCGGTTTACCACTGGCATAAATGGAACCTACGATACTGCCGGCACTGGTTCCCACAATAAAGTCAGGTTGTATGCCTGCCTGCTCCAACACTTCAATTGCACCGATATGCGCATAGCCACGCGCACCGCCACTGCCAAGAACAAGTGCAATCACCGGACGGTTTTCTGTTTGCTTGATCTTGTGGAAATTGATCTGGTTTGGGCGTGCTTGGGCTTCTGCTATTGAACTGGCAGATTTAATATGACTAGAGTTAGGTTGATTTAAACCGGATGTCGTTTGGCAGCCACTCAGGCCTATCATTGTCATCGCCAATATACTCAGTACATATTTCTGCATGCAGAGCACGTCCTCATTTTGTTAAAGCAGCATAGTGTATAAACACATGCTTAAATAATCTGTAGAATTTCGTAAAACTGTCATACAGTTGCACTAATGTCTTTCAATTTTCAGCCACTGTATGAATACACCTTCAATGTACCGGATCTTTCTCACTTTCCTGCAACTGGGCTGTATGGCATTCGGCGGACCGGCAGCGCATCTGGTGTTTTTTCACCGTAAATTTGTCGACCAGTTACAGTGGTTAAATACGACACAATATGGCCAGCTGATTGCATTAGCGCAGCTTTTGCCCGGCCCCAGCAGCAGTCAGGTAGGCCTTTCAATTGGCTATCTGCAAAGGGGTTATGCTGGGGCATTCGTGGCTTGGCTTGGATTTACCCTGCCTTCAGCGCTTTTGATGAGCTTGATCGCAGTACTCGGTCAGCACTATTTCCATATTCTAAACTCAAACAGCTTTCATAGCATTCAATTGATCGTTTTTTCTGTAATCGTCTGGGCATTCTGGCAAATGCTTAACAGTTTCTGCAAGAGCATCTGGCAGTATGTACTGGTCTTGATTTCAGTCCTGATCCTGAGCTTCATTAGTATCAGTTTGAATCAGCTATTAGTCATTATTTTAGGGGCAGTTTTTGGCCTTGTAATGGCAAAATTTTCTAATTCTCCTCAGGAAAATAAGCCTGCTTCAAATTCATCTATCATTCACTCAAGCTATATTCGGCCACGTCACTCACCTTACTGGTTCATCGCATTTATACTGCCCTTTTTCCTGATTCCTATACTAGTCAAATCTGGTTCTTGGCCTGAACTCGCTTTTTTTGCTGATTTTTATCAAACTGGCTCATTGGTTTTTGGTGGTGGACATGTGATTCTGCCTTTGCTGCATCAGGACTTTGTGACGACCAATTTACTTTCGCCCCAATCTTTCGATCTAGGTTATGCATTTGCTCAATTGATGCCGGGTCCATTGTTTAGTTTTGCCAGCTATGTCGGTGCTCTGTTGCCTTGGACAGGCTCACCCTGGATTAATGCACTGTTAGCAACCTGCGCTATTTTCCTGCCTTCATTTTTTCTGATTTTTGCTACTTTGCCTTATTGGTCATGGTTAATGCAGCGAGGTATTATTTTTCAGGCAGTGAGCGGGATTAATGCGGCAGTCGTCGGACTGCTTTTATATTTGCTGATTGATCTCTCTCAGGCATATTTTCGTTCCTGGTCTGATCTGGTTTTTGTCATCGTGATGATTTTACTGTTACGCTCGAAATTACCAGTCTGGTTCAGCCTGATTGCTGGCTTTATCCTATATCAAAGCTATCTTAATTTTGTGTCATTCTAATAATTTAAGCTCATAAAAAAGCCCCGAACCAGTCGGGGCTTTTTGCTCAAGTCTTACCAGATATCTGATTTAACTTTATCTTTAAATTTCGGATGATCATCGAGTTTAAACTCTGGTTGCTCGATGCCACGTTTCAGCTGACCGGTATAGTCCTTGAGCAGCATCAAAATAAATGGCATCAGCAGCACAATCGCAATCAGGTTGATACTAGCCATGACACCCATGAACAGATCCGCCATATTCCAGATCAACGGCACACTGGCAATCGAGCCGAAATACACCATAAACAATACCAGCAATCGGAAAGTAAACATGACCTTACTGTTATTATTGATGAACTGAATATTTCCTTCTGCATAGGCATAGTTACCAATAATAGAAGAATAGGCGAACAGGAATAGGATCAAGGCCAGGAAGTCATCACCCCAAGCACCAATCTGGCTTTCAAGCGCCATCTGGGTCAAGGTTACACCTTCAAAACCGGCATTTTCATATAGGCCAGAGACTAAAATAATGATAGCGGTACATGAACATACGACGAAGGTATCTACAAATACGCCAAGCATTTGAACCAGACCCTGATTCACCGGATGTTTCACGTCAGAGGCAGCTGCCGCATTCGGTGCTGAACCCATCCCCGCTTCGTTCGAGAATAAACCGCGCTTAATCCCCATCATCATGGCCATCGAGATCATGGCACCGAAGAAACCGCCAGCCGCTGCTTCAAACTCAAATGCTTTGCTAAAGATCAGCTGGAAAATAGACGGCAACATATCGTAATTGATGACGGCGATATATAAAGCAACAGCCAGGTAAAGAACTGCCATGAAAGGCACTACCCCTTCAGCAACTTTGGCAATCCGCTTGATCCCGCCAAAAATAATCATGGCCGTAATCAAGACCAAGACCAGACCAATCCAGGAAATTTCCAGATCGAAGCCGCCTAATGGCAACATCAGATTGGCTTCATTCCAGCCCCAGGCATGTGAGGTTGCACCCGTAATGGCATTGGCCTGCACAGCATTAAACACAAAACCGTAGGTTGTAATCAGCGCAATGGCAAAGACAATTCCCAACCATTTCTGTTTAAGACCTTGAGTAATGTAATACGCTGGTCCACCGCGGAATTGCTGGTTCTTGTTATCCCGGACTTTAAACAACTGTGCTAATGACGATTCTACAAAAGCAGAACTCATTCCCAGAAATGCAGTAAACCACATCCAGAACACTGCACCCGGACCACCGACAGCAATCGCAATAGCGACACCAGCAACATTACCCACACCAACCCGGCTAGCCAGACCTGTAACAAAAGCCTGAAACGGCGTAATACCATGATCGTCTTCGACCTTGCCACGACTACGTTTCATGACTTTCATACTGTGCCAGAACAAACGGATTTGTACGGCACCGGTCATGATCGTATACAAAATACCGACTGCGACCAGGAATACCACTAAAAAGTCCCAGAGTGGACCATTTAAGGCATTGACCCAGTCCAGTAAGGTTTCATTTAGCTGATCATTCATGTCATATCCTTATGAGCTTATGACTCATTATCAAGCCTAAAATTAGACGAAAAATTTCAAGATCATCTGGATGATCGTGGCATTAATCAAGTCAACGAAGAAAGCACCACATAATGGAACGATCAGGAAGGCTTTATGCGAAGCGCCATACATATTGGTAATCGCCTGCATATTGGCGACAGCCGTTGGGGTTGCACCCATCCCGAAACCACAGTGACCTGCAGCCAATACTGCGGCATCGTAGTTTTTACCCATCACCCGGAAAGTCACAAATGCTGCATATAAAGCCATCGTGAGAGTTTGCGCACCTAGAATCACCATCAATGGTCCTGCCAGATCCGCCAGTTGCCATAATTTTAATGACAGTAGTGCCATGGCTAGATAAAGCGACAATGAAGCATTACCAAAAACATCAATTGCACGGTCGAAGATCTGGATTTTCAGGATGCCTTCCAGCACGTTACGCAGAATCACGCCGCCTGCCAGTGCCCATACAAATGTTGGCAGTTCAAATACTGTATCTTTACTGAAGCCAGTCATCAGCTCCGCAAATGCCAAACAGCCTGCAAACAAACCAAGTGTGGTAATGGCATTATCGGCGGTGATCAGACGAACACGATGTGGATATTCAAATTGCACATATTCATCTGTCGTGCTGTCCATTGGCGTGTTGTCACGTTTTTCGATTTGCTGATCGGTACGGGCCACAGCAAGATTATGACGGTTAATCAACAGTTTTGCCAAAGGCCCACCGATAATTCCCCCAATAATCAGACCAAAGGTCGCACTTGCCATACCGAGCGCCAAAGCACCTTGAATACCGTGCTCAACCTCAAGAATTTCACCCCAAGCGCCAGCAGTTCCATGTCCACCAGTCAGCGTAATCGAGCCGGCAATTAGACCGATCAGAGGGTCAATACCCAGTAAACTTGCCAAGCCCATGCCGACTGCATTTTGTAGTGCAATAAATGCCGAGATGGCAACCAGGAAGATCACCAGTCCGATCCCACCTTCACGTAATTTGGCGAAGTTCGCACTCAGACCGATTGACGCAAAGAAAATCAGCATAAAACTGGTTTGCAGTTCCGCGCTCGTGGTAATGCTATAGCCCCAGAACGAATGAACCAGCAGAGAGATAACCGCTGCAACCAGACCACCTGCAACAGGTTCAGGAATGTTGTAACGTTTTAAAAAATCGATTTTATCCACCAGAAATCGGCCCAGTAATAGAACAATTACTGCAGCGATCAGGGTATAAAATGCGTTAAAAGTAAAATCCATAATTTTTTTGTCCAAGATGGTTCTGAATTTTTGTCATTCTAAAAGTCGTGTTGCGATTCATTTTTACAGAAGAAAACCTTACATAACCCCATGTAATTGTCATCTTTTTCATTCATCTATCGCCTTTAGAATCAACAAAGCATTCCGCATCTGTTTCAAACTTATGAATATCATCGTGATGATCATATTCAGTGAGAGATTTATAAAAGCGAAAAACGGCCTTTTGCTGATTGCATAAGCTACGCCAGATGCGTAAATTCATCTCAGCGTGCAACTTATAGCGATAACATCCAACCTATATTTTTTACTTCTCAACCAGCATAAATTGCTGCATGAGTGCTTTTAACCTAACTGAGTTCATCAAGTCATTTGCAATAAGATATTTCAAATAGAGCTTGACCATGCAATCTTCAT
Source organism: Acinetobacter sp. TW_SC_4 (assembly GCF_054861205.1). Lineage (NCBI taxonomy): Bacteria > Pseudomonadati > Pseudomonadota > Gammaproteobacteria > Moraxellales > Moraxellaceae > Acinetobacter > Acinetobacter sp. TW_SC_4. Next base: position 2,409,583 of record NZ_CM142174.1, read on the forward strand.
TATTTCCTCAAAATGCATGTATTCAACTGAAAAGTCGCACATTATGCTGTTTCTTTGTATAAAGTTTTATTGTTTTTTATTAACTATAGTTAGCAAATATATAAAAAGTAATTATAACTTATTATTTTTTATAGTTTACTACCCCTAAATTTTAATCGAAATAAAATATTAATTGAATCTAAAAACGGATATTTAATTTTATTTTTAAGATTGAATTTTAATCATTCTATTTTGCTCTTAACTTTCTGTATAGTTAGAGTCATCGATGTTAATTGCTCAAGATATCAGCATCTAAAGTATTGGTTTCATTTTTATAAGCAGTTTTGTTTAAGCATTCAATAAATTGCTTAGGCTATTTATATAACTCCTATATCTCCTAAATGCATTCTCATTCATGTGATTTTTATTAATCATCACAATTCACTGTGAAACTAAAATTCCCCCTGCCCGACAGGGTTTGTTTGGTTTATAGTCAGTTCACCATCATTAAGGATATGAGATTGGAAATTAGAATGGATCAAAACCTCGTTCATGCTGTAGATCAAACCATTACTTCCCGTCATTCAGTTCGTGCTTTTCTGGATACGCCGGTCAGTACCGACATGCTCAAAGACATTTTGACTGTGGCTAGCCGCGCCCCTTCTGGAACCAATACCCAGCCATGGAAAGTATATGTGCTAACCGGAAAAAAGCGCGATGAGCTGGTGCAGCGTGTCTGTCAGGCGCAAATGGAGCTTTATCAAAATCCGGCACTAGCCGCACAATATAAAGAAACCTTTGCCTATTATCCCGAGCAATGGTTCTCTCCTTATATCGACCGACGTCGTGAAAATGGCTGGGGCTTATATGGTTTGCTGAATATCCAGAAAGGCGAAAAAGAGAAAATGGCACGCCAGAACCTGCGTAATTTTGAATTATTTGATGCACCAGTGGGGCTATTCTTCACCTTACATAAAGATTTAGGCGTAGGTTCAAAAATGGATATTTCCATGATGATTCAAAACGTGATGCTGGCTGCCAAGGCGCGTGGTCTGGATACCTGTCCGCAGGCTGCCTGGAATCATTTTCATAGCATCGTGCTGGATGTATTGGGCGCAGGTGAAGATGAAGAGCTGGTCTGTGGCATGTCACTGGGCTATGCAGATCCAGACCATATCGTAAATACCTTTATTACCCCACGTGTCCCGGTAGAGGAATTTGCCGTTTTTGTAGAAGAATAAAATTAGATAAGCCATGATCCAAGCATCAACTTTGAGCTGCTTGGATCATCTGACAGAGATATAGAGTTCTTGCAGCTCCTTATCTCTGCTTAACTCTAGGCAGTTCTAATTTCAATACAGATCTAAAGGCTATAACCACAAAGATCGCCATTACCAAGGCCATATTGAATAAAGCATCCCACAGCATAAAGTTCAGTAAAACTCCGCCCAACAAACCGCAGGCAAATTGCATACTACCCATAATCGCACTGGCGGTTCCGGCACGTGCGCCCTGCTCTGCCATGGCCAGCGCCATCGCATTCGGTCCCACAAAACCAATTGAGGCTACAACAACAAATAAGGCCACCATGACCAGGACAACAGATTCAATGTTCAGATAGCCTAAAACCAGTAAAGCTAGGACACCGATTCCCTGTAAAGAGGCACCTAGTTTTAAGCGACTTAAGACTGAAAGATATTGGGCCAGATGCTTATTCATGGTCGAGAACAGCATGATTCCCACAGCATTCCCCCCGAAAGCATAAGCAAACTGCTGTTCAGTGAGATGATAATGATCCATCAGAATGGCTGAAGAAGCGCTGATATAGCAGAACATCACCGCCCCAGAAAAACAACCCACCAGCATTGGTCGTCTGAAACTCTCATCCTGAAAAATGGTTCGGTATAAACTCAATACCTGCTGCAAATTCAGTTTAAGACGGCGTTCCGGAGGCAAGGTTTCCTGAAAGAAAAAATGCACACAGACCACACTAAACAAACCACAGCCCATCAGCACCAAGAAAATAATATTCCACTCAAAGAACATCAGTACCCATGCGCCGAGACTTGGCGCAATAATCGGTGCAATGGTCGTTACAATCATCATGCTGGCAAAGGCCTGTGCAGCCGCCTGCATATCCAGCCGATCACGAATGGTTGCTCGGGCAATCACGACACCTACACATCCCCCTAAGGCTTGTAATACCCGTGCTGCAATCAGGCTCCATTCATTCTGTGCAAACATACACAACAGGCTTGCCAGAATATACAGGCACAATCCAAAATAAAGCGGTGGCTTACGTCCAATCCGGTCACTGATCGGGCCATATAGCAACTGCCCAACCGCCAGTCCAAGGAAATAAGCTGGCAGACTATTGGAAACCATCTGGGTGCTGACACCAAAATCCGCTGCCATTTCGGGCAAGGCAGAGAGATACATATCAATGGATAAAGAACCAAGTGCAGTCAGTGAAGCCAGCAAAATAATCCAGGACATGGTATAAGGCCGTGGTGCTGTCGAATTGGAGTTCATGTAATTAAAGATTTTAATGCGTAGTAGGCAGACAAATTAACATAGCGCATAGTATGATTTACATGGAAATTAAAAGTTATAAATATACTTTTTCTCATATGTATATTCAGCCTTGCAGCAAAGACTGCAAGAGAAAGGATCACCGTTGAAATCTTGGCTCAATCGTCTTAAGCACGCGACTTATAATACGACCCTGATGTATAACCTGCGTATGCTGATCGCTTTTGCAGGCACTGCCTTTGTTCCCTATTTCATGGGACAGCAGTTAATGACTATTCCACTCACCCTTGGGGTGGTGGCCGCAGGTTTAAGTGATATTGATGACCGCTTTTCCGTGCGTATCCTGAATCTGTTCTATACCTATTTAGGCTTCTTCATTACCGCAGTCGCAGTCTATTTGTTATTTCCTTATCCGCTGCTGTTTGCTTCTGCCTTAATTGTCTCTTGTATTGTCCTGATTCTGCTCGGCTCGCTTGGTCGACGTTATGCCACGATTTCCTATGGCTGTCTGGTGATTTCTGTCTATTCCATGCTGGGGGTTGAACTATTTGATGGATGGTATCAGCAGGCAAGCTTGCTGCTGATTGGTGCGGTCTGGTATGGCTTTTTGTCGACATTGAGCTTCCTGCTGTTCCCTGCGCGACGTGCACAGGATAATCTGGCCAAATGCTATGCCTCACTGGGTGATTTCCTCTACGCCAAATCGAATCTGTTCGATGTCGATATGACGGCAAAAAGTTATCAGCAAAGTATGATCGAGCTATCACTGGAAAATGGCAAACTGATTTCAATTTTTAATGAAATGAAGACTGTCCTTTTGACCCGCCTGAAAGGTGACCGGGGTCAGAAAGATACCCGTCGTAGCCTGCAATACTATTTTGTGGCACAAGATATTCACGAGCGTGCCGATTCTGCGCATATTGATTATCAAAAACTGGCCAAGATTTTTGAACATAGTGACATTTTGTTCCGTTTTCAGCGCATCCTGTCGATTCAGGGTAAAGCCTGTAAAGACCTGAGTGAAAGCATTCAGCAACGTAAAACCTATAAACATAATAAACGCTTCAAACATGCCTTTGAAAACCTGAGATTGTCCCTAGAAAAATTGCGTACAGAACAGCAGTATGATCAGGTCTGGATCAATGCCCTATTTGCCTTATTCCAGAACCTGAAATCCATTGATGCGCAGTTACGCAATCTGGAAACCGAACGTAATATCAAATTTGATCGTGCTAAACATATTGAAAACCAGCTCAAGGATGATGACCTGAAAGGCTGGGAAGATATCAAGATTCGAGTCAAACAGCATCTGACACCTGAATCGGTGTTGTTCCGTCATGCCATTCGCCTGTCGATTGTGCTGCTGATCAGCTATATCTTTGTCCAGCTGACCGATATTCAGTATGGTTACTGGATTCTGCTTACAGCACTATTCGTCAGCCAGCCTAATTTTAATGCTACCAAGCGTCGCTTACGTTTACGTATCGTTGGAACATTGGCAGGTATTCTTTTGGGATATGCCATTCTTTACTTCATTCCTTCCGTCGAAGGGCAATTATTGCTGCTGATTTTGAGTGGGATTCTGTTCTTTGAATTACGCAGTAAACAGTATGCACAGGCCACTGCCTTCATTACCATTCTGGCTCTGATTAACTTTAACCTGGACGGTATGGGTTTTACCGCAGCTATCCCCCGTATGATTGATACTCTGATTGGCTGTGCGATTGCCTGGTTTGGCGTAAGCTTTATCTTCCCGGATTGGAAATTTCGTCGCTTGCCACGAAGCATTAGCCGTAGCCTGCAGGCAGAATGTGACTACTTGAGTGAAGTGATTGAACAGTATAAGTCTGGACGAAATAATGGTCTGACCTACCGCGTGGTACGCCGTGCAGCTCATAATACCGATGCTGAAGTGGCTTCACTGATCTCGACTTTGGCCACTGAACCTGACTTTGATCCAGTGCAAAAATCACAGGCTTTTGAGTTTCTGTGCCTGAATCATACTTTTATCAGTTATATTGCCGCGCTGGGTGCGCATCGTGAAAAAATTCAGGATCAAGATGTGCTGGACTTACTAGACCGAGCCCTAGAAAATATTCGTGGTGCCCTGCTCTATGATGAGGTCCCTGACCTAAGCACCCAGAATATGATCCAGAATATCCGTCAGCGTCTGTCACAACAGCAGGAAGAAGACCAGAAACCACTAATCATTTTGCAACAACTGTCTTTAATGTTTAGTATCTTGAAGCAATTGAGTCAGTTAAAGCAGAGTTTGAGTCATGAACGTGATGAACAGGCTACTGAATTGGCTTCATTATAATTTGGCTGATTTTGGAACAATATACTCACTGAATCAGTATAATTAATGCTAAACTTTTTACAGTTTTAAATCTGTTAATTTCATTATGACCGCGAAAAATTTATACGCTTATACCCTACAGCCTGTGAACTATGAAATTTCAGAAGCTGAGCAGCGTCATGCTCAGCTAATGATCTGGCGTAGTACCAATAAAATTGGTATGAAAGCTTGGCTGATCATGGGTGCTATTCTTGCCTTGTCTATTCTGGGAATTATCCTGATCAAGAACTACTCAACAGTTATCTGCTGGGTGGCGATTGTCTGTGTAGTACTGTATTACCTGATCCGTACTTTTGGTCTGGAATGGTATGTTAAACGCAAGATGAATGAATTTCCGGTACAGGAAATTAAAGGTATCCGTCTGGGCGTACAGCCACATGGTATCGTGATGCGCCAGAAAATGGGCATGCAGGAAGGTGTGGGTGCTATTGGCTGGAAAGACATCTATGAATGGTATAACACGCCGGAATTCATGCTGATCAATTTTAAAGTCAAAGGTCAGCAAGGTGCTTATATCCTGCCTAAACGTTTAGACAGTAAAAACTTCTCTTTCGCGACCATTCGCAAGCATCTGCAAGAAGAAGTGGGCGCGCCAAAAGAAATCTAAGACACATCCCGGTTTTGAAAGACCTCCTGTTTCGACATGGAGGTTTTTTATTTCTATCTTTTATCCGACCCATCGACACGAATGATAATGAGAATAAATATTATCATCATAATCTATAATTTGTTCTAATTCTTCAGTTATAATTTGCCTACTTTTACACATACCACCATAAATCTGACCATCATGTTTAAAAAGACATTTTTCCAAATCCACTGGTTTCTGGGGATTACTGCAGGTTTGATTCTCTCGATTATGGGAGTCACGGGTGCTATTTATTCTTATGAGCCGCAAATCTTAAAATGGATGAATAGCGACAGTTATACTGTACAGGTTCAAGAGCAAGACAAGCTTAGCCCTGCCCAACTGTATCAACATTTCCAGACTCAAAACCCTGAAATGAAAATCAACAGTATTACCGTGGCACAGGATCCAAGTGCATCCAGTACGGTCAATATTGTAAAAGAGGGAGCACGTCGTGGTTATAACATGATGGTCAACCCCTACACGGCTGAAGTATTGCCTGAAATTAAAGGTCGTGAATTCTTCCAGTTTGTACAGCAACTACATCGTAATTTGACTGTAGGACCCGTCGGTAAACAGATTACCGGTGCCTGTGCCCTGATGCTGATTTTCTTTGTCTTGTCGGGTCTTTACCTACGCTGGCCAAAACGCCATTCAGTGAAGCAGTGGCTAGCTGTGAAGCCGCAACTGAAAGGTCGTAACTTTATCTGGGATCTGCACGCGGTTGTTGGAACCTGGGTCGTGATTTTTTACCTGATCCTGGCGTGTACCGGACTGTACTGGTCTTATGACTGGTGGCGCAATGGTATGTTCAAGGTGCTGGGTGTAGAACGTCCACAACCTGAAATGCAGCAAGGTCAAGGCGGCCGTGGTGGTGAAGAACAAGGTCGTAGTGCTGGCGAATCACGTGGTGAAGGTCAACGTGGTTCTCGTGGTGAAGGTGCAGGCGAACGCGGTCCACAAAGCGAAGGTCAGCGCGAAAATCGCGGTGAAGGTCGTGAGAAAGGTGTTGATGATACCGTTTTACTTACTGCATTGAACAAGAGCTGGGCAGGTTTCCAGAATGAATTCAATGACAAATATTCAACAGTTACTTTTAATATTCCTAAAAAAGCCGATGGTGAATTAAAACTCAGCTTTACCGATGATGAAGTTCAGCATGAGCGTGCCCGTAATAATGCTACTTATAACTATCAGGATGCAGCTTTTACATCGGTAGAAATGTATGAAGACAAAAAGCTGAATGAAAAGATCATGAGCAGTATGCTACCGGTGCACCGTGGCAGCTTCTTTGGTCCGATTTATCAGTTCTTTGCCATGGTCGCGTCACTGCTCATGCCACTTTTCTTTATAACCGGCTGGATGCTCTATCTGAAACGTCGCAAGCAGAAAAAACTTACTCTGGCTGCACGCCAAGGCACAACTGCCCTGCCTTTGGATCCAAATGCTAAGCCTTGGCTGATTACGTATGCCTCACAAACAGGTGTCTCTGAACAACTGGCATGGCGCACGGCCACTGCCTTACAGGAAGCACGTCAACCTGTCAGCGTTAAAGCAGTACAACAGTTAAGCCTTGCAGACCTGCAACAGGCAGAACAGGTTTTATTTGTAGCCAGTACTTATGGCACAGGTGAAGCGCCTGACCTGGCTTCATCTTTCGAAAAGAAAATTCTGTCTACCAAAGCAGATCTCAGCCATCTCAATTATGCAGTTTTGGCTCTAGGCTCCCAGGAATATCCTGATACCTATTGCAGCTTTGGTCATCGGATCGACCAGTGGTTACAGCAGAATGGTGCCAAGCAGCTCTTCAAGACCATCGAAGTGGATAATGCCAATAATGAGCATATCCAGCAATGGACCAATGCCCTTGCACATGTGACCCAGTTTGAGTTGCAGGATATGGGTATCGATAAAACCTTCGATCAATGGACTTTGAGCAAACGTGAATTGCTGAATCCAGATAGTCTGGGTGCGCCTGCGTTCAATATTGAACTGGTTCCACAGCATGAAGCTGTCTGGCAAGCAGGTGATATTGCCGAAATCCAACCAGGAAACAGCCCTGAACGTATCCGTGCATTTATGGAGAAATACCGTATTGCCGCGGGTACACAGGTACCTTCTCTGAAGCAAAGTATCGAACAGGCACTTTGGGATCGTGACCTGACTCAGGTTGATCCTTTTGATTCAGTAGATGAGCTATTACAGCAATTGCCGGCTCTGGCTACACGTGAATATTCAATCGCCAGTATTCCAAGTCAGCAAGTGTTACGTCTGGTCGTACGTCAGCAATCTGATGCGCAAGGTCAGTTAGGTTTAGGCTCAGGCTGGTTAACACAGCATACTGCCCTAAATTCACCGATTGCCCTGCGTATTCGCAAGAATGAATCTTTCCATCTGATTGCTGATAACCGCCCGATTATTTGTATTGGTAATGGTACGGGGATCGCAGGTTTGATGAGCTTGCTGAGTGTGCGTAACCGTCAGGACTATACTCAGAACTGGCTCATTTTTGGTGAACGTCAGCGTGCCCATGATTTCTTCTTTGAAGAAACCATTCAGGCCTGGCTGCAAATGGGTACATTAAAACGACTGGATCTTGCTTTCTCTCGTGACCAGCAGGAAAAAGTTTATGTGCATCATAAATTGCGTGAGCAAGCTGAAGAATTGAAACTCTGGGTCGCTCAAGGTGCCGTGATTTATGTATGTGGTAGCATTAATGGCATGGCCAGCGATGTCGATCAGGCTCTGATTGAAATTCTCGGTGAAAGCACAGTAGATCAATTACGTCTGGATGGTCGTTATCGTCGTGATGTATATTAAAACTAGCTGATCTACAAAAGACCGGGCTTCATGCCCGGTTGTTTATTAATAAGATAGAAGAAAAGATAAAAAGATAAATAAAAATATGAGTATTCGAATATCCAGCCCACTTAAACGAAATCTCAGCCTGATCTTTGGTTTGATCCTTGGCATAAACAGCCTCTGGTTAATGAGTCAGGGACAAAGACATTTCGGTGTTCTTTTGCCAATTTTCATTAGCATAGCATTGGTTCTGTATGTTTTACTCTTTTCAAACATTCAACGCTGGAAACAGCATTCCAGATTTAGAACCTGGTTCTGGAACAGCCTCTGGGCCGGATTTTTGCTCTGGATGATCAGTGTCGTGGTTTTCTTCGCTTATATCCAGATGTCTATTCATACAAACGAATCTACACAGTCTCCTGCCGCTATTCTGGTTTTAGGCAGCGGGATTTCGAATGGACAGCCGTCACCCATCTTAAAAAGCCGTCTGGATACTGCAGCAAAATATGCAGCATACTATCCAGATACTTTAATAATTATGACAGGTGGGCGTAATTATCGGGAAAGGCAAAGTGAAGCTGAAGTCATGCAGCACTATATCAACACTACCTATCCAGAACTCATCAACTTTATTCAACTTGAAGATCGAAGCAGAAGTACTGCTCAAAACATGATGTATTCTCAAGTGATATTGGAACAATACAATATAAGTCAAAATGATCCGATTGCGATTGCAACCAGTGATTTTCATAGCCCCCGTGCTCGTGCCATTGCCAGACACCAAGGTTATCAGCAAGTGATTAGTTTGAGTGCCAACACTCCTCTTTATCTGCGCTATAGCTCCTGGTTAAGAGAATATTTTGCCTTTTTGAGTGGTTGGCTTCTCAATGAATATTCACTATTTAAATAAGTGACTTAAACACTAAGTTAATTTAAACGGATATGCCTTGGTGAAGGGATCGCTGGATTTTTGAATAGTTCAGGTTTCTGTACATAGACCTGATATAGGTAATTTTTAAGATCCAGCAAAAGCTTTTCAGGCGCAACCAGAATATTTTGCCCTTCTGGTGTTAGATCCAGTGACACGATAGTACTTTCCTGACGTAAGAAAGGAATGACCTTTTCAACAAAATCTTTGAGGGTAATTTCCTGAACCTGGTAATTGGCCCAGTTATCTTTAATGAGTAGTCTGGCCAGACCTTTGCTTTGCCAGGTCGCGAAAGCACGCTGTCCTGTCGGCGTGGCACACAAAGCCCAACCCTCTTGGTAAAGTGCAAAAATGCCACCTTGGGTAACAATAGCTTCAATAAAATTTTTATAAACTTGTAGCGGATCGTAGGCGGTATTTTGCGATTTGATCGCTGCCTTGCGCTGATATGGATTTCTCATATTCTGAAATCTTCAAATTATTATAGACTTCGAATTCTATGAAATATTCAGGATTTAGGCAAGAAAGATATGGTGGGCGCTGACGGGATCGAACCGCCGACATTCTGCTTGTAAGGCAGACGCTCTACCAACTGAGCTAAGCGCCCTGAAGAGTAAAAAATAACATCGTTATTTTTTATGATGCAAGACAAGCGAAGCGCGTAGTCTTGAATTTTGATTCACATTTTCCACATCAGGGAATGAAAAATGGCGCAGCGGACGGGACTCGAACCCGCGACCCCCGGCGTGACAGGCCGGTATTCTAACCAACTGAACTACCGCTGCATCGCGTATATCTTTAGAAGATATGGTGGGCGCTGACGGGATCGAACCGCCGACATTCTGCTTGTAAGGCAGACGCTCTACCAACTGAGCTAAGCGCCCTTAAAGGGTCAAACTGTTTGATTCTTAGGATGGCGCAGCGGACGGGACTCGAACCCGCGACCCCCGGCGTGACAGGCCGGTATTCTAACCAACTGAACTACCGCTGCATCACAAAAAATCTGGTGGGCGCTGACGGGATCGAACCGCCGACATTCTGCTTGTAAGGCAGACGCTCTACCAACTGAGCTAAGCGCCCTCAAAAGTCTATCATGTAAATGGCGCAGCGGACGGGACTCGAACCCGCGACCCCCGGCGTGACAGGCCGGTATTCTAACCAACTGAACTACCGCTGCATCACAAAAAATCTGGTGGGCGCTGACGGGATCGAACCGCCGACATTCTGCTTGTAAGGCAGACGCTCTACCAACTGAGCTAAGCGCCCTCAAAAGTCTATCATGTAAATGGCGCAGCGGACGGGACTCGAACCCGCGACCCCCGGCGTGACAGGCCGGTATTCTAACCAACTGAACTACCGCTGCACTTACACAATGTCACTATTGTGGCAAACGATTCATCAAGAACTTAAAGTGGCGCAGCGGACGGGACTCGAACCCGCGACCCCCGGCGTGACAGGCCGGTATTCTAACCAACTGAACTACCGCTGCACTTACACAATGTCACTATTGTGGCAAACGATTCATCAAGAACTTAAAGTGGCGCAGCGGACGGGACTCGAACCCGCGACCCCCGGCGTGACAGGCCGGTATTCTAACCAACTGAACTACCGCTGCACTATAAGTGTCTCAACTTTGAAAGAAGCTTGGTGGGCGCTGACGGGATCGAACCGCCGACATTCTGCTTGTAAGGCAGACGCTCTACCAACTGAGCTAAGCGCCCTTTCAAATCGACTTCATCGCTTGATGAGGTGCATTATAGAGAATCTTCACAGACTGTCAAACGCTTTTCTGACTGTTTTCTGCTTTTTCGGTGTGAGTGATTAAAAAATAGGTTGATTGTTAAAAAAAACAACACTTTTTGTTTATCTTTTAAGTCTATACCGATTTTTTAAGAATACTCTCTAAAACTAAAAGCCGGATTTTTACGGTTTTACTCATGAAAATTGAGACCTGAACATGCAACAGACTTCAGTATTGCTGAAAGATTATACAAAGCCCAGCTAACCGCAACGTTGTGATCCTGTAATCTTTATTTTAAGAGCTTGCAGCCCTGTAAAAACAAATCGATGACTTTTATTGGCGGGCTATAAATCATGTTTCTAAGTCTATTTGTCTGTAAAAGTAGAGTGAGTAGAAGATCTATGCCCTCTTTACTTTTACATCTATAAATAAAAGATATTTCAATTAATTTTAAATCAACCGTAAATCTTCTTAGGTCATTTAAACAGTCAGATTCAGAGGCTGTTCTGAAATATAGACCAGCGCATCTTCGCTCACCAGTTCAAACAGCTCGGCCACATCCGTATTCCGCATGCGGATACAGCCATGGGACATTGGAATACCCATCGGCTCAGAATCAGGCGTACCATGTATATAGATATAACGTTGGTAAGTATCACAACCTTCGCCCTGGTTGAAGCCTTCTTCAAGCCCACTTAGCCATAAGATCCGGCTAAGAATCCAGTCTCGCTGCGGGAACTGCTGTGCCAGTTCTGCATTATAAATTTCACCAGTTGCTTGACGGGCAATAAACACACTGTTTAATGGTGCCTGCTGGCCAAACTTTTCAGCGACTTTATGCCAGCCACGAGGCGTCTTGCCACTATTTTCTGTTTCACCAATGCCATTCTTACCCGTAGAAATCAGGTACTGCTTATTATATTTTGGCAAATATAGTTTTTGTTGGGCGAGATCAATCAGGATTTCTGCCTGATACAGCTGCAAATGGCTCATTACTTCTCTTTCTCTGTCTTGATGATTTCTAGTTCTACTTTCTTTGTGGCCATGTGTTCTGGATGGATTATGTCCTGAACCGGTTCAGGCCGACGCCATAACCAGATCGCCACAATCAGCATGGTCACATCAGTAAAGATTTTGACTGCCAACGGTGCTGTCGTAAACAACATGATAATACCACTGATGAACATCATGATACTGGCCAGCCATTTGGCCTTGCGTGGCACAGTACCATTGGTACGCCAAGCTCTTAAAGTCGGACCATATTTTGGATGATTTAGCAGCCATGCATCCATCTGTGGCCAGCCTTTGGATGCCGCCCAAGCCGCCAGAATTAAAAATACTGTTGTTGGCATGCCGGGCAAGATTGCGCCGATAAAACCCAGTACGACAAATAGTACGACCAGGCTTCGCCAAAACAATATTTTCATAAATCGATCCTACCCACAAAATTAGGGGTAGTATAAAGTGTTTTTAAAATCTGTCCGTTGTATTTGTGCACTTTTCACAGGATGTGCTATGCCCTTTTCCAGTCTAAATCACAATCTTGTAGAAGCATGGCAATATTATCAGCATCCTTTGGTGCGGCAACTGGCCTTTGCTGTTGGCAGTCCAAACCTTCTGTCTCAAATTCCAGCCGAACTTAAAGTCGTCCATGCTTTCGAATTACATGATTCTGAGACTTGGCAACATCACCTGCAAAATTATCATCCACGTCTGAAATATTTAGACCAGCATCCAGAAGAGCTGGAGCAATTCGTGCAGCAGCTTAAAAGCACCCGGTTGGGTCTACGTTTTGAAATGCTGGTCTGGTTCTGGCTGCTAGATGATGCTTATCACCCTTATAAACTTTTAGGCCATAGCATTCAGAAAATTGACGGTGCTAAAACGCTAGGTGAACTGGATTTTCTGTTACTCAATACAAAGACAGGCCAGACTGAACACTGGGAAGTGGCGCTGAAATACTACCTCGCAGAAGCCGATTTTAGCCTGCCAAACTGGTATGGCCTAAACCGTACCGATACTTTAATCCGTAAAATGAAGCATTTTACCCAGAAACAGTTTCAGTTTGATGAGGCTCTGGATCAGCAGATTGAGCAGCGTTTCTGCATGTTAAAAGGCCAGCTTTATCTTCCAGTGCATCGTGCAGATCAGACATTGCCTGGCTGGGTCAATACCCAACGTCGCATAGGCTTATGGGGCCAGCAGATTCCCGACCCAGCGGCTAATTTCTATCGTTTGCAGCGCCATGAGTGGATTTATCCTAATGCTCAGATCAGCAGTTCAAGTCCCTATTGGTGGACAAATGGACTTTATAAAAAGGCTGATCAAGAGGATTTTTATATGTATCGCAGCCCGCTTTTACTCCCCTTTCCTGCGCATAAACCCTTTTAAAACATTACATTTATTAACCGAAGCACTATGAAAACCACATATTTTTTATGTCGTATATTTTCTAATCTTAGTTCCACATCATAATAATTTTATTATCGATAATACGGAGATGATGATGAAAAAAATTCTTGCTGCTTCATTGGTAATGGCTTTTGTTTTAACTGGCTGTAACACTGTCAAAGGTGTGGGTAAAGACGTTTCTAAAGCAGGCGAAGCTGTAACAGGCACTGCAGAAAAAACTTCTGAAGAAATCCGTCAAAACTAAACTCTTTCTAGCTTCTCCACAAACCCTATCTCAGATAGGGTTTTTTTATGTGGAACATTCACATTACAGGCCATATTCGCCTATCATAGAGCCGACAAATTTATCGACTTATGAATTCACCATATGACATCTTCCGCGACTCTTGATTTAAGCCTGCAATTATTACGTCAGCCTTCTGTGACCCCTATTGATCATGACTGCCAGAACATCATGGCAGAACGTTTGAAAAAGGTGGGTTTCGATATTGAATCAATGCGTTTTGAAGATGTTGATAATATTTGGGCGCGTAAAGGTACTGAAAGCCCTGTTTTCTGTTTTGCTGGCCATACCGATGTTGTGCCAACCGGCAACCTGGATGCCTGGAACTCTGATCCTTTTGCGCCAGAAATTCGTGATGGTAAGCTTTATGGCCGTGGTAGCGCCGACATGAAAACGGCTTTGGCTGCGATGGTCGTAGCTACTGAACGTTTTGTCGAAAAATATCCGAATCATAAAGGTTCGATTGCCTATTTGATCACTTCAGATGAAGAAGGTCCATCGATCAATGGTACGGTAAAAGTGATTGAAACCCTAGAAGCGCGTAATGAGAAAATTACCTGGTGTCTGGTAGGTGAACCTTCGAGCACCAATAAACTGGGTGATATTGTTAAAAATGGCCGTCGTGGTTCATTGAATGCCAATCTAACTGTGAAAGGCAAACAGGGGCATGTGGCTTATCCGCATCTTGCTGTGAATCCAATCCATAAAGCGTCTAAAGCCATTGCCGAACTGTGCGAAACAGTCTGGGATAATGGCAATGAATACTTCCCTGCGACGTCTTTCCAGATTTCAAATATCAATGCCGGTACCGGTGCAACCAACGTTGTTCCAGGCATCATGAATCTACTCTGCAACTGGCGTTATTCAACTGAAGTGACTGCTGAAGAACTAAAAGCACGTATGCTTGAAATTCTGGATCGTCATGGTGTGGATTATGAGATTTCATGGACTTTATCTGGCCTGCCATTCCTGACACCGGTCGGTGAGCTGGTGAATGCCGCTAAAGATGCCATTTTAACGGTGACTGGTACTGAAACTGAATTATCAACTTCAGGCGGCACCTCAGATGGTCGTTTTATTGCGCCTACCGGTGCACAGGTGCTGGAACTCGGTGTACTGAATGCCACGATCCATCAGATTAATGAGCATGTCGATATTGCAGATCTTGAACCACTGGCTGAAATTTATGAGCAGATTCTGGTGAACCTGTTAGCCAATTAATCACCAGATGTAAAAAAAGGAACTCTTATGAGTTCCTTTTTTTATACATTCAAAAGAATTATAGACCAATTGAAGACTGGATATGGCTCATTTGCGGGATGTGAAATAACTGATCCCCCATACGTACATACTGGAATACTGCTGGGTCAGTCACTTGCTGATCGGCATCAACCACCTCAGAAATACGCAGACGAATGGTTTTCGGCATTTCATTGCACATCAGGGCAAAACGCTGATGCACCTCATCTCCTTCAATCACCAGCGCCACACCACTTTTACGTGTTGGATCATTAACTGCATAAACCGGTAATTGCGCATCATGCCATTCAACCACTTTAACCTGGGTATCACTATCCAGTGCAGACAGGACAATATTTTGTGGTAACAGCATTGGATCTTTGCCGTGACAGTCAATGATATAAGCATCAATAAATCCGGTAGATACCGTAATTAAATGCTGAAGTTCCTGCTGGCTAATCTGATCAGCCATTTTGGCATTAGTCGTATTCTGACTCATTTATAACCCCTGTTTTTCAGCAATTAACTGTTGAATATTCGCCAGTAATTCAGCTTCCTGGAACGGTTTACCCATGTAGTGGGTTACGCCCAGACTGAAAGCACGTTCACGGTGTTTTTCACCCGTACGTGAAGTAATCATGATAATTGGCAAGTCGCGGTGAATATCGTGGTGACGGACCAGGTTCGTGACCTCGAAACCATCCATACGTGGCATTTCAATATCCAGCAACATCAGATCCGGACGGACATTTTCAAGCTGTTCAATCGCATCCACACCATCTTTGGCGGTGACAATATCATAGCCCTGACGCTCAAGCAGACGCGAGGTCACCTTACGAACAGTCACCGAGTCATCCACGATCATTACCAGACGGCGAGCATTGCCAGAACGTGAACCATCACGTTGATCCTGCATGTGTTTGACACGCTGCGTACCATGGATCTGACGGGCAATATTCTGACCATCTAGAATCAGACAGACCTGACCATCACCAAGAATCGTCGCACCGGTCACTACACCAATATTGGCGAACTGGTGGCCAATTGGTTTCACCACGATCTGTGCACGTGAACCGACAAGTTGATCGACTAACAAGGCAATGGTTTGACCACTGTTGCCTTTAATCAGTAATACTGGCAGTGAATGCGCCACATTATTCAGACGTGGAATTGGCTGATTCGATACGAACTCAGACAGGTAACGCAATTTGTAATTAACGCCATCAATCTTGAAGAAATCGTCTTTACTGTTGAAATAAGTTTCCAGAGTAGATGGTGCAATACGTACAATACGGTCGATTTGTGCCAGAGAAACGGCATATTGTTGATCGCCCACTTTTACCATCAAGGCATCGCTAACTGCTACAGTCGTCGGTACGCGAATGGTGAAGGTTGTACCTTTGCCTACTTCAGAGCTGACAGATACGTGACCGCCCAGCGACTTGATCTCGCTTTGTACTACATCCAGTCCGACGCCACGACCTGAAATCTGGGTTACAGATTTAGCAGTACTGAAGCCTGGATGGAAAATGAATTGCAGTAGCTCTTCCGAATCCAGCGTCTGATCTTCTTTGATCAGGCCTTGGCTCAGTGCTTTCTCACGAATCTTCTCAGCATCGATACCTTTACCATCATCACTAAATGAGACGATGACATCTGTACCCTGACGGCTGATATTTAACAGGATTGAACCGACTTCTGGTTTGTTCAAGGCAATACGATCTGCTGTATCTTCCAAACCATGGTCAATCGCATTACGCAGCATATGCTCGAATGGCGTTACCAGACGCTCCAGAATATTACGGTCTAATTCACCTTCACTATTTTGAACAATCAGTTCAGCTGGACGGTTTAAGGTCGAAGAAGTCTGACGTACGATACGTTGTAAACGTGGCAACATCCGATCAAACGGTACCAGACGGGTACGCATCAGGCTTTCCTGAATCTCGGCCTGAATCCGTGATTGTTGTAATAACAAACCTTCAGTTTCACGAATCTTGTCAGATAGAGTGCTCTTGAAGTCAACCAAGTCCGAAGCAGATTCCGCAAGCGACTTGGACAACTGGTTCAGTGACGAATATTGGTCCATTTCCAGCGGGTCAAAGTCTGCATAGCGCGAGTTGTCTGAACCGTGTTTGGCAATAATCTGTGATTCCAGCTCACCTTCCATTCGGCGCAACTGATCCGCCAGACGCTTGATTGCCAGTTCCATCTCGTTCAGGGTATTGCCAAGTTGGCCTAAGTCCATCTCGATACGCGAACGGTTAATCGCATTCTCACCTGACAGGTCAATCATCTTCTCAACCAGATCAGCAGAGATACGGATCATCTCGTGGCTGGTATCGGTATTACCGGTATCGACCCACTCACCCATCATACGTGGTGGCTCAGTACCATCACCTTCGACAAACTCGAAGCTATTTTCAGTGACCAGCGTTTCTGTTTTAGCCAGACGTTCCGGCAGCTGCGCAGTAACATCCACATAAGCAATCTTTTTCAGACTGCTTTGGATCTGTTCAAAATTGCTATAGTCACGCTGGAAGATAGCTTGTCTTAACCAGGCCAGTGTTTTTTGCAGCAAGCCATCATAAGCATTCGAGTTAAAGTGATATACCGCAAACTGTTCGAATGTGGTTTCCAGTTCATACGCAATGCTGGCCACCTGTTCGTTTTCAATCATGCGCGCACCACCCTTGATACTGTGGGCAGCACGTTGTAATTGAAGCAATAAGCTACGGTCACTACGTTGATCAAACCATTGGTTCAGCAGTTTTTCGGTATTGTCGAGAATCTCTTCTGATTCTTCCAGGAAGGTTTCTTCAACAATCGACTTCAGTTCATCTTCTTCAGAACGTTCTTCTGCTACAACCTCAACGGGCTCAGTCAAAGTTTCTGTTTCAGTAAGCTCAACTTGTTTATCTTCTAAGTTTAGAGTTGGTTCTAGATCTGAACTTGTGTTTTTTGATGCAATCTCTTCCGGTGCTTCATCTGCTGTCTCTTCAGATTCAGTAGTAGCTCCTGCATATTCAAACTCGACAACAGGAATTGATGCTTCTACCGGAGCCGCAACAGCTTGACCAGCCACCAATGCCTGAATATTTTGCAGAATCGAAATTGCTTCAACCGCTGGATAATCGATACCTTCATCACGGATCGACTGGATACGGTCAGAAACGTTATCTTGCACCAGACGAATGATTTGAATCAGAGCAGGCGTTACTGCAATCTGCTGACGGATGATTCGCTCATAAATACTTTCCAGTTCGTGCGAAATCGAACCGATATGAGAAGCGGTAATCATGTTTGCACCGCCCTTCAAGGTGTGCAAATGACGCATCAGATTGTTAAGTGAAGTCGTATCATCCTGCTTTTTACTCCAGGTATTCAGATCTTCATCAATACCTACCAGTAATTCATCCGCTTCTTCCAGGAAGATATTCAGTAGATCCTCATCGAAATCACGCTGAGTTTCTGCGCTGTCGATGTACTGGCGGTCAGAGGCAATACGCTGACTTAAAGCAGCAAAGTCAATGCTGGCTGTGGTTGCAGCTTCAGGAATAGAAATTTCTTCTGATACTTGCTCAGCAGGGACATTGTCTTCGGCAAAGATTTCCAGATCCTGCTGTACGAATGCAGCAAGTTCACTCAAGGTTTTTTGCGTATCATCATTTAAAATGACACGCTGGCCTGCTGCCAGGGTATCGAATAAATGAATGAATTCCTGATGTGCCTGGGCAAACAGCTCATAGGCATAATCGCTGTTCAGCAGTACCGGTTTTTCTAGTAAGGCATCATAGGCAGATTTTAAATCTGTCGTAAACTCATGAATACCCAGTGCGGCACGGTTATCTGTATGTGCAAGCAGCTCGGCAGCCTGCTCGCTTAAAGCCTGAATATATTCTGGATAATCGACTTTAGCGCGTTTATCGAATTCAAACTCGGCATCCAGTAACAGGTCAATCTCCAGTTCAACCAGCTTGGTTACCAGACCTTGGGTTTCAACTGTTTCCGCTTCAGTGGCTGCGAAGCCATAATCATTCCAGACACGCTCAAAATTCGCATACACTGCTGCCAGTTTGCTGCTATCACCCTGACGTAACAAATGCAGATAGTCGCTGACAAATTCAGCATACTGAATTAATACAGCAGTTTCTTTTGAAGTGGATGCAATTTCATCCTGAAGCAGTGTTTTAAACAGATGTTCTACTTTAGAGCTAGCCTCGAAGATTTCTTCGATCTGTGCCATGGACGAACTGCCGCGCAAAGTATGAATAGCACGAATCAATGCATTATAATCCTGCACTTTTTCATTTTCGCTATGCAGGAACTTGGCAATCGTTTCGAGATGCTCTTCGGCTTCCTCGATAAAGATTGCTACGGTTTCTTCTACATCACTGCGTGCAGCATCTTCAGTTTCGGCTTTTTCAAGCTCAAATTCTGTTGTGCTTATTTCTATTGCTGCAATTATATCTTGATCTTCAGCCGAATCACCTAGCTCAAGACCTGTGATCTGGCCTTCGGCAGTCAGACTGTCTGCCAGTTGCAAGAGTTCTTCTAAAGCCGGCTCAGGTGTCATTTGTTGTTGTAATTGCTGACCTAAAAGCACGACTGGACGCAGGTCAACATCGAGTTCCTGCACCTGTTTGAATTTTGGATATAAAGTAAACTGGTAAATATTCAGTACAGCTTTGGCATACTGTTGAATCGTAGGCGTTAACTGGATTGAACCTGAAAGTACCCGATTTAAGGTATCTTCCACTGCCCAAGCAATTTCACCCGCAGATTTAGCCCCCACCATACGGCCTGAACCTTTCAGGGTATGAAAATGGCGGCGAATGGTTTTCAGGTTTTCCTGATGAGCCGGATCACTCAACCATTCTGGAAATAAAGCATTTAACTCAACGAAAATCTCTTCGATTTCCTCGACAAAAATTTCAAGAATTTCTGCATCTTGATCAAGATAACTGTCTTCAGGAAGCGTTGTCGTTTCAACTAAATTTTTTAATATTTCTTTCATAGCTAATGCTTCTTACGTTGTGCCGCCAAGAAGGGCGCTCAAACTTAATTGTGACCGTCACGCGAGACCTAACCTTATGTAGTCAAGTCCATCTTGTCGAGGCTTTATCTGTATTTCTGAATGTGCCTCAACCTAGGTTAAGGCACACTCCCCTCATACTTTCTGACTTTATTCTGGTAGTTTAAAGTCAGATACAGATTCACGTAATGCATCGGCCATGTTCGCCAATTCAGATACCGAACGTGCTGTATCGAAGGTTGCACTCGTAGTTTGTGAAGTAATTTCCTGTACGACATTCATCGTGGTCGCAATATGACCCGCAGATGCAGACTGAAGTTTCGCAGCATCGGAAATGTTCGCAATCAGTTTTGCCAGGTTATTCGATACCGTTTGAATCTCATCCAGTGCCACACCAGCATCTTTAGACAGGTTCGCACCACGTACAACTTCAGCTGTGGTTTGTTCCATTGAAATTACGGCTTCGTTGGTATCCGTTTGAATGGTTTTTACCAGGCCTTCAATCTGTTTAGTTGCAGATGCAGAACGTTCCGCAAGACGCTGGACCTCATCCGCTACCACGGCGAAACCACGACCAGCTTCACCCGCCATCGACGCCTGAATCGCTGCGTTCAAAGCCAGGATGTTGGTTTGGTCGGCAATATCGTTAATCAGGGCTACGATGTTACCAATTTCTTGTGAAGATTCACCCAGACGTTTAATACGTTTAGAGGTTTCCTGAATCTGTTCACGAATCGTATCCATACCTTCAATAGAACGGTGTACAACGTCTGCACCATTTGCAGCAATTTGTACTGAACGTTCCGCAACGACTGCAGATTCTTCCGCGTTGGCAGATACCTGGTCAATGGACATTGCCATTTCGTTAATCGCAGCAGATGCACCCGCAATCTCTTGTGCCTGGTGTTCAGATGCTTCAGCTAACTGGTTGGTAATGCTTTGAGTTGTCGCTGTATATTGCGCAACTTCCTGAGAAGTTTCGGTAATACGAGATACCAAGTCACGTAACTGGTCGATCGCGAAGTTAATCGAGTCGGCGATCGCACCGGTAAAGTCTTCCGATACTGTTGCATATGAACGTAAGTCACCATCCGCAAGGTCGGCAATCTCGTCTAGTAAACGTAAAATCGCATTCTGGTTACGGTCATATTCTTCTTGAAGACGGGTTACACGCTGTTTGTCCGATGCACCACGTAGGGTTAACAGGCGGAATACACACAGTAGGAAGCCGATCAATAACAGAATTAACAGTACCGCTGGAACGATTGTTTTCAGACCAGAGTTACCAGACAGTTTGTTTAGGTTATCTAGCAGGGCATCCGATTGCGAGAAAATTGACGCAGATGCCTGACGTACTTTTACGATTTGCGCAGAGTTTTTCAGGATTGTCGCAGATGCTGATTGAAGTACATCATCATATTCCGCTTTGATGCCTTCCAGAGACTCGCGCAGGTTTGGATCAGTAATACGTTGTACACCCAGTTCAGCAGAACCGTTTAACTGTGCATTTAAGTATGAACCGAAAGTTTCGGTATCGGCACTGAAGTCGTCCGCTGATTCACGTGAACCGTCGTTACCAGTCAATACCAAGCTGATCGAACGTAAAATACGTTCCGCAATGAATACCTGGTTTTTCGCAATGACCACCTGGTTAGACGGCATGTCTTGACGCGCCATCTGGTCGACCATCAAGTTATATTCAGCCTGAATCCCCGGTATGGCTTCACCAATTGCGATGTTGGTGTCATATAACTGGTTAATGATTTTTTGTTGCGATGCAATCAGGTCAATACTAGAAGACACTTCTGTCCACTGTTTATCTACTGCTTGCAGTGCCTCATTATTGGAATGAATATTTTTTACAATCTCAAGGTTTTCCGCAAAAGCTTTTTGAGAATCTGTCAGTTTTTTCATCGCTTCAGGTGTACCAGAAGCCGTTGCTTCAGTCGCCTGACGAGAAATGGTTTGTGAAAGCAGACGTAAATCACCCAGACTTTGTGTCAGCTGGTTAGCACGTGGCACACTGTAGAAAAGATACAATAAAGTGATGGTTGCCGCTAACAGACAGCCGGCTGCGCCATAAATAAACGGTTTAGACTTTTCACTATCACCAAATACACGTGACAACTGGTCTGTTTGTGATTGAATCTTGGATAAAAAAGTATTGCCACTTTTGCGGCTACCTTCACCTGTATTTTTCTTTTTAAGTTTAAAGCCCATGCAGCCTCTCCCCGATTTACGTCTTTATTACTTTCGTGCGCGACGTTTAATTTATAAATTTTATAGATGCGTTCATAAATTTTGGATTTTGCAACAGACGACTGAATAAGAACACATGCCATTGCTGGTTATGCTGGTGGAAAAATCCCTGACAGTATTCTTGTAAGTTATTATCCAATTCAGTAGTTTTAGAAAAAAAACTTTTCTTATTAAAATGTTGTATACCCAAAACTTGATCAACGACCAAACCGACATATTGGTCATTATGGTGAATACATAATACTTTTTGAGTCGGTGAAAACTGGCTACTCTGTCCTGATACATATTGAGTCAAATCAGAAACTGATAATAACCTTCCCCGAATATTGGCCAATCCTAACACCCATGATTGAGTATTAGGAACTAGCGTATATTTTGGAGGATAGATCACTTCGGATACTTCCCCCAGCGGGGCAACAAAATATTGCCCCATCATCTCAAAAGCAATGCCTGACCATCGGTTGACTTCATTTTCATTAGAAACGTAGTTTTTATTTCCCCGTTTCGCAATGCGAAGCAATTCGATAAATCCATTTGCTGCCATAGAGCTTATCCTGCGTTGAGGTGGTGCTTAATCACTTCAATCAACTGTTTTTCATCTACCGGTTTTGTAAGATAATCTGCGGCACCCTGACGTTTACCCCAAACGCGGTCAGTGGCCTGATCTTTGGTACTTACAATTACAATCGGAATATGCTTGGTGGTTGCACCACGTGCGATTTGACGTGTTGCCTGGAAGCCATTCACGCCTGGCATGACCACATCCATCAATACCAGATCTGGCAACTCAGCCTGAGCCATGGTTACCCCATCTGCACCATTGGATGCTTCAATCACCTCAAAGCCATGTTTAGAAAGAATCTCTCTAAAACGGAATGTTTCTGTCGGTGAGTCATCTACGATTAAGATACGCGCCATGCCAATTCCCCTAAAAAATCAATTATTAAGCACTAATATGGTTACGGATTGCATTAAGCAATTCATCTTTACTGAAAGGTTTAGTCAAGTATTCATCCGAACCAACAACACGACCTTTGGCCTGATCAAATAAGCCATCTTTACTCGAAAGCATAATCACAGGAATATTCTGATAATTTTGAGAGTTTTTAATCAACGCACAAGTTTGATAACCATCTAGACGAGGCATCATGATGTCTACAAATACGATATCTGGATTGGCTTCTGCGATTTTTGATAAAGCTTCAAAACCATCTACCGCAGTCACGACTTCATATCCTTCGCGCTGTAGAAGAGTTTCTGCTGTACGACGAATGGTCTTTGAGTCATCAATGACCATAACTTTTAGATTTTGGAATTTATCGTCCATTTTGACCCTTCCCATTTTAGAAACGATGCGCCATAAGGCTCATAGGATTATTTTATTACGATCGATAAACATTTTTAACACAAATCCACTTGTATTATCAATGAACATTTTCTACACAAGTGTGCAAAAATAGCGGATTTCATCAACCATTTCACATTTTTATTTTGTCATTGCTTTTTTTTTGACTGACGGTAGTTTTTAATTCGTGAGTTTGAGTCTAATATAGCATTATTATTACTTTAAAATAAGTAATTTAGTCAACTTTCAATTGGGGAGCCAATGATGAGTCAGTTTTCAGAAAAACTTGCTTTCATTGATAAAAATAAAATGACTGGCCAATTCATATTTGCAGTGACACTTTTTCTTCAGGTCACCATTTCATATGCCTCAACTAACCAGCCACCAAAAGCCACCTGGTATCGCTATTATGATAATAAAGGCGTGGCCAATATCAGCACTAACGTTACCCCCAACCATATCCGCTATGGCTATGAGGCACTTGACCAGAATATGCAGGTCATTAAACGTGCACGTCCTTATAATGTCGATAAAGATATTAAACAGGCGCCGCAACGTGCCCAGCAAGCCCAGCGCATCGCAGAAGATCAAAAGCTGAAACGTGCCTATACCAATAGCCATGTTGCTCTACAGAAAAAGAATGAAAGTCTGAGCCAACTGAAGAAACAGATTGCCTTTCAGCAAGAGCAGATGAAACAGTTGCAGCAAGACCGGGTCATGTTTGTACGCCAAGAACGTGAATATTTACGTAAAGGCAATAATCCCCCGGCCTCTTTAAAAGCCAACCTTGAAAACAACCAGAAAAACCTGATTTCTCAAAAAGAAAATATTCAATCTTTACAAACTCGCTATCGAAATATGGAAGCGGAATACGACAGAATTATTGCCCGTTTAAAAGCACTTGAATAAACACAAATAACTTGTTGTTGCTTTAAACGACCACAAGTGAAAAGGATTAATATGCCATTTGCACAGCATTTTCATATTTCAAAGACCTCTTCTTCGCGCTCTGTATTGATGATGAGTGCACTTTGCTTAAGTCTTTTTCTAAGCGGCTGCAATAAAAATGAATCTACACCGCAAGCCGAAAGTCCAAAAACAATTGAACTGATTCCTCAGGATCTGGTTGCCGTAAAGACAGGTACTTCAATCCAGAAATCCGCATTTACCGGTACTATTCGCGCAGTCAACCAAAGCAGTATTCAGGCGCAGGTTTCTGCCACTGCCACCAGTGTTAATGCTCAGGTCGGTGACAATGTAGCTAAAGGTCAGGTACTGGTTCGCTTAAATAATCAGGATAATGCCGCACGTCTGGCTCAGGCCCGTGCCAATCTGGCATCTACCCAGGCACAGGCTAATCAGGCGCGCAACATGATGCAGCGCAAAAAGCGTCTGCTCGACCAAGGCTTTATCTCTAAAGTTGAATATGAGCAAAGCCAGGTTGACTATCAGGCCCAGGTTGAAAATGTCCGCGCACAGCAAGCCAATGTCGATATTGCCGTAAAAGCCGATCGTGATGGCATTATCACTAGCCCGATTAGTGGCGTGATCACTCAGCGTCAGGTTGAGCCCGGTCAAACCGTGGCGATCGGACAAACCCTGTTTGAAATCGTAAATCCAAATCAACTGGAAATTCAGGCCCGTGTCCCGAGTGAGATGCAGGCCAGTCTGCGTTTAGGCAGCAAAATTGAATATCAGATTCAGGGCAATCCAAATACGTATACCGCTGCTATTAGCCGGGTGTCTCCAATTGCCGATCAGGCCAGTCGGCAGATTGAATTCTTCGCCAGACCGAATGAAAGTATTCCCTCTTTAAGTATTGGCTCTTTTGTTGAAGGCAATATTCTGAGTTCTCAACAAGTTTCTGGTCAGATTATTCCCCTCGATACCGTTCAGGATATCCAGAATAAACCTTATGTCTGGGTTATTCGCCAGAACAAAATTATTAAAGTGAATGTTCAGGTTCTGGAACAGCGCTATAACCAGAATACTGCAGTGATCCAGGGTCTGGAGACAGGTGATCAGGTCAGTCGCATTCCATTTACTGAGGCAGATCTCAACAAGCCAGTGACACTGCGTTCCAACTAATCAGACAGGATCATTAATATGTGGTTTACCCGAATTAGTGTGAAGTATCCCGTCTTCACCATTATGATGATGTTCTGTTTGATGGTGCTTGGACTAGCTTCCTGGCAGCGCATGGGTGTAGAAGAATTTCCGGATGTCGACTTTCCCTTTGTGGTGATTTATACCAGCTATCCAGGCGCTTCTCCAGAAACCGTTGAATCGGAAATTACCAAAAAACTTGAAGACCAGATCAATACTATTTCTGGTTTAAAACAGGTAATTTCACAATCCAGTGAAGGCCTGTCGATGATTACGGCCGAATTCAATCTGGAAGTTCCTTCTACCATGGCGGCACAGGATGTCCGTGACAAAATTGCCTCAGTCACCGCCGAATTCCGTGATGAAATTCAGGAACCGGTTGTCGAGCGTTATGATCCGACTGCCAATGCAATCATGTCGATCGTATTTGAGTCCGACAATATGGATTTAAAGGCACTGAGTTCCTATCTGGATCAGCGCATTGTTCCACAACTACGAACTGTTCCGGGAGTAGGTACAGTCAACCTTCTTGGTGATGCACAGCGCCAGATTCGCATTCAGGTTGAACCCCAGAAACTGCAAGCTTTTGGTATCGGCGTGGATAGCGTCATTAATACTCTGAAATCTGAAAATATCGAAGTTCCGGGCGGTACATTAAAATCTGGCAACTCGGAACTGGTGATTGAGATCAATTCCAAAGTGCTACATCCCCTCGCCTTTGGCGATTTGGTGATTGCCAATAAAAATGGTGCACCGATCTTTCTGAAACAGGTCGCAGAAATTGAAGATAGCCAGGCAGAACTTGAAACTGGTGCATTTCTGGATGGTAAAGCTGCAGTTGCAGTTGACATCCTGCGTAGCTCTGATTCTAATGTCATTGAAGTTGTAGACAGTACTTACAAAACCCTTGAAAGCCTCAAATCCCAACTGCCACAAGGAACCACCTTAAAAGTTGTGGTAGATTCTTCAAAAAGCATCCGCGGCACCATTGGTGATGTGGCGCGTACCATTATCGAAGGTGCAGTTCTTGCTGTCCTAATTGTTCTGTTATTTTTAGGTTCTTTCCGCTCAACGGTCATTACTGGCCTCACTTTACCGATCGCTTTGCTCGGAACTTTGACCTTTATCTGGGCTTTTGGTTTCAGTATTAACATGATGACCTTATTGGCCCTGTCTTTAAGTATCGGTTTGCTGATTGATGATGCAATTGTAGTACGGGAAAATATCGTACGGCATACCGATATGGGTAAAGACCATGTCACTGCTGCACTGGACGGAACCAAAGAAATTGGTCTTGCTGTTCTGGCAACAACATTGACAATCGTCGCGGTCTTCTTGCCTGTTGCCTTTATGGGTGGAATTATTGGGCGTTTCTTTTATCAGTTCGGTGTGACGGTGAGTACCGCCGTTCTGATTTCCATGTTTGTCAGTTTTACTCTGGATCCAATGCTATCTGCACATTGGGCAGAAAAGAAAAAAGATCCCAATAAAAAGCCGGGCCGAATCAAACGCTTCTTTAACTGGATTTCAGGCAAATTAGACAATTTAAGTCATGTTTATGAAAAGCTATTGAAACTGGCTTTACGCTTTAGGTTCATTACCATTGTGATTGCAGTGGCATCTCTGTTTGGCGCTTTAGCACTCTCGAAACTGATTGGTACCGAGTTTGTACCTGTCCCGGATAAGGGTGAAATCCGGATCAAGTTTGAAACCCCAGTCGATGCTTCACTGGAATATTCACAAGCCAAACTGCAACAGGTCGATAAAATCGTACGTCAGCATCCTGATGTACGTGCAACTTATGGCGTAATTAATGGTGTGACCGATCGCGGTAAAAATCATGTCAGCTTACGTGTCACTGTAACTCCGCGGACTGAACGTGAGAAAAGCTTGAATGATCTCAATAATGAATTCCGTCAACGTTTACAATCTGTGGGCGGCATTACCATTACCTCAGTTGCTTCCGCGGATGAAACCGTATCGGGTGGTCAAAAGCCGATTATGATCTCAATCAAGGGCCCTGATTTGAATGAACTACAAAAGATTTCCGATCGCTTTATGGTCGAGATGGCTAAAATTGATGGCATCGTCGATCTGGAAACATCCCTCAAAGAGCCAAAACCGACCTTAGGTGTACAGATCAATCGCGTTCTGGCCAGTGATCTTGGTTTGTCAGTCAATCAAATTGCCAATGTAGTTCGCCCATTGATTGCCGGCGATGATGTCACCACGTGGCAGGATGAAAAAGGTGAAACTTATGATGTTAACTTACGCCTGACCGAAGACCGGCGCACCCTGCCGAGCGATCTGCAAAATATGTATATCACTTCATCTAAAATGGATGGCAATAATCAGCCGATTTTGATCCCGCTTTCTAGCGTTGCTAATTTTGAGGAAAAACTGGGAGCTTCTCAAATTAATCGTCGTGACCTGGCGCGTGAGGTGCTGGTTGAAGCAAATACCTCTGGACGCCCTGCAGGTGACATCGGTACTGACATTAGCAGACTTCAGGATAATTTCGACATGCCACCGGGTTATAGTTTTGATACCCAAGGTGCCAATGCAGATATGGCAGAATCCGCTGGTTATGCGTTGACTGCGATTACCCTGTCGATTGTATTTATTTATATTGTGCTGGGTTCACAGTTCAACAGCTTTATTCATCCTGCTGCCATTATGGCTTCATTACCTTTGTCATTAATTGGTGTATTCCTGGCGCTGTTCCTGTTTAATTCGACCATGAACCTGTTTTCGATTATCGGGATTATTATGCTGATGGGTCTGGTAACCAAAAATGCGATTCTGCTTATCGACTTCATCAAGAAAGCCATGGATCGGGGTGAAGCCCGTTATGATGCGATTCTGAATGCCGGCAAAACCCGTTTACGTCCAATTCTGATGACCACCAGTGCCATGGTCATGGGAATGGTGCCGCTCGCTCTGGGCTTAGGTGAAGGTGGTGAACAAAGTGCACCGATGGCACATGCCGTGATCGGCGGGGTAATTACCTCCACCCTGCTGACATTGGTCGTGGTTCCAGTGATTTTCACTTATTTGGATGACCTTAAGAATTTTATGCTGCGCCAAGCCCGTAAAATCATGGCATAATTTAAACCATCACAATGAGGTGACATTCACGAATGTTCACCTCATTTTTTATTGTATAATCTCTGCTTTAACGCTTAATTTTTTAGGACAGTTTCCATGCGCGCGAGTCGCTTTTTATTTGCAACGTTGAGAGAAACCCCGAACGATGCTGAAGTTATTTCACATCAGCTGATGCTTCGTGCCGGTATGATTCGTAAGTTGGCTTCAGGTTTGTACACCTGGCTGCCGATGGGCGTTCGCGTATTAAATAAAGTTGCAGCGATCGTTCGCGAAGAAATGAATAACGCGGGTTCACTCGAAGTCTTGATGCCTGTGACTCAACCAGCTTCTCTTTGGGAAGAATCTGGTCGTTATGTGCAATACGGTCCTGAACTATTACGTTTTAAAGATCGTCATACCAATGACTTTGTGCTTGGTCCAACACACGAAGAAGTGATCACTGATCTGGCACGTAATGAGCTAAAAAGTTACAAACAATTGCCTGCAAACTTCTACCAGGTTCAAACCAAGTTCCGAGATGAAATCCGTCCTCGTTTTGGTGTAATGCGCTCACGTGAATTCATCATGAAAGATGCTTACTCTTTCCATGCGGATCAGGAATCTCTGCAAGAAACTTACGATAAAATGTACGAAGCGTACTGCAAGATCTTTACCCGTTTAGGTCTGGATTTCCGTCCAGTACAAGCGGATACCGGTTCAATCGGTGGTTCAGGTTCACACGAATTCCACGTCTTGGCTTCAAGTGGTGAAGATGATATCGCATTCTCAACTGAATCTGATTATGCGGCTAACATCGAAATGGCTGAAGCGATTCTGGTGGGCGATCGTGCTGCTCCAACTCAAGAACTGAAAGTGGTTGATACCCCAAATCAAAAAACGATTGCTGATGTATCAAGCTTCCTTGGCACTGACCCTGCACATTCAGTGAAGGCATTACTGGTTCAAGGCGTTGCAGCTGAAGAAGGTAAAGCAGCTCCTGTCGTTGCCCTGTTCCTTCGTGGTGACCATGAACTGAATGAAATTAAAGCCGAAAAGCATCCAAAAATTGCTGCGCCTTTGGCTTTTGCTACTGAAGCTCAACTTGCTGAACTAGGTTTGACTGCTGGTTTTGTAGGTCCACAAGGTTTAGTAGAAAAAGGCCTAACAGTGATTGTTGACCGTGCTGCTTCTGTACTTTCTGACTTCGTCGCGGGTGCAAATGAAGCAGACAAGCACGCAACTGGCGTGAACTGGGAACGTGATGCGCAGTTTAGCGAAGTTTATGACCTGCGTAATGTGGTTGAAGGCGATCCTTCTCCAGATGGCAAAGGTACACTTCAAATCAAACGTGGTATCGAAGTGGGTCATATCTTCCAGTTAGGCAAAAAATATTCTGAAGCTTTAGGTTGTAAGGTCTTAGGTGAGGATGGCAAACCATTCACTGTAACCATGGGTTGTTATGGTATTGGTGTGACACGTGTCGTAGCATCTGCAATTGAACAGAATTACGATGAAAAAGGCATCATCTGGCCGGCTGCGATCGCTCCATTTGAAATAGCAATTGTGCCAATGAATGCGCATAAATCACCTCGCACTTTAGAAGGTGCTGAAAGCTTATATGCAGAACTGCAAGCTGCTGGTTTTGACGTACTGCTTGATGACCGTAATGAACGTCCAGGTGTGAAATTCTCTGATCTTGAATTGACTGGTATTCCACATCGCATTGTGATTGGTGAAAAAGGTCTGGATGCAGGTACTTTTGAATATAAAGGTCGCCGTGATGCAGAATCAGTAAATCTTTCGAAAGAAGAACTACTGGCAAAATTGCTAAATAATTTTTTCTGAATCAATAAAAAATCCCGCCTAGAGCGGGATTTTTTATATGTCTGAATTAGCAGAACTTATGTCCGCCAAAGCAGTTTGAGGTCACATTCTGGTTCTGTAGCAGCTTATCCATTAAGGTTAAAGTTGCAGGAGTACCATCTACATAGTTAGTAAATTTACCTACATCAATATTCAATTTACGTACCACCGCGACATTCGCCAGAGACCCTAGAGCCTCACCCACACTGACATCGATCAAGTTTTCAGGTCGTAAAAGAAATTCAGAAATAGCAGTTGCTACCTGAGGTAACACGAATGAAATATCAACTTCATCTGTAGTTTTTAATACACCCAGTTGAATCGGGTCTTTAAAAGATAGCCACCAACCTGGTTTGGCAATATCAGCCGCGTCCGCACCTTGCCAATGCACATTCTGACTCTGTAAAGACAAATAACCGCCTGTACCATTTAATGGAATATTATGGATCATATTTAGAGCCTGAACAAAGGTGATGTCCATATTCAGGTTATCCAGACTTGAACCAGCACCCATTTGAAAGAAAGAATGTGTTCCTAAATTAAGAAGTCCAATTAATGGATCAAACTCTACATACAGCTTATCTTTTGAAAAATCTGGTGTACCAATCACATCATTTGGCAAAGTTGAACCCGTTAAAGCCTTTGCTAATGGAATCGAAGCAATAGTAGAACGGATATTACTTACAGTCGCTGACTTTAAGCGTTGCCCAGTCACGACAGTTTCTGGCATAGTAAAGTCTACCCGCATGGAAGGCACTGTAATCCCGGTATGGCCATCAGCACCTGGCTTACTGGTGAAAGTACGTGTTTGTCCTAAAGCCTTTAGATTCCCTGAGATTTTTTCATCATTTGCAATACCAAAGGTTCCCGCTTTTGTAACAGACTCACCAGTGGTTTGCGCCATTTTCATATAACCACTAAAACTTTTGAGGCCATCATTCGGATTTTCAACGTTGTCAGTTCCCATGGTTAAGAGTCCAACAATTTTATCTGCACCTAGACGGAAACCGACCACTTCTCGGGTAGAGGCACTTCCACCATTTTTAATTGCAAACTCAACAAAGGGATTACTCACACTGGCACTGGTATTAGCACGGTCGTCTGAAAAGACAGGGTTACCTTTATCATCAAGGCTGGTATTTAAGCCACTCAAAGCCAAGTTAGAAATATCAATATCACAACCATTGGTATTCCCAATACTGTTATTAGTTCCACCACAACCGAGCTGCAAAGTTTTGATATTAATGTTCAATTCCATTAAAGCTTCAATACTTAGCTTATGGAAGTTAATCCCTTGTGATGAATCATAAGCATTTTCCAAATTTAATAATGCCTGTGCATCAACTGCCGATAAAGCCTCATCGTCTAAGGCTGTCATAGCCATCGCCTGTTGAGTAAGGCCCATTAAAGTGACAATCAAGCTATTCAATATTATTTTTTTCATGAAATCATCCCTTATTTCAGCGCGGTGTAATACCAAGCGTACTGCGCATGGTTCCGCCTGTGAGTGCAATTGTTGCGATATTCTGCATATTGCCATTTGTGGTCATGGCCATGTTGGTTCTAAACGGCTCGATAATCTTCTGATCTTTATTAAATTTGATTTGATTATCTAAAGTAACAGTATCTTCACTCACGCCTATTTTGGTGATTAATCCTAAATTCCCTTCCATACGATTAAAGTTAATCGCAGAAGTATGAACTGCACCTGTGCTATCTACATCTTCATTAATCAGACTAAAATAACTACCAAGATTATTGACATCACCTTTTTCTGTAGAAGTTAATGTTCGGAACTTAAAGTTTGCATCCAGAGATAAATAATTTTCGTCTGCTACATCCAGTCCCGGAATAATCATTAACTCACCACTACCATCAAGCATCATGGCAATTGTTGTTAATACATCGTCGCGTTTAGAAAAATTGTCATCAGGAACAAACTGATCACATTTATTGCCTGATACACAGTTATATTTAGATCCCGGTAATTGTCCAATTGCCACTTCAGCTTTCGCTGCGATCAGCAATTTATCAGCTTTTACATAGATGCCTTCATCTTCATAACCAATCACCCCTTTGGATTCAATAAAGGCATCAATATTTCGAAGGCCAGCATAATAGTTTCGCGCATAGCCATTCTCTACACCACCATCAATTAAAAGAATTGAAGTTGTACTTGGTGCTCCAGTTTTAGCATCCTTACCATAACCTTCAGTTGATGCCATCACGTTATAGGCAATACCATTCTTGTCACCTTCATATTTTGTACCCGACAAGGCAACATTGGCATTCAGGTTGTAAATTGGAATACCAATCCCCCAAGAACCACTATTCCCGGAAATAACACCAGTATCATTAGAAATAAAATTTGCTTTGGCTGCAATCGACTGGAAATCCATACCCCGTATGGCAATTAGTGCAAAGTCCTGATTAGCAGACGTACTGCTTAAAGTTTGCTGCAAAATCGGATTACTTCGTCTAAGCGTTGACTTAATATTGTCATTCACTAAAAACTCTAGGCTCTGTGCCTGAATTGTATTGATATAAATATCGCCAAAATCAATATAAGCATTATTCTTTCCAGTTAATGAACGTAATTCATTAAACTGAACTGCATAGCTTCCTTTGCCGGTATGACCAATTTCCAAAGTCGTTGGCTTTAAACCCTGCGCTGCTGCCACTTCCTGATTGGTAAAATCAGCTGATAAACCAAGATGCAAGCCACCTTCACCTGCGTTATAGCTTGAAACTCTATGATCTTGTCGCGTCAGCACACCACCAACTTTATTACTTATATCAAAAGAATTCAGTTTTGACTGATCGGCACCTAACGACAAACGTGCATTACTCACTGCACCCGAAATACCATAGCGCATGATATTTTTTAAATCGCCATCTCCATTCTGATAGCGTAAATCAAAGTTTAATCCAGCTGTTTGCGCACCAGTTGTTCCTACAGCCACTGGTTTTAAATTAATTAGATGGTCTTGTGTGCCACCTTTACTGGCGAGTACGATGCCTTGTGTCGGGTCTATATACATATAGCCCGTACCAGCGAAGTTAAAATTAAAGTTATCTAGAACTAAGCTATTTGTACCTAAAGTATGTTTAATCGTGGCATCTTGCAAATTGAAATCGATAGTAGCTGTTTCATTCTTATTGAATAAACCAGCTGTCGTTTGAAGCACCATTTTAAATGGACTATCAATCGCAAGACCTAGTTTGCCCAAATTTTGATTGTTTTCGACACAGCTTGTTCCAGCACATTCCTTACTCACCAGTTTAAAATCTGCATTGGCACTAAAGGGAGCTACGCTTGCTTCTAAACGAATCCCTGCACCAGCATCGGTCGCACCGACATCAAACTTAAGCTGGCTTAAAATCGCATTTTGATCTTTGCCTAAGATTTTTACTTTATGCAATCCCAGTCCCATCTTGGTATTTACATCAGCATTCGGGTCATACCAATTGAGCTGTTCAACTTCAACTTTTGATACCTCGTGCGTAATCGTAATACCGTCTTGACCAGTGATATAACCTAATTCTTGTTCTTCAATCAGCTCTAGTGCATAACTATGCTGTGCCAAACAGATACATGCCGTTAATAATTTAATTTGTGATTTTATTTTTTTCATTCTTTCATCCCTATGCTGCATCCATGCAGTTAGCAACGGCTTTGTGCACTCCCTGCTGAGCAGTTAAAGCCAAATATTTTTAAGTTTCCTGACATGTGCATGTTGCCGTGCATATTGAGACCCATAAAGCCCTTCTCACGCCCCTGGTCAAATTCTGGAACATCTGCTGAGGCAGTGGTATATGTACCGTCCTCTTTATAAACACGATTGGTGAAGGTCGTATACTTTTCTGAATTGGCATAGCCTTCCTTATCACCCTCACCGGTTCCGGTTTCAATAGCCAAAGTATTAAAGCCCAAATTTCTTATTTTCAAAGGTTTATCATCATAAAAAGTGATTTTCATGGCTGTTTGAGGATCGCCTGCCGCATTAGTAATCGTGGTGCCATCGATAGAAAACTTATCAATTTGCAGGGTGCCTTGTATGCCTTTAAATACTAGCCATTTTTTATTGCCTTGGGCGTCGACATGATTGTTCGGAGAAATCGCCAGGCGACAAAACAAGGTGTTAATTCCACAATCTGTTGTTGGCTTGTAATACACTTCTAACTTATTAGCGACCGTTTCAGAAATTTGAGATTTCGTTAAATCAGTAGCGTATTGATGATTGAGTGACAAGGTCCAGCTTAAATCCGCTCCGCTTTGACCCGTTTCTGCTGTCATTTGCTGCGGATCAAGACTGACCAAGCCGGCTTGTGTCGCTAAAGAAATCCCAAGAACTGTAGCAAGCATTAACTTTTTCAACATTGCCCTATTCCTTTATAGACCCGTAGTTTTTATTTTTAGATGTTGAATCAACACACCATCAATCACTGCTGAACCAAAATTCCTCATTGAGTTATCAGTAGCCCCCCTAAATACCACACCGGTAGCATTATTATCATCTTTTGCCTTCAGCATATTGGTGTTGGCAATACGTTCAACAGAACCAATAGCGATACTACTGTGAGTTGCATCGCGTCCTTGATACAAGGCAATGCTATCTGAAGCTTGAGCTTTAATTTCAGTACCACACGTATATACATTACATGTAGAGCCTAAAAGTGCTTCTGATCCTAAAAAGCCACCTTTTCCATCTGGATAACGCTGATAAATCCGGTTGTAAATATCTGGAATTTTAGGAATACGTGTAACTTCCAAAATAATATTATTTCCTTCCGAACCCACAACAAAAGGCTGGTACATACTTCCTAGTACCAGGTTGATATTCGGGCTATATAAATATAATCCCTCGGTATCATGAAATATAGGAGCTGCAGAGCCATTTAAAGCAGGAGTCGGACCATCTCCATCAAGATTATTCTCTTTTGCTGCACTACTAATACGAATCCCTTTACTGTTCAAATTGTTTGAATCACTGGTCAAAGTAGAGGGATCATCATTAGTATTGAGTCGGATCAGACTCGTCAGGCCCAAGGTTTGACTATATGCAAGATCAGGCGATGTAAGGGTTTGAAATAATCGGACTTGCGAACCGTTCATGCTCAAGCCATTAGCAATAAACTGTGCACGAAAACGTTCAGAAATATCTAAGCCTGAAGTAGGTGCTCCAGTAGCATAATCTACGGTATTACTTGAATTTAAAGAACGTGAGAAAATATCAGTCCAGAAACCTAGTTTAATATTATTATCTGCTTCATTTGCAGCAACTGTTGCAAGAGGGGCTTCCAAAGCTAGATAGCCCACTTCTTTTCCAGTATCCGTAAACTGTTTTACCGTTTCAGACCCTGCATGGAATAACCATGGATTGCTGGCTGTTCCCCAACTAAATCCCTGATTGCTATAGCGGCTACTGAGCGAGTTATCACTTTTTGATAGAGCCAAACCATAGATAAATACATCAGCCTTCGTACGTAGCGTACTGACTGAGGCACCCATTGCAGCTTCTTTGGCCGCTGTTGTTGCGCTCGCTTTAACCGCTTGCTCCCTAGCGGTCACTGCATTTTTTGCCTGAATTACTGCATATTTATCTGCTTCAATTGCTAGTTTTTCTTGAGTCCTGTTTTCAACAATCGTTGTCACTCTTGAATCAATAGCATTGGTTCGAGTACCCGCTTGTTGAGTCCAAGTATTATTTAATGGAGTGGTTGCCCGATTGCCCCATAATAATTCAATCATTTCATAAGTATTAGCTAAAGCATATTCTGCTGATTTATCTTTTAACCATAACGTAGATTCTAATGAACCAGGTTTTGTTATTGTTCCATCATTACTTAGAGATAAAGGCCAAAGATTACCATCATAATAATCTTGATAGCGCTGATCATAATACTGCTTCATTAAATCTGAATTGCGATATTGCTCAACAAGACCAGCACGCGCACTTGCACCAATTTCATTACGGATTGCGGTTAAAGTCGTATTATAGTTTTGAGTTTTATAGGTACTAACACTATTGTCATAAGTCGTTTGATAAAGATTGGCATTTGCACTGATACCATTTAAATAGCTACTCGCATACACTCGATCATAGACTTTGTTATAGGCACGTTCACCTAACTGAGCATAGTTCTCTCCAGTCGGAATAATACGAATAAAGCCTGTGTCTGCCTGACCTGGATTGGCAATGTTTCGTGCATAGCTTGAACCACTAGAAGCATCATTCGGTGCCTGAAAAACCATTTTAAAGTCATCAAGTACTAGGGCAACACCTTCACCGGTAGTATCAGAAAGAGAAGAATCTGTTAATTCCTGCATTGCATGTGCTGATGGTAATAATCCTAAACCGATCATCATTGCCAAATAGCTTTTACGAAATTGAAATTTAGCTTTTATTTGAGCCATCTCGACCTATCCTTCTTATCTGATGCTCCGCATCTTTATCCTTCAGCTTCCCAGCCTTCAATTTTTGATTTTTATGATGCTTGGCACATCTTTTTTATATATTCATTCTTCATTATGCTTATTTTTAGCAGGATTACCAAAGCCAAAAGCCTAAAAACCTCGAGTTTCCGATGAATGAAACAGCAAAAAAATAAGCGAGGCATTAGCCTCGCTTATTGAATGCTTTAAAACGATTAAGCTTTAGGCAAAGTAACGCCTGTCTGCCCTTGGTATTTACCACCACGATCTTTATAGGAGGTTTCACAAACTTCGTCTGATTCGAAGAACAACATTTGAGCCACACCCTCACCCGCATAAATACGTGCAGGCAGGTTAGTCGTATTCGAAAACTCTAGCGTGACATGACCTTCCCACTCAGGTTCAAGTGGAGTCACATTCACGATAATGCCACAACGTGCATAGGTCGATTTACCCAAGCAAACGGTCAGTACATTTCGTGGAATACGGAAGTATTCTACTGTACGTGCCAACGCAAATGAGTTGGGGGGAATGATACAAACATCCGATTCAATATCGATAAAGCTTTTTTCGTCAAAGTTTTTCGGATCGACAATTGCAGAGTGAACATTGGTGAATACTTTAAACTCACGCGCACAGCGCACATCATAGCCATAGCTTGAAACACCATAAGAAATCAGCTTTTGACCATTTTCATCCAGACGAATCTGGTTTTCTGCATACGGTTCAATCATGCCGTGTTTTTCGCTCATTTCGCGAATCCAACGATCAGACTTAATTGCCATTGATATAATCCAAAAATCTTAAAATAAGTAATTGCGACGTACTTTAACTGAAATTGACACTAATGAAAATAAGCGAAACTCTGACAGCTAAATTTCAGGAAATTTAGCTGCTTTTTCAGGTTTAAAGACTGAGGAGTGCTGAATAGGATAAAGGTACAGAAAAGCTCATTAAAATAATGGAAGCAGTCTTTTGTAAGTTCTTTTGATTCAGCCAGCGATTGTTTTTTCTAGCCAATAAACTACCTAAAAAGGTCCAGAAAAATGCGATAGGAATAAGTAATGCCAAGAATGCCAGCATATAAGTCACATAATATTGACTGCTTTTCCATACAATGACCGGGAAAATGGCCGAAGCAAATAATAATGCTTTAGGATTCAATAAAGTCGCAAAAAATAGTTCCCGTGCCCGAATCGAAATACATTGAAAATTTTCACCAAGTTCTGCGGTACGCCATAATTTTAAAGCTAAAAATAGAATATAAGCAGCACTACAGAGTTTGAGAATATGAGGTAATTCCGGCAAATAGACCGAGATTTTACCAATCAAAAAACCCCAGAATGTAATTGCGACGAGATAGCCGAAAGCTTCTGCAGGAATAAGGCGAAAAGTTTTTCTAAATCCAACTTGAATACCTGACGATGCCAATAAAGTATTGGTTGGGCCCGGTGTTAATAGAATGGCTGCCACTAAACCAATAAATAACCATGAAATCATAGTTTGACCTCGCTCTTAGGTATTAAGCATAAAATAATCCGGTCAAATCTGCAAAAAAATAATTGTAAGAGAACATATTAAAAAATTTTATATTTTATTATTTTTAATTAAGTTCATATAATTACGTAAAAATA
The DNA here is from genome assembly GCF_054861205.1 of Acinetobacter sp. TW_SC_4. NCBI lineage: Bacteria > Pseudomonadati > Pseudomonadota > Gammaproteobacteria > Moraxellales > Moraxellaceae > Acinetobacter > Acinetobacter sp. TW_SC_4. The sequence goes on from NZ_CM142174.1 coordinate 2,448,251, forward strand.
TAAGAGAATTACCTTTCAGTCAATTTTGTCAATTTATAAAGCTATAAGCTCATAATAAAATTACTATAAAAGTAGAAGTTTCAATAGAGTATTCATTCGGACTTAAAATTCCTGAAATATTAGTCTCAACAACATGAAAGAAAAATCATCCAAAACTTTGAAATCATTATTTCTGGTAATCTTTGATTGAATTTTAATTCACTAAAATCCCTGCTCTTACGTATGAACTTTAGACACTTCTAGAGAAAGATTTGGTGATGGGAGCAACTTTTACCTAACTCCTAATGATTAAATTTTCACTCTCCATTTAAGATGTCTATCTTGCTCAATTTGTTCAATATATTGATAAAGTAAATTTTTGAAAAAAATGCTATTAAAGGTATTCAGATAAAATAATTGCTGTTAAATTGTACAAGGACAACAATTGATAATTCACATTTTTTTAACATCCAGACGGTTTAGTATATTGTTGTTTTAATTATATTTTAAGAACTACAGAATAATATCAGGAGTCATATATGAATAAATGGATCAAACTTTCAGTAATGAGTTTAGCGCTATCAGGCGTAGTTGCTTGCTCGAATGATAATGCACAAAATAAATCAAATCATCAGGCTGCATCTGGTGAGAGCGTAGCTGCAGATAAACTGCAAACCCGATTTGCGAATATTGCGACAGGCGGTGCCTCAGGTCCTTATAATGTCATCGGAACAGGATTGGCTGAAATCTATAACAAGACCTACGGCGTGAGTTCCAAAACCCAAACCACAGGGGCTTCTGTCGAAAATCTAAATTTATTAAAACAGAACAAAGTTGAAATGGCCTTTGTCATGAGCGACAGCTTAACTGAAGCAATTAATGGTCAAGGCAGTTTTAGTTCTAAAATTGACAACGTTCAGCAGATCGCTGCTCTTTATCCAAACTATGTACAGATTGTCACTTCAAAACGTTCTGGCATCAAAAATATTGAAGATCTCAAAGGCAAACGTATTGCAGTGGGCGCCCAGAATTCAGGCGTAGAAGTGAATGCCCGTACTCTATTGAATGGTTTTGGTATCACTTATAAGGATGTCAAAGTAGATTACTTAGGTTATGCCGAAGCAGCTGATGCCTTGAAAGGCGGTAAACTGGATGCAGCCTTCCTGACCAGTGGTCTTCCAAACTCCTCCCTAATGGAACTGCAACAGGGTTTTGACCTTCAATTGGTCAGCATCAATCCAGATAAAGTGAAAGCGATTGCCAAAAATCAGGCGTATTTCCTGCCAATGACCATTCCTAAAGGGACCTATGGCAATGCTGAAGATATTCCAACAGCAGCGATCATGAATGCATTGGTGGTTCGCTCAGATTTGTCTACCGATGATGTATATAAGCTAACCAAGACGTTCTTCTCCAGCCTGGATCAGCTGGCAAATTCGCATCAGGCTGCTAAAGAAATCACTTTAGAAGGTGCACAAAAAGGTCTGGTTGCTCCACTGCATCCGGGCGCGCAAAAATTCTATGATGAGAATAAAGCGAACTGATGAAATGGATACAAGGTGCAGCGATTGCTGCACTTTTTAGTTTGGCTACTTTTTTTATTACCTGTGTTTGGATGACATTTTCGTATATTTTTGTGGAAGTGAAAGAGCAAAATTTCCAGTGCAAAATTGACCAGAAATCTTTTCAGCTGAGCTGGATGCATTCGGTAGAAAGAACACAGTGGAAAGAACGTTATTTTCTAGACAAGGATCATTTCATTCTGACAGACACTCAGTTCATTTCATTTGGTGCAGGTACACCTGATCAAGGTACTATTACTCGACAGGATGATGGCAATATCCATATGCAAATCAACCGGAAGATGAAAGAAATCAATTGGGTGATTTCACGCAGAATGCAGGGAAAAATTGAGAGTATTGAGAGTGCTGATCGGATCTGGAATATTTATCAGGATTTTCCTGACTATAGCACGGTACAGATCTCTATAAAAAAAGACAGCCTATGGAAAAAAAGAGGTTTAAATGATTGCCTATGAATCCACAAGAAACAAGAAATGTGACCGAAGCACTGGATGATCAACAGCAACAAGAATTATTAGAAAAATTTGACCGTGAATCTGTCACTCGCAATCCGATCAACAAATCGGTTCGCTGGTTTATTGCTGCCTTGGCAATATCCTATTCGTTATTTCATCTTTATATTACTTTTAATCCCTTGCCAGAACTGATTCAACGTGCAGCCCATGTATCCATTGGTCTGGCGCTGATTTTCTTGTTGTATCCAGCACGTCAGGCCAGTAGCCGGCAAAAGGTCGCATGGACGGACTGGATTTGGGTCATTGCCTCTTTTGCTTCTTTCTTTTATTTGTTTAAAGAATACCAAGCCATTATGACTACCCGGGGAGGCATTCCCAATACACTGGACATTGTCTTCTCAATCATGACGGTAGTATTGGTGGTTGAGGCTGCTCGAAGGGTAATGGGCTGGATGTTGCCGATCTTGGGACTGATTTTCTTAAGCTATCCATTTGTCAGTCATTTTGACTGGATGCCGGATCGCTTGCTCACTCGCCCCTATACATTCAGTGATATTTTCGGGCAAATGTATCTGAAGACTGAAGGTTTATATTCTTCAGCCATTGGTGCTTCAGTCACCTTCATTTTCTTGTTTATCCTGTTTGGTGCATTTTTGGCGAAATCGGGAATGGGAAAATTATTCAATGATCTGGCGATGGCACTTGCCGGTCATAAGCAAGGTGGGCCAGCCAAAGTTGCGGTGATTTCCAGTGGTTTTATGGGTAGTATTAATGGTACGGCGGTTGCCAATGTCGTAGGAACCGGTTCATTTACCATTCCCTTGATGAAAAGAATTGGCTACCACAAAAACTTTGCCGGTGCAGTGGAAGCCAGTGCTTCTGTAGGTGGGCAGATTTTACCTCCAGTCATGGGGGCTAGTGCATTCATCATGGCCGAAACAACTGGTGTCAGTTATGGCACGATTGCCTTAGCCGCGGTATTGCCTGCCCTACTGTATTACCTCGGTGTGATGGCACAAGTCCATTTCAGAGCAGGTCGGGATAATCTTAAAGGCGTTCCCAAAGCAGACTTGCCACGAGTCAAAGAAGTTCTGAAAGAGCGCGGACATTTATTACTTCCAATTATTGCGCTTGTGGTGTTCTTATTCCAGTCAATTCCGGTCAGCTATGCAGCGGTTTATACTATTTTATTAACCATCGTTGTTGCTGCATTTAGAAAATCTACGCGGATGGGACCGAAGGAAATCCTGGAAGCACTGGCAGATGGTGCTAAACAGTCACTCTCTGTGATGTCTGCCTGTGCAGTGGTGGGTATTATTATCGGTGTGGTCAGCTTGACCAGTTTTGGCTCGGTAATGACCTCTTCAATTATGAGTATTGGTGCAGGCAGTCTGTTTCTAACACTGTTTTTTACCATGATTGCATCGATGATTTTGGGTATGGGCCTACCATCCATTCCTGCCTATATTATTACCGCAACCATGGCAGCTCCGGCTTTAGCCAACTTTGATATTCCAATCCTAGTCGCACATATGTTCGTGTTCTATTTTGGCCTGTTTGCCAATATTACCCCTCCCGTCGCCTTAGCCGCCTTTGCCGGTGCCGGGATTGCCGGGGGTGACCCAATGCGGACTGGATTCCTGGCTTTGCGATTATCACTGGCTGGCTTTATTGTGCCCTTCCTGTTTGTCTATAACCCGGCGATGCTGATGATTGATACAACAGGTATTGCCGTGAATGCCAAAGAATTTGGCTTACCGGCATGGAATGTCATTTTAAGCATTACCGTGACGTCGATTGTCGGCATTCTGGCACTGGGGGCCGCAGTAGAAGGCTACTTTAAAACCGCGATGAATTGGTTCTGGCGCATCTTCCTGGGGGTGGGCGCACTCATGATGATTGTGCCAGAAACCATGACCGATATTATCGGCACCATCATGGTGATTATTGCAATTGGCTTTAATATCATTCAGGCAAGAAAAGAAAATACAGTCACGATTAAAACCTCATAAAAAAAGAGAGCCGAGGCTCTCTTTTTTTCACTATAGAATCTTAGAAAATACGAGTTTTATCTTTTTCTGCTTTTGGCAATTTTGCTGCAATTTTCTGAGCAATAGCCATGTAACTTTCAGCAGCATCATCTCCAGCAATCACTGAAGGCTTACCGGCATCGGCATTTTCACGAATCACTGCATTCAAAGGCAAACGACCGAGCAATGGAATATTGTATTGCTCTGAAAGTTTATCACCGCCGCCTGTACCAAAGATCTGTTCTTCATGACCGCAGTTCGAGCAGATATGGGTCGACATATTTTCGACTACCCCCATCACTGGAATCTGCACACGGTTAAACAGTTCAATACCTTTGGTCGCATCCAGCAATGCCACATTTTGCGGTGTGGTCACAATCACAGCACCTGTGACTGGAATACGCTGAGCGAGTGTTAACTGGATATCACCTGTACCTGGTGGCATGTCGATCATCAATACATCCAGATCCGGCCATAAGGTTTGATTGAATAGCTGCATCAAAGCGCCCGTTGCTTTAGGACCACGCCAAGCAACCGGCGTATTATTATCACCCGTTAAGTGCCCAATCGACAGTACTGCCATACCATACGCATCCAGTGGGACAAACTGCTCGGCTTCGATCATCGGGGTTTTGCCAGCATTGCCGAGCATCGTCGGAATACTTGGACCATAAATATCCGCATCCAGTACACCCACTTTCAAACCTAATTTTTGCAAAGCCAAAGCCAGATTCACAGTCGTTGTAGATTTACCAACACCGCCCTTGCCTGAAGAGACTAGAATGACATTCTGAATACGTGGATGCTTCGGCACATCACGTTGCTGTGGAGCAGCTTTCTGGATCGGCGGATTATTTGGGTCAGCTTCTGCTTGAGCTGCATGACCTGAAGCATCAACCACAGGTGGCAGATTCGATTTTGAAGCAGCAGTTTGCGGCTGGCTGGAACAGCTCTCGCCTTCTGCATGATGATGTCCACAACCGCCTTCTTTTTTATGACTCGTCTTTTGCTGAATCACATGCAGGTTTAGTTCTTTAATACCGCATTTCTCTAGCGCATCCGCCAGTTCATCATGAATCTGCTGTAACTGCTCTTTTTCTTCCGGATAGGTATTAATGGTGATTTGCAGAATCTCACCTTGTACATTGACCTGAGTAATCCGGTCTTTCAGTGCATTGCTAGAATTTGGCAAGACATAATTTTGCAGTACGTTCTGCACAGCTTCTTCGTTCACCTCCTTGGAAGGCGAAAAAACCGATTTAAGCGAAGAAAGCCAGGACATAGGTTACTCCAAAAATATAGATAGACATCTGAATAGCTTAGTTTAACGAGGTTTTTGGCTCAGGTTAAGCAATCTGTATTCACAAGCCTGAAAGACAAATATGATTTCCAACTATTTTACTTGGTTTTAAAGGGTTACAGGGAAGAAAATTTATAAAGTCAGCATCACATCTTATTTATTGTTTTATATTATCGATATTTAAAATTTTAAATTAAATTAATTAGATAGTAGCCATTAAAAAACCACTTCATTCAAAAACTGAATGAAGTGGTTTTCGATATGAAATGATTATTTATGATTTTTATCTTGATCGGTCTTGTTTTGCCCAGATTGATCAGCCTTATCCTGATCCTTTTTAGCATCATCTTTGTTATTGGTCTGAGCTGATTTTTGGTCCTTATCCTTAGCCTCTTTAGATGAAGAATCCTGATCCTGCTTTTTTGAATCATCTGACTGAGACTGGTCATCGCCTTTCATTTTGGTCATGGTTTCAGCCGCCATCTGTTTCAACTCATTTAGTTTCGTAGCAGCTTCATTTACCAAATCACTAATTTTGACCTTGGTATCTTCAAACTTGTGTAGCGCTTCATCTTTTAAATTTGCCATACGATCCTGGTCAGCCTGATTTGCTGATTTATCTCCAGAACTTTGATCTGCTTGTGCCTTTTTCGAATCATCTGAACCTTGTTCACCATTTTTTTGGCTGTCTGATTTGCCATTTTTCAGCTCATTCAGAATCTTTTCGCCTTTTTGCAATAGCTCTTCGCCAATTGCGATGGCTTTTGCTTTTAAGTCATCCATTTTGGTGCTTTCGGTCTTTTTATCTGATTGATCAACATTATCAAAATCAGATTGGTCATTTTTAGACGCATCTTTTTGCTCTGATTGCTGATTACCAGATGCTTTAGAGTCTCGCTGATTATCAGACTTTTCATCAGCACCATTTTTTTGTGCTTCTAGGACTTCTTCATGTTTCTGCTTATGCTGTTTATCAATCTCGTTCTGCTTCTGCTCTTGTTCAATTTTGTCATGCAGCTCTCGTGCATGTTGTTCTTTATCTTGATTCTGTTTTGAAGTACTTGTCTGGTTATTCTGAGTCATGAGTACCCTCCTAAGGCGTCATAATAAAAATGATCAGCTAAATTTTTAGCACAAAACATGCAATGACGTGGATGAATTAAGCAAACTGCAACAAAGCCTGTACATGTTGTTGCTATTGATTGCAGGAAGTAGCATCAACTTATCTCAATCGAATTTTTACGGGCCAATTATCCGTCTATAGCCAGTTTTTGTATTCTGAATATTCAGCCTGATTTATTCCTGAGGCTTCTGTAAAAGCATTTCTTTGTAATCCCTTCTGCATCATGTAAAATTATGGCCCATTGCATAATGAATACGAATGAGAGAGTGAATCCGTGCGTAAAATCCTAGTCACCAATGCCCTTCCTTACGCCAATGGCCCGATTCATATGGGTCACTTACTCGGCTATATCCAGGCTGATATATGGGTACGTGCGATGCGTGCAATGGGTCATGACGTGACGTATGTCTGTGCGGATGATGCTCATGGTACAGCGATCATGCTGCGTGCTGAGGCAAATGGCATTTCACCTGAAGCACAGATCGCCAATGTGCAAAAAGAACACATTCGTGACTTTGACGGTTTCGGTGTGCATTTCGATCATTATGACTCTACCCACAGTGCTACCAACCGCGCCCGCGCTTCAGAAATCTATATCAAAAACCGTGAAGCCGGCAATATTGCAGTTCGCCCTGTAACCCAGTTATTTGATCCTGAAAAAGGCATGTTCCTGTCAGACCGTTTTATTAAGGGTACATGCCCAAAATGTAAGGCGGAAGATCAATACGGCGATTCATGTGAAGTTTGCGGTACAACTTACAACGCGACTGAATTATTAAATCCAAAATCGACTTTAAGCGGTGCGACTCCTGTTGAGAAATCTTCGGATCATTACTTCTTTAAACTGCCAAATTTTGGTGAATACCTGCAAAAATGGACCCGTGACGAAGGTCGTCTCCCAGTGTCTATCGCCAACAAATTGGATGAATGGTTTGATAATGGCTTGAATGACTGGGACATCTCCCGTGATGCACCTTATTTCGGTTTTGAAATTCCTGATGCACCAAACAAATATTTCTATGTTTGGGTGGATGCACCAATCGGCTATATGTCGAGCTTCGAAAATTACATCAAAACTAAACGTCCTGACTTAAGCTTTGATGATTTCTGGAAAAAAGATTCTAAAAATGAAGTCTATCACTTCATTGGTAAAGACATCGTTTATTTCCATGCCCTGTTCTGGCCTGCAATGCTGGAAGGTGCAGACTACCGTACTCCAACTGGTTTATTTGTGAACGGTTTCCTGACTGTAAATGGTCAGAAGATGTCTAAATCTCGTGGTACCTTCATTAAAGCTGAAACTTATTTACAGCATTTGAATCCTGAATACCTGCGTTATTACTTTGCTTCTAAACTTTCTGACAAGGTTGAAGATTCTGACTTGAATCTGGATGATTTCGTCCAGAAAGTGAATTCGGACCTTGTAGGTAAAGTGGTGAACATCGCAAGCCGTTGTGCAAAATTCATCAATACCAAGTTTGATAACAAGTTAAGTACAACTTGTGCTGAGCCTGAACTGGTGCAAAGCTTTATTGATGCTGGTGACTCAATTGCCAAAGCATATGAAACCCGTGAATTCTCGGCAGCGATCCGTGAAATCATGGCGCTTGCAGATAAAGCCAACCAGTACATCGATGAGAAAAAACCTTGGGCTTTAGCGAAAATTGAAGGCGAAGAACAACAGGTTCACGATGTGTGTTCTGTGGGTATCAACCTGTTCCGTCAATTGGCTGTGTATTTAGCTCCAGTGTTACCAACCTTGGCTGCTCAAGTTCAGGACTTCCTGAAACTGGCTTCTTTCGACTTTGCTTCACGTACAGAAATCTTAACAGGTCATAAAATTGCATTGTTCCAGCCGCTAATGCAACGTGTTGATCCGAAAGCTGTGGCTGCAATGGTCGATGCGTCTAAAGATTCCTTAACTGCACCTGTTGCTGAAGCACCAAAAGCTGAGAAGAAAAAAGAGAAAGCCAAAGAGAAGAAAGCTGAACCTAAAGTCGGTGAAGCTGAAATCATCACCATTGATGACTTCATTAAAGTTGACCTGCGTGTAGCGGAAGTTCTGGATGCTGCAACCGTTGAAGGTTCAGACAAACTGCTGCAATTGACTTTGAATGTTGGTGAAGCTGAGCCACGTAACGTATTTAGCGGTATCCGTGAGTTTTATAAACCGGAAGATCTGAAAGGTAAACTGGTGGTGATGGTCGCTAACCTTGCTCCACGTAAGATGCGTTTTGGTATTTCAAACGGTATGGTACTCGCTGCGGGTAATGGCGACGGTGTTTGGGTGATTTCGCCTGAATCTGGTACTAAACCGGGTGATAAAGTGTCTTAAATGAAAATTCAAACCTAATAAAAAAATCCCCTCAATTGAGGGGATTTTTTTTATTGCTGAGGACTTACTGAATTCTGTGAAAAATTCGGAGATCTTGGTCCATACAATAAACCTTTTTGCTGAGTCAAACGTGGTGAATACAACAATTGACTCACCGTGCCTGATAGTACATACGCCTTATCACTTAAATGATTCGAGATTTGATCCACCAAAGCACCAACCAACATACCCACTAAACCAGCATTATTATTGCTGTTAGCTAAGATCTGCTTTTCTGAACCTTCCCAAAGAAGCTGACCAGTTTTTAAATCAACCAATTTAGCTTCTACAGCAACCGTAGCAACCGTTTGAATCACTTGATACTTCGAACCATACTCTTTTACTTTCACATACAGAGCAGCATCAGCGCCAAAAATTTCTTGTAGCTTTTGGGTACTTACTGTTTGAGCATCAGAACCGTTATAAATACCATTTTCCTTAAACATCGTATCGACAACGCTAATAGGAAAAACGTAATAACCTGCCTCAGCAACAGGAACAGTTACTGTTGACCAATAACTATAAGTTGCACGTGTGTCAGGAGATTCATTCACTGGTGGCATCACTAAAATAGACTTTGGCATATGTGCTGTGTAAGTGCTTAAATCACGTGTATTTTTCGGTGCAACCGCACAACCAGTAAATAACAGAACCACAGTACTTAAAGCGAATAAACGTTTTAAATTTTTCATTTCTTCGCTCCTGCTGTAGTTTGACCTGTCATTTTTTTCAGTAAACGCTCCATCAAAACAGTTGATTCTGGATAAACCTGACGTTCTAACTCAAAATACTCTAGTGCTCGTGGACCATTATTAAGATTTAAATTTAATAGCCCTAAATGTGCATATAAACCTGGAGGCACAGCCGCATTTTTAGCTTTAGCCTTCTCTATATCTTTTTCAAGTTTAGTAATCTGCTCTTGAGGAGAGGTTTTTTCAGGAACACTTAACAACAAATAAGTTTGTTGTGGATATGTCCCCCAACTATATAAAGATTGGGGACCACTTGCACAACCCACCAAACTTAGTGACATCACAATACCAAGTAATAAAAATATATTTTTCATGGAATAATCCTATTACTTGGTCGACCATTTACCAGTCTGTAAATCAAGCACAAGATTATTCACTGCTTCACGTACAGCTAAATCTAAAACTTTACCGTTTAATGTTGAGTCATAAGATGCGGTAGAACCAAAGCCAAGTACTTCACGCTCACTTAACGCATACTCACCTGCTCCTTGTACTGAGTGAACTACTTCTGCAGTTTTCACATCAACTACGTTAAGATTAACTTTTGCATAAGCAATTTGCGTTTTACCACGACCTAATACACCAAATAATTGGTGATCACCCACTTCTTTACGACCAAACTCAGAAACATCACCTGTTAATACAAAACGCGCTCCTTTAATTGATTGCGTCGATTTTCCAAATCCTGCTTCTTGTTGTAATTCAGATAAATTATCACGGTTTAAAACAGAGAAATAACCTGTTTGCTGCAAATGAGTTTCTAAAATTGTTTTTGCTTGTCCGCCTAGACGATCTACATTGTCAGAAAAAATTCCACGCATATAACTTGAACGGTTATCAAATTTCCCAATAGAAACTGCAGTTTTAGTACCCGTATACTTTACTTGTGCCGTCGCAGCCGTTACTTGGGGGGCTTGTATTGTTTTTGAAGTTTCAGTTGTTGAACACGCTGTTAACGCTAAGCAGGTTAAAGAACAAACGAGTGCTGTTTTTTTCAAAATATTAATCCTTTAGACTAAAAAAAATTTTTATTAACTCAAAAAAATAATCTTAACAATAAATAAACAATAACTCCACACAATAAATAAATTAACAATAGATCTCTTTCATAAATCAAAAAACGATCTTCTTTTTGGTTAATATTTGCCCTCTGGATTTCTTGGCATTCGTGCATAATCTGCGGATGAAATACATCGATTCAAACAAGCTTTCTGATCCTCAGTTCAAGCGATACACAGGCATCTCATGGTCAACTTTCTATTTGATGGTTGAGCAATTGCAGAAGCATGTCTCTGCCAAAGGCAGACCGCCCAAGCTAAGCTTGGAGGATCAGGTTCTGCTCTGTCTGAGCTATTGGCGAGAATACCGAACCTTATTTCACGTTGCGACGAGTTACGGGGTTTCAGAGCCCACAGCCTCAAGAATTGTCCGTCATGTTGAAGACTGCCTGATTCGGTCCAATCTGTTTAATTTACCCAAAGATTTACCCGAGGGCGAAGGCATCGACTGGAATATTGTGATCGTGGATGCCACGGAAATTCCAATCCAAAGGCCTAAAAAAACAGAAGAAAAGCTATAGCGGCAAGAAAAAGACCCATACCTTTAAAATACAGGCCATGATTCACTACAAAACTCAGCAAATTCTGAGTTTATGTACCAGTCGCGGTGCAGTGCATGATTTCGAGTTGTTCAAACGCAATTTAAACCAGATTCCTTTTGGGGGTTTTATCCTTGCAGATAAAGGCTATCAGGGGATTTATGTATGTTGTATCCGAATAGCCTGTTGCCCTTAAAAGCCAAAAAACACTGTAAATTGGATCCTGAATTGAAAATCTATAATCAAGAAATCAATAAAAGAAGAATCGGAATTGAGCATGTATTTGGCAGCCTGAAAACCTTCAAAATCCTTGCTGAGCGTTATCGAAATAGAGGTAAAAGGTTTGGTTTGAGATTCAATTTAATCACTGGAATCTACAACTTGGAACTGAGCAAAAAATGATTTATGAAAGAGGTCTATTACAATACATAAGAAAGATTTTAATCAAACTAGGGCGTGTCATCAATTAAGCCATATTATGCTTGAAACAAGGTAGATTGCTGACAGGAAGTTTTGAGCCAATTTATCATAGCGCGTAGCAATACCTCGATACTGCTTGAGCTTGGCGAAGAAATTCTCGATCAGATGTCTTGCTTTATAAAGATGTTGGTCATAATCACGCTGTTCAATCGCGTTACTTTTGGACGGCATCACGATCTGACCATTGATCTTATGGATTGGATCAATCACCCGATTCTTAGAATTATAGGCTTTATCAATGAGCCAAGTCTGACTTAACGATAAGTCCAGCAGCACATCAGCACCATTTAAGTCATGAGCCTGCCCGGCAGTGAGATAAAATTCTGTCGGGTTGCCTAAAGCATCCGTACGGGCATGAATTTTGGTACTTAAGCCACCTTTACTGTGTCCGATTGCCTGTTCTTTTTTTTCCGGCGCTGTGCTGATGAGCGCGCACAATGGTTGAGTCCAGCATGGCATATTCATTATCACTTTCATGTGATAGCACTTCAAAAATTCTCTGCCACACGCCTGCTTTAGCCCAACGGCTAAAGCGAGTGTGCACGACTCTAAAATCCCCAAAGCGTTCTAGTAAGTCTCGCCACGGAATACCGGAACGATACCGATATAATACTGCTTCAACAAATAGCCTGTTGTCTTTGGCAGTTACTCCAACAGTACTTGCTCGTCCGGGCAACAGATCCTTAATCTGCTCCCACTGATCATCTCTTAATGCATAGCGTTTAGTCATGAAAAAATAATGAGGACAGATTAGATTTTCTCAAGCTAATTGATGACAGGCCCTAGTAAGTAATGTAATTAAAGAAAAATTTTTAATCACATGACTTTCGACATGGATGTCGCCCGTTCGTTAGGGGCACATGGACGTGCCCTCTAACGAACAAGGGATTTTTGTTACTTTTGATCCTTCAAAAGTAAGGCTAAGAACTCCCCTTATCCCAACCTTCTCCCAAAGGGTGATGGAGCTTTCAATAGAGTTTTAAAATTTATATCAATCTATAAATCGGATAGCACTTATTTATCAAGGAAAAATTCCCAGATGACATAGCCAATGCCGAAGCCTAGCAATGAATATAAGGTAATAATGAAAAATACAAATACTGCATTATTTTTCTTTTTCCAAAAACTCATAGCGATACCCAAGGCTGTTTGCAATACCCCATGTTAACGGGCTTTTTTATAAAAGTGAAATTTATCTAAGTATTTTATTTATAAAAATATTTTTAGATAAAAAATCTTTTATTTCCTTACAAAATCAATATACAGATTCAAACTGAATGCCTAGTACAGATAGTGAATTCCTCTTATCTCTTTAAAAAAAGGTAAATATTTTTATATTCTATTTTCATGCTTTACATGCTAATACATAGCATAAACTTCACAACCATAAGAATTGCCATGAATATTTTAAGGATATCCCTTCTCACTTCTTTACTTTCATTTTCTGTTTTGAGTGTAAGTGTGAGTCAGGCTGCTGAACAACCTGCAACGATTGCTTCACAAAAACAAGTTGCTGGCTACTACCATCACCAAATTGGTAATACTCAGATTACTGCCCTGCTCGATGGTACAAACTACTTAAATCCATCGATGTTTAAAGGCTTAAGTGATGCAGAAAAGACTGAGATTTTAAAGAAATATCATGCCGATCAAGCCAAAGGTATACAGACTTCAGTCAATGCTTTCCTGATTAATACAGATAATCAACTACTCATGGTCGACAGCGGTGCTGCAAGCTGCTTTGGTGCGCACTTAGGATCAATTTATAATAACCTCAAGGCATCAGGTTATCAGCCTGCGCAAGTGAGTGGTATTTTCCTGACTCATCTCCACCCTGATCATGTTTGTGGCATTTCAAATAACGGCGCAGCAAATTATCCAAATGCCACCTTACATATTTCTAAAACCGAATATGACTACTGGCTAAGTCCAAATACCGTTAAAAAACTACCGAAAGACCAGCAGGAGGGTTTCTTAGACACCGTAGAGAAAATTAAAGCCGCCCTTGCACCCTATGAAAAAGCTAAAAAAGTGAAAGTCTTTTCTGATAAATCTTTAGCCTTTGGTGGGATCGAGTTTAAGCCATCCTTTGGTCATACCCCAGGGCATTACAGCTTTAAACTCAAAGCAGATGGTCAAGAAGTCGTATTTGTCGGTGACATCGTCCATTCACATACCTTGCAATTCGAAAAACCTGAAACAGCCATAGAATTCGATGTTGATCCTAAAACTGCGGTGCAAACCCGTTTAAAGGATTTTGCTGAATATGCCAAGCAAGGCCAGACCATTGCAGCACCACATTTACCATTCCCAGGGATCGGTCATATTTACTCAAAAGATGGAAAGAGCTATCAATGGATTCCTGTGCATTTCAAAGATTAATTGAATACTTCAGAGATTTTAGCTCCGGATCAAACCCTAATTTTTTAGGGTTTTCTTTATTGAAGATATAGCTAAGTTATAGTCTTCATGACTTCTAAAATTTAAAACCATGATGTACTTTTGCAATTCAAAAGAATCTATCACTTAATTTTTTTAAATTTTTTCTTAAAAATCCTTTTACTTTTCATGTGCACCTTTAGCACACATTTTTAACACGCCATTTTCTGTGATAAAGCTAAATATCTAAAAAACAAAATATAAATTCAAATTTTATCTTTTCTTATGATGTCTTAGTTTGGTGCATAAAATTCTATTGTGCTTCATATCGAGTCTTGTCAGTTTCAAGAAATTCTTTATCAAAATTTCCCTTGTTAGTAACTCTTTTCGAATCAGTTTGCCTCTATATACTGGATTTCTTTTGTGATTCTATGCACTAAATTGGAACGCATAATGCAAAATATAGACTTATTATTTCTCCTTCTCGGTGCAGTTCTAGTGCTTGCCATGCATGCAGGATTTGCATTTTTAGAACTAGGGACAGTTCGCCATAAAAATCAGGTCAATGCTTTAAGTAAAATTCTCACTGACTTTTCCCTATCCGCCATCGCTTACTTTCTGGTGGGCTACTATATTGCCTATGGTCAGCATTTTTTCCATGATGCCTCTACTTTAGCAGCCGATCATGGTTATAACCTGATGCGCTGTTTCTTCCTGCTGACCTTTGCCGCAGCTATTCCTGCGATTATCTCGGGAGGTATTGCTGAACGGGCTAAAATGCGTTCGCAGGCTTTAGCGACTTTATTTTTAGTTGCTCTGATTTATCCATTTTTTGAAGGAATGATCTGGAATGGCAACTTTGGTTTTCAAGACTGGTTGGCAAATACCTTCGGTGCCACCTTCCACGACTTTGCCGGCTCTGTGGTCGTGCATGGCATGGGAGGCTGGATTGCTCTGGCTGCAGTCGTTTTACTTGGTGCACGTAATGGTCGATATAAAAATGATGGCCGGATTACTGCACATCCACCATCATCTATCCCTTTCCTTGCTCTAGGCTCATGGATTCTGATTGTTGGCTGGTTTGGCTTTAATGTGATGAGTGCACAACGCCTAGATGCTATTTCCGGACTGGTTGCGATTAACTCTCTAATGGCGATGGTCGGTGGAACTATTGCAGCAAAAGTAGCGGGTAAAGATGATCCTGGCTTCTTGCACAACGGCCCATTAGCCGGACTGGTGGCCATCTGTGCAGGTTCTGATGTGGTACATCCACTGGGTGCGTTATTTATCGGAATCAGCGCAGGCGTGATTTTTGTAAAACTCTTTACCTATACTCAAAATAAACTCAAAGTCGATGATGTATTAGGGGTCTGGCCTTTGCATGGCGTATGTGGTGCTTTCGGTGGAATTGCGGTCGGTGTATTCGGTCAGCAATGGCTCGGAGGCATGGGTGGTGTTTCTATCATTTCACAGCTATTCGGTACCGTACTGGCAATTGTAGTGGCTCTGGCAGGTGGATTCCTGATTTATGGTCTGCTGAAAATGTTGATCGGTATTCGTCTGAGTCAGGAAGAGGAATTTACTGGTGCAGACTTATCTATTCACCGGATCTCGGCTAATTCGGAAGAAA
The DNA here is from genome assembly GCF_054861205.1 of Acinetobacter sp. TW_SC_4. Lineage (NCBI taxonomy): Bacteria > Pseudomonadati > Pseudomonadota > Gammaproteobacteria > Moraxellales > Moraxellaceae > Acinetobacter > Acinetobacter sp. TW_SC_4. The sequence continues at coordinate 2,463,933 of NZ_CM142174.1, forward strand.
ATATTTTTTAAGCACCAAATAAAAAAAGCTCCGAATCATCGGGGCTTTTTATAGTCTGCGATAATTGGAAAATTACTTCATCCCAAAAATCAGCTTTAAGCCAAGCACGGTCATGACCGCCCCTGCTGCACGGTCAAAACCGGCTTTAAATTTTAAATACACACGACGTGGTTTTTCAGCAGAAAGTGCAACAGCCACCAGCGAGCACCAGCCTGCATCAATAAAGAAACATAAAACCGGCAATACAAAGTAAAAGTAAGTTGGAATTTCTTTTGGCAAAAGCGCAGTAAAAATACTGGCCAATACAATGGCAATTTTAGGATTCGAGAGCTGGGTAATCAAACCTGTCATATAGGCGCGACGTAAGGACATCTGAGTTTGACTGTCATCGCCTGCCTCGATCGGTTCTTTGGCATGCTTGATAATTTTAAAAGCCAACCAGAGCAGATATAAACCACCACAAATTTTTAGAGCCAGATAGGCAGATGGCACAGCCAGCAAAAATGCCTGCAAACCTAAAACTGCAAGCAGACCAAAAATAGCCGCCCCAGTACCCGTACCTAAAGCTGTAAATAGGCCATGCTTACGTGAGATCGCAATTGAATTTTTCGCTACATAAATAGAAGTCGGTCCTGGGCTCATTGCACCTAACATGAGGGCAAAGGCAATTGAACCTAAAATCCAAAATGATTCCACGTGACCATCCAAACTTAAAATGAATGGCTTATTTTAAGTAAAAATAATTTATTTTGCTTTAATATTTCTACACAAATGATGCAATATTTGTGCGAAATCCGGCTATTTCTTCAGTTGGTCTTGAGCGGTGAGAGATGAATCAAGCATCTTATAATCATGGTCATGCACCGGCACTCCGCCAATAATCATGCTTCGTGTATCAGTTTTAGGTTTATTCAGCGGATCATCACAGCCAGATAGGCCTAAGAGCAATACGCTTAAAATCGTACAGAATAGTATTTTCATTATTCTATCCTCCTCTAAGTTCCCTATAAGATTCAGATTAGCAAATTTGTTTAAATTTTCAGCATATGAATTGTGACAATCTACAAAAATTTATTCTTAGTTTAAGGAGCTCATGATTCTGCCATCCTGCTGATTCTATTTCGCTATAATTTTCTCATTCTTAGCTTATGAAAATACCATGTTTGAAAAAATCGCCCAGCATGTTCCAGACCAGCGTATCTGGCTGAAAGACAGGCTTGTAACCATACGCCGTCTGGATCTGGTGCATCCGCAAATATCCGGCAACAAGTTTTTTAAACTGAAATATAATTTTCTAGAAGCACAACAACTTGGCTTCAAAAAGCTACTGACTTTTGGTGGTGCTTATTCCAATCATATTGCCGCAACGGCGTTTGCAGCACGGCAGTTTGGCTTTGAGAGTGTCGGTATTATTCGGGGTCAAGAACTGGCCCATCAGCCCTTAAACCCCACTTTAGCGTTGGTACAACAATTTGGCATGCAGTTACATTTTGTGAGTCGTGAAGAATATCGACGTAAACAGGACGCTAATTATCTAGAAGCGTTAGCACAAAAGTTTCCTGCACATTACATCATTCCTGAAGGCGGTACTAATACATTGGCGATTCGGGGATGTCAGGAGATTCTAAAGGACGGCGATGCACAATTTGACGTGATCTGCTGTGCTGTAGGCACTGGTGGCACGATCACAGGTTTGATTGAAGCCAGCCAGCCTCATCAACAGGTATTAGGATTTTCTGCCTTAAAAGGCGATTTCCTGAATGAGGAGGTGGCTAAGCTGACCACGAAAAAAAACTGGTCCATTCTCGATGATTATTGTTGCAGTGGTTATGCCAAAACCACTCCTGAACTGATCCAGTTTATACAGCACTTTGAAGCTGAATATGATATTCCCTTAGAGCAGATTTATACGGGAAAAATGCTGTTGGGAATTTCAAATCTGATTGAAAAAGGTTATTTTCCAGCAGAAACAAAACTGCTGATCCTGCATACTGGTGGACTACAAGGTCGAAATATTTAACTCGCTTAAAGTTCTGATCGAAACTTAAATGCCTATCGGATTATTTTCATTTAAGGCAATCAGCCCTTTTACGAGTCGATAGACATGCCAGACAAAGACCAGAAAAATAATCACAAAACCGATCAGAATCACGGTGAGCAGCCCACCTAGAATATAACCCAGCAAGCTGAACCAGAAGGTTTTAATCTGCCAGTCCACATGACTTTCCAGCCAGGTGCCCCGCATTTCATCACGTTTAATATAATTCATGATAATAGCGATTAATGGGGTTATTCCCAGGAAAAAACCCAGTAGATGAAAAATATAGCTGATCAGATTATATTGTTTATATGCTGCCGTATCCGTCATAAGTTATTCCTTTTCATTGTGATTATTTTTTAGGCATGACAAAACTATGCATGAATCCGCCAGCTGCTTCAAATTATTTATGATAAATATTCGCTAACACGCTGTAATTCGGGTAGCCCCTTCCAAGAATAGAGAAAGCTGAAATAAAATTGTCTATAATGCTCCCCTTTCTTCTCCCTTGAGTGTGTCATGTCTGTTCAGCAATACGATGTTTTGGTCATAGGTGCAGGTGCATCCGGTTTAATGACAGCCTATATGGCAGCACAACGTGGTCGAAAAGTCGTAGTCGTTGAAAAAGCCAATAAGGTGGGTAAAAAAATTCTAATGTCTGGTGGCGGCAAATGTAATTTCACCAACCTCTATGTCGAACCTGAAAATTTCATCTCGCATAATCCGCATTTCGTGATTTCAGCACTAACCCGCTATACCAATTGGGATTTTATTGGTATGGTTTGCGAATATGGCATCGAGTATGAAGAACGTAAACATGGACAGTTATTTACCTTAAATGGTGCTAAAGAAATTTTGTCGATGCTACTGTCTGAATGTGACAAGACTGGTCTGGTCGAGATCAAAACCAACTGCGAAGTGAAAGCCGTCAACACTGTAGACGATCAAGGATTTCAGGTAGCCACTTCTTTAGGATATTTTGAAGTGGAATCAGTTGTGGTTGCTTCAGGTGGCTTGTCGATTCCGACTCTAGGCGGTTCAGGCATCGGCTATGAGATTGCCAAGCAGTTTGGACATCATGTCTATCCAACCCGTGCCGGTCTGGTACCGTTTACCTTCTCGGATAGTTTCAAGGAAGTCACCACTCGTCTGAGCGGTAATGCAGTCGAAGCCACGCTGTCTAATAATTTAAATAGTTTTACTGAAGCTTTACTGTTTACCCATCGTGGTCTGAGCGGCCCTAGCTCCCTACAACTGTCAAATTACTGGGATGTTGGCCAAAGCTTTAAGGTCGATTTCTTACCAAGTGTCGACCTGTTTGATTTCTTTAAATCTAAAAAACAGAGTCAGCCTAAAGTTCTGCTACGTACACTATTGACCGAACATTTACCGAAGAGCGTAGTACTAGAATTACAGAATCTGATCTGGCCTGAAGTGGCTGAAACATCCATTGGCAATATCAGTGATGACAAGCTGGAACAGATTGCCAAACGTTTAAGTGGCTTTGAACTGAAGCCTTCTGGAACTGAAGGTTACCGGACAGCTGAGGTGACTTTGGGCGGTGTGGATACAACCGAAGTTTCATCTAAAACCATGGAAAGCAAAAAGCAGAAAGGCTTGTATTTTGTGGGCGAGATACTGGATGTGACTGGTCATTTGGGAGGTTTTAACTTCCAATGGGCATGGTCATCAGCGCATGCCGCATCGGAATATGTTTAATACAGAGATGATCTAGGAAAAAGAAAATACTTCGCTTATTCCAGATAATCCGTTTTAAACAGGTTGAGATTAGCCATATTTTCTAAACGGTCAATCGTCAGTTGCATTTTCTGAGCCGCTTCCTGCAGATGTAATGGTACTTGGTCTGCCATAGATGCCATAAATTTATGCTGCAATGTTTTCCACATATTATTGATCTCCTTTTTCTTTATATTTTTAATGCAAGAAAAATACCAAAATCATTTTAGTATTCACTTGAATATTCTATATTTTTTAAAAAAGAAATTCTATGTGTAGTGACTGAGCAGTATTCTGGCTTAGTTAAATTCGTCTGGATCAGGTATTTTCTTATCCAGCTCTCGTTCAGCCTGCTCATCCTGTTTGCTTTTCACAAAGACAAATCGATAAGCAGCCGTGAAAAAGCCAATGGTAATGCCTGCTATCACTAAGGGTGCTAATAGATTATTCGGTTTCTTGGCATTCATTCAGATTTCCTCATCATTAAAAAAATCGACCACTCAAGCGTGGCCGATTTTGTTTGGATAGAACAGGTTAATTCGGGTCATCTTTTTTTGGATGACTATCGACATTCGGTTCTTCTTCACCTGTAGAACCAAATGGATTATTCGCTGGTGGATGAATTGGATCAACTTGAAGCGAATCCTGTACAGCCTGATCTACATCTGGTGTCACCTGATCTATACCTGAAGCTTCATCATCCTGTGGTGCAGTGGTCAAGGTCGCTGGTGTACTATTGGATAAATTGGTACGCATTGGCGTATTGTCATCTTGTGATTGATCTTGCTTCGGCACAATATTTTCTCCTGTAGTTGAACTGCCTGCACCTGTAGTACCACTGACATCAGCACCTAAGCCTGAAGTCATGATATTGGTTTCATTTTTCAAAGGATTCGGTTCTTTAGCTTCTCGTTTAGCTTTATCGATCAAATCAGTCAGTACACGTTCTGCTGGTTGACGGCCACCGAGACCAAAGGCCAAGGCAAAGGCCACTGCAACAGCACCCAGAGTTAAACCGAAGGCCAGATTCACGATCGAGTCAGCAATGCCCATGGCACGTAGACCCATTGCAATGACCAGACCCATGATCAGTACACGAACCAAGTTTGCTAACCAGCGTGAACTGTTGTATTCACCGCGTTGCACAATGTTGGCAACTACGTTGGCCAGCCAGAAGCCGATCACCAGAATTACAGCACCTAGCAGGATGTTTGCACCGAAGTAGATGAACATCGCAATCAGGCCACTTACCTGTTCAAAGCCTAAACGGTCCGCTGCTTCAGAAACCGCAAATAGCATAGTGAACAGTACAATCAGATAACCCACCAAGCTTGATAGTTTGGTTTTGCCCAGGAAGCGTTGTAGATCCAGTTTAGCTGGAACCTCATCTACGCCTGTTCCGGCAACGACTTCAGTTACCAGACGTGCTACCAGTCTAGAAACTACATAAGCCAGAATTAGAATCAGTGCAGCTGCAATGATATTTGGAATGGCATTCATGATCTCATACAGCATTGCAGTTGCTGGTTGAGAAATTGCTTCGATACCCAGTGCTTCAAATGCAATGATTAATGACGTAATAATTACGACTGCAAAGATGAATGAACCAATCAGTTGAGCGACATTCGAGTTTTTGAAAATGCCGACTTTTTCAGCTTGATGTTGAATATTCAAGCTGTTGAGCAAACCTTCGACAATACCGCGAACGATTTTTGCCAGAATGTATCCGACAAATACAATAACTGCAGCAATGAAGATATTAGGCAGATAACTTACGACATCCGTCAGCATGTTCTGCACAGGCAGTAATAAACCGTGTAGACCTAGAATCGACAAGACAATTGGTAAGAACAGCAGTAAAATCAGCCAGTAAACAATTTCACTGATATTTTGGCTAATCGGACTGACACCGACTTCGGCACTCAGCTTTTCATCCAGCTGAGTGCGATCAAGCATTTTTTGCAAGCCGACTTTGACCAGATTCGCCACAATCCATCCAACAAAGGCCACAGCAATAGCCGCCAGCAATTGTGGAATAAAGAGCAGGAACTGCTGGATCATATTACTGAACGGTCCGCTCACTGCTGTCAGATTCAGTACGTTAAGCGCCCCGATCACCGCAATAATCAGAATAATCCAGAACACAACACGAGCGATAATACTCTCGACATTAGAGCGATGTCCTGTCGCTGCATTTAAGTGTGTATTGGTCCCTAGTTTTTGCAAGATTTTTTTAACACCTGCCGAGACGAGTAATGCAATAATCCAACCTAGGACTAATATGGCAATTGCACTAAGAATTGGATGAAACTGATCCCAGTAGTACATGGCATCATAGCCACCACGTGGGCCTCTCATATAATCATTCATGTTTTCTGCCCTCTTTGTTATTACGCTATTTATCTGAATTCAAAAGCTTATTTTTGAAATCTCCAGCTCTTTCCGATTGTTTATAAAGCTTGAACTTCCTGTGCTTAGCTTGCCTGGAGATACAGAACTTTGAAAAACATCACCACCTATTGCAAAAAAGCTCTAGTCATTAACCAGAGTTTTTTTTAACAATTCCAATTATTGGGTGGCCTGTTGAGCATCAGTTGCAGTGGCTTCTGCTGTATCTTGTGACATTTCGCCTACAGTGGCTGTTGCTTCTGTCATCGCATCATCTGCGGTAGCCATTGCTTCATTGCTTTCACCGCCTGGAGTAGCCGCCGGACTACCATTATTGGCAGGGGCTTCAGTCGCTGGTACCGGTGTATTAGGCTGGGTCGCAGGCGCATCTGGCTTCACATCTGCAAACATATAGAACAGGACTGCCAGTAAAAAGATACCGACCAAAATCAGGATATAGACAGGAATGCGCTTCTTCTGCGTAATTGCTGCCTGATCACGCAAAGGTGGTTTTTTATTAAAATCATCAACCATGACCATTCTCACTCTTTCTTATTCATAAGTAGATTTTTATCATAACAAGCAGTTATCACAGCTTCTGTGACAAAAGATGGTGAGATAGTGAATGGATGTAAGTTATATGTATGAGTCTGATGAACTTGGTATTAGTTTCAAAAAGAGGCATTTTCTAGCCTAAACATATTATGGTCTTATAGTTAGAAATTCTCTTCCCAGACAGTTGATGCTGGCGGTTTTTAGCTGATTTATCAGGAATTGAATTGTCTATAAAATAGACAATATACCATTATGATTTTATTAAATTTTAAGTGGGCTAAAACATGCTGTAAAAATACCGTTTTTCAATATACCTGCTACTTTGCGCAAAATACGTTATAATTATCCACCTTATTTTTCATGCACCCGAGTTTTATGGCGTATCGTCAACAGAGTGTATCGCTTGATCTTGACACTGACGTCACACATCAATGTGCTTTGCACTACACTCGTGATCAGCATCTGATTGGAATCATTGAATTTAGCAAACCGAGCTTTATGCTACGCTGGCAAGATCTGGAATATTTCCGCCGCCGTACTGAAGAAATGTCGGTGATGCCTTTTCCGGACTGCATTAATGCCATGGTCATTGATGTACGAAATGTCGCGGCTTGGCTAGATAATGACGTTCCGATTATTCCATGGCGCCTGCTGGAAGAAGATTGTCCGGTACGTTTAGTTGTGCCCGCGGATCGAATCGAACATTATGCCGGTTTCTTTGAGCCGACCTGGTTAACCACCGATACAGATACTGCCATTCAGGAAATCCGTGACTTTATGGATATGTTTGTACATTAATTCCTGAATAGCAAAAAACCTCCGTATGGAGGTTTTTTTTGTGCCTAAAGAAAATAAAAGTCCCCCCTTTAACAAATGGGGATTTAGGGGGGGATTCTTTTTTAACTTGAAAATATTTTTTCAATTTTAATCCATTTCTAACTTTTAGAAGGCTGTAACTCCCTTTCCTTTTAGGCGATGAGCAGCACTGCTACGCAAGAGAGAGGTAAAAGCCCCTTCTTTGCAAAGGAGGGGTTGGGGAGGATTCAAGAACTGGAAATAATCTAACTTTAATCCCTCCTAACCTCCCTTTTAGAAAGGGAGGAACTCTGAAGGAATTACCAATAATTCTCGACTGCAATATTTCCTTCACCACGACGGTTCATGGTCAAGCCACGTGCTTTTAATGCTTCTTTGGTATCTTCAACCATATCCGGATTACCGCAGAGCATGACATGGCTGGTTTCAGGATTAAGCTGCATAGCTGCGGCTTTTTCCAGTTCACCATTTGCAATCAGAACCGGTAAACGGTCATGCAATGCTGCTTCAGGATCACGGGTAATAATTGGAATAAATTTAAAACCGCTATGTCCTTCACCAAAGCTTTCTGCAATTTCCTGAATACGCTCTACATAAGCCAGTTCAGCTTGCGTACGCACGCTATAGACCAGATTAATTTGCTTATAGTTATTCCAGGTTTCAAAGTCTTGCAGCATGGATAAAAATGGCGCCAAACCTGTACCTGTTCCCAGTAACCATAAATCTTGTGGTAATGGCAGCTGGTAACGTGCCAGGGTCAGATAGCCATAAGAAATCTTTTCCAGGTAAAGTTCATCACCCACTTTAAGATGTTGTAAATTTGAAGTAAATTTACCTTCAGGCACCACGATTGAGAAAAATTCCAGGGTTTCATCGAAAGGTGAAGACACCACTGAATATGCCCGGACAACGAGTTCATCTCCTATCTTCAAGCCAATACGCGCAAACTGCCCTGCAGTAAACTTGAAATGTGCAGATCTGGTCATGGTGAAACTAAACAGCGTATCGGTCCAACGGTGTACAGATAAAACCTTTTCTAAGCTAAATTTTTCAATAGACATGATTCAAACGTGGCATCAAAGACTATGCTCATGGTAGCATGACAGCATAATTTATTAATATTTTTTAAATGTTAAGGCTCTATTCATGCGCATGACTCTACGCCAGTTGGCTGTTTTTGTAGCAGTTGCTCAAGAAGGTACCGTCACCAAAGCCAGTGATGCAGTCAAACTCACCCAAAGTGCGGCGAGTATGGCTTTAGCAGATTTAGAAGATGGTCTTGGCGCACCTTTATTCGACCGTCTAGGCAAGCGTTTACAGCTGAATGATTTAGGTCGTTTTCTTCTCCCGCAAGCACTTGAAATTCTTGGTCGCTGTGAAGCTTTTGAACAAGCTGCTAAAGGTGAACTGCAAAGCATTGACCTGCGTCTCGGTGCGACCCTGACCATTTCCGACTATCTGATGCCAGACCTAATGGCGGATTTTTTAAAAATCCAGCCACAGGCACACTTGCAACTTCAGGTGGGTAATACTCGCCAGATGATTGAAGCCGTCAACCAGTTCCAGCTGGATCTTGCGCTGATTGAAGGTTCCTGTCACTTGCCACAGCTGCAATGCATCCATTGGCGTGATGATGAACTCGCAGTGTGCTGTGCTCCGGATCATCCACTTGCTCAGTTAAACCGTCCACTGACTGCTGAAGACTTTAAATCTGTAGAATGGATTTTGCGTGAAGAAGGTTCAGGTACGCGCGAAGTCTTTGACAATGCCATTCTGCAAGATGTTCCAGATGCTAATATCCGTTTGACACTCGGTCATAACGAGGCAATTCTGAAGATAGTTGCAGGTGGCATAGGTATGTCCTGTATTTCTAAACTGGCAATTGAACCATTGCGTGAAAAAGGTCAGTTGGTGATTCTTGATACACCCTTCTGGTCTCTGACCCGTCCATTATTTATGCTGGTACACCGCCAGAAATATCAAGGTCCAGGCCTCAAAGCCTTTATGAAATTCTGTGAAGCATAAATTTCACTTTAAATAAAAAAAGCGCCTTTTGGCGCTTTTTTTATTTAGCGATGTCTAAATTGGCTTTCACATGGAATACCATCGCCGTCACCATCCATTTTGGTATTCGGACAATTTTTTAAAAAGTATAAAGCTTCTTCATATGAACCCATTTGACTACAATGCTGTCGTCCATCACAGCTAAAATTCTGTTGTACTTGTGGTTCTTCAACTATACGTTGCACTTCTACTGGCTGTATTTTGCTGCTTTGCCAATCCTGATATTTATTATAGACCGCATAGGCTAAGCCAATCATAATCAAAAGCCCAATATAAGTGCTAAAGCTACTTTTCTTCTCTTGAGATTGTTTTCGTTGAGTAGTACGAGGCTTATTTTCTAATGCTCGTGACTGAGGCGTATGTCGAGGGGTTTCCGTTTTGAGATCCAAACGCACAATATTATCTGCTTTAAACTTGCCTGCATCCTGTACTTTACGGAATTTTAAGCTTTCTCCAACCTTAGGTGGTACGTTCTTATTTGGGAAATCTTTTATGTGAAAGAATAAGTCTTTCACTTCCCCTTCAATTTCGATAAAACCAAAACCACGTTCCTCGTTATAAGTTTTGATTTTCCCCTCTTGAAACATAGCTCGCTCTTGTCTTTAATATTTTTAGTAAATGTATTCAAAAATAGATAAAAATTCTAAAAATAAAAAAGCACCGTAAGATGCTTTTTTATTTGAATGATGAGACAAATATCTTAGTAAATGAGAACCTAACTTAAATTTCTCCAAAAATCATAAATCCAATTGCTGTTACCAGAATCAACCAAAGTGTAGGACTAAAGAAAATGGTATTGCGTGCCGGATTAACTATCGTAGTAGAAGCTAGAGATGGCAATGCGACTACTTCAGAAACGAACTCTTCCTGACGCTTGATATCCAAACGTACCATATTGTCCAGTTGAATCGCATTTTGCTCTTCAATTATTCTAAATTTAAGTCGTTCTCCGACTTGAGGTACTATTTCAGGTGAAGGTAATTGATCTAACTGAAAATTAAGTTCCTGCGCATTATTTGCCGGTTCAATACTTCCCATCCCTCGTACAGCATCATAGGTTTTAATTCTTCCATCTGTAAACATGATATGTGTCTCTAGACCATTCAACTGATGCGTAGTTTATATGGAAGGGATTAAAGGATATTGTTAAGCTTTGGTGGGTATTTTATTGTTTTCGCAACATTCTATAAGCTTTAGATTACACAAGATTCCTACAACTTACATAAACTTATAATTCGAATAAAAAGGAGGCTTTAAAGCCTCCTTTTGAATGTATTTTCCAAGCAAAAATTAACGCTTTAAATTCGACAATAGTGCTGACGTAATCGAAGTATTGACTGCTACCGCTTTGGCTTTTTTGGCTTTCTTCGATCTATCTTCTACACGCTCAATCTTGATGGCTTTATAGCGATCACCATTTTGAATTACATTGAATTTTACCCGGTCATTACGCTTCGGTTCACCTGAATCGGCGGGGAAATCCGAGATATGAAAAAATACCTCACCCTCAGGTGAAGAAATAAAACCAAATCCTTTTTCTGGATTGTACTGTTTAACTTTTCCTTGGTATTGCTCGGAAGTCATAAACGTCCCCTGCTCTGTATCTGTCAGTATTCAGTATATAAAAAAGAGGCTGTAAAAGCCCCTTTTCTGTTCATTTTCAAAAATATTAGTCTTTTTGAACTGAACCAAAAATCTTGTCACCCGCATCGCCCAGACCTGGAACGATGTAACCATTTTCATTCAAGCCATGATCAATCGCCGCAGTGAAAATCACCACATCTGGATGAGCTTCTTCAACACGTTTAATGCCTTCAGGTGCAGCGACCAATACCATCACACGAATATCTTTACAGCCGCTGGCTTTCAATACGTCAATCGCAGCTACCAGAGAAGAACCAGTCGCCAGCATTGGATCAATGATCATCGCAAGACGGTTTTGTACGTCTGGAACCAGTTTTTTATAGTAAGTACGTGCCTGTAGGGTTTCTTCATCACGTTCCAGACCCAGTACAGAGACTTTGGCACTTGGAATCAGATTCAGGAAACCGTCCAGCATACCAATACCTGCACGTAGAATTGGCACAACAGTAATTTTCTTACCTGCAATACGGTCTACAGTCACCGGTCCGTTCCAGCCATCAATCTCATGTTCAACGACAGGAAGATCCTTGGTCGCTTCATAAGTCAAAAGCATAGTCACTTCCTGAGCAAGCTCACGGAAGTTCTTGGTACTAATGTCAGCACGACGCAGTAAACCGAGTTTATGTCGAATTAAAGGATGACGGATTTCATGGATTGCCACGGGAGAACACCTAGAAGGTTAAAGATAAATTTCCGCTATTATAAAGACTTTTCCGGATTTGTTTAACTAAAAAAGCCCCCAATCGTGGAGGCTTTTTTGTAATAACTTCAAACTTGCGCTGAATTAGTTAAAACCACTTTGAACCAAAGTAAAAATAAACTGTTGTAATTCAGGCGACATTGCGAAGAATGCATAGCGAGACAGCGCAATGATTGGATCCGGATAAACACCGATCACCAGTACCAGTAATGCAACGAGCAATACCATGATACCGCCGACTTTTTGACCCCAGTGATTTACAGCGTCAAGACGTGGTGTTTCTGGTGGAGTCATGTACATGACAACCATCACACGCAGGTAATAGTACAGACCAATACCTGAACCCAGGATGACCATCGCAGCAAGGAACCAAGACTCGCCTGCTACTGCAGTTTTCACCACCAGGAACTTACCGATGAAGCCCGCTGTTAATGGAATACCTGCTAGAGACAGCATCATCACAGTTAATACAGCAGTCAATACTGGACGGCGCCAGAATAGACCGCGGTACTCTGCCAGACTACCTGCTTCATCTGTATTGTTATACGGACTAGACATCAGCGTTACCACGCCGAAAGCACCAATCGTAGTCAATACATACGTGATGATATAGACGTTTACACTTTCAAAAGTCGCGAAACCTTGAACCTGTAAAAAGTCAGTATTACGTGCAGATACGATTGCAACCAGTACGTAACCGAAGTGAGCAATTGAAGAGTATGCCAGGATACGTTTCAGGTTCACCTGTTTCACTGCAAGCAAGTTACCTACAATGATGGAAAGTACTGCAATCACGCTGATGATGGTGACGAAGCTATCTGACAAAATTAAGCCTGAAGACAATACATAACGTACGAACAGACCCAACATTGCCACTTTAGACACAGTTGCAAGGAAAGTTGCAACTGGCGCTGGAGCACCTGCATATACGTCTGGTGTCCATTTGTGGAATGGAGCCAGTGACAGTTTAAAGCCAACAGCGAATACAATCAGTGCCAGACCGATCACCACAGCAGGTTGACTAAACGCAGTCAACAGTTTGCCTGGTTCAGCGACAAAACTTAGAGAACCTGTATATGCATAAACATATGCCATACCCATCAACAACATTGCAGATGCAGTTGCTGAAAGCACCAGATATTTTACACCTGCTTCAAGTGATTGAGAACGTTGATGTGTATACGCCAATAAGCCGTATACAGGGATCGACATGAGCTCAAGGCTAATGAAGAAAGATGCATAGTGAGAACTTGCCACCATCAGCATCGCACCTGCAACGGAGGTCAGCATCAGGATATACAGTTCTTCACGGTTATCTTTATAGGTTTCAATATAAGCATGTGACAAGGTACTACACGCCAGTGCAGCCACAATAATCACAAACTGATACAGCATCGTAAACGGATCTACGAGGAACAGGTTCATTACATTAGCAGGTGCAAATTGACCCGCTAACAGAACGAACAGAATGTACAACGCCGCCAGGTTTAAACCAATGACTGTCGTAGTCGCAACTAAGTTATGGTTACGCTTAATTGCAGTAAGCAACATCACGACGATCGCAGTCAATGACACGATCATCACAGGTGCTAGAGGCATAAGCTCAGAAAAAGACATTGTGAAGTTCATGGCTTATTGGATCTCCACATTTTCAGCTGAAACGGCAGCTTGCTGCACAGCATCAGCTGCTTCAGACACAGGAATGTAGCTATTCGCTAACCACGCCATGCTTGAGTTAGAAACGTCAAGGAAGCTTTGTGGGTATAGACCAAGCCATGCTAGACCAAATGCACAGATCAGCAAAATTACCACTTCACGTGCATTTAAATCTTTTAACGGATTTGTGTAGTGCTGTTTTTGCTCTTCGTTTGGAACACCAAACAACGCTTTATGGATCAGAATCAAACCGTACAGACCCGCAAATACCAAGCTGATTGCAGCGAGGATTGTGAATGCAGGGAATTTACCGAATGAACCCATCAGGATCAGGAACTCACCAATGAAGTTACCTAGACCTGGAATACCGACAAGCGCCGCGATGAATAACATCAGGAAGAATGCAAGGTATGGGAACTGACCACGAATACCACCCATCAAACGCATATCACGTGTATGAACACGTTCATACACCTGACCACACATAATGAACAGCGCCGCAGATGACAGACCGTGAGCCAGCATCATGATCATCAGACCTTGGAAGGTCAGGATGTTACCTGCATAAATTGCCAGTAAAACGAAGCCCATGTGTGAAATAGACGTATACGCCAATAAACGTTTCATATCGGTTTGCTGGAAAGCACACCAAGCACCGTAGAAGATACCGATTAAACCGAAAATGATCGCGATGTCTGCAAACTGTGCAGAAGCCGCCGGGAAGAATGGAATTACGAAACGGATCAAACCGTAGGCAGCTGTCTTAATCAAGATACCTGCAAGGTCAACAGAACCCGCTGTCGGTGCTTGTGCATGCGCATCTGGTAACCAGCCGTGTAATGGAAAAACTGGAAGTTTTACCGCAAAACCGATGAATAGGCAGATCATGAATGCATAAGCAACTGCTGGCGCTTGTGTATCCAGCATGTTCGCTACACCCATCAGGTAGTTATAGTCGAAACGGATTTGACCAGTCATGGTGTAGCCTACAGTCACCAGACCGAGGATACCAATCAGCATGACTAAACCAGCCACCTGTGTGTAAATGAAGAACTTGGTTGCAGCGTATACACGGGACTTGCCTTCTGCCCCTTTATGACCCCAAAGTGCGATCAGGAAGTAGATCGGCACCAGCATCATCTCCCAGAAGAAGAAGAACAGGAACAGGTCAATCGCCAGGAATACACCGATTACACCACCCAGAGACCATAAAAGGTTCAGGTGGAAGAAACCCACGTTTTTCTGAATCTCACCCCATGAACAGCCTACTGCCAGCACACCAAGGAGTGCAGTCAAGCCAACCATCAGTAAAGACAAACCATCCACTGCAAGGTGAATGTTAATGCCCAGGGTTTGAATCCAAGGCAATTTGAACTCGGCTGCCCACGTAGGAGCCGCACCGCCAAGTTCATAGTTATAAGTACCCGACTGCCAAAGGACGATGGTCAAGACCAGCGTCACTAACATACCAATCAGCGCGATATAACGCGGAAGGTGTTGGTCGAGTTTATCGACCAACCAGCAAATAAAACCTGCAATGAACGGAATGAGGATCAGAGCCGGCAAAATAATATTGTTTGGAGCTTCCATTTTATTTCCCCACTACCTGAATCACGAGCAAGATCATCAGTAGGACAACGACACCGAGCCCCATACTAGATGCATATTCACGCAGTGAACCTGTTTGACGTGAACTGGTAAAGCTATGACCACCTTTAACCAGTGCAGGCAGCACTAGCCAGAAGCCATCAATTGGATCACGGCCGAACAGTTTCGCGAAGAACAAATAAGGCTTCACAAAAACGATGTCATACAGCTTGTCGAAACCAAGTGCATTACGGCAGATGTTGGCAAGGCCCGCACCCAGAGAAGTTTTCGCAAAAGATTTCACAGCGTTGTAAGCAAAAGCAAACAGCACTACGCCAATTGCAAGACCTACCAGTGCAATACCTACTGCTGTGTACTCTGCAGTATGCATGCCATGTTCAAGTGCTTCCGGAATTTCAAATGCAGGAAGTTTAGCCGCATTCAAAATGCTTTCCACAGGCGCTTTTAATGCCGCACCCACGAAAGTTGAAAGTACTGCAAGAATTGCCAATGGCCCCCAGTAAGTTACACCCTTGATTGCATGGTAAGGTGTGTTTTCTTTACCGAAGAATACAACCCAGATTAGACGGAATGTATAGATCGAAGTCAGGAACGCACCGATTACACCCACCCAGTAAAGTGTGCTGTAAACTGCAATTGATTGGCCTTGTACCCATACCGCACCCAGGATTGCATCTTTTGAGAAGAAGCCCACAGTGATGAATGGAATTGCAGCCAATGCACCGCCACCAATGGCGAAACATGCAAACAGGAACTTGTTCTTGTAGAACAGACCGCCCATTTTGAAGATGTTTTGTTCGTGGTGGTAAGCCAGAATCACTGCACCAGAAGACAAGAATAATAATGCTTTGAAGAATGCGTGAGTCAGCATGTGGAACAGACCCGCTTGGTATGCTTCAGCACCTACAGCCATAAACATGTAGCCCAACTGACTCATAGTTGAGTAAGCCAGAATACGTTTGATGTCTGTTTGTACTAATGCAGCAAAACCAGCTACCAGTAATGTCACTGCACCAGTAATCGAGATGAACATCATCACTTCAGGCGCAAGCTCAAATACTGTGAATAGACGACAGCACAGGTAAACACCTGCTGTTACCATTGTCGCAGCGTGGATCAATGCAGAAACAGGAGTCGGACCTGCCATCGCATCTGCCAACCATGTTTGTAACGGGATCTGCGCAGATTTACCAGCAGCACCTAGGAACAACATTAGTGCAGTCCAGATGGTCAATGATGAGCTTTGAGTCATCACAGTCGCAGCATTTTCTACGATGTACTGAGTATTCAATGTACCGAATTGCTGGAACAGCAAGAACATGGCGATCAACAGGAATACGTCACCAATACGGGTAACGGTAAATGCCTTGATCGCTGCCACACCGTTTGCAGGGTTTTGGTAGTAATAACCAATCAGCAGATAAGAACACAGACCTACACCTTCCCAACCCAGGAATAACAACGCCAGGTTGTCACCCAGTACCAGCAATAACATGCTTGCAACGAACAGGTTGAAGTAAGAGAAGAAACGTGCGAAGTCTTGTTCACCACGCATGTACCATGATGCAAAGATATGGATCAGGAAACCAACGCCTGTCACCATGCCCAGCATCAACAGAGACAAACCGTCCAGGTGCAGGCTAATGCCCGGTGCAAAACCACCGACATTGAACCAGGTCCAAAGAGGTTGTACTACTGCGGTAGAACCATTGTTGACAAAGTCCATACCCGCAATGAGTGCGAACAATGCCGATAACCCCACAGCCCCTACACCAATAATGGCTGCAACTGTTTCAGGAAGCTTATGACGCCCTGCCGCTAAAAGGACGAAGCCAATGAGCGGGAATAAAATTGTTAGATATAAATAACTCATCCGCGCATCTCACTAGCAGCATCCACATCCAGATGATGGAAGCGATGATAGAACTGAAGGACGATCGCAAGACCGATACATGCCTCTGCCGCAGCAAGGGTCAGAATCAGGATAAACATGATTTGACCATCAGGCTGTGCCCATGCACTGCCCGCCAGGACGAATGCCAAAGCAGCAGCATTCATCATGATTTCAAGGCTCATTAAAATGAATAGCAGGTTGCGTCGCACCATTACACCGTAAAAACCCAGTGCAAAAAGAATGGATGCAACGATCAAACCATGCTCTAAAGGGATGTTGCCCATTATTGTTGTTCCTCTTCTGCACCTGGTTCACGTTTACCCAAATGGAATGCTGCAACAAGTGATGCAAGCAATAACATCGCGGCAACTTCTACCAACAATAAGTATTGCGTAAAGAGTGATTGACCTACCGCTTTAGGACCGACCATTTCAGTGCCCATCACCATTGAAGGCTGTACGTAGTCTGATTTAAGTACCCAAACCAGGATCAGACCAATCAGGAAGCTCATCAATGCCGGATAAGCCCAAGCCGATGAAGTCAACCATTTGCGTTCCTGAGCAACAGTCTGTTCGCCCAGGTTCAGCATCATTACCACGAACACGAATAACACCATGATCGCGCCAGCATAAACGATGACTTCAAGTGCGCCCGCAAACGGTGCACCCACGATCAGGAACAGTCCTGCTACAGCAAGGAGTGAAACGATCAGGCTTAATAAAGCATGTACCGGATTCGTGTTAGTTACCACACGAACCGTAGAGACGATGGCCACAAGGGCCATTAAATAAAATGGCCACATCATGGTAATAGACTCCGTACATCAACAGGTGCACTTTCACGCTGTGCCTGACCTTTGTCCTTACCAGCAACTGCCATACCGGTTACACGGTAGAAGTTATAGTCAGGATATTTACCAGGACCAGAAATCAGCAAGTGTTCTTTTTCGTAGACTAGGTCTTGACGAACATATTCACCTAATTCGAAATCTGGTGTCATTTGAATCGCAGTCGTAGGACATGCTTCTTCACACATACCGCAGAAAATACAACGAGAGAAGTTGATACGGAAAAACTCCGGATACCAACGACCATCTTCACGTTCTGCTTTTTGGAGTGAAATACAGCCTACCGGACATGCAACCGCACACAGGTTACATGCCACACAACGCTCTTCGCCATCTGGGTCACGCGTTAATACGATACGACCACGGAAACGTGGTGGCACGATTTCTTCGGCTGGCACTTCCGGATATAAAATGGTGTCACGTTTGCGCGTTGCATGGGTAAATACCATAAACAACGTACGAACGATTGACCCGAATCCAGCTAGAAATTTAAACATTTTGTTCTCCCTGCTGTCTTAGGCCTGATTCAACAGAATCACAGCACCAGTCACCAAAAGGTTAACCAACGCCAATGGCAAGCAAATTTTCCAACCAAAGTTCATCACCTGGTCATAACGTGGACGCATTAAAGAACCACGCGCCAATACAAACATCATTACGAAGAATGCTGTTTTAATAATGAACCAGAATGCTGGTGGAAGGAAATCAAGACCAAATGGTGCTAACCAGCCACCGAAGAACAGGGTTACGATCAATGCAGAGATCAGTACTACGTTCACGTATTCCGCAACGAAGAACATACCCCATTTCATACCGCCATATTCTACGTGGTAACCTTCCGCCAGTTCCTGTTCTGCTTCTGGTTGGTCAAATGGGTGACGGTGAGTTACCGCAACACCTGCAACCACGAAGATCAGGAAGCCTAAGAACTGAGGAATGATAAACCATACATCTTTCTGTGCTTCTACGATTTCACGCATGTTGAATGAACCGGCAATTGCCACTACACCCATCAGGGAAATACCCAAGAACACTTCATAAGAAATAGTTTGTGCTGCTGAACGTAGACCACCAAGCAATGCGTATTTGTTGTTAGAAGACCAACCACCAAACAGTACTGCATATACCGCAATACCTGCCATTGCCATGAAGAACAACAAACCGATACTCATGTCTGCAACACCTAGATAAGGTGACACAGGAATAACCATGAAGGACAGCACCGCAGTTGCCATCGCAACTGCTGGAGCCATACGGAAAGTCAATTTATCAGCAAACTTTGGTGTCCAGTCTTCCTTGAACATGATTTTTAGCATGTCGGCAACAATCTGGAACATACCGCCCGGACCGACACGGTTCGGACCGTAACGGTCTTGCCACAATCCGAGTAAACGACGTTCAATAAAAGACATCAACGCAGCGATCAGTACTACAACCAGTAAGATCACGATCGCTTGAAGTACTGAATAGGCGATTGGCCAGTTTTCAGCCCACAGCGGCGTTTGACGGATTAATTCTTGTTCCATGAATTACGCTCCTACCGCGACTGAAACAGGCTCTGCAAGAGATACCGTTGGTGCAAGACCAATTGGGTAGCCAATATAACCTGTTGGTAAGTATTCAATCACTTGTACAGGAAGAACGATTGAAGCCTCGCCTGCTTTCACAGTGATCTTCTGACCGTCTTGCAGGTTCAAGCGTGTAGCATCCTGTTCGCCCACTGCAAATACTGCATCAGGAATACGTGATTCCATTGCCGGAGTTTTAATGGTGAACTCGCCAGATGCAAAGATGTGATGCATTGGCACCAGACGGAAGCTTTCAGCATTTACAAGCACAGGTGCTGGTGCAACGAAGCTACGCGCTGGACGTTTTGGTAAACGGTCGAATAAACGAACGCCTGAATCACCGCCTTTTAAGTGACCGCCCACTTCATCCTGGTATTTGTTCCAGGCTTGTGGTGAGTTCCAGCCTGCAGCCCAAGCAAATGGTACCAGTGAAGATGGAGTCTCATCACCGACATAACCTTCCATAGAGAATGTTAATGCAGTGTCTTTATCAGTAGGCTGTTTCGGCTCATGTACAGACAATGGCGCACGCATCGAAGTACGACCTGAATAACGACGTGGTTCACGTGCCACTTTCAGACCATGGACACGGAAGCCTGCATCTGGTGCTACATCCAGAATACCTTCAAGTGCAGGAACGTTGCTTGCTACTGACTCGATCACATCATCCAGTACAGTCCAAGAAATCGCTTTGCCTTGTACGCCTGTTTCCAGTGCGTGTAACCAGCGCCAAGATTCTTTGATTGCCAGTTCCGGGTTGTAGTAGTTAGGGTCATACACTTGGTAGAAACGTTGTGCACGGCCTTCTTGAGAAACGACAGTACCATCACCTTCAGCAAATGAAGCAGCAGACAATACGATGTTGGCTTTCTTCACAGTCGCAGTTTCAGAGTGATCCAATACGATCACCTGTTTGCCTGCAAGCGCAGCATCAACCTGAGCTACTGGTAAACGACGGTATAGATCGTTTTCTACAATTAGGACAGTGTCATAGTCTTGTGCAAATGCTTGTTCAAGGCTTTGACCACCGAAGATTGCCAGCCCCATTGAGTTCACTTCAGGAACAGTCAAGGTCAAGCCCGCATTACCTAGGTTTTGTGCTACTTGTGCAGCAGCTTCCATGATGGTTGCGTCTTGTAGACTTGTGCCAGAGATGATCAGTGGCTTCTTCGCAGCTTTTAGCGTATCTGCAATGGTTTGTGCAAATGCCTTCGCATCGTCATCAAGACCAGTGATGATTTCACCTTTCACGCCCGCAGCAATCGCGAAGCCTAAACGTGCGATATCGTTTGGAGAAGCAACTACTTCACCTTCTGCAACGTCAGACAAACGTGTTTGTGTTGCAGCCAGAATGTAAATCGGAGATTTCGCATCTTGGGCAATACGTTGTACAGGTTCAGCCAGCCATTCTTGGGTACGGCGCTCTGCAGCCATTTCCTTGCCTTTATTTTTCGCAGCTTGGCGAACAGATAAAGCCATACGTGGCGCAGTTTGAGTCAGGTCTTCACCCAGAATCAGTACCGCATCATAGCTTTCGATTTCACGCATGTTCGGGTTATAAACACCCTCGGTTTGCATGATCGATGCAGCCAGTTCAACCAGATTTTGCTCTTTTTGAGCCATACCGGTTGAATAGTTATCTTGACCAACTAATTCACGTAGCGCGAAGTTAGCTTCAAGTGATGCACGTGGTGAACCGATCCCCAGAACTTTTTTGCCCTGGATTTTCGCAATCACAGTATCCAATGCTGTATCAACAGAAACTGTTTCTACATTCGTGCCAGTACGGAACTGTGGCTGACGTGGACGGTCTTTACGGTTTACATAACCGGTACCGAAACGGCCTTTATCGCACAGGAAGTATTGGTTAACTTCACCATTGAAACGGTTTTCAACACGGCGAAGCTCGCCATAACGCTCACCTGGAGAGATGTTACAACCTGAAGAACAGCCATGACATACGCTTGGTGCGTACTGCATGTCCCATTTACGGTTATAGCGTTCCGAGTGAGTCTTATCGGTGAATACACCAGTCGGACACACTTCAGTTAGGTTACCTGAGAATTCAGATTCCAAAGTACCTGATTCAGGACGACCGAAATAAACGCGAGAAGCGTTCGCATATACACCGAAATCCGTACCGCCCGCATAGTCTTTGTAGTAACGAACACAACGGTAACATGCGATACAACGGTTCATCTCGTGCGCAATGAACGAACCAAGTTCTTGGTTGTAATGCGTACGTTTGGTGAAACGGTAACGACGACGATCGTGTTGAGTCATTACTGTCATATCTTGCAGGTGACAGTGACCACCCTCTTCACATACTGGACAGTCGTGCGGGTGGTTAGTCATCAAGAATTCAACAACAGAAGCACGGAAATCTTTCGCTTCTTTGTCTTCAATCGAGATGTAGGTATTGTCAGCAGCCGGTGTCATACATGACATGACCAAACGACCACGCGTATCTTCTGGATTCGCGTATTGAGTCACAGCACATTGACGGCAAGAACCGACAGAACCTAAGGATGGATGCCAACAAAAGTATGGGATGTCGATACCAAGACTCAAACATGCTTGCAGCAAGTTTTCCGAGCCGTTGACTTCATACGATTTTCCATCGACATGAATTGTAGCCATAGTCGAATTCCTTAAGCTTGTTCTACGTTGCGGGTTTGAGCGGCAGCATTTACGACTTTCGCTTCAAATTCGCCACGGAAATGTTTGAGTGCGCCCATTAACGGTTCCATAGCACCTGGTGCGTGAGCACAGAAAGTTTTACCAATCCAAAGCTTACGAGTCAGTTCTTGTAAGTGATCGATATCTTCTTTCTTGCCAGTACCATCTTCAAGTGCTTTAAGCGCTTTCACCGCCCAAGGTAAGCCATCCCGGCAAGGTGTACACCAGCCACATGATTCACGCGCAAAGAATTCTTCGAGGTTACGAGTCGCTGAAACCATACATTGGGTTTCATCAACTACCATCAATAGACAGGTACCTAAACGTGAACCTGCTTTCATGATGCTTTCCGCATCCATCGGAAGATCGATATGCTCAGCAGCCAGGAAGTCAGTTGATGCACCACCGGGTAACCATGCTTTCAGCTTCAAGCCGTCACGCATACCACCGGCATGTTCTTCAATTACTTCACGTGCAGTGGTACCGAATGGCAGTTCCCAAAGGCCTGGGAATTTCACCTTACCTGAAGCACCATAAATTTTTGTGCCAGGATCTTTCGATTTGCCTGCAGACAGACCGATGTACCATTCTGGACCACGCAACATGATGGCTGGCAAGTTGTTGTAGGTCTCTACGTTGTTCACGATCGTAGGACGGCCCCAAGCGCCTGCAACTTGCGGGAATGGCGGTTTGGTACGCGGGTTTGCACGGCGACCTTCAAGCGAGTTAATCAATGCAGTTTCTTCACCACAGATATAACGACCTGCACCGGTATGCACGTGTAACTCGAAGCTCCAGCCAGAATCCAGGATGTTGTCACCCAGGTAACCTTTGGCACGAACCTGCTCAAGTGCTTCGTTCAGGTACTTCGCTGCTTCGATGTATTCACCACGGATGAAGATATAACCTTGAGTTGCTTCAAGGGTATAAGCTGCAATCAGCATCCCTTCGATCAGCTGATGCGGAAGATCTTCCATCAACAGACGGTCTTTGAAGGTACCTGGTTCCATCTCATCGGCATTACAAATCAGGTAACGTGGACCTGAATTGTCATTTGGCGCCATCAGCGACCATTTGATCCCTGCCGGGAAGCCTGCACCACCACGACCTTTTACGGTTGCAGCTTTTACGACTTCCAGCACTTCTTTCGGTGTCATAGACAGGGCTTTTTTAAAGCCTGCATAGCCTTCAAGCGCTTCGTAGTCATCAACGTGACGGACATTTGCTTGTTTGCTCAGACGCCAAGTCAGTGGATGCGTTTCCGGGTTACCGTCGCCATAAATTGGTTTTGGTTCGGTATTCATACATACTTCTCCAATAACTGTTTAATTGATGTCACTTCCACGAGACCGTGAGTGTCTTCATCAATCATGAGGGTTGGACCTTTGTCACAGTTACCTAGGCAGCAAATTGGAAGCAAGGTAAAACGGCCATCCGCTGTGGTTTGGCCGAACTGGATACCCAATTCACGCTGGAATGCTTCTGCTAAAGTCTCCGCACCCATCAAGAAACACGCAATAGAGTCACACAGTAAAATTACGTGACGACCCACTGGCTGACGGTAAATACGGTTATAGAACGTTGCAACCCCTTCCAAATCGGCAAGGCTCATGCTGAGCATTTGCGCGATGGCATTCATTTGAGCATCGTCTACCCAGCCATTACGGCGTTGTACACACTTCAGCGCATCAAGACACGCTGCACGTGGGTATGGGTAATGCCCAATGTGATGTTCAATTTCATGGATTTCTTCCGAAGTTAAAATCCCTTCAACATTCACACGTGGCTTTTTATCAGTCAAAATCATCATAATGCGTTTACCCCTTAGCGATCCACGTCAGCCATTACGACGTCGATTGTCGCTAAATAAATGATTAAGTCAGATACAAGACTGCCGTTAATCACAGAAGGCATTTGCTGTAAATGCGTGAAAGTTGGTGTACGAATACGGGTACGGTAACTCATGGTTGACTTGTCTGAAGTCAGATAATAAGTCGACGCCCCTTTTACCACCTCTGCCATCACAGATGATTCACCTGCAGGCATTACAGGACCCCAAGAAACGCTCAAGAAGTGCGTAATCAAGGTTTCAATATCTTGTAATGTTTTGTCTTTTGGTGGTGGAACAGCCAGTGGATGGTCTGCTTTGTACGCACCAGATGGCATATTCTCTAGACACTGCTTAATGATTTTCAGTGACTGTTCGATTTCACGGAAGTGAACAATCACACGAGCATATGCATCGCCTTCGTACTCAACTGGCACTTCGAAGTCATAGTTTTCATAACCACTGTATGGACGATATTTACGAACATCAAAGTCGATACCTGTCGCACGCAGACCAGTACCTGTTACACCCCATGCCAATGCAGATTTCGCATCGTACTGAGCCACATTACGGGTACGACCCATGAATACAGAGTTTTTCAGTGCTGCAGTATAGTATTCGTTCAAACGTTTAGGCATCCAGTCGAGCAAGTCTCGAACCAGTTTTTCCCAACCATTTGGCAAATCATGTGCAGTACCACCGATACGGAACCATGCTGGATGCATACGGTAACCAGTAATCGCTTCCACGATGTCATACACTTTCTGACGGTCAGCGAACATATAGAATACTGGGGTCATACCGCCGGCATCCTGAATCGCAGTACCGATGTACAGCAAGTGGTTATTGATACGGAACAGTTCCGACATCATGACACGAATACATTGTGCGCGGTCTGGCACAGTAATACCTGCCAGTTGTTCCACACCCATCACATACGGCATGTTTTGAGCACAACCACCTAAGTAGTCCACACGGTCAGTATAAGGAATGAATGAATGCCAAGTTTGACGTTCAGCCATCTTTTCCACACCACGGTGGTGATAACCAATATCTGGCACACAGTCTTTCACTTCTTCACCATCCAACTGCAAAATTACACGGAACGCACCGTGCGCAGATGGGTGGTTAGGACCCAAGTTCAGGAACATGAAGTCTTCGTCTTTATTACCACGCTTTAAGCCCCAATCTTCAGGCACAAAGCGAAGGTGTTCTTGCTCGAAGTCTTGTTTGGCTTGGTTCTGCATATACGGTGTATATTCCGTTGCACGTGCAGAATATTCTTTACGTAGCGGGTGACCTTCCCAGTAGGTTGGCAACAAGATACGACGGAGCATTGGATGCCCTTCGAAATTGATGCCGAACATGTCATAAGCTTCACGCTCATACCAGTTCGCATTTGGCCAGATATTCGTTGCGGTCGGAATATTCAGATCGCTGTCGCTTAATGCAACTTTAATACGAATGTCACAGTTACGCTCTAAAGATAATAAATGATAGAACACTGTGAATTCTGACGCAGGCAAACCGTCACGGTGCGTACGTAAACGCTCATCTACTGCAGACAAGTCGAATAGCATCACGTATGGACGTGGCACGGTACGCAAGAACATCAGTACTTCTTGTACACGTGCGCGCTCAACCCAAACTGTCGGGAAATCCTCGAAAGTCGTTTGCACAAAGAAGTTCTCACCAAACTTGGTTTTGAGCTCTTCAATGATGGCAAATGCTGGGCGTGAATCAACTGCTGTTGATTCTGGCATAGCAATGTCAGTTTCAGCCATTGGCTTGGCTTCCTATTTAATACAAATTCAGTCAACCTAAACGACAACTACACCCATAGCGGGTGCACAACAAAAAACCGGTCGTTTAAATTATTTAATTTCATCCATAGAGCGTAAGTTCTTCACAGCCACACGCTGGTCTTTCTTACGGTCACGTTCCGGCATCATCTTTGGCTTATACACTGGCTTAAGATCATCACCGATTACCGCAGACAGCGGACGACGCTCTAATTGAATTTGGTCTTGTAACAGCATTAATGCCTGGATCAATGCTTCAGGACGTGGTGGGCAACCCGGAACGTATACATCTACCGGAATAATCTTATCCACACCTTGTACGACTGAATAAATATCGTACATACCACCTGAGTTCGCACACGCACCCATTGAAATAACCCATTTCGGTTCAAGCATCTGTTCATACAGACGTTGAATTACCGGAGCCATTTTTACGAAGCATGTACCTGCTACGATCATCAAGTCTGCCTGACGCGGTGAAGCACGGATAACTTCGGCACCAAAACGTGACAAGTCATGCACACCGGTCAAAGTCGTTGCATATTCAACGTAGCAGCAAGATGTACCAAAGTTAAATGGCCAAACTGAGTTCTTACGACCCCAGTTCACTGCTGTGTGCATTACATCCTCTAGGCGAGTCATGAACACATTTTTATTCACTTCTTCTTCTAGAAGCGGATCTTCTACAACGATACGCTCTTGAAGTGGATATTCATCAGCATTCGGATTCGCACGGGTTAATGTATATTTCATCCCGAGTTACTCCTTATCAGAGGGTTGAACTTGTGATTTTTTCACAAGACCAGATAATTGAGCTGGGATTTGACCAGTTGGATCCATAACCAATTCTTCAACAGAGTTGAAGCGCGTAATTTCTGCAAGATCCATATTTGGCGAACCAATTTTAGCTTTGTATCCTGCTGCTTTACGTCTGTCTGAAGGTGCCCAGTTCAGTGCGCCTGTCGATAATTCGTAAACCAAACCAACAAGTAAAACCAAAATAAAGATAGCTGCAGTTGCAAAACCAATCCAACCTACTTCACGAACAGAAGATGCCCATGCATACAGGTAAAGTGCTTCGAGGTCGAAGACTACAAAGAAAATTGCAACTAAATAGAATTTCGCAGACAAGCGGATACGAGCTCCACCTGCGCTGACTACGCCTGACTCAAACTGCTCCTGCTTGGCACGGCCCCATGATTTACCCCCGAGGAGTAATGGGACAGTGAGCATAAAGACGCATAAAAATGTAACGCCGATCACGAAGGCAATAATTGCCCATTCGTATGGAGTAATGGCACTCATGCGGGGATAACTCCTGGCAGGCCGATTTATTAACAAAGAATGTATGTATTGGCCTTCAAATACACCAAACACAAAATTAATCCCGCCAATTGTACCTGATTTTGGATTTCACTTGCTAGTTTATAAGCCTTAGTCTTTTGGATGATTTTTTAGACATTCCTAATTTTATTCTGGCTTTAAGCTCAGAGAATCTCAACCGATCGTTTTTTTAAATTAAAGTTTAAATTTCCATTATTTTTTTCTAAAACCAGATAGGCTTTTAAAGCTCTGCTTAATTAAGCCTCAGTCCTTTTACAGTGGCTGGCTACCCACCCAATGAAACGAAACTTATAAAGAATCAATTAAAAACATTTCACCTTTGCATCATGCTCCGGAAAAATAAGTGTGTTTTAAAAGATGTTTAACATGAATGTTGTCATTCAATTAGAAGCCCCCTTTTCTACCCGCTCTCGGTAAGCCTTAAAAGAGCAATTGTGTATTTTTGCAACACGTCCAACAGTTTGATTCAGATTATGATATTTCTATTTTTAAACACACTATGACATTTATAAAGTAACAATAAGGAGTCCATGCATGTCTCTACGATTTACCCATAAACCTGATTATTTTTTCTTTGCTCAATTATTGATGCGACATGTAGAAAGCTATATCCAAAAACATCAGGATGCCAGCAATGCAATCTTTGACTTAGGGGATATTCATAAACTTTTCCAGACAGACTATGCCTCTTCCAGCATTAACCTAGACGGTATTATGAATATTGCCGATGAGTACAAGCTTGAAACCTTATCTGGTGACCAAAAGCTAATCCAAAGCTATCAGGTAGATGT
Source organism: Acinetobacter sp. TW_SC_4 (assembly GCF_054861205.1). Taxonomy (NCBI): domain Bacteria; kingdom Pseudomonadati; phylum Pseudomonadota; class Gammaproteobacteria; order Moraxellales; family Moraxellaceae; genus Acinetobacter; species Acinetobacter sp. TW_SC_4. Next base: position 2,491,892 of record NZ_CM142174.1, read on the forward strand.
TAAAAATAACAAGCTACTGATCAACTTCAATTCTGATGCCTTAAACAGCCTGAAAGAAGGCAAGCCACTGATTGAACCGGATGCTACCATCCATGAATAATCCCCTTTAAATAGCCATAAAAAAACGATACCTATGTATCGTTTTTTCTCACCTAAACTCTTATTCTGATTGATCTGACACTTCAGCTTTTTCCAGTTTTTCGATCGGTTTTTGCTTGATTTTTTTACCGTAACGGCTGGCTGGCCAAATCATGATAAAGCGTGCACCACCCAGTGTCGGACTTTGATCGACCTGAATCTCTCCACCAAACCAGTAGGCAATCCGGCTGACAATAGACAAGCCCAAACCATACCCCCCTGAAGCACGGGTACGACTATCATCCAGTCGGGCAAAAGCTTCAAAGATACGAGCACGGTCAGCTTCCGGAATCCCCGGCCCATCATCTTCTACACAGATATACGCCATGCCCTTAGCGTCTAGTCCGCCGCTGATCAGGATTTTTTGCTCACAGTAGCGTACTGCATTCCCCACCAGATTTTGTACCACACGATGCAGGTAACGTCGTTCAGCTTCTACGGTCACAGGTACTGGCATCGGCAGTACTTCGACTTCTTTGCCAGTTTTTAAAGCATCTGTTTCGACTGCCACCTGATCCAACACTTCAAACAGATCAATATCTTCAAATTCAATTGAAGGCATGCCCTGTTCCAGTTTGGCATAGGTCATGATTTCATCGATCAAGGTATTTAAGGCTTCAATATCTTTATCGATCTGCTCAACCTGCTGCAAGCGATAATCATAGTCATCTTCATCTGCCATCATTTCCACAGCAAAACGAATACGAGCAACAGGTGTACGCAGCTCATGCGATACGGCACGCATCAATTCACGCTGCGCTTCAATCAGACGCTGAATATGATCCGACATATTGTTATAGCTGGAAGCCAGCGTCGCCATCTCATCACTACCCTCTACCGGAAGACGTAATGACATATTGCCAGTTTTCATCTTGTTCAGGGCATAGCTCACTTCACGCAGTTTACGCTGCATTGGCACCAGCAGACCATAAATCCCCAGACTCAAGACAAACAGACTGAGCAAGGTAATCCCGGCAGCTAACTGGAATGGCATCCAGTTAAATAATGGCACTGGCCCCATTACCAGCACTTCAGACGTCGAGCTAGGAATAGGAGAAATGATCGAAATTGTAGTACCGCGAATTGAGGCACTATCACGATATAGAATAATGCTGTGATCTAGACGCAAACGTCCAATCTGCTCGGAATCTAGTGGCAGGCTCTGGACATTTTCGATCGAGATTGGATAAGAGAAATAGTCCTGAATTCGCTTCAGGTATTCTTTTTCCTGACCTGGGTAGTACACCAGATAATCCAGAATAAAGACCGGTAAAGCCTTCATCTGACGTTCAGTAATATTATCCGCCTTAATATAAAGATAATGACTTGGATCATCACGTAGCCCGATGACAATATAAGCTACCCCGGTTTTGGCATCCCAACGCACGACTGCCTTACGGTCAGCCAGACGTCGACCTTCCGCCCAGGTAATATCCACTTTACTAGCTTCGACATAGTAGATCGGCAATTCCAACAGATCAGACGCATCTGAAACCCAATCCATCTTTTGCTGCAGATTAGGCTGTCTCGCAACCCCCTCACTGATGATATATGCCATACCATCAGTTAGGGATTCACGATACTCCTGCGCACGCTGGTAGTTGATGATCTGTACCAGCAGATAGCTAAATACTGCCACCAGGACCACAAGCATGACCAGGCCTGCGTATATCCGCAAAAATATACTGTGTTTAAACACCTATTAATTATCCTGTTTATTCAGGCGGCTAAAGGCACCGATTAGATACCGTTAGTTTCTTTGACGAATAGATAACCTTTACTACGTACTGTTTTAATACGCTTTGGATTTTCAGGATCGTCACCAATCTTTGGACGAATGCGTGAGATACGCACATCAATTGAACGGTCTTGGCCGTCATATTCGATGCCGCGTAAACGCTCAAAGATATCTTCACGTGACAAGATGCGACCCGCATTTGAAGCCAGCAGCCACAACAGGTCATATTCTGCACTGGTAAAGTCAACCAGCTCACCATTTAAGGTCACTGAACGACCACCATTGTCGATGACCAGGTCATCAAATTCGATTCGCTGAGCCACTTCATCCTCAGGTACTTTGTCGGTACGGCGTAATAAAGCACGAATACGAGCCAGCAGGACACGCGGCTGAACCGGTTTAGCGACATAGTCGTCTGCACCCATTTCCAGACCTAAGACCTGATCCATATCTTCAGTACGTGCAGTCAGCATTAAAATCGGTTGATGATAATGTGGACGAACTTCACGACAGATGGTCAAACCATCAGCACCTGGCAACATGACATCTAGAACCACCATGTCTGGTTGCTCAGCAATAATACGACGAATAGCACGGTTGCCATCCGGCTCTACCCCAACCTCAAGACCATTACGAATGAGGTATTCTTGTGTTAAACGAGCAAGACGCTCATCATCTTCAACAATTAGAATTTTAGGTAACTTTTCTTCTTGGCTCATGTGTTGCCCCTTTATTTGATGGACGTATGCTACGGACGTATCCTTTTGAAATCCAATAGATACGTTTTTAATATGCTTGCAATATACACACGTTTACATTGTAAACAAGATAGCGTTCACCAAACCAATACATCAAAGTAGCATTTTGTAATATTTTATCGTGCACATTTAACTCGAATGTGCATTTAACTACCGTTTATCGGCTTATTTGCATCGATCACAGCTAAATCTGAACAAAATGTGACTAGTTGATTCAGGCCTTTTTAGTTATCCACAATGTTATCTATAAGCACTTTTTGCCAGCTTTGATATGCTATGCCTTGCCGGATAAGGCTTATGCAAGAATCAATAAAAATTGGAATCTTTTTGCAAAAGATTAAGATAAAACTTCAGAAAAATATTTAGCAAAATGTCAATATTGATCTACCCTAAATTTTCCCGTATCTTGTGTTCAATTAATTTTATAACCACTAGGTCTTGTGTTTATTCCTCGAACACTGTGGCACGATTTTTGCCCAGTTCAAACGGTCCATAAACATAAAAATAGATGACAATGGAGCTATGCTAACATGAGCGTAATCACGTCCACTCCGGGTCAACTTCAGGTGATTAAACGCACCGGTGATGTTGCCGCTTTTGATGCAGAAAAAATTTCTGTTGCAATTGGAAAAGCATTTTTGGCAGTAGAAGGCCAGCAAAGTGCAGATTCGAGCCGTATACACGACCGTATCGAACAATTAACGGAAATGGTTCTGAATACATTCAAACGCCGTTTACCATCGGGTGGCACGATCCATATCGAAGAAATTCAGGATCAGGTTGAACTTGCGCTGATGCGTACTGGTGAACAGAAAGTTGCACGTGCCTATGTCATCTACCGTGAACAACGTTCTGAAGCGCGCAAACAGTTAGGTGCCAACCATCACCCTACACTGCAAGTGGCTGATGCAGAAGGCAAGTTAAAACCGCTTGACTTAAGCGAATTGACTGCGACTGTAACTCGCGCTGCTGAAAGCCTTGAAGGGATCGACGTACTGGCGATTGTCGATGAGACCGTAAAAAACCTTTATAACGGCGTAAAAGAGTGTGACATCTCTACAACAATGATGATGGCGACTCGTACTCGTATTGAGCAAGAACCTAACTATACTTATGTGACTGCACGTCTGTTGCGTGATGACCTGGTGGCTACCGGTTTAGAGTTCTTGGGTCTATCCACTGATACCAATGAAGGTGATGCGCTTGAAACCTTCCTGAAAAAAGGGATTGAGTTAGAGCTTCTTTCACCTGAATTGTTAAACTTTGACCTGGCTAAACTGGCTGCAGCGATTCAACCAGAACGTTCAAACCAGTTCACTTACCTAGGTCTGCAAACCCTATTTGACCGTTACTTCATCCACTCAGATGGCGTGCGTTTCGAATTGCCACAATTGTTCTTCATGCGTGTGTCTATGGGTCTTGCCCTGAACGAAGATAACCGTGAAGACCGTGCAATCGAATTCTATAACTTATTGTCTAGCTTCGACTACATGGCGTCTACACCTACCCTGTTCAACTCAGGTACGTTACGTCCACAGTTGTCTAGCTGCTACTTGACTACGATTGATGATGACCTGTTTGACATCTATGGCGCAATGCGTGATAACGCAATGCTGTCTAAATGGGCAGGCGGTTTAGGTAATGACTGGACTCCAGTTCGTGCCCTGAACTCTTACATTAAAGGTACAAATGGTAAGTCTCAAGGTGTGGTGCCATTCCTTAAAGTTGCCAATGATACTGCTGTTGCCGTAAACCAAGGTGGTAAACGTAAAGGTGCAGTATGTGCATACCTGGAAACCTGGCACCTGGATATCGAAGAATTCCTTGAGCTTCGTAAGAACACTGGTGATGACCGTCGTCGTACTCACGACATGAACACTGCCAACTGGGTTCCTGACTTGTTCATGCAACGTGTATTCGAAGATGCAGAATGGACACTGTTCACCCCTTCTGAAACACCTGATCTTCATGATCTGACTGGTGCAGAATTCGCTGAGCGTTATGCTTACTACGAAAGTATTGCCAAAGAAACAAACATGTTGCACAAGAAAATCCGTGCAAAAGATTTGTGGCGCAAAATGCTGTCTATGCTGTTCGAAACAGGTCACCCTTGGATCACATTCAAAGACGTATGTAACCTACGTTCACCACAACAACACGTGGGTGTGGTTCACTCTTCTAACCTGTGTACAGAAATTACCCTGAACACCAGCAAAGAAGAAATCGCAGTATGTAATTTAGGTTCGATCAACCTGGTACAACACGTTCAAGGCGGCAAGCTAGATCGTGAAAAACTGGCTCGTACAGTAAAAACTGCGGTTCGTATGCTCGATAACGTCATCGACATCAACTATTACGCGGTTCCACAAGCACGTAACTCGAACCTGAAACACCGCCCTGTCGGTATGGGTATCATGGGCTTCCAGGATGCGCTTTACGAAATGGGTATGGCTTACGGCTCTGACGCTGCGGTTGAGTTTGCTGATGAATCAATGGAAGTGATTTCTTACTACGCAATTTCAACTTCAAGTGACCTTGCTGTTGAACGCGGTACGTATGAAACATTCAAAGGTTCACTGTGGGATCAAGGTATTTTACCAATCGACTCACTTGACCTGGTTGCGAAAACTCGTCCAGAGCGTATGTTTGAAGTTGACCGTACACAACGTCTGGACTGGGACACTTTACGTGCCAAAGTTCAAAAAGACGGTATGCGCAACTCGAACGTGATGGCGATTGCCCCGACTGCAACCATTTCGAACATTTGTGGTGTATCTCAGTCAATTGAGCCTACATTCCAGAACCTGTATGTGAAATCTAACCTATCTGGTGAATTCACAGTGATTAACCCGTACCTGGTACGTGCGTTGAAAGAACGTGGTCTTTGGGATGCGGTGATGGTGAATGACCTGAAACACTTCGAAGGTTCAGTACAAAAGATTTCTCGTATTCCTGAAGAATTGAAAGCGATCTTTGCGACTGCGTTTGAAGTTGAGCCACGCTGGATTGTAGATGCTGCTTCTCGCCGTCAAAAATGGATCGACCAAGCTCAATCTCTGAACCTGTACATCGCGGGTGCCAACGGTAAAAAACTGGACATCACTTACAAGATGGCTTGGTTACGTGGTCTGAAAACGACTTATTACCTACGTGCATTGGGTGCGACTTCTGCTGAGAAATCAACTATTAATACTGGTGCATTGAACGCAGTTAAACCTGCAACCGTTGCGGCTCCTGTAGTTGCAACGCCAGTGGTTGAAGAGAAAAAACCTGAAGCTCCTGTAGAGGAAGAAGGTTTCACTCAAGCAGCGCCAGTGCCACAAGCATGTTCAATTGATAATCCTGATTGTGAGGCTTGTCAGTAATCTGACAGGTTTTAAATCCTCCCCGGCCCTCCTTTAATAAAGGAGGGAGAAAGTCCCCCTTTTATAAAGGGGGATTTAGGGGGATTACGAAATTTAGGCAATAAAAAAGCCCTCTAGCGTCGACCAAAACTAACTAGAAGGCTTTCAATCTCGAAGTGATACCAAGATGGTCACAACGAGGCTGGCATATGAGAATGCGTGAACGATTCTATCATTGAATTAGTTTATGAGCCAGTAAGAGTCATCTTGATTTTGTATCAAGGAGTACTGAGCATGGCTAATAATCAAAAAGCAGCTCGAAGTGCTATCACTGGTCAATACGTTACTTTGGAATATGCTAAAAAGCACCCAAAGACCACGATTGTTGAAACAGTGAAGCCAGCAAAATCATCTAAAAAATGATTTAAACGTGAATCCTAGTTTCGGCTAGGATTCACAAACTAAAAGTAAAAGGAAACCTCAATGCCCCATATGACTCACAATTACATGTTAGGACTTGTGGCATTGATCCTTTCCTTTGCCGTTACCTTTTACGCACCGATTGCTTATTTCTGGTTTAAAGTTCGCCAGCAACAGCGTAAACAAAATAAGTAGTGGGGATTTATCTCTGAACAAATTCAGAGCATTCATCGACAAAACTTAATTTTGTTTACACAAATTGAGCGTATAGTAAGACATCTCAGCACTGCTGGATGTCTAATAAAAGATATAAAGCAACTAGAGAGAATTGATATGTCTATCCTAAGTTGGGACGATTTCGAAGATGATTCGCAAAAACCGGCTGCACCTGAACAGCAGCCTACGCCCGTCGAGCCGAAAAAAACGGCTAATCCGCAGATGGTATCTGATGCAAGCAACACATCGTCGAATGTGGCAGCTGCACAACCCGCTGCAGCCCCTCGAAGCGCAGGATCAAATTCAACCGATTCACTGGCAAGAGCATCTGCTTCCCTAGACCAGCTAGACGTTGCGCCAGGTCTTGAAGAGCTTGAGATGGGTGCACAGCGTGTACAGGTTGATGATAAACGTATGATCAACTGCCGTGCTGACTTGAACCAGTTAGTACCATTCAAATACGAATGGGCTTGGCAAAAATATCTGGATGGTTGTGCCAACCACTGGATGCCTCAAGAAATCAACATGAACCACGACATCGCGTTGTGGAAGTCTGAAAATGGCTTGACTGAAGATGAACGTACCATCGTGATGCGTTCACTGGGCTTCTTCTCTACTGCGGATTCACTGGTTGCAAACAACCTGGTATTGGCGATCTACCGTCACATCACCAACCCTGAATGCCGTCAGTACATTCTGCGTCAGTCATTTGAAGAAGCGATCCATACGCATGCTTACCAGTATTGTATCGAATCTTTAGGTATGGACGAAGGCGAAGTCTTCAACATGTACCGTGAAGTTCCATCAGTAGCACGTAAAGCAGCTTGGGGCCTGAAATATACCCAGTCTCTAAGTGATCCTACTTTCAAAACCGGTACACCAGAAAACGACCAGATCCTGCTTCGCAACCTGATCGCGTTCTACTGTGTCCTTGAAGGTATCTTCTTCTACTGCGGTTTCACCCAAATTCTGTCTATGGGTCGTCGTAACAAGATGAATGGTGTTGCTGAGCAATTCCAGTACATCCTGCGTGATGAATCTATGCACCTGAACTTCGGTATTGATATGATCAACCAGATCAAGATCGAGAACCCACATCTGTGGACTGCTGAATTCCAGCAAGAAGTGATTCAGATGATCCTTGAAGGCACCATGCTTGAAATCGAATATGCACGTGACACGATGCCACGCGGTGTATTGGGCATGAATGCCGGTATGATGGAAGAATACCTGAAATTTATCTGTAACCGTCGCTTGAGCCAGTTAGGCTTACCTGAACAGTTTACTGGTGTGAACAATCCATTCCAGTGGATGTCAGAAATGATGGACCTGCGTAAAGAGAAGAACTTCTTCGAAACTCGCGTAACAGACTACCAAACTGGTGGTGCGTTAAGCTGGTAAGAAATATCACATGATATATAAAGTATTATGATCAAAAAAACCGCCTAAAATGGCGGTTTTTTTATTGGATGAATGCTTAACTTATTTCATCTTTTCAACGATTTGTTCAGCTTTTTTCAGATGTGTCGCTACCGCAGTACGGGTTTGCGTCAACATGCTTTTTAATTCCGCATTTTTCGCATTTGGAATCAATTGTGTGTCCAAAGTGTTCAGGGCTTTACGATGTACTTCAACTTGGCTCATCATATAGTCTTTATCAGCTGCAGATGGCTTGCTCAGGTCAGTAACAATCTTGTCACTATCACTTTGCAATGCCGTACTGAGACTGCTTGCTTGCGGAGTTAATTTTAAACGGTCTGCCAGAGCCTGACCTTTTTTCTCATTCGCTGTATGTTCGCTAATCATCATTTGCGCATACTTACGTGCGTCATCTGTTTTAAGTTTTGGCAAGGCTGTTTTTGCCTGTTTGATTTCACCGTTATTGACCGTACTTACAACCTTAATCACTTGACTCTATCACTTGACTCTCGGTTAAATGCATTCGGCTGTCATTTGATGCTTTAGAATTTGCTTGAGCAACAGTTGAAGATTGCTGATTCATTGCCATTGTTTGCCCAGCAGTGAATAGCAATACACCACTCATCGCAACACAGTTAATCATCTTCTTCATTTGAATAGCTTTCATCATGGCACCCTTTAATGTTTTATTAATTAAAAATGCCTTTATAAAATAGGTGAATTAGCTTAAAAACAGTGTAATGTTTAAGTTGTTTTATGAGATCAATATATAAGCATTTATTAACTTAAGCAAAGTCTGTTGAGGATTAGTTTCTTATTCAAACTCTACGTAAAAATTCGCAATATATTCATATTGAGTAAAATACTAAAATTAATTAAGTTATTGATTTAAATTATTTTTATAAATCTTAATATATTCTTAGCTTTATTAAATTTACTTCAGTTTTTCTTCCCTTGAATTATTGTTTATTATTCAACAAATTAAGAAAATCTAAATTTAATTAAACTATTCATTATCAGCTAAATCAGCTTCTTATTAATCAGGATTTCTAGCTTTAGATAGTGAAAATTTATTACCTAAATATTTTTATAAAAGCTTGATCTCAAACTAAATTTCCTATGCTACTATCAGCCATATATGAATAATATTTATACAAATCCATAATAGCCAGAAGATAAATAGAGAGGGCTTATGAAAGGTTCCATCCTGGATTTTTCTATTCAAGATAATACGGGTTTTATCACAGGGGATGATCACAACCGCTACAGTTTTAGCGGTGCAGACTGGCGTGGACAACGCCCTCCATCACGCGGTGACCGGGTTGATTTTATTGTTAACTCAACCGGTCAGGCAGCAGATATTTATCTGGCGTTGGGAAGCTCGATTCATCTAGGAGAAAGCATTAGCAATCAGATTAATAAATATTCCAATCTGGATCAGGCTGAAGAGAATTACAGCAGTATCGACTGGTTCGTAAAATGTCTAACCAATTATGCAAATTTTTCAGGTCGTGCACGCCGTAAAGAATTTTGGTTCTTTATGCTGTTTTGTGTAATTTTAGGCATTATTAGTGAAGTCATTGATGCAGTTTTAGGCACTAAACCTTTGGTGAATGGCCTGCTAAATTTAGCTCTTTTACTCCCAAGTCTGGCTGTAGGAGCACGTCGCTTGCATGACATTGGACGCTCTGGATGGTGGCAATTGCTTGTACTTACAGGGATAGGAATAATTTTACTCATCATCTGGTGGGCAAGTGATACCAAAAAAGAAAATAATGAATATGGCGCTCCTGCCAAGTAATGGAACATTACATATCCCGTCTTGATACGGGATATGTTTATAGATTATTTAATTTAATATCAAAGCAATACGTGGGCAATTCATGCTGCAAGATCAGTTATCCAAACTTCCCAATGCAATATGGGTGCAAATTTATAAAGATAAAATGCAACTAATGGACAATGAGGGCACGATTGTGCAAACAATGGTCCCTTCCGTTCCCTATGCTCATGAACGCAGCATCATTGCCGACTTTAAGGCTGCCTCAGAAACCCTAAAACAGCTGGTATCTACTTCAATTGTTCAAAAACTTTGGGGCTCTACAACGCTGCTGCAAGTTATGGATATGCCTGAAGAGGGTCTGACAGCTCTTGAACAGCGTGCCCTGCTAGAGTTAGGTTATGAAAATAGTGCACAAAAGGTGATTCTGTATGATCCTGAAGGTCAGGAAATTACGAAAGCAAGCTTGAGCACAACGTATCCTAAAACCAATCTAAAAATCTTTCTGATTATCTTAATTGTCGTCATTGCTGCTTCTATCTGGTTTTTAACACTTTAAATGCACATGTAAAATTAAAAAATCCCGCATCAAGCGGGATTTTTTAATTGAAGTTCAATGACATTATAAATTTTTATGAATAATCCATTTTAAAAACTTCTGGTTAGATTGGATTATATTTAATGATGTCATCCAGCTGTAAAGTTGCACTGTCTACATTCTGCAATATCAGCAAATCAGCGCGCGCAAAGGTGGTATCGGTATCGGAACCATCACGATCGATCGTCACGACTGTATCATCTCCACGTTGTTCGAGCGTGATATAGTTCCCCAGATTTGATGCATCTACTGCCTGATCACTTAATAATGCAGAGACATCGATGGTATCACCTTCAACTGCATTGAAGTCAGTCCAGGTATCTGTACCATTGCCGCCTGTTGCATCAGCATTATTCAGTAAATAATAGATCGCTGTGTCTGCTCCTGCACCACCCGTCAGGATGTCCTCACCTGCGCCACCCTGTAACAGGTTGTCTGCTGGATCATCAGCATAGTTCAGAATCTGGTTTACGCGATCAATATTAATCACCAGATTTGCTGAAGCACTTTCCTGATCGGCCTGTCCCGCATTACGCGTTACTGTATATTCAAATACCTCACTGAGTAATGGGCTCTGTCCTACTGAACTATTGTATTCATAACTGAAATTACCATTTTCATAGAGTTTGAGCTCACCATACGTCCCTTCGATAATAGTAAAGTTATCTCCCTCATCACTTAAATCGAAAGTTACTGGCTGCCCATTAATCTCAGTTAATACGCCACCCGCCCAATTATCCGCTTGTGTGCCGTCGGCTGAAGTTTCCTGAATATTGCCTGTTGCACGGTAGATTTCTCTATTAACTTCGTAGACTTCAGCAGTGGTTCCACCAAATAGCGTTAATGGATTACTTAAGGCTTCTTGAGCGATCAGGTCTATCAAGCCATCAACAGTAGGCAAAACATCACCCAGCCCTAAAGTACTCAGCAATGTATTTAATGATCCTAGTAAGGTATTTAAACCAGTCGTCAGGCCAGTATCTTCAAGCACGGTATCTAGCAAAATATCGCTAACTAATGGTTCTACCAGGTTATCGAATAATGCCTGACCTGCACCGTCTACCCCTTCTAAAATTCCATTTAGAAGCGCATCTAATGCTGTACCCAATCCTAAGGTAGTTAATAGGAATCCTAATGCCCCGCCTCCATTCCCTGCAAGTAAACTCCCTACGGAGGTATTGTATACATCAGTTAATATTGGGCGAACTAGTATGTTATCCAGAGCCAGTGACAAAACTGAATCAACTGCTGTGGTTAAAGTATTTATAATTGGTACAGAAGAACCTGTAGTTAAATCCAATAACTCACGAAGTGTCAATTGCTCCAGAATTCCACGAGGATCAGCATTTTGGCCAGTCAAGGTAGCTTCCAGTAGACCTAATACGGTATCTGACACCAGATTGTTAACCGTGTTATCCCCTAAACTTGCTAGATCTATAGTGGTTAGGATATCTGCTAATTGTGAAGAATCACCATATACAGAGACTTCATAGATTCCAGCAGACAAGTCATTAATATCTAGCTTCAATCCTTGAGCATCTGCCACTCCACCCAGTAGCTCCAGTCCCAATGCACCAGCAATCAAGCCGCCTTGACTGGTATTTGCTGAAGCGACCTCAAATTCTTCGACAGTGGTTGTATTACGTACTACGAAAGTAAAGGCATTAGCCAAGCCAACCAGATTTTCTTGCTGTACAGCGATCACTACACTAGAAGTATTTTCCTCAATCGTAAAACCGACTACGGCAACTTCCGAAGTGCCATTGAGCACGTCGATACCACTACTATCACTATATGTTGCCACTACAGTCGCATCTTGTGATCCTTCCAAAATTGCGGACACATTATCATCGGTAAGATTCAGTAAACGTTCTGAATTATTTACAACTCCATTGGGTAGATCCGCTGTAGTAAAGCTTGCGGCATCATTCCCTGCCAAGTCCTGAATTGCATTGTCATCATTTCCAGGGGGTGGATCAGTATATTCAACACTAACGCTCTGCCCAGCTGTAATCACTGGATTGGTAATCATCGTGAGGATATTTCCATCGGCAGCAATATTGATCACATCGACTGTAGTCTGATCTGGAGCTGTACCGATTGTAACGACTAGACTATCTAAAGGTGGTAAATTGTCTGCATCTAGAGTTTCGTTAAAACTAAGTTCGATATTGCCATTGGCATTAACTTCGGCAGCTAAAAGTACGGGCCCACTAATATCCGGATTCTGCACTCCCTTACATCATCTGAATCCAGATCTTCTAATACATTCCCTTCTGAATCCTTAATTCCCTGATTATCATCAGGTGTACTATCCTGATATTCAACCGTAACTTCTTGTCCGTCCCGGATCTCTGGTTCCGTAATCAGGATAATCTTATCATCTTGTACAATAATATCGGTGACGGGAATTTCTTCTCCATCCACAACTACTGTGAAATCTTCAGCGCGTGGATTTGAACCATTTATATTTTCATCGAAACTCAGTTCAAGCTGGCCTTCTTCATTCACAATGACGCCGGTTAACTTCGGCGGACTCATATCCCGATTATCCGAACTACTTCCTGAGGATGAGCCTCCACCTGCCGCTGCCGCAATAGCTCCTAGAGCCAGTGCTCCACCCAGCCAAGGTAAAACACCCGCAGCTACGGTTCCACTCTCAGCCAGATCTCCTGTAAGCGAGTGATATTGAATCGTATCGAGCATTACCCCATTTTCATCAGTAAATTCCGCCCAGTACAATTGGCCTTCATGCTCAAAAACGATTCGATTATCATTCACTGCATAATCAAAATAATTTTCGATCGTAATAGTTTCACCATTTTTAAAATGGATAACAGCCGAATTACCTTGACGCTTAATTTTTGCCACTTCATCAATCGTGGCATTTACCTTAATCACTGATTTTTCGGTTAAATTCACAATATTAGTATTAATATACTGAATTAATTCTCCATTCTCTGCAGACAATATCTGTATATTCGCCATATTATTCCCATCCTTTTTTATAATCTATTTATTGCTTAATTAAACGTGAAATACATATCATCAAAATCAAGGGATGAGAATCTGAAAAATGTTATCTTTAACTTGTTACCAAATATTGAAAACATAGTGAAATGAATAAATTAAAAACTTATTATAAAATTAAGATGTTGAATTTTAATATTTTATATAGATTTAAATAAATAGATATTAAAATATGGAAAATATGTTTTTGTGAATTATAATTAAACTATGACATTCACCACATAAAATACATTATTATATTTATGTAAGCCTAAAAAATATTAGAACAAAAGTATACAAATAATTAATCAAGTTAACGCAATAAAATAGATTTCTATTCAAAAGATAAAGTTAAAAATTATTGTTAATAATGAATATAAAAAATGCTCCTAAACATAGAAGCATTTTATTTTAATGAAAATAAAAAATTATTTTAAATAGTTTAATAAATGACTAAAGTTCTCAATCATATACTTAGGCTGTGCCTGCTGTAATTCAATTTCTGAACCATAGCCGTATTTGACTGCAATCGACTCAATCCCGTTATGGCGGGCACCAAAAATATCATGCTCACGGTCCCCCACCATAATGCATTGATCAGCCTGCATGCCTTGTTGTTCCAGAATATACTGAATCAGTTCCCCTTTATTGGTCCGATCACCATTCAGCTCACTGCCATAAATCTCAGTAAAATACTGGGCCAGATTAAAATGTTCCAGAATCTGTTTGGCATAAACGGTTGGTTTTGCTGTTGCGAGAAACAGGCGATAACCACGGCGTTTAAGTTCCGCCAGAGTTTCAGCTACGCCTTCAAAGACGTGATTCTCATATAGACCAGTCACTGCGAAACGCTCGCGGTATGCCATTAGTGCCTGTTCAGCCAGAGTATCATCCGCATCTATATTCAGAATTTTGGCTAGCGAAGCTTTTAGAGGAGGCCCGATAATCCAGTCAATATTCGTGTCTTCACTGATCGGATGACCCACCTTTTCCAGACCGTAGCGGGCAGAAGTCGTAATCCCCACTTTTGGGTCAGTTAATGTACCATCCAAGTCAATTAAAATATTCTCAATCACACCTTGTCCCCTATGTTTGCAGCCGACATCAATTCATATCGTGAGTATAGCCAGATTTCTCTACCCTAAAGCAATTATTAGGCCATAAAAATAAGCCAATAACGCCCGTTTTCAGGGTAATCAACTCTATATTTTGATCAGATAAACATACGAAATTTTGCCTGACAGACAGTTCTTGCAAGTGATATAAATTAATATCGAGAGTTTGAATAAATTTGCCTATACTAAGGCAATTTTAGTGAATGAAGGACATCATTTTGCGACCTACCGTACTTTGCTTTTCAGGTTTAGATCCTTCAGGTGGAGCAGGCCTTCAAGCAGATATTGAAGCCATCGGTCAAAGTGGTGCTCATGCTGCAATTGCCTGTACAGCCCTGACCATCCAGAACTCGCAACAAGTCTTTGGTTTTGAAGCAACTTCAAAGGAATTACTGCTGGCTCAGGCCAATGCCGTGGTAAAGGATCTACCGATCCGCTGTGTTAAATCAGGCATGCTGGGTACTACTGAAAATATTGAGGCGCTGGCAGAATTTCTAACAGCGCATGCAGATTATCAGTATGTACTGGATCCGGTGCTGGTAGCCAACAGTGGTGGCTCACTCGGCAATCAGGCCACACTGGTCAAAGCGTTTAAACAACTGATTCCACTAGCCACGATTTTAACTCCGAATACAGTTGAGTTGCGTGCCCTAACAGGTGAACAGGATTTAGATCAAGCCACGCAGAAACTGTTTGAAATGGGTGCTCACGCGATTCTGGTTAAAGGCGGCCATGAAGATACTCCCGACTATATCCAGAACCGTCTATATATTCAGGGTGAATTGATCAACGAAACCCGTTGCCCGCGTCTGGAGGGTGAATATCACGGCTCAGGCTGTTCATTAGCAAGTTTTATCGCCGGACGTCTAGCCTTGGGTGACCAGTTAAAAACAGCCGTACAACATGCAGAAACCTGGTTATTTGGTGTATTAAAGAATGCGGAAATTCCGGTACCGGATGGTCAGCGGATTCCAAAACGTTTCTAATCTTCCCTAAATAAAAAAGCCTGAACGATTCAGGCTTTTTATGGTGATTTTTTTCAAGAATGGACAAATAGACATGATGATCTTGTTACAATGAAATTTAAAACTTGCGCCTTAACCTGCCAGTTTCACAGGACGCAGTTTTTCAGTTTTCTCCTGAACAGGAACAGAAATATGTTGATAATGCAATTGCCAATGATCTTGCTGTTTGCTCAAGACCATGCTGAAGCGGCACCATTGTAAAGGAAAATATCGTTCCATCGCCGCATAGGCAATCCGGACATACCCATATACGAAAGCCATGTCATTATTGACCTGAATGGTGACCTCCTGCCGTTCAACGCGCATACCATTGTTGCGCATATATGGGCGGTACTGTTGCCATGCAGCCTGATAAGCCTCAATCCCTTTCAGCTCGGAGCTAATATCAATCAGACAGACATCTGGTCGGCAAAGTTGACGAATTTCGCTGAATTCAAGTGAACAAATAGCTTGATCCCATTTTTGTAAAAATGTCCTGACTTCCTGAGCCAGACATTCTTCCCCTATTATTTTCATTGAATACCTCTCTATAAGGTTTTATTCAGACTTGAAAACCGAGATTTCAAGCATCTCATCATTTTTCAGTCTTTCTTGTTTTTCATTATTTTTAATTATGTGGATGGGTTCTGGTTTTACCCATCCCCCATAGATCAGGTCAAAAATGTGACCTAATACCTAAAATTACACCATTTTTTAATCATAGGCAAAATTTTCTGATCAACTACAATCATCAGGTGAATTTTGACTGATTATTTAAATTTTTATGCTCTAGGGCGTGTCATCATTTGAAGAATTGGTTTTAAATACTTAAAATCCTCCTTTAAGCTCTTTTCATTTCTATATGTTTTCAATGGCACGTACTCTTCTCACCGATGATATTTGGCAGCAAATTCAAGATACTATGCGATTACACGGTTGTTATTGTTCAAAAAATAGTAGAAATATCATGGAAGCCATCTTATGGAAACTACGTACGGGTGCGACATGGCGTGATATTCCTCAAGAATTTTGCCCTTGGCAAACTGCTTACAATCGCTTTAATCGCTGGGCAAGTAAAGGATTATGGGATAAATTTTTTTTAGATTACAAGGCATTCTGGATCAGGAATGGGTATTCATTGATGGAAGCTACATACGCGTGCATCAACATGCAAGTGGAGCTCGGCATGGTTTCGAAAGAGCAATTGGACAATCACGCGGTGGACGAACAACAAAAATACATCTTGCAACCGACGCGAATGGATTATCGATTGATTTTAAAATCACTGGGGGTGACGTCCACGACAGTCAAGTTGCAAAACAACTGATTGATATTGTAGGCGAGGCAACTTATCTCATTGCTGACAAGGGGTATGATGCTGAGCACATTAGAATATGTGCCAAGAACAAGAATATGATTCCCATTATTCCATTGAGATCAAACAGTAAGAGATCGAATAAGGAATTTGATAAATATCTATATAAATTAAGACATTTAGTTGAAAATGCTTTTGCGAGATTAAAACATTTCCGTGCTATTGCAACTCGATTTGATAAACTAGCACGCAATTATAAATCTATAATCCGTATAGCCTGCATATTTATTTGGTGCAAAGCCAAATGAGGACACGTCCTAGTTTTATTTATCGTTCTTTATATTTCAAAATTGCTTTGATACTTCTCAATTTTTTATTAAGTTCTTATACATTCAAGATAAAGAGAGGAACTAGGAAAACTTCATTTCTAGTCCTCACTTCAATCTAAAAAATTCAAATAATAGCTTTAGTGTAAGTTTCTTTGTCCATTTCCAGAATTTCAACACAGAGCTGAATCTTTAGCCCTGGCTGCGAGACAATGTGCTGCTGCATGACCTGAAGTACCAGCTTGGAAATTGCTTGACAAATGTCCAGACTACGACCAGTCAGGAGAAAAACTTTAGCATGCACATAAGCCTGATCTGTCTTCTGCTCTAGTCCAATCAGAAAATCTTGCTGTACAATCGCCCGGCTTTTTAAATCATTCGGCTCATTAATATAACCGGCGTTAAATAAGGCCTGATGAATTGCCAACATTAAAGGTTGGGTTTCGAGCTGCTGAATATTATCTGAATATTCAAGATGAAGATGAGGCATAAAGCATAGATCCAGGCATGATATAGTGATCAGAAGAGATTGATCTTCGAGTTTGAGGAAGAAGCATAAACCTTCAAACCCGAAGACCGAAAGCACTCATTCGTATAAGAACGTATTAGGCTTTTTTCACATATTCAGATTTGAGCTTCATGGCGCCAATGCCATCAATTTTACAGTCAATATCATGTCCATCAGTTGCATCGGGTAATAGACGAATATTTTTGACCTTAGTCCCGACTTTAACCACTGAAGAAGACCCTTTAATTTTAAGATCCTTAATCACCGTAACTGTGTCGCCATCAGCCAGCAGATTGCCATGCGCATCCTTGATGACCACAGTTTCCTCAGTTGCTTCCCCTTCTTTCCACTCATATCCACATTCTGGGCAGATCAACAAGTCACCATCTTCATAGATATATTCAGACTGGCATTTTGGGCATTGTGGTAGAGCCATAGCAACCTCGACAAAATAAAAAAATAAAAGAAAAAACAAAAAATTAAAGCTGAATTATAGCATCTTTGGATAGGTTCATGCTCAAGCTTTAAAAGGATCTCCCGCTCAACTTAATTAACTGAACTTAACCATCCAAAATATGTGGATTGACCAGCCAGGATAAAAGCTGCAATGACTCTTGCCAGCTTAAGTGGCATGCAGATGGCGGTACCAGATCCGGATAACCTACCTGAATAATATGCAGGCTGGTGCCTACAGACACTTTTTCAAAGATGAGCATGACTTCAATTTCACCTTTGACTTCAGGTGTAGAAAAGCAATCGGTATAGCGCAGTAGCTGGTTGGGAATAACTTCATGATAGGTTCCATGTAAATGATGCTGGGTACCGGTAGCAAAATTGGTCAAAGTGATTTTATAGCTGCCTCCCGGTTTGACTTCGGCATGCTCAACTCTGGCAGTGAAGCCATGCGGTGCCAGCCATTTTGCAATAGCATCTGGATGAATAAAGGCCCGGTACACCCGTTCCGGTGGCGCACTGAATACGCGATGCATTTTTAGGGTATAACTCATTTCAGCCTACCTTTTTTTCTTGTTCTTACTGAAAGATTATTTTTATTTATTATTCGGACGGATCATCCCGATCTCGTCGGCCTCAGTATTTAAATAACTGCCCAACATACTGTACGGCCTAAATATAATTGTTATCTATCCATTTTATAGGATGTATAACAAAAAACTACAGTTGACCCGACCAATACCGCAGGCGATAAAAAACCCGGCTTAACCGGGCTTGGATAAGGAAATTTTGATTAGCTGCTACGCAGTTTGCTTTCGCCCTCTTCCGGGTCGCCTTCATCATCATAGACATAGGCCATACAGCCCCAGCCGTCATATTCACCCTGAAATTCAGCGGCAATTCTGGTAAACCATTGTTCCAGATCGACAATATTTTCATAGGTAGGCTGCATATAGACATGAATAGTAATTGTCCATTCCAGCGTATCGCTCTCCTCATCCTGATATAGGCTTATCTTTTGTTCTTCTTTAAGCAAGTGCAATGCACAGCGGTCAGCCTGTTCTTCACTATTAAAGGCTATCGAGAATTCAATTTCATGGTCGTCCTGCAGATCATCACCATCCTGATACATTTGCCACAGAACATGACCATTTTCATCGTCAGGGAATTTGTCATAATCGCGTGCCATAGAGATATCCTTATTATGATGTTTTATTATTCGATTCAGCTTAACTTATTTTATTTGAATTATCGAGTACAGAATATGAAAAAAAATTAACTTTCTCTAAATAACCAACTGAATTTTATGAATATAAATTTAATAAATTGAGAAAAAAAGCTGCATTTTCATCTAATTAAAAATACCTACATATCAATCTGCAGATTAAAAAATTTTATCGGTTGATTTGTCTTTTTTAATTGGAGTTAGGAAGCAATCACTGCAGATGGCTCAGACAAATGTACTGTTCAATGTTACAGATATCCTGATATTTTTTATATTTATTCAGTTCAGTTTTGGCGCTCCCCAACTGCATCCGTAGCTGGGTCATTTCATAATTTAATTCATCAACTTGTGTTTCATAATTAGCTAATTTACTGCGTGAATGATCCAGATTTTCCTGTAGAAACCGAATATTGTTTCTTGATAATTTCAGGCTATTGAATACCCGTAGTAATACAATGATTAAAACACTTGCGAGAACAAAGAGCGCGCCACTTAGCATCATCCTGTCCCTTACCTCTTGCACCATATATAGGCACTAAAAAATTAAAAATTTATGATGTTTTAAAGTTATTCTGCATAATTTAATGAGGAGAATCAAAGATAAAAAATGACCATAAATATTTAATATATTTAATCTTTTAAATAGATCTCTTTCATAAATCAAAAAACGATCTTCTTTTTGGTTAATATTTGCCCTCTGGATTTCTTGGCATTCGTGCATAATCTGCGGATGAAATACATCGATTCAAACAAGCTTTCTGATCCTCAGTTCAAGCGATACACAGGCATCTCATGGTCAACTTTCTATTTGATGGTTGAGCAATTGCAGAAGCATGTCTCTGCCAAAGGCAGACCGCCCAAGCTAAGCTTGGAGGATCAGGTTCTGCTCTGTCTGAGCTATTGGCGGGAATACCGAACCTTATTTCACGTTGCGACGAGTTACGGGGTTTCAGAGCCCACAGCCTCAAGAATTGTCCGTCATATTGAAGGCTGCCTGATTCGGTCCAATCTGTTTAATTTACCCAAAGATTTACCCGAGGGCGAAGGCATCGACTGGAATGTTGTGATCGTGGATGCCACGGAAATTCCAATCCAAAGGCCTAAAAAAACAGAAGAAAAGCTATAGCGGCAAGAAAAAGACCCATACCTTTAAAGTACAGGCCATGATTCACTACAAAACTCAGCAAATTCTGAGTTTATGTACCAGTCGCGGTGCAGTGCATGATTTCGAGTTGTTCAAACGCAATTTAAACCAGATTCCTTTTGGGGCTTTTATCCTTGCAGATAAAGGCTATCAGGGGATTTATGTGTTGTATCCGAATAGCCTGTTGCCCTTAAAAGCCAAAAGACACTGTAAATTGGATCCTAAATTGAAAATCTATAATTAAGAAATCAATAAAAGAAGAATCGGAATAGAGCATGTATTTGGCAGCCTGAAAACCTTCAAAATCCTTGCTGAGCGTTATCGAAATAGAGGTAAAAGGCTTGGTTTGAGATTCAATTTAATCGCTGGAATCTACAACTTGGAACTGAGCAAAAAATGATTTATGAAAGAGATCTAATGATCTTCCACCTATAAAACCTTAATATTTTTATGCCTATCAATTTACTTAAAATGAATCTGTTGGTGATAAGCGATTAGAGTGGTTTTTATTTTTATATCAAAAGTTATAAGATCGAATTTTGGATAGGCTGAAAATCTTGAGAAAAACCTAATAAAAATAGACAGATCAAACAGTTAAACTAAAGATAAAGTGATAAATCCCCCTTAAATGATTTCTGAAATTTTTCCGGATACACTTTTTTAATTTCAAAAAATCATTACTTGATAAGACATGATTCCGAACATAATTTTTCTAGAAAACTGCTTAAATTCAACTCCATAATTTTCCGATGATTGAAATAAATTCTGACATTTCTGTTGCAGCTTACTGAAATTCAAATATTTATCAGAATCTATATTCATTTTTTAAATGGTTAAGTCTCACTAAAATGGCGCAGGTGCAAGAATCTCAACTTTATGACCACTCAAGGGTTGAGTAAAAGTCAGTTCACTGGCATGCAAGGCCATGCGATTAAGATGACTACGCGTTGGTTCCGGATGATAGATTTTATCGCCCGTAATCGGATGACCGATATGCAGCATGTGGACTCTGAGCTGATGTGAACGTCCGGTAATTGGCGTCAGTAATACCCGGCTGATGTCTTGCTCAGGCAGATATTCCAGCCGTTGATAGAGTGTTTTGGCAGCTTTACCCAGTTCAAAATGTACCATTTGCCGGGGGCGATTTTCCCAGTCAGTAATTAAAGGCACATCGACACTGCCCTCGGTCTGAATTTCCCCCTGTACCAGCGCAATATAGTGCTTGCTGACTGTACGTGCCTGGAACATTTTACTGACCGCCACTTCGGCTTCGCGATGTTTGGCAAACATCAGTATTCCGGACGTCGCCATATCCAGACGATGGGTAATTTTGGCATTCGGATAACGCTCTAGTACCCGTAGATAAGCACTGTCATGATGCTCAGGCAAACGTCCCGGAACAGACAACAAACCGGCCGGCTTCTCAATGACGACTAGATCATCATCTTCATACAGAATATGCAATGGGTCTTGAGGCGGCGCGTAGACAAAGTTGTCGTTAATAGGCATGTGCTGTAAGCATTCAGGAGAAAACGCGCAAAATAACAATGTCAGGGAATACTGTCAATCCAGCCCTGTTATAGAATCAATGCCCGACTAAGCTTTGGACGCTGCACTGATGGGAGATACTGAATGACCTGACTGATACTGGGTTTTCAGGCTGTCGAGATCTTCATTTAAGAATGTCATAAGATATTGCTGAACCTGTGACATAGTCAGACTGCGAAATGACACATAGTCTTTGTTTTTCAGGCTAAACAGTCCCAGAATTTTATGCTGAGCTTCGACTTCAATATCACTTTCCAGCCTGAACTCAAGCTGACCTGAGGGCGCCAGTTCATTCAGCGTGATCTGGATCGACTGTTCAGCATCGGAGTCTGTTACGGTAAAAGTGGTAATGGCGGCTTGCATCTGTAATTGTAAAATCCGTAACTGTTGCCAATTGATGGACTTAAAATTAGAGAGAATTTCTTCTGCCGATAAGCTGCCTAGCTGCTCTGCTTCGTCTTCTTTCTGATGCGGATAACTGATTTCTAATTCATATTTTTTCATGAGACGTGCCCCTTTCTTATATGCAAAAATTATCATAGCATTCTGTTTTATTTTTCAAGGATATAATTTGTGAGCAAATATTAAACATATTATATTTTAAATTATTTATATCAAATACTTATAAACAACCAGTGACATTAGAATAGTATTTAAATAAAGGATAATTGAAAGCAATAGGCTACAAATAAAATAGATTAGATATGTGATTTGAATAGTATTTGTTTGAATCTCAAATAAATTTAAAGCTATTTGAGGAAGAAGATAAGTGACTGGGTAAGGAAAGTATTAAGCAGTTTGGAGGAGAAGATTTATTATTAGAAGAGAAAATTTTGAGGGTGTTGGGAAAACATCTTGATGGTTTACTTCAACTATCACTCTTTGTAAGAAATGATCTTATAGCCTATAAACTTTTGGTCTATAGCGTCCTAAGCCGAATCGAGACCTTTTGGGTTCGTACTGCACTCGCGTTTTGCGCCACTCACAGCATGCTACTCTTTTCGATCCCATCACACCCTTGAGATATATAGTAGCCAAGCTGCGGTAAAATTAATTTCCTAAGATTTTTTAATTTTCCCAGTTTTTGAAAATATTTTTCTTAGAATATATTTATAGAAGAATTTTTTATCTTTTAGCTCAAAATAAAGATCTTTTATTGCAGAAAGAGCAGAATTACTGGAATTTATCTTCATTTAAAACTTCATTCTGCTCTAAATTTTTCAAACCGCTATTTTTAGTTTTCCAGCCATTTAATCCGCAAGATAATAATCCACTGTAGAAACCACACGAACTTTCTTTAGATAAGGCGTATTGCTGTCACGGTCTTCAATGCTAAACAGACCTTGATTGGCCGTCTTGATTTTCCCGAGACGGCTTTGAGAATCTGCTGCAAACTTTTCTGCCACACTGCGGGCATTTTGTGTGGCCTCTTCAATCATCGCCGGTTTGATGTCATTCAGTTTGGTAAAAATATATTCCGTTCTTTGCCCGGAATCATCACCACCAAAAGCAATACCTTTTTTACCGAGAGCGACCAGACGGGTTTGCGCTGCACGGACTGCATCAATATTGTGGGTATAAACCGTAATGGTCTGATGCGCGGTATAACGTAGCGCGACATTGGCATCACCGCCGTATTGCTGTGCGTATTTATCTGTAGTGACTGGAGAACCTGTGGTAATTTCTTCTGCCTTAAAACCTTCACCTTTTAAGAACGCCTGAATTTGTTGGGTTTGCAGCTCCATGGTGTCATACAGTTCTGTCAGATCCTGACTACCGCCACTAAAACGGATGGGCCAGACTGCGACATCGGCTTTCACTTCACGTTCCGACAGCCCTTTTACGGAAACAATCCGCTCATATTGTTTAATCTTGACCGCACTATTGCCCAGAATGAATCCGGCAATAATCATTCCCAAGCCGATCAATGCACCTAAAATTAAGGCAGGTTTAAACTGATTCATTTAGCCGAACTCCTTTTCTATATTATTTATTCTGTTTCGAGCATTTTAAGCGTTTAAACTGCTCTGTGTAATGCTAATGCGACTATCAATTTTATTTATTCTTGAAACCTGAGAAAGTTTTATCTCCTAAATTTTCCCAATTAAATATATGGCTATCAGCGGAACCAGATTGAATAGGAATATTCCGATTTTATAGAGGGCCATGCCGCCATAATGAACGGCATCAAAAGTCGAATCTGAAAGCTGAAACCATCGACTATGCAATCGTTTTACCCAGTCTCGTAAAAAGACAATGAGCAAGAACCAGAGCATTAAAATGCTGTAATTCAAAGCCAATGTATAAAGTAAAAATCGACACCAGAAATCGAAATCCATAATGATTCCCTGCCTGTAGAGTCATCTATCATTAAGTTAACAGATTGATCAAATCTTCAGGAACTACTGATTTGTATCTGTGATCTAAAGGGAAATGGTTTAAATATTTTGAGCTAAAAGTTTCAGTTTTAACTTCCAGCGATCACTTTTTAGCGTACAAACAGATGACGGGTATGATGATTGATATAGGCATTTAAGCCATCACCATACTGGGCCAGCTGTTTCATATTTTCCACATGCTGATAGCCTGCACTGCTATAACTATAGGTATACACTTTCGAAGTTTTCTTGAATTGAACCCGAATAAACTCATTGCCAATCTCATAATTGGCCACACCCGAGTCATGATTGAGATCAAGATAATGTTGCAATTGAGCAGCCCTAAACATGATAAATCTATAATTTTATATGGGGTCAAATTGATCAATTTTCAAACAGAATAAATGATAAAACCCACTGTATAGCAGGTTTTAAATGACGCCCAATATGTCTATAAATCTCATTCTGTACAGCACTTATGACAGCTCTCTACTTTCTCCCTCGGCCAGTTCATTCTTGCCCGTTTATAAGCCAGATCATAATTAGCAAAATATCCAATCAGAATCTGGTTATCAAATTCTGGCAGGTCTTCACAGCCTCGTGTTGCGTTATGAATATAGTGCACGCCTTGGGCAGACTCTTGTTCATCTACAATAAATTTAATCATTTACAATTCCCCTAATATTGTTTTTATAAAGTTCAACCACAAATAAAACCATACAGAAATTATGTCTTTATTGAATAAAAATCAAGCAATTTCATAAACAAGATAAGGACCTTTCTTTAAGCAAATATTTCATTAAAAATTAGTGATAAATATTTATTTATCTGACTTTTATAAGGCGGAATTTTCTAGCTTGTTTTTCTTTTTTAGACGTATCCAGCGAATTGCCATGATGGCTAGCATTACAACCAGCAAGGCAGCTAGCACTGGCAAAAGCAATGACAGAATGGATAACAGAATAGCCCCGATCCACTCTCCGGTTGAGAGTACCGGATTCGCAACACCGCCCGTGGTGGCAGTTGATAATCCGCGTGCTGCAACACTGCTCAGTTGCACGGCCCCTGCTGTTCCGCCACCGACAATAATCGCTGCGGCCCAAGCTGCAAACTGGGACATTTCTCCACTGCTAGCAGCCATCGTGGTCAGAGTTCCGGCGAGCATGGCTGCAGGCGTTGCAATCGTATCGATGGCATTGTCCACCCAGGGAATATAATACACAGCGATTTCACAGAGGGTCGCGATGGCTAAAGCCAGACAAACTGCCGGCATGGCCAGCCATTCAAAACCGGTCATCGGTTCAAACCAGCCCATCAATGCAGCAATACTCATCACCAGTAAAGGCACAAAAACACGGAAACCACAGGCTGCTCTCAAGCCGATACCGATATATAAACCGAGGATTGTTTCTATGCTGCTTATCCTTGAGATTTAGCTATTTTTATGATGTAAATTATACGCTAACAAAAAAGCCCTATCGGGTGATAGGGCTTTTATTTAAAACAGGATCTTCTGTTTTGAATATCGTGTGCTTAGGCAACCTTATCGTTATATTGGGTGCCGAGGCATTTGGTACACGGTGGTAGTCGGTCTGTACCAATTTCTAAGAAGACGCGATGTCCGCATTGAATACAAAAATAGAAACCTGTTCCCGGTTTTGAGCCAGCTGTAACCATCTTTGTTCTCCGTTGTTTTAGAAAATGGTCTAAGCAGTATAACTCTATTGTGATGAATGTCTATTGTCCATTTTTGTAAATGATAGTGTCGTTAAAGCTAAGCGATATTTTTATTTGTGATTTAATAATATTTCGTCGCTGTGCTTAATCACTTTCACTTTCTATGATAAATAGCTTGATAGCATTGGAATAAATGGAGCTAAAAAAGTATATATAGTGACATGATTAGAGAGAAAACTCATTAGCTCACCATATTGGGAAGTATATTCTGGTGTTCCAATTGAGGTTCCTAATTTTTCAATTCTTAGTTCTAGATCGCTAACTAACTCTTCCTCGATTTCAGATTTTCTCAACGTGCTTAATAAATTTAGAAACTCTTCAGGAATTTGAGAGTTATTAATTTCTTGGTGGATAGTGCTGTGATGATTTCCTGAAGCTAAGTTTTGAACATTGCCAGAAATATTAATATTAAAAATTTGACTAACTTGTTCTTGTGGGATTGGGTTGGAATTTAAAGCAGCTTCACCAGCGTCAGGATCCAGAGCTTCGATTTCTAATACAAAACTCAAGATTCTTGTTTTTACAATATCAAGAACTCCTTCTATCTGAGTTGAAGAAATCGACTTCCATGCTTTAATACACACCATATTTTGATAAATAACATATGCGAACTTAGC
This sequence comes from Acinetobacter sp. TW_SC_4, assembly GCF_054861205.1. Lineage (NCBI taxonomy): Bacteria > Pseudomonadati > Pseudomonadota > Gammaproteobacteria > Moraxellales > Moraxellaceae > Acinetobacter > Acinetobacter sp. TW_SC_4. The sequence goes on from NZ_CM142174.1 coordinate 2,518,682, forward strand.
TATAAAATCTGGACTCCAAGGTTGCTGCAGTATCTTATTCGTAGAATCTTTATCTATTAGAGATTCTAATTCAGCTATAGGGTCCAGTAAGTATGAAGTTGTTAAATCATTCCTAAATTCAGGTGGAAAACATCCTGATGTGATATCAGCATTCCTAAGCCTAGATCCAAAAGAGCCATTAAAATGTCCCTGAGAGATCACAGACAAAATTCTATATTTAGGCAATATCTCTGTTTCTGCATATCCATTTAGTTCAGAATCCACCCACTTTTTGAAATTTTCATTTCCTAGGCGATAGGCCAAAATTTTACATTTTCGTAGCAAAGCAGAAACTTTAGTTGTAGGACTAACTGCTTCGCTTTGAATTTCTCTTAATAAAGACATCATTTTCTCAGTAAAAGACCCTACTTAACAGTAGGGTCTTTTTCAACCAAATTCAATTATCTTTATCTTTTAATATTAAACAATTAGACCTTTTTAAAAAGCTGTAAAAGCACGATCATACCTCACACTTTTTCATTCTAAATATAAATATTTATACTTAAATAAGAGTAAAACTGAAATTTGTTCCTTTAATAGATTTAGAAAAAACTAATTCTGGATAAATTTCTCTAAATTTATTTTCATTAATTAATTTAGATAAATAATCCTCCTCAACTGTAGGATGTAATCCTAAACACCATAAGGATCTTCCAGTACTAGCTTTAGATTCTTTTATTTTTTCATATTTTTCAATGTCTTTAAGCATATAGCGAATACAATTGGATGCATTCTCATGTTGTTTAATTTCCAATGGAATCGAAGACTGTTTGTATTTTTGACGAATCATAAAATCTATTGAGCAAATATATTTATCTTTTGACCTTCGCTTGTCTAACTCATATCTTTTTTCTCTTTCAATTTCAGAAACATCAGGATGACTAAATAAAAAAATCGCAAACTCTACTTGTAACCATATTTCCCATCCACTAATTTTACTCTCTGAAAACTTATTAAGTTTATACACTATATCCTCTTGTGCAAAAAACTCATTTGCTAATTTAGATAAAAACTCTAGATCATCTTTTAATATTTTCATTGTATATACTTATAAAAAAGCCCCACTCTAAAGTAGGGCTTTTATTGAACAATTACAACAACTTTAGTTTTAAATTTTAAGCAATTGAACCTTCCAAGAAATCCTGTGCAAAACGTTGTAATACTCCACCCGCTTCATAGACAGAAACTTCTTCTTCAGTATCCAGACGGCAAGTTACCGGCACTTCAATGGTCTGTTTCTTACCATCTTCAGTCGCACGCTCAATCACCAGAATTAAAGTCGAACGAGGCGCAATATTACCAATTACGCTATACAGTTCAGTACCATCCAGCTTCAAAGTTTTACGATCTGTACCCGGCTTAAACTCAAGCGGAAGAACACCCATACCGACCAAGTTTGTCCGGTGAATACGCTCAAAACCTTCAGCCACAATCGCTTCTACACCTGCCAGACGCACACCTTTTGCTGCCCAATCACGGCTTGAACCCTGACCATAATCTTTACCTGCAACAATGATGAGCGGTTGCTTACGGTTCATGTAGGTTTCAATCGCTTCCCACATACGCATCACTTCACCTTCCGGCTCTACACGCGCTTTAGAACCTTGTTTGATGGTGCCGTCAGAACGTACCACCATTTCGTTATACAGCTTTGGATTTGCTAGAGTTGCACGCTGTGCAGTCAGGTGATCGCCACGGTGCGTTGCATAAGAGTTGAAGTCTTCCTCAGGCACACCCATTTTCGCCAGATATTGACCCGCTGCTGAATCCAACACAATCGCGTTTGATGGAGATAAATGATCGGTAGTGATGTTATCGCCAAGGATTGCTAAAGGACGCATATTCGCAAGGGTACGTGGTGCAGCCAAAGCTCCTTCCCAATATGGCGGACGGCGGATATAGGTACTTTGCGGACGCCAGTCATACAGCGGACTTGCAGCTTTCTCACGCTCACCTAGATCAAACATCGGAATATAAACTTTCTTGAACTGTTCTGGCTTCACGGACTCTTTCACCAAAGCATCAATTTCTTCATCCGATGGCCAGATGTCTTTCAAGTAAATCGGATTGCCATCTTTGTCTGTGCCTAGGGCATCTTTCTCGATGTCAAAGCGGATCGTACCGGCAATCGCATAAGCCACAACAAGCGGTGGAGATGCCAAGAAGGCTTGCTTCGCATAAGGATGGATACGGCCATCGAAGTTACGGTTACCAGACAATACCGCTGTCGCGTACAGGTCACGGTCTATAATTTCCTGCTGAATTTTCGGATCAAGCGCACCCGACATGCCGTTACAGGTGGTACATGCATACGCCACGATACCAAAGCCTAGTTTTTCCAGATCCTTCAGTACACCTGCCTCTTCCAAGTACAATGCAGCCGCTTTAGAACCCGGAGCAAAAGAAGATTTCACCCAAGGTTTACGCACCAGGCCAAGCTCATTGGCCTTACGTGCCAACAAACCTGCTGCCACGGTATTACGCGGGTTAGACGTATTGGTACACGAGGTAATCGCCGCGATGATGATTGCACCATCTGGCATTAAGCCATCAGTACGGTTTTCTACCACACCTGCAATGCCTTTTTCTTTCAGGTCAGATGTTGATACACGTGCATGCGGATTCGATGGACCCGCTATGTTACGAGTTACGGTAGACAAGTCAAAACGCAGTACACGCGGATATTCTGCCTGCGTCATTTCTGATGACCACAGACCAATCTCTTTCGCATAGGTTTCAACCAGTTTAACCTGTTCAGATTCACGACCAGTCAGAGTCAAATAATCGATGGTGTTTTGATCGATATAGAACATGGCCGCAGTTGCGCCATATTCCGGTGTCATATTGGAAATCGTGGCACGGTCACCGACTGACATGCTGTCTGCGCCTTCACCGAAGAATTCCAGATAAGCACCAACCACACGTTCCTTACGCAGGAATTCAGTTAAAGCCAGTACGATATCGGTTGCGGTAATGCCCGGCTGACGTTGTCCTACCAGTTCGACACCGATAATGTCCGGCAGACGCATCCACGATGCACGGCCCAGCATCACATTTTCAGCTTCCAGACCACCCACACCAACAGAAATCACACCCAATGCATCGGTATGTGGGGTATGAGAGTCTGTGCCGACACAAGTATCTGGGAATGCCACGCCATCACGGTTCTGAATCACCGGTGACATTTTTTCCAGATTGATCTGGTGCATGATGCCATTACCAGCAGGAATCACATCGACATTTTCAAACGCAGTTTTGGTCCATTCAATAAAATGGAAACGGTCTTCATTACGGCGGTCTTCTACTGCACGGTTTTTCTCAAATGCATCTGGGTCAAAGCCGCCGTATTCTACTGCTAATGAGTGATCGACAATCAGCTGGGTTGGAACCACTGGATTAACTTTAGAGGGATCACCGCCCTGATCGGCAATCGCATCACGCAGACCGGCAAGATCGACCAGTGCTGTTTGCCCTAAGATGTCATGACACACTACACGCGCCGGATACCAAGGAAAATCATGTTCCTGTTTACGCTCAATCAATTGGCGTAAAGACTGTTCTAAAATCGTAGGCTCGCAACGGCGTACCAGCTGCTCGGCCAGCACTTTAGATGTATAAGGAAGTTTGGCATATGTGCCTGGCTGAATATCTTCTACGGCTTGTCGCACGTCATAATATTCCAGCTGGGTACCTTGCAGCGGTTTCCGGTAGTTATTGTTCATAGCTTGCCTGCCCTCTTTCATTACTCTTTTTATTCATCAAAATATCTTGATGACTTGTTTTTTAATAAAGGCATTGTACGCTGTCGAAAGTCCATTTCCCAAATCTTATGATTTTCAAAAGCTTAAATACTAAAAATGGTATTTTTACCGAAATTTATAACTCATACTTTAGAATTTTGACTCTAAATTGCATTTTTTCTGAAAAATAGGCCTAAATCTGTCTCATTCTTTAGTATGAGATGTTGATAAAAGTATGAAAAATAATCAATTTCTTGGAATGAGTTTAAGGATAAATTTCATATGAAATTAAAGCTTAGAATCTTTCAATTTTAGAAATAGCTCATTTAATAAAAAGCTGAATCTATGTTTTCTATTTCAGTGTTAAGCGTAGCTCTTAACCAGAAATAGTAAATTTCATTGCAGATATGGCTCGATGAGTTTAGGCGAAAAAATCATTTTTTCAGGTTAAGACATAACCCGAAATAAGTTACATTCTCAATTCCATATATTTTTTAAGACTTTCTTACAATTTTAGAAATACGTTAAATATTTATAAGGCATTTATGCATAAACAGGGGCTTATGAAGTACATTCCTTTCTAAAATACTTTATACACGTCATTTCAGCCTACCATCTGTCGCCCTCCCCCTAATTTGGTGATAACAGTCTGTATCTCAACTTTGTAAATCTACCCTCGAATTACTTCACAACAACACTTATCACAAAAGCACATAAGGGTGATTACAATGATACAACTCGCCATTATTGGTATCGTTGCTGCAGTGATCGCTGTACTGGCAGCAAGCTGGAATGGAGGTAAAAATCCTTCCAATCCTAAACCGCCAACTCCCAATAACCCTAACCCACTAACCACTCCCAATAATCCCAACAACCCACAACCTTCTCCAACAACACCTGATACATTGATTAGCAATCCGCCACTATTGCAAAAAAATTCCAAAGGCACCCATGAACTGATCGTCGCTTATAAAACCGGAAAGATTTACAATCCGAGAAATAGTACCTGGGATCAACTGTTCGTCAGAGGTTATCTCACTAATGCCAGCTTGTTTAACAAGAAAAAAGCTGGAGAGTCTGTTGAAGACCTTTTAGTTGGTCCACAAATCCGGGTCAAACAAGGTGAAACCCTGAAAATTAACCTAAATAACCAGCTTCCACCTGAACAGAAAGCCACCTGCGCAGACAAAGTGGATAATGTGAACGATCCACATTGCTTTAATACTACTAACTTGCATACCCATGGCTTCTGGGTAAGCCCTCAAGGCAACAGCGATAATGTTTTCCTGAAATTTAAACCTCAGGAAAAATTTGACTATCAGTACAAAATGGAGCCGAATCATCCGGCAGGAACCTACTGGTATCATGCCCATCTGCATGGCTCAACGGCTATTCAGGTATCGAGCGGTATGGCAGGCCCATTAATTGTAGAAGGCTCAAGAACGCCAAAAGTAAAAAATGGCAAAGTTACTGAAACAGGCGATATGGACATTTTATGGAAAGAAAAAAATAGCTATCCAAATGAAAAAATCCTGTTGTTCCAGCAAATTCAATATCGATGCTCTAACCCTGACCCGGATGTAAAATTCGATATTCCTAACAATTGCGAAGGTAAAGGCTTAGGATTACTGGAAGATTATACAGATATCGCTAATCCTAGCTCTTGGGCCGGCCAGAACTTTTATACGTCTATCAATGGTAAAGTTTTAGGAGAGATTAAAGTTGAACAGAATGCATTTAATCGCTGGCGCATGATTCATGGTGGTGTACGCGACACCATTGGTTTGATTATTAAAGAACTGCCAAACTCCAGTAAATTTAGCGCCGCAGACACCCTTAAAGCCTGTCTGGCATATCAGGAAGCAGATCCAAAAGAGTTTAATGAGAGTTTAAAAAGCTTACCTGTTTATACGATTGCTCAAGATGGTTTGACCATGACTCAGGTACAGCGCAGAACACTGTCTGTGTTCCAGCCTGGTTATCGTCATGATGCAATGGTCACCTTCCCAACCACCAACAAATACTGCATTTATGACTCCAAATTAAATATTGAGGATGAAGTGAATGCACCGATCCCAACGGGTCAAATTACTCCTCAACTAGCTCCGAACCATCCTTTCAATGCTCAACTACTGGGATGGGTCAATGTACAGGCAAGCAAAACAAAAGCGCAGACTCCTGCCCAGTTCCTGCAAGAGCGTGCAAAAAAAATTGGTTTAAGCAAAGAGATTCAGACTCAGTTATCCAAGCTTGATCTTACTGCCTTTACTGATCATCCATCATTGATGACTCCAGCAATTGACAAGCTGGTTGCCTCCAGACCGAAACAGTACAGTAAATTTGAGCTGGCTTTCGCAAATGGTCTTAAATTTGGCTTCCGCCATAAAGAAGATGGTGACTTGCTCAGTTTTGGAGATGCATTTGATGGCGAAGGATCAGTCGGTCGGACTCATGCCAAAGACCCGGATCGTGAATATGTGCGTCAGTTACAAATTGGACAGACGGATGAATGGGAACTGACGACCGAAGCTTTTGGTGGCCATCCTTTCCATATTCATGTCAATCCATTCCAGATTGTTAAAATCTTAAAAACTGTCACTGGCCCTAATGGCGAATCCAAAGAAGTTGATGTGAGTGAATTAGCGCCTGACAATAATGATAAAGATGATGTCCAATATCGTGGTATGAAAGGACAATTCAAGGATACCCTGTTTATCAAAGCGAACTATAAATTTATTCTTCGAAGCCACTACAAGAAATTTGAAGGCGATTTTGTACAGCACTGTCATATCCTCGATCATGAAGATCAGGGCATGATGGAAACGGTGCGGGTCTGTGGAGGCAAATTCCCTTGTGATTCACCTCTGCCAACCTCATCTCATCATCACTAAATAGCCACTCTTTAAAAGGCCAACGATCCCGATTGTTGGCTTTTTTGTTTGCCTCTATTAAATGCTTGCTGCACAATAGCTTGATTGATTTTGAGTATTCAAACTGAGGCTGATCATGGCAACATCTCCTGCTTTTACCTTATTTACGCTGAATGGAGTAGATGCGCAAAAATTCCTTCAGGGTCAAGTCACTTTAAATGTCGAAACTCTGGCTGAAAACCTGACCCGCTATACAGCGATCTGTAGCTTGAAAGGACGTATCCAGTTCGGTATCTGGTTGAAAAAAATTAATCCGGAAAGTTTTGAAATTGTCAGCCCTGAAGATCAGGCAGCAGAACTGGCCAGCCATATTAAAAAGTTTGGCGCTTTTTCAAAAATGAAACTGGAACAGGTTGGCCCGGTTTATCCAGTTATCAATGATATCCAGACTGATTTTTTTGAAACTGAAACGGATATTATCCTTTGGCAACAGCAAGCCATTACCTCAGGTCAGGCCTGGATTCAGGCAGCTACTGCGACCCTGTTCCAGCCACAGGAATTGCGTCTGCATCAACGTGAAGGCATTCACTATGACAAAGGTTGTTATCTGGGTCAGGAAGTGATTGCTCGCTTATGGTTTAAAGCCAAGCCAAAACACTGGTTGCATGTGATTCAAGGTACAGGCGAAGCACCTGCTGTTGCGACCAAGCTGCACAATGACGTCGAAGTGGTCAATAGCATTGGTACAGATGAAGGTTATCAAGCTTTAGTTGTTGCCAAACCTGAAGCATTGGCTGAGCTAGACGTACAAGTTCTGGAATTACCTGAAGCTTTAAGTGGTGATGTGGCACGTCCACAATAACTAACTGTTCTCTTGATGCAAAAGCCAGAATTCAATTCTGGCTTTTTTATTTTTATTAGGCTAAACAATTAAATAGACAAAGATTGACTGAATAAAACACACCTTAACCCGAGCATGCTTTTATTGATTCATCTCCTATATGATTCTCAAATAATTTGTAATTAGTCACATATTTAGTATTTACAAAGCCTGAAATCGTCTTATGATGTAGATGAAAACGACAAAAATCGCACCATGGAATTAGGTGTTAGAAAAATTAAGGTTATCGGAACAATGAAAAAATTAGTACTTGCTGCAATTCTTGTAGTGTCCAGCCAATTTGTCCTCGCAAACACTTCAAATGCCTCAGTCGATCCTCAATTTGCCAAAATTGAAGAGATGGTGAATGCCAAGAATTTCAAGGGTGCCTACGATGCTTTAAGCAAACTGGCCAGTCAGGGAAATGCACAAGCCATCTATAACTTAGGCTATTTAACGCAAACCGGCCAAGGCACTGCTAAGGATGAAAAAAAAGCCATCCAACTATATGAACAGGCTGCCAGCAAAGGTTATCCGGTGGCCAACTATGTACTGGGCAAGAATTATACTGGTGGTACTTTAGGCCTTAAGCAGGATTTGGGTAAAGCCAAACAATACCTGGAACGCGCATCGGCAGCCAATTTCGATGAAGCAACCGTAGATCTGGCTATACTTTTATTTGCTGAAGGTACAACAGCTTCTGACCAGCAGGCCTTGAAAAAATTACAGCCACTTATTAGCAAGGGTAATATGCCGGCCATTCATGCCAAAGCCTTATATGACATCAGTAATGGCTTTAAAACCAAGAATGAAAAGCCGATCCAGCAAGGGTTAAGCAGTATTCAGGATCTGGCGAAAAAAGGCTATATCCCTGCCCTTATGGCGATTGGCAATATGTTTGCCAACGGTAGTATTGTTCCGCAAAACCTACCTGAAGCTAAAAAGATCTTTGCAGCCCTAGCACAGGAAAATATTCCTAAGGCCAGAGAATCTCTAGCAGCAGTGGATAAAATGATTGCCGAGCAGAAAAAAGCACCTGCCAAAAAAAGTTAATCAAATTTTATCAAAATAAAAAAGCTCCTGTTGGAGCTTTTTTATGGGCTATAGATTTATAAGCCAGCTTGGTTAACTCCACCACAAAGTAATAAGTCCACTGGCAACCACAAAACCTGCAAGGGTACTCATTAATAATGGCGTTAGAGTCCGCTCATTGAGGCCGTACGCCTGCCCTAACATACCAAAAATCGTTGGCATAGGTAGGGCTGCGATCAAGGTACCCGCATAGACCATTTCCTGATTTAAATGAGTCAATCGACTCAGGCCCAGATACATCAAGATCGGCATCAGGATATTGCTGGAAAATACCAAATAGAAGCTTTGCAGATTCACATATTTCAGACTCATGCCCACGATTCCGCCACCAATCGCAAACAGCGCCAAAGGTGAGGCAGTCTGTCCAATCATGGCAAAGACCTGATCCAGATAAATTGGCAGGCGAATTTCAAAAATCGCACAGACCATACCCAGCATCACCCCCATAAATAAAGGGTTTTTGAACAGCATCAGAATAGTACTTTTCACAAGACTCCCCAGATTGGCTTGATGTTGGGTACCGAGTGCGGCCAGGATCAAGACCATCGGAATCAGGATCATGCTTTCAATAATGACCACCAGAGAGGTATAGGTCATTGCATGCTGTCCCACCAATAAAGTGAGTACTGCTGTACCGATCAATCCAGTATTAGACATTGCTGCCCCTAAGGACAGAACAGCACTATGCGAAGAGGTATTCTTGAACTGACGGCGCATCAGCCAAAGGCTGAAACCATAAAGTAATAAAGTGACAGAGGTATAGACCGCAAAGTATTCAAAATACCAGATTTCATGCAGATCTTTAGAGGCTAGAAACTGGAAGAACAGTAACGGTAAGGCCACTTTGATGACAAAGGCCCCTACCATTTCAACCTGTTCTTTTTTTAGAATTTGACATTTCACACTCAGGTAACCTAGTGCCAATAATAAAAATATAGGCACAATTACCGCAATAATCATATGAAATGTCCTGTTGTTTGAGATGCGTTATTATAAGCCTTTCTAAGAAAAAATGGCCTTAAAACGATTCAAACAACTGATTTAAGCCATGCGGTGCAGAACGTAAATATTGTGGAGAAATTGCTATTTTTTCATCCAGCGTTACTGCAGCATGCCAAGGCCAGCGTGGATCATAAAGCAAGGCACGTGCAATCGCGATCGCATCAGCCTGTTTATACTCCAGTATGCCTTCTGCCTGCTGTGCATCGGTAATCAGACCCACTGCAATGACTGGAATATTTACGTCCTTTTTAATCGCTTCAGCAAAAGGGACCTGATAATTTGGATGCACATCAATTTTCTGGTCGACATGTAAACCTGCACTCGACACATGAATATAGACTGCACCCAGTTTCTCCAGAGCTTTGGATAGTTCAACTGAAGATTCTACATCCCAACTTTCTACGCCATCCATCCAGTCCGTTGCTGAGATACGAACACCAATTGGAAAATCTTCTGGTACTGCAGCTTTAATTGCTTCAAATACTTCAAGCGTCAGACGAATACGGTTTTCAAATGAACCGCCATATTGATCCTGACGATGATTCGATAACGGTGACATAAACTGATGCAGCAAATAACCATGTGCTCCATGTAGTTCAATCAGTTCAAAGCCTGCTTCAACCGCTCGCTTTGCACTGGCAGCAAAATCCTGAATCACTTGCTGGATTTCATCAACACTTAAAGACTTAGGTGGATGTTCATGAGCCTGGAAAGGAATATCACTGGCAGAGACAGTTTGCCAACCGAGTGCATGATCTGGGGCGAACTGCCCTTTGCCACCCCAAGGTTTATCTGTAGAAGCTTTACGGCCTGCATGTGCAAGCTGTATGGCAAAAGGCATAGGAGAAATTGACTTGACCTTTTGCAATAAGGTTTTGATCTGACTGGCTTGCTGATCATTCCAAAGCCCTAAATCGGCATAACTGATACGCCCTTCAGGCTGTACAGCGGTGGCTTCCACAATGCAAAGACCTGCACCGGATAAGGCATAATTGGCCCATTGTTGTTCATGCCAGTAAGTGATTTCACCTTGCTCGGTTGCAGAATACTGACACATCGGGGCAATCACAATTTTATTTTTAAGTTGCAATGATCCAAACTGAACCGACTGAAATAGTAGTGACACGCGGTATTCCCTCTTTTTGTGAAGTGGCTTTTCAGAACTTTTTACTAAAAAATAAAAAACAGGCTCTGATGAGCCTGTTTATTTATAACGTGATTAAATTCTTTTTAGAAGATCACTCGTGTAGTCAAACCTAACACCAATGCATTATCCACCTGGTTGCTAGACCCCGGATTTATAACGTATTGCAGGTTTGGGCGTAGCATCAGCCATTTTGTTGCGTTATAGCTGTAGTTGAGTTCGATATTGTATTCGGCACTCGCATCGTAGTCTACTTTAGCTAATGAACCTTCAGCAAAACGATCATTTACATGTACACGATTCACTGCCAGACCCAAAATATCATTCGGCTGGCTATCCATCAGACCAATATATTTCAGACCCAATTGTTGTGAATTATCCACTTTATTGGTATCACGATCATGCCAAGTAAAGTTAGCGAATGAGTGTAAACCCTGACGGCCATTACCCGTTGAAGTCAACTGCTGTTCTACGGCTAACCAGCCTGCAAAGGTACGGTTTTCTCCTTCACCTGTCGCAACATCTTTCTGGTTGGCAACATCATCAGCAGTGTTATACATACCGCCTACACGATAGCTGCCAGGCAAACCATTTACTAATGATTGTGGTGTCCAGATTACTTCTGCAGGAATCGTCATGCCATCAGCATTGTCGGTATCCAGACTCCAGCCCTGACCTTCTTTAGCACCATTGCCGTTATCTGGATTAAATTCATAAACACCGACTTGTACTGCAACTTCACGATTTAACTGCTGTTTTACACGTGCACCCCATTGTGCGACTGGGGTATTCATCCAGATATTGCCTTGCCATTTGCCCATCTGCGCAGCACAAAATGCTGTACTGGCAAAATCACAAGCCATCACGTTAAAGTCCATACCCAGCCCCAGACGACCAGCTTTAATACTCAGGCCTTGTTCCTTATAATTCTTTTCAATTGAAAGTTCGGTTAAACGGCTGTCCTGATTACCACGACCAAATGTTCCTTGAACATTGGCCCATTGAGCTGCATCACCTTGTAAATCACGTACCGATGTACTTTGTCCCTGACGCGCAGTCGCAACTGCACGAACAGTTACGCCATCCCAGCCAGCCAGTTTTTCCATGTCTAACTGTGTACCTAACCATAACTGTGCTGAAGTTAAAGGATCAGCTCCTTCATTACGTCCGCCATCAGCCAGATACGCTGTATCTGTCAGCAAGTTTGCTTCAAACTTGATGCCTTGTTGAGCAAGTTCAGTACGTTTTCCATTCCAGTCGCCTAATAGGTACTGCCCTTGAGAATCAAATGCAGACTCAGCCTGCGCAGAGGTCATGGCTGCCATCAATGGCAATAAAGCTAGACTTAACTTTTTCATATAAAACCTAAACATATGGAGAGAGTAAAGGCAGCCTGATGCATGCCCTGTATGACTTGATACAGAACGTTACATAACTTTTCACTTAAAAACTCAGCATTTTTTTTTATTATTAGTAAAACTTTAAGTTATAAGAAAAGATATTTTATATAACAATAAATTTACATATTTTATATTTTTCAGTAAGTTAAATACTAAAAATCAACCAATATATTTCCTGTTTTCATTATTTGGATCTAAAACCATCTCAATATTAAAGTTTATTTTTTAACCAATTGTTAAAATATTTTTGAATGCCCTACTTATAACTTCTATTCAAACAGGACTTGCATCTTGCATTCAGACTTAAAACGCCCAATATTAGCCTCATGATATTAGCTGCTAAGTGTTATGCCTGAATTACCCGAAGTTGAAACCACCAAAACCAGCCTCCTTCCCCTTCTTAATCAGCAAGTGCTAAAAGTTGAAGTGCGTCAGCCTAGTTTACGTTGGCCAATTCCTGATGATCTCGCGCGTCTGCAAGGACAGCGCCTGCTACAGCTTACGCGTCGTTCCAAATATATTCTGGCGCAATTTGAACAGGATACAATGCTCTGGCATCTGGGTATGTCAGGCAGCTTTCGTTTATGTGAAGCCAACGAAGAGTTGCGCAAGCATGATCATCTGATTATTCAATTTGAAGAGATCCAGCTGCGTTACCATGACCCGCGCCGTTTCGGCTGTATTCTCTGGTTAGATGCTCAATCACAAAGCAAACTGATCGATACGCTTGGACCTGAGCCATTAAGTGAGGCTTTTAATGCCGAATATCTATCTGAAAAATTGAAAAATAAAAACGTTGGCACCAAAGTTGCAATCATGGATAACCATGTCGTGGTTGGTGTAGGCAATATTTATGCGACTGAAAGTCTATTCAATATGGGCATTCATCCAGCACAACCTGCGTCTACATTAAGTTTTGAGCAGATTGAAAAACTGGTGGTTGAGATTAAGCGTATTTTGAAACAGGCGATTGACTTAGGCGGTTCTACTTTACGCGACTATACCAATGCCATGGGAGAAAATGGTTATTTTCAGCAGACGCTGCTGGCTTATGGCCGTGCAGGAGAAATGTGCGTGAACTGCGAAACGACACTAGAAAATATCAAGCTCGGCCAGCGTGCATCAGTTTATTGTCCTGAATGCCAGCCGCTAAAAAAGGTCAAGCTTTCACCTAAGCGTATGGTTGCTGTACGAGGTAAGAAATCATGAAGACCGCGATTGTCCGTCATATTCTGGTTAAGGATAAAGATACTGCTGAACAGCTTAAGAAAAAGATTCTGGCAGGTGCAGATTTTTCCAAAATTGCCAAACAATATTCGACCTGTAACTCTGCCAAACGTGGTGGTGAACTCGGTGAAGTAAAAAAAGGCCAACTCGTTCCAGTGATTGATAAACTGATTTTTACTGCTGCAGAACATGTTCTACATGGCCCAGTCAAAAGTCAGTTTGGTTTTCATTTAGTGGAAATTAAGTTTCGGATGGATTTTTAATTTTATAAATCCCTCCCAACCTCCATTTAAGAAAGGGTGGAGTCCCCCTTTGAAAAAGGTGAGAAGCACTGCTTCGCAAGGAGGGATTCAATAAAAAACGGCGCACTCAGCGCCGTTTTTTATTTACTCGAAAAGCTTAAGCTTCAGGACGTTTTTTTAGCTCGTCACGGATTTCACGTAATAATGCAATATCTTCCGGAGTAGCTTCTGGCTCTGGTTCTGCTTCTTGTTTACGGCGTAGTTTGTTCATCAGTTTCACCAACCAGAACACCACCCATGCCAATAACAGGAAATTAATGAGAATGGTCAGGAAATTACCATAAGCAAAGACATTTAGACCTGCCGCCTGTGCCGCAGCCAGATTGGTCACATTATTTGGATTATCACCTAATACGACAAACCAGTTAGAATAATCAACATCACCACCCAAGATCCAACTCACGACAGGCATGATGATGTCTTTCACCATAGAATCGATAATTTTACCGAAAGCACCGCCAATGATCACGCCCACTGCGAGATCCATGACATTGCCTTTTACCGCAAATTCTTTAAATTCTTGAATAATGCTCATAAAGTCACCAGTATTTTTATGCAATTTTGTGATGGATTATACATTAGTTAGGGATTTCTATTTAAAACTAATTTATTGAGTGTATGTAATTTCTACCCAATAAAAAAGCCGCTGAACTGATTCAGCGGCTTTTTTCGTACGAGTGACCGGTCTTATTTAGAACGGTTACGTTTACGTTCGTTTTCAGTCAGGTAACGCTTACGGATACGGATTGACTTAGGTGTTACTTCAACTAGCTCGTCATCTTCAATGAATTCAAGCGCTTGTTCTAGCGTGTATTCAAGGTTTGGAACAAGAGTCAATGCTTCATCAGTACCAGACGCACGTACGTTAGTTAACTGTTTCGCTTTAGTCGGGTTAACCACCATGTCGTCAGAACGTGAGTTGATACCTACGATCATACCTTCATAAACTTCTAACTGTGGTTTAGCAAACAGTCGACCACGGTCTTGAAGTGTGAACAGTGCATAGCCCAAACAAGTACCTTGAACCATAGAAATCAGTACACCGTTTTGACGTTTCGCAACAGTACCTTGTTTAGCAGGACCGTAGTGCGAGAAGCTTGAAGTCATGATACCAGTACCAGAAGTCATGGTCATGAATTCAGAACGGAAACCGATCAAGCCACGTGAAGGAACAGTTGCTTCAATACGGATACGGCCTTTACCGTCAACTTCCATATTGGTCATTTCGCCTTTACGGTGACCCATTTGTTCCATTACAGAACCTTGGTGCTGTTCTTCAACGTCAAACGTTACGTTTTCATACGGTTCTTGCATTTGACCGTCGATTTCTTTCATGATCACTTGCGGACGTGATACACCAAGCTCGAAGCCTTCACGACGCATGTTTTCGATCAGTACAGAAAGGTGAAGCTCACCACGACCAGATACTTTGAAACGGTCAGGACTGTCAGTATCTTCAACACGAAGTGCTACGTTGTGGATCAATTCTCGGTCAAGACGCTCACGGATATTACGTGAAGTTACGAATTTACCTTCTTTACCAGCGAATGGGGAGTTGTTCACCTGGAAAGTCATAGACACAGTCGGTTCATCTACAGAAAGTGCTGGAAGCGCTTCAACATTTTTAGGATCACAGATTGTATCTGAAATGTTCAGTGCATCGATACCAGTTACACAAACGATATCACCTGCAGAAGCTTCTTCAATGTCAACACGTTCTAGACCATGGTAACCCATGATTTTCAAGATACGGCCGTTACGGGTTTTGCCTTCTTTGTCGATAACAGTCACAGGAGTGTTTAATTTCACTGAACCGCGCTGGATGCGACCAACACCGATTACACCTACGAAGCTGTTATAGTCCAAAGATGAAATTTGCATCTGGAATGAACCGTCAACGTCAACTGCTGGTGGCTCAACGATGTCTACGATTGTTTGGAACAATGGAGTCATGTCATCAGCAAGTTCTTCTGGAGAAGGACCAGCAACACCACGAAGACCAGAAGCATAAACTACTGGGAAGTCTAACTGTTCGTCAGTACCGCCAAGGTTGTCGAACAAATCGAATACTTGATCGATTACCCAGTCTGGACGCGCACTTGGTTTATCAACTTTATTGATAATTACGATTGGTTTCAAACCACGCGCGAACGCTTTTTGCGTTACGAAACGAGTTTGTGGCATAGGACCTTCTTGTGAATCTACAAGAAGCAGTACGCAGTCAACCATCGACATTACACGTTCAACTTCACCACCGAAGTCGGCGTGTCCCGGGGTGTCCACGATGTTAATACGGTATTCTGTATCTGTACGTTTATCTAACCACTTGATTGCAGTGTTTTTTGCAAGAATGGTAATACCACGTTCAGATTCTAACGCATTCGAATCCATGACACGCTCGATCTCACCCGCGCGATCACCGAGAGCACCTGATTGTTGCAAAAGTTTGTCTACAAGAGTGGTTTTACCATGGTCGACGTGCGCGATAATGGCAATGTTACGGAGAGTTTTAATATCTGACATGTAAATTCGATACGTTTTAAATTTGAGGGCAAATTATACAGAAAAATACAAACTTTTGACAGTGACTGTTTGTAGAGAGCGTCAATTTTTTTTCCAATTACTTTTGTAATGACGTGTAACTCGATTAGAATAGCGCCACCCAGCCTTAATTTGCATTGACACATGTCTGATTTTAATCAATCTCCTCCTTCTAAAGATCAACTTGACCTTGTCTACGGCCTTGAAGATCGTCCTAAACCGTTTATCGCATTTTTAGCCGCATTCCAGCATTTATTGGCCATTATTGTCCCAATTGTGACCCCTGGCCTGCTCATTTGTCTGGCGCTGGGGGTCTCCAAAGAAGACACCAACATGATCTTATCCATGTCTTTGGTGATTTCGGGGATTGCGACTTTCTTACAATCCAAGAAAGTAGGTCCCTTTGGTGCAGGCTTGCTGATTGTTCAGGGTACAAGTTTTAACTTTATTGGCCCGATCATCGGGATCGGTTCAGCGATGGTCGCTGCAGGCACACCGATAGAAGCGGTGATGGCTTCGATCTTTGGTGTAGTGATTGCAGGTTCATTTATTGAAATGGGCGTGTCACGCATTTTACCGTGGGTGAAGAAACTCATTACTCCACTAGTAACGGGTATTGTAGTTCTATTGATTGGTTTAACCTTGATTAAAGAAGGTCTGATCAGCATGGGTGGTGGTTATCAAGCCATGGGCGACAAAACTTTCGCCAATGCAGATAACCTGATCATGTCATGTACCGTTCTGGCATTAATTATTTTACTGAACCGTGTACGCATCACTTGGGTAAAAAGCTCAGCAATTCTGATTGCACTAGTTGTGGGTTATATCCTTGCCGGCTTTATGGGTCATCTCAACTTTGACGGTTTAAAAGATGTACCTCTGGTTCAAATCCCAACTCCAATGCATTTTGGTTTAAGCTTCTCATGGAGCTTATTCATTCCAATGGCATTCATTTACTTGGTGACTTCATTAGAAGCGATTGGTGATATTACCGCAACATCAAAATTATCGAATCAGCCAGTGGATGGTCAAACCTGGATGAATCGCATTAAAGGTGGTGTGTTAGTGAATGGTGCTAACTCCCTTCTCGCAGGTTTATTCAATACATTCCCAAGTTCAGTGTTCGCACAAAATAATGGTGTGATTCAATTGACTGGTGTAGCTAGCCGTTATGTCGGGATCTGGATCGCAGCACTCCTTGTGATTCTAGGTCTACTTCCAGCAGTGGCCGGTGTGATTCAGGCCGTTCCTCAGGCTGTGCTTGGTGGCGCAGTGATGGTGATGTTTGGTGCAGTCGCTGCATCTGGGATTAATATCCTGTCTGGTATTCACTTGGATCGTCGTGCCCTGCTGATCATTGCAATTTCGCTTGCACTTGGCTTAGGGGTTGCGCAGGTGCCTCAGATTCTGGAACATCTTCCCGAATTATTCCGTAACATCTTTAGCTCAGGTGTTGCGACAGGCGGTATTGCAGCCCTCATATTGAATATTGTACTTCCTGAAGTAAAAAAGTAATTTCATGTCCAAAGAACACTGTCTGAGTTGGACTCGGACAGTGTTTTTTCTATTGGAGAGAGATCTATGGATCCTAAAAGCGAAGTTTTATTAAGACAATATGATTATTTGTCTGGTCGCGTATTGCTGGTGAATGCACCGACCGATGAGCTTCTTGCTGAATGCGGTGAATCTATCCAGCCCTTTGTTTGGACATGGAATTATAATGATTTTCAATATTTCCAGTCACAGCAGGCCCAAGTTCATTTCGGCGCAGAATTTCCTGATCAAGAATTTGATCAGGCAGTTATTTTCGTACCTAAATCAAAAGAATTATTGAATTATCTGATTCACAATATTGCAGCCCGATTAAAACAAGGCAGCAGTGTCTTCCTAGTGGGTGAAAAGAAAGGTGGTGTAGAGCGTGCAGCAAAGCAGCTACAGGCTTATGGTAAACTCATCAAGCTCGACAGCGCACGACATTGCCAATTGTGGCAATTGACTCTAGACTACACGGTCGAAGCAAAAGCGTTGGCAGATTGGGCACAGACCTATACAGTGGCGACACCAAAAGGTGATTTGCAGATTTGTGCACTTCCAGGTGTATTCAGTCAGGATCATCTGGATGTAGGAACAGCGGTGTTCTTACCCTATTTATCTCAAGTGACTTCAGGCAAGATTGCCGACTTTGGCTGTGGCGCAGGTGTGATCAGTGCTTATTTAGCCAAACTGAATCCTGAGAACCGTATTTTTGCTCTGGACGTAGATGCCTTTGCCTTGGCTTCTACTCAAATGACATTTGAGAAAAATCAGCTCAGTCCTCAGCAGCTGGAAATTAAAGCTGTGTCAGGTATTGAAGATGCACCGCTCTTTTTACATGCCATTGTCAGCAATCCCCCTTTCCATCAGGGAATCCAGACCAACTATGCGGCTAGCGAAACTCTATGTAAGACTTCGCGTCGTCATCTCAAGTCTGGCGGTGAATTGTGGATTGTGGCAAACCGCTTCTTAAATTATCCAATTTTAATTGAACAAAGTTTTGGCCAATGTACAGTCAAAACTGATCAACAAGGTTTTAAAGTGCTCTTCGCCAGCACTCAAAAAAATGCTAAGGAATCATGATGAGCGAAACTCAGAACAGCGTGCAGCTGCAGCGTAAGCTTGGTGCTCGTCATCTCAATATGATCGCGATTGGCGGATCTATCGGTACAGGTTTATTCCTGGCTTCAGGTGCGACCATTGCCAGCGCAGGCCCGGGTGGTGCACTTCTCGCCTATGCGTTGATTGGCGTAATGATTTATTTCTTGATGACCAGTCTGGGAGAACTTGCGACTCATAATCCGACCTCGGGCGCATTCTTTACCTACGGCACCAAATATGTCGAAGGTGGTTTCGGTTTCGCTTTAGGCTGGAACTACTGGTACAACTGGGCGATTACCGTTGCCTTTGAACTGGTTGCCGTACAGTTCATTATGAAATTCTGGTTCCCTGATATTCCCGGCTTTTACTGGAGTGCGATCTTCCTCGCTGTGATCTTTGGGATTAACGCCCTCACAGTAAAAGGTTTTGGTGAATCAGAATTCTTCTTCTCATTGGTGAAAGTACTGGCGATTATTGCCTTTATCATCATCGGGATCTGGATGATTGCCAAGATCATGCTCACACCGGGTGCTTCAGCATTTGCAAACTGGAGCGTAGGTGAAGCGCCTTTTGTCGGTGGTTTCCCGGCCCTTATTGGTGTTGCCATGATTGCCGGATTCTCGTTCCAGGGAACCGAGATGGTTGGTGTAGCCGCTGGTGAATCTAAAGATCCGCAAAAAACCATTCCAGTCGCAATCAAGCAGATCTTCTGGCGAATCCTGCTGTTCTATATCGTGTGTATTTTCATTATCGGTACATTAGTTGCTTATAATGATCCACGTCTATTACAGGCAGCTGCAACAGAAGACGTTGCCCTTTCTCCATTCACTTTATTGTATGAAAAAGCAGGTTTTGCTTTTGCAGCCAGTATGATGAATGCAGTAATTCTGACTGCGATTCTTTCTGCGGGTAACTCAGGTATGTATTCTTCTACCCGTATGCTGTTCGATATGGCGCGTAAAGGCAGTGCGCCTAAGCTGTTTGCCCATCTGGATCCACGCGGTGTACCGATGAATGCCCTGTATGCGACCACAGCGATTGCGGCACTATGTTTCTTGACCACATTCTTCGGTGAGCAAGAAGTGTTTAACTGGTTGCTGAATATGTCAGGTATGTGTGGCTTCATTGTCTGGCTCGGGATTGCGATCTCACATTACCGCTTCCGTAAAGGTTATCTGGCTCAAGGCTATCAACTTGAAGGCCTGGCCTATAGAGCTAAATTCTTCCCGTTCGCGCCTTGGTTTGCCTTCGTCCTTTGCTCAATTGTCGTATTAGGTCAAAACTATCAAGCTGTCCTAGAGGGTGAGTGGTTGGCTGTCCTTTCTACTTATATCGGTATTTTATTATTCTTGGTGATTTGGCTGGGTTATAAGTGGAAATATAAAACCAAACTGGTTTCTTATCAGGAGATGGATGTTCAACCGATGAATATTGAAAAAGACTAATATCTCACCTTTATTAAAAAAGCAGCTCAAGTAGCTGCTTTTTTATATTCTGAAATCAGCTATGACGCATGACAAAATTACGGTCATCAATCACAATGACTTGCTGACAAATACCTTCTACTCGACGCTGCTGTTCGAAAACTTCTTTAGACATAGCATTAAAACTATCAAAGAAACTGATTTCTTTTTCATTGATTTCATAAATTAATGAATGGTTCCCCACCTCTTCCAGCGTGTCGTAGAATACAATTACAAAACGGCCTTTATCCACTAATTTTTGAATATCTGTATAAGAAAGTGGATATTCATGAACATGCAATTTGAGTTCTTGTGCTTTTTGATAAAACTGGATTTCAAGCGGCTGTTTATCGGGATCAGTTTCTGTAAAAAACTCAACATCGAGTCCCAATGTTTTGAGGGCAACAGCGAGCGCAATACTTGAAGTTCCCATCTCATCATTATGCTGTGTCAATTGCACTAGATCAGGAATATGCAGATCCACTCCATAATGATGAAAAATCATCCAGATCGCATAAATACCACTATTAGCTTCCAGACTTTGTAAGTCTTCAGGGAGTTCTATGCTCATGCTTTAAATCAAAATCAGTTTCGAGCAGCAAGTGTATGCAAAAAACGGCCATAAAAAAAGCGACTCAAAGAGTCGCTTTTTTTAATCAGTGTTCAATAACGAATTATTGAGCAACTGGTTGTTCAGCTAGAACAGTACGGCTACCAGTGATTGTCGCGAATACACGACGGTTCATAGCACGACCTTCTTTAGTGTTGTTGTCAGCAATCGGTTGATCCCAAGCGAAACCTTGAGTAGACAAACGAGATGCATCTACGTTGTATTCGTTAACAAGTGCAGATTTAACAGAGTTAGCACGAGCTAGAGATAAACGTTCGTTCAATGCACGTGGACCAGTGCTGTCTGTGTGACCTTCGATACGAGCAGTTGCGTTTGGATATTCAACTAGTTTCTCAGCAACTTTCGCGATTTCTGGTTTGTATTGGTCTTTGATGTTTGATTTATTCGTATCAAAGAACACGCGAAGTTCCATGTTCAGGTCTTCAGTCAACTCTTGTGGAGCTGGAGCTACTGGAGCTACTGGCTCAACTGGAGCAACTTCTACAACGTCAGCAGCTGGTTTCAAGCGGCCACCTAGAACTACATTAAGACCAGCAAGTGCTGTATAGTTCCAGAATTTTTCGTCAAAGTGGTAAGTACCACGAGCTTCAGTACGTAGCGCTAAAGCATCGTTGATGTGCCAGAATGCACCGATACCAGCATTACCTAGTGTACCTTCTTCTTCAAAACCACGACCAGTACGACCTAAAGCAGCTTCTGAAGCACCGTCAAACTCATATTTGTAGTGACCAGCACCTAACAATGCATATGGTTTGATTTTGCTGTCATAGTTGCCAGTGAACACATCAGAAGTTGCATAGAAATTACCTGCAATGTTCTGACCTTTGTATTCAGCACCTGGTAGATCTCGCATATCGCCTTTAACCTGGCTATATTCAGCTTCAAAACCTAACCATGGAGTTAGTTCAACACCAATTGCAGCACCAACAAATAGATCATCTTCCATTTCACCAGAAGTTGTTAGTTCGCCATCGTCACCGCTATTGTTGTGTTGGGTGTCTTGCCAAGTATAACCTAACATTAATGGAGTAACAGTTACGCCTGCGTTTGCAGCAGCAAAAGGAGCAGCTACAAGCATTGCTAAAGCAATACGACTCATTTTCATGGATTTATCCTCCAGAGATAACAATTGTTGTTCAAGCTCAAGCCTTCTAATAGGCCATTCTGAGATAGGCTTTTTTACCCCAGTGTTATTTTTAAGCTATTCACTGCGCATCATACAAACACTTTATTATTTTTCCAAGTGCTTGATTAATCTAATCAAGTAAATTATTGACAAAATTACTTACAATTTCCGTTGTAATTCAGTAATTTTTTACTCAATTTTTTGTTGTGAATCGCCTATTGTCATTGCCAATTTATTTTTAAGCGCCTTTTTGAATTTTGAGTAAGGCATTTCTTACTCGCTCAATTAAGCATAAAAATCGCACAATTAATAGCATGTTTCAAATAAAAATAATATATAAATCAGGTAACTCTATGTATAAAAAGATAACAAGAGCGTTCACTATTGTTGAGTTAATTATCTGTATTGCCCTTATCGCAATTGTGGTCACAATTGCCTTGCCTTACTTTCATGATTATCTATCCAAGCAGGAAGCTAAAAATATTCCGATGAAAATTACAGCAACCAATCGTTATGCACGCAGCCAGGCAGCTGTGTTTCACCAGAATATTGTGATTTGTCCCAGTCAAGATTCATTAACCTGTCAAGCAAACCAATGGAATAAAAATTTGCTGGTATTTATTGATAAAAACCGTAATCGTCAAGTCGACAATGACGAACAAATTTTACACATTGAACAACTTAATCTTAAATACGGTAACCTGAGTTGGCGAGGTGCCTTGAGTATACCGAACGTAACTTATCAAGCCCAGACGGCTTTACCTATTGGATCGAATGGCAGCTTTTATTATTGTTCTACTCACCTTGCATCCCAACAACGTATTGTCTTGAATAAAATGGGGCATATCCGAATCGAACATCTGGCCTCCTGTTAATAAAACCCTAGAGTCTATGATTTATCCAGATTAGGACTTTAATCCTGTACTTTTTTCAATATACTGCTTAGGTTCGAGAAAAAATGATCAAAACCTATAGGGAGATATAACAATGACTGACATCGTAATTGTCAATGGTGCACGTACAGCGATGGGCGGCTTTCAAGGCAGCTTGGCTAGCGTTACTGCACCTGAACTAGGCGCTGCCACCATCAAAGAGGCGATTGCTCGTTCAGGCTTGCAGCCAACCGATATTGAAGAAGTCATTATGGGTTGTGTACTCCCGGCAGGTTTAAAACAAGGCCCCGCCCGTCAAGCGATGCGTAAAGCAGGTCTGCCTGATTCTACCGGTGCTGTCACCATCAACAAATTATGTGGTTCAGGCATGAAAGCAGTCATGCAAGCGGCAGATATGATTAAGGCAGGTTCTGCAACTTATGTGGTTGCAGGTGGTATGGAATCCATGACCAATGCCCCATACGTATTGCCAAAAGCGCGTGGCGGTTTCCGTATGGGTCATGGTGAAATCAAGGATCATATGTTCCTGGATGGCCTGGAAGATGCCGAAACTGGTCGCCTGATGGGTTCATTTGCTCAAGATATGGCAAATAGCAAAGGTTATACACGTGAACAAATGGATGAATTTGCAATCCGTTCACTGAAACGTGCTCAAACTGCAGTCAATGAAGGCTACTTTGCTGATGAAATCGTGCCAGTCACTGTTTCCACCCGTAAAGGTGATGTGGTCGTTGATAAGGATGAGCAACCTTTCAATGCCAATATTGACAAGATTCCAACTTTACGTCCTGCTTTTGCAAAAGACGGGACGATCACTGCAGCAAATGCCAGCTCAATTTCAGATGGTGCCTCTGCCCTTGTTCTGACTTCAAGCGACAATGCAGCAGCTAAAGGTTTAGCACCTTTGGCTAAAATCATTGCTTATGCTTCAAACTCCCAGCATCCATCTGAATTCACGATTGCTCCTGTTGGCGCTATTCAGAAAGTTCTGGATAAAACTGGTTGGAAAGCTGAGGAAGTTGACCTTTGGGAAATCAACGAAGCCTTTGCCATGGTCACCATGTGCCCAATGGATGAGTTCAAGCTTGATCCTGAAAAAGTCAACATTAACGGTGGTGCATGTGCACTCGGTCACCCGGTTGGTTCTACAGGTTCACGTATTATCCTAACCTTGATTCATGCATTGAAACGTACAGGCGGTAAACGTGGTATCGCTGCGCTATGTATTGGCGGTGGTGAAGCAACTGCGGTCGCAATCGAACTAATCTAATTCTTTTATAATCAAGTAGTAGAGAGGGCTTTTATAGCCCTCTTTTTATTTTATAAATATTTCATTTTTTTATTATCTGTCCATAAATTAAATTCTTTTACTTACATTTTCATAAAGCTTCTTTATCAATCAAATTCAATTCAGGGCGTAAATTAAAGGGATTCAGAACAAGAAAAGGAATCCTACATGCGACTTAATCATTACCTTAATTTCCAAGGTGAGAGCGAAGCTGCCTTTACCTTTTATCGTTCGGTATTTGGTGGCGAATTTTCCAGTCTAACCCGTTATGGAGATACGCCTGGGCAGCAAGGAATTGATTTATCAAATGAAGAAAAAAATCTGATTTTACATATCTCACTTCCAATTAATGAATACACAGAACTCATGGGTTCTGATATCAATGACAAACTATGTACTGAAAATACACCAGCATTTAGTAAGGGTACTAATCACTATATTGCGATTATTTTAAGTGCCAATGAACAGGATGAAGCCAAACGACTCTATGAAGCTTTATCGGTGAATGGTCAAATCGAAATGCCTTTAGAAAAAACATTTTGGGGTGCACTTTATAGTGCCTTTACGGATCAATTCGGAGTGCAATGGATGATTAATTGCCTACTTGAAGAACGTGCAACCTAAGGTTTAAATACAAAAAAGCCTCCAGATGGAGGCTTTTTAGTTGAAGGCGAATTAAGCCCCAGTTTGATAATTCGGTGTTGGTACGGCAGTTGAAGCTTGGTACGGATTAGTGAAATCACCCAAGCCTGCAGCTGCTTCCTGAATATCTTTACCTTCTTTAATGACAAAAGTATCGAAACCAGAACGCTTCATGTAGTTCAAGACATCTTTGAACACATCACCAGTCGCACGCAGCTCACCCTGGAAACCTTGACGGCGAAGCAATGCAGCAAATGAATAACCACGGCCATCATTAAAACCTGCAAACTCAATAAAAATCGCATCAAGTTGCTCAAGCGGAAATTCATTAGTTTCAGGTGAAGCATCAACCGTTAAGTACAATGCTTTTTTACCAGTAATATTGGCAATCTGGTCTAACTGCTCTACAGTCAGAACTACATCACCCTGTGGCAATACACCATCTTCACCAATTAGCTGGTAAGTGTTATCTGCAATTGTGCCATCTTTAGAGAGCACTTGTAGTGCGGTATTAAGCATATGCGCGCTCCTTGAATGGTTGAATGCCGACACGACGATAAGTATCGATAAACTCTTCACCATCCTGACGCAAGTCAAGATAAGTATTCAGAATTTCTTCTACGATATCCGGCACCACTTCTGCAGCAAATGATGGCCCAAGAATGTCACCAATAGAGGCATCATGATCCGCATTACCACCTAAAGTGATCTGATAGAATTCAGCGCCTTTTTTATCTACACCCAGGATACCGATGTTACCCACGTGATGATGACCACAGGCATTCATACAACCTGAAATGTTCAGGTCCAGTTTACCCAAGTTGTAAATAGTATCCAGATCATCAAAACGGCGTGAAATCGCTTCAGAAATTGGAATGGATTTCGCATTCGCTAGTGAACAAAAATCACCGCCTGGGCAGCAAATAATATCAGTCAAGAAACCGATATGCGCACGTGCCAGGTTATGCTGATCCAGCGTCTGCCACAATTCAAATAAGTCTTTTTGTGGTACATCTACCAGCGCAATATTTTGCTCGTGAGTTGTACGCAGTTCACCGAAGGTGTATTTGTCTGCAAGGTCTGCAATCAGGTTCATTTCTTCAGTGGTCATATCACCCGGTGCAATACCCGCACGTTTCAGTGAAATCGTGACAATACGATAACCTTTCACTTTATGTGCATTGGTATTGATATTGAACCATTGCTTGAACTTCGGATACTGGGCAAACAGTTCAGTGAAGTCTTCATCCGCATAATCTTGGTAGTCAAATGGAGTGAAGTTTTCATCCATTTTCGCCAGTGTTTCAGCATCAATCTTTAATGTCTTGACAGTATGTACAAATTCGGCTTCAACTTTTTCAGCAAAAACTTCTGGCGTTAATGCTTTTACCAGAATCTTGATACGTGCTTTGTATTTGTTGTCGCGGCGGCCGTGCAGGTTATACACACGTAGTACCGCTTCAAGATAAGCAATCAGGTCTTCACGTGGCAGGAAGTCACGAATAAAACTGCCAATTACTGGCGTACGGCCCAAGCCGCCACCCACTTTAATTTTATAGCCGATCTCGCCTGCTTCATTTTTCACGATATAGACACCGATATCGTGGAATGAAGTTGCTGCACGGTCAATCTCTTCCAGCGCAGATACCGCAATCTTGAACTTACGTGGCAAGAAAGCAAATTCCGGGTGGAAAGTTGACCATTGACGGATCAATTCACAAGTTGGACGTGGATCTGCAATTTCACCTGCCACGACACCTGCATACTGGTCAGTGGTAGTATTACGGATACAGTTCCCTGAAGTCTGGATCGCGTGCATTTGCACGGTTGCCAGTTCAGCCAGCATATCAGGCACGTTCTCTAGTGCAGGCCAGTTAAACTGGATATTCTGACGGGTTGAAACGTGCGCATAGCCACGATCATACTCTTTCGCCAGATCAGCCACTTTACGAAGTTGTTTAGAGTTCATCAGGCCATAAGGTACCGCAATACGCAACATTGGCGCATAACGTTGTACATAAAGACCATTTTGAAGGCGGAGCGGACGGTATTCATCTTCCGTCAATTTGCCCGCTAAATAACGTTCCGTCTGGTCACGGAACTGTGCAACACGTTCATTAATCAGTTGCTGATCGAAATCAGTATATAAATACATGGCGTACAGCTAGTAGTTTCTATTATATCGTCGGCAAGGATAACGACATTGAATCTATCAATAAAATGCTTTTTATACATATTTCATAGCGATTTTATTGATAAGCCTAGCAAACTTTCAATGATATAAAGCTTTAGATCAGCTTCCTCTGATTTTTAATGTGAATGATTTATTTTTTAAATCTTTAGCAGTTTTTTTTCATAAACCAAAATGAGAAGGTCGCTCAATTACCACTCTTCGGTTTCGCCTAAAGCCTGACCAATAAATTGATATCGCATAGTTGATCTTGAAAACTTGATCGGGCAAGCCAGTTGAGCTTCGGTTTGCTCCCGCTGATCCGCTTTAACTGGCACCTGCACCACCCATTCACGTTGCTGCGCCAGCTCAGAATGCAGGGCTTCAGCAAGCTTTAGTACAGGTTCGACACAGAAATCTGCCTGAGAAAATAAGGCTTGCCAGTGAGATAGAGGTTGGGAACTGATTTTATCGCGAATCGCCTGTTTCACTAAAGCATGATCTTCAGGTGCCAAAGAAGCACCTTTTTCCAGAATAATCGGTAAATCCAGCAATTGTGCCAGACCTTGCATGAATTGAGGCTCCAGACTGCCTATTGATAGATAGCGATCATCCTGAGTCTGATAATAGTCATAAAAGGTACCGCCATTTAAGTAACCTGATTCTATCTGCTGATGCTGATTACCCGCCAGACTGGCAGAAGCTGCCATATTATTTAATGTCGCCGCGCAATCGGTCATGGAAATATCAATATATTGTCCCTGACCACTGCTCTGCCGCTCAATCACCGCTGCCAGAATGGCAACCAGCGCATGCATAGAGCCGCCCGCGACATCAGCAATCTGGATTCCCATTGCCGGTGGTCCGCTTTCAAGCCGGCCACTATGCCCGGCAATCCCAGATAAAGCCAAATAGTTAATATCATGCCCTGCCCGATCTATATAAGGGCCGGTCTGACCATAACCAGTAATCGAGCAATAGATTAAGCGCGGATTGAGCGCACTGAGTGTTGGATAATCCAGGCCAAGCCGTTGCATCACACCTGGGCGAAATTGTTCGACCACAATGTCATAATCTGCAATTCGGGATTTGATCTGCTTAATATGTTGAGGATTCTTTAAATCCAGTGCGACAGAATGTTTGTTTCGGTTCAGATAATTATGCGTTGTGGCTTGTCCATGTGCAAAAGGTGGCATTAAACGCACCAGATCAGGACGTGCGGGTGATTCAATATGCACAACTTCTGCACCCATGTCTGCAAGATATAACGTGGCAAATGGACCGGGTAATAATGTAGAAAAATCTAATATTTTCAAACCTTTTAATGCATATGACATTGGAGTTATTACTCTATTTATATTGCTTTTTGCCTCATCATAAGAACATAAATGCCCAAAAACAATGTCATGTTCAGCCATTTACCTTGATAGTTTCGGCAATTTAATATGTAAGAAAATGGTAATTGCATTCTTGTAAATTGCCATTGATTTTTTATTTTTTGTCATTTAGGTCAAATATTAGTGAACATTAAAGAGACTGAAGGATTAAACATGAGTCGTGATACGATCAGTATCCATTTCGTCAATGCAGCCTTATACGGCGTTAAGCGCCTGGGCATGGATGTCGATACTTTATTGTCTCACGTTGGGATTGAAGCCGAGCTTCTGCATCAGCCGAAGGCCCGTATTTCGCCTGAACAATATACCCGTTTTATCAAGATGCTCTGGATGGTAACCCAGGACGAACATGTCGGTTTTGACAAACAGCCGCGTCGTCTGGGCACTTTCGCGATTATGTGCCAGTTGATCATCCATGCCAAAACGCTAGGCGATGCACTCGAGCTTTCTTCACAATTTTACAAACTCTTTGGTGATGACTGGTCTGTAACCCTGGAACGTGACAAGCACGAAGCGCGTCTGGTTCCCCTGATTCCAAATTCGATGGATCCGGAACACTTTATTACCGAAAGTATGCTGATGATCTGGCATGGTCTGGCATCGTGGTTAATTGAACGTCGTCTGCCGCTGGAACGTGTACATTTCAGCTACCCGCGTCCTGCTCATGCAGATGAATACGATGCGCTGTTCTTTGCACCTGTGATGCAGTTCGATATGCCGCGTACTGAAATTACCTTTGCAGCGGATTATCTGGATTTGCCAATTCGCCAGAATGAAGAAACGCTGGAAGAATTCCTCAAAGCAGCTCCGGCTCAACTTCTAGTCAAATTTAAAAATACCAACTCGCTGACTTCTCGGATCCGTGATGTATTAAAGAGCCAGATTGGTGAAGAAATGCCGACCTTGAACGATGTCGCATCGATGCTCTACCTGTCTCCGCAAACCCTGCGTCGCCGTCTGGCTGCTGAAGGCAAGAGCTATCAGGGCGTAAAAGATGCACTGCGCCGTGATGCTGCAATTCACTTATTACTTAACCCAGATCTGACTCTGGAAGATGTTGCACAACAGGTTGGCTTTAGTGAAACCAGTACTTTCCACCGTGCTTTCAAAAAATGGACAGGGGTAACACCAGGCCTATACCGTCAGTTACACGGTTACCATTAAAAACCTTGCTATAAAATTGTATACTTGAAAAGTATCGTTTATTAAGCGCTACAAGCCCCTAGCCCAAGCTCCAGACTTGGGCTTTTTTATGCCCGCTTTTTAATCCATCAAGACTGACCAAATTGCTCAAATGATCTGGTCCGTTCTCGTCATTGCACTTCAAGATTTAATCATTACACTCGAAGCATTAGAACAATTTCAGTAAAGCAAGAAAAGGATATTGTATGAGCGAGGCCTATATTATTGATGCCATTCGCACGCCACGCGGAAAGGGGAAAAAAGACGGATCATTATATGAAGTTAAACCAATTAGTTTACTGACTACGCTCTTAAATGAACTGAAAGAACGCCATAACCTGGATACATCTCAGGTGGATGATATTGTGCTGGGCTGTGTGACTCCAATCGGTGATCAGGGTGCAGACATTGCCAAAACTGCTGCAATTGCCGCAGGCTGGGACAATGATGTGGCTGGCGTTCAGATCAACCGTTTCTGTGCTTCGGGCCTGGAAGCTGTAAATCTGGCAGCACAAAAAGTTCGTTCAGGCTGGGAAGATCTGGTCGTTGCGGGTGGCGTTGAATCCATGTCTCGTGTTCCGATGGGTTCTGATGGCGGCCCGTGGGCTTTAGATCCTGAAACCAATATGGCTTGCGATTTTATTCCACAAGGCATCGGGGCTGACCTGATCGCGACCATTGATGGTTATAGTCGTGCAGATGTAGATCAATTCGCCGAGCAATCACAAAAGAAAGCGGCAGCAGCCCAAGCGAATGGTTATTTTGATAAATCCATTATTCCAGTGAAAGATAAAGCTGGCGTCGTGATTCTAAACAAAGATGAATTTATTAAACCGACAACAACTGCAGAAGGCTTAAGTGCATTAAAGCCAAGTTTTGCAACGATGGGCCAGATAGGCTTTGATGCCATCGCTCTACAGAAATATCCGGAAGTAGGCTCTGTAAACCATGTACACCATGCGGGTAATTCTTCAGGCATTGTGGATGGTGCAGCAATCGTATTACTTGCCTCCGAACAGGCAGTGCAACAGCAAAATCTCAAGCCACGCGCCAAAGTACTGGCAACGGCGCTAGTCGGTGCCGATCCAACCATTATGCTGACCGGCCCTGCCCCGGCTGCACGTAAGGCTTTAGCCAAAGCCGGACTCATCATTGATGATATTGATCTGTTTGAAGTCAATGAAGCTTTCGCTGCTGTGGTGATGCACTTTATCAATGAAATGAAGGTTGATCCTGCCAAAGTCAATGTCAATGGTGGTGCCATTGCCATGGGACATCCACTCGGTGCGACCGGTGCCATGATTCTAGGCACTTTACTGGATGAACTGGAACGTCAAGGTAAGAAACGTGGACTGGCCACCCTGTGTGTGGGTGGTGGTATGGGCATCGCAACCATTATTGAGTTGGTATAAGGAGATCAGCATGAGCGCAATTCAATATCAAAAAACTGAAGATCATATTGTCATTCTGACCTTTGATTCTCCAAACCAGTCCGCCAATACCATGAATGCCGACTTTCGCACGGCTCTGGAAGAAGTCGCTGCCCAGTTACAGGCAGATGAACAGATCGCCGGAATTATTTTCCGATCAGCTAAAAAGACATTCTTTGCTGGCGGTGATCTGGATGAGCTGATTCAGGCGACGCCTGAACATGCCACTGAATTCTTCAATATGATTGAAGACATGAAAGCCAAATTACGCTATATCGAAACGCGTGGCATTCCTGTGGTGGCAGCTTTAAATGGCACCGCACTCGGTGGTGGTTGGGAAATCGCTTTATGTGCCCATCATCGTATTGCCCTCAATGATGCCAAAATCAAGTTTGGTTTACCTGAAGTCACTTTAGGCTTGCTACCAGGCGGTGGTGGTATTGTCCGTATGGTTCGTCTGCTAGGCCTGCAAAATGCCTTACCTTTGCTGATGGAAGGCAAACAGTTCGGTGTAGAAAAAGCCAAGTCTTTGGGACTGGTACATGACACAGCCGACTCACTGGATGAGTTACTAGATAAATCTATAGCCTGGATTAAACAACATCCGCAATCCCAACAGCCTTTCGATGTAAAAGGTTACAAAATTCCGGGAGGCTCTCCTTCTTCGCCTGCCGTTGCACAGATGCTGGCCATTGCTCCTGCGATGCTGCGTGATAAAACCAAGGGCTGCTATCCAGCTCCTGAAGCCATTTTATCCGCTGCGGTTGAAGGCGCTCAGGTTGATGTTGATACCGCACTGAGAATTGAGTCGCGTTATTTCACCTATCTCGCTACCGGCCAGATTTCCAAAAACATGATCGGTACATTCTGGCATGGCATGAATGCCATTAAATCAGGTGCCAGTCGTCCTAAAGACTTTGCGCCATGGAAAGCCACTAAAGTAGGTATTTTGGGTGCAGGTATGATGGGTGCAGGTATTGCCTATGTCACTGCCAGCAAAGGCATTCAGGTGGTACTAAAAGATATTTCGGTCGAAGCTGCTGAAAAAGGCAAAGCCTATAGCCAGAAATTACTTGATAAAAAAGTAGCCCAAGGCCGCTTAACAGCTGAAAAACGTGACCAGATTTTAAGTCTGATTCACACCACGACAGAAGCAGCAGATTTTCAAGGCTGTGACCTGATCATTGAAGCAGTATTTGAAAATCAGGGACTCAAAGCCAAAGTTACTCAGGAAGCAGAGCAATATTTAGCATCCAACGGTGTAATGGCATCCAATACCTCGACTCTACCCATCAGTGACTTGGCTCAAGCCTCTCAAAATCAGGTGAATTTTATCGGTCTGCATTTCTTTAGCCCAGTCGACAAGATGCAACTGGTCGAGATTATTAAGGGGAAAAATACTTCAGCAGAAACACTGGCCAAGGCATTTGACTTTGTGCAGCAGATTGGCAAGCTACCGATTGTAGTGAATGACAGCCGTGGCTTCTTTACCAGCCGTGTCTTTGGAACCTTTGTACAGGAAGGTTTACGTTTGCTCGCCGAAGGGGTGCATCCAGCCCGTATTGAAATGGCTGCGCTGAAAGCAGGTATGCCGGTCGGACCACTTGCTATTCAAGATGAAGTCTCTCTGACACTTTCTGAGCATGTAGCTGCAGAAACCCGTAAGGCTCTGGCAGCACAAGGCAAAGAACGCCCAAGCACCGATGCAGATGCCGTGATTCAAACCATGATTCATGAGTTTAACCGTAAAGGCAAAGCTGCTGGTGCAGGTTTTTATGATTATCCTGAAGGTGGCAAAAAGCAGCTGTGGTCTGGCTTGGAGCATTGGTATAAAGAAGTGGATATTTCTGAACAGGAAATGATAGACCGCTTCCTGTTTGTTCAAGCGCTGGATACCGTACGCTGTCTGGAAGAAGGTGTGCTGGAGTCAGTGGTCGATGCCAATATTGGTTCAATCTTTGGAATTGGTTTTGCCGCTTGGACGGGAGGTGCAGTGCAGTTCTTGAACCAGTATGGTTTAACCAAGGCCTTAAATCGTGCTGAGATATTAGAACGTAAATATGGCGAACGTTTCAAAGCGCCACAGTTACTCAAACAGAAAGTTGCTGAAGGTCAGCGCTTTTAAAAACTGGGTCTAAAAATGAGGAGCTTGACTCCTCTTTTTTTATTTCGACGCGATAAACTCTCGAAGTCTATTGCATTCAATCAATGACAGATTTTGATCTGCTTTCCAGACAATTTATGTTATAAAGTTACATGAGTTAGACATCCACGATGGGTATATGCATATGACTGATCACAGTTCACCTGAAAAATCACCTTGGGGTTGGAAAGCACTGATTATCTTCTGTATTTTAGGTGGATTATTTATGTTGTTTTTCTGGCTTGCGGTCAGCAATGAACCAGACTACATGCCAAGCCAGCAAAAGAAAGAAAATACCCAGCAGCATGCATTTAAGAATGCACCTGCAATGTCTCCAGAAGCTTTAGCCAAAGCACAGGCTGACCGTGAAGCTCGTCAGGCTACCTCTTCATCTCATCAGACTCATGAGATGAGCGCGGAAGAGCATAATATGTCTGCTGAAGAACATGCACAGATGGACAGTGCTAGCCATGACGAAAATACGGCTCATGGTCACTAGACAGTTCCAAGATCAAATTTAAAAAAGCGAGGTTTTCCTCGCTTTTTTATTTTTTTAGTCTTTTAAGCTGAGATACATATCTATATGTGGAATGCCGCAATCCAGATATTCTTCACCCCGCACGTCAAAACCCAAGTTCTGATAAAAGCCAATCGCATGTACCTGTGAAGAAAGCTTTACGAATTTACGTTGCTCTGCCTTGGCCTGATCAATCACAGCCCGCATGGTCTTGTAGCCGATGCCCGTACCACGTGCCGACTGTAATACAGCTACGCGACCAATACTGTGATTCTTTAATAAGCGTGCAGTCGCCACGGCTTGATCCTGTAAATAAGCCACAAAATGCGTAGAGATTGTATCCTCCGCATCCCATTCATCTTCAGGAGCAATTTGCTGTTCCTGAATAAAAACGGCTTCACGTATCACTCTGGCGTCTTGGGCTAACTCATCCCAGCTGCCTGACACGATTTTAAGATTTTTATCATCTAGCATTTAGAACCAATTCCCTGCTGATCCCACTGGTCATTCAATAACAATTCCAGTGAATGTTTTTGAATCCCATACATCTCTTTCAATGCCTGAATCTGGGCGAGAACAGCCTGATCGGGCTGTTCATAATCCTTACGTTTGGTCGCCAGAATCATTTTATTTTTACTGGTGTGTTCTAGGGCCACAAATTCAAAGACCTTGGTTTCATAACCATAAGCCTTCAGCAATAAGGCACGAATGGTATCCGTCAGCATTTCGGCTTGCTGCCCAGCGTGAATGCCAAACTGCAACATTGGCGATAGCACTTTCGGACTCTGTAATTGCGATCTTAACTCTTTATGACAACATGGAGCACACATGATGATTTGTGCATTCAGGCGTATACCGCTATGGATCGCAAAATCGGTCGCCACATCACAGGCATGCAGAGCGATCATCACATCCAGACGTTCCGGTTCATAGGTACGCACATCACCCTGGAAGAAATCCAATTGATTAAAACCGGATTGCTGCGCGACATTCTGACAGAATTCGACCATTTTCGGATTCAGCTCTACGCCGGTGACATAGGGCGTCTGACCATGTTTTTGCATATAGTCATACAGTGCACAGGTTAAATATCCCTTACCTGAACCGAAATCGACGATACGTAATCCTCGTTCCTGTGACTGGATTTGTGCCAGTGCGCCTGAGAAAATCTCGACAAATTTATTAATCTGTTTCCACTTACGCGCCATGCTCGGAATGATCTGGCCTTGCTGATCGGTAATTCCTAAATGCTGTAGGAATACACTGTCCTGATCGACATAACGCTGCTTGATCCGGTCATGGCCTTGCTCGACTTTTGCCTTTGTGGAGGCAGGTATAGCTTTACTTCGTGTCAGCATGGTCTTTTTCTTGTTTTTCTTCAGCTGTAACTCTTCCTGATCAGTAAACAGGTTAGCTTGCTTACAACAGGTCAATAATTCCGTTACTTGAGTAAAGGCTTCATTCAAAGGATAATTTTTAGTGACATCCTGAGTCTTGTATCGATAGACACAGCTCAAAACCTTCTGCTCATTGAGCGAAATGACTCTAAAGGTCATTTTCTCCAATTGTTCAAGTTCACCTTTATATTGACTCAAAATCAGACGATCAAAATGATCAGTTTCAAAGGCTTGCTGAAAAGCCTCCAAGAATTGTTGTTCCTGAACCGAGAGAGAAGTCGATGTCGACATAAGAAAAACCTGATATGAATTGCTGATCAAGTTTAATTGTTCTTAACTTAAAAGCAAAATTGAATTATTATACAAGTGTATATTTAAACAAGAATGACAATCATGCAGAATGCTCCCCTAGTTCCAGATTATGATCACAATGAGGAACGGATTAATTACATTAGTCATGGCCTCGGTGCTGCGCTGGCTTTGATTGCCGGTATTTTATTGATTATTAAAGGCTCTTATTTGAGTACCGGACAATGGATTGGCCTTTGGGTCTATGCTTTCAGCATGACTCTGCTGTTTTCCGCTTCGATGCTCTACCATATGTCTACTGCTGCTGACCGACGCTATTTTTACAAAAAAGTTGATCATACGGCAATTTACTACCTGATTGCAGGTACCTATACCCCGTTTCTATCGATTGCGATTCCAACAGCCAAAGCCCAGTATTTACTGATTGCCTTGTGGGTGATTGCTGTACTTGGAACACTATTCAAGTTCATTTTCATCAACCGTTTCCAGAAACTTTCTTTAGTTGCTTATCTGGTCATGGGATGGCTTGCACTACTGGTTATGGACGATATGCAGGATTACTTAAGTGCTCAATCTTTAACCTTTCTGATCATTGGTGGCTTAGCATACACTGTAGGTGCATTGTTTTACGCTTTAAAAAGAGTAAGATATACCCACGCTATCTGGCACATTTTTGTATTGATAGGCGCAGGATCACATTTTCTGTCTATCTATCTTTACGTGATTTAATCATCTCATTTCTTCATTTCAGTGACCCTGAGCGAGTTGAAACGAGAAGATTGCAGTTGTTTTTTTAAAAAATTACGCCTTTTTTTAAAAAGATTACGCTTTTAAAACTAAGTTTTTTATTTTTAGTAAGTGTAAGGTTATTCATGGCGTCTTCAGATTCTATCGCTGTAACAGAAACTACAGCAACCAATTCAAAATTTCGTGTTTTAACAGCAAGTTTAGTAGGCACTACAATCGAGTTCTTCGATTTCTATATTTATGCCACAGCTGCCGTTATTATTTTCCCTTATCTGTTCTTCCCTACAAGTACAGATCCTATGACTGCGACTATTCAGTCGCTGGCAACCTTTGCGATTGCCTTTATTGCCCGCCCAATCGGTGCTGCACTCTTTGGTCACCTGGGAGACCGGATTGGACGTAAAGCGACACTGGTCGCGGCCTTATTGACCATGGGCCTTTCTACCGTTGCCATTGGTTTATTGCCAACTTATGCACAAATCGGTATTGCTGCGCCATTATTGCTGGCTCTTTGTCGTTTAGGTCAAGGCTTAGGCTTGGGTGGTGAATGGTCAGGTGCGGTTCTACTGGCAACTGAAAATGCGCCAGAAGGCAAACGTGCCTGGTATGGTATGTTCCCGCAACTTGGTGCACCAATTGGCTTCATTCTGGCAACAGGCTCATTCTTGACGCTTGGCGCATTCATGTCTGAAGCAGAGTTCATGCAATGGGGCTGGCGTATTCCATTTATCTCTAGTGCGCTACTGGTGATTATGGGTTTATGGATTCGCTTGAAATTGCATGAAACTCCTGCATTCCAGAACGTGTTGAAAAAGCAGAAAGAAGTGAATGTACCCTTCTTCGAAGTATTCAAAAAGCATTCTAAAATGCTGGTATTGGGTACTATCGCAGCGATCTGTACATTCGTAGTGTTCTACCTGACTACTGTATTCGCATTGCAATGGGGTACCAAACAGCTCGGCTATACACGTGAAGAATTCCTTCAGTTGCAGTTAGTTGCAACTCTGTGCTTTGCTGCGTTCATTCCACTTTCAGCAGTTCTTGCAGAAAAATTCGGTCGTAAGACAACTTCAATCGCGGTATGTGTGGTCTCTGCTATTTTCGGTATCTTCTTTGCCGATATGCTTGAATCAGGCAGTACGCTGGTGGTGTTCTTCTTCTTATGTATCGGCCTAGCGATCATGGGTCTAACTTATGGCCCGATTGGTACCGTATTGTCTGAAATCTTCCCGACTTCAGTACGTTATACCGGTTCTGCCCTGACCTTTAACCTGGCAGGTATTTTTGGTGCATCTTTCGCGCCATTGATTGCAACAAAACTGGCAACAACTTATGGCTTGTCTGCAGTAGGTTATTACCTCACAGCAGCTTCTATCCTGTCATTGCTTGCATTCTTGCTGATCCGTGAAACTAAAAATGATGATGTAAACAATCAGATCTAAGGATCTTGACAAATTAAGCCATCTCAATCAAAGCCAGCAGTTCATGCTGGCTTTTTTTATGATTTCACAACAAAAACTTGCTACTTCTTTGCGGATATTTCGGGAACAATCAAATAAATAAAGCCAGAGAATGAGGCAGAGTGATGCAGGATCTTATTGAGCAACTTACTCAAGAACAGCTGGTGGATATTGTGATTCTGCTAGAAGATGATAAAAAACTGGACGCCATTCGCTATATCCGGACGCATACAGCTTTAGATGAATCACAGGCGATACAGGTCATTGATGAAATTGTCCGCGAGCATGATCTGGCGCTGAATCGGAACAATAAAGGCAACATTGGCCCACGCTTTACAGATGATGCAGATGAAAATATTTCAGTGGTAACTACACCTTTGGAAGTTCCAGATCATCCCAACCTGAGCATCGCTAAAGATACTGAGGTGGCTGCACAGCAAGTCGGCAAACGTGTACCCGGCCGTGAGATTGAAAAGAAAATCTGGATCACCGCAGCTGTGATTTTACTGACTATTATTGTGCTCTGGTTGCTGCTTTAGCAGCAGTGAATGAATCAGTTTTTTAGACCAATTCGATAATATCAATGGTTGGTGGTACG
This sequence comes from Acinetobacter sp. TW_SC_4, assembly GCF_054861205.1. NCBI lineage: Bacteria > Pseudomonadati > Pseudomonadota > Gammaproteobacteria > Moraxellales > Moraxellaceae > Acinetobacter > Acinetobacter sp. TW_SC_4. The sequence goes on from NZ_CM142174.1 coordinate 2,556,946, forward strand.
CGAAAACGAAATGGCACGCCCACCATACCCGTTCCCACAGTCACAAATACATCTGCATGTTCATGCCGGTATAGACCTTTTTTATGGCCCAGAATGGAGACCTTTTTCATCACATAATCCGTCAGCCAAGGTAACTGGACCTGCCCGCCATGCGTATGTCCAGAAAGCATCAGTGGCCGTGTGGGCAATTTCGGCACCATATCCACGGTATCTGGATTGTGCGACAGAATCACCCAAGGTTTGTCTTGAGGCAGATCCGGCATTGCACGCATATCGGTTTTTCCAGCCCAAAGATCTCCTACGCCTAACAGACGAAATTCATCAAACTCGACAATCTGCCCTTCAATGTCCATAACCTGATTCACTTCCAGCGCATAGCGGAGCAGTTCCTGAATCGGAGGGCCAGGATACTGTTCATCATGATTCCCTGTCACCGAATATACCGGCGCATGAATTTCTTTCAAGACCGCCAGCTCCTGTGCCAGTTTATTTTCAGGTTCATAGGTCCAGTCCCCTGCAACCACCACCAAGTCCGGTTTCAGATGATTCAGCTTATGCACAATCTGTCTTAACTGACGTTCATGTCCGGAAAACAGACCAATATGTAAATCTGCAATCAGGGCAATCCGTACCGGCTTTTTAAGTTTCTGTTGAGGATTGATTTGATAAGGCGTGGTTTCAACCCGAATCAAATGCGGCTCGATAAAACGTGCATAACTGAGTACGGCACTAATCACGAAAATAAAAATAGACTCATGAATCGAATAGTAGCCTATCCATCCTGCATAAATACTGAAGAACACCAGCGGAATCAGCAAATAGGTCAGATAGAAAGCCAGCAGGTGACAAAACGCTTTAAAGGGATGAATGGTTTCTGTACGCGACTGACTCGACCAGGCCTGATACACTGCCCAAACGGCAAGAATGGCCATGCCTAGATAAAAATAAAAAAGTACGGAACTTGTATCCCACATAGATTTGCCTTGTCGAGTCGAGGAGCTGATTAGTGGCTTTATATTTATCTTTTCATAGCTGGCAATTATACTCAATCCAAATTTTTCAGTCTTTGATGTTTATGGTAAATGCTCCCCACGCTTCCGCTCACTCAAAACCTTCTGGCTTATCAAAAGCTTACCGCTATAAAGCTGGCATTTTACTGAGCTGCAGCCTGGTACTCGGCATTCCTGCTTGCAGTACGCTGCCTCCGCAAACTGAACAACCTAGCCGAATGGCATTTGAAACGGATACCTCACAAACCAGTCTGGCCCAGATTGTTGAGCCTTTACGTCGGCAGAATATTGGCCTGACCGGTTATCACGTGCTGCCAGATCCGCTTGAAGCACTCGCTGCACGTATCCAGCTGATTAATAAAGCAGAACGTAGTCTGGACCTCCAATACTACATTTGGGACAATGACCGTATTGGTGCATTGGCCTTGCATGCCCTCATTCAGGCAGCAGACCGTGGCGTAAAAGTCCGTTTATTGATGGACGACAACAATGCCAAGAAAATGGAAGGTATTTATCTGGCGCTGGATCAGCACCAGAATATTGAGGTCAAACTGTATAACCCCTACCGTTTCCGTAAATACCGTGCCATGGATATGCTGCTGGATCTAAAACGGATCAACCGCCGCATGCATAACAAAAGCTTTATTGCCGATAATCAGATTGCCCTGATTGGCGGCCGTAATATGAGTAACCAGTATTATAACGTCAGTGACAGTTATCAGTTTTCTGATGTAGATGTGATGTTAGTCGGTGCCGCTTCTGATGAAATCATTCATTCTTTTGATGAATACTGGAATGATGATTATGCCTATCCAGTTCGGCAGATTGTTAATCCTCGCCATCACACGCTACGCTTCCCGAGCCTGAAACAGCAGCTGGAAGAATATAGTCATGATACTGCAATCCAGAACTACCTGAATCTGGCCAATCGCTCACAGGCTTTCGATAAATGGCTGGAACACAACATTCAGCTTGATTGGGTAGAAGCTGAAGTCGTTAAAGACCCACCAAGTAAAATCAAGTCAAAGGCTAAAACTGAGGATCACTTGAACTTCCAGTTACTACAGCATCTGGAAAAACCGGAAGAAAGTGTAGATATCGTATCAGCCTATTTTGTACCGGAAAAACAGGGGGCAGAACGTCTCAAAAAACTGGCTTCAGAAGATGTCAAAGTCCGAGTACTGACCAACTCTTATAAGGCCAATGACGTGCCGCTGGTCCATGCCTTTTATGCCAAATATCGTCAGGAACTGCTAGAAAATGATGTAAAACTTTATGAGTTTTTGGCCGCGCCAGATGCCGACAACCTGAATGCCAATACTGAAGAGCTGGCACAAAAAGCGAAGGTCAGCTTAAAAGGCCTGAGCCGTTCCAGCCTGCATGCTAAACTGATGGCCATTGATCAGAAACAGGTATTTATCGGCTCTTTTAATTTCGATCCGCGTTCGGCTTATTTGAATACTGAAATTGGCGTATTGCTAAATAGTCCTAATCTGGCCCGTGCGGTACATGAAACCATGGACAAAAACTTAAGCAAGTATGCCTATAAGTTGGTTCTGGATGCCAACCAGAACATTAACTGGAAAATTCGCAATGCCAAAGGTGAAACAAAGACCTTTAAAAAAGAGCCGGGAATGAAGTGGTATCAAAAAGCCTCAATAAAATTCCTGTCGATACTCCCAATCGAAGGTTTTATGTAATGAATATCTCTGAGTATTTCTATTAAAAAAGCCTCTTAATGAGGCTTTTTTAATACTTTGGCTTGCAACCTTTGCAAACCCTCCAGCATATTTTCATGCACTAGTGCAGTCAGGCTTTCTACTGTATGCCCTTCGGTCGCAATTGCCGGCAAGGCCATCAGATGAGCTGTTACTTTAGGCATTTCCAGAACATTCTGTACATGTTTGGCAAAACTGATATTCCCAATAAAAGGCGCCACCATATCCAGCTCACCCTGCTGATTTACATAACAGATCAGACAGATTTGTACCGGACGTTGCGCTTCGATTGCTGCACCGAGAATACGACCATAAATTTTTTTAATTGAGCGTCCATCAGATGTGGTTGCTTCAGGAAAAAACAGGACTGGAATATTCTGCTTTAGAAAATCGGTAATCTGTTCACGGATTCTGACCGAATCTCCTGAACCACGCTTGATAAATAAGGTGCCACCGCCTTTAGCCAGCTTGCCCAAAATTGGCCAATTTTCAATTTCAGCTTTGGCCAGAAAAAACACTCGCGCGCCTGAACCCAAAACGGCGATATCCAGCCAGGATACATGATTGCTCACCCATAATGCAGGCTCACGTGGAATCACACCATGGACCTGAACCTCGATATTAAACACCTTGCACAACTGGCGACAGAAATACTGCACATATCGGGTATTGTTCGGGTTATTCGGGTCTTTATATAAACCATGACGGTAAACCAGATAAAATCCTTGGCTGATGGCTGCTAATGCAGAAGTCGTTTTTCTTGTATAAAGAAAGAATTTTGCAAAACCTTGTATCTCAGGTGATTGATTTTGTACAGTCGAGTTCATAAAAAGATCACTAAATCCTAAACAAGATACAGGGAATATCCACGAATTAAACCCATTTTATACTGTTCATGTCCAACTTGCATTGATAATAAAAAACGACCAAGTACATCTATATTTTCAATTTAAATTCATTAAATGAATTAAATAAAATAAATCAATCGAAATATTAGATTAAAAAGGATGCTCATCATGCAAGATGAAACAGTGAAATCAGCTGAGATGATTCGACCCTTAAAAGTATTAAGCTATATCTTGGTTGGTACCTTGTTATATACAGTTTTGCTCGTAACACTTACACAACTGTTTGTCACGGCACTCTAAAACAAAGCCCGCTATTTCAGTATCTGTAAAGTTCATTTTCAACTAAAATGAAGTTTTCAACTGGAGATTGGCCTGAGTGGAATATTTTGAGCAACATCAGGGAAAAGAACGCGTCATACTGGTCAGTGTGAGTGTACAAATGCTGGATGACCTTGATGCTGAAGAGTTTCATCTGTTAGCTCAATCTGCAAATGCCGAAATTCTGGAACATCTTTTTGTTCAACGCTTAAAACCGGATGCCAAATTCTTTGTGGGTTCAGGAAAAGCAGAAGAAATTGCTGAACGGGTCAAAGAACTGGATGCCAATCTGGTTATTTTCGATCATGCGCTGACACCTGCTCAAGCACGTAACCTGGAAAATGTGGTACATTGCCGGGTAGTAGACCGTACCGAACTCATCCTCGATATCTTTGCGCAGCGTGCCCGTACCTATGAAGGGAAACTGCAAGTTGAACTGGCACAGTTACAGCATCTGTCTTCACGACTAGTTCGTAGCCGCACCAATCTGGATAGCCAGAAAGGCGGGATCGGTCTGCGTGGGCCGGGTGAAACCCTGCTAGAAACAGATCGCCGTTTATTGCGTATCCGCATGGGACAGCTTAAAGCCAAAATAGAAAAAGTCCGTCAAACCCGTATTCAGGGCCGTGTTGCACGCCAAAAAGCGGCTGTTCCAACCGTGTCTTTAGTAGGTTATACCAATGCGGGGAAATCTACCTTGTTCAATATTCTGGCCGATAGCGATGTTTATGCAGCTGACCAACTATTTGCGACTCTGGACCCAACTTTAAGACGCCTGCAATGGGACGGCGTCGGCAATCTGGTACTGGCAGATACGGTAGGTTTTGTACGTAATCTTTCACACTCACTTGTTGAATCTTTTAAAGCAACTTTGGAAGAAACCGTTGAAGCCACTCTGCTTTTACATGTGATCGATTCCAGCAGTCTGGAAATGCTTGAACAAATTGAAGCCGTTGAAAAGGTGCTCAAGGAAATTGGCGCTGACGTTCCAGTTTTAAGGGTTTATAATAAAATTGACTGTAGCGGTGAGGATGCCAAAATCATTTACCGCCAGCCCGGTCAGCCTGAACGGGTCTATGTTTCAGCACATAGCGGTGAAGGTCTGGATCTATTACGCAAAGCTGTGCATGAAGCATTAATGGGTCAGATTCAACACTTTGAACTGGTATTGAAACCTGCCTATGGCAAACTGCGCAATCAACTTTATGCGTTGAATGTGATTCAGTCCGAACATTATGACGATGAAGGTCAATTGCATATCAATGTAAGGATTGCACCTCCGAAGCTGGAACAGCTGATCAAACAGGCCCATTTACCGATAGAAGAAATTCTGGGATCTCAAGCACTTCAATTCCAGCGTCCACTTGAAGAGTTTGAAATTCGACCTAAGATCGAGTAAAACTTGATAAGTAAACTTTTAAATGACATCACCAATGAACTGGATAAAACATATTGACTGGCCAGCATGGATCGGCACTCTCCTCTTAATTATTGTATTTCGTGAAGCTTCAGTCTGGCTAATGACCCAGCTAGCTCACCCTGAACTGGGCAACCTGGTCGGACTCATCAGCTTGCTAGTCACCTTATTTGCCTGGCGCTATTTTGGCAAAATTCCAGCGCGTCTGGTGGATACCAATAACAAGATAATGAAAGAAAGCGCCTTCGCTTTTTTACCAATTAGTGCAGGCGCGCTGATTATGCTGATGCATATGGGACAAAAAATTCCGGCCTTTATGCTGGTGTTATGCCTGAGCACTCTGCTCCCTCTTTGGATCTACGCCAAAATGGCAAAACGCTGGTTATAGGAGTCGCACATGTTTTCTGTTCTTTATGGTTTTGCGATTACCTTAATTGCTTATTTGCTTGCTAAACCCTGCAATCGTGTTATTCCGCAAATTCCTGTGATTGTGTTTAGCATGTTCTTGGTGCTGGTGATTTTATTGGTGCTCGGTATTCCTTATGAGCATTATATGGATGAAGTCAATCCACTGTTTAACCATTTGCTCGGTTATGTCACGGTTGCACTGGCGATTCCACTAGCGGCCATGCGTTATGATGACCTGCCGCTGAAAGCCATTATTGGGATTCTCGTTTTTGCCAGTATCAGTGCGGTTGCCTTACCGATGGGCCTCGCCTATTTGCTACATATGTCTTCTGGTGACATTATGGCCTTTGCCACCCGTGCAGTCACAACACCAATTGCAATTAATATTGCGACCTTACTGGAGGCACCTGTTAGTCTGGCCATTCTGATCGTCATTCTGTCTGGCGTAATTGGTGCAGCATTTTCACCATTTATTTTACGACATATCAATGATGAGCGTGCTTCAGGTCTGGCTCTAGGTCTAGCAGCACATGCGATTGGTACAGCTCAAGCCTGGCAGCGTGGCAGTGTTGCCGGACGTTATGCTGCGTTTGGCATGGCAGTGAATGCCGTTTTTACTGCGATCTGGTTGCCAACTTTTATACTTTATCTGCAAAAAATGTGACTCATCAATCAATATTTAACGTTTGTTTCTGAATGAAACTATTCTTACTATAGGGAAATAAAGAATTTTTCACTCAGGAACAGACCTATGAAAAAGGTTCAATTATTATCCGTTTTAGCCCTGACCTTTTTCAGTCATCTGGCTTTTGCTTCTGATATTTCAGGTACTTGGAGAAGTATTGACGATAAAACAGGATCCGCCAAAGCGATTCTGGAAATTCGTGAAACTTCAAATGGTGTTTATACCGCCAAAATTATCAAGATCACGCCTCGTCCTGGCTACACACCACGCGAAACCTGTGTTTCCTGCCCTTCACCTTATACCAATAAACCAATTCTTGGTCTGGATGTACTCACCGGCTTAAAGGATGCAGGCAATAATAATTTCTCTCAGGGCAAACTGATTGACCCTTTATCTGGCAATATTTATAACATCAAAGCTAAATTAAGTGCTAATGGCAAACGTATAACCCTACGTGGTTATGTGGGTGTTTCAGCCTTAGGACGTAGCCAGACTTGGATTAAACAAGATTAATTCATGACTTAGTGCACAGAAGCTTGCATTTTCATGCATTAAGTTGTATCAATATTAGACAGATGCTTTTTTTATACAATATAAAACATGCATATAAATATTAGATTCATTTGCCTTAACAGGCTTAGCATCAAACGGATTTTGATGGGCAATATAAGGAGATAGAATGCAAGACATTACCATGTTAAAGATCTTATTGAATTTCTCTGTTTTTACTGAAAATTCAGCCACAAAGCAATTAACATCGGCATATTTCTGTCATGGGGAATCAACAGGGTTAAAGCAGATTGATCGAGCAATCTGCAACGCTCATTACTCTAAAATCAACCAAAATTAAAAAACCACACGCTTGTGTTTGGGATAGTTTGTTTCATCTATGAAAAAAGGATAAATATAAATGAATAAATCTAAATTAGGATTAATGCTCATTGCTACATTCATGACTGGGACCATTTATGCACAAGACTTGACCGGGACATGGCAACAAATCGATGATAAGACTGGTTCACCCAAAGCACTGATTGAAATCCGTCAGGACAGCAATGGTACTTATGCCGGCAAAATTGTCAAAGTAACGCCTCGTCCAGGTTATACCCCACAAAAAACCTGTAATAAATGTCCTGCTCCTTATACCAATCAGCCGATCCTGGGGATGGACGTACTGACAGGTTTAAAACAGGTCGGTGATAGCGTGAATTATGAAAAAGGTCGTGTGATTGATCCATTGACAGGTAAAATTTACGATGCCAAGGTTCGTCTGAGCAGCAACGGCAAACGTTTAACCCTACGCGGTTATGTGGGTGTATCTGCTCTGGGTCGTAGCCAAACCTGGATTCGTCAGGAATAAGTTCACACTTTTTCTCAAAGCTGCCAAACAGGCAGCTTTTTTTATAAATTTAATTCCATGTTTTTAATTATTTATTGACTATTTGTGCAATCTTCCTAACATGTGCGGGTAATAATGAAAAGTTCTTTGGAATGATGGATATGTTAAAGAAGATATTCCTTGCCACATTGACTACAGGATTCATGATGAACCTGTGGGCTCAAGATATTAGCGGAACCTGGCAACAAATTGATGATAAAACTGGAGCAGCAAAAGCCATCATTGTCATCGAAAAAGAAGCAAATAATACTTACTCAGGCAAGATTGCGAAAATCACGCCACGTCCAGGTTATACACCACGCGAAAAATGTAATAAATGTCCAGCCCCTTATACCGATCAACCGATTTTAGGCATGACTATTCTAAAAGGCCTGAAACACGTTGAAGGCACCAAAAATTATGAAAAAGGTCGTGTCATTGATCCATTGGCAGGTAAAATTTATGATGCCAAGGTTCGTCTAAACAATACCGGCAAGCGTTTAACGCTACGTGCCAGTATGGGTGTTTCAGTTCTGGGCCGCAACCAGACCTGGATTCGCGCAGACTAATCATCAGCACAATAAAAAAGCCACGTTCAACGTGGCTTTTTTGAGCTTTAAATATTTTAAAATACCGGATTATCGACGGCAAACATTTGCTGGTCTTCCAGTCGATAAGCCATCAACTGATTACCCCAGACACAGCCGCCATCGACATTCTGAATTCGCCCAGAAATGGTTTTACCCTGTAAAGCGGCCCAGTGTCCAAATACAATTTGATGGGTTGCTGCAGTTTTCGATTCAAATTCAAACCAAGGCTTAAAACCTTCTGGCATCGGATCATCCAGTGAATCTTTAAAACTATATTCCAGACACCCTTCTGCATCAGTTAAACGCATCCGGGTCAGGTAATTCACGATACAGCGTGTACGCTCATGACCTTCTAATTCATCTGACCAGAGTGTAGGCTCTTTCCCAAACATTTCCTTTAAGAAAGTATCCACCACCTCAAAATCATCATGGGCAATAATGGCTTCTACTTCTTTAGCCAATTCAGCCGTCTTGGCTGCATCCCAGATATTGGGAATACCGGCATGGGTCAGTACCGTCTGTTCATTCGGAAACAGACACATCGGCTGTTTACGGATCCAGTCAATTAACTCATCACTGTCGATCGCATCAATCACATCACGGACATTATCCTTGTCTTTAATCGGCTTAATACCGCGTGCATAAGCCAGCAAAGTCAGGTCATGATTACCCAGCACTGTTGCCGCCACGCCATTATCGACAAGCTTTTTAATGAAGCGTAATGCACCCAGCGAGTTTTCCCCTCGAGCCACCAGATCACCAGCAAACCAGACAAAGTCCTGATCAGGATCAAAACGGATTTCTTTCAGGAGTGCCTTCAAGGCTTCAAAACAGCCTTGTACATCACCAATCACATAATTGTATCGAACAGTGCGGGTCATTATTCTTAAGCTACCATTTGATCAGATAAAGCCACAAATTGGGCAAGGGTTAGAGTCTCCGGACGTGCCATTGGATCCACACCTGCCTTTTCAAAACCATCTTCAACCAGCATCCCTTTTAGGCTATTACGCAACGTTTTACGGCGCTGGGTAAATACATGCGATACCAGACGAGCCAAAGCTTTTTCATTTCTTGCCACGATCGGTTTTACATCATATGGCTCCAAACGGAACACGGCAGATGTCACTTTTGGTGGCGGATTAAAAGAACCTGGCGGCACTTCAAACAGAAAAGTCGGTTTGCAGTAATACTGGATCATCACTGACAAACGACCATATTCTTTGGTGTTCGGTGAAGCTGTAATACGATCGACCACTTCTTTTTGCAGCATGAAGTGCATGTCTTTCACTTTGTCACCAAATTCCAGGAGATGGAACAATAGTGGTGTTGAAATGTTATAAGGCAGGTTTCCGACTATACGTAGCGGACGACCTTCTTCAAACAAATTAGTGAAATCGTATTTCAGTGCGTCTGTTTCAATAATGGTTAAACGTTCAGGATGTGGCACACGACTCGGCAAACCAGCGGCCAAGTCACGGTCCAGCTCAAGTACGGTCAAGGCATCACATTCACCAATTAAAGGAGATGTCAAAGCTGCCAGACCCGGGCCAATTTCAACAATATTTTCGCCTGCACGCGGATTTACGGAACGCACAATTTTGGCAATGACACGTTGGTCATGTAAGAAGTTTTGACCAAAACGCTTGCGCGTGTGATGCCCTTCATCTTTTGGGTTTAAGGCATTAATCTGATACATAGACATTTCCAACGTGTAATAAAGACGAGATCATTGACGCGCTAAATCCAGCGCCAAGTCCACAGCCACATGTAAGCTTGAGCTTTTCGCAAGGCCTGTACCTGCGAGGGAGAGTGCTGTGCCGTGATCGACAGAAGTTCGGATAAACGGTAAGCCCAAAGTAATATTGATGGCTTCACCAAAGCCCTGAGATTTTAACACAGGTAAACCCTGATCGTGATACATCGCCAGAACAGCATCGGCATCTTTCAAATTTTCAGCGGTAAATAAAGTATCTGCAGGCAGGCTCAGACTCATATTGATACCTTGAGTACGGTAAGTCTCCAGTACTGGATTGATGACTTCAATCTCTTCCATACCCAAATAACCGCCCTCACCTGCATGTGGATTTAAACCACAGACCAGAATATGCGGATGCTCGATTTTAAACTTCGATTTTAAGTCATGAATCAGGATATCAATCACCTGATGCAAGCGTTCCGGAGTAATGGCATCGGCAACTGCACGAAGTGGCAGATGGGTAGTTGCTAAAGCAACACGTAAAGTTTTAGTCGCTAGCATCATCACCACACGCGGTACACCAGCAAATTCCTGGTAATACTCGGTATGACCACTGAAATGGATGTCTGCATCATTAATGACTGACTTCTGCACTGGCGCTGTAGCCACTCCGACACTTTTGCCTGACATGGCATATTTGGCTGAACGACGCAGCTGTTCCAGTACATAAGCGGCATTGTGGCTATTTAGCTGACCTAGTACTACCGGTTCTTTTAAAGGCACATGCTCAACATAAAGCTGACCTTTTTCTGAAGAAGTTGTTTGCCCTGTGTATTCAATCAGTTCAACCAGAAGTTTTAACTGCTGCGCCCGTTGACGGAGCATATACAGATCGGCAAGTACCACCAATGGACGCTCATCAATACGATCCGCCAGACTCAAGCAGATATCTGGACCAATTCCGGCAGGTTCACCACTGGTAATATATAAAGGCAGCATGACTTTCTTCTGTATTATCAATTGTCCTTATTTTAGTACAAATTTCACAGGGAAAGTTTTAGATAAAGGTTTAGATGATGTTTATTCAAATAATACTGTACATTTCTCATTATATTAAAGAAAGATAAAACCGTGCTGACGTCAATAAACCCTATAAAGAGTTTCAGGCAATCCTCTCAACACTCGACATGTTTAGCTTTTGGCATTTTCAAGGAGGATTGTCTCAAGTTTAGAAAGCAAACCTAGGCAGACTCGAAGACAGGCCATTTGCTAAAGAAATACATATTAAAAAACAGGTGAATCCATTCTCACAAAGACGTGCCCCTAGTCTTAGGTCCGTTCTATTATTTAATGATTAATCATATGTGTTTATAGGCTAAAAATCCTACTGGTCATTCATTGAAAGACGTTGTAAAATACAGCGCTTGAAATTTTATATTTTCATTGTGGTTCTCCCGGCTTTCGGGTAGAATTCGGTCTCCTTTTGTTTGGACAGCTTCCATAGTCCAAACCAACTATAATAGGTAGTGGTTTAATGAAAACTCTCAGCGCTAAGCCAGCTGAAGTTCAACACGACTGGTACGTTGTTGATGCTTCTGGCAAAACTTTAGGTCGTCTCGCGACTGAAATCGCTCGTCGTTTACGCGGTAAGCATAAAACTTCTTATACTCCTCACGTTGACACTGGTGATTACATCGTTGTTATCAATGCTGAGCAAGTTCAAGTGACTGGTAACAAATCACTTGACAAGAAATACTATCGCCATACTGGTTTCCCTGGTGGTATTCGTGAAACTAATTTTGAAAAATTAGTTGCTCACAAACCAGAAGAAATTTTCCAACGCGCTGTAAAAGGCATGTTGCCAAAAGGTCCTCTTGGTTATGCAATGATCAAAAAAATGAAAGTGTACGCTGGTACTGAGCATCCACATACTGCTCAACAGCCACAAGTTTTGGACATCTAAGGGATACAGCACATGGCTACTAACTATGGTACAGGTCGCCGTAAGACCGCAACTGCACGTGTTTTCCTATCTGCTGGTACTGGTAAACTCGTAATCAACAACCGTTCTTTAGAACAATACTTCGGTCGTGAGACTGCTCGTATGGTTGTTCGTCAACCTCTAGAGCTTCTTGAAGCGACTGAGAAATATGACCTTTACATCACTGTTGCTGGTGGTGGTATCGGTGGTCAAGCAGGCGCTATCCGTCACGGTATTACTCGTGCACTGATCGCTTCTGACGAAACTCTTAAACCTGCTCTTCGTCAAGCTGGTTTCGTTACTCGTGATGCTCGTGAAGTTGAACGTAAGAAACTTGGTTTACGTAAAGCTCGTAAACGTCCTCAATTCTCTAAACGTTAATTCGTTTACCGGATCGGACAAAAAACCCTGGTTTATTCCAGGGTTTTTTTATGGTTTTAAAATGACCACTTAATATTATTTTTATTGTCATTGTTCATGCACATCCTTACCCCACACTCCTTCATGGCACCAGAAGGATTTGGTCAGATAATAATTCGCAACACCGATAATAATAAACAGAATGATTAAGCCAAAATTCATGATCATGTTGTTCTGCTCCTTTCATTTTTTTCTCTACTCTACCCTGCCTTAGTCCAATTGGCTTTTTATGCTTCGTGCTTTTTGGGTTGATTTTTAGTATCCTAGTCTATTCATTAGAACTTAATCAGGATTTATGTCAGTCGAAAGCGCGCCACTTCAAGGACTCACCTTATATAGCCATGCCGATGACTTTCGTTCCCATTGGATTCGCTACGTACTTGCCGAAAAGCAGATTAAATATAACCTGATTCTGGTCGATAGCGATGATGAAGATCTGGCCAGCCTCAATCCTTATAACCAGCTGCCCATGCTGATTGAAAATGATTTAAAATTGTTCAATACCAGCATCATTTCAGAATATATAGACGATCGTTACCGCCAGAACAAGCTCTATGCAGATGCCCCTATGCCACGTGCGGAACAGCGGCAATATATCTGGCGTTTTGAAAATGACTGGCTCAAACTGGCCGATATCATGTTATGCCACCCAGATACCTTGGATGCTGTAGCTAAAGTGAAAGCTCAAAAACAGTTGCATGATATCCTGATTTCATTAACTCCCCTGTTCCAGCATTTTCCTTATTTTATGTCGGAACAATTCAGCATCTTAGATTGCATGCTGGCTCCCATTTTCATTCGACTCAAAAGCATGGGAGTAGAATTACCTCGACAACAATGTCGTCCATTTTATTTATATTGCCAACGAGTTTTTAGCCGTCCTGCATTTGCAAAATCCATGACATTGCAGGAAAAAAACCGCTACCAAGAGCAAATCAAATCTGTAGAGAAACATCATGTCTGAACAAGAATTCAACTTAAGTCCTACCCGTCCCTATATGGCACGTGCAATCTATGAGTGGATTTGCGATAACAATATGACGCCTTATCTGCTGGTCGATGCTACACGTCCAAATACCATGGTACCTGAACAGTTTATTAAAGATGGCCAGATTGTCCTGAATATTGTGCCGCATGCAATTCATGCGCTGAATATGGATAATGAAGCCATCACCTTCTCAGCACGTTTTGGCGGTGTATCACGTGATATCTATGTACCGATGGCAGCAGTCCTCGGGATCTATGCACGTGAGAACGGTCAGGGATTATTCTTTGATCCAAATGAATATGAGCATACACAAAATGATGAAGATGCTTTAAAATCAAGCACTGAAGAACAGCCTGAACCCGCAAAGAAAAAACCAACCCTAAGGTTATTAGATTAAAAATAATGGAGTAAGTGAATGGCTTTTGATTTAGTACAATATTTTGTTGAACAGATAGAAACTCAAAAGCCTGAGCTTCTACAAAGCTATACAAAAGAAGAAAGACGTAAATATATTTCAGAAATCAATGCTCTCACTTTAGGCAAACTGATTAGCGAATGGCGCAATAACCCGCAAAAAATTTATAATGAAATCAAACACCCAGATGAACTTTATATCCTGGAAATCGCCCGTCACCTGACTACCCGAGTGGAAAACCAGTCAACTTTACCAAAACCCGAGCTGGAACAGCTCACGTCTGAAATTTTCCATTTTCAGCTGACTGAATTAAAGCAGTTACATGATACTGGCAATCATAATCAGACCAGTATCCAAGAGCTGCTAAAAGGACAAATTGAACATTTGTCTGGCCAGGCAGATGATTGGGTTTGGACAACAAATAACCTAACAGAACTCAAAGGCTCTAAACCAATTCATGAAGAAGAGCTATCATTAGAAGCATCAATGAAGGAGTTTAGCCAAATGGTTCATCAAAATAGCCAGCATCATGATGTTGAAGAAGTTGCTGTTGTAGAAACACCAACCTGGGCAAAAATCGTTGAGCCAGTGGTTGCGCTTGCGATTCTTTGGGTATTGATTGATGCAGTATTACGCGTATTTGCATAAATACTTCAACCTCAAAAATTCAGTTTTACTAAAAGCCAATGAGATATTGGCTTTTTTTATTCTTTAGATTTATCAGGGAATGAAGTGAATCTATTTTTTTAACTGAAATTTTCACCTAATTAGCTCCATAATACATTTAAAATATTTTATTACATCTTTTAGATTAAGCTGAGATTATAGATCACAAAATTGTTTCACATATCCTTAAATAAAAAGATAAACGCATCACATAATTACAAAGTAGAAGTTAAAAATTAAAATCTAAAGTAAACCATTAAATTTTATATGGTTTTTATTTCAATTGTAATTTACTTACCCATTTTTATAATGAATTTGAATGAAAAAGATAATATTAGAACTTCATCAAATACAAATAACGCATCAACTATTTTTATAACAGGGAAATAATTGTGGCTAAGGTAACCTTAGATACACTTACAGACATTGATGGTTTCGTTGCTGTAGCATTAGCTGATGGTGAAAGCGGCTTGGCTTTAGCAACCCAAGGTGGTGGCAATATCGATCGTAAACTTGCAGCAGCTGGCAATACAGAAGTGGTTCGCGCTAAACGCCGTGTAGCGAATTCATTAAACCTGAATGACTCGATTGAAGATATTCTGATTACGCTGGGCAAGCAATATCATCTCATTCGCCCACTCGAAAAGAATAATAATGTATTCCTGTATCTTGTACTGGATCGCTCTAAAGCAAACCGGGCTATGGCTCGTCATGAGCTTAAATCTTTTGAATAAGGTTTAGACTTCAGCTAATACACAGTTTTCCCCTTTATTTCATGCGATAAAGGGGATTTCTTATGCGCTTCACCCAATAAAATATAAAGTTTAATCGAGACTTAAAATGCATAGGCATTATATTCATATTGGAATAGCAGGTTTAAGTATTCACGATGCTGATGAACTAAAAAAGACTTTACAACACATCACTCCTGACCATTTTATCCTGCAATGGAACACTGCTTCCGATCCTCATCTCGATTGCCTGTTGGTGTATGAATACTTTCTTGAAACAGAGGGTATTCAACGTGTTCTCAAAAACCAAAAATGTCCTTATTTATGCATCTCTAAAAATGCTCAATATTCGAACCAGATTATAAATAACACGCTCGCTTTACCCCTGCAAAACACACAAATTCTCAAGCACTGGTTTGAGCAAAATGTTCTTAATTCAGAAATTAAACCAGAAATAGAAGAACCTATATTTTCAACGCTAGTTCACTCCCAGCAATCTTCTGACCCTCCCTATACCATCAACTTTTTTAAAGAGATGCTGCATCCTGAAAAAGGCAAATTACATCTCTATGATCAGCATGGCACTATTGCCATCATTGACTCAGCAAAAAACTTGGTTTGGTTAAACAAAGACCGGGCTGAAACAGGTACAGACTTTTCATTTTAATACGACTTCGCTTACTAGCGACCTATTAAAAGTGACACGTAGAGAAACGCAGATTCTGCAGGACTGGTTATTGAATTTTTTCTGGTGTTAGCGGCAGTGTAAAAATGACCCCCTAACGGCATTTAAAAACTGACCCCCTTGGTTAATATAGCGGTCATTTTGGACTGCTCAACATGTTAACTTTGGAGCAAGCAGTGACAATCCAAATACTTCATCAGCAAGGTAAATCCATTAAAGCCATTAGTCGTGAACTGGGGGTGTCCCGAAATACCGTACGTAAATATTTACGGCAGAAGGAAACACCTCAGTATCGGCGTACACAACCTAGAACAAGTATTCTTGATCCATATAAACCCTATTTACTCAAACGTGTAAACGCAGCTCATCCTGAATGGATTCCTGCTGTTGTGCTCTACCAGGAAATTTTAAGGTTGGGATATCCAGGAAAGATCAGGATCTTGAGGGAATATCTCGCAACATTAAAACCAGTTGCTAAACCGGAACCGATCATTCGTTTTGAAACCCAACCTGGCCAACAAATGCAGGTGGATTTCACCACGATTCGACGCAACAACACGACTTTGAAAGCCTTTGTCGCAACATTAGGGTATTCCAGAGCGACTTTCGTGAAATTTTATGATCATGAACGTACCGATGCATGGATCGATGGTCTAGAAAATGCATTTCAGTTCTTTGCAGGAGTACCTCAAGAAATCCTGTTTGATAACGCTAAAACGATCATGATTGAACGGGATGCCTATCAGGAGGGGCAGCATAAATGGAACCCCAAACTGCTCGACTGCGCCAAGAAATACAGCTTTCGTCCTCGCGTATGTAAGCCCTACCGTGCACAGACCAAAGGCAAAGTTGAACGCTTTAATGGATACCTCAAATCAAGCTTTATTGTGCCATTGAAAGCAAGCCTGAAGACTTCGGGTTTACTGTTAAATGTTGATGTCGCCAATGCCCACATTGGCCGGTGGCTGCATGAAACCGCCAATCAGCGGATTCATGCCACCACGCAAGAAAAACCGGCTGTTCGACTGCAACAGGAGCAGCAAAAATTTACGCCATTACCGCAATCAGATACAGGTTCTGGCACTGTACCTGTTGCAGCAGCACAGCATATCATGCCCTACGAGAGTTTGCAGCATCCCTTATCGGTATATGATCAGTTGCTAGGAGTTTCCTGATGAATCTGCAATACGACCGTATAGAGCAGCTTTGCCAAAAGCTCAATCTGCCTGCCATCGCATCACAATGGTCACATCATGCACAACAAACATTAGGTCAGGATGGAAGTTATGCCGACTTTGTTGAAGCAATCTTGACGCATGAATATGCTGCCAGGCAACAGCGCAGTCAGCAGGTACTGATGAAACTCTCAGGCCTGCCTCAAGTCAAAACCCTGGAAGACTATGATTTTAATTATGCCCTAGGGGCCCCTAAATCACAGGTGATTGAACTGTTCAATCTGAGCTTTATTGCTAGAGCAGAAAATGTGGTGTTTCTGGGGGCTAGCGGAGTAGGAAAAACGCACTTATCTATGGCATTAGGCTATAAGGCCATCATGAACAACATTAAGATCAAGTTCATTACCGCAGCGGATTTAATGCTGCAACTGAGTACAGCCTATCAGCAAGGTAAATTGAAAACCTATATGCAGCGTGCGGTACTGGGACCAAAGTTACTGATTATCGATGAAATTGGTTATTTACCATTTGGACGTGAAGAAGCGAATCTGTTCTTTAACGTGATTGCCAAGCGTTATGAAAAAGGCAGTACGATATTGACGAGTAACTTACCCTTTAGCCAATGGTCTAAGTCATTTGCGGATGATGTCACGTTGACCGCTGCGATGTTAGATCGGCTATTACATCACTGTCATGTGGTACAAATATCGGGTGAGAGTTATCGTTTGAAGGGTAAAAAAAGAATTGGGATTCAGCCCCAGGTTGAAACTTAATACGAGATCAAAGGGGTCAATTTTACTTTGCCATTTGTAAGGTAAAAGGGGTCAATTTTAGAATGCCGTTGACACTGGGACTCGCCTAATTTTGCTCAGATCGCACCTGAAGATGGTCACTACAAAATTCATTACTGGCCAAAGTCAGCTCATCCGCTACATAAAAAACGTATTTTTCAGATATCTGCCTGCTTTATTTAAGGCGCTAAGATTTCAAAAATTGCTGAGCAACATGCAATTTCTTTATTCACACTTCGACAATTTATTGCAGCCAGTATGGCTTCCGGAAATATTGAAAAAATTAATGCTTGGGAAAGTCGTTATCGCACCACTGCGCCAGTTGAAAGAACAGAACAGCAAAGTTTCATTAAAAGCTTTTTTGGAAAGCTACGATTTAAATTTGGATTTAAATAAAGTAAATACTTATGATTTTACAACAATATAAAATCGTTTTTGCGGGCTCCATGGGCGCAGGTAAAACAGCCGCGATACGTTCCTTATCTAATATATACCAGTGTTACTCACTGAGGCACTGAATACTGACGACCGCAGTCATTCAAAAATGGAAACCACGGTAGGAATCGATTATGGTGAAATCACCTTAGAAGATGGAACCAAAATTGGACTATATGGGACGCCAAGACAAAGCCGCTTTGACTTTATCTAGCCTGCCATCTGTCAAGGCGCACTAAGTGCTATTATTCTCATCGATCATACAGTGAATGATCCGATCCAGGAACTGAAAAGCTATATCGAAGTATTCCAGGAATATACCAATAATATTGCCGTTGGGATTACGCATAGTGATCTTGAAAGCCCTCATTTTACCCAGATTTATAAGGACTGGCTAATCCAGCAGGACCTTTATACTCCTCTCTTTTTTGTAGATGCACGTCAAAAAGATGACGTCTTACTTCTCTTAGAAGCCCTCATTACTTCAATCGAAGTCAACCATAACCTCATGAGCTAAGGATTAAAGCATGCTTACTATACAAGAAAGACGTCAAGCCCCGGAAGCCCTCGTTCAGCATGCCAAACAGCAAATTCAGGAGATCATTAGTGATGTATGTTCGTGGCATATATTATGTAATGGTCTGCTCAACAGATGGGTTTGAATTGGCAATAATTCATAAGAAAGACAACTATAACAACAGCAAACTGGCTGCGGTGAGCAGTTCGATTTTAGTGATGGTTTCTGCATTTACTAAGGAAATCCATCTTACTGGCTGTCAGAACATCACTTTGGATGCAGAAAATGGTAAAGCTATTTTGACAGCAGTTGCAGCACCGAAGCACCCTCTTATTCTGGTTACTTTGGCTGAAAAAGACATTTTTATTGGGTCAGGCCCTGTATATGCTAAAGCATGCAACACAATCCATTATCGCGGCAGATCAATAAATAGATAGATTCAAAAAGGCTTAAATTTATTTAAGTCTTTTTCTATTTCATCTTTATTTCACGCATAAAAAAAAGCCCCCTGCGTAAGCAGAGGGCTTTTTAGGAATAATGAGCTGGCGATGACTTACTCTCACATGGGAGACCCCACACTACCATCAGCGCTAAGAGGTTTCACTTCTGAGTTCGGGAAGGGATCAGGTGGTTCACTCTTGCTATGGTCGCCAGCACAACTGTTTATGGATACTTGCTTTGGTCTTATGTCTCACTTTTCAGTGTATGCCAATGCTTTTTCCAAATGAGTTATTAACAGAATATCTGAGTTCTTGCGAGTAGAACTAAGCAGTGCTTAATTATACTCTCATTTGTTCGATTAGCTTAACTAAATCAAGTTTTCGTCTGATCGTTAGATCAATATGAAATCAATTGACGCTTTATATACAACTGCTTGGGTGTTGTATAGTCAAGCCTCACGAGCAATTAGTATTGGTCAGCTTCACATATCGCTATGCTTCCACATCCAACCTATCAACGTCGTAGTCTTCAACGGCTCTTTAGGAGACATAAAGTCTCGGGGAAATCTTATCTTGAGGTAGGCTTCCCGCTTAGATGCTTTCAGCGGTTATCCCTTCCGAACATAGCTACCCGGCGATGCGACTGGCGTCACAACCGGTACACCAGAGGTTCGTCCACTCTGGTCCTCTCGTACTAGGAGCAGATCCTCTCAAATTTCCAGCGCCCACGGTAGATAGGGACCGAACTGTCTCACGACGTTCTAAACCCAGCTCGCGTACCTCTTTAAATGGCGAACAGCCATACCCTTGGGACCTGCTTCAGCCCCAGGATGAGATGAGCCGACATCGAGGTGCCAAACACCGCCGTCGATATGAACTCTTGGGCGGTATCAGCCTGTTATCCCCAGAGTACCTTTTATCCGTTGAGCGATGGCCCTTCCATACAGAACCACCGGATCACTAAGACCTACTTTCGTACCTGCTCGACTTGTGGGTCTCGCAGTTAAGCGCGCTTTTGCCTTTATACTCTACGCGTGATTTCCGACCACGCTGAGCGCACCTTCGTACTCCTCCGTTACTCTTTAGGAGGAGACCGCCCCAGTCAAACTACCCACCAGACATGGTCCTCGCTCCCGATCAGGGAGCAGAGTTAGAACCTCAATATTACCAGGGTGGTATTTCAAGGACGGCTCCATGGCAACTAGCGTCACCACTTCAAAGCCTCCCACCTATCCTACACAAGTAAGATCAAAGTTCAATGTCAAGCTGCAGTAAAGGTTCACGGGGTCTTTCCGTCTAGCCGCGGGTACACCGCATCTTCACGGCGAATTCGATTTCACTGAGCCTCTGCTGGAGACAGCGCCGCCATCATTATGCCATTCGTGCAGGTCGGAACTTACCCGACAAGGAATTTCGCTACCTTAGGACCGTTATAGTTACGGCCGCCGTTTACTGGGGCTTCGATCAAGAGCTTCGCTTACGCTAACCCCATCAATTAACCTTCCAGCACCGGGCAGGCATCACACCCTATACGTCCACTTTCGTGTTTGCAGAGTGCTATGTTTTTAATAAACAGTTGCAGCGGCCTGGTTTCTGAGGCTGCCAACAGCTCAAGGAGCAAGTCCTATCACCGCCGGCAGCGTACCTTCTCCCGAAGTTACGGTACCATTTTGCCTAGTTCCTTCAGCAGAGTTCTCTCAAGCGCTTTGGTCTACTCGACCTGACCACCTGTGTCGGTTTCGGGTACGATTCCAGTGTAACTGAAGCTTAGAGACTTTTCCTGGAAGTATGGTATCAGCCACTTCACCAGTAAACTGGCTTGCTATCAACTCTCAGCATAGAGCACCCCGGATTTGCCTAAGATGCATGCCTACTGTCTTCCACCTGGACAACCAACGCCAGGCTGACTTAACCTTCTCCGTCCTCTCATCGCATTACACTGAAGTATTGGAATATTAACCAATTTCCCATCGACTACGCCTCTCGGCCTCGCCTTAGGGGTCGACTCACCCAGCCCCGATTAACGTTGGACTGGAACCCTTGGTCTTTCAGCGAACGGGTTTTTCACCCGTTTTGTCGTTACTCACGTCAGCATTCGCACTTCTGATACCTCCAGCAGACTTCTCAATCCACCTTCATCGGCTTACAGAACGCTCCCCTACCACTTGCAATAAATTGCAAATCCGCAGCTTCGGTACATAGTTTTAGCCCCGTTACATCTTCCGCGCAGGCCGACTCGACTAGTGAGCTATTACGCTTTCTTTAAAGGGTGGCTGCTTCTAAGCCAACCTCCTAGCTGTCTATGCCTTCCCACATCGTTTCCCACTTAACTATGATTTAGGGACCTTAGCTGGCGGTCTGGATTGTTTTCCTCTTGACTACGGACGTTAGCACCCGCAGTCTGTCTCCCGGATAGTACTCATTGGTATTCGGAGTTTGCATCGGTTTGGTAAGTCGGGATGACCCCCTAGCCGAAACAGTGCTCTACCCCCAATGGTATTCGTCCGAGGCGCTACCTAAATAGCTTTCGGGGAGAACCAGCTATCACCGAGTTTGATTAGCCTTTCACCCCTATCCACAAGTCATCCCCTGGCTTTTCAACGACAGTGGGTTCGGTCCTCCAGTTAGTGTTACCCAACCTTCAACCTGCTCATGGATAGATCACCCGGTTTCGGGTCTATACCCAGCAACTAAACGCCCTATTAAGACTCGATTTCTCTACGGCTCCCCTATGCGGTTAACCTCGCTACTGAATATAAGTCGCTGACCCATTATACAAAAGGTACGCAGTCACCACACAAAGTGGCTCCCACTGCTTGTATGCATGCGGTTTCAGGATCTATTTCACTCCCCTCACAGGGGTTCTTTTCGCCTTTCCCTCACGGTACTGGTTCACTATCGGTCAGTCAGGAGTATTTAGCCTTAGAGGATGGTCCCCCTATATTCAGACAAGGTTTCACGTGCCTCGCCCTACTCGACATCATCATATCAGCCCTTTCGTGTACAGGACTATCACCCACTATGGTTGCA
Source organism: Acinetobacter sp. TW_SC_4 (assembly GCF_054861205.1). Classification (NCBI taxonomy): domain Bacteria; kingdom Pseudomonadati; phylum Pseudomonadota; class Gammaproteobacteria; order Moraxellales; family Moraxellaceae; genus Acinetobacter; species Acinetobacter sp. TW_SC_4. The sequence continues at coordinate 2,579,291 of NZ_CM142174.1, forward strand.
CTTCCCAGAGCATTCCACTAAAACTGATATGACTTAATGGGCTGTTCCCCTTTCGCTCGCCGCTACTGAGGGAATCTCAATTGATTTCTTTTCCTACGGATACTGAGATGTTTCACTTCTCCGCGTTCGCCTCATAAACCTATGTATTCAGTTTATGATACCGACCTTATAGCCGGTGGGTTTCCCCATTCAGACATCTCCGGATCACAGGATATTTGCCGCCTCCCCGGAGCTTTTCGCAGGCTATCACGTCTTTCTTCGCCTCTGACTGCCAAGGCATCCACCACATGCACTTAATTACTTGACTATACAACCCCAAACAGTCGTTACACCTACAAGTCAGTGTAGCAACGTAGTTGTTTGCGATCTTGTGAACTTAATCACTGTACAGCTTCAATTAGATTCATATACCAAAACGCTTGATTCAGTTAATTTCGCTAGTTCTCATTCAATCACTTCAACAATCAATCTTGCGATCTCCTGTTTCCGCTCTTGTATGAGTATGAACAAATTATTTCAACTCAAATATATTCTGTTAATGATTTAATGCATCCTCGTCGGACTGCATTACTGTGATAAATCACAGAGATTAATAACAATGCCGCGCATTATACGCCGCTTTCTTACTAAGCTCTATAAGCTATCAAACCGTTTGCTTAATGTTTAACTCATTGCATCGCAATGAGTGGTGGAGACTAGGAGAGTCGAACTCCTGACCTCCTGCGTGCAAAGCAGGCGCTCTACCAACTAAGCTAAGTCCCCAGCTTATCAATAAGTCAATGTCTCTGATTTCTTCACTCTGCAATTGCTTGCTTGTCGTTAGTGGTGGGTCTGACAAGACTTGAACTTGTGACCCCACGCTTATCAAGCGTGTGCTCTAACCAACTGAGCTACAGACCCTCAGATACATCGTCATGAAGAACAACTTGTTGTGGATTCTTACCAATCGTCAATCTTTCGTTAAGGAGGTGATCCAGCCGCAGGTTCCCCTACGGCTACCTTGTTACGACTTCACCCCAGTCATCGGCCACACCGTGGTAACCGCCCTCTTTGCAGTTAGGCTAGCTACTTCTGGTGCAACAAACTCCCATGGTGTGACGGGCGGTGTGTACAAGGCCCGGGAACGTATTCACCGCGGCATTCTGATCCGCGATTACTAGCGATTCCGACTTCACGCAGTCGAGTTGCAGACTGCGATCCGGACTACGATCGGCTTTTTGAGATTAGCATCTGCTCGCGCAGTAGCAACCCTTTGTACCGACCATTGTAGCACGTGTGTAGCCCTGGCCGTAAGGGCCATGATGACTTGACGTCGTCCCCGCCTTCCTCCAGTTTGTCACTGGCAGTATCCTTAAAGTTCCCACCCAAAGTGCTGGCAAATAAGGAAAAGGGTTGCGCTCGTTGCGGGACTTAACCCAACATCTCACGACACGAGCTGACGACAGCCATGCAGCACCTGTATCAGAGTTCCCGAAGGCACCAATCCATCTCTGGAAAGTTCTCTGTATGTCAAGGCCAGGTAAGGTTCTTCGCGTTGCATCGAATTAAACCACATGCTCCACCGCTTGTGCGGGCCCCCGTCAATTCATTTGAGTTTTAGTCTTGCGACCGTACTCCCCAGGCGGTCTACTTATCGCGTTAGCTGCGCCACTAAAGCCTCAAGGGCCCCAACGGCTAGTAGACATCGTTTACGGCATGGACTACCAGGGTATCTAATCCTGTTTGCTCCCCATGCTTTCGCACCTCAGTGTCAGTATTAGGCCAGATGGCTGCCTTCGCCATCGGTATTCCTCCAGATCTCTACGCATTTCACCGCTACACCTGGAATTCTACCATCCTCTCCCATACTCTAGCTAACCAGTATCGAATGCAATTCCCAAGTTAAGCTCGGGGATTTCACATTTGACTTAATTAGCCACCTACGCGCGCTTTACGCCCAGTAAATCCGATTAACGCTTGCACCCTCTGTATTACCGCGGCTGCTGGCACAGAGTTAGCCGGTGCTTATTCTGCGAGTAACGTCCACTTATCCCAGGTATTAACCAGGTAAGCCTCCTCCTCGCTTAAAGTGCTTTACAACCAAAAGGCCTTCTTCACACACGCGGCATGGCTGGATCAGGGTTCCCCCCATTGTCCAATATTCCCCACTGCTGCCTCCCGTAGGAGTCTGGGCCGTGTCTCAGTCCCAGTGTGGCGGATCATCCTCTCAGACCCGCTACAGATCGTCGCCTTGGTAGGCCTTTACCCCACCAACTAGCTAATCCGACTTAGGCTCATCTATTAGCGCAAGGTCCGAAGATCCCCTGCTTTCTCCCGTAGGACGTATGCGGTATTAGCGTCCCTTTCGGAACGTTGTCCCCCACTAATAGGCAGATTCCTAAGCATTACTCACCCGTCCGCCGCTAGGAATCAGGTGCAAGCACCCTATCCCCGCTCGACTTGCATGTGTTAAGCCTGCCGCCAGCGTTCAATCTGAGCCATGATCAAACTCTTCAGTTAAAATCATTTCGAGTTTTATAAGTAAAACTCTTAAACTTGGCTCATCAATTTCCTGACTTAAATTTCGCTCAAATAAACTTCGAGTAATTCAAACCAATCAATCAATGAAAATAATTTCGATCAATCAACCAGTAAAAATCCACACAAGTTGTTCTTCATAATCTCTTAATGATCTTCTTACTACTTCGTCAGTAGCAAGCTAGGTCGGCTATATTACTCTCTATCTCTAGAAAGTCAACCAGTAATGAAAATTATTTTTAACCCCCCTTTCTAAAACCCAACTTAACTATTTCATGCTAAGTTACTGTTTTATCAGAAGTTTTAATCTTCATCACCGCCGATGGATGTGCATTATAGACCAATCCCAAACAAGCGCAACCCCTATTTTTAAGAAAATACTTCAGTTGATTATTATTTCTACAAAATAGCCCCATATGCATATTCTTTAATCTAAAAACCCTATTTTTAGATATCTTTTTACTATTTCCATTTTTTAATTTAAAAAACAGGGGCTATTTCGTTTCAGCTTAATAAAGTGCAATTTAGTCTTTTATTCCTATAACTACTCTTGCTTAAAATATTCTTCCAACTCACTCGAATAAATACTTTTCTTATTTTCACAATCCCTATGGACCTACCAATAAATGCGACTCACTCATAAAAAGATCTAGGTACATTTAGCTCGACTTATTAAAAACATAATTCTGGAATGAAGAATGAACTTAATCAATAACCAGTTTCCAATCTATTTTTATTTTGATTGATAAATTTAGTTTGTACTTAAATTTTAGACATAAAAAAACCGCCTAATGCGGTATCCATATAATTAATCATTTTTATAGATGGTCGGAGCAGTAGGATTCGAACCTACGACCCCCTGGTCCCAAACCAGGTGCACTACCAGGCTGTGCTATGCTCCGATATTCAACTCAAAAGAGTTGGGGTGAATGATGGGATTCGAACCCACGACAACCGGAATCACAATCCGGGGCTCTACCAACTGAGCTACATCCACCATCACGGTGTCTTCATTATTTAGACATAAAAAAACCGCTTGACGCGGTATCATTAATCCTAACCACCATGAAGAAGATGGTCGGAGCAGTAGGATTCGAACCTACGACCCCCTGGTCCCAAACCAGGTGCACTACCAGGCTGTGCTATGCTCCGATATTCAACTCAAAAGAGTTGGGGTGAATGATGGGATTCGAACCCACGACAACCGGAATCACAATCCGGGGCTCTACCAACTGAGCTACATCCACCATTGCCTTGGTTCTTAAATATCAAGCCACCAAAAATGGCGCGCCTGACAGGATTCGAACCTGTGACCATCCGCTTAGAAGGCGGATGCTCTATCCAACTGAGCTACAAGCGCTTTACTGATGATTTTGATTTTCACCATCCGCCTTGAAGAATTGGTCGGAGCAGTAGGATTCGAACCTACGACCCCCTGGTCCCAAACCAGGTGCACTACCAGGCTGTGCTATGCTCCGATTCATCTCAGCTTTCGTATCAAGCTTATCGCTTGGTACGGTGTGCATTCTAGGCGTGACGCCATAAGACGTCAACACCTATATTTAAAAAAAATCAAAAAAACACTTCAAGCGTTTATTTATCAAGCATTTTAGACATTTTTTATACAAAATTCTAGCGTTTCAAGCTGGCACTAAAATCCAGCATACGATCCAGAGGCAGTTTGGCTCGCTGAGCTAATGCGGGTTCAACATGAATCTCCTGATCACGATGTTGTAGAACATGCAAGATTCCATCTAGCTCGTTCATGGCCATCCAAGGACAGTGTGCACATGAACGGCAGGTTGCTCCTTCTCCAGCGGTTGGAGCTTCAATCAGAATCTTATCTGGCACAGCCTGCTGCATTTTATAGAAAATACCGCGATCTGTTGCCACGATCAAACGCTGATTTGGCAAGGTTTGAGCTGCCTTGATTAACTGAGAAGTACTTCCGACTGCATCAGCAATTTCTACCACAGACATCGGTGATTCTGGATGGACCAGCACTGCCGCATCTGGATACAAGGCTTTCATATTAGCAATTCCGCGCGAACGGAATTCTTCGTGGACGATACACGCGCCATCCCACAGTAACATGTCAGCGCCAGTTTTATTCTGGATATAGCGCCCCAAATGCTGATCCGGTGCCCAGATAATTTTCTCGCCCAAACTATCGAGGTGTTCAATAATCTCCACTGCACAACTTGAAGTCACGACCCAGTCAGCGCGGGCTTTAACTGCAGCCGAAGTATTGGCGTAAACGACTACAGTATGATCAGGATGCGCATCACAGAATTTGGTAAATTCCTCTACCGGGCAGCCCAAATCCAGTGAACAGGTCGCTTCAAGAGTTGGCATCAGGACAGTTTTTTCTGGTGAAAGTATTTTTGAAGTTTCACCCATGAACTTAACCCCAGCTACCACTAAGGTCGACGCAGGATGGTCACGTCCAAAACGCGCCATTTCCAATGAATCGGACACACAGCCACCAGTCAATTCTGCCAGTTCCTGTACTTCAGGATCACAATAATAGTGTGCAACTAGCACTGCATTCTGCTTTTCTAGTTCGGCTTGAATCTGTGTAAATTTTTCCTGTTTGGCCTGTGCACTGATCTGATGCTCTTTGGGTTCTCCTAAACGATCTAAATGCGCCTGCACAATCGATTTGGCTTCATTGGCTATTAATTTGGTCGCATCATTCATAATAACTCTTACTCTACCCTCATAGTTCATTATTCAATGAACCTTTCACTCTACATCCCGGTCATCTCTGGCGAAATGCTTTTTTGACCAGTCATTAAAAATCATAAGATATAAAAAAAGCCCCACAACGGAGGCTTTAGAAACAATCTGAATTATGAACGATAATCAGCATTGATTTTCACATAATCATAGGACAGGTCACAGGTATAGACCGTATCTTTTGCTTCACCACGTCCAAGATCAACACGAATCGTCATTTCAGCTTGTGCCATCACACGTGCACCTGCTTCTTCAGTATAGTCTGCTGCTGCACCACCATCCTTGCAGATTTGTACATCATCTAACCAAACCTGAATTTTTGCAACGTCTAAATTCGCCACACCTGCATAACCGATTGCAGCCAAAATACGTCCCCAGTTTGGATCAGAAGCAAAGATTGCAGTTTTCACCAATGGAGAATGCGCGATACTATAGGCCACGTCACAGCACTCCTGAGTATTGGCACCGCCTTCTACGGCCACAGTAATGAATTTGGTTGCGCCTTCACCATCACGCACAATCAGTTGTGCAAGACGCTTCATGGTACGCATCAATACTTCAAGTACAGCAGCATAACGCGGATCTTCAACTGATGAAATTTCTGTTCCACCGGCCTGACCTGTGGCAATAAAAATACAAGAGTCATTGGTAGAGGTATCACCATCAATGGTAATGCGGTTGAATGACTGATTCACTGTCTCAGATAAAAGCTGTTGAACCAGTTCACGGCTGATTGGTACATCAGTCGCCATATAACCCAACATAGTCGCCATATTTGGGCGAATCATGCCGGCACCTTTGGAAATCCCGGTCATGGTATAAGTAATACCATCCAGCTCGAACTGTTCAGATGCACCTTTCGGCATAGTATCTGTGGTCATAATACCCGTTGCAGCATCGATCCAGGCATCATCACGCAATGAGTCTAATGCAGGCTGCAAGCCACTGAGCAGACGCTCCATTGGTAATTGTTCACCAATTACCCCTGTTGAAAATGGCAATACTTCTTCAGCTTTCACGCCTGCAAGTTCAGCCAGTTTGGCACAAGTGGCTTCAGCATTCGCCATACCTGTAGCACCTGTACCCGCATTGGCATTTCCGGTATTTATCACTAAATAACGTGGATTACCTACCGCCAGATGTGCTTTAGAAACATGTACAGGGGCAGCACAAAAAGCATTCTGGGTAAATACGCCTGCAACATTGGAGCCTTCAGCCAGTTCAAATATCACCAGGTCACGTCGGTTCTGATAGCGCACATACGCTTCTGCCGAACCAATTCTCACCCCTTTTACCACATGCATCTGTGGCATAGATACGTCACCAACTGCCATTTTTAAATGTCCAATATTGAAGTTTCAGAAAAATACAGCTTAGTTGATCTTCATTAAAAAATCGAGCCAAAGCCAGATGAACACTCACTTTTCTTATGGTTTTTCACAATAAAAAACCAGTCATAGTGACTGGTTTTATTAAACTAGATCAAACTTAGTTTTTAGCCAACTGGGTTGATTCATTCAATAAAGCCTGTTTCGCCTGTTGCTGACTTGCCACAGAAAGCGCAGGGTTAGAAGCAACAATACGGTCAGCATTGGCTGCATTGGCTGCTGCAATCGCTGCAGTCTGCAAAACGATTGGACGGTTTGAATTATTAAAGGTATAGCGAATGCCAGTACGCGGACTTGCAATGGTTACCTGACCATCTGCACCCGTCTGAACCTGAGCCGTAGTTGGACCAATGGCCTGCTGAACTTTAGCAGGTGTCGTTGTTGCTGTTTCTGCAAAACTTAAAGCCGGGATTGCCAAAGCAGCAACCATCATCGTTTTTAATACTTTTGTCATTGTTTCTTCCACTTTGCGGTGTTCAATCTGCCATTAAATACCATTTAATCCCGCACAGTGCAAACTGTATTCACCAGCTGAAAAGTCCATATACATAAAAAGATCAGGACTAAATAGCCCTGATCTTTTTATAGTTTAGAAACTTAGCAGAAATTAGATCTTGCCATGACACTGTTTGTATTTTAGACCTGAACCACATGGACAAGGTGCATTACGGCTTGCCGGTGCTTCAAAGACTGGTGCAACAGGATTAGTCTGCGCACTTCGTTCAGTGGTGATTTCATCTTCTTCAGCCAGTAATCCATCAAATTCCTGATGAGATAACTGCAAACGCATCGCTTCAGCCTGTGCCTGCTGCTGTGCTTCCATTTCAGCCAGTTCTTCAGGTGTTGGCACATGGATGCGTGACAGATCAGTAATGACGTCAGATTTAATCACCCCCAGCATGTTTACAAACAGGTTGTAGGCTTCTTTTTTGTATTCCTGCTCTGGGTTTTTCTGTGCATAACCGCGTAAATGAATTCCTTGACGCAGGTAATCCATCGCAGCCAGATGTTCTTTCCAGTGACGGTCCAGAGAGTTCAACATGAAATGACGTTCGAGTGATGCTGCAGATTCAGCGCCCATTTGTTCACGACGTGAACGGTAACGATTTACCACTTCTTCAGTAATTCGTTCAACCAGTGCTTCTTCGTCTAAACGACGATCTTGCTCTAACCATTGTGCGACTGGCAGATCAATCGATAAGTCTTCACGTAGTGCAAGTTCCAGACCTTCAATATCCCACTGATCGTGAATCGATTCAGGCGGAATATAGTTGGCGATCATGCCCTGCATCACTTCACGGATCATCTCTTCGATATAATCTTGCAATGAGCTTTCAGCCAGAATCTCATCACGCTGACTATAGATGATTTTACGCTGTTCGTTATTCACGTCATCGTATTTCAACAGGTTCTTACGAATGTCGAAGTTACGTGCTTCTACTTTGCGTTGCGCATTTTCGATTGAGCGTGACACCATTTTGTGTTCAATCGCTTCATCTTCTTTTAAGCCCATCGCACGCATCATGGCAACCACACGGTCACCCGCAAAGATACGCATCAAGTCATCTTCAAGAGACAGGTAGAAACGCGATACACCCGGGTCACCCTGACGGCCCGCACGACCACGCAACTGGTTATCGATACGGCGAGATTCATGACGCTCAGAACCGATAATATGCAAACCACCAGAAGCGAGAACTGCTTCATGATTCGCCTCCCATTCTGCTTTCAGACGTGCTTCATCTTCAGGGGTTGGGTTTTCAATTTTGGCCAGTAGCGCTTTCCAGTTACCACCCAGCAAAATATCGGTACCACGACCTGCCATGTTGGTCGCAATGGTTACTGCACGCGGTGCACCTGCTTGGGCAATAATATCCGCTTCACGTTCATGCTGTTTGGCATTCAGGACTTCATGTTCAATACCAGCTTCTTTAAGCTTGTCAGAAAGAATTTCCGACGCTTCAATAGTGGCCGTACCAATCAGGATTGGCGCAACACCAGCTTCGTGAACACGTTGAATTTCCTGAATAATCGCGTTGTACTTACCTTCACGATTCAGGTAGATCAAATCGTTCTGGTCATTACGGATCATTGGACGGTGAGTTGGAATAATCACCACATCCAGACCGTAGATTTCTTTCATTTCCGCAGCTTCAGTATCTGCTGTACCGGTCATACCGGATAATTTTTTATACAGACGGAAATAGTTCTGGAATGTGGTGGTTGCAAGGGTTTGGTTTTCCGGCTGGATTTCCAGACCTTCTTTTGCTTCAACCGCTTGGTGCAGACCTTCAGACCAGCGACGGCCCGGCATGGTACGACCGGTATTTTCATCAACAATGATCACTTCACCTTCATGGATGATGTAATGCACGTTACGTTGATACAGATAGTGCGCACGAATCGCAGCAGTCACATGATGCAGCAAATTCAGATTAGAGGCTGAATACAGGCTTTCCCCTTCAGCCAATAAGCCCATTGCAATCAATTCACTTTCAATGGTTTCAAAACCGGTTTCTGTAATTTCTACGGAACGCTGTTTTTCATCAATCCAGAAATGACCGCCATCCGGTACTTTTTCTTCTTTCTGTGTTTTTAACTTCGGTGGAATGTTATTGATTGCTGCATAAAGTTGGGAAGAGTCTTCACTTTGGCCAGAGATAATCAGTGGTGTACGCGCTTCATCAATCAGGATCGAATCAACCTCATCGATAATGGCATAGGTCAGACCACGCTGTTTTTTCTCAGCCAGCGAGAACACCATGTTGTCACGAAGATAATCGAAACCGAATTCGTTATTGGTACCGTAAGTGATATCTGCTTTGTAGGCTTCAGATTTTTCTATCGGATTCTGCATGGAATAGATAATCCCAATGCTTAAACCCAAGAATTCGAACAATGGACGGTTTAACTCGGCATCACGTTGTGCCAAATAGTCGTTCACCGTGATGACATGGACACCCTGCCCGCTCAATGCATTGAGGTAACAGGCCAATGTCCCCATCAAGGTTTTACCTTCACCGGTACGCATCTCAGCAATCTTGCCTTCATGCAGGGTAATACCACCAATCAACTGTACGTCATAGTGACGCATTCCCATGACACGTTTTGCAGCTTCACGACAGACTGCGAATGCTTCAGGAAGTAACTTATCTAGGCTTTCACCCTTATTATATCGTTGTTTGAATTCTTCAGTTTTTGCAGATAAGTCTGCATCGCTTAAGGCTGATATCGTCGGCTCGAGCGCATTAATCTTGTCTACGATTTTACGCATGCGTTTGAGTTCGCGCTCATTTTTGGTACCGAAGATTCCTCCGATCAGACTTGCCAACATGAATAGACTCTCTAAATCTTGCTTGTCAAATAAATATGTTCTTAGTCGTTATTATGGTGCTAGAAATTTGAACTACAAGGGTTTTGCCAGAAAACCAATGAAAAAAACTCATCCTTCGTTCTAGCCCTGAGACCTAAGGCAAAGTAATGTAGCAAATTTTACCCATGCAACATAGTTAATTAGACGACTGATTTGTCTGATTCTGAATTAACAGCCTATTTCTTTATTTGGTTTATTCATAAGAAATTCTAAAAACACTATTTTTAATCATAAAAAAATTGGTTCATATTTATTCTCATCGACACATTACAAGATCAATTGAGGCAAGAAAATGAGTTTACGTTTAGGCGATACCGCACCGAATTTTGAACAGCAATCTAGCGAAGGCTTAATTAACTTTTATGACTTTCTAGGCGATAGCTGGGGCATTCTGTTCTCCCATCCAGCGGACTACACGCCAGTATGCACCACTGAACTTGGATTTACCGCAAAGCTGAAAGATGAGTTTACAAAACGCGGCGTGAAAGCAATTGCCCTTTCTGTAGATGATGTTGAATCGCATCATGGCTGGATCAAAGACATTAATGAAACTCAAGATACCACCGTTAACTTCCCGATCATTGCAGATCAGGACCGTAAAGTCTCTACGCTGTATGATTTCATTCACCCAAATGCCAGCGAAACTTTAACTGTACGCTCTCTGGTAATCATTGATCCAAATAAGAAAGTGCGTCTGATTATTACCTACCCTGCATCAACAGGCCGCAACTTCCATGAAGTACTACGTGTAGTCGACTCTCTACAATTAACTGACAACCATAAAGTCGCAACCCCGGCTAACTGGCAACATGGCGATGATGTGGTGATTGTACCTTCACTGAAAGATGAGGAAGAAATCAAACAACGTTTTCCGAAAGGTTATAAAGCTGTAACTCCATACCTACGTCTGACACCACAGCCTGAGCAAAATTAAAAGGACTCCTTTTTAATTTTGCGCAAGGCAAACGAAGTGCGCAGTATTTGAAACGCTGCCTTAATTTGTCGCAAGACAAGCGCAGCGCGTAATTCAAGATAAAGCGGAGCACTGCTCCGCCCTGAGGAATATATTTCGCAAGAAGACCCATGGCTATGCCGTGAGTACAAGAGGATAAGCTAAATGCTGTTCTATCCTTTTTAAATATTAAAAACCGCAATCAACTCCCCACAATGAAAATGATAGTCGTCATGCATCAATCATCATTTTCATGTTTAGTTTGATACCTACCGACGAGCCGGGTTTTCGAACTTTTCCCATCAAGCCTGTCTTCGGACAGGTTTTTTTTTGAAAAAGCCGATATGCTATTGAAGAAAATGATTAAAAAGGTGAGTTAGGTTGCAATGAAAAATAATTATGTACTTCTTCTGGTTTCTACGCTTGTTTTATCTGGCTGTACTCCAGCGCTGCCTGAACAGGAACGCCCAATGCATTGGGGACAGGAACTGCATGAAGAACATAATTTTTATCAGATTAGCAATGAACTTTACCGAAGTGAACAGCCAAGCGATGAACTGATGCCCTTATTAAAACAATATGCCATTAATGTGGTGATCAACCTGCGTTCACGCGATAAAGATACGGATATTTTGTCAAATGAAGACCTCAAGCTTAAACATGTTCCCATTCATACCTGGGCTATGAATCGCGAGGATTTGCTGAATGTGATGCAGTTAATCCAGCAGGCGCGACAAAATAATGAAAAAATACTTTTACACTGTTATCACGGTTCAGACCGTACCGGTGCCAGTGTGGCCATGTACCGGATTATTTTTCAGAACTGGAGTATTGAAGACGCAGTACGGGAAATGAAGCATGGCGGTTATGACTTTCATTCCATTTGGCGCAATATTGAAAAATTATTTACCCCTGAAAATGTAAAATGGATTCGCGAGCAACTCGCGAATCCATCTACAGAAACTTCGGTTAAGTAAGAGAGTTAACGCTTATCTAGCGGCACCCAATCATTCACCCAAGCTGATTTCATATTCAGGCTGGCATCAGACGCGATTTTCTTACGCAGTGCGTCTGCTGTTTCACGGTCTTTAGATGGACCGACCATGATACGCATACCTTTAGATGTCTGGCTCTTAGTGACCTTGTAGCCTTTGGCTCGCAGTTTGGCCGCAATGGCATCAGCATTGGCTTCATTGGCAGCCAGGGCCACCTGCACCATCCACTGCTTATCACTTTCACCTTCAAGGAGTTTACGGGCTTTTTCAGCTTCAGCCTTTTTCTTGGCCTCTTCTGCTTTATGTTTCTCTTCAGCTTTACGCTTTTCTTCTGCCTTACGTTTTTCCTCAGCAGCTTTATGCTCAGCTTCTTTTTTCTTCTCAGCCGCTTTGTGCTCTTCCTCGGCCTTACGTTTTGCTTCAGCTGCCTTATGCGCTTCTTCAGCTTTACGTTTCTCTTCTAGCTTACGTTTTTCTTCTGCAGCCTTCTGCTCTGCCTGTTTCTTGGCAGTATCAGCTGAAGTTTGGGCTTTTTGCTGCTCAAGCTTCTGCTGTTCTAACTTTTTTTGTGCAGCAGCCTTGTCTTCAGCCAGACGTTTTTGCTTTGTCTGTTCATCTTCTGCCAGCTCAGGCGGAATATTGTCTGAACTTTGCTGTCCCATACGATGGGCATTCAAAGCGGCATATTCTTCTGCCGCACGACGTGCTGCATCTGCCTCAGCCTGCTGTTGCATGGCTAAAAATTCAGCTGCACGAGCTTCCTGTTCAGCTACTGCTTTTTCGCGGTCACGACGCTGCTGTTCCAGCAGACGTTTTTCTGTTTCCACATCGACTGTTAAAGAACCTAATGAATTGTTGACTGTATCTTTTGATTCTACTTCTGCAGCCAGTGCCGGGTTTTGCTGACGATCCTGATGAATTTCATTTTGGCCTTTCAGGAGTAATGCTGCCAATAAAACACCACCACCTAGTAAAACAACGCCACCCATCCAGCGTTGTTTGTTATTCATTGACATTCTTCCAAATACTCCCATACCGCTTCTAAGGTATGAAATGATCCACATACCAAAATCAGCTGATTATTCTCTGTTTCATCCAGCGCTGATTTAAAAGCTAATTTTACATTGTCAAATTGTTCTATCAATTCACCTTGCAATGCATCAGTCAAAAGTGTGACCTCTGCCGCACGTGGTACAGATAATGGTGCAATTTTCCACAAATGAACAGTGTCTTTCAACAACTTGACGACAGAATTTATATCTTTATCTGCCAGCATGGAAAATACACAAATGACTTCTTTATATTTCTTTTTGTAATTTAAATAATTGCGTAATTGTTTTAACAGGAACTCTACCCCATGCGGGTTATGTCCAGCGTCAAAAATTACGGTCTTATTCTGAATTTCTCGGACTTCAAAGCGTCCCGGCAATTTAGCTGCCTGAATTCCTTCTGCAATCGCTGTCTGGTTGACTTCCAGACCACTCAGCAAGATCGCTGCAACCGCTGTCGAAATATTATCCAGAGCCAGTGAACCTGTCGGCAATTTTAAAGTCATACCTGACGATGCAAATGCCCAGGTTTTGCCATCTTCAAAAGCTTCAGAGAAATAATCACGGTTAACTGCATATAACGGCGCATTGCATTCAGCAGCTTTATCCAGAATGGCTTGCGGAATATCTTGCTGACCGCCAAAAATCACGGGAATACTCGGACGGATAATGCCAGCTTTTTCAAAGGCAATTTTTTCGATGGTATCACCAAGCCAGTCAGTATGATCCAATCCGATATTGGTGATGACCGCAACATCCGGATTAACCACATTGACCACATCCAGACGACCGCCTAGTCCCACTTCCAGCACCCACACATCACACAGTTCATTTTTAAAAATCACAAATGCAGCAAGTGTGGTTGCTTCAAAGAATGACAGGCTTAAATCGCATTCGCGACGTGCCCGATCGACTTCAACAAAAGCATCAATCAGCAACTGGTCTTCGACTTCAACCCCGCGTAATTTCACCCGTTCATTGAAGCGATATACGTGAGGAGACTGATACAGTCCGACCTTAAAACCCTGAGCATTAAGAATGGCAGCCAGAGTCGTGGTCGTTGAACCTTTACCATTGGTTCCGGCAACCGTCAGGACTTTAGCCTCCGGATTGATCACCCCCAGCTTTTCAGCCACAGGAATGACACGTTCCAGACCTAAATCAATTCCCGTAACGTGAACATGGCTCCAATAATCGAGCCATGTATCAAGTGAATCAGTTGCTAATGGTGCTGTATTCAAGGCAGGTTCATCAATTTCGTGATAATACGATAAACTGTATCACGTAATGCATGACGGTGAACAATCTGATCGATTACACCATGATCAAGCAAATATTCAGCGCGCTGGAACGGTTCGTCCAGTTTTTCACGCACGGTCTGCTCGATCACACGTTTACCCGCAAAACCAATCATCGCTTTCGGTTCAGCCAGATGCACATCACCCAGCATGGCTAAAGATGCAGTTACACCGCCGTAGACTGGATGGGTCAATACCACCACATAAGGCAGACCTGCTTCTTTCAAACGCTGAATCGCTGCTGAAGTACGTGCCATTTGCATCAAAGACAGCATGCCTTCCTGCATACGCGCGCCACCAGAAGCTGCAAAACAGATCAAAGGCTGATGTGTTTCAATCGCACGCTCTGCTGCCTGCACAAAACGGTCACCCACTACGGTACCCATAGAGCCGCCCATGAAGTCGAATTCAAATGCGGTTGCAATCATTGGCACGCCTTTCAGCAGACCTTGCATCACGATCAATGCTTCAGTTTCACCTGTTTTCTTTTGTGCTTCCGACATACGCTCTGGATAAGCTTTGCTGTCGACAAATTTCAGTGGATCTTTGGCAGTAAATTCCTGACCCATTTCAGTCTGTACCTGATCAAAGAACCAGTTCAGACGGTCACGTGCTTTCATTTTCAGATGTTCATCGCATTGTGGACAAACATAAGCATTAAATGACATTGCAGTACGTGTCACCAAAGCATGACATTCAGGGCACTCAATTGTTGGCTCTGTGAATGTCGCTTTTAGGGTGGTTTGCTCATCAGGTACATGAATGCCCGGAACAATACGCTCCGTCCATGGGGTCGATGGGCTCAGAATTTTGCCTGATTTCACTTGTTGACTCATACTATAACTCATCGAGCGCTGCTCGAAGCTCCTTGACTTTATTCACCGTCGCAATAACGGCTTGTTCTGGCGCGAGGGTTGCAAACTGTTTTACAAACGCACTTCCCACAATAACTGCATCGGCAGCAACACCCATCGCTTTCGCAGATGCAGCATCACTAATACCAAAACCAACGCCTACAGGAACATCTGTCTCTGTCTTAATTTTCTGAATACGTGCAGCGGCTTCAGATACATCCAATGTCGCAGCACCCGTCACACCTTTTAACGACACGTAGTAAATAAAGCCACTGGCCTGTTTTACTACATGCTGAATACGCTCATCAGTTGAGGTCGGAGCCAACAGGAAAATCTGATCCATTTCATATTTTTCCAGCACTTGACCCAGATCTTGAGCTTCTTCAGGAGGAAGATCGACCAGAAGCACGCCGTCGACACCGCATTCATAGGCATAAGCCACAAACTTTTCATAGCCAATGACTTCAACCGGATTGAGATAACCCATGAGTACCACTGGTGTTTCGCGGTCTTTCAAGCGAAATTCTTTCACCATGTGCAGTGCATCTAGGGTATTGGTGCCACCGGCCAGCGCGCGTTCAGCGGCCAGAGCAATCACCGGACCATCTGCCATTGGATCTGAAAAAGGAAGACCCAATTCAATCACGTCGACGCCAGCGTCCACCATCTGGTGCAGCAAAGGTACGGTTACCTCTGGATGCGGGTCACCAGCCATAACATAAGAAACTAAAGCTTTACGCTGTTGAGATTTAAGTTGTCCAAATCGTGTGGCTAAACGTGACATAGGGCTGAGCTTTCCTTAAGGTGTTTCAAACTTGAGACATTGACTATGTAGAAATACAAGACATCGCATTGTAACGCTATTTTTTGTACATTGAACAGTGTGCAACATCGACCTCTGGCATTTCAGTTCCTGTGCGAGGATTTCAGAACAACCCGAAGGAATCTATTTACGATTATTTTGATTTTTTTCTCAATGATCAAAGATGCCTAATTTTGGCATTCCCTAAAATGTTGAATATTTAGATAAACTTATTTTTATCATGGAAAAATTAATAAAAATGCAGATGTTAGCGCATTCGTTTAAAGTTTTCTGAAATTGCAAAACCTGTTTTATACTAGCCCCATTCTCTTATTTTTTTATCTCCTATGCAGACTGACTCTGAAGGTACAGTGCAGGCACGCGCCATTGCACTGTTGCCGCTTATTGTATTTTTAACCATCTTTTTAGGTAGCGGGATCTATCATTCTCTGATCGGAACTGAATTTGCGTTTTATCAGATTAAAGCGCCTGTTGCTGCCCTGCCCGCGATTATCTTGGCTGCATTAGTATATCGCGGCAAACTCAACCAGGGTATTGAAGAATTTCTTAAAGGTGCCAGCCATCCTAACCTGATTCTGATGTTCATGGTGTTTATGCTGGCCGGTGCTTTTGCCAGTGTAAGCAGTGCGATTGGCAGTGTTGATGCCACTGTACAAATGGGCCTGTCTGTTATTCCTCCGAGTTTTGTCTTACCGATGCTTTTTGTGATTTCGGCATTTATTGCGACAGCGATGGGTACCTCAATGGGAACTATTGCCGCCTGTGCACCGATTGCCTTTGGCTTTGCACAAGTAACCGGGATTCCGGTGGTTTATGCGATTGGCGCCGTAGTCGGTGGAGCAATGTTCGGTGATAACCTGTCCATGATTTCAGATACTACCATCGCTGCAACCAGCAGCCAGAAAGTTCAGTTACGTGACAAATTCAGAGTCAATGTCTGGATTGCTGTACCGGCTTCCATCGTTACGATTTTGATCTATATCTTCAATGCTGGCAGTTCTAGTCCAGTAGAATACAAGGACTTTAACTGGATCCTAGTCCTGCCTTATATTGCGGTCTTTTTACTAGCTTTTAGCCGTCTGCATGTTCTGGCTGTTTTAACCATTGGTGTCGTGTTATCGGGTTTATTTGGGCTATTTGCTACGCCAGATTTCAATATCCTCAAGCTGAACACTTCCATTTATGACGGCTTTGTTGGCATGTTTGAAGTGGCACTGTTATCCATGTTCCTGGGTGGCCTGTCTGCGATCATGCAACGTGAAGGTGGTTTACGCTGGCTGATCGAACGCATCTACGCGCTGACTCGCTTATTTAAAGTAGGCCGTCAACGTGCCGGTGAAATCGGGATCAGTTTCTTGGTGGTATTTTCCAACCTGTTTGTGGCAAATAACACTGTCGCGATTATTCTGGCTGGTGATATGGCCCGTGAAGTGGCGAAAGAATACGAGGTTGATCCAAAACGTGCTGCAGCCCTGATGGATATTTTCTCCTGTGTGGTACAAGGTCTGATTCCTTATGGCGCACAATTATTACTGGCTTGCTCAATTACTAAACTTTCTCCAGTCGAACTAATCGGGGGCGTGTATTACTGCTGGATTCTGGCAATATTTGCAGTGACCGCGATTGCTTTCCGGTACCCTAAATTAAAAACAGCTTAAATTAAGTCATGAGATAAAGCGGCCAATGATGGCCGTTTTTTTATGCCTGATCCTATTTTAACTGTTTTCTATATTGCAATAACGTCCTGCCTGTTGCCGCTTTATAAGCACGCGCCAAAGCCGACTGGTCAGAATAATCCAGTTGCTGGGCAATCTCGGTCAGGCTTAGGGGCTGATGCAATAAACTTTCACAGCGCTTGATCCTTTCCTGTTCCAACAGTTTTTTAAAAGATATGCCCTGTTCATTTAGCTGGCGTTGCAAAGTGCGGGTTGATACAAACAGTTGCTCGGCCAGCTGTTCAATTTTAATGGCCTGCTGTCTGCTTCTTAGATGCTCCGCGACCACTTTTTGGGCCTGAGTTAAAATACTTTCTACAGGCGGTTTGGCTGCAATCGCTTCTTCAGCCTGACGAATCAATAACTGTAATAGCATGGGATCGGCCTGTTCCGATTTCAGGTTCAGTCCTTGTATATCCAGTTCAAAGCCATAATCCTGCTGTGAAAACTGCACTTCCGCAGCATAGAATTTTTGATAGTGAATTCGGGCAATTTCTGGCGCATGGGCAAAGCGCACCCGACGCAAGAGCAAAGGATGATCCTGCAAAATAAAACGTCCCAATTGCACCATGGCTGCGATGGTCAGCTCATTCAGCAGGTTATAACGCTCATCCTGATAGATCCAATACAATTCAATACTCTGCGCATGCTGTCTTAGTTGTAATGGGACAAATTCACTCCCATCAATGACCAGTCGCTGAAAACGCATGATGTAGCCGATGATTTCAGGAATACTGCTGCTTTTGGAAACCATATAGCCCAACACACCAAAATGTTCTGGCCGAATACATTGCACAATTTCAAAAATTAACTGTGGACACGCTAGCTGTTTTTGGGTTCTTAACATGATGCTATTGAGAAAATCCAACGGAACTTGCGCATCAAAAGGCTGATCAATCAGTCCAATAAGCTGAGGTCGTAGATCTGCAAGAAACTCGGCGGTTAAAGGCTCTATATTTAAGCTACGCAAATAGGTGGCCCATAGTTGGATATAACCATTGGAGATTTTGATGTCCTGCATGAGCGCGCCCCTGTCTCTGCTGCGAATATATATTTTATTTTTCTTTGGCGTAAAATGTATAAAAATTGGCCATATCTGTCAAAACAATTTGTGCAATTCTGAACATACTGTCAGCATCTCCAGAAAAAGAATGAAAGCAGATGAACGCACCTTTAAAATCTTCCATACAGCCTGTGGTACGCAGCAATCTTGATTTTAAGCTGAGTGAAATTCCGCGTTACTGGTTTGGTGGCGATCCATTCCTGACCCGTATGTTTGATGCACTGAGTCTGACCTTTCCTGATGGTGAGCGTTATTTCATTCAGAGTGTGCGTCTGTTCCGCGACCAGATTAAAGATCCAGATCTGCAAAAACGGGTAGCTGATTTTATCCGTCAGGAAGCACAACATGGTATTGCCCATGACAAGATGAATAACCTGATGCGGGAACAAGGCATGCCGGTCGATCAGTTTATTCAGCGTCTGAACTACATGATGAACTATGACTTGAAGAACCGTTCGCCTGAGTACAATATTGCAGTCACTGCAGCAGCGGAACATTTGACCGCGCTCATGGCTGAAACTTTTTATGGGCAAAAAGATACTTTAAGAAATGCCCATCCTTTTGTTCGTGCCATGTTTGCCTGGCATGCGATTGAGGAAATGGAACATCGTGATGTTGCTTTTGATGTCATGAAAGATGTGGCAAAAACGCCAGAATGGCTGCGTCAATATACCCTGCTCATCACGACTTTTCTGATGTTTGGTTTTACCATTTACCGTGCCAATGTCATGCTCAAACATGATGGCTTTAGCCCGCTGCAACGCTTGCAAATGAATATCCGTGGCTTACCTTGGTTCTTTGGTAAAAAAGGCACTTTGACTCGTATAGGTAAACAGTATCGTGACTGGTTTAAAAAGGATTTCCATCCATCCCAGCACCCAGTGATTGCTCAATATGATGTTTGGGTAAAAACGCTGGCAGAAACCGGTGACCCGATTCAGGCAGGAGAAGCCTTCTGGCAAGCTGCAGAAGATTAAACCTAGAAATCAAAAAGCCTTCAAAATCGAAGGCTTTTTTAGATTTAGAAGTTGGAAAAATGAATTACCATTTGGCATAGTGCTGTTCTAAAAGTCCATATTCATTGACCAGTACAATATCTTGGCCATCCTGCCGGATAGTCCCTGATACTTTTGCCTGCCACTGGCTAAACTGGCTGCCGACCAGACGCAGATTCAGATTTTCATAACGGCGCCAGCCTGTGTGTACATTCAGGTTCAAGCAGCCATCTAATGACTGGATGTTCCAGCGTTCGTCAGATTCCTGCTGAAACAACACATCCGCCACAGGATAAATTTTGCCATTTACCCACAAACAGTTTTCATTACCAAAGCTTTCATTAACACCGGAAGCGAGATTGATCCCGATACGGTTATGATTGGCATCCCAGAAATTACAAGATAGCCAGAACCAGGCAGTTTCAGGACGCAAAAAGCCACAGGTATCATCCAGAGAGGCGAAGGTGCGCTCATTAAACTGGATGGTTTCACCCTGCTTATTTACGAAATAACCTTCACAACCCAAAGTGGTCAATTTCTGGGTATAGGTCCAGCCATTGATTCCGGTCGGACTGCACATACTCAGCGGATCTGTACCTGCACAGAAAATTCGGGCACTAAGCTTGATTTCACCATATTTGGTCACATGGATATAACGCACCCCATTGGCATGCTGGATATCAATCTGAAAGGGAGATTTGTGAAAATAACTATGATTAAATAATGGCTGTTCGTCTAGCACCGTATTGCGCGAGAAGAAATTGATCGCATTCCATTCCTGCACTTCGTTGGTACTATGGTTATAGATGTAGAAAAAACTGTGCCCAGCCCAAGCGATATCAGCAATCGCAAGGCCAATCGTATAATGTTCGTGTTGAATACTACAGAATTTAAATTTTTTATATTTTAGTTGCTTACGCCATCCCTTGAGTACATCACCATAGGGATTTTTGTACTGGTACGCATTGTAATCAATACTTTTTGGAATTTCTTTGAAACGTCCGTAACGTGGTTGTCCATTTTCCTGAATTAAATCCATTAAGACATTCCATCTCAATCAAAAACTATTTTTGCTTGAAGCTATTATGCCGATTATTGAGATTTGATAAAGAATTTTTTAAAACCGTTCGTCAGCTCTTCCGGCCAATTCTGCTTAAAATAACCATTTTAATTTTCTAAATGAGAAACTGATTTTTTGCTGTTTTATCCAAAACTTGAATAATTTTTATCCTATTTTGAACCAGATTGCTTCTTCCTATTACTCTCTAAAAATTTTCTTATCTATAAAAATAAAAAAATCGTGCTGAATAATTCAACACGATTTTTTCTTAATCCACCCTGCCCTCCTTTTAGAAAGAAGGGTTTTCTCCCCTCTTTGAAAAAGAGGGGCTAGGGGGAGATTTTACATCTCGACCATTTCTACACCATCAATACGGGCAACGGTCATCAAGTCTTTATCACCACGACCAGAAACGGTCGCAATAATGATTTGATCCTTGTCCATGGTTGGTGCAAGTTTAGTGACATAAGCCATCGCATGTGAACTTTCAAGCGCAGGAATAATCCCTTCGATCTTGGTTAGATCACGGAAACCTTGTAACGCTTCCTGGTCATTGATCGGCACGTAGTTCACGCGTTCCATATCTTTCAGGAAGCTGTGTTCCGGACCTACACCCGGATAATCCAGACCAGCAGAAATTGAATGCGTTTCAATGATCTGACCTTCTTTATCAGACATCAGATACGTACGGTTACCATGCAGTACACCGACGTGACCCGCATTCAGTGGTGCAGAGTGCTTGCCAGTTTCGATTCCTAAACCTGCAGCTTCAACACCATACATTTTCACATCCTGGTCGTTCAGGAATGGATAGAACAAGCCCATCGCATTTGAACCACCCCCCACACAAGCAACCAATGCATCTGGAAGGCGACCTGCCTGTTCCTGAATCTGACGGCGTGCTTCACGGCCAATAATGGACTGGAAATCACGAACCAATTGTGGATATGGGTGCGGACCTGCCACCGTACCAATCACATAATAAGTTGAGTCAACGTTGGTAACCCAGTCACGCATCGCTTCGTTCATGGCATCTTTTAATGTTTTAGAGCCACTTTCTACAGGGACAACTGTTGCACCTAGCAAACGCATACGGTAAACGTTCATCGCCTGACGTTTCACGTCTTCAGCACCCATGAACACCACACATTCAAGACCTAAACGCGCTGCGATGGTTGCAGTTGCTACACCATGCTGACCGGCACCTGTTTCCGCAATAATGCGTTTTTTGCCTGAAAGTTTAGCCAGTAAAGCCTGACCAATCGTATTGTTTACTTTATGCGAGCCGGTATGGTTCAGATCTTCACGCTTTAAGTAAATTTGCGCACCACCCAACTCTTTCGACCATCGCTCAGCATGATATAAAGGACTAGGACGACCTACGTAGTAGGCTAGATCACGGTCGAATTCTGCCAGAAACTGTTTATCATCTTTCATGCGGAAATAAAGCTTTTCCAGATCTTGTAAAGCCGCCATCAGAGTTTCTGACACAAAACGCCCGCCATGGATACCGAAATGTCCACGCTCATCCGGGAATTGGGTATAGTCAATCACGGGCTTGTTGTGATTAGTACTTTGCTGATCCACGATGGACTCCTTGCATAAAGCGTTCTATGAGTTGTTGGTCTTTTATACCTTTTGCGGATTCGACACCACCACTAACATCAACAGCATAAGCCTGTGTGGTGTGAATTGCCTCCTCGATATTGTCCGGGTTTAAACCCCCAGCCAGGATCAAGGGAATATCTAATTGAGGAAAGGTGCTCCAGTCAAAGCTGTATCCGGTGCCACCTTTTAAATCAGGATGCCAAGCGTCTAACAGTACTGCGCTGGCTCCTGCTGCCTGATAACGTTGAATTTCAGCGACTACGTCCAGATCAGGTTTGACCTGAATCGCTTTGTACCAGCGACGTCCAACTTGCTGGGCAATGGCCTGACATTGTTCAGGGCTTTCATCACCATGAAACTGTAGAATATCCAGCGGAACAGTTTTTAAAATATCCTGGATTTCATATGCCGTACTATTAACAAATAAGCCAACCACTTGAATATAAGCTGGCACTGCTTTGACCAGCGCTTCAGCCTGTGCCTGAGTCACGCTACGTGGACTCGGTGGATAGAACACGAATCCAATGGCATCACAGCCGGCATCAGCAACAGCCTGGACGTCTTCAACTCGGGTAATTCCACAGATTTTGGCACGGGTTCGCATATAATGTTGGCTCTGATTTACCAAGATATCAAGTAATCTATAAGATTGGGGTGAATCATTGTAATGCAAATCATCGATCTTGCGTAAAGTTCATACGGATTATTCTTGTTCTTGATTGTTTAAATCCTAAGCAAACTTTATACTTGCCACAATTTGCAACGAGTCAAGGCCTTAAGGCTTTAGGGAAGTTGGTGCAAATCCAACACTGCCCCCGCAACGGTAAAAAATGAAAAGCTTGTCTTTATAAATCTTCAGGATTTACACCACTGCATCAATATGTGGGAAGGTGGATAAATAAGTATGAGTTTCAATACTACATTTAAGTCCGGATACCTGCTTGTTGTGTTCTTTAACTCAATCATTCACGGGGAGTGAATGTATGGAGCACATCTTATGTCTATTCCATTTCAGCCTGCTGCCTTAGCAGGTTCTATCGCGTTTGCTTTGGGTTTTTCCTCATCAGTTCATGCTGCCGAGCAAAAAGTTGCACAAGCAGCTTTAGATACCATTGTGGTGACCGCTACCCGATCTGAAGAAAAAATTGAAAATGTGCCAGCGCGAATTTCAGTGATTGAACCTGCGACTCTTGAGCAATCCCCTATTGCCTCATTACCAAATTTATTGAAAAAAGAGGCTGCTTTAAACGTTGCTCAGCTAGGCGGTTATGGACAACAATCCTCTATTTTTATGCGAGGTACAAGTTCTTCACATACACTCGTTCTGCGTGATGGCATGCGATTGAATACCGCTTTAAGCAGTTCAGCCTCCTTACCTTTTATTGATACGACTGACATCAAGCAAATTGAAATTCTGAAGGGTCCAGCATCAGTTTTATATGGTACAGATGCCATTGGCGGCGTCATTCATATGATTTCTAAAACACCTGAGCAATCAGGTGCGTTTATTACAGGTGAAATTGGCGAGAATAAAACTTACAAATCACTCGTAGGTGCCGATTTAGCGGAAGATGGTTTTTATGCCCAAATCCGTGGTCAACGCCTGGAAACTGACGGAAAATCTGTTCTAGATGATGAAGATAAAAATTATCCCTTTGATCAAAAAGGTTTCAGCACAAAATTTGGCGTCAACAAAGACCAATATGGTTTATCTCTTGATTACAGCCAAAATAAAGGCACAAGTGATTACAATGCAGGTAGCCTGACTTCACAAGATTTTGAAAATGAAATGGTTAACCTGAGAGGACGAATTAACCTAGGTTCACAATTAGAACTCAATGCCCGCTTATCGCAGTTTGACGATCAATTAGATCAAAATGCTGCGAATTATCTAGGTCAGGTCGATTATTCATATAGTACCACTCAAGAAGCAGAATTGTATGCCAAACTCAATTTAAATGATCAGCATCATATTTTACTAGGGACAACGCATAGCAACCTTGATGGTGATGTTCTTTCTTATGGAGTTGCCTATAAAGGCGATGTTTCCTCTCAAGGATATTACACACAGCATCAATATCAATCAGATAAACTCAATACTCAACTCGGCATCCGTGTTGAAGATAACGAGAAATATGGCTCTCATACTGTAGGGCAAGCTGCTGCACGTTATGCAATATCACCTCAACTCAGCGTCTATACGAATATTGGTTCAGCTTTTCGTTCACCAAACTTAAATGAGCTGTACAGTGGTGAATCTGCAAATCCAAATTTAAAAGCCGAAGAAAGTCTATCTTATGAAATTGGCTTCGACCAGGCCCTCACTCAAAACTCATCTATTTCATTTTCCGTGTATCAAAACGAAGTGGATAACATGATCCAAAAAGTTGATGGCAAGTTAAATAACATCAGCGAAGCAACGCTTCGTGGTGGCGAGCTGGCATGGAACTGGAAACAAGACGATTGGTTCATTGATACTGCTTTTGCGTATGTACAAGCTAAAGATAGCAAAACGGATATTGAGTTGGCTAAACGACCACGTCAAACCCTCACTCTGACCACAGGCTTGGAAAATGAAATTTATGGGATGAGTGCTTCTCTTATTGCCCGTTCCAAGTCAAAAAGTTGGAGTGATTCAGACCATAATCCAGGCTATGCGACCGTCGATTTAAATGCTTACTGGAATATCAATCCACATGTCAAAGTATTTACCAACATAGAAAATGTCGGTGATGTTCGTCATAAGATCGAATACAACTGGAATAATTATTATGTTGATGAAGGCCGACTCGCTTCTGCCGGTGTGACTTTTAAATACTAAGCTCTAAACAGCAAAAAAACTTTAAAACAGCGCAGTTTATGGATAATGTTATGACCGACATTATCCTTTTTTATTATCTTCATTAAAAATCCAAGGAACACATATGGGCCACCGTTTAAGTAAAATCTACACGCGTACAGGCGATTCGGGTACTACAGGGCTTGGTGATGGCTCACGCGTTGCCAAAGATGACTTGCGTATTACCGCGCTGGGTGATGTCGATGAACTGAATGCCGTGATTGGCGTATTACGTGCACAAATTTCAGCAAGTAACATTGAAGATCAAGCCGCTTGGGATAAATCTTTAAGCCTGATCCAGCACTGGCTATTTGATCTGGGTGGTGAAGTGTGTATTCCAGGTTTTAATCTGGTGCAACCGGTATCAATTGAGTTTTTAGAAAATGATATCGACCGCATGAATGAAGCGTTGCCGATGTTAAAAGACTTTATTCTGCCTGCCGGAACGCTGGCGTGCAGCTTTGCCCATCAGGCGCGTGCAGTCTGCCGTCGCGCAGAACGCAGCGTGATGTCAGTTCACTCACGCGACCAGAATATTCAGGCGACTTCCCTGCAGCTATTAAATCGCCTATCTGACTGGCTGTTTGTGGCTTCACGCACCTTGCAACGTACTGAAGGCGGTTCTGAGGTGTTATGGCAAAAAAATATCAACGAGACCATTGATCAATAAATCCACTAAAATGTATTAAATTGCACGGAAAATTCTGCGCCAACGGTATTTGCAACAAAGTGTTTCAGGCGCAGAATATTGCAATACTCCTGTCACAACTCTTCATCATTATGTTTTCATCTTCACTTTTTCAGGTTATCGCAGCATGCGCATAATCGGACATCGCGGTGCGCGTGGGGAAGCGCCTGAAAATACACTAGGCGGTTTTCAATATATTCAGGATATCGGGATTCGCGCAGTAGAATTTGACGTACGCCAGCTTAAAGATAATGCCCTGATCATCATGCATGATGATAACTTTGTACGAACTACCGGTTTGCAAAAACCCCTCTACGAATGTAACCGTCAGGATCTCAGTCAATATAATCACGCAGTGAAATGGTCAGAATGGAACAAGGTCGAAGCGACTCCCATGCTGGATCAGACCCTAACCGTGATTCATAACTTTGATCATATTGAAGTTGAAGTCAAAAGTGTAGCGAGCCAGGCAGATGCTGAAAAAATTACGCTTGAGCTTGAACAGCAGTTACAGGGTTATAAGCATTCAGTCGTGATTACCAGCTTTGATCCTAAAATTCATCAGGCTTTGCAACAGCAAAATTCCAGTTTAAAACGCGGCCTTCTAATTGAAACAGATGTGAAATATCAGGCGATTGATCAAGCTTTAGAACTTGGCTGTTGTCAAATTGGCTGGATGAATGAACTGGCTAGCAAAGATATTATTCAAGCCACACAAGCTGCCGAACTCACCATCAGCGTCTGGACCGTAAATGATGTTAATCGTGCCAGAGAATTACGCGACTGGGGTATTCAGGGTCTCATTACCGATTATCCGAAGTTAATGATGCAACATCTTTAAATAACCCAAAATGCAAGATTCTATACATAGATCATTTTTCTTTAAACCTTGAAAAACAATTTAAAGAAAAATCCATGACTGTAATCTTGTTTAACTTTAAATGACGGGATTGTTTACAAATTTATTTCTCTCCAATCTAGTAGAAAAAATGAACATTCATTTGACTCATTTTCAGAAAATAAATTTGATTAAAAGCTTCAAAAACCTCAGTGATTTACTCGGAAATCAGAGCCTGTCTAGCCCGCGAAAATGGTAGTTTCCCTCCTACTTATTCTGTTACCGATAAGTACAGTACAACCGTACAATAATGCTAGTGATGCCCTAGGGGGCATGCTAATATGAATGAATTAACCGCTGTTAAAATAAACAATAGCGGCCTCTGCTTTTTGTTATACCTTCCCAGGTTCCAGGAGTGCTGTTGGAGATGAATGCTCCCCTACCTCAAGCCCCAATTAACTGGGTCGCTGTGTTTGCTCTGGTAGTTTTACCCATTGTAGCTGTTATCGCGATTCCGTTATATGCGTATCACCATGATTTTAGCCTTGCCGCTTGGATCAGTATGTTTGTTTTGCTCGGCGTTAGCAGCCTGGGGATTACAGCGGGCTATCATCGTCTTTGGGCACATCGTGCTTATGAAGCGACTTTACCTTTAAAAATCATTTTAATGATCATGGGTACCTTTGCGGTGCAGAACAGTATTCTGTACTGGGGTTCAGGTCACCGTACCCATCACCGTCATGTCGATGACGTGGAAAAAGACCCATATTCAATTAATAACGGCTTCTGGTATGCACACCTGGGCTGGATGCTGCGTGACTATCCTGCTGCAGAGCCAAACTATAAGAATGCACCAGACCTGCAAAACGACAAAGTCGTTATGTTCCAGCACAAATACTATGTGCCTCTAGTAATTGCAGTACATGCTGCAATCCTGTTGCCAATCGGCTGGGCTGTAGGCGATGTCTGGGGTGTATTGTTATTGGGTGGTCTGGTTCGTTTAATCCTGAGCCATCACGTGACCTTCTTCATCAACTCACTCTGCCATATGTGGGGTTCACGTCCTTATACGGATGAAAATACTGCACGTGACAACTTCTGGTTAGCGATTGCAACTTGGGGTGAGGGTTATCATAACTATCATCACATTTTCCAGTACGATTACCGTAATGGCGTGAAATGGTGGCAATATGACCCAACCAAATGGTTAATCTGGACTTGTTCTAAACTGTGCCTTGCGAAAAATTTACGGCGTATTCCAAGCTTTAATATTAAAAAAGCTGAACTGGCAATGAAGTTTAAATATGCCGAGCAGGATCTGGCGGTATATGGTCATAATGTCAATGAAGACATTATCAATGTGAAAAGTAAGATTGCTCAAGAATATGAAGCCTTTACTCAGACATTAAATGACTGGGCCAAACTGAAAGAACAGGAAATTCAGGTGAAAAAGGCTGCTGTGGCAGAAAAGATTCACCAGATGGATGACAAGCTTAAATTTGAATTCCAACTGGTTGAACAGCGTCTTTCTCATCATCGTGAAACACTGAATCTGTTAGTGCGTAATTTGAAAAAAGCGCCTGTCTCTTAATAAGACTTGAATTCTCAAAAAAGCTCCTGAAATCAGGGGCTTTTTTTTATTTCTGCCTGTCTTATCTATACTTCCCTTTTACAACAGTTTTAAACAGAGATCTTTGTTATATTGCTTTTATTGCCTAAATATTTTGACTGCTATGTATTTTAATTCTCGATATCAGACTCTCCCTCCTCGCCTTTACCATCATCAGCCTCCGCTACCTTTAAAAGGTGCTAAAGCGGGACATTTTAATGCTGCGCTTGCTGATCATTTGCAATGGTCTGAGGAAGATAAAGCACAATGGGTCGAAATCTGTAGTGGTCAAAAAACCTTTGCCGAATTTGAACCTTTGGCCATGGTGTATGCCGGCCATCAGTTTGGTCAATGGGCAGGTCAATTGGGTGATGGACGCGGTTTATTAATCGCTCAGATTCTGGATAAAGATCATCAGACCATTGACCTGCATTTAAAAGGTGCTGGTGCAACGCCTTATTCACGTATGGGAGATGGTCGTGCAGTGTTACGCTCGGTAATTCGGGAATATCTGGCCGGACACGCCTTAAATGCGCTAGGTGTAGAATCTAGTAATGCGGTTGGCTTTACCTCTTCCGCTCAAGGCGTACAGCGTGAAAAACTGGAACCGGGTGCAATGCTATTACGTACGTCTGACTGTCATATCCGTTTAGGACATTTTGAATGGATCAATCAGTATCAGCCAGACTTGCTGCCTGTATTCACACAAAAATGTATGGAATGGCATTACCCGCAATGTCTACAAGCAGAACAGCCTATTCTGGCATTTGCTACTCAAGTCATTCAGCGTACTGCAGTCATGATCGCCAAATGGCAACTGGTTGGATTTGCGCATGGTGTCATGAACACCGACAACCTGAATATTACCGGTTCAACGCTAGACTTTGGTCCTTATGGGTTTATGGAGCGGTTCCGTCCCAACTGGATTAATAACCACTCGGATTATCAGGGTCGTTATACTTATCAGCAGCAACCAAGCATCGGCCACTGGAACTTGTGGATGTGGCTGAATAACCTGATTCCATTATGTCCTGAAAACTATGATGAAGAACAATGGAAACAGGATCTGGCCCGATGTCTGGAACATTATGAACCGACTTTCCTGGAACATTATAAGCATGGCCTAAACCAGAAAATGGGCTTACCGAGTTTTCACAAAGACAGTTTTGACTGCGCTATGGCTTTTCTCAGAATCTTGCAAAGTGAGCAACTCGACTATACGCAAAACTTTATTCGCCTGCAGAATCATGAATATGAAGCAATCAAGGATGAGTGTTTGGATCGCCGTCAGTTTGAAGCATTCCTGACTCAATATGAAGCGATCCGTGACCATCAGGATATTGAAGAATTAGATGCCGCCATGCAGCTCGTCAATCCACACTATATCCTGCGCAATCACATGGCACAGAAAGCAATTGAACTGGCTGAGCGGGATGACTTTTCCGAAGTCGATCGCCTGTTTAAATTATTGAGTCAGCCCTATTTAAAACAGCCAGATCTGGAACACCCTGAAGATCTAGGGCCATTACCGAGTGATGTACCTGAAGTCATGGTAAGTTGTTCATCTTAATTTATTCACAAGACGACCAAAAACTGTGGATAATTTAAGCATTATCCACAGTTTTATTTTGATTTATTCGTAACTTATGACCTTACATCAAATCTTAGCACAGATAGCGATAAGTTTACCTGAAGTCACTGTGACTCAGCCTTTCGGTGAAGGTTGTGATGTATTCAAGGTGCTAGATAAAGTCTTTATGCTTCAGTTCTATCTTCAAGGCAAAGCTGTCATTAATTTAAAAGTAGCGCCTGATTATGGTGCTATGCTGCGAGATACTTATTCTTATATCCATGCGGGCTGGCATATGAATAAACAGCACTGGATTTCAGTGTATGAAGATAATGAACTGGATGAATCTCTGGTTGAGGATCTAGTACAGAATTCTTATGAGTTAGTAATATTGAAATTAAAGAAAGCAGAAAAAGTACGGATTGACTTATTACGAACATTAGAAAAATAAGTGCAGATACCACCGATGACTAAGATCAAACCAATAACATTAAAGACAAAGCGTTTAATTCTTCGCTCCTACCACTGTGGTGATGAAATCAATTTATTTCAAAACTATTTTAGCGATCTAGCAGCATCAAAATATTTGCAAAGACATCCACATCGGAATCAAACTCAAACTCGACAAACTTTAGAAAGCTGGGCGGGACAAAAGTGAGAAGACTCAGATCCTGAGTTTATGTGGATTATTGCAGATCATTTAATTCAGCAACCTATGGGTATTTTGATCTTTATACAAAGGCATGATATTGGAGAAATTCTCTTCGGGCTTGGAACTCCTTATCAAGGACAAGGTTTTATGTGTAAAGCGATGACTTCGGTAATCCAATTTCTAAAATAAAGCCAAAAACTCACGAAAATTGAAACCTTTTGCGCTACTGAACATTTAGCGTCAAGACAAGTATTAGAAAAAACAGGTTTTCATAAACAGCAACTGCTTCATGCTTGGACCATCTTTCCTTTATTAGGAAATGACCTTAAAGACTGTATTCAGTATATTCTGCCACTAAGATCAAAATAAACCTTAACTCATCTAAAAGCTTTAGATATTGCGACAATATGAAAAAAGCCCAATCATTTCTGGTCGGGCTTCTTCTGATTGGAGATTTTAGGCTTAAGCATTCCTTTTATTCAGAAACTTAAACACGCCAAACAATACCGCAATCCACACCGGCAACATCAACACTGACAACATAAAGCCTTGCGTCCACATGATGTATAAAATCATCAGCATAAAAGCTAAAACAAAATAGTTACTAAACGGCGCAAAGATCGCTGGGAATCTGGTTTGAATCCTCTTTCGTTTGATGGTTTGTCTAAATTTCAAATGAATCAAACTGATCATCATCCAGTTCAATACCGCAGCTGCTACTACAATATAAATCAGGTAACTCAAAGCTTTTTCAGGCACAAAGTAATTCAGGATCACACAGCCAAAGATCAAAAATGCTGAGAACAATACCGCAGCCACAGGCACACCATGTTTATTTACGCTCTTAAATAATTGTGGTGCATTCCCTTGTTGAGCCAGCCCCATCAACATACGGCTATTGGCATACATGCCACTATTACAGACTGAAAGTGAGGCAGTTAAAATAATAAAATTCAGTAAATGTGCAGCCCATTCAATCCCCATCTGGCTGAAAATCATTACAAATGGACTATGATCTAAATCGCCTAAATTCAGCTGATTCCATGGTACAAGTGAAAGTAATACGGCAAGCGAGCAGATATAAAATAAAAATACCCGAATCACAGTTTGATTCACGGCACGTGGAATGTTCTTGTCAGGATTTTCGGTTTCTGCCGCTGCCATACTAATCAGCTCAATACCACCAAAAGCAAACATCATAAAGGCGAGCATATAAAACAGCCCATCAAAGCCATTCGGAAAAAATCCACCATGAATCCATAAATTGCTGATCGAAGCGGTTGAAGTTGCATCGGCAGTGAGGAGTAAATATATGCCAAAGATAATCATTGCAATGATAGCTAAGACTTTAATCATCGATAGCCAGAATTCAGACTCACCATAAATTTTGACATTGGCCAGATTGGCAAGGGTTACCGCCAAAAAGAAAATGAGTACAGATACCCAGGCTGGAATATGTGGCCACCAGTAATTGATATATTTGCCAATGGCGGTCAGCTCTGTCATTGCGACCAGAATATATAAAATCCAGTAATTCCAGCCGGTTAAAAAGCCTGGAAATTTACCCCAGTATTTAAATGCAAAATAACTGAATGAACCAGTCACAGGCTCATGTACAATCATCTCGCCTAACTGGCGCATAATCAGGAATGCAATCAAACCACCAATCAAATAGCCCAGAATAATGGAAGGTCCTGCGGACTGAATAATTTGTGCGGACCCCAAGAATAATCCGGTTCCAATGGCCCCGCCCATAGCAATCAGCTGGATATGACGATTCTTTAAACGGCGCTGTAGTTGCGGTGTTTCACTCTCCAAGACACGCTCTCATGATGAATAAAAAACCGAATTGTAGCTGGTCTCCAACTAATCAACCAATACATAAATTTAAGTTATTAATTATTAAACTTTTATTTTTTTCGTATCTACTAAGATGAAAAGAAATATAAATAATTGATTTCATAATAGATGCTAGGGCGTGTCCTCATTTGGCTTTACACCAAATAAACATGCAAGCAATGTAAATCATAGACTGGTAATTTCGTGCAAGCTTATCAAATCGGGTTGCAATCGCTCGGAAATGCTTCAATCTCGCAAAAGCATTTTCAACTAAATGTCTTAATTTATATAGATATTTATCAAATTCCTTATTCGATTTCTTACTGTTTGATCTCAATGGAATAATGGGAATCATATTCTTGTTCTTGGCACATATTCTAATGTGCTCAGCATCATACCCCTTGTCAGCAATAAGATAAGTTGCCTCGCCTACAATATCAATCAGTTGTTTTGCAACTTGACTGTCGTGGACGTCACCCCCAGTGATTTTAAAATCAATCGGTAATCCATTCGCGTCGGTTGCAAGATGTATTTTTGTTGTTCGTCCACCGCGTGATTGTCCAATTGCTCTTTCGAAACCATGCCGAGCTCCACTTGCATGTTGATGCACGCGTAGGTAGCTTCCATCAATGAATACCCATTCCTGATCCAGAATGCCTCGTAATCTAAAAAAAATTTATCCCATAATCCCTTACTTGCCCAGCGATTAAAGCGATTGTAAGCAGTTTGCCAAGGGCAAAGTTCTTGAGGAATATCACGCCATGTCGCACCCGTACGTAGTTTCCATAAGATGGCTTCCATGATATTTCTACTATTTTTTGAACAGTAACAACCGTGTAATCGCATAGTATCTTGAATTTGCTGCCAGATATCATCGGTAAGAAGAGTACGTGCCATTGAAAATATAGAAATAAAAATAACTCAAAGGAGGATTTTAAGTATTTAAAACCAATTCTTCAAATGAGGACACGCCCTAGTTAAAAGCTATTTTATATATTAAAACTCCATACCTTCATAAATAGAAATGGCTCTTTTTTGATGAATTATTGCGTTGCATTAAACGCCTCATGGTAGACCACTTCTCCATGTGGAATAGATCCATTAAATGCAATGACTTGAAAATATTCTGGTGGAACATCCTTGAGGTAAAGTTCTGAAAAAGCCTTAAACCCGAAACGACCATAATATTGAGGATCACCGAGCACTACACATCCTTCACCACCCAAATTTTGCAAGCGATCTAAAACTGCCTGCATAAGTAGAGCTCCAATTCCCTGTCCTTGCTTTGCAGGTAATACCGAAATTGGGCCAAGACCGTACCAGCCAGTTTCACCTGAAGAGATACTAACAGGTGAAATAGCCACATGGCCTACCAGCTGATTATTTTCAAGTGCAACTAAAGAAATCGTTAACTGCCCATGCTTACGTAAAGCATTGACAATAAATTGTTCAGTATGACTTGAATGGTCAGCATTTTGAAAAGCCGCTCGGGTCAATTCAGTAATGGCTGGAATATCTTCTAGCTGTTCATCCCGAATGATGATTTTCATTATTTTGGCTCTCTTATATTGATTATTTTCAGAAATAAAAAAAGCGAACAAACCAAGAAATCTATCCGCTTTTCTTTAACTAATTTGAATATTAGTCCTCAGGATATTCAAAACGATACCCTACACCATAAACAGCCTGAATCCACTCATGACGGTTTCCGGTTTCTGCCGCATCTGAAATTTTACGACGCAGGTTTTTGATATGACTATCAATCACACGGTCTGCCACGTCAAAACTGTCCGGATTGATATGATCTAGTAATTGTGCTCGTGAATACACTTGGCCGACATGCTCCAGGAACAGCTCCAGCAAACGGAATTCAGTCGGGGTCAAGTTCAAGGCTTTTTGCTGATACCAGATACGCTGTTGTGATTTATCCATACGGAATAAATCATTGCTTTCCGGCTCAGCTTTACGGTCTAAACGGCGTAATACGGCCTGTACACGGGCAACCAGTTCTTTTGGACTAAATGGCTTACAGATATAGTCATCCGCGCCCATATTCAGGCCCAGTACACGGTCAATTTCTTCAGTACGCGCAGTCACCATAATGATCGGCAAGTCTGACTGTTCACGCACTTTACGGCAAATGGTCAGACCATCCATACGCGGCACCATCAAGTCCAAGATCATCAGGCTTGGTTTACGCTGGGTAAAACTATTATATGCTTCTTGCCCATCATGAAACACGCTGACTTCAAAACCAGCAGCCTCTAGATAATCTCGCACCAACAGGGCAAGTTCGACTTCGTCTTCAACCAGCATGATATGTTTCATGAATATATTTTCCTTTATGGTTTCAATTGTTTAGGAAAACTTAGTTTGCATCGTAAACCACCTAATGGTGAATGTGCAAAGCTTAAGCTACCACCCATAGCCTGAGTAATTTTATAAGATAAGGCCAGACCTAAGCCTGTCCCACCGGTGGCACGAGTACGCGAATCATCGACACGATAGAAACGTTCACCAATGCGAGTCAGCTGCTCATCAGTCAGACCGAATGGACTGTCATCGACATATAAGGTCCATTCTTTCTCATTCTGTTCGGTATGAATATGTACCTGGCCACCGGCTTCTGTATAACGAATACTGTTGCTGAGCAGGTTGGCTACGATCTGCTTGAAACGGTCCAGATCCAGATCAACTTCAGCACCATCACCTTCAACAGTCACTTTCAGGTCAGCCTGTTCAAATTTAGGCTGAAAGTTCATTAATTCCTGCTGCACCACATCCCACGGATTAACAGTTGCATAATAAAACTGTAATTGCTGGGCATCCGCTTGTGCTAGAGCTGCCAGATCCTGAGTCAGTTTTTTCAGGCTGGTTACCTGTGCCAACATCGATGCAAAATGCTCTGGTGTCGGTTTACGGATTCCATCCTGCATCGCTTCAATCTGTGCCTGCAAGACTGCCAGCGGAGTTTTCAGCTCATGTGAAGTATCGGCCACCCACTGACGGCGTGAAGTTTCATGCTGATCCAGAATCACTGCCAGTTGATTCAGTTCATTAGACAGATCACCCAGCTCATCATTACGTTTCACTTTTACCTGATGCTGATAATTACCACGAGTCAATTCACGTGTTCCGTTCAACAAACGCTGAATCGGTTTTTTAAAATAAGTTGCCAGCAATAATGCAGCAATCAGACTGGCTAGAATACTTAAACCATAAACTAAAAATAGGTAACGTTTCTGATTACTAAAGAAATTAATACTTAAAGCATCATCTTGGTCTAAAACCGGTTTCAAACCCAAATAACCGACCACCTGATTTTCAACCATGATCGGACGATAGGAAATCTGCTCATCTGATGCTTCGCCTACTACAAAACGACGTTTGGCGTCATAGAGTGACAGGCGTGAACTCAGACCCAGACGGTCTGGCATCTGGATGAACTGCTTCTTGCCAGTAGGCTGCTGGACTGGCTGTTGACCGCCATTATTGTCTTTACGGTCAGTTCTAAACAGGTTCTGATTGGAGCTAAGTGGAAATCTTAAACCTTCAAAGGGCTGGAATTGTGATGGCAAGTTAGACGCCAGAATACGCAATTCTTCTTCATTGACTGAGCGCGGTGTCAGATTTGGCTCGACCATACTTGAAGGCGCTACAGTAGCTAAAGTTTGCTCCTGAAAGTAACGCTGCTGCAAGGCAATATCATACTGACGGCGCAACCACCAGCGCGATAAACGGTCATAATCATCCGGTGCAGCTTCACCTTCGATTTGCAGAATCTGCGCCTGAATGGCGTTACCCCAGTCTTCATATACCGTATAAACATCAGCCAGATTCTCGATCACATGATCCAGCTTCTGCATTTCTACATCCGCCACATAGCGGGTAAAGTTGCGCTGCATATTCAGATGCAATACGCCCAGACTCACCGTGGTAATTACCAGGGTGGTCAATAAAACAGTCAAAAACAGACGTAATGCAATCGGAATACGGCGAACCTTCAAAGTAAAAATCTCAGTTTTTCTTCTCTATATTCATTATTGTAGCGAACACAGACTTAAAAAACTCTCCATTGTTTCTTCATCTTTATTATTTAATCTTTACTCATCAAAAAAATCAGCTCTTGTATGGGGTAAAAACATGAAAGCAATGACAAAAATCGCCTTAATCAGTGCCAGTGTTTTATCGATGGGTGCATTGACTGCCTGTCAATCGACTAGCAACGTGAATGAGCAGAAAGATCATTCTCGCATGATGAAACATCATGAAGGTCAAAAACAGCATCGTCTTACTCCAGAGCAACGCGAGCAGTTCAAAGCCGCTCGTGCAGAACGCATGCAATTGCATAAACAGATTCAACAGGCCTGTGACGGCAAAGCTGCAGGCAGTGCAGTCCAAATCAAGGCGGGTGATAAAACCGTTGATGGTCAATGCAAGATTTCTTTCAAACCCGACCATAAAGGCATGAAAGCTCAACGTGGTGAATTCCGTGGCATGCGCGGTGAACATCGTCCGATGCGTGATGAATTCCGAGGTGGTATGAACCGTGGAGAAGCATTAACGGATAGTCAACGTGCAGAAATGGTTAAACAGTATGATCAGCGTTTATCAGAACGTCAGGCTTTACAAACTGCGTTTGCCAACGCTTGTAAAGGTCAAACCCACGGCAAGGCAGTTCAAGTGAAAGCGGGTGCTCAAACTATTGATGGTCAATGTATCGTGCACTTCCAGCCGAATGCACCCATCAAGATGACTAAAACTGCATCTTGATCTTCTTCTACGTTTCTTATTCCTTCAAATTCAGGCACCTTCGGGTGCCTTTTTTTATGGCTGACTCCTCAGTCCTCTTTTGACCATTCATATTTTGCTAATTCCTACAAAAGTCTTTGCAGTCAATATGTTTACTGTTCTGTGCAGATTAATCTTTGACTTTATAGTCACCAAGAAAGCCGCCTGAAAGCTTGTATGGCCGGGCAAGATGTTGCACGATTAGATTCATAGCAATACGTGTCACTGAAGGCACGTTTCAATTAATTTAGGATGATAACGCTGGTCTAAACCAGTATTGAGGAAACCGATATGCCACAATACAAAGCGCCCTTACGTGACATGCAATTCGTTCTACACGAATTATTAAATGTTGAAGAACATTACGCAAAACTTCCTGCGTTTCAAGAAAACGTAAGCCGTGAGTTGGTTGATCAGTACCTAGAAGCTGCAGCTGACTTCTGTGAAAATGAATTATCTCCTCTAAATCAAGTAGGCGACCGTGAAGGCTGTACCTGGAATGACGGCGTTGTAACAACACCGACTGGCTTTAAAGAAGCGTACCAGAAATACATCGAGCTAGGCTTCCCTTCTCTTTCTGCGGAAGAGCAATACGGCGGTCAAGGCTTACCAAATTCTTTAGGTATCACTATTTCTGAAATGGTGGGTACTGCGAACTGGGCTTGGGGTATGTACCCTGGTCTGTCTCATGGTGCAGTTCGTACTTTAGAACACCACGGTTCTCAAGAACAAAAAGACGCTTATCTGCCTAAACTGGTTTCAGGTGAATGGACAGGTACAATGTGTCTGACTGAATCTCATGCAGGTTCTGACCTCGGCATCATCCGTACTAAAGCTGAGCCACAAGCTGATGGTAGCTATGCAATCTCTGGCGAGAAAATCTTTATCTCTGCTGGTGAACATGACATGGCAGAGAACATCATCCACATCGTACTTGCTCGTCTGCCTGGCGCGCCTAAAGGTACTAAAGGTATTTCTCTGTTCATCGTACCAAAATTCAACCTGAATGCTGACGGTTCAATCGGCGAGCGTAACGGTGTACGTTGTGGTTCAATCGAACACAAAATGGGGATCCATGGTAACGCAACTTGTGTCATCAACTTCGATAACGCAAAAGGCTTCCTGATCGGTCCTGAAAACCGTGGTCTGAACTGCATGTTCACGTTCATGAACACTGCACGTATCGGTACTGCTGTACAAGGTCTGTCTGCATCTGAGGCAGCGTTCCAAGGCGCTTTAACTTATGCTAAAGACCGTCTGGCAATGCGCTCTCTTTCTGGTCCTAAGGCACCTGAAAAAGAAGCAGATCCAATTATCGTTCACCCAGCTGTACGTAACATGCTTTTAACTCAAAAAGCATTTGCTGAAGGTGGTCGTGCACTGGTTTACCTGTTGGCTCAATATGCTGATGTGGTTGAACAAGGTACTTCTGAAGAAGAACGCAAGTTCGCTGACAATATCCTGTCACTATTAACTCCAATCGCGAAAGCATTCCTGACTGAAACCGGTTCAGAAGCTGCGAAACATGGTGTTCAAGTCTTCGGTGGTCATGGCTTTATCTCTGAGCATGGCATGGAACAAATCGTACGTGATACACGTATTGCCTGCCTGTACGAAGGTACCACTGAAATTCAAGCACTGGATCTGTTAGGCCGTAAAGTACTGGGTACTCAAGGTGCGATGTTGAAAGACTTCACCAAGATCATCCACAAATTTGCGGAAGCGAACAAAGACAATTCTGCAATGAAAGAATTTGTTGAACCGCTTGCGGCATTGAACAAAGAATGGGGCGACCTGACCATGCAGATTGGTATGCGTGCGATGCAAAATCCTGAAGAAGTGGGTGCAGCTGCAGTAGATTACCTGTACTTCTCTGGTTATGTAACACTGGCTTACCTGTGGGCTCGTATGGCACTGGTTGCTCAAGAGACTCTTGCTGCAGGTACCACTGATGCTGACTTCTACAATGCTAAATTGACGACTGCACGCTTCTACTTCAAGAAAATCCTGCCACGTGTTCGTTCACACGTTGACGTGATTGCAACTGGTGTAGAACCGCTTATGTCTTTAGATGCTGAACATTTCGCATTCTAAGCTGATGCAGTTTTAAATGCATAATAAGAAAAAGGACGGTCATCTTCAGGCAGTCCTTTTTCTTTATAAAGAGTTACAGAATTAACCTTTAGTTGTCTAACATTCAGATTTTTAATGCTTTAGACTGAGCCAAAACAATCCAATTAAACAATAAAACAGGTGACATACTATGCCAATTTATAACGCGCCACTTGCTGACATGAAATTCATCCTGAATGATGTTTTCAATGCAGAACAGTTCTGGCAGGCGAATGAAAATCTTGCCCACTTGGATACTGCCACAGCAGAAGCCATTCTTGAAGAAATGGCTAAGTTTGCGCAAAACGTCATGCTTCCTCTGAACCGTACCGGCGATGAAGAAGGCGCAAAATATGAAAATGGCAATGTCACCACACCAGCTGGCTTTAAAGAAGCATTCAAACAATATGCTGAAGGCGGCTGGATCGGTCTGGGTGCAGATGCAGAATGGGGCGGCCAAGAAATGCCGAAAATGCTCACCGTACTTTCTGATGAAATGCTGTTTGCAACTAACCCATCTTTCATGCTCTACCCACTTCTTTCTGTGGGTGCAGGTATGGCTTTAAACAGCTATGCATCTCAAGAGCAAAAAGAAACCTATCTTCCTAAAATTTACTCTGGCGAATGGTCAGGCACCATGTGCTTAACTGAGCCACATGCCGGTACTGATCTGGGTATTATCAAAACCAAAGCTGAACGTAATGAAGATGGTACCTATAGCATTACCGGTACCAAAATCTTTATCACTGGTGGTGATCACGATCTTGCTGAAAATATCATTCACCTGGTACTGGCAAAAACACCTGATGCGCCTGCCGGCTCTCGTGGTATTTCCCTGTTCATCGTACCGAAGTTCCTGGTCAATGAAGATGGTTCAATTGGCGAACGTAACCCGGTAGGTCCAGGTTCAATCGAACACAAAATGGGGATCAAGGCCTCTGCAACTTGCGTAATGAACTTTGACGGTGCCAAAGGTTATCTAGTTGGTAAAGAAAACGAAGGTCTGGCAGCCATGTTCGTGATGATGAACTACGAACGTCTGTCTATGGGCATCCAAGGTCTAGGCGCCTCAGAATTTGCTTATCAAAATGCTGCACAATACGCGACAGATCGTTTACAGGGTCGTAGTGCACTTGGTGCTCAATCACCGGCTAAACCGGCAGACAGCATTTTAGTACATGGTGATGTACGTCGTATGTTGTTGAATGTTCGTGCGAATAACGAAGCATCTCGTGCTTTTGCGGTGTATGTCGGTCAGCAACTGGATATCACCAAGTTCTCGACTGATCCTGAAGCCGTGAAAAAAGCCAATGACCGTGTTGCGCTGTTGACACCAATTGCAAAAGCTTACCTGACGGATACTGCATTCCAGGCAACCCTAGATGCACAAATGGTCTTTGGTGGACATGGTTATATCCGTGAATGGGGTATGGAACAATGTATCCGTGACCTGCGTATCTCACAGATCTACGAAGGAACCAACGGCGTTCAGTCTCAAGATTTAATCGGCCGTAAAACCATTAAATGTGGCGGTGCGTACATCGGCGAATACATCGAAGAAATTCGCGACTTTGCGAACCAGTTAGATGCAGACCTGAATTTCATTAAAGATGCAACTTTAGATGCAGCTACTGAAGTAGAATCATTGACTCAGTTCGTGCTTGAAGCTGCTGGCGAAAATGCAGAATTCCCGAATGCTGCAGCAGTCGATTATCTACATGCAGTAGGCCTATTGAGCTTCTCTTATATGTTTGCGCGCATTGCCAATGCAGCAAAAGACAAAGATGGCGATTTCTACCAAAATAAACTTGCGCTTGCGCGTTACTTCACGCAACGCATCTTGCCTGAACTAGCACTGCGTATCACTAAAGTGAAAGCTGGTTGCGAAGTAGTGATGAATTTCTCTGAAGATTACTTCACGACTCAAGCTTAATCTTGACGTGAATCCATATAAAAAGCCCTGCATCTGCAGGGCTTTTTATACACTATACTTTTTCAATCAAGATCGTATCTGGTTGCGTCGTTATTTTAGGATTGAAATGCTTATTTACTATTTTAATTCCCCCTTGCGACTCTAGAGATTCACACAGTTCAAGTACCTTCTGCATCTCTTCAGCCTTGATCCCCGCGCCTAGGATTAATTTTTTTCCTGCTTCTAATTGACTAATTTTTTTTTGAATTTTGTCCAACATTTTTTTTCTCCTATTTATTCAATGTAGTTCTCATACAATATAACAAGTTAGTGCAAAAAAAGTACAAAAGTTCAAATAATTTCACTTTTATTTTATTTTTCTCTTTTTGTGCATGATCTTTGCTAGTTCTTTCCTGTTCATATATTATTTCACATGAAAAATAAGGAGGAGAACATGAGTAAATCTGAATCTAAAGTAAAAAGAATAGAAACTCTCCTCGACCGTTTTGGCAACCTTGCTGTTGAAAGTTTCCATTATCTTGCGCTGTTCATTATTGGCTGTATGGTGATCTGGTCCGCAGGTCATACCGTATTTGACATTTTAACCGTCAAACAGTTTGCCACCATTGACGATATTCTTTTGCTGTTTATCTATCTGGAACTTGGTGCCATGGTCGGCATCTATTTCAAGACCAATCATATGCCGGTTCGGTTCCTGATTTATATTGCAATTACTGCCCTGACCCGTTTACTGATTTCTGATATTCAACATACGCACAAAGCCAGCATGGATCAGGTTATTATTACCGGTTCAATTCTGATTCTGGCTTTTGCCATCCTGGTGGTCCGTTATGCGTCCTGGACCTATCCGTCCGTCATTCGCGACAAGCATAGCGAAAAGCCCTTACCAGAAGGTAAAACTCCACGACCTGAGGATGATGAGTTGGCATAGTCATAGAAAAGTCCCCCTTTGCAAAAGGTGAGAAGCACTGCTTCGCAAGAGGGTAATTAATCACCTCTCCTAACAAGAGAGGGAGTTTCTTTTAACGATTATTCATCAACACATAACGTCCATTTTCATAAATCCAGTAACTTCCGCGTGGTGGTGCAGGTAATCCCAAGCGCTGCCAGTCAGTAATGACTGTATATCTCGAACTTTCAATGTGAACTACATTCGGATCACCATTCACCCAGCTATAGCTATTGGAATTCTGGTAAATCGTGGTCGGTGCCTGATACTGGATATTGAACCCACTTTGGCTCTGGGCAGGAGGATAATATCCGCCATGGGATGGACGTTGCGGATAATAAGGCCGCTGCGAATGAGGCGGTTGTGGTGCATAATGAGGACGTGATGGAGGACGATGCTGGGGTTTAGAACGATCAACACCGGTATAGCCTACCCAGGCATTATCCGCCCAAGCGGGCACTGCAATACAGAACAGAAATGAAGCCAGCAATGCACCTGAAGCTAATATTTTCATAAGTGCGTCCTCCAAAGATTTCTGCCCATATTTTAACCAAAACCCATGCAGAAAATATGGATAAATCTCCTGCAGCTGCAAAGTTTTGTAATTGATTCCATGACTTTAATAGGCTTGCGTGATGAGCGCTGAAGTGCGTATGCTAATATCACTTTTTTAATGCTTTGAGTTGCATACTGTGTCTGATTTAAATTTCGATCGTTTATATGAATATTTTTGCAAGGTGCCCAGTGTTCAAAAAGGACTGATTGATAGCTATGGCTCGGATGGGAAACAGGCCTGGTGGTTTAAATTTCAGATCAACGTTGATCATCCTTTAGCATGGCAAACTGTGCAGGAACTGGGTCATGTCCTGAACTATATTTCTAAGAATGAGCGCCTGCCGACTCAGTTTCTTCCAGTTTCTCCACCGCCGTATATGAATGGTGTAGCCAAAGATTTCCTGTCTTGGGTGATCCAGTGCAATCATGCTGACTTCCCACCAGATGTGGTATGTGACTGGTTAGAAGCACGTTTACCAAATCCGGTGGATGATGAAGCACAATGGAAAATCAAGACGGATATTTCTGAACTGGATGAGCTGACAGATAAAGAACTGGATCAACTGGTTCCGCCGAATCCGGAATCAAAAAGCTAATACTAGAAATCTCCCTAAATCCCTCTTTGATAAAGAGGGACTTTCCTCTCTTTTTTAAAGGGAGGTTAGGAGGGATTTAAAATCAAAACGTCGACCAGCCACTCCATTCCATAAAACGATAGAGCCAGTATTTCCAGAATGACTCTTCAGCATATTGAGCATAGTCCACGCTCATGGAACGGCCATTCAAATTAGACCAGGCCGTATTGAAATACTGCTGCGCATCGCTAAAGACTTCCGCCTGAGGCTGACCCACCACACGCAGATTGGTTTCCAGATTATAATTTTTCAGGTTACGTGCCGTGAAATTGGCAGAACCTAAAATCATTTCAGCTTGCTGGGCACCGGATTTCATCAGAATTTTGTTGTGACATTGCTCGCCTTGAGTATTACACCAGCGTACCGGAATACCAGCTTTATGCAGTTCTGAAGCTACCTGCCGGTTAGGAATGCCATTTTTTTCACGACCAAATGCATCTTTATTTGGATCAAGTAAAACCCGAAGTTTTACACCGCGCTCATGCGCTGCAATCAACCCTTTCACAATCTTACGTTCTGACAGATAGAACATGGCCAGATCAATCTGCTCATCTGCTTTCGCCGTTTCAAGCAGCTTTAGAACTCCCTCATAAATGGCTTTTTCAGTCAACACCTGAACTTGAGGCTGGGTTTTTTCCGCTTCAAACTCACCTGCAATCACAGCCGGCATATTGGCTTGAGACATGATCCCGACCGCCTGTTCTGTCGCAAGAATATCAATCGCTGTTCTGCCCCAGACCAGTAGACCAATATTGGAGTGCCGTGAACTGCCATCATGTGGGTTCATTGAGGTAACCAGTGCTTTCCAGCCCTGATCTGTATCCACGACCAGTGTTTTACGATGATTGGCTTTGAAATTAAACAAGTCAAAATAACTTCGTAAGGTCACTTTTTCTGGACCAAATGGATTCGGCAACCAGCCTTTTTCCGGATTATTGCCAATCCCCTGACAGCACAGATACCAGAACCCTGACCAGCTTGGATTAGAAGCACGCAGTGGTGTCAGATTGGTTTCGATTACATCTACTCCCGCCTGACGCAGTTCACGATAATGCTGTGCTGTAATTCCACCATAGACAGAATTAATCGGATCGGTAATAAATTTGATTTCGACTTCAGGCTGCATCAATCGCTTGTTGAGTAAGGCCTCTGTGAGCTGTTTGCTGAGTGCCTGATGTTCCTGTTTGGAAGCACCGGTCTGCTGATTAAACAGAAACATATCCAGCACGATCAGGGATTTTGCTTCCTCAACCATCTTCAGCATTTCATTAAAAATCTGATGGTCCAGTTGTTGCTTGCCCTGTGCATCCAGATAAGTCTGATCGACCAGAAATTTCACCTGTGCATGGCGCAGCTTACCTGTATAATTCAGCCCTTCAGGTAACGGTTTATAAGTATGATAAATTGCTGAAGCTAGATAACTGGCCATCAGCACACCAATGATCAAGGCCGCATAACGGCGGTTTGACCAGTTCAGTTTATTGTGAATTCGTT
Source organism: Acinetobacter sp. TW_SC_4 (assembly GCF_054861205.1). Classification (NCBI taxonomy): domain Bacteria; kingdom Pseudomonadati; phylum Pseudomonadota; class Gammaproteobacteria; order Moraxellales; family Moraxellaceae; genus Acinetobacter; species Acinetobacter sp. TW_SC_4. The sequence goes on from NZ_CM142174.1 coordinate 2,624,224, forward strand.
GAAAGATACGCATAAGAAAAAACCTAACCCAATATACTCAGGCTAGGTTTAATCTGATGATTTTTCAAGTCTATTTCAGTGACAGTACTTGGATTCAGTCAGTTATTTCATCTGAATTCTAGAAATCATATTGTACGCCGACTGTGAAATTACGTCCGACTTGCGGAATATTCGACAGGAATGAGCTATGTGAATAGACCTGATCATCGAGCAGGTTATTGGCTTTAAAATAAACCCGATAGACATTTTTATCGGCAATAGTATTGGCATAGCTTAGGCCGACATTGACCATGTTATAGCCTTGGGTTTCATCTTCATAACTGGCCGTTTTGTCCTGATTAAAGACATGATAATACTCTGCCATTCCTGACCAGCCATCGGCAAAGTCTGCTTCAACCTTGGTTCCTAAGCGTCCTGCTGGAATACGGGGTGCATTTTCACCCTCAATTTTACCCCGTACGTAATCACCGAACACGCCTAGCTTATATGTATCATTTAATGCATAAGTAGCTTCTGCTTCAGCCCCATAGAAACGGGCTTTATCTTGGGTATATTCTACCCCACGCAAATTTCCATTTCTGGCGGTTGTCGCACCGTAGATATAGTCATCAAACCAGTTATGGTAAATATGCGCATGATAATCCAGCTTATCACCTTCATATTCGAAACCTAGTTCCAGGTTATTCGAGCTTTCTTTTTCCAGATCAGGATTACCGACTTCATAGGTATTGGTGGCAAAATGCAGGCCATTGGCATACAACTCTTGCGCCAGTGGTAAACGTTGCTGATGTGAACCTACAATGGATAACTTATAGTTCGGGGCAAATTCCCAATTCGCAGCAGCAGAAGCAGAGACGCCCGTGCCTGAATAATTTTTCTGTTCAGATTCAACCTGTACTTTCTGATGATCAACACGTGCACCCAATTCGACATGCACATCGCCGAGTTGTTTATGCTCTAAGGCAAACAGACTGTATTTTTCAGTTTTGGTATCTGGCATGACCACACTTGAACCATGGACATGATGTTCTTCATCATCCTCGTCACCATCTTCATGATGATCATGTTCTGTAGCAGCCAGATTGATTTTCTGCTGGCTATATTGGGTGCCAATTACGCCCTCCCAACCAGCAACCGGAACATGGACTAGTTCTAGACGGCCATCGTAGCCTTTGCTTTTGAAATTACTGATGACTTCATTTTCTTCCAGCTCATCATGCTCATAATCAGTAAAGCTGGCATGGGCACGTAACTTGTCAAAACCAGCAAAAGGCTGTTCCAGTTCAGTACGTACTTCATAACGTTCAGATTTCAGATCTACCCATGGTCCGCCATGCTCTTCTTCATGCTCTGCGGTAGCACCCAGCTCTGGACAGCCATGGAAATGATCACCATGTAATACACAGCCATGATATTCATGACTATGCCCCGGCAAGCCATATTCATCCTGACGGTTACTATAAGATAGCCCCACAAAACCACGATCATGAATCCATGATCCACCAATATTCACGGTCTGGCCTTCAGCAAAGGTATTACCTACACGACGTTCTTTGTGAAAATGTGAATGATCGCCATGAGATTCTTTTACTACATAATCAGGCGCAATATAGTCATTGGCTTTGTGTTTAGTACCTTCGACACGCAGGGCAAAATTTTCACCGACTGCAGCCGTCACGCCTGCACTTGCCAGTTTTTCATCACTGCCCGAGTTGTAACGTAGTCCAGCAGTTCCTTCCAGACCGTCTTCCGGCATTTGGGTTGGGATTTTCTGGTCAGTGACATTGACCAGACCACCGACGGTTCCCGCGCTATAAAGCAAAGTTGATGGGCCACGAATCACTTCGACCTGTTTGGCCAGAATCGGATCAACCGTCACCGCATGGTCAGGAGATAAGGTCGATACATCAGCCGTTTCTGAAGCATGCTGCAAAACTTTGACACGAGGACCATCTTGTCCTCGAATTACCGGACGGCTCGCTCCGGTTCCATACTGATTTGAATACACCCCAAGTTCATCTGCCAGCGCATCACCAATAGTCGTCGCACGTTCAGATAAAGCTTTCTGATCCACTATTAGATCAGCAACTGCAAAATCTGCCGCAGTTTGTACCAATGGATGAGCTTGTACCTGAATGGTATCCATGGTTTGTACAGGAATAGAAGAAGATGGCTGTTCAGCAAATACCGTAGGCGCAACTACAGCAAAAATTGAGAGTGTTATTAGATTCTTAGAAAAGGACATGACCCAAGCTCAAATTCAGCAATTTAGAATATTGTTATAATATAACATTTCATTTCTTTTGCAATCCTTTACGATAATCAATGAGATATTTTATTAGAATGTCGTTTGAATATTTTTTATTGCAGTAAAATCCTATTTTTATGCCCTTTACTTTATCTCATGCTGTACTCGCTCCGCCTATTTCATATTTAACTGACAACCGGCTCCCTGTTGCTGCGTTGGCGATTGGTAGTATGGTCCCAGACCTGTACCGTCTTTTTACCCATAAAAATTCTAATATTACTCATTTATGGTCTTCGCTGATTCACCCTGATTTATGGATTGGTCTTATTTTTTGTGCGGTCTGGTATTTGATTTATCGCCCAGTGATTTATCGTTTTATTGGCATACAGCATGACTTAAATATTCATAACTTATTTTCAGCGTTCAGATTTATTTGCGCTATGTGTATTGCAGTGGTGATTGGGACAGCCACTCATATTATTTGGGATGGTCTGACCCATGCAGATTTTCGAACCTTTGCCTTTTATGACATTCTCAGCCAGCAGTATCAAATTTTAGGACGAACTTATCCACTACACCGGATTTTGCAGATTGGTACTTCTGCTCTTGCGCTACCTTTTATTCTGTGGATGAGTCTGCATTACTATAAAACTCATCGGCAATATCTAAGCGTCAGTCACAAGATTCTCATCTTTTGCTGGGGTCTATTCGGTCTATCTACGCTCACAGGTTTATTTTCGACATGGGACTATATGCGCTACATTCCGGATGAGGTCTGGCAATCTGATCTGTATTATTTTACCGGCCGCTCTATCAATGAATTTACCCAGGGCTTTTTAATCACTTTTAGTCTGGGCTGTCTGCTATTTCTATTTCTGGATCGTGATCGGCGTATGGGTTAGGAAAATCTCCAGCTTTCTGCTTATTCACTTTAAAATGATACTGTTTTTGCCTCAAGTTCTTGTGACAACATGCCCAAAGAGGCATAATCCTACCTTTGCTAAAGGCGGTACGCTGTTTACGTATACGCTTCCTTAACCCATATAGTTGGATTTTTAACGCTATGATGCGAACTCATTACTGCGGTTCTTTAACCGAAGCTCAAATTGACCAGACCGTAACATTATGCGGTTGGGTACACCGTCGCCGTGACCACGGTGGTGTCATCTTCCTTGACATGCGTGACCGTGACGGTCTTGTTCAAGTGGTTATCGACCCAGATACACCTGAAGCGTTTGCAACAGCAGACAAAGCACGTTCTGAATACGTATTAAAAATTACAGGCCGTGTACGTCGCCGTTATGCGGGTACTGAAAATGCCAACATGGTGAGTGGTCAAATCGAAGTATTGGGTAAAGAAATCGAAGTTCTTGCTCAGTCTGAAACTCCTCCATTCCCATTAAATGACGAAAATACAAGCATTTCTGAAGAAATTCGTTTGAAATATCGTTTCTTGGACATCCGTCGTCCTGAAATGATCGATCGTTTACGTTTCCGTTCTAAAGTGACCAACCTGATTCGTAACTATTTAGACGATCACGGTTTCCTGGACGTTGAAACTCCGATCTTGACTCGTGCGACTCCTGAAGGTGCGCGTGACTACTTAGTTCCAAGCCGTGTATCTAATGGTAGCTTCTATGCTCTTCCACAATCACCACAGCTGTTCAAACAGTTGTTGATGGTAGGTGGTGTAGATCGTTACTACCAGATCGCTAAATGTTTCCGTGATGAAGACTTACGTGCGGATCGTCAACCTGAATTCACTCAAATCGACATCGAAACATCGTTCATGAGCGATGACGATATTATGGATTTGATGGAAGGCATGACTGTTAAGATGTTCGACGAACTTCTTGGCATCAAATTCGACAAATTCCAACGTATGCCTTATTCAGAAGCAATGCGTGACTACGCTTCTGACAAACCAGACTTACGTATTCCTTTGAAACTTGTTGACGTTGCAGACTTGATGCAAGACGTCGAGTTCAAAGTATTCGCAGGTCCTGCGAAAGATCCTAAAGGCCGTATCGTTGCGCTTCGCGTACCCGGTGCGGGCTCACTGCCACGTAGTGCAATCGACGAATATACTAAATTCGTTGGTATCTACGGTGCGAAAGGTCTGGCTTACATCAAAGTTAATGAACTTGAAAAAGGCATCGAAGGTCTTCAATCACCTATCGTTAAATTCATCGAGCCTATCGTGCTGGATCTATTGAAACGTGTTGGTGCTGAAAATGGCGATATCGTCTTCTTCGGTGCAGACAAAGCCAAAGTTGTGAATGATGCAATGGGCGCACTTCGTGTGAAAATTGGTCATGACATGAACCTTGCAACTTGCGAATGGGCTCCGCTTTGGGTGGTTGACTTCCCAATGTTCGAAGAAACTGATGATGGCAAATGGACTTCTGTTCACCATCCGTTCACGCTTCCTAAATCAAGCGTTGAAGATGTGAAGAATAATCCAGGCGAAGCATTGTCTGTTGCTTATGATATGGTATTGAATGGTACTGAAATCGGTGGTGGTTCACTGCGTATTTATACTTTAGAAATGCAAAAAGCGATCTTTGAAGCGCTGGGTATTTCTGAAGAAGAAGCAGAAGAAAAATTCAGCTTCTTATTAAATGCATTGAAATTCGGTGCGCCTCCTCACGGTGGTTTGGCATTTGGTCTGGATCGTCTGGTAATGTTGATGACTGGTGCTTCTTCAATCCGTGACGTGATTGCATTCCCGAAAACCAAAACTGCTGAATGTCCATTGACTCAAGCACCTGCACCAGTTGAATCAACTCAACTGCGTGATTTGGGTATTCGCTTACGTGAAAAACCAAAAGCTGAATCTCAAGAATAATTTCTTGATGATTTAAATAAAAAAGCCCTGCTAGAACAGGGCTTTTTTATTGCATTGAGAAGCCTGCACGACAGTGGCATAATAGCTTCAGTTTCTATTTTTAGGTAATTTGGCAATGGCGATGCGTCCTGCTGTTCGTAACCGTGGCATCATGCTGATCGTGTTTTCAGTCGTACAATGGCTATTCATGCGCTATATCCTTGCAAACAACCTGTTTAACCTGGACACCAATGACCGTATTGTGTACTTCTGTCTGAGCAGTATTTTAGGTGCACTTGTCATTTTTGTAGGCCTGATTTATATGGTGCTTAAAGGCAATCCTGATCAAGAATCTTAATCAGGCAAGCTGCATATTATGTACGCATTACTCAAGAATTTCTCCAAACTCCCGTTAAGATTCATTCAAAATTTGGCGAAAAGTGTTGGATCACTTCTCTATATCACGAATTCATCGATTCGCCGTACTACAGAAATTAATTTAGGAATTGCCTATCCTGAACTGTCAGCATCGGAACGCACACGACTGGCAAAACAAAGTGTCCAAAGCCAATGCATGACCTATGCCGAGTCAGTTAAAATTTGGGGTTCTGAACCTGAGTTTGCATTAAAACAAATCCGGAATATTCATCATCCAGAGATTTTTATTGATGCACTAAAAAATCCGAATGGAACTTTGGCAGTCGTTCCTCATTTTGGTACTTGGGAGTTACTTAATGCCTGGGTGAATCAACACACCAGTCCAGTTATCATGTATAAACCGAGCAAAAATCCTGATGTCGATCGGTTTATGCTCGAAGCACGGCAGCGTTTAAATGCTACCCTTGTTCCGACTGATGAAACGGGAGTACGGGCTTTATTCAAGCATTTAAAACAGGGTGGATTCGCTGCCATTCTTCCTGACCATGTACCCAAAGAAAGTGGTGGTATTTACTCACCTTTTTATGGACAGAATGCTCTATCTTCTACCCTGCTCTCTAAATTGGCTGCAAAAACCCAATGCTCTGTGATTGGTCTAAGTTGTTTACGTCATGATGATCTAAACGGCTTTGATATTCATGTAACTGAGTTATCAATTGATATTCTCTCTAAAGACTTACAGCTTTCTGTAGATACCTTAAACAAGGAAATGGAGCGAATGATTAACATTGCTCCAGAGCAGTATTTGTGGGGATATAAACGGTTTAGGAAGTTGGAAAATGACAAAAGTTTATATTACTCATAGTAAAAATTAGCTACTTAAATTAAAACTTAAAAATTAGGTTTAAAATGAAAGATCAGAAAAAAATTCTTTTTATTATTGATCATCTTAAAGGTGGTGGTGCAGAAATTATGACTCTTAATCTTGCAAAAAAACTGCAAGAGAGAGGCTATGAAATAAACATCATAACCTTAATTAATATAAATAATTATAAAGAAAAGACTAAGAGTTTCAATATTCAATCTATTGATTTTCCTACTAAATTTGTTGGTGGGAAGTTATTAATAGACAAAAAATTAGAATCTAGTAAGAAAGAACAACTCCAGTCTCTTATTGATGAAATAAAACCTGAAGCTGTTATATTAACTATTTGGTATGCATATTTAAGCATATCATTTATTAATCATCCAAATATATGGATATGGTCACAAGCAGACATTCTTCCTGAATTTAATAAAACTTCAAATCCGATTAAAATATTAAGAAATATATATAAGAAGAGAAAATTTATTAATAAATTTAAGGAAGTGTTTTCAAACAAAAATTTTATCGTACTTAATAAAGATTTAAAATTGAAATATTCTCAAATTTTAGAGAATTCTAATATAAATGTTATTTATAATGGATTAAATTTAAAAGATACAATACAATCTGAAAAGAAAGAAAAAGTATGGGATATTTGCTATGTTGGTCGTTTATCACCTTCCAAACAAATTGAACATGCTTTATTTGCTCTAAAAAATTCTCATATTATTAAAAATATGATTATTATTGGTGATGGAGCAAGAAAAGACAAACTTTTAAAATTAGTCAATCAACTAAATATTAGCGATCGTGTTCATTTTACTGGCTGGGTGGATGAGCCTATCGAGTATATTAAAAAGAGTAAAATATTAGTTCTCCCTTCTCAGACAGAAGGCTTCGGTCTTGTTATTGGAGAAGCTCTATTAAATGGCACTCATGTAGTTGCATATAATTGCAGCGAAGGAGTATCACATCAATTTTTTACCCCTGATATGCAACGCGGTCTAGTACAACCAAATAATCGTGCAGAATTAAAAAATTCTATCGAAGATATATTAGAAAATCCATACCAAATTCCCCCAAACTTATCAAAACGTTACGATATTAAAGAGATGGCTGATAAATTTATTAAGTTAATCGATTAACCGTATATATTCCGCAACAGCATAACTTTGGGTAAAAGATGGATTCAAATTTGTTGAATAATTATCTACCTCTTTTAATGCTTGATTGATTTTAAGCGAAAGTTCAAAAATATTGCCTACAGCAACGAGATTATTAGCTTGTAAAATTTCATTGGGACCTGAAGGGCAATCAGTACTTATAACGGGAATACCCAAAGCTAAAGCTTCTAAAATTACTAAACCCAACCCTTCAAAATCAGACGACAAAACCATAAATTTTGCATGCTTAATATATGGATAGGGATTTTTTTTGAAGCCTGTAAAAATAACCTTGCCTTCTATCCCTAAATCTTTAACCAATTTTTTAGAAGTTTCTAATAGTTCACCAGTCCCGACCAAAACCAGCTTTTCTTGAACATTGGCTTTTGCATAAGCTTTAATTAAAATATCATGTCGTTTCTGTTGCTTAAACTTTCCAACATTTACAATATATGGTTTTTCAATATCAGGAATATATTCATTTGCTGTTGAAACCACTTGTTCCACATCAATCGGATTATAAATTGTAGTAATCCGACTTTTTGAGCCAAATACTTTAATAAAGTCTTTTTCGACACCCTTACTTACTGCTACACAAGGCTTGGCTAAATAAACTTTATCCAACTGTTTTTTCATTCCCTCTAATCTTTCACCATATTCTAAACTCGTCGTGTTATGAATGACTAAATGAACATTCGGTAACTGACTTTTTGATAATATAAAATCAACAGGAAATAAGTTTGATAGGACAAGATCAGGGATCCCAATATTTTTAATAACAAACCGATCAAATGCTTTTGCTGCAAAACTGGCACGCATAAATTTAGGAATTGCACGATACTTTTGATAATCAAAAAAGTGAAGTTTTACGCCCTCAGGAATCGGTAAATCAATAATATTTTTAAAATAAACAATATGTGCTTCATGACCTGCATCAATTAGGCCCTTTGCCAAGGTTAAAGCAAAACGTTCAGCGCCATTTCCCTGTAAAGTAAAAATGGCTAATACGATTGTTTTTTTCATGAAGCACTAATCCTGAATAAATTTTTCTTGATCTAGATTGATCAATCTTTTTTCTGCCTTTCCCATGACCTGCAAATATCGTATAGCCATAGTTATTTGTCCCGCTAACCGCCTTTTTTTAAACTTGTATTTTTCTTTGATAGAGATGAATTCAGGTTTAAAGTGTTCAGAGCGCCCAATGGTCGAATCAAAACTCTCTTGTTGTAAGAGACCATAAGCGCCAAGCTGGTCTTCTTGAATAATCACTGCAGGTTCAACTTGCAAACACTGTAACTCATAAGCCGAAAATATAAATCCATCTGCAATTGCTGGTGCTGTTTGCGCCAAACGATTTAATAATTTTTGCGCGCCACTCGGGTAGAGGATATAACCTGCTGCTCCAGTACGATCTTGATATAATTCATATAATTTGACCTGAGTAGAACCTAAGATACACACGGGTGTCCGACTAATAATTTTTTTACGACTTCTTACTTCTAGATTAATTAAGTCCACATCTGAAAATTGATGCTGTTCAATTTCGTTTAAAATTTCTTTTGTATTGGAAGCCAATACGGCATCATCTTCAAGAATTAAACAGGGCTGATTCCTTTTTATTACTTCTTCCCAGGCTTTTTGGTGACTGAGAAAGCACGCTACCTCAACTTTACGCAAAGGCCTTTGCCAGCCAAAACCAAATTTTTGGTATTGTTCTTCACTCAGATCAGCAACTGAAAATGCTTCTAATATTTCAAAATCCAGTCCTAATTTCCCAAATTGTCTTTTTTGAAAATCACGACGATCCTGTGAACTTTTTAAATTGATAATTAAAGTATTCACAATTACCACCACCTGGTTTTTTCACGCGTATGACGCTGCTTAAAACGGGAATAGACATTATTATTTTGCTCAAGCTGAAGCCGATCAAAAATTTCCAGTACAATTTGCCCAAGTGGATGAATATCGCAGATCTGTTCCAAACGCCAGCGCATATTCCGTAAAGTATCATCTGTGCCTACCGAAAATGCAGATGTACCGTCAAATAGTGCATAACGCTGGTTTTGTAATAAATGCTGATGTTGCTGATTTACTACTAAAGACTGATCACATAAAAAACGCTCAGTTTCCTGTAGTTTTAAAGTATTAATAAGAACCACAGCATTCATAAGAATCGCTTTTAAAGTAATATCTTCATCAAAATCAATAAAAGTATCACATGCTGAAATTAGCCAGCGGATATTTAGCGACTGTATAAGAAAATCCCGTTCAGTCATCCATAATGCTTTAAATTTCGCATAATTATTTTGAGTATCAACCTCACGGCGAATCAAGACAATCAGACTGGCATGGTAATAATTTAATTTAGGCTGCCCAATAAATTCTGATTGCAGCTGTTCGATATGTTCATTGAGATCTTTGGCTGAACCATGCGTATAATTCGGAGTATCGCCCGCGATCATTTCAGTTTTTAATTGCTCAATATCAATATCATCGAATTGGGCATAAACCTTGTCAGCACCAAAGCGACGCTGATGTCGGCTAAATGAAAACCATTGTTCAAACTTACTTTTCTTTCTTACAGGCATGTTTAAACCATTTAATTTGAATTACTGCCAAGCATCCTTGATCCACTGGGATGGCAACACATACCGATACCATTTACCCCCACCACCATTAATGGCATCAGGTGGGTTAATCTCCCCATGGAAAATAATAATTTTTACGCCCTCAGGCTTTACTGGCGGCTTGAAATAAGCCATTGGAATTTTTTGTAGGCAATGGTATTTATAACTTTTGCACCAGCTATCCGGCCAATAGCTAAGTTTCCTCTTCTGGTCTACATACCAAGACAGATAAGCCTGCTCATTACGGAATTTTTGACGGATTTCATCAAAGTGTTCGCGGAAATAGGCCAACAGACCTGGAAAAGCTCCGAGCTTAAAGCGATAAACTGAACTATTCCCAGTAATACGCCATGGTCGTTTCCAGTCATGGATAATCAGAAAGTCACCCGGATGCGTAAAGAATTCATCAATATTATCGACAATGACAACATCCAGATCTAAAAATAAAGCATTGCCTTTCAAACCATAGAGATCAGGTTCAAAGGTAGATAGCTTGTTCCAGCCACGCTCAGGCGCACCTTCAGGCAATGCCAAAGGTGGAATAGGAAAGCATTGCACATTTGGATCAATCCCTTCAGTACGGTCAGTTAAACACACCATTTGAAAATCAACGGTAGTGTGTCGCTTCACCATATTGTAAAGGCGATTGACATATTCAGACCCATATTTTGTGCCCCATTTCATACAGATCACAATATTTTGCTCAGGTGATTGTTTACCCTGAGTCTTAAGGTCATTTTGCTTTGCGTTCATGCACCCATCATCCACCTATGCAATATCAGTATCATACCATTACTGGTACTGACTGAACCTATTGCTTTTCATTTCCGCACAGTTTACCGTAAATCTTATGAAAAAATATAATCTTCATTTTTTCATCACAAGAATTGAATATTTTTCCAGCAGCTTAGATCGAAATAAAGTTCATATTTGAATGATAAATATAGAACAACACTAATTTTAGTCGTTCATTACGCTTATTAGTTTATTTTTACAGTAAATATATAACTTTCCAAAATATGAAACTCGTCATTTTTCTGCAATTTATTGACTTCTCTACCTAACAACTTAATAGTTTTAGTATTTTTCCTAAGATTCAATAAAAATAAAAAAGGACTCAAACGAGTCCTTTTTTATTTACTAAACCTCTTGCGAAAGTATCGTTTTACCTAATTTTTGAATTGGCTAAAACCTTATAAAATGTAGCTTTAGGCTGTTTAAATTTTGACTAACGCAAGAAGTCTACTAATTCACTTATTTTACATAAGTTAACCAGTGTGCATATTTAGGGTCTTTACCCTGAACCGCATCAAAATAAGCTTTCTGGATTTGAGTTGTGATTGGACCACGTACGCCTTCACCAATTTGACGGTCATCATATTCACGGATTGGTGTGACTTCAGCAGCAGTACCAGTGAAGAAAGCCTCATCTGCGATATAGAATTCGTCACGGGTAATACGGCGTTCTACCACTTCATAGCCAAGATCTTTAGCAATGGTAATAATCGATTGACGAGTGATACCGTCTAGCGCGCCACCAGCGATGTCTGGAGTGTGAATTACGCCATCACGTACCAGGAATACGTTCTCGCCTGAACCTTGGCATACATAGCCTTGCGGATCAAGCAGCATTGCTTCGTCATAACCTGAATGTGCCACTTCTTGGTGAGCAAGAATCGACAATGTGTAATTACCAGATGCTTTTGCTTTACACATCGTCACGTTTGGATGATGGTGTGTGAATGATGAAGTTTTTACGCGAATACCTTTCGCCATCGCATCATCACCAAGGTAAGCACCCCAGCTCCATGCTGCAACTACAGCATGAATAGTATTGTCAGTTGCGGCAATACCCAATTTTTCAGAGCCAATAAAAATAATTGGACGTAAATAGCAAGATGCCAATTTATTTTCACGAACCACATCAATTTGCGCTTGTTCTAAAGCTGCGTGATCAAATGGAACTTTCATTTGATAAATTTTTGCAGAATTGAGCAAACGTTTGGTGTGTTCTTTCAGACGGAAAATAGCCGTTCCATTCGGGGTTTCATAAGCACGGACACCTTCAAACACACCCATGCTGTAATGCAAAGTATGTGTTAATACGTGAGTTTTCGCCTCACGCCAGTCTACTAGTTGTCCATCTTGCCAAATAAAACCATCACGATCAGCCAAATTCATGCCACAAACTCCAATTTTTCACAATTATTCACTATCCAGTGCAAATAATGCACTTGGATCAATCAGTCTTTGCCATAACTTGCAAACGGTCTTTCGGGTATCGTGCCAGTCGCTTGCAGACACTTGCATGGATTGATTTGCAAGGGCTAAGCGGTGGCTCTCGGCGCGTTCACGGAGATAAGCTTGAATCAGAGCAGTCGCATCGTCGCTGGATAAGCAACCTGATTTTGCGGCATCCTCAAGGATTCTTACATTGTCGGAGTAATGGGCGAGATCTTTATTCGTCCCACTCCAAGCTAACACCGCATACTGTGCCATAAATTCGATATCAACGATACCACCTGCATCTTGTTTTAAATGAAAAATCCCATCTTTTTTTTGCTCTTTGGAAGAACCCAGATGATCTTTCATTTTCTGACGCATTTTCAGAACTTCACTACGTACATGACAGATATCCCGTTTCTGGGTAAGAATCTTACAGCGTAGTGCTTCAAATGTCTCTCTCAGGCTATCTTCCCCGGCAATGGAACGTGCGCGTACCAAGGCCTGATGTTCCCACAGCCATGCATTTTTCAACTGATATTGCTCAAATGCTTTCAGGCTAGTGACCAGCAGCCCTGCTTCTCCAGAAGGACGTAGACGAGTATCGACTTCATAGACACGCCCATCCAGTGTTTGTGTGGTCATGAGCGACATAAACTTCTGTGCCACACGCATGGCAAACTCAAAACCGCTAATCGGCTTGAGACCGTCCGTATCTGCCTGCTCACCCATATAATGAATGAAGACTAGATCCAGATCCGAACCATAACCCAACTCAATGCCACCGACTTTGCCATAGCCAATGACGGCAAAAGCCGTATGTTCTATTGAGCAGCGCTGCCCTTCTGCATCCAGCGGAAAACCATGTCGTTTGGCCACAATCTGATAGGCCAGATGCAGCGCAGCATTCACCGAGACTTCTGCAATATCTGTTAAGGCATCCGAGACTTTCATTAAAGGACTTTCTGCCAGTACATCACTGGCAGCTACCGCAAGGACATTGGATTTTTTAAACAGGCGCAGCACTCGCATCTGGTCTTCGACTTGGTCAATTTCAATTCTGAGCAATTGCTGACGCAGGCTGTCTTCCAGATCCTGACGTTTAGGCAATTCGAAATCCATCGACAGGAACTCATCCAGCAATACCGGATAATGGGTAAGTTCCTCACAGATCCAGGGGCTGACAGTCGCCATCTTGACCAAACGCTGTAAAGCACCTTTACTTTCAATCAGCATCACCAGATACACCGTACGACGCATGACTGATTCAACCAATGGCATCAGGCGAACCAGTGCAACTTGCGGTTTATCTGATTCTAGAATCGCCTCTATCAGATAAGGCCAAAACGTTTTTAAACGTTGAATGGCTTTAGCTGGCAATTTTTTTAAGGCATGACCATGCCAGAATTCATGCACCAGATTTTTTGCATGATCATCCAAGACTTCATTCAGCTGTTGTTCCAACTGAGAAAAACTTTTGCCTTGAGGCTCTGGTCCATTTTCCTTGATCAAGTGCTCAAACTGGTAAATCACTTTAGCGCGTTTTTGATCCAGCACTTCCATAAAGGCGGACCAGTCTGCAAAGCCTAAAGTATCCACAATACGTTGACGTAAATCTGGCTCAGTCGGCAAACATTGGGTTTGTTGATCATGCAGCGCCTGAATAGCATGCTCTACCCGACGAAGGAATAAATAGGCATCTTCGAGATCAGTCACCGCCTGTTCATCCAGAAGTTCAGCCTCATCCAGATGATTCAAGCTGACCAGACATTGCCGATCTTGCAGCTCTAACTTGGCTCCGCCATAAATCAGCTGAAAAACCTGCACGATAAATTCAACCTCACGGATCCCGCCTGCCCCAAGCTTGATATCGTCTTCAATATTGCGGCGCTGTACTTCACGCTCAATCATTGCTTTCATTTCACGCATCGCTTCGAAAGCACTGTAATCGACATATTTACGGAAGACGAAAGGACGGGTCATATCCAGCAGTTCATCACCTTCTGGACTCGGATTGACGATGCGGGCTTTGATCCAGGCATAACGTTCCCATTCGCGGCCATGCTGGCTGAGATATTTTTCTAGTGCGGCATGACTGATGGCTAAAGCAGAACCATCACCCCAAGGGCGCAAGCGCATATCGACACGAAATACAAAACCTTCAGCAGTGATATGATCCAGCAGATAGATTAACTTTTGTCCCCATAGGATACAGAACTGCTGAACGTCAATGCATTTACGCCCATCCGTTTCACCCTGTTCATCAAAGGCAAAAATCAGGTCGATATCACTGGAAAGGTTGAGTTCCTGAGCGCCCAGTTTGCCCATCGCAATAATAATAAGATCTTGAACTTTACCGTTATAACCAACTGGCTGACCATATTTGGCGACTAGAGGAATACGGGCAAACTCTTTGGCAGCGCAAATGCAGGCATCGGCGAAATCAGACAGCTCGCGAGTCAGCGTGATGACATTGGTAAGTTGATTGGCATCCTGCCAGATCCAGCGAAACATCAGACGAGCACGTAGAATACGTAAACTACGCATCCACATGGTTTCATCACTGATATTTAATAAATTGGCCTGAATTAAGTTTTGAATCTGTTCAGTGCCGAGTGATCCCTGAAACTGATCAATTGCATAATCCTGATTCAATAGATCTTGATGATTGGCCAATACCTGTTCTGCATACTGACTGGCTCTTAAGGTTTTCTGCAATTGTACCGCGTCCATCACTCGGTGATTCCCTCAAAACTTTTATTTAGTTATAGCAGGAGTTCAGGCCGAGTGGGAACGGTTTTAAAAGAAATTTATGATTTTCAGGACTTTTCAGTATGCAGATCTTCAAGTACCAATGCCTGATGATCATTGGTCACTTTAGGTAAATACACAATAAAGGTGGTTCCAGCGCCTTCTTTAGAATCTACGGCAATCTGTCCATGGTTCAGATCTACAAAACGCTTACATAGTACCAGACCTAGACCTGCGCCTTTCTCATTGTCTGTGCCTTTTAAGCTCACCGTGAGATTTGGTCTAAACAGATTTTCCATCTGTTCTTCAGTCATACCGAGACCAGCATCCTGAACAGTGATCTTGACTTGCTCACCTTCCATTTCAGCAGCCAGAATCACCTGTCCACCCTGATCCACTGGAGTAAATTTCAGAGCATTCGATACCAGGTTCTGCAAGACCGAAGTAATCATGTTGATATCAGCATGTACCTTGATATCTTCAGGAACCTGGTCAATCAGCTCAATATTCTTTTTCAGCGCCAGACTTTTCAGTACATCACAGACAATTTTAGTAGACTGTTTTAATTCATAATTAATCGGATGATAAACAAAACGTCCACCCTCTGCCATCGCCCAGGTCAACAGACTTTCTAACAAGTTATACGTCGATTGAGCCGTATCATATAAATAATCAGAAATACTCTGGATACTGGATTCATCCAGAGTGTCACGTTCCTGCGCCAATACTTCCGAGAAGCCTAACAGGCCATGGAAAGGTGCACGCAGGTCATGAGCAATAATCTGGAAGAATTTGGTTTTACTAAAGTTTTGTGCACATTGTTGTTCGTATAACTCTTTTAGTTCAGTATGCTCTTCATTCAGTTTGACTCGCTTGACTAAAGTTTCAGCAAATTGCTGAACAATAATAATATCTTCCTGATCAAACCCTTCAGTCTGATCATCAAAGAAAACCACCTGCCCTAAAGACTGCCCTTGAGCTGATTTTAAATTAAATGCCACCAGCCGCTGATGGGCGACACCAAGGCTTTTTACGTAATCTGATAATTCTGCATATGCAGGATGATTTTGATCGATCACATCCATTTCTTGTAAATATTTAGGGATGTCCACATTCTGTGGTACGTGTAAACCGCGAAAACCGAGCGGACAGCTGTGCCAGATATAGGGTTCCGTATGGAATCCGATGATACAGGTCTTGGCGCCGAGTACTTTACGCGCGACTTTACAGAAGGTGTCTAATAAATTGTCAGAGGTATAGACACCTAAAATGAGAGATATACGGCACGAGCTTAACTGCTCCGTATTCTGACCGATCTCTAGCAGTTTTAGTTCCATGTCTGCCTCTCTGGATGTTATGGAATAGAGAATAAAAATTACAACCGACTAAATTGATACAATCAATAACAAAGATTCTATATTTACTCAACGTTAAAATCTCATTTATGGACCAAAGGATTTGTTAACTTATTTCTCTAAAGATACATTCATTGTTTCAATGCATTGATATTTAAATATTAAGAATTACTTGAGAAAATATTCTCCTTATAAAAAATTACATATAATTATTTGAAATTCCTGAATTCATTTCAAATTGTTTCGATATCACCTTAATATCCAAATTATACGAAGATAAAAACAGCTCACTTTTCTTCTGATCTTCAGGTAAATAAAAGCCTTTGAATTTTCAAATATATAGATACTACCTATTGTCACTTTCTAGAAAAGTAGAGCGCTGATAATATTAACTTTGACCTAAATCTATTTCTACCTTTTAAATATTCTTAACAATCATAAAATATTGAGAAATTTAAATAGTTTATTTATGCACTAAAACCTATTTCTTAAGTAATCAAAAATATTAAAAGTTTACATTTTTTTACAGTTAACAATGACTTATAGGAACATTCTTGAATTCTTATAAAAAATTAAAATTAATTAGAGTGAATAAAAAAGCGACAAAATGTCGCTTTTCTTTAATTCAGATTACAATCAGTTATCTGAAATCAGGGCAACTTGCTGCACATAGTTAAACAGCTTTTGCTTTGAGGCTGCCACTTCTTCTTCCGGTGCCTGATTTTTTAGATCACGATGCACACGTAAATAATGCTGACGTAAGGTATGACGCTCTGTCGCATTATAGGTTTTGGTAAATTCGTTAATCGCAGGATCACCATCTTTCACGATACGGTCAACCCAACGCTGCAATTGTGCTGTCTTTTTCAAACCCTGTTTCGGAGTCAGATAAGACAGAATCACGGTTTCATTTTCATTACGGAGTAATTTACCAATACGTGAAAATTGACGACGGCGTGCTTCATGTGAACTGATTTGCTGGACATCCAGCAAAGCTTCAATCAGACGCTCTTCAACGGGTAAATTTTTAATTTGTTTCGCACTCAGTTCTGCCAACTGTGCGCCTAAAGCAGCCATACGCTGAACTGCTTTTTTCTGTTCGGTTTTACTTGCGCGTCCCTCTAAAGATTCAAAGTCTTCTTCAGTTAAACTGCTCGGTCGACGTGCCACGATTAATCTGCCTCATAAAATTTTGCCGCAAACAGTGCCTGAATTTCAGATAAAGCCTTTTCCTCATCTGCACCTTCAATCACTAAGCGTAAAGTTGTTCCTTTGCCCGCACCAAGCATCAGCAAGGACATAATATTTTTGGCATCAACCAATTTGTCCGACTTGCCAATCTGGATACTGGAACGAAATTTGGTGGTAACTTCAATGAGTTTACCTGACGCACGCGCATGTAAACCTAGTTTATTAATTACGTCAACAGTCGTATCAATCATGACCAGTGCTTCATTTCTCGGTGGAGGACTTGAATAGACCATTTTGCCTCAAGCGCTTTTTTTAGTCTATCCACAATATAAACAGAACGATGTTGGCCGCCAGTACAACCAATTGAGATGGTCATATAATGACGATGACCCTCAGCAAAGGTCGGCAGCCATTTGTCTAAAAAGTGATAAATATCCTGAAACATGTCTTCGACCTGATCACTTTTCTCCAGGAATTCCTGTACTGATTGATCGAGGCCTGAGTATTTGCGCAGTTCGAGTTCCCAATGCGGATTCGGCAAATGACGGACATCAAAAACATAATCAGCATCCAAAGGAATTCCATGCTTATAGCCAAAAGATTGCAGAATCACAATCAGGTTATCGGTCTGCCCCAGCTTGTACAGCAAGGTATGTTTCAGATCATGCACGCTTTTATCGGTGGTATCGATATGCACTGTGGAACGGAGTTGGATCGGCATTAGCAGGACTTTTTCTTCCTGAATACACTGATGCAGGCTCTTAAAACGAGCAGCCAAAGGATGCGGACGGCGTGATGCACTGAAACGGGCAATCAGCTCCTGATCCTGCGTGGTCAGATAGATGACATCTACCGTACCATGCTGTTGCAACTGTTCAAATACATGGTCGAATTCCTGCAAATCTGCACGGGTACTACGTACATCCACCCCAAGCGCTAACTGTTCCAGATTATTTTCACAATCCAGCTTCGCCACAATTTCAGGAAGTAAGGCCAAAGGCAGATTATCAATACAGTAATAACCCAAGTCTTCAAGTACCTGCAATGCAGAAGATTTACCTGAGCCAGATTGTCCTGTCATAATTAAAATGCGCTTCATGCCTTACGATCCTTTTACTTATCCAGCTGCGTATTTGATCTGCAGATTATCAATCAGACGAGTTTTTCCTAATTTTGCCGCGATCAGAATCACGACATCCTGATTAAACTCATCAATTTTCTGTAATTCCGGTGTACGGGCTTCTACATAGTCCACTACCAGACCTGCATCTGTCAAAGTTTGGCGGATACCTGCCAGTGCTTCCTCCAAAGTTTTACCTGCATGTAACTGCTGCTCAGCAGTTTTCAGACTTTGAAAAATAACCGGTGCTGTCGCACGTTCCTGCTCGCTTAGATAGCCATTGCGTGAACTGAGTGCCAGACCATCTTCAGCACGGGCAATTGGTACACCAATCACTTCCAGCGGAATATTGAGGTCTTGAACAAACTGACGAATCACAGCCAGTTGCTGATAGTCTTTCTGACCAAAGAAGGCATAGTTGGGCTGAACAATATTAAATAATTTAGTCACCACGACCGCTACACCATCAAAATGACCTGGACGCTGTAAGCCGCACAGGTCATTGGTGATACCAGACACACTGATATTGGTTAGACGTGGCTTGTTACCATACATCTGCTCTACCGTTGGGGCAAAGACAATGTCACAACCTACATCTGCCAGTAACTGCTGATCCTGTTCTAAAGTACGTGGATAATTATCAAAATCTTCATTTGGTCCAAACTGGATCGGATTAACGAAAATACTCACAACAACGACATCACACAGTTTACGCGCCTCACGCACCAGATTCAGATGCCCCTGATGCAGGTTACCCATGGTCGGGACAAAACCAATAATTTTACGCGCAGAACGTGCAGGATTGAGCGAAGCAGATAATCCTTGGATGGTTGTTTCTGTTTTCATGTTACAACTCGACTTGGAATGTTTGTTCAGGTGCTGGGAATGAACCATCTAACACAGCCGCATGATAGGCCTTAAATGCATCCAGAATTGCAGTCGCACCAGACTGTTCTTTCATAAAGTTACGTACAAATTTTGCGGTGTGGCCAAAGGTCAGACCGAGCATGTCCTGAACGACCAGTACCTGACCATCAGTGGCTGCCCCTGCTCCAATGCCAATCACCGGAATATGCGGGAATAGTTCAGTAATTTCCTGACCCAATTGTGCAGGCACACATTCCAGTAACAACACTGCTGCACCGGCTTCAACCACCGCCTTACAGTCAGCAATCAGTTGATCGGCCGCTTCACGGGTACGAGCCTGTAGCTTATAGCCACCAAAGACATGCACCGACTGTGGAGTGAGACCCAAGTGAACACAGACTGGAATCCCGTTACGGGTTAGAATCTGAACGGTTTCCGCCAACCAGGTACCACCTTCCATCTTGACCATTTGTGCACCGGCTTGCATCACCGTTTTTGAGCTTTGTAACGCATCATTCAGAGTGGCATAACTCATAAATGGCAGATCAGTCATAATCAGTGCATGCTTATTGCCACGGCGAACCGCTGCGGTATGGTAAGCCATATCTTCTACAGTCACAGGCAAGGTTGAATCACGACCCTGAATCGACATACCCAAAGAGTCGCCAATCAGAATACTGTCAACTTCAGCAATTTCCATGGCTTTGGCCATACTGGCATCATAGCAAGTCAGGCAAGAAAATTTGCGTCCTTCCGCTTTATATCGTCTTAAATCACTGAGACTGATCATGAAGATGTTCCTCTATTATTGAAGTTCTCTCGAACATGCCAATAATTAAAAATTAAATATTTGCCCAATTCGTGCGATCAAAAACCCTTAAGGTTGATTGCTTGACGATGTCCAGGTCTTTTAATGTATTTCCATTGAGCTGCAAGTTGGCATCAATATCCAGTAATGGCACCAATACAAAATCACGTTCCAGCACGCCCACATGCGGTACGGTTAACCGTTCATTTTGAATCTGCTCATCACCGTAAATGAGCAGATCCAGATCCAAGGTACGCTCACCCCAATGGCGTAGACGTACACGCCCAGCCTCCTGTTCGAAGGTTTGCAAACGATCCAGCAGATCCAGCGGTGCTAGATCCGTAATTAACTGTACGACAGCATTAAAATAATTGGGCTGATCTTGTGGCCCCATAGGTGGGCTTTGATATAGATGCGAGGTTTTGACCTGTCCCAGACTTGCCAGCTTTTGCACGGCTTCAGCCAGAATCTGGCGTGAATCGCCCAGGTTACTTCCTAAACCGATATAGGTCACTGTCATTGTGTAGGCCCAAAAATAACCTGGCTTAAATCACGCTGCACCCGTTTACGCTTGGTAATTGGATGGTCTGCACCAATGTCACCGCTGGCACCGGCCGCCACATGAGAAACCGGTTTGCTACGCTCATTCTCAAATTTGGCTTTACGCGCACGACGGCTACGTGGTTCCGGCTCATTCACCAGAGGTTCAATCTCGGTTACTACATCTTGTGCAGCCAGACGCTGTTCCAGATGTTCTTCCTGAGAAGCCTTGCGACGGCTCTTGGCACGCTGACGATTATATTGGGCAATGGCACGCTCTTTTTCATCGCTGCTCATTTGCTGATAGGCTTCCCACCAACTTCCCATGCCCTGTGCAGTTTCATCGCCTGATTTTTCACGCAGCAACAAAAAGTCAAAGCTGGCACGGAAACGTGCATGACCTGATAATGCTTCAATTTGCTGTGGTTTTGGATTGAGCAAGCGGGTTTGCATTTCCCAGACTTCACGAATGAAAGTTTCCGCAAAGCGTGGAATCACGGTACGAGTGGCCTGACGTTTCAGTACATCCAGTCCTGCCTGCGCACGTGCTTCCGCCGGCACTACACCTTTGGACAGATAGAAATCACAGCGCTCCAGGAACGGTTGCCACAACAATACCGCATAGAAGAAAGCCGGGTTGATGGTCTTGCCAATTGAAATACGCTGATCGGTATTTTTCGCTGCCAGTTCAATAAATGCAGTAATGTTTGGTTTGATATCCGCAAACAGCTGACGCCAGATGCCAAAATCGATCAGCATTGGCATCACACGATTCAGATGTCCCATAGTGAATAGCTTTTGCGATTCATCATAGAGACGGTGTGGAGACACATCACGTAGAAGCTGGGTCATTTCCGGAGTGAAAATATCCAGAATGGCTTCATCAATACTGAAATTGAGTTTGGCTGCAAAACGTAAAGTTCGCAGCATCCGAACCGGATCTTCCTCAAATCTTAAAGTCGGATCACCCAGTAAACGCAGTGTTTTATGTTTAATATCATCTACTGCATTGCAAAAATCCAGCACGATACCTTTGCGTGGCTGATAATACATGGCATTGATTGAAAAATCTCGACGAGCAAAATCCTGCTCAATGGTGCCCCAGTTATTATCGCGCAGGATCATCCCTGCTGCAGAGGTCACCGCTTTTTTAGGAGGCGCACGGAAAGTTGCCACTTCAACCAGTTCACGGCCCGAATAGACATGCGCCAGCTCGAAACGTCGTCCGATAATCCGACAACGCCGTCCGAACACTTCTTTAACCTGAGCTGGTGTAGCATTGGTCACTGCATCGAAATCTTTGGGATTTAAACCCAGCATCAGATCCCGGACACCACCACCTACGATATAAGCTTCATAGCCTGCCTTAGTTAAGGCATCAATCACATCGAGAATATAAGAAGGTAATTGAGCGGTTGATAAACCACATTTTGACGCGCGCAAAGTTTGCAAAAGACGCTGTCTCCTACGTCTGAACGTAAAATTCTAAGATGACGCTAATCATATCGCTTACACCGCTAAAGGGCAATTTGATTATGTCATTCTCATGGTTCAGATGGATGGCTTATTTACGCTAAATTCAGCAGGGTTACAAAGCCAGTCTATCCTTGTTTTTGGCAAATAAGGCCGGCCCGATTCCTTTGACCTGTTGAATATCTTCAATTGTTTTAAATTTACCGTTTTTCTGCCGGTATTCAATGATCGCTTCCGCTTTCTTCTGCCCGATGCCATTTAACTGCTGTAACTGCTCGATACTGGCCTGATTCAAGCTAATTTTATCAGTAGCTGAAGAGGCGGATAATGCAGGTTTAGCCAGATAATGATTGTTTTCAGAAACGGGGGTAGCAGCAGCAATTTTCTTCTTCAGGCGTGCATCATGCTGCTGCTGACGTACTTTCCATTCTGCATAATCGGTTGCAGTTGCATGTACTGTTTCAATTGAAGTATAGGCCAGCCAAATGCCTAGCAGGACAGTATTAATCCATGCCGGACCTATGCGATGTTGTACTTTGTTCATGAGCGGCTCTTTGTTTTAATTCTAATTTGGCCTGTTCCCAGAGCTGATCCAATTCAGCCAATGACAGGCTTTCCAGGTTGAGTTGCTGTTGTTCTGCCTGATCTTCCATCAGGGCAAAGCGGGTCCGGAATTTATGGATTGTGCCCAATAATGCCATCTCGCTTGAGACACCAAGTTTACGACCAACATTCACCAGTGAAAATAAGCAGTCGCCAAATTCTTCGAGTATTTCATCGGAATTTTGTCCAGCAACGGCTTCTTTTAGCTCATCCAGTTCTTCTTCCAGCTTGCCATAGGCACCCGCGACATCTGGAAAATCAAAGCCGATTTTGGCGACATTTTTCTGGATCTCATCCGCCTGTTGCAGTGCGGGTGCATGCTTAACCTCATCCAAACGTGAACGTGGCTTACCCTGTTTTTCTTTCTGCTTGATTTCTTTCCAGAGCACCGAGACATCTTCAGGGCTCAGCTGTGCAAACTGTTCCGCCTGAAACACATGCGGATGACGACGGATCAGTTTATCGGTAATCGCCTGCACCACATCCTGAAAATCAAAAGCGCCCTGCTCGCTATACATTTGTGACTGAAATACGACCTGTAAGAGCAAATCACCCAGTTCATCCCGCACCTCATCAGCTTGGCCAGAACGCACCGCTGCTTCAACTTCATAGGCTTCCTCAATCGCATATTTGGTCAGAGATTCGGGAGTTTGCTGCCGATCCCATGGACATTTTTCACGTAACTCACGCATGACTTGGAGTAATTGTTCCACTGTAAAACCTCTTCTTTACCAAATAGCCGCATTATTTTGCCTGTTTCTTCCTATGCTCAAGAAAAAAAGACAATAAGGAGATCAAGCACATGCACAGTATATTGATTAGTGGTGCAGCACAAGGAATTGGTGCCGCGACAGCTAAGCTATTTTACCAGCAAGGTTATAAAGTCGGAATTTATGATATTAATCATGAACAGGCAGAACAATTGGCCCAGCAACTCGGTGAACATGCCAAAGCCGGCTTTCTGGATGTAACCGATTATACTTCATGGGAAAGAGCCTTATCTGAATTCGCATCCTGGGCCGGTGAAATCAATATTCTGGTAAATAACGCCGGAATTTTATATTCCGGTCCTTTTGAAGAAACCAATATTACAGATCACCATCGTACCCTTGACGTGAATATCAAAGGCGTCCTGAATAGCTGTCATGCTATGCTGCTTTGCCCTATTTAAAGCAGGCTTCCTTTGCTCGGGTCATTAACCTATCTTCAGCATCAGCGATTTATGGCCAAGCGGATCTGGCTTCCTATGCAACCAGCAAATTTGCGGTTCGTGGTTTGACTGAAGGCTTGGATATTGAATGGCAAAAATATAGCATTCGGGTATTCGATGTGATGCCGCTTTTTGTTAGCACTGCAATGGTGAAAGATATGCAGGCTGAAAGTATCAAAAAAATGGGCGTGCATCTAAAAGCTGAGGATGTAGTGCAGGATATTTTCAAACTGGCACAGCTAAAAGATTCAATTTGGCAAGTGACGCATCATCCGGTCGGATTCAAGAGTAAGTTTTTATTTCACTTATCTCGAATAAGTCCACAGTTCGTTAACCGGCTGAGTAATTTAATGATTGCCAAACAATAAGAAATATTTTGGGCTTACTCTACTTTTAAACAGCTTGATGAATCTGAATCGCTGGAAATCTTAGGCCTTTACAGGAATGCTCGCTTTGCCAGGCCACAGTGAGCATGCAACCCGCTAAGATATAGTTTTGATAGGCATAAATTCCAATTTCTGGATGTTCACAACGTCCTCCATCCTGATGTGGATGAATCTGGGTATTCAGCTCATTCAGGTTTATCCGGATTCCAAGTCCTGACGCTTTTAGGACTGCCTCCTTGGTGGTCCAGACTTTAAACCAGTATTCAGGATCATAATGTAATGCTTGCCACTGTTTCAGCTCTTCAGGATGAAAAGCATGTTGGGCTAAGGCTTCAAAACGTACATTTCGATTAAGTTCTTCGATATCGATCCCCAAATTCTGAATACTTTTGCTTGTTGCTAATGCATAGAAGTTTTGGCTATGAGTATGATTAAAGCCAAAGTCTGGATAGGCCGGAAGATAGGGTTTGCCGTATTCGGTGGCAGCAAAATCTGAAGACTGGACCGGTCGATTGAGTTGTTTTGAAAGTAACTGATTACGATAGTTATAAATTAATTGTTTACGCTGCTGAATATAGGTTTTCCGATCTAAGTCTTGTAAATGTCTAAATCGTGGTGCCAGCGCAATCCAATCAATATGAATAATAAACTTCAAAAATAGTCGCCCTTATAAAAAATGTTACTTTTAGGGCTTTCAGTATAAATCAACCTGATTGCCTCTCTGACAAACTATAGCTAATATCTTAAAATATATTTTAATAAAACTTAAATAAAACAATAAAATATACTGTAAATCAAAATAAATAATTGAGCTTTCAAGCTATTTTTAATTGAATAAAAAATAGTTACAATCCAACTACAATTTTATACATAGAAAAAACAGAGGGTCATATCTTTAAGCAAATCATACTCAGTACTGCAATTGCTGCACTATCATTTTCAACACAAGCTGGCTCTTGGCTAGAAGCTGCTACTGCAGTTATGGGAGCTAGAAACGGCGCAATCATGGATCAGGCTGAAGCAAATATGGAGCGTAGCCGCGCACAGGCGAATGCTGCTGTTGCACGTGCAGACCGTGCTTATGCTTCCAATTATAATAATGCTTCAAATCAAAATAACGGTGTCTACTCAACAACATACTTAAAAGGATTAGATTGTACAGATTTGGCAGTAGAAGCGCGCAGCTTTGAACGCACCTTAGAAGCAAGTCAAAATGCACTCAACCAGGCGAATGCTCAAGCCAATAATCCTGTTTCTAAATTGGCAGGTATTGCAAGTGGTGCATTATCTGCTTTTGCAGGTCAATCACAAACAGTTGCGCGCGCAACTGAAATTACCAATGCTTTTACTGGCAATAACAATCAAAATAATATTGCTGCTTCTCAAGCCGATGCTGACGTAGCTTTAGCTAATCTTGAAAATATCCGTATTTATCAAAAAGCAAAAAAATGCTCAATCTAAAATATGAATAAATAAAAAAGCCTGCTTTTGCAGGCTTTTTTATTTAAATATGGCAATTAACCACGTTTAAATTTTTTCTCGGCTTTCTTGAATTTTTGTACATAACGACGGCGACGCGCAGCAGTACGTTCATCCAATTGTGACTTACGGCCTTCAAACGGGTTCTCTGAGGTTTTAAATTCAATTTTTACCGGTGTACCTTCAAGTTTGTACACTTTACGGAATACGTTTTCTAGGTAGCGGCGATAGTCCGCAGGTGTCTTATCTACCTTATTACCGTGAACCACGATGGTCGGTGGATTCTGTCCGCCCATATGCGCATAACGCATCTTGATACGACGACCTTGTACAGTAGGTGGTTGGTGCGCTTCAGTGGCATCATTCAGGATCTGGGTCAACTTCGCTGGTGATACTTTCAGATGTGAAGAATCATAAGCACGGTGAATCGATGGATACATCTCCCCGACCCCTGTACCATGTAACGCAGAAATCAGGTGGATTTTAGCCCAAGGAATAAAGTCAAAACGACGCTCTACATCGAGCTTACATTGTTTACGATCATATTCAGACATGTTGTCCCATTTATTGATCGCAATCACCATGGCACGGCCAGCTTCCAGCGCATAACCGATCAGGTGCAAGTCCTGCTCTACAATGCCTTCACGAGCATCCACCACGATCACCACTACGTGCGCGTCTTTCATCGCCTGTAAGGTTTTCACAATTGAGAATTTCTCAATCATTTCATCAACCTTACCTTTACGGCGTACCCCAGCGGTATCAATCAGGGTGTATTGACGACCATCACGCTCAAAAGGAATATAGATCGAGTCACGCGTCGTTCCTGGCTGGTCAAACGCTACAACACGCTCTTCACCCAATAGACGGTTTACCAGTGTCGATTTACCTACGTTTGGACGACCAATAATTGCAAGACGTAGACCAGTATTCTTGTCATGTTCTTCCGGACTTTCATCTTCAGGCACACCTTCAAGTACTTCTTCCAGCATTTGCTGTACGCCACGGCCGTGGCTGGCAGCAACCTGCATAGGCTCACCCATACCGAGTTTATAAAACTCAACCAGAGCAGCTTCAGCATGTACACCATCAACTTTGTTAGCTACAAGGAAAACTTTCTTGCCCAAAGTACGCAGTTCACGAGCGATCTGTTCATCAGATGCCAGTAATCCGGCACGTGCATCGACCACAAAAATGATCATGTCAGCTTCATGGATCGCGGTTTTAGACTGCTCAGCCATGTAGGAGTCAATACCACCTTCATTTTCACCGATACCACCGGTATCTACGACAATGAAAGATTTGTTTTGATAGATCGCATCACCATATTTACGGTCGCGTGTCAGACCTGCAAAGTCTGCCACCAATGCGTCACGGCTCTTGGTTATCTGGTTAAACAGAGTTGATTTTCCGACGTTCGGACGACCAATGAGCGCAATTACGGGTTTCATAGATTAACCTTTATTCAATATCAGGCTGTCTAAAAATGGCCTGAACATCAGAAAGTTTTGGAAGAAAAAGGGAATAGGATTAAAGCCTAAAATAAATAAAAACACGGGGCATTGAATATTCAATCACCCCGCGTAAAAAATACGGTTGGCTTATTTTAGCATAAGCCAAACAAAAATTAACGATTCTGCCAGATGCTTAATGCACCCTTGCGAGTCGAAACATAGAGCTGGTTGTCAATTACGCGTAAATGACGCACTTCACCAGAAGTTTTAGCACGGCCAATAATCTGTCCTGTTGATGGATCTAACAGGTGCAGTACTCCGTCCAGATCACCTACGACAAGTTCAGTTCCAAGCATTACCGGATTGCTCAGCTGACGATTCAACAACTGGTCATTTTCCCATAAAGGCTGGCCAGTGGTAATTTCATAAGCGCTGATTTTACCATCGGTTTGGGCAACAAACACGCCATTACCAACCACTTCCGGTCGCTGGATACTGCTAGCATCTTCACTCCAGATTACCTGTTGTGAAGCCAGATCAAATACAGTCACCTGACCTTGATAGCTAGTGGTCACAATAAACTGACCTGCTACGACAGGATCACCGTCAATATCGATCAAACGCTGAATGTCCGAACGACCATCAGAAATCGCAACACGGCGCTGCAATTTAGGCACACCACTTAGGGCATCGATTGCATAAATATAAGCATTTGAAGTCGCAATCAATACATTACGTGCATCTAAAGGCACTGGAGCCGCCATGCCACGCAGGCTAAACTGGACATTCGGTAAATCGTAGGTCCATACCTGAGCGCCTGAAGCCACTTCGTGGGCATATACAGTACCATCATTAGTAACAGTAATTACGCGACCTGCATGAACCAGTGAAGGCGCCAAAATGGCACCAGTCAATTGTGCAGTCCAGCGTTGTTCACCAGTCTGCTGATCTAGTGCGATCAGTTGGCCTTTATTACTGCCAACCACCACGATCCCATCAGCGGCTTCAACGCCAGAGCTTAAAGTATCTTTGCTGACTTTTTTCTGCCACAGGCGCTGCTTGCCATTAAAAGCAGTGACTTCACCCTTAGGGTCGATCGCAAATACGACTCCGTTATCCGCATCCAGACGTAAACGTAGCGGATCAGCCTTCTCTGTTGAAGAAACACTGGTCGAAAATACAGGAACAAGTGTTTTAGTCTGACTGATTTTTGGAAGTGGATTCGGTTTTACTTCTGGTACTTTATTGGTCTTACCCGCACAGCCAGCGAGTGCAAGAGTTAAAACAGTTAAAGCACAGGTGATTTTATATGTTCTGTTCATTCAGCTTCTTCCACTTGTGTTTCTATAATTGGGCGTTCGATTTCCGGGTCATCGACCAACACGCCTACGCTTTCGAGCTTAATTTGTAAAATTTGACGTTCTTCTTTACGTTCAATCAAAGCATCCCATGCACTTTGATATACTTTTTTGGCATTTTCAATATCATTTTTGGCAACATAGATATCGCCACGAGCTTCATCAGCGGTTGCTTTAAATGCAGGTTCAGTGACTGCATCTAAAGTTTTCAGGGCTGCATCATATTTTTTCTGTGCTAATTGTGCATAAGCCAGACGCAATTTAACAACCTGAACTAGGCCTTTATCGTCAACTTTAGAGTTTTCAACTTTTTGCAATGCTTTCTCAGCGGCAGCATAATCTTGCTTGTCATAAGCCAGTTTCGCCATGACCAGCTGGGTTTGAATCGCTTGGGCCGAATCCGGTGCTTCTTTAACAATCTTGTCTGCAGTTTCAGACAGCTTGGCAAAAGCATCACCATCTGCAGCCTGTGCTTCATCCATCAATTGCTGAACCTTGGCAGTCTGCATTTGCGATTCTGCCAAGTTTTTCTTCTGCCAATATTCCCATCCGAAAAAGGCAATCAGCGCAACCAGAATCCCGATAATGATCGAAGAACCATACTTCTTCGTGAAGGATTTCAAACTTTCAAGTTGTTCATCATCAGTCATTGCGCTCATGCGATTACCTTTTTCCTAATGTTTTATCGATTATTTTGAAGAAATTTTAGTACTGAAAAATGCGACAAAGTCAGCAAATGGCACAGTAGATTGCTCTGCAGTCGCCAGCTCTTTCACCGTAAAGCTTTGTGTTTCAAGTTCACGCTCACCGATAATGGCTGCATATAAAGCACCGGCCTGATCGGCTTTTTTCATTTGCGATTTCATTGAACCCTGAGAGCCGACTTTCAGACGAATATTACTGCCTGCAGCTTCCAATTGATCACGAATCTGTTCAGCCAATACCAGTGCTTTACCTTGATAAGCAGGATCGGCAACCAGGAATACTTCGCAATCACGTACTGGCGTATTGTCTTCCACCTGTTCCAGGAGAAGCAATAATCGCTCCATCCCCATCGCGAAACCAACTGCAGGCACAGATTGATCCGCTTTGCCTTTCAATTGACCGACCAAGCCATCATAACGACCACCAGCACACACAGTACCTTGCGAACCTAAGTGAGTAGTGGTCCATTCAAATACGGTTTTGTTATAGTAGTCCAGACCACGTACCAGTTTCTGATTGATGACGAAGCTAATACCGGCATCTGACAAATACTGTTGTAACTGGTTAAAGTGTGCCAGTGTTTCTTCACCCATAAAGTCGTGAAGTTTTGGCGCATTTTCTAGGATGCTTTGAGTTTTGGCATCTTTGGAATCCAGAATACGCAGCGGATTAGTCGTCAGACGACGTTGAGAATCTTCATCCAGATCCGCTTTATGCGCTTGCAGGAACTCTACCAGTGCCGCACGATACGCTGCACGTTCATCAGACTCGCCCAGTGTATTCAGTTCAAGTTGAACTTTGTCAGCAACGCTCATACGTTTCCAAAGGCGCGCAGTCATCAGAATCAGCTCTGCATCTTGATCAGGTGTTGCCACACCAAAGGTTTCCACACCAAACTGGTGGAACTGACGATAACGGCCTTTTTGCGGTTTTTCATAACGGAACATCGGTCCGATATACCACACTTTCGGTGTTGCACCACGAAGCAGGTTATGTTCCAGCATCGCACGTACACAGCCCGCTGTTCCTTCAGGACGTAAAGTCAGAGACTCAGGCGGATTACCTTTGTCCAGGAAGGTGTACATTTCTTTTTCAACGATATCTGTGGCATCACCGATCGAACGTTTAAACAGATTGGTCTGTTCAACCATCGGCAAACGGATCTGTTGATAGCCATAGGCATCCATCAGACCTGACAGATGCTGTTCAAGACGTCTCCAAGCTGGGGTTTGCGTTGGGAGAATGTCATTAAAACCTTTGATTGCGACGATTGAACTCATGATCTACTCAGAAAAACTTGTGCGAATAATTTCTTTTGATTTGGCTTCTTCAAGCTCGGAAACACGTTGACGAACCATTGATTCGATTTCATCAACCAGTTGATTGGTATCGATTAAATGACTCTTTTCACCATTACGATACACCAGTGAGCGCGGACTTGCACCTACTACACCAATATCGGCTTCTTTGGCTTCACCCGGACCATTCACTTTACAGCCAATCACAGACACATCCATCGGCACGCGAACATCTTCCAGACGCTCTTCCAGAGTCTGCATCACTTTAATCACGTTAAATTCCTGACGTGAACAGCTTGGGCAGGCAATGAAATTAATTCCGTTAGAACGAAGACCCAGCGATTTCAGGATATCAAAACCGATCTTGATTTCTTCTTCAGGCTCAGCTGCCAGAGAAATACGCATGGTATCGCCAATGCCTTCCATCAGTAGACCGCCAAGAGCAATCGCTGATTTTACTGAACCGGTACGATACACACCCGCTTCAGTCACACCCAAGTGCAGTGGATTATCAATCTGTTTAGACAGCAGACGATAGGCATCCATGGTCAAAAACACGTTTGATGCTTTGACCGATACTTTGAATTCATGGAAATTCAGACGATCCAGAATGTCGATATGACGCATCGCAGATTCCAGCAGTGCTTCACCTGTTGGCTCGCCATATTTTTTCTGGATATCTTTTTCCAGTGAACCGGCATTCACGCCAATCCGCATAGAAATGTCATTATGACGTGCTGCTGCCACGACTTCACGAATCTTGGCTTCCGAACCGATATTCCCCGGGTTAATACGCAGACAGTCTGCACCCAGATCAGCAACAGCCAGCGCAATTTTATAGTCGAAGTGAATATCTGCGACCAGTGGTACGTCAACTTGCTTACGAATTTCACCAAATGCGGCCGCTGCTTCCATACTTGGAACAGAGACACGCATGATGTCTGCGCCTGCATCCACACAACGCTGAATTTGAGCAACAGTTGCTGCGACATTGCAAGTTTCAGTATTGGTCATCGACTGAACAGTGATCGGTGCATCACCACCGACATAGACAGAACCGACACGGATTTTACGTGTTGGACGGCGCTGAATTGGATTTACGATCATGATTTCGCCCTATCTGCTCACCATTAACGTGATAAACGGAAATCTGCTTTTCCGTTAACCGTATAAGGTGACAATGAAATACTTTCATTATTTAAACTGAGTGATACTGCTGTCGCATCATCCAGTCGGATCTGGAATGGCGCTTCACCGTTCAGCTCTAAAGTAGATGCCTGACGGCCAGTAGCCAGCACGTTACCGCCTGCATCTACAATATGCACAGAAGTCGGACGGCTAAAATCAAGCTTAAGCTGATCACCGGACATGGCAGCACCGGCATCCAGATTTAAAATCTCAACATCAGAAGAGGTGTCCGCAACTTCGGCACTATTCTCGCTGCTCTCTGACCAGTTCTGGATCATGGCGACCAGTGCACCCAAGATCAGTACCACAACCAGTGCAATCAGGCCACGCTTTAACCATTTACGGTTACGATCACGCTTTGAACCTGGCAATTTACCCATGATCTTGATTGGAGAATCTTTCAGGGCGTGCGTTGCAACCATACCGGTATCATTGGCATAAATTTCATCAAAACGCTGAATCAGGCTAGAAGCATCGACACCGAGATATTTGGCATAGGTGCGGTAATAGCCCTTGATAAAGGTCGCTTCAGGCAAAGATTTATAATCATCCTTTTCCAAGGCACTCAGGGTCTTTACCGGAATATTGAGTTCTTTGGCAACGTCTTCAAGCTCACGTTGCTGATTAATACGAATCTTGCGTAAGTACTCACCTGGACGCTGAACATTTCCTAACGCGTTTGGAGCTACGCTCGAATTATTCGAATCTGAATTAGGATTTACTTCCATACGGCCTCAGTACTGTACTGTAATTGCAAATAACGTTGGTATTCCAGGCTTTCAGGGAACAATGCACGTAATTGATTTACCAATACCTGCATGCCTAACTGATCGCCACTGGCACGCGCAGTGCGAATGCCAATCCAGAGCGCACGGGCACTCTGGTTTTTCTGCCCCACGCCACGTACAAACTGTTCATACATTTGAGTCGCGGCCGGGAACTGCTGGTTCAGATAAAAAATTTCTGCCAACTCTAACATTGATATATACGAAGCGCGATTAGCCTGTAGTGCCTGTTTGAATGATTTTTCAGCATTCACCAAATCACCCTGTTTCAGGTAAATCCGTCCCATATTTTCAAGGGCACGAAATCGCTGGTCATAACCTAAAGTTGCGCCGGCAATTTCGAACTGCTCGATCGCATCTTTATAGCGCTCAAGCTGATATAAATAGGTGCCGTAGTTATTTCGTGCCTGGGCATTTTTTGGATCTGCCGAAATTGCACGCTTGAAATAACCTTCGGCCTTTTCAAGATTAGGTTTGCTGCCTTCCTGCTGAAGCAGCACGCCCATCATCATATTGGCTTGCGAATCACGCGGATTAGTTTCCAGTGCCTGATCCAGCGCACGTTTAGCTGAATCCAGATCACCGTTTTTAAGATATTCAACCGCCAACTGAGTACGAACCTTGGTGGCTTTTTCCGGGTCCTTCTGACCCAGATCTGGCGTTTGACACGCAGTTAAAACCAAAGACCCACATACTACTGAAACCAAAGCAAGTTTAGATGTCAGATTACTCAATTGGCGACCTCTTGTTATCCTTGTGAGCGCATAATCTCGTTGGACTGTGCAATTTTCTTTTTCCACTGTTCCGCACGACGGGTACGGTCAGCGACTTGTCCTACCAGTTGTCCACACGCAGCGTCGATATCATCACCACGTGTCTGACGAATCGTACACACAAAACCGGCATCAGACAAAGTTTTTTGGAAAGAAATAATCCGGTTACGGCTTGAACGGCCATATGGCGCATGCGGGAACGGGTTAAATGGAATCAGGTTAATCTTGCTTGGCAGATCTTTGAGCAGCTTGATCATCTGCTGGGCATGTTCAGGCTTGTCATTTACGCCATCCAGCATTACGTATTCGATGGTTACGTGCTTACGCGCACTTTCATTACCATCTTTAGTGATATAACGCTGACAAGCGGCAATAAGCTGCTCTAGCGGATATTTTTTGTTGATTGGCACCAGTTCATTACGCAGTTCATCATTGGTTGCATGTAATGAGATCGCCAAAGCCACATCAATATCTTGTGCCAACTGGTCAATTTTCGGCACGACACCAGACGTTGAAAGCGTTACGCGGCGTTTAGACATACCATAGGCAAAATCATCCAGCATAATGCGCATAGAATTTAATACAGCGTCATAGTTCAGCAATGGCTCGCCCATGCCCATCATCACCACATTGGTCACTGAACGCTCACGCTCAGCCACAGGCACTTCTTCCATATAGGAGTAGTTTGCCATCCACAACTGACCGATGATTTCAGCTTGAGTCAGGTCACGCTGGAAACCTTGCTTACCGGTTGAACAGAATGAACAGTCCAGAGCACAGCCCACTTGTGAAGAAATACACAGGGTCTTACGTGAGCCAGTTTTGTCTTCTGCGGGAATGAGGACAGTTTCAACCAGAGAGCCGTCACCATCACCGACACGGAACACCCATTTACGGGTACCGTCTTTGGAATAGTTTTTATGCACCACTTCTGGCGCTTTAATTTCACAAATCTTTTCCAGTTTTTCACGCAGCTTGCCCGAGATATTGGTCATCTCGGCAAAATCAGTCACGAAATACTGATGAATCCATTTCATCACCTGACCGGCACGGAACTTCTTCTCGCCCATATCTTCGAAGAATTTTTCCATTTGCGGACGTGACATGCCTAGTAAGTTCACTTTTTCCACAGAATTTTGCTGTGCAGGAGTGGACGGAGATTGTTGCTGTGCATCAGAAACTGCTGATGTAGCGACCACTTCAGTACTCATGTGTATACCTAAACCATGTCTAAAGATGAAAGGAGAAGCTCAATATCTGAGCAAAGAATTATTCAGAGAATAAAAAAACCAGATAAGTATAATAACACTTATCTGGTTTGAATACTGCGTATTAACGAGTACGTGGAGCAATCTCAGTTTGCGCGAAGAAGTAGTTAATTTCGCGGTCAGCAGATGCTACAGAGTCAGAACCGTGAGCAGCGTTTTCGTCGATGCTTACAGCGAAGTCTGCACGGATTGTACCAGGAGCAGCTTCTTTAGGGTTAGTCGCGCCAAGGATGTCACGGTGAGCAAGAACAGCGTTTTCGCCTTCAAGAACTGAAACAACAACTGGACCAGAAGTCATGAATGCAACTAGGTCACCGAAGAAACCACGTTCTTTGTGCTCAGCGTAGAAGCCT
This sequence comes from Acinetobacter sp. TW_SC_4, assembly GCF_054861205.1. Lineage (NCBI taxonomy): Bacteria > Pseudomonadati > Pseudomonadota > Gammaproteobacteria > Moraxellales > Moraxellaceae > Acinetobacter > Acinetobacter sp. TW_SC_4. Next base: position 2,659,520 of record NZ_CM142174.1, read on the forward strand.
TCAGCTTCAGCTTGAGTCAGGTGTTTCATTTTAGTCGCAACGATTTTAAGACCTGCTTTTTCGAAACGAGCAAAGATGTCACCAATGTGGTTTTTAGCAACTGCGTCTGGTTTTACGATAGATAATGTACGTTCAATAGCCATGATTGGCTCCTTAAGTCAATTGTTGACATGAAAATTTGCCGCATTATACCGAATAATGGACTTTTTTCTGCCTTTAAACTGTAAAAAAATTGCTTTTTTCAATTGGCAATTAACGTGCTTCGTCAATCCATGCCATTTGAATGGCTTCCAGAAGCCCTTCGGTTGATTTGGTTGGATCATCTTCAAAATCAGGAAGTGCACATACCCAGGCATGCAGGTCAGTAAAGCGAACCCATTGCGGATCCACGTCTGGATGCGCTTCATACAATTCAATCGCGATATCGAGGGTATCTGTCCAACGTAAACCCATGTCTATTCCTAAGCCTATTTACTGTGATGTAGTACTTTAGCAAATCTGCAAATTTCTGCGAGCTTTTGCTAGATCATCTCGTAGTTTTTTACAACATGATATTAAAAAAAGGTGCCGTAAAGACAATCATGGTGGCTACCAGCGCGCCCAATATGGCTCCTACCGCCACATCACTCGGATAATGCAGACCCAAGACCATTCTTGAGATTGCGACCAGAATGGCAAATGGCAACATTAAAAACAGCAAAAAAGGCACGATATAACCCAGTACGATTGTGACCATCACTGCATGCAAGGTATGTCCCGAAGGAAAACTAAAATGATCCAGCGGATGCTCACAGAGCCGAACAACCTGATGCACCTGATAAGGACGTGGCCGTACGGTCTTGGTTTTTAATAGTTTATAAATCAGGGTCCCAACCATACTGCCAAACACCAGATAAACAATCTGTAAGGTATACATCAGACCCTGAATCAGCCAGACGGCAATGAGCATCAAATACCAGAATACGCCATTGCCCAACCGGCTAATGATTTTAAAAAAAGCCGCAATGCGTTCTGAATGTGAAAAATGATTAAGATAAATACAGCCTTTTAAATCAATTTCTAAAAACTTTAATTTTGCATTCTGAAATTTCATTGTAGAGCTCTTATTGTTTTATGCCCTGCATTTCAGGTTTTGTACGACTGAAAAATAGAGCTTGTTCAAATTGACGCATGAGATAATCGCTATTCACCTTTTTTAGTTTCTTAATACCTGCATCCTTCTGTAATCGTTATAAATCGCCTAATTCAAACATCTAACAGATGAATTCTTACTACTATCCCAACCTACTCAGCCAACTTTTCCGATCATGTTGCAGCTGTAAACAAGTACATCCATGATCATTAGCGATCATTGCTCCACCGCTGGCCATCGCCTCCTGCACTATATTTTCTAAGCTTTCAATCCGACCTATCCCTGAACTGTTAATAGATAATTTATTTATACTGGTATTCAGTGAAATAAGTCTGAATTACCACATTCAATTCATTCTTTGAGAATAATTATCTAGCCTTTAACAAAACCTGAGAAGGATCGAATGTGCTTCGAGTATAGTGCAGTTATAGCGCCCAAGACTTTGGTGAAAATGTATCTGGAAGCCGCTTCTTGCCTTGCTCTTACTCAAAATTTGGTTATTTCAAAGCATTTAAAAGTTAAAGAGATATAACTATCCATACTTTTGATCAAGTATGAAATTAAGGTGTGACTGTTTTATGAATTGATTTATGGGAGCTGAATATTTCTTACATTATTAAACTTGCTGATGCTTTACGCCTGCTCTATCTGCCTTTTCAATTTCTTTACTATACTTCTGCTCAACTAATAACCGATTAAATACCTGATTCATGCCGATGGATTCAACTTATAAAATAATTGCCATTTTGGGATATGATTTATTTTTTGAGATCACCTTTTATCCTCAAATTCCCAGTCAGGCAACAAAGCTACTCCAAACAATAAACATAAAATTGGAATTAAGACAGCTAACAATAAACTTAATGAAAACCAGCTAAATCCCCAATACATCACGATAAATAATCGTTTGGATTTGTTGCCATAAAGTTTCGGTATTTTTAAATTCGACTCCACATTGCTCAAGCTCTTAATCACCTACTCCCACTTCAGTCCAAGCATAGATATGATTTTCCATATTAAAAATTCAGTTCGATCTTTCATCTTATCTTTTTATATTTATTTAAATTATTATTTGACTATATAAAAAACCCACTCTAGTGAGTGGGTTTTCGCATTCAAATCAAATGATTCAAGAAATTAGTTTTTCTCTTTATCTATGATTTTGTTTGCTTGAATCCAAGGTATGAACGAGTACAAAACACTGTTTTGTACGAAGTGCAAGGAAGCAAAGCATTGCTTTGAATGAAGCGCAAGGAATGAAAACCACTGCTTTCCTTTCTTTGAGGCACACAATTTTAACCAATGATGTTAGTCATTTTTACAAGATATAAAAAAGCCCCTGTTATAAAACAAGGGCTTTGTGACTCAGAAATTAGAACTTAGTTCTTTTCTTTATCAACAATTTTGTTTGCTTGGATCCAAGGCATCATCGCACGCAGTTTAGCACCAGTTTGTTCGATACCGTGAGCAGCGTTTTGACGACGGCGAGCAGTCATAGATGGGTAGTTCAACGCACCTTCTTGGATGAACATCTTCGCATATTCACCAGATTGAATACGTTTAAGCGCATTACGCATTGCTTCACGAGACTGTTCGTTGATTACTTCAACGCCAGTTACGTATTCGCCGTATTCAGCATTGTTAGATACTGAGTAGTTCATGTCCGCGATACCGCCTTCGAACATCAAGTCAACGATCAATTTAAGTTCGTGTAGACATTCGAAGTACGCCATTTCAGGCGCATAACCAGCTTCAACCAGAGTTTCGAAGCCCATTTTAACCAGTTCAACAGCACCACCACAAAGAACCGCTTGCTCACCGAACAGGTCAGTTTCAGTTTCTTCACGGAAAGAAGTTTCGATGATACCAGTACGGCCGCCACCTACACCTGAAGCGTAAGAAAGCGCAACATTACGAGCATTACCAGAAGCATCTTGGTGGATCGCGATTAAGTCAGGAACACCTGAACCACGTTGGTATTCAGAACGTACAGTATGGCCAGGAGCTTTAGGCGCAACCATGATTACGTCTAGGTCTTTACGTGGAACAACTTGGTTATAAAGAACAGAGAAACCGTGAGCGAATGCAAGAGTCGCGCCTTCTTTGATGTTTGGCTCGATCACGTCGCGGTAAAGTTGAGCTTGGAACTCATCTGGAGTCAAGATCATTACTACGTCAGCTTGAGCTACAGCAGCAGGAACTTCAGCAACTTTAAGACCAGCGTTTTCAGCTTTTTTCCAAGAAGTAGAATTCGCGCGTAGACCAACAGTTACGTCAACGCCAGAATCTTTAAGGTTAAGCGCGTGTGCGTGACCTTGTGAACCGTAACCAATGATTGCTACTTTCTTAGATTGGATAATAGATAAGTCGCAGTCTTTATCGTAAAAAATTTGCATTGCTGTCTCCGCTTAAATGCTTGTGTGTCCGTTTCATCAGGCAATGATCCTTGATCACATTGCCTGAAGCCCCCTTCTTATTAGAATGAGGAAATAATTTAGAAAATTTAGATGGTTAGTACTTTTTCGCCGCGTGCGATACCTGATACGCCTGAACGCACCACTTCCAGAATCGTGTTTTCTGCTAATGCATCAATAAAACCGTCGATTTTCTCAGTCGTACCCGCGATTTGAATCGTGTAAGTTGTTGGCGTTACGTCAACCACCTGACCACGGAAAATATCGGTCGTACGTTTGATTTCATCACGGGTTGCGCCTAAAGCTTTCACTTTGATCAACATCAATTCACGTTCAATATGCGCACCTTCAGACAGATCCACCACTTTAACCACTTCTACCAGCTTGTTCAGCTGCTTAGTGATCTGTTCGATCTTGTGATCATCACCATAAGTCGTCAAAGTCAGACGTGAAAGTGTTGGGTCTTCAGTTGGCGCAACGTTCAATGTTTCAATGTTGTAGCCGCGTTGTGAGAATAAACCTACCAAGCGAGAAAGCGCGCCTGCTTCGTTTTCTACGAGTACAGAGATAATATGTCTCATTTCGTGCGCTCCCCTTTTGCTAACCACATATCCTGCATCGATTGACCCGCAACCAGCATTGGATATACGTGTTCTGTACGGTCAACCATTACGTTAATAAATACGCACTTGTCATTGATCGCCATCGCTTCTTCAAGCTTAGACTCAAGCTCGTCTGCATGGTCAATCTGAATACCTACATGACCATAAGCTTCCATCAATTTTGCAAAGTCAGGTAAAGACTCTACATAAGAGCTAGAGTGACGGCCTTCGTAGTTCATGTCTTGCCACTGTTTCACCATACCCAGGGCACGGTTGTTCAGGCATAGAATTTTAACGTTCAAGCCATATTGCTTACAGGTAGAAAGTTCCTGGATACACATCTGAATAGACGCTTCACCAGTAATACAAACCACTTGCTGATCTGGGAATGCAAGCTTAGCCGCCATTGCATATGGCAGACCCACACCCATGGTACCTAGACCACCAGAGTTGATCCATTGACGAGGACGCTTGTAGCGATAATGCAATGCACCGAACATCTGATGCTGACCAACGTCAGAGGTAATGATCGCTTCGCCATTGGTGACTTTGTCTAGAGCACGAACCACTTGCTGAGGCTTCATCGAACCATCAGTCGGTACATCGAACTTCAAGCCATGAACCTGACGCCATTCATCAATCTGTTTCCACCATGCCGCAATCGCTTCAGGATTTGGCTTGGACACATTCATTTGCTTCAACTGGTTCAGCATTTCGTTCAGCACAGGTTCTACTGCACCCACGATTGGAATGTGCGCCATGATGGTTTTAGAAATGGTCGCCGGATCGATGTCAATGTGAATGACTTTCGCATTCGGGCAGAATTTCGCCGGGTTATTGGTTACACGGTCATCGAAACGCGCGCCTACACACAGAATCACGTCTGCATTGTGCATGGTCATGTTGGCTTCGTAAGTTCCGTGCATACCCAACATGCCGATGAATTGTGGATCATCGCCCGGGAATGCACCAAGGCCCATCAGGGTATTGGTAACCGGGTAACCCAATAGATGTGCAAGCTCAGTTAATTGTGCTGAAGCATTGCCCTGAACCACGCCGCCGCCTGAGTAAATCACTGGGCGTTTCGCATGAATCAGTTCATCAATCGCTTTACGGATTTGACCTGAGTGACCACGATATGGTGGTTGATACGAACGCATCTTCACTTTTTCAGGATATTCGTAAGCAAATTTCTCTGCCGGGTTAGTTGCATCTTTAGGAATATCAACAACCACCGGACCTGGACGGCCAGATGACGCGATATAGAATGCTTTTTTGATAATTGCCGGAATTTCGCTGGCATGGCGAACCTGGAAGCTGTGCTTAACGATTGGGCGAGAAATACCGACCATATCAGTTTCTTGGAACGCATCCTCACCGATCAAATGGCTTGCAACCTGACCAGACAGGATCACCATTGGAATGGAATCCATATAAGCTGTTGCAATTGGAGTTACGGTATTGGTTGCGCCCGGACCTGATGTCACAAGCACGACACCAGTTTTACCTGTTACGCGCGAGTATGCATCTGCCATATGGCCGGCAGCCTGTTCGTGACGTACGAGGTAATGATTAATTTTGTCTTGTTGAAATAGCGCGTCGTAGATATGTAGAACTGCGCCGCCTGGATATCCAAAAACATGTTCAACGCCTTCATCCGCTAATGCGCGAACGAGCATTTCACCACCAGATAAAAGTTCCAACGTGATTCACCCTAATATTATTCACTGCACAAATGGGAGGCATTTGCAGTGTTCATTCAATAACTGTCTGCACTGTTATAGCACATAAATTTCATAGTTTTCATAGCAATAGGAAAAAAAATCTGGTCTCTTTACTGTTCGAGCAATACAAGACCTAAAACATGTTGGGATAAACATATTTTGCTTAGCTTTGTTCAATTTCTCGGCTAGAGAAATCGCCCACTGCATGAAATGACACTTGTTCGAAGGGTGATCGATCTAAGGCATATAAAACTACTGCAGCATTCTTGTGTTTTCAGTCTGTAAAGTCAAGTTTAAAAAACAGGCTATTATTGTTTATACGTCTAAAATTTGCTGCTTTTACAGACAATTTCGACTTTAACTGTGGTTTTTAGCTTTAAAATTTTAATTTAAATCAATAAATTTCATATACTTAAAACTTTAATTTTATAAATTTTTAATATGTCTTATATAAAAAAATTGAATGAATTTTTAAGAAATTCAATGCAACTGTTTATAAATAAATTTCTTTTTATATAAAATTACTCTTTTTTAGCATTAGCTTGAAACATAAAACCACTACTGATCACAAAATTAATTGAATTAAAAATCATCTTATGGCAAAAAACTCGCTACAATAAAAACTCTATTTAACCGCTTGAAATTTTCAGGACTTTTACTGATGAAAAGATCTTTCCTGACCGCATTAAATTTTGCTACTACGCTTGTTTTAGGTGTAGCGAGCAGCTCTGCTTTAGCGATTGAATATTATAAATGGGTAGATGCCAAAGGCGTGACTCACTACACTAAAACCCCGCCTCCTAAAAATGCCAAGCACAAAAGCAAAGTAGAAACCTATGGCTGGACCAATTCCGCGCCTACACCATCAAGAACAACCGAAAATGAGAACCAGACCGAAACGGGTAACTCAAATTCATCTGCACCTGTGCCTGTCGTTTCTGAAAATGAGCAGCAACAGCGTGAAGCCAATGAAGCTTTACAACGTGGTCAGTCTGAGCGTGTAGCTTTCTAATCATACTCGTCTGTCAATTTAGATTTTTCCTGCAGAATCCCATCCGCAAAATTCACTATAAGTGCATTTTGCGCTATGCTGTGCCTCATAATTTTTTAACCGTTCTCTTGTATTACGTATATGACTACTCACATTGACTCAGAATACCAAGCCAGTGCGATTGAGCCTCAAGTCCAACAGGACTGGGAATCTCGCAAAGCCTTTAAAGTTGCCGACACTATAGAAGGTCCACGTCGTTATATCCTCTCGATGTTCCCTTACCCAAGTGGCAAACTGCATATGGGTCATGTGCGTAACTATACTATTGGTGATGTAATCAGTCGTTTCCACCGTTTAAAAGGTGAAACTGTATTACAACCAATGGGCTGGGATGCTTTCGGTCTTCCTGCAGAAAACGCTGCTATTGCACACCAGGTCGCTCCTGCAAAATGGACGTTCGAAAATATTGATTACATGCGTAATCAGTTGAAGAAACTTGGCCTGTCTGTAGATTGGGATCGTGAATTCGCAACCTGCACACCAGAATACTATCGCTGGGAACAATGGCTATTCGTTCAGCTTTATAAAAAAGGTCTGATCTACCGTAAACTTTCTACAGTCAACTGGGACCCAGTAGACCAGACCGTTCTTGCCAATGAACAGGTTGAAAATGGTCGCGGCTGGCGTTCAGGTGCATTGGTTGAAAAACGTGATATCCCAATGTACTACTTCCGCATTACTGACTATGCGCAAGAATTATTGGATGACTTAGACACACTCAAAGACGGTTGGCCACAACAAGTCTTGACCATGCAACGTAACTGGATTGGTCGCTCACAAGGGATGGACATTACCTTCCCTTCAGCGAATCCAGACATCTATGCAGATGGTTTAACAGTATTCACCACACGTGCTGACACTTTAATGGGTGTAACTTATGTTGCAGTTGCAGCAGAACATCCAATGGCATTGAAAGCAGCAGAAAATAATCCTGAGCTTCAAGCATTCATTGAAGAATGCCGTATGGGTTCTGTGGCAGAAGCGGATCTAGCGACTGCCGAGAAGAAAGGCATGGCAACAGGTCTTTCTGTAAAGCACCCTGTAACAGGTGAAGAAGTTCCTGTTTGGATTGCAAACTATGTATTGATGTCTTATGGTTCAGGTGCGGTGATGGCGGTGCCTTCACACGATGAACGTGACTTCGAATTTGCCAATAAATATGGCTTAACCATCAAGCAAGTGATTGATGCCAAAGGTGCTGATGATAGCGAGTTTGATGCAAAACAATGGCAAGAATGGTACGGTTCTAAAGAAGGTAAACTGGTTAATTCAGGTGAATTTGATGGTTTAGATTTCCAAGGCGCATTTGATGCTTTCTTGGCAAAACTAGAACCACAAGGTCTTGCCAACGTGAAAGTTCAATTCCGTTTACGTGACTGGGGTGTTTCTCGTCAACGTTATTGGGGTTGTCCAATTCCAATGATCAACTGTGACACGTGTGGTCAAGTTCCAGTGCCTGAAGACCAGCTTCCTGTTGTACTGCCAACTGACGTGGTTCCAGATGGTTCAGGTAACCCACTGAACAAAATGCCTGAGTTTTATGAAACTAAGTGCCCATGTTGTGGTGGCGATGCGCGTCGTGAAACAGATACGCTAGACACATTCGTAGAATCTTCTTGGTACTATGCACGTTATGCATCTCCAGACTTTACTGATGGCATGGTAAAACCTGAAGCAGGTCAAACCTGGCTTCCAGTAAACCAATACATTGGTGGTGTTGAACACGCAATTCTGCACTTGTTATATGCACGTTTCTTCCACAAATTGATGCGTGACGAAGGCGTGGTACAAGGTAACGAGCCGTTCACCAACTTGCTCACTCAAGGTATGGTGCTTGCGGATACTTATTACCGCGAATCTGAATCAGGCAAGAAAACCTGGTTTAACCCTGCCGACATCGAACTTGAAAAAGACGAAAAAGGTCGTATCACTTCTGCGAAATACAAAGAAGATGGTCAAGACGTTGTCGTTGGCGGTCAAGAGAAGATGTCGAAATCGAAAAACAACGGGATCGACCCGCAAGCGATTATTGACCAATACGGCGCAGATACTGCACGTGTGTTCATGATGTTTGCTGCACCACCTGATCAATCACTTGAATGGTCTGATGCCGGTGTTGAAGGTGCAAACCGCTTCCTGAAACGTGTATGGCGTTTGGCAACAGGTTTCCTTGAAAAAGGTAATACTGCGACTGAATTCGATAAAGCCGCTCTTTCTACAGCTGCGCAAGACTTACGCCGTAAGACTCACGAAACCATCCAGAAAGTGGGTGATGACATCGAACGTCGTCACGCATTCAACACTGCGATTGCAGCAATGATGGAACTGTTAAATGCGAACAACAAGTTTGAAGCGAAAGATGATAATGACGTTGCTGTAGCACGTGAATCGATCACTACGCTTTTAATTTTACTTGCGCCATTTGCACCACATTTAAGTCAGACTTTATTGGCTCAGTTTGGAATCGAGTTAACTCAAGCGCAGTTCCCACAAGTGGATGAATCTGCATTGACTCGTAATACCCAAACCATCGTGGTTCAGGTCAACGGTAAACTTCGTGGCAAACTTGAAGTGTCTGTGGATGCATCTAAAGATGACATTCTTGCGCAAGCGAAAGCTTTACCTGAAGTTCAACAATTCCTGACTGGTCCAACCAAGAAAGAAATTGTGGTACCGAATAAGCTAGTGAACTTGGTGGTTTAATTTAATCCCCCTAAATCCCCCTTTACAAAAGGGGGACTTTCCACTTCAAATAAAAAAATGAAGTCTCCTCCCTTTTTCAAAGGGAGGTCGGGAGGGATTAAATTAACCTATCCCTAACCATCTCCTTGTAGGAGAGGGAAATTCCTTCACCCTTTGGGAGAAGGTTAGGATGAGGGAAAGGATTTCACAATTCCAAACAAAGCCCGTTGCCAGCCAACGGGCTTTGACTTTACAATTCGGTTCAGGATTTCAAATATTTCCCTGAGGGAAAAAGAGGATACTCATGCATTTAGGCAAACGTTTAGCAGCAATTGTTTTAACTTGTGGTCTAAGTGCAGGCCTCGTTGGCTGTGGCTTTCATTTAAAAGGAACCAATCCGAGTTCCGCACCTGTAGCTTACTCAGTCATGAGTCTGGCCCTGCCTGACAATACTGAAGATCTTCAGGAAAAACTAGCCGTTTACTTAGGTGCTGCTGGAGTACAGCTGAGTAATGCACCTGATGCTTATGTCTTACGTGTCCTAGATTACACCCCTCGCCGTTTAGAATTGAATGGTAAATTGGTGGAAACTTTATTACGCTTGAATGTCACTTTCCGAATCGAAGATGCACAAGGCAATCCGGTGACTGAACCCCGTACAGTAATCGCGACCCGTACCTATCAATATGATATTGAAACCGTAAATACGGATGACCAGGAACAAAAATTCTTAAATCAGGTCCTGATTGATGATGTGGCCCAGCAGATTGCCCGTCAAATTTCATCGAATCGTTTGCCATTGGCAAAACCAGAAACTTCGACTCAACCAGCCCAATAAGACGACCCAATGAAACTTGACTACCTCCAGGCATTAAAACGTGTCAATGAAGCTCGCGGTGCCTGGGTGTTGCATGGTCAGGAGCCTTTGCTGGAACAGAACTTGGTAGATGCCTTTCGTAGCAGCTGGCAAAGCCGTGAAGTTGAACGCCAGCGTTATGATATTAGCTCTGCCTCTGACTGGAAAAATGTCTTCAATGCTTTAAACAGCCTGTCATTATTTTCTAGCCAACTGGCAATTGAAGTGCATGGCAATATCAAACCGGATGCCAGTGGTCTCAAACTGTTAAAAAACTATCTGCAACAGGACAGTGACAACCTGCTATTGGTAGTCATGCCGAAGCAGGATGCCAGCAGCCTGAAATCCAGCTTTTTCCAGACCATTGATGCCAATGGCGTAAATGTAGCGCTAGTGGCCAACTACCCAAAAGATCGTCAACAGATCCTCGGAATTGAAGCGGAAAAACTAGGAATTAAGCTGGCCAATGACGCCTGGCAATGGTTAGAGCAGCATCATGAGCACAATTTGCTGGCAGCCAAAAATAGCCTGATGCGAGTGGCGGATACTTTTGCTGAAGTAGATATTATCCAGATTGACCATCTATATGCCTGTTTGCAGGATCAGTCCCGTTACAGCACCTATGACCTGAGTGATGCCTTATTAAATGGGAATCTGGCGCAATCAATTAAGATTTTCCAGTATCTGATTGCATCAGGCGAGCCAATGAGCCTGATTTTGTGGAGTATCAGCAAAGAAATGCGTCTATTGATGCAATTATTTGAACAGCCACAAAATGCCTTACAAATCGGTATCTGGAAGACTAAAGTGAGCTTATATCAGCAAGCCTTGCGTCGTTTAAGTCCACAGCGCTTTTTAAGCTGGCCTCAGCTTTTGATCCGGATCGACGCTGCAATTAAAGGGATGTCCAGAGAGAACCCTGAACATCTGATCTTGCAGGCCATTGCTGAAATGTGCGGTCAAAGCTTGTTTGCATCCTCGAGTGCCTAACTAAAGAAACGCGCGAACCAGCCTTTGCCTTTTTTCTTTTCCTGTGTTCGCAGATAACTCAACATATTGTCCCGTACTGCTTCGACATAATCCTGATCATCGTGCTGAATATGGTTGGTGAGCCATTTGGACAGAAGACAATACAAATCTTTTTCAATGGACTGACCTTGCTCAAACTTCAGGCGATAATCATTTAATTTTTTGACAAATAATTCATGTATACCGCGATGTGAAGTCAAATATTGATAACTCACCTGTTCCAGCAGGTTTTCTTCAAAGCTGAAATGTGACTGGGTATAGTCAATTAAATCGTCTAGAACCTCCCGGATTTTATCGCGATCTCCGGTACTTTTGACCTGCTCTAAAGCATTTATATAGTCCAGAATCTAGCGATGTTGATGATCAATCACCTCAATTCCAATATTGTAACTTCCATTCCATTCCATTCCATTCCATCTATGAACCTCATCAATTCTCTTAGTAAAGTCGTATTATTTTTCCGCTCATTAAATAAGCATATTCTCTTAATGAATAAACCCATATTTTTCTATGGAATTAGATATCACAAACTTTATTTACTTAAATCTATATGTAAAACATAGATTTTTTAAATTTTAATAGATCATATCATTCGAAAAATTATATTAAAAATAAAAGAGGTTGGCTTTAGCGCAGAATTATTTTTACAACAAATATCATTAAAAACTTGCATGATATTGAGCAGCATTATGGCGTATTTTTATCAGCAGTTTAGTGGCCAGGTTTTTGCATGTAGTCTATCTAAGACGTACTTTATACTCCCATGAAGTTTTAATTGATTAATCATATGATCAATATTTTTCAGATAGCTAAATCGTATAAAATTTCATCTAAAAAAGATGATTTTAATAGGAGTAGCTCAATGAATGCCTTATATAAAATCAGGTTTTATCTTATATGTTTTTTTAAACCAGGCAGTGGAAAATAGTTCTCATTTTAAATAAAAAAATTCACGTTTTATCCTAATTTCGCTTTTATAATCAACTGTTATCCTACGACCCGAATCTGAACCCATATGCCAAAAATAAAACCTACGAAACTCATTATGGCAATTGTAATTGCTATCCTGGTGGCAGTCACTGCCTGGTATTTTCTAAAACCAAAAGAGCAGCAGCCACAATATATTACAGCTGAAGTGACCCAAGGGGATATCGAAAATTCGGTACTAGCAACTGGTGTACTTGAAGCCACCAAAATGGTCAGTGTCGGTGCCCAGGTTTCGGGTCAGGTTAAAAAAATGTATGTGCAACTTGGCGATCAGGTCAAACAAGGCCAACTGATTGCCCGAATTGACTCTGTTCGTCAGGAAAATGATTTAAAGACTGCTGAAGCCAGTATTAAAAACCAGATGGCACAGCTTGCCGTGAAACAGGCCAACCTCGCTAAGGTGGAAGCCGAGTATAAGCGTCAGCAAGCCATGTATGCCCAAGATGCAACCTCGCGTTCAGAACTAGAATCTGCATTAGCCAGCTACAAAACCGCTCAGGCAGATATCACCGCGATTAATGCACAGATCGAACAGTCACGTTTAACTCTAGCCACTGCGAAAGAAGATCTCGGTTATACCCAAATTGTGGCGCCAATGGACGGAACCATTGTAGCGATCGTGACTGAAGAAGGTCAGACTGTAAACGCCAATCAAAGTGCACCAACGATTGTGAAACTGGCGCAGCTGGATACCATGACCATTAAAGCGGAAATTTCTGAAGCCGATGTGATGAAAGTTCAGGAAGGTCAAAGTGTTTACTTCACCACTTTAGGTGACAGTGAAACCAAACACTATGCAACATTACGTCAAGTTGAACCTGCACCGGACTCGATCAATACCGAAAGCAACAGCACATCGACTTCATCATCAAGTACTGCGGTGTATTACAACGCCCTATTTGATGTACCGAATGAAGATGGTAAATTACGTATTGATATGACTGCTCAGGTCTACATCATTTTAGATGAAGCGAAAAATGTGCTGACTATTCCTGCCGCAGCGGTGCAAACCTCAAACCGTCCGCAGCGCCGTGCACAAAGTCCCGATAGCGATAAAACACAAGCCAATAATGCTGCCGCTCCTGCTGATGCGAAACAAGGTGAAAATAAAACGGATCGACCTAAACACTTAGAACTCACTGAAGCAGAAAAAGCCTTGGTTAAACAAGGAAAAGCAACTGTATCGATGGTTCGTGTATTACAAGCAGATGGTTCTGCAAAACCTCAACCTGTATTAATTGGTCTGAATAACCGCGTCACAGCTCAAGTCATCCGCGGCTTAAATCAAGGCGATAAAGTGGTGATTGCAGATGGTTCAGATACTTCAAATGATTCAGCTAAACGCAGCAATCGTGGTGGTGCTGGCGGCCCAATGAGAATGTAATTATGAGTCAAAATCAAACACCTCTACTTGAGGTTAAGAATCTGACTCGTGAATTCCCCGCCGGTGAAAGCACTGTTCAGATTCTTAAAGGGATTAATCTTGAGATTTATCCCGGTGAATTAGTGGCAATCGTAGGTCAGTCGGGTTCAGGTAAATCAACCTTAATGAATATTTTAGGTTGCTTGGACAAACCCACCAACGGTAGCTACAAAGTTAAAGGACGTGAAACCCGCGAGCTTGAGCCTGATGAATTAGCTCAATTGCGTCGTGAGTATTTCGGCTTTATTTTCCAGCGCTATCACTTATTGGGTGATTTAAATGCTACGGGCAACGTTGAAGTACCCGCAATTTATGCCGGTGCCGATGCGACCGAGCGTAATGCTCGTGCCAAGCAATTACTGACCGATCTAGGACTGGGAGACAAAACCCAAAACCGTCCGAGCCAACTGTCTGGTGGTCAGCAACAACGTGTATCGATTGCTCGTGCCTTAATGAATGGTGGTGATGTGATCTTGGCCGATGAACCCACCGGGGCATTGGACAAAAACAGTGGTATTGAGGTCATGCGCATTTTGCGTGAACTGAATGCCAAAGGTCATACCATTATTTTGGTTACCCATGATCATAACGTTGCTAAAAATGCCACGCGCATTATCGAAATTTCAGACGGGAATATCATTTCAGACAAACCGAATGTGCCTGAAGTTGATGATGGTTTCGAGAAAGAAAATCTGGTTCGAAATGAACAAAAGAAAATCTCGAGCTGGCGTTCTGCAGTAGACCGTCTCGGTGAAGCTTTCCGTATGGCCTTATTGGCCATGAATGCACACCGGATGCGGACCTTCCTGACCATGCTCGGCATCATTATCGGGATCGCGTCGGTGGTTTCAGTCGTTGCCCTCGGTAATGGCTCACAAAAGCAGATTCTGGAAAATATCAGCAGTCTTGGGACCAATACCATTACCGTGTTCCAAGGCCGGGGCTTTGGGGATAATTCCCGAACTGCACAAGTGAAAACCTTGATTCCTGATGATGCTACTGCCCTATCGGAACAACCTTATGTCGATGGTGTCAGTCCATCGGTCAACAGTAGTGTCACCGGACGCTTCAAAGAGATCGAAGCATCGACCACGGTCAACGGTGTCAGTGAAGACTTCTTCTATGTCAAAGGTATGAACTTCGAGTCAGGTCAGCCCTTTGATAAAGAAAGTGTGACCGAACAAGCTCAGGACGTGGTGATTGATAGCAATACCAAAAACACTTTCTTTGCGGATGGCACTAATCCTGTCGGTCAAGTCATTCTATTGGGTAGTGTACCGAGTCGGGTGATTGGCGTCATTGAAGAACAAAAAAGCATGATGGGCAACTCAGACAGCCTGAATGTGTATTTGCCTTATTCAACCGTCATGAGCCGTATGCTGGGACAATCCAATGTACGCAGTATCATTGTGCGTATTAAAGATGAATATCCAAGTGCGGCTGCGGAAAATGCCATTTTAAGCCTATTGGTACAACGCCATGGTGCTCAAGATGTGTTTACGCAAAACTCCGACAGTATTCGTGAAACCATTCAAGAAACCACTCAGACCATGACGCTTCTGGTTTCGGCTATCGCCGTCATTTCCCTAGTGGTCGGTGGTATTGGTGTGATGAACATTATGCTGGTTTCGGTGACTGAACGTACGCAAGAAATCGGGGTACGGATGGCGGTCGGTGCGCGCCAAAGTGACATTCTGCAGCAATTCCTGATTGAAGCTGTTCTGGTTTGTATTCTGGGCGGTATCTTAGGCGTATTGCTGTCACTCGGTATCGGTCAGCTGATTACCCATTTTGCTGAAGGAACCTTCCAGATGGCATACTCAACCACATCGATTGTCGCGGCCTTTGTCTGCTCAAGTCTGATCGGTATTGTGTTCGGCTTTATCCCGGCACGTAATGCAGCCCGTTTGAATCCGGTCGATGCACTTTCTCGAGAATAAGGAATCTGATATGCATACTCTTACCAAACTTGCCAGTGCCCTGATTCTAGGGAGTTCATTGGTCGGCTGTGCGGCCGTGGTGAAAACGCCGTATGAACAACCTGCTGTACAGGTACCTAATAACTTTCAAAACAGTAAAGCTGTAAGTCAGCAAATTCATGCTGATATTCTCGCAGATCAGTGGTGGACTCTATTTAAAGATCCCCAATTAAATAGTCTGGTGAATGACGTACTGGCAGCCAATAGTGATCTGGCCGTGGCCGGGATCAATTTGCAGCAAGCCCGTATTCAAGCCAGACAGACACAAAGCCAGCAAGGTGTACGTATCAGTGATGCTGGTTTAACCACACGTAGAAGCTTTGATCTGGAAGATGGCAGCAGTTCATCCGGTTTTGGGGTTAATTTCCCTGGCTTAAGCTATGAACTGGATCTGTTCGGTAAACTGGCCAATCAGACTGAAGCAGCGCGTTGGGAGGCCCTGGCATCTGAAGAGGACTTACAGGCGACTGCACAAAGTCTGATTGGTACGACTGCTCAACTGTACTGGCAGCTGGGTTATCTAAATGAACGTTATAGCGTGGTTCAACAAAACCTGGCGACTGCACAGCGTACGTATGATCTGGTCAATGTCCAGTATCGTGCCGGTGCAGTGTCTGGTCTCGATCTGACTCAAGCTGAACAGGCCATTCAAAGCCAGCAAGCGACCTTAAGCCAAATTGAACAGCAGCGTGTGGAAACACGTACGGCACTGGCAGTACTCATGAATATGCCTGTGCAACAGCTTTCGATTCAGGAACCTCAACGTTTACCGAATATTGCCTTACCGTCGATTGAAGCTGGCTTGCCTGCTAGCCTTCTCTCCCGCCGTCCTGACTTGAGAGCCACTGAACTGCGTTTGCGTAAAGCCTTGGCCAACAAGGATGCCAACAAGGCCAGTTATTATCCTTCGATCAGCCTGACTGGCAGCCTAAGTACTGGCGTAGGCACCAGTTCATCATTGTCAGATGCACTTAAAAATCCGGTGGCGACCTTAGGCGCAGGACTCAGCCTGCCATTCCTGCAATGGAATGATATGAAACGTGATTTACAGGTGAATGAACTGGAATACGAAAAGGCAATTATCCAGTATCGTCAGACCATGTACGAAGCTTTTGCCGATGTAGAGAATGCCCTGTCTAATCGCACTGAACTCACCAAACAGGTTGCGTTACAACAACGTAATGTTGAACTGGCTGAACGTACAGAACGTTTGACTGAAGTGCGTTATCGTAATGGTGCAGTGGCATTGAAAAATCTGCTGGATGCACAAGAGACTACACGTAATGCCCGTCTGTCTTTGGTGCAAACCCGACAAAGCCAATACAATGCTTATGTGACCCTGATGCAAGCTTTGGGGGGTAGCCCGATCAAGCAACTGCCTTAAGCAATACATTTAACTCAATAAAAAACCGCTGTTAGTCAGCGGCTTTTTTTGAAGTTTACATATGCAGATAAGCATTTACATTGTTGAGCTGTTCAATAGAAGGCTCATGTCCTAACAGACTGCCTTTTTCCAGCCATTGACGGGCAATTGCAATATCACGTTCTACACCAATGCCTTTGGTATATAAGCACCCCAGATGACTATAAGCATCGGCATTCACCTGCGCAGCCGCTTTACGATAGCACTGGATTGCCTGATCCAAATTGGCTTCAATACCAATTCCTTGTTCCAAAGCTTCACCTAAAGCATTTAGTGCGAGACCATTATGCTGGCTCGCAGCCTGTTGCAGATACTTCAGTCCTAAAGCCGTATCTTGCTCCACCTTCTTGCCCTTTAAATGCATCATGCCCAATTCGGCCTGTGCTTGTGCATTTCCCAATTGAGCTGCCTGATGCAGATAACGTTTGGCCTGTTCCTCATTCACTGCAAAGACTGGATAAAAATCACTATAAGCCTGATACAAATACCAGGCAGCCTTACTTGAACCTTTCGCCACCGCCTGATTCAAATATTGAATTGCTTTTTCTCGTGTCGGTAGTGGATATTCAGGCAAGCCATAAAAACGTCCCACTATATAAATCAGATCAGCTTCAGACTGTGCTGCAAGTTGCTCTTGCTGTGCGATTGCCTGAATCATTTGGGTAGCTTTAGTCGTATCTTTGGCTACCCCCACTCCGTTTAAATAGCAGAGTGCCCGACCCATATGACTAAATCGATGACCAGGATCGCTTTGCAAGGCATGTTGATAGAGTTCAAATGCTTTCTCCGGTTCATGTGCGACCAGATAGGATTCAAAATATAGTGCGGCAATCAGACTCAAGGCCTGAGGATGCTGAGTTTGTGCTGCTTCAGACCAGTAACGAAATGCCATGGTTTCATTTTTTTGCACATACCAACCATGAAAATAGGCCAGACCGATCAGAGTTTTGGCCTGTGCATCTTTATGTTCTTTGGACTGCTGTAATAGATGCTGAAACACCCGTTGACGTTGATCAGGATCAATAGTGCCGAGTAACACGCCAGCATAGTAATCATATAAACCACTCTGATCACCAAGATGAATACAGCGTTTAATGAAACTCAAAGCCTGCTGTTGATCTTTGGGCAAGATTTTGCCATTTGCATAGGCTTCGGCAATATCCTGATTGGCCGCCAAGTGATCCTGCTGTGCTGCCAGAAACAGATAATGGATCCCCAAACTTAAATCTTGCGCTGCACCATCTGCCAAATAATATTGGGCTAACTGATACTGTGAATTGGCATGTCCCTGCTCGGCATTTCGAATTAACAGTTGCAGACGTTGCTGTTCTGCAGTGTCATGATCAGATTCGGACAGCTCAGTGATGCGATACTGCGCATCCAGATGACCGCGCGCGACCGCATACCGATACCAGTACAAGGCTTTTTCAGGATCATTTAATTGGTATTGATGACCATCATAGATCTGACCTAAATGATAGGCTGCATCTTCCCCACCTAAACTATAAGCTTTTTCAAGAAAGCTAATCGCTTTTTCCGTGCTCTGCTCACGGCCCTGTCCGTATAAGTGCATTAGGGCCATACCCACATAAGCCTGCGGCAATTCCTGCTGGGCCAACCCCTGATAAATTTGATAGGCACGTTCATAATCCGGATGATGCGGATCCGTACTTAGACGGGTTGCATACTTCAATTGAGCATCAATCTGCTCAATCCATAGATCATGATGCACGGCTTTAGCCTGATCACGTTTCACCGGATCAGGACGTTTCCACATCCAGATTGCTAAAGCCCCAATCCCCAAAACCAGCACTAGCAAAAACCACATAGCTGCTCCAAAACCAAAAGATTGTTTTTGTTATATGTTTAAAAATTCATTTTAAACTTAGCATAAAAAAAAGCACAGATTGTGTGCTTTTTTTGTTGACTCAATCAGGCTTTCAGTCTTTTGCTATTAAGCTTTTTCAATACTTCCGATACCGCAACCATGGCGAAGCTAGAAGTCACTACCACTGCAGAACCATAACCACCACAGCGCAAGCCTGCGCTTGCACAAACATCTGCACTCGAGAATGGATTATCGATAGAGTAGACGCAAGTGATCCCAAATTTTTCTTTTGGCTTTTTACAGATGCCTTTAGCACGTAATTGCGCACGTAATTTTGCCAGCATTGGATCCTGTTCGGTTCTGGATAAATCGGCTACCCGGATTTTTAACGGATCCAGTTTACCGCCTGCTCCACCGGATACAATCAATGGAATCTTGTTAAAACGGCAATGCAGCATCAAGGCAAACTTTGCTTTGACGTCATCGATACAGTCCAGAATGATGTCAGGATTTCCTGACAGAATTTCTTTCACATTTTCTGGCGTCAGATAATCGTCAATCAGATTGATCTTGATTCGGGGATTAATCGAACGGCAGCGTTCTGCCATGATTTCGATTTTTTCACATCCCAGTGTTGCGGTCATGGCTGGTAACTGACGGTTAATATTCGATGCTGCGATTACATCCATATCGACCAGTGTGAGCTCACCAATCCCGGTACGTGCCAGTGCTTCGACTGCCCATGAACCAACACCGCCAATTCCGATCACCATCACATGACTGTTTTCATAATGATGAAAGCTATCGTCACCATAAATTTTGGCTACACCCGAAAAACGGCGGTCGTACTCATCATCTTGAAGCAGATCAGTCATAGGTCATCAATAGCAAGAAAAACACCAGAGTATTTTAGCAAAATCATGGGCACTTTACTGCCACTAAAATTCAGATACAAAATCAGTCATAAAAGCTTTCTTGTGTCATCGCTAAAACACGTAAAATCGATCAAATTACAACCATCATAAACTTCACAATATTTCAATTAGGATTACCTTAAAGGGAGTCAGATCAGCATGCTATTTAATGCCCTTTTTGCCCTGCTGGTTTTACTGTTCCTGCTCTATCTTTACGTCTTAATCTTTAAAAAGCAGAAAAATTATTATCTCAGTATTATGATCCGTATCCTGACTTTGGGATTATTTGCTTTGATTATCATGGATCAATATGAAACCCAGACCCATCTTGCTCTGGTGCTACTAACATGGGTACTGTTTGAGAGTAGTGAAAACTTTTATCGCAAGAAACTTTCTGCAAAGCAATAAAAAAAAGGCTTTCGCCTCTTTTTCACTGTTCGGATTATTTATTCATAATGAAGAAATATTCACGATAATATTTCAGTTCAGCAATCGAATCACGAATGTCATCCATGGCTAGATGCGAAGCATTTTTCTTCAGGCCACTCATGATTTCAGGGCGCCAGCGTTTTGCCAACTCTTTTACTGAAGATACGTCCAGATTACGGTAATGGAAATACTGTTCCAGTTCAGGCATTAAACGGTGCAGAAAGCGACGATCCTGACAGATCGAGTTACCACACATAGGCGATACTTTTGGATTCACCCATTTTTTCAGGAATTCAATGGTTTCACGTTCTGCATCCTGAGCAGTCAATTTACTGCGGCGTACGCGCTCAATCAGGCCAGACTGACCATGCTGGCGAGTATTCCACTCGTCCATCGCATTCAGGATACGGTCAGATTGATGCACAGCTAGCACGGGCCCTTCGGCAAGAATATTTAGGTTATCGTCCGTTACAATCGTGGCAACTTCAATAATCTGGTCATTGTCTGTATCCAGACCTGTCATTTCCAGGTCAATCCAAATCAGGCGGCTATCCGGGGTGCTGCTCATAAATGTGCAATCTTATTAGGCTATAAAACATTTATAGTAGCAAATTTATTACGTCGATGCTGTAACTGACACCCCGCTTCATGCTATTTTTGCCATCTCGCTCCCATGGTTTTTTAGGATTTGAATGGCTTTAATACGTAAACGTCGTTTAACTGAACAACAACAACGTCGTATTCAAAAACAGCACAAAACGCGTCAGGAAGAGATCGATACCTCTCAAGACCTGGAAGGGCTGGTCGTGCAGCATTATGGCCGCCAGCTTGAAGTCCAGGCCTTGTCCGTACCTGAACAGCATCCTGAAAAACCGGTCGTGGCTGAAGGCGAACCTGAGCCCTTCTGGAAGCCGATTGAACTGGGTAGTGTCTGGCGCTGCCATACCCGAACCAACCTGGAATTGCTGGTAACAGGCGACCGAGTCAAATGGCAGGCTGATCCAAATACCGGACTCGGCATTATTACGGCGATTCATCCGCGCACTTCTTTGCTGACCCGTCCTGACCGTTACCACAAGGTTAAACCGGTTGCCGCCAATATTTCCCTGATTGTGATTGTGTTTGCGCCATTGCCTGAACCAGCTCCGGGTTTGATTGACCGTTATCTGGTGGCTTGCGCAGATGCAGAGATTCCAGCACTTTTAGTGCTCAATAAATCAGATTTGCTTAAGGAAAATGATCCAATTCTGGATCTGCTTAAAGAATATAAAGATCTGGGTTATGAAGTGATGCAAACCCAGTCCGATGGCGATCTGACAGAACTGTCCGCTCGTCTGAATGAGGAAACTGTAGCGGTTGTCGGTCAGTCAGGTGTCGGTAAAAGCACGCTGATTAATGCGATCGTCCCGGATGCTGCACAGAAAACCAATGTCATTTCTGAAAACTCGGCACTGGGTCAGCATACGACGACCTCCACACGTCTGATTTCCTTTGGTGATGGCGCTGCTCTCATTGACTCACCGGGAATCCGTGAATTTGGTCTCTGGCATCTGACCTTGGACAAAGTCCAAAGCGGTTTTCCGGAAATTGAAAATCTGCTCGGTCACTGCCAATTCCGTAACTGCACCCATAAACATGAAAAGCAGTGTGCCTTACGTCAGGCAGCATCAAAAGGGGAAATTTTGCCGCGCCGACTGGACAGCTATTTACGTTTAATTGACGAAATTAACGAAGCGCAGCAAAAAAATTAATTTTCTTAAGGCTTAGCCCTTGAAGCGGTGATTTTGATCACCATATTTATGAGCTATACTCTTGGCAATTTTAAAATTGTAATTAGGTGAATTGTGGAACGTTGGTTCGAGTTTATGGGGAATCACCCCTTCTTGTTTGGAACACTCGCGGTACTCGTGGTTGTATTCTTCATCATCGAAGGTCAACGTAATGGTCGCAAAATCTCTCCGCAATCGCTGGGAATTTTAGTTAAAGCAAAAAATGCCATGCTGATTGATTTACGTGATGCTAAAGACTTCCGTGAAGGTCACATCAGTGGTAGCCGTAACATTCCATATAGCCAAATTACAAAACACGTTGATGAGTTAAAAGCATCTGATCGCCCGTTGGTGTTCATTTGTAATCTTGGGCAAGTTGCAGGTTCTGCGCTTCAACAGGTAGGTCATGCAGATGCCTACCGTCTGGATGGCGGCATTACAAACTGGAAAGCTCAAGGTTTACCTTTGGTGAAAAGCAAATAATCTGCGAGCAGGAGATTGATCATGGCTGAAGTTACTATCTATTCGACGACAGTATGTCCGTATTGTATCCGTGCAAAACAGCTCCTTGAGCGCAAAGGTGTTGCATACAAAGAAATTAATTTATCCAATGAAGCCCCTGAAGTGCGTCTTGAATTGATGCAACGCACCAATCATCGTACCGTGCCACAGATTTTTATTAATGAACAATTTATCGGTGGTTTTGATCAACTTTATGCCCTAGAGCGTGAAGGCAAACTAGACGAATTATTGGCTTAATCTACTAAAACCTACCTCATATCAAGGATTAAAGAATGAGTGAAGAACAACAAGCTCAACCACAATTGGCATTAGAGCGTATTTACACTAAAGATATTTCTTTTGAAGTTCCTGGGGCACAAGTTTTTACCAAGCAATGGCAACCTGAGTTAAACATCAACCTTTCCTCTTCTGCAGAAAAAATTGATCCGACTCATTTTGAAGTGGCTTTAAAAGTTGTGGTTCAAGCGACCAATGAAGGTGATACAGCGTTTATCGTTGACGTGACTCAAGCAGGGATTTTCCTGATTGATGGCGTTGAAGAAGAGCGTCTGCCATACATTCTTGGTGCTTACTGCCCGAACATCCTGTTCCCGTTCCTTCGTGAAGCGGTGAATGATATGGTGACTAAAGGCAGCTTCCCGCAATTACTGCTTACACCAATCAACTTCGATGCTGAATTTGAAGCGAACATGCAACGTGCGCAAGCTGCTGCTGTTGAAGGTCAAGCTTAATCACTTGATCTTGAAGTTAAAAAAGACCGCAATAGCGGTCTTTTTTATGGCTTATTTAAAGGCTTGATGCCCCTGCTTTTTAATCTGATCCATTTTCACTGTGAGAGTTTGGGCTTTGGTCAATTGATTAGCTGCAACAAGTTGTTCAGCTTGTTTAATCTCTTTCAATAAGCCAGTTAACAATCCCTGATAAGCCGTAACTTTTGCATCTTTGGATTTTAGCTTTTGCAGACCTGATGGTAAATTTTTCTGGCAAACTTCCACAGATTTTTGCATACCTTGCAATGCTGCCCGCGCCTCTTTGCTATCTTTCGCAGATTTGAAATTTTTTAAATGATGGTCGATTTCATGCATATTGTCATGATAGTGATTTTCTTCTGCCATGCTCGACGTGGTGATCCCCACTGTGCCCATCACAAAAATCATGCTGATTAAAAAATTTTTAAACATCCTTATTATCCTGTATTGTTTTTATATTAAACATCTTAGTGGGAAAGTCCTGAAAGATAAATTATTTTGATCCGAATTCTTGTATCCCTTGTCATCAGACTTACATCATTAACAATTAAAGTTAAAAATAAAAACCCCTCAATAATGAGGGGTTTTCTTTGCTGAAAATTGATCTTTTAAAAAGACTTATTCTGCATCCAGCATCAGTTCAGCACTCATGCCTACTGTGTTATAACCCGCATCGACATACATGATTTCACCAGTAATTCCGTTCGCCCATGGTGAGCACAGGAACAATGCTGCATTACCGACATCTTCAATGGTCACATTGCGTTTTAGTGGAGCCACTTTTTCATTCAGATCTAGCATTTTACGGAATGATTTAATACCAGACGCCGCCAATGTACGGATTGGACCTGCTGAGATCGCATTGACACGAATACCTTCTGCACCCAGACTAGATGCCAGATAACGTACACCTGCTTCTAAAGAGGCTTTCGCCAGACCCATCACGTTATAGTTCGGCATCACGCGTTCAGATCCTTGGTAAGTCAGCGTTAACAAGCAGCCTTGACGTGCAGCCAGTAATGGCTTCGCAGCGCGTGCCATCGCGATAAAGCTGTAAGCACTGATATCATGCGCAATCTTGAAACCTTCACGGTCGGTTACATCAGTAAAGTCACCATCTAGGGTATGTGCTGGCGCAAAACCGATTGAATGCACGATGCCATCCAGACCATCCCAGTGTTTTGCCAGTTCTGCAAATGCATTGTCAATTTCTGCATCTACAGCCACATCACAAGGAAAAACCAATTCAGAACCGAATTGTGCAGCAAAATCATCTACACGTTTTTTCAGCTTTTCATTTGGATAAGTAAAAGCGAGTTCTGCACCTTCACGATGTAATGCCTGAGCAATACCAAAAGCAATTGATAATTTACTTGCAATACCTGCGATCAAGAAGCGCTTACCCGCCAATAGTCCTTGTGCCATGTGAATCTCACTCAAAATAATTTATATGCATGATGCCAAGTCTAAAGCATTTTAGAAATTGCATAATGCGCCTTTTTTCACTGGATCATAAATTGGAATCCAGTTTCCGACCGATGTAGGGTTTTATCTTAGATCGCCAGATGTAAAGCCTGATGGGTATTTTTCCAGAGCTGCTGTGCCAGTTCATCTTGATCCATGTGCAGACTCTTGGCAAGGCCTTGCAGGACATAAGGCAGATTGGCAGGCGTATTGCGAGTTCGCTGCTCAGTAGAATGTTGGCAACATAAAGGCGTCATGTCCGGACAATCGGTTTCAAGCACCAGATATTCCGGCCCTACCTGTTGTACCACCTGATGCAGTTTTTTAGCATTCGGATTGGTGATTTGTCCTGTTATTCCAAGCTTGAAGCCCAGCTTGATAAAGGCTTTGGCTTCCTCAATCCCGCCACCAAAGGCATGGGCAATACCACCTTGTTTAAACTGATGCTGTTTTAGAATCTGTAAAACATCGGCATGAGATTTACGGATATGCAGTAACACTGGTTTATCAAACTGCTGCGCCAGTTCCAGCTGTGTAGCAAAAAAATCTTTCTGTTTCTGAAAAAGTTCCGGCTGTTTATGCCGTTTATCGAAAGTATCCAGACCAATTTCACCAATGGCAATACAAGGCTCTGTACTTAATAACTGCTCCAGATCCTGTAAATGCTCAGGTTGATGCTGCTCAATATAAAATGGATGCAGGCCGGGTGCCAGATGACTTTGAGGCGCATTGTCTAACTGATTAATAAAATGATGCGTCTGCAATAAATCCTTAAACCGGCTCTGTAAAAAACCAATTAAGACCAGATGCTCCACCCCTGCTGCTTTGGATGCATAAGCCAGCTGTTCCCGATCATGATCGAAATCGGGAACATCAAAATGGGTATGGGTATCAAATAACGAAACCATCAGCGTGCTTTGGCAGGAGTTGCAGGCTCGGCTTCTGAAGCAGCGTTCTCTGTTTGAGGCAGATATTCAGGTTTCAGAATGCCATTCAGCTGTTCATAAGGAATGACCAGACGTGGCAAACCCACCACATAAGGACCAATCTCATATTCGGCATATTGCAGCGCTAGTCCCTGTTTAGACAGGTAAAAATTATCTGTCAGCTTAAATTTCCAGGCCTGTTCATATTCAGCTACATCATTGGCCAGTTTGGATTCCATCACCCAGATTTTAAAAGCCTCATAAGCTTTGGCTTCGAGCTGAGCCTTTTGTTTAGGCAGAATGATATCATCCAGCTTAATCAGCTTTTTCTGCTCAAGATCAAAATTGTAGTAGGTTTGAGCAGAAGCGCCATGCGCACCACCGAGATAATGGGTACTGTTTAAGACCACAGTCGCGAGTGGATCACCAGATTGTAGAATTCTCGGTTTGATCATCAAGCTGATACTATGGCTGGCACTGAGTGCTTTCAACTCCTTATCCAGATTCAAGAAAGTCTGCATATGCGGCTGAATCTGCTGTTCAAGCTGCTGTTTTGGAGTTTTGACATTGGCTAATGCAGTTTTTGGTTCGGAAGCAGCGGCTTCAGCTTCACTTGCTGCAGATGCTTTCGCCGGTTCAATCGCATCAATAGACAAAATGCCCTGTAGCTGCTGCAGAATCTGCTGATCTATCCATTCATCGATAAATGGCTGATTGGTTTTCAATCTCTCGATAGAAATCTCAGGACAGTTTTTTCCTTCACATTCAGGCAAGGCCAGTTTCAGCTTCTCAGTATCACCACTAAGCTTCAGCACTTCAGGCTGAGCCTGTACCACTTCAGGCGCAGCAGGCTCTTTCGGCTCTTTTTCCTTAGGCTGGCAGGCACTCAGCAAAACCGCTGATGCCAATACTGACAGACATAAAATATTCTTATAATTTGACATGCATTAACCTTTGTTCAACATCATCATTTATCCTTGCAGGACCTACCTGTTAGAACATATTCTGATAAATATCCACTTTCAAGACTTGTTGTGTTTGTTCTTTGGTTAAATAGATGTCCAGCTGTTTGGCATCTTTGCTAATTTCCTGACTACGATAATGTAAGCCAATTCCTTCCTGATCAAAGAACCAGTCCGCCTGCCCCCAATACAGTTTTTTTGGAGCTTTCTGCTGGACTTCCGCATTATTGTCTTTTAGCCACTTTTGATAAGCCTGCTGCACAATCTGGTCCATCTGCAACTGCTGCTCAGGATTGATAATATCCAGCGGGCTGAGTATTTTTTGCTGCAGCCGGTCAGCTACAAAGAAATAGTAGCGTTCTTTGACGCGGATGTTTTCCTGAGTGCTATCTACACCGATCTGCATCAGCACAAATTGATTGCGCTGATAAGGAATGCGAGTATATAGCGATAACTCATAGGCCTTGTTCAGTTTGAGCTGGGCTTGCCAGGCGTCTGATTTTTTTACATAGGCATTAATCGCCTGCTGCAGACTCATATCCTGCTTTAGGCCAATCTGATCCTGAATGACTTTTGCCTGCTGCTTTTCAATAGACTGGTTTAGCCAGGCATCAGCTGTCTTTAAGGTCTGAATATCCAGATTAATACAGTTTTTAGTTTCACAAAATGGCAAGGCAATATCGGCCGGTTTCTCCTGAATATTCAGATAAGGCAAAACTTTGGCTTTTTCTTCAGGGGTAACTGCTGCAGATTTTTTCTGTTCCGTCGCTGTCTGTTCTTTTTCATTTTTATTACATGCACCAAGTAACAAACTACAGCCAATGACTGAACCGAGCAGGATTTCCTTACTAAACTTCATGATTTTTTAGAGATATAAGTAATGAGTCGTTTAAATGTAGCACAAAATAAAACAGCTTCCGGAGAAGCTGTTTAACATTTTCCAAGCCTGAAGGCTTAGTGTTCGCGTGTGTTACGGAATACGATATCCGGATAACGTTCCTGCATCAGCTGTAAGTTCACTCGGCTTGGTGCAAGATAAGTCAAATGACCACCACCATCAACAGATAACTGGTCATGGGCTTTTTTCTTGAATTCATTAAATTTCTTCTCATCTTCGCAAGATACCCAACGTACTGTATTGATGCTCACCGGCTCATAAATACAGTCCACCTTGTACTCTTCTTTCAGACGATATGCCACCACTTCGAACTGCAGCACACCCACAGCACCAACAATCAGGTCATTGCTGTTTTGTGGCATGAAGACCTGAGTTGCACCTTCTTCAGACAGCTCTTTCAGACCTTTTTGCAGCTGTTTTGACTTCAACGGATCTTTCAGACGGACACGGCGGAACATTTCCGGTGCAAAGTGCGGAATACCGGTAAATTGCAGTTTTTCACCTGAAGTGAAAGTATCACCGATCTGGATGGTACCGTGGTTATGCAGACCGATAATATCACCCGGCCATGCTTCTTCCAGATGCTGACGGTCACCAGCCAGGAAGGTCAAGGCATCGCTAATGCGGATATCTTTATCGATACGCACATGCTTCATTTTCATGCCTTTTTCATACTTACCTGAACAGATTCGCATGAAAGCGATACGGTCACGGTGTTTCGGGTCCATATTGGCCTGAATCTTGAAGATAAAGCCTGTAAAACCTTCTTCATCTGCCTCTACTTTACGGTCTTGAGTTGGATGCGCTTTGGGAGGCGGTGCATATTCGCTAAATGTATCCAGAACATGGTCGACACCGAAGTTACCTAAAGCTGTACCGAACAGCACTGGAGTTTGACGGCCTGCCAGGAATTCTTCACGATCTAATGGCTCATTGGCCATTTGTACCAGTTCCAATGATTCTTCAAATGCCGCCCAAGCCAGCTCACCGACTTTTTCACGTAAATCAGCATGGTCATAGCCATCACGAACTTCGATATCAGTAATCACTGAACCAAAACCGGCTTTATAGACATAGAACTTTTCTTCGAGCAGATTATAGACACCAGCGAAGTCACGTCCTGTACCGAGTGGCCAGGTAATCGGGACACATTTAATTTTCAGGACATTTTCGATCTCATCCAGCAGCTCTAAAGGCTCACGGATTTCACGGTCCATTTTGTTGACGAAAGAAATGATAGGAGTGTCACGCATACGACACACTTCCATCAATTTGATGGTACGTTCCTCGACACCTTTTGCACCGTCAATCACCATCAGCGCCGAGTCTACCGCAGTGAGGGTACGGTAAGTATCTTCCGAGAAATCTTCATGCCCTGGGGTATCCAGCAGGTTAATCATCTTGTCCTTGAACGGGAACTGCATGACGGACGTGGTGATCGAAATCCCACGCTCTTTTTCCATTTCCATCCAGTCAGAAGTGGCTGCACGATCCGATTTACGGCTTTTCACCATACCTGCAACCTGAATGGCCTGACCCCATAACAGCAGTTTTTCTGTCATGGTAGTTTTACCGGCATCGGGGTGGGAAATAATAGCAAAAGTTCTGCGAGCCGCTACTTCTCTAGCTAATTGATCTTTAAACATAAGGGAAATCTTCAATATGTACACAGTTTTGTACACATTTCTAAATGTGTATCAAGCCAGTGAAGTGATAACTTAAAATTGGCGCAATTGTAGCAGATTTCAGCTGATAATCATTAACTCACCACGAACCCTATTCCCAGATATTTTTAATATAAACGATCAATTAACTTTGTCTCGTCTAAGCTTAGCTGCTACAGTGAAATTCAAAAACGATTAATCTATTATTTCTTTAAATCTTTCCTAACAGCCCAGTCTAGGGGGATTAAAGCTCTGTGTGATCCTCTCCCCCATCGTTCCTTCGTTGCATCTACATATTTTTTATCTTTTGAAAAATAAGCATGTTCAAGTAAAATAACCTGCAATCCTTTTATTTTTGCAGTTTCATTGAAAATAAATTCAATATGTTTCTCTAGAGCATTAATATCTTCATCATTATCACTCCCTAATATCACATTTTCATCTTTTAGTGTCGAAGGAAAATAAGGTCGACTGATTTGATCTAAGAATAAGACACCAGGCACTGAGGTTTTTTGTGTTTCAAAATACTTATGCAGTGCAAAAGCTAGAGAAATATGAATTGCTAAGTAATTTTGATCTGAACCTAAATCTGACATTTTAAGGATAGATTCTGTTTTATTTTCTATTATACTAATTTCAGGTTTTAAGGCATTAAAATCTAACTCAGCATTTACACATGGTGCGACTGTTGGTAGTAATTGAAAATTTTCGGTGGCAAATTTAGAAATCTTTAATTCAGCTCTTCTCAATTTTATTTCTTTGGAGCTTTTATCAATTTGTGCTTCAAT
Organism: Acinetobacter sp. TW_SC_4; assembly: GCF_054861205.1. Classification (NCBI taxonomy): domain Bacteria; kingdom Pseudomonadati; phylum Pseudomonadota; class Gammaproteobacteria; order Moraxellales; family Moraxellaceae; genus Acinetobacter; species Acinetobacter sp. TW_SC_4. Next base: position 2,689,735 of record NZ_CM142174.1, read on the forward strand.
TTCTTGAATCTCTGCAGATAATACATCTAAATCAACTCCTTCCTGTATATCCTCTTGAAAGGTCTCTAGAAAATATGATATCCGCCCTCTGAGATGTGCTTGTTGTTTAGAATGGTCATCATATTGTCTCATCTCTTCTGTCTGTCTATACCAAGACTGAATTTTTGAATCGACATGAGATAACATAGCATTTAAATCATTTAATTTATCATTTAAATTATTTTCTAAAAGAATCAGCTTGGGCTCGACTCTTTTAATTGAAATATTCTCATCTCTAATTTGCATTAGAGTAGATTTTAAATGCTCCGCCATTGAAATTCCAATTTTTGACTCAGATTTACAAACCGGACATTGCTCAGGAATATTAGAAAGATTAAAGTGATTTACTAATTCCAACTTATTTAATTGTCTTGCTACTGTTCCTTTATAACCTGATGCCTCAAGAATAACTTTTTTTGTAGCATTTAATTTACTATATAGCTCATTTATTTCATCAAGGAGAGCTTTCCTTTTAATATTTAGTAATGTTATCTCACTATTATCGGGGTAATTAATAAATTGAGTTTCAACTTTTAAAATTTCTCTGAGATTTTCTATGATGTCGCTTAGACTATTTTCATTACTTGTGAAAACGTTTAAACCTAATCTTTTTGCTTCTTCTAAAAAATTTCTTGCTTTACTTATTGAGTCTTCTTGCGACCTTAAAGTCAAATTTTTCTTATTCGTCTCTAATTCTAAACGACTTTTTAGTTTTTTTAGTTGTTGTTCAAGATAAATACTTTCTTCATTCGATATATTAAGATAATAAGGCAAAGCTGCTAAAAAATCTTTAGACTTTTCAGCATCATCCATGCTATGAAATAAAAGTGACTCACTATCAATAACTTCTTTCGTGATCAGTAAAAATGGCGTTATATTTCGAATTGAGGCCTTACCAAGAGTTTTTCCAGTAAAGTTATTTTTTCTTTGGATATCACCTATTCCGAATACCTTTTCTATATAGTCCTTCGCTGAATCAAGTGTACACGCGCCATCTAAATCTTTATATTTTTTAGGTATCTCCAAATTTCGCCCTGATCTCACAAACATTTTTGAACTTGTCTTTTGCCCAACCGGTGGTATTACTCTGGCTGTAATAAGTTCTTCAGCACCTGCTACCCATTTAACTCCTACACAAATACTTCGTCTACGAATATGAGCAGCTAGTTCACAAGTGCTAGATCCTAAACAATAATCAAGAGCTTTAATAACTGCTGTTTTACCTGTACCGGATGCACCAGTAATAATATTTACAGTATTTAAATCAAAATCTATTTCTCTAATTTCTTCGCCATTTGAATTAAAAAAGAAAATTTTACTAATATTCCAACGATTCAAACTGTTAACCCCATAATATCAAAGACTGCCTTAGTTGAACCTGCCTCTGCAAACCAACATCCCAACCTCTCAGCGCACTTAACTACTCTCAACAAATCACTATCAATTTTCCTGATTTTTGATTTTTTAAAACTATTAAATCCAAGTGATAATTGAGCCTTTTCAGTAAGCTCTAAATATCCAGAAAAACATCCAAATTGAAGTGCTTCAGTAACAATATTTAAACTACCATTCAAGCGAATATGAATATCAAGATCGTAGTTCGGGCTTCTTTTTAACCACTCTCTTAGACCAGTTGTCTTATTGGTACCTTCAAATAAAGGAATATAATCATCTGATAATAAAAGGGGTAAGGCCACATACACTAATGGCAGATCAGGAGACCTATTTACTGTACGGATATAAGCATCAACAAAAGTTTCAAGAAGTAACGCACAAAATGCAGGATTCATTTCCGCATAAATATCATGTGAAATTTTCATTTATTTACTTAAATTTTTCATATATTCAGGATGCCATCCTACAGTTAAATTTATAGCTAACACTTGATATGAGCCACGAATATAATATGCAGCAGACCAACTTTCAGCAAACGGTCTTATTAAATTTGGAGCGTCATTATGTGTCCACCGTAACAAGTTTAATCCTTCATTACATTTTTCATTATCATCACTATTTTCAGAGTCTTCGCACATTGTAGTGTGTTTATCTTCCCAATACTCTTGTAATAGACCATCGTATTCATGAATTTTAGATGACATACCTGGATTTGATCTAACCCATTTAGAACGCTGTTCTCTAGCCCTCCACTCTTCACGAATTGCTTTGGTTTTATCAGATTGTCGACCTTTTACTAAATCAATCTGAGCTATCAATCTTGTATTAGGAATATGCCCATCAGGTACCTCACTGCGCTCAAATTCAGGTAATAGTTTTTCATGTTCAATTTCCGCTGAAATTTCCATAATTTTTGATTGCAATTCATTTCTTAAAATATATCTTTCCCGAATACCACTTAAAGAGTAGATGACTTGTCTATCCCACCACTCTACTAATTTTTCTACAATATTTTTTTTATATAAGGATGGAAAAAGCGTCAGCTTTTCTTCTATCGATGTTTCAATTTGATTAATATTTGGTGATCTTGATATTACTCTGACACGATCAAATAGATTTTTCCTTTGCCCACCTGTTAAGCTTAAGAAAGCTTCACAACCATCCTTACGATCTGCATGCGGTAAAGTTTTTTTCTTCTGTTTTTGTGCTATTTCCCTTTCTGTTACAACTCTTGTAGCTTCTTTTTCTAAAGCCTCCAAAAGGCTATTTCTGTTTTGTGTCAAATCAATTAATACATTTAATGGATCCGTTTCACTGATTCCACTTACTACAACTAGATGAAATTTTGTTTCGGATAAAGAAATTTTCGGAAGAATATCCACCCAAGCTTTTATCGTCTTCCATAAGGACTTTGATTTAATAGTTAAAGCTGGTGGATTCGATTTAATAGAATGTTTTAACTGGTACAGTAAATTTTGACCATTTTCATCTAATTGAATGTCATCCAAAGTTTCAATAGAGATAGCGGCATTATCTGTTGATAAGCTTAGTAACGTATCTAATGCATACAAGGATTGATAGAAAAAACCCAAAGCCGATGCTTCTGCCGAATGATCAGCATTTTTAATACTCATTCATCGCCCCATCAATATCAATAAAAACTTTGAAAAAAAGTATCTTAACACTTGTAAAGCATATTTATTAACCACCTACAGTCTAAAAGTTAAAATTCATATTTCTTCTAGTTGTATATTTCTACTGAATTTTCTTATATTTCTTTGTTTTTTACTATCAATTAATAGAAAAATATTGCTCCACTATTAGCTTTGAAGTATAAATAGCTAAAGAGCTTACACTCATATCGCGTTTAAAAAGAACATAAAATATCAAAGGATTATGTGCAGAAGTTAATGGTTAAACGCCGGCCGATTAAAGCAATACTCTTAAAGCCGGAGTCTGGGTTCGATTCCTAGCTGTACACCAATTAAACTTATGAAAACACCAGCCTATAAGCCGTTTATCGACTCAGTTGGAAAAACTGTTCACCATCTTAATACTATAGCAGTAGGTCTATCCGGTGTTGAATTGGGTAAGTGTACCAAACCTGAAGAACTTAATATTTCTTGGAATCCTTCAAATATAAAACATTCGAGCCGCGATGCTCGCCAATTTACTTTAAAAGCAACAATTGTATTTGTTGCAGAAGAACTATGCACCTATAACTCTCTAATTATAGGATCTCCTAACATTGGTAATATAACTCTACCTAAAGACGCTGATAGAGGCCAAAAACACTTAGCACTGACTGAACATCTCAAGATTAACGATCCTGCTTTACAGTTGGGTCCATTACTTTTGATTCACTGGCGAAATAGAATTATTCATAGAAAATCTACAGCATCTCTCACAGCATCTCAAATTTTGGCTTTAAAAGATGCTAATAATCAAATTAAAGATAATTATAAAAATCTATGTAGTTATAAATTATTAGAAGATTTTAATATTGGTCTTCCTACATTAAAAGACGTTTCTTCATTAATTGCAATGACGATCAATTATGTACATTCTGTCGAAAACCATATACCAGAACCAGAATCTAAGGAAGATTTAGAAAATTGGCTAAAAAACTTAGATTTATATAATGAATATGAAAGAGCTCAAAGAGTTGCATTAAGCAAACAGAATCCTTTAGTTTATATGACAAATTTCTTTAACACTCAATGCCCTAAATTATTACCAGCCTACAAACTATTTTGTTAATTTTTTAAAATCCTATAACAAAACTTTTTAAAATTTTAAAGGGGTATTAAAATGTCGTCTGTTTTATTACAAATACAAAATGCTGATACGGTAATTTGCCAAAATATTGAAGCATTAAAAGATCAAAGAAGGATACTTTCACAGAACATTCTCTCACAACTTAGAAACTTAATTGAAGGCATTTCGGTAGCATTACAATCTAATTCTCTAAATACTGAATTTAGTTATCCCTTAATTGAGTCAGGATTATCTTTTGTTAAAGGGCAATCTAAATATAATTTTCTTGGAAAGTTTCATAAACTGCTTCAAATAAGTGCTTCACACTATACGTTAGATGGTGATTCTTCAGAAAGACTGATGTTAAAGTATTATGAGTATCTCTATAGAATAAGAAGCTTATTAAATCAAAAATTTAATATTTCAATACTTAGAAATTTAGAGCTATTTCCTGTTAATTTAGATCCATCTCTTCGTGAATATCATGAAAAAATTTCGGAAAAAATTAATTATATTAATCAAACAAAATCTAAAGCTTATAGAGTAGATAAATATTATATTCATAAGACACGCCCATTTTATATTAATGGGTCTATCTATTATGAAGTAACTTTTTACCGCGCTTTTAACAAAGTTAATAAGCATGATCGAATAATTGCTTTTACAAGTATAGATATTTCTAAAGATTATGCTTGTAATTTAGCACTTCAAAATGAATCAATTGAAGTACTGGGATATAATATGCCAATTATAATTATTAGTAATTGGGAAATATCAATTCGACAATGCGAATTTAACAACTATGCAAAGATTCTAGGATCAAGAATACAAGTCAATACCAAATCTAATGAATATAGATTTTTAATGGCTTGGCTAACCGAAAGATCAGGAAATTTATTAGACTTAATCGAATTAAATGAAAACTTATATAATCAAATTAAATCACAAGCACTAAATAATGATTTAAATAATATTCAAATTTTTAAAATAATAGACAAGGTGAGAATTTTATATATAAACCAATCAACAGGTTATAAAACCCTTAGATATTTAATGCTTAAAATGAATAATCAGATAATAAAATCCCAACATGATTCTCGTGGATGCCCATTATTATCAAATCTAAATTTATCTTATAGTTGTATTCCTTTTGAGAAAATGCCTTTTTGTACATCATTAAGAGGGCATAATCCTAAATTAATAGATTTAATAGAAAGCTTAGATTCTAGTGCATGCCAAGAAGAATTTCTAGCAAGACGTATAAAAAATAATATTGAACAAAAAGGTATACTTTACACTCCCTTAGAGGATATACAAAATTTTTATCTGATTGAAGATTTAATTAAAAAATATAACAATCAACTCTATTACAAACATAGAGAAAATAGAAAACTAATAACTGATAAAGGTCATATTTTTATTAACCAATATGAAAATGACACCTACACTATTGTAAATAAGCTTCAAGAGTTTTCTAAAGAAGGTATTGCCGGTTATACTCAGGCTGTCGATCGATGGTTAAGTTCCACACCGATTTCGATTGATGATCCTGTAAAAGTTGATGCATTAAAACAATTATTTAGTGACTCAAAAGTAGCTATTATTTATGGTGCTGCGGGTACTGGTAAATCAACTATGGTTGACCATATAGCTCATTACTTTAATGATAAGAAAAAACTATTTTTAGCGCATACAAACCCAGCTATAGACAATCTAAAACGTAAAATAAGTGCTCAAAATTCAGAATTTAGTACCATTAGAAGCCATATCAGTAAGCAGAATTCTTCTACAGAATATGATCTACTTATTATTGATGAATGCAGCACTGTAAGTAATACTGATATCTTAGATGTTTTAAATAAAACCTCTTTTAAACTCTTAATATTAGTCGGTGATGTATATCAAATTGAATCAATTCAATTTGGCAATTGGTTCAGCACTATTAGATCATTTATACATAAAAAATCTGTTTTTGAATTAATTACCCCTTATAGAACATCAAATCAAAACTTATTAAATTTTTGGGGAAAAGTAAGAAATATTGAAGATGATATTGCTGAATTAATGGTACGTAATCAATATACAACTATATTAGATAATAATTTATTCGAAAAACATTTTCATGATGAAATTATCTTATGCCTTAATTATGATGGACTATATGGCATTAATAATATTAATCGCTTTCTTCAGAGTAGTAATCCAGGAAAATCAGTTACATGGGGCATAACTACTTATAAAGTTGGTGATCCTATTTTATTCTCTGAGACTGAAAGATTTAGACCTGTTATCTATAATAATTTAAAAGGAAAAATTATTGATATTGTAGAAATTAATAGTGGAATTCAATTTGATATTGAATTAGATAGACCATTAACTGAGTTCGATGTCTATGGAACCGAGCTTGAATGGCTTAGAGATTCAATTGTACGTTTTTCAGTATTTCTCTCTGACAATAGTGATGATGATGATGATTCACTTAATACTATTATTCCATTTCAAGTAGCTTATGCTGTTTCAATTCATAAAGCACAAGGGCTTGAATATGATTCTGTAAAAATTGTTATAACTGATGCAAATGAAGATGAAATAACACATAGTATTTTCTACACAGCTATAACTCGTGCTCGTGAAAACTTAAAGATTTTTTGGCCCCCTGAAACACAGCACAATGTTCTGAAAAAACTATGTCGCACTAATAATGCTAAAGATGTTCATTTACTTGCAAGTCGAAGAAAACTAACAACTATTAATTAAATTTATTTTAAGAGTTAGAGGAGAGACTAGTCTCTCCTCTATACATTAAATAGCCACAAATCCTTTCAATCCCTGCTGAATATTAAATTCAGTCTGATTTTCTTTAATCTGCTGGCCTTCAACAGGCTGATCAAACTCCTCAACCACCTTCGAGCCCTCCTCCATATACACATCTATCCTTCCACTCCCAAAACCTTTCCTTACGATAAAGTCTAAAGTTTCCTGATAAAACCCCGCCTGCTTGCTCTGTTCATCAATTTGCTTCGCCTGAACAATCGCTTCATTCAAGCTAATCCCTTCCCTTAAAGTTAAATCCACATAATACACAGGCGACGATAGCTCTGCATCGTACTCTTAACTCGTAACGTCAGCTGTAATGGGAGGCAAGATAACAAACCATTAGACGCTGCATGGTAATAACTCAGTCGCGCAGCCAAAGTCCGAATACTGTTAAAGCCTGTGGTTCTAAAAATAAAGGGGTCAAATTCATCTAGCTTATTAAAGTTCATATGCAAACGTCTTTTAGACAATATGAATACTGATTTTTATTACTTTAAAAAATATTCATCTTAAATTTTATACTTATTTTACGCAAAATTTACGATAATTTTATTATATATCAATAAATTAAACCATAACATACATTACTTCAATGACTACTAATTTAAAGTGTTATGAAAAAATTATACCATCTACTTTTTAGCCTTATACCGCTCTATTCAAGTTATGCTTTTGCTACTGGAGATGAAAGCTCTCCCGCTTTAAGCTTTTCAGGTAATGTATCATTGGCCAGCGACTACCGCTGGCGCGGCCAAACGCAAACCCAGAATGATCCGGCCTTGCAGGGAAACTTTGTTTTAAGCCATGCTTCAGGATTTTATCTTGCTGCATTTGCATCGAATGTTGATTTTGATGACGAAGTAAATTTAGAACTGGATCCCCAGATCGGCTATACAGCGCCAATCGCGCTAGGTTCAATCCATCCTGCAGTTGATCTTGGCATGCTGCGCTACAATTACATCGGCAACAGCGATTTAAATTATAATGAATACTATTTCAAAATGATCTTTAATGCGTTGCTGCATCAGAACGATAGCTTTACACCAAGCATAAGCTATACCTATAACTATGGCGGCAAAGCTGCCAGTGACAGTATAGGTAAAGATATCTCAAATTGGTATTTTAATGTCTTATATGCTACACCGATTGCTCAAACTAATTTTGGCACAAATGTTAGCTTAGGTTATTCCAAAGCAAATCAGGACATTTATGGTTCTGAAGCAAAAGACCATTTTTTTGATTGGAAAATTGGTGCAACTTACCGCTATAACCCAATGGGAATAAATGCAGAATTAGCAGCGTTTGGTAGTAATTTAAAAACCAAAGACTTTACAAGTCAAAATAAAAAAGGGGTAAAAACTGAAGTAGTATTCACCCTGACTAAATCTTTTTAAAAGTTAAATGCCAATAGTATCAGCAATACTATTGGCATAATTATTTTACTTGAGTAATTTCAATATATGATCTATCTCACTTCGATTAAAACCTCTTTCTTTAAAAATAGTATGAATTATTTTTTTCATACTTTTTGACGCATACTGGTATTTCTTTACTAAAATGTCAGAATCAATTTCCTGTAAACTATACTTCAAATATAATTCTTCATTGAGCTTCTGATTTCTAGCATCATCTTCATTATTTATCGTGTTATACATTTTTAAGCAGTTAAATATCCCAATGTTGTTCGATCAAAGTAATTTGGCTGTACATATACTGATGCTCAGCACGTTTAACTGCACACCATAATTCCATAAATCTTTTGCCGAGATATTTTTGCAAAACAGTATTCCGGTGAAAAAATGTTAAAGCATCCAGCTGATTCGTACTTAAAAAGTGCGGCTGATGTTTATTTTTTATCTGAGTGGCTTGCTGTGGAATTTCCAGATTCTGTGTCAACCCATGCAGTGTGCCGATCAAAATCAGGGCTGCAGTTAAATAAGGATTGCAATCCGCACCTGCAACACGATATTCCAAGCGTTGATTTTCATTGTCCGAACATGGTATGCGAATGGCCACATTGCGGTTATTCACGCCCCAATTAGCTTCTAAGGGCACATGGTTTCCAGCTTTAAACCGGCGGAATGAGTTTACATTCGGGGCAAGCACGGCCATGGACGGCGGCAGCAAGACTATCAGCCCGCTGATCGCCTTTAATAATTGCCGTGACGGTAAAGGATTCTGCTTCATGCTGAAAATATTCTGCTGGTCTTGATTTAACAAACTCATGTGAAAGTGCATGCCGCTGCCCGCTTTATTCAGATCAGGCTTAGCCAAAAAGCTTGCATGTAACCCATGTTCTACAGCGACTTGCTTAATGGTGCGCTTTAGCATCATGATCTGATCGCATAGCTTCAAAATATCACCGCTATGCTGAATATTAATTTCGTATTGCCCGGAAGATGATTCCGAGACTAAGCCTGTAATCTGAATCCCCTGCAAAAGGGCAATCCGTTCAATTTCATCCAGAACGTCTTGATATTTATCTTGCACATTCACATCAAAACATTGATTTAAATAAATCTGATTGGAGCCAGATTTTTCATTGCTGTCAAATAAATAAAACTCCAATTCTGCGGCCATGCAAGGATAAAAGTTTTGATCATGCAGCGCTCTTAAACTTTTTTTTAAAATATTGCGCGGTTCAACTTCGCAATCTTGATGATTGTCATCTTTCATGGTTAGGAATAACTGTGCATTGGACTCTGGATTTAAAGCGCAGGGCTGCAGGCTTCCCAATATAGGTTTACATAAATAATCCGGCTCACCGATCGATTTTCCTAAACCCGATTCTTCAATCACTTCTCCATCAAGACTCATGGCATAAATAGACATTGGGAAATAACAGCCTTGTGCAATATTTTTTAGACCGACAATATCTATGCGCTTGCCGCGGACATGACCATTCAGATCGTGCAGGCAAATCTCAACATGACGGGTATTGGGATAGCGCTGCAGATAGTTTTCGATTTCTTCTGAAAATAGAATATCTTCAATATCGCAGCATTGACGCGCAGATGGCATGGATTCAGGGACCGCTTCTTCGTCAGCTATATTATGTCTAGCCATGAGTAAATTACTCATTATTTTGTCCTGTTAAATATTAACAATGATCAAAATAAAACAAGTTCTACCGAATGTAACGTAAATAAACCGTAAAAAAGCACCCAACTAATATGATTATTTTTAAAACTATTAAAACCACGAAAAAGCTAATTTAAAATAAGTTAAAATATAAAAATAACAATAGATCTTTTTCATAAATCAAAAAACGATCTTCTTTTTGGTTAATATTTGCACTCCGGATTTCTTAGCATTCGTGCATAATCTGCGGATGAAATACATCGATTCAAACAAGCTTTCTGATCCTCAGTTCAAGCGATACACAGGCATCTCATGGTCAACTTTCTATTTGATGGTTGAGCAATTGCAGAAGCATGTCTCTGCCAAAGGCAGACCGCCCAAGTTAAGCCTGGAGGATCAGGTTCTGCTCTGTCTGAGCTATTGGCGGGAATACCGAACCTTATTTCACGTTGCGACGAGTTACGGGGTTTCAGAGCCCACAGCCTCAAGAATTGTCCGTCATGTTGAAGACTGCCTGATTCGGTCCAATCTGTTTAATTTACCCAAAGATTTACCCGAGGGCAAAGGCATCGACTGGAATGTTGTGATCGTGGATGCCACGGAAATTCCAATCCAAAGGCCTAAAAAAACAGAAGAAAAGCTATAGCGGCAAGAAAAAGACCCATACCTTTAAAGTACAGGCCATGATTCACTACAAAACTCAGCAAATTCTGAGTTTATGTACCAGTCGCGGTGCAGTGCATGATTTCAAGTTGTTCAAACGCAATTTAAGCCAGATTCCTTTTGGGGCTTTTATCCTTGCAGATAAAGGCTATCAGGGGATTTATGTGTTGTATCCGAATAGCCTGTTGCCATTAAAAGCCAAAAGACACTGTAAACTGGATCCTGAATTGAAAATCTATAATCAAGAAATCAATAAAAGAAGAATCGGAATTGAGCATGTATTTGGCAGCCTGAAAACCTTCAAAATCCTTGCTGAGTGTTATCGAAATAGAGGTAAAAGGCTTGGTTTGAGATTCAATTTAATCGCTGGAATCTACAACTTGGAACTGAGCAAAAAATGATTTATGAAAGAGGTCTAATTACTCATGTAAAATAAATGACATATTTAATATTAATAAATCTTCAAAAATCGCAAACCCACTCCCGGTTCAGTAATAATATATTTAGGCTGCACAGCATTATCATTTAACTTCACTCTTAATTTAGCAACCAGAATCCTTAAATAATGCGTATCTTCTTGGTGCGTTGGCCCCCACAGCTCTTTCAGTATTTGCGGCTGGGTAATCAATTGGCCTTTATTTTTCGCCAATAAATTCAGCAGCTGATATTCTTTGCGCGTTAAGGAGAGCAATTGTTGATTTAAAAAAACCTGCCGTTTGGAAAAATCGATTTTTAATACGCCATCATCAAAAATTGTCGTATAAACAGTACTATGCTCATGCTGCCTAAGCAGTACACGAATGCGCGCCATCAGCTCCTGAACACTAAACGGCTTGGTCACATAATCATTTGCGCCAGCATCCAGAAGCTTCACTTTTTCTTGTTCATTTGCCCGCACAGACAGCACTATCACTGGAACGTGCGACCATGTGCGAAGCTCAGACAAAACCTCATAACCATCCAAATCTGGCAAACCCAAATCGAGGATCACTAAATCCGCGCCTTGCAAAGCTAGGAGTTCCAAGCCCTTTTGGCCATTTTCAGCCAAAAGCGTTTTATAGCCTTGCGCTCTGAGTGCTATATCCAAGAATTTTCGAATCTGATTTTCGTCATCAATAATCAAGACATTGGTCATGGAGCTGGCTGATTCATTCTGTTCTGGCATTTTCCCACCTAAAAGCTGCTAGATGCTTTAAGTAATTTGCTGAATAGGAAGCTGTATGCGGATACATGTTCCTTGATTGTTCTTGCCTGATGATGCCATGATTTTCCCCATATGCGCACCCACAATCGCTTTCACAATCGTCAAGCCCAAGCCTGTACCATATTGCCCGCGGTCACCGCGCTGCATGGTATAAAACATGTCAAAAATGCGTTCCCGCTCACCTTCCGGGATACCCTGCCCCTTATCAGTTATGGCAATTTCGATCTCATTTTCATTCACCTGCTGCACCTCAATCATCACAGCTTTATTCTCTGGTGAAAATTTTGCGGCATTTTCCAGCACATTAAAAATGGCCTGTTCAATCAAGGCGGCATGTACAAATAAACTCAAAGATTCTTGAGGCGCATGCACTTCAACCAATGCATCTGGCATATAACGGTTTAAACGGCGCACTGCTGAACCGATCAGTTCATCAACTCCAATCCAGTCCCGCTTCAAGCTTAAGCCTTCATGGCCTAAACGGGTCATATCCAGTAGGTTTTGAATATAGCGGTCTAAACGCTCCCCCTCTAAATGAATCGCTTCCAGCAAGCTGTCCTGATCATTTTCATTCATGGAATGGCGGTAAGTGCTCAAAGTATCCGCTGCTCCAATCATCGACGCCAAAGGCGAGCGTAAATCGTGCGATACGGATGATAATAATGCCGAGCGCAATTTTTCCGTTTCAGAATTCACATTGGCTATTTCCAAAGCCTTGGTCAGCTGGGTGCGGAAAATCGCCTGCGCAAGATACTCTACCATGAGTTCAGCGAGCTGTTTTTGCTCCGTATTGATTACTGCTTGCACATCTTTAAGTTTCAACCCCACCACGCCTAAGCATTGCTTGGAAGCCAATAAGGGCAAAAACCACCACTCATTTTCCGTCAAGGTTTGGGTAAAGCGACCGGACGGTTGATGGTTTTTGAATGTCCAATCGGCTGAAATTTTTTCTTTATTACTCATGATAGTGGATGATGCTTGAGTTGCTGCAGTATCTGGGAAATACAGCCAGACATCTGCATTGAGATTTTTACTCAGGCTATGTTCAGCAATCTCCTTGATTTGTGCCAAATCTAATGCTGTGGACAGCTTCTGCCCTAAATCCTGCATAATACTGTTATAACTGTTCGCCGTTTTGAGTGCAGTCACCTGCTCTTTCAAACGTGACGCTAATCGGCTCGAAATTAAAGCCGCGCCCAAAAATGCAATCACGGTGACAATCCCCTGATGTGCAGAAATCTGAAATGTAAATTGCGGGGAAATAAAGAAAAAATTATAAGCTAGAAAGAATAGGATGGCTGAAAAAGCTGCAGCCAGCATCCGTGTTTTTGATGCCACAAAAACCACAGCGGTGATAAAAATCACCGAAAGATCTTCAATCCCTAAATACTTTTCCCCTAAGCTTGCAATCACAATGCTGATGACCGTGGTGGCTAGTACGTACTGTATTTCTCTTAGCGACAAGAATGCCCTTTGAGTGAAAAAGGACAGATGCTTATTCTCTGCAATAATCGGCACAATACTGAGTTCAAAACTGGGCCGGTATTGCAGTAATTGATCAATCAAATTGAGCCTTAAATTCAGCGAAAACTTTTGCGGAGCCGCTTGTGCTAAAACCAAGGTTGAAATGCCGCGGTCCATCACATAATCAAATAAAGTTTTAGCATGTTGCTGGCCGTGAAGGACTTCTGTCATTCCACCCATTTGACGCGTTAAGTTTAAAGCCCGTTCAATTTCACGGCTTTGCGAGTTTTCCTGTTTATTCATGATTTGCGTATCATGAGAAAAAGCAACAACCGTCCATTTTGCCGCACGATGCTCGGCAATACGGCATCCAGTCCGAACTAAAGCTTCAGAATGCCCTTTGCCATCAATCATAATTAAGACATGATTTTTTAAGGGAATTTGAGCAAGCCCTTGAATGGCGAAATTTTCGCGTACATCATTATCAACATAATTGGCCACAGTTTGCATTGCCAGTTCACGCAGTGCCGTTAAGTTGGAGCTGTTGAAAAATCGCTGCAAGGCCTGTTCGGCCTGCTCAGGCACATAGACCTTTCCTTGGTTTAAGCGCTCCAACAGCTCATTTACAGGCAAATCAATCAAGCGGATATCTCGAATCCGTTCGAATACCCTGTCTGGCACGGTTTCAGTGACACGAATCCCTGTGATTTGATATACCACATCATTCAAACTTTCCAAATGCTGAATGTTCATGGTGGTAAAAACATCAATACCAGCATCTAATAATTCATTGATATCTTGCCAGCGTTTTTCATGACGGCTGCCGGGCATATTAGTGTGGGCAAATTCATCCACCAAAACAATACTGGGCTTTTTATCCAAAACGGCATCTAGATTCATTTCCTCCAGATGCTGCCCTTGATATTCAATAGCCTTTCGCGGAATTATATCTAAACCAGAAATTAAATTTTCAGTTTCTCTACGGCCATGCGTTTCTACATAGCCAATGACGATATTAATGCCCTGCAGCGCCAGTTCATGCGCACGAACCAGCATGGCAAAGGTCTTTCCCACGCCCGGAGCTGCGCCTAAAAAAATCGTCAGCCGCCCAGACTGATAACGCTGTGTATGTTGCAGCAAAACATCGGCTTTATTGGTTCGTTGATCAGTCATAGAAGTAATCTTTATTTATTGCTTTAAAAAGATGTTTTTAAATTCATTTAAATGCGTCTAAAGTCAGCTTGGCTATTGCTGGGCAATATGGATGCCACCGTTGGGCGGAGGTATAGAACATCCCCTCGCCCAACAATCGTATGTAACTTAATTCAAATTATTTAATAGCGTTCAATCACTATATTTTAATCTTCAAGCCATTCATATCACTTCCCGCCCCGATCCAAAGCCAAATTCAATTCAAGCACATTGATACGTGCCTGCCCTAAAATCCCAAAAATCGGCTGAACCGTATGCGACTGAATCAGTTTTTCGACATTCTGTTCAGGCATATGCCGTGCATGGGCAATCCGCTTCACTTGAATCATGGCTGATTGCACGCTAATTTCAGGGTCGATGCCACTGCCTGAAGCGGTGACCAGATCCGCAGGAATTTTAGATTTTTCAATCTGTTCCTTCGCTGCGATTCGATTCAGCCGTTCCTCTATGGCTTTCTGCAGTTCAGGATTGGTTCTCGCCATGTTGCTTCCGGCCATCGCCATAGGATCATAATTTGCGGCAGATGGACGCGGATGGAAATATTGAACTTGGGCAAAAGGCTGTGCCACTAAGCGTGAACCGATCACTTGATTATTTTCGACAATCAAGCTGCCGTTGGCTTGTTTTGGAAAGAGCATTTGTCCTAAGCTGGTTGCAGCAGCACTATATACAAAGCCGCATAAGCCTAGAGCAATGATGGTCATTCCAAACGAAGCGCGCAGTTTCTCACCCCATGATGAGTCTGCCAATTGATGATTTTGCATATTCACTTTGTCATCCTCAAAAAATTTATAGGGCCAAGATTGGACTGATCAGCAGATCAATCGCTTTAATGGCAATAAACGGTAGCAGCACCCCGCCCACACCATAAATCAGCATGTTGCGGCGCAATAATTGGGTAGATGTCGAAGGTTTGAATTTCACACCGCGCAGTGCAATTGGAATCAGCAGAGGAATAATGATCGCATTAAAGATCAGCGCAGACAGGATGGCACTTTCAGAACTGCCTAGTTGCATGACATTTAACACATGCATTTGCGGAATTGCCGCGACGAATAATGCCGGCAAAATTGCAAAATACTTTGATACATCATTCGCCAAGGAAAAGGTGGTTAATGCACCGCGAGTAATCAGCTGCTGTTTGCCTATTTCAACCACAGATAGCAATTTGGTTGGATCAGAATCTAAGTCCACCATATTGCCTGCTTCTTTGGCTGCTTGCGTTCCCGAGTTCATGGCTAAGCCAATATCTGCTTGGGCCAACGCCGGTGCATCATTAGTACCGTCACCGACCATCGCTACCAAATGTCCTTTGTTTTGCTCGGTTCGAATGCATGTGAGTTTATCTTCTGGTTTCGCTTCAGCGATATAATCATCCACACCAGCCTCTGCTGCGATGGCCGCTGCTGTGAGCGGATTATCTCCGGTCACCATCACAGTTTTAATGCCCATTTCACGTAAGCGCGCAAATTTTTCTTTAATGCCTTGCTTAATCACGTCTGATAGTTCAATGACACCCAACAAATTCTGGTCTTTAGCCACGACCAGCGGCGTTGCCCCTTTTGAAGCTATTTGTTCTACGCGCGCTTTCAGTTCGGCATGATTTTCAAGGTTTTGCGAAGCGAATTTAAGAATGGCATCCATAGCGCCTTTACGCACTTGATGACCATCCGCCAAGTTAAGGCCTGAAATGCGTGTGGACGCATTAAAAGCGATAAATTCAGCCTGTTCAGGCTCGGCCACTCTTTCACCTTGCTCTTTGGCCAAAGCAACCACCGATTTACCTTCTGGCGTTGGATCGGCCAAAGAAGTCAGTACCGCCGCTTGGCGAAGTTCAGACTCCGTCACTCCTGTTAAGGGATAAAAAGCAGTCGCCTGACGGTCACCGTAAGTAATAGTTCCGGTTTTATCGAGTAGTAAAACATCTATATCGCCTGCAACTTCAACCGCCTTGCCTGATTTGGCAATCACATTGGCTTTGAGCGCTCTGTTCATCCCTGCAATTCCAATAGCTGGCAATAAGCCGCCGATGGTGGTTGGAATCAAGCAGACCAATAGCGCCACCAATAAAATCGGGCTGATTTCAATATGCAGGAAATGTCCAATCAACGGCAGGCTGACCACGACGATGATAAAAGTCACAGTCATCACGGTCAGTAAAATACCTAAGGCAATTTCATTCGGTGTTTTTTGACGGTTTGAGCCTTCGACTAAAGCAATCATTCGGTCGAGAAAGCTATTTCCCGCCTCTGCGGTCACTTGCACGATGATCCGGTCGGTTAAGACTTTGGTTCCGCCAATCACCCCAGATTTATCTGTGCCCGCTTCACGGAGTACCGGCGCAGATTCACCTGTTACTGCAGCTTCATTGATCGTAGCAAAGCCCTGAATTATTTCACCATCTGCGGGAATCAATTCCCCTGCACGCACTTCAATCAAGTCATGCATGTTCAATTCAGCCGCTGAAATCTGCACCCCATCCATATCATCTTTAGAATGGATCCGGCGCGCCGTCAAATTCTGACGCGCTTGACGCAGGGATGACGCCTGTCCGCGGCCTTTGGCTTCAGCAACCGCTTCGGCATAATTGGCAAAGAGAACCGTCACAAATAAAATCAACGTCACCAATAAGCCAAAAACCAAACTAGATTGACCTAGAATTGTACTAACCAGTGTAATCAGCGTCCCAAGCCAAACGATGGCCATCACCGGATTTTTAATCACATGCTGCGGCAGCAGTTTAATAAAGGCATTTTTCCATGCTTCAGCTTGAACTAAGGTTGAAGCTATGGTGTTTTGCTGTGTTTGAACAGTGTGTTTTGAATGATTCATTGTACTCACCCTTAACCTTGAACCAATAACAGATGATCAGCAATTGGCCCCAAGACCAGGGCTGGCATAAATTGCAATAAGGTCAACATCACCACAATGGCAATTAAAGTCAGTGCGAATGTTGGCGTTTCGACTTTTAAACTGCCGCTGCTTTCAGGTGCTTGGCGTTTAGCAGCTAAACGTGTAGCGATGATTAAAGGAATAATTAATGTCGGGAAACGGCCGAGCAATAAAGCAATACCGCATGTGACATTCCACCACACGGTATTGTCTGATAGCCCTTCAAAGCCTGAGCCATTGTTGGCAAATGCAGACACATATTCGTACAGCACTTGAGAAATGCCGTGGTATTGCGGATTACTGTTGCCCGTCAATTCAGGAAAAAATACAGTTATTGCGGTTAAACCAAGAATGACGATGGGTTGGATCAAAATCACAACAGCGAGCAGCTTGATTTCACCGGCTTCAATTTTGCGGCCAAACAATTCTGGGGTGCGGCCGGTCATTAAGCCTGCAATAAAGACTGCTAAAAACAGATAAATAATGAATTGCTGTAAACCACAGCCAATCCCGCCCCAAATGGCATTGATCAGCATATTGGACAATTGCACCATACCTGTGAGCGGTGCAGATGAATCATGCATCATATCCACTGAGCCGTTATTGACTTGGGTGGTGACCGCTGACCACAAAGCAGATGATGCCTCGCCAAAACGCACTTCTTTACCTTCCATGGCGGAAAGCAATGTCGAAGTCGATGAAAGGCTTTCTGACCAGATAGCGCTAGTCGCAGAAATGATCGACATCAGCAGCATTGAAGCAAAGACCAAGCCTGCGAATTTGGCGCGTTTGGTGAAAAAGCCCAGCATAAAAATCACCGAAACAGGGATCAGTAAAATCGCAAGCATTTCCAGAAAGTTTGACAATGGTGTCGGATTTTCCAAAGGTACACTGCTGTTCGGACCATACCAGCCACCACCATTACTGCCCAATTGCTTAATTGCTACCATGGGCGCAACAGGGCCTAAAGGTATTTTTTGCGTTGTTAATTCGCTGCTTTGGTCGATGACTTGAACTTCTGGGCCGCCTTGAAAAGTCGATGGTACGCCTTGGCTAGTGAGCAATAATGACCAAACCATGCATAAAGGAATCAGAAAGCGGAACGTCGGACGAATCACATCGGCCCAATAGTTGCCGACATTAATTTGTTGCACTTTATGCTTAAAGCTGGTCTGTTGATCGGTTTCAGAAAGTGCATTGGATTGTTTGTAGAACAGTGCTCGAACTGTAGCCACCACCATCGCCAGGCCCATCATCGGCGTGATGATCTGCAAGCCGACAATGCCGACCATTTGCGATAAATATGACAGTTGCGCCTGTCCTGAATAGTGCTGCTGGTTGGTATTGGTCAGAAACGAAATCATGGTATGCAGCGCCAAATCCCATGACATATTCGGTGCATGGTTTGGGTTCAACGGCAGGCTGGCTTGAACCATAAATAGAGTCCAAGTCACCAAACCGATCACTGCACAGCTCATGACAAAATTGAATGAATAGGTTTTGACATTCATCCCCCGTTTGGGATTGATTCCTAAAACCGCGTAAATGGGCTTTTCAATCCAATTGAATAGAGGATCAATTTTCATATCGCGGTTGTGCATAATTGCTGCGAGGTATTTACCCAAGGGATAAGCCAGAACAAAGACGATGGCTAAAAGCAAAGCAAACTCTAACATGGCATTTCACTCCTATGTTTCAGAGCTGAAATCTGCTTAAAGAAGTTGAAATAAGATATATTTTGATTGTTTTGTACAACGCAATTTTTTTGATGCTGTACCTGCTGATGCGCGTGAATGACCGCACTCATGTTTTTTATCCTAAGCATTGGGATATTCCACTATCTAGTATGAAAAATAAAACCGTAAAGTCTCTATCCATAACTTTGGATGCCGCGTAAAGAAAGCGTAAAAATTTGGCTCAGTGAATTTATAAATGCAGAAAAATATCTTAAAAGTGATGGCTATTATTATTCTGTGACTCACTTTATTTATGGATATAATTTCAGTACTTAAAGCCTTATTTTTAGGTTTTATAGAAGGTTTAACGGAGTTTTTACCCATTTCCAGTACTGGTCATTTAATTTTATTTGGCCATTTAATTGATTTTCATTCAGACTCAGGCCGTGTCTTTGAAGTTGTCATTCAACTGGGCGCAATCTTAGCCGTTTGTTGGCTCTACCGTAAAAAAATTATTAATCTACTATATGGTTTTATATCAGGTGATTACCATGCGAGACGTTTTGCGATAAATGTCTTCATTGCATTTATTCCTGCAGTAGTGATCGGAGTTATAGCTGTTGATTTTATTAAACAAGTTTTATTCAGTCCTTCGGTTGTTGCATCTGCACTGATTATTGGTGCACTGTTAATTTTTGCTGTAGAAGCTAAAAATTTTAAAGTCCAAACCATTGAGGCAACCAATATTGGATTCAAACAGGCCATTGTTATTGGTTTGGTTCAATGTCTTGCGATGATTCCGGGGACTTCACGGTCTGGTGCAACCATTATTGGGGGGATGTTGGCGGGTTTATCACGTAAAGCAGCTACTGAATTTTCTTTTTTCCTTGCCATACCAACAATGCTTGGTGCCGCTACTTATGACATATTTCGCAACGTTGATGTTTTAACTTCAGAAAATTTATTGAATATTTCCGTAGGCTTTGTAACCGCATTCATCGCAGCTTTGCTTGTAGTAAAAGCCATGGTTAAATTTGTAGAAAAACATACTTTAAAAGTTTTTGCTTGGTATCGTTTGGTATTAGGTTCAATCATCTTATTTATTTTTTAATACAAGCAAAAAAATAAATAAATTAAAGAGAACTCGCTGTTCTCTTTAAGTTTTTTTAAT
The DNA here is from genome assembly GCF_054861205.1 of Acinetobacter sp. TW_SC_4. Classification (NCBI taxonomy): domain Bacteria; kingdom Pseudomonadati; phylum Pseudomonadota; class Gammaproteobacteria; order Moraxellales; family Moraxellaceae; genus Acinetobacter; species Acinetobacter sp. TW_SC_4. The sequence goes on from NZ_CM142174.1 coordinate 2,710,106, forward strand.
TTACAACCCGTACATTCTGCTGCAAGCTTTTCTGAATCTCTTGTACAACACCCTCTCCCTGATGGAACTTAGGCCCTGATTTAGATTCCTTTTTGGTTCTAGTTTGCAGGGGTTCAGATTCAATAAGTTCATCTATATCAAACTCCTTAACTACCTCCAAGCCTTCCTCTATATCGACCTCCATCCTTCCATTCGCAAAACCCTTCCTTGCAGTAAAGTCTAAAGCCTCCTGATAAAACCCAGCCTGCTTACTCTGCTCATCAATCTGCTTTGCCTGAATAATGGCTTCATTCAAGCTAATCCCCTCCCTTAAAGTTAGATCCACGTAATACACCGGCTGACGATAGCTTTGTGTCGTACTCTTGCCCCGCAATATCAATTGCAAGGGTAGACATGACAGCAAACCATTTGATGCCGCATGGTAATAACTCAGCCGTGCAGCCAAAGTACGGATACTGTTAAAGCCTGTAGTTCTAAAGATGAAGGTGCCAAACTCATCCGATTCATCTAAGTTCACATGCAAACGACCATAGGGCTTGCAGTTCCCTCCTTGAGCCAATGGACATAAATCAGGGGATGGACAGGGAAGTTGCTCCACGCCTTGATTGGTTAAACGCTGGCAGGTTTCTCCATTACCGACACAGACAGGTCTTCCAGTCTGTCGGTCAAACAGGCTGTATTCTGCACGCAGGTTTAAATCAGGATCATTAAAGATCATTCTGACGGGGATTGAACGTAGCTTTTGATTCGAAGCATTCGCTCGCAGCTGATCATCCAGTGGATGTTTAACCCAGCCTTCTTTGCTTTGAATCTGGGAAGTAATGGTGAACTGGTCATCCTTTTCCGGTAGGCGTTTGCCATTCTTCTCGATCATTCGACCGATACTGATACGCCCTAGGATTGGAGGGGTAATTGCTAAACCTTTAATCATGTTGATATTCCTTAATGTATTACCTTACAAATTTGGGTCTATGTATGTAGGTCGGAACAAGGACCAAATAAGTTACCCAAAGAATGTAGAGCCAGATAAAGTGCTACAGAGATCGCGACCGATTTGCTCTCTACCGAAGGGTAGAGAGCGGGGAGCGATTTTTGTGAATTTTTGATTTGGCGCTGTAGATAGGACTTAGTCGGTATAGATGTTGAATCGACGACTGCCCTGCTTTTGAAGTGGATAAAGGTCGATGAGTTCAGGCTGGTGCTGAAGCAATGCCTTGGTATTTAGACTGATAGAATCCTTCGCTTTCTTCCAGACCACTGAGCCATGAGCAAAGACAGCTCTTTCCTTGTCTTGCATCATCATCTGAATTTCATGTTTAAGTTGGTCAAAACGTTCCTGCTTATGCTGAATCTCTTCCTTCATTTTGATGAGCTTGTCGAACATCAAATTAGCATTTTCATTTTGCGAGAGATCCTCTACGGTTAAAGGTACATGGGCTGGGTAGAGCTGTTGAATGGCTTTAGCTGCCGATTCACTGGTATCTACTGATGGCGGTATATCCTTTTCTACACATTCCCAAAAATATCGTTCTGCTTTGACAATATGCTCAATCACTGATTCAGACCGTGTCACTTTGAAGATCTTGGTTTCATGCCCACAGATCAAGACACAAACATGTGCTGCCTGTTTACCAGTCACTGCCAGTTGATGTTGTACCTGACACAGCACGTATAAAGGCACACCATCACGCCACAACTTTGCTCCATGCTCACCTGCGGTTTTACATTCCAAGATCTGAACGTCATCACTGCCAACCACGCTGTAATCTAGATTGGCTAACATAAAGTGTTTATCGGGATCAGGATGCTGAAGTACCGCATTGATCCGTCGCACCTTGTTATGGGTGTGCATGCTATAGAACTCTGCCACCAAAGGTTCCAGCTGCTTGCCCCAATACAGCGGTGCTACACCTGAGCTTTCATCTTCTATGGATTGAGCCTGCCGTCCGGTTTTGATCAGCCAGAGTTCCAGCATCGACATATAGGGATTGAGACCACAGGCAGTCGCGGCATCACTGCTGCCAATGCCTTGCTTACGAACTTCGAGCCAATCCTGATATTCCATCCCTTTGGTATTGACCAATCGCTTGGCTGCTGTTGAGCGTTTGGTGGTGATGGTTGGATTAACTACAATCTTTGATCCTACAGTCGTAGGCTGATGGGAAATAGGTATAATTTGATTCATGGAATGATCCTTATAAATTCTGATCTCTGTAAAAGAAATGCATAAAAAAGCCATACCCGACACGAGGTCGGGTATGGCGATATGCATGCTGATTCAGATTATTGATTGTGAGTAGTAAGTAGAGAGAGTTACGTGTGTGCTGTACTCAGCGATTGTTGAGACTTGCGGGGTTAATGTTGGATGAATTACATGAGCTTAGGCTATCAAAGATAAAGCCTGTTCCAGTCCACGTTGCTTAAGACCTGCGCCTGCACCAAACCAAGCTGAATCAAGACGATGATCGGTACTCATGGCACGTCGTTCATGATCCACAAATTCTGTGATGGAACACAGTAAGCCATAAGCAGTGTCTTTGGCGGATGACAGGTCAGCACCACGTCCTTGCCCATTGAACATGTCCAAAGCTTTATTCATGGCACGACCATTTGGTTCAGGCTTTTTCTCTTGAGCTTGCTGTGCGACATTACGATAGAACTGAATGATGTTTTCTTCAGGATCGGAAATTGACATGGTGCTGTTGTTGAATACGGCATCAAAATAAGCTTTGGCTTCCTGCTGACTCACCTTACGCTGTGTGAGTTGTTTCATTTCATACATGTGCTCATCCCATGCACGAACTGAAATACCCAATTGTTGTTTCACTTTCTCTGCATCAAACTTGGTGCTATGTGGAACCTTCACTACACCTGCACTACTGCTCTGTCCACGTAGAGCAATGGCTAAGGTATTGTTACAGACCACTCGGATACTAGTGAACTGTGCTGTAGTTGCCAAAGTGCAATCACATGCAGTAGCCAGCAGAATATAGCCATTACTGACATCCTTAGCCTTTAATGCGGTACTTTGACCTGTACGCGCCAAAGCCCAGAACTTCTTCCCGCCTTTCAAAACCCCTGCGGTTTCTAGCTCAAAGCCGGATTGCTCAGTCAGATCCCGGTAGAACTCCAGAATTTCTTTAGGCTGAACTTCCTGATAACGCTGACTGACCACAGATAAAGGCGCATGTGTATCTGAACGATACAACACTCGCTGTTCTTCAAATGGCATGATAATGCTCTGACCACGTTCATTCTGTGCCATATAGCTGACGTTCGAGGATTCAATCCGCCAGTCCATCCCGGCTTGCTGTGCCCAGACTTCCAGTGGTTGTTTCGGACTCAGCTGATTGCCTAGACCATGCCAAGGGGTTTCGCCAACATAGGCGATTTGTTCGATTTGATGTGCCATCGTTCTTATCTCCTATGATAATTCAACGAAAATTCTGCTGACAGTGATTGCAGTGATAATAGGTCAGCGTGATCGGCTTTTTCGGCTCATCAAACATGCTGCTAAATAGACCACCAATGACCGCACCTGCAATACCACCAATGAATGGAGATACAGGCAGTGGCAAACTCTTTGAAATGGATGCACCAATGGTTGCGAACGATGCAGATGCGGCTAGACCTGTAGAATCAGATCCACTCACCTGCTGATTGACCACTTGAATGACTTGATTCGATAAGCAATAAGGGCAATTTAAACTCATAATATATACCTCTAGAAATGACAAAGGCTCACCGATGGGTAAGCCTTGCAAAGTTAAAAAACTCGTTTTCATCTAGATAATGTATATCTAAGATTATTTTCAATTCATTGAAATGTACGCATCTTGGCTTTGCATTTCACACGCAGATGTTGCGCATCTTTTTCAGGTCGTACTAAATAGCGCACAGCATTAACCATTTTTTCTACTTCAGTAGAATTATTTCTGTGGATTCGACCAATCCCTAAAATACCCAATTCCGTGTATTCTTGGATCTGCTCAGGATCATGACAGTTAAAAAAGTATCCTAACTTGCCTGTGATTTTCTGCCATGCCTTTCCAACTTGATGAGCAATACCCCATCCCTCCTGCTTTAAATGCCCATTAAAAAATAGTACCAGATGACAGTGATAACCCTTATCTACTCCTTGCTCTAATGCCCAAGCATAATCAATCAGAGCATTGAATGGCTTTTCCCGCTCGCTTATCTGCGCTCTTAGCTCTTTAACATCCTCATAAAAATCAGCAATGTTGATCAAGTGTTGGTACTTTTTAATGTAACCCAAATCAATGCGAACAACCTCTGTCCTCGCATACCGCTCTACAGCGCTCCTAGCTTTCCTTTCTAGCGATCGAATATTCCGTGTCTCATTTTCACGGTGACGTCTTAAAGCTTCTCGATGTTCAGATTGATACCCCTTAAAATATCGCTGATACTCAGCAAATGATTTTCTTTTAAGTTCTTCAATGAGTTCATCTAACCTTAGACCCGCAATGTCATTCTCTTCTAACCAATTACACCATGCATTGATATATCCGAAGTAGTCATAAGACCGTATGTACACTTGATCTAATTCCGTCAGAAGCTCAGCAAATTCTAAATAGAAATCATGCGGTCTACGATGAGCTCTAATCCATAGCTCAGTGACGACTTCAAGTTGGATAGTTAGTTTAGATTCATTAATTGGCTTACTCATGTTCAATACTCAATCTGGAAATAGCTCCATATGAGAGGGTTAAACTGTATGAATATAATTTTTAGGTTGAATCTAGTCAGGTATACAACTCTATGAATAGTCTAATGATTAGTCTCCATATAGATATATTTAGTTGTATTTAATTAGTTGTATTTAATAATCTTAATCAACCTGCGAAAATTGAACTATAGCTTTTAGATTTCCCTTGTGATACTCACCTAATTGAGCAGTCTTCAATGATCAAATTTGCTGAATCTCTTAATTATTAAGTCACTCCCAACATCTTTTGATAAAAAAAAGTTATGCGGTAAGTATTTAGGAAGACAAACGAAGGAATTTACTTGAATAACCTTTCCCGAATATATCCCCAACCCGTATACGAGTTTTCTCATCATACTATGTAGCTATAACTTTTTGCCTAAACATCAGCCTTAATATCATAAACTTATCAAACTACTTTAGACTAGGGATTGTAGAGAATGGGCTATTCTTTCTACTCTATTCTCTTGAATATCAGCTTGCTTATTCATATCCTCTTGAGATGAATTACCATTGATTTCATTTACGCTTTCTTTATTTTCAGATGGGCTCACTTCATTGTGTGGAGTGTTTTTTTCATCCGTTTTTTTGGTCATGTCTTTTCTAATTCTGCCTCTTAAAAATAGCTCTGGTCTTTTATGATTGCTATGTCTTGTATTTTTATATCCACTGAAATATTCATATGCAGTATAGAAATTCACAAGATCATTTATCAGCTGTGGAATAAGCTTGTCTCTTTTATTTACAATAAAATACTGAGGTCCGCCTTCTTTAAACCACAAACTAGGAATTACTCTCAAGTCCGGGAATTCTAGGGTATCTTTTTGCTTAGCAGTATACCTCTTAGTGAATTCCTTCCAATAGTTCTCGAATTCAAATTTCACATCTTCTACAACAGCCTCTGCACGAAGATAAAAAATAGCCGTACAGTCAATAGAGTAGTATCTCCCCTCAAGAAGAACAAAGTATCCAATAAAGGCATCTAAATATGCTCCTATACTCCTTGGAGCGCGTTTCGCTTTCTTTAGAAACTGAGTAATAATGATTTTTAAGCTACTAATATCCAATCGACTTTTACTGTTATCAATTTTAAAGCGTAGTAGAACTGTAGTTTCTTTAAAACTATTTTTTAAATAACGCCTTGCTGATATCGCGTTCTTTTGTGCCAACTTCTCCATGTAGCATAGTTTGCTTTGGGAAATTGAAATATTGCGTTGCTTCACTATCTCTAGCTCTTGTGCTATTAGATCCGTCATCTCAGCCAGATTTCTATCACGTAACTGATGTTTTAAAGATGACCTACTTAAATTTCTCTGAAGCAATGAAGTATTATAGATAGTCCAATTAGCTAACCCAGAAAAATTAATATCCCTACTATTCTCTAACAGAGCTAAATACATCCTGACCAGACTCGGCCATTTAGAAGGATTAGGGCTAATCGACAGTCTCGTAGCTAAATTGTCAATAGATCCACCCTCCAAATAAGCTAGGAACAAATTGACTCTTTGCAATATTTTTATTTGCCAGCTCTCTAATTCTTCAGAGTGTTGTAACTTTCCATAAAATTGATGAATGGATTTCGCATATTCAGGAGCATATTTAATTAAACCGGTGTCCTCCCAAACTGAGTTAAAGTCATATGACTTTTTCTCTAAGTCATCCTTTTCTTGTCTTTTTGACTTTTTCTTATCATTTCGATCTTTTAAACGACTATCAGCTTTTCTTGTAATTAGACGTATAGGCGTATCAACTAGTTCACTCTCAGCAGTATGGTTATCAGGACTAATAATCTTTCCCATTCCATAAAACAATCCCACAAACCACTTCAACATAAGAGCTAATTTTTTGCGATTAGGGAGTTTGAATTCTTTTATTTCTTTTACACCTAAGTGATCAAGAATTTGATCAATCGCAATAATTTCTGACCGAATAAAAGGAGTGATCTGACTACTACGAAAATATATCTTTAACTCACGATGTAATGACGCCTTGATTTGATTGGTATCTATTTTATGTGTTGAACTGTCTAGAATAAATCCAAGCATTAATCGGACTTCACCATTCAGCTCTATCTCACCTTTTACAAGGATAGATAACCAAGGTAAATCGGTTCCTGGCTCAAGATCATTTAACTCCTCTACTAATAATTGTATTTTTCTTTCGGCCGGAGCTGTAGCTATTATGTCATCTACTTGCCTAGTATGAATTAGATTTTCAATCTCCTTATCAGAAAAATCCTGTACCTGAAATTTCACTAACACAAGTGCTTGTCTAATTTTCTTAACGTCATGTAGCACATCCAAAATTTCATGGGCAATCTCATCACCTTTATCTTGATCGAAATTAAATTTGTAGTTCTTTTGCTTTTTTAAATACTCCTTATATTGAGTAATCGTTTCAAAGACATCTCCATGAGGAAAGTCTTCAACTTTCCACCTGTCAGATTGAATCTCACTTCTGAAGATACAAGATTTCTCTTTATCTAAAAAATTAATAAAAGCATGAATTTTTTCTGGCAACTTGTAATATGTAGTCGCTAGTCCCATAAGTGCAACGTCTATTACTAGACCATTATAAAATTCAACTATCTGCTTTTTTTTCGCCTCATTTTTTGAAAGGCAGGCATCTTCCCAGTCTACGTTGTCATAACCAATAAATTCTTCAACTAGCTCCAAACGCTCATACAGTTTTTCTAAAATTTCGATAGTTTCCCGAAATATCCCTTTTTGAATTTTCTTTTTTTGAGCACTTACAAGCCGATAGCTATCCGTATAGTAACGTTTCAAAAATCCAAAAATTTCTTTATCACCCAGTTTTTCTAATTGCCCAATTTCGGGGAGTTCACTAAAAACTTGTAGTTTTATCTCATTCATGATTTAAATATTCTAGATATTTTCTGATGAAAGTTGAAATTTAACACTTCAAACCCTTATGTTTCAAGCAACCAATTTTCTACTCAGAAAAATTAAAAACTGTTATACCCCATTCATATACTTTTAAACCCTATATCATAAAATTTAGCCCCTTATTTAAAAACTATTAAGACATCACACGTACTCAGGTTTTCGTTATTACGATGACAAAAAAATCACGCTAAAAAGCGTGATTCTGGAGAAATTTTTTAGTCATTTAATTCAGCCAATCCTTTACTTTTCCCCATACCACTCCATCAATCTTACCTGCTCATTCCAATATTGCACTCGGTTATATGCCGAGCGAATTCTGTTCTGTGACACATGGGCAAGCTGGCATTCAATAGCAGCTGGATTCCACAGATTCAATTCATTTACGACTGTACTGAATAGCGATCTAAAACCATGTATGTTTATTCAACCTGTATAAACTTAACGCTTTAGCCCTACCAAAATAAAATCACTTGAGCATCATTTTAAGTATGCCTTAATGTTTTAAAGCTTAGCCTTAGCTGCTTGTAACTGCTTTTTGAAAAATGCATTAGAATTCGGATTATAGAAAAAATCATGAATAAACACTCTTTCGTTCATTCCATACATTTTTTCTTCCACCAAGCACTCTATAGTTATACGTAGGAGCCTGTAAATTTCATAGACACGATCGTAGCAGTCAAATATAGTTTTTTCAGACACAGAGAAACCAAAGTCAGCTAATTTTTTTCTTGCTAGCTTGGCACATGAGATATCCGAATCTACGACATATTGAGGGGACTCTTTGAACAATGGCTTATCGAGATTATTACCTTTCTGAAGGATCAAATGCCATGCACCAATTAAGGCAATCCAATTAGCCAAGCTATCTGAGAAAATGGGATTATGTCCTAATCGCTCTTCAATATTTATAAGAAAATTTTTCAGATCATTCTTAGTCTTTAAAGTATGAAATCCCTTATATTCAATTCCCTTTAATGAATTAGCTTTCCCCCTAACCTTAATAGTAGCTGCTACTTTTTCATAATCTTCTAAAGCATTTAAGTTAATAGTCTGCTCTTCGAAGGAGTACTGTGCAATCAAGTTATTTTTAAAAACCTCAAATTCTAAAAATAACATTGCTCTATAGAAAAGTTTATTTAAAAAACTCTCATTAATGACTTTATTCTTTTTTTGATATTTAGCTAATATTAAAAAATTAAAATCTAGAAATTTACTAAGTACCCCTATAGTTATATTATCGTACTCAAAATATAGAACTTGACTAACAATTTTAAAAGCAGTAGCACTAGTAATTGATTGGATTGGAGTTTGGATTAATATTTCATTTAAATCTTGCTTATAATGATCTATTTTAAAACCTAATAACTCTACTTGTTGAATTAGGTAAGCACGATATTTTTCTTGCATTTGAACATAGATATCATCTTCAATTAATTCATCCTGTCCAAAAGTTAACTCAAAATCTATACCTATCAGTAACAAATGTTTGTAATGCTCCCTTATCAACACACCTTGAGACCTACGATAAGCCAATGAATCAATAGTAGCTAATAATTTACTATATATACTTAACTTCTCTTCTGAGAAGCTCTGCATGGCTGCAACATCATGAAAATACAAATAATCTAAAAGTCTGACTGTGCTATTTTGAAAATCGTTAAGTTTTGGCATAAATGTGTATTCTTAAAAAAGTTTGCCTTATTTCGGAATTATTACCCATTTCATCTTATTTACAATGATTTCAATTTATTTCATTGGTAATTATAAATGTCGTACCTGACATCCAAACAAGTGCGTGAAAGATTTAATATCAAAGCAGCTGCTACATTATGGAGATGGCAACAGCCAACCCAAAAAATGTTTGCAGAGCCATTCCCCCAACCAATAAAAGCAGTAAAGGGCTCTACAAGTCTTTGGGACAGAGAGCAAATAGAAACATGGGAAGCAAAATTTTTCAGAAATAATGAAAGCCTAACTAGTTAGGCTTTCCAATTTATCCCACCATTGCTTGTAAGCAATCGCCATTTCTTTCTGATAATCATGATAGTCATATGTTCCCTGTTCTCCTGGCATGGTATGACCAATCATTAACTCTGCAATATCACGCGATGTAAAACGACTAAAATGAGTACGAGCGGTACGTCTTAAATCATGCATAGACCAATGCTTCATTTCAACATCATAATGTCTTCTTGCATATTGCATGACATTATACGGTAGCTTACCCGGGCCATTTTGCCCATACATCTCTCTAGTCCCATTATTGACAAACATATAGATAGAATTATTTAGCTCCATAGCCTGCTGAATAAAAGGCTCAATTTCAGGCAAAATCGGTCTAAGAAGAGATCGCTTCGTATACTTACCTGTCTTATGGTTTTCAGGCGGCACAGTCCAAATCTTACGTTCGAAATCGAAATCCGATTTTTTCGCCATCCTCAACTCACTGTACCTATTCGCATAAAAGAGACATATTTTAATAAACAGCGCATTTTTCAATGCCATTCTAGATTCATCACAAATTTTCCAAATTAGTGCCACTTCATCATCTTCAAGAATTCGATCGACTTTATTCTTTTTAATATTAAGATCACGTTTGCCTGTTATATGGCGTATTGGGTTGTTATCAATAAGCCTACGGTTTACACCCCAATCCAAGCATTGCTTAGTATTGGTCAGCAATCGGTCTGTAATCGAAGCAGATTTTTCAAAATGATCTTCTAGTAACTCTAACCACATATGCAGTGTAATTTGATCTGCTGGCAGAGATCCATATTTAGGAAACACATACAACTCGAAGGATCGCAATTGTTGTTGTGCGTTTTTCTTATTCACCATGCAATATTTTTCATGCCATTCTAAATAGAGTTCCTCAAAAGTTATTGCATTCGTCACCTTATAAACTTCTAATTTTTTATATATTCTTGGATCATGTCCTGCCTCTAGAACACCTTTCATTTTTTGCGATTCTTGCCTAGCTTGCAATAAAGTCAGATTTGGGTAAGAACCCAAATCTAGGCGAGCTTGCTTACCCTCATATCTAAAACGCATTTGAAAAGTGATCTTACCTTTAGGTGAGACACGTACACTCAAGCCATCCCTATCGGGTTCGACATGTTGTTCAGCTCTAGCCTTACCTAAATTCTTTTTAAGCCATGTGTCTGTAAGTGGCATTTAACACCTGTGTACAAAATTTTAAAGAAGAAAAAATAACATAAAATATGTACACATTAATGTACACAAAACTTCTGAATAAACTTAATGCAACTTGAAATACCATGCAATGGGTATCAAAATAAATTTAATTAAAATACTGTAAACTATGGAAATATTAGATTTATTTTAGAGGCTTTTGAAATGAGTTGAAATAAGATGAGTTATAGTGTGTTATTTGGGTGGGAAATAATGGCGAATGTACGTCGCTGAGCGACCTGCGCCGCTAACTCATCTTTAAAACTCATGGAAAGTACCTACTGCAGAACCGCAGTGCTCAAGATCAAATACGATCAATATGAAAAATTGACGATATTGTAGCAGATTTCTAAAGCCAATAAGCAGCCCTATAAACTGGAGAAATCGTAGTTTCCCATTCTCTTTTTAGGTTGAACTGATATTTTTTTTGACTCGTTTATTTAGCAGATTGAATTCACTACTCAATCTAAAAATTATAAATCGATAACCACATAAATTTTATAATTTACAATTGATTAGTTTAATAACAAAAAATTCTAAATAGTGATTTACTGAATTTAAGAAACAAAGGTCCTAGCTTCAAGTTGCTCAACATCCATCGGTTTACCCAGCAGATAGCCCTGCATCTGCTGACAGCCCAAACGGGTCAAAATTTCCGCTTGCTGCACAGTCTCAATTCCTTCAGCCGTTACTTTCAGGTCGAGTTTAATGGCCAGCTGAATAATACTTTCCAGAATCATTTCTTCCTTGGAACCTGCACTCAGATCCTGAATAAATTCCTTGTCAATTTTTAACTCATCGACAGGCAGGTTTTTTAAATACAGAAAGCTGGAATGCCCAGTACCAAAATCATCAATCGCTAGCTGGATGCCCATTTGACGCAGCTGCTACAAAGTCCGGATACTCGAATCAATATGATGCATGGCAGTCGATTCAGTAATCTCAATCATCAAATGTTGAAGATCAATTTTATATTGATTCAGAAGTTGCTCCAGCGTACTGATCAGATGCTTATGCTCAAACTGAATTGCAGATAAATTGACTCCGATCGGGAAAAAATCAGCATGATCAGCTTCCCAAAGCTGAATCTGTTTACAGGCCTGCTCTAAAGCCCAGTAGCCCATCGGAATAATCAGACCAGTTTTTTCTGCCCCCGGAATAAACATATTTGAACCCAGCAAACCATGCAATGGGTGCTTCCAGCGGATTAGCGCTTCTACACCACAGATCTGCTCATCATGGGTAAATTTTGGCTGATAAACCAAGATAAATTGCTGCTCTTCTACTGCTTTATACAGATCATTGATCAGTTTGCTCTGGCTTTTGCTTTCATGCTGATCGGTCGAGAAATTAAAAACAGAATAGGTATTCCGTCCCTGATACTTGGAAGTCAACATGGCGGCATCTGCATTGATCAGCAGATCCTGCAGATTCTGACCATGCTTCGGATACATGGTGATCCCGATACTGCCCGAGATATTAATGGTCTTGCCACTGATCTGGAAACTTTCCTGAATCAGTTCCAGAATCTTTTCTGATATTTTCGAGGCCTGTTCTACTGAAGTATTTTCTAGCACCAGCAGAAATTCATCACCACCGATGCGCAGCAGTTTGGAATCATCTCCCAGAATTTGATGAATACGATAAGCCAGCTGAATCAGTAGCTGGTCTCCAACGTGATGGCCAAATACATCATTCACGGCTTTAAAGCGATCTAGGTCAATGTATAGAAAAGCGATTTCATGCTGGGCATCTTGCTGCCGGTCAGAAAATAGCAATTGTGCATATTTGACCAGATATAATCGGTTTGGCAGTTTGGTGAGATTATCCTGAATCGCCTGATTCGCCAGCTCTTTATTGGCCAGCATCAGCTGACGGTTACGTGATTCAAAGCGTAACTCCAGCATGGCTACACCAAATGCAGTCACCAGTACCAGACAACTAATCAGGATGACTGAAAATAACAAGTCATAATGGGAATGACTGATCTGGCTCAATGGATGGGCATCTTCATAAAAACTGAGTGCCGCCATACCCGTATAATGCATCCCGACAATGGTCAACGTAAGCATACTCGCGACCACGAGCTTCATCCGGATCGTACTTTGTACTGCCTGTCGATATTTGAATGCCACCCAGAAGCTGAGTCCCGCTCCACTCGTTGCAATCAGGATCGAACAGATCATTAATAAAGGGTGATAGGTAGTCACATGATTTTTAACATTCAGGCCCAGCATCCCCACATAGTACATTCCTGACATGCCTAGCCCCATCAGAACAGCACCTAGAATCAGACGGGCACAAGGCAAGGTTTTACGGGTGGTGAGCCAGATGGCAAAGGTTGCTCCTACAAACCCAATCATATAAGAACTTAAGGTGAGTGCAGTATCGATATCATAAGCATCAGGAAAATGAGCTGCCGTCATGCCGACATAATGCATTCCCCAGATCGCCAGTCCCAGCAAGCCACCGCTAAACAGTAAAATAAGGGTTTTCAACCTTAGCGACACATTACGAAATAGAATCTGCTCAAGCGTAAGCGTCAAATAGCAGGCAATAAATGCCACAGCCATCGATCCAATAAGCAGACTGACATCATGATGAGCATGAATCATATAAAATGTTCCATCTGGGCGATCATTTTTATTTTATTGCGCAGCTGTATTCGCACGATTCCCCGCTAAATTTACGCCCTATAAAAAATAAAATACTCTTTTCAGAGTTCATCCCGGCTGCTTCAAACTTGAAGCTATATACAAAATTTATTGCAATATTTTTATCTCTTCAGTAGCTGGAGTGGAGTTTAAAATTGCCCTGAATCGATAAAATAAAAAATTCAGCTTATATATTAGAAGTCTTTGAGATTTTATCAATTGATTAACTTTAATATTCCAGCTTTTTTATTCGACATAAATCACAAATTTTTCTTTTTTATTTAGTTACATAGCACTTTATATTTAATTGATATTGCATTTTATTTGCACAAAAAAACAGCCTATCGAGATAGGCTGTTTTTAGAAATCATATTATTTTATGTGAAAGTTACTGTTTAGACTGTGCTTGAGCATAGTCAGCCAAGACATGCGCGGCTTCCAGTACAAAAGCTTCTTCTTCCGGTAATGCTGGACGCTCTTTGGCTTTCATTTTTGCTCGAGCTTCAACCATGGCATCCAGAGAAGCCTGATAACTTTCCCAGTTCGGATAAGGTTTCAGGCCGGTTGCAGCACGGCGGGCATTTTCAGCTTCTAAAGCTTTACGCTCGATATCCAGCAACTCAGCTTTACGCTGTTCCAGATCCAGAACTACACGTTTTTGGTCTTCGACTTTTTTCATGGCCGCTGTACGCTGTTCCAGATACTTGAATTGAGGGTTCTGAGCGACACGCTGTTGAGATAACTTGGCCAGTTCCGGTACATATTTCTGTACCACACCTTCACGTTTAAATGGTGCAGTTGGAATCGTATCCCACTCTAGGGCATTTTTAGCCTTACGTTCACCAAATTCTTCGTTATAGATATCGACCAGTTTGATATCCGGAATCACGCCCTTATTTTGGGTACTACCACCGGTCACACGGTAGAATTTACGCTGAGTCAGCGTTGCTTGACCATGCGCCAAGCTATCCAGCTGAACCTGTGCAGTTCCTTTACCTGTTGTGGTACTACCAATCACGATGCCGCGTTCATAATCCTGAATTGCTGCTGAATAAATTTCACTTGCAGATGCAGAAGCCAGGTTCACCATTACTGCCAATGGGCCAGCATAGGTTTGTGCGCCGCCATCATCATCTTCAAAGACGCTGACATTACCGTTACCATCACGAATCTGAACTACAGGACCCGATTTGATGACCTGTCCCAGCATGCGTGCCACTTCTTCAAGTGAACCACCCGGGTTATTGCGTAAGTCCACAATAATACCGGCAACATTCTTCGCAGCCAGTTCTTTCAAAGCTTTATTGGTATCTTCTGATACTGAACGATAGTCGGTACCCGCACGACGGGCACGATAGTTCAGATAGAAAGATGGAATTTCAATCACACCGTACTGATATTTTTTACCATCACGCTGGATTTCAACGGTACGGGTTCTAACCCCGGCATCTTCTTCCTGAATCACATCACGTACAAGACTGACATTACGCGCCTGTCCCATGGTCGCACCCGGGCCTAATAACTTCAGCGTTACTTTGGTGCCGCGCTTACCACGAATCAGGCCAACAATTTCATTGCTCGGCCAGCCGATTACATCGACCATCTGTTCGCCGTCTTGAGCAACGCCAACAATACGGTCACCTGATTTTACCTGTCCTGATTTGCTGGCAGGCCCACCTTCTACAATGGTTTCAATCTTGGTGTAATCTTCATTACCACGTTCCGGACGAATCGACACCCCAATCCCTTCCAGCTGCAATGTAGTCTGACGGTTCAGCTCCATCGCATCTACAGGCGGGAAATAATTACTGTGCGGATCATAAGTCAGCATCATCGCGTTGAGGGTTTTGTCCAGTACATCATCGCTCTTGATCCGGCTAAGACGTTCTAACTGACGGGTATAACGCTTAGTCAGAGTTTGAGCAGGTGTTAAATCTTCCGGCCCAGTCAGATCCTGGCCATTTGCCAGTTCTGGATTGGCTTTGAGTGCATTCTGCTTAGCTTGCTCTTCTTCCTTACTGATCGTCAGGTTAATCAGCTGAGAAAGCAGCATTTTTGACCAGTGAGCACGTTGTTCAGCCTGAGTTTTAAAGAATGGCGCTTTTTCGCGATCCGTTTCGATATATACATTCTTCTGATTCAGGTTTTGCGGTTTTTTCAGTTCTTCCAGCATAAAGGTATAGAACTGGGCTAAACGCTCACGATACTGTGCATGAATTTCATAAGGGCCAGACAAATTACCAGCTTTCAGATTGGCACCGAAAGTAGCGCCATAGCGTTTTTTATAATCTTCTATTTCAGATGCCAGAAAAAGACTGTGATCTGCATCCAGACTGTCAATATAAAAATCAAAGATACGCTGTGAAGTCTGAGCATCCAGACGCATATTCAAATAATGTTGGCGATCAACGAGAGTTGCCAGTTGTCGGGATACCAATGCCTGTTCTTGAGAAGGTTGAAGCACTGCTTTGCTGACTACTTCTTTACCATCAGCTGCAATTGCATCATTCACCACATGGGTAAAAAATAATCCGCCTGTCGCAATCGCAACTGCACAAGCTATTGTTTGAAATTTCATAAATAATTCGTACTTCCTTGGCCTCAAGACCAATTTGACCGTGTTGCTTTTCGAGCAGAACTTAAAGTATTCAGCATCTTAAACAACTTAATATGTTTATGTCGTGTAGTTTTATCATATTCTGTGCTGACAAAGTGTAGCAAATCATTGCAGAATTCAGGTATTGTTTTCCCCGAAAATTCTAAAATGGATTCCGCATATGATTGGCGCATTGATGCTCGACATCGCAGGCACTACCCTTACTCAAGAAGATATTGAACTCTTGGGTGCACCACAAGTCGGTGGTGTGATTTTATTCGGTCGCAATATTGAATCTCCTGCCCAAGTCCGTGCCTTGACTGATCATATGCGCCAGGTTCGTCCAGATATTCTGATTGCAGTGGATCAGGAAGGTGGCCGTGTACAGCGCCTGAAACAGGGCTTTACCCTGCTGCCTGCTACGGGTAAATTTGGTGAGCTTTACCAGACTGATCGTGAAAAAGCACTGGAACTGGCCGAGAAATGTGGCTGGTTAATGGCCACCGAAGTACTGGCTGTCGGAATTGACTTTAGTTTTGCGCCTGTGCTGGATCTGAATGATATTAGTGATGTGATTGGCGACCGTAGCTTTGCTAAAAATATTCAGGATATTATTCCACTGGCTGGTGCTTTCCTGAAAGGTATGAAACGTGCTGGTATGGCTTCGACTGGCAAACATTTCCCGGGACATGGTTCGGTTAAGGCCGATTCGCATGTGGCCGCTGCCATTGATATGCGCAGCTATGAAGAAATCCAGCAAAAGGATATGCAGACTTTTATCCAGTTACAATCACAACTCGATGCGCTTATGCCTGCCCATGTTATCTATAGTCAGGTTGATCCAAATCCAGCCGGTTTCTCAGAATTCTGGATTCAGAAAGTGTTACGTCAAGAACTTGGCTTCGACGGCGTACTGTTCTCGGATGATTTAAGCATGCAGGCTGCCTGTGTGGCTGGCGGTGCTGATGCCCGGATTCAGGCGGCATTAAAAGCAGGTTGTGATATGGGATTGGTCTGTAATGATCGCGCAGCACAGTGTATTGCACTTGAGGGTATTCAGGATCTGCTATTGCCCAATCAGCACCGCCTGGAACGCATGCGCGGAAAAATTCCAGAGATTCGGATCGGCACTGAACTGGATCTTGGAGATGAATGGCGCCAGATCCGTGATGAAATCAGCCAGTTTAAAGATCAGGTTCTGTAATTTTTTAATGATCTGAATACGACAAAGGAACACGACAAGGTGTTCCTTTTTTATTATCATGTTGAAAAGACTGCTATATTAATGAGCAGCATTGAATTAAAACAACAATAAGGTCAGGACGACATGACAGAATCTCTTTCACAACATCGCCATATTTCTTTTACTGCACACTATACTGGCTATATCTGGTACAAAATGGGGATTTCACATCCGGTATTTGCTACCTCTAAAGGTAAATTCCTTGCCAAACTGGTTCATCCACTGGAGTCATGGGCTGAACGTCATGTAGGCGGCAGTATGCGCACCACCCTGAAACAGCGTCATCAAATGATTGACGAACACCTAGGTCAGTTAATTAGTGAATATCCTCAATTACAGGTACTGGAAATTGCCAGTGGCTTATCCCCACGCAGCTGGAATTTTAGACAGAAATTTCCCGGGATTAATTATCGGGAGCTGGATCTGCCCGATATGGCTAGGATCAAAACCAATGCTTTGCAGCAGATTGATCAGGATGCCCCGGAAGTATTGAGTGCCGATATTTTTAGTGCAGAACTGGCGAATATTTTTAAAGTCTTTGACCCGCAGCAACCTCTCGTTATTATTAGTGAAGGCCTGATCAATTACTTTGATCAAAAAATGCTGTTTACTTTACTCAAAGGCATTACCGAATATGGTCAAGACTTTAGTGAAGTGCATTATCTCAGTGATATTTATCCTGAACCGGTCAAAAATAAACTGGCGAGCTTTATCTGGGCCTGCAGCCGTCTGCTGAAATTCATGTCACGCAGTGCGTTTACCTTTCATTTTAAATCACCTCAAGAACTACAGCAGTTTTTTCAGCAAGCTGGGTTTATGCAGGTGGAGGTCGAACAACCAAAACGTTATTTTGCAGAGCCTCGACAGCAGAATCCTCATTATGAACAGGATGAACATCTAGGCGATTTGGTCTGGATGATTCATGCAGTGAAAAAAAACAGCGTTTAATTACGCTGTTTTTTTATGAATTCTATTGTTTAGATGACTGCATCGAATACTTCAGCCTGTTGAAGGGCTTTCTCTTTCTGGACAAAGCGTAGTAAACGCTCTGCCACATCAAAACTGCCATGCTTGAACAAAGCACGTAACTGAGTATCATCATGTTCGAAGATCAAACATTCGATCTTGAATTCGCCTTCTTCATCTTCCAGATACAAAGCCAGATCACGTGGATATGCAGCTGCCAGATCGGTTAATCCAGGTTCCAATTCCAGCAATACCCCAAAGAAATTCATATCAATAATTTCTGCCTTGAGTACCAGATCAGAATGACGATGACTTAAATAACGCTGTGGATCCTGAACCGTAATCCGCTCTTCACCGCGCCGTTCGATCTGCTGCATCTGTTCACGGGTGAACGGGATAATACCTTCGAGCTGATCAACCGGTTCATCACGCAAGAAAGTTGCAAACAAATGCATGGTTTCTTTACGGCGCTGTAACTGAGGCACATGATCTGCAGAAGCAATCTGCACATACTGCATGTTTGGACATTGCAGGGCAAAATTGGCATTCTCATGTGGCAAGGTAAAGCTGTCATATTGCCCACAAGCCACCAAAACTTTGCATTGAGGAATCGGTACATTGGTCAGTCTTAAAAGACGGTTACAGTTGATATCATAGCGGTCCTGCTCAGTGGCAGTAAACTCGGACATCTGCTTAAAGAACAACCGTTTTGCTGTTGGCGACATACGGGTTTCTTTTAAACGTGCATGATTGACCAGATACAGAATCACCGCTTGGCCGAATTCATCCATGCGCTGTTCTTTCATTAAATGCAGAGATTCTTCCAGCAGCATGCGCCAGCTTTTGCGGGTCTTTTGCATCACACCCATCAAAATCATACGGTCTACCAGTTCAGGGCGCTGATCCGCCAGACAGGAAGCCACCACTGAACCCAGAGACATTCCCAGAATAGCCACCTTAGGCAATTGCATCTGATCCAGCCATTGGCCTAGCATCGCGGCCAGATCTTCGAGTTCAAGTGTTCCTGCAGATAAGCCGGTATCAACGTTAGTAATTTGCTGGTTGGCCCCCATGGAAGGTAAATCAATTAAAATAATAGGTCCCGCATCAAATAACTGTTCTACACAATATTTGTAAGAATTAAAGTTCTGAAAAGCTCCCCCAATAATCACCATTGGGCGCATATGCAAAGTATCAGGACGCGCAATGGCCATATACTCGATTTTCCAGCCATCGATCCATGTCGTACGTGCTGGTTGCTTGAAACTGTGCTTATCATAAAGATCAAAAAAACCATAATGGCTATGTTGGTCCAATGCCTGGGCATCCATCTGGATAATGGAATTCATATTCCTTTCCTCCGTCCTTGCCTTATTTTTATTGTGCAAGTCATTATTTACAGATCTTATGCTTCAGGATTATTCCGATTATCCTGAACACGCATCCTGCGCTGTAGTAATTATATCAATGACATCTATGTCGCTACATTTCATTCTATACAGAGCGGCTTTTCACAAGCAACTGATTCGACAACCACTTATCTGCTTTTAAAGATAAAACAATTTCAAAATGTTTAGAAACAGTGAAAAGCTTATGATTTTTAAGTGATGGGCTTCATTGTCCGGCATCAGACTGTTAATATCAAAGTGAAATTTCTAAGTGATTGAACCGCTATGCAAGAGTCTATTGAACAATACATG
Source organism: Acinetobacter sp. TW_SC_4 (assembly GCF_054861205.1). Classification (NCBI taxonomy): domain Bacteria; kingdom Pseudomonadati; phylum Pseudomonadota; class Gammaproteobacteria; order Moraxellales; family Moraxellaceae; genus Acinetobacter; species Acinetobacter sp. TW_SC_4. The sequence continues at coordinate 2,730,089 of NZ_CM142174.1, forward strand.
CAAACGGTAGGACAGCAGGCACGCCAGGCTTCTCGCATTTTGGCTCGTGCGTCTACCCAAACTAAAAACAGCGCATTGTCAGCAATTTATACCGCTTTAGAAAACAGTCAGGCCGCTATTCTGGCTGCCAACCAGATTGATATGAATAAAGCTCACCAGAACAATCTGGACAGTGCCCTGCTTGATCGCTTAGAACTCAACCCCGCACGCTTTAAAGGTATGTTACAGGGCCTGAAAGATGTGATCAGCCTGAAAGATCCAATTGGTGAAATTACCGATATGGCTTACCGTCCTACAGGCATTCAGCTTGGCAAGATGCGTGTGCCTTTAGGCGTAGTGGGCATGATTTATGAATCACGTCCCAATGTAACTCTGGAAGCTGCTTCACTGGCATTGAAATCCGGAAATGCGATTATTCTGCGTGGCGGTTCAGAAGCTTTGGAATCTAACCAGGCCATTGCAACTGCCATCCAGCATGGCTTGAAAGTAGCAGGTTTGCCTGAAGCGTCAGTTCAGGTGATTAACACAACTGACCGTGCTGCGGTTGGCCAGCTGATTACCCTGACTGAATTTGTCGATGTGATTGTACCGCGTGGTGGCAAAGGCTTAATTGAGCGCATTACTGAAGAGGCACGTGTGCCTGTGATTAAACATCTGGACGGGAATTGTCATGTTTATGTTGAAGCACAGGCTGATCTGCTCAAAGCACTGCCCATTGCTTTAAATGCCAAAACCCATCGTTATGGCGTATGTAATGCCATGGAAACTTTGCTGGTTGATGAGAAAGTTGCAGAAGACTTCTTGCCTCGAATTGCTGAGCTGTATCAGGAAAAACAGGTAGAGCTTCGTGGTTGTCGTGAAACCCAGCGTATCTTGGGCAATCAGGTAGTCGCAGCAACAGAGGAAGATTGGTACACCGAATATCTAGGTCCGATTCTGGCAGTTAAAATCGTATCAGGTGTTGAGGAAGCTATTGAACATATCAATAAATATGGCTCGCATCATACCGATTCAATTATTACGGAAAATTACAGCATCGCTCGCGAATTTTTAGCTGGTGTAGATTCGAGTTCAGTCATGATCAATGCTTCTACCCGTTTTGCTGATGGTTTTGAATATGGTTTGGGTGCGGAAATCGGCATTTCGACAGATAAAATTCATGCCCGTGGCCCGGTTGGCTTAGAAGGCCTGACTTCCCAGAAATGGGTAGTCTTCGGTGATGGTCAGATTCGTCAGTAAATAGATAATAAAATCGGCCTTGTTCGCAAGGCTGATTTTTATGCATTGAGTTGATAAAAGACATGTTCAAGTAAATATGCAACCTTTATAAAATTGCATATAATTTCTTCATATCCATACCTAAAAGATAGAATAAATAAACATTATTTTTAAGAAATATAAGCTACAGTTTGATAGATCATTTTTTAACAGTATTTTATTTATAAATGAAAACTATGAACTGATAAATTTTAATTATTATTGTCGCTATGGTCGATAATGCTTAAGTCTAATCGGCTAAAGTCTATCTAGGACAGTAAAAAAACCCATGTTAAAACATGATCACAGACCTATCTTGTGTCGCTTTTGCCAGCAGACAGGTCAACGAAATGGATGAGAATTTTAATTAGAATCGGGTAAACAATCGTGTCTAAATCAGTATTAGTTATTAATTGTGGCTCTTCTTCAATCAAGTTTGCCCTATTGCTTGAAGAACAGAATTTCCGTATTCACGGCTTAGCTGAGAACTTAGGCACAGAAAATGCCCGTATTAAAGGTGTGACTGTCGGTAATGAACCCGTCGATATTCATATTCCTTTTGCAGATCATAAGAAAGCGCTAGAAGTAGGTTTAGAGCGTCTAGCGAATTACAAGCCGGATGCCATTGGTCACCGTGTGGTACATGGCGGCAGCCTGACCAAGGCAGAACTGATTACTGACGAGATTATTGAAAAAATTCGCGAAGCAACTCCACTTGCGCCTTTACACAATCCGGCTCACCTGATCGGAATCGAAGCGACTAAACGTTTATTCCCAGATTTGCCACAAGTCGCAGTATTCGACACAGCTTTCCATCAAACCATGCCGGCACATGCTTACCGTTATGCCCTGCCTAAATTCCTTTATACCGAATATGGCGTACGTCGTTATGGTTTCCATGGTACCAGCCATGCTTATGTATCAGATCGCGGTTCTGAACTTGCGGGCAGCTTCAAACAAGGTGGCTGGTTAACAGCGCATCTCGGTAATGGTAGTTCGACCTGTGCCGTATGGAATGGCCAAAGTGTAGATACATCAATGGGTCTGACGCCACTTGAAGGTGTGGTGATGGGTACCCGTAGTGGCGATGTCGATCCAAGTTTGCATAGCTTCCTGGCTGCAAACTTAGGCTGGGATGTATATAAAATTGACAAGATGCTCAACAAAGAAAGTGGCTTGCTTGGTTTATCTGACAATCTGTCTAATGACATGCGTACTTTGATTGAAGCCTCAGAACAAGGCAATGAAGATGCGACTCTTGCGATTGAAGTATTCTGCTACCGTCTGGCGAAATCTTTAGCTGCTTTAAGCTGTGGTCTGCCACGTATTGATGGTCTGTTTTTTACCGGTGGTATTGGTGAAAACTCGGCGTATATTCGTGAAAAAACCATGGTTTATTTACCACATTTCGGTTTCAACCTGGATAAAGACGCTAATAGCAGTTTGAAGCGCGGCACTGAAGGCCGGATCGATAACGGTACAGGCCCACAAATCTGGGTAGTTCCGACTGATGAAGAAGGCCGAATCGCAAAAGAAACTCATTATGTGGTAGAGCATGAAGTGGAGCAAGCTACTGCAAAAAAGTCTGAACCTGAAGCTGCGCTTGCATAAGCAAGCCCGGTTCCCTTTTACCTAATTTCTATTATTGCGCGACTGATATTACTTATGAAAACGATTTTATTGGTGCCGACCGGGGAAGGCGTCGGCTTAACTTCAGCCTGTTTAGGTTTGGTATATGCTTTAGAATGCCAAGGGGTAAAAGCAGGTTTTGTGAAACCTTTTTCACAGGAAAAAAGCCAGGAAACAGATCGCACTACAGCACTCTATCGTCATTTATCCCAAAGTGAAACTGTTGAACCGATTGCTTATGAAAGCCTGATTCAACGCTTTAATCTGGGTGAAACAGATGAATTGCTTGAAGATGCAGTACGCCTGCATCGTGAGATTGCCAAAAATCACGACCTGATTATTGTTGAAGGTTTGGTACCAAATAGCCGCGATACCTTTGCGCCAAGCTTTAATGCAGCCTTGGCGCAGGCACTAGATGCCAAAGTCATCATTGTCAGCAATGCTGATATCAACCAGCCTGAAGTGGCAGCTGAAAAAGTTGAAAGCCAATTACGTTATTTAGGTGGTTCCTCTTCTACCCGTATGGCTGGCGTATTGTTTATGCGCACCAAAGGCTTACCAGAAGATTCTGCACAGATCCCGGTGACTATTGATCCCGGTTTACGCCTGATCAGTGATACCAACAAATTTATAGCAGCTATTCAGAAAACCCATGCCCATATTGGTTCTGAAAAGCTTCCAGTCATTGGTCTGGTTCCATTCAGCAATACTTTAAGTGTGCCACGTATTTCTGACCTAGCAGCACATATTTCAGCAGACTGGGTCAATCTGGGTGAAGCAAAGCAGCGCCGTGTTTTACACAGCAGTTTAATTGCGTCCAATATTGAACATGAATTACATAAATTCGTGGCTGGCGAACTGATTATCAGTGCATCAGACCGGATTGATGTCTTGCTGGCAAGTAGCCTGGCGAGCAGCAATGGCATTCCATTGGCAGGTTTGGTGCTGACTGAACATTATGAGCCAAATTCGACTGTATTGGAGTTCTGCCAGACAGCGATTAAACATGGTCTGCCTATTCTGCATACGCCACTCAGCACTTTTGAAACTGCCCAAAGTCTAGCCAATTTAAGCAATGAAATTCCATGTGATGATACTGAACGTGCTGAACAGGTCACTCGTTTTGTGTCCAGTCATTTAAATGAAGAATGGATTGCACAGCTAATTAATGGTTCTTACAAGCCACGTCTGTCTCCTTCTGCATTCCGTCATGAGCTAGTACAAAAGTCGATTACTGCGAAAAAACGTATTGTGCTTCCGGAAGGTGATGAGCCACGTACCATTCAGGCGGCTGCGATCTGTCAATCTCGCGGGATTGCGCACTGTATCTTGCTGGCAAAACCGGAAGAAGTGGTTGAAGTTGCCAAAGCACGTAATATTGACTTACCGCACGATCTTGAAATTATTGATCCCGACCTGATTCGCGAGAATTATGTCGAAAAAATGGTTGAACTGCGTAAAGGCAAAATCAACGAATTGCAGGCACGTGAACAGCTACAGGATACTGTCGTACTCGGTACTATGATGCTGGCACTTGATCAGGTGGATGGTCTGGTTTCTGGTGCAGTACATACCACAGCAAATACCGTTCGTCCTGCTTTCCAGTTGATCAAGACAGCACCTGAATATTCATTAGTCTCTTCTGTATTCTTTATGCTGCTGCCAGATGAAGTCTATGTCTATGGTGACTGTGCGATTAATCCAGATCCGGATGCCGAACAACTGGCTGAAATTGCAATTCAGTCTGCTGACTCTGCAAAAGCCTTTGGCATTGATCCACGTATTGCTATGATTTCTTACTCTACCGGGACTTCAGGCACAGGTGCAGACGTAGAAAAAGTCGCGAAAGCGACTGAGATTGCTAAACAGCGTCGTCCTGATCTGTTGATTGATGGTCCACTGCAATACGATGCCGCTTCAGTTGAAAGTGTGGGCCGTCAGAAAGCACCTGACTCACAAGTGGCTGGTCGTGCCAATGTGTTTATCTTCCCTGACCTAAATACCGGTAACACCACTTATAAAGCAGTACAACGTGCGGCAAATGTCGTAAGTGTCGGTCCGATGCTACAGGGTTTGAACAAGCCGGTGAATGACCTGTCACGTGGTGCGCTGGTCGATGACATTGTGTTTACCATTGCTTTAACTGCGATTCAGGCAGATCAGCAAGCTAATTAATTTTCTTTAACACTCACAACCATCCGGTCAAAAGATCGGGTGGTTTTTTAGTGATCTATTTAACAAACTTTCTCAATAATCATTGAAGGAGCTATAATCTACAGATTGTCTAGCTCAAAAAATTATGCAGGTTCTTAATCCGCGCTATGAGTAAATAAAATTAAAATAAAAATATTGATGACACAAAAGAAATGCCAGCCGATCGGGCTGGCATTTACCACTTTAACAGATCAGATTTGCCTATTTTAAACTTACATCCAGTTTGAGTATTTAAGCCAAACCAGAATAAGTCAGGCAACGATCATACTTATACCGTGGTCCATTCTTTGTGCACATCTTCTGCTGTTTTATTCAAGATCACGCTGTCATCTTTCACTTCGCTTACCCAGCTAATCGGAATCAGATGATGCTCATTATTCTCGTCATCACTTCTTGTCAATTTAATCTTGTCCTGACCTTCTAAATGATCCACTTTACCAACTTGAGTACCATCTGAAGCAATTACTGAAGCATGTTCTTTGATGTCATTTGTATTAAAGTTACTCATTACAATTGCCCTATTTATAGAAGTTGAGAGACCTCAGTTTAAGCCCTAAAAAATTGGCTGTGTGTAAGGGTTTTCAGGCTTTGGGTTTTTCTAGGTTAATAATGTAATGAAGAAAAATAACTGTGTCACAGGCATGTTGTGGCAAGACCAAGATGATTGAAATATTGTTTTTTTTATTAAGGTAATTTGAAGATTTGAAGATTTGAAGATTTGAAGATTTGAAGATTTGAAGATTTGAAGATTTGAAGATTTGAAGATTTGAAGATTTGAAGATTTGAAGATTTGAAGATTTGAAGATTTGAAGATAGGCTAATTTTTTAGCTCTTAAAATGTAAAAAAGAAGATAAAGCTTAAGCTTGATCTTCTTTCTGGCCGTAGAACCAAGTAGCAGCGATATAAAGACTAAAAGCAATTACCATCAATACACTAGTCAGGGTCATAAAGAAAACTCATCATTCATTTGATAAGCGCATTATGTAAAAGTTTTATGACAGTTATATGACAATGATGAAATTTCCATAATTTTAATTAATTAATAAAAATCATATATTTATAATAAATTTAATTATATTCAAATAAACTTTAAGCTGAAATATGACAGTAAATATGACAAAAACCGGTCATTTTTAACCAATCTTTCAGCCAAAGTAATATGCCTTATTGCTTAAACTATAAACTTTTGGCCAATGTCCCTGCAAAACGCCCACAACCAGATTCATTTGTCTTATAATTTAGCCCGCTAGCTAACAGCCCGCTCAAGAGATATTTGTATGACAACTATTATCAAGCAAGATGACTTGATCACATCGGTTAAAGATGCGCTTCAGTTCATTTCTTACTATCATCCACAAGACTTCATCCAAGCGATGAGCCGTGCGTACGACCGTGAAGAGAACAAAGCTGCGAAAGATGCGATCGCGCAAATCTTAATTAACTCACGCATGTGTGCAGAAGGCCACCGCCCTATCTGCCAGGATACTGGTATCGTCAACGTATTTGTTGAAGTGGGCATGGATGTTAAATTTGATTTAACCATGAGCCTGGACGATGCGATCAACGAAGGTGTACGTCAAGGTTATCTTGAAAACTCTAACGTGCTTCGTGCATCTGTACTGGCTGACCCTGCTTTTGGCCGTAAGAACACCAAAGACAACACGCCTGCTGTGATCTATCACAAACTTGTTCCAGGTAACAAAGTAGACATCACTGTTGCTGCTAAGGGTGGCGGTTCAGAAAATAAATCTAAACTGGCAATGTTGAACCCGTCTGACTCAATCGTAGATTGGGTACTGAAAACTGTTCCAACTATGGGTGCAGGCTGGTGTCCTCCTGGTATGCTGGGTATCGGTATTGGTGGTACTGCTGAAAAAGCCATGATGCTTGCAAAAGAAGCATTGATGGAAGAGATCAACATGGACGAATTGCTGCGTCGTGGTCCACAAAACAAACTTGAAGAACTTCGTATCGAAATCTTCGAGAAAGTAAACGCATTGGGCATTGGTGCTCAAGGTCTTGGCGGTTTAACCACTGTTCTAGACATCAAGATCAAAGATTATCCTTGTCACGCTGCGGGCAAACCAGTCGGCATGATCCCGAACTGTGCTGCAACCCGTCACGCACATTTCACGCTTGATGGTTCAGGTGTTGCGCATATTCAAGCACCAAGCCTTGAAGACTACCCATCAGTCACTTGGGATTCCTCATCTTCTAAACGTGTTGACCTAGACAACATTACCCAAGAAGAAATGAACTCTTGGAAACCAGGTGATACATTACTTCTTAACGGTACGATCTATACTGGCCGTGACGCTGCACACAAACGTATGGTAGACATGCTGAACAACGGTGAAGAACTTCCTGTTGATCTGAAAGGCAAATTTATCTACTACGTAGGCCCTGTTGATCCAGTAGGTGACGAAGTTGTAGGCCCTGCAGGTCCAACAACTGCGACTCGTATGGATAAATTCACTCGTCAGGTATTAGAAGCAACTGGTCTTTACGGCATGATCGGTAAAGCGGACCGTGGTCCTGCTGCTGTTGAAGCAATTAAAGACAACAAAGCAACTTACCTCATGGCGGTTGGTGGTGCTGCATACCTCGTATCTAAAGCAATCCGTGAAGCTGAAGTGGTTGCATTTGCTGATCTGGGTATGGAAGCGATCTACAAGTTCGTAGTGAAAGATATGCCTGTTTCTGTTGCAGTTGACGTAAATGGTACATCTGTACACGCGACTGCTCCAAAAATCTGGCAAGCGAAAATTGGCAAGATTCCAGTAGTTGACGCTGCTGCAGGCTAATTTAAGCTGCATGAAAAAAGCACCCTTAATGGGTGCTTTTTTATTGGAATTTTAAAATTAATTACCAGGTTCTTGGATCCCAGAGTTTAAACGGTGTGGTTAACTGTACATCTGTAGATGGATCATATTCAGTCGCCTTAATTTTCTGGGCTTTCTTGCGGATTTTCCCAGTTTCCTGATCCTGTGCAAAAAAGTTAAAACTGTCCGATTTTAACTGGGTAAAAGCAATTTCATTGAGTCCCATACTGCTTGGCATTAGCATCAGAGGTCCCGGAACACTACGACGGGTGCTTAAATTTTCTTCATCATACTTAATAAAATAGGATTGACCCGCTTCTACTGTAAAGTCCAAATACTTAGGTTTTTGGAAGTGCAACGCACCTAAAGGGCGACTGGTACTCAAGCGATAAGTACCTGCAGGCAACTCAATCCAGTAATGATGATTATGCAATAAACTCGGAATACGATGCTGATTGATAAATAGGCTGGCAGCGACAATTTCCTGACGGTTCCATTTGGAATCCGGGCGGTATAAATAAACGATTGCAGCATCCTCATGCTGAGGTTTAACTGCCTGAAAATGATTACCCTGTTTCTGGTTGACCCAGCCACCAATCGTAAACATCCCCACCCGATGCTGTTCGACGAAGCCCGGTTTTTTTTCAAGATCAATATTTTTTAAAGTGCTGAGTGGCTGTGTAGGCTCAACTACGGCTTTTTTACCGTGACAACCCATCAGCGCCAAACTGCCGATGAGCACCATTGCGACTCCACGCATGCTTATCCCTCACTGCGTCTTTATTCTTGTATGTAAGTACTTTGCGATATATTTTTATAGCTTTCGGCGTCCACGCCTAGATGTTGAGATTAGCATCTGCTTTTATCTTTTGGAAATAAAAAACGTGCGAAAACACGGGGTTTTCACACGTTTCTGACGAATAGCAATCAAGCAGATTTGCTATTCACCACCTTTAAATCAACTTTTACCGCTGTTTCTGGTTCATCATGTGGTTGACGTTCAGCAAGAAATTCTGGTGCAGCTTCACCATTAATGACTGCTTCATTGACTACCACAGTGCCTACATCGCTACGACTCGGCAAGTCATACATGGTTTCTAACAATGAATTTTCCAGAATCGAGCGCAGGCCACGCGCACCTGTATTATGTTCCAATGCTTTTTTCGCAACCGCACGTAGTGCTGAATCTTCAAAGATTAAGTCCACATTTTCCATCTCAAACAGATGTTTATATTGACGGGTTAATGCATTCTTCGGCTCAGTCAGAATCTGCATTAAAGCTTCTTCATCCAGCTCATCTAAAGTCGCAATCACGGGTAAACGACCAATGAATTCTGGAATCAGACCAAATTTCACTAAGTCAGTCGCTTCGACCTGACGGAACAATTCAGACAGCTTTTTGCTTTCGTCTTTATTACGGACTTCTGCAGTAAAGCCAATACCACCTTTCTCCTGACGCTGCTGTACGATTTTCTCAAGACCTGAGAATGCACCGCCACAGATGAACAGGATATTCGAGGTATCAATCTGAATGAATTCCTGCTGCGGATGCTTACGACCACCTTGTGGTGGAATTGAAGCAACCGTACCTTCGATCATTTTCAGCAAGGCTTGCTGTACGCCTTCACCTGATACATCACGTGTAATGGATGGGTTTTCAGATTTACGGGTAATCTTATCGATTTCATCGATATAGATAATGCCCTTTTGCGCTTTTTCGACATCGTAATCAGCTTTTTGCAAAAGCTTTTGTACAATGTTTTCAACATCTTCACCCACATAACCCGCTTCAGTTAGGGTTGTTGCATCTGCCATGGCAAATGGAACGTCCAGAAGACGGGCAAGGGTTTGTGCCAGCAAGGTTTTACCTGAACCGGTCGGACCCACCAGCAGGATATTACTTTTGGCAATTTCAACGGAATCATCTGCTTTCTTACCATTGGTCTGTACTTTCAGACGTTTGTAATGGTTGTATACGGCCACAGATAATGTCTTTTTCGCTACGTCCTGACCAATCACATATTGATCGAGCGCCGCACGGATTTCATGCGGTTTCGGTAAAGGACGGTTCGCCCAGTCATTGGTTTCGACCTGTTGACTGGTTTGAACCAAATCTAAGCATACGTCCACACATTCATTACAAATGTATGCGTCCTCGCCTGCAATCAGCTTTCCGACTTCAGACTGCGTTTTACCGCAAAATGAACAATGCTTTTGTCCTTGAGGATGTTCGGACATATTTACTCCAATATCTCAATCTCTAAAACTTATGGACGTTTCGTTAGAACTTCATCCACAAGACCGTATTCTTTCGCTTGCTGAGCAGTCATGAAGTTGTCACGGTCTGTATCGCGTGCCACTTTTTCATAGTCCTGACCGCTATGTTCAGCCATTAAACGGTTTAAACGTTCTTTAATGAACAGAATTTCACGTGCGTGAATTTCAATATCTGATGCCTGGCCTTTGAAACCACCCAAAGGCTGGTGAATCATGACACGTGCATTTTCAAGGCAGTAACGTTTGCCTTTAGTTCCTGCATTGAGCAGGAATGCGCCCATTGATGCTGCCTGACCCATACAATAAGTCACAACATCCGGTTTAATAAACTGCATGGTATCGTAGATCGCCATGCCAGCAGTCACCGAACCACCCGGTGAGTTGATATATAAATGAATATCTTTATCTGGGTTCTCAGCTTCTAAAAACAACATTTGCGCAACGATCAGGTTGGCCATATTGTCTTCAACTTCACCTGTCAGAAAAATTACCCGCTCACGTAAAAGGCGTGAATAAATATCAAAAGAACGCTCACCACGAGAGGATTGTTCTACCACCATTGGCACTAAAGCGTTTTCAATCGTTGGAACATACATAGGTTTATTTATTCCTAAATTTTTGTGACTTAATCCATAATCACAATATGAGGGATAATCAATGAAATTGCAAAATAATCGCGAATAATTCCATCATATTTTTTGCATTAGTTTTGTGAAAATCAGATATGTCAAGAAATTACTAATATGAAAAAAGGCGCACGAAGCGCCTTTTTAGGGAAAGCTTGAATTAGCCTTGTTGACGAGCTTGTTGCTCTTTCAATAAGTCTTCATAGCTTACAGTCGCATCAGTCACTTTAGCAGATGCTAGGATGTGATCAACAACTTGGTCTTCAAGTACAACTGCTTCGATTTGAGCACGTTGTTGCTTGTCATTTTTGAAGTATTCGATCACTTCATTTGGATCTTCGTAAGAAGAAGCCATATCTTCGATATAAGCTTCAACGCGCGCTTGATCTACTTCAATTTTCGCATCAGCAAGAATGCGGCTTACCAATACGCCAAGTTTAACTGATTTCTCAGCTTGTTCTTTGAACAGGTCATCTGGAAGCATGCTTGAATCAAATGCTTTCGCGCCTTGAGCACCGAACTGTTGAGTGAACTGCTGGATCATTTGTTGACGTTGACGGTCAATTTCTTGAGCAACCATTGCAGATGGAAGTTCAACTTCGTTTGCAGCTACAAGTGCATCGAAAGTTGCGCCTTTAACCTGGTTACGCAGGCCGTTTTTCACTTCACGTTCCATGTTTTTACGAACGTCAGCTTTCAGTTTTTCAACGCCATCTTCTTCACAAATACCGAAGATTTTCAGGAATTCAGCATCAATTTCTGGAAGTTTTTGTTTTTCAACAAGTTTTACATTGATTTTGAATTGAGCTTGTTTACCAGCAAGGTTTTCAGCTTGGTAATCTTCAGGGAAAGTAACATCGATCACTTTCTCTTCGCCTTTCTTCATACCGATGATGCCATCTTCGAAGCCAGGGATCATACGACCAGAACCTAAAACAAGTTTAAAGTCTTGCGCAGCGCCGCCTTCAAATTTTTCGCCATCAACAGTACCTTCGAAGTCGAAAGTTACTTGCATGTCTTTTTTAGCCATGCCTTTAGTTTCAGCCCAAGAAGCGCGTTGTTTTTGAAGATTTTCAATCATCTTCTCAACGTCTTTGTCATTTACTTCGGACGCTTTACGTTCAACTTCCAGACCTTCGAATTTCACTTCAACTTCTGGATAAACTTCAACAGTCGCTTCATAAACTAAAGCGTCGTCTTTCATTTCAGTTTTTTCGATGTTTGGCATACCAACAGCGTTGATTTTTTCTTGTTGGATTGCTTCGAAAACTGTGTCACGAATGATGTCGTTGACAACTTCTTGGTAGATACCAGCGCCGTATTCACGACGAACTACGTTTACAGGTACTTTACCTGGACGGAAGCCGTTGATCTTCGCAGTTTTAGCAGTGCGTTTTAAACGAGCTTCAAATTGCTCATTAATACGGCTCGTCGGTACAGAAACATTTAAACGACGGGCAACGCCCGAAACCGCTTCAGAAGTTACTTGCATGGCTTCCTCTATATATTTGGTAATAACAGGTTTATAAAAATGTGCCACATTATATGACAACATTTGCAGATATACAAAACACAATACTTGAATCGTCTTTATTAATGCTGTAATAATCAAATTTATTCAGTCAAATTCATTTTTCTTTGATTAAATATCCCTTCCCTCAAATAAGAATAGATATATTGATTACTGAAACTGGACAGATCATCTCTTTAATCTGCATTTATGGATTTTTATAGTGCTTTTAGTAAACTTTTCTTTATCTTTTCTTCAATTTTTTTAAACTCTAATAATCTCAATAAAAGTAAAGATAATAATCTATTAATCAGATTTAGTTTAAATACATTAACTTAGAAACATTTTGATACACCATAACATCGCTAAAGGCAATTAATATAATTTTTAAAATCGTCATTTCCTATCTAAAAGTAATTCTTAATTTAAATAAGAATTATTATTATTCGCATACATAAATTTTATGCTTTTTTCGGGTTCCCACATGTCGTTTATCAAATCACGTAAAAAACTCGTTTCATCGGCGATTGCCTCTTCCCTCTCGATCGTAACTGTAAATGCTGTGGCTGATGAAAATGTGGTCAAGCTCGAAACTATTCATCAAGAAGTTAAAGCTGAACAGACACCAAGTTTAAAAGTAGATAATTCCGCAAATAAGAAATTTGTTGCACCCTTACTGGATACACCTAAATCTGTATCAGTCATTTCTAAACAACTGATTGAAGACACTCAAGTCACTACACTTTCTGATGCTTTACGTACTGTACCGGGTATTACCTTGGGTGCGGGTGAAGGCGGCAACCCGAATGGCGACCGTCCATTTATCCGTGGCTATAGCTCTGAAAGCTCAATGTATTTAGATGGTATTCGTAATTCAACCTCACAAAACCGTGAAATGTTTGCCATAGAACAAGTTGAAGTCACCAAAGGTTCTGCTTCTGCTATGGGTGGTGCAGGTACTGTTGGCGGTAGCATCAACATGATTTCTAAAGTGGCCAAAAAAGGTGACTTTTTAGAAGGTACTGTTGCTGGCGGTACAGATGCTTACGCACGTGTGACGCTTGATGGCAACAAAGATTTTGGCAATGGGATTGCTACACGTGTTGCCGTTATGGGCCACATGAATGAGAAAGCAGGTCAATCTGATGGTGCTGAATATAAACGTGCTGGTATTGCCCCTAGTATTACTTTCGGCTTAGACACCCCTACTCGTGCAACTTTAAGTTATTACTATTTAAAATCGGATGATACTCCCGATTCAGGTATACCATATTGGGATGCTGGTTTAGGTAAACCACAAGGTAAACCTGCGGAAGTAAAACAAGGCGTTTATTATGGTTGGAAAGATCGTGACTTCCAAAAACAAGAGAACCAAGCAGGGACAATCAAGTTAGAACATGATTTAACTGACAATCTAACCGTTACAAACACTGCAATGTACAGCAAATCTAAAAATGATTATGTCTGGACAAACCCTGATGATTCTAAAGGCAATGTAGCTAATGGCCAAGTATGGCATCGTCAAAACTCTGCCATCACAGATAGCGATACCTTTACAAATCAATTAGCATTGATAGGTAAATTTGCTACAGGTGCCATTAATCATAGCTTTAATGTTGGTGCTGAATACAGCAAGCAAGAAACTGACAAAGGTGGTTATAACATCATTAACAGTAAAGATGGCAAAGTTTCCTCAACTGGGTTTTACAGCGACTGTAAAGACCTTTCAAGCAATTGGTGTACTTCTCTAAACAATCCAACTCAAAAACCATTTTTAGATCGTCTAGAAGCCCGCCAAGACTTTGATGCCACGGTTGAAAGCACTTCTGTATATTTATTAGATAGTATTGAAATCACACCACAATGGTTACTTGATCTTGGTGTGCGCTGGGACAAGTTTGAAGCTGCACAAAACTTTCGTGCTACATCTTCAGCTGCTGCATATACAGCTAACAATGATTCAGACTTCTTTACATATCAATCAGGTATAACCTTTAAACCTGTTGAAAATGGTTCAATTTATGCAAGTTATGCTACCTCTGCCAGTCCTGTTGGCTTAAATGCTGGTTGGGGAGATAACAGCGAAACCATAAATGCTAATAACCAAATGATCGATCCTGAAGAAGCACAAACTTACGAGTTAGGTACTAAGTGGGACTTGTTAAATGATCGTTTGAATTTAACAGCAGCGATCTTCCGTACTGAAAAACAAAATACTCGTGTACAACTTGACCCAACAACTTATGCGAATGTAGGTGAAAGTAAAGTTGATGGTGTTGAATTAGGATTAAATGGTCAAATTACCGATAAATGGGATATTTCGGCAGGTTATACTTATCTTAATAGTGAATTAACAAAAAATGGTAAATCATGCCGTGGTTCAGGTTCAACAGCAACTTGTACAGATAATGCCATTTATAATGGCAACCAAATGCCTAATGTACCTAAACAAGCAGCAACATTATGGACTACCTATAAGATATTGCCGCAATTAACTTTGGGTGGTGGTGCAGTATATTCAGACAAAGTTTATGGTGATGTTGCAAACATCAAATGGGCTCCATCTTATGTACGCTACGATGCTATGGCGCGTTATAACGTTAACAAAAATGTGGATTTACAGTTGAATGTAAATAACCTTTCTGACAAACGTTACTTCACTAAAGCCTATGCTTCTCACTATGCTACTGAAGCAGAAGGACGTAGTGCAGTGTTAGCAGTCAACTTTAAATATTAATTCAATGCAACCGCATAGCCTCCTGATGGGGGCTATGTTATTTTTAAAAGACGATTATTCAGGGGTTTCTCGTGCTGCATCATATTCCAAATGTACTGAGCAAAGAACAGGTGCAATATTTCCGTGAGGAGATGAATAAGATTGAGTGGGTCAATGGCAAGGTTACCGCGGGTACGCTCTCTGCCACCGTGAAACAGAATCAGCAATTACCTGAAGATCATTCACTCACTCATCATCTCAGCAATATTATTCTGGAATCGCTGGGACAGCATGCTCTGTTTTTATCGGCGGCGATTCCACTGGATATTATTCCCCCACTTTTTAACCGCTATGAAAATAATGAATCTTTCGGCTTTCATGTCGACAATTCAATTCGTCGTATTCGCGGCAGCAGTGAACGCCTCAGAACGGATTTATCCTGTACGGTTTTTTTAAGCGAGCCGGACGAATATGTCGGTGGTGAACTGGTAGTCGAAGACACTTACGGTTATCACGAAGTAAAATTGCCTGCCGGCGATATGATTCTTTATCCATCCACCAGCCTGCATGAAGTTACGCCAATCACTTCCGGTTGTCGAATTGCTTCATTTTTTTGGGTACAAAGCATGATCAGGGATGATGCAGAGCGGCATATGTTGTTTAATCTGGATCAGAGTATTCAAAACTTGAGAGTGCAGCTGGGTGATCAGCATTCAGAAGTTATGAAACTGACCAACCTGTATCATAATTTAATGCGTAAATGGGCTGAACTTTAAAAGAGGCTCTGTCTTCAATGATCTTTATAAACAACTGGATCTATTGTTTATCAAAATATACTGAGTTGTGGCACAATTGAACGTAATAAATAACGCATTATGTCCAAATTAAGAAAATATAAAATACAATATTTAGAATAAGTGAAAATATTTTTCAATTCTTAAAGTTTATAAGAAAATCTTTATTAACATACGACTAAAATCCATAGAAAAAGCAAAAACTTTTCACGTTTTCTGGACTAAAATTAATCTTATAGGTTCACCATGCAGGTGTCTGGTCGATCCTGATGATCAAGACTTTAAAAAATACAGGATTGATCTTATTTACCCACACCTGCCTGTAAACGAATATATAGACAAAATCTATACTGTAGACCGAGCAACTGCTGCACCAAGCGAATTTGCCAGGCTACCTAAGGAGCTCTCTCATGATGTTGGCTGATCCAAGTAAAAAATACCGTCGCATGTATCAACGTGTGGACTTACCAGACCGTCAATGGCCGAACAATGAAATCACTAAAGCGCCAATCTGGATGAGTACTGACCTGCGTGATGGTAACCAGGCGATCTTCGAGCCAATGAACATCGAGCAGAAGTTCAAAATGTTCCAGATGTTGGTAAAAATCGGTTTCAAACATATTGAAATCGGCTTCCCTTCTGCATCTCAAATTGATTTCGACTTCACCCGTAAATTGATTGAAGAAGGTCATATTCCGGCTGATGTTTACATTGAAGTACTGGTTCAGGCACGTGACCATTTGATCGCACGTACTTTTGAATCTTTACAAGGTGCGAAACGCGCAATCGTGCATATCTACAACTCTAACTCTCCAACCTTCCGTCAAAAAGTGTTGAACGTAGATGTTGAAGGTGCAAAACAGTTAGCGATTAATGCAGCGCAAAAAGTGAAAGAATACGCAGCAAAACAGCCTGAAACTGAATTTGTTTTCCAGTACAGCCCTGAATGTTTCTCTGCAACTGAATTGGAAGTGGCGAAAGACGTTTGCGACGCTGTGACTGAAATCTGGGAAGCATCTCCAGAAAACAAAGTGATCTTGAACTTGCCAGCCACTGTCGAAGTCTCTACACCAAACGTGTATGCCGACCAAGTGGAATGGATGCACCGTAACATCGAGCGTCGTGACGGCGTGATCATTTCAGTTCACTGTCACAATGACCGTGGCTGTGGGATCGCAGCGTCTGAATTGGCGATCATGGCCGGTGCTGACCGTGTCGAAGGTTGTGTATTCGGTAATGGTGAGCGTACCGGTAACGTGGACGTGGCAGCAATTGCCTTAAACATGTACACCCAGGGTGTTGCACCAAACTTGGATTTCTCAAACATCAACGAAATCATTGCGACTGTTGAAGAATGTACTGGCTTGCCAGTCCACCCACGTCATCCATATGCGGGTGACTTGGTCTTCACTGCATTCTCTGGTTCACACCAGGATGCAATCAAAAAAGGTTTTGAATTCCAGAAAAACGAAGAAATCTGGGATATGCCGTACTTGCCAATCGATCCGAAAGACCTGGGCCGTGACTATGACGCCGTGATTCGCGTGAACTCACAGTCAGGTAAAGGTGGTATCGCTTACTTGTTAGAATCGAACTATAACGTGACTTTACCACGTCGTTTACAGATCGAATTCTCGCAAATCGTACAGCAAAAAACCGATGAAGATGGTACTGAGATTTCAGCACAAGCGATCTGGACATTGTTTAAAGACACGTATGTTGATGCTAAAGATGCACATTACGCTGCCAAGAACTATAAATTGTCAGATGAAAATGGCAACCAGGTGATTGAGCTAGATGTTGAAGTCAATGGTGAAACTCAGCGCTTACGTGGTGAAGGTAACGGTCCAATCTCTGCGATTTTGGATGCATTACAATTGCCAATTGACGTCTTGAACTATGAAGAACGTAGCATCAGCTCAGGTGCACATGCCAAAGCATTGGCATTGGTTGAACTTCAAGTGAAAGGTACCGGTAAATCCGCCTTTGGTGCTGGTGTCCACGATAACATTGTGACCTCTTCAATTGAAGCGATTATTGCATGTACCAACCGCCTGATCGACCAGGATGTGTTAAGCACTGAACAGGTGATTGCTGCTGCCGTCTAAACCCGGTATTTGAATTAGCGATAATTCATAGCAGTAAAAAGACTTTAGAAGGATACCTGCAAATGGTATCCTTTTATTTATTCATACTAAAGATTTAAGGCGAATCATTCCCGTGTCTTTTCCAGCTGACTCAGTGGGCCTTGTTGTCCCACAAAAGTTCCAATTCGAACAGCCGTTAGAGCTTGAATGCGGTCGCATCCTCCCACGTTTTGAACTGATGGTAGAAACTTATGGCGAACTGAATGCCGATAAGTCCAATGCCATTTTGATCTGCCATGCCCTGTCTGGCCATCATCATGCTGCAGGTTATCATCATGAAGATGATAAAAAACCAGGCTGGTGGGATGCCTGTATTGGCCCGGGTAAGGCAATCGATACCAATAAATTCTTTGTGGTGGCGCTGAATAATATCGGCGGTTGTAATGGTTCTACTGGTCCTACCTCTCCTAATCCCGAAAATGATAACCGCCCATATGGTCCAGACTTTCCGCTAGTCACTGTGCGTGACTGGGTGAAAACTCAGGCGATGCTGTCTGACCGTCTGGGGATTGATGTGTGGTATTCCATCATTGGCGGCTCACTCGGGGGCATGCAGGCCTTGCAATGGTCGGTAGATTATCCGGACCGTCTGCAAAAATGCGTGATTATTGCCAGTGCACCGAAACTGTCTGCACAAAATATTGCCTTTAACGAAGTCGCGCGTCAGTCGATTCTGTCTGATCCGGACTTCCATCATGGCCGTTATCTAGAAAATGACAGCTATCCAAAACGAGGCCTGATTCTGGCACGGATGGTCGGTCATATTACCTATCTGTCTGAGGAAGCCATGAAGCAGAAATTTGGCCGTGATTTAAAATCTGGCAAATTCATGTATGGCTTCGATGTGGAATTCCAGGTCGAAAGCTACCTGCGTTATCAGGGTGAACAGTTTAGCCGTAACTTTGATGCCAATACTTATCTGATCATGACCAAAGCACTAGACTACTTTGATCCTTCACGTGAATATCAGCAGTCACTGGTCAAAGCGATGGCGCAAACCAAATGTAAGTTCCTGGTGGTTTCATTTACCACAGACTGGCGGTTCTCACCTTCACGTTCTGTTGAAATCGTAGACGCCTTAATTACCAATAATAAGCCTGTCAGCTATCTGGATATTGATGCTGAGCAAGGCCATGACTCCTTCCTGTTCCCGATTCCTCTGTATGTAAAATCCTTGCGCGCCTTCCTGGGCGGTGAAGAACATCTGCGATCAACACCGAAGGAGGCTGTGTAATGCGTATTGACCAACAACTTGCTGAAAAATGGATCAAGCCCGGTTCACGTATCCTCGACCTCGGTTGTGGTGATGGCGAACTGCTGGCCCATATGAGCAAAAAGCACAATATTCGTGCATATGGATTAGAAATTGATCAAGAAAAGATTGCAATTGCGATCAGTCGCGGGTTAAATATCATCCAGCAGGACTTAAACCTCGGTTTAAGCCGTTTTGCTGACCAGTCTTTTGACTATGTGGTGATGGCACAGGCTTTGCAAGCTGTAGATGCACCAGACGTATTATTGCGTGACATGGTGCGTGTAGGGAAACAGGCCATTATTACCTTTCCAAACTTTGCGCACTGGAAGACTCGTTCTTTCTTGGCATTAAAAGGGAAAATGCCGGTTTCGGAAGCCTTACCCTATATGTGGTATAACACCCCGAACATTCACCTATGTACTTTCCGTGACTTTGAAGCATTATGCGCGGAAAACAACATAAAAATTATTAATCGACTCGCTGTGAATGGGAATCAAGAAGATAGTTTGCTTAGCAAACATCTCCCAAATCTGTTTGGTGAAGTCGCAATTTATCGAGTGAGCGCTCTATGAAAAAATTATTATTAAGTACGACGCTACTGGCTGGACTTTTTGGCATGCAGGCCCATGCCGATTACGTTGCACCAACGCCTTCTGTGGCCAGCCAAGCAGCGCAATATTCAGTAATGGACATTCATAGTCTGACTAAAGCAGCTAAAGCGGGTCAGCCTGGTGCACAATTTTATTTAGCAACCAAATATCAATATGGCAAAGACGTCCAGAAAGATGAACGTCAGGCCTTTGCATGGTACAAAGCTGCTGCCGACCAAGGTCTGGCAGTGGCTCAACTGAATGTTGGCCGTATGCTGGCAGATGGTATTGGTACCAAAAAAGATGAAACACTGGCTCGCCAGTACTTCGAAAAAGCAGCTAGCCGTGGTGATAACCGTGCCAGCTTCAATCTGGCCATGATGGAAGAAAAGAAGAAAAACTACATGGGTGCTTACCAGTGGTATGAACTCTCTACCCGCGATGGCATGCTGGACAATAAAGTGATTACTTTATCTGAAGGTAAGAAAACTGCATTGGCAGCTAACTTAACCCAAGAACAGATCCGTCAGGCACGTGACCGTGCAGACAAATGGATTCAGGCACAATAAGCTAAAATTTTTAAAGAGCACCTTCGGGTGCTTTTTTTATACTTTAAAAAAACTGTAACATATTAAAAATAATAAACTATTTCTAAAGCCTATAAAGGGAATTTACATGAAAAAATTTAAGGGATATGCATCATTGCTGTTATTTTTTCCATTAGTCGCATGTACAGTCTCAACAACTTCTTACAACACTTGGAATAAGCCTGGCATAACTAGATATGAAGCAGATAATGCTCTCGCAAAATGTAAATATGATTTAGGCTTAGCCAAAATTGATGCAATGGATAGAGAAGATATGGTTAATAACTGTATGAAGGCTCAAGGTTTTAGAAATAGATAAAATTAAAAGCACCTTCGGGTGCTTTTTTATTACCGGTTTATTTCACGTAAATTGGCAAGCAAGGTTAAAATAGTCCCTCCCTTAAAGTTCAACAACGAGATTCAACATGACTTCAACTGACTGGTTATCCCAAGGCACACTGGTATTAGCAAGTAATAACAAAGGCAAAATTGCAGAATTCGAAAAGATGTTTGCCGAGCTTAAACTACCGGTTGAAGTGATTCCTCAAGGCAAGCTAAATATCGGAGATGCGATTGAAGACGGTTTAAGCTTCGTAGAAAATGCCATTATCAAGGCGCGTCATGCGTCCAAAATTTCGGGTAAACCAGCCATTGCCGATGACTCAGGAATTTGTGTGCCCGTACTCGGTGGTATGCCAGGAATTTATTCAGCCCGTTTTGCCGGTGAACATGGCAATGATGCAGCCAATAATGAAAAGCTTTTAAACAGACTAAAACCGTTACGCAAAGATGGTGAAGCGATTGAAGGTATGTTTGTGTGTGTACTGGCCTTAGTCCAGCATGCTGAAGATCCACTGCCACAAATTTTCCAGGGCATCTGGAAAGGTGAAATTCTGGAAGCACCACGCGGTGAAAATGGTTTTGGTTATGATCCATTATTCTGGTTACCAGAACTAGGAACTTCTAGTGCGGAACTGAGCAAAGAAGAAAAAAATAAAATTAGCCATCGTGGTCAGGCGATGAAACTGTTTAAGGCGAGTTTGGAAAAATAAATCTAATTCCTAAAAGGAGTCCTCCCTCCTTTTAGGAGGGAGTTAGAGGTCATTCCCTCACCCTTGGGGAGAAGGAGCCCTCCCTTTTTCAAAGGGAGGTTGGGAGGGATTCTTCCATCTCACCCCTTACTTTTTATTCTCATTCATTTCTACAAAGAACTTAATCCTCCTCAATCCCTTCCCTAATAAAGGAAGGACTTTCAAAAACTTTATACCCTCTCTCTAACTCTCTCCCAGAGGGAGAGAGAACTTTTAAATTTATAAACCCGGTACCAACATATGCACCACCACCCCATATACTCCAATCAAAATTGAACTCGCAATCGTTCCTGAAGCGATATATTTGGCTGAATAACCTGTGCCCTGATAATGGGTCTCCAGTGCCACAATATTCGCGGCGGGTGGAAGCAGGAAATACATCATCATCACAGCATAAATCAGGGCTTGATGTGGAATCGGTAACAAGAAATAAGCCCCTGCCGCCAGACCTAGAGCCAGCACAAAACGACCGCTGATCAAGATCAAACTACGTTTTAAATCACTCAGTTGAATCCTGACTTTACTCAGCCACATTCCCAGAATACACATACCGGCAAAAGTCACTAGAAGCTTGTTGGCTGCATAGCCCCATTGAATCAGCGGATGCGCTTCATAGGCACTAAAATCCCAGAAGGACAGAATCGCTGCAATAGAAAGCGCAATCACTGGCGGGGATTTCAGCATATTTTTAATAATGAATTGGGGAGCCTGTTTTTCAGCACTGACTGCCACTACTGCACTGACATTGCCAAATAAGGAACCACCAATATAAAGAGCAACAATAGTATTTAAGGCATCCGGACCAAATACAGCTAAGGCAAAAGGAAAGCCAAGCCAGACCCCATTTAAATAACTAAAACATAATGCCCGCAATTTATCTTTGGAGAAAAGAAAGAACAGGCCAAATAGAAACAGTGAGCTAAAGATACTAAAACCGATCAGCCACAAACTGCCCGGCTTATAAAACACCATGTTGTAAATGACAATCAAGGGAATCAAAAGACGTGCCAGCAAGGCCGCCATGAATGGACGGATCGACTTTAAATAATGAACGCCCCAGAATCCAATCAGAAATGAAATAAGCGGAAGGAGCAATGCCATAGGAAAGCTGAAAATGCGTAGATAGATGGGCTTTATCCTAGCATACCTATCTGTTTTCAGAGTTCACTGTTTAAACTGATCTTTTTATAAATATCATCACCAATACTGTTATTTAGCTAATAATCGGAATAACTTGTTCAACGATCTGTCCTGCTGTTTCACCCTGCTGGGATTTTTCCAGCCACTGCCACTCATCGGTTTTCATTCTCAGGAAATTGGAACAGCGCGTGCCATAAGCCGGACTTTGAATAAAGGTTGAAGACAACAACTGTTCCAGTTCATGTGAAATCCCGGTCTTCGGCAACAACTCCGGAATGATCTTGCGTTCATCTTCCAGAATATCCCAAACGGCATAATAAAGATCAGATTCAGGCATATTTGGATACTGCAGCATGGGCAGAAATTCCTGGGTAAAACGCTTGCGCAGGTGTCGAGTCTTTTCCCAATGTTCCGTGAGCAAGCCATTGGACACTACATACACGCCATGTGCTAGTACTTGTGGTGCCTCACCACGGTTACTCATATAGACTGCCTGCTCTCGATCGCCGACAAACAGGTTAAAGCCCGCATAATCACATTGACATTTTTCCAGTTCTTGAGCAAACCGGATAGGTGTCAATTCGGATTCCAGAAAATGCTGAATGATATGTCCACGTGAAGTTGGGTAGTTATTCTTGTCATTACCATCTCTGAAATTGGTAATCACTGCCCATCGTCCTGAAACCGTTATACCCATCCAGGTACCACCAGACTGAAGATCCTGCCCGGCAATAATCGGACTGTTCTCCCATTCATGTAATGCCTGGGTTGGACGTTGATAGAACTCATCACGATTTGAAATCAGACATAATGGCGTTTCATCCAGAACCCGCCAAGCCAGTGCCACAATACACATAATTGATGCTCTCGATCTTTACACATTGAATGTACAACATTTTTCTTCGCTTTCAGCTAAAATCTGTGCAAAACAGAATCACAAGGAACAGGAATGCTCACCTATCCAAACATAGATCCCGTTGCAATTTCGCTCGGACCTTTGCAAGTCCACTGGTATGGACTGATGTATCTCTTGGCTTTTTTATTTGCCTGGGGACTGGCGACTTATCGCTCTAAACAACGCGGCTGGACACCAGATATGGTCTCGGATCTGATTTTCTTTGGGGCGCTAGGTGTGATCATCGGCGGCCGGGTTGGTTATGTTTTATTCTACGGTTTTTCTCAGTTTTTGGAAAACCCACTCTGGCTGTTCCAGATCTGGACCGGTGGCATGAGTTTCCACGGCGGTTTCCTCGGCGTAATCCTGGCAATGTTATGGTGGTGCAAGAAATACAAAATGGCCTGGTTCCAGACGCTAGACTTTATTGCACCCTGCGTTCCGACAGGTCTGATGTTTGGCCGGATCGGTAACTTTATTGGTGGTGAACTCTATGGCCGTCAAGTGACTGATCCAAACTTTGCCTTGGGCATGATTTTCCCAACTGATCCATTACAACTGGTACGTCATCCCTCACAACTGTATCAGGCGCTCTGTGAAGGCCTGATTCTGTTTATTGTACTGTGGTGGTTCAGTAGCAATCCACGTCCACGTATGGCGGTTTCTGCGGTATTCCTGACCGGCTATGGTCTGGCCCGTTTTATCGTCGAGTTCTTCCGTGAACCGGATAATGGTCAGCTCTTTATTGGCTGGATGAGTAAAGGACAATTCCTGAGCCTGCCAATGATCCTGATTGGTCTGTGGATGCTATGGTACGCCTATCAGAAGAAAGTTTATGACTGGGGTCCACAGAAAAATAACGTATAATTTTTATAAATATTGCGAGGCCTCTGCCTCGCTTTTTTATATTTAAAATATGCTAAAGTGCTTTTTATCTTTTCTGTTCATACATCATCATGCTTGAGTTCTGGTTCAATCCGCAGGTGTCAATCCTAAAAAAACTGCTGTTCTTTGTTGTGATTGCTGCAATTGCCGTAGGTCTGTACTGGATGGAACCTTTGCCTTTAGATGCCATCCTGATGTTTGCCGGTACCGGAATTATTTTCCTGATTTGTCGTTACTGTAAAATTCATTTCGCAGCAAAAAATCCGACTGGCCCGTTCTATCGTGTCCTGACCTGGATTCCGATTGCCTTATTAATCAGCCTGATTTTTATGAACATGAAACAGGGTGAAATCTTGCTGCCAGGCGCTCAGGGAATTGCCTTTATGGCTTTGGCAATCTGCCTGTTTTCGCCTCTGTCTTTGCTTAATCAGAACAAGCCGGATTCAGGTTCACCACATGCTTGAATTCTGGTATTCCGAACACTGCAATCGTCAGCTCAAGCTCATCATTATTATTGCGGTATGTATCGTAATTTACATAGCATCGACTGTAACGAAACTGGGTTCGATATTTGTTGGAATCAGTCTGGCGATTGGAATGCTGATGCACGTCTTGCGTGAATTCAGATTAAAGCTTTCTCCTGAAAATCCTTATGCTGAAGGTTTTCGTGCTTTAACGATGGCGATTCCGATTGTGGCAGTAATTAGCCTGATCGGTTATTTACCCAAAACAGGTGAGATCGGAGAAACTGTAGCGCTAGGTCTACAATGCTTAGGCTTTGTGGCGATTGGACTGTTTATCGTGTCGATTTATAATCAACGTGCGAAACGCTTCGAGGATTGAACCATTTCGCGACTTTCATTTTTAAGTTCTGAAATTTTCAGCGTCGGATTTAAAGATAGGAATCCAGACGGTAATACGTATATTTCACATTGGAATTACGATAGACCGCATAGCCATTCTGTTTAAAATCAGAAACCCAGGCTGAACCAGAATACGCTGCAATATGACCATACTGATGCTGTGAAGTCCGGTCGATAATATAGATATCACCTTTTTTCGGACGGTCAAAAGACAGGTTGATTTTTCGATAGCCCAATTGCTGCAGGGTGTTACCCCAGTCAGCTGCGGCAACAGGATGATTCATAATTTTTGCGCCTGAAGACTGCAATCCGACGCGAATACTGCGTGCACATTTCTGTGTACTGGTACTGCGGGTAATGCCTTGCAGGTAGCTGGTGAATTTTTCAATATCGAAACGCTGGCCGTTCATTGCACCGAAAGTCTTGCGAGATTCAGAGTTTTTGTTACGAGCTGACGCAGAGGTATAGCGCTGAGGCTGACGTTTGGAATTTTGTCCCGATTGGGAACGAATTATGACGTTCGCTTGAACAGGAGCATGCACTTCGCTCATATTCACTTGATGATCATAAATCATATTGGACCAAGTACTCCTCGCCTGTAAGTTTGGCTTTCAAATCTTCAACACGCGGTGAATACTAGACGGTTAAATGTTACTTTTCACGTTAAAAATGTAAATATATTTTTCCGCATTTATTTAATTTTACTTAACTTGTTATTTCTTTTAGATTTATAAAATTTACAATTTTCACAAAAAAGTTATAAATTCACTACTTTTCAAATTAATTAGCAATTCTGCTCAGACTATTTCTAAATCAATATTTGAGCGCCTTTCTGACTAAATCTGTAATTTTACTCACGATAATAAAGTCAACATTTCACTACGGGATTACATCATTCTGGCTAACAACTCTCGTATTAGACTGATTTAGTAAATTTAAATTGAGATGATGAGGAAGAAAAATATGAGTCATGATGTAAAGACTATTTCAAATTTCAATTTAGAACAATATTTAGGGATCTGGTACGAAATTGCCCGTCTGCCTATGAAACACCAACCTGAAGACAGTACTGATATTTCCGCAGCCTACAGCCTGAATGAAAATGGCACAGTCCGCGTCCAGAACCGTTGTCTAGATGGTGCGGGCAAACTCGATGAATCTATTGGGGAAGCCACTATTGTTGATGCAGAACATGGCAAACTGAAAGTCAGTTTCTTGCCTGAAGGTTTGCACTGGGTACCTTTTACCAAAGGGGATTACTGGATTCTCAAACTGGATGACAAGTATGAGACCGCCTTGGTCGGTGAGCCAAACATGAAATATTTATGGCTCCTGCATCGTAAGCCGACACTGGATGAAACGACCAAACAGGAATATCTGGCCTATGCTGAATCGCTGGGTTATGACCTGTCCGATCTGATCCATACGGTACATACCGGTAAGCCAACGGCTTAAAAAAAGATAATAAAAAAGCATCCATCATGGGTGCTTTTTTATGCCCTTTTCTCTCATGTTTAATCATTTTCACTGCTATGCGGAAGTGCTCAAAAAAATGTTATGATGAGCGCAATTTTAAATTGCCCAATTCAAAGAAAAGCAATTTGCAACAGATTTTAAGAGAGACCTATGCGCCAATATCTTGACCTTTTACAACATATCCTCGACAACGGCGGCGATAAAGGCGATCGTACCGGCACAGGTACACGTTCGGTATTTGGTCATCAGATGCGCTTTGATCTTTCCAAGGGCTTCCCTTTACTTACCACTAAAAAAGTTCATTTCCGTTCGATCGTGATTGAACTGCTGTGGTTCCTGAAAGGTGATACCCATGTAAAGTATCTTCAGGATAATAAAGTGACCATCTGGGATGAATGGGCCACTGCGGAACAGACCGCACGCTTTGGTCGTCCAGAAGGTGAACTTGGTCCAGTCTATGGCCATCAATGGCGTAATTTTGGTGCCACTCAAAATGCAGATGGCAGCTACAATCAGGATGGTTTTGACCAGATCAAATGGCTGATCAATGAGATCAAGACCAATCCAAATTCACGCCGTCTGATTGTGTCTGGCTGGAATCCGAATGAAGCGAGTCAGGTGGCTTTACCGCCTTGCCATACCCTGTTCCAGTTCTTTGTACATAATGGCAAACTGTCTTGCCAGCTTTATCAACGTAGTGCTGACGTATTTCTTGGCGTTCCATTTAATATTGCCAGCTATGCCCTGCTGACTCATATGATTGCGCAGGTGTGTGATCTGGATGTAGGCGATTTTGTCTGGACGGGTGGTGATACGCATTTATATGCCAATCATTTTGAACAGGCTAAACTTCAATTGAGTCGTGAGCCTTTAGGCCTGTGCCAGTTAAAACTGAATCCTGAAGTTAAAGACCTGTTTGATTTCAAATTCGAGGATATTGAAATTGTGGGTTATGAATCACATCCAGGAATTAAAGCGCCAGTTGCAGTTTAATTCCTGTTAAACCCCGGAAAATATTCAAATCCCACTTTGCTTAAAGTGGGATTTTGCATTTTAATAGCAATAATTTTTATCTGTTTTTGAGTATGGGTATGGCATTTCAGGATTTAGAAGTCGTTCATGTCGTGGCAATGGATCAGCAGCGCTGTATTGGTAAGGACAATGACCTGCCTTGGCATATCTCAGCAGATCTCAAGCACTTTAAGGAAATCACTCAAGGCGGCGTAATTGTCATGGGCCGTAAAACGCTTGAGTCGATGGGCCGTGCGCTGCCTAAACGTGTGAACTGGGTGATTACCCGCGATCCTGACTGGTCCTTTGAAGGCGTCAAAGTCGCGCATACGATTGAAGATGCCTTGACTCAAGCCGTGGCCGATGTGCAGGCTTCAGAAAAACCGAATGCTATTTTTATCATTGGCGGCGGTGAAATCTTTAAACAGACTCTGGAGATCGCTGATCGTCTGGAACTGACCCATGTTGAACTGGATGTACAGGGTCATGCCTACTATCCGGAAATTCCGGCCGAGTTCAAAAAAGTTGCGTCAGAACAACATATCGATGACAAAACCGGTATTGCATTTGAGTTCGCAACATACAGAAAATAAGCCTATTTTCTATAAAAGATCGAACATGCAAGGACAAGACAATTCAGAAAAGCATTGGAGCCTGTGGTTATTAGGGAGTCTGTTTAGTGTATTTGTCCTGTGTTCAAGCCTTTGGCTGAGCCTGATGCTCTGGGTACAACAACCCTTGGGCAAAATTGGCAGCATCATTCTGGTTGGTCTCTGGCTTGTGTTTGCCTGTGTGGTCTTGGGCATTTATTTCACCAAGCATCTGATTTCCCGACAGGTGGATACAGTGCTTTATTTGCTGGCCTTTCTGTTCAGCTTACTGGCTTATTTAAGCATGGAGCCTCGTCAGGATCGTGACTGGAATCCTGAAGTTTCCCGACTGCTCTCCTATGAGCAGCAAGGCAATCAAGTCACCTTGCACAATATCCGTAATTTTGACTGGCAAGCAGAGGGGCAATATACCGAACGCTGGGAAAGCCGGAGTTTTGACCTGAACGACATTACCGGAGTAAACATCATTACCTCTTACTGGATGGGGCCTAAAATTGCCCATACGCTGGTCAGTTTTGATTTTGCCAATCAGAAACCACTCGTCTTCTCGATCGAAATTCGCAAAGAAAAGGATGAGAAATTTTCTGCCATTGGCGGCTTCTTCCGAAAATATGAACTAAGTCTGGTCGCCTCAGATGAGAAAGATATTGTATATACGCGTAGCAATATTCGTGGCGAGCAGGTCTACTTTTTTCCGGTAAAAATGCCGCAAGCAGAAGCTCAAGCCCTATTTAAAGAATATCTGCGTAAGGCTGATGAACTGGCCAAAGAGCCTAAATGGTATAACACCCTGAGCAGTAACTGCACGACTCTGGTCTTTGATATGGCTCAGGCAGTATCTCAACAACAGCTTCCTTCAGATTACCGCTTGCTGGCTTCTGGGTATTTACCTGATTATTTATATGATTTAAAAGCGCTAGATCAACGCTGGGATATACAAACCTGGTATCAGCGTGCACACGTTAATCCACGAGTTAGAGATACCGGTCAGATCTCCAGTCAGGAGTATTCACAACGCCTGCGTCAAGGCCTACCTGAGTCGAATTCCAGATAATTTTCCAAGTTATCTAACTTAAAGAAAGATACAAAATCAACTGGCATATATTTAATTTTTTTGTTTATATACAAATAGCTAACTCAGAATTAGAGTCTCTCTCATGCTAAAAAAATTAACAGCAATCATGATTTTAGGTTCAGTCTTTGCAATGTCGGGTTGTGAAACTGTACCTAGTACCTCATCAGTCAAAACTGAAAATAATTTACAGCTCCTGCAAAATCGTACCTGGATTGTGAACCAGATTGGTAATACTGAAATTACTACAGCACCGACAGCACGCAATATTCCAAGTCTGCAATTCGATGCAGCGACTCAACGCGTGTCTGGCGCAGATGGCTGTAACCGTATCATGGGCAGCTACACTGCCGGTAAAGATACTCTCAACTTAAGCCAGATGGCGAGTACCGAAATGGCTTGTCTGGATAATGAAGGTCTGGATCAGAAATTTAAGGAAGCACTGAGCAAAGTGACCCATTATCAGGTCTATGGTAAAACCCTGAAATTAATGGACCGTCATGGCAATTTACTTATTCAGTTAGAAAGTGCAGTACAGCCTCGCTAAGTTCTGACTACAAAAAGCCTGTATCGTGCAGGCTTTATATCTTTCATACTCATATGAACATTCAATAATCAGCACTCTACAATGATGAGGACTTAACCATGCAACAAGCACTATTTGGTGGTGGATGTTTTTGGTGTACCGAAGCAGTATTTTTACAGCTTCAGGGCGTACAGAAGGTCGTCAGTGGCTATGCGGGCGGACAAAATCCTAATCCGACCTATGAGCAAGTCTGTGGCGGTGATACCAATCATGCCGAAGTGATCCTGATCGATTTTGATGAAAATCAGATTACGTATAGTCAGTTGCTCGAAGTTTTTTTCGCAACCCATGATCCAACGACATTAAACCGTCAGGGCAATGATGTCGGCACGCAATATCGTTCTGTGATTTATTATTTTAATGATGAGCAAAAAGAAACTGCACAGCTCACAATAGATTCATTAAAAGCTGAAGGGCTGAATATTGTGACTGAACTTAGCCCTGCACCGACTTTCTATCCTGCCGAAGAATATCATCAGAATTTCTTTGCCAAGAATCCGAATCAGGGTTACTGTAATTTTGCGATTCCGCCCAAGCTGAATAAATTACAACACAAGTTTATGACGCTGCTTAAAACTCATTAGACTGGATTCTGCTTGATCATATGCCCTATTAAATTAAGGCAATAAAAAAGCGACTGAGATCAGTCGCTTTTTTATTTGAGAGCAAAAAATTAATTATCGGTTGCAAAGGCAATATCGCTGAGTCCGGCTCCACTCGCGCGTGACATCACTTGAGCAACAGTGTCATAACGTGATTCTTTATCTGCTTTCAATACGATGGTCGGTTGACGCTGTGCCTGGCTCGCCTCATTGAAACGGGTTTCAAGTTGATCCAGGGTCAGTACATCGCCATTCCACGCTACATCACCTTTGGCATTGATGCTAATGGTGACATTTTCAGGTGGTAGGTCAATAATTTCTGCAGTGGTTTGCGGCAAAGTTAATGGAATTGATGGGTTCGCAACGGTCGCTGTCACCAGAAAGATGATCATCAATACCAACATGATGTCGATCAAGGGAATGAGGTTCATCTCATTCATGCCTGTATCGTTGTCTTCACCCAATTGAAAAGCCATTAAGCTTGACCTCCAACTAAACTGTCTTGTGCTACTTTTGCATCAGCCTTCTTTGCAGAAGAATCCTGTTGCAACATGGTATCAATCAATAAGCTATGCGCATGGTCTTGCAATTCATTGCTTAAAGTACGGTTAACACGTACACAGATGTTATATGCAAGTACTGCAGGAATTGCCACAGCCAGACCCAGACCGGTCATGATTAGCGCTTCACCCACTGGAGTCGCTACTTGTGCCAGACCTGCCTGACCACTCTTACCCACGGCAACCAGTGCGTGAAAGATCCCCCATACTGTACCGAACAGGCCGACAAAGGGTGAAATTGAAGCGATGGTACCTAGGACGGATACACCTTTTTCTGCATTGCCTTTTTCTAATGCGATCTGACGCAATAAAGCCTGCTCAGCTACAGCTTTACGTTGTTCAAATGCCAAAGGAGTCATTTTATTTTTCAATTGTCCTAATGCTTTAGATAATTGAGCATAGGCAATCTGTTTAAGTTGGCGAGTGCCCATTAAACGCAGCACAAAAATGGTCCATGTCGCAATCGACATTGCCAATAACACGAAATACAGTGTCTTACTGACTGCATCAGCATGTTGCCAATAAACTGAAAAGTTCATATTCGAACTCCTAATGGGTTAGCCGTTATTTGGTAATCTGAAAATCGAAAGGCTGTTCCACTCGGGTTGGATAAGCCACACCATTTTCAATATATTTGGTCAGTTGTGCACGACGTACCGCTGATTCAACTTTGCGCGTAACGGCCGGACTACAACTCGAATTTCGTGCGGTCGCAGAGACCACTTTCCCCTGCTCATTTGCAGATACATCCACCATCAATGAACAGGCTGATTTTAACTCTCCTGCCGAGAGCGACACTTTTGGTGCACGCTGCCACGATACGCCGCCGCCAATTGCAACACTTTTTGGTGCTGGCGGAGCAGGTGGAGCCGGCGGTGCGACAGGTGCTGGTGGCGCAACCGGCACAGGTGCAGGTGCTACTTTTTTAGTTTCAGTCACGACCGCAGGAACCACTGGGCTTGGTGCCGGTTTGGCTTCAACTGGCGGTGCAGTAACAGGTTTAGGCGTTTCTGCTTTCTTCACCTGCTCAATTTTTTCTACTTTTTTGGGTGGCGGTGGCAGCGGTTTTTCTACAATTTTAACTTCTTTCGGCTTTGTTGGCTCTTGTTTAGGCTCTGGCGGCTTTGGCTTCGGTAGTAAAGGTTTTGGTGCTTCCTGAAGTTTGACGAAACGGACTTTTAGAGGCTCTTTATCGACTGGTTTCAGTTCAGGTGCTTTCATCTGGCTGACTGCCCATAAAAGACCCACGTGTCCAACCAGAACCGCCGCCAGAATAGAAACGACTTTCTTTTTCATCTGATTTGACGGTGGTGGTGTCATGGGAGCAGCAACTTGACTCATTAAATCTATTTACCTCGAAGAGATGATACGAAACAAACTATCAAGCTCATCGGTTAGCACAATTAAAGTACGCCAATAATAAATGAGAAGTGTTTTCATTTGCAACTACTAATCCCACTTTTCTCCATTATTTTTGTTTCAAACAAAAAAGACATACTTAAAGTATGCCTTTTTTAAACAGAGATGCAAGTGCTTATTGGAACACGACAGTTTTATTGCCGTCGACAATGACACGGTCTTCCAGATGCCATCTCACTGCACGTGCCAGTACATTACGTTCAACGTCCTGACCCAGTTCACGCAGCTGTTCCACAGTAAAGTCATGGTTCACACGCTCTACATCCTGCTCGATGATTGGACCCTGATCCAGATCAGCTGTCACATAGTGTGCAGTTGCACCGATCAGTTTTACACCTTTGTCATACGCTTGTTTGTAAGGATTGGCACCCACGAACGCTGGCAGGAATGAATGGTGAATATTGATCACTTTCATTTCCCATTTACTTACGAACTCTTCATCAAGAATCTGCATATAACGGGCTAATACCAGCAGATCGTTGCCCTGCATCAGTTCATCGATCTGTGCATAAGCTTCACGTTTGTTCTCTTTGGTCACCGGAACCACTTCAAACGGAATACCGAAGTTTTCGACTGATTCACGTAGAGTCTCGTGGTTAGATACTACTTTAGTGATTTCACATGGCAGACCGCCGCGTGCATGACGCCATAGCAGTTCAAGCAACGCATGGTCGACTTTAGAGACCAGAATACCGACCTTTTTCACATCACTAACCAGTGCCAGACGCCAGTGCATGCCATAACGCTCTGCAACATTGGCAGCAAAAGTCTGCAACAGGCTTTCTTTACGGCTTTGCAGATTGTCCAGTTCAAACTCAACACGCATGAAGTAACGTCCGCCCTGCGCTGCTGTCGCGTATTGATCAAGCGCCGTAATGTTGGCACCCTGATGATACAAGAAGCTTGAAACAGCCTGCACGATGCCCGGCTTGTCTTCACAAGTAATCAATAAACGTGCGGTATTAGCAGTCGTCATATTCATGTTGGTTAAGGTCACTAATTAGTTAAATTAAAAAAATAAGCCGAGTATTCTAACGCGTTTCTTAGATATTCTGAATAGTTTGTTCAGATTCAGGCGGTTTAGGCGACGATAGACTGGCAAATAGCTCTGAAGAACCAAACGAATTGAGCAGGCTCTCATACGTTTGACGGCTTTCACCACGCAGGTAAGCACCTTCCAGAAACACCATCTGACGCAGTGCTTGCCAGACCCATTTTTCTTCCAGAGTGTTGGAATCGGTAATATGCCCCGACATATACAGGAAGTTGGTCCAGTTGGTCAGTACAATCCATAGGTTAATGATCAGCGCTTCAATTTCTGAATCGGTCATTTCCATCAAGCCGGCATTTACGAAGGCTTTATAAATTTTTTGTCCCTGCTGCATGACCTGTCCAGCAAAACGCGGATAAAGCTTGCGGAAATCTTCGTTATTTTCGACCAGATGGTATACATCACGGTGCAGAAAACGATAAGCCCAAAGCTGACTGCTCAGTACCTGAAAATAATGAATCTTATCATTGGCATCCAGAGCACGATCTTCCGGAAGTGCTAGCATTTCCAGCGTCTGATGCTGATACTGCTCCATCAGTTCCTTGATAATTTCATTTTTATTACGGAAATGGTAATACAGATTACCTGGACTCATGCCGAGTTCAGCAGCAATATGATTGGTGGTTACAGATCGTTCGCCACGTTCATTAAACAACTGCAAGCTGAGCTGTAAGATACGCTCTTTGGTTTTTAACGTTTTGGTTTGGGACATCCTAAAATAACCATTCAGTTCATGCATTAGCAAGGCTAACACACAAAGTAACTTGACTAATTAGAGTATTTGCTCTAAAAATTAATTAATCGATTTTGAATAATGGTAGTGCGGCATGAACAGTCACACAAAAACAACTTCAATGACACCACATTTTCTTGATAGCCAGCACCTCAATGAAATTCTGGCTCAACAAAAACACGCCTACTTACGCTACCCACTGCCGACTGCAAAGGAACGTATCGATCGTTTAGCTCGGCTTAAGCGTATCTTAGTTAAGTATCAAGATCAATTTGCCGATGCAATTAATCAGGACTATGGTAACCGCTCTGTCGGGGAAACCAAAATTGGTGAGTTACTGACTTGTCTTGAACATATTAAATATTACAGCAAAAACCTGACCGGCTGGATGAAACCGTCCAAGCGTCATGTCGGTATTATTCACCAGCCGGCAAAAGCCTGGGTACAGTATCAGCCTCTAGGCGTGATCGGCATCATCGCGCCGTGGAACTACCCTTTATTATTATCCATCGGCCCTCTGATCTGTGCGTTGGCTGCGGGTAACCATGCCATGATCAAAATTTCTAGTTCATCGGCTGCTTTTGGCAAGGTATTGGAAAAAGCCTTAGCTGAAGCTTTTCCTAAAGAACTGGTTGCCGTGGTGAATGGTGGCGGTACGGTATCTGATGCCTTCTGCCGACTGGTTTTTGACAAGATGATCTTTACCGGTTCAACAGCTGTCGGTAAAACCGTGATGGCAGCGGCTGCTGAAAATCTGGTACCAGTAATTTTGGAACTGGGTGGCAAGTCCCCTGTACTGGTGCATCCATCGATTGACCTGCGTGATGTGGCTCAGCGTATTGCCGTGGGCAAGCTCTGGAATGCCGGACAGACCTGTGTAGCGCCGGATTATATGTTCCTGCCACGTGGCAAAACTGCCGAGTTTATCGATCATTTTAAAGCCTGTGTCGAAAGCATGTATCCGGACATCAGCCATAATCAGGATTACACCTCGATTATCAATGACAAACAGTACAACCGCTTGCAAGGTTATCTGGATGATGCCCGTGAGCAAGGTGCGCAGATTATTGAAATCAATCCGCGTAATGAATCGCCAGCAGACCTGCGTAAAATTGCACCGACTCTTGTAACCAATGTCATGCCAAGCATGCAGATCATGCAGCATGAAATCTTTGGGCCGCTCCTGCCGATCATGGAATATGATCAAATTGACGACGTCATCGACTTTATTAATAGCCGTCCGCGTCCACTTGCATTATACTATTTCGACTTTGATCAGGCGCGTGCTGATTATGTCGCACAGCGTACCCATTCAGGGCATTTCGGGCAAAATACTGTATTAACCCATGTCGCACAGGACGATCTGCCATTTGGTGGTGTCGGTGCTTCCGGTATGGGTAAATATCATGGGCCAGAAGGCTTCTTCAGTTTGTCGCATGAACGGTCAGTAATGTCGAATCCTAAGCTGTATAGCTTGAAATACATTCTGCCTCCGTTTAATAAGCCGATCCATAAGCTGATTTCGAAGACACTTCTTCGATAAATGATCAAGGCATGAGCTATCACACGGGCTCATGCTTCGTTTTAGATAAAATCGCTTGTCTTTTAAGCGCATTTTTGATATAAAACGCCCCTTGAATGAATTCAATCCGTTTATTTTTGACTGGCCATACAGATTTGCTGTTGGCTAAATCAATGGAGTTACACCATGTCTAAGGTTTGCCAAGTTACCGGCAAGCGTCCAGTCGTTGGTAACAACGTCTCACACGCCAACAACAAAACTAAGCGCCGGTTCGAGCCGAACCTGCACCACCACCGTTTCTGGTTAGAAAGCGAAAAACGTTTTGTACGTCTTCGTTTAACCACTAAAGGTATGCGTATTATCGACAAATTGGGCATTGAAAAGGTTGTTGCTGACCTTCGTGCTCAAGGTCAAAAGATCTAAGTAAGGAGTCAGGACAATGCGTGATAAGATTCGCTTAGTTTCTTCAGCTGGTACAGGTTATTTCTATACCACTACTAAGAACAAACGTACTATGCCGGAAAAAATGGAAATCAAAAAATTTGATCCAAAAATCCGTCAACACGTAATCTTCAAAGAAGCTAAAATCAAATAATTTTAGTTTTTTGAAAAAAGCGACCTTCCCGGTCGTTTTTTTTTGCATTTTTTTTATGCGGCTTGATAAACTTTCTGTTTCTTCTGGCATTTTCTGTGCTTATTTCCCATAAAAAATTGAAATTTCATAAAATTTATTTTAAAGGAGTGTTTAGTGCCACATGACGTAGAGCTCATTATTCTGTTAGCTGTCGGTTTTGGCTTGGCCTTGGTTTTTGGCTATATCGCTGCACGTCTACGCCTTCCCCCACTGATTGGTTATCTGGTTGCCGGGATTCTAATTAGCCCGAACACCCCAGGCGTGGTCGGAGATGTGCATCTGGCGAACCAGCTGGCCGAACTTGGCGTCATGTTCCTGATGTTTGGTGTCGGGATGCACTTTTCTCTCAATGACCTGATGCAGGTCAGGCGTATTGCCTTGCCGGGTGCAGTCTTACAGATTGCAGTCGCGACACTGCTCGGGGTCGGGGTCTCCATGCTCTGGGGCTGGAATTTTGGCTCTGCCCTGATCTTTGGTTTAAGTCTGTCCTGTGCCAGTACCGTCGTGCTTCTCAAAGCCCTGGGTGATCGTGGCCTGCTCGAATCCATTAACGGGAAAATTGCAGTCGGTTGGCTTCTGGTTGAAGATCTGGTCATGGTGCTGGCACTGGTATTATTACCCGCAACTGCAGTACTTCTCGGTGGTCAGGCACTGGAAGGTAGTAGTAGCGATCAGAATGTCTGGATCACCTTAGGTATTACCTTGCTCAAAGTAGCCGGTTTCATTGCCTTCATGCTCATTATTGGTAAACGTTTAGTTCCAATGATCATGCAAGTAGTCGCACGTTTAGGCTCACGTGAGCTATTTACCTTAACTGTCGTAGCTGCAGCCGTATCGATTGCCTTTGGGGCTTATAAGGTCTTTGGCGTATCCATGGCACTCGGTGCATTCTTTGCCGGGATGGTGGTCAAAGAGTCTGACTTCAGCCACCGTGCTGAGGAAGAAACCTTACCGTTGCGTGAAATCTTCTCGATTCTGTTCTTTGTTTCGGTCGGCATGCTGTTTGATCCGCGTATTCTGATGGATCAGCCGCTTCATGTGTTGGCGGTGCTCGGTATTATCATGATTGGTAAAACCATCGCGGCTATGGCACTGGTGCTGTTCTTCCGCTACCCAATCAATACGGCGCTTACCGTCGGTGCTTCTCTGGCACAGATTGGTGAATTCTCTTTTATTCTGGCCGCACTTGGTGTATCGCTAAATCTATTATCACTCGATGGGCAAAACCTGATTCTGGCGGGTGCCCTGATTTCAATTACCCTAAACTCGTTTATTTTCTCGGCAGTGGAACCGGTACAAAAATGGATTCGCGAACGTTCGTCTTTGGCGCGCTTATTGGAGCGTAGTGGTGACCCGCTTGCCATGCTACCCGATGAAGTCTCACAGGACTATCTGCGCGATCAGGTGGTGATTGTCGGGCATGGTGAAGTCGGTCGTCGGATTACCCTGTCACTGATGGAACAAAACATCAAGGTCGTGATTGCCGAAGAAAATCGTGAGATCGTAGAAAACTTGCGTAAAAAAGGCATTGCAGCAGTTTCTGGTGTCGCAACTGAACCTGGTGTGCTGATTCAGGCTCATATTCAGCATGCACGTCTACTGGTGATCTCACCAATGGATATTATTGATATCCACAAAATCGTGGATATTGCCAAGACCCTAAACCCTGCCATTCAGATCCTGCTGTGTGCGGAAAGCAAAGAAGAAGCTGAAGTCATTCGCCGTGATAATATTGGCGAGGTGTACTATGCCAAAGAGGAGATGGCGAGAAATATGAGCAATCATATTTTGAACCAGATCGAGATTGCGCATAACCATCCACCTACGCATTATTCAGGCTGATTTTTTAAAGAAGTTGTCAGAATTGGCAACTTCTTTTTTTATTGATTGGACTGAAATTTATCAGATCGCTAAACTATAAAATTTTAAATTGCTTCTCTAATTTAACCGACTTAATTTTTCTCTTATTCTCTATTTTTTTATTTCATAAAAACAGAAAAAGCACACTTCAAGTGTGCTTTCCTGCTCGCCAGGGTAGGCAATTTAGCTCATATATTTTGGCTCTTCATCCACAACTTCAGCTTGCCATTCATTGACCTGCTGTTCCAGCAAACCATATAAAGCGGCTTGAATCATGTGTTGTGCAATCACAGGCGTTTGATCACCCAACAGGGCTTTCACCTCGTCATTAAACTGAATCATGACTAATGGCTGTTTTTTTGAGCCCGCATTTCGTAATGCCAACGCGCCACCTTCAAGTTGAACGAGTTCCAAAATCGCGTCTTGATTACCAAATAAATCTTTCAACTGTTCTATAGACATATATCCTCCATGTTCAACATGGTGGCAAAGAGCGATTGCACTTTGCATCATTAGAGTAATTGATATAGGGTTAATAATCGCAATTTCAAGTACAGCTGATCAGATTAAAATTCAACCATCTCATTACGAAAACCATCAATAAGCTGCGTCAGGTCACGATGCCATTCTCGTAATATAGCAGTATCAGGTAACCAGGCTTGTGGTGTCTGTGTGACTTTAATGATGAGATTTGAAGAAGTTTCGTCTTCAGGTTGTGGCGAACTTGGCTCGGGCGCATATTGGCAGAGACGGTAAGCACGTTTCAGCTCAGCCAGAAAACCATCTTTGGATAAATGCTGTAATACGGTCACTTCAGGTGATACCTGACCCTTAGTCGCCATGAGCTCT
The DNA here is from genome assembly GCF_054861205.1 of Acinetobacter sp. TW_SC_4. Classification (NCBI taxonomy): domain Bacteria; kingdom Pseudomonadati; phylum Pseudomonadota; class Gammaproteobacteria; order Moraxellales; family Moraxellaceae; genus Acinetobacter; species Acinetobacter sp. TW_SC_4. Next base: position 2,769,374 of record NZ_CM142174.1, read on the forward strand.
TCAATTGATTTCAGCGTCGGGCTCAGGTCATTCAGACGGTAATAGCGTACCAGTTCCTGTAAAAAGGCCAACAGTGCCCCATGCAGATGAAATACGGCAGCTTCACGATGAGCTTGTGCCTGCTGCACATGATCAGTCTGTTCAGCCTGCTGACAGGCCAGACGGGTGAAATAAAGTTTTTGATTGGTACGGTCCGCATGATAGCGAGCAACTCGTGTCATCGAGATTTCCTAAGCATTAAAACAAATTTTGGCTCTTATAAAGTAAAACGTACGCTCGCATTACGCAATGCAAGATTGTCTACGCTGTCGATCTATTCTGCATGATCTTGATACTTCAGACTGCTGATATTGACTCTTCAGTAAAAATCCAAACCTTTTTAAGGGCAAAAAAAAGAGCATCACACATGCTCTTTTTTATAAGGTATTATTAAGCCTGTGGCTTTTCTTCAGCTTGCTTCACACGAATCCCCTAACCATGCAGGCGCAGTGTATTTAAACCTTTAATTGCTTTAACAGCTTCACGGCCATGTGGCATTTCTACGAAAGCAAAACCTTTAGACTTGCCTGTTTCTGCATCCATGACTAGCGCACAAGATTCAACAGTACCGTATTGCTGAAACAGGGTCAGCAATTCAGCTTCTGTTACAGTGCGTGCCAAGTTACGAACTAAAATTTTCATCGGATAACCTTAAGAAGATAGGCAAAAATAATCAAAAAGCACGTGCCTACTCTACTTTTTGCGTCAAACCCAGAAAGGATAGTTTAATCGAGATCAATCCCAAAATCTAAATTAATCGACTGGCGCTCGATTAAAGCACTTTTCACAGTCTGTTGACGGGTTTTGTAATGGGTTTCTGTGACACATAAATTGCGGTTCAGATCATTAAGAAAATAGCTTTCAATTTTACGTCCCTGCTCATCTACCGTTTCACGCGCCCAGTGATTGAGGTTTTGCTTGGTCAGAATGAGCTCATTCTGTGCACGAGTCAACGCTACATACAGCACACGACGCTCTTCCTCGACATCATCGAAATCCCCTTGCGCCCGTGCATGCGGATATTGTCCCGGCGTGACATTGGCCACATAACAGACTTTCTGTTCCGTACCCTTGGCCGAGTGAATGGTAATGAGGGTCACCACATCCGTATCCGACTGGCGTTCAATTTCAGAAATAGAGACCGGATCAAGCACATACTCTTCCAGAAAATCACTCACTTGAGCATGTTTAGAAGCTAGCTGTTTAACCAATTCAAAATCACCCTGACGGCGATTCCAGTCCTTTTTATAGTTCTCGCCCAGTTGTGCTTCAATCGCCTGGACTGCCAGACCAACACAGACCTGTACTTCGGTTTTGAGTACCGCCATTTGCTTCATAATCAGAATGGTTTCTAGCGGGATCTTGCCAAATTTTTCCAGCTTGTCGGCAATGATATCCATCTCTGGCTCAGCTAAAAGTTGCTGTGACAGCTTACTCGCTCCGACATCACCCACACCATTCCACAACGTTAAAAACCGCATCCAGGCAATATCGTCCAGCGGGTTCGCCACCACACGCAACAGACTGAGCAGATCTTTTACATGTGCAGTTTCTAAGAGTTTCATCCCGCCGATGAATCGATACGGAACATTGGCCGCGATACAAGCTGCTTCAATATGTCGCGCTGCATAACTGGAACGTACCAGCACCATATGATCGGACCATTTGCTGCCTTGCAGATAATGGCGCTCTTTTATATCAATCGCGATCCATTTGGCTTCATCAAATTCATTCGGGAAAATGTGCATCTTTGGCTTGATGCCTTCACCACGATGCGCATCCAGACGTTTGTCATATTTGATTTCGGACTGATCCAGTAACCAATTGGACAGGTCCAGAATTTCCTGGGTTGATCGGTAATTCTTTTCTAGTTTAAAAATTTTTGCATCCGGCACACGCTCTTTGAAATGGTGAATATTTTCAAAATCGGCACCGCGGAAACCATAAATCGACTGCGCATCATCCCCAACACAGAATAGGCTAATATGTTCTTTGAGAGGTTCCAGCAATGCCCATTGCAGTGGATTGGTATCTTGCATTTCATCCACCAGCATATGTCGACAGATCGAAGCCACATAGTCCACCAGACCTTCAGACTGTGCCAAAGCAGTCGCCACCACAGCGAGGATATCGTCATAATCCAGAAAGCTACGCGCACGCTTACGTGCTTCATATTCCTTCATAATGTCGGCAATCTGGTCTTTGAGTCCCAGATATTCCGGCATCTGCTTTTCCAAAGACAGACTCAGTTTTTGCCGGGTATTCCGCGCAAAAGAATATAAATCACAGAGTTCTTGTGGCTTTGGCAGGTAATTCGGATTTTTCTTGTCATCACGCCCGCGAATCAGACGGAATATCATCAGCTGATCATCACGGTCAATAATTGAAAACTGTTCCAGACCAAAAGCCTTTGGAATTCGGCGCAGCAGATACATACAGAAGGTATGAAACGTCGATGCACGTAAGCCTTTGGCCTGTTCACCGAGTGCCAGCTCCACCCGTGCCACGATTTCACTCGCCGCACGACGAGTAAAGGTCAGAATCTGAATCTGATTCGCTGGTACACCCTGATCAATCAGATAAGCTGCACGCGCCACGATAGTTTTGGTCTTACCACAGCCCGCCCCAGCCAAAACCAGACTGTGCTTGGCATCAGTCGTCGCAGCTTGTTTTTGTTGGGGATTTAATTCATCAATCAGGGTGGCTAAACTCATTTTCACTCATCATTCTGCGGATAGGTGTAGTTTAACAGATCACTCTTATTATAGCTTTGAGCTGCTCTGAAACAGACCGAACTTTTATTCTTAATTCGCTATAGGGTTGACGGCATGAATGCCGTCTTCTGGATTGGGGTATAGGGATATACCCTCAACCTAGCAAAGGATTTTTGTCACCTTGCGAACTCAAAATATATTTTGAGGATTCTCATCCTTGAAAAGTAAAATCTGCTTAGGCATTTATATTTGTCTTTTTATCAAGCTTTTGCGGCAATGACCATCTTACTCAAACACCCTGTTCCTGAATATTTTGAACAGTTTGAACAACTGCTTTTTCCAGATTAATTTCTGCATTCTTTAAGGCTTCTTCCAATAAACAATCTGGTGGATTAATTCCGATAATCTGGCTAAATCCAGTCTGATACAGTGACTCAATCCCTTCACCGACCAAACCTGCAAACGCAATTACCGGTTTATTCAATTGCTGGGCGACCTGAGCCACACCAAATGGGGTTTTTCCTAAAGCGGTCTGATGATCGATCTTGCCCTCGCCAGTAAGAACATAATCTGCATCTGCAATTTTTTCCGCTAGTCTATTTTGTTCCGTAATTAACGTTACGCCGGATTGCAGCTTTGCTCCTGCAAACGCCATCAACCCAAAACCTAACCCACCGGCTGCCCCTGCGCCGGGAAAGTTTTTAAAAGAAATATCTAAGCTTGTTTCAACCAGATCAGCAAAATGTCTTAGATTTCGATCCAGCTGCTGTACCATTTCCGATGTTGCACCTTTCTGCGGCCCAAAGATCACTGAAGCACCATTCGGTCCACACAATGGATTATTCACATCTGAAGCAATCAGGATTTCTGTATTGTTTAAACGAGTATCGAGTTGGGAAAAATCAATTTGATCAATCTGATCCAGATTACCACCACAGACCTGAATTGATTCTCCCGCAGTATTTAAGAATCGGGCTCCTAAAGCCTGAGCCATTCCAGCACCACCGTCATTGGTCACACTACCACCGAGCCCGATAATGATTTTCTTTACGCCAAGCTCCAGCGCCTGTTTGATCATTTCCCCTGTGCCATAAGTCGAGGTCAACATGGGATTACGTCGAGCAGCTTCGAGCAGATGAATGCCATTGGCTTTCGCCATTTCAATCACTGCGGTCTGACCAGCATCAACCAAGCCAAAGTAAGTTTCGATCGACTGACTGGCTAATGGTCCAGTGACTTGGCACGTTACTCGTTCACCCTTTAGGCTTAAAATTAATGCATCTACAGTTCCTTCACCACCATCTGCCATTGGTAAAGTAATACAATTTGCATCAGGAAAGACCTGCAAAATACCACGCTGCATCGCCTGACAGGCCTGTTCGGCAGTCATACTTTCCTTAAATGAATCGGGAGCTAGAACAAAGATTTTCATGAATATGATCGGCCGCGTTATAGGTTTTATACTAATTTGAAATGCATACCCATCTTACAGGCAAAGCTGAACATACCAATAAAAAAAGAGCGCTCATTGCACTCTTTTTTATACTGGTCTTACTTAAATATCTGCGGAGCTTTTTGGAACACGATGCTTGATATAGGAAGCTAAAGTCAGATAGTTAATCCCTTGGAACAAAATATCGATTGCCAGAAAAGCACCTAGAACCCAGAACGGTGCATTCGGTGACAATAGAATCAGGATACCTGTAGCTAAAGTTAAAATCCCGGAAAATAAAGTCCAACCCCAGCCGCGAAATGCTTTAAAGATAAAAGCATTCAAGACGCGAATTATTCCCGCCACAATCAAAGCAATCGCAAGCAGATTGGTCAGTACAATCGCAGTTTTCGCTGGCGTGCTAAAAGCATAATATCCCGCAATAAAATAGATGATACCGAATAGCAGCCAGAGCCAGCGAAATGTCCCATCGAAGATTTTAATCCCGGCAATCAGATGAACTACCCCACCTATCATCATCAGGACCCCAAACAGGAATACTACAGATAAGGTGGCAAAAGGCAGCGACGCTAACAGTACAATTCCAAATAACACTAATAAGGCACCCAGGCCTAAATACCATTTACGGTTTTCATGCAATTGATGCCGAACCAGATCATTTCCAACAGTCTTCATATTCTTCTCAAGTAATTGGCTATGACTTTGATTATGCTCTTAAATCATGGAGAAATTTGTTAGAAATTGACTGAGTTTATCTATAAAAATAGTAACTTATGCCGGTTTATTCAGCACTTCGTTAATTATTTTTTCCAGCCAAGTTCAATCGCCGTGATTTCATTAATCAGAGTCTGATTTAAAGATTCTGGCATTTTACTGGTGCTTTGCGATACTGGAATGTGCCCTGCCATTAGCTCAGCTTTGGTTTGGGGAAATAAAGGCTGCTGATTGGGATTAGCATAACCGACGGGGTATATCGGCTGGCCTGTAGTGAGATCATATTTATCTGAAGCGCCAAAGGTATGCAGTAATTCATGCACCAGCACAATCTTATTCTGGTCAGACTGTCTGCTTGAAGCAAATAGATTGACTGAACCAATCCGGCCTTTTTGCAGAGCCGTTGAATGTTTTAATTGCTGGGTGTGTGCAGGATCATAATAATTTAAAAAGAGAGTAACGTTCGAGGAAGGATCTGAACCTTGCTGCTGTTGCCAGGCATAGAAACGGAATTTCAGACTCCATAAAATGGTGCCAAGTAAGGAGGCCTGCTCCGGCACTTTAGGTGGCAATTCTTTGAGTTCATGTCCCAGATTAAAATAAAAATAAGTGGGCTGTCCACGGTACTGCTGGGCCGCTTTTTCCAGATATTCTTGTGTCCCTTTTAGATCCTGAGCAGACAATTGCTGGATATATTGCTGTGTAGTCGCCAATCCATCTGCATTGATCGGATGCAACAGAACAAAGATTGGTTTGTTCCAGTCCTGATTCTGATCTCGATAAGCATTTACTGCCACCACAAATAAAATCATCAATAAAATCAGGATTCGGATTTTTTTCCACATATGAACATGCCAATATATAGTTTATTTAAAAGTTATTTTTGTTTCGTTTTTTGATCTTCAGAGCGCAGATATAAAACACAGCTCAAAGTAACCAGCGACATAATAATCACCAGAATAATCATCATTCCCCGATCCATAGGAATACCCATTTCATTAATCTTTCCAAGCATGAAATACAGGATAGATCCTAATCCGATACTTAAGAACAGGAATTTATCTAGCCAAATCATGGATGATTCCTATTTTAATCTTTTATTATTTAACGCCTAGAATATCCTAGAACTGTGTTGATCAAAAATACTTAGTCATAAAAAAATGCCGACTTTCGTCAGCATTTTCTTGATGTCTTATAGCTTAGGCTTCAACCCATTTGCCATCCTGATAAACCAGCGACCATTTGGTTTGCTTGCCTTCCGGGGTTTCTGATCCAATATATTGAGACTGGTTCTTACGGCTAAATTTCACTAGAGTTGGATTCCCTTCAGGATCCACATCTGGCGCCTGCAGAATAAACTGATATTTTGGATCCAGCTGATCCGCCACAGTACGCAGTTCTGCCACTTTCGGTGCGCGAGTTTCACGGACTTTCGGAAACTTGCTCGCAGCCAGGAACAGACCTGCGGCACCATCCCGCAGAACAAAGAAATCGTCATGCTTGGTTGAACGCAGGTGTTCCATCTTGATCGGATCAACGCGCGGAGGTGCAGGCTGACCATTCTTTAAGACTTTACGGGTATTTTCACAGCTGGTGCAGGCAAAATATGGACCAAAACGGCCAGTTTTCAGCTGCATTTCACCATCACATTTGTCACATGGAATGGTTGGGCCATCATAACCCTTAATCTTGAATTCGCCTTCTTCCAGCTCATAACCTGTACAGTCCGGGTTATTACCACAAATATGCAGTTTACGGCCGCCATCAATCACATAGCTGTCCATTGCAGTGCCACAGACTGGACAACGTTTCTTCGACATCAGATCAGCGGTTTCAGCGGCATCATCATCAGACAGTGCTGCCAGAGATTCAACCGGAGTCAGGTTCAATGTACCTTTACAACGTTCTTTCGGTGGCAGGTTATAACCTGAACAGCCCAGGAAGACACCTGTTGTGCCGGTACGGATCTGCATCGGACGGTCACATTCTTTACAATGGACTGCTTCAACTTCTACAGGCTGATTGCGGCGCATGCCGTTTTCACCCTGAGCATTGGTTAGACGTTTCTTGAAATCACCATAGAAGCTGTCTAACAGATCTTTCCAGTTGCGCTCACCATCTGCCACTTTATCCAGCTGACCTTCAAGGTCTGCAGTAAAGTCGTAGTTCATCAGATTATTGAAACTTTCATCTAGACGGTCAGTAACGATCTCACCCATCTTCTCGGCAAAGAGACGACGGTTCTCCAGTTTTACGTAACCACGATCCTGAATGGTCGAGATAATGGCAGCATAAGTCGAAGGGCGACCAATACCTTTTTTCTCAAGCTCTTTGACTAAAGATGCTTCAGTAAAACGTGCCGGTGGCTTGGTAAAATGTTGAGATGGATCTAGTTTTTCCAGCTTCAGCACTTCACCGACTTTCACTGCCGGTAACAATACATCATCATCAGATTTGTTCTGACCACGAACTTTGGTGAAACCATCAAATACTAAGGTACGACCTTTGGCTTTCAGCTCGACACCATTGGCATCGACTAAAATCGTAGAAGATAAATATTCAGCAGGTGTCATCTGACAGGCCACAAACTGACGCCAGATCAGGTCATACAGACGCTGTGCATCACGTTCCACTCCAGCAAGACTATCGCCTTTCAGCGCGACATTAGATGGACGAATGGCTTCGTGAGCTTCCTGCGCACCGGCTTTATTACCATAACGGTTCGGCTTGGCTGGCAGATATTTCTCGCCGTATTCAGACTCGATATGACCGCGCACCATATTGACTGCATCATCACTCAGGAAGGTGGAGTCAGTACGCATATAGGTAATGAAACCAGCTTCATACAGGCGCTGCGCCAGCATCATGGTTTTCTTCACCGAGAAGCCTAAACGTGTGCTGGCTGCCTGCTGTAGCGTTGAAGTGATATACGGCGCGCTTGGATTGACCTTGGTCGGTTTATCTTCACGGCTAATAACTTTATATTCGGCGTCTTTAATCAGATTTAGTAAAGCGTCAGTTTCAGCTTTATTATGCAGCTTTAAAGTCTTGCCATTTTGCTTGACCGCTTCCAGACGAATATCATCTTTCTTGGATTTGGTATCTGCAAAAACCTGCCAGTATTCTTCAGGAATGAACTTACGAATTTCACGTTCGCGTTCCACGACCAGCTTTACAGCGACAGACTGTACACGTCCCGCAGACAGACCACGGGCAATTTTTTCCCAGAGCAGTGGTGAAATCATGAAGCCGACGACACGGTCTAAGAAACGGCGCGCCTGCTGGGCATTGACCTTATTGGTATCTAGACGAGATGGTTGCTTAAACGCTTCCTGAATGGCATTTTTGGTAATTTCGTTAAAGACTACACGCTGGTAGCGTGAATCATCGCCGCCGATCACTTCTTTTAAGTGCCAGGCAATCGCTTCCCCTTCACGGTCCAAATCCGTTGCGAGATACACTTCATCGACTTGCGATGCCAGTTTTTTTAGTTCAGCGACTACGCCTTCCTTGCCCGGAAGGACTTCATATTTGGCTTTCCAGTCATGTTCTGGATCGACACCCATCCGGTTAATCAACGCCTGCTGTGATTTTTCTGCTTTTTCTGCTTCAGTCAGCTTGGTTCGGGTCACCGGTTTTTTCTCTGCAGTTTTCGCAGAGCCGCCCGTCGGTAAGTCACGCACATGACCCACCGAAGATTTTACGATGTAGTTTGAACCGAGATACTTGTTGATTGTTTTCGCTTTTGCAGGCGACTCCACAATCACCAAGGCACGTTTACTTCCAGCGTCGGAAGACTTCGCCGTGCTGCTTTTTGATGTGGACCGAGGAGCGTTCGCCATATTAACCGTTTAATCCTGTTTATTTCTAAAATTAAAGTTCAGCCAAAGAATGTAATAGTGCCTTGATGTCATCAAGTTGTGTGGCTCTAAGATCAGATTCTTCATCCCAATAGAGTCCTACACAGTTTGCCTGCATATCAATAGCATAAATGCCCTTTAATGCAATGGGAAAATCTTTAAATTTGTCATCCCCATGCACCAGTTCAAGTTTGTTATCAACCACGCGGGCACGCATCAGCGGTAAACGGGCATCTGGAAGCAGCACACTATAATAGGCCACCATACTGGCACGACTTTCAGTCACCTTGGGAATATTAGTCCAGTCAGGTGCAACCACCAGACGTGGATGTAAGCCCATCTTGCGGGCTTTATCACGCATGAGTCCTAATGCCTTTTCTCTAGGACTCACACGCAGACCAAAAATAGACCCCAGTACGAAAACGATGATGACAACTGCCACCCAGATTCCGGTATTTTCCATAGTTCAACCTTTATGTTCTTATATTAGATTTGCATAAGCCCGCTATAAAAGGCAAGCACCGCTGGATAAATTTAATTTCCCAGCAGCTGCGGACTATAAATAATTTCCCGTTTATTTAACTGTATTAGCTGATGTTTGATGAGTAAATTGAATGATTCTCGGACCTCTTCCTTAGGCACGCATCGCTCTAGTAACACCTCGAAACTGGCAATAAATTTAGGCCGACGTTCTGCAACAACATTGAGATAAGGCATCAGGCGCAGACGTAAATGACTTAATTTTCTTTCAGTCACTTCATCTTGAGTTTCGACGGTTTCGACGGTTTCGACGGTTTCGACGGTTTCGACGGTTTCGACGGTTTCGACGGTTTCGACGGTTTCGACGGTTTCGACGGTTTCGACGGTTTCGACGGTTTCGACGGTAGCTAAATGCTGTTTATAAAATTTTTCAATTGCTGCAGTCTGATATTGAAGTTTACTAGACTGATTTTTAATAATTTTTATTCTGATTAACTCATCCACTAAAAGCTGAGCACATTTTTCTTCCACTTTTAAATTGGCTTTAAGCGAGTTAATTAAACTTTCTACTTTTGCAGGCTTAGAAAAGTTACTTCTTACTAAATTGGAGCAGTATTGAAAAATCAGTTTTTGAATGTCTATTTCTGCTTTTATTTGCTGAGCAATATTTGGATTGACTAATGGTTTAGCTGAAATAACTTTAGCCTGAAATTTGGCAATTTTAAGTAAGTCCGCCACATATTCCATAGAAAAGTCATTCGACATAATCTCGAAGCAAACTTCAGAGCTTTTATATTGGGTAGAAAGCTGTCCAGCAATAAAACATAGGCCAAAATCAGCAGCGTCTTTACCTATTTTAGACATCTTCAGGACTTTTAGTTTTCCTGCACTGATTGCAGGTGCAAGCCTGACGACACCGTCTAGACTAAACCCCATGGGCGTTTTGGCATAGACCAGATAAACATATTGATATTGGGCAAGATATTGAAGGAGCTCTGTTTCAGTTTTGGGTAAGTTTTCAATATCCAATAACAGTATTTTTTTCATATGCCCTCATGAGATTATTCTAATTTAGAAACATCTCATGACTATATAACACTTCGTGACCATTCCAATAAATATATCCTTTTTCAATCAACTCTTTAAGTAAAAGACGGACATCTGACTGTGGAAATAACTGCTCGAGTAAATCACGTAATTCATAAATATCTTTAGGCTTATTTCCCTGTAATTCGCACAGCTTGCGTGCGACTTCGAGCTGTACCGGATCAATTTTATTAAAGTTTTTGAACAGACCTTGCTGGGCAGACTGGATTGGAGATTGAGCAGGTTCAACCACAGGCTCTTCAGGATTAAGCTTCGAGACTACCTGATCCAAAGCTCGTTTTTCAGCAGGTTGGTTGTCATTGAGATCTAGTTGCACCCACTGTTTCAAAACTTTTTTACGGAAACTGATCTGCTCGTCATAGCGTTTGACTATTTTCAGATTAATCAGCATGCCAACTACATGCTGCGCTTTGCCTGGTAAAACTTGCAGAATATTGGTGACAGAATTTTTTAAGGTTTCGAGCGTGGTCGGTTTGCCACTCATCTTGCCGAGCGCATCACAGTACTTTTTCACTAGCTGTAAAGCCGGTTTTGCTTTAATGGCTTCAATACTTGGCAACTGGATTTTAGGTTTATCTTGAGTCTCTGTGGATGCATCCTCTGGCAGCACCTGAATCAGGCTGCAATCAATATCTGAAGCCTGTAGCATTTGCATCAGCATTTCACTGCTATCCATGGCTGAAATCAGCTCGACATGAGTATCTGCTTCCAGCAAAGCCATCAGCTGACCCACAATCACGGCATATTCATATTCTTTATGCTCTGCTTCCGGGACATCCAGAACAATAATTTGTCCGCTGCTGATCCAGCTGGCCAACTCAGTCAGTTCTTCTAGAGCAAACTCGAATTTTCCGGCACAGTTAAACACATACAAGGTCGGATAATGTTCAACGATGTCACGTAACAGTTTGGCTGTAGGAAAGTTATTTTCGAGATCAAGAAGGACAACTTTTTGGTGCATAAGGCAAGATTAAAAACTGAGCTAGAAAAATACTATTAGAGTAGGAAGTGTGTGAAAGGTCAAATAGTTTCCACCTTCCATGACGATATTTAGATTTTAAAGATCATCTTGGACGAAGTAAAAGTGGTGACTTGGTTTAGGTTTATCGAGCTTCACCTGCTTAAAAGAAAACCCTCACGACTGGAGGGCTTTCTTTTTGCTTTCTTTTTAAAAATTATTTGTAAATTAATAATGCGGTGGACGGTTGGTGACCGGATCAAAAGCATCAATCCCTTCGGACAAATCTGCAGACTCAACACGTTGATATAACAACTGCATTTGTTTTTTTAAATCGGCAATTTCCAGATTCTGGCGAGTGACCTGCTGATTCAGCTCTTCAACTAAATCATCTAAAAATGCAATTCGCACTTGCAAATCTTCAATGGGTGCGGAAAATGACGCCTGATCATTTAGATTTTGTTGTTTAGTCATTTTAAGTCCTCATTTGGGATTTCAGGAAACATTAACATTATGGCCTATATTACTTTAAGGGATGTCCAACTGGCATTTGGCGGACCTGCCTTGCTCGACGGCGCCAACTTTAATTTGGAACGCGGTGAACGAGTATGTTTGATTGGCCGTAATGGTGAGGGTAAGTCTACCTTACTTAAACTGATTGAAGGAAGTTTACTCCCGGATAGTGGTGAAGTTTCGTTACAAAATGGCATCACCATTTCCATGCTGGCCCAAGACGTGCCAATGGATTCCGGCAAGGTTGCAGATATTGTTGCTGATGGCGCCGGTGAAGCTTCAGAAGTGTTGCGTGCCTATCATGAAGCCAGTGAAGCTTGCGTGCTCGGTGATATGGAAGCCTGCGACCGTATGGGACATTTGCAGCATCAGATGGATCAGCTGGATGGCTGGGCTTTGGAAACTAAGGTTAATTCAATCCTGAGTAAAATGGGATTGGATCCGGAAGCGGATCTGGCTGATTTATCCGGTGGCCGTAAACGCCGTGTTCTGTTGGCACGTGCCCTGCTCACTCAACCTGATGTGCTGTTACTCGACGAACCAACGAACCATCTGGATGTCGAAAGTATTGAATGGCTGGAAAAATTCCTGCTAGAACAAAACAACCTGACCTTACTGTTTATTTCGCATGACCGTGCCTTTGTGGACAGTATTGCGACCCGTATTGTCGAGCTGGATCGTGGCATTTTGCGTAGCTATGAAGGCAATTATTCACGTTACCTCGACCTAAAAGCTCAGCAGTTGGAAGCAGAAGAAAAACAAAATGCCCTGTTCGAGAAAAAACTGGCTGAAGAAGAAGCCTGGATTCGTCAAGGTATTAAAGCGCGCCGTACCCGTAACGAAGGTCGTGTTCGTGCTCTGAAAGAATTACGTGAAGAGTCTAAAGCACGCCGCTTCCAGCAAGGCAAAGTCAACATGTCAACTCAGGAAGCACAGCGTTCAGGTAAAGTGGTGTTCGAGATTGAACATCTCAGCGTGAAGTTTGGTGACAATGCACCGATCATTAATGATTTCTCGGCGCTGGTAATGCGTGGTGACCGTATTGGTCTGGTAGGTGATAATGGTGTCGGCAAAACCACACTAATCAAAGCCATTCTGGGAGAAATCGAGCATGGCGGTACAGTCAAAACCGGAACCCAGCTGGAAATTGCTTATTTTGACCAGCTACGTAATGTGCTGGATCTGGAAAAATCAGTTAAAGATAATGTTTCCGAAGGTTCAGATCATGTCGATGTAAATGGTCAACGTCGTCATATCTACAGCTATCTGCAAGACTTCCTGTTCTCGCCAGAACGTGCCCGTACGCCAGTTAAAGCTCTATCTGGCGGTGAACGTAACCGTATTCTGCTCGCCAAACTATTACTGAAACCATCAAATCTGATCGTGATGGATGAACCGACCAACGATCTGGATATGGTAACGCTGGAACTGCTGGAAGAAATGCTGGCGGAATACAAAGGCACCCTGCTACTGATCTCGCATGACCGTGCCTTCATGGATAATGTCGTTACATCGACTTGGGTCTTTGATGGCAAAGGTAATATTGATGAATATGTCGGTGGCTATCAGGATTATCTGGAACAACGTCCGGATCAGACTGTGGTTGACCAGAAAATGGCTGTCAAAAAAGCTCAGGCCAAAGCCGAAGCAGTGGTTGCACCTGTAGCACCTGCGCCAAAGAAAAAACTTAGCTACAAAGATCAGCGTGAACTGGAACTGTTACCGGCTGAAATTGAAGCACTGGAAAAAGAACAAGCTGAACTTTCCGACAAACTGGCGGATGGCTCGTGGTTTGTCACAGATGCCGCAGCAGCGACCAAAGCCTCTGAACGTTTAGGCGAAATTGATGAGATTTTGCTGGAAAAAATGGAACGTTGGGACGAACTGGAAAATATGACCAAAGGTTAATCTTTAAATCGCCTAGTCACTAAGCATCTGTATTCATACAGGTGCTTTTTTATTTTGCAGTTTTTTATTTCAAAAAGCTCTTCTGCTACACTGCTGACATCTTTGATTTTAAATATTGAATTTATGAGTCGAACGCCAGAATACCAACCCGGTGAATTTCAATGGTCATTCCTGTTACCGCAATACTGGGGTATCTGGGTGGGTATTGTATTTCTGATGATTCTGGCCATCTTACCTTGGGCGATTCAGCATCGTCTGGCAGATCTACTCGGCCAGATGGCATTTAAATATTTGAAATCTCGCCGTGAAACCACGCTTCGCAATCTGGAAGTCTGTTTCCCGGAATGGTCAGCTCAAGAAGTTCAGGACAATGCTCGTATGGTCTTTATTGACCAGATGCTCGGTGTATTTGAAACCTTGAATGCCTGGTATTGCCCAAAATGGTTTAAAGGCCGGGTACAGATTGAAGGGCTGGAACATATCCAGCAGGCTCAGGCAGAAGGTAAAGGGGCTTTATTGCTTGGCACCCACTCGACTTTACTGGATGCCGGCGGTTATTTATGTGCACAGTATTTTGAGCCGGATGTGGTGTATCGACCACAAAATAATCCCTTGCTCGATATGCTGATTTACCGCTGCCGTGCCACCATTTATGCCAACCAGATTGACCATGATGATATGCGTGGTCTGGTGCGTAACCTGAAAAATGGCCATGCCATCTGGTACAGTCCGGATCAGGATTTTGGTTTAAAACAAGGCGTAATGGCGCCCTTTTTTGGGGTACCTGCAGCCACAGTCACTGCACATCGTCGCTTACTCAAAATAACCAAAGCTGCTGCCATTCCACTCTATTTTTACCGGACTGGGGATATTAAAAATCCACGCTACTGTGTATTGATCGAACCTGCGGTAGAGAATTTGCCAAGTGCGGATGAAGTCAATGATGCAACCCGGGTAAATCTGATTATTGAACGCCAGTTGCGCATTGCACCGACGCAATATATGTGGTTCCATCGTCGCTTTAAGACCCGTCCTGAAGGCTACGATAAAATCTATTAAGAACTAGAATTAATATGAACGGTATTATTGGCAAGAAAAATCAATGATCGGTTCCCTGATAAATCCACATTGCTTGTGTATGCCCTGCACGCTCAAAACCTAGAGTTTTATAAAATTCAGTGGCATGCTGATCAGCTACCAGAATTTTCTGATGAAATCCTGAATAACGTTGCAGCATTTCTTGCATGATCAGACGACCAATGCCCTGTCGCTGCACCTCTGGGTGAACCAATAAATGCGGGAAATACACCACCAGATAACCGTCTGAAATCGCATTTCCCAAGCCGAACAGCCGACCGTTGATACGTGCCGTCACCAGACTATGAGAATCTTGCAAAGCCTGTAAAAGTAATTGAGGTTTTTCTGCAGCTGACCATTGATTGACTAGATAGAGCTGTAGCACTTCGGATTCATTAACTGAATCATGATCGGGAATCATAACTTCCATTCAGGTAATATCCATTTTTTAATTTAAATTTTATTTTAATAATCAAATAATTATAATAAAAAAATGAACCAAAAATAATTTAACCCGAGTTCTACATCCTGTAAAACCCGGGTTAATGAGGTTGTGCTTTCATATATTATAATTGCTTCTTCGTTGTTGTGATTTCCCTTTCAGCATCATTTCCATGATGTTTTCATTCAGCTTCGTCTTCCTTATGAGAATATCCTTTCTCGACTCCCTGTGCTGATGAGCTTAGAATACGTGGATTCCTCTGTACTGCCCATTCGCAAGAAGCGGAAACTGCTGTAAGCAATATCGTACACTTTTCAGCTAAAACTATAAGAATTTCCCCTCATTCTTATAAGCCATCGCAATCTTATCAGTGACTTTTTTCTCTTCTTTCTCTGCCTTTTCAATTCCTTCCTGAATCGCTTCTTTGGCTTCCTGATCATCCTGATCCGTTTCTTCCAGCGCTTCCTGATGATGCTCAAATACCCGCCCAGTTTGTAAAACCAGATAAACCGGAAAATGATCTGACCCGACGTGTTTTAAACGCTCCATATGCACCAGAGCGAAATCGGTGCTGTGAAACACATGATCAAGCGACCAGCGTAATAAAGGATAATCGGCATGGAAGGTATTTACATAGCGTCGACCGACACGTGGATCCAGCAAACCGCTGATACGCTGGAATAAACGTGTCGTGCGTGACCAGGCCACATCATTCAGATCTCCCATCACAATGCAGCTTTCATCCAGATCCTTAATCTGATCCCCTACAATCAGCAGTTCCGCATCACGTAAGGTTGAATCTTTAGCTTCAGTTGGACTTGGCGGTTTCGGATGCAGACAATAAAGCTGTACCGGCTGTCCGGAACGTAACATGACCTTGGTATGAATCGAGGGAATTTCATCACTCAGAATAAATTTAACCTCGGTTTCACTCAGCTCAAGTTTGCTGTACAGATGCATGCCATACAGATTATCCAGAGGTACGGGCACCCGATAGGGATAATCTGGCTCAATGACGGCCAGTGCATCCTGCCATGCCTGATCGGTTTCCAGCGTTAAGACCAAGTCTGGCTGATGGGTCTGGATCTGTTCAATCAGTAAATGATATTTGGTATTGGTGGTGAGGACATTTGAGACAATCAGGGAAATCTGACGATCCGGATCCAGCTGATCCTGCTTGACCTGCTTGACCTGTTTTTTCCAGACAAAGGTATAAGGCAAGACCATTTTCAGCTGATACGCCAAAGCAGCGATCAGGCCGACAAAAAGCAGCTGATTGAAGGCCGTCCATGGGTGATCGACGAGGAGAAAAAGAATAAAGGCTATGAAGCCCAAAACCAGAATCTGTAAACGTGGAAAATCTGCACCACGAATCCACCATTCATCTCGGGGAATCAGCGACCAGAAACTTAACCAGATGACCACGATTGCCATGATCTGGATAAACCCTACCATAAGATACACTCTTTACTAAGTTATTATTTTTTCTAAAAGAAAAATTGCTTTATCAATTTTGTATGTATCATAAAGCAGATATTTCGCTCAAGAATATTGATGTTTTGATTGTGTAGCTCTTGCAGTCACGTCCCTTTTTGATACACTCGAATCCCTTTTGATTTTTTAACGCACCGAGGCAAAGTGACATGAAAGTAGGTCTGGTCGGTTGGCGCGGGATGGTGGGTTCCGTCCTTATGCAACGTATGGTTGAAGAGAATGATTTTGCTCATTTTGAGCCATTCTATTTTTCTACCAGTAATGCGGGTGGTGAAGCTCCGGCATTTGGTGGTAAGACTGCCCCAGCACTTATGGATGCAACAGACATTAACAGTCTGAAGCAAATGGATGTCATTATTACCTGTCAAGGTGGGGATTATACCACTGAAGTTTTCCCGAAAATGAAAGCTGAAGGCTGGGATGGCTACTGGATTGATGCAGCATCTACCCTGCGTATGGATGATGAAGCAATCATCGTACTTGATCCGGTGAACATGCATGTGATCAAAGACGGTCTGGTCAAAGGTACCAAAACTTTCGTGGGCGGTAACTGTACCGTTTCTCTGATGTTGATGGGCTTAGGCGGTCTGTTCCAGAACAATCTGGTGGAATGGGCAACTTCAATGACTTATCAGGCAGCTTCGGGTGCGGGCGCGCAAAACATGCGTGAGCTGATTACTGGTATGGGTTATTTATATAACAATACCAAAGACTTGTTAGATGATCCACGTTCTCCAATTCTGGACATTGATTCTAAAATTGCTGAATTGCAACGTGGTGAAGGCTTCCCGTCTGCAAACTTCGGTGTACCTTTAGCAGGCTCTCTGATTCCATACATCGACAAGCAGCTGGAAAGTGGCCAGTCTAAAGAAGAATGGAAAGGTCAGGCTGAAACCAACAAGATCCTGAGTAACCAGCAGATCGTACCGATTGATGGCCACTGTGTACGTATCGGCGCAATGCGTTGTCACTCTCAGGCATTAACGCTGAAACTTCGCAAAGACGTTCCACTGGATGAGATCGAAGATATCATTGCAAATGCAAATGACTGGTCTAAAGTTGTGCCAAACACTCGTGAAGCATCAATGACTGATCTGACTCCTGTCGCAGTCACTGGTACATTAACTGTACCTGTTGGTCGTCTGCGTAAACTGAACATGGGTAAAGAATACCTAGGTGCATTCACAGTAGGTGACCAGTTACTTTGGGGTGCTGCAGAACCTTTACGTCGTATGCTGCGCATCTTGATTGATTATAAAAATTCTTAAGTTTCCGTCAGGAAATAAAGCACAAAGCCGATCTTTATTGATCGGCTTTTTTGTGTAACTATTGCGTAAGTATTTTACAAAAAATAAACATCCCGTTAATCTATAATTTTCGCTATGCGATAATGACTGAGCTCACAGATGACTGTATATAACAAATTAAAGCTTGCCATTTTAGCCATTGTTGCTTCACAAAATATTTATGCGATTAATGTAGATCCGGTACAAATCCAGTCTGCACCTGGGGAATTGCTTTATGCGGAAATGAATTTCCGTCAATCAGATATTAACTTGCCCATTGAGGTAAGTTTAGCCTCGCCAGAAGACCTGATTTCTATGGGCGCCTCGCATCAGCCACCGGGTCATTTGAATTTTTTCACCCGTCGCAACAGTAATGGTACTGGGGTTATTACCATTACCTCGTCGCGCCCGGTCACTGATCGTGAATTAAATATCATTGTCAAAATCAAGGAAGGCAATGCAGCACGCCTACAGCATATCCGTACTGCATTAAGACCTAAAACTGATTTGTTACAGGCCAGCCTGAAACAGAATGAACAGCCACTCGCGCCTGTCGTAGTCGTGAGTGAAAAAGATATTGCCCTGAACTTACCGGTGAGTACACGCTATACCAATGCCCAATCAAGACCAGCCACTTCGTTTGTAGCAGAAAAACCGTTAGCCTTACAAAATACAGCACCTCCAGCATTATCAGCCAGCTCTATCCCTAAAACAGCGATAGCTGCTGTGACCCATGAGCCAACATCGAGTATTGCAGCTCAAGTCACAAGCCCAACAAAACTTAATACTGAAACTGCGGTAGCAGCGACAAGTCATAGTTCACAGCAAGCTGGTACTGTAAACACTGCGCCAGTGAATACTCCATCCAAAGCAATCAATACGGCTGTAACTCAAACAGATGTAACGCCAAACTTACAGGCTGCAGCGACAAAAGTTCAGGCTGAAACAAAACCAGCTGAAGTTGCAGTAGCCCCAACAAATAAAAATGCAACCTCAGCGCAAGTTTCTGCACCGACAAATACTGAAAACCAGATGGTGTCCAGTGATCCACTTGTCAAAAAATATGCAGAACAGCAGGCACGCAAGCAGGCGGCATCTACCACTGCACAGGACAAACCAAATTTAGTAGCTAAAACTCAGGCACAGCCAACAGCCATCAAACAAAGCACCTCAACCCAGGTTAAGCCGACCTATGTAGTACAGTCAAATGAGTCACTTTGGGGCATTGCTTCGAGGATTGCCAGTGAACAGCAACGTCCAGTGAGTGAGGTCATGCAGCAGATCAAGCGTGAGAATGAACATGCTTTTATTGGGGGTGATGCCAACCGCTTGCGTAAAGGTGCAGCACTTAATTTAGCGACCATTCATACTGCGAAAACTCCGATACAGACCGCAGCGGCTAAGTCTGTTCAAGTGCCCTCCAAACCTGCTGCAAAAACCAAATATCGTCTGAATGAGGCAGAAATGAGCCTGGTTGCCGAGAATCAGCGTGATTCCGGCCAGGTTTCTGCCAACTCAAACACAAAAGAAAATCGAACTTCGAAAGAGTTGTCATTAAAAGTTATGACAGCCCGTGAAAAAACCGTTAAATTACAGAGAAACGTAACTGAACTAGAATTGGCACTCAATCAGAAGGATCACAGAATTCAATTATTAAATGCTCGTCTTGCCCAGCTGCAACAGCAGCTTAAAGCACAACAGGCAGATAAAAAGCCAATTAATTAAAAAGTTACACATGACGATTTATTGGGATAGGCGAACTTAAGGACTCTATCCCCAAGGGGTAAAACATGCTGATTTATGTGATTCCATTAGTGATATTGATCATCGTATTAATTGTCGTAAAAAAACGACAAGATGCTCAAGAATCAGATAAAGCAAAAACTAAAACTGTAAAAGCGAAAAAACCTGGCGCTGCGTCAAAATCCACTTCACAAAGAACCAAAGTGGTCGAGCCAGCCGGAGTCGTTAAAAAATCAGCAACGCCTCTATCAGCAGAAACACGCAAGAAAATTGAAGGTCTGATTCAGGAACGTAATTTCTTTGCAGCTGAAGCGCAAATCAATCAGGCACTGAATCGCGATAATTCTCAACATGAGTTATATTTACTGCTACTCGACATTCATATCCTGCAAAAAGATGAATTTGCGATTTCACAGCTGATTAACCATGTTCGCTCTCTGGAACTGGAAGATATTCTGGCTCAGGCTGAGGTCAAAAAGCGTGAGTTTGAAAACTCTTCGGTCGCTGATCAGGATACTATTGATTTCCCAAGTGCTCAGCCACAAATCCCTCCTATACAGGAAAGTAAACCTTCGACAGATGCCTTTGCAGACCTGGTTGCCACTCCTGCTTCAAACGAACAGGCATTTGATGCATTACAACAGGAACTGCAACCAAGCAAACCAGCTGCTGTAGCGGAACCAGTACCTGATATCCAACCCTTGGAGTTCAACTTTGAACCGAAGATTCCAGCGGCTGAGCCAGTAAAAACGGAAGAAGCTTCGCCTGTATCAGATAATTCAGTTGAATTTGATCTTCAGATGAGTACTGCTGAAACCCAGACTGCTCCAACAGCAGCAACTGAGTCAGCACCGGTTATGAATTTTAAGCTTGAGCTTGAACCATCTGTATCTTTAGAAACAGAATCAGCGCCTGCAACAACAGAAGAAATCCAGCCTTTAGATTTTTCTTTCTCTCTAGACACTCCAGCACCTGCTGCGGAAAAAACAGCCGAACCTGCAACTGAGTTTGACCTGTCTAGCCTCGATATTGCAACGCCTGCAACTGAAACGCCTGCTGCGACTGAAACATCTGGACTAGATTTTAAACTTGATAATATCGAAGCTGTAAAAGAAGCTCCTGTTTCTACAGGGGTGAATTTTGAGATTCCGACAGCGCCAGTAAATACAGCAACCGATCAACATGATCCATTGGTGCAGTCTTTCCCGGAGCTGATGGAAGTTAATGAAGCGGACCTTAACCTGGAGCTGGCACAGCAATATATCCAGTTAGGCGCTTATGCAGCTGCCCGTGAAGTCATTGCTGAACGTGAAACTGAATATACAGCAGCACAACGTCAGCAAGCCGATCAGTTGCTGAATCAAATCGCATCTTAATCAATTTCCCTTTACACTAAAGCAGTCACATTTGGCTGCTTTTTTTATGATGAAAGATATTGCACTGATTTATATGGGCGGCACCTTTGGCTGTGTCGGTGACCCGCTCGCCCCTATGTCTGCCGATTTATTTATTCCAAAACTGGAACAGCTGCTTGCTACGGATCAACCGTTGATTCAGTATTACTGCGCTCCTGTGATTAAGGACAGTAGTGCCTGTACTGCTACAGACTGGTTAGAACTGGTGCAATTTATCCAAAATCTGCAATCTGAACAGCAGATACAACATTTTGTGATTATTCACGGGACAGATACCCTGAGCTATGCCAGTGCAGTATTGGCACATTTTATGGGGAATTCAGCTCATATTGTGCTGACTGGCAGCCAGTATCCCCTCCTGAATGCTGAAGGCGATGCGCAACGCGAATTTAGCGATGCCATGGACAATCTGAGCTTTGCGCTCGCTTCAGTAACTCAGTGTAATGCAGGTGTTTATCTGGCTTTTCATCAGCAACTGATTCATGCCCAGACTACCTTAAAGCAGCATACCACTGAGCTGAATGCCTTTACTGGTCTGGACGCGCATATATCTATTCAGGCCAACCAGCAAAGTTATCAGGTTACGGCAAACGATATTGCCAAAGCTCCAGATTTTAACTGCATGAGCTTGATGATGCAGCCGATTGATTTAGTCCAACAGTTCAATAATCTGAAAAATATTTTGGCCCATCCGCCCCACTTCCTATTCCTGCAAGGTTTTGGAACCGGCAATCTGGCCGTCAATCCAGAGATCGTAGATTGCATCAACCAGCTCTATGCTAAAGGCTGTATCTCGGTCTTAACTACTCAAGTGCCTTTCGGTGCCACTGATCAGCGTTATGCTATTGCTGAATGGGTTCATGATTGCAAAATTCTGCTCAATGAAAGTTATGGCCATGCTGATCTTTATGCAAAAGCCCTAAAAATGTATTTACAATATGACACGGTAGAACAATGGCATACCCATTGGTACGATTAGACAGGTTTTGAGGTCATTATGCAGCGTTTTGCGGTGGGAATTGAGTTTTGTGGAACGAATTATCGAGGTTGGCAGACTCAACAGCCGGGCGTAATCAGTGTTCAGGAAACAATCGAGAAGGTACTCAGTAAAATTGCCGATAAACCGATTATTCTGCATGGTGCAGGCCGAACCGATGCCGGCGTGCATGCGACGAATATGGTTGCACATTTTGATACCCATGCCTTGCGTTCTGAACGAGGCTGGTTAATGGGCTCAAATAGCCAGTTACCTAAGGATATCTCGATCCAATGGATCAAGGAGATGGATAATGGCTTCCATGCACGCTTTAAAGCACAGGCACGCCGTTATCGCTATATTGTCTATAACCATCCGGTACGCCCTGCCTTGCTGCATAAACAGGTCACGCATATTTACTATCCACTTGATGTCAAAAAGATGATTGAGGCAGCTGCAAAGTTTGAAGGCACGCATAACTTTGAAAGTTTCCGTGCAGCAGCCTGCCAGTCCAATCAGCCGGTACGTCATGTACGTCATTGCCGCCTGATCCAGCATGGGCCTTATCTGATTCTAGATATTCAGGCGGATGGCTTCCTGCATCATATGGTACGCAATATCATGGGCTGTTTACTGGAAATCGGTCAAGGCATGTATGAGGTTGACCATATTGACCATATTTTTGCAGCAGAAGATCGTAAAGCAGCCGGAGTTACCGCACCACCGGACGGTCTGTATTTTATTCAGGCTGAATATCCAGAGCATTTTGACTTACCCAAAATACCTTTGGGTCCATATTGGTTGAATATGCCGGAATAAGCTAATTATTTTTAATTTTTAAATCCCTCCTAACCTCCCTTTAAAAAGGGAGGAACTCTCCTCCTGAGCAAAGCTTAAGCACTGCTTTAAGCTGAAGCGCAAGAAAGGAGGGACTTAGGATGGTAATTAACGCTGCTTCCGCTTCCGATATTCCACTGGTGTTTCATTGGTCCAGCGTTTAAAGGCACGGTAGAAGGTACTCGGTTCCGAGAATCCAGTCAGATAAACAATACGCTCCACACTTTCATTGGTACTCGCTAATAAACGTTTAGCCAGACGACAGCGATAATCGGACAGAATCTGCTGGAAACTAGTATTAGCCTCACTGAGCTGGGTACGTAAACGACGTGGAGTAATATTCAGTTGAGCGGCTACAGTTTCCAAAGTCGTTTCACCGCTTTCTAAAGTAGAACCGATTGCACGACGCACTTCCCCGACTAAATCGTAACGAGCCAGTTCCTGTAATTTTTCAATCGCCAGCTGTTCATGTAGCTGCAACAGTTCCGGTTCTGCCTGCCAAAGTGGAAAATCCAGAATACTTGGATCAAAATACAAACGGGTTTCTTTCTGCCCCAAACTTACCGGACATTCATAAACCCGGAAATATTCTTCATCTGCCGCGCCTTTGGAAAAATTAAAATCGATATAGATCGGTTCAAAACGGCCTTCAGTAATAAATTTAAAGAAACGCAACACACCTGACATCGCACATTCGGTAAAGTGACGATTGACCAGACTTTCAGCAAAAGGCTGTTCACCATTGGTCAGATAGCAGCGATCATCTTCGACCACCAGCTTGGCATGAAAGGCATCACTGATCAGACGCTGATAAGCCAGTGCACGTTTCAAGCCTTCACCAAAATTCTCTGATGAAATAAACAGATGCTCAATCACCTGTCCGCGATAGAGTGGCAAATGTTCACCCAGATGCAATCCGATATCCGGGTCCTTACTGACCTCTTCTGCGGCAACCCAGAAGGCATACTGAGCACTAAGCGGAGTACGGTCATTGGTCTCCACCTGATTTAAAGCGACTCCTGCTTTCGTCAGAAGTTCTTCTGTTGGCAAACCTGCACGACGAATCGCCTGATAGCCTAAACGCAATACGACTGATGCATCCGTTAGCTGACTCACTCAAAAACCTTCCTTGTATGTACTTCATTTATACTTAAAAAGATTGAAATTAGATTAACTGTGATTGACCAAACTGACAACAGATACCATACGCTTTTTAGTTAAAAAAGTTTAAACTCATACTTCGCTTATTTTACTGACAGATGATCAGTCTAACGCCCATTACACCTTGTGTTTTGCGAAAAAATTGACTATAATTTGCGCCTTTCCAATTTATTCATTCAGGTAGGCTATGGCCAATAAAGAGGAACTCATCGAGTTCGAAGGCGTTGTCACCGAGACGCTTCCTAATACTATGTTCCGTGTACGTTTAGAAAACGGTCACGAAGTAATTGCCCATATTTCTGGTAAAATGCGTAAACACTATATTCGTATTTTGACTGGCGATAGCGTGAAGGTCGAAATGACTCCTTATGATTTGACTAAGGGTCGTATCACATACCGTGCGCGCTAAGTTTTAGCGGAAGCAAAAGCCACTCATCCAGTGGCTTTTTTATTGCCTTTTCTTTTATATCAATTCCCCTGCACATTCCCTATACTGCATTCGAAGATAATCATTTCTATTTTTCCTCTAATAAAAACAGTGAATCATTCATGCAAAAAATCTTGTTTTCTCTGATCCTAGGAATCAGCCTGAGTGCCTGCGCCACTACCAATTCGACAAAATCACGACAACTAGATCAGCAACTACAGCAATATATCGGCCAATCTGCAGAGTCAATTCGCAAGGATCTGGATTTAACTGCACTCGGTTTTAAGACCTCAAAAGCACCTGTACAAACGGAAAACGTCTGAGTTATACCGTACTTCGCACCATTTAACTTCCGTTGGGAACACCCGCCATTCAGCAAAGTGTCAGTATAGGTGCCCCTGTACGACTCGCAACTGCACCCGGCCCGGGTTATCAGGTTGAAATGCCTTGTCAGATTCATTTACAGCTAGAACAAGGGACTGCCCAATCCGTGCAATATAGCGGACGTGCCTGTTAATACTCATTTTTGCTTTTTATTCATTTTGAAGTGAATATAAGAACATTCTAAGTTGTCTTGGATTTGATGGCTACAGCTAACATCTAACTGCCTGATTATTGTTGTCTTACCTAATAATAAATTACAACAGTTCCTCTCACACTTTGCTACTACACTGTTTTTAAGCGTTCCTTGAGTAGGAGTGATGTGATGTTGTTAAGCAAAGGGACTCCTCTGGTATTGGGCTTGAGCATCCTGTTGCTCGGTCTGTCAGGGTGT
Source organism: Acinetobacter sp. TW_SC_4 (assembly GCF_054861205.1). NCBI lineage: Bacteria > Pseudomonadati > Pseudomonadota > Gammaproteobacteria > Moraxellales > Moraxellaceae > Acinetobacter > Acinetobacter sp. TW_SC_4. The sequence continues at coordinate 2,794,753 of NZ_CM142174.1, forward strand.
GCACAGACACCCACGATCAGCCAGGCCGACCGTGAAGCTTATTTACAGCAATTTATTGGCCAGAGCAGCCAGTATATTGATCGCAATTTAGATTTGAAACGTTTGGGTTATCAGCAAATCAGTGAACCTGAGCTCAGCTCCCAACAGCTCAGCTATGTCGTAGAACGTCCTGTGACCGTGCCCTTACCGATTGCCCAATTTCCGGCAGCAGGTACAGGCACAGTTCCGGTTCCAGTCACTGTGAGTCCTGCATCAGGGTATGATGTGAATTTGCAATGCAAGATTACCTTTTTGCTTAAAGACAATATTGCAACTTCTGTCAGCCTTACGGGTCGAACCTGTTAATCAAAATCAGTCATAAAAAAACGCAGCTCAAGGCTGCGTTTTTTACGTAGAAATACTGAGTAACTTAATTCAATGCAGTCACAACTGCCTGACCCATTTCCACCGTACCCACTTTAGTCATGCCTTCAGACATGATGTCAGCCGTACGCAGACCTTGGTCTAAAACATTACCTACCGCATCTTCAATAGCTTTTGCAGCCGCTTCTTCACGGAAGGTATAACGCAGCATCATGGCTACAGACAGAATGGTTGCCAATGGGTTTGCCAGGTTTTGACCTGCGATATCTGGTGCAGAACCATGGCAAGGTTCGTACATCCCTTTACCATTTTCATCCAATGAAGCTGATGGCAACATACCGATTGAACCAGTCAGCATTGCAGCTTCATCAGACAGGATGTCACCGAACAGGTTTGAAGTCACAATCACATCAAACTGCTTAGGCGCACGTACTAATTGCATCGCAGCATTGTCTACATACATATGAGACAAGTTAATGTCTGGATATTGCTCTTCTTTCAGTGCAGTCACGGTTTGTTTCCAAAGCTCAGTCACTTCAAGCACGTTGGCTTTATCGACTGAACATACTTTACCGTCACGCAGGCCAGCAAGTTCGAACGCAACTTTGGCAATACGCTTGATTTCAGATTCTGCATAAACGTCAGTGTTAAAACCTTGTTTTTCGCCATTTTCCAGTTCACGGATCCCGCGTGGCTGACCGAAGTAAATACCGCCGGTCAATTCACGTACGATCAAGATATCCAGACCAGAGACAATTTCCGGTTTCAAGCTAGAGGCATCAGCCAATTGTGGATAAAGAATCGCTGGACGTAAGTTCGCAAACAGATTCAACTCACTACGTAGTTTTAACAGGCCACGTTCTGGACGGATTGAACGCTCAATCGTATCCCATTTTGGACCGCCTACAGCGCCGAGCAGAATTGCATCTGCTTTTTTCGCCTGTTCAGAGGTTACCTCTGGATAAGGTGAACCGTGTGCATCAATCGCAGCACCACCTAAAAGACCTTGTTCCCATGTTAAACCCAGATTGAATTTTTCATTAACTCGTGTAAGCACCTGTTCTGCGGCTTTTACAATCTCAGGGCCAATACCGTCACCAGCTAAAATCAAAATTTGTTTAGACATGAGCTTTTCCATTTATAAGGTCAGGCATCCACCTGACTAGGTTAAATTTTTTTTTCTACAAACTCTGCAATGCCATTGATGACATTATAGGGTTTGCAAAAACGACGAATCACTTTCTGCTCTTGCAACAGGTCCACACACAATGGATCAGGTGCAGAGGCATTTAATAAACTGGTGCTACGTGCATTTCGGTCACGGAACATTTTCAAGGTATAGCGTTTATTCGCCTTAAACTGCTGGAACAGATGCAAGGTCTCAGCCTTATCCTTGCTAATCGGATAGAAACGCACCACCAGTTCATGCTGCCCTTCCGGCACAGATAAATAAATCGGATTATCCTGTTTCAGGTTTTTGGCCTGCAAACGAACCAGACGCTGATCTAGCGCTTCTGGGCTGATTCGCTTGGTGGACTCATCCACAATCATGGTCCGATCTAAACGTTCAAACTGACAATCCGGTGTGCCTGCACAATAAATCAAAGCATTGGATTTGCTTTCTGCATCTTCTTTGGCATGTTTAAGTTTGAAGGTATCAATGCTCTGACACGCGGTCATCAGCACTGATACTGCACTTAGAGCAAGCCACTGTTTCCAATACGTTGCCATGATGTCTGTATTAACCTATCAAAAAAATTAATAATCTTCTGATATTAGCAAGGCCTTCGCAGTCATGCCATGACAATTTTTGCTGTTTTATGAATGAATTTCAGCAAATACCCATGGGCGTGATTGTTTGGTTTTTTCTTCGTAGGCACGAATATCATCTGCCGCCTGCAAAGTTAAGCCAATATCATCCAAACCATTTAACAAACAATGCTTACGGAATGGGTCCACTTCAAACTTGAAGCTTTCGCCATTTGGTGTACGAACTTCCTGCGCTTCCAGATCAATCGTTAACTGATAACCTTCAGCTGCTGCACATTCCTTGAATAACTGATCAACCGTTTCTTCCGGCAAGATCACCGGCAACATGCCATTTTTAAAACAGTTATTAAAGAAAATATCAGCAAAGCTTGGCGCAATCACAGTACGGAAACCGTATTCATTCAAGGCCCAGGGCGCATGCTCACGGCTTGAACCGCAACCGAAGTTAGCACGTGAAATTAAGATCGATGCACCTTGATAACGTGGCTGGTTTAATACGAAGTCCGGGTTAATCGGACGAACCGAGTTGTCCTGACCTGGATAACCTTCATCCAAATAACGCAATTCATCAAACAGGTTTTCACCGAAACCGGTACGTTTGATCGATTTCAAAAACTGTTTTGGAATAATTAAATCTGTATCGACATTGGCACGGTCTAAGGGTGCAACAATACCTTGTTCAACGGTATAAGCTTTCATATTTCTGCTCCTGCGTACCAATTAAAATGAACGGACATCAACAAAGTGACCGGCAATCGCTGCAGCAGCAGCCATGGCTGGGCTCACCAAATGGGTACGACCGCCATTACCCTGACGACCTTCAAAGTTACGGTTTGAAGTTGAGGCACAATGCTCGCCTGGCTGCAATTTGTCAGCATTCATTGCCAAGCACATAGAACAACCTGGTTCACGCCATTCAAAACCAGCTTCGATAAAGACTTTGTCCAAACCTTCAGATTCTGCCTGCTGTTTCACCAAACCCGAACCCGGAACGATCATGGCCTGTTTAATGCTAGAAGCCACTTTACGACCTTTGATCACTTCAGCCGCAGCACGAATATCTTCGATACGTGAATTGGTGCAGGAACCGATGAATACACGGTCTAACTGAATATCTGCTAAAGCCTGACCTGCAGTTAAGCCCATATATTGATAAGCACGGTTCCAGTCATTGCGCTGTACATCATCTTTGGCCTGTTCCAAAGTTGGGACCGCTTGAGACACCGGAATCACCATCTCAGGAGAAGTCCCCCAAGAGACTTGTGGTTCAATCTCTTCACCTTGCAACACCACAACTGTATCGAAGTGCGCGCCTTCATCAGAATGCAAGGTATTCCAGTACGCAACCGCCTGATCCCATTGCTCGCCTTTCGGTGCATATGGACGGTCTTTGACATACTCAATGGTTTTTTCATCGACTGCGACCATACCGACACGTGCACCCGCTTCAATTGCCATGTTACATACGGTCATACGGCCTTCGATCGACATGTCACGGAATACCTGGCCACCAAATTCAATTGCGTGACCTGTACCGCCAGCAGTTCCGATTTTACCGATAATGGCTAAAACCACATCTTTCGGTGTTACGCCCTGACCTAATTTACCGTCAACGCGTACCAACATGTTTTTCATTTTCTTTTGAACCAGGCATTGGGTTGCCAATACATGTTCAACTTCTGAAGTCCCGATCCCGTGTGCCAAGCAGCCGAATGCACCATGTGTCGCGGTATGTGAGTCACCACATACAACCGTCATACCTGGCAAGGTTAAGCCCTGCTCAGGACCAACAACGTGCGCGATCCCTTGACGAATATCGTTAATATCAAATTCAACAATATCGAACGTCTTACAGTTGTCATCCAAGGTTTGTACCTGGATACGTGAAGTATCATCTTCAATCCCAGCCACGCCCTGCTCACGCTCTTTTTTAGAGGTCGGTACGTTATGGTCAGGTGTTGCGATGTTGGCACTTAAACGCCATGGCTTACGGCCAGCAAGTTGCAAGCCTTCAAAGGCTTGTGGTGAAGTCACTTCATGCAATAAATGACGGTCGATATAAAGTAGAGCTGAACCATCATCTCGTTGTTTTACTAAATGATCATCCCATAACTTATCGTATAATGTTTTTGCTGTTTGGGTCTCGCCTGCCATGTCGATGTGCTCCACTGGACTGGGTAAATTCTTTCGCTAATTTTGATTATATCGCTGCATTCACATAAATCTAATTTATCATTTTTATTAGTTAAAAAACTTTTTGGAATCTTTTAAAACTTAAATTAAATCATAGTTTAGCTCTCTTTTTATAAATCTAATTTTCCGATCGTTTTATTAAAAATATTCGTTTTTACAAATTAAATGAGAATTATTATTATTTCCTCATCGGCACAAATTATCTGTTTTGAGGAAGATCCACATGGCACATATTCAACGTTTCGTAGAAAACAATCAGCGCATGTTCAAAAAGACATTTAGCTATTACATCATGCACATCACCGTTGCGATGTTAGTGGGCTATTTTGTCACAGGCAGTTTAACCATGGCGATTGCCTTGAGTTTATTAGAACCGACTGTACAGGCGGTTGCTTTCTTCTTCCACGAGAAAATCTGGGAAGCAAAACGCCAGCAACAGGATGAGGAAATCACCGCATAATTTTTTGTCGATCTTCCTCTTTTAGCCACCTACCCTCGGTGGCTTTTTTTATGACATAAAATAAAACATTTAAAAATGTGTATTAATTCAACATTAAACCAAGAGTTCTATATTTTTACTTTGATTTATTCTTAAATTATTACAATAATAAACTTAAGCATAAAAAAACTTTATAGGTGATCAAGATGAATCTCGCAGCTTTTGAAGCCTTTGTAAAAGTCATGGAAACAGGTTCGATTTCTCTGGCTGCAGATCAGCTTTTTATTACCCAACCGGCTGTGACCAAACGTATTCACAGTCTGGAAGAATATTTCGGGGTGAAATTATTTGAATCTGCGGGCCGTGGTGTACAGGCTACTCATGCGGCACATTCCCTGCTGCCTAAGGTAAAAAACTGGCTGAACGAGCTGGGTGATATTCACTATACCCTGAGTCATGAACAGGGTCAGGTACAAGGTAAACTGAAAATTGGCACCAGTCATCATATTGGCCTGCATCACTTACCGAGCCATCTGCGTGAATATGTACAGCAATATCCAAATGTGACGCTAGATGTACATTTTGTAGATTCAGAACAGGCACATGAACAGGTGATGGCGGGTGATCTGGAACTGGCTTTCCTGACCTTGCCACCGCATGGTGATGAACGTCTGAAATATGTCACCATCTGGAATGATCCTCTGGTTTTTGTGGTAGCGCCGTTCCATCCGCTGGCTCAGCAAAAAAACCTGTCTCTTGAAGATCTTGTGAATTACCCGAGCCTTCTACCTTCTGCGCAGACCTATACCACGCAGATTACTATGGCCGAGTTTGAAAAACAGGGTATCAAGCCGAAAACGACCATGAGCAATAACCCGCTTGAATCCATCCGGATGCTGGTTTCGATTGGTTTAGGCTGGTCAGTCTTACCCAAAACCCTGGTCAATCATGACCTGCAAGAACTGGATCTGAATCTGGAAATGAACCGTCAGCTCGGTATGGTCTGGCATCCGGGTCGTACTCAATCCAAGGCAGCTGAAGCATTGGTTCAACTGATGCAAGGCCCGTCAATTTAAAACTAATTTTCACATTTCTCTGCTGCATCAATATCGGTGCAGCATTTTGTTACCTAAATACATCGCATCTGTCACTTCCTTTCAAGTACTTTTAAAAGCATCAAATTCATTTTCCTGAAGATGAAAAATTAAAACGTACTCAAGGAAGCACAGAATGCAGATCAAATCTTCTGATTCCAAAACTTTATTATCTTCTTCTCATGACCTGCTCGAAGAAATGGGTTTATGGAAACCGCTTAAACCAACGCTACAGCCTACTCCCAACCTTGATTTTGAAGATGAACCGACGACGCGTGCCGTATTACGTAATTATTTTCTAAATACCTTTGACACCTATGAGCAACTGTTTGACTGTCTGAAGAATGAAGAAGCCTTTTATGTCAAACCGATTGCCTTACGTCATCCACTGATCTTTTATTTTGGTCATACTGCCACTTTTTTTATCAATAAGCTGTTGCTGGCTCAACTGATTCCGGAACGTTTAAATCCGCATATGGAAAGCATATTTGCGATTGGTGTAGATGAAATGAGCTGGGATGATCTGGATGAACAGAACTATCACTGGCCTAGCATTCAAGCGGTACGTGATTACCGGCATCAGGTACGTGCCCTGGTCTTGAAAGTGATAGAACATGCGCCGCTACAACTTCCACTAAACTGGCACAATCCCTGGTGGACCATCATCATGGGCATTGAGCATGAACGGATTCATCTGGAAACGTCTTCGGTTTTAATCCGCCAGCATCAGTTACGTTATGTACAAAATCATCCGCAGTGGCGTGCCAATGTCATTACCGGTATTGCACCTGAAAATAGTCTGGTAAAGGTACCGGCAGGTCAGGTCAATTTACATAAAAATTTCGAACATGCTTTTTATGGCTGGGACAATGAATACGGCCACCATCATGCCGAAATTGAAGAATTCGAAGCCTCTAAATATCTGGTATCCAATCAGGAGTTTTTAGCCTTTGTGGAAGCAGAGGGTTATCAGACAGCTAACTACTGGACTGAAGAAGGCCAGCAATGGTTGGCATTTTCTCAAGCCACACATCCTACCTTCTGGATCAAAACTGAACTGGGTTGGTCCTTAAGACTGATGCTGGAAGAAGTTCCGATGCCTTGGGACTGGCCAGTCGAAGTGAATTATCATGAAGCCAAGGCTTTCTGTAACTGGAAATCAGTACAGACCGGAGAGTCCATTCGCCTGCCAACTGAAGATGAATGGTATCGACTGTATGCAGTTTCAGGACTGGATCCCAAATTACCAAGTTCTGAGCAAGCCAATATTGAATTAAAATATGGCCCTAGCTCTTGTCCGGTGGATCATTTTCAGCATGGCGATTTTTATGATGTTCAGGGCAATGTCTGGCAATGGACCGAGACCCCGATTTATCCTTTCGAAGGCTTTCAAGTCCATCCCTTCTATGATGATTTTAGTACCCCTACCTTCGATGGCCAACATCATCTGATTAAAGGCGGTTCCTGGATTTCGGCCGGTAATGAAGCCCTGCACAGTTCACGCTATGCATTCCGGCGACATTTTTTCCAGCATGCCGGTTTTCGCTATGTTGCCGCGGAAGAGACATCACTGCAGTTTCACTCGCAATATGAAAGCGATCAGCTGATTTCCCAATATCTGGAATTCCAGTATGGGGCGGAATATTTCGGTGTTCCAAACTTTGCACAAAGCCTCATCAAACTAGCCCGTCCTTATTTTCAGAACATTCCATGCCATAAAGCACTGGATATCGGGTGTGCGACTGGACGTGCCAGCTTTGAACTGGCTCAAGATTTTGATCAGGTCACCGGTCTAGATTTTTCTGCCCGTTTTATTCAGCAAGGCGTAGTACTGGCCCAAGGAGAGACCCTGCGCTATAGCATTCCTGTTGAGGGCGAACTGGTGGAATATAAATCCTGCTCACTGGCAGAACTTGGACTTGAGCAGGCTGCCAATAAGGTCGAGTTTTATCAGGCCGATGCCTGCAACCTGAAACCTCAGTTTACAGATTATGATTTTATTCTGGCAGCTAACCTGATTGATCGTCTGCATCATCCTAAAGCTTTTCTGAGTGAGATTCATAAGCGCCTGAATATGGGCGGCATTTTGATGCTGGCCTCGCCTTATACCTGGCTGGAAGAACATACAGCACGCAGTGAATGGATCGGCGGATTTAAGCAGGCAGGAGAAAACCTGAGTACCTTAGAGGGCATCAAGGCTTTACTTAGTTCACATTTTGAAATGCTAGACGAACCTGTGGATGTGCCTTTTGTGATTCGGGAAACAGCGCGTAAATATCAACATACCCTGTCCCAAGTAACTTTATGGAAACGAACACAGTAATACCCAAATGAAAAAGCCAATCAACTGATTGGCTTTTTGTTCACTACTCAATTCCGCTAGTGGCATCCTCGTGCAGAGATTCATTGAGCTGATCTACCACAATGGCCCATTCTCCATCTGAAGCAATTTTTTCAGCCAGGAACTGGCGCTGCGCATCTGACCAGTACGGCGCCTCCATCAGGTTTACATCTTTGGGTAATTGATGCTCATGAATAAATTGGGCAATCCCTTCTGCACTTGAATCCAGACCTAACTGTGCAAATAGATGAGTCATACGCGGTCTAACTTGGGTCATTTTCATTACCTCGGCGCTTGCTATCGTTATTGTCGACTTGCTTTATTTGCTCTGAGCATAGCATGTTTATGCAGCAACAGGCATGTCAAAAAGTAGCCTCTTCTGCTTATAAAAAAGCACAACCAAAGTTGTGCCTGATTAAATCGAAAGAATTACTTAAATCGACCAGTTCTGAATTTCCCAGCCCTGTTCTTTAGCCAGTGCTTCCAGACGATCATCCGGATTCACAGCAATGGCATGATCTGCATGTTCCAGCAGAAAACGGTCATTGATTGAATCTGAATAGGCCCAAGACTCGGTCACCTCACGACCAGCCAGCCATTGTTCCAGACGGGTCAGTTTACCTTGCTGATAGCAGGCGATATTGGTCACCTTACCGGTATATTTACCGTCAATGACTTCAGCATTGGTGGCAATAATTTCAGTAATCCCAAACTCACGGAAAATCGGTGCAGTAATAAAGTCCGAAGTTGCAGTAATGCCGACAATTTCATGCCCTGCATCTTTATGGCGCTGAATCGCTTTAAAACCTTCCGGACGCATCTGTGGGCGAATGACTTTTTGCATGAACAGTTGATGTAATTCGGTCAGATAATCATGGTCATGTTGAGTCAAAAACTGGAATACAAATTCATTATAGGCATAAGGATCCAGTTGACCCTTTTTATAGTCCTCATAGAACTTGTCATTCATGGCGCGGTGATGAACGGGATCCACCAGGCCTTCATTGACCAGGAATTCCCCCCAGGAATGATCCGAATCGGTGTTTAACAGGGTGTGATCGAGATCAAATAGCGCCAATTTCATGAAAATACTCGTAAAAACTGAAATTTAAGAAAAAAATTGTAAATCTATCTCCGCTAGTCGATAGAAATTCGTTAAGATCATAGCAATTTTAACATTTTTAAACTTTGCTTTTTTTCGAGTTGGATAAAGAAATAATATTCCCCGAAAGCAAAGGCATAAATTAAACAATTTTAGGTAGCCAAATGATCGACTCAGAAGGTTTCCGACCGAATGTCGGGATCATTTTGGCAAACGATGCTGGACAGGTTTTATGGGCAAAACGCATTGGTCATAATGCATGGCAATTTCCACAAGGAGGTATCCAATATGGAGAAACCCCTGAGCAGGCACTTTATCGTGAGCTGAGAGAAGAAGTTGGCTTACTGCCTGAACACGTCCAGATTATCGCGCAGACCAAAGGATGGTTGCGTTATCGTTTGCCGTATCGATACATTCGCACGGATTCAGATCCGGTATGTATCGGTCAAAAACAGAAGTGGTTTTTACTCAAACTGACGGCACCCGTACAGAACATTCAGCTTGATCTGTCCGATCCGCCCGAATTTGATCAATGGCAATGGGTCAGTTACTGGTATCCATTAGGCCAAGTGGTGAATTTTAAACGCGATGTTTATCGCAAGGCCATGATTGAACTCTGTCAGCAATTACCACAACAAAAACCTTAAAAAAATCGCGTGCATGTGCAGATTTTTTGCTCGGCTATTGTTATAAATAAACTAAATTACCGGACTTCTAAAAAAATACGGAGCAGCACCCATGTCGAATATGCAACTGGATACCCTGAGACGCATTGTCCAAGAGATTAATGCGTCTACCAGTTTGCATGAATCACTCGATATTATGGTCAATCAGGTCGCTGAGGCCATGCATGTGGATGTTTGCTCCATTTATCTGCTCGATGAACGCAACCAGCGTTATCTATTAATGGCATCTAAAGGCCTGAAGCCCGAAGCTGTCGGTCATGTTTCTCTACATACCGGTGAAGGCCTGGTTGGTCTGGTCGGTCAGCGTGAGGAAATCGTTAACCTCGACAATGCCCCTAAGCATGATCGTTTTCTGTATTTACCGGAAACGGGCGAAGAAATTTATAATTCCTTTCTGGGCGTTCCGGTCATGTACCGCCGTAAAGTCATGGGCGTACTGGTTGTCCAAAATCAAGAATCCCAGGATTTTAGTGAAGCAGCCGAATCTTTCCTGGTTACGCTATGTGCTCAGCTTTCGGGCGTAATCGCTCATGCACATGCAGTCGGCAATATTGATGTATTCCGAAAACCAAATAATTTACCGGCATATAAAACCTTCCAGGGCGTATCCGGTTCTGGCGGGATCGCACTTGGTCGCGCCATTGTGCTTTATCCCCCTGCAGATCTAGGCGCTGTTCCGGATCGTGAAGCAGATAATATTAGCGAAGAACTGGCTTTGCTAGATAATGCTTTAAATTCGGTGCGTGAAGAAATTCAGTTCCTGGATGACAAAATGCAGGATGCGCTGATGGCCGAAGAACGTGCTTTGTTCAGTGTATTCCTGCGTATGCTGGATGAAAATGCCCTGCCATCAGAAATTAAAGCACTGATTCGTGATGGTCACTGGGCACAAGGTGCGGTTCGCATCGTGATTGATAACCATGTGGCGCAGTTTGTCCAGATGGAGGATGATTACCTGCGTGAACGTGTCGCTGATCTAAAAGATCTGGGACGTCGTATTCTGGCCAAGTTGCAGGAAGCCGATGAAAGCCATCGCGAACTGACCGATGAAAGCATCCTGATTGGTGAAGAAATTTCAACGGCTGCACTGGTGGAACTGCCTGTTGATAAGATTGCCGCGATTGTCACCACTGAAGGTGCCATGAATTCGCACATGGTGATTGTGGCACGCGCACTCGGTATTCCGACTGTCGTGGGTGTGACTGAACTGCCCATCAATACTCTGGATGACGTCGAGATGATTGTCGATGCGCATCAGGGCCGTATCTTTATCAATCCACCACGTCGTCTGCGTACCCGCTATAAAGAAATTCAGAAAGAAGAAGAACAGATTGCCAAAGATCTACGTCAATACGAGACCAAAGATGCAATTACGCCAGATGGTACCGCTGTACGTCTGTTTGTAAATACCGGCCTGATGATTGATGTGGTTCGTGGTGTACAGCGTGGTGCCAAAGGTGTTGGCCTATACCGTTCGGAAATCCCGTTCATGCTACGTGACCGCTTCCCGGGAGAAGAGGAACAACGTGCCATTTACCGGCAGCAACTGAGTCACTTTGCCAATAAACCGGTAGTCATGCGAACGCTGGATATTGGTGCAGATAAAGACCTGCCATATTTCTCGATTAAGGAAGAAAATTCAGCATTGGGCTGGCGCGGAATTCGTTTTACGCTGGATCATCCTGAAATCTTCTCTTCACAAATTCGCGCCATGCTGAAAGCCAGTATCGGTCTGAACAATCTGCATATCCTGTTGCCGATGGTGACCAGTGTCAGTGAAGTTGAAGAAGCACTGTATCTGTTAGAACGTGATCATCATGCCGTTCAGGAAGAAGAACAGGTCAAAATTACCAAGCCGCAAATCGGGATTATGGTGGAAGTGCCGAGCGTACTGCATCAGATTGATGAGTTTTCTGAACTGGTTGATTTCTTCTCGGTCGGTTCTAACGATTTGACCCAATATTTACTTGCTGTCGACCGTAATAACCCACGTGTGGCCAATGTCTATTCACATTTGCATCCAGCGATTCTGCGTGCTCTGACCCGTCTGGTAGAGGATTGTCACCGTAATAACAAACCGATCAGTATCTGTGGTGAAATGGCTGGTGATCCTCTATCGGCCGTACTATTAATGGCCATGGGATTTAATACCTTGTCCATGAGTTCTAGCAATATTTTGAGAGTCCGAAAAACGATCTGTCATGTACCGATGCCGGATGCACAGGAATTACTCAAACATGTACTAAAACTGGACAATCCACTCATGGTAAAAAGCTGGATGGAGCATTATTTTAGAACACATGGTTTAGGAGATATGGTGAAATCCACCACCCGTATGGTCAGCGCTTAAGGAGGAACTTTTCCAGGTTCCTCTGCATCAGTCGAGGTACTTATGGAATTTGTACTTATCCTGCTTATGCTGGCTGCAGCATTTTATTTTATTATTGCACCGGCCTTACGTTCGCAAAAATCCAGATATACATCTTCTGGTGGTCGTAATAATACAAGTACCAGTCACCAGTATATCCGTGAAACTGAACGTCCTAAAGCCTGTCCCTTATGGGGAATTGAAATTTCTCGTAGCCAGCAACGGCGTTTAGGCAAGAATGATCCATCGGTCATTGCGGCAAAACTGTATCGGCAACAGCTAGGAAAATTTGCCAGTTTTCAGCAGACTCGGCCTATGGCTGATGCTGATCGAAATAGATCTTCGAGTTCTGCGACCCTGCCTCGTTTTTTTCAAAATATGTTTCCCGAAGAAGCTTCTTCAACCACCCGGAGGACTTCACCGCATTCTTCGAAAAGAAATTCATCTTTTAACTATACCTGACAGAATCCCTTAAAATCAGCTTCTGCCCAAAACAGATCTACGTCTTCCTGGCCGCCCTAAGCCGCCCATAAAAAAGGGCGATCATCTTGTTGATATCGCCCTTGTTTGTGCTTGGTATAACCACGTTTTGCATTTTTCTTCCGGTCTACAAAAACCTGGCTTTTGTTAACTTCATGCATGTGTTTTGCCACAAAATTGTGGATCACCACCTGCTTGGCTGTTTTTTTCTTGGCCATTTTGCTCTCTATGTGACTTGGAGGAAGGAGTGAGATAATTATAGGGCTGACTGACTAATTTTCAAGCATATTTGCCAATGCTTTTTTAAAAATAAAGCCCATTTAGCTAGGATTTTCTGTATGCAACAATGCGAGCTATAACCAGAAAATACCCTTATTCCATTCATTATTGTTATGGGTTTCTTCAGCCAAACAAAACTCAATTAAAAAACCATTTAAAATAAAACAGTTATAAAATTCATTTTAAATACCACTTTTCACTTATTATTTTTATCCTTTGATAAAAACATATTATGGACTTAGATATTGTTATTTTCGTTTAATCCCATTCATTATTCGAGTTATTCAAAATATATAGAATTTGATATTGTCAGAGAGTGGAAAACCCATTACTTTTTAAGAGTAACCATTTAATTTTCAATATTTTAAACTTTATTAACTTTAAAAATATTTTTTGAGTGAGCTCACTCAATTATATCCTGAATTCTATTTTGTGCTGTCACACCCTTTATTTAAAGATATTGTAAATATAGTGAAACCTGATCTGATTAGCATATATTTCAATATTTTATGAATACTAGATAAACGACACAAGATATTCAAAACTTGGAGAGGAAAGATGAGCCAAGATTTTAAAAAATGCCCTGTCACCCACCTGACCACTGAAGCTGGTGCGCCTGTGGTCGACAACCAGAACAGTATGACGGCAGGTGCGCGTGGACCTTTACTTGCTCAGGATTTATGGCTGAATGAAAAACTGGCTAACTTTGTTCGTGAAGTGATTCCTGAGCGCCGTATGCACGCAAAAGGTTCAGGTGCATTTGGTACTTTTACTGTGACCAGTGACATTACTGAGTACACCCGTGCAAAAATTTTCTCGGAAGTTGGCAAAAAAACCGAAATATTTGCCCGTTTTTCGACCGTCGCTGGTGAACGCGGTGCAGCTGATGCAGAACGTGACATTCGTGGTTTTGCCCTGAAGTTCTATACTGAAGAAGGTAACTGGGACCTAGTCGGTAACAATACGCCGGTATTCTTCCTGCGTGATCCACGCAAATTCCCTGACTTAAACAAAGCAGTAAAACGCGATCCGAAAACCAATAAGCGTAGCGCCACCAATAACTGGGATTTCTGGACTTTATTGCCGGAAGCTCTACATCAGGTCACCATTGTAATGTCGGATCGTGGGATTCCGGCTGGTTACCGTCATATGCACGGTTTCGGCAGTCATACCTACAGTTTTATCAATGCCCAAAATGAACGCTTCTGGGTAAAATTCCATATGCGTACCCAGCAAGGCATCAAAAATCTGACTGATGCTGAGGCAGCAGAGCTAATTGCTAAAGACCGTGAAAGCAGCCAGACTGACCTGTTTGATGCGATTGAACGTGGTGATTATCCGAAATGGAAAATGTACGTTCAGATCATGCCTGAAACCGATGCCGAGAAAGTGCCTTATCATCCGTTTGACCTGACCAAAGTCTGGCCGAAAGGTGATTATCCGCTGATTGAAGTAGGTGAATTCGAACTCAACCGTAATCCGGAAAACTATTTCCAGGACGTAGAACAAGCAGCTTTTGCGCCAAGCAATCTGGTACCAGGCATTAGTTACTCACCGGATCGTATGCTACAGGCACGCTTAGTCAACTATGCTGATGCTGCACGTTACCGCGTGGGCGTGAATCATGCCCAGATTCCGGTCAATGCTGCACGTTGTCCGGTACATTCAAATCATCGTGATGGTTTGGGCCGTATGGACGGCAACTATGGTTCATTGCCGCATTATGAGCCGAACAGTTTCAGCCAGTGGCAGGAACAGCCAGAATTCAGAGAGCCACCACTCAAAATCACGGGTGATGCAGATTTCTGGGATTATCGCAAAGATGATAATGACTACTTCAGCCAGCCACGTGCCCTGTTCAACCTGATGAATGATGAGCAGAAACAGGCTCTATTTAACAATACCGCAGCCGCAATGGGTGATGCGCTTGATTTCATCAAGTACCGTCATATCCGTAACTGTTATGCTTGTGATCCAGCCTATGGTGAAGGTGTTGCCCAAGCTCTTGGGATGAGCGTAGCTGATGCCCAGATGGCTCGAGCAACTGATCCAGCCAAAGGCCTACCAAGCTTTCTCTAAGTTTTTCAGCTTGAACTGAGCGAATAAAAAAAACCACCCGAGGGTGGTTTTTTTATTGGTGTTAAATTAAAGCATCAGGAATATGAATTGCAGTTCAATTTAAGCGGCTTCACGTTGATGTTTAACATCATAACGGTCAGCGTTCATGACTTTGGTCCAGGCTTTGACAAAGTCACTTACAAATTTTTCCTTATTGTCATCCTGAGCATAGACTTCAGAATAGGCACGTAAAATTGAGTTAGAACCGAAGACCAGATCGACACGGGTTGCAGTCCATTTCAGGTCATGCGTTTGACGGTCACGGATTTCGTGAAGGTTTTCTTCTACCGGCACCCAGACATTATTCATATCCATCAGGTTCACAAAGAAATCATTGCTCAATACACCGACCCGATCAGTCAGTACGACATGCTTGCTTCCACCATGATTAGCACCTAGGACCCGCATTCCACCAATTAATACTGTCATTTCTGGTGCTGTAAGTCCCATCAATTGAGTACGATCGACCAGCATTTCTTCTGGCTGAGCGGAGTAGTTCTGTTTTAACCAGTTACGGTAGCCATCATGCAACGGTTCCAGATCTTTAAATGAATAGACATCGGTTTGTTCCTGAGTCGCATCTCCCCGGCCTGGAATAAATGGCACCTGAATATCTACCCTAGCTTCCTGTGCTGCTTTTTCTACTGCGGCCGATCCGCCCAGTACAATCAGGTCAGCGATACTGACTTTTTTCTCCAGACCTGCCTGAATTTCTTCAAGTTTGTTCAGCACTTTATTCAAGCGCTCCGGTTCATTGCCCACCCATTCACGTTGTGGCTGTAAACGAATACGGGCACCATTGGCCCCACCACGATAAGTCCGTGCACTGTCCCAAGCGGTATTGATCAGCTCAAAGCGACTCAAGCCGCTATCCAGCAGTTTTTCTTTCAGGTCCGCAATTTCGCTCTCATTTAAGGTGTAATCTACTGATGGAATTGGATCTTGCCAGATCAGGTCTTCTTCCGGTACATCCGGCCCCAGATAACGAGATTTCGGCCCTAAATCACGATGGGTCAATTTGTACTAGGCACGGGCAAAAGTTTCGGAAAAATACTCCGGATCACGATAGAATTTTTCGGAAATTTCCCGATACCCCGGGTCGATTTTCAGCGCCATATCGGCATCGGTCATGATCGGATTACGGCGCACATTGGTCATATGCGCATCCAATGGGCGATCTTCTTCTTTAATATTAATCGGCTCCCATTGCCATGCGCTGGCCGGGCTCTTTTTTAGCTCCCAGTCATAGTTCAGCAGCAGATAAAAGAATTCATTGTCCCAGCGGTTCGGGTTAGTCGTCCAAGCACCTTCCAGACCACTTACCATGGTATAGGCGGCATTACCGGTTTCTTCCAGGTTATTCCAGCCCAAACCCTGTAATTCGAGTGGTGCAGCTTCTGGCTCCGGTCCAAGTACATCAGCCTTACCATTTCCATGTGCTTTCCCGACGGTATGTCCACCTGCCGTCAGAGCGACGGTTTCTTCATCATTCATGGCCATACGGTCGAAGGTGGTACGCATATCCTGTGCGGTTTTTAACGGATCCGGTTTGCCGTCCACCCCTTCCGGATTGACATAAACCAGTCCCATTTGTACTGCAGCAAGAGGATTTTCCAGCGTATTCCGGTCTTCTTTATTGTCATAACGTTCGCGGGTCGCATCCAGCCATTTATGCTCTGCACCCCAATAAATATCTTTTTCTGGATGCCAGATATCTTCACGCCCACCGGCATAACTAAAGGTTTTTAACCCAGCCACCTCATATGCGACCGTACCAGCCAGAATAATCAAATCTCCCCAAGAAATTTTATTGCCATATTTCTTTTTCACTGGCCATAACAGACGGCGGCCTTTGTCGGTATTGACGTTATCTGGCCAGCTATTCAATGGCGCAAAACGTTGATTACCGGTATTCGCACCCCCACGTCCATCCTGCTTACGGTAGGTTCCGGCCAGATACCAGGCGGTACGCACCATCATGCCAATATAGCTGCCCCAGTCCGCGGGCCACCAGTCCTGACTGGAGGTTATCAGTTCCCTGTTTAACTGCTTCCAGATCTAGTTCGCTAAAGGCTTTAGCGTAGTCAAAATCAGGGTCCATGGGATTCGTTTTGCGGTCATGCTGATACAAAATATCCAAATTCAGTGCATTGGGCCACCAGTCTATATTCGAGCTACCAGCGGCAGTATGCGCTGATAGAAGGGACATTTACTTGTGCCAGGTTGTGTAGGCTTATTCATGAAGGCTTCTCCAGCTTTATAGTTAACCTGCTTGTTTTTCCAAGCTATTTCCATTATGAGCTATTTCACCTTACTGGCTTTTTTACAGAGCTTAAAGATAGACTCACCAAACACTACAATCCTGATGCCAAGCCATAATATTGTAGTAGCCATCCAATTAAGAAAAGTTGATCACTCCCATTTTTATTTTCAAATGAGCCAAAGAATTTAAAGTGACGAACATCCTTGTTAAGAAGTTTTATATTAATGTGTGTAGAACTACACTATCAAAGCCATATCGCAAAAAAGAAGTATAACGATGAGCAAAAATATTGAAGATATCATTCAAAGCCATGACATCATTTTATTTGATGCGGTTTGTGTGATTTGTAATGGCTGGGCAAAGTTTCTGATTAAATACGATAAAAAAATCCAGTTTAAACTGGTCTCTGCACAATCGGAGCTGGGCACTGCCCTGCTTAAGCACTACCAGATGTCGACAGAACATTACACCACCATGGTAGTCATTAAGGATGGCAAACTTTATACCGAATCTACTGCTTTACTGAAGGTGATGCAGCATCTCGGTTTTCCATTTTCTTTGATGAATGCTGGCTATTTCATTCCACGTTTTATTCGCGATTTTCTATATCGTCTGGTGGCTTTAAACCGCTATAAGCTATTTGGCAAAACTGATTCTTGTCTGATTCCTTCTCTCGAAAATAAACGCCACTTTCTGGAAGAGGCTGTCCATGAATTCTGATTCTGTATTAATGCAACCGCTGCGTACAATCCAGTTTGCCTTAGCTGCACTCTGGCTGTATCAGGGCTTGGTTCCAAAAATTCTGTTCCAATCTACTGCTGAACTGCAAATCTGGCAAAATATGGGGGTTAGCCTACTGCTCGCTAAAAGCTTGGTAGGCTTATCTGGGTTGTGTGAAATACTGTTTGGTTTGTGCTTTTTAAAATGGAACAGATCCCTTCTATTACATGGTTTGAATATTGCTGGACTGGGCGGATTATTACTGCTGATCGTACTCACCGACCCTTTACAGCTTATAGCCGCCTTTAATCCTGTAGTAATGAATATCGCGATGCTGATGCTTTTTGTTATCGTCATTCAAATAATTCAACAAGAACAAAGAGAAGCCCTTAGACAATAATCCGTTTACCTTCACGAATACAGTAAAACGGGTTAATCAGCTTGGATGAATGCTGGATAATATGCTGCAGTTCATTTTCAGGCTGGTCACGTGCTTCATCGGTGAGCTGGAAGGTCCGATAATGGATCGCCATTGAACAACGTGCCATTAAGTCCTGATGGGCATGAAAAGCATCTTCCGGATTCATGTGAATATTGCGCATCAATTCACGTGGTTCATAGGCACCGATCGGCAACAGCGCAATTCGTGGTGGCCCAAGGCGTTTTCGAATTTCCTTGAAATGCGGCGCATAACCGCTATCCCCAGCAAAATAGCAATGATCCTTGCCATTCAATAAGGAAAAACCGCCCCATAACGCACAGTTCTGATCGCGCATTCCACGTCCTGAAGCGTGCTGTGCTGGCGAATAGACAATCTGGATATCTTCAAAAAATGCATTTTCCCACCAGTCCATTTCAATGACATTATAGTCTTTAGGCAGGTACCAGCCATTGCCAAGGCCAGTATAGATCGGCATTTGATAGGTTTGATGCAGCCAGGCCAAGGTCGCCAGATCCATATGATCATAATGGTTATGGCTGAGCAATACGGCATCAATATGCGGCAGCTCATCCAGGGCAATGCCAGCAGGAATAACGCGCTGTGGCCCTCGGGATGCAAAAGGACTGGCATATTCACACCAGACCGGATCAGTCAGAAAATTATACGGCCCGATCTGGATCAGAGCGGTGGCATGCCCAATAAACCAGATTTGCCAGTCATCTAAAGTGGCTTCCGGCCGGTTTTGTGGCAAGGCACGCGGACGTGAAAAAAACTCGGCACGTTCCTGTTCCAGATTCACTTCCCAGGTGCTGGATTTTCTGGTGAATAACCATTTATACAAGTCAAAGCGACTTTGCTCGAGCGAATGATGCTCCAGATTCTTAAACCGCTCACCATCAAAATGATCGGAATGTAGATAATCAAATACCGGCTTGGACCAGAGATGTTTCCAACTGGACTCAGTCTCAAGCTGAAATTTTTTAGTCTTGAAAAGATCTTGCATAAATATCCACTATTTATTATTTGTTATATGCAAGACAGCATCCACTTGGAATTTTCAAACGGAGCATCTCTTTAAATCGCATACAAACTTATATACTTCGGTATTCCAGCATAGTATGAAATACGTGCCTAAGATTCATTTATGTTTTTGTTATTTTTAGCAAAACATCGAGCCAATGGAAAGACCAAAACCGATGAAAATCTTCTAAAAAAATAAATACTGGTGATCAAGTTTGTGCCCATTCTGCTTTCTAAAAAGACAGGAGAATGATCAATATTCATCCGATAATTCTCACTCCATACCTGACTGTACATGATTTCATGACCTAAATTTTTATCCCGTATTCACGTAATCACGCTTGATGCCCTTCTGACTATCCGACGAAAGTTATCTGCTGAAAACTTCATTTCCTTAAATACGACCTTGGGTCCGTTCCAGCCATACCGCTTTGGTTTGAGGTTTCACAAATAGAGTAATAATTTCTGGGTGTAGCTGTTTGATCTGCGCTTCAATCCGGTTAACGCAAGCTTCAATTTCATCAGAAGTCAGATCGTCTTTGAATTCCAGACTTAAGGAGGCAATTACCTGATGTGCACCCATTTGCTCGGTTAATACACCATTGGCGCTATAGACCGCAGCATCCTGCTGGGCAATGTTAAGTACATTTTCACGTAGTCTAGGATCTGCTGTTTCACCCAGCAATAAGCCTTTGGTTTCACGTGCCAGTAACCAGGCCGATACCGCCAACACGACACCAATCAGAATAGAGGCAGCACCATCCAGTTCAGGAATATTCAGTTGATGAGCCAGGAAAATCCCGATCAGGGCAATAAAAAGACCTACTAGCGCAGCAGTATCTTCAAATAATACGGTAAAGGTGGTCGGATCTTTACTACGTCTAAAGGCTTCGAAATAGCCCATCTTGCCTTTCATTTTACGGAAGGTTCTTAAAGCCACTGTCCAGGAGAATCCTTCACACAGAATCGCAATACCCAGGACAATATAGTTGATCATCGGATCCTGCATTTCTTCAGGATGAATGATGTGCAGGATGCCTTGATAGATGGATACAATCGCACCCAGTGCAAAGACCATCAAGGCCACAATAAAGGCCCAGAAATACAGTTCACGGCCATAGCCAAAAGGATGGTGGGCATCTGGGCGCTGCTCTGCCTTTTTCATGCCGTAAAGAAGCAGAATTTCATTCAGGGTATCGACCACCGAGTGAATCGCTTCACTGAGCATCGCAGAACTATTGGTAATATAGGCTGCGACGAATTTAACCAGTGCAATAGCGAGGTTGCCAAATAACGCTGCATAGACCACAATTTTATTAGATTCAGATGACATTCAAAGTTGTCCTAGTTTTTCCTCAAACAGATGGATCTATTTGATTTTTCATTTTATCTCTTTGCATCTTAATAAACTGCTGACATAAATTGTTTATTGTTTTGTTGTTCTCATTTTTAATCGGAAACTTCATGGCTGTGATTGTCCTTACTTCTGCCGATCGGCATCCTCAGCTCCTAGAACTGTGGGAGCAATCTGTCCGGGCTTCGCATCATTTTCTGAATGACGAGCAAATCCTGAAGATTCGCCAGCAGATTATCCAGCATGGTTATTTTGATCAGGTGCAACTGTTCCATGTGGAACATCAGCAGCAGATTCTGGGTTTGATGGGTATACTGAACAAAGCTAGCAATACTGTTTATTGTGTCTGATGCGACTATCCTTGACTTAAAGCCTGGATTTGAGCTTATCTGCCGTTCTCAAAGGGATAGAAAAGACATCCCTACCCGGTTCTGCATCAAAAACCAGAAAGGAAGCCCTAGCTTCCTTTCTAAATATTTTTTAATTTGAGTAATACAGCTTAGGATTTAGAAAAATACTGCTCGCGCCATTCTTTCCAGAAGTACATCACGATCCCGAACATCACTACCGCAATACCGGCAAAGGCATGACTGCTGATGATTTCATTATTCAAGGTTGCACCGAGAATCAGGGCAATGATTGGCGTCATCACATTACTGAGGGATACGGTGGATGCGGCTAAACGGCGAATCAGCCAGAAGTAACACAGCATCGCCACAATCGAAGACAGGATCATGGTAAAACCAAAGCCGAATAGCGCCTGCATACTTGGCATTTGTGTTGGGAAAGATTGCCAGATAAATGGAATGATTAGCAATGATCCCAATGAAGAAACAATCAAAGAACCGGTGGCTTGGGACATCAGTTTTAACGGCGCATTGATCTGTTTCACCCAGAAAATCGAGCTGATATAAGACACCATACTAATCAGCATCAGGACCACGCCCCACGGATTCACTTTACTATCTGCTGACTCCGCAAAGACAAAACTTAAACCACCGACGGCAACAGCTATACCGAGCCATTGCAACCAGATTAGGTGGTTAGTTTTCAGGATGACATGCCCAATCAGGCCAGCAACCAGTGGTGAGAAACCGAAAATTAAAGCCATTAATCCAGAGGTCAAATAATTCGCCGCCAGATAGATAAATAACTGTGCACCGATCAGGTTTAGACTGCCTGCTACATAACTCATCATTGAGGTTCGATCGAATGGCAATGGATTACGCATGGCAGCCAAGATCACCAAAGCCAGCACAGAAGCACCGAAATAACGAATGATCAGCACCCACATCGGATGAACTTCTGCAACGCTCCAGACGATCGCCAATGGCGTCGCTGCCCAGATCAGCACCAGCAAGGCATAAATACTTGCCGTCACCAGCATGGGAGATGAATTTGAATTCATAAAGGACTCAATTAAATTTTAATCAGAAAGAATTGAACTAACTTCTCGCTCAAATTCACAATCAACAATACTGATGGAGGCAGGGACGCCGCCGCTAAACTGGGATATAGGGATATATCCTCAGTTTAGCAAAAGATTTTTGTTACTTTTCATCTTTGAAAAGTAAGCCAAACCTACACAAAGCCATTTCAAATCACAATGGAATGTAAGGTCATGACAGCACAATCTGACAGACATAAAAAAGCAGACCCAGGTTGCCCGAGGTCTGCCCTTTTGTAAACTCAGATTACTTCACAAGTTTACGAAGATCCTGGCTGAGATCTAAATATTTATCTGCTTCAAACGCTGCATTCTTGCTGATCAGTTTTTTCAGGTAACGCATTTCTTTTGCCGCATTTACAGTGATACCGCCAACAATAACGCCATCAGTCACACCAAACATCACGAATGATGATTCAGCGCGAAGCTCTGGATTGATTTCACCACGAACTTGCCATTCAGCAGCCGCCATGTCACCCACGAACTGGTAGTTGATGTCCAACTGATCTGTCCAGAACCAAGCTGGATTAGGCGTCGGATGCTCAATGCCCATCACATGGCGCGCAAAGATCCCTGCTTGCAGGTTGGCATTTTCCCAAGTTTCTACACGACGGTGGTTACCACAGTCACGTAATTGAGTTGCCACATCACCTGCCGCATAAATGTCTGCATTTGAAGTCTGGCAGTTTTCATTCACTTTAATCGCGAAATCAACATCCAGGCCAGCTTCTACAGCCAATTGTGCATTTGGCACGATACCGATACCATAAACTACAGCATCAGCACGAAGCTCTTCACCACCCTCAAGGGTAATCACAACTTCTTCACCGTCTTGATTTTGTTCAAGTCGGCAGTCTGCAATCTTGGTTTCCAGACGAACATCGATACCTTCCAAACGTTGTTGTTCTAACAGGAACTCGCTCAGAATACGTGGCGAACAACGGCCCATGACCATAGGCCCCATTTCGATCACAGTTACTTGGCATTCTTTGAAACGTGCAGAAAAAGCCAGTTCCAGACCGATCACGCCACCCCCAATCAAGACAATACGACGGCCTGATTGCAACACAGGTACTAAAGCTTGTGAATCTTCAAGGTTACGCAAGGTATAAACGTGTTTACCCAGCGCATCGAAGTTTGGCAGACGACGTGCTGCGCCGCCAGTGGCAAGCAACAGTTTGTCATAAGCAACAACGTCCCCATTTTGAAGTTCAACCGTTTTCACTTCAGCGTTGATTTTTTTCACGCCATTGCCACGAATGGTTTCTACACCAAGTTCCGCCAGTTTTTCTTCTGACAGAATTTCAATCTTGGTCTCTTCAGGTTTTAGAATCACGTCTTTAGACAGTGGTGGACGCTCATAAGGAAGATGCGTTTCATCACCGATCAGAATGATTTTACCTTCGTATTTGTTGCCACGAAGTTCTAAAATCGCGCTTGCACCTGCCTGGCCAGCACCTACAATTACGATGGTTTCGATGTTGCTCATGTCTTTAACCTTTTAACTCTGCAGATACGATGCCGAAGCCCGCAATCCATTCACTGATTTCTTCATAACAGTGCGTTGTCATTTCGTACTCACCCATTTCGCTTAAGGCAGCGAAGGCAGCCATCCAAGAACGGACTTCCTGACCACCACGACCACCATCACGGCGGATTTCAGCTTCAGTCATCGCTTCTAATGTTGCAAAATCAGCATTCTTGAAGGTTTCCAGCAGGGCAATATCCCATTCAGCATTCAAAGGCACGGCAACTGACGTATCCCCTGCTGCCAGCTTTTGACCCACTGCAATAATTTTGGATTGACGTGCATAACGTGCTTCAGGCGTTGGATAACGGCCTGCAATCAGGAACTCTTCCACTTCTGGTGGTACAGCACCCATTTGCGGTGTAGGTGGATCATGTGACAGACCACCGGTACCTAAAACAAGCACACGCTCGTTTTCAAGGTTTAAAGACTTGATGTATTGACCCACAGCACGGCCTAAAGCGATGGTACGCTTGGTAGTTGGCATCGGTGCTGCAGCGCCATTAATAAAAATTGTAATCGTTGGATAACGGTCAAGTTTGCCTTCACACAGGAAATGTAAGGGCTGAGTCACACCATGGTCGGCTTGCATGCGATAAGAATATGCAACGTCCACACCCTCATCGAGTACACGGCGAATCAAAGCCAGTGCTTTGTCTTCTGGCACATCAATGTGGTCATTGTCTTTACCGTAGTCCCAGTCCCCTGCAGCCCTCGCGCGGATCCCCACGCAGAAACTTGGCATCAGGTCATAGAAGAAACCATTAAAATGGTCAGGACCAAAAGTGATGATCAGGGTTGGGTCGTAAGCTTTTACTTCAGCAGACAGTTTTTCAAACGCTTCACGAACAGCCTGCTCTTTGCGTTTTTCCTGCGGTGAAGCAAATTCCATTAAAGGACTGTGCGAAGCACAAATAAGTTTAACGGCCATGAGAGACTCCTTAAAAGGAAGGCAGCCAAGAACAGGCTGCCGAAAAGTCCATTTCAGACTAGATTTTTATTCATCAAAGAAACCTGCACGTGGTTGACGTAAACCACGGATGCCCAGGCCGCATTCTGCGTTAATCAGAACACCAGTCAGCGGGCGGTTATTTTGACGAGATGCTAAGAGCACGTAGGAACCAGTCATGTCTTCAGGTTCAGGTAAGAAATTCAGTGGCATGCCACGTGCGATTTTCTCAGGATCACGTGCATCGAGCAGGCCAAGGTTTTCTTGACCTAAAGATGCAGCACCTTTGATGTTCACATTCATACCTGATGGCGCAACGGCATTGA
This sequence comes from Acinetobacter sp. TW_SC_4, assembly GCF_054861205.1. NCBI lineage: Bacteria > Pseudomonadati > Pseudomonadota > Gammaproteobacteria > Moraxellales > Moraxellaceae > Acinetobacter > Acinetobacter sp. TW_SC_4. The sequence continues at coordinate 2,820,035 of NZ_CM142174.1, forward strand.
CTCGGACTTTAGGTGAAAGTTCGTAAGCCAGTTCTTTCATAATGCCTACACCCGCATGTTTTGATGCAGTGTAAACCGGACCGCCACCTGCAGAATACAATGCAGAATTTGACAGTGTGAAAATGATCGAACCTTCAGATTTAACGAGCTCATCCAGTGCAGCTTTCGCACCTAAAATCAGAGATTTGGTGTTAATCCCCATAATCTCATCAAAGGCTTTTTCCAGCTGCTCACCTGAAGTATTGACGATATCGGCATAGTGATCCCAGATACCGGCATTACCCACGAAACAGTCGAGTTTACCGTAACGCTCTACAGTCGCTTTAACAGCGCAGACGTTGTCTTCATAGCTGGCCACATCACCTGCGATTGCCAGCACACGGTCACCAAAATGTGCGTTCAGTGCATCGACTTTAGACTGTGAACGTTGAAGAACGGCCACTTGTGCGCCCTCTTCCAGGAAACGTTCTACCAGTGCCCAACCGAGACCTGAACCACCACCAGTGATCAGTGCAACTTCGCCTTGTAGCCAACCCATGATTACTCTCCTGCCATCTCTACGTATAACGCATCATCTTCAAGTACAACTGGGAATGTTTGAATTGGGTCAGTTGCTGGTAAGCAAAGTGCCTGACCTGTTTTCAAACAGAAGCGAGCTGCGTGAAGTGGACATTCCACTGTACCGTCGTCTTCAAGATAGCCTTCAGACATTGACGCATTACCATGACTGCATTTATCGTTCATAGCGAAGAATTCACCGCCATTGTTAAATACAGCCAGCGCTTCGATACCGTTTATGCCGCAATCCACTTTTAACGCTTCGCCTTCGTCTAATTCGTCAACTTGGCAAACAAAAATCTTATTCATTAGAAGAACACACTCAGGTTATGTGAGTTATAGGTAACTTGGTCAAGAGTGATCTTACGGTTGAAGATCTGGAAGCCCAGGCCGCCTTCAACTTTGCGGATCTTGTCATGACGTTTACCACAATAAATCGTAACGTCTTTCTCTTTCTGGGTACGGTACAGAAGGTATGTCACGTACACATCGTATTCGCCTTCAACTTCAGTCGGCTCAACAATCACGTTGCTCACCATGTGAGTGGTACGTGATGGAGGCTCTTCAGCCCAAGCCATACCAGTTTCAAGACGTGCAACACGACGCTCTAAAAGATCTTTCGTATCGTTGAATACCCAGGTAGTAGGTGGTTCAACTGAACGACGACGGTCACGCGTTTGAGCGTTTGGTGTAGTACGTAGCGTGTAAGAGATATCTTCAGCTAGCGTGTCTAACCATTCGCGGAATTTCCAGTCATCAAGAAGCTTGGCTTCTTGATACAGGAACTGACTAATTTGGTGATGAAGTTCTAAACTGATTTGACTCATTTCATAAGCTCCTTCTCATATTCGTCAGCCGCAGCTTCAACGTCTTCCCATTTTTCATGAATCAATAAATCTGCCCAACGGCGGTACATACTACGTGCTGCAGTTTCAGAGAAAATATAGTTCGTGATACCCGGGATACCATCTTCACGTACTTTCTCGTTGCCTTTACCCATTTCCATAATGAGTTTGTTTTGACGTGCTTTGTAACCACGTAAAACTTTTTGGATTTCGATCCAGTTTTCAGAGTCATCTTGCTCCAGGAAGCCTGCAGGACCGAAGGCACGAGTTGCAGAACGTTCAAATGCTGCTTGTACATCTTCTGGTGCGTCCGCATCACAGATACAGAATGCCCAAACTTCAGTTTTGTTTGGACCACGTGGGTGCCATACACGAAGAGTCGCAGTACCGTTCAACCAAGACAATGTTGGGAACATGGTGTTGTGACCCGCTAAACGAAGCGCACGAGTTTCACCTAGGCGTTCTTTAACTTCTTCGTAAGTTTCACGGAAGTAGTTCGCTACTTCACCGTCCACCCATACGTTTGCATCTGGTTTCTCTGTGAAGAAGAAGCCTGAACCGTGACCGCGTGAACCGTATTGGATCGCGTCTTTGGCAGTTTCCCAAACTGGACGAGCAGTTTGTGCAGCACCTAATTTCTTAGAAGATTCATCGTCTGGTTTTGCACCCAGCACCTGAATTGCAGATGCGTGAGAGAACAACGCGTGGTATTGGTCAGATGCGAACTGTTCAGCTGCAAATTTCCAGTTACAGCCGATTTCCCATTTGTGTACACCACCCACGATCACAGTACCGCCTTCACGACGATCTACAACACCGTCCAGGTACCAAGCGATATCGCCCATGTATTCTTCTAGATCTGGCGTAGTTTCATCCCAGCAACCGAAGATCAGGCCTTTGTATGATTTAACACGGTTAACTTCTATCAGACCCCATTGCTCTTTACATGCACCATGTGGGTAAGCGCGATCTTCAAGTGGGATGTTTTTTAGAGAACCGTCAATACCGTATGACCAGCCGTGGTATGGGCAAGTGAACGCACGTGTATTACCACAGTCTGCGAAGCTTACGCGCATAGAACGGTGACGGCATTGGTTTAAGAATGCTTTGATTGAGCCGTCTTTTTGGCGTGCCACGATGATTGGATCTTCACCCATGTAGGTATTGAAGAAATCGCCAGCCTTAGGAATTTGGCTTTCATGGCAAAGGAATAACCATGTACGACCGAAGACACGTTCAAGTTCTAATTCGTAAATGTCAGGATCTGTATAGATAGATGGCGTGATACGTCCATTTTGTGCATCGACTAAAGCGTCGATTTCGCGCACATCAATTTTTCCACTCATGAAAAGCTCTCCTGTGACCAGTTATGGCACAAAGTAATAGACTCAACTTTTCAACGATGATGGATTTTAGGGTGGTTTTGGGGAAATATTTTTTTGTTTCAATTAATAGTTTTAAGCAATTATTCTAGGCGTGTATTTTTATATTAAAACACTAATCAATCCCTCCAAGGCATTTACTTTCTAAATGACAAAATAATCTTCACGACATAGTTGTTTATAGATTATACTCTTCTGAAATTATAGTAAGACATTTTTTGGATTACTCGACGGGCTGATGATATGGAATTACGACACCTCCGCTACTTCATTACTGTGGCTGAAGAACTCAACTTCAGTAAGGCAGCACTCAAACTTTACACGGCTCAGCCATCACTCAGTCAGCAAATCAAAGATTTGGAAGAAGATGTCGGTGTAAAACTGCTACACCGTACCAAGCGTAAAGTCGAACTGACCGAAGAAGGTGCTGTATTCCTAGAACAGGCCCGCCTGACGTTGGCGCAGGCTGATAAGGCGATTGCCATGGCCCGTCAGGTCTCACAAGCCAAGCAGCAGATGCTGCGCATCGGTTTCGTCCCTGTCGCAGAGATGAAAATCTTCCCCTATATCTTGCCAAATCTACGTGTACAAAACCCAGATTTAAAAATTGAACTGCTCAGCCTGAACAACAATGAGCAGATGCGTTTGTTAAAAAAAGGTGATCTAGATCTGACATTTACCCGTCATAATTTCAATAGTGATGAAATTGAAAGCCAGTTCGTGATTCGTGAACCGCTGATTTTTCTCCTGCCTAAAGATCACCCCTTAGCAAAATACGAAAGAATCCCTGCTAAGGCATTGAATGGTATTGATTTTATTATTCCATCAGCAGAGCAGTCCTTGACCCTGAACCAGGCTATTCTGGACTTTGCCAAAGCCAACGGGATTGAATTTAATATTGTCCAAAAGGCGGATAATATTCTGTTCAATATCAACTCGATTGGTATGGGCTTGGGCTGTACCATCCTGCCGGGCTATATCGCGCCATTGACCATGAACAATACTGTAATCCGCCCGCTGGATGTAGAACTTCCCTTTTTAGATGTGTATGTTAGCTATCGTAAGGATAGCAATTCAGTCGCAGTGAAGAAGTTCCTAGAACTTCTGACTCGCGTATTCTACCTAGACATTAACCGCGACGAACCACATTAATTTTCTATTCTTATAGCAGCACACGTAATTTCCTCTGAGAATACGTGTGCTTTTTTGTTTTTATTTTTTCTGATCAAAATTTCATTTTATATTCATTTTTCCTATAACAGACCACACCTAGCTTGGCTTCCAACATCTCCGACCATGGCTTATTAGGTTTAATTTTTGCTCAAATTAGGCTTCTTTTACAACTTAAGTCTAATAAGAAGTCTAAGGCTCATTTTAATTTTTGAAATTCTGATTAATAGCTAAAAAGCATTAAAAATGTTTAAAAAATTCACTGAATGAAATGGTGTTCATTTGGCAGCTGTAAATCTAATATTTTAGAAAGAAAAAAAGGATGAACGAAGCCATCCTTTTTTAAACTGAGTACGACTTATTTTACGCCGTGTACAGCCAGGTAGTTTTTGATCACAGTGTTGAACTCATCTGATTTTTCAACTTGAGACCAATGACCACATTGACTGAAGATGTGTGCATCAGCATTTGGCACGATGTTCAGAATATCCCAAGTACGAGAAACCGGAATCACCACGTCTTGAGTACCGTGAATCAATAATACAGGTACAGTGATGTCTTTCATTTTTTCGAAGTCTAACGGGAATTCGAAACGGTCACGGTCACGTGCGCCCACTACATCCATCAAACGATTTGATGCATAGTCATTTGCAGCAGAAGCAAAACGTACTTTAACCAGTTCGTCAGTGATCAGGTCTTTGTTCACCACGAACATAGAAAGTGTTTTCTTGATACCTTCTTCAGTTAATACTGGGTTTGCGTGTGCTTTCAGCGCAGCAGTCTGTTTTGCACCGCCAGTACCCATAGACACGATACCTAAAACACGTTCAGGATAATCAAGTGCCATCTGGAATGCCAACCAGCCACCCAAAGAGTTACCCACTAACCAAGTTTTTTCGATACCTAACGCGTCTAGAGTACGTACAGCGTGGTCCACCCATGCACGGATACCATAAGCAGTACCTGGTGCAACTACTGTTTGACCATAACCAATGGTATCGATCGCGATACAACGTGCTTGTTCACCAATTGAAGGCAGGTTTAACCACCAGTTTGCAGCAGCAGACACACCAGTACCTGAACCGTGCAGGAACAGAATAGGCGTACCCTCACCAATTTCATGGTAGTGAGTCAACTCACCTTCTGCAGTTTCAATCCATTTGTCTTGTAAGCCGAAGAAAGGATCTGTTTTATAATCAGGGATTTGAACATTGCTCATCATGATTCCTCTTACAGTTTCTTGCTTGCGTGCCCCTCGATGACGAGAACTCGACGTCAAGTTGACTCATTAAAAATGATCTTTTTACCGTCTTATATTAACCGCTCTACTGTCTTCAACTGATATAAAATTATGATTGCATACTACAAAAAATATATAATTTAAGTATTTGTTTTAACTAATTATTTTAAATTTAAAACCCTGTTTAATTTAAGGCTTTGATTAAGTTCTTAACTCAAAAAAAAGCAGTCAGAATACTGACTGCTCTTAAAATGCGCTTAAATTAGAATTTATGAGTATAAGTTGTCGCTACGCAGTATTCCTGAAGATCTGGTTTAGTAGGATTTGCAAAATTTACATCAATATACATCGCTTGGATGCCTAAACCTTTTAACTTACCCTCTGGAACAGTATAATTCGCAATCAGATTTAGCTCATCAGTATTAAAGTTTTGATCACCTGATTGAGCATCATAACCTTTGAAATAAACTGCAGTTGCGTTTAAGCCTTTGGCACCCATTTCAGAGAAGTCATAGCCATAAGAAACATTCCATGACTTTTCTTCTGGTGCAGTAAAGGTTGCAACGCCCCAGTTCACCAGATAAGGCTGTGGCACCCAGCCGCCAAGTGTTGGAAATGCAGTATCACCAAACATTTGTTGATAACCCAGACCTACAGTATGCGCACCATGATTAACTTTTGCCCCTACTGACAGTGCCTGATTATCAATCTCACCATACAGTTTGTCACCTGACTCCGAGTTATCAAAATAATGCACATGGCTATCTAATTTGGTTTTTTCGCCTAGCGCAGTTTTGTAATTCACACCCAAGTAATGCTGTTGGTAGATATCCTGAACATCTGCATACCAGTAGCTACCACCAATTTGAGGCGTGAACTGATGATCTACACCGGCAATCCACATACCACCAGATGCTTCACCATTATCGTAATAATTTTTACCTTTCGCAGGCGCAAACAATGTTAAGTCACGAAATTGATTGTCATAACGGTTGTTAATCTTGTCGACATACGCCATAGTCAGTTTGGTATCTTTAATCTCTTTAGATTCTAACCATGCACCGCTATAAGTAGTGATGAGCTGACGGGATGGATCAAATACCAGTACTGGAGATACAGGCAATAACTCACCCACTTTCAGCTCAGTCTCAGACACTTTAGCTTTTAAGGTTGCGCCAACTTTACCAAAATGATCTTTAGATTCTTTGCCATCGTGAGGTAACACCCAATCCGGATTTTGATCACGGCCTTTAAGTTTAACTGCATGTTGAACCAGAACATCTGCACCAACCTGCATCCCACCACCGATATCGTGATAGCCTGATTTGGCATCCAAAGTCACGCCTTGAGACCAAGAACCCCAATTACGTGAAGAAAAATCATCTTGATACTGACGATCTAGATAAAAGTTTTTAAATTTAAGCTGGACATTACTATCGTCAATAAAATCTGCATTCGCTGCAGTTGTTCCTAAACTTGCTGTTGCAGCAAGCATTGCTATCCATAAGTTTTGACGACGCATGGCTTATTCCTAGTAATCAAATTAAGCTATGCCGCTATCATGCTCAACTCTAGTTTTTTTAAAAATCCGACTACAGTATTAAAATTTTTCTATTAATCTCTATAGATAGAATAAGTATGCTGAAATTTGAAAAAGACTTATATTTATCAACAATTAGCTAAAATAAAAAATTAACCAGATAATCAATATAAATCCATGTTTTCTATTATATAAACAGCTATTATTTTTTTATTAGACTTCTTGCGTTAGTCAAAATTTAAACAGCCCAAAGCTACATTTTATAAGGTTTTAGCCAATTCAAAAATTAGGTAAAACGATACTTTCGCAAGATGTCTATTATTTAAAAATAACTTTTTATTTATCGTTTTTATGTTTAAGGAAATGTGCGTGATTATTTTCTTAAAATAAATAGTAATAATTAAAATATCTTATTCCATCGTTTTAATATCTTATTCATTTTATTCCAATAAATAAAAAAGCGCCCTTTCGGACGCTTTTTTTAAAATTTAGCTTTTAACTATTAAGCTTGAAGCTCTTTCGCTTTAGACATAGTCAATGCCAAATCTTCAATCATATCTTCCTGACCACCAACGGTACCACGACGACCAAGCTCAAGCAGAATTTCACGAGCAGATACGCCATATTTTGCTTCAGCACGTTTAGCGAACAGCAGGAATGAAGAATAAACACCCGCATAACCTAAAGTTGCAGCATCACGGTCAGCACGGATCTGATGAGTCATCATTGGAATGATCAGATCTTCTGCAACGTCTTGTACTTTAAACAGGTCAACACCAGTTTCCATTTGCATACGGTTTGCAACCGCAACAAACAGTTCAAGTGGAGTATTACCCGCATCAGCACCTAGACCAGCTGATGCCAAGTCAACACGTGTTGCACCTGCTTGTACAGCAGAAACAGAGTTGGCAACACCCATACCTAGGTTATGGTGACCGTGGAAACCAATTTCGATGTCTGAACCCAGGTTAGCACGTAAGATACCTACACGGTCAGTCACGTCTTGCGGAAGCATGTAACCCGCAGAGTCAGTCACATAGATACAGTTGGCACCGTATGACACCATTTTTTGCGCTTCTTCAAGAAGTTTTTCTGGAGAAGCCATGTGCGCCATCATCAGGAAGCCCACAGTGTCCATACCAAGTTTACGAGCAACCGTAATGTGCTGTTCAGACACGTCTGCTTCAGTAGAGTGAGTTGCAACACGGATAGTTGCTACACCTACATCATGCGCCATTTTCAGGTGATCAACAGTACCAATACCAGGAAGTAACAGCGCAGATACTTTCGCCTGTTTCAGGTTTGGAATCACTGCTTTCAGGTATTCTTCATCAGTTGCAGCTGCGAAACCGTAGTTTACAGAGTTACCGCCAAGGCCGTCACCGTGTGTGACTTCGATTAAAGGTACACCTGCACCATCCAAAGCAGTTGCAATCGCAACCATTTGCTCAGGTGTAGTTTGATGGCGCATTGGATGCATACCATCACGTAAAGTCATATCATTAATAATAATCTTAGACATGAAGGTGCTCCTTAAGCTTCAACTGTATTTAAAACACGTTCTGCGAACATTTCTGCGGTACGTGCAGCTGCTGCAGTCATAATGTCGAGGTTACCTGCATATTTAGGCAGGAAGTCCCCCAGACCTTCAACTTCAAGGAAGATCGATACGCGGTTGCCATCAAATACTGGACCATTCACCAGTTTGTAACTTGGTACGTATTTCTGAACTTCTTTGATCATCGCGTGTACAGATTCAGTGATTGCCGCTTGATCTGGTTCACCTTCAACTAGACAGTGAACAGTGTCGCGCATCATCAGTGGTGGCTCAGCAGGGTTAATGATGATGATCGCTTTACCTTGTTTTGCACCACCCACTTTTTCAATCGCACCAGCAGTAGTACGCGTGAATTCGTCGATGTTTTTACGTGTACCTGGACCTACTGATTTAGTAGATACAGTCGCGATGATTTCACCATAGTTCACAGGCTGAACGCGAGAAATCGCTGCAACCATAGGAATAGTAGTCTGACCACCACAAGTTACCATGTTTACGTTTGGTACTTCACCTTGTTCAAGTAAAGCTTCAAGGTTTACTGGTGGTACACAGTAAGGGCCGATTGCAGCAGGAGTCAAGTCAATCATTAACACGCCAAGCTCGTTCAGCTTACGGCTGTTTTCAGCATGTACATAAGCAGAAGTTGCATCAAATGCAATTTTGATATCGTCTTCAACAACATGAGGAAGCAGACCGTCTACACCTTCAGCCGTAGTTTTTAAACCCATTTTCGCTGCACGTGCCAGACCTCCAGAAGTCGGGTCGTTCCCCACCATCCATACTGGTTCTAACCATTCGCTGCGTTGCAGTTTATAAAGCAAGTCAGTACCAATGTTACCTGGACCGATCAATGCACATTTAATCTTTTTCATGAATGTACTCTCTTGTATTCCCTTATTCAGCAGCAAAAGCAGCTGTTACTGAACCAAAGCCTTCAATTTCAACTTTGAATTCATCGCCCGGCTGAGCCACGACCATTGGACCTAAAGCACCAGTCAAAATAATGTCGCCTTTTAATAATGGACGGCCACGGCGTACCATTTCGTCTGCCAGCCATACCGCAGCATTTAATGGATTTGCCAGACATGCTTTACCCACGCCTTGAGAAACCACTTCGTCGCCACGTGTCATGACCATCTTGCAGTTCACAAGATCAAGGTTTTCCAGTTTGACAGGCTTAGAGCCCAGAACGAATGCAGCAGAAGATGCGTTATCAGCCACAGTATCGATCAGGCTGATTTTCCAGTTTTCGATACGGCTATCGACCACTTCTACAGCAGGAAGTGCATAGTCAGTTGCACTAATGATGTCTGTATAGGTGTGTTTTGCTTTAGTCAGATCTTCTTTGATGACCAATGCGATTTCAGCTTCAACTTTCGGTTGAATCAGCAAACCTACAGAGATTGCTTCACCATCGCCATAGGCCATGTCGGCAAACAGCATACCGAAGTCAGGCTGATCTACGCCAAGCTGTGCTTGAACCACTTTCGATGTCAAACCAATTTTACGACCTACCAGACGGCGACCTTCCGCCAGAGCACGCTCGGTATTTACTTCCTGAACGGCATAGGCAATATCTACGTCAGCACTTTCACCACCAAGTTCCGGGCGAATCGGTGCGATCGCAGTTTTTGAGAGGTTAGCAGTACGTAATGCTTGTGCAACTGATTCAACAACAGCAGAATTCGACATCAATGTTTCCTTAAACTGCAAAAATGAGGCTTATGCCGAGAACTAAGACAGGCAAAATGTTCTGGTCTGATCATTTCGATCATTCCAATAAACAATTGCGCCTAGTATGGGCATATGAATAAACAGTTTTAGGATGAGAAAAATACGACGTGAATGCCAATAGTTATTTTATTTTTTGCAATAGCTATTATCTATAAATTAAATTTATAAAAATCAATTAAAAACATAATCTTATAATTATGAATTAAGTTATATCCAACTAAATAGCTCAACAATCATGACAGAACAAAACCACTGTAATCACAACTTTAGACTAAAAGATAAGACCAGTTGTTCAAATCTACAGCATTGATCCGCATCTTCTATTTCAGAAAATGCTGGATCTTGGATAATGACTAAGATACTGAATTAAATGGCTTCTTTCCATTGGACTTTAGCCAATAAAAAGTCATGCAAACTGCTGACATCATTCACAATCGACAGTGGATTAAACTGCGCCAAGGTTTCCGGTGTATGCACGCCATAAGCCACACCCACACTTGGCATGACAATATTCATCGCCATTTCCAGATCATAAGAAGTGTCACCGACCATAATCGCTTCATACGCCTTGACACCAGTTTCAGCCAGAATTTCAGCCAGCATTAAAGGATCGGGTTTAGAGCGGGTTTCACTGGCAGCACGAGTGGCATGGAATAGTTCCAGGCTATTCGTTTGTTTGAGTACTCGGTCTAAACCTTTACGACTTTTACCGGTAGCGACTGCTAATTTAATGCCTTCATCCTTTAATGCATAGAGCATTTCAGACACGCCATCGAACCAGGCATCTTCAACAGAGTTCGCCACATAATGATCTGAATAAGCCTGCAAAATATCGGCATGTAATTCTGGTACAGTTGGGAATAGTCGCTGTGCGACTTCCGGCAAACCTAATCCGATAATGCTTTTCGCATCGGCATCGGTCAGCGGTTGCTGAAACTGTTGTGCGGCAAACTGCAGGCTCGAGACGATCTGCCCCACTGAATCAAATAAAGTGCCATCCCAATCAAAAATGACCAATTTTACAGGTGAATTCATATAAGGTTCCTATTATTTGATTCAGTGTTAATCCACCCCGACCCTCCTTTTTCAAAGGAGGGAGAGTTTCATCACAAAATAACTTTTATTGCGATATCACAACAGCTATTGGCTATCCAATGGCGACATGGATGTCGCCGTTGATCTGTGGCATAGGGAGGTGCCATCAGATCAACAGAAGGGGTTTTGTTACTTTTGCCCCCGTCAAAAGTAAAACACTGCCTACGCGATGAAATTTGATTTTATAACTACAAAACTCGGCTGTGCTTTACTTTTACCTCACCCCAGCCCTCTCCTAAAAGGAGAGGGAGAATTCATTACTGAACAACGTACAGTAACTAAATAATAAAGATAAATTCTTAGCTATTTTGACTTATCACTAACACATGCGAACTCAACGTTCCCTCTCCTGAGCGAATTTTAAAGCATTGCTTTTAAAATTCGTGCAAGAAAGGAGACTTGCGCAGCAGTGCTGCTCAGGGAGAGGGTTAACTTAAAAGCTAAAAATTACTCGTCATCTTCAGCAATTGGTACAACTTTATCCGCCTTTTGTGCACGAAGTTGTGCCACCAAGCTTTGCATATCTTCAGGCAAAGGCGCTTCAATGGTCGGATAACCTGGAATTTCCAAACGCATTGCATGCAAACATAAACGGCGTGGCTTTGGCCCACGATATTCAGTCTCATGACCATATTTCTCATCGCCTACCAGCGGATGACCAATGCTCAAGCCATGCACACGAATCTGATGGGTACGACCAGAAAGTGGAGATGCATACACCAGTGTCGCATGCATAAAACGCTCTGCTACATTCCACTGGGTTTTAGACTCTTTGCCTTCCTTAGAGACACGTACACGACGCTCACCATTAGAAAGTTCATAACGATGCAAAGGTGCATCAATAAGTTGCTTATCCAGCGTTACCTGTCCTTTCACGACAGCGGCATAAGTTTTTTTAATCTTATGTTCACGTAATAAATCTTGTAGCGTTTTTAAGGTACTACGCTTTTTCGAGATCATCACCAGACCAGAGGTATCACGGTCAATACGGTGAATCAGTTCCAGGTATTTTTTACCGGTTGCAGCACGCAAACCTTCAATCAGACCATATGCCACACCGCTACCACCATGCACGGCAATTCCTGATGGCTTGTTGACGACCATCAAGCCTTCATCTTCATATACCACACGGGACAGAAGACCTTGAGCCACCTTGTCCGAAATCGGCGCTTCTGACTCATCTTTTTGTTCATAACGAATCGGTGCTAGGCGAATCTGGTCGCCAATCGCCAGTTTGGTTTCGGCCTTAATGCGTTTTTTATTGACGCGAACCTGTCCTTCACGAATCAGACGATAAATCCGATTTTTAGGCACCCCTTTCAGACGACTGAACAGGAAATTATCGATTCGCTGTCCATCTTGATGTTCATCCACTTCAAACCAAGTGACGCTTTGCCATTGTTGTGTAGAATTCATACAGTTACTATGACCCAAAAATACTAAAATTGATTAAAAAATGATCACTTAGGTTATGCTTTACACAAGAAACATAAGCTTAGCCCATAGGCAGATGATGCAAGGTTTGATATAGTCAGCGCACGGAAACCATCGTTTGTGAGTAAAAGTTGAAGCATTTCAGATTTCTCTGAACTTGATTATTCAATTAAAGACTCACATGATACGGGAAGGTCCCAAAAGAATTATGCCGACGCCGAAGGCTTATTATATCGGCAAACAAAGCAAACTGTTGCGTTTAATTGTACCTCAGGTACATAAATCAGTTTGTCTGAAAAAATATGCCGCCAACCTAGTTGGTTTTTAAACGTAAACTGATACACATCAGATTAGTCGCACCCTGAAGACGACTTCAGGCTACAGCGTTTGATGCATTGGATCTGCACAGTTTGTAAAGATACGACGACAATTCCGTATCAAGACACTTTCTATAAAGAAGGGATGATCTTCGAGCAATGTGACAGTGAAAGTTACTCACATCTAATGCACCGCTTGTCCGCCAGTGAAACGTTCAGGTGACTTTAATCGTTTAAAGATTGAAGCCGTATTGCCATCATCAATACGTGAATCAAAATACCGAAGCTGATCTATATTCAATTAGACGCCGGGAATAAAAGACTCAGACCACAATGAAACTCATTGGAGATCTGGGCCATTGATCCGTGATGTGTGATGTTCGCTACGTGAATAGCGATTTTTTGCTGTGTATCACTATAAGGTGTTACACCCATGAAACGTATGTTGATTAATGCAACACATGCCGAAGAAATTCGCGTTGCACTTGTCACTGGTCAGCGTCTTTACGATTTCGATTTAGAGAATCGTACCCGTGAACAAAAAAAATCTAATATCTATAAAGGTCACGTAACTCGCGTTGAACCTTCTTTAGAAGCTGTATTCGTTGAATACGGCGCAGGTCGCCAAGGCTTCCTGTCTATGCGTGAAATCGCAAACTCTTACTACAAAGCCGATCCTCGTCAAACTTCAAATATCCGTGAACTGATTACTGAAGGCACTGAACTTCTGGTTCAGGTGGAAAAAGAAGAGCGCGGCAATAAAGGCGCTGCCCTTTCAACTTTCATCTCTTTAGCTGGTCGTTATCTGGTTCTGATGCCAAACAACCCGAAAGGTGGCGGTATCAGCCGTCAGATTTCCGGTTCAGTACGTGAAGAACTGAAAGAAATGCTGGCTTCTTTAAATGTGCCACGTGGTATGAGCGTCATTGTTCGTACCGCAGGCATTGGCCGTTCTCAAGAAGAACTACAGCTTGATCTGCAACATTTGCTAGACCTTTGGGCACAAATTCAAAGCACTGCAAATTCAGGCCCATCGCCTATGTTGGTCCATCAGGAAGCAGGTGTGGTAACTCGTGCGATCCGTGATTACCTGCGTGATGATGTAGCAGAAATCCTGATTGATTCTGAGCAAGCCTATAACGAAGCATATAACTTTGTTAAAGCAGTAATGCCGCTTCAGTTAGACAAACTGAAAACTTATACATTGAATGAGCCTTTGTTTGCGCATTTCGGTATCGAAAGCCAAATCCAGACTGCTTATGAACGTGAAGTGAAACTGCCTTCAGGCGGTTCGATCGTGATCGACCAAACTGAAGCTTTAGTTTCAATCGATATTAACTCAGCAAAATCAACTCGTGGTCAGGACGTTGAAGATACAGCGTTAAATACCAACCTTGAAGCTGCTGAAGAAATTGCTCGTCAATTACGTTTACGTGATATCGGTGGCTTAGTTGTTATCGACTTCATCGACATGACCAAAGACCGCAACCAGCGTATGGTAGAAGCGAAACTGCGTGAAGCAACACAAAGTGACCGTGCACGGATCCAGTTCGGCCAACTGTCTCGTTTCGGCCTGATGGAAATGAGCCGTCAACGTCTGCGCCCATCGTTAGAAGAAGCGACTGGTTATGTCTGCCCACGCTGTCATGGTACCGGTATGGTGCGTGACTTACGTTCTCTCTCACTTTCAATTATGCGTAAAGTGGAAGAAATCGCGCTACGTGAACGTCATGGTGAAGTTCAGGTTGAAGTACCAGTAGAAATTGCAGCATTCATGCTGAATGAAAAACGTCACAGCCTGGTATATCTGGAACAAACTTCAAATACACGTGTGACTGTACTTCCACATCCACACTTGGAAACACCCCACTACGAAATTTCGTATAACCCTGAAGGTTTCGCACCGACAAGTTATGAGCGTACTGAAGCAACCCGTTCAAGCGAAAAAGAACTGGGTTATGAGTCATCTGAGTGGCATTTAGAAGAAGAACATACGCATACCGCTGCACCAGCACCTGCTCAGCAGCAAAACAACGGCAAAAACAATAAACGCCGCAATAACCAGAACCAGCAAAATGTACAGCAAGCACCTGTTGCACAACAGGCACCTGCCCAAGTTGCGGCACCTGCAGCAAGCCCATGTGCATGGTTAGAAAACCTGTTCGTACAAAAACAGGCAACTACTGTTGATCAGTCTCGCACGGCGAACAATGCTGCTGCTGCCATCGAACAGATGGTGAATGGCGGTGCAGTGAGTCGTGGTCAGTTCGGCCAGGTTGCTCCTGTAACACCAGCAGTATCTGCACAGCCAGCAGCTGTTGTAGCACCGGCAACTACCGGCAATGCTTATCTGGCGCCTTCGACTGTGGCACATAAACCAGAGCGTGATCAGTCTGAAAAAACTGAACGTGAAGAGAAATCACAGCGTCATAACAAAAAAGCACGTAGCAACAAGCACAAAGAGCCACGTGAACAGGCGCAGTCTGATAATGTATCACAACATCAGATGCATGAAGAAGTGGTTCAGGTTTCTCGTCAGGAAGCGCGTGAAAACAAACGCAACTCTCGCCGTCAGCACCACAACGAGTCTGCACAGCAAAGCGATACTCACGGCAATGAGCAACAGCAAAACGTGCCACGTCGTGACCGTCGCAACCAGCAACGTCCAGAACGTCCAAATCGCCACCGCGATCCAAGTGTTCTGAATGAACAAGCTGTACCTCAAGCACCTGCTGCCGTTAAAGCTCCAGCAGTCAATGAAAAGCAAGTGCGTGTAGAACTGGTCGATGCTCCTCGTAAAGAAGTGATGCCAACAGCAATGGTGGTAAATATTGACGAGGCGAAAAGCGAAATTGTGGCATTGAATGACACTGCTCCAGTCGCAAAACCTGCTGTTGATGTGACTGCCCCTGCCGATGCTCCTGTAGAAGCGCCAGCTGCGGAAGAGTTCCTGGCTGAAGTGACTGCATCTGCTCCTGCAGAGAAAGCACCGGAAACTCAGTCATCATCAAAACAGCGTGCCAGCAATGACCCACGTCAACGTCGTCGTGACCGCCGCCGTGCTGCACACGGCCAACAGGCGAAAACTCAGCAATTGACCCCATCACAGGTGCCAACACTTGGCCAATACACCATTGGCAGTCTGATTCGCCATGTTTATGGCGAAGACTGTTCAGTCCTGATTGAACAGTTTGGTCTGTTGCCAACGTTTAACCGCGCATTGCAAAAGTTCACGCAGGAATATAATGCGACTTTAGCAACGGTTTCGACCGCGACCACAGAGAAAAAACCTGTAACTCGTGATGTAGAAGTCAGCAAAGCACAACCTGAAGCAGAACCTGCACCTGTGCTGGATTTAACTCCGCCTGCACCGGTTTCAGAGAAACGTGTGGCGAATGATCCACGTGAGCGTCGTCGTCTCGCTAAACTGGCTGCCGAGCAAGCATTACAGCAGGCTAAACAGCAAGCACAAGCTGAAGCAGAATCTACTGCAGCTGAACCTGCTGCAGAAGCAACGGCTCCAGCGGAAGAGGCGAAAGCTGAAAATACTGAAGCTGCACCTGCTGAAGCTCCGGTAGCCGCAGTAGAAAGTGCTGATACAACTGAAGCGACTCAAACTCCTGAGCCAGCTGCTGAAGCGCCTGTAGAAACTGCGAACGCTGAACAGGCTCCAGTTGAAGAAGCCACTGAAACGGCTACAGCTGAAGCAACTCCAGCAGAAAACGAAGCTGCGCCTACTGAAACTCCGGAAGCCGATAAAGCTGAAGAAACTGTAGCAAAAGCTGAAAAACCGGCTGCCCGCCCACGTCGTCCACGTGGCCGTCCACCGAAAAAAACCAATACTGCAACTGAGTCATAATTCACCCAATTGCAGTTAACTAAAAAACCTAGTCATTTCGGTGGCTAGGTTTTTTTTGCTAGATTTTGTCAGAATAGGTTGATTACTCTAGTTTCAACACGCTAAAAGATGGCTATCATCCGTTTATTGCATATAAATTAAACGCATTGGATACGAAAAATAATAGGACGCCCATGACCCAGACGAACCAACCCGATCTTATTGGCATTGCAGATGTCGCAGCCAAAATCCCTGCCTTCATCAGTAAGGTCCCTAATCTGCTGAACGGACTGCGACAGGCTTATTTACGTACTCCCAATACGCCCGCAGGCCTGGGTTTAGCTTTTGAAAAAGCAACACAGCGTAATCCTGAAGGTATTGCATTACGTTTTGAGGATCAGTCCTATACCTATGCTCACCTAAATGGCTGGGCGAACCAGATCGCACATTTCTACCTCTCTCTCGGTGCACAGAAAGGTGATGTGGTGGCCGTGATGGTCGAGAACCGTCCGGAGTTTATTGCCAGCGTGATTGGTCTAGCCAAGCTGGGCATCACGATTGCGCTGGTGAATACTTCTCAGGTCGGCAAAGTCCTGACACATAGTATTAATCTGGTGAAACCGATTGCGGTCATTGTCGGTGAAGAGTGCCGTGCTGCGGTTGATGAAATCCGTCATGATCTCAATATTGCCGCTGACCGTTTTCACTGGTTTGCCGATCAGAACACACAAGAAAATGCCGGACAGGCACCTGAAGGTTTTATTAACCTGGCAGAGCAGATTGACCAGTTCCCTAAATTCAATACACCGACCACACATTCGGTACAGGGTAAAGACGGCCTGTTCTATATCTATACTTCAGGTACTACTGGCTTACCTAAAGCGGTGGTCTTTACCAATAGCCGCTGGACACTCGCCTATGGCACCTATGGTCATGTTCTGAACCTGAATAAAGATGATGTGATGTACTGCACCCTGCCGCTTTATCATGCGACAGGCATTGTGGTGTGCTGGTGTGGGGTGATTGCCGGAAGCAGTACTTTTGCCATCCGCCGTAAATTCTCCACCTCTTCCTTCTGGAAAGATGTCAAAAAGTTCGATGCTTCTGCGATTGGTTATGTCGGTGAACTTTGCCGCTACCTGATGGATGCACCACCGTCTGAACTGGAAAAAGGCCATCGCGTTACCAAGATGATTGGTAATGGCATGCGCCCGAACATCTGGGATAAATTCAAATCCCGTTTTGGCATCAAGGAAGTACTGGAACTGTATGCCTCCAGTGAAGGTAATGTCGGTTTCAGCAATGTCTTTAACTTTGACAATACTGTCGGTTTCTCACCAACGCCTTATGCCATTATCGAATTTGACAAAGATAAAAATGAGCTTGTGCGTGATGCCAAAG
The DNA here is from genome assembly GCF_054861205.1 of Acinetobacter sp. TW_SC_4. Classification (NCBI taxonomy): domain Bacteria; kingdom Pseudomonadati; phylum Pseudomonadota; class Gammaproteobacteria; order Moraxellales; family Moraxellaceae; genus Acinetobacter; species Acinetobacter sp. TW_SC_4. The sequence goes on from NZ_CM142174.1 coordinate 2,838,147, forward strand.
GCCGCTGCAAACGAGTAAAAAAAGGTGAAACCGGTTTATTGATTGGTAAAATTACCCGCCGCTCCCCTTTCGATGGCTATACCGATCCGGAAAAGAACAAGGCGGTCACCATGCATGACGTGTTCAGCAAAGGTGATTCCTACTTCAATACGGGCGATCTGGTGCGTAATATCGGTTTCCGTCATGCTCAGTTTGTCGACCGTCTCGGTGATACCTTTCGCTGGAAAGGTGAAAATGTTTCAACGACTGAAGTCGAAAACATGCTGAACGAGTATGACAAAATTATCGAAGCTGTGGTTTATGGCGTAGAAATTCCGAATACAAATGGCCGTGCAGGCATGGCTGCAATTACCCTGCAATCGGGAAGCACCCTAAATGAGCAAGACCTGAAAAATATGGTCAGCACCTTTAAACGTTGTCTGCCTACATATGCAGTTCCGGTTTTTCTACGCATTCAAAAGCAAGTAGAAACGACCGGTACCTTCAAGTATCAGAAAAACAAACTGAAAGAACAGGCTTTTGATCCAAACAAGACCGATGAACGCCTGCTGGTTTTATTGCCAGGGAGCGATGCGTATTGTGAGCTGACTCAAGAAATTTTTGAGAACATTCAAGCCTATCAATATCGCTTCTAAGTGCCGAAGTTGCCTATTTTTTGTTTAGATAAAGCAGAATTGTTGTATTTATAATCAAACATAGGCAACTTTGTTATTTTTTACTTGCGCTGCAATGAGATCTTGCTACAATACGCTCCATCAAACAAAGTGGTGCTTTCAGAACTTTTTTAGTTTCTCTTGCACTGCACAATTAAGTCTTGCTTAATTGTTGGTTCAGGGCCGTTAGCTCAGTTGGTAGAGCAGTGGACTTTTAATCCATTGGTCCCGCGTTCGAGTCGCGGACGGCCCACCATTAAATTTGATATCCCCTGATGGGCCGTTAGCTCAGTTGGTAGAGCAGTGGACTTTTAATCCATTGGTCCCGCGTTCGAGTCGCGGACGGCCCACCATCATTTCTAAAATCTCTTTTTAGAAAATTCAATCAAAGTAGCTTTGATTACCCGAATGGGCCGTTAGCTCAGTTGGTAGAGCAGTGGACTTTTAATCCATTGGTCCCGCGTTCGAGTCGCGGACGGCCCACCATTCTCCCCTCTATATCTATCTTCTTCTTTCAATATTCTTATAATATTTCTATATTATTCAGTTCATTCTTTTTATTTAAGCGCAATTCATCCTGACAATTTTAAAATCGTCATTTTCATTTATGCTGTTTTTAAATTCTTTAGAAACCTTATCGCTTTTATTCAGTGATTTTAAATTCAGAATCTTTGACCAGTTCATACGCTTTAGAAGGCGCAGGATAACCCTGATCAAATAATTGCTGGTTTGTCCGTTCCTTTTCGTCATAAATTTTTTCCAGATTCATGACCAGATGCGTTGGGCTTTTAATCATATAGTAGAACTTTGCTCCTTCTTTACGGTCCACGATCAGTTCAGTTTGTTCCGGATTAATCGTCCAGCGGTCCTTACGATAGGTCATATTGCTTTCGGTCTGAACCCGTCTGGAATTATTCACAAAGACTTTGCCATAATGCACGATACTGCGATGCACTGTACCATCTGGCAATAAAGTCAAAATAAATACCGACTTCCCTTCCGTACAAGGCGCAAACCGCCCGTCACAATCAATCTGGGTAAGATAACGCCCGACATAGCTTTTGGCATAATCCGGTACAGGTTTAGGATCGACATTTGGTTCTACAGGCAATGCATTATAGGTTGCAGTCTGGGTGAGCGATTTAGCATTACGGGTGTCATAACTTTCATTGGCGGCGGAGATGACTACGCCATCTTGTGCCAAAGTTTTCGTAGTATCAGGTAAGGGTTTGCTTTGATGATCATCACAGGCAATCAGTCCTGCAACACTTCCCAGCACAAATCCAAGCCGGCATAAACCACTTAAATGATGCGATACATTCGATTTCATTTTAAAAATATACCTGAAGGGGTGCACATCTATATAGGCAGACGACTCACTGAAAACTTATAAGTTTTAATAATGAATTCAATGGAATTTTTATGATCTTAGTGATTTTTTAAGGATTATTTAATCTCCCGTAACATTACTTAACGAATTTATTTTCAATAGATACTTTAAAAATTTAGATAAAACTCCATTCTTATAAATATGAGTCATTTTTTAGACTCAATCTTATTTTTTCTATCAGGAGACTTGGATGGCCAATGTTGGTTTATATCGCTCTAACCGCTCAAACATGATTGCAGGTGTAATGGGTGGTATTGCTGAACGTTTTGGTTGGAACGCAAATTTATTACGCCTGATCTTTGTGATTATTTCGATCATGAGTGCCGCTTTCCCGGGTATCTTAGTTTATCTGGTTCTATGGTTAGTGATGCCAAAAAAGAATTCTATGCCTGATTATGCTGCGAGCAGAACTGATTATGAACGTCCTGTGCGTACCGTGAATCAGGATAAAGACTACCGATAAAATCGTTTCCTCTTTCACCTAAATATTCATATGGTGAAATTTTTATGCCACGGTCCTTCCCCCAAAAGATCGTGGTTTTTTTTTGCCTGATTTTTAGGTTTTGGCCTTATTACTTTTTTACGCTTTACCCTGCTCGCCTATTCAGGCTAAGGTGATACTTTCTACTTGAAATGGATTTCAGATGACGCAGGCAGAATGGGTTGTACTTTGGCTGTGTGCGATCGCAGCATTACTGCATGGGGTCAGTGGTTTTGGCTTTCCTATGCTAAGTACGGCTGCCTTATCCAGTGAATATGCCTTAAGTACAGCAGTCACTTTGGTGATTCTCCCCTGCCTGTTACTGAACCTTTGGATGCTCAATAGCGATCCAAAACATAGCCTGTTGCAGAGCATTCGCTATTATGTCTCACGCTATTGGCCACTCATGCTCAGCAGCTTGGTCGGTAGTGTGCTGGGGGTCAAATTACTCATCTGGATCAATGAAGGCTATCTTAAATTATTACTGGGTCTGGTGATTATTTTCTATATACTGGATCAGTTACGCTCTACTCCGCTTCGGGTCAGTAGCAGTCAGCTTAGTATGCTGGGATTCGGTTTACTGGCCGGCATGATTGGAGGTGCAACCAATGCCATGGCACCCTTCCTGATGATGTATCTGCTTAGCTGTCAGCTCTCCAAAACCGATATTGTGATTATCAGTAATCTTAACTTTATTGCCAGCAAACTGGTGCAGTTGACCTTACTCTTCCCGATTCTCATTTCTTTGCAAACCCATCAGCAACATATCCTGCTTGGAATCACGTTATTTGCTCTCATCGGTGTGTGGTTAGGGGGAAAAATACGGCATCGACTTTCCCAGCAACATTTCAAATATCTGGTGCTGTTTTTTCTATTTGGACTGGGGATTTACGCACTTTGGCAAAGTGTGGGATTATTACAACACTCTACTATACTGTTTAAATAATATCTTTTTTAATCAAACCACATATTTACTTTTATAAGAATTTCAAAAACGCTTTTAAATAAAAAAGTTGAGCAAGGAGGTTGTATGAACGACCCTTTACGCACCCCGACTGATGCCATGCCAAAAGGAATTCGAAAGGGCTGGATTTTAATTGTGATCGCTGCAGTGGTCTCTTATGGCTTGTATCATATTTTACCTTATGACGAAAATGCCAATAAGGGATTGGCCCTACTGACCTTTATCGCCATTTTATGGCTGACCGAAGCGATTCATATCACCATTACTGCCCTGCTGATACCTATACTGGCCGTCGTCCTCGCCATGCCCATGGCCAAAGGCGATGAACTGGAACCAATTACCACACAAGCAGCACTCACCACTTTCGCAGACCCCACCATCTTCTTGTTTTTTGGTGGTTTTGCCCTGGCCTCGGCGTTGCATATCCAGAAACTGGACAAGAAAATTGCCACGTGGATTATCTCGCTTTCCGGTGGACATCTCGGTGCGTCAGTACTGGCTATCTTTTTAGTGACTGCTGCACTGTCGATGTGGATTTCCAATACCGCCACCGCAGCCATGATGTTGCCCCTAGCGCTGGGTTTACTTTCGCATCTGGATGTTGAAAAAGATCGTAAAACCTTTGTGTTTATTCTGCTTGGGATTGCCTATTCGGCCAGTATTGGTGGCTTGGGCACTATCGTCGGTTCTCCACCGAATGCGATTGCAGCCAAAGCCCTCGGTTATGACTTCGCCGACTGGATGAAAGTTGGCCTGCCGATGATGTTCATTATCCTTCCGGCAATGTTAGTAAGCCTGTATCTGGTGCTACGTCCAAAACTGAATCATAAGGTGAATTTTGTCACTGAAAATATTCCCTGGACTACGACCCGTATTGCCACCATGATTTTATTCCTTTGTACCGCGACTGCCTGGATTTTCAGTAAAAAATTGACTGAAAATTTCGGCATTACACAGCCCGATACCTGGATCGCGATTCTGGCGGCCTGCATGGTAGTGATTCTGGGTACGGCTACATGGAAACAGGTTGCTGAAAATACCGATTGGGGTGTGCTCTACCTGTTTGGTGGCGGCTTGACCTTAAGTGCTGTCTTGAAGGATTCAGGGAGTTCTCTGGTCTTAGGTCAGACGCTGGCGAATGCTTTCGGTGACTCCTCTCCTCTCGTGATTATCTTTGTGGTGGCAACCTTCATCATCTTCCTTACTGAATTTACCAGTAATACTGCCTCGGCTGCCTTACTGGTTCCGGTCTTTGCCGCCATTGCCGACCAGATGGGTATGCCTAAAGAGATTCTGGTGATTGTGATCGGGATCGGTGCTTCTTGTGCCTTTATGCTACCTGTGGCGACACCACCGAATGCCATTGTATTTGGGACTGGTCATATTCAGCAAAGTGAAATGATGAAAGTCGGCTTTGTCCTGAATATCATGTGTATTTTCTTGGTTTCCCTGTTTATTTACTGGTTCTTTATCTAAGTTGAGATAAATCCAGATTCCAAATAAAAAAGCACCCAAGGGTGCTTTTTTCAGAATTATTTATATAAGAGTTCTTAAGTTCTCATTTTAAAATGGTTCAGTTCCTGATTCAGGGCAGCGATGATATCTGCGCGGCTAATAATTCCGACCAGACGCTGTTCACTCACCACCGGAATATAGTTAAAGGAACGCTCCACAAAATAGGGCACCAGATCCTGAATCGGCTGTAATGGCTGCACAGTAACTACCTTGCGGGTCATAATATGTTTGACCTGATGTTCCCAGCTGCTGCGCACATCTGCAGCACGTTTAAACCATTCTACCACCTGATACATGGCCAGCGTCCCCACCAGCTTGCCTTCCGCATTAACCACTGGCAGGCTCATCAGGTTCATTTGCTTAAACTTGTCCAGTGCATGCTGAATATCATCATTGGCATGCAGGGTCACCACGTCTTTGGTCATAATGTCCTGACAGGTAAACTGGTTGACCGCACGGGCATTGGCTCGGTCCTGCGCTTCCAGAATAATCTTTTGCAGGTCATATTCACTAATGTCCAGCAGCTCGGTTTGCTGATCCAGTACTTCCTGAATATCCTGTGGCTGAATGGTGACTTTCTGGGTCGGGGTCGGATCTTTGGAACGGGTATTTAATTGCGCCTGCTGCGGATAATGCTTGCCAATCATTCGGTTAAAGACGATAGCAATCACCATCAATAAAATCGAATTCAGCAGCACCGGATAGAAAACAAAAGCATAGCCGAGTTCATGCACCGCATTGCCGCCGAGTACCGCTGTAATAGCCACAGCACCACTCGGTGGATGCAGGGAATCTGTGGTCATCATTAAAATGATTGCTAATGCCACTGCCAGACTAAAAGCTTCGGTCGGACTGGCAATAAACAAGGCACAGGTCACACCCACCACAGCAGCAATAGTATTACCTACCAGAATATTCCAGGGCTGTGCCAAGGGACTGGCCGGAACCGCAAACAGCAGCACAGATGACGCCCCCATCGGCGCGATATACCAGGCTTCAAAATCCCCCAGAATCCATAAACTCAGTAATGACGATACCGTGAGACCCAGTAGTGCCCCAATACCGCAGAGTAAACGGTCTTTGAGTGGAAGAACTTTAAAATTCGGTTTTAAGGTATTGAGCCAGTCGAGATTGGAATGGAACACGGCGCGCCTGATTTTAATGTTTACAGATTTTGCGCATTATAAAACTAGTCGCTTTAAAGATGTATTCATTTTATATCTTTTAATTACACTTAAATGGATGCTGTTTAAAAATCTAAATCTCTCTCTAGGCGACAGCCATCCATCTAGTCCTCTTTTACGGTTCAATCCCTCATAGAATTTTCAATGAGATAATTCATGTCAGGTGATTTTAGCCTTAGCTTCGCTATGAGAATCAGGTTTAATCAGAGGTTCGATTTTGAGCAGTTCGACCTGACCATAATAGGTTGAGAAGGCCACATCTCCGGCATCTACCCCGGTGCCAATGCGAATCAGCTCGTCAACCGGAGCCAAACGGGTCGGATCAAACTGCACCCATCCTCCTTCCAGATAGGCTTCAAAAATGGCATGAAAATCGGGTAAAAATTTTTCAATTTCCACATAACCGACCACCATGCGTGCCGGAATTCCTAAAGCACGGCATAGTGCAATACCTAAATGGGCAAAGTCACGGCATACCCCTGCCCGGTGGACCAGTACATCTGTTGCAGTCGTAAACTGGTCAGAGCAGCCAGAGACATAAAAAATATTGTTATAAATCCACTGTTCAATGGCTTTTACACGCGTATAGCCGGGTGTCATCCAGCCAAATGAACGTTTCGCCATTTCAAGTATTAAATCTGAATTGCAATAGCGGCTGGCCAGCAAATAAGGTAGTACTTCATCCGGCAGGTCTGGAATTTTGACTTCATTCAGATTTTGCCTCAGATCAACCGGAATGCACGGCTGACGGGTAACTGTCGCGCTATAATTCAGTTCAAATGCTTCACAGGGCTCGAGTTGCAACCGGATATGGCGGTTTTGATGCTGAGCATCCCGAAATTGATGCCACTTGACCGGCATATTCATGGTGAGCTGTTCTTCGAGAATATTCTGATCGGGATGATGGGCGACCTGAACCATAAAAATAAATTCGGTAGGTTGCACAATCTTGTATTTTAAATGGCACTGAATTTGGTAAGTGGCCATGAAGTTCCTTATTATTAGGCATTATTATATTGTGTGAAGATTAAACTAATTCTAAGACCCCAATCGTATGAGATCAGTTTAACTTTATCGCGCTTCAGTGACCAGGATGTTATACATCTGATTTATTCCTGATTTTTAGATCTCACCCCATTGCTATTCCAGCATAAAATTGCAGCAAAGCCGCGCAAAATCTGGCATGAATGAAGACCATTTTAATTTTTTCCAAAATATTTTCAGCGTATTAACCCTTTGCCACTCCCCTGTAAAATCCTTATAATCAAGCACAATTTTTCTCTAATTTTAAGTGGATGACCATGAGTCGCGCCATATCGCATATTGATACCTTCCAAGGCTTAATTCTTGCCTTACAAAACTACTGGGCGGAGCAAGGCTGCGTCGTGTTACAGCCTTACGACATGGAAATGGGTGCAGGGACATTCCACACTGCAACATTCCTTCGTGCACTAGGTCCTGAAACCTGGAATGCCGCTTATGTTCAGCCATCACGCCGTCCGAAAGATGGCCGTTATGGTGAGAACCCGAACCGTCTGCAACACTACTACCAGTTCCAGGTTGTGCTTAAGCCAAACCCGGACAATATCCAGCAGTTGTACCTGGATTCCTTAAAGGCAATCGGTATTGATCCTTTAGTTCACGACATCCGTTTCGTGGAAGATAACTGGGAATCTCCAACACTGGGCGCGTGGGGTCTAGGCTGGGAAGTTTGGCTAAACGGTATGGAAGTGACTCAGTTCACTTACTTCCAGCAAGTCGGTGGTGTTGAATGCTACCCAGTTACTGGTGAAATCACTTACGGTCTGGAACGTCTGGCCATGTACCTGCAAGGTGTAGACTCGGTTTATGACTTGGTTTGGACCAAAGGTCAGTTCGGTACTGTGACTTATGGCGATGTGTTCCATCAAAATGAAGTAGAACAATCGACTTATAACTTCGAATATGCACCAGTAGAAAAAATGTTCGAACTGTTCGACTTCTACGAAGCTGAAGCAACGCGTTTAATCGAAGCTGAACTGCCATTGCCTGCTTATGAGCAAGTAATTAAAGCATCACACAGCTTTAACCTGCTGGATGCGCGTGGTGCGATCTCTGTGACTGAACGTCAGCGTTATATCCTGCGTGTTCGTACTCTGGCACGTTCAATCGCGACTAGCTATGTGGCTGCACGTGCGAAACTTGGTTTCCCAATGGCAGAACCTCACCTACGTGACGAAGTCCTGGCTCAGCTTAAAGCACAAGTTGAAGCAGAAGCGGCTCAAGCAGAAAAATCAGCGGAGAACAAATAATGTCTAAACATACAGTTTTATTTGAACTTGGCTGTGAAGAACTTCCACCAAAAAGCCTGAAAAAATTACGTGACGCTTTAAAAGCTGAAACTGAAAAAGGCTTAAAAGATGCCGGTCTTGCTTTCGACGCAATCGAAGCTTATGCAGCACCGCGTCGTCTGGCACTAAAAATCATCAACGTTGATGCTGCTCAAGCAGATACGCAAAAACGTTTTGACGGCCCTGCTGTTCAAGCTGCTTATGATGCTGAAGGTAAACCGACTAAAGCGCTTGAAGGCTTTATGCGCGGTCAAGGCATTACGGTTGATCAGGTTTCTACTTTCCAAGCCGGTAAAGTTGAAAAAGTCTGCTACCTGAAAGATGTCAAAGGCCAAAGTCTGGACGTTTTACTGCCACAAATCCTGCAACATGCTCTGGATCAATTGCCAATCGCAAAACGCATGCGTTCTGCTGCTAGCCGTACCGAATTTGTTCGTCCGGTGAAATGGGTTGTGTTGTTAAAAGACAGCAATGTGATTGATGCAAACATTCAGGATCACAAAGCAGGTAACGTGACTTATGGTCACCGTTTCCATGCGCCTGAAGCGATTATCCTGACCAATGCAGATGCGTATCTGGATGCCCTTCGCGCTGCGAAAGTGATTGCATCTTTTGAGGAGCGTCAAGCGATCATTGATCAGCAAGTAAAAGCATTAGCAGATGAAGTGAATGCGATTGCGATTGTTCCTGCTGATCTTCGCGACGAGGTCACTGCTCTGGTTGAATGGCCGGTAGCTTTACGTGCCAGCTTTGAAGAACGCTTCCTTACCGTTCCTCAAGAAGCCCTGATCACTACCATGCAGGATAACCAGAAGTATTTCTGTCTGGTGAATGCTGAAAACAAATTACAGCCTTACTTCATTACCGTTTCAAACATTGAGTCTAAAGATCCGACTCAAATTATTGAAGGTAACGAGAAAGTGGTTCGTCCGCGTCTGTCAGATGCTGAGTTCTTCTTCCTGCAAGACCAGAAACAGCCATTAGCTTCTCGTAAAGAGAAACTGGCAAACATGGTATTCCAGGCACAACTGGGTACTTTGTGGAACAAGTCTGAACGTATTGCCAAACTGGCTGTCGCACTTGCTCCGATTACGGGAGCAAAAGATGAAGATGCTAAAAAAGCGGCTCTTCTCGCTAAATGTGACTTAACTTCTGAGCTGGTGGGTGAATTCCCAGAACTTCAAGGCATCGCGGGTACTTACTACGCACGTCTTGAAGGCGAAAATGATGAAGTGGCTGAATCTTTAGGTGAGCAATACTTACCTAAATTCGCAGGTGACGTTCTGCCTAAAACCAAAACTGGTACAACGATTGCGCTTGCGGATCGTCTAGATACTTTAACTGGTATTTTCGGTATTGGTCAGGCACCTACAGGTTCTAAAGACCCGTTTGCGCTACGTCGTTCTGCGATTGGTATCCTGCGTCTGGTCACTGAAAACGAACTTGATGTATCAATTGAAGATCTAATTAAGCTTGCTCTAGCTGCGTATGGCGATGTATTGAAAGACCACGACAAGACTCTGGCAGATGCGGTTACCTTCCTTGAAGGTCGTTACCGTGCGAAATACGAAGACCAAGGCGTTGATGTTGACGTGATTCAAGCAGTTCAAGCGTTATCACCAAAATCTCCACTTGATTTTGACAAACGTGTAAATGCGGTAAATCACTTCCGTGCATTGCCTGAAGCTGCTGCACTTGCTGCTGCGAATAAGCGTGTGGCGAATATTCTTGCAAAAGAAGCTGCACCTGAAGGTGCTGTGGTTGAAGCCAATCTGGTGGAAGATGCTGAAAAAGCATTGTTCGCTGAACTGCAAAAAATCACACCGGTGGTTGAGCCGCTGTTTGCTTCTAAAGATTACACTGCTGCGCTGTCTGCATTGGCTGCCCTGCGTGCGCCAGTAGATGCATTCTTTGACGGCGTAATGGTGATGGCTGATGATGCTGAACTAAAAGTAAACCGTTTACGTCTACTTGCTCAGTTGCGTGATCTGTTCACTAAAGTTGCAGATATTTCAGTGTTACAGCACTAAGTTATAACTTCTTGTAAGTTAATGAAAACCTCGCTATAAATTAGTGGGGTTTTCTTTTTAAAAATCATATGAAAAAAATTAATAAATCTTGCCTAATATGTTTCTCAAATAACAACAATATACGACAGGCTATTACAAACTTAAGGTTTGTCCTTGAATCTATCGAAGAATTAGAACATATAGCTCTTTGGTCAAGGCTAGCCTCAGCATTAACAGATATCAAATTTGACAGTTATGAACATCAAGAACTAGAAACTTATCTATGCGATCTATATGAATTCAACAGAGAAGATGATAAATATTATGAAAAGTATATGCTGGAACTTACGCGCTTCATGTATTTATATAACATTCTAGAATACATAGCTCCTAAAAAAGAAAATCAATATCAACCTGACATACCTAAGTTCAGAAACAATATAGAAAAATACTCAATAGATAGCTATCCAATATATACGGAAAAATATTGTGAAAAATACATAGCTGTTATAAAAAGAGGATTACAGCTAAATTACTTAAACGATCAAAAGATTGAAAAATTTATTAATAATAAGGAAGCCTCAAATCATGTATCAACATCTTTTTATCTTTTGACAAATATTAGAAACTTATTAGCTCATGGTAAAATAAAAGTAGTTCCCAATCCGGATTTTACAGGAGATCATGAAGAAGCCTTATACTTTTCAACTCTCTTTAGAGCCTCCACAATTATTGTAGTCATTTATATTCAATTATATATTTTAAATAATTATAAAAAATTTAATTCAGAGCATATTAATGCTTACCGCTCTGATTATGACATTTTTCCATTAGATGAAAAATTTATAAGTCTGATTAAGACTAATCATTTACTATCAAATTCTCCCCTAATAAGTTTAGGGATTCTTGAAGAAGAAAATACTTTTGACGAAGTGAATCACTATTTAGTAACTCAGTAATGAATCTAATACTAGAATCAATTGCTATAGGCATATCCCTATATATTTCATATACTCACCCTAACAACACTCAACAAGAAAGAAGCGCATGAAATTTCAAACACTCATTATGACGACTCTTGCGGGTATCGCACTTACAGCATGTACATCTCAACCCACCATTCCACAACTGGAACTGGGTGTATTACAGGAAGTACAAAATCTCGAAGTTATTCCAGAAACAACCAACAATAAGGCGAAACTGACCAAATTCCTCGACAAATGCGTGATTGAATTTACTGGCGACATCGGCAACAACCGTTCAGTTGAACAATGGTCATTTAAAGGACTGACCCTGATTGATGCCGGTTCAGCCACTTTCCAACGCGACGGAACCAGCACAGCACAAAAATTTGACCTGCATGATGCGGCGGTACAAAAGAACTTTGTGACTCTGCGCAATCATTTTGCTAAAGATGCCCTGACACAATGTGACTAAATAGATCGCCCTGTTTTTTTGAAAATGGGGCTATTTATTTGAATGAATAGAAATTTAATCTTTCTTCTGATTTGACCTATTTCTTCTTCCCCTTAAAAATTATAAAATCCTCGCATCATACTACGCTGAACCTATACTCTCTTCACAGCTTATTCATTGTTTTTGGCTGATTATCCGTTACACTGAAAACCAAACTCAGACCGCTCTTTGACGAATTCGAGGTCGATCCATAATGAATATCAAAACCCCAATTATTTTAACGACAGCTTTAATGTTCTGCGCACCTGTATTTGCACAGACCGAAACCACTCAGACCACCAAACCGATTGCGCCTTATGGTGAGAATCCGAACCTGCTGCATGTGTTTGCCTATAAAGCACAGGAAGGTGTCATCAATACCGCTGAAAAAGTAGGTGAAGTCACTGAAAAAGGCATTGCCAAAATCAAACCGGGTGTAGACCGTGCCTGGGGCAATACCAAGTCTGTGGCATCAGATACCATCCAGAAAGTAGATGAGGGTGCGACTCAGGCAGCACAGCAAACGGGTCAGAAAATTCAGCAAACTCGGGAAGTCTGGCGCGGCAATTCACAACAGGCGCCGATCGTGCAGCAACCTTTGAGTCAGCCATCTACCGCAACTCAAAATTCATCGGTATCACAACCCCAATCAAGTTCCGATGCAGCGACCAGTTATGCAGTAGATGATCTCTAAATCATCGCATTGAAAAAAGCCCATTACGGGCTTTTTCTTTTAAGCATTGAAGATAGTTGAGCCTTTCTTTAGACTGAGCTCAAATAAAATCATGAGAAGATAATAAAAATGAGAAAAATTCTTTTCAGCTTTATCGTCGGCATTCTGTGTGGCGTAGCCATCCTGTACATCACTTTACTGGTTTCAGGTGAAACCGTGACCTCAATTGCTGCGATTGATGATGAATTATCTTCCATCCCGAGCCTGTCTAGGGCTGCCTCTTATAACCACAAAACCGAAGGCGAAAAAATCCAGCATATTCAAAACCTTGATCAAGCATAATTTAGACCCGCCTCTGGCAATAATGCCGACCTGTATCGGATCAAGGATATGTGTAAATTAAGAATCGGGGCTCAGGGAGATGATATTTATAGCTATCGAACTACCTATTTCTCGCAGAATCATCTGATTTATATGTTTGAAACCCATTATCGAACATCTTATGACAAGCGTCCCGATGAACGGGTACCCGAATTTAAGCGCGTCTATCAGGAAATTATATTTAACCCCCGGTCTGCACTGGTTCAGAGTGAATTTTTAAAACTATTAGATAAATATATTACGCCAGAAAACCGAAAAAAATGCTGATCGAATTCGATCAGCATTTAGTTTTTATTTAATAATTTTTAATTTACCTGACGGATGGGCTGACCTTGCTTAAAGGCTGCTACATTTTCCACCATCTGATCCACAATGCGTTGACGCGCATCGACACTGCCCCAGGCATTGTGCGGTGTAACAATCAGGTTAGAAATTGAGGCGTCGAGCAATACATTGCCCTCTTTCGGAGGCTCCACGGTAAGCACATCCGTCGCAGCACCGGCAATTTTGCCTTCGCGTAAGGCCTGAGCCAACGCCTGTTCATCGACAATTCCACCACGTGCACAGTTAATTAAAAATGCGCTTGGTTTCATCGCATCCAGTTCAGCATGACTGATTAAATGACGGGTATCTTCCGTTAAAGGGCAATGTAGGCTTAAAAAATCCACTTGTGGCAATAAATCGGCAAATGGAATACGTGAGTCATCTGCCGGACGGTTGGGCAAAGCGGCAACTAATACTTTCATGCCAAAGGCTTCTGCCAGTCTGGCAACAGCATGACCTAGTTCACCATAACCAACAATACCTAAGGTCTTACCTGCCAATTCTACAATTGGCGCACCTAATAGACAGAACTGGCTGGCCTTTTGCCATTCACCCTGCTGTACTGCACGCTGATAAGTCAGAAATGAAGTGGCCAGAGTGAGCATCAGCATAAGGGTATGCTGAGCGACAGCAGAGGTACCATAAGCCTGACAGTTACACACCACAATACCACGTGCCTTGGCCGCAGCCAGATCGACATTATTAGTGCCTGTGGCAGAAATCAGGATCAGTTTCAGTTGAGGACATTGCTGGATGGTTGCCGCGTCAATCATGACTTTGTTGGTAATGATGACATCGACATCGGCCACAAGGGACTGAATCTCTGTAGCCGATGTGGCCGGGTATAAGAGCAGCTGATCAAATACTGCATGAAGTGCCTGAAAGTCCAAATCCTGTTGGTCTAAAGAAGCATAATCTAAATAAGCGGCTTTCATGGCGCTACCCTCAACCTTGTTTGACAATTTATTTTGATTGCCATTTAAAACAAGTCCTGCAGGGTTTTCAAGCAACTTACTGTCAGAAGTGGTTAATCTACAGACTTATCAATATGGTTACGCAAAGAACGGCGCACCTTATAAATCACATATACACTGAGAAAGATCAGAAAAATAAGAGAAGAACTGAGCAAGATCATTGCAGGATGCACACTTTCCGCGTGTGCAAAATTAGGCAGCATCAGTCCAAGAATAAAACAAATACTCGTAACTCGTATGGATTGCATATATTTACTCCCTTGTCATATAAACAACCGGGAGCGGTGTGACTATTTATCATACCGCCTAAGACCATATTAGCCTTTAGCAAACATAAGTCAAGTATTTGTTTTTTAGAAAAATTTTTCGTTAGTTCATTTCACTTCGTGTCACAAACTGTGTATTTTTGTCACTTGCGTCAACGAAACCGGAAGCGCCGTATTCATCTGTATGCAAATTTAGATGCTTATAGCTGAACATATAAAAATCAGCATAGCGTTTCATGATAATCGGATGCATGCCTACATTTAATTCATCCTGCTCCTTGACCAGTTTCATGATATGCCGGTCATTCATCACTACTAGATAGCGCTCATCATTTAGGTTAATGGTCAGCAAGCCATTACCTTTGGCATAAATCGGAATCAGGAATTTATGGTTCAGTGCAATCGCATCACCGGTATAGCTTTCGATCTTGTTGCTGATGACATTAAAGACCAGCGCATGACCATAGGCATCCAGCAATAACTGACGCTTTTCCTGCGGCAGATTGACGTGAATCCCAAGCTTGAGCAGATCCTGCTGATCGACCTGTTTATTACTCAGCAATTCACGCAAAATCACCTGTTTTTGCGCTGCATCAAAAAACTGGGTATCCAGCAGCAGATCATTATTTTTCAGGATACGTCCTAAAGCAAAACGATGCCTCGGCAAGATATTCTCAATCACCTTGCGATAATAGAACTTGCTGTTTTTCTTGACCCGACGCATTTTCTGGTAGAAATAACTTTCATCATATTCATGCAATAAAAAGTCATACAGCAGCTCGGAGCTGGCCAGAACAGCGATGGCATCATGGCCAGTAAATGGCAGATGCAGTACATGATGCTGCGGAAGTACGGCTTCCAGTTTCAGGTAATGTGCCCGGTCTTCGGTACAATACGGGTCATAAACCAGAATATATTCCCGTTCCGGACTGACATCTTCTGCCTCAATCCGCATGCCCTCATTTAGCTCGGGCTGGTAAAACATGTTGTAGCGGGCATCTTCGACATCTTCCGGATCGATCGAATATTGCGGCACCATCGCGACCACACGCTGAACATTCAGCAGATTGGAATATTTAATCGCGGCATAGCCACCCATAGAACCACCATAGGCAATGCGCTGCTGAAACGGCGCAATCAGCTCAGCAATCGCTTGCAACATGTTCCACATGGAACTTTTGGGAAACCAGGATTTCTGTTTGGGCATGATTCCCAAAACATTAAATTCAAATTTCGCTAATGATTTTTCGGCATTGATGCTCAAGCCCTTGGCACGGGTAATCAAATCTCCAAATGAAAAAATCAATTCTGAAGATGACCCCGGCATAAAAATTGCGCGTATATGCTCATCTTCAAAAACAATCTGCTTATCCATAACTTTCCCGTGCTGGTGAATCTAACTTTTCGGCAACAATTCACTCAATGAATAGGGCCGAAAAAGTGAATATGCTATTTTATATCGATGAAAAAGATTAAAAAGCGCAAAATATGACACAATCACTGCATCCTGCAGCTCAACAGGGGTTTAGTGCAGCGGCTGAGCTTTATCAGCAGGTACGCCCTGACTATCCGGCAGATCTTAGCCCATGGCTTGCCGAGACACTGTCATTGCCTGTAGATGCAGATCTTGTCGATTTGGGAACAGGAACAGGTAAATTTATTCCCTATTTGCTTCCACTCAGCAGCCACATCACCGCCATTGATCCTGTCCCTGAAATGCTGGCCCAGTTAAAACTGGCACATCCGGATATTCATACCCTAGAAGGGATGAGCCACCAGCTTCCCCTGCCCGATCATAGCGTGAATGCCGTGTTTTGTGCACAGTCATTTCACTGGTTTTCCAATCTGGAAACCTTAAAGGAGCTAGATCGGGTACTTAAACCTCAAGGCTTTCTGGTACTGGTCTGGAACCAACGAGATATTACAGTCGACTGGGTCAAAGCCCTGGCAGATTATATTGCACCACTGGAAGGCGATACACCACGCTATCATAGTGGTGCCTGGCGTAAAGTATTTGAAGAACAGAATCTCTTTCAGCCTTATGCTGAAACGCAAATGCGCCAGCTGCAGCATGGCCCTGTCGAGCAGGTAGTTTCCAAACGCTTATTGTCAACCAGCTTTATTGCCGCACTACCAAAAGAACAGCAACAGCAGCTCAAGCAGCAATTCGAACAAATTATCAAAAACTATACGGACAAGGGTGCAGAAGATATGATTAATTTCCCTTATATTACCTATGTTTATGTATTCAAGAAAAATAATTAGGAACAGGATTCAATCATGCACACCATTCAATTGATGTCACGAACTGCACTTTTCACTGCTGCCATGTTTTTGATGGCCTGTGACCAGAAAAGTTCACAATCTGTAGAACAGCAAGCAACAGAAGACTCTGCATCAGAGGAAATCATGCAGGAATTGAAAACTGGACCCGTGAAAAACTTCCCTAAAACGGAAGATGATCCCCATGATATTGCTGTCTTGAATGACTATGAAGAACGTTTTCAGGAAATGAGCGCGGATCTGGAAGCTGAGCTCAATGGCATGCGCAATGATGACAATCTGACTCCGGAATTTGTCCAGCAACGTCAACGCGATCATGTCCAGTCTTCGCTAAATATGCTCAAAGATCTGGAGCTGAAAACTGAACAGGGCCGTTATATTCAGGGTTTAATGTATCAATACTGGGAACATCAGGAAAAACTGGTGAATAGTTCGAAATCTCAGGTCACTACTGTGAATGAAGCCAGTGAAAATGTAAAAGGTCTAGGCAAATATCTACATGCCCAGGAGCAACTGGAACGCTGGCGTTCGCAATATCCAGAGATGACTACCGCAAATAAAGCCCCAGCACAATAAATAATACAGTTCAGGAAGCAGACGCTTCCTGAAATTTTATATGCAGTTCTAAGATTTAACTTTCACTTTCTGAAGAATGCGTATTATTGAGCTTGAACCAGATAGTGCTGCACCCCTTCTGCGGCTGCACGTCCAGTGGCAAAACAGGCAGTGAGTAAATAGCCTCCTGTAGGCGCATCCCAGTCCAGCATCTCACCACATAAGAACACATGGGGATTGGATTTAAGCTGAAACTGCTCTGACAGAACCTCGCGTTTAACCCCACCTGCACAGCTAATCGCTTCCTGCATAGGACGGAAACCTGTTAATAATATTTTTAGATGCTTCACTTGCTGTGCTAGCTCAGCTGCTTCTTGCCAAAGTGGTTTTGGTACCAGTTCACGCACTAGAGCAGCTTTTGCGCCCTCTAAGCCTGCTTTGCGCCAGATATTATTCAAAGACTGTTTTTTACTTGGCTGTAATTTTTTAGCTAATTGTTCTACGGTTTGATCCGGAAAAAGATCCAGATTCAGCTGCATTGGCTGCCCCTGTTTCAGCTGTTGACGCAGCCCCCGGCCTTGTTTATAGATCAGACCACTTTCCAGACCATAGTGACTGATCACAATATCACCCATAGTCTTGTCACCGCCATCAACCCAAGCTTCGACCCGTTTCAGTGGCTGACCGAATACAGGTTGCATAAACTTGGACCATGGATATTCCACACCCGCATTACTGGCTTGGAAAGGTTCAATCTCGCTGCAATCAAGCCATGCTCGCCATTTGCCATCACTGCCGAGTTTTGACCATGACACTGCACCACAAGCCAAAACAATCGCATCAAAGTTTTCTGTGAATGTGCGATCATTTTTCAAATCATGAATCTGCAGCTGATGATTTTTTAGATCTAGAATTTGATGGCGATAATGAAACTGGATGTCATGCTCGGTCAGACGTTTTAGCCAGGCACGCAATAGTGGAGCGGCCTTCATTTCTGTAGGAAAAACTCGACCTGAAGAACCAATATAAGGTTCAATACCAAGATCTCTCATCCAGTTTTGAATCCATACGGCATCCCAACGTTTGATCCAAGGCGCTAACCAGTCCACTTGATCATAACGTTGCACAAACTGTTCGACTAGCTCGGCATGGGAAATATTTAGACCAGTTTTCCCAGCCATTAGGAATTTGCGTGCAGCCGAAGGCTTTTGTTCAAAAACATGCACCTCATAATCAGACTGACTCAGAACTTCTGCAGCCATCAAGCCTGCCGGGCCAGCACCCACAATTGCAATGCGCTTCGTCATGGCTTATTCCGCTGAACTCGTATTCTGCCCTTGTAGCGGCTGAAACTCATCAAAACGCGTTGTATAGCCTTCCGGTTTACTAATAATCAATTGCTGGCACAACTCACCACGTTCTAGATATTTAATTTCAAAATGAGTTCTTGCCGAGTCTTGGCCAATGACTTCTTTAACGAAAGGCAATTTCCACAGATTTTGAACCTGCTGCTCTGCCTCCTCAATATATTCAGGAATATTACTCGCTAAAGTGATCGTGCCACCAGTTTTTAAACGCGATAATAAAAACTCAAAAAATGGCATATTCAGCCAGCGCTGTGCCGGGTTATGCGGCTCAGGGTTCGGATATAAAATAAAGAACTGTTCGACTTGCGCTGGATAGAGAGCATGCACAATCCAAGGCAAGGCATCAGCATGAACCGTTTGTAAATTCGGCTGTCCTTCCAGCGCATGCTGTTTTTGCATGGCCAAAAATTTCTCTCGAGTTCGCTCGATCGCAATCAGCTTGCTGTTCGGATTGGTCTGAGTGAAGAGCAAAGCATGTTTACCTTTGCCCGCACCGATTTCCACACAAACCGGTTCAAAACTGATACTTTGGAAATCACGAGGCGCATGCATACGCTGTGCTTGAAATTGACGAATCGACATAATCAGATCAAACTAATAAAAACTGTATAAGTCTAACAAGTGCAGTTATATTTGCCTAATCGAAGCTTTATTTTTCTAGGGAGTGCGCTGATGTCGACCACTTTAAAATGTCCACGCTGTGGCAAACTGACCACTTGGGAAAATAATGAATTTCGCCCTTTCTGCTCGGAACGATGCAAAATGATTGACCTTGGCGCTTGGGCCAGCGAAGAATACAAACTGCCAACCCAAGATGCTCCAGCGGTTGAATCTTCTGAAGAAGACTGAACCTTTTAGAAGATCCTATCACATTAAGCATATCCTAAATAATTACATGATTTTTATAAAAGGCTTGTAGAAACCCAACACAAGTTAACAGCACATATGCCAGTTTAATACTATGTTCTTACGCAGAAATATCACATTATTTTAGAGCAAGAATATGGGCTACATTATTCTAAAGATTATTTTAATTGGGGTAGGAATACTTGCGATATTGTCATTAGGAATAGGCATTTTCCAACAGGATGGCTTATTTATTGTTGTTGGAATTCTCCTTGCCATTATGACTTGGCTGATCTACGCACAAACCCGTCAGTCTTTAAATAATCCTTTTAACAAATAAAAAGACCAGCTAGGCTGATCTTTTTATCTACTTTAACCCGCTTTTCCTGCAACGAAAGGGTTATGCTGCTTTTCAAAACCAATATTGCTGATCGGACCATGTCCTGAAATAAATTGGGTTTCATCCGGCAGGCTAAAACATTCGCGCTGGATTGAATCGATTAACTGCTGGTGATCGCCACGCGGGAAATCTGTCCGCCCAATTGAACCTTTAAACAGTACATCCCCTGTCCATAACAAAGCATGATTCTTGTTATAGAACATTACATGACCTGGAGTATGGCCTGGGGCAAAACGTACTTCAAACTCTTCATCACCCAGCTTGAGAACTTCTCCACCTTCCAGCCATTGCGTGACTTCTACTTTTTCCGGAATCGGAAAGCCATAACGGGCAGACACTTCCTGAATCATATCCAGCCAGAATGCATCGTCCTTATGCGGACCAATCACCGGCACATCCCAAACTTTTTTTAAAGCACCAACTGCTCCAGCATGATCGAGATGACCATGAGTCAGCCATAAAGCCTTGACTGTTAAGCCCAGTGCTTCTACTTCCGCTTTTAATTTCTCAGGTTCGCCCCCTGCATCAATCAAAACAGCCTCTTTACTGTCACTATCCCAAAGAATCGAGCAGTTTTGCTGAAATGCAGTCACAGGAACAATTTTGACTTGTAACATAGGATAAGAAACCTCAAAAGATTAATGGGCAAGCGTCTGATTCAATGCTTCAAGATTAGCCTGTAACAGCGTATTGAGCAATTGCACATGATCTTCACGGTTGTTCAAAGCCGGAATATAACTGTAGCTTTCCCCGCCATTGGCCTTGAAGGTCTCCCCATTTTCCATGGCCAGCTCTTCCAGTGTTTCCAGACAGTCAGCCGAAAAAGCCGGACTCATCACCTGAATTGATTTCACGCCCTGTTTGCCCCACTCTTCAATTAAGGCATCCGTATAAGGCTTAACCCACTCCTGTTTACCAAACCGGGACTGGAAACTAATTGCATATTGATCTTCAGATAGACCTAAAGCTTCTGCAACCAGTTTGCCTGTGATCCGGCAACGATCCGCATAAGGATCACCTTTATCGGCATAGGGCTGCGGGATACCATGAAATGACATCAACAGTTTTTCTGGCTGCCCATGAATCGCCTGATAATCCCGAACACTTTGTGCCAGTGACTGGATAAATAAAGGATGCTGATAATAATCGCGGATAATCGACAGACCAGGTAGATTGCGCTGTTTCAGCACCCATTTTGCGACCGCATCATACAGAGGTGCGGTAGAAGTCGCTGAATACTGGGGGAATAACGGAAACAGAATAATATGATCTTGCGGTTGAGCCGAAATCTGATCAAGAACAGCCTGAATATTGGGATTGCCATAGGTCATGGCAGGTACCACATTCAGTTCAAATTGCGGATATTGTTCAATGAGCTTAGCCTTTACTTGACTTACCTGCTGCAGCAGAATCTCACGCATCGGTGAATCCTGGCCCCAGACCTGTGCATAGGCACGGGAAACCCGCTTAGGACGGAACGGTAAAATAAATAAACGCAGGATGAGTTGCCAGATTGGCTTGGGAATTTCAATGACACGCTGATCAGATAAAAACTGCTTCAGGAAATCGCGTACTGCCGGCACAGTCGGTGCATCAGGTGTGCCTAAATTTGCCAATATAATCGTAACTTTCGGTTTAGCTGTAGAAAACATGCAGTACGCCCGTCGTAGTATCAACCTGCTTACTTTAACAGCTTTTTACTTATTCTCTATATGGATTAATACACTGACTTATATTGAAAAGTACGATCTTTATCCAGCAAGTTACTGTCTAGCAGCTTCTGTGCCTTAGGCGTAATCTGCCAAAGCAGACGTTGGCGGTCATCACGGCCCGACGGTATAATCCAGTCATTCTGGCGCATTTGCAATTTCAGGCTATGCAGGGCACGGATATTAATCTGGGCACGGGCTACAGCATGCGCGCGCGGCATTTCCGCTCGTGCATCTGCCAGACCGGTTTCATTCAAATACTCATTCATACGCTTGGAGAAAAATTCCTCCGGCGTTGGATTAATGAATGTAGAACCAAGAATAGCCAGCAATTGTGCCCAGGTCAGTCTTTTCTCAACTTTCAGCTCTTTAAAGTTACCATCCTGATAAGCATGCATACGGTATTCGAAAGAGAAAACTTCATGCATAGACACTTTCGGCAGGCTCAGGAAAGGATCCACTTCACGTGTCCCCCCATCGCGTTCCAGTTGGGCCACTTTGGCTTTGAGCTGGTCAATCTCGTCATGCAAGGCTTGAGTATTCTGCGGACGTACCCAGCCACTTACCGGATAGCGTTCCAGCATTTGCGGCATGTTCAAACGTACCGCCATTTCCAGATCACGCAAGGTGCGATAGCAAAAGACCTGATCAGCTTCCTGCTGCAATAACTGACGAAATTCTTTAAATTTTTCTTGTAATTCAGGTTTCGTATCGTGCAATGAAGGATCACGTGAAGCCGGATCTTCATGCATAAATACAATAATCGGTTTCTGCTTGGTCACAGCATAAATATATTCCAGGTGCATATAACCCACACCGGAAACCGACTGCTCACCATACTGGCTACCCAGCAGAATCACCACATAATCACAGTCATCAATCTGGCGACGCGCAAATGCAGTATTTAAAGGAGTGCGTTGTTCCAGCCCCCAGGAAAAGAAACCCATGCCGACCAAAGTTTGTGACAAGATGATCCGCTCTGGCTGCATTTCTGCACCAGAGGTGGAGATAAACACCTGATAACGTTTATCGAGCATTGATTATCCTCTTTTACTGCGCATTGATCTGGCCGGCTACACCCTGCCCTGACACAATATGACGACCCCAGTATAAAAATATATCTTTGAAAATTATAAGATGAGTGATGGTCGCCTAGCTGACTTCTGTCTCCATATTGCTGACCTGCCATTTAATATCGGCTGGAATCAGATGCCCTAAAATCGGCTGGAGCTGTTCAGCATTTTGACCACTAACCACAAGTCGGATTTTCAGACTGTCCTTGCACTCATGTTCAAATAATAACCCATTTTTAATCAAAATTCGGGCCGTTTGTCTCGCAACCGCGAATCCTGAGTCAATTAATGTCAGCTTTTGACCAAAAATATACTGAATTGACGATTTTAGGAAGGGGTAATGTGTACATCCTAGCACTAAATAATCAGCACCCTGATCAACAACCGGTTGTAAAATCTGAGTTAATGTCGCTAGACACTCAGGACTCATCTGTTGGCCGGCTTCTACAAAAGGCACCAGATCCAGACAGGTCACCGGAATCACTTTGACCTTTGCCGGCTCGGCAAAACGGGTCATGACATCCTTAATCAGCTGGCCACGAAAGGTTGCAGGTGTGGCCAGAACGGCCACCGTTTTGGATTGGGTATTGAGGACTGCAGGTTTTAGCGCTGGCACCAGACCAATGATCGGAAAGTTTTCACCGTAATGCTCACGTAAATAATCCAGGCTAAAAGCAGAAGCGGTATTACAGGCGACGACTGCAACTTTACAGCCTTCACGATACAGCCATTCAATCGCTCGCGCAGTCAGGTCACGGATTTCCTGATCTTTACGCGGTCCGTAAGGTACGTAAGCCGTGTCGGCATAATAAACAAAGCGCTCATTGGGCAAATACCGGGCAATTTCCAAAGCAACCGATAACCCTCCTACACCAGAATCAAAGATCCCGATAGGTGCATCAGCACTGGCTTTAGGCATGGGATCTACTAAGGGATAAATCGGTTGGATAGCGCTCATAACGTTGCTAGTTGCTTGTTTCAAATGACCTTGCGACAAAGCTTAAACCTCAGGTGCTTAAATGCAAGTCTAAATCACCACTTTTCAAGCTTAAAACCGTCTCTCCAGCAGCATTTTCACCGAGCTCGCCCATCTCCACCAGATGTAAAAAAGCAGCCCGCTGAATCAGCGCATTGATTCCAAAACGGACATGCACATAAGGACGCAATTCATCCTGATACTGACGCATAAAGATAGGATGTTCGCTATCGACAATAATGATGTCCTGAGTTGTGGTGGTTAATTGCAGGTAAGTCTTGCCTTCAATCTCGACCTGATCCACCTGATTCACAAACAAAGGTTCATCTTCGACCTCGATTTCAATCATTTCAACCGGCGTTTTTAGATAGAATTTTCCTTCTTCTTTCCAGAGTACCGTTGAAAACAGGTCTATCATCGGCTGACGCTTAATCAATTGACCTTCGTGCCACCATTCTCCATTGGCCAAAACCTTGAGATCCATTGCCCCACAATGCTTTGGCTGCCATTGATCCAAAGGCGGGATTGACCTTTTGTGACTGCCCTGTGCATCTTTTAAGTATTGTGCGATATCCATTAAATTTTTATCATCGCTAGAAGCTACTTTTTTCGTCGGATTTTTCTCGGGTGCTGACTTATTCATATAAAGAAGACCTTGATGACGGAAAAATAATATGTTTCAGCCAATTGGCTTAACCTGGGTTTAAAACTATACTAGCCCAGATGCTTAAAGACACTACTATTTTTGTGTCTAGGAATTCAGAACACTCATGGCAGCACCCAATCATCCGATTATGGTTGCCACCGAATAGAAATATGAGGAGTCCTACATGGAACACATCGAACGTGAATCGATGGAGTTTGACGTTGTGATCGTAGGTGCGGGTCCTGCCGGCCTGTCTGCTGCAATCAAGATCCGTCAACTTGCAATTGAAAACAATTTAAATGATCTGTCCGTTTGTGTCGTAGAAAAAGGCTCCGAAGTCGGTGCACATATTCTTTCAGGTGCTGTGCTTGAACCACGTGCCATGAACGAGCTGTTCCCGAACTGGAAAGAAGAAGGTGCGCCTTTAAATGTGCCAGTCACAGAAGATAAAACTTTCTTCCTTCTTTCAGATGAAAAATCACAAGAAGCCCCGCACTGGATGGTGCCGAAAACCATGCACAATGATGGCAACTATGTCATCTCTCTGGGCAACGTGGTGCGCTGGTTAGGCCAGAAAGCTGAAGAGCTGGAAGTATCGATCTTCCCGGGCTTTGCTGCTTCAGAAATTCTGTATCATGAAGATGGTACGGTGAAAGGTATCCAAACCGGTGACATGGGGATTGGTAAAGATGGCGAACCAACACATAACTTTGCGCCAGGTTATGAGTTGCATGCCAAATACACCATTTTTGCTGAAGGCTGTCGCGGTCACTTAGGCAAACGTCTAATCCAGAAATTCAATCTGGACAAAGATGCTGATCCACAGCACTACGGTATCGGCATTAAAGAACTCTGGGAAATTGATCCTGCCAAGCATAAACCAGGCCTGGTAATGCACGGTGCTGGCTGGCCTTTATCTGAAACTGGTTCTTCAGGTGGCTGGTGGTTATACCATGCTGAAAATAACCAGGTGACGTTAGGCATGATTGTGGATCTTTCTTATGAAAATCCACACATGTATCCATTCATGGAAATGCAGCGCTGGAAAACCCATCCTCTGATTAAACAGTACTTGGAAGGCGGTAAGCGTATTTCTTATGGTGCGCGTGCGGTAACTAAAGGTGGCTTTAACTCTCTGCCGAAATTCACCTTCCCGGGTGGTTCACTCATTGGTGATGATGCGGGCTTCCTGAACTTTGCCAAGATCAAAGGCTCACATACTGCCATGAAATCCGGCATGCTCTGCGGTGAAGCGGTATTTGAAGCGATTGCTGCCGGTGTGGAAAAAGGTGGTGACCTGGCGATTGCACGTGTGACTGAAGGTGAAGACTTCTTTGTAAAAGAGTTGACTGCTTATCCAGACAAGTTCAACAACAGCTGGCTGAAAGAAGAGTTATATAGCGCACGTAACTTTGGCCCGGCAATGCACAAGTTCGGTCAATGGATGGGTGGTGCATTCAACTTCATCGACCAGAACGTGTTTAAAGTGCCATTCACCCTGCATGATCTGGTGCCAGACTTTAAAACTCTGAAAACGGTTGATGCAGTGAACTTCAAGCCGAACTATCCAAAACCGGATGGCAAGCTGACCTTTGACCGTCTGTCTTCTGTGTTTGTATCGAATACGGTGCATGAAGAAAACCAGCCTGCGCATTTAAAACTGACCGATGCTTCGATTCCAGTAGATGTCAACTTGCCAAAATGGGATGAGCCTGCACAGCGCTACTGCCCGGCGGGTGTTTACGAAATCATGGAGAATGATGACGGTTCAAAACGTTTCCAGATCAATGCAGCGAACTGTGTGCACTGCAAGACCTGTGACATCAAAGATCCATCTCAGAATATCACCTGGGTAACACCGGAAGGTGGCGGTGGTCCGAACTACCCGAATATGTAATACTTAGTTAGCTTGCATAAGCCTCTAAAATAATTAATTACTTTAGAGGCTTTTTTTATATTTATAAGATTATGAAATAAACATCATTAAATTTTTTTGTGCAAGAAAAAATTAGTATTTAATAGATTTAAATATTTTATCTGCATCATGGCGCTGCCAAATATGAAATAGGCTGTTATGGGTACCATTCATAGCTTTTAATATTTCTGCTTGGGTTTGAACTGAGTTGTAACCTTCTATTTTTTTATTAAGAACCTCAAAAAATAATTTATCTGTATTATTTAATTCATTCGGTATATCAATAATGTCTTTTATTGTTTGCACAGTCCAGATTGGTTGAGGGAGTAAATCTTCCTCATAAACCATAATAGATATCCTTACTATGTCTATATAAGGTATTTTTATTATTACATCATCTATATTTACACCCACAATCTGATCATGCTCTAGGCTAAAATTTTTAATTTTAGTTTTATAATTATTCGCATCTAAATTTTTATTAGCTTCTTTTCTTACTAACCTTTTAAAAAACTTAAACATACAGGCTACCTACTGGAATTAAAATAAAGTCCATTCTGTAAAAGCTTCCAACTCTTCATCATAAGCTTCAACTAATTTATATGCTCCATACCCTCCCGCTAGACTGCCAATTATTACACCTACTGTTGAACATATGGGAGACCCGGGGCCACAAATTCCTCCTGCAATCGCGCCGCTCACAGCGCCAGCTGCCACTCCTGAGCCTATGGTTGCGACTTCTTTATAAAATTCCTTTTCTTTATTCTCAGCTGAATAAATCTCATACCAAGCATAGGAAATTGAAATAACTACAATTACTCTGCCTAGTGGTTTCATATACTTTGCTGCTTTATCAAAGGTTCCATGGGATGACCCTGATCCTTTAACTACACTATAAAAAACTTTATTTTTATCTGCTGTTGAAAGCGCCTGAAAATATGAATTTCTTGTACCTATTGATGCTTTTACATAATTATCCAAGGTTTGTCTTGACTGATCTTTCAGTTTTTTCCATTTATCAGGATCTTTTAATTTCAATGCATAATATTCTAAGAATTGATCTAAACTTTTAGCCGCTATTTTTTCTTTTTGTGATACTGCTAACGCGATTGGAGAATTCTTTTTCCTAGTCTGTTCTAAAATATCATTTCTTAATGTATGAGCCTCTTTCGAAGCGTCTTTTACAGTCATTCTTCTATTTTCGACATCCTTTAAGTAATCATGACTCATTTTTTTAATTGCTTTCATATAAGCAATTCTTAAGGAGCTATCATGATCTAAAAAGTTATTACTAAAGTAAAGTGCTGTACCATGTAAAGCTTCAAGTGCTATTTCTAATTCATTTTTAACTTTAACAGGTACTTTATTTGATTCTGCTTGTTTTGTTGTACCTGTAGTTGATTTTAATTTATATATCGATTTATTAAATTCGCCATTTTCTAGTGCGGGAACACGCACTCTGGCGATTTTTGAATTATTTAAAATTAACTCTATAAAGATTAAATCTAATTTATTGCAATTATAGATTTTGGTACAACCATTCGGATCAATTTTTCCTCCATAACTTTTTTGAGTTGTCGTATTTAGTAAGGTATAGCTTAATTTTGATAAAAGGTCTTTATTATCACAGAATACTTTTAAACGAGCCGTATAAGTCATTCTTCTAACTCCGATATCTCTGCATCATATTTATGCACCATAACCGTATATTTTTCTTCCTTATTTTCTGAAGTAACTCTAATAATTCCATCTTTGGGAATCTCTCCTGTTCGTACATTCTCCTTAGAATCGATAAGACTAAAAATTGGAGAGCTTTCTAATAATTTATTGTTTATTTTATGTCGCACATCGAACTCTAAAACATAGGAACTATTATGTGAGGCAGGGAGATAGGGAATATCATTTATTACCTTTTCCCCTGATAAAAATTGATGTTGTCCTGCCTTCATCTCAAACTGACCATCTGTCGTCGGCAAAATTCCGGCACTACTGATTTCAATTTGAGAACCGCCCGCAGTTAAAACAATTTCCTTCGCTGCTGTAATTTCGATCTGATCTTCAGTAGAAACAACTTTGATACCTTTACGCGCATTAATATCCATCCCATCATTTTGCGCCTGTAGTTCAACTTTGCCTTTTGCGGCATAAGCTCTTAAGCCTTGTTGGGCTGCAAACAGACTCACTTTAGAAGAGGCATGACCAATAATCTTTTTCTGCGAACTTAGGTTAATACTGTCCGCTGCCTGGTGGCTAATTTGACCTTCCGCAAACAAATGAATATCCTGCTGAGTACTCAGCGCAATGGATTTTGGTGCTGTCAGAATCATGATTGCCTGTTTAAAGGCAGCTGCTTTGTCTTGATCTTGCTGTTCAATTTGCTCAATAAAGCTTTTTAGGGTCTCAAAGATTTCAAGCGGATCAGTTTGCTGGTTTTTAGCAACATCACTCAGTGCTTGGCTCATCTGCAAGCCTGATTCAAGCTGGCTTTTCGCTGGTTCAGCATCCATATGTGAACCATCTGCAGCTTGCTGTTTATGAGCCGAAATCAATAACCCTTCACCTGCACGGACTGCACCTGATTGATCAGTTCTAAGTTCAAAACCTTCACCCCGCCCTTCACTTTCCGCCTGTTCTTTCGGATGACTCAAGTTACCCAGATTGAGCTGACTGGCAGCTTGATTACTATATAACTGTATACTGATCTGGCCAGTCGTATCATCAAAACGTAGCTGGTTAAAGCCTTGCCCCTGTACTTCTTGCGAGCGAATACCACTGAGTTTTTTGGTGTCTGGTAGTTGTCCTTTTTGATCAAACTTCGTCGGAGAACGCTGGCCTTCATGAATCCGACCTACCACAAAAGGCCGATCAATATTGCCATCGAAAAAGTCGACGGCCACAATTTCACCAATGCGTGGCAAGAAACGGACCCCATAACCTATACTTGCCCACGGGGTCAGAACATCTACCCAGGCTGAATCTGTATCACTGTCATTGCTGCCTGCGCCACCATCGTGAGCATGGTCATTCGGACGAGTGAACAGAAAACGGATTTTGATCCGCCCCCATTCATCCACATAAATTTCTTCATCTTCTGGCCCGACTACCTTGGCGCGTTGCGGATAGGCCTGTGGCCGCTGCAATAAAGGCTGGTATTCAGGGACCAAGTGGATATGGCGACGTTGTAAGACTAGCTGGTTGGCCTGACGCTCACCTGCGTCCTTGAATTCTGTCATCTTCCAGCAGCTTTGCTGAATTAAAGCATGGACCTGCTCATTTAAGTCTTTAGGCAAATTATTCTGGTTATAAAATTTCTTGGAGATGATTAAAAATTCTTTATCTACTGCTGGATGCTGGTCAATTTCAGGATGCTGATCCAGCCGAAACCAGTAACCCACTTGGGCATCACGTACTGTGGATGTTGCTAAAAATTGTTTGGCCTGTGCAGCATAGAAATGCTGCAAATTTTGGTTTATTTTTTCGATTTGTGCATCTGAGGCTGGGGTTGCCTGATCTGCATGCCTGAGATCAGTGACCCATGCCGGACTGATGTTCCAGGCCTGTTCCAATGCCAGGCTGGCATTATCCTGAACCTGACTCTGCTGGTGCTTGCTTTGTACTGAACCAACGCCTTCTTCCTGATTCAAGTGATCGGCATGCCAGCGCTGGATATGTACAGCGGTCGGCTGCAACTGTCGTTTTGCAATAATACTGGTAATGCTATCTTCTTGTTCAGTAGCACTGGAACGATGGAAACGGATCGCCCTGCGGCTTAAAGCTTGGTAGTGGCTATTATCATCAACTAATCTAAGCTTTTGCGCTGCAATCTGTGCAGATGAATGCACGACTATAAACTCAGACTCATCAATCAACCAGTTAATCCCTTCACTACGCCATAAACGGGTTAAAAAGTCATAGTCGCTTTCATTCAATTGCATAGTAAAAGGACGCACATCATAAGTTTGCTGCAAACCGGATAAATCCAGCTTGAGTGCAGCCGCAAACAATGGACTCTTACGCTGCCATTCTTTGAATAAGATTTCAGTAATCTCTCGGACACTTTTGTCCATGAACACACGACTATTACGGCGTTTATGCCATAGCGACGTTGCATCTTCTAGGATGAGTTTATAAAGCGTTAATGCGCCATCACTCTGTCCCTGAGTTGCTGCAGTAATAATTCCGGAACTGCGAAATAACTGTCTTTGATCCGTAACCTGATCTATCGCTACTTGAGTTCCAATAAATTCTTTAAGGGGAATCAAGGCATTAGTCGACACACAAATCAGCTCAATCTTTAGTCCCTGATTCAGGGCATGTTGGCCATCAATACGTTGCAGAAAAACTTCGGAATTAAGTTTTTGATGGGAAAACTGAACAAGCAAAGCACGCTTCTGTGCACTAAAACCCAATTGCTCTAATACTTGAGCGATATGATTTTTTATCATTTTTAATTGTTATAAATATTTTTACGGCATTATAGTGAATTATTTATATCCAGCCTAGGTTCATTGGTCTGGCCATGGTTCCGATTCATCACTGTAATTCTGGAAGAGGCTTGAATATCAAATTTTTTATTTTCTGAAAGTCAGGAATTTCAAGCCGATCAAGTATTCAAAAAAATAGTTTTTTTAATTTTAGGGTGTGTTGACACTTTTAGCTTAAAAAATAGCGAAGTAGTAAAATCAAATCGCCAAACCCAATTTTACTATTCGCTATGCCTCGTACCATGCTGACAGATCAACACTGGCAAAAGTTGAAAACTATTTTGCGTAATTTATCTATTCATCACAACTCAAACTTACGTAATTTTATTGAAGCTATTCTCTATAGAATTAGAACAGGCTGTCCGTGGCGAGATATTCCTTCCTATTTCGGTCAATCAAACTCTATTTTCAAACGTTTTAATCGTTGGTCAAGCAGTGGTAAGTTGCTTAGATTATTCAAATTATTAGCATCATGCCCCGATATGGAGTGGATTTTTATTGATGGCTCTCACGTACGTGCTCATCAACATTCTGCCGGTATAGCGAATCAATCCATTTCTAAAAGTGTAGGAGGAAACTCCTCAAAAATACATTTGATTGTTGATGCAAATGGCAATCCTGTTGATTTCATGATTACCGATGGAACCACACATGACGTCAAAGTTGCACCTGATTTAATATCAACATTAGACTTAAAAGAGACAAAAGTGGTCTGCGCAGATAAAGGCTATGATTCAGAACCACTGCGTGAACAGATCAGAAAAACAGGGACAAAAGCGAATATACCAAAGAAAATAAATAGCCAATCGAACAATGATCATATGGACTGGTATTTATATAAAATCAGGCATTTAGTTGAAAATATGTTTTGTAGATTAAAGCAATTTAGAGGAATAGCTACTCGATATGACAAGCTCAAAAGAAATTATCAAAGTTCTGTTGCCTTAGCCTGTATATTTTTATGGCTACCTTTATAGGTTTAATTATGAACAGTAAATGTCAACAGACCCTAATCTTTCAAAAATATGGGCAAATGAATCACTCATCTACCCAAAAAAATCTTTTAATCGCCTTTTTTCACCAGATAATGGAACTCTTTATTGCCATTTTCATCCAGACGCTCTTCTTGGAGCAGTAGTTCATGGCCGAGATGCATACAGAATTTTGGAATATCCCAAGAGGTCGAATTATCCGTAGCAAAAACTTCAACTACATCACCAGCTTTAGACTTACGGATGGCTTGAT
The DNA here is from genome assembly GCF_054861205.1 of Acinetobacter sp. TW_SC_4. Lineage (NCBI taxonomy): Bacteria > Pseudomonadati > Pseudomonadota > Gammaproteobacteria > Moraxellales > Moraxellaceae > Acinetobacter > Acinetobacter sp. TW_SC_4. The sequence continues at coordinate 2,870,245 of NZ_CM142174.1, forward strand.
GCAACATCATGACTGGCTCAGGGCAGCGTAATCCACGGGTATTCAATTGCAGGCTTGGCGTAATTTCGGCTTCAGACATCGACAGACTCAGGAATTCAAGATCAGCCTTATTTTAGCATAAAGCGGCTATGGCATTGCAGCCCACGCTTTGAGCCAGTTCACAAAACCAGACTGACCCGTAAGATCAAGTCTGCGCAGCATAATTACAATAGACAAGCGTATTTTCTGCGGTATGATAAAATCACGTTTTTTTAGATATTAAGAGTCTTTAGGAAAGATCATGCACGAGGAATCAGGCCCGTCGTGGGGTATGCGCGGCTTACGTAAATGGCTGGGAACTGCACCCGAAACTCGCGACGAACTGCTAAAATTAGTACAAGATTCACGTCGATTTTTAGAACCCGATACTGTTGCAATGCTGGAAGGCGTACTGGATCTGCCGGCCACCAAAATTCGTGAAGTCATGACGCCAAGAACGTCCATGATTAGCTTGCAGGAAGATGACCAACTTCTCGAAATTTTGCATGTTTTAGTTGAATCTGCGCATTCGCGATTCCCTGTGTTCTCATCGGATCAACCGGATAATGTAGTTGGTATTTTGCTGGCCAAAGATCTGCTTCCTTTCCTGACCGAGCCTTCTTCCAAAGTCGATATTCGTGCCTTGATGCGTCAGCCATTGTTTGTACCGGAAAGTGCGCGTTCCGACCAGGTTCTGCGTATGCTGAAAAATACCCAGACTCATATTGCGGTAGTAATTGACGAGTACGGTACAACTTCAGGCCTGGTAACCCTAGAAGATATTCTCGAAGAAATTGTGGGTGAAATTGAAGACGAACATGATATTGCTGATGAAGAAGCACAATATATTGTTCCAGACCAAGACCCGAAAACAGCCAATACATGGGTAGTACAAGCGCTGACACCAATCGAGCATTTTAACAATATGCTGGATGCCAATTTCTCCGATGATGAAGTTGAAACCATGGGCGGTTTGTTATTGCAGGAAATCGGTCTGGTAAATGATCTGGAAGGTCAGACGATTGAACTGGAAAACTGGCAATTTACCATTCTTGAGGCAGATTCACGTTCTATTCGTTTAATTCGAGCTGTGCGCCAATGAGAGCATATTTCGATAAGCTATTAAATCCAGCCCAGCAGCAAAAGCAGTTAGCCTTAATTTATCCTGTATTGATTGCCTTATTTGCCGGCGCTATTTTTAGCCTGGCTTTGGCACCTTATCATTACTGGTGGCTGGCGATTCTCTCTCCTGCCTTACTGTATGCTTGCGTCCGTGGTCGTAGTGCGAAACAGGCCTTTGGTATTGGCTGGGCTTATGGAATTGGATTGTGGTTTGTGGGTGCATTCTGGCTCTATACCTCTATTCATGTGTATGGCGATACCAGTGCTTTCCTGAGCGTAATCATGATCCTGATCATGGCGATTGTCATGGGACTGTTTACTGCGCTTCAGACTTGCATTTATCGTCGATTTTTCCCGGAAACACCTCTTACCTTCGCACCACTTTGGGTGATCTTTGAATGGGCCAAAACCTGGGTATTTACCGGTTTCCCATGGCTCTTTGCAGGTTATGCTTTTACTGAGCTCTATCTGGATGCCTACGCGCCTTTATTCGGTGTATTTGGGGTGTCCTTTGTAGTGATTGTTCTGGCCTGTGCACTGGTTGAAATCTTAAGTAAACAGGTCTTCTGGATCGTTCCTTCTGCATTCCTGTTATTGGGGGCTTGGGGTGCTGCACAACTGACTTTTGTGCAAGAAAAAAATGAAAAGCCGCTCACCGTTTCTCTGATTCAGGGCAATATCCCTCAGGACCTGAAATGGTTAACTGAATATCAGGTAAAAACCTTACTGATCTATGCAAATCTGAGCAAGACAGAATGGGGACGTGACCTGATTGTCTGGCCAGAATCTTCGATTCCGATGTTCCAGACTGATATCGAACCTTTCTTGGATGCCATGAAAGTTCAGGCAGAAAAATCTGGAACAGCTTGGGTCACAGGTATTCCGTTCTGGGATCTGGCTGAGTCACAGGAAGCAGGCACGCCAAAATATTACAATAGCATCATGGCCACTGGTGATGAGTCGAGTGGTCTTTATAAGAAGCAGCGTCTGGTGCCTTTTGGAGAATATATTCCACTCTCTGGCGCACTCAGTTGGGTACTTCCAGCTCTGCAAAACGACCCTTCGATGAGTGGTTTCTCGCGTGGTGCGGATATCCAGAAACCATTAAATGTGAAAAACCATCCTTTAGGTGCAGCGATTTGCTATGAAGTGGCTTATCCAAACCTGACTCGTCGTAATGCCAGCCAAAGCGATTTTCTGGTGACCGTATCTAATGATGCCTGGTTTACTGGCACTGCCGGTCCACAACAACATTTACAGATGGTACAAATGCGGGCCAAGGAAAATGGTCGCTGGTTTATTCGTGCTACCAATACTGGGGTAACTGCGTTCATCGACCACAATGGCCATATTGTGAAACGTGCACCTATGGATAAAGAAGCTATACTCCGCGGTGAGTTACCCGCCATGCAGGGTGAAACGCTTTACATGAAACTTAGCGACTGGCCAGTATTGATTTTCTCCGTATTGTTATTATTACTGGGTTGGCGCTTCCGCCCACGTAAGGTGGATATCAGCTTTAAGTCGAGAAGATAATTCTCTCAAAAGTCCCTCTTTTAAAAAGGAGGAGCTATAAAAAACCGAGGTTCATGCCCATTGCTGTCCCACAATTTTTCACAAGAGGAAGCTCATTTGAGCTTCCTCTTGTTTTATGGGTATTTTATCGGGTGAAAATAAAGCTTTTAAAGTTCTTCTTTCAAACAAATTCACTTGAATTATTCTGAGTAAACGTTGAACTGTCCAACCTGTTTTTCCTAAATGTTGAGCGAAACTCACCAATAAATAGGCGATCATCGCAATCCAGATTTGTGTCTGAATTGCGTTCCTGCTGCGGCCTAGAAACGCTTTTAATTTGAGATTCTGCTTAATCGCCTTAAAGAACAGCTCAACTTTCCAACGATCTTTATAAATCGCCGCAATGGTAGAGGCGGCTAAATGAAAGTTATTGCTGAGAAAGCTAAAGTGCTTGCCACTTTGCTGATCTCTATATTCAATTCTTCTTAACACTGGGGCTTTTCTTTTTAGGGCATGTGCGCTATTCAGCTGAATGGTTTCATCTTTTAGAATACCTTTGGATTCAAGCACTGGATGTTGCTGGATCACCTGATACACAGATTTAGGCCTAAAACGTGTGACAAATCCAATGTTTTGAGCAGTCAGATTTGCATACCATTGGTAATCGACATAGCCTTTATCAAAAACTACAATGCTGCCAGCAGGAAACTGGAATTTGCGGCCTTGTACCATGTCATTTTCTTTGCCATTTTCAACTGCAACAAACTCAGGAATATCATTGCTGTGATTCAATCCTATACTGAGTTTCATGCTGGCTTTTGAGTCGTGAACTTTGGCCCATTCACATAAGGAAAGCGACAGGTCAATATGACTGGCATCCAAGGAATACAAGGGATTCTTAAAGCGAAATTTATGAGCTACTTTTGAGTGTTCATAGTATTTAAGCAACTTGTAAAATAGCTGTTGATACAAGGCAGCAGGCTGCTGCTCATTGATTCGTGCCAGCGTGCTTCGGGGAATAGACTTTGCTCCGAGATGACTTAGCTTTTCCTGTTGGCACTCCAAATTGGATTGAATATCTCTCAGACTTTGCCTACAAGAGAATTGAGACATCAATATGGCAATAAACTGATCCCACCGGGAAGCCGCTCTAAATTTCTGTCCAACATGGTGTACTTTAGCAAGTTGTTCAAAATCCTGTCGCACAACAGGTTTAATTAGCTCATGAAATACGGTATTCTGATGTGACAAAACCTGAGTCCTGGTCGTTAAAGTGTTTGTATGCACTCATATTTTAACTGTTAGGACTCAGGTTTTTTTATTTAAAGCAAACTATGGGACAGCAGTGGGTTCATGCCTCGGTTTTTTATCTATATGTTATTAAAACTGGATCACCAGATAAGATAACATGCTCGCCAGTGACAGCATTGGAATATAGCGATAGACCTGTACAATTCCGTTTTTAAATGCAGAAGCCTGTTCCTGTTCAAACTGTACGACAGACGCTTTTAATGCTGACCAGAAGCATAGTACGAATAAGGTACTCATCATGCTAATGGCAAAAAAACCCACCATAATCTGGCTGCTGCCTTCAGTGGTCTGCCATAAATGCAAAATTCCCTGACTGGCTGGAAGAATGCTTAAAACCAAAAGAACAGATTTCAGCATCGACCAATGAAACTGGTTTATTTCATCCGATAATATTAATGCTTTCATACCATTCTCCTTTGGCTAAAAAAGGGCCATTAAGAATATTATGAGCTATTTTTTGTAAATAGAAAGTCTATATTTATTCACATTTTACGATAATTGTAATAGATAAATATGGGAATAATTCTTATTATAACTATCAAATCATCAATATTATAATAATATTATTAAATTCATCTACTTATATTATATTTTATGATTGAGAGTTATTATCACTTCACCCAATATTGAAACAACCAATCAAGTGAAGTGATATATTCAATAACCTACTAATTTATAATAATTATCAGTTAAGGTTGGTAATAAATATCAGCATCAGTTCCTTCCCCACCTGCCTGTCCATCGGCACCAAAAGAGTACAAATCAAAAGCACGACCATTGGTTCCTGGAATCACGTATTGCAGGTCATTATCCCAGCTGTCTTTTGGGTAACCTCCTTTCACATAGCCACCTGGCAACCAATTCTTCGCTGTTGCTGGCTGATTTACCAGTGCATCCAGACCACCTTCTTGCATGCTTGGATATTTGCCATTGTCCAGCTTATATTGATCCAGTGAACCCGCAATACTCTGCAATTTGATGACGGTAGTATCCACTTTAGCTTTTTCACCGCGTCCCATTACATTTGGAACAATCAGCGCTGCAAGTACGCCAAGAATAACAATAACCACCATTACTTCAATCAGGGTAAAACCTGAGGCACGATGGGCACGTAACTGGCTCACACGTACGGTAGGTTCAACCGCTATAGTTGAAGGGTCTTTGGCTTGATTTGGATTCCTTTTCATTCAATATCTCTCATTCATCTTTAGAAAGTTTCAGGCACTTTCAATTCTTTGTAGACGTTACACATGTTATTTAAATCATATTATTCATATTCACGATTGGCAGCATCACTGCGATCACAATTACCAGCACAATACTGGCCATGAATACCAGCATCAGCGGCTCTAGAAGTGCGAGTAATGTCGAGATCAGCGTGGTCACTTCCCGATCCTGCATGGTCGATGCCCGTTCCAGCATACGATCCAGCTCCCCCGAGGCTTCACCACTTTTGATCATTTGTACCATCATCGGGGGGAAATAACCACTACGTTCCAGCTGGGTAGCCAGGTTCCCGCCTTCAGTGACTTTTTCAGCAGCCAGATTAACCGAATCCCGAATCACCCAGTTATTACTTACCGCTGCCCCGATACGTAAGGCATCCACCAATGGCACACCGGACTGGGTCAGAATCGATAGAGTACTGGCAAAACGGGCAGCATTAATGCCACGTGATAATTTTCCGAATAAAGGTAGTTTCAGCGTCAGGCGATCAAAAGCATAATGCCCAGCCGTTGTTCTTAAAAACCGTACCAGAAGAAAAATACCTACCGCACTCCCTATCAATAAAAATGGCCACGCGATCCGGATAAAATCGCTGGCTTTCATTAAAGTCACTGTAATCCAAGGCAAGGCATCTTTACTTTGATCAAAGGTCTTGACGATATCCGGTACTACATAGGTCATCAGACCCATCACAATTGCAAAAGACATCAAGAGCAAAATAATCGGATAGATCATCGCCCCTTGAATCTTTTTCTGCATAGCAAAACGGTTTTCGGTATAGTCAGCTAACTGATCCAAGATCAGGTCCAAGTGACCAGAACGTTCACCAGCCGCAATAGTGGCAATATACAGCTCTGGAAAACGTCCAGACTGTTGTAGCGCCTGAGCCAAGCTATGTCCTTCCAGCACTTTAGAACGTACTGACATCAGCAGATTTTGCACATGAACTTTTTCGCTCTGCTTGCCGACGGCGCGAATAGCTTCTTCCAGCGGAATTGCGGCAGCGACCAGTACCGAGAGTTGTCGGGTCATAAGAGCCAAATCATAAGCAGTAATGCTTTTTTCAAACCATTTGCGACGGTAGTGCTGGTCTTTTTTCTCAACTGGATCTACAGAGACCGGAATCAGCGCCTGATCCCGAAGCTGTTGCCGGATTTGTCGTGCTGAATCCCCCTCAAGCACGCCTTTTTGCTGCTTCCCTGAAGCGTCAAGCGCAGTAAACTGATATGCAGGCATTGTAATGCTCTAATTTTCCAAAATTTTGCTTAACGCTGTTGCGTCAGACCATCAAAATCATTCATATTCTTCAATATAAATTATCTGCTCACTCTAACATAACTGAACTTTGAGCACGACGAAATTTCATCAGGACCCACTCTGTTACTATGCCAAATTCTGTTCCCGTTACTGCCCCTGTTTATCGTGTTCGTGTTGCAGTGCCGGTGCATCTGTTTGACTGTTTTGACTATAGCTTGAGTCAGGAACAATATCAGCAGGCAGAAGTGGGTGCCCGAGTCGCGGTTTCTTTTGGCCGGCAAAATCTGGTCGGCGTAATTACTGAAAAATTACCGCTAGATGCTCCGATTGATCCCAGTTTCAAACTGAAAGCCATTACCGAGCTTTTAGATGACCGTGCCATTATCAATTCCCAAGTTTTAAGTGTATTGACCTGGTCAGCACAGTATTACCAGTTTCCCATTGGGGAAGTGATCCAGACTGCCTTGCCGACCTTATTGCGTCAGGGCAAACCTTATAACCTGCTGGCCCGAAACTGGAAATTGCTGGATCATGAGGCTGAAGCCAAAGTTCGCCGTTCCGAGAGGCAACAGGAAGCTTATCGGATTCTAAAACTGCATCCGGTGGGAACAACTGAGAATCTCTTAAATCTGGCCGGAATAGAAACAGCGACTTTAAAAGCACTCGAAAAAAAAGGGATTTGCGAATGTGTACTGGAAGCACAGGATTTTAGCCCGCAACCTGTACAACTGGCCCAGATGCCATTAACGGCCAATGCGGAACAAAAGCATGCGATTCAGCAAGTGCTGAAATACCGCAAGCAATATCAGGCCTTTTTACTCGATGGCCTGACTGGCAGTGGCAAAACTGAAGTCTATCTTCAGATCATGGAACAGGTACTCAAACAGGGCAAGCAGGTGCTGGTACTGGTGCCTGAAATCGGACTGACGCCACAAACCATTAGCCGCTTTCAATCCCGCTTCCATTGTCATATCGCCCTGCTTCACTCTGGCCTGAATGACAGTAAACGCTTACAAGCCTGGCAAGCCGCTGAAACCGGTAAAGCGTCCATTGTACTTGGCACCCGTTCTGCGATTTATACACCGATGCCGAATCTAGGCCTGATCATTCTGGATGAAGAGCATGACCTGTCTTTTAAACAGCAGGAAGGTTTTCGCTATCATGCCCGTGATGTGGCATTGTACCGGGGACATTTACAGCAATGTCCAGTACTCTTGGGTTCGGCAACACCCAGCATTGACAGTTATGCACTGGTGCAGCAAGGTAAAATGCAGGTACTGGAACTGAATCAACGCGCGGGTACAGCGCTAATGCCGAAAATCCATATTCTGGATTTAAAAGTAGCGCCAAAGCAGCATGGCATCAGCCTACATCTGATTGAAGAAATCAAAAAGCGCCTGGCTAAAAAGGAACAGGTACTCATTTTCCTGAATCGTCGTGGTTATGCGCCCGTACTGATTTGTGGCAGTTGTGGCTGGCAGGCGCAGTGTCCGAACTGTGATGCCAATTTCACTGTGCACCGGCAACCTTATCAACATCTGCATTGTCATCATTGCGGCACCATTCATCGTATGCCTGAACAGTGTCCGCAATGCCAGCATCAGGAGCTGGCCACTTTAGGCATGGGGACTGGAAAAGTTGAAGAACATCTAAATGAGCTTTTTCCAGATTTTGAAGTGATCCGGGTCGATCGCGACTCAACCAGCCGGGTCGGTAGTTGGCAAAAAATCTATGACAAGATTCAGAAAAGTGAGCCTGCGATTCTGCTCGGCACGCAGATGCTGGCCAAAGGCCATCATTTTCCCTATGTCACGCTGGTTGCGATTTTAGATATTGATTCCGGTCTTCTCAGTGTCGATTTCCGGGCCACAGAACGTACAGCACAATTGATCGTACAGGTCGCAGGTCGTGCAGGACGTGGGGAACATAAAGGGGATGTATATTTACAGACCCTAAGACCTGATCATGCGCTGCTGAATACCTTAATCACTGAAAATTACCGCGCCTTTGCCAAGCAGACTTTGACCGAACGGCAAATCGCCCAGATGCCTCCTTTTCGTTATGCCGTGCTGATTCGCTGTGAATCCAAAGATCAGGCACAAAATACCGAATTCTTACAGAAACATGCTGCTCTGCTCAGGCAATATCCCGATCTGGTGCTGGACATCTGGGGTCCTATTCCTGCCCCGATGGAACGCAAGGCCGGACGCTATCAATCCCATATGGTGCTATTGTCCGCAGACCGTGCCCGTTTGCATTATTATGTCCGTAGCTGGTGGCAAAACCTGTTACAAGATAAGCCATCCAATATGAAGCTGACATTGGATATCGATCCACAAGAACTCAGCTAAAAATATTGAGCCCATCTTCATTTGAGAAAGGCTCAACTTTAAGATTGGATGAAAATAAAATTTAAGGCGGAAAAATGTCGATACTGTTACAAATAGCGCTGGTTCTGGTGATTGCACTATTAATGGTGCCACTGAGCCATAAACTCAGACTGCCAACAGTGCTGGGCTATTTACTGACAGGTTTAATCATTGGGCCGAGTGCCTTAGCGCTGATCTCTGCTCCTGAGGTGATGCAGACTTTTATTCAAATCAGCCTGTTGGCCCTAATGTTCTGGATTGGTCTACAACTCAGACCACAACGAATTCTTCAGCTTAGACAATCCCTGTGGTTTATGGCCATTTTACAGGTACTGAGCACGACCCTGATTTTTGGCCTGCTGGCCTGGTTCTTTCTCGATCATAATCTGGTTTCCAGTATTGTTATCGGACTGGCAGGCAGCCTCTCTGCCATGACGTTGGTCACGCAGTTTTTAAACAATCAGCAACAACTGGCGACCAGTTATGGTCAATCCGCTTATGCCAACACCCTGATTCATGCACTGATTGCAATTCCTGTCATTGCAGCAATTCCGCTCTTTGCAGGCGTCAGTTCAACAGAACATGGCATAGCTTATTTTGCTGCCATGATGGCTACCTTTACTGGCTTATTTCTATGTAACCGCTATTTCATGCAGCCGCTTTATCGCTGGATTGCCAAAAGTGGTCGTCATGAATTGCACAGCATTGTTGCTATTGTCATTTTCCTGGGCTTACTAGTCCTGATGGATACGCTGGGACTGAATCTGTACCTGGCGGCATTATTTTCCGGTATGTTACTAGCAGATTCTGATTTCCGGATTTCGATTGAAAAGAGTCTGCAGCCTTTTAGTGGATTATTGATTGGGCTAGCCTTCATCAGTCTGGGCATGTCATTGCAGTTTGCCGATGTACTAACGCAACCTGGATTGATTATTGCTGGAACACTTTCGCTGATCCTGATTAAATTTGCGATTACCTTAGGATTGGCACGTTATTATCAGCATAGCTGGCGCAACAGTACGCTACTGGCTGCCAGTGTGGCACAAAGTGGTGAATTCGCTTTTCTGGCACTCATCATTGCACTTTCGCAGCAGATCATCACTCCAACCCGGCTCTCCCCATTGATGTGGATGGCAAGTATATCCATGCTACTCACACCGGCATTTTACTGGTTATTGCATAACCAAATTCTGCCACGACTGGATCGGCAAAATCATTTGGCAGCGACCTTTGATATTGAAAGCCTTCCACCAAATACTGCACCAATTTTATTAATCGGTTTTGGCCGTTTTGGCCAGATCATTGCCCGTATTTTTCTGCAACAGCAGCAAAAATTCAGTGTAATGGACAGCAATATCGAAGCAACTGAATTGCTAACCTCTTACGGTATTACCTTCTATCAGGCTAATGCAACTGAGCCAGAGGCTTTAGCTCAGGCACATCTGGATACGGTTCAGCATGTGATTGTCGCCATTGATGATATTGAAGATTCGCTGCTGACCGTCCGACATCTGAGATTAAATTATCCTGATATGTCTTTATGGGTACGGGCACGTGACCGGCATCATGTCCATTTACTTCAGGAGCTGGGCGTGGAACGAATCTGGCGAGAAACCTATGCTTCTGCACTAGAACTAAGTCAGGGTCTGCTAGGTCAGCTGAGTGGGTTGTCTGAAGAACAGGTGCAACAAAAGATCCATGAGTTTCATACTCACGATGAAAACCTGCTCAATAGTCAATTTCATCCGGATACGGAGAGCCCGTTTAATTCCGCAGGCTCAAGGAATACACTGGCAGAACTGGAGCATCTTTTTGCTCAGGATCAGCTAAAAAAAGTATCGGAACAGGATACGGACACGCAACAGGACAACAACGCTTCAGGAATTGATGTCATAAGAGATGATCTGGCATAACTTGTGTTTTACAATAATGCCACCATTAAAGCAGGGTTATGGAGAATTTTATGTCTGATTTACGCCAACGCTTTTTTATTGAAGATAGCCCTGTTCGTGGTGAAGTGGTGCATCTTGAAGAAGCTTTACAAACAATTTTGGCCCAGCGTGATTATGCGCCTGCAGTAAAAATCCTGTTAGGTGAAATGCTGAGTGCCACTGCACTATTAGCCAGTACCTTGAAGATTAAAGGGCGTATCAGCCTGCAAATTCAGGCTTCAGGCACATTTAAATGGGCAATGGCTGAATGTAACCATCGCGGTGAAGTACGTGCACTGGCGGATTATGAAGAAGATCCACATTTTCAGGCAGCAGAAGATAGCAGCACAGTTTTAAAATCACTGACTAATCCAGTGCTGTTTATCAATATCGAGCCTGAATTTGGTGAACGTTATCAAGGTATTGTTCCGCTTGATCAGGAAAATTTGGCTGGCTGTCTGATGCAATATTATGACCTGTCTGCCCAGATTCCGACACGTATCGTGCTGGCCAGTGACAACAACCGTGCAGGTGGTTTGCTGATTCAATTGCTACCGCGTAACAGTGAAGAAGAACAACGCCGTGTCGATGAAGACTTATGGCCACGTCTGACTATGCTGACTGAAACATTAAAAACAGAAGAACTGGTCACTCTGGAGGCCAATGAAATTCTCTATCGTTTATATAACGAAGAAGAAGTGCGCTTACCAGAAGTAGAACATTTACAGTTTGGCTGTACCTGTTCTAAAGAACGTTGTGCGATTGCCTTACAGCAGATTGGTGTAGAATCGGTTCGTGAAACTTTAGAATTCCAGAATCCAATTGAGATGGACTGTCAGTTCTGTAATAGCCGTTATATTTTTACGGCTGAAGAAGCTTTGAGCCTGTTTGGCGAACACCTCAGTTAATAACCGCCCCTGTTCGACTCAAAAAAGCACTCAATATTGAGTGCTTTTTTCATTTTATATTTTCATAAAATATTGACCAAAATTTCTCATAAAAAAGACAAATGTACTTAATTCCAAGCTTGCCCCATGATTAAAATTTGCACACCGATAGAATCAGAAGATCAACGGTATTTTCAAAGTAAAAAAAATCAAAAAAATAAGTGGAATATTTTAAATGAAATTTCGATATTTAATGGGTGTGATGTTATGTGCTGTGCAGAGCTTCAGCTATGCAGCCGAAATCACGGGCACATGGAAAGCCATTGATGACAAAACGGGCTATGCGCGTGCTGATGTTGAAATCAGTAAACTCAATGATGGTACCTACCAAGGTAAAGTCATTCGTATTCATGCCATTCCAAATCGTCCTGCACATACCCATTGCTCTAAATGTAAGGAGGCACTGAAAGATGTACCTATTCTGGGTCTCTCTGTCTTATCAGGTCTAAAGCCAAATCCAGAAAAGAAAAATGAATTCGTTAATGGTTCAATTCTCGATCCACTAACCGGCAATGTCTATAAAAGCAAGGCAACGCTGAATTCCCGAGGCAATGTGCTGACGCTTCGTGGCTATGTAGGTACACCCATGCTCGGACGTACAGTGTCCTGGGTGAAAGTCGAATAAACCTCATTTTTTTATAAATTCTCATCTGTAAGCTGTCTGACCAGATCAAAGGCTTGGACAGCTTAAAATCATTATCTTTATTCTATTCCTTATCACGAAAATATTCCCCCCTCTCATTAGGATGAATGAACGTAATTTTTAACTCATATTCATTTTTCTTAATTTAATGTGATGATTGACTGGTATTTAGTGTATTTTTCACGTTATATTAATCCCATAATTTTTTTATGACTTTAAGAAATTAAATATATTTTCAATAACATGGGGTAATGTGGCAATGAGATTCAAACTGCTTTGTTCTATCATTCTTACAGCAGCAAGCACCATCAGTCTATCTGCTTTCGCCAACAGTGACCCATTACTTGGCCACTGGAAAACCATTGATGACCGTACCGGTTATTCCTTGGCAGATGTGGTAATTAGTAAGGATGCCCAGAACCGCTATATTGCCAAAATTGTGTATGTTCGTGAGATTCCTGGGGCAGCTCGACAGCAGACTTGCACTCTATGCAAAGGCGCATTGAAAGATCAGCCTCTCATTGGACTGACGATGCTCAAGGGATTGAGTAGTCATCCCGACCATAACAATGAATTTATCAACGGCACTCTGCTCGACCCGGCTTCTGGTCAGCTTTATCAGGCCCGTGCCCGCCTGAAAAATAATGGCAGGCATCTCGCCATTCATAGCCGCGCTGAAGGTGCAACGGTCGGACGCAATATGACCTGGATTAAAAACTAGTTTCGAATTCAGACTATTAAGAAAAAAAGCTCCTAAGGAGCTTTTTTATTTTTATCTCATGTGATAATTCACATGTATTCATTAATTTTATGCCAATCTCATCACAATTTATACTATTGATTTTGTTACAATTTATAAATAAATTAGAGTAATAAGTCTAATATGAATAATCATTGATCAACAGGCATGTTATGAAGAAAATTTTAAGTCGCTTAATGATGGGGATCACATTGGCAACAGTAGCAGGTTTAAGCCTTGCTTCTGAAGATCCACTACTGGGGAAATGGAAGACTATCGATGATCAATCCGGTTATTCTCGTGCTGATGTCGAAATCCGCAAAAAACCAGATGGTAGCTATGAGGGAATTATCGTAGAAACCCGCAGCCTGCCAGGTGCAGAAAAACTGGGAATCTGTAGCAAATGTCCAGGACAGCTTAAGAATAAACCATTTATTGGCTTGCCATTTATCTGGGATTTTAAGGCAGACCCAAAAAAACCTCGCGAATTCCATGATGGCAAGGTACTTGATCCAATCAGCGGTAAAGTTTACAAAGGTAAAGCACGTTTAAGCGCCAATGGCAAACGCCTGACCCTGCGTGGTTATGTAGGCGTTTCGGTTATCGGACGCAGTGTTACCTGGATAAAATACTAATTTTTTTCAGTTTTCCATGCTCCTGTTTCAGGGGCTTTTTTAATGGTTATGATTTGAAACAATTAAGTACAAATAAAAACTGTTTCCCTTAGCCCAAACTCATAATAATGAATCGAAGACGGTTATTTTTTATTCACACAATGATCTATCTTCAGCTGCAATTCAATCTGCTACGGACTCTGGAACAGAGTATCCATGCAACATGTATTCCTCAATTGATAGGCATGGGTAAATGTGTGTTGCAAACAACGGATGGTTTGCAAATGACAGATAAAACTATAAAAACAGATGCCCGCCTAGATCTTTGTTTCCCTGCTCAGACTGAGCTGTTCAGGTTCAAGCAGGATTTCCATAGGATAAGAGTTCCTCTTCTAGGTAGGATGCTGGTTCAAATAGCATCCCATACCGTTAGGGCACAGCGCAGCGGCCATAAAATATTATGGCATTCCCCTACTTCAGGACGACCTTCCTTTCTGAATGTCTCAAGCCTGGCTGTTTAAGGAGTAGAGCTATGACTACAATTCAATATAGAGAAAACTTTTCCAACGGTTATATCCCCTCTGAAATCATGGATGATCGTACCTTTGATTTGTTCCACTTTTCTGAAGCATGTGGCCAAAGTCCGGAATGGGTGATGCAACTCATTGAACATGGAATTTTGCCGAACCGTTCTAAAACGCATCCTGGTACCTTCCTCGGGGAAGATATTACTCGAGCACAACGGGCTTACCGTTTGCAGCGTGATTTTGATGCTTCCTTTAGTGCCGTTGCCATGATGCTGGATCTCATTGATGAAGTGCAGGAATTACGTCGCGAGGTGAAACATCTGCATTTCAAGTAATGTCTTTTGATGTCCGGTCTGCTTGAGTTAAATCAATGCGGACTAGGGCATATTTTGCTTTTTTCTTTTATTTTTTGAGTGATAAATATCCCTATGAAAACCAAAGACTGCAATAAAAAGATCAAATATATGTTCCCAGAATACCGTGATTTAATTGTGCAATTACGTGAGGAAAATCCGTACTTTGCCCGACTGTTTGAGGAACATAGTGAATTGGACAAACAGATTAGCCAGCTTGAACTCGATCCAGTCAATCATATCAATGATGATATCGATGCGATTAAACGCAAAAAACTGAAATTAAAAGACGAGATTTATCGCATGTTAAAAAATTCTGAAGCCGATCCGCTTACCTGAATGAGAACAGCTTTCTCAACCAAGAGTGTTTCAATACAAGGCTTAATCATCCGTTTTACTTAAAATGTGATTATTAAATGATCTTGGCTCTTAAATAAAGAATCTGTCCAAATAAAAAAGCCCGCATGATGCGGGCTTTTTCAGACTTAAAAAGTCATCGAATTATGCTTGTTCGATGTCTTTCATTGTCAATTTAATACGACCACGGTTATCAACGTCAGCAACTTGTACTTTCACTTCCTGACCTTCTTTCAATACGTCAGCCACGTTGGCAATACGTTCGTTAGAGATTTGAGAAATGTGAAGCAGACCGTCAGTACCCGGCAGAATGTTCACGAACGCACCGAATTCAACGATACGAATCACTTTACCTGTGTAGATGGTACCTGGCTCAACTTCAGCAGTCAGCGCTTGGATTTTTGCAATCGCAGCTTGTGCAGCAGCTTTAGTTTCACCAAATACGCGTACTGTACCGTTATCTTCGATGTCAATCGCAGCTTTAGTTTCTTCAGTGATTTGACGAATCGTTGCACCACCTTTACCAATCACGTCACGGATCTTGTCAGGGTTGATGTTGATCACTTGGAAAGTTGGTGCGTGCATAGAAATTTCTGGACGAGCACGTGAAATCACTTGGTTCATTGCATTCAGGATGTGCATACGACCTGCATAAGCCTGGTTCAATGCAACTTCCATGATCTCTTCGGTAATACCTTCAATCTTGATGTCCATTTGTAGCGCAGTAATACCGTTAGCAGAACCCGCTACTTTAAAGTCCATATCACCAAGATGGTCTTCGTCACCCAGGATGTCAGAAAGAACTGCGAAACGTTCGCCTTCTTTCACCAGACCCATTGCAATACCCGCAACTGGTGCTTTAAGTGGAACACCGGCATCCATCAATGATAGAGAAGCACCACATACAGACGCCATTGAAGATGAACCATTAGATTCAGTGATGTCAGATACGATACGGATCACGTACGGGAAGCGGTCAGCTGCTGGAAGCACGGCTTGAACACCACGACGAGCTAGACGGCCGTGACCGATTTCACGACGTTTAGGACCAGATTCACGACCTGTTTCACCTACAGAGTATGCAGGGAAGTTGTAGTGAAGCATGAAGTTATCAGTTTTGGTACCAGCCAGGGTATCTACCATCAACGCATCACGAGTATTACCCAGAGTAGTAGTGACCAATGCCTGAGTTTCACCACGTGTGAATAATGCAGAACCATGAGCACGCTCTAATACGCCAACCTGTACATCAAGGGCACGAACAGTTTTAGTATCACGACCGTCAATACGTGGTTTACCAGACAGGATGTTGTCACGTACGGTACGGTATTTAAGATCTTCAAATAATTCGTTTACGTCATCAGCAAGACCAGTTTCGTCGCCTTCTGGAACGAACTGAGCTAGCGCTTCTGCTTGAAGTGCATCAAGTGCTGCATAACGGTCTTGTTTCACCGCAACGGTATATGCTTCAGAGATTTTCGCTTCGAATGCTTCTTTCAGTTTTGCACGAAGGTCTTCGTTTTTCTCAGGTGCAACCCAAGTTGATTCTTTCGCACCAGCTGCAGTCGCGAATTCTTTGATTGCTTGGATCGCGATTTGCATTTCATCATGACCGAACAATACTGCACCCAGCATTTGGTCTTCTGAAAGTTCTTTCGCTTCCGATTCAACCATCAGTACTGCAGATTCCGTACCTGCAACGACAAGATCAAGATCACTTTCTTTCAATTGTTCAAAGCTTGGGTTTAGAACGTATTCACCGTTGATCAGACCCACACGTGCCGCACCGATTGGACCACGGAATGGTGTACCTGCAATCGCAAGTGCTGCAGAAGTACCCAGCATTGCTGCAATGTCAGCTTCCATAGTCTTGTCAGAAGACACAACAGTCGCAGTCACCTGGATTTCGTTATAGTAACCTTCTGGGAACAATGGACGAATTGGACGGTCGATCAGACGTGAAATCAGCGTTTCAGCTTCAGATGCACGGCCTTCACGTTTACCGTAACCACCAGGAATACGGCCAGCTGCGTATTGTTTTTCTTGATAATTAACAGTCAGCGGGAAAAAGTCTTGACCTGCTTTAGCAGTGGGTTGAGCAACAACAGCAACTAATACAGTTACGCCGCCCATGGTAATCAATACGGTATTGGCTTGACGCGCAACACGACCTGTTTCTAGGACAACCTGATGTTGGCCAAATTGGAATTCTTTACGAACAATATTAAACATCGACATGTTTTATTTTTTCCTGATTTTATTCTAGTGGAGACCCCTAAGGTTTGGCATTCACATCCAAATGGACGGGTAAATGACAAAGCTTAGAAGCCGACCTCACCAGAAATAAACACTATTTTTAAACACAAAGAAGGAGCGAACATTCGCCCCTTCCCCTGATCTAGCCAAAGGCTAAACCGACTTTAGTTTTCAGTAATAAAGCACAAGGCATGCAATAAACCCGAAAATAAAGTTTAAATCGAATTAACGACGTAAACCTAAAGCACCGATCAATGCAACATAACGACCGTGGTCTTTACCATTTAGGTAGTCAAGAAGCTTACGACGTTGGTTAACCATACGGATCAGACCGCGACGGCTATGATGGTCGTGTTTGTGCTCTTTGAAGTGACCTTGTAAGTCATTGATTTGAGCAGTTAAAAGAGCTACTTGAACTTCTGGTGAACCAGTGTCGTTTTCAGCGCGAGCAAATTTAGCAATGATCTCTGCGCGATCTGCGTTTGTTAAAGCCATTCGATTTCTCCGAGATGCTTATATATCTTGATAAAAATCAAAGTAATGAGAATTCAATACATTGACTGCCGTGCATCACTACAGCAAGTTGCATATTTTAAGGGAAATTGCGTCAGATTGCAAAAATAGATCATGAATTTTGATGGTATTGGCTGCCAAGCTGCCTTGGCTTATTTACTGATATGAATAAATTCCATATGGTTCAATTTACACATAATTTCAGGAATTGGACTTGATCTGGCTTATGAGTAGCTGTTTAGATAACTGCAGAAATTAACTGATCTTTTTATATTTAAAATATTTCTGATCGCGTTTAGAAATAAATGATAAAAAAAAGCCCGAGTAAACTCGGGCTTTTTCGCGCTGTAGTTTCTTCTATTATCATTTTTTATTTATTGTTTTTTTAGTGCGTTTTACGCTTTATTATTTTCAAATCTTCCTGACTAAAAATAACTTCCTTGTGTGGTAGATTTTGCCATATTGTCGAAATGCTCATAGAGGCATTTATCCTCACTCGCTGTAAGCCATTGCGTACAAAATTATCATCGAAATTTGCAAAATGTTACACTTATATATCTTTTAATTACGCTATTTACTTAAATTTACTTATTCTGCCAATTTTATCGTTCTATAAGATTACGGCAAAATTCCATTAACGGCAGATATAAAAAAGCCTTGTAGTCTCTCCCAAAACTACAAGGCTTAGCGGCTGTAAGTTTCCTCTTTCACTTACTTCACTGTAAGTTCGCTGTCTGGTGACATTCTTGTTCTTATTATGCGATTTATACCCAACTTTCCGTGTTGAGTTCTTTTGTGTGACCAATCTTCTCAAAAACCGATTAAAAGCTCCATGCGCCAATTTCCTGAATCCATGTAAGCATTTACCTACAAAAGTTATTTATTTTTTGCCAATACATTGTTACATTGTTCAAGTATTTTTTCGCTTAAACCACTTATTCGTGTGGTTCTTACACATAGCGCTTGTGTAAACGCATCACGATCTACCAACAAGCTCACGACTTTTTTAGCTCGAGTAATCGCTGTATAAATCAGTTCCTTACTCAGTAAATTTTTGGCTTGTTGATCAAGTACTACAGCCGTATGAGTAAATTCTGAACCTTGCGATTTATGAATCGTCAAAGCAAAAGCTGTTTCTATACTTTTTGGCAGGCGTGTCGCCAGCACCCATTTTTCCAGACTCGGGAAATATACTTCAAATTGTGATTGTCCTTCTTGTTCTCTCCAGAAACAGATTCCAATATCACCATTGGACAGACCCAGCTGATAATCGTTATAAGTCATCATCACTGGTCGGCCGGTATACCAGTCGCCCTGTTTTAACTTGCCTACACTGGCCAGAAAACGCTGTTCAATCTGCTGATTGATTTTATTCAAACCCAGATCACCATGCCGGATTGCGGTGAGAATCCGGTAATGATCAAAGTGCTGAATTGCCTGCTGCACATATTGCTCGAAATCAGTCTGATCCTGAGCCTGTTTGATCGCGTCCGCATAAGCCTGATAGCCATACATCAGTTGATCATAATATGGGTCTAATTGGAGACCTGTAGTTGGGTTTATTTCTGGCAGATATTGCAGTTGCAGCTGGTCAATCTCTACCTGGTCCAGTGCAATTACTTGCAGCTCACTCGCAGCAACCACTTGCTGTTCAAACTGGTTTAAAACTGATGCTGGAACATGCTCCTGCTGGATAAAGTGTGCCATCGCACCAATTCGGGCGCCTGAGGCAAAACGGCGCGTCGTGATTAAATTGACCCAGTTATCTGCCAGAACAGAAGTCTGCTGCAAGTCTGCCAGTACAGTGCCGACATCCACCGAGGCCAGTTGGTCTGCATCGCCTAACAGAATTAAGCGGGCTGAATCTGGCACTGCAGCAAGGAGCATCTGTGACAGGCTTAAGTCCAGCATGGATGCTTCATCGACCACGATCACATCATAAGGCAAAGGCTGCTTGGCATGAAACCGGGGGCGTCCCAACCGCCCCAAGCCCAGTAAGCGGTGCAAAGTAACAGGTTGAACCTGCTTTAAAGTCTCCAGCTCAAAAGCTTGTAATTTTTCACTATGTAAAGCTTTCTGCAAGGCTTCCTGCATCCGCTGCGCCGCTTTACCCGTCGGAGCGGCCATCGCAATCCGGATATTGGGTAAGGCTTCATGCAGTACCGCAATCATATGTGCCAAGGTATAGGTTTTACCTGTTCCTGGCCCACCAGTAATAATATTCAGTCCCTGCTTAGCGACCATTTCCAGCGCTTGCTTTTGCTGTGGATCTGTCAGGAGGTTATGATCACGCTCACTTAAATTTACTGGCGTGATGGCTTGTGACTTGATCCGGGCGATCTGGGTGGCGACCGCCTGCTCCAGCTGCCAGTAGCGGTATAAATACAATTGCTGGTTTTCAAAAATAAAGGGTGCAATACCCTGAGCCTGCTGACTCCGATCCAGCACCAGATGATGCAATAGAGCTGTTTGCTCGGCACTGGCCGGAATACAACTATTGCCCTCCTGCATCGCCTCAAGGAGCTGCTGAATCAGCAATTTTGCGGCAGCATCAAAAGTCGCCGAACTGAATGGTGGCTGACATAGATAGTCAATCCAGGCCATTAAATGGGCTGATTGCTGAGACACGTGAATTTGCTCATTTTCCACACAGTTATCCTCAAAGTTATCCACAGGATAATCTTCTGTTTAAACTCTTAAAATTTTATAAATCATCAAAATTATGCTGATTTTTTCTGCTCAAAATAGCCCAGAATTTCATCCAGTTTTAGAATAAATTCCAGACTAGACTGCCAGTGATAAGCGCCTTGTTCAGCCTGACCATTCATACCGCGCAGATACAGATAAGTCGCTCCACCTAGATGCTGCTGCATGTCATATCCCTGCATGTTCACGCTTAGATAACGATGCAGTGCCACCAGATATAATGCCGCTTGCAGCCAGTAACTGGAGTGAGTCATATTCTGCTGGATGGCTTCGGCCGTGTAATGCTGCTGATCCGGCCCGAGAAAATTGCTTTTATAATCGGCAATATGATAGCGCTGGCCATCAAAATAAACCAAATCGATAGAACCGGTCAGATAGCGTGCTGATTTTGCCTCATTAAAATCAGGCATGAGAATATCATGCTCGGCAAACAGTTGCTGGATCTGACGAATCTGTAACGGCACATCGGTTAAAGACAGGTAAAACGGGAATTCAGACAAATAAGTACCTTGCTGCAACTGCTCCAGGCTGAACTCTGCCTGTAGGGGTGCAGCCAGAATTTCTTTGAGCCAGTCATGAACCCGATTGAGCAGAAGATCTTCAATCATCTCATCAATGAAATGATCGAATGCCTGCTGAAAAACGGTTTCTACATCCAGTTGTGCTGCTGTCTCAGCAGGCGTCATCTGCGCCATTTCCTGTTCGAAAAACTGGATAAAAGGCTCATCATCCAGTTCTGTAACATAGCGTTGAAACTGCCCTAAGAAGTTCAACCATTCAGAGTGATCGAATGTTTGAGCGGAACGGAAAAACTGCTGCCATTCCTGACGATAAGCTTCACTCTGATCATGCAGGCGAATTCCGGTCAGGATTTTATAATTCAGGCTGGAGAGTACTTTTTGCATACTCTGCTGCAATTTCTCCGGCTGCATTTGACCTTGACGGGCCACCTGACTGAACAGGGTCTGTAAATTCACACAGGCCGTCTGATAGCCCGGGGTAAATGCCTGCTGTAACAATGGACGAATATGAAAGGCCTGATGAAATTTCTCTTTCAGTTCCTGCCAGATTTGTGGCGCCGTATTTTTAAAACGACGACGGATTTCCAGATTCCAGTAGCTGCGATCCTGAAAATCGATATGCTCAAAAATACTGTGCAGGAAGGTTCCGGCTACCGTGCCTTTTGGGAAATTCAGCTTGATCCAGTCCAGTGGCTGACCGGCTGATTGCTGTTCCAGTTCCAGCAGATTCATTTCATCTGCGGCACTGTCCGGACGTTCAGAAGCGATGACCAGATCATCCTGCAATATCGCCTGATGCGGGAGATGCTGTGACAGCGCGGTAAAGCTGGTTTTAGTCCGTGGATAGAACTGTCGCTCCGGTAAAGGATGAGCCTGCATCTGTAACGGTGCTTCTGTCTGTTTTGCCACAATTCTAGGCGGCTCAGAAGCCAGAGGTTGTTCCAGCAGACTTAGGGCATGCTGAAAGGCCGCCTCACCTTGTCCACGCCAGAACGCCAGACCTGAATCCGCTTGTCCGCTCTGATCTTGCAGCATGGCATAAACCCGGTGACTGGCCCGGGTCAGTGCCACATACCAAAGCCGGTGATTTTCTGCGGCATTCCGGGCCGCATTTTGCAAAATCGCCTGCTCATGCAAGTCCTTATGATTAACTGCAATTACCCGGGATTGTTCCAGTACATTTTCCGCAGCTGACAGGGAAAAGTTCAGATTCCCCTTATTTACATCAAAAGGCGCATCGGCACCCAACAGGAACACGACTTTGAATTCCAGTCCCTTGGAAGCATGGATGGTCAGCAGTTGCACCCCATGATCGCCGGAGAGTTTGCGCTCTTTTTCATTGTCCTTGCCGGAAGGTGATTGCAATTGACGCAGATACCAGTGATACAGCTTTTGAGCACCCTGATAATATTCACTTTGCTGGCACAGAATCTCGGTCAGGTGACGTAAATTCACCACCACCCGTTCATTGTCCAGACTCTGGCTTGCAACCAGATTGGTCCAGACCTGAAACAGATTTAAAGCATAATTCCAGGCCGTCAGAAACCCTTTTTCAAACCACATTTCCCGGATAGCATCAAAGTCTGCAATATAACGGCTCAGACCTTCGCTCTGCTCTTGCAGTTCGATTAACTTTTTCAGGTTAAAGCCCAATAAACGGGTCAATAAGGCACGTTTGACTTTGGCTTCATTAAAAGGCTCCATGATCGCGGTCAGAACAGCTGCAACATCCTGAGCCACCGGGCTGGCAAAGATGCTCTGCTTGGATTCCTTATAACAGGGAATACCCATACGTTGCAGACGCTGCTTGACCTGTTCCAGCGCATAATGGCCAAAACTCAGGACTGCAATATCATCCGCTTTTAAGTGCCGAACATTGTCACCCTGCTGGAAATACAGTTGCTGCTGTTCAGACTGATTCAATAACTGGCGGATTTTCCAGACCACCTGATCGGCTTCAACGTCCTGTTCACCGAGCTGAATCCAGCGTAGTGGATGCGGATTACTCAGCGTTTTATCGATTAAATCCGGATGTGGCCGGCTCCCCGCCTGAATCAGGGTGTAATGCACCTGTTCACCAAAATCCATCTGGCGTTGAAACAACGCGTCCACCACCTCGACTAAAGGCTTTACCGAGCGATGGTTCTGGATCAGAGTATATTCACGGCCCTGCTTTTGCAGCACATCGGCACGCGCCTTGTTATAGGTCAGCATGTCACCGCCACGGAAACCGTAAATCGCCTGTTTCGGATCACCCACCATGATCATACAACCGGCTTTGACTCGATTCGGATCACGCCAGATTTTAGCCAGCAGATCATCCTGATCCTGGTTGGTATCCTGAAATTCATCCACCAGAATGAGTGGATAGCGTGCCTGTACAAACTGGGCAAAGCGTTGACCTTGCTGTCCCTGTAAAGCTTCAGCCAAGGTTCGAATCTGTTGGGAAAATGTGGTTTCACCCTGTTTTTGCAAGGTTTGCGGCAGACGGTTCTGCACACTGCGAATAATATGATATTCAAGATAGGTGGTCAGCTGCTTCAACTGTGCATCCATCTTCTCTTTGACTTCGCACAATCCATCAATGGCCTGAATCAGGCTATGTTGCAGAATCTGCTGCTGCTCTGCTTCCGGACAGCTTTTGTTAAATACTTGCTTCATTGAGACCGGTTGAAAATCGGTTTTCTTGCGGCGCAAATAACACAGATTTAATAAGATCGCATGCAGTTCTGGATCAAAAAAGCTCATCGCGCCTTTGGTTTTCAGTGCCGCTATCCAGGTCATAAAGTTTTCACACACATCGCTTAATCTGGTGAAAAAACTCTTATGAAAATACTTGGGAGAATTCTGGCAATACTCCCGAATGATCTTAATTTCATGTTCATGTACATCGAACAGACGCTGAATGCAGTGCTCTAGTTCAGTCAGATCCCATTCGACTTTTTCTACCTTCTGAAAGTATTGCACACGGAAATTTAGAGCATCACGAACTAGTCCAGTATAATGTTCTACTGGTTTCAACAGGTTTTGCAGATATAGATGATTGATCATATATTGCGGCTGCTGCTGGATCCATTCCCGCAACACATCATGAATCAGCTGCTGGATATACAGATCCTGATCTTCAGTCAGTTCAGCCCGTTCAATCTTGCCGCTTTCAAAAGCAAATTCACGTAATAATTTCTGGCTAAAGCTGTCCAGTGTCCCGACAAACAGCTCATCTAGCTGGTTCAGTACCAGACGTAAACGGCGCCGGGCATAATCCATGCGTGAGCCATAATCTTTTAATACCTGCTGAAATAGTGGATCCGATTCAGTCTGGATTTTGGCGGTGATTTTGACCGAATTCAGCTCCTGATGACGCTGAATGAAGGCCAGCGTTTCCTCGACTCTGAGACGTACCCGGTTTTTCAGTTCAGCTGTAGCCTTACGGGTAAAGGTTGTGGCAATCACCTGATGCGGATAATACTGATCCAGAAAAATCCGTACCATCAAACTGGATAAGGTATAGGTTTTACCGGTCCCCGCGGAAGCTTCAATCCAGTGCAGGCCGCTAAAGCGCATGTCCTGAATCGGATTGGTTGAAATCTTTTTGTTCTGGTTGGGTAACATGGTCATTATTCTTTTATCCATTCCAGATGTTCATGAATCGGTGCATATAACGCATGGGCAAAATCATGGCAACAGCGTTGCAAGGCCAGATCCGGGTCCTGATCCTGCAAAATAAACTGCCAGTCCTGATGTAACTGGCTGGATTCATCGCTGGCCAAAGGCTTGGCACTTTCATAGCTGTTGTTCCAGGCCTTTAGCAGTTCCTGCATCTCGGCAATGGTGATCTGTCCCTGTTCATTTTCGGTCCATTCCCAGGCCTTTTTCATCAGCAATTCGGCAGGCAATACCAGCGGCTGGGTCTGTCCGATTTCCCAGGCTTTCAACCAAGCCTGTAAATGATGACGTGCCTGACTAGAACGCAGCCCGGAGAATTTCAGGGTTTTATTACTGAAAATGACAATCCGTTCCAGCTGCGGCGACAGTTCATCATTATTCAGATAGGCCAGCCAGAGCAGATATTCCAGCCAGACCTGTGCCCGACGTTTTTCCGAAGCGGAGGAAGACTGCATGCTGAGCCAATAACTGCTGTACGACACTTGCGGCAAGGTAATATGGATTAGCAACTCAGGATTATATTGCCAGGTTTGCTGCGTTACAGGTGTCAGCTCTTTATTCAGCTGCAATAAACGTTCTTTTAGCGATTGCTGTTCCTGCTGACTGCTGAGCCAGGTCGCTTCCTGAGTTTTTCCGACCGGTAAGCAGTCCAACATCAGCTGTGGCTCAATCTCTTGATCCTGTTGTAATAGGAAATCACGGACCTGATACTGTTCCAGTTTATTCAGCAATAAGGGTTCTCGTGAACTTGGCAGATCGGCATATCTCACACTGTAAACACCGATACTTTTCAGGAATAGACGTGCCGGGAAAATCATGTCACGAATCCACTCATCCCCTTTCAGCACCCGGATTTCTTTCTGCATCAAGGCCGGATAATGGGCATTGATCCAGCTGCTGCGCTTGCCCTCTGCACTGCGAATATATTCTGCTACAGCAAACCACTGGGTCTGATAACGTGGAGTATGAGATTCCACATAACCGATCGGATCGAACGGCTGTAGTGGATGCACATGATAGAGCTGACGGATATGCTTGGCCACGCTCAAACCATTCATCTCAACCGTTTCATCGACTTCAGCATCGGGCTGGTCTGACTGGCAAATCAAGGCAATATGCTGGATCAGTTCCTGCAATGAAGTGGATGGATCACGCGCTTCACCATCATCAACATCAAAGCCATTATAGAACAGCCATAAATTGTCCTGTGCCAGTAGCAATGCATCCAGAAAAGCGCCTTGGTCATCATCCAGACGGGAACGATCCCCTAACTGCGGCTTCAGACTGTTCATCAGGTCAAATGGCACCTGCTGATTCCGGCTCGGAAATTTACCGGTATCCAGATTCAGCATCACCACCAGCTTATACGGCAACGGACGGATCTGGCCGATTTGACTAAAGGTAATTTGTCCGGTCGGCTCGGCCTGATCCAGCTGCATCTCCAACGTATTCTGAATTTCTTCCAGTACATAAGGCAATGGCAGACTTAAGGCGACCAGCTCCTGGCTGGCCTGCGGATCATCCTGATCATGGTAATCGGCCAACGTCAGCATCCGCATCTGCTTGTCAATGATTTCTGCGACCGTCTTTAAGGACTCAACCCCGGCTTCACGGAACTCATTCAAGTCTTCACGCAGATATTCCAGCCAGGTTTTTACCGGGGTACGTTGTCCCTGTTCATGCAAAATCAGCCAGTCACGGCGCTGTACCAGATCCTGATAAATCTGGATCAGAGTCGAAATGAGAGGAAAATCACTACTCAAGACCCGAGCATAGCTTAAGGTATCCTGAAACAGGGCATGTTCCGGAACTGCAAGCCCGAGTGCCAGCCGATCCAGCGCAAACTTAAAACTGAAGCGGTAGTCTTCATCACCGGCAGTCAGGCTTTGCTGTAAATGCTGCTGATCCAGACCGCGTTTAAAGCCCGCTTCGCCCAGTAACTGCAACATGCGCTCAACTTGCGCGTAGTCCAGCGCATATAGTTGCTGGGTCGCATTCAGGCTGAGCCAGTCGGCAAAATCTTCGATACTGAAACGTCGATGCACCAGCTGAATCCGGCCCAGTACCGCGCGCCAGGCATTGCTGACATCGAGTCGGGACACCCCGGCAATCTGGATTGGCAGATATAGGTTGTCTTTTTGCAGACGCTGGCTATGGCCTTCCCGTTCTCGCGGTGGTGGTGCAAAGACACTCCGGATCGCCGGCTCCAGCTCTTTCAGGTTCGGGGCCAGCACCAGAATATCGCTCGGCTGACGTGGGGCATCTTCCGTGCCTTGGGCCAGCCAGTGAATCATCTGTTCTTTTAAGACTTCCAGCTGGCGCAGTGAGGAATGACAGACATGAATCTGTACCGAATCATCGTCGGGTTTGAGCGGATACTGGTGTTTTTCCAGTTCCAGCAGGTACAAAATATCCGACTGGATTTTGGCCAGTAACTTATCCTGATATTCATCCACGAAAGCATCGGCCCAGAGACCTTCTTCACCTGAAGACAGTTTGGACAATAACGAGAAATGATCACGTGCCTGCTTGCCAAAGCGGGTCAGCAAGGGATGACGCGATTCTCGGTCTTCGGCATTAAAGTTCAACTGAAAGGCTGCAAAGAAATGCTGGATTTCGGTATCAGTCGGCAAACGTCCCTGAGATTTTTCAAATTTCCTGATGAAACGTTCCTGCACGCCAAGGTCATAACGTGCTTTCCAGTCTGGATCGACACTATCGGCCCAGTATTCCTGTGACGGGTTAAAGTGGAAAATATAAATATCGATGTATTGACCGAGACGGCGCAAGAAATCCAGCTGACTCGGTGGCAATTCTAGCAAGGTAAAGACCACGACCTGTTCTGGCAAACGTTTTAAAGCCTGTACCTGAGTATCTTCATTTTCCAGACGTTCCCAGTACATCTGTTCGATGTCCAGAATCTTGGCATAACCATCCTGAAAGACATGCTGCCACAACCAGCGCTGCCAGGCTTCCAGTTCGCGTGCCTGAATCTTGACGAAGTCTGCCACCGGAATTTCATGGCCATTTTCATCTTTAGGAATATAGATCATATGCTCAACATCGAGCGCAATATCCTGCCCCCAGGACGCCAGCCAGTTAGTGGGACAACGACATTCCTGTGGTGGGCAATTCCGCGCGCAATAACCACGGTAATCCATATAATGGCTAAACAGGCGCGAGACCTGTTCGGATACCCAGTACAGCATGCTTTGTTTTTTCAGCTGCTTCTCTATGCCCTGTTCTAGACGATCTGCGCTGTCATAAATCCGTTTGATAATCGAATACAGTGGATGATCGATCTCTAATGGAATCTGCTCAGGCAAAATGCATTTACGTAATGCCTGAAATACCCGCCATTTAATAATAATTCGGGGAATATTGGCTTCACGAACCTGTTCGACTTCTTTGGGATTATTCAGCACCCACTGATAGGAAGTCCACTGAAAGGCACGGATCCGATGATGAAACTGGGTATTGGCACTGATGCCCTTTTTCTCGGCAATTTTTTGGGTCAGCCAGGCCTCGACTGCAGGAGATGGCACAATAAAATGCCGCGGCTGTAACACAGCCAAGGGATTTTTTGCGCTCTGGTTGACGATACGCAGCATACTATCCAAAAGCACATCAATGCGTTGACTCTGAATAACATGAATTGCCATCGTTTCCCCTGAAAAATGAGATGGAGCAGTACTACAAAATGATAAAGATTATTTACTATACTTACCGAACTGTCTATGTCACTTTAAAACTCATACTTCAGTCAAAAAAGTTCTTTGAAAAAAGCATCTTATTGATGTTTGAGCAGAAAAAACAACATCTAGCTTTAGGTAATGCCCATGAAATTAGACAAAATTCCAGATCGTATCGATCCAAGTTTAGATTTAGACAGAATTCGCAACGAGTGCTTAGAGCTAACCAAAAAACGTGCCTATTATTCTGCCGGAGCAGCTGTGATTCCGGTACCATTTCTGGACGTGGTCATTGATGTCGGCATTCTGTCGCAACTGATCCCGGAGATCAATGCCCGCTTTGGTCTGGCCCCTGAACAGATCAGTGTATTTGATCCTGCAACCAAGCAGGTGCACTGGAATGAACTGCGTAAACGCGGAATCGAGTTTTCCGGTCTGGTAGTAGCACGTACAGCAGTCAAAAAATCTTTGAACAATGTTGCAGCGAAAGTGATCACAAAGCAAGTCACAAAATTCATTCCGCTGGGTGGTCAACTGGTAGCCGCGAGCCTCGGTTATTTTGTCATGAAGAAAATTGCTGAAGCGCATGTGGAAGATTGCTATCGTACTGCAAAAAATATTCAGCAAAAACAGATTGCTCAAAGCAAATAAATTTCCCGTCCCATTTTTTATCCCCAAACTTTTCAAAATTCAGGCAGATTAATCTGCCTGAAGCTGCTTTAAAATTGTTTTTAAAATTTCAACCCGAGCGGTGTTTTTATCATCAGTGGCGATAATGTGCCATGGCGCCTGTTCTGTCGATGTACGTTCAAACATGTCAGCTGCCGCTTTTAAATAATCATCCCAACGTTCCCGGTTACGCCAGTCTTCATCGGTGATTTTAAAGCGCTTATGCGGAGTATCTTCACGCGCCTTGAAACGGGCGGCCTGTTCTTCCTGGGAAATCGCCAGCCAGAATTTGATAATCACGGTTTGATGGTTAATCAGGCTCTGTTCAAATCGGTTAATTTCATCATAGGCCCGCTGCCATTCTGCCGGGCTGGCAAAGCCTTCTACCCGTTCTACCAGCACCCGACCATACCAGGAGCGGTCAAAAATACAGATATCATCATCGGTCTGCAGCTTGTTCCAGAAACGCCATAAATAAGGACGATTCAGTTCATATTTTTCCGGCGCCCCGATGGTCTGGATTTCATATTCACGGGGGTCCAGCTTTTTCACAATCCGCTTGATCGCTCCACCCTTGCCTGCTGCATCCATCCCTTCAAACAGTAAAATCACATTGCGTGGGTCTGAGCGCAGCGCCTTGGCCACCTGAGGAGACAGTTTTTTCAGTTCCGCCTTATAGTCCTCTGTCTTGGCAAGCTCTTGCGAAGGATGCTGCAATAATTCCGGAATTTTGGCTTGCTTCCATTGTCCCTTGGCTCGAACCGGATGATTCGGACAATGTTTTAAAGATTGCAAAATATGTTGTGCAAACTGCTGGTCACGCTGTTTTTCATCTTCCCCATCAATGATCAGCCAGTCTTCGTCTTTAGTAAACCGCTCTCGCAAACGCTGCACGGTGTCGTACTTTTTTTTGTCGCGCCAGTCCAGGCCATGCAGTTTGTGCCATTGCATTTCACTCGGATCAATCTGATCCAGGCGTTTTTGTAGCACTTTCCAGGGCAAGTCGAACCAGACCTTGACCACATCAACATAGTTATTTTTTAGATCCTGCTCAAAGACACGCATATCTTCCAGATAGGCATCAAACTGGGCATCATCAATGGCGCCGGTTTGCATCGTGGTTCTCAGCAGATCGCTGTACCAGTTACCAAACAAGACCATGATCTGGCCCTGGGCAGGAATAAACCGTGTATAAGGTTGCCAGAAGGTCTGTTTTTCTCCTAATACTTGCGGCTGATCGGCCTTCACCTGCAAATAACGAGGATCTACCCATTCACGTAACTGTTTGACTGCTTCGCCCTTACCTGCCAGCTCAATTCCATTGACCAGAACAATCAGGCTTTTGCCATTTTTCTGACCTTGTGTTTTTCTCAGATCATACTGGGCATTGATCAGCGCAAGGGATAGTTCGTCTTCATCCATTAACTGGAAAATTTGTTCTTCTGTACGCATGGAGATCCCTCATCTTTTATTCTTGTGGACAGTATAGCGAGGAGTCTGAAGGCAAAAATAGCGTTAGCAACGTTTTTCACACGATTAGATTGTCTGTTTAAACAGCAAATTGACATTCAAATAAGGAATCATTGATCAATTTGTCATAGCGAGATTGCTCCACACCCTCTAAGATTCTGAGATCGAAAAATCATATTTGAAAATACATGTCCAAACTTGCCCGATTAGATGAACTCTTAGAACAGTATTATCAGCTGAAGTATCACACTCAGCCTGAAATTTTAAGCCGTTTACAGGATGTGCAGGCATGGCAAAAGGCACGGATGCAGCGTAGCCATCATCAGCATTTTTCTGAAAAAAATAACCAGCTGATGGCCGAATATTTCCTGAACCGGCTCTACGGTGGCCCGGACTTTGACGCACTGGCCGAGCAGATTGCCCGACTGATGAAATATGCGCATAAAGCAGAAAAAATGATTCCGGAAAATGCCCTGAAAACCGGAACCTCAGGCGTCGAGCTGGCGATTCTGGCGGTACAACTGGATGAACAGGTCGCAATCCAGCTTTTAGAGGATTATCCTGCCAACGCACCACTGACCGATGAAATGATGCGTGTGACCTATCTAAAACTGGATCAGGGTGAAGCACGCTTGAAACAGCTGGCATTGCTGGATCAGCTGGGTGTCAGCCTGGATAAATATATGCGTTCCTTTGTGGTTTATACGGCATTCAAGATGTGTAAAGGTGCAGCCAATAAATATCATTTTCAGGTGATGTATGAGTTTATGCAGGACGGTTTCCAGGCCATGAAACCCTTAAAATCGGCAGAAAAATTCGTGCATGACTTTACTGCGATTGAACGTGGCATTATTGATAAGGTGCATTCAGGCGATCCAACACCATTCCAATAATACACTCCTTTCCCATCCATGATGAGGAAGGCTTGCGGTCCTGCCTGATCCTGATATTTTCGGGTTTGTATGGCAGGACATTGCCAGTGATAAATCATATGAATTATTCGATCACTGGCGGTGAAGATTTCCGCCCATATTCCTATTTTTCTGTATATTATTCATAACAATTGCATCATGATTGCTGAATAACATCCAAGAATCTGTCATTATGCAGGCAATGCAAGATTAACCCGATTGATATGTTAGGAGTGACTCCAATGTCGAATGAAAATCAAACGCCTACCCCTACACCCGAGTCGGCACAACAGACAGACAAAATGAGCCCATTCTTAACCACTCCGCTTCCGCAAGGCGCTCCACAAGGTCAGCAACAATCTCTAGAACAACGCCTGACCGATACGCCTGTGACTGGAACTGTCCCTAAATATAACCTGCCACGCGGTGCCAATACCGGTAACGTCGGTCCAACTACACACTTCGGCTACAAGACCGTGAGCAGTGATGAAAAAGCCCAGAAAGTGGCTGAAGTATTCCATTCGGTAGCCAGCAAATACGACATCATGAATGACCTGATGTCATTCGGTATTCACCGTCTATGGAAACGTTTTGCGATTAATATGTCAGGCGTGCGCCGTGGCCAGCATGTGCTGGATATTGCGGGCGGTACAGGTGACCTGGCCAAAGTATTTAGCCGTGAAGTGGGCCCTACCGGTCATGTAGTACTGTCTGATATTAACGAATCCATGCTGAATGTTGGCCGTGACCGTCTGATTGATGCCGGCTGTACCAATGTTGATTTCGTTCTGGCGAATGCAGAAACTCTAGAACCATTTGCCGACAACAGCTTTGACCTGGTAACGATTTCTTTTGGTCTGCGTAACGTGACCGATAAAGATGCAGCACTGGCAGCCATGTATCGCGTGCTTAAACCAGGCGGTCGTTTACTGATTCTGGAATTCTCTAAACCAGTTTTTGAGCCATTCTCAAAACTGTATGATCTGTATTCATTCACCGCTTTGCCAATCATGGGTAAAATCGTGGCGAATGACTCGGAAAGCTATAAATACCTGGCTGAATCAATCCGTATGCATCCAGACCAGCGTACTTTAAAAGGTATGATGGAAAATGCTGGCTTCCAGAACTGTGATTATCACAATCTGACCGGCGGTATCGTTGCCGTTCACCGTGGCTTCAAACTTTAAGGGTCGTACCCGATATGTGGTCACTTCTCGCACTCGGTGCTGTTGAACGCCTGATTCATCATATGATTGATCTGGATGCGATTACCCGCATTCAGCTCAATGCTTTGGCTGGAAAAATGCTGCGAGTGGTCATTACTTCACCGCAGCTGTCCGTCGATGTCTTCTTTGATGAAGGCAAGGTTCGTCTGGAGCCAACGCCAAGCGGTCATACTGAAGACTCTTCGATATTTGAACAGCGCCCTTATGAAGCCAATAATGTTCAAACTCCTGAAGCAACGGCGACACTACAGGTGAATAATGTCGTAGAGCTGCTCAAGCTGCTGCTTGCTGATGAAGTCGGCAATATTCCATTGCAAGGTGACTATAAACTTCTGCAAGAAATCCAGCGCATCATGCAGCAAGCGGAACCTGATCTGGCGGCGCATTTAAGTCCCTGGATTGGCCCTGCTCTGGCACATGAAATTGGCAAGTTGCAGCTGGCTCCGAAGCATTTAAAACGCACTTTACAAAGCCAGTTATTTTTTGCTGAAGATGCTCTGAAAGAAGATAGTGGTCTCTTTGCCCCGCGCTGGCAAATGGATGACCTGAATCAGGATACTCGTATCCTGAACCAGAATTTGGATCGCGTTGAAGCCAAAATCCGTCAGCTTCAGGCACAGATTGAATCTGACGATTCTACTGATCAGCCATTTACTCCTGCTACACCTCATATTCCTTCTCAATACTAGGTACACCGCTTTATGATTCCGCATGTTTCACGTTTACTCGAACTTTGGCGCATCGCCGCGCACTATAGACTCGACACGTTGTTTCCTGCGGAAGAACTTCCTGAAAAAGCCCGGCACATTTTATCTTTAATCCGTATGCATCCGGCAGCCTGGTCCAGCCGTGAGCGTAAAAATCCGCTCAAGCTGAAACTGGCACTGGAAGAAATGGGACCGCTGGCGATCAAGCTGGGACAGTTACTTTCGACCCGTCGTGATCTGATTCCACCTGAAGTGCTGCAACAGCTGGTATTACTGCAAGATCGCGTTAAGCCCTTTGACAACGATGTCGCCAAGATGCGCATTCAGGAATCGCTGAAAGCCGATGTAAATACCCTGTTCGCCCGTTTTGATGCCCAGCCACTGGCTGCTGCATCTATTGCGCAGGTGCATACCGCTGCCCTGCATGATGGTCGTGAAGTCGTCGTCAAAGTCACGCGTCCGAATATCCGCAATCAGATTTTGCAGGATTTTGAGATTCTCACCTGGTTAGGTGATTTTCTGGAAAAGCGTCTGGAAGCAGCACGTGCCCTACATTTGTCGGAAATCATTCAGGATTATCGTCAGATCATTCTGAATGAGCTAGACCTGACTCTGGAAGCGGATAATACCCGCCGGATGCGTCATTACTTCACTGGCTCCAGCATGATGTATGTGCCTGAAGTCTATATGGACAGCAAGGATGTCTTGGTCGCAGAACGGATTACCGGTGTACCGATTTCAGATATTGCTACCTTTGATAAGCTGGGCATGGATCGTGCTGATCTGGCGCGTAAGGGTCTGACCATTTTCTTTACCCAGGTGTTCCGTGACAACTTCTTCCATGCAGACATGCATCCGGGCAATGTCTTTGTAGAAACCATCAATCCGGCCAATCCGCGCTTTATTGCGCTGGACTGCGCGATTATGGGTGAGCTATCCAAGCACGATCAGATGACCGTGGCGCGTATGCTGCTGGCAGTCATGAACAGCGATTTTATGCAGCTGATTCAGATTGTGCATCAGGCAGGCTGGATTCCACCAGGTACCGACCAGGACGCGCTAGCACGCGAAATGCGTCGTACCGTGGGTCCAATGGTTTCCAAACCGATGCATGAACTGGATTTTGCCGGTATTCTGATTCAGGTCATGGATATTGCCCGTCGTTTCCACCTAGAAATTCCGCCACAACTGATGTTATTACTGAAAACGCTGGTTCATGTAGAAGGTCTGGGAACAGACTTGTATCCTGAGCTGGATATCTGGAGTCTTGCCAAACCGATTCTGACGGACTGGATCAAGGCTCAGGTAAATCCGCAAAAGAATATTAAAGAACTGGGGCAAAAAATCCCGGATCTACTTTTGGGTGCGCAGGACTTACCGACTCTGATGATCGACAGCCTGAACGGTTTGAAAAACCAGTCCGCTTGGCATGCCAAGCAGCTCAATGAATTACAAAGCATGCGCCTGCAAATGGAACATCAGCAAAAACGTAGCTGGATTTTTGGCAGTATCATGGCCATTCTGCTTTCAATTGCGATTATTTCACCATGGTTTGTGTCAGTGATTCTGATTGTGCTAGCAAGCATACTCGCGGTCTGGCGGATTGCAAAATAACTGAAATAACCTGCTTAAAAGACCTGACATTGTTCAGGTTTTTTTATTTTTCTCCTCTCCTATGACTGCAAAGTCACCTTAGGATACATCTTGCCATTGGGCTCTGTGACTAGATGCTTAAAATATGTCCTCACTGGTCGAATATGGGTTGAACCTCTATGCATATTTTACAAAAACATGCGCCTGCTCTGAAAATCCGCGCTGGGCATCAGGCTCGTGAGCTGATTTTGAAAGAAGGTTTGCAACCCGAACAGATTGATATCGTGCCAGGTGCCGCAGGTGGACCCAAAGGTATTGGTATTCAGGGACTGGATCAGGCCATTTTTGGCGAGTTTTTCCCACGCGCTCCTCAGCGTAGAACCTTAGTCGGTTCATCCATTGGTAGCTGGCGTTTTGCCAGTGTCGCGGCCTGGGGAGCCAAAGCAGGCACTGAACGTCTTGCCGACTTGTATACCCATTTATACTTTCACAAGAAAATGACTCGCCAAGAAGTCAGTGACGTTTGTCGTGGCATGCTGCTGGATCTGGTACAAGGCAAAGAAACCGATCTGGTGAATCATCCAGATTATCATTTGACGGTATTGTCGATTAAAGCCCAACACATTTTTCAGAGTGATAAGGCGCTCCCCCTGCTCGCCTCTGTAGCCGGAATTGTCGGAACTACCGCTGTGGCACGTAAACACAGTCGCCATTTTATGCAACGTGTGATTAGCCAGCCAAATACGGGTGAACAGTTTAAAATTGCCGATGATGGATTTACCACACACTATCATGCTTTAACTGAGCAAAGTGTTTTGTCCTGGCTGATGGCCTCTGCCTCTATTCCGGGCGTCATGGCAGCGGTCAATAATATTCCGGATGCACCGCAAGGTTATTATCGCGATGGCGGCTTGATTGACTATCATATTGACCTGCCATTTCAGAGCAAAGGCATCGTGCTGTATCCGCATTTTACTGACAGCATTACTCCTGGCTGGTTCGATAAACTGTTTAAACGCACGGCAAGCCCAGAAAATCAGGCACGAACTTTGCTAATTTCACCTTCTCAGGAATATCTGCAAAGTTTGCCTTTGGGTCGTTTACCGGATCGTAAGGACTTCACTTTGAAAGGTTTGGATCAAGCCCAGCGGATTCAGCTCTGGAAGCAATGTATTGCTGAAAGTCAGCGCCTGGGAGATGAATTTCTGGAGCTGGTCGAGAAGCAGAATTTTGCCGATGTGATGCAAAGCTTGTAATGGGCGCAGACTGTCCGAATTGTTTGTATAATTGCCTTAATTTTTTGAACTGTTGAAATTTATGCAGAAATTTTTAGTGATCCTGCAATATGCATGTATAGCCTTTGGACTTTATCTGATTTATAGCGTTAGCATGTCGCTCTATACCCAGCAATTTGAGCTGATGGAACTGGTGGCAGATATTGGCACCATTCTGATCTGTCTGGATTTGGGTGTGTTTTTATATACCAGTAAAGGTAAACAAGGCATCACCATGGAAGAGTATGCCAAACAGCTGGAACAGCCACCGTCTAAACTGGTTTATGTGACACGTAAACTGGGACATCTGGGTATTTTATTGATTATTACCAGCTGGATTGTTCCGATAATTAACTCATAAATATCCAATAAAAAACCTCCCCATCGGGAGGTTTTTTATTTAAATACGATATGGATTTTCAGAGATAATTGTTTTGGGTAGTTTTTTTACTCCTGAATCTTTCATTTTTTTCAATAAATCAGACATTTTATATGAAGACGCAAGTCCAATATAAATATTTCTTATATCTCTATTAGTGGGCTGACTATATTCGATATACGACTTAGTTTTATCATTTTCATCTAAAATTACATGATCGCTTTCAATTTTATCTATTACAACCATTCTACATTCTTGTTCTTCTTGAAATGCAAAATGTTTAAAAAGAAAACTTATAGGTGAAATAATTTTATTAGCTGATTTTAGATCATCTACTTTTAGATTATGATTTTCACCTTTTATAGCACTTAATGTAACCAATATAAAACCCATTGAATTATTTACTTTTTCTTCGATACCCGACATTTTTCTCGTATAGTCTTCCCAGCTTTTGACACTTAAAGATTTATCTTGAATCTCTTGAAAAAAAGTAAATTTATTTCTCTTAGCAACCTCAAAATATCCAGTAAAAGAATCTAAATATACACAGCGAAATAAAGGAATTTTAAGACCATTTTTAAAATCTTCTTTATTTACAGAATCTAAGTTATTTTCGTTAATAGAATCAATAATTATAGTATCGGTATTAAAGAAAAAATTTGAGTTATAAACTAAACTTACACCTGTACACGGTTTATTATCCTGCAGACCATATAACCTGAATTGATTTAAACTATTATGATTAAAAGTAAAACAACTTAAAAAAGTTTTATTATGTGAATCATATTCAATTTTATTAAGATGCAAGTATTCAAATAAAATATTCCCTTCAGATGGATCATTCATAAAGTCAGTTGAGTTTAGTCTAAATTTAGTTTTATTTGTTCCTAGCAATTGAGCAACACTAAAATTAGTATAATGTGCAACTTTTCTTTCATGTTCACTATCAAAATCAACTAAAAGATTAGTTAGCATTTCAATAACATGATTTTGAAGATCTAGCATTTTTATATTAGCAACATTTTTTAAAAAAAGAACAAAATCTAAGTCTTTTCTAACTCTCACCCTATTGTTTAAATTTTCATTATAATTTAACAGTATAGAGGTGAAGTTCTGATCATAAAATCTATCCGGGAAGTAATATACTTTAAAATAATCATCACTAAAGTGTGTAGATATATTTAAAACTTTATAATAGATCTCTTGCGAAAGTATCGTTTTACCTAATTTTTGAATTGGCTAAAACCTTATAAAATGTAGCTTTGGGCTGTTTAAATTTTGACTAACGCAAGAAGTCTAATTTAGAAAATCGGAAAAAATCTTTTCAATAAAATCTAAATCATTAAATCTTATTGAGTAGAAATTTATTAAATATAGATAATAAGTTAAATTATAAAAATAAACTCCACTTCTAAAATCTATTTTATTAATTATATTAAAAAACTCATCTTCATTGATTTCATTCTTTATTTTGAGTTCCAACACCCTATATATTAAAACAATACTTCTAATATTTTTAAAGTATTTTTCTTGTAACTAACAAAACTTTAAATGATTTTCCTTTTTTATAGTATTATTATCAATATCTTCTTCATTATATAAAAAATCTATATTTTTATAAAAATCATCATTTTTTTGATCATAAAGACCTTTTTTAAGAGACTGCTTTTCATTTCTTATATCAATTAACAATTTATCAATATCTAATAAAAAAATATTAAAATCTACTTTTTCAGCACTCTCAAGGTTTTGTTGTAATAAATTTTTTATTTCTGCTCTATAACGATGAAAATTTACTATAACATTAAGCTTTTTATTCACAAACCACCCCAAAATATAAAAAGAGCCTTTCGGCTCTTTTTATATTAAATTACTTCTCAAACAAACTCATCAGTTTATTTCGAACCTTTAATTCCTGCTTGCAATAACAATGCCCCTAAACCACCAATTTTATTTTCTTGTGGTTTAGCCGCTTGAGGTTTCTTGCCATGCGGACGATCACCTTGCGGACGCGCATGCTGTGGACGTTTACCTTGTGGCTTGCGCTCACCGCGTTGCTCATTGTCACGGCGTGGTTGACGTGGTGCTTTCACTGGCGCTTCGGAACCTTCAGGACGCATCGACAGATTGACACGGTTACGTTCAACATCGACGTTCAGTACACGAACTTGTACGATTTGACCTGGTTTCACCACTTTATGCGGATCAGCCACAAATTCATTGGCTAATTCAGAAATATGTACCAAGCCATCCTGATGTACACCGACATCCACGAAAGCACCGAAGTTAGTCACATTGGTGACTACACCTTCCAGCTGCATGCCTTCAGTCAATTGAGCCACTTCAGTAATATCATCACGGAATTTTGCGGTACGGAATTCTGGACGCGGGTCACGGCCTGGTTTTTCCAGTTCAGCCAAAACGTCCTGAACGGTTGGCAAACCAAATTTATCATCCACAAATTCTTCTGCATTGACCTGGCGAATGATTTCAGTATTGCCAATGATGTCTTTAACAGTCGTTGCTTTTGCTTCAACAATTTTAGATACCAGTGGATAAGACTCAGGGTGAACTGCAGAAGCATCTAATGGTTCTGAACCTTGCTGGATACGCAAGAAACCAGCCGCCTGTTCAAAAGTACGTTCGCCTAGACGTGGCACTTTTTTCAGATCCTGACGATTGTCAAAACGGCCATTTTCTTTACGGAAGTCCACGATTTGCTGCGCGATTGATTTGTTCAGACCTGCGATATAACCCAAAATCGCAGCAGATGCAGTATTTACATCCACACCGACCGAGTTCACACAGTCTTCAACCACTGCTTCAAGAGTTTTTGCCAGACCGGTCTGGTTTACATCATGCTGGTACTGACCTACACCAATGGATTTAGGATCGATTTTCACCAGTTCAGCTAATGGATCTTGCAGACGGCGTGCAATTGATACTGCACCACGGATCGATACATCCAGTTCAGGCAATTCCTGAGAAGCCAGTTCAGATGCTGAGTAAACAGAAGCACCCGCTTCTGAAACAGAAACACGAGTCAATTTCAGATCGCTATTTGCAGCCATCATTTCAGCAACCAATGCTTCAGTTTCACGGCTTGCCGTACCATTACCGATTGCAATCAGGTCAACATTGAATTCGCGGCAAAGACGTGCTAATTCAGTCAGTGAAACTTCTTTATCATCTTTCGGTGCAAACGGGTAAATGGTGCTATGTGCCAGTACATCACCAGACTCATTCACCACCGCCAGTTTCACGCCGGTACGGATGCCAGGGTCTACACCCAGAGTTGTACGGGCACCTGCAGGCGCAGAAAGCAGTAAATGACGCAGGTTTTCAGCAAAGACCTGCATTGCTTCAGCTTCAGCAGCCAGACGTTTTTCAGTCAATAATGAATGTTCGATCGTTGGACGAACTTTACCAAGCCAGAACAGTTTCGCAGTTTGCTTTAAGAAATCCTGAC
Source organism: Acinetobacter sp. TW_SC_4 (assembly GCF_054861205.1). Classification (NCBI taxonomy): domain Bacteria; kingdom Pseudomonadati; phylum Pseudomonadota; class Gammaproteobacteria; order Moraxellales; family Moraxellaceae; genus Acinetobacter; species Acinetobacter sp. TW_SC_4. The sequence goes on from NZ_CM142174.1 coordinate 2,910,227, forward strand.
GGGATTGCGGCTGAATGGTATCCAGGTTGTATTCAGTTTCAATACGTGCCAATGGTGCATCATCTTCACCATCTACTTTAAGGCCCAGTACATTTTCCTGGCGGCCACGTAGCATTGCCAATAAGCGGTGTGAAGGTACCTTGTTCAGATTTTCAGAGAAATCGAAGTAATCACGGAATTTTTTACCAACTTCTTTTTTCTCTTCGCTAGCGACCAGACTTTTCAGCACAGCAGTTTTAGCAAACATTGCTTTAAGTTCAGTGGTCAACGCAATATTCTGTGCCCAGTCATCAATCAGGATGTGCTGGATCGCATCGAGCTGGCTTTCCTGATCTGGATAATCTTCATGGCTAAAGCCCGCCAAAGCTTCTGCTGGCTCCATGGCTTCAGTAAAGATTTTTTCTGCAATCGGACCTAAACCGGCTTCTTTCGCTTTAAACGATTTGCTGGTACGTTTTGGACGGTATGGTGCGTAAATTTCTTCTAGGGCATTTTTAGTTTCTGCCGCATTCACCCGTGCCAATAAATCATCAGATAATTTATTTTGTTCTTTTAGTGATTCGATCACCTTTTCACGGCGTTCATACAAATCACGCAAATACGATAAACGTGTATCGAGCTGGCGTAGTTGCGTATCGTCTAAGCCCTGCGTTACTTCTTTACGGTAACGTGCAATGAAAGGAACGCTGGCACCCTCATCAATCAGTTTGATGGCAGCTTCTACTTGATTTGGACGTACGGCAAGTTCTTTTGCCAACTGCTGAACTAAGTCAGTCATCGTGTTTGATCCCACAAGGATAAGTACTAAATGGCATGATTATAAAGACCAGGTCTATAAAATCCACCATTGTTTTTATTAATTTATATAAGCTTCAGATAACCGTATACGATCGTTTTCCAGTTTTTCCACTAAAGTTTGCATGAACTTTGCATTTTATTCTTGTTCCGGGACGATTTTTTTCGCATATAGATGTATATATTTGGTATCTATGTCTTGATTTTAACTGCAATATTTGATGCTTTAGAGCATAGTCAATTAATAGTAATGAATCGTATACTCAAAGCATATTTCATTTTTTGTTTATGACGACAATAAAGAATAAAGGAGCACCTCATGAGTTTAGTGGTACCTGCTGAAAAACCCGATGCTGTACATACCGAAACCGACCGGGTCGAGCGCATCCTGGTTGTCGATGATGATGTGCGTCTGCGTACCCTGTTACAACGTTTCCTTGAAGATAAAGGCTTCGTCGTTAAAACTGCGCACGATGCCACCCAGATGGATCGATTATTACAGCGGGAACTGTTTTCTCTGATTGTGCTCGATTTTATGTTGCCTGTAGAAGATGGCCTCAGCATCTGTCGTCGCCTACGCCAATCGAATATTGATATTCCAATCATTATGCTCACCGCACGTGGTAGCGATTCAGATCGTATTGCAGGTCTGGAAGCTGGTGCAGATGATTACCTGCCTAAACCATTTAATCCAAATGAATTGCTAGCACGTATTCGTGCAGTTTTGCGTCGTCAAGTCCGTGAAGTTCCAGGCGCTCCTAGCCAGCAAATGGAAGTGGTATCCTTTGGCCCATGGTCACTGGATCTGTCCACTCGTACTCTGACTCGTGAAGGACAGGTCGTCACCTTAACTACCGGTGAATTTGCCGTATTGAAAGCCTTAGTCCAACATCCACGTGAACCTTTAACTCGTGACAAGCTGATGAATCTGGCACGTGGCCGTGAATGGGGTGCGATGGAACGTTCAATTGACGTTCAGGTATCACGCTTACGTCGACTGATTGAAGAAAACCCTGCCCGTGCGCGTTATATTCAAACCGTTTGGGGTGTCGGTTATGTGTTTGTTCCAGATGGTGCTGAATAATTTTCTTATTAGAAGAAAGTAAAATATTCGTCCGTCTATAAATCTAGTTTTGAATTACGTGACAAATTCATTCGCAATTGTCTGAGGCAGGAGGTATTCATCTCTAATGTTTCTGCGATAAATTGATTACTTGCCGCAATTTGACGAGTTTTACAAATGAAAATGGTTTTGCCTACTTTTGCCGAAACAAAAGTAGGTCGAACCAAAGGTTTTAACCTATATCTAAATTACAGATGGTTTGACTCCGGTGTGATAAGGCCTTTTAATCAACTTATAATAATTTGCTGAAGTCATAGCACAGGATTGCTCAGTGAAACTCGACCCCATCGACCCACAAAAATTTACCGATTTTGTCAGCTACTCAGAAAAAAAACGTACCCCCTGGGAACGCTTTCTGGACAAAATCAAACCGCGCTCTGCAGCAATGCGAACCACTGTACTGGTGGTCTTTGTGGTCTGTTTCAGCCTGTTCATGTCAATCTGGTTTTTCTGGCGTACGCTTTATCTACCCGAAATTCAGCAACACGCGCGTTATCTGGCCATGGAGCTGGAGATTCTCAACAATCCGGACCTGCGTCTTTATCACAAGGAACAGGAAGTCGATATTGATAGCTGGCTCAAAAACCGGATCGGAATCGAATATGTCACCAATCCGGCTGAATATCCCAATGTAAAAGACAAGGTTATTGCCGAATTCTTTACCAACCAGATTGAAACCAAACTGGCCAAAGAATTAAGAATCGAACAGGCAACCGTTTATTTCCAGTTCAAGCCAAGTCCACGCATCTGGATCCAAACCCCTGAAATGAATGGCAACTGGGTACGTGAACCTCTTAAGACCTATGCCAACTATAGCCCTGAACTGATTCTAGGCTGGCTGCTTGGTACACCACTCATTGCCGGTATTATTATTCTGACCCTGGTGCGTCAGCTGAACCGTCCTTTACGCCGCTTGCAGAATGCAGCGAACAGCTATAGTAAAAATGGTTCCGCTCCTTATCTGGATACCAATCATGGTCCGCTGGAAATCCGTCAGGTGAATCATGCCTTTAACCAGATGATTTATACCTTGGATCAAACCGAGCGTGATCGTCGAATCATGCTCGCGGGGATTTCACATGACCTGCGTACACCGTTGACCCGTATCCGTCTGAGCGCAGAAATGATGCCGGATGAAGACTTTCTCAAAGAAGGGCTGATTTATGACGTCGAGGATATGGATGCCATTCTGAACCAGTTCATTTCCTATATGCGGGATGGCTCCGATGAAGAGCTGCAAGAAACCAATGTCAATGTACTGTTGCAGGAACTGGTCAAGCAGTTTAAGCCACTCGATATTCGCTTTACACCTCAAGAGATACCACTGGTTGAAGTACGCAGTATGTCGCTGAAACGCCTGATTGGTAACCTGATCAACAACTCTAAACGCTATGGTGCGGAACCGATTGAGCTTGCTGCCTATGTGCAGGACCATAAACTGATGATCAGTGTGGCCGATCATGGTGAAGGGATTCCAGAAGACCAGATTGAAGCGCTGATGCAACCCTTTGTTCGTGGAAATTCTGCGCGTACCGTACAAGGCAGTGGTCTGGGTCTGGCCATTGTCAAACGTATTGTAGATATTCACTCAGGTGAGCTGCATATCCAGAATCGGCCTGAAGGCGGTCTAGAAGCCATTATTGCCTTACCCCTGAAAACAGCAGATTCAGAGGCATCTACTGCCCCAACCACCTTGGATAAAATTCGTCAAACGCTCACTGATCACTTCTAAGTAAGTGATCACAAAAGAATCAAACGACTTTTTAGTATTTCTATACAATTCATTTTAATTTTCAATAATTCAATTATTTAAAAAACATCATTTTTCATTATACCTACATTTAGCTAAAAAATTAGACCTTAGCCTAACACCTATGCAAAATACATTTTTTGATCGGTACAATCCGTATCATTATTTAAGAATTTATGAGAGTTGAAATGTCTTTAGATCGTATCCGTTTAGCCTCCCTACACAACAAAGTCATCAGCCCTGAACAAGCTGCTGAATTCATCGAAGATGGTATGACTGTGGGTATGAGTGGCTTTACTCGCGCTGGTGAAGCGAAGGCGGTTCCTTTAGCTTTAGTACAACGCGCAAAAGCAAATCCATTGAAAATCACGTTGATCACAGGTGCATCACTCGGTAACGATTTGGACAAGCAACTCACTGAAGCAGGCGTATTGGCACGCCGTTTACCGTTCCAGGTCGATAACACTTTACGTAAAGCGATCAATAAAGGCGAAGTGATGTTCATCGATCAGCATTTGTCTGAAACAGTTGAACAGATGCGTAACCAGCAGTTGAAAAAACCTGATGTAGCGGTAATTGAAGCAGTTGCGATCACTGAAGATGGCGGCATCATTCCAACAACTTCTGTAGGTAACTCTGCAAGTTTTGCAATTTTTGCAGAGAAAGTGATTGTTGAAATCAACACGAATTTAAGCCCGGCATTTGAAGGCTTGCACGATATCTACATCCCGACATATCGTCCAACGCGTCAAGCGATTCCATTGACTCAAGTGGATGAGCGTATCGGTACGCATGCGATCAATATCGATCCATCTAAAATTGTCGGTATCGTATTTAACAGCGAATTGCATGACTCTCCATCTACTGTAACCGCACCAGATGATGAGACGCAAAGCATTGCTAATCATTTGATCGCTTTCTTTGAAAAAGAAGTGGCTGAAGACCGTCTACCGAAAAACTTGGGACCTCTTCAAGCAGGGATCGGTTCAATTGCAAACGCCGTATTGACCGGTCTGAAAGATTCAAACTTCGAAGACCTGATCATGTACTCAGAAGTACTACAAGACTGTACGTTTGAATTGATCGACGCCGGTAAAATGAAGTTTGCTTCAGGTTCTTCAATTACCCTTTCTGCTAAATATGGCGAAAAAGTATTTAACAACCTTGAACAATACAAAGACAAACTAGTATTACGTCCACAGGAAATTTCAAACCATCCTGAACTGGTACGCCGTTTAGGTATTATCGGCATCAACACTGCACTTGAGTTTGATATTTACGGTAACGTGAACTCAACTCACGTTTGTGGTACTAAAATGATGAACGGTATCGGTGGTTCAGGTGACTTCGCACGTAATGCGCACTTGGCAATCTTCGTGACCAAATCAATTGCGAAAGGTGGCGACATCTCTTCAGTAGTACCATTCGCGTCTCACGTAGACCATGCTGAACATGATGTAGATATTCTGGTAACTGAACAAGGTCTGGCAGATCTTCGTGGTCTGGCGCCACGTGAACGTGCTCGTGCGATCATCGATAACTGTGCACACCCAATGTACCGTGATGCATTGAATGACTACTTCGACCGTGCATGTGCGAAAGGTGGCCATACACCTCACCTGCTTCGTGAAGCATTATCTTGGCACTCTAACTTTGAAGAAAATGGTCATATGCTTGCAGTAGAAGCTGCAGTCAAAACTGCTTAATTGACCGATTCAGAAAACGCCCTACGGGGCGTTTTTTTATGGGAAAAATAATAAATTAGCGAGGACAAATCCATCTATAAAAATCTGATCTGCTTAACTTCTTAAATATTTTGAATGATTAAACTGCACTTAGTCTGGATGCAGGGCTTTAAATTCCAGTTCTTCACCCTCATACTTCTACCAAGACAAAGATTAGAGACATGACATGCGCGTAGATATTTGGTCAGATGTGGTCTGCCCTTTTTGCTATATTGGTAAAAAACGTTTAGAAGCTGCTGCAAAGGAAAGTGAGATTGAGCTTGAAGTCCATTGGCATAGTTTTCAGCTAGATCCTGAAGCACCGGTCCGTCAGGAAGTTTCCAACTCTGAACGTTTGGCACAAAAATATGGCCGTTCAGTGGCAGAAGTTGAAGACATGCAGCGCAATATTGCAGCCATGGCTAAACAGGAAGGCATTGAATTTAACTGGGAAGGTGCCAACTCTGGTAATACCTTGAATGCGCATCGTATCATTCACCTGGCACAAAGCAAAGGTCTAGGCAATGAAGCTCAGGAAGCCTTTTTCTACAGCTATATGACGCAAGGCCTGCCAATTGGTGAACGTGAAACGCTGGAAGATGTCGCAGCGCGTATTGGCCTGAACCCGGTTGAAGTAGATGATTTACTCGACTCGGATGAATTTGCGGACTTTGTTAAATTTGACCAGGAAGTAGCGCGTGACCAGCTCAAAGTTACCGGTGTTCCGTTCTTTGTATTTGATCAACGCATTGCTTTGGCAGGTGCTCAGCCGAAGGAAGTTTTCTTGCAAGTTCTTGAAAAAGCTTTAGAGGAGCCACAGGAACAGCCAACAGCTGATCAGTGTTCTACAGATGCTTGTGATGTTCCGGCAAAGCCTGAATAAAAATTAAATCAAATCAAAAAATCCCCATTCAAGATGGGGATTTTTTATGAATGATATGAACTATTCAACCAGAAAACTAATCTTTAGATTGACACGATATTCGGTAATTTTATTGTCATTAATGACGACCTTCTGTTCATTGATCCAAGCACCTTGAACATTTTTAATCGTCTCTGTGACTTTCGCGATGCCAGTCTGAATTGCATCCTCAAAGCTTTTACTACTGCTTGAATTGACTTCTACCACTTTTGCAATTGCCATGATTTAACACTCACTCTGTGAAGATAGAAACATTCATCTTAGTTGATTTAAATTTCTCTACAGCTCTTAGCAAACAAGCGATAGCAAAAACTTACAGGGAATGAACAAATACTAATCTACCCTTACTGCTTTAAAAAAATTTAAATCTAGATCTCTAGTTTTAAATAATCAACAAATAAATGTTTACTTAAAAACTTCTAAAACATCTAAAAAATGTATAAAAAACAACCTAAAACCGTCTAGAGCAAATACTCTAAGATATTGTTTTATAGAGTATTTTATCTAAATTTAGTTGCTTTTCTTGCCGATTTGATCATTTTTTATTAATTGCCATTTGATATTATTTTTCACGTGATTTAGGACTAACTTTTTTCTTGTTCAAACTCTTGAACACCCAGATATCAAAAGGTCATGTTATGAAAACTGTTAAATTTTTATGCGCAGCAACTGTGATGGCTTTTTCTCTACAAGCTTCAGCACAAATGGCTCAAGTGGTTTATCTTCCAGATTTCCCTGTAAGCAAAGCACCAGTTGAAACTGTAGCAACAGATACTGCAACTGCAGAAACTGCAAAAGCGGCTTAAGTCTTTAAGCAAAATCTCCCAGCAGGCTGAATTATTCAGCCTGTTTTTATTTCAGGGCTTCGAAAATTTAACTTATTCTTCTATTTAAAGAGCATTAAAAACCTCATTATTTTTTACTTTATTTTGATTTCATTAACTTTTTATTGAAAAACAACTACCAAATTCGCTTAAAAAATACTCAAAATAATCAAGCATTTTGTCAATCAGATGCTTATAATCAGAACCTGATCTTTTATGGATTTCAGACTTTTTTGTTATGAACCAGCTTCAAGCATTAATACAGGGAAAAATTTCTCCGCAGGCAATTTCTGTAGATTTTTTGATTGAAATGGCTGAGCGTTATCCAGATCCCAACTCTACCGAATACAAACTGGTAGAACTTGCAGTAAATATAATCATGGCCAAGTCACTGGATAAAGCACTCAAATATATCTAGAGAGCTAAAATGAATGCTTTAGAAAAAGCAAAATTAATTAAAGAATTAAATGAATTAGGGCAGCAACTAGAACATAAATCCCTCAGTTTATATGAAGCCGCTCGATCCAAAAAACGACTCCAGGATATTTTTCATCTCTGTGATGAACCTGTTTTTAAAAATCAGATTTTAAGTTTTAAATCCCGTGTCCAGCCTGAGCTGGCAGCACATCAGTTTGCGGCGAGCACCGAGTTTCATCACTGTTATCGCGGTTATTTTAAGAATCCTGTCCAGCTGCAACAGGCACTGACTATGCATAGAGAAACAGGCTGGGCCTTTTTGCATCAGCCACAACAAGGCTGGCAAATCTGGCTGGGTCCTGTAAAGCAATCTGATTTTTTACATAGTGAATGGGATGAATTAGTAAATTCCCACAACTGGCTTTTGCAGCAACAGCAACAAGGCGCATATTTTCCTCTCGATCCCCAACTGGATATTCCGGCTTTATCTGTTCAGGATGCCGAATTCGATACGCTTACCCTGGAAATCGCGCGCTATCATCAGGGCAGTTTGCAGATTCAGACCAAGATCACTGTACCTCAACTATCTGAAACAATTAAACCTGATTTAGACAGAGCAACTAGCGAAACAGAAGAAGCCAAAACAGCTGAACTGCCTATAGAAATAGACAATACGAATAGTTCATCCTCTATTTTGATAATAGATGAAAATATTACTTTCCCTGAATCTATAGAGCTAGGTGAATTCTCTGCCCTGCTGCATCCATTAGAACATGCTGGAGCGACTATACGGCGTCTCTGTGCCCTAGAATTGCAACCGGCTACCTCCCAACCGGCTGATCTGGAAATGGCGCTATATTATGCTGAGGAAGACTACTGGCAGGCACGCCCTGTTTATCTTGCCATGCAGACCGATCAGCAAGGGCAAGGTTTGAAATATCTGATGCTCTTGGGTGCACCGAGTCTCTTGCAGGCCAATTCATGTATCCAGCACTGGGGCATACAGCGTGGATGGCGTTGTATAGAGATAAAATCCATATCATGGGCAGCTTTAGGTGCCTGCCTTGATCAGATAGACCTTTTCAGTGAAATGTATCTGCAACACGCCGAAACGGTCTGGATGCCTGAGGAAAGCTATGCCTATATTCCGGCTCGGCGTATTCATCAAAGGAAATTTATCAATTTTGAGGAAGCACCCGCTGATTTTTCCACTCCAATTCTATTACTACAGGAACATCAGAAAATTCGGGTGATTCATGGGGAACGCCGCCTGGCATTGTCCAATCAGGAAATCGCTTATCCTTATTTAATATTCAAGCGTGATAAGGATTTGAATTGGCAAAAAATTCATCAAATTGTTTTAGGATTGTCACAGCCGGTACAGGTTTTAGATCTTTATATGGCAATTCAGGCACAAATCATTAAATAATTGATGTAGTTATGTAGTTTATCCTTGCTTTTTTCCCTTATTTTTTAGAAAACTAGCGCAGTAAATAAAATACGATAAGAGCAAGAATCAACTCATGCGAATAAACCAAATTACTCGAATCTTATTGCTATCATTTGGCGTGGGATTAAGTAGTAGCCCAATTTGGGCAGAAGTATCTCCTACAGAACCTATAGAAACAGAACAGCCTACAGGTACAGGTACAGGTACAGGTACAGGTACAGGTACAGGTACAGGTATTTTAGATCAGATTCCACGCTTGATCGATGCCACGCCCACGATTTTACCTGAACAGTCAGACGAAGCGATGGTGCCCACTACTGAGGAAACAGAAGATAAATCTTGGGCTGACAAAAAGCAGAAAAGAATCCGTGAATGGGCAGACCGCACCGCACATAAGATTGATAACTGGTTTGGCCAGACCAACCCGGATGAGCCAGCAACAGCGACTTTGCGAATCATCTTGGATAATAGCTGGGACAAATATGAAAACTATGAAATCAAGCCGAGGATTCGAGGAAAAATCAAGCTTCCAACCTTGGAACAAAAGTTAAGTCTGGTCTTTGGTGATGACAGTCTGGATAACGAACTGGACACCAATGTCGCGATTACCAATGAAAATCCTGGCAATGCCCGGGATAAAAATCTGGATATTCGCCGTACCCGCGAGAACAACAGCTCGTTTGCACTCCGCTGGTCAGAATTTTCGAAAGGTCTACCTTTCGATAGCGATCTGGATCTGGGGGTACGTTCTGGGGATGATATCTATGTACGGGCCAAAATCAGTAAAGACTGGGCGATGCAGAATGACTTCTCTTTTCATGCCGAACAGATTTATCGCTATGGCTTGCAGAGTGAAAATTATTTGCGGACCAACCTAGAACTGATCCATGCCCGTCCCAATGAGGCCTTTTTTTCCAATCAGTTAAGTTTGACCTATGCAGATGAGCAGGAAGACGATCTGACTTGGGATAACTATACCTTCAGACAGCATCAATTTTTCCAGGGCAACCGCTTTAACTATGGTATCTATACGGGCGGCTATCTGGATGATAAAGATTTACGCTTAAATCGCTGGGGACCTTATGTGTCCTGGAGACAGCCTTTCTTACGTGAATGGTTCTTTGTGCAAGGCGACCTGAACTATCTGAATGATGACCGACTGGACCGCAGCCATTATCTCGGTGCGATGGTACGTCTTGAGGCCATTTTCTAAATTTGAACAAATCCGAAACTATAAAAGCCCATAAAATATGGGCTTTTTAATGTCTGAATCCAATGAGTTTTTATTGGCGGTGCTCAACCGTTGTAAAAGCAATACGATCACTACGAATCACACGTTTTTGCTGCAAAGAAGGTTGTTCCATCTGTGGCATATTCCATACTGCGCGGTCTGTACGCTGAATTCGTTTTACTTTTGGTGCTTCTTTTTTCATTGGTGCCTGAAAACTAATACGATCACTGCGAGTCACTTTTTTGGACTCAGTATCAGCCATTGTGGCTGCGCTCATTGACATCAGAATGATTGTACTCAGACTCATCATCAGTGATTTTTTCATGGGAGAATTCTCTTAACTTAATAATCGTTATTATAAATTAATATTTTAATTATTATCTATTTTATAGATTTAAAACTTAAAGGTATTTTTTTATTCTAGCTATCGCTTTTTTAAATCATTAAGGAAAAATTGAAGTTTTAAACACTAGATTCAGAACATAAAAAATCCCTCCGTAGAGGGATTTTTGAAGTATAAAAAATTAACCCAATAATAGACTGTTAATACGTTTTACATACTCAGCCGGATTTTCTGGTAGACCACCTTCTGCAATCATTGCCTGATCAAAGATTACATTGGCCAGATCATCAAACTGAGCAGAACCTTCGAGTTTTTTCACCAATGGATGTTCCGGGTTAATCTCCAGAATCGGCTTCACATCCGGTACAGGCTGACCTGCATCTTTCAACATACGGATCAGTTGTGGAGAAAGCTCTCCTTCCCCTGTGACCAGACAGGCTGGTGAATCAACCAGACGAGTCGTTACACGTACTTCTTTAGTTTTATCTTTCAAAGAATCTGTCAGCTTTTCAACCACAGGTTTGAACTGTTCAGCAGCAGCTTCAAGTGCTTTCTTCTCTTCCGCATCTTGCAGATCACCTAGATCGACTGCACCCTTAGAAACATTTTGCAATGGCGTACCATCAAACTCATGCACAAAGTTCATTGCCCATTCATCAACACGCTCTGACATCAGCAATACTTCAATGCCTTTTTTCTTGAACACTTCCAGTTGCGGTGAGTTTTTCGCAGCATTCAGGCTTTCAGCAGTAATGTAGTAAATCGCTTTCTGGCCTTCTTTCATGCGTGCTTTATAGTCCGCCAATGAAGTGCTTACTTCATCATTCGTTGAAGTTGCATAGCGCAGCAGTTTCAAGATACGTTCGCGATTACCGAAATCTTCACCCAGACCTTCTTTCAGCACTGCACCAAATTCGCGGTAGAAAGTTTTGAAGTTTTCCTGATCTTTTTCATCTTCAGATTTTGCCAGATTATCCAAAGTGGTCAGAATACGGCGGGTATTGCCTTCACGGATGGTTTTCACATCACGGCTTTCCTGTAGCAATTCACGGCTCACGTTTAATGGCAGATCGGCACTGTCCACCACGCCCTGTACAAAGCGCAGATAGTTTGGAATCAGGTTATCCGCATCATCCATAATGAAGACACGTTTCACATAGAGCTTGATGCCGGCTTTGGCTTCACGGGTGAAAATATCCTGTGGCGCCTTGCTTGGGATATAAAGCAGTTGGGTATATTCAGTACTACCTTCAACACGGTTATGCGCCCAAGCCAATGGTGCAGCAAAATCATGAGTCAAGTTCTTATAGAATTCGGTATATTGCTCTTCAGTAATCTCAGATTTATTCCGAGTCCACAGTGCGCTGGCTGAGTTAATCGCTTCCCACTCATCGGTCTTCACATATTGACCGCCTTTTGGTGTTTCACCTTCAGCAGCTTCTTCTTCCTGCCAGACTTCTTTTTGCATCTGGATAGGCAGGCTGATGTGATCTGAATATTTATTGATGATCTGTTTGACTTTATAGCTTTGCAGATAATCTAACGCATCTTCACGCAGATGCAGAATAATATCGGTACCACGGCCTTCTTTGGTGATCTGTTCAACTTCGAATTCACCGGTACCGCCACTGATCCAGCGTACCCCTTCTGAGGCATCCGTACCGGCACGGCGTGATTCTACGGTAATTTTGTCAGCCACAATAAAGCCTGAGTAGAAACCGACACCAAACTGACCAATCAGCTGCGCATCAGCTTTCTGATCACCCGTCAGTTTTGACATAAAGTCTTTGGTCCCTGATTTGGCAATCGTCCCCAGATTTTCAATGGCTTCTTGCTGGCTTAAACCGATCCCGTTATCTGAGATGGTAATAGTTTTATTTTCTGGATCGAGGCTGACACGAACGCGGAGGTCAGGATCATTTTCATAATATTCAGGATGATTAATGCCTTCAAAACGTAATTTGTCACAAGCATCTGAAGCATTAGAAATTAATTCACGCAGGAAAATTTCAGGATTTGAATAAAGCGAATGGGTCACGAGGTGCAGTAACTGTGCTACCTCAGCCTGGAAACTGTGTTTTTGTACGCTCAAATCGTTCATGAATCACTCCTATTATTTTAGATACAGATGTTAACTGCTGCCTATATGAATGGAGTGAGTTCAATAATTTTCAATAGCCTCAAAATAATTTTTTCGCAAAAAATATTTTTATGGCTTTCATTTTTATCAGTTTAATTGATGGGATGGACAAGACTTAATAAGGCCCCAGTTTATAGATACGATCGAAATGCAGATCCAGCTGCTGCTGACGCATGTTATAAACCTGACTCAAGCAGGATACGGATTCCTGGCAGCGGTCACGAAATTGCAGCCATTTCACCTGATCGCGTTGAATCACCGAACGTGTTCCCATCGGCACCATACGGCGCAAGATGTTATAGCTGGTACTCATTTTGACATCAGCATCATTCAGCAAACGATGTTCACAAATTGTTTTCTCAGTCGCAGTTGTCGCTTTCTGACAATTAAAACTGGCAGCATAACTCTGTGAAATAAACAGCGTGCTGAAGATCAAAAGACTCTTCGACAAAAAACTCATGCTTTGATCTTCCTTATTATTAAGTCGTATTCAATTAATATTTACTTTATTCGTTTTAATATATTTGAGTATTGCCAATCTGCTCAATTTCAATACGTTATAAATCGTTGTTATTTTGAAAAAAGCCCCATTCTTGATGAAGCTTTTGGAAAAAGTAAACCCAAAAATTGGAGCTTAGAATTTATAGCTATAACCGATCGTATAAACCCAAGGATCGATTCCAAATTCACCTAAATTAATTTTTGTCCCATCAGCAGCCTTTGCTTCCAGATCTGTATCTAAGTCTGCATAACGTGCATCAACAAAGACACCCCAGTTTTTTGCATCCGCTGGCTGGAAGTTAAAACCGACTTGGCCAGCTACCCCATAAGCAACATCTGCATCAAGCTTTGCTACACCTAATGCGTCTTTTGCAGTTTGGCTAAATTCTTCATCCCATGGAATGAATACTGTAGCACCTACACCGATATATGGAGTAAAGCGGCTTGAATTTTTAAAATTATATTTGGCTGTGATTGTTGGTGGTAGATGTTTTAATGATGCAATTTTCACATCACCCGCCATCTCAACATCATGTTTAAATGGGGTAGCCAATAATAATTCGGCTGAAATGTTGTCATTGAAGAAATATTCGACTGAAGGAGTAAAATTGAGTTCGCTACTTGCTTTAGCATCTTCAACTACACCAGGAATCAGGTCAGTTTCCTGAGTAGGTGCTAATACAGAAGCCCCCACTTTCACTTGCCATTGACCTGCCATCGCAGATGCTGAAAGACCCATTAATGCAATTAGAGCTACTTGCTTTAACATTTTAAAATACCCCAAGGGAAGAATAATTATTAAGAAAATATTTCTTAATTAATAATAAACATGGCTTAAATTAATATGCAATAGAGATTATAAAACTAAATTTTATTTATTATTTAAGTATATGTAATTATTAAAAATTTATTTTAAATTGACTATATTGGTTGGTTTTAAATACCCAGCAAATTAATCGGGTTAATATAACAATATTCAGAGTAAAATAATCAGGTTTATATTAATTTTATATTTAAATATATATTTTAAATACATCTTATAATTTATTTTAAATCTAGGCAAATCTGCTCCGGTTTATATCAGAGCAGATTAAAATTGACTTACAGAACCATGGCTGCAATCCAGCCAAAAATCATAAGTGGAATATTAAAATGAATGAAGGTTGGAACCACACTATCCTTCATATGGTCATGCTGACCATCCATATTCAGACCGGATGTTGGGCCTAGGGTTGAATCTGATGCTGGAGAACCGGCATCGCCCAAAGCAGCCGCAGTCCCGATGATCGCAATAGTTGCCGCAGGACTAAAACCAAATTGAATACAGAGCGGTACATAAATAATCGCCAGAATTGGAACAGTCGAGAATGATGAACCGATCCCTAATGTAATTAACAGACCAATCAACAACATCAGGAAAGCAGCCAGTGCCTGGCTATCGCCAATCCAGTTCACCGAAGCTTCGACTAAGGCTGGTACCTGATTAGTCGCTTCAATTACGGCAGCAAAACCTTGCGCGGCAATCATAATAAAACCAACCAGGGCCATCATACGCATACCGGTAATGATCACATCGTCTGCTTCTTTCCATTTAAAGATTCCGGCACAGCTTAAGATCGCTACACCGACCAGACCGGCAAGAATCATCGAATCTGAATAGAGCTGTACTGCAAGGGTTGCAAAGACAGCAACCGCTGCCATCCAGATAGTAAATTTAGCAATTTGTGGCTTTGCTGATTTTTGTTCCACACCCAGTTCCGCAGAGATACTTTGCTGCTGTTCCACATGGATATCTTTATACAGACGCGGCTTACGATAACTGATAAACATAGCTACCAGCAAACCCACGAACATACCTGAGACCGGAATCGCCATCGCAGCGGGAATCTGGTCATAAGTAATCTCAAAGCCATAGGGCTTACCAAAGGTATTGATGTTATGGCCCAAAATATCGTTCAGGAAGATGGCACCAAAACCGACTGGAACCAGCATATATGTTCCCACCAAACCAAAGGTCAGCAGACAGGCCACCAAACGGCGATCCAGCTTCAGATGGTTAAATACTAGCAATAACGGTGGAATCAGAACCGGAATAAAGGCGATGTGTACCGGAATCACGTTTTGCGAGAAAACGGCAGCCAATGCCACGGTACAGAAGATCAGATATTTAACCTTGTTCTGTGCCTTTTCTGATGCCTCACCTTTTAAGGTAGTAATCATTTTATAGGCCAGCAAGTCAGGCAGACCGGAACGTGCCAAGGCCAAAGCAAAGGCACCCAGGATGCCATAAGCCAAGGCAATTTTAGCGCCACCACCCAGACCATTGTTAAATGCGTCTAAAGTTCCCTGGAGGCCAAGACCTGCCAGCAAACCACCCGTAACAGCACCAATGACCAGGGCAAAAACCACAGGTACACGTGCCAATGAGAGTCCAAACATGACTCCAATAGCAGCAAGAATTGCGAACATAATGAATTGGGAATGAGAGAAAACGGCTATTTTATCAGAAAATCCGGATAAAAATTCTTCCACTTATCCCTTGCCGAGTCACATTCCCAATCTCCGTATCAAGTGGCCGCTGTTAATTTTTGCTGAATAAAATTATGAATCAGATGAGCCACCTGTTCCGGTTGGCTCAAAATTGCCCAGTGATTGGCATTCAATTCTACCCGGGAAAAATCTTCTACCCATTTTGGCATTTCATCAATCAGATCCGGGCCAACAAACTGGTCCTTCTTGAGCACAATTGCCTGTACCGGACAGACCGCAAAACGCTGTCTAAGCCGAGATAAACGCGGCAAAAAGTTCGCCCTATACAGATTGACGCCATATTTGCCGTCTTTCACAATATTCTGGTTTAGCGGCAGATTTTCCTGCTGTTCCAGCTGACTGATCATTTTGCCCCAACGTTCTGCATTAAAGAAATTCCATGCTGTAGGCGCTATAAAAGGCAACTGGAATACCGCGATATACCAGGATTGGGTCATCTGTTTAAAAAACTTGGCCTTATGCTGTTTAAACTGTTCACGCATCCAGAAAGCAGCATGATCCAGACATGGACCTGACATGGTGCTAAAAGACAAAATCCGACCTTTAAATTTAGGTTCGGTGGCTGCTTCCCAAGCCTGGATTGAACCCCAGTCATGAGCCGCGAGGTGGAAAGCTCGTCCCGGCAGGACCTGATCAACCACTTGCTCTAAATCTGCACACAGACGTTCCAAACGATAGTCCTTAATTTTTTTGGGAACGCTGGAGTCTCCTGCTCCGCGCACATCATAGGTCACCACAAAATAATCCTGAACGAGGTGAGAAATCACCGCTTGCCAGACATCCTGATGGTCAGGATAACCATGAACCGGCACCAAAGCCGGTCGCTCAGGCTCGCCCCAGGTTTTCACATAGAGACGTTGATGATCGCTGGTATCTACCCACAAGCTATGTTTTTGCATAGATGTATCCTTATTCGCTGATTGACTCTTTTATTGTTGAAATAGGCACGATTTATCAATGCCAGCTTATTTTTGTTGTTCTAGTATGCATACAAGACCAGAAAAAAGAATATCCGCATGAGCCTATTACGAAAAATTCAGCAACTGCCTTTATTATCCAAATTTATCCTGAATCGCTATGCCCCTTATCGTGGAGCAGGCATTGTCATTGATGAAATGGACTTTACCAATTATCACGTTCGCGTGAAAATGCCACTGACTCGCAAGAATCAGAATATTGTCGGAGTACATTTTGGTGGCAGCCTGTATTCCATGGTCGATCCGTTTTATATGTTATTACTGATGCACCATCTGGGTCCGAAATACATTGTCTGGGATAAAAGCTCTACCATTCAGTTTCTAGCGCCAGGACGTGGAACGGTCTATGCGGACATCCGGATTTCTAGGCAGGAAGTGCAAACAGTGAAAAAACTGGCAGCTGACCATAGTCCGGTTTATCGCCAATATCAGCTCAATATTTATGATGATTCCGGTGTGCGTATCGCTGAGGTACAAAAGACCGTTTATATCCGCCTTAAACAGAGCAAAGGCAAGCCTCGAGAGGCTGAATAACAAAATATGAATAAACTAAAAGCGCCATGGAGGCGCTTTTAAATCGATCTGGAAGATAGCTCTGTCGATTAACGACGACGGTTGTTCTGTTCGATCGCTGCACCAGCACCACCACCGATGGCACCACCAATTGCAGCACCACCTGTACCGCCAAAGATGCTTTTACCCACAGCAGAACCTACAGCACCGCCGACACCGCTATAGGTCGCATTACGGTTTGAACCGCCTTGAGCTTTACTGCCGACTGCTGCACCGGCACCACCGCCAACTGCTGCACCAACACCACCACCCACTCTGTTACCTACACCACCACCCACTGCACCACCAAGCGCAGCTGCGCCAATACGCTGATCTTTAGCAGACATATTTTCACAGCCTGCCAACATAAAAATGGAGATAGTTGCAACAGCCATTACGCTCATTAACTTTTTCATGATCTTGGCCTTCCTTCGTGCTTTGACTTAAGATTAACCTGATTTTAAGGAGCGATTCATAACAAGATGTTAAATCTTGAAACCCTCATGATTTATTTTGTAAAGAGCGCATGAAAGATCATGTTTTATTGATGATTTCTCTATATTTAGGATAAGTAACTTCCAGATCATTTGACCTTTTCTAGCGATATAAATATGAATAATTTGGGAAATAAAAAAGCCACCCGAAGGTGGCTTTTTAAAATGATTTAGCGGCTAATTACAGACCGTTAAATTCATCGCTGAATGCTTGGCTCAACGCTTGGTCTACATCAGAGAAGTCATTGTGCAGTTCAAATTCTGCAGCTTCTGCTTCTTGACGACGACGCTCTAAGTGGTAAGCCAGACCTGTACCCGCTGGGATCAGACGACCTACAACTACGTTTTCTTTCAGACCGCGTAGATCATCTTCTTTACCTGTTACAGCCGCTTCAGTTAACACACGAGTGGTTTCCTGGAACGATGCAGCAGAGATGAACGAGTCAGTAGAAAGCGAGGCTTTGGTAATACCCATCAATTGACGTTCAAACTTCGCAGGGAACTTGTTCTGCGCAAGAACAGCTTGGTTCTCTTGCATTACACGGATGTAATCCACTTGTTCACCTTTGATGAAGCTTGTATCGCCACCGTCAGTGATGTCCACTTTACGCAGCATCTGACGTACGATCACTTCAATATGCTTGTCGTTGATTTTTACACCTTGCAGACGGTAAACGTCCTGAACTTCGTTCACGATGTAG
The DNA here is from genome assembly GCF_054861205.1 of Acinetobacter sp. TW_SC_4. Taxonomy (NCBI): domain Bacteria; kingdom Pseudomonadati; phylum Pseudomonadota; class Gammaproteobacteria; order Moraxellales; family Moraxellaceae; genus Acinetobacter; species Acinetobacter sp. TW_SC_4. The sequence goes on from NZ_CM142174.1 coordinate 2,928,721, forward strand.
TTGGTCAACGCCACTTCACCTTTCAGACGTAAGATGTCATGCGGGTTCTGTGGACCATCAGAAATGGTTTCACCACGGTTCACATGTTCACCTTCGAACACGTTAATGGTACGCCATTTCGGAATCAGTTCTTCGTAGATCTCAGAACCATCATCCGGAGTAATCACCAGACGGTTTTTACCTTTGGTCTCTTTACCGAAGCTTACAACACCTGACACTTCTGCAAGGATTGCGTGTTCTTTCGGTTTACGCGCTTCGAACAAGTCAGCAACACGTGGCAGACCACCGGTAATATCACGAGTACGTGAAGATTCTTGTGGTACACGACCAATTACGTCACCCACACCAATAGTTTCGCCATCACGGACAGAAAGAATGGTGTTTTGTGGCAAGAAGTAGAACTGTTCGCCGCCATCTACTGTGTCAAGCACAACAGCTGGACGTAAATCTTTACCAGAAGCAGGACGTGCTGTTACAGGCAAGATTTCAACAGTGGTCATACCAGTTGCATCATCAGTTTTCGATGTTGCAGTTACACCATCAGCGATTTGGCTGAAGCGAACTTTACCAGCTACTTCTGTTACAAGTGGATGTGTATGCGGATCCCAAGTCGCTACGATACCGCCTGCTTCTACAGCTTCGCTATCTTTCAGCAAGATAGACGCACCGTATGGCAGTTTGTAACGTTCACGTTCACGACCTAAGTCATCTGCAATACCGATTTCACCTGAACGTGAAGTTGATACCAAGTGACCTTTGGCATGTTGTACAGTTTTCACGTTGTGGAAACGTACAGTACCTTTATTACGAACTTGTACGCTGTTTGCAGCAGAAGTTCGGCTCGCAGCACCACCTACGTGGAACGTACGCATGGTTAACTGTGTACCCGGCTCACCAATTGACTGAGCAGCCATAACACCCACAGATTCACCTGGGTTTACCAAGTGACCGCGTGCAAGGTCACGACCATAACATTTCGCACAAACACCGAAAGTAGATTCACAAGATACCACTGAACGTACTTTAACTTCGTCGACACCTTGCTCTTCCAGGTAGTTTGCAAGTTTTTCGTCGATCAATGTGTTACGCGGCAGAATAACTTCTTCAGTACCCGCACGTTTCACATCTTCAGCTACTACACGACCTAGTACTCGAGTACCCAGGTTCTCGATCACGTCACCGCCTTGAATGAACGGAGTCATGACAAGACCAGACAACGTACCACAATCCGGCTCAGTGATGACCAAGTCTTGCGCAACGTCTACTAGACGACGAGTCAGGTAACCAGAGTTCGCTGTTTTCAGTGCTGTATCGGCCAAACCTTTACGCGCACCGTGTGTTGAAATGAAGTACTGAAGTACTGTCAAACCTTCACGGAAGTTCGCTTTAATTGGAGTCTCAATGATCGAACCATCCGGTTTCGCCATCAGACCACGCATACCAGCCAACTGACGAATCTGAGCTGCGGAACCACGGGCACCAGAGTCAGACATCATGTAAATGCTGTTGAATGATTTCTGTTTCTCGTCTTCACCCTGTTTGTTCTTAACAGTCGTGAATGACAAGTTGTCCATCATCGCTTTCGCTACCTGGTCGTTAGTACGCGCCCAGATATCGACCACTTTGTTATAACGTTCGCCGGCAGTTACGAAACCTTGTTCGAACTGTTGTTCGATTTCACGAACTTCAGCTTCTGCTTTCCCGATAATCGCTTGTTTTTGTGGTGGAATGACCATGTCTTCCATACCAACAGAAACACCAGAACGAGTCGCTTGACGGAAGCCAAGGTACATCAATTGGTCAGCGAAGATAACAGTGTCTTTCAGACCCAGTTTACGGTAGCAAGAGTTGATTAACTTAGAGATGTTCTTTTTGGTCATCTCAACGTTAATCTGCTGGAAGTCCATACCTTCAGGCACAACTTCCCAAAGCAGACAGCGACCAGGAGTCGTATCTACGATAATCGTTTGCTGTTCACGTTCGCCGTTTTCGTTGATCACGGTTTGGTGTACACGTGCTTTCACGCGAGCGTGCATATCCACCTGACCAGTCGCAAGCGCACGGTTTACTTCGTCAGTATCTGCGAACACCATGCCTTCACCTTTGGCATTTACCGCATCACGAGTGATGTAGTAAAGACCCAAGACAACGTCCTGAGACGGTACGATGATTGGCTCACCGTTCGCTGGAGACAGAATGTTGTTGGTCGACATCATTAACGCACGAGCTTCTAACTGAGCTTCAAGTGTTAATGGTACGTGTACCGCCATTTGGTCACCATCGAAGTCGGCGTTGAACGCAGCACATACGAGTGGGTGAAGACGGATCGCTTTACCTTCAATCAGGATAGGTTCAAATGCTTGAAGACCTAGACGGTGAAGCGTCGGCGCACGGTTCAACATCACTGGATGCTGACGAATGACTGATGCTAGAACGTCCCAAACTTCTGGAGTTTCACGCTCAACCATTTTCTTCGCAGCTTTAATGGTTGTAGCCTGACCAGATGCTTGCAGTTTCGCAAAGATGAATGGCTTGAACAGTTCAAGCGCCATTTTCTTAGGAAGACCACATTGGTGTAAACGCAGGCTTGGACCTACGGTAATTACCGAACGACCAGAGTAATCGACACGTTTACCCAATAAGTTTTGACGGAAACGACCTTGTTTACCTTTGATCATATCTGCCAAAGATTTAAGCGGACGTTTGTTAGAACCAGTAATCGCACGACCACGACGACCGTTATCCAGCAATGCATCTACAGATTCCTGCAACATACGTTTTTCGTTACGTACGATGATGTCTGGAGCCGCAAGATCAAGAAGACGTTTTAAACGGTTGTTACGGTTGATCACACGACGGTAAAGGTCGTTCAGGTCAGAAGTCGCGAAACGACCACCTTCAAGTGGTACAAGCGGACGAAGATCTGGTGGAAGTACTGGAAGTACGTTCATCACCATCCATTCTGGCTTGTTGTTCGAATCGTTAAATGCTTCCATCAATTTCAGACGCTTAGAGGCTTTTTTAAGCTTAGTTTCTGAAGTTGTATTTGGAATTTCTTCACGTAGACGCGCAATTTCAGCTTCAAGATCGATATCTTTAAGCAAGTCTTGAACTGCTTCTGCACCCATTTTCGCGGTGAATTCGTCACCGTGTTCTTCTAACGCATTGAAATATTCTTCATCGTTAAGAAGTTGGTATTTCTCAAATGGAGTCATACCTGGGTCAGTGACAACATAAGATTCGAAATACAATACGCGTTCGATATCACGTAGCGTCATGTCTAATAAAAGACCGATACGGCTAGGCAGTGATTTCAGGAACCAGATGTGCGCAACTGGAGACGCAAGCTCGATGTGACCCATACGCTCACGACGAACTTTCGCAGTTGTTACTTCAACGCCACATTTTTCACAAATGACGCCTTTGTATTTCATACGCTTGTATTTACCACACAAGCATTCGTAATCTTTTACTGGACCAAAGATTTTGGCACAGAATAAACCGTCACGTTCTGGTTTGAACGTACGGTAGTTAATGGTTTCTGGCTTTTTAACTTCACCATGAGACCACGACTTAATCATTTCTGGTGACGCAAGACCAATACGGATGCGATCAAACTCTACTGGAGCATGACCGTCGGAATCCGTCTTTTTGCGCATGATATCGAGCAAGTCTTTCAATTTTTTTCTCCGTGTGTCGGGGAGATTTTCACTTCCCGACTGGGTCACAAATATTGTTTTTTAACTGAAATTTGGAATCTCCCCTAACCCCTCTTTACTAAAGAAAGGAACTCCCCCTTTGAAAAAGGGGGCCGGGGGGATTAATTAGTCACCATTTTTCAGTTCAATGTTGATACCTAAAGAACGGATCTCTTTGGTCAATACGTTGAACGATTCAGGCATACCTGGGTCCATATAATGGTTACCATCTACAATGTTCTTATAGATACGGGTACGGCCTTCAACGTCATCCGACTTCACAGTAAGCATTTCTTGAAGCGTATATGCTGCACCGTATGCTTCCAGTGCCCAGACTTCCATCTCACCGAAACGCTGACCACCGAATTGTGCTTTACCACCCAGCGGCTGTTGCGTTACTAGAGAGTAAGAACCAGTAGAACGCGCATGCATCTTGTCGTCAACCAAGTGGTTCAGCTTCAGCATGTACATGTAACCTACAGTTACAGGACGGTCGAAACGTTCACCAGTACGGCCATCATACAATACGGTTTGACCCGTACGTGACAAGCCAGCAAGCTCAAGTAATTCTTTGATCTGACCTTCTTCAGCACCGTCAAATACTGGAGTTGCCAGAGGAACACCTTTACGCAGGTTACCAGACAGTTTCAAGATTTCTTCATCAGTCAGGCTGTCAAGATCTTCTTGCTGACCGCCAACCTTATTATAAATCTTGTCTAGGAAATCACGCAGTTCAAGAACTGTACGCTGTTCTTTCAGCATCTTGTCGATTTGATCGCCAAGACCTTTAGCAGCCATACCCAAGTGAGTTTCCAGAATCTGACCCACGTTCATACGTGATGGTACACCGAGCGGGTTCAGTACGATATCTACTGGTACACCATTGGCATCGTGCGGCATGTCCTCAACAGGCAGGATGTTAGAAACTACACCCTTGTTCCCGTGACGACCCGCCATCTTATCACCAGGCTGGATACGACGTTTAACTGCCAGGTAAACCTTAACAACTTTCAATACGCCAGTTGTCAGTTCGTCACCTGTAGAAAGTTTGCGTTTTTTCTCAGCAAATTTCTCATCAATTTCAAGACTCTTCTCTTTCAGGAACACTTGAATTTGAGTTAAACGTTCAGCAATTGCTTCATCACTTGGTTGGATATCAAGCAGATCAACAAGCTCTAAACCAGATAACAGTTCTTCAGACAGTTTGTCACCGCGTTTAGTAGTACCGCCACCGTTAGATTCTTGACCTTTCAACAGACGTACAATACGTTCACGTGCTGCTTCTTCGAAGATTTTGTACTCTTCTTTCAAGTCTTTACGGTAAGCATCAAGCTGAGCTTTTTCAATTGCTTGAGCACGTTCGTCTTTTTCAAGACCGTCACGTGTAAACACTTGAACGTCGATCACAGTACCTTTAGTACCCGATGGAACACGTAAAGAAGAATCTTTTACGTCAGCCGCTTTTTCACCGAAGATTGCACGAAGCAGTTTTTCTTCAGGAGTTAACTGAGTTTCACCTTTAGGCGTTACCTTACCTACCAGGATGTCACCCGCAGTCACTTCAGCACCGATGTAAACGATACCTGATTCGTCCAGTTTAGAAAGCGCTGCTTCACCCACGTTCGGAATATCGGCAGTAATTTCTTCAGCACCCAATTTGGTATCACGTGCAACACATGAAAGTTCCTGGATGTGAATAGACGTTAAACGGTCTTCTTGAAGAACACGCTCAGATAATAAGATCGAGTCTTCGTAGTTGTAACCATTCCAGGTCATGAACGCTACACGCATGTTTTGACCAAGCGCAAGCTCACCGCCATCAGTTGATGGACCGTCAGCCAGAACGTCACCACGACCTACTTTATCGCCCAGGTTCACAAGAACTTTCTGGTTGATACAAGTGTTCTGGTTAGAACGTGTGTATTTGATCAGGTTATAGATATCTACACCTGCTTCGCCTGCAACCATTTCGTCTTCGTTGACACGAATTACAACACGCGAAGCGTCAACAAATTCAATACGACCACCACGTTTCGCGATTACACATACACCAGAGTCATGTGCTACGTTCGCTTCCATACCGGTACCAACCAGTGGTTTATCAGCAATTAACGTAGGAACAGCCTGACGTTGCATGTTCGAACCCATCAATGCACGGTTGGCGTCATCGTGCTCAAGGAACGGAATTAGTGATGCTGCTACAGATACAACCTGCTGAGCAGATACGTCCATATGCGTCACTTTTTCAGGAGGCATACGTACGAATTCACCTTGGTGACGTACAGAAACGAATTCTTCAGACAGGTTGCCATCTTTATCTACTGCAGAGTCGGCCTGTGCAATCACAGTACCTACTTCTTCAATCGCAGACAGGTATTCAACGTCATCAGTTACGCGACCATCAACCACTTTACGGTATGGAGTTTCTAGGAAACCGAAGTTGTTACATTTCGCATAAACAGACAGCGAGTTGATCAAACCAATGTTTGGACCCTCAGGAGTCTCAATTGGACATACACGACCGTAATGAGTTTGATGTACGTCACGTACTTCGAAGCCCGCACGTTCACGAGTCAAACCACCAGGCCCCAGTGCTGATACACGACGTTTGTGTGTAATTTCAGACAACGGGTTGTTTTGGTCCATGAACTGAGACAACTGGCTTGAACCAAAGAATTCTTTGATTGCAGCAGCTACTGGCTTCGCATTGATCAGGTCTTGCGGAGACAGGTTATCCGTTTCAGCTTGAGACAGACGTTCTTTAACCGCACGCTCTACGCGAACCAGACCTACACGGAATTGGTTCTCGGTCATTTCACCCACAGAACGAACACGACGGTTACCCAAGTGGTCGATATCGTCGACTTCACCTTTACCGTTACGGATTTCTACTAATGTTTTTAATACATCAGTGATATCTTCGTTCGAGAGAATGCCTTCAACTTCGCGTGACTTCTGGTCAGTACCCACTTCGTAAGGACGACCCAAACGACGGTTGAACTTCATACGACCCACTGGAGACAGGTCATAACGCTCAGAAGAGAAGAACAGGTTGTTGAACAGATTTTCAGCAGCTTCTTTTGTTGGTGGCTCACCTGGACGCATGACTTTGTAGATTTCTACAAGCGCTTCATCACGGCTTACTGTGGTATCAGCACGTAATGTATCCGCAATGAACGGACCACGGTCAATATCGTTAGTGAACAGGATATTGAACTGTTTCACACCGCCTTCTGCAATTTTCACCATGATTTCATGGCTTAGAACAGTATTGGCTGCAATCACATCACCATCTTTCAGTGGGATGTCTTCAGCAGTGATACGTTCGTACAGGTACTCATCAGGAACAGAAAGCTTCTCAAGACCAGATGCTTCCATTTGACGTACATGACGTGCGTTAATACGTTTACCTTGTTCAACAATGACTTTGCCGTCTTTGTCAGCAATATCGAATTGCGCCATTTCGCCGCGCAGGCGCTCTGGAACAAGGTCAATCTGGTAGCTACCCATGTCCAGATACACAGGTACTTTCTCGTAGAACATGTCGAGAATTTGTTCGTTGGCATAACCCAACGCACGAAGCACTACAGTCGCAAGCAATTTACGACGACGGTCAATACGTACGTAGACCAGGTCTTTGGCATCGAATTCAAAGTCTAACCATGAACCACGGTAAGGAATGATACGAGCTGAATAAAGGACTTTACCGCTTGAGTGAGTCTTGCCTTTATCGTGGTCAAAGAATACGCCCGGTGAACGGTGCAATTGCGATACGATTACACGCTCGGTACCGTTAATCACGAAAGTACCGTTGTCTGTCATAAGCGGCATTTCGCCCATGTAGACTTCTTGTTCACGTACGTCTTTGATTGATTTAGTTTCGCGATCTTTCAGGATCAAACGAATTTTTACGCGCATTGGTGCTGCATAAGTTGAGCCACGAAGGATACATTCGCGTACATCAAACTCAGGCTTACCAAGACTATACTCAACGAATTCTAAAGCAGCATTGCCAGAATAACTTTCAATAGGAAAAACTGAACGAAATGCGGCTTGGAGACCGATATCTTCGCGGTTTTTTGGTGATTTGCCATCTTGTAAGAATGTTCTGTACGAGTCGACTTGAATCGCGAGCAGGTACGGAGCATCCATGACGCTAGGCAATTTACCAAAATTCTTACGGATCCGTTTCTTTTCGGTATATGAGTATGCCATCTGGAGTCCTCGGAAAGTGTAAACCAAGCCCGCCTGCAGAACGGGCTCAGAAGGAATTACGCTGGCCGATATGGCCACCACTCTTTACAAATGCTGCAATTTTTAGTGGTATTAAAACGCTTAACAATATTTTTTTAATGAAAAATATTGGTAAGCGTTTGTTCATTATGTTTATTTTTAATTTGTATGAATTTTATATCATGCAAACAAAAATCGAGCCGATTATTGTAACGCAAAAAGGCTGATGACCCAAGAGCCATCAGCCAATTTTTGGAGCCGATTATAAAAAACCGGCTCCTTTAAGAAATTACTTAAGAGTAACTGTAGCACCAGCTTCTTCAAGTTTTTTCTTAAGCTCTTCGCCTTCTTCTTTAGAAACGCCTTCTTTAAGAACTGTAGGTGCGCCTTCAACCATGTCTTTAGCTTCTTTCAAGCCAAGACCAGTAGCTTCACGAACTGCTTTAATTACAGCAACTTTGTTAGCACCGAAAGAAGTCAACTCAACGTTGAATTCTGATTGTTCTTCAGCAGCAGCAGCAGCGCCAGGAGCAGCAGCAACAGCAACAGCAGCAGCAGATACGTTGAATTTCTCTTCGAAAGCAGAGATTAGTTCAACAAGTTCAAGAACAGTTTTTTCTGCAACTGCGTTTAGGATTTCTTCGTTAGTTAAAGCCATGAGAATAACTCCAAATGGAAATTGAATGGTGTGGAAATAAATTTAAGCTTAAGCTGCTTCTGACTCGTTTTTCTCTTTGAGCGCAGTAATAAGGCGACCCAATTTCGAAATAGGAGCTTGAAGAACGTTTGCAAGCATAGTAAGCGCTTTTTCTTGGTTCGGAAGGTTCGCAATTACGCTAACTTCAGCACCTTCGTAAACTTTGCCATCAAATGCAGCAGCTTTAAGTTCGAATGCTTTGTTAGTTTTTGCGAATTCTTCGAACAAGCGTGCAGCTGCACCCATGTCGTCTTCAGAAGTCGAGAAAGCTAAGATTGTTGGGCCAACAAGGCTGTCGTTCAAGATATTGAATTGAGTATCTTGAAGAGCGCGTTTAGCCAGAGTGTTACGCACGATACGTGTTTTAACACCTAGTTTACGAGCTTCAACACGAAGAGCAGTTAATTGCTCAACTGTTAAACCTTGGTAGTCAGCAACAACAGCGGCAAATGCAGTAGAAGCAATTTCACTTACTTCAGCTACGATCTGTTTTTTGCCTTCAATAAGAAGAGCCATTGTAAAACCTCCTAACGGTGATTTATGTGCCTGATACAAGCACACTCCCAATTCGTGAATTCATCTCTGAAATCACACGCGGAGGATGAACAAATCACACCACCGCGTCTACGCAGGCTGGAATATTAAGAAAGAAGCATAAAACTCCCCTCGCCTGAGGTCTTTGACGCTGATAAATTTACATTTATCAATTCAAAGTCTGCCTAAGTTCGCAAGAGACGGAGCGTTTCTTGCGTAAAAATCAAAGCAGCGCTTTGATTTTTACTCAGGGCTTTAAAATTCTGTATAAGTTTAAAACTTATTTAGAAACGTTTGCTACATCAACGATCAGACCAGGACCCATAGTAGAGCTTAGAGTGATCTTTTGGATGTAAACACCTTTAGAAGTAGCAGGTTTTGCTTTCTTAAGGTCAGCTACAAGAGCTTCAACGTTTTGACGAACAGCTTCAGCAGAGAAACCTACTTGACCGATCGCAGCGTGGATAATACCCGCTTTGTCTACACGGTAACGTGCTTGACCAGCTTTTGCATTTTTAACTGCAGTCGCAACGTCAGGAGTTACAGTACCCACTTTAGGGTTTGGCATTAAGCCACGTGGACCAAGAATCGTACCCAGTTTACCAACAACGCGCATTGCATCAGGAGCAGCAATCACTACGTCGAAGTCAAGGTTTCCGCCTTGGATGCTTTCAGCAAGATCGTCGAAACCAACAACGTCTGCACCAGCTTCTTTCGCAGCTTCAGCAGCAGCGCCTTGAGCAAATACAGCTACGCGTACAGTTTTACCAGTACCTGCAGGAAGAGTAGTCGCGCCACGAACAACCTGATCAGATTTACGAGGGTCAACACCCAGGTTTACAGCGATGTCCAAAGATTCTTTGAATTTCGCAGCTGGAAGGCTAGTAAGAACTTCTACAGCTTCTTCTAAAGTGTAAACTTTCTGTGCTTCTACAGCAGCAGCAATGGCTTTTTGACGTTTAGTTAACTTTGCCATGTCTTATAGCTCCACTTCCAAGCCCATAGAACGTGCAGAACCAGCGATGGTACGTACACGCGCGTCTAAATCAGCACCAGTTAAATCTGGTTCTTTAGTAGTCGCGATTTCTTCCAATTGAGCACGAGTCAACTTACCAACTTTAGTTTTGTTAGGTACAGAAGAACCCTTTTGGATACCAGCAGCTTTCTTAAGAAGAACAGCAGCAGGTGGAGTTTTCATGATAAATGTGAACGACTTGTCGTTGTACACAGTGATCACGACTGGAATTGGCAGACCAGCTTCAACTTTTTGTGTAGCAGCATTGAATTCTTTACAGAATGCCATGATGTTAACACCACGTTGACCTAGTGCAGGACCAATCGGTGGAGATGGATTCGCTTTACCAGCTGGAACTTGCAGCTTGATATAGCCGTCAATCTTCTTAGCCATTTCAAATTACCTCTGGGTGCAAACGCCGCTAGGCTCCCCAATGATTTCAAGTAACGATACCGTTACAACAACAATGCCTGATTTGCACGCAAATCAGGCGTTTTCAACCCGAACAAATTAAACTGTTTTTTCGACTTGGCGAAATTCCAGTTCAACCTGAGTTGGTCGGTTAAATACATTAATCGTCAGCGTTAAGCGCGACTTGTCGTAAAGCACTTCTTCCACCACACCTTTAAAGTCAGTGAATGGACCGTCAATTACGAGTAATTCTTCGCCTGGTTCAAACATGGTCTTAGGACGCGGTGCTTCACCAGTATTGCGTACACGTGCAAGGATTGCATCAGCTTCTTTTTGCGTAATTGGAGCCGGTTTTTCAGCCGTACCACCAATAAAGCCAAGCACTTTTGGACATTCTTTAACAATATGCCAAGTGTCATCGTTCATTTCCATTTCAACTAATACATAGCCAGGAAAGAACTTACGCTCTGATTTACGCTTCTTGCCATCCTTCATTTCTACCACTTCTTCGGTAGGAACAAGGACTTCACCAAAGCTATCGGCAACAGCGCTACGCTGGATTCGATCATTAAGCGAACGCATCACTTGTTTTTCATAACCTGAATAGGCATGAATAATGTACCAACGTTTCATAGCTCTCTTACCCGATAATAAACTTCATTAACCAGCCTAAAACATAGTCAAAGCACCATAGAACAATGGCTGCTATCACTACAACAGCAAGGACTTGCCAAGATGTGGTCATAGTCTCTTGTTTGGTAGGCCAGGTCACTCGACGTAACTCGATTCGTGCATCCTTAAGAAGACGAACAAAGCCTTTGCCTTGATGGGTGGCGTATAATAAACCGAATGCCACAACGATACAAGCCAAAATTACCCCAACGCGCACCCAAATATCATTCGCAGGCGCCCAGTATGCAGGTAAGTATTGGTTTACCATCATAGCACCGACCAATAAAATCAAGGCGATAACCCATAGAACAATGTCTAATGGAGAACTAGAACTTACATCTACAGCAGGATTATTTCTTTGAGGAATTGCCGCTTCGCTTAATGCGTCGCGTGATTTATCATTCGACATTTTTGTACTCGTCGTAGGTTTCGCGACTTATTATATGACCAGTTTTGCCGACATCAAGCGTCTTTTGAAAAAAACTTGGCAGGCCAGGAGGGACTCGAACCCCCAACATTCGGTTTTGGAGACCGACGCTCTACCAATTGAACTACTGGCCTGTAGATAAACTGGAGCCGAAACTCCAGCTTATTTTCTATTCTATGATTATGCAGTTACTTTAGCAACTACACCAGCACCAACTGTACGACCACCTTCACGGATCGCAAAACGTAGACCTGGGTCCATTGCGATTGGGTGGATTAGTTCTACTGACATTTCTACGTTGTCACCAGGCATAACCATTTCAACGCCTTCTTTCAAAGAAATCGCGCCAGTTACGTCAGTTGTACGGAAGTAGAACTGTGGACGGTAACCGTTAAGGAATGGAGTGTGACGACCACCTTCGTCTTTAGAAAGTACGTATACTTCTGCATCGAATTTAGTGTGCGGTTTGATAGAACCTGGTTTAGCAAGTACTTGACCACGTTGTACGTCTTCACGTTTAGTACCACGAAGCAAGATACCACAGTTCTCACCAGCACGACCTTCATCAAGAAGTTTACGGAACATTTCAACGCCAGTTACAGTAGTCTTAACTGTGTCTTTGATACCCACGATTTCAACTTCTTCACCAACTTTGATGATACCAGTTTCAACACGGCCAGTTACAACTGTACCACGACCAGAAATTGAGAATACGTCTTCGATTGGCATCAAGAATGCTTGGTCGATTGCACGTTCTGGTTCTGGGATGTAAGAGTCAAGCGCTTCAACAAGAGCTACAACTGCGTCTTCACCGTATTGACCAGCTTCACCGTTAAGTGCAGCAAGTGCTGAACCACGGATTACAGGAGTGTCATCACCTGGGAAGTCGTAAGTAGAAAGAAGTTCACGAACTTCCATTTCAACCAGCTCAAGAAGCTCTTCGTCGTCTACAAGGTCGCATTTATTCAAGAATACAACGATGTAAGGTACACCTACCTGACGAGAAAGCAGGATGTGTTCACGAGTTTGTGGCATTGGACCGTCAGTCGCAGCACATACAAGGATCGCGCCGTCCATCTGAGCAGCACCAGTAATCATGTTTTTAACATAATCGGCGTGGCCCGGGCAGTCTACGTGAGCGTAGTGACGAGTTGGAGAATCGTATTCTACGTGTGAAGTATTAATTGTAATACCACGTGCTTTTTCTTCTGGTGCAGAGTCGATTGCAGCGTAGTCTTTCGCTTCACCACCGAATTTTTTAGCACATACAGTTGCAATCGCAGCTGTTAAAGTTGTTTTACCATGGTCAACGTGACCGATTGTGCCCACGTTAACGTGTGGCTTATTACGTTCAAACTTAGCCTTAGCCATGTTAATCTTCCTCGTTTACGTCGAACACAATTCTGAGTAAAACCCAGCTCCGACATATCGTTTAAAAAAAACCAAACACCAAATACTTGAAAAGCAGACTAAATAGCCTGCTTTTGAAATATTTTTGCAACCACGTTGCCAAACTGTAATCTGGAGCTCTTATCGAGATTTGAACTCGAGACCTCTCCCTTACCAAGGGAGTGCTCTACCACTGAGCTATAAGAGCAAATATTAGTACTTCAAACAATGGAGCGGGAGACGAGGATCGAACTCGCGACATGCAGCTTGGAAGGCTGCCGCTCTACCAACTGAGCTACTCCCGCACGATGTTGGTACTTACCACTTTGAAGTCTTAAAATTGGTGGTGAGGGAAGGATTCGAACCTTCGAAACTTTCGTAGCGGAGTTACAGTCCGCCCCCTTTGACCGCTCGGGAACCTCACCATTTTTTACACTTACATCAGTGTCGTTCTTTACTTCGCATTCCAAACTCTCTAAGATGGTGCCGGCACACGGATTCGAACTGTGGACCTACTGATTACAAGTCAGTTGCTCTACCAACTGAGCTATGCCGGCGTTTCCTAGTGTTTCGTACGTTTCGTATCGGAACGGTGTGCAGTTTAGCAAAACTTAGAATCCGTGCAAGTGTTTTTTTCAAAAAAAACGCCAAAAACTCACAAAATCAATCCGTTTGATGATAATTCAACCGCTTTGATCACTGCGCGAGCTTTTATTTGGGTTTCATTCCATTCTGACTCAGGATTTGAGTCCGCAACCAGCCCTGCTCCCGCCTGAACATAGACCTTATTTTCACGAATCACGCAGGTACGAATGGCAATCGACATATCCATTTCACCATGCCAGCCTAAATAACCGACAGCGCCGCCAAAAATTCCGCGTTTTACTGGCTCAACTTCGTCAATAATTTCCATGGCACGAATTTTTGGCGCACCAGAAAGTGTTCCCGCAGGGAAAGTTGCCTTAAAAACATCCAGTGCATCGACATCATCACGTACTTCACCTTGTACATTCGACACAATGTGCATCACATGCGAGTAACGTTCGATCACCATTTGATCAGTGACTTGTACTTTACCGATTTTGGATACACGACCGACATCATTTCGGCCCAAGTCAATCAGCATTAAGTGCTCGGCAATTTCTTTTTCATCAGACAGCAAATCTTTTTCCAGTGCCAGATCTTCTTCTTTGGTCTTGCCACGTGGACGCGTACCCGCCAGTGGACGAACAGTCGCAATGCCATTTTCCAGACGAGAAAGAATTTCAGGCGAAGAACCCACAATATGGAACGGCGTATTGTTTTCTAGGGTCTGCCCTTGTACCAGGAACAAATAAGGCGATGGATTAAGGTGACGTAATGCGCGATAGACCTGTAAAGGCTCACCATCGAAATCAGAAACCATACGATGACCTGGCACGACCTGCATCACATCTCCGGCACGAATGTACTCTTTTACCTTTTCAATGGAGGCAATAAAGTTGTCATGTCCAGTTAAAGACTCAAAATGCGGTGCTGTATGTTTTTCTGCTTTCAGGCTTACCGGTGTGGCCAGAATATTTTCCAGCTCATCCAGCTGCTGCTGTGCTTTGTCATAAGCTGCCGGATCCGTTGCATCGGCATGTACAATCAGGAACAGAGTATCTTTCAGGTTATCAAATACGATGACGGTTTTGGACAGCATCATCCAGATATCTGGCAAGCCTACAGGATCGGCTTCAGGCACATTTTTTAGCTTAGGTTCGATATAACGTACTGAGTCATAACCAAAATAACCGACAAGACCACCGGTGAAGCTTGGCAGACTTGGCAGCTCTGCCTGGGTTGGCACCTTAAACTGCTTCTGGAAATCACGAATATATTGGAAAGGATCGCTGCAATGCTGCTTTTCAATCGAGCCATCTGGATGCTGAACTGTGAGTTCACCTGCATTGCAGGAAAACACAGTAGATTCACCCAAACCGATAATTGAATAGCGCGCCCAGTTCTCTCCCCCTTCCACAGATTCGAACAGATAAGCCTGTTGGTGTTGTTTCAGACGGGCAAAGATAGATAAAGGAGTATCTGTATCGGCTAGACGCTGACGGTATACAGGAATCAGGTTGTAGCCTTGAGATGCAAGTTGCTGGAATTGAGCTGACGTTGTCATTCGGTTTTTCTCTTTAAATTGGAGTTACTCAGTATGAAAATGGAATTGGACTGAGCGACGCCATCGAAAAACCTTACAACTATTCATCTTATTTCCTTCGTACCTTATTTAAGCAAGCAACTCACGTAGATCATCGACAATTTCTTGAGGATCACAGTCTGCTATATTTTCACCATGATTATAGCCATAGCTGACTACAATACAATCTATACCCGCACGGCGCGCAGCTTCAATGTCATTGACCGAATCACCAATCATCAGCACCTGATCTTTGGTCACACCATAATGTTCCACACAATGCAACAACTGACGCGGATCTGGCTTACGCTCGGCAAAGCGATCACCAGCAATGGTGTCATCAAAGTATTTCGCCATTTCGAGGATATCCAGAATACTGCGTGCCGGTTCTTCTGGTTTATTGGTCACACAGATCAGTTTTTTGTCATTAGCCTTACCCCATTCCAGAAACTCGATAATTCCATCAAATGGCTTGGTATCTACACAAGGATCGGCATTATAAATTTCCAGGAACGTCGTAAGTAATTCCTGATGCTGGGCAGGTAATACTTCTCCCACCAGATGTTGGAGTACACTTTCACAGAACTTGGACGTTCCTTTACCGATCCAGACCCGTACCTGTTCCTCAGTCACCAGTGGTAGCTGCAAGACATTCAGGCTCATATTCATGGCCCGATACAGATCATGGGCTGAATCCACCAAGGTGCCATCCAGATCGAATAAAATCAGCTTACGTTGTTCTAGTTGTGCAATTGACATCCTGACCCTCATTTTGTTTATTTGCAGCCATAAAAAAGGCATGCGTGATGCATGCCTCGATTGTAACCAATCATGGGCTTATTTAAACAACACCCAAGCGATAATCGCCAAAATAATCAGAACGATCAGTGAAATCAGTCCAATAGATGCATTTTTCTGTGCTTCTTTTTCCTGCTCTACACGAGAAACAGGCTGTTCCACCGGAATTGGGGCTGGTTCTGGCTTAACTGAGCTCAGGTCTACACCCTCAGCAATAGGCGCAGGTTTTGGGATACCTACATTGGTCGGCATACCATCACGGGTCAAGTTGACTGAAGCACCACGCTCTCTCAATTCTGGAATACCCTGATCATTCATCTGCTGGGCAGGGGTTTTCTCAACCGTTTCGATTTCTTCAACCACTTGCTCTGCTGTTTCTTCAACTTCTGGCGCCACTTCAACAGGCGCTACAGGTTCAAAAACCAGAAATTTCAAGCTGGCAAACTGGACTACATCGTCTTGTTTTAATCGCGTTTCCTGCTCAATACGCAAGTCATTCACGAAAGTGCCATTAGATGAGCCTAGATCCTGTACCCACAGTGCATCGTCTTTCAGTAGAAAAGCAGCATGCTTACGCGAGATTTCCGCAGCCTGCAGCACAATATCAGCCGCCTGATGACGCCCCACCAGCATGTCACGGTCAATCGCTATTTCCTGTCCGGTCAAATCGTCGGTAATTGCCTGTATTTTCCAAATCATGAAATCTACTTCTCTATTCTCTTTGACATTATCATAACATGCTGTATGCAAATGCGAATGGTCTAGCTTTTGGGTCTAAGTGTGGTTGTTGTAACGGTATTTCTACTTTTTTCAACCTGCTGGACTGGCTGCTCTACCACTTGTCGCTGAATCCCCGGCTCAATTGCTACCGGTGTAGCCACTACTGAGGCTGACGGCGTTGGCGCACTCGGAACATTCTGGTAGGACGAATTCGTCAGTGGTGTCTTGGAAACTGGAATACGCTGTTGATACACATCTTCAACACTTTCCGGTAGCTTGGCAAAATTACCGTCTGAATCGAGTGCCAATTGCAGGCTATAGAGTTGACCATAACGTTGCTGCGTCAGTTTACGCACTTCATTTCTATCTCCCACAATCGTTGGATGGATAAAGATCAATAAGTTACGTTTCTGATTAGACTTACCTTCTGAGCGAAACAAACGTCCCACCCCTGGAATTGCTCCCAGACCTGGTACTGCCTGGCGTCCATAACTGGTATTGTCCGAAATCAAGCCACCTAATACGATCGTTTGTCCATGTTCTGCCAGAATCGAGGTTTTGATCGCACGTTTGCTAGTGACCAGATCTTGCGCTTGACCCTTATTGGCTTTTACATCTGAAACTTCCTGTTCAACTTCCAGACGTACCGTACCATCTTCACCAATGTGCGGCACGACTTTTAAGGTTACGCCGACATCTTTACGCTCAATGGTGGTATAAGGATTAGCAACACCTGCGGCTCCTGTAGAAACTGAACCTGTCACAAAGGGTACATTTTCACCGACAACGATGTAAGCCTCTTCATTGTCCATGGTCACAATCGACGGTGTAGACAGCAGATTAGACTTGGTGGTTTCTTTTAAGGCCTGAATCATCGCGCCGTATAAACGGCGTGAACCATCACTGCCTTCACGATAATCACCAATCACTAGCGAACTGCCTGCGCCTACGGTACTCGCTGCACCCGTACCACCGCCAGTAAGATAACCCGCTGCAATATTTTTCAGGCTGGTGCCAAAATTATCAAAATTGATCAGACCAATTCCGCTGCTGATATCACCCAGGGCCCATTGCACACCCAACTGATCCGCATCTGTCCCTTCTACTTCAATAATTGCAGCTTCAATCAGAACCTGTTGACGGCGTACATCTAACTGATCAATGGCAGATTCGATTTCACGCATCAGTTGCGGGTCTGCTTTAACCACCAGAGAATTCTGCGTGGCATCCGCAATAATACTGACGCCATTGGCATTAAAGCTGCTAATCCCGCCTTGCTCGGTTTTCATGCCAGTATTGAGCTGAATATTGGATGCGGTTGAGCTGTTTGAGTTAGTAGTACTGTTGTTATTCAGGTTATTAGTCGGATTATATGAAGACGAACTAGAAGAAGAATTATCTAAACCAGTATTGACTGCTTGCCCTGTCACTAATCCCTGCAAAATTTCCGAAAGATTCTTGGCACTGGCATATTTCAAACGGAAGACTTTTAAGCCACCCAGACGGTCTGCTGCAGGCACATCCAGCGTTTCAATAATCTGACGAATGCGCTTGCGTGTCGCCGGATCACCCTTAATCAGAATCCGGTTAGTACGCACATCTGCCATGACCCGCACCCGCGAACCACGCAAATCTTTAGCTGCACCAGTTGCTGCCATAGAGTCAATCAGCTCGATCATTTCTTCGGCCTGGCTGGATTGCAGACTAATGGCTTCAATATCATTCTGACCCGTGCCATCCAGATTACGGATGATGGTTTCCAGCTGATAGATATTGGTCGCCCTGTCCGACACAATCAGTGCATTGGTACCTGGAACAGCAGCCAAATGAGCAAACTGTGGCATCAATGGACGCAGGGCCGGAATCAGGTCATTCGGATTGGTATTTTCCAGCCAGATCACACGTGTGACAATCTGGTCACCAGTCGCACGATGACGTGCATCATAAGGAATCCCGGAGCTTTTGACATTACTATCTGGAACCAATTTGATGGTATTTCCTGAAGGGATGGCCACTACACCATTGACATTCAAGACCCCTAAAAACAGGTCATAAACTTCATTTTTATTCAGTGGCTTGTTGGAAATGACCGTGACATTGCCTCGAACCCGGGGATCTACCGCAAAATTTTTACCGGTAATATCCGCCACTTCATTAATGAATGCGGTTAAGTCTGCATCCCGAAGATTGATTTTCCAGGTTTGCGCATAACTTGCCGTACTGACCATAGCAACCAATGGTGCGGCCACACAGAATGCCCATGCTGATCGATTATTATTAAATAAAGCCATAAACTTTTGTGTTTCCTAACCCTATGCGTGATGACACATCACTTCAAATCCTGTTGTATGGTCATCACCTGATCACCACGTTTTATTTCGAGTTTGACCTGACCTTCACGTCGAGCCTGTTCCAGTAACTGTGCTTCGGTTTGTCCTTGTGACAGGGTCTGACCATTCAAAGACAAAATCCGGTCTCCCGGTCTTAATCCCAAGCGATTACGCAGTGCAGCCGGTGTCCGTGAAGTGACTTCATAACCACCCTCTGCTGCACTTACCCCCATATTCTGTAAATACTGGTCCTTATTTTCCTGCATCTGCTGGATGGCTCGATTGATTTCACTCTGTGGCGAAGGTTGTTCGGGCATATCACTTTCCGTATGTGTCGGAGGCATCGAATTTGAAGATGCTGCTGAGGTATCCGGCACGATTGGCTGGTTTAAACCATTTTCCAACCCTTTAAACAGGATTTCTTGGGTAGCACCGCTTGATTTACGCAAAATCACCCGGTCCCAATACACTTCAGCCAGCGTAAAACCGCTATTCCCTAATACTTCTCCGACCCGATAACGGTCAGACTGGTCATTAATTTTCAAGACTGCTGAAGAGTTATAGCTTGGGCTCGCTACCACAACCCCCTGCAAGACAATATTGGCAGTTTCAGCAGTATTCGTTGCGTAAGTATTTTCCTGAAATAGTGAAAAGGCACTAATGTTCGGCACTTGAGCCTGTTGTGACCCCAGTTCTACCTGATCAATCTGCATCGCTTGTGGTGGAGCCACCAGAAGCCAGAATAAAGCAGCCAATTTCCAGCATAAATACAGAATCAGCAGAAACAGTAAAATTGGAGCGATACGCTCTGTCTGTTTCAAATCAATATTTTTAAAATAATCAAGTGGGCTTGCCATCAGTTGAAGCCCCCCATTAAAGGCTGACGGGTACTAATCACATAAGTATCCAGTCCAGCTTTACCGGTATAAGAAGGGGTATTGAGTAAAAAGCGCTGTGTCAGTTGAATATCCAGCATCAGGCTTGGATCCAGTTTAATACTCAACATACGTTGATCGCGATTGTCGCGCACGTCCAGCAGCAACTGACCATTCTCATCGGATAGCTGACCACTCAGAACTGGCACATTCATACGCTCCTGACGCTGGGCAAACGTGTAAATGAGCTCACCACCGCTCCACTGCATCTGGCCATCTACATGGCTAAAGCCTTGCTCTTTTTTATATTTAAAATCAAGTTCTTTAAACTGAATCGGGTTGGTTGGCCATTGCCAGTCAGCTATCTTCTTTAAAGTTTCAGGTGCAAGTTGTCCCTCAAGATTTTTGACGGTTAAAGTTTTATTCAGACCATAGCCCATCACACCCGAAAACTGGGTATTACCGCTATGCAGATCAATATTCGCCCCTAATCTCAGCAACAACAGGTCCAAAGGACGAACCTGCCAGTTCAGACTTCCCTGAAGATTACCTTTTTTCCAGTCCGCACTTCCCTGCCAGATATTCCCGCTAACATTATGTAAGACCTGATTATTCTTATAAAATTTTGAAATTAACCAAGCTGCAGGAACTTGCAGAATTACAAAGACAAAAAAGGCTAGAATTGCAAATATCAACCATTTTAATGTTTTCGGCTTATTGCTCATCCCGCCACGACCAACCTATCCAATCGAAACCCCTAAATTTATAGTTTTGTCATTTTATAATCACATTATGCACACTTTTTCTCTGACGCCAATTCATAGGCATAAAAAAACCAAGCAGGATGTGCTTGGCTGATCAATCACAGGCCGTTTGTAAATAACCTGATGATGAATAATAAGGCAGAAGGATTAGATTACAAAATCTTCCAGTTTTGCGCCCTTCTCTAATTCAGCAACTAACCAGCGTGGCTGTTTACCGCGACCAGTCCAGGTGTCTTCCGGATTGCTTTTACTGCGATAACGTGGCTCTACAGACTTACGTGCAGTTTTTTTACGTTTAGAAGCACCAAATTCAAGAAGCTGTTCAATCGTTAAGCCTACCTTATCGGCAATCTCCAATACCTGATGATAAGCATCTTCAATTTCCTGATCTTTTTTCAAAGCAATTAAAGACTCAGCTTCTGCTTGTAAACGTTTTAACTCTTCAACTGATAAATTTGTAATGTCTGGCATCATGTTCTCCAATAAATAGCATTATTTCTTTTAATAAATAACGGACCCATCATATTTATATTAAGTGTAATATTCAATATAAAATTTTAAATGTATAACAATAAACTTAAAGGTCATTACAAAATTAATCATTAAATTAGAGATGAAACACTAATATTAAATGGCATGTTGTACAGTTAATTCCAGCGATTTTATTTTTTCTCGAATATTTTCAGGTATTTCAGTTTTCTGCATATTTTTATTTAAACATACAATTACTGCTTCTGAAGTAGCCACGATACTTTGCTGCTGTTCACTCCATAATAAATAATGCATTCTGACTGCACTATTCCGAATTTCATCAATTCGTGCCGCCACTTTTAATTGATCTGGGTAAACTACAGGTTTTAAATAACGGCATTGATTCGAAGCCACCACTGTTAAAATATCTTCATCAAAAATATTTAATTTACCCAAATAAGCCAAACGGGCACTTTCTATATAACGGTAATACGTGGCATTATTAACATGCCCAAACGCATCCATGTCTCCCCATGCAACAGTTTGCGAATAAATCACCGGATATTGTTGTAATTCTGACATTATTTCCTCAAATTCTGATTTCGATAAAATTAACATTCGATTCAAATACGGCATTTAACTGCTGTATTAAATCCTCTCTTCCCTGCAATACAGATTTAATTCTCAAATAGCTCATGCGGATGTCATCTGGATAGAGATCCAGCAATTGCTGAGCTTCTTCTACCCGGCCAGTTGCCTGCAGAATATGCCATTTGGCAAAACTTAATATAGGCAGTGCAGTATATTTTGCACCCCAAACTGAGATCTGCTGCTCAATATCTGCATAATCTGGAAACTGCTTTAATAACTGCTGCTGGAACCATAAATAAAATACATCCTGATTAAATTGGAGTTCCAGTAAATGTTTAGCAAGGCTTTCATGCTCAACACTCATTTCCGGTATTCTAAATAACAGTTTCAACCATAATAGCTTGACTTCATAGTCACGGTTAAATATGTCCTGTTTTAAATCCAGATAACGTTGTTTTAAATATTCTAAATCATCTTCAGTGGCCTGGTCATAAGCTATTAATAATTGCTGCAGCCATATTTTTTTTACTTCTTGGTCTAAATGTCCATATTTGGTTGAACGTAAATATAACCAGGGAAACTGTAAGGCAAATTGCCCCCATAAAGCATTTAAACGCTGCTCATAAGCGGTTTTGACTCGTCTTAACCAAGGGGATAACTCATGCTGATTTAAAAATTCTAAATGCGTTAATGCCTGCTGACCATCCTGCTGCGATAAATAGATTTCAATTCGCTGTAATTCTGCCAGTTCAAATGCCATAGGATTGGACTGATTTAAACTACTCAATGCTTCGCTATATTGTTGCTGTCCCCAAGATAATCGGGCATCAATAATATGCTTGAGCAATCCCGACTGATTAAAAGACTGCTGGATAAAATCCCGTTGATCCTGTGCAGCATTTAATAACCAAACCACAGCTAACTGCTCATAAGGATGCAGGCGTGCAAAGCTGAATACCGTTTCATGTTTACGCCGTTTAAAGCTGAGATAACGTTTGGTCGCATACCACAGCATATGCATCAGGAAGCTGATTGCGATGAGTAGGCCCACCAGAAACCAGAAAGTGGTCTGGATCTGTAGTTCGCGCCAGTACAAATACACATAGCCCGCACCATAACCATAGCTCAGTACACTCAAGATCGCTAAGCCCAACAAACCAACCAGTAAATAAGCAAGTAAAATCTGTTTCATAAGCAATTAACCGATCAGGGTACGCGTATTGAGCTGAGGAGTAGGCGTCTGAGGTGCTGCCTTAATTTGCTCCAGTCGTTGAATCCATTGTTTGCTTTGCACATCTGGAAGTTGAGCCAATACCTCGATCACACTTTTCAGGGCTTGCTGGAAAGCTACCTGTTGTCCTTGTTGCACACTATTTTCTGCAATCAGTAAACGCAGCTGAGCTTCTTTTAAGACCAGATTACGCTGCATTAAGACTGCACTCGGCTTCTCGACTGATTCAATCTGAATCCAGCGCTGCCAGAATGAGCTTTGGGATGTAGCGCGGTGCTGATGCTGCACCTGGATTTCCTTTTCCATCTCAACATCAATCTGTTGCAGTAATTCTTTTAATTTATTCTGTTGTACTAAACGATTGTTGATGAACTGCTTAAGGACTTCTCGATCCTTGTCAATCGCCTGATTCAGGCTACCCAGAAGAGCAGGTGCCAGTTCTAGATGTTCAAGCTGATTGGATAATTGATTCAACTTTTCCATAGCCATTGCATATTGTTGCTGCTGCAAGGCAAACTCAACCAGATCCAGATATTGCTCGACCAAAGGCAGATCATCCTGCAAATCAGCTACAGGAGTATCCTGAACTGTCCCCTTGTTCGGTGTTTCAGGGTTTGCTGCTTGGCTCGTAGCAACCTGACGTTTTAAAGCCACTAGCTGATCATTCAGATTGGTATTCTGCTGTTGCAGCTGCTTAAAATTCTGGGTCAATTCAGTCTGTGCTGAATTCAAACCAAACAGGTCATAGCTCAGCTTGGCAATCCACGCCAAGCTCAAGATGAAAAAAACAATGAATAATTTTTTCATGCGTTTCCTAGTACATCAGTAGCTGCTGCAAAATCG
The DNA here is from genome assembly GCF_054861205.1 of Acinetobacter sp. TW_SC_4. Taxonomy (NCBI): domain Bacteria; kingdom Pseudomonadati; phylum Pseudomonadota; class Gammaproteobacteria; order Moraxellales; family Moraxellaceae; genus Acinetobacter; species Acinetobacter sp. TW_SC_4. The sequence goes on from NZ_CM142174.1 coordinate 2,952,587, forward strand.
TCGATCCGCTTAAGTCCTCTAACTGAGCGAATTGAAAACCAGCCTGATGTTGCTGTTGATATTCCCCAAGCATGGCAGCCAAACGTGGCCCTAAAACCAAATACAATGCCCGATTGATGAGATGCGGATAAGGCTGCATCAAGGCTAGCCAGTTAAGCCAGCTCGCTTCACTGCTGACCAAGACTGCATAACAAGGATTAGCTTCAAGACTCGTCAAATGTTTAGCTAATATCTTAGAAGCAACTGGCGGACACTGACGATCATATAAAATGAAATTCAATATATGAATTTGCTGATCCTTTAAATGCTGCATCATAAACTGACGCCCACCCTCACCTCGCCAAAAAGCGACGGTTGATCCGGTAGCTAACTGCTGCAGTACAGGCAATTGCAGCATCCCTTCCGAAGTCTCCACATCAGGCACATAACTCTGGATACCGTAGCTTGCTAAAGCCTGCTCGGTAGCTTTACCTACAGCGACCCACTGGATACTTCCAAGATCATGCAATGATAGACCTGCCTGCTGCAAATATTGCATGCCAATCTGGGCAGCGTTCGGACTCACGACGACAATCAGTTTTGCTTGGGGTAGCCGCCTAAACAAACTGGCCAGCTCATCCTTATAAGGCTGCTGTACCAGTTCTAGCAAGGGCAACTCTATCACCGGAATCTGCGCTGTCTGTAGGGCTTGCGTTAAATTTGCAGCACGATCACTCGGACGGGTATTAATGAACAACATTATTTTGAATAAAGGGCTTTCAATAACTCGCCTGCGCCCTGATCTAGCAAAGCTTTGGCCAGCTGCACGCCCAATTGCTCTGCATCTGCCATGTTTCCGCTTTGCTGTGCACGTAGCAAAGTTGCGCCATCTACACTACCGACCCGGCCTTCAATCGAAATGACACCTTCGTTTAAAGTGGCATAGCCTGCGATTGGCACCTGACAGCCACCTTCCAGATAGGCATTAAAGGCACGTTCGGCACGGACACACGCATCAGTTTCTGCATGTAATAGAGGCTGGATTAAATCTAATACCGCTTGATCTCCACTCCGGCATTCCAGGCCCAATGCACCCTGTCCTACTGCGGGTAAACTTACTTCAGGCACAATACTATGACGAATACGATCTGCAAGGCCCAAGCGTTTTAAACCGGCACTGGCTAAAATAATTGCATCATACTGACCTGCATCCAGTTTGGATAAGCGTGTACCGACATTACCGCGTAAATCGATAATCTCAAGGTCCGGACGCTGTTTTAAAATCTGCGTTTTACGGCGCAAGCTCGAAGTTCCGACTTTGGCACCTTGAGGCAATTCGTCGAAACTGGCATAAGTATTTGAGACAAAAGCATCCAGTGGATCTTCACGTTCACAGATAACTGCCAAAGATAAGCCTTCAGGCAAGGCCATCGGGACATCTTTCATTGAATGGACTGCCAGATCGGCACGGCCATCTAGTAAGGCTGCTTCTAATTCTTTTACAAATAAGCCCTTACCGCCAATTTTAGCCAATGGCGTATCAAGAATTTTATCGCCCTGTGTAACAAAAGTGACTAACTCGACCTGAAGTCCAGCATGCAGGTCCTGTAAGCGTGCACGGATATGTTCCGCCTGCCAGAGCGCAAGTGGACTTTGTCGAGTAGCAATTTTTAGGGTCTTCATAAATTTCAATAAACAGTCAATGAGAATAATAGTCTAAACTTAACCTGCTCACTTGAAAATGCAAGCGAATTTATGCATGTTTCAATGCTGTTCCAGACGAACTCATTGATCCGTTTAGAGTTTCTGAATCCGTTCCCGCAAGAATGGCAAATGACGCCGACTGACCGCCAGACGCTCTTCCAGTTCACGACAACGCACCTGATACTGGCCGGAACTTACCACTTCCAAGCCTTCCAGATAGTGAACCGAAACCAGTGCATTACGGTGAATCCTGATGAACTGATGTCCAAACTCCTGTTCCAACTCCTTCAGGGTTTCATCAATCAGGACACTGCCGTTTTTATGGCGTACAGTCACATATTTTTGATCCGCCAGAAAATAATAGATATTTTCAACTGGCACCAATTCGACCCCGCGATAGGTCTTTGCCGCAATTTGATGGCGGCTGATATTGATTTCTTCCATATTTTCTTTTTGTTTTAGTTGGCTCATTTGAGCTTGGGTAAGTTTAATTAAATGCTCTAAAACCTGTGCCAATTCCTGTTGCATCACCGGTTTAAGCAGGTAGCCGTCTGCATTAGACTTGAATGCATCCAGCGCGTGTTGGTCATAGGCCGTACAAAAGACAATAGCCGGCATTGGGTCGAGCTGACGCAAATGCTGCGCACAGGTCAAACCATCCATTTCAGGCATTTGAATATCTAATAAGATGACATCAGGTTCATGCTGATGAGCCAGATCAATTGCTTGACGACCATGTGTAGCTGTTGCAACCACATCATGCCCCAGTTGAGAGACTAAACGTGATAGTCGCTCGACAGCCAAAGGCTCATCGTCACAAATCAGGACGTCCATTTCTCCTCCTTAATCCAGTCAACATTATTCATTTGATTATAAGTTAACTGTGATTTCCTTGATTTATTTTTATTTATAGCGATATTGCACAACCGTGGTAAACACCCCTCCACCGGCGAAAGTCTGAAACGTCATCGTAGGTCCGTAATAAGCTTCCAGACGCTGTCTGACATTTTCAATTGCAATACCATGTCCCTTTTTTAATGTTTTATTATCCTGCGTATAAGGGTTTGTTATGATGATATTAATTTGATTTTGCAAGATTTCAATCAATATGCTTATGGTACTCTTTGTCAAAATTTTTTCAACTCCATGGAAAATACTATTTTCCACTAGGGGTTGTAAAGTCAATAATGGAATTTGGACTTGTGAGTATAAGTCTTTGTTTTCTAATTTCCATTCGACCTGTAAACGCTCTCCCAGACGAATCTGTTCAATCTCCAGATAGCGCTGGCAGAGTTCAATTTCTTCCTGCAATTTGACCAGTTTCAATTCCTGAAAACTGGCCCGAAATAAACGGGACAAATTCAGCAACATTTGTTCGGCTTTGTCCGGGTCGATACTGATCAGGCTGATTACACTATTGAGACTATTAAACAGAAAATGCGGATGAATCCTAGCCTGCATGGCCTGAATCCGTGCATTTAATTCACTGTGCTGCTGCTGCGCCCATTGTTCACGCAAATACAAATAGCGAAAACAGAACATACCTAACAGGATACCAAAACTCAGATGTAGGCCGACCTGTTCCAGTGCGATTGCCAGACTCAGTCCCTGAAAATTCAAATTACTGCCAAAATAAGTCAGTACATTCAGACTGGTCGTAGTTACCAAAACAATCGCCTGCAACAGCAGAAATCCGCAGATTAATGCCAGCTTAATCCCCATGCGCTGAAAATGCTGATGAAAAAGCTCGACCAGCGCTGCAAAACATAACAGTATCCAGTTGATATACAGCATATATTGAAGCAGATCTGCCAGATTGAGCGCTTGCCAGGATTGTGCTTTTGCCAAGGCCAAGACCATGGCCAGCACATTGCCGCCAATAAACATTTCCAGTAAATAGTGCAGCTTGCCAATCTGGCTAAAAAAATAGGAGCTTTGCGCTGATCCAGTCGGAGATGTAAAAGATTGATCGACTTGGACTTCGGCAACGGGCTTTGAATTTGTTATACTCTTTTTCGTTCTACTGCTTTTAATCTGATTGAGCCGACATGACCACATCTTCTAATTCCTCAAATCCATCACAAGCCCAGACTTCGGGTATGTGGGGCGGTCGTTTCTCTGAAGCGACTGATGCTTTTGTTGCTGAATTTACAGCATCTGTTCAATTTGACCAACGTTTTTATAAACAAGACATTGCAGGCTCGATTGCACATGCAACTATGCTGGCAAAAGTTGGCGTACTGACCGAACAGGAACGTGATGACATTATCGAAGGTCTGACTGCCATTAAAGCAGATATTGAAGCAGGTAACTTCGAATGGCGCATTGACCTTGAAGATGTGCATATGAACATTGAGTCGCGCCTGACTCAGCGTATCGGCATTACCGGTAAAAAATTGCATACGGGCCGTAGCCGTAATGACCAGGTTGCCACAGATATCCGCCTGTATGTACGTGATGAAATCGATGCGATCCTGGAATTACTGAAAAAATTGCAAAAAGGCATCCTGGGTCTGGCAGCGAAAAATACCAATACCATCATGCCAGGTTTTACCCATCTGCAAACTGCACAGCCAGTGACTTTTGGTCATCACTTAATGGCTTGGTTTGAAATGCTGGTACGTGACTCTGAGCGTCTGATTGATTGCCGTAAACGTGTTAACCGTATGCCACTCGGTTCTGCTGCTCTGGCAGGTACGACTTACCCAATTGACCGTGCTTATACCGCTGAGCTTCTAGGTTTTGAAGCTGTAGCTGAAAACTCTTTAGATGCCGTTTCTGACCGTGATTTTGGTATCGAATTCAATGCTGCGGCATCTTTAATTATGATGCACCTATCACGTATGTCTGAAGAAATGATCCTGTGGACATCGGCTCAGTTCAAGTTCGTAAATATTCCAGACCGTTTCTGCACTGGTTCTTCGATCATGCCACAGAAGAAAAACCCGGATGTACCTGAACTGATCCGTGGTAAAACCGGCCGTGTATATGGTGATCTGATGAGCCTATTGACCTTAATGAAAGGTCAACCACTTGCTTATAACAAAGATAACCAGGAAGATAAAGAGCCATTATTTGACGCGATTGATACCGTTCGTGGTTCATTGGTGGCATTCGCTGACATGATTCCTGCATTGGTTCCAAATATTGAAATCATGCGTGAAGCTGCACTTCGCGGTTTCTCAACGGCGACTGACCTGGCAGATTATCTGGTAAAAAATGGCGTGGCTTTCCGTGATGCTCATGAAATTGTGGGTAAAGCGGTAGCTCTAGGCGTACAGGAAGGTAAAGATCTGTCTGAACTAACACTTGAGCAACTGCAACAGTTCTCTGATCTGATTCAGGCAGATGTATTTGAAAAAGCCCTGACTTTAGAAGCATCTGTGAATGCACGTAATCACATTGGTGGTACTGCACCTGCACAGGTTGAAGCTGCGATCGAACGTGCGCATGCTCGCCTAGAGAAACTTTACGCTTAATTGCTTTCGCTTTAAATTGGAGTATTGATATGTCTCGACAAGTTTTTTGCCGTAAGTATCAACAAGAAATGGAAGGTTTAGACTTTGCACCATTCCCGGGTGCAAAGGGTCAGGAACTGTTTGATACGATATCTAAACAGGCTTGGCAAGAATGGCTGAAACACCAGACCACGCTGATCAATGAAAAGCGTTTAAACGTGTTTGAACCGGATGCGAAAAAGTTCCTTGAAGAGCAACGCGAGAAGTTCTTTAACAATGATGAATCATTGGAAAAAGCTGAAGGGCTAAAGCCTGAGTAAAAAACAAAGCACTGCTTTTCTTTTTTACGCAAGACAAGGACAAAGTCCGCGTAGGCAAGCATTTAAAAAGAGTCTCTTTTAAGGCTCTTTTTTTATTGGAAAGAGTACTGCTCTAAAAATTACGCAAGACAAGCAGCTATGAGTTCATAGAATAAAAAACTCCTTACATGGAAATTTTTTTATCTAAGCTCAAGCTTTTCTTTTACGTAAATTAAGCGAAAGGTATCACTTCGAATGCCATAAAAAAAGTAACCTATAAAAAGAATTCCCTTTTTAATTTGAAAATTATTTCTTCACCAGAACATGAGTTAAATACCTGGCAAGAGACTCCTCGAGTATTCTTTTTCTATAGATATTCTATTTCTCTTAAAAGCACTCTAAAAACTATTCTAACTTTCATGAAATCGAAAATTATTGAGCTAAAAAACAGGCTTAAAACCTGTCATTTTCCTACCGTGTTTTTTAAATTTAAGCAGCTATTATCTTACTGAAAAGCAATCAGATTTGTATCAAAATAATCAATTGTAAATTCTGTATACATTGCTCTCACAAAACACAACATTCAGCTACAAGAAACCACATGATTTTGTGTAAGGCGCTCCCTATAATGACTAGCAAGAAGATGAGATATCTTTGAATAACTATAATAATAACTGAGAAATACCCCCGATTTCATCCCAGTTCTTCCCCCAAAGGCTGGGTATTTTTTTGCCTGTTATTTTTATATTCTCTATTTTTAGCTATAAAAAAAGCCCCTTTTAAGGAGCTTTTATTGATTAAGGCTGTTTCAGATATGGCCAAGCTGCTTTTAGGTAAATAAACATCGACCATAAGGTCAGTACCACAGCTGTATATAGCAACGCATAAGCCAGCATTTCTAGCGGTGGCCAGTTCAGCAGAAATACTGTAATCGCAATCATCTGAAACGCGGTTTTGTATTTACCCACTGTAGACACCGCCACACTGGTACGCGCACCAAGTTCAGCCATCCATTCACGTAAAGCTGAAACTGTAATTTCCCGTGAAATAATCACAATGGCTGCAAAAGCCATAGAAACTGAAGGTTGCCATTGTACCAATACAATGAGTGCAGCAGCGACCATCAACTTGTCTGCAACCGGATCTAAAAAGCGACCAAAAGCAGACGTCTGATTCAGAGTACGCGCTAGATAACCATCAAACCAGTCAGTGACTGCAGCCACTACAAAAATTGTCGTTAAGATAATATGCCGAGTCACATCAGGACTGGTTTCATTAAATCCCATTGCCGGTGGCCAATATGCGACCAATAAAAAAACCGGAATCAGGATAATACGAGCCAAGGTCAAGATATTTGGAATATTCAGGATACGACCTGTAGTCATAGACACCGCCAATTGTTCCCCTCATGTACGATGAAAATGCACACTTTTTTCGAGGTTTAATCCATCATTAATACGCTTCACTTTATACGAATTGACTTGAAGTGTCACTAGGCAAACACCGTCACTGTCTGTCTGGCCATCGCAATCAGCCGATTTTCTGCATCCCACAGATAGGCATGTTCTGTTGAATAACCATCAGCCGCATGGTCGGTAATCACTTTATATTTAAACCAATCATGTAGCTGATGCTGCACTGGATGCACATAGGTTACAGTCCAGGTCAGGCTGCTCGCCGGGGCCAGTGTCTGAAACATCGGTAACACCCCAGGTGGCCAGATATCAAAAATGGCCATCAGGTCAGCTAACTGAAATTCACGGTCAGAATGTTGATCTGGATGGAAGCGGCACCAGCCTTCAAAATCAGGACGTACACTTGAACTGCACGGCAGATTCAAATCCGCCCATCTGAGTTCAAAATGATCAAAACACTTTGGAAGCTTGAACTGTGCAGGAATCTGGAACAGGATTTCAGGAGGAGCATAATCCGGAGCCTGGATTTCCTGATGTACCTGAATGCTAGAATCGCGCGCTACGCCGAAACTGGCAATCAGAATGCTTTGAACAGCGTCATCCTGCCATAGACGCACTTCGATGGTAGTGACCGATTTGCCTTCACGCAGAATTTCCTCAGTCAGGCGTGCTTTGCCTTCCTGTACCGGGCCAACAAAAGTCACACTGGTACTCAGCAGACGTTTAGCAGGATCATTGATTGTTACCACGGCTTTTTGCATCATGACTGCAGCCGCAAGTCCGCCGTAGATGGTTCTCCCTTGCTCCCAGCCTGTCGGCATTTCAATCCATTCTTGCTGCGCAATTTGTGCGTACAGTGCTTGCAACGACATATCGATCCTTCAACTTTGTCTGATGAACCGATATATTGCTGGAAAAATCTATGAATAGAAATGACCTTTGACTCGAAGGTCAATGTGCATTTTTGCACTTGTAATTGATATAAAACGATTACTCATGCAGAACTTTATAAATCATCCGGGCCATCACAGAACCCAGACCTGGTACGAGTTGCAGGTCTTTTTCTGAAGCTTTAAGCACGCCCTGAATCCCGCCAAAATGGGTCAATAAATCACGACGGCGCTTCGGCCCCAGTCCCGGAATCACCTCCAATACCGATGAGCCACGTTTTTTATCGCGTTTGGCCCGATGCCGGGTAATAGCAAAACGGTGGGCTTCATCACGTACCTGCTGGATTAGATGCAGGGCCTTATGATCTTCTGGAAGCTGAATCTTGCTGCCATCGGTAAAATGCAGAGTTTCCAAACCTGGCTTACGCCCTTCACCTTTAGACACACCAACCATAAAGGCATCCAGTCCAAGTTCCTGCATGACTTCCATCGCCATATGCAACTGCCCTTTACCACCATCAATCAGCAGCAAATCTGGCAGCATGGCTTTTTTATAACGACGGGTTAAGGCCTGACGCATCGCGGCATAGTCATCACCTGCCTGAATATCATTGATAGAAAACTGACGATAATCGCGTTTGCGCGCGCCTCCACTATCAAAGACTACGCAAGAAGCAACCGTATCTTCACCCATGGTATGCGAGATATCGAAACACTCAATCCGATCTACCGGCCGTCCCACCACCTCTTCTAACTGATGGAAACGTTCATTCAATTCAAAGTGATTAGCCAGCTTGCCCTGAATGGCATGCTGCACATTCATCTGTGCCAGTTCCAGCCATTCGGCACGGGTTTCCCGGACTTTGGACTTGATCTGAATCTTCTTATTAAAATGTTGAGAAAGTGCGGCTTCAAGTTCCTTCCGATCTGGCATTTCAATATTCACGATCAGTTCAGATGGAATTTCATCAGCAACCTGAAAATAGAAATTGGCAATAAAATCCGAGAGCATTTGCCCCAGATCATCACTCAGCATATCCGGAAAATAGCCTTTACCGCCGAGCATCTTGCCATTACGCACATGCATGATCTGCACACAAGTCACCCCTGCCTGATAGGCAATCGCCAGAATATCTGCCTCACCTTTGACTTTATAAATCGCTTGCTGGGCCTGTACATCACGCAGTAACGCCATCCGGTCACGATAAAATACCGCTTTTTCAAATTCCAGATTTTCTGCGGCTGCTTCCATCTTGGCAATCAGTTCCTGATTCAGCTCTTTAGTATCGCCTTGCAGGAAGCGAATCGAGTTATTAACATCTTCCTGATAATCCTCAGGTGAAATCAGGCCGACACAAGGGCCGGAACAGCGCTTGATCTGATATTGCAAACAAGGTCGAGTACGATTGGCAAAGAAACCATTCTCACAGGAACGTACATTGAATAATTTTTGCAGAATAACCAAAGTATCGCGAGCATTGTAAGCACTCGGATAAGGTCCAAAAAACTTGCCGACCTGATGTTTGCCCTTGCCGCGACCGCTGGCAATCCGCGGATAAGGCTTGTCTGCAGAAACAAAAATATAGACATAGGATTTGTCATCACGCAGCATGATGTTATACGGCGGACGATGCAGCTTGATCAGGTTTTGCTCTAAGAGTAAAGCTTCAGTTTCTGAACGCACCACCAAAGTTTGAATGTCATAAATCCGTGCCACCAAAGCTTGAGTCTTGGGATGATCAAGGGTTTTGACAAAATAACTGGACACCCGATTTTTCAGGTTTTTGGCTTTTCCCACATATAAGAGTTCGCCATCTTTGCCATACATCCGGTAGACCCCGGGTAAGGTGGTCATATTGGCCAAGATTTTTTCAATATGAGGGCGTGCGTTCTCGTTCACCTAAAACCTATTTTTCACCTGCAATATGCAGATATATGTGATGTTTAATGTGTCATTTTCAAGCGATGACACAAAATTCATCCGAACTGTCATCCAAAGTGAAACAGGTTATGCCCAGACCGCCGTATTTATAAGCAACCCAATATGGTGTGATTGCTAAAAGCTATAAGTCGCCTGAACTAACTATGCTATGCTCGACAGGTTCAATCTCGAGATGATCCAAGATGACAAGTTCCCAATCCGGTATTCATGTTGTGCAACCTGCCACCTCTAGCCATAGCCAGTCTGAGCGTGACCGTTTGATTGGGAAACCGCGTTTTCATTTTGAACCTCAGACTGTGATGCAGTTGCTAGGGAACGGATCATCGGTCAGGATGCCGCCTTAAATGAAATTGAAAAAATGCTGCATGTGGTCAAGGCTGACTTTTCCAGTCCAGAACGTCCGCTTTCGGTTACCTTAATGCTTGGCCCGACCGGTGTCGGCAAGACTGAGACGGTACGCCTGATTGCCGAAGCGATTTATGGCCGTCCAGATGCTTTCTGCCGGATTGATATGAATACTTTAGCGCAGGAACATTATGCAGCTGCCCTGACCGGCGCGCCTCCGGGTTATGTGGGCTCTAAAGAAGGCCATAGCCTGTTTGATGAAACCGCTATTGCCGGAAGCCATACCCGCCCCGGCATCATGCTATTTGATGAACTGGAAAAAGCCAGTACTGAAGTAATTCGTGGCCTGATGAATGTACTGGATACCGGCCGACTGACGTTGACTGCTGGTACCAAAACCATCGATTTTCGTAACTGCATGATTTTTATGACCAGTAATGTCGGTGCACAGGCCGCGCAACAATATCTGGAAAAACTCAGCTATCTGCCGCAGAAAATGCAGCAATTGTGTCTAAAAAAAGTACCGACCCAGCAGATCATTGAAAAAGTCATGCAGCGCAAGTTTGATCCAGAGTTCCTGAACCGGATTGACCGTACCTTGCACTATCAGGCCATCCAAAATGATGTCCTGCCACGACTGGTTGAGATTGAGCTGGATAAATTAAATCAACGTCTACAACACCAGAAACGACAGATTCACCTCACTGATGCAGCCAAGGCTCATTTTTATCAAGGCCATGACATCCGTTATGGAGCCCGTCATCTGGGCCGAAAAATACGGACTGAACTGGAACCAATCTTAGCGATTTATTTCCTGAACCATCCAGAACAACTGCAACTCCATCTGGACTGCATTAATGGTCAATTGCTAGTTCAGCCTCAATCATCCAATTCCAATTAAACTGTTTGATGCGCTCGAATCGCCTGAATCAATGCATCCGGGTCTTTAGGTGAAATCAGGACATATTTTTGCCGATCTGCCAATGTATAGCTGACTTTTAAACGCTTGAAAGACAAAGCAGGTGCAATTTCTGAGTGATCTGTAGGCTGGATATTTTGAATCGAACCAAGTGGAATTTGCCAGCTCAGCCATAGGCTTTTAATGGTCAATTGCCCATCTTGGACGATATAACGGGTACTCCAAACCGGCCACCAGACCAAGATGATTGTGAGTATATAAACTGCGGTATGTACCGGATATTGAGCCATCGTCCCTTTGGCCTGCATGGTCAGTAGTAATTGCAATAACAAACCGCTCATACAAATCAAGAATGCCAGCAGCCACCAGTCTTTTTTGGAACGAAATACACGCATCATCTTCCCCCTATTTTGTTTTATCTTACACAAAATCAGAATGATGTGGTGAATCTCTATAAGTAATAAAAAACGCCCTGAGGGGCGTTCTATATTTTGTTTTGCAGCTTAGGCAAACAGATAAGGACGAACAAAGATCAGGAAGAAAATACCTAGCATCAGGAACCATTTCAGGAAATAGTACAGCTGGCGGTTTTGTGCTTTTAAAGCCTTAGCCTTGACACGAAGTTGATAAACATAACCAAAGACCTTGTTTAAGCCACCGGTCTGATCTCCGACTTCATTCGGTGAACTGGCTGCCGTCATTACCTTTTTGCCAAACCAGTGATTAAAGCGTTCCATCCAGCGGGTTTTTAAAGGTCGCTCGACATCTGCAAAGAAAATGATCCGGTTCTGGTCAGTCTTGTTTTCGGCATAGTGGATATAAGTTTCATCAAATACCACGCTCTCGCCGTCGCGCCAGGAATAACGCTGACCATCGACATCGATAAAGCAGCGGTCATCATTCGGGGTCATTAAGCCCAAGTGATAACGCAATGAACCGGCATACGGGTCACGATGACGGACCAGACGGCTGTCAGGTGCCAGCTCGGTAAACATGGCCGCCTTAATCGTTGGCAAGGTTTTGAGCAAGGCGGTAGTTTTTGGGCAGAGTTCTGCTGCAGAGGGATGCGCCGAGTCATACCATTTTAAATAGAAGCGTTTCCAGCCCGTCTTAAAAAATGAGTTAAACCCTAGGTCATCATATTTACTCGAAGCCTTGATCCCACCTTTCTGATAGAGCGCCTGTGCTTCGTCACGAATCATTTCCCAGTTTTCATCCAGCACTTTTAGGTCTTTAAAATGCTGCGTATCGATATAAGGCTGATTCGGTACGCGTGAAAAGGCGTACATCAGAAAATTGATCGGTGCAAACAGGGTCGAATGGTCAAAAAACTGGCGATAAAAAGAATGCCGAACTGTGCCACGTCGCTGAATATATAACGCTGAGATGACAAAGATGGCCAAAATAATCCACTTAAACATATCAATACCCAAAAAGAACGGGGAAAAAATAAAAAAGTCACATCTGAGCCGCATTATAACAAAGCTGCTTTTGCTCTCCCTACCCGCTTGTAGAACACAGCGTTGCATACATTTTCTTACATCCATAGCGGCTGATTTGAATCTCAATTGACTATTTTGACCAAAACACCACACAACAAACATTCCCTATCTGGTCAATTTGCGTTATAAAAACACCGCGACAGCAATAAAAAAGTGAAATTGAAACAATAACTTCATTACACTGCGATAACGGTTCACTGTATTCCTGATATGACAACACCTTGATTGAGCGATAAAAATTGATGACCCTTGCGTCACGGCTTGATACAACTTGTGTTGTTCTTTTTGGATATAGTTATCGTAAGATTAGCGAAGTAAAAAAGTGCGCGGGAAATGCGCGCTTGCTTCACAACATCAACTTAGAAGTCCTCCAAAATAAAGGAGATCAGGGCATGATCCACGCTGGCAATGCCATTACCGTCCAAATGCTTGAGGACGGAATTGCAGAATTCCGCTTTGACTTACAAGGTGAGTCGGTTAACAAATTCAACCGTGCAACGATTGAAGATTTCAAGGCTGCGATTGACGCAGTTTCCGCTGCTGACATTCAGGGTTTAATCGTGACTTCAGGTAAGTCTACATTTATTGTAGGTGCTGACATTACTGAATTCGGCGATAACTTTGCTCAAGGCGAACAGGCAATTGTTGACTGGGCACTACCAGTTCATGAAATTTTTAACAGCTTCGAAGACCTGGACATTCCTAAAGTTGCCGCGATTAACGGTATGGCACTAGGTGGCGGTTTCGAGATGTGCTTAGTCTGTGACTACCGTGTGATGTCAGAACAGGCGCAAGTCGGCCTGCCTGAAATCAAACTTGGTATCTTCCCTGGTTTCGGTGGTACGGTTCGTTTAAGCCGTCTGATCGGTATCGACAATGCAGTTGAATGGATGGCCATGGCTACTCCGAAAAAACCGGCTGCTGCACTGAAAGATGGTGCGGTTGATGCGGTTGTTGCTGCAGACAAACTGAAAGATGCTGCGATTGACCTGGTGAAACAGGCGATTCACGGCCGTTTAGACTGGCAGGCAAAACGCCAGGAAAAACTGGATCCAATCAAGCTGAACATGCTTGAGCAAATGATGGCGTTCAATACGGCGAAAGGTGCGGTTCTTGCAAAAGCAAACCCTGCTCAATACCCAGCGCCTAAACTATTGCTTGATTCTCTTCAGGCAGGTGCAAGCTTACACCGCGATGAAGCGCTTAAAGTTGAAGCTCAAGGCTTTGCGAAAGCTGCGGTAACTCCACAAGCGGGTGCGTTAATCGGTCTGTTCCTGAACGACCAGGTGGTGAAGAAAACTTCTAAGAAATATGAACAAGGTGCACATCCAGTGAACCAGGCTGCCGTTCTAGGCGCAGGAATCATGGGTGGTGGTATTGCTTACCAGGCGGCAAGCAAAGGCACTCCAATCATCATGAAAGACATCGGTAACCAGCAACTTGCACTGGGTATGTCTGAAGCAAACAAACTGCTGACCAAGCAGGTTGAACGCAAGAAGATGAAGCCGGCGCAAATGGGTGAAACCCTTGCCCGCATCCGTCCTACTTTAAGCTATGACGAGTTTAAAGAAGTCGACATCGTGATCGAAGCAGTAACTGAAAACCCGAAAGTGAAAGGCATCGTACTGAAAGAAACTGAATCCAAAGTACGTGAAAACACGATTATTGCGTCTAACACATCTACGATTTCAATCACGCGTCTGGCTGAAAATCTGGAACGTCCTGAAAACTTCGTCGGTATGCACTTCTTTAACCCGGTACACATGATGCCACTGGTAGAAGTGATTCGTGGTGAGAAGACTTCTGCTGAAGCGATTGCAACGACTGTTGTTCTTGCTCAGAAAATGGGTAAAACACCAATCGTGGTCAATGACTGTCCGGGCTTCCTGGTAAACCGCGTACTGTTCCCTTACTTCGGTGCATTTGACCTGTTACTGAAAGATGGTGCTGACTTCCAGCAAATTGACAAAGTGATGGAAAAATTCGGCTGGCCTATGGGTCCTGCTTACCTGATGGACGTGGTTGGTATCGATACTGGCGTTCACGGTGCAGAAGTCATGGCTGAAGGCTTCCCGGATCGTATGAAACCTGATTTCAAAGGTTCAATCCAAGTAATGTACGAAAACAACCGTCTGGGTCAAAAGAATGACGTTGGTTTCTACAAATACGAACTTGACCGTAAAGGCAAAAAAGCCAAAGTGGTTGATCCAACTGCATACGAGCTTGTGGCATCTGTTGCAACTGCTGAAAAACGCGAATTTGATCCTCAAGAGATCATTGACCGTATGATGCTGGCTTTCTGTAACGAAACTGTTCGTTGCCTGGAAGACAACATTGTTGCAACTCCAGCTGAAGCAGATATGGCGATGATCATGGGTGTAGGTTTCCCTCCATTCCGTGGCGGTCCATGCCGTTATATCGACCAGACTGGTGTAGCTGAGTATGTTGCACTTTGCGACAAATACGCGCACTTAGGTAAGGCTTATGAAGCGCCGCAATCATTGCGCGACATGGCTGCTAACAACAAAAAATTCTACGGTTAAGGAGTGACGTGAATGGCTACTTTAAATCCACGTGACGTTGTGATTGTTGATGGCGTACGTACTGCCATGGGCAAATCGAAAAACGGTATGTTCCGCAATGTACGTGCCGACAGCATGTCAGCTGAACTTATCCGTGCGTTGATGGTTCGTAACGAATTTGACCCGAATGAAGTTGAAGATGTGATCTGGGGCTGTGTGAACCAGACTCTGGAACAAGGGATGAACATTGCGCGTAATATCGCATTGTTAGCTGATCTTCCTAAGACTGTTGCAGGTCAAACGGTTAACCGTCTGTGTGGTTCTTCTATGCAGGCAATCCACACTGCGGCTGCACAGATCGCGACTAACCAGGGTGATATCTTCATCATCGGTGGTGTAGAGCATATGGGCCACGTAGGCATGATGCACGGCATCGACCTGAACCCTGCTGCATCTAAGCACTATGCAAAAGCATCAAATATGATGGGCCTGACTGCTGAAATGCTGGGTCGCATGAACGGCATTACTCGTGAAGAACAGGATGCGTTTGGTGTAGAATCTCACCGCCGTGCCTGGGCTGCGACTGAAAATGGTATGTTCCAGAATGAAATCGTAGGCATTGAAGGTCATAATGCTGACGGTTACAAAGTTCTGTGCGATATCGATGAAGTGATCCGTCCGGATGCGAACCTTGAATCGTTCAAATCTTTGCGTCCAGTCTTCGATCCGAAAGGCGGTACAGTAACTGCAGCAACTTCTTCAGCCTTGTCTGATGGTGCATCTGCAATGTTGCTAATGTCTGCTGAACGTGCTCAAGCTTTAGGTCTTAAGCCACGTGCTGTAATTCGCTCTATGGCGGTTGCAGGCTGTGATGCTGCGATCATGGGTTATGGTCCGGTTCCGGCAACACAAAAAGCGTTGAAACGCGCTGGCCTGTCAATTGCTGATATTCAAACCTTTGAATTGAACGAAGCATTTGCAGCACAAGGTCTGTCTGTTCTTAAAGGCTTAGGCATTTATGATAAGCAAGACATCGTGAACCATAACGGTGGCGCGATTGCATTGGGTCACCCATTGGGTTGTTCTGGTGCGCGTATCACAACAACATTGTTAAACGTGATGGAACAGCAAGATACACAAATCGGTCTTGCGACGATGTGTATCGGCCTAGGTCAAGGTATTGCAACAGTGATCGAACGTGTTTAATTCTTAAATACTTCGAGATAAAAAACCCCGCTTATTGCGGGGTTTTCTTTAGGTTTTTTGATCAGTAGTTATTGTGCGATACAAATCTTTTATATGCATTTAATATGTGTACAGATTTTCTATTTAATTCTGTTTTTGCTTCTTCTATTGGAAGCCCATCTAATTTTAACAATTTTTTTAAAGGTTCTATTAATCCCTCTATAACACTGTTCAATTCAGCTGAGAACTCAAATTCAAGTTCATAAATACATTCTGTAATCTCTTGATATGGCATAGGGTAAAAAGTTTCCCCAGTACTATTATCAATCATATTTATTTCATTACATAAAAAAAGAAACGACTGCAGAATTTGCTGTTGCAGTTCTGCAGTCATTTCAAGTGGTATTAAATGTGATTCTATTAATTCATTAAGAGTAAGAAGCTTTATGGATGTATTATTCACAAAAATTTAACCAATTAGTTCTTCGATATCAGTACTTTCAAGACGTAGTTCTTCTTCTGAATATACAATATTTTTTTCGCCTTTTTTAATATTAGGCTCAGCTCTGATCCAAGATTTTTCCTTATGAGTAAGATTAACTAACTCAAAAGCTTCTTTTTCCACTAAGTTTTGAATTATAAAATCTAGTCTATCTCTTTGCTCAGTACTCAAATTTAAAATATTGGGGTTAAAATCATCGCGCTCAAAGCGGAAACCATTTTCATCATTAATTAGTCGGACAGAAGTTTCTGGTGTACTAATTCGGTTGAATCCATACGAACGAAAACTATTATAAACACTAGGAACTACCGGCCCATATTGCCACTTTTCGATTTTATCCTCAAAAAGTGGAATACCTTTCTTCAAAAAATCACAATAAATATAATAAAGAATTTTTTGAAGTTTAACGTGAGTAAAACTAGTATTTGGAAATTTCTGATTCACATACCAAATAATATAGTTAGCAAAGTTTAGAGCATTCATGTCATACCTCCACTAAATTACCCATAATTAATTTACGCCGTATTATAGATCTCTTTCATAAATCAAAAAACGATCTTCTTTTTGGTTAATATTTGCACTCCGGATTTCTTGGCATTCGTGCATAATCTGCGGATGAAATACATCGATTCAAACAAGCTTTCTGATCTTCAGTTCAAGCGATACACAGGCATCTCATGGTCAACTTTCTATTTGATGGTTGAGCAATTGCAAAAGCATGTCTCTGCCAAAGGCAGACCGCCCAAGTTAAGCCTGGAGGATCAGGTTCTGCTCTGTCTGAGCTATTGGCGGGAATACCGAACCTTATTTCACGTTGCGACGAGTTACGGGGTTTCAGAGCCTACAGCCTCAAGAATTGTCCGTCATATTGAAGACTGCCTGATTCGGTCCAATCTGTTTAATTTACCCAAAGATTTACCCGAGGGCGAAGGCATCGACTGGAATGTTGTGATCGTGGATGCCACGGAAATTCCAATCCAAAGGCCTAAAAAAACAGAAGAAAAGCTATAGCGGCAAGAAAAAGACGCATACCTTTAAAGTACAGGCCATGATTCACTACAAAACTCAGCAAATTCTGAGTTTATGTACCAGTCGCGGTGCAGTGCATGATTTCGAGTTGTTCAAACGCAATTTAAACCAGATTCCTTCAGGAGCCTTTGTTCTTGCGGATAAAGGCTATCAGGGGATTTATGTGTTGTATCCGAATAGCCTGTTGCCCTTAAAAGCCAAAAGACACTGTAAATTGGATCCTGAATTGAAAATCTATAATCAAGAAATCAATAAAAGAAGAATCGGAATTGAGCATGTATTTGGCAGCCTGAAAACCTTCAAAATCCTTGCTGAGCGTTATCGAAATAGAGGTAAAAGGCTTGGTTTGAGATTCAATTTAATCGCTGGAATCTACAACTTGGAACTGAGCAAAAATGATTTATGAAAGAGGTCTTATCTATGTTTTTATATTTTTATAAAGAGAAAATAACTTTTTCCTTAGTTTCTTTTTAACATGTGCGACCCAGCTTGTCACTCTCATTTTACATCTCCACTATTAATCAAAATTATAAGTAGAAATATATGTTATCCCTTTGTAATTTTAGTTGAATATTCAACCAATAAAATAATATTTATTAATCACTTAAATTTCATACGTGTATGATCAAGCCTCTTTTTTCCTATTTCCTTAAAAGGGTTTATATGAACATGCTTAAAACAATGATCGCAACTGCAATCGTAGCGACTTCTGCATCTGCAATGGCAACTGAAGCTCAAGTTGCGCCAGCAACTGTTGTAACCAAAACAACCCAAACTATTGCTAAAGAAACTGCTGCACCTGTACAAGCGAAAGTTGAAGCTGCTCAAGCGACTGTTGCTGCAACTCAACAAGCGGCTGAAACTAAAGCTGAAGCAGTAAAAACAGAAGCAACGACTCAAGTAGAAATGGCTCAAGCTACAGCAGAACAACACGTTGAAGCTGCGCAAACTGAAGCAGTAGAAACCAAAGATACGGCTGCTGAAAAAGCAGAAGTAAAAGCCGAGAAAAAAGGCTGGTTCTCTTGGTTTAAAAAAGCAGCTTAAGATTTTTTAAGCATAAAAAAAGATGTCCGGGTGACATCTTTTTTTATTTTTGGCTCTCTCTGATTTAAAGCCAAAAATCTAAAAACTGTATAAATCTCTTATTCGACTTTTTGGGCTAGCATAGTCGCAAAATGCTGCTTGATCCGGTTGCCCTGTTCATCTACACGATGTAATTCACCTACATTTTCATTGTATTTCACCAGATTCCAGCCTTTATAATAGGCACTAAGCTGTCCCGGCTTAAAACTAAACGGAAAGTCTGGCTGTACCGGAATATCATCGGTATCCATCGCACAGACAATCAGGTTATAACCGCCCGGCACTGTCGCCTGCTGCATCTGTGCAATAAGAGGTGGAATGGTATCGGCCTGTAGGAACATCATCACTACCGTACAGCAGATAAAGTCATATTGGCCCTGAATACTTGGGTCAAGATTTAAATCTCGTTGCTGAACCTGAATATTCCCGATTTCTTCGGCCTGAATGATCTGTCTTAAGGTCTGCAGACTATTTTCATTCACATCCCAGGCATCAACTTCAAAACCGTTCTGGCTCAAATACAGCGAATTGCGGCCTGAACCACAACCGACATCCAGCGCACGGCCACCCTTTAAATACGGCATAGCCGCCAGAATTTCCGAATGAGTCGGGCTTAGCTGATATTTTTTGCTGAAGTAATTCTCAGGTTTGCAGTAAAAACGCAGCTGACATTCTGCATCTTCACTGGCAGAAATAATCTTATGCCATACCTGTGGTTCAATAAACGGTGGTTGCTGCTCTGGCGTAAATACATGTTCAGACTGTATATGACCTGACTGATCCAGCATGGCAAAATGCAGCTCACCTTTAAGAACGGTCAGCTTTGCCCAAGTCCCCGCTTTGGTATTATGTGGCTGCTTGAACCCTTGTGGAATAGCTTGCTGTGACCAGACCGGAAATTCTTTATAACATCTCAGTTGTTGCATAAAAGCTTGTGCTCCCTATCTTCTCTTTCCGTCTGCAAGTATGCTTCTGGATATTCATTTTTCTCAAGCATAGTTGGTTCTATTACAGATGAGAACTGGTACATCTTTGATGTAAGCAATGCAGTAAGACTGATCGATCTAGCAAGAAAACCTCAATACAATTTAGCGCATAAAAATCCATAAGACCCTTATATTTAGAGTTTGTTCTCTGCTTCTTTAAGAGCCTGCTGATCCACTTGAGTCATTTGCTGGTTAAGCTGCACTATTTCCTGATAGAGCTTATTGAATTGCTTTAAGGGTGCATCTTCATAGAACATAAAGGTCTGGTTTTTCTTTTCCCATTTATTGTTTTTCAGCACCAGAAATAACTGGTCTGCTTTGGCCAGACTCTGTTTCTCAATTTCAAAAATTGCATGGGCATTATCCTGCTGCTGATTGGCTTTCAGATTATCTGCCAGCTGCTGACGATAACGGCTTTTAATGTCCAGCTGTTTCACCTGCTCTAACTGCTGGGTTGCCCGCTGTTGAATTATCTGTTCATAGCCATCGACAATTTCATGCACACGCTTCAGCATGGCTTCGGTTTCTTTATAGTCTTGAGCCTGATCTTTGGCTAAGCGGTCAATATCCAGAAAACGATCCCAGTCCGCTGCTTTGAGGTCACGTAAATACTGATTGCGAGCCTCGGCACGATCACGCATCTGACCCAAAATAAACTGAGCCATCACAGCATAATCCCCGTCCAGGCGATTATCTTCCAGATCAATCTGAATCGGTTTAGACCAATCCTGTGCCTGCTGCAAAATAGATCCGGTTTTTTCTTCCAGTACCGTTTCATATTCCTGCAAATCGGCCTGCTGTTTTTGCTCTACAGAATTTTGATAAAATAACCAGATCAAAATTACCAGTACCACTCCAGCGATAATCATAAAAACACGGGGCATCTACACGCTCCAGGTCTGTCATCCAGATCTTATTGATTTTTTACACTATGCTTATTTTTCCAGCATAATTCAAGACATAGAACTTTTCACATTTGTGAATGTGCTTTCTCAATACTGAAAAATGAATCCAGTAAAAAGCCTGAAGAAAGGAAATAAGTTTTTAACCCACCCTTTCTCCATGACGTGATCTGGCTATACCGAAACTGACTGACCTGATCAGCCTGGCCCACCGGATTGTGTGCTAGCGCGAACCAAAAGGCAGACTGAGCTCAAGCCGATTCGGATCAAACTGTTCCCGGACGATCTGGACATTGGTGGCATTCCGGTCAATACCGAAAGGTTGCAGAATTACATAGATTCCGTTTCTTGGATCTGAAGACTGCAAGCCTTGCGCTACTGCCAGTACATATTCTCGGAACACAGTAGGCAAACTGTCCAGATCAGGATTAGGCGCTGCTGCCCCTATGTCAATATTTGCAACAACATCACCATCGACACTATAAGCTTGGATATCGCGTTCAATTTTCATCAGGCGCATCTGCAAAGCCTTACGCTGGCTGGCACCTTCCTGATAAGGCGTGATTTCCGTCACAGCACGCATTTCAGGCTCTGCCATGACAGTTAAGGTGGGAAGTACCGTTGTTTCAGAATGAGCAGGAGTTGCGTGACTCAATATAGGGAGAGTAAAAGCAGTACAGGTCAGCATCAGGCCCAAGCTTTGAATGGATTTTAGGAGATTCATCTTATTACCCCTCGGTTGGAAAAGGGAAAGCGTCAGATTAAATCTTACAAGTAATACAGCTTCTTATTGTTAAGTTTGATAAACGGTCAATCGAACCCATTACACCCTGATAAAACCAACCATCAAATCAGGAACAAAGCTCCTAAAAAACATAAATTAATCAAAGGTTAAATTTAAAAAAAGCAAAAATCCCCGGTTTGCGGGGATCGATCTGCATTACTGGCTCGTCCTTTAAGGAGATCTTGGAAATTGTGCTACAGGGGATGGATTGTTGTAGTTTTCTAATAAGCCCAGATTCACCTTGTCCAGATTGATCTGTAATTGAAGGCCACGCCCTGGCTGCATGCTGCTGCTACGATCGATCCCGACATTCTCCAGCAGTGTATACAGCCCTTGGGTTGGATCACTAGATTGTAAGCCTTGGGCGATGGTCATCACATACTGTTGCAGTGCAGGTGACAGTAGACTCAAATCTGGAGCTTGGGTCGGCTTGATATCGAGGTTTGCCAGCACATTTGGATTGACCATGAAATTCTCTGCATCCTTGGTTCCTCGGATTACCTGATGCTGCAAGGCAAGACGATTGGCTTCATTCTCAATAAATGGAACATAGCCAGTTTCATTACTCATTTCAGGTTCAGCCATAATGGTCATCGTCGGCAAGGATAAGCACCGGTTTCTGTTCTTCCGCGTGTACTCCTATGCTCAATGTACCTAACAGAATCCCAAATAAAGATGTTTTTATACTATTCATGGGCTTTCCCCTACTTCAAATTTCACAACCTGAATGCCTTCATCGGTTGCTAAAGTCTGTATTTAATCTAGTTATCTATTAGATTACCTTGATTATTTAGAGAACTCATTCCTGTTCAGATGGATGGCAAAACAAGTTAATTCTTGGGCTGAATCAAAAATTACAGGCAAAAAAAAACCTCAAACAATGTTTGAGGTTTTTTCGAATATGGTGGCGAGACCCAGGATCGAACTGGGGACACACGGATTTTCAATCCGTTGCTCTACCAACTGAGCTATCACGCCGATGCGGTGTATTAAGCCGTATCTGGACACATTAGTCAATCAAAATTATGAAAAAAAAGATTGAGTGTCTGAATTTTGGCCTAAAAAAAAATCCCTGATGGGATCAGGGATTGAAAACTTTAAAATCGTTTTGAATATGGTGGCGAGACCCAGGATCGAACTGGGGACACACGGATTTTCAATCCGTTGCTCTACCAACTGAGCTATCACGCCGATGTCGCGTATTAAACAGTTTCAGCTCTTAATCGTCAAGTACATAACGTATAAAAATCACCAAATGTTTACTTTTCCATCGATTTGCATGTTTATACAGCAATATTTTTCAATATTCTCAGCAAATACCTGACTAATAAAACAAATTGAATCTGTTATTTACAAAAAAAGCAGCCCGAAGGCTGCTTGAAATTTATCTGTATTTAAATTTTTTCAAGATTTGCCAGACAGCGGTGAATGGCCCCACATCCCGGTACGAATGCTTTTACTCCTTTTTCCTCTTCCATTCGGCATGCCTCACTCACCAGCCTTTCTGCAACCCCGCGTCCACGGTTGGCCGGATGCACCACAATATTTTCCAGGGTTCGGCTTTCGCCTTGTCCCGTGCACCAGATGGCGCCGATGATTTTGGTGTTAAATTCTGCGGTATAAAGTAAGGTATACTGTGCAAGGTTTTGCTCTAGATGTTCAATGGCATCTGCCCCATCACTAAATTCAGGGCTAGTGTCATACAGTCGCTCAAGCTGGCTGCGCACTTCGTCGTTTTCTAGAGAAGTATAAGCATGTACGGTAATAGGCATTGATAAACCCTCCTGAGCAATCTAATATGCGGTGACGTCGTCACGGCGAAAATATTTTCTACATCAATCATTTTGACGTATTTGAGGAACGTGTCTATGACAGATCGTATCAGTGAAGTGGTAAGAAATACCAACGAAACCAAAATTCGAGTTCGTTTGAACCTCGATGGTACTGGTCAAGGCACTTTAAACACTGGTATTCCATTTTTAGATCATATGATTGATCAAATCAAGCGACATGGGCTGTTTGATATTGATATTCATTGTGATGGAGATCTGGAAATTGATGACCATCATACCGTAGAAGACTGTGGTATTACCTTAGGTCAAGCGTTCGCTCAGGCTTTGGGTGATAAAAAAGGCTTACGTCGTTATGGACACTTCTATGCGCCGCTTGATGAATCTTTAAGCCGTGTGGTGGTGGATCTGTCTGGTCGTCCGGGTCTGTTTATGGACATTCCATTTACCCGCGCCATGATTGGCCGTTTTGATGTAGACCTGTTCTCTGAGTTTTTCCAGGGCTTTGTCAACCACTCGCTGATGACTGTACACATTGACAACTTAAAAGGTAAAAACAGTCACCACCAGATCGAAAGTGTATTTAAGGCATTTGCCCGTGCACTGCGTATGGCATGTGAAGTTGATCCACGTGCTGCGAATACTGTTGCTTCAACCAAAGGTACCTTGTAATGACCCGTATTGCCCTTCTTGACTATGGCATGGGAAACCTACACTCAGCAGCCAAAGCACTTGAACACGTCGGTGCAACGGTAGATGTAACCAATGATCCAAAACTGATCGCCCAAGCCGACAAAATCGTTTTTCCGGGTGTGGGTGCGATGCGTGACTGTATGCAAGGCATGCATGAAGCCGGAATTGATGAAGTCGTGCGTAATGCCGTGTTCAACAAACCGGTGTTGGCCATCTGTGTCGGCATGCAGGCCCTGATGCGACGTTCCGAAGAAAATGGCGGTGCGGATGCGCTGGGTATTTTTGCAGGTGAAGTCAAACATTTCCCTGAAATGGCAGGTTTGAAAGTACCGCATATGGGCTGGAACCAGGTACATCAGGCCGATCCAAGCCATCCAATGTGGAAAGACATTGCTCAGGATGCACGTTTCTATTTCGTGCACAGTTACTATGTAGAACCGCAAGATCCAAGCATCGTGGCAGCGACCTGTAACTACGGTATTGATTTCTGTACTGCCCTGCATAAAGACAACCTGTTTGCGACTCAGTTCCATCCGGAGAAGAGCCATACTGCAGGCCTTCAATTGCTAAAAAACTTTGTGGATTGGAATATCTAATCCAATATATTCAAAAAGCTCGCATCATGCGGGCTTTTTTATGGGCTACAGTTTAAAATTTTATTTTTGAAAAATAATTCACATCCAAGCTTCCTTCTCTAAGGTATGCTCTATTCAACCTGAATATTCATCAATGGAAGATTCTTTAATCATGGATACACAGCCAAATGATGTCATACCGAGTAAAGAGACAATAGCGACTTTTCCACCTTTTCAAAATATCGCACCTGAAAATATTGTGGTGATTAACAGCATTCAGCAATGTGAAGCTCTACGTGAAGAACTTGAGCAGATTTCGGTCTTTGGTCTGGACACTGAGTCCAAACCGACTTTCAAGGTCGGTGAAGTTTCCACTGGTCCGCATTTGGTTCAGCTGGCCACTCTAGAAAAAGCTTACCTGTTTCAGATGAATGCTGCCATTTGGGATTTTCTGAAACCGATTTTTGCCAATCGAGACCAGATCAAAGTCGGTTTTGGCCTGAAAAATGATGCGCATCTCTTCCGTAAAAGAGGCATTGAGCTGAACAGTGTCATTGAACTGTCAAAGTGCTTTGGTGCGTTCGGCATTAAAAATCCTCTTGGATTAAAAAATGCGATGGCTTTGCTATTTCAGGTGAATTTTCCTAAATCGAAACGGGTTACGACATCGAACTGGGCGAAAAAACATCTCAGTCAGGCACAGATTGAATATGCGGCTGCAGATGCCTATGCACCTTTACTGGTCTTTGAAGAATTGCTGCACCGTGGCCTGAGTCCCAAGGAAGTTCCCAATACTTCACTAAAATTGAAAATTCGCCCGCATTCAAAAATTTGAATGAACAGAAGATCAGTTTTCTAGCGAAATATCATTTTGATATCAGACTCCCTCAGGAGTATTGCAAAGAATAAAAAATTGAAGAATAAAATCTTGTCACTCCAGCATATCTTCAGACAGGTTTTCTTTTTTCATACCGTTTAAGAGTTAGAAATTTCGACTTTATTTGCTAAGATGAACTCACTGAAATTCATTCTAAAGATTGAGCAAGGAGCGAAAGCATGCTGATCATCCCTGCAATTGACCTGAAAGATGGCAAATGTGTCCGTTTAAAACAAGGTCGTATGGAAGACGATACCGTATTTTCTGACGATCCAGTGGCAACAGCACAGCATTGGGTAAATGAAGGCGCTCGCCGCTTGCATTTAGTAGATTTAAATGGTGCTTTCGCAGGTACACCGATTCATAAGCCAGTGGTAGAAGCGATTGCTAAATCACAGCCAGAATTGCCTATCCAGATTGGTGGCGGGATCCGCTCACTGGAAACTATTGAGCACTATCTGGAAGCAGGCGTGTCTTTTGTGATTATTGGTACAAAAGCAGTACAAAATCCTGAATTTGTAGAAGAAGCATGCAAGAAATTTGCAGGCCATATTATTGTGGGTATTGATGCCATGAACGGCATGGTAGCCACTGATGGCTGGGCGAATGTCACTGATGTAAAAGCGACTGATCTGGCAAAACGTTTTGCGGATGCAGGCGTGTCTAGTATTGTTTATACCGATATTGCTCGTGACGGCATGATGCAGGGTGTCAACATCGAGCAAACCGTACATCTGGCACAATATTCAGGTCTGCCTGTGATTGCTTCAGGTGGTGTAACAAATATGGATGACGTGCGTAACCTGAAAGACCAGCCTGGTATTTTAGGTGCGATTACTGGTCGTGCGATCTATGAAGGCACTTTGAATCTGCGTGAAGCACAATTATTGCTGGATGAACAAGAAGCGCTATAATAGCGTCTGCTGAAAAAGAGGTCTGTGGACCTCTTTTTTATTGTTCAATTTTTTGATCCTCTCTCCCATGTCGACACCTGTTTCCCAAACTCCCTCTACTTGGAGAACGAAAGTTCCTCAACTTGCTCTGATCCTGATTACCATCATCTGGGGCGGCAGTTTTATCACCGTACAATATGGCCTGCATTTTAGCAGTCCCGTGATCTTCGTCGGGCTACGCTTTGCAGCGGCGGCAATTGCCGTTACCTTGCTTTCGCTGAAGCATCTGAAAGGCATAACACTCAAAGAAGTGGCAGCGGGTGCCCTCATCGGGGCGGTGATTGCAATCGGTTATGGAACACAAACGGTGGGTCTGCAAACGATTAGCAGTAGTGAATCGGCCTTTCTGACTGCACTATATGTTCCATTGGTGCCCCTACTACTCTGGCTGCTGTTCCGTAAGAAACCGCATTTTATGACCTGGATCGGGGCTCTATTTGCCTTTCTTGGTCTGGTGTTTTTGACGGGCAATGGCTTTGGTGCCATTCAGCTGAATTTTGGTCAGGCGCTGACTTTACTTGGTTCAATTGCCATTGCGCTTGAGATTATTTTTATCAGTCATTTTGCTCCAAAGGTGAATACCCGGCGTGTCACCGTGCTACAACTCATTTTTGCCTCGCTATTTTGTTTTCTGATGGCACCGATGCTGGGTGAAACTCAGTTACCTGACTTTCACTGGCATCTGGCAGGTATTTTGGTCGGCCTCGGTATTGTCAGTGCCTGTATTCAGCTGGTGATGAACTGGGCACAAGAAATGGTAGATCCTTCTCAAGCTGCGATCATTTATGCGGGTGAACCGATCTGGGCAAGTTTATTTGGACGTATGGCGGGAGAACGTTTGCCTGCGCTGGCACTTCTAGGCGGATTGATGGTGGTACTTGGGGTGATTGCCAGCGAATGGAAACCAAAATTTTTCAGAAAAGAAAAAATAGAAGAGTTGAAGGAAGATCTTTCCTAAGCTTATGAACTCCCCCTCTTAAAAAAGGGGGAGTTATTTATCTAAAGAAATATAGCTAACTTTATTTGGTATACATCGGTCGATTGTCATTCAGACGCATAATGCCGCGAATCGCGCGATAGACAATCCAGATCCAGGAAACAAAGACTATAACCAGACAGAAAGTGGATGCGCCAAAAGCGACGCCTGCAAACAGGTCCGGATCTTCATGGGTAAAGAACAGGAATAGGAATGGCACAAAGGCTACAATATTCCAGAATAGATACCACCAGAAACTGCGGATTTGCCAGGTAAAGTGACTTTCAAAAATCGAACCTCGTACATCCGAGCGCTTCACATAGTTAATAATCAGTGCAATCACTGCCAGCAAGCCACCACTAAAAATGGCCACGATATATAAGATATAAAGAATCAGGGTTAGCGTGCGATTTGAGTCTTTATCAATTGAATAGTTCATCTACGCTCCTGTGGTTGTTTCTAGATATTCAGGCTGTTGAAGGGAGAAATCAGCCATATAATCAAAATGATGTTAAAAGCTATAGTACAAAAATAAATTTGCCGGAAGGGTTGTTTTTGTGTTTTATGCCGTAATTTTTGCTGTGCCAGCCAAGCTGCCGGCCACCCTCCTAGAAATGCCACCAGATGCAGGGTATTTTCTGGAATACGGCGATTGCCCAATTGTGCCGCTTCCTTATCCTGGGCATATAGCCAGTAACTGAGAACATTCATCAGGCTCACCAGCAACAGGATCATTCCACTCAACAAGCCGGCTAAACTTAGTCCCACTAATACCAGAATATAAGCCACAGAAGCAACCTGCATCGGCTGTAGTTTTTCTTGCTGGCTTCGGCCTGATGTTTTAGTTTTTGTTTTTGCCGTTTTGGTTTGTGATGCTTTCAGGTACATAACCTGCTGGGCACGATAACGGCCCTGCTCGTCCAGAATCACCAGATAATCCAGCGCACAGCCGACAATTGGCCGTGGACCGGGACGGGCAAAATCCTTGATATGCAAAAACACGCGATCTTTGGCCGGATCATTGGGCTGAATAAAGCCATAGCCTTTGTCATCAAACCATTCCACTAAACGTCCCTGATCGCGCATTTTGCCTGTTCCTGTTTATTTTAAAGTTAAGCTGTCACGAATTTTAAACGTTCAATCAGCATGTTACGCATCTCTTCCGGATTTTTTTGCAGAATATCTTCACCGGTACGACCTTCAGCCGCATTTTTCTGTGCCACTTGTAAACGCATCATCCAGAAACGACCCGCAGCCATTGCCAGGTAAAGCTCCAGACATGATTTTTCATCTGCAGTTAAAGGGCGAATAGTTTCATAGGCTTTTAAAAAGGCATTGGCCTTTTCTTCATTTAAAGTAACCTCCGGATAATTGGTACAGAAGTCATTTAAAGTAATCGCGATATCAAACAGGAATTCATCTTTATTCAGTTCATAAAAGTCCAGAATTCCTTTCAGCTGATCACCCTCAAACAGGGTATTGTCACGAAACAGATCCGAATGGATAAAGCCACGTGGACGATCTGGATATACTGCGGTTAAAGCTTCATACAGGCCCAGAAGTTTGCCTAGTAAGACTTTATCTGCTGCGTTCAGGCTTGGTTTAATTTCCTGTGCTACGTTATACCAGTAGGCATGGTCACGGACAAAGGCACGCTCAAGTTTAAAATCTTTCAATGCCACATGCATTTTGGCCTGAGCAATGGCAATCGCTTCCACATGCGCAACGGTAGATGGCATCGGATGCTCACCCATCATACGTGGCGCAATTTGTGCGGGCTTATTTTTTAGCGTGTGAATGGCTTTACCTGAGTGGGATAAAGGCACCGGTACGGCCAGACCTGCCTGCCCCAAATGCTGCAAGACCGGCACCAGTTCTCCGGCGGCCTGTTCATCCATATCTTCAAAAACGGTCAGCACATATTGCTGGTTTTCGCAGACCAGAAAATAGTTCGTATTCTGGATACCTCCTTGAATGGGAATCAGATCAATCACCTCAAGTCCATAAGGTGCTGCGAAATCCTGAACTTCCTTTAAAGTCAAAGTGGTATAAACCGACATAGAAAACCTGCGAAAAAACTTACATATTTTTGCTAGAATACCGTTTCCATCTACCAAGGTGTAGCGCTTGCGTGGGTGAGTTTCATAATCGGCTGTAATAATTGGAAAAATTTATGCTAGCTAAACGTATTATTCCTTGTCTGGACGTCGACAACGGTCGCGTAGTCAAGGGTGTTCAGTTCCTTGATATTCGTGATGCGGGTGACCCGGTAGAAGTGGCACGCCGTTATAATGAACAAGGTGCCGATGAAATCACTTTCCTTGATATTACCGCTACACATCATGGACGCGACACCACTTACCGTACCGTTGAGCGTATGGCTGAATCTGTATTCGTACCGCTTACCGTAGGCGGTGGCGTGCGTAAAGTCGAAGATATTCGTTTACTGTTAAATGCAGGTGCGGATAAAGTCAGTATTAACTCGGCAGCAGTCTTTAACCCTGAGTTTGTACAGGAAGCCTCACAGCGTTTTGGTGCGCAATGTATCGTGGTGGCGATTGATGCCAAAAAAACTGGCGAGAATAAATGGGAAATCTTTACCCACGGCGGACGCAAACCGACCGGTATTGATGCCCTGGAATGGGCAGAGAAAATGGCCAGCTACGGCGCAGGCGAACTGTTAATTACCTCTATGGATGCCGATGGCACCAAAGCAGGTTATGACATTCCACTCATGCGTGCTATCAATGACCGCGTCACTGTACCGACGATTGCCTCTGGTGGCGTAGGCAACTTGCAGCATCTGGCTGACGGGATTATCCATGGTGGTGCCGATGCAGTACTTGCCGCCTCTATTTTCCACTTTGGCCAGCATACCATTCCTGAAGCCAAGGCTTATCTAGCTGCTCAAGGCATTGAAATGCGTCTCTAAACAACAGCCTTCAAATGAAAAAGAGCGTGAATATCACGCTCTTTTTTTTATGGATTATTCTTAGGAATCATTTAAATTCTGGACAAAAAAAGGAGTCTTGCGACTCCCTATAAAAACCAAGAAGAACTACAGCACTTGGTATTTTTGACATTTACAATATAACTCAATCTGTATGCAGGTTGATAAGACTTTCAATCATCAACAGACGCAAATATAGGTGAAATCCTGAGCACAATATTGACAATATATACAGAATTTATTGACAAATCACGACAGGGCTAACCAAAGTGAGAAATGGTTAACATTTTATGTGGCAGATTACTCGAATTTTAAGTTATTTAATCACGATCTTTAGCCCATTTAGCCGGGAAATAACGCTGGGTTAAGTGGGTTAAGCGCGTAGAGATCTGCTCCGGCAAGGCAATACCAAGGGGATTTTTTTCCTGTAAATCTGCTGAAGAAATCACCCGGGTTCCCATCAAATAATCAAACCAGGGCTTGGTTACACACCAGTTGGCATCTTGGTTACTGTTCATATGATGATCATAATGCCAGGGAATTTTTTTTCTGGCCCATTCTGGTTGCAGATGTGCCCGCCGATGCATATAAAAATAATTGCCTGCACTATATAGCGTGGCCAAAAACATGCCTTTGGACAAGGGATAAAAAGCCAGCCCGAATACGCTCGCTGCGACGGCCAGTGAACCGATTTCATTACGGATTCGCCAGTTTTTCAAACCTTCAACATAGGCATAATCAGAAAATCTGGTCTTGCGAACTTCACGATGATGTTCCCAATGTGAGCGCATGCTGTCCGGCACTGGGCTATAACGCGTCTGCCCTGCCCGATGGGTACCATGCAGCACATATTTATGCGCGAACCATTCAAAGCCATTGGCTACGACCAGTCCTGCTAGAAAGCCTTTCCACATGATCTTTTCCTCCCTGTTTGTTTACACTATAGGTCAAACAAAGGGCTAGATATTGACCGATAATTTCAATATCATTGACAAAAAACGACAGAACAAAAGAATTAAAAAATGCACGTTCCCCAAGATTATGTCGGTTCGGTATATGGTGGTTTAGGACATTTGCTTTTGGACTATTACCAGCTCAAACAACTGGACATTCCCAAGAAATTGTTTGCGATCCAGAACCTGGAGCGTTTTGATTATATTCTCTGGCGTGATCTGCTCAGCCAGCTGGACCAGGAGTTGCAGCGGCCAGCACTCGGCCTGGAAATCGCGCAACTGGTGCAAGCCAAGCATCTGGGTATTATTGGCTATCTGGCATTATCCAGTGAAACGCTGGGCGAAGCCTTTATGCGTTATCATGACTATCATCGCCTGATCTATGATGGCAGTCCCTTACAGGTCAGTCTGGATCGAGATTACCTGTCTATTTCCTGGAGTGAAATTCCGTTTAAAGTGAGTACGCAACTCACAGATGAGATTGCCATCGCGCTCATGACTGAATTTATTCGCTCAAGCATTCTGGACCAGCATCAACTGCATCTGCATGAAGTCCATTTTCAGCATCCGGTCAATAAAAATATTGCGGTCTATGAACAGTATTTCCGCTGCAAGGTCCGTTTCGGTCAGGCCAGAAATCAGGTACTGATTCCTGTGAGTGAAATGTCGACTCCTTTAAAGAAAGGTGATCAGACCTTACAGAAATTACTGATGCAACAGGCAGAAGCGGTGCTGGAAAAACTTCCGAACTCCACCCAGATTGATCAACGCTTGCAACAGGCGATTCTGGTGGGTCTGCAGAAAAATATGTTCCAGATTGAACATATCGCCAAACAGATGAATTTTTCTGTACGTCAGCTACAACGTTACCTGCAAAAACAGGGCCAGACCTATCAGCAGCGTATACAGGAAATCCGCTGCATGATGGCCATGCAATATCTAAAAGATCCTCATCTGAGTTTGCAGGAAATCAGCATGCTGCTTGGCTATTCTGAACAAAGTGCATTTCAGCGTGCCTTCAAGCAATGGACCGCTCAGACACCACAACAATGGCGCTCAGAATATCTGGAAACCCAGGTGCAGGAAAAATTTCTGGACTATCCTGCTACCGCAGAGATTAATGTCCCATATCAGATTTAAAAGTTTGAATAAAATAAAAAAGCTCCTCATCAAAGGAGCTTTTTTCTAGCCGGAATAGTGATTAAGAAATTTCTATAAAAATGGATTTTCAATTTCATCTGCATCATTGCGTTCAATTTTTTCTGGCAGATCCGGTGTTTCTTCGAGCTGCTGCACAATATCATTTAACAGTGCTTGTAAGACTTTGGCTGCCTTGAGACCGGCCTGGTCTTTGGTAATTTGCAGATTGCCATACACACTGACACAGTCCAGATCATTCTCAACTGTCAGGTCATGAATCGCATGCGATTCGGTTCCATTTTCAAATGCTTTAAACATTAATTTCCACTCTGTTTTATTATTGTTACTCACCTGTCTTCAGCATGCTACCTGAAGCCTGCTTTTTACAGCAAGCTCCTTTTCACTATTTCAGCAGCTGCAGTATGTATTGTAGTAAGGCCTCAATCAGCTGTTTAACAATCGTATCCTGGGTATCATGATCGATCCCGTTCTTATTGACTGATGAGCTCGTATTACTTGTACTGGCCGAACTTGAAGCCGACGGTTTGAACTCACGCTGCAATTTTTCCAGATCTTCTTTCGGCACGTCTTCAGCACACTGGCTTTCTGCATCCCAATTCGAATAGGCAATTTTCTGGTTAGCCTTCACAGCATTCGCAGTCAACGGCAGATGATAGGTATTACGTTTCTGTTCTTCAGTTAACTGAGGAAACAGGTTAATGCCAAGCTGCTCTTCCAGATAACAGACACTGACAATGCGAACCTTGAGCGAATTATCATTAGGAGCATAGTAGGCACCAATGGCTCCAGTTTTCGGCATATAGATTGCTTTGTACACGGCAGTTGGTACAATCACACCCTTGCCAATAGTTTTCAGTTTTTTGGCTGCAAAGACAGGCCCAGTCACTACATATACGTCCTGCTTCTGCTTGGTCACAATGGCCCGGGTCGCTTCTTCTAGCTCGCGCCAAACCTGCTGATTGTTCTTTGGTGCCTGCGGAACCATATTGGCCAGCGAGAAACTGTCAGACTGTGAAGCTTTATTTGGCATATCTGCATTTGGCGCCATATGGCCACGGTCATAGCCTGAGCCACGATAGTCAGCCAAAGTCGCACGATGAGCAGCATTTAGTCGTGTTTCTTCATGGAAGTTGTCTTCACGTGGAATTTTCTGGCTCAGACGCTTCGGTGTTAAAGCCTCCGCCACCCACAGTGGCGTTTTGGATACACCCGAATAACCCACATTAAAGCCATTAAAACACAGTGAATAACTGTCTTTTTTCAGGCTGTCTTTCATCAGGTAAGGCGGGATGTCCCGGTAAAACTGTTCCAGACAGCTCGAATTCGATGTAGAAGGCAGAGAAATCCACTGACTGATTTTTTCCTGGCCAAACGCAATCGCAAAACTCCCGGAAGCGACCATTGCCAGGATCACTTTCACGCTATTTTCATTAAAAAACTGAAAAACTGAATTCTTCGACTTACGCTGCTTCTTTGCCATGCTACACGTGCTTTTAAGATCAAAATCGGGGGTTTTGCGAGCTTAACAAGCCATGTATATGAAGTATATCTTACCCCCTTTATTTGCCTAATAATTACACAATCTATCCCTATATTCTTAAATCTTGTAACAAAGTGTCGTTTTTTTAGTGAGCTTTCAACGCGGTTTTTTTACCTTTAAGTAGCTTTGATTGTGACCTCGTCTTGAGTGTGCAAAGCTAATTGACTACTCAAATTACGTACAATTATTAGCAATGGAGTTAATTTATGAATTCCAAACTATCTAACAAACTATCTAAGTTATTAGGTCTCGGAATATTTACAAGTGTGATCAGTGCCGGCGCATTCGCTGAGCCTCCTGTACAAGCGGGTGAAACACTTGAAAGCTTGTCTAAAGCTAAAATTAGTACCACTGTAAATGGTCAGCAAGCCTCACTGGAAAGCCTGGTGAATTCTGGACAGATTCGTCTGGTAAACCAGCCAATGTCTGCACCTGCTCAGCCAGGCCAGCAGCCACAACAATCAATGCCAAATCAGCCAATGCAAACACCAGGTATGCCTAATGCACCTGTTGCACAACCAGAAATGCCGGATACCAATCCGGCTCCAGCCAATCTTGAGTCTGAACCAGCAGCCCCTGCTACAGAACAGGAAATGACTATGGGTGAAGCTGTAGAGCAACCAGCTCTTGAAGAACAGCAAGCTGCTGCACCTGAAGCGGCTGTGATGACTGAGCAAACTGAAATTGCGGTAGAAGCTGAAGCTGATCCTGCGGTAGATGCACCTTTAAACGCAGCCCCTGAAATGCCGGCTGAGACAGAAGCAACAGAACAATAATTTGTTATAAAGCTTTCTAAATTCTCTCCCCTAAAGAAAACCAGAGCCTTGCTCTGGTTTTTTTATTTTTACATCTCGATCTGGCTACCCAGCTCCACTACCCGGTTGGTCGGAATCTGGTAGAAGTCGCTGACTGGACTGGTATTACGCTGCATGGAAACAAACAGTTTTTCCCGCCAGGGTGCCATTCCCTCTCCCACTGTATGCATAATCCGTTCCCGGGAGATAAAGAAACTGATCTGCATCAGGTCATATTCAAAGCCCCATTCTGCATACGCATGCTGCAATGCTTCCGGGATATTAGGCTGATCCTTAAACCCGTAATACATCGTGACTCGATAAAAATGCTCACTGAGTTTTTCTAGTTTGATGCGTTCTTCATCGCCTACAAAAGGAATATCCCGGGTAATAACCGTCACCAGAATATTGCGCTCATGTAGTACCTTGTTGTGCTTGATATTATGCAACATCGCATGCGGTACAATGGTCGGGGTTCCGGTCAGGAAAATCGCTTCACCCGGCACAAACTTGGTGCCTCCACCGATTGAAATACTCTTAATAAACAGGTCAATTGGTAGCGCATCTTTTTCTAGACGGTTCAGGACCAGTGCACGACCATCTTTCCAGGTCATCAGAATCGTAAATAATGCCGCCCCGAGCAGAATCGGTACCCAGCCACCTGATGCAATTTTTAAAGACGTTGAGGCTACAAAAACTAGATCCAGCATCAGGAATGGTGTGGCAAATAACACTACTTTCCAGATTGGCCAGCGCCAGAAACCATAAGCCAGAATACTGATTAAAATGGTACCACACAGCATAGTCATGGTGACTGCGACCCCATAAGCACTCGCTAAGCGGGCACTATTTTCAAAGAGTAAAATCAAAATCACCACAGAAATAAACAGCATCCAGTTAATGAAGGGCAGATAAATCTGGCCACGTTCTTCGGCTGAGGTATGTTTTACGCTCAGACGCGGTAAATAGCGCAGTTGAATGGCCTGATTCACCATGGAGAACACCCCGGTAATCACCGCCTGTGAGGCAATCACAGCAGCTGCCGTCGCCAGACCAATCATTGGATATAAGCCCCATTCCGGAAGTAGCATATAGAAAGGATTTTCCAGTGCTTCAGGACGGCGCAGCAACAGTGCCCCCTGTCCGGCATAATTCAGTAACAGACAGGGCAACACAATAATAAACCAGGCCAGACGAATCGGCAGACGACCAAAATGCCCCATATCGGCATAAATGGCTTCACCGCCAGTCATGGTCAAAATCACGGCCCCCATGGTCAAGAAGGCTACAAAAGGCTGATCGACTACAAAATGATAGGCCCAGTATGGATTCACCATGGCCAGTACTGTCGGGGTTTGGATAATGCTCCACAAACCGAAACCACCAATTGACAGGAACCAGAGTAAGGTCAACGGACCAAAAAATTTGCCCATGGTTCCGGTACCATGACGTTGTACCAGAAAGAGTCCCGCAATAATCCCGATCGATAAAGGCTCTAACCATTGATTAAACACAGGTGTGGCAATACTCAACCCTTCAATCGCAGATAACACAGAAATTGCCGGGGTAATGATCCCGTCACCAAAGAACAGTGATGCCCCAATAAAGCCGAGCGCAATCAGGTAAATTTTCTTGTCATCAGAAATGCGTGTGGTTCGCAAGTTAAGAGCCAGCAAGGACATGATTCCTCCCTCACCGTTGTTATCGGCACGCATGATAATGGTGACGTATTTAAAGCTCACCGTCAGCATGATACACCAGAAAATCAAGGACAAAATGCCCAACACCGAAGCTTCACTAATGGCAAGGTGCGACGTCAGAAAACATTGGCGTAATGCATACAATGGACTGGTCCCAATATCTCCAAAAACAACCCCAAGCGCAGCCAGCGTAATTACCGGGAGAGCTGCTTTCTGTGCAGTGCTTTGCATATATCATCTTCGTTTTTAACAAGCATTTTTGCGAATCATAGCACTGCGCTCAAAGTTTTTCCGCAAATCAATTGTTTCAAGCTTGGCAGACTGGCTTTTTTTCTATATCATCCACGGCCATGGTGAGGTGTCCGAGTGGCTGAAGGAGCACGCCTGGAAAGTGTGTATACGTTTATAGCGTATCGAGGGTTCGAATCCCTCTCTCACCGCCAAGATTCATAAACATGTAATCACATGTTGTAAACGAAGGCTTAAATCTAAAGGATTTGAGCCTTTTTTGTTGCCTAAATTATGAGGTGATGCGTTAAAAATAAAAGAATAACAATACAAGTTACATAAATGATGCCGGATGGCTGTTGAATGACACTGAGGAATATTCGAGCATGATCTTATCTTGGTAAAAAATGATGGATCGCTATGAAAGATGATGAAAAGCCCCTAAATTTTGATGATGATAATGAGCCTCTAGATTTCGAAGATGAAGAGTTCACTGACGATAAAAAAGAGGACGAAATGTACAATCCGATCACTAAGGATGGATCAAGTGTAGATCCTGCAGATGATGGCACACGTCATCTTCGTCCTGAAGATGGTGATCCGCTAGAAGTTGAGCCTTAAGCCCTAGCCCAATTTTATATTGGGCTTTTTTTATAGTCTAAAACCCTAAAAGTAAGCATCTTGGACAGATGAATTAAAAAAGGATAATTCATTTTACTGGTTATTTTTGAGATGAGTATTGCTTGTTTTTTTTTACAGATTTAAAGATGTGAAGATATAGGCTGGGATATATTTAAATAAATTCTTTGGATAAAACCATGATATATCCATTTTTATTACTTTCTTAACTTTATGTTCTTCTTTTAGTTTATTTATATGATGGAGACAAAAACTGGCATAAAAATAGCTTAATTTAATTGTCATCATCGCTATGTTATGGTGGAATCAAAACAGGATAAAAGGAGAATAAAAACCAAAAGATAGAAAACGTTATTGCTTGAGCCTTCCTTATTTGGGTTAGAAAAAAGTGGAAACACTGCTATTCGGAGAGTGGACATGAATAACAGCGCAAACTACATGAAACAGATAAAAAATGCCAAACGCGGTGGTTATACCCCGACAATTGCCAAAGACGTCAACAAACATAAGATTCAAAAAGCCCTAAAACTAATTGAACAGTGGAGAAGTCTCGCTCAAGAACTCAAACCTCAAATGCAGTTTGATATGGCCTTTACTTTAGAGGAATGCGCACAAGACCTGGATCGGATACTCAAAAGCAGATAATTCCCTTTTAACTTATTCATAATAGATTTTAAATATCAGTCCTTTACCCTTGCCCATATCACCGATGTGGGCAATTTCATGATTTAAATGTAGATGCCTGAGTGAAGATGATTCAATGATCAGCATTAAAAAAATGGTTATAAGATTGAACGGTTATTTTTTGGCTTGCGCCCTTAAGAAAAATCTGTAAAATGCACTCCACAACGCCGGCATAGCTCAGTTGGTAGAGCAACTGACTTGTAATCAGTAGGTCCACAGTTCGAATCCGTGTGCCGGCACCATTTTCTTAGCCTCGCTTTTTAGTGAGGCTTTGATGTTTCTGGGCTTGGTATTTTTATCTAGCTTGTCTCTAGTCTTTAGATCGCCTGTGCTGTCACCTGCACATATTTTACAATCCCCTCCTGATATAACTTCTGGCAAAGCTTTGCCGTCATCCGGATTTTAAACTGATCCAGTCCTTTGCCTTTTTGTTTCAAGTTCTTTGAATTTAAATGCTGATTTACATAATTAGCAAAACCTGAAAATACCGCTTCGGACAGATCTTCAACCTGAATATTCTTGAATTCAGAATTTTCCAGACAATGATAAAGCTCATTTTTCGACATCAGGTTTTTTAAATCGACATCGGCGGATTTCAGCAAAAACTGATATTTACGCTTTTGCAGCGCATTCAAGCTGTTCCATTTTTCAGACAAGATCAGATGATGAAAGCCAATCCGTGCATTGGCGTTCAATACACTGCATACCTGTTCGAGAAGTTCGGGAACGGGACTATGATAGGCAGCATCCAGACACAGCACCACATCAAAGCGCTGGGAAAAATGCATGTCGTTTAAACGCAGGAAAGAAGCCGGATAGATGGCATTGAGATCAGGTAAATGCTGTTGAATATTCGCCACACAAGCTGGCTGAAGTTCCACACCGGCCAGATATTGCACCTGATAGTGTTGTTGCCAGTGCAACAGGCTGGCACCTTGGCCACAGCCCAGATCCAGCAATTTGTCTTTTGAATTTAAACCAACCGTTTCTGCCAGATGGTCAGCCAAAGTTCGACAGGCAGCTACATAATCCTGCTGCCCTGCCTGCCAATAACCCAGATTGCTCCAGGGCAACTGCGACTGGTCTCCCAGCAACGATGCATCAATTGCATATTTGTGTTGAGGAAGACGCTGACGAAGTGCCTGAAACCATTGCATCAATCAATAACCGAGTTGGGGTGCTACCTCGATCTTAGGTTTAAGCCCTTCAAATGGCAACGGTGCCCCCATAATTGCGGCAATTTTCATAGCAGATGTCACTGCAGATTCCAGGATTGGCAAACCGTCCGACGACCACGAACCGCAGTAGAAGACTTTACGGTTCATTTCCAGATGACGATGCTGTAATTCTTTATTGAGAGCGATAGTATTGGCATCCACTACCGCACGGGTCAAGGTCACTGAGGAAATCACTTTTTTCGGATCAATCTCAGTCACAGGACGCCAGGTCTGGAATACCGGAGATTTACCCACCAGACTCGGTTCAACCGCATTCAGCCAAACCGTAAATTGCTGACGGGTAAACTTGCGATCCATCATATAGCTGAGTACAGCCCAGTCCTTACGCTTTGGAGGCATCACGCTGCTATCACGGTGAATGACCAATTCGCCCTGTTCGAATTTGAATTTCTTTAACAGCTCTATATCACGGCCAAACTGCTCATGATCCAGGAATTCATCAATATGATTGGTTGGTGTCGCAACCACGACACGATCAAAAGTTTTCGACAAGCCGGCTGCATTTTCTACCAGTACTTTGTCACCCTGCTCTTTCACCGATACGATCGGCACACCACTTTCAATGTGAATGCCTTCAATCAGTTTGTCTACCAAAGCTGGAGTTCCACCCTGCATACGTAACAAGGCATCACCATCCGTTAGCTGACGCAGGAAAATCAATAAAGGTTTGGCTGGCCATTCACCAATGGTTTTCGGGTTACAGGTACAAATGGTATACAGCACCGGCATCACTGCACCATGCCAGAACACTTCTTCAATCTCGTTACGATTGATAAATTCTGCTAGGCTAATGTCCTGATTTTTAGATTTAAAGAATTTTGCCAAGGCTGTTTTGAGCTGTAACAAACCTTTGACCAGACGCCAGCCATATTGCTGGATGCCTTTGCGGTTATTGATAATCGGAATATTGCCAATCCGGCTACGTGACGTGGTTAGCCAGGTTTCTACCCGGTCTTCAAACAGCCAGCTACAGGCCATATAAGTACGTACCGGGTAAGTTTTAATGCCCAGATGAGTCGCCAGACTTAAGGTATTTTTCCACAGATAAGGATTCATCACACGTAAAGGTGCGTCAATGAGGCCTCCTTCAAATTCGAGACTATGACTGTCCATGCCACGACCTTGAAGCGCTTCAAAAATAGTAATGCGATGTCCTGCGTCCTGAAGAATTCTGGCAGTAGCCAGTCCAGCCATGCCACTACCAATTACTGCGATATCCAATCTGATCATCCGTCATTGAAAAACTAAAAGAAATTATGAACCATGCTTTCGGCAAATAGGTTATTAAAATCTTCCAGAATACTTTTTTTTCGTAAGTCTGAGTTAACGTAACTTTACAAATAAATTACATTTTTTGAATAGCAAAGAACGCCTTTATATAGAGTGACTTAAACCTTCATCATATTTAAATATTTCAAAATAAATCTTTAAAAAACAAATGATTTAATTAACCAATTTTTTAATAATCGGTTTACAAAGACCGCAAAACACTCTATAATATGCAGTACAAGAAAGAGATAAATTCATAGAGATAAACAAAATGAATTTATCCCAGAAACTCGTAAAAACGACAAGAAATTCCAGCGCATTAGAAAAAAAGCCTCTGCTTGTGCAGAGGCTTCTTTGTTTTCAGACTGACTGTATTATTCGGCCTGTACCGCGATTTCACCAAATTTACCCTGATTAAAATCTTGAAATGCCTGAATAATTTCTTCCTTTGTATTCATCACAAATGGGCCATAACCTTGAATCGGTTCATTCAGCGGCTCACCGGTCAAGAGCAGAAATTTAGCGTCCTGATCGGCCTGTAGCTGAATTTCAGGATCATCATCGCGCGCAAACATGACAATAGAGCTATCCAGTACTTTTTGACTGCCATTTACCATCAGCTCACCCGCCAGTACAACCAGCAAAGCATTATGTCCGAGAGGTACATGCAACGTAGTTTCATACTCCGCTTTTAGCTCGCCGTCCCAGACATTTACCGGACTAAAGGTATGCGCAGGGCCATGATGACCTCCGAATTCTCCGGCAATCACCCGGATATATCCTGCACCTTCATCCATTTCAATCCGTGGAATCTCAGCTGCAGTAATGGCCTGATAACGTGGCGCGGTCATTTTGTCTTTAGCTGGCAAATTGACCCAGAGTTGAACCATTTCAAACAGGCCGCCCTTTTGAGAAAAATCTGGAGAATGAAATTCTTCATGCACCACTCCGGCACCTGCTGTCATCCACTGTACATCACCGGTCTGTATCGTACCGCCACCACCACTGGAGTCCTGGTGGGTCACTGCACCCTGATAAGCCAAGGTTACAGTTTCAAAGCCACGATGCGGATGTGAACCTACGCCATGCTGCTCAGTAGTTGATGCAAAGTGATACGGCGCTGCATAATCCAGCAACAAAAATGGACTAATAGCCTGCCCCAGACGATCATAAGAAAACAGGTTTTTCACCGGGAAGCCGTCACCGACCCAGTGCATGTTTTGATTACGGTAAACACCAATGACTTTTTTCATCTTTTACTCCTATACGCAATAGGATGAACATGTAGCCATTTTAAGCTTTATCAGCAGTCATCAATACCGTACTTCTAGAATGCAGTATTTCAATTATAAGACGATTCGACTCTTAGATTTCTGTGTAGCTACTTATAACTTTAGCTTTGCTCATAAGACGTTAATTTAAGTAGTCATGGGCAGTAGACAATAAAAAACCCAGCGCTGAGAGCTGGGTTTTTTCAACTTCGATAACGTGTTATCGAATTAGATTTTACCGACCAGGTCGATTGAAGGAGCAAGGGTCGCTTCACCTTCTTTCCATTTTGCAGGACATACTTCACCTGGGTGAGCGTGTACATATTGAGCCGCTTTTACTTTACGAAGCAGTTCTTGCGCGTCACGACCGATACCACCCGCGTTGATTTCAACGATCTGGATTTTACCGTCTGGATCGATCACGAAAGTACCACGATCCGCCAGACCATCAGCTTCAATCAGCACTTCAAAGTTTTTCGCCAAAGTCCAGGTTGGATCGCCGATCATTGGGTACTGGATTTTACCAATCACGTCAGACGTATCATGCCAAGCTTTGTGCGTGAAGTGCGTGTCTGTAGATACTGAGTAGA
Organism: Acinetobacter sp. TW_SC_4; assembly: GCF_054861205.1. Lineage (NCBI taxonomy): Bacteria > Pseudomonadati > Pseudomonadota > Gammaproteobacteria > Moraxellales > Moraxellaceae > Acinetobacter > Acinetobacter sp. TW_SC_4. The sequence goes on from NZ_CM142174.1 coordinate 2,994,914, forward strand.
TTTCTACGCCCAGTTTCTGGAATTCAGCATACTGATCAGCAAGATCGCCTAATTCTGTTGGACAAACAAATGTGAAGTCAGCAGGATAGAAGAATACTACAGACCATTTGCCTTTCATGTCTTGCTCAGACACTTCAATAAATTGGCCATTGTGGTAAGCAGTTGCGTTGAATGGCTTAACTTCAGTATTGATTAAACTCATAAGTCTATTCCTATCTATTCGTGAAAGTGTGTGTTCATTTGATGTAGTTAAGAATACGCAAAAACTATCAATAGGTAAAACCGTAACTTTTAATAAAAACTATCGGTTTTTTAGATTTATAATTCCTTGTATTTTTATCTTTCTAATTTGTTTAATCAATTTTGGCGAATTCACTTTCTTGAAAATGCTGTATAGATTTCCAGGCCGATTTTGCTAAGGCTGCTGCATAATGTTTGGGAGAGGTTTGAACTCGACCAGATAACCAGCTCCGGCAATAACTTTCAGTGGGTCCAATGATCAGTGACATAAGCAGTTCCAAGGGAACAGCTTGTAATTGATTGGCATCTATCTGTTGAGCCAACCATTGTTTTAAGTCTTGATTGCGCTGCTGATTCGACTGCTGTAACTCCTTTTTAAAGTCACTGCTTTGAACTGTATGATGCGCAGCATAAAGAAAGCGGGCAAAATCAGGATACGCTACGACCCAATCGATATAACTCTGAATCACCGCCTGTATGCCTTGTTCAATACCCTGAACTTGCGACAAAGCCTGTAAACGCTGCTTCGACTGATCCGTAAGTGCTGCAATATATAGTGCCGCAATGATCCCCTCCTTGTTTTTAAAATGATGGTAGATCGCCCCAATACTGGTATCGGCCTGATCACGGATCATTTCAATCGTAGTCGCAGCAACACCGGTACGCAGAAATTCTGTCAATGCGCATTCCAGAATCTGACGTTTGAGTAAAGCCCGTCTTCCCTTAAGAATCCTTTCCAGCAATTCCATGTTTTGCATTTTTAATATTTAAATCCTCTCTATTTTTAAAAGCAGGCTGGCAGCCTGATGTCTGGTTTTTGTCAGATGCGCCAATACAGAATAATATTCTGTATGAGAATATTATTCTGATTAAAAATAATATACAGGAAGTTATAGATGAGCCAAGCCCTAAAAATCTGGAACAGCTTAGAAAATAAGCCAGCCGGTAAGTATCTTTTTTCTAAATTACTTTGTCTAAAAGCACCTTATTTCGGCAGTATTTCTCCATTGTTTGAAGATTTAAAGCCTGGATATTGCGCAGTGAGCATTAAGAAACATCGTGCTGTGCTGAATCATTTAGGCACTGTACACGCGATTGCCATGTGCAATATGGCTGAACTGGCAGGCGGCACCATGACCGATGCAACCGTTCCAAAGACCCATCGCTGGATTCCCAAGGGTATGCAGGTCGAATATGTCAAAAAAGCCACCACTGACCTAGTTGCGATTGTAACACCCGCCGAGCCTAACTTTATATGGAACGAAGGCAGCGATTATCTGGTCAATGTAGAAATTAAAGATATTGCAGAAGAAGTCGTGTTCCGGGCGGTGATCACGATGTGGGTTTCAGTGAAAAAATAGAAGAACCCAGATATGAAAAACCCGCCAAATGGCGGGTTTTTTTGATGATTTACCTTTCTAATATCGGGATTAAAACGGAAGATCATCATCCAGATCGGCTGCCGGTGCTGCTACTGGAGCAGGTGCAGACTTCGGCGCATAACCACCCTGGTTATTTTGGTTATTGTTGCCATAACCACTGCCCTGATTATTATTAAAACCGCCTTGCTGAGGCGCTGAGCCATAACTACCTTGTGGATTATTGCCATAACCGCCACCCTGGTTATTGTTATTAAAACGTGGCTGGTTAAAACCGTTATCGCCTTGCTCGCCTTGTGGACGACCAGAATCCAGCATTTGCATTTGCTCACCACGGATTTCCGTTGTGTAGCGTTCTTGACCGCTTTGATCTGTCCATTGACGGGTACGTAATGAACCTTCGATATAAACTTTAGAACCTTTGCGCAGATATTGCTGTGCAATTTCACCTAAACGGTTATGCAGCACAATACGGTGCCATTCGGTTTGCTCTTTACGTTCGCCCGTATTTTTATCAGTCCATGAATCGCTGGTTGCGATAGAGAATTGAGTGAGAGAACCACCATTTGGGAAAGTTTTGGTCTCAGGATCTCGACCTAAAGTACCAACTAAAATGACCTTATTAACACCACGCATCAGACGTACACTTCCTATTTATTTCTATATTTTACTTTATAAGAGTTATGTTTAAATGGCTACCTCTTTACCTAACAAGTGCGTTAATTGTTGTCGCGAAACATCATCAACCTGCTGTTTATCGACCTTGACAAAGGCGACTTGCTGTTCAGACATGACCACAACCTCTTCAATACCACGAATCGCTAAAAGTTGAGAAGTCCATTCATCTGTTTGTTTACTCTCTGGCAGACGAAGCACAAGCGATGAAAGATAGCGTGGTTGAGCCAACCCAAAACTCACGAGCAGCCAAATTATAGCAATTGCCGATAAAATACTCCAACCGAGCGAAGTGTTGTTGAGTAACAACAATTGTCCACCGATAATCCCGCCAAAGAATGCGCCCAGGAACTGACTACTGGCATTCACGCCCATCGCAGTGGCTTTGGATTGAATTGGTGCTGCCTTAGATAGCCAAGATGGCAGTAAAGCTTCCATGACGTTAAAGGCAATAAAGAACAGCCCTAATCCACCGATCAGCACATATTTGGATTCAAAGCCAAAAATCATGATCAACAGACCCAGAATAATACCGCCAATCGCTGTCAGGAAAATGCTGCGCATCTTGCGGTATTTCTCTGCCAGTACAATGCTCGGAAAAGCAAAGAACAGACTCACGACCAGCAGCGGCAGATAGACCCAACCATGACTCGATAATGGCAGTTCAGCAACTTCAATCAGTTGCGATGGCACATAAATAAACATCGCTGTAAGTAGCAAATGCAGGGTAAATACCGAGATATGCAGACGGTTCAGGTCCCCCATTTTCAGGACCTGTTTTAGCTGCTCCAGATAGCCCTGCTGAAAATTTTTATGATGACGGGTAACTTTAGGGACCATCAACAACATCGCAATCGCGGCCAATCCCATCACTGTGGTCACCCAGAACAGACCAGAAATGCCGACCAGTCCTGTCACCCATGGCCCCATGGTAAAGGCTACCACAAAGGACAGGCCGATACTCATGCCCATCACCGCCATGGCTTTCATGCGGTTTTCTTCACGGGTCACATCAGCCAATAAGGCCATTACCACCGCTGAAACTGCTCCACCACCCGCAATCGCACGACCGATGATCACACCATAAATAGTGTCAGACATCGCTGCAATTGCGCCACCTAGAGCGAATAGTAGTAAGCCCAAAACCACCAGTGGCTTACGGCTATAGCGGTCTGCAATCAGGCTAAACGGAATCTGCAAAATGGCCTGTGTCAGGCCATAAATCCCCACCGCTAGACCAATCAATGCCGGCGTAGCATATTTATATGACTGCCCTGCTACAGAGAATACAGGGATGATCATAAACAACCCCAGCATGCGCAGTGCGAAAATACTGCTCAGGGCAAAGGTCGAGCGACGTTCTAAGGCATTCATCATAAAGTCTGGCGATCGAGTTAGTTAATCTTGATGCGCAGATTATAGGCCATTCCGCTCAAAGGAATGCATGAATTTTATTTGAAATAAAGATAAGGACTATCTGAAAAATAAAAAAGCGTAGACGGAGCTACGCTTCTGTTCAGTGATCACAGGACTATTTGCCTGCTTTTAATAACTGACGCTTGGTATATTGGATCGAAGCAATGACTGCCCAGATAATGAAAGCTACACCGATCAGACCCGTTATCACTTCAGGAATATGCACACCGGTACTGCTTGCCAGCATGATAAATGCCAGAGCACCAATCGCATAGTGCGCGCCATGTTCCAGATAGATATAGGCATCCAGCGTGCCTTTATCGACCAGGTAAATGGTCATCGAACGCACGAACATCGCACCGATGGCCAAGCCTAACATGATGATTACCACGTCAGATGTAATCGCGAAGGCACCGATTACACCGTCAAAACTGAAAGATGCATCGAGTACTTCCAGATAAAGAAAACCACCAAAGCCAGCTTTTACCACGCCAGTCGGTACACCTTCAGCATCGTGACGAACGGCATTACCCTCTTCGTCTACTTCCGGTTCCCCGCCCAGCATATGGCTTAGGACCTGTACCCCGATATAAATCACGATCCCCCAGATCCCAGCCAGAATAACATCCAGACGTTTCGCTTCTTCAACCTGGAAATCCATGATTAATAAGGCAATCAGGGTAATAAACACTGACATCGCCGGAACGTTCGCCAAATGCGCCAGACGGCGTTCCAGCATGCGGAACCAGTGGGTATCTTTTTCTTCATCCAGGAAGAAGTTCAGGAATACCAGCATCAGGAAAGCGCCACCAAAGGCAGAAATCTCGGCATGATGTGCCATCAGTTTGGCCGAATATTCTTTTGGTGCATTTAAGGCGAGCTGCACCACTTCCATAAAGCCCATATCCGCAGTCACGGCCACAATGACCACCGGGAAAATCAGGCGCATCCCGAAAACTGCAACCAGAATCCCGACTGTCAGGAAAATCATTTTCCAGAAATGATCCCAACCGCGCAGGACGGATGCATTGACAACCGCGTTATCAAACGACAACGACACTTCCATAATCGCCAGAATAGCGGTGATGGTCAGTGCTGTGAACATGGTTTGCAGGCCCGCTTCCGGACCATGGGTAAATCCCCAATAAGCAGACAAACCAAGGCACACGATCGAAAATACGATTGAGAAACCAAAATGTTTCAACATATATATCGACCTTAGATAAATTTCATTAAATGCATTTCTTTAAACGTAGAGAAATACTAAGACTAAAAGTTGTCCCAATTATGAAACTTTTGCCGCATAAACCAAAGCACTTCCTGAACCATTTTTAGGTATTTTCTGCTTTTCAGATTTGCTGATCTTTTAAACAGATTCATCTTTGCTATAGTGCTGGATGTTTTGACTTCAACTGCTAAGGATTTCAGTATGAGTTTCTCTCAAGACGTATGGCAACGTAATCTCGGACTTTATCAAAAGACATTGGCGCTGCCTTTTAACCAGCAACTGGCGCAGGGAACATTAAACCGTGAAGCTTTTAGTCATTATGTAATTCAGGATGCGCATTATTTACTGGCCTATGGTCGTGCGCTGGCGGTCTGTGCAGCCAAAGCTTTTGAAGCAGATGACGTGATCCAGTTTAGTGAAGCCGCTAAAACTGCCATTGTGGTCGAACGTAGCCTGCATGATGGCTTTATGCAGGATTTTGGCATCAGCAAAACCCAATTTGAAAATACACCTTTGACTCTGGCCTGCCATCATTACACCTCTTATTTACAGGCAACGGCTTGGGCAGAAAGTTATCCGGTGGTTCTGGCTGCCCTTTTGCCATGTTTCTGGATCTATGCGGAAGTGGGTAAGGATATTGTCGATAAGGCAGCGCCGAATAATCCGTATCAGGCCTGGATTGATACCTATGCCGGTGAAGATTTTCATACAGCGGTACGCAATGTAATTGCCACTGTGGATCGGGTGGCAGCGCGGGTCGATGCTGATACTCTGGAAAAAATGCATCAGACCTATACCCATGCAGCACGTCTGGAATGGCTGTTCTGGGATAGTGCTTATGAACAACGCCAGTGGCCGGGTCTGGATGATTAATTTTAGTGTCTATTCACTGAGCCCTGTCCAATGCAGGGCTTTTTTATTTTTAAGCCAAACCATAAATGATGAAAAGTGAAGCTAATTTCGATGTAGGTATACATCATAAAATTTAACCCACTAGACGTTTTGAAGAAAGCAAATTCACTCCACGTTTTTACCCAGTTGCTTTAGTACTGATCTTTTGACCAATATCCGACACAACTTGACGTTTAAAATACTTTTATTTGCACTTGAACATTTTTCATTCGGTATCATATAAAGGTTTTTGATGAATTTTCTAGGATCATTGCATGAGCCAAAGTCACATCCGTATTCGAGGTGCACGTACCCACAACCTGAAAAATGTGAACCTTGATATTCCACGCGACAAGTTTGTGGTGATTACGGGACTGTCTGGTTCAGGTAAGTCCTCACTGGCATTCGATACGTTATATGCGGAAGGTCAACGCCGTTATGTAGAATCTCTGTCTGCCTACGCGCGTCAATTCCTTTCGCAAATGGAAAAGCCGGAAGTTGATTCGATTGAGGGCTTAAGCCCGGCCATTGCTATCGAACAGAAATCGACTAGCCATAATCCGCGTTCGACTGTAGGTACCATTACCGAAATCTATGACTATTTACGTCTGCTCTATGCACGCGTAGGTACACCTTACTGTCCGGAACACGACCTGCCTATGGTGGCACAGACCGTAACTGAAATGGTCGATGCGGTTAAAGAACTGGAAGAAGGTACTGCACTGTTATTGCTAGCGCCTGTCGTGCGTGAACGTAAGGGTGAGTACACAGCGCTATTTGAACAACTGCAAAGCCAAGGCTTTGTACGTGCACGTGTCGATGGCGAGATCATGGAAATTGATCCGCCACCCGAGTTGGACAAAAAGAAAAAACATACTATTGAAGTCGTGGTTGACCGCTTTAAGGTCCGTGATGATCTCGGTAACCGGATTGCAGAAAGTTTTGAAACTGCACTGCGTCTCGGTGGTGATATCGCGATTTTGTCTTGGATGAAAGGCGAAAATGATGATCGCGTGTTTTCTGCCAAACACTCCTGTCCGGAATGTGACCGCGCTGTGGCTGAACTGGAGCCACGCCTGTTTTCATTTAACAATCCCTTCGGTGCCTGCCCGGTCTGTGATGGTCTGGGCACCCGTAGCCATTTCAGTGCGGACAAATTGATTCCCAATCAGGAGGTCAGCATCAGCCAGGGTGCGATTCGTGGCTGGGACCGTCAGCGTCCATATTATTATGGCATGCTGCAAAAAGTAGCTGAGCATTTTGGCTTTTCTCTGGAAACGCCTTGGAATGAACTGGATGCCAATACCAAGAAGAAATTCCTGTACGGTACCGGCAAAGAAAAAATTGACCTGAGCTATATTGATGAACGTGGTCGTCGTCATAACCGGGTGATGCCCTTTGAAGGTATTTTGCCGCATCTGGAACGTCGTTACCGCGAAACCGAAAGTAATTATGTCCGTGATGATCTGGCGCAGTATCTATCCAATGCCGCTTGTGATGCTTGTGATGGTTCACGTCTGAATGAAATCTCGCGTAATGTGAAAATTCTGGACAAAACCATTGCCGACGTTACCCGCATGTCGATTGGTGATGCAGAAAGCTATTATCAGGGGATTAATCTGGAAGGTGCCCGCGGTGAAATTGCGGACAAGATTTTTAAGGAAATTCGTGAACGCCTGCACTTTCTGGTATCAGTCGGTCTGAACTATTTGAGCCTGTCCCGTTCTGCTGAAACCCTGTCTGGTGGTGAAGCACAGCGTATCCGTCTGGCCTCACAAATTGGTGCTGGTCTCATGGGCGTGATGTATGTGCTGGATGAACCTTCGATTGGTCTGCATCAGCGTGATAATGATCGCCTGTTACAAACCCTGATTCGTCTACGTGACCTCGGTAATACTGTTTTAGTGGTCGAACATGATGAAGATGCCATTCGTGCAGCAGACCATATTATTGATATTGGTCCGGGTGCCGGTGTGCATGGTGGCCATGTGATTGCAGAAGGAACTTATCAGGAACTCGCTGAAAACAAAGATTCCCTGACGGGTAAATATCTGTCTGGCAAACTGAAAATTGAAGTACCGAAAAAACGGGTTCAGCCACCAAAACCGGAAGAACAGATCAAATTGATGGGTGCTGCCGGGCATAACCTGAAGAAAGTCGATCTGACCATTCCATTGGGAATCATGACTTGTGTCACCGGTGTTTCAGGTTCTGGCAAATCTACGTTGATTAACCGGACTCTGTTGCCACTGGCAGCGACTCAGCTGAATGGTGCAACCACGCTGACTGCCGAGAAGTTTGATTCAATTGATGGTCTGCAATTTCTGGATAAAGTGGTTGATATTGACCAGAGCCCGATTGGTCGTACGCCACGTTCGAACCCAGCAACTTATACCGGTTTGTTTACTCCAATTCGTGAACTGTTTTCACAGACTACGGAAGCCAAAGCGCGTGGTTATACCGCTGGCCGTTTCTCGTTTAACGTGAAAGGCGGACGCTGTGAGGCCTGTGAAGGTGATGGCATGATCAAGGTAGCGATGCACTTTCTGCCGGATATGTATGTGCCGTGTGACGCCTGTCATGGCAAGCGTTATAACCGTGAAACGCTGGAAGTGAACTACAAAGGTAAGAATATTTCCGATGTATTACAGATGACCGTTGAAGATGCCATGCATTTCTTTGATGCGATTCCAGTGATTCATCGTCGTCTGGAAACTTTGCATCAGGTTGGTCTGGGCTATATCCGTCTGGGTCAGTCAGCGACCACTCTTTCTGGCGGTGAAGCGCAGCGTGTCAAGCTGGCGCGTGAACTGGCTAAACGCGATACCGGTCAAACCCTGTATATTCTGGATGAACCGACCACAGGTCTACATTTTCATGATATTGCCAAACTGCTGGATATCTTGCATCAGCTCCGTGACAAGGGCAATACCATCGTGGTGATTGAGCATAACCTGGACGTGATTAAAACTGCCGACTGGGTCGTGGACTTAGGCCCTGAAGGTGGGTCGGGTGGCGGTATGATTGTCGCGGAAGGTACGCCTGAACAGGTCGTGAAAGTCAAAGCCTCACATACCGGGAAATTCTTAAAGCCATTATTAAAATAATTTAATCCTCCCCAACCCTCCTTTTTCAAAGGAGGGAGAGCTCCTCTTTTAAAAAGAGGGGCTTTTATTTTTGACTATGCGATTGAGCGAATATTTGCAGCCAATTGTGCCAGCGTTTGATCATCCGCCCTTCGACCATCATGTGATGAAATATAGCCCTCATAAGCATCAAAATACTTATCAATCGAAGAATTAATTGGCTGCCAGTTTTCATGGGTATTTTTAGTCTGATGTATTGGAAATAGCTTTGCATGCACATGATCGACACCAAATCCCTCGAACCCCATTGCTGTTCGGCCAACGTCATCAAAATAACGATCCAATTTTAGGGCTACCTGCTTGGTATATAAAACCAGATTTTTCAGCACCTGGTCACTCAGTTCAAAGGCATAGCTGGAATAATGCTGTTTTGGAATCACTACGCTTGCGCCTAATGTATTGGGAAATATAGTAAGAAACGCCATAAAATCATCATTTTCATCGATTAAATGACATGGCAATTCCCCTTTTACCATTTGACAGAAAATACAATTTTTACTCATTTTAAGATCCCCTAAATTTTTATATTTTTTAAAAATTTCAGTGAAATTTACTTTATTTTTTAACAATATAAACTATAAAAGTTATGACTCTTCAGAATGTTTAGCTTAAAAAATTCAGTTAATTGGCTTAAACCTCAGCCACGACATTGCGTCCTTTCGCTTTAGCCTTAAATAGCGCCTCATCGGCCTGTTCCAGTAACGCAATCCATGACTCTGCGCCAATCGCCACCCCAATACTCACCGATACATGAATATCTTCATCAGCTGAGGTCAGAATAGAATGCTCAGCGACTTCAGTCCGGATTTTATTCGCCAGCATGAAAGCATGCTGCATCTCGATATTTTCAATCAGGACCAGAAATTCGTCTCCGCCATAGCGAACCAGTAGATCCGAAGCTCGAATATTGGCTTTTAAGCGCTCTGCAACCAGCTGAATCACCTGATCACCAATAATATGCCCATATTGATCATTTACCTGTTTGAAGTGATCCATATCAATAATCATCAGGCAGGTTCGCTTAAACTGGGTCGGATGCGTTTCCATAAAACGGATATATTCATCGAGCGCAAAACGGTTAGCCAGTCCGGTCAGGGAATCAGAATGGGCAATATTTTTCAGTCGAAACTCTAATGCTTCACGCTCTTGCAGCGTATGCTGCAGTTTTTGAATTGCTGTAAATAAGGATTCAGTAGGCCGGTCTGTTTTTAGTTTTGATTGTGCTTGCTTCCGTTCAGATCCAGTAGACAAATCAAATAAAATTTTACGTGCGCGAATTAAAGGAATAAAGATGCGTTTACGCGCAAAAATCATGGTCAAAATTGCCGTAATCAGGGAAATTCCAGATAAGGCCACCGTCCAGATCAAATGATTCAGACTGTGGCGCATTTCCTTAATCGCCACATCTTTGGTGTATTGCAGTAAATAGTTCTGCAAATCAATCACTGTTGTAAATTTATCTACAATGGCTTCAGTCAGCTGAGTTCCAGTTAAATAATAAGGACGCTGTTGTCGACTATCTTCAATCAGTCGCTCCACAATCGGTAAACCTTGCTGAATAAATTCAGTACCGACCCGTTGATGTAAACGAATAAATTCATCGGTTTTGTCCTGAACAGGCTGTAGCGTATCAATAATATCCCAGAGGTAGCGTACCTGATGCTGGACCTGCAAGGAACGGGTAATGTTTTGCTCTGGAATCTGGGTTCCAAATGTCACATGTGCCATGACATTTGACGCTACCCGACCCGATTGATCCCTGAGATCAGATAAAAATAGGATTTCACTCATGTAATTATCCAAACGGGCAGATGGAGTCGCAGAGGCAATCACTACCCCTTTCAGAATTTTACGACTACTATCCCAGGCACTAAACATGGCAAGAATGGCCTGATCCATTTCCTGTGCAGTACGTTCCGGGCGAGGTATCTGAGTATAGAGATCGACCTGCTTACGCCCATATTGCAGACTAGGCTTTAACTCAGATAAAAGTTGCTGGCTTAGGTGATTAAAACCGACCTGATCGAGTGCCTGAGCTGTCATCTGCATCTGTTGATCGACTTCCTGACGGTAATCGCTTAACTCCTGCTGATGTTTGGCAAATTCCTCAACCGAACTGGACATAACTTTGTTGGCGGGTGCCCGTTCACGGGAGATTTTATTGGCGAGATCGGTGACCTGTTGTAAGGCATCAAGCTGCTGATAGGTTTGTTTTGATTTCAAATAATGTTGAGTACTATCAATAATCAAGGGAATACAAATACACAATAAACATAAAATAATGATCGACATCGACCAGTACAGATGTTTGCTGATTTTCTCAGAGCGCAAAGTATTCATCTTGATTTTTAGTCCTTCACATAGATCAAGGACTCCCCATTTAATAGTAGATAGATTATACAAATAAACACCTACTCATCATCAATATTTCTTCCCAATTACGTTGATTTTCAGAAGGTTTTTCTTATGTTCTTAAAGGTTTTAGCTCTTTATATTTTCAGGATTTTCTATTTGTTATCACTAAAACATAAATAGGAATGAAAATTTCATAATTTAAAATATAAGAAAATTAAAAAACTCGCTTTCTGAACTATTTACACGTGCAACAATTAGGTGCATAATGCACCGCATTAGGGCGAGTTAAATTATTCCTCAGCAGATTTTTTGATTTACCCGCAAATTTTGGCGAAAAAACCTCAATTCTTTATAGAAATTGAGGTTTTTTTTTGCAATTTTATAGAACAAGACTATTTTTAAATCGAATTAACGCACCATTAAGGTGCATTAAAGAGTCATCTTTGACGGCTTTCTATACTTGTTCTTTCATCTTCTTTTATGAAGTAATCCGTAAACTGAGATTTCCAGAAAATTTAGGTAAAAAAAAGCCCAACCTTGGGGAAAGCTGGGCCGATAAAAACAAAAATATGTGGAGAATCAGGCTAAATCACTATGAAAGTGTGAACTCTAACTTGATTTTCATATTATGTAAAATTCCCCCCAAAATGTAAAGTCGATTGCTTCAGTCAAGATTATAAAACATGCCCATCTAGCTTAAAAAACAGACATTCATTCTGAAGCTCGAGCTGATTATGCTCTAAAATTAAGCAATCCAGTCATAGACATGTTGCACCAAACATCTTGCACTTCTTGACACATTTATGAATTAGCTCACTGATTATTAATTGTTTTAATAGATTATTAAATTAAAATTGATCGTACTAAGTGATTTAAATAATCACACAATTTCTCCTTAATTTTTAGTCAAAATCTATATTTAAATTCTAGCTTTTTGTTATACAAGAGTTTTTATCTAAAATGGCTTCCGAGCGTGATACTTGAATTTTATACAAAATTAATACAATGATTTAGCTTAAAAAAATAGCGATTTCGAATTGGATTGACTTAATAAATTGTCACAATACAATACGTTCCTGTTGTACATCTTTTGTAACAAAATGGTAAATATCATGAAAAAACTCGGTTTAGCCACTGCTTTATTATTAGCCATGACCGGTGCTCAAGCATATCAATTCGAAGTTCAAGGTCAATCAGAGTTCATCGACAACACTGTAAATGACAAAGATTTCACTGGTGCTGTTCAAGGTACTTACTACTTCAAAGATGTAGACGCTTCTAAAGGTCCTTTAGCTGAAGCTGCTTTCATCAACCAGGCATCTAACGTTTCTGCTGCTTATACATATGGCGAATATGATGTAGATGCTGATGATAGAGACCAGACTTCTCATACTTTCGGTGTGAAAGGTGAAGCTTACATCCCAACTAAAGTTGTTCCTGCTTATGCAAGCGCTTCTTATAGCCATACAATTACTGATGGTAAAGGTGGCCAAAATGATGACAATGGCGACCGTTATGCATTAGAAGTAGGTGTACTCCCTATTCCTAACTTCCTGGTAGCTGTAGGTTACACAAGCGTTGCAGACCAAACTTCTTATGACGCTTTCAACATGTTCAACAACGGCGTTGCTAAAGCTGCTCTTGAGTCTCGCACAATCGATGAAGACCAAGATGCAATCACTGCTCGTACTAAATATGTAGGCGCAATTGACGGCACTAACATGTCACTTGGCTTCGAAAGCGGCTTGGTTTATGGTGAAGATACTGCTTACAACCTAGGTACTACTTTGTACATCAACCCTAAATTAAGCGTTGGTGCATCTTATATGGAATCTAGCTACGCTAATTCTCCAGACAAAGCTTGGGGCGCAAACGTAAACTACTTCATCACTCCAGCAGTTGCTGTAGGTGCTAGTTATGTGAACTCAAACTACGAAGCAAATCTTGCTCAAAATGCTGTAGTTCGTGATACACAAACTGTAGGCTTAAATGCTAAATTCCGTTTCTAATTTCTGAATTAGTGATTGAATAAAAAAAGGACGCATCAGCGTCCTTTTTTATTGGATCAAATATTTATTCTGGAGAACGGACCAGACTTAAAAAGTGCAGATGACGTTCATATTGGTCAATGATGTCCTGGATTAAATCTTCCTGAGTCCATTCCATCACATCATAGTTTTGTCCTCCTTCCCTTAAAAAGACTTCTGCCTGATAAGACTGCGGAGAATCTGCATCCGGCATAAAGCTCGGTGCTAAAGTTTGGGTAGCAATGACCTGATAAATGAAGTTCATTTCATTCTGATGATCGACACGTAACTCGATCCCATCTTCCAGTTTAAAGATTTTCACCTGGATGTGACGACGTTTCAGTTCAGCCTGAAAACTGTTATAGGCTTTGCTGACCACCGTATCAATATAATCACGTACTTCATCATGCGTATGCGGATAATGCATAATTAAACCGAGTCGCTGTTGCCAGCTACGCGGGTTCTGAATGGCTCGTGGGGTAATGCGTGCAGCTTGTAGCGCATGCATTTTCGTTACATCCAGATGCAGGGCCTTAATCAGTCCCCAGCAAATCAGCAGCATAATGAATGTGAACGGTAAGGCACTCATAATCGTAGCCGACTGCAAGGCTTCCAGCCCGCCTGCCAGCAACAGAATGATGGCCAATAAAGCCATTAACACGGTCCAGAACAGACGCTGCCAGGTCGGTGAATTCTCGGTTTTAGCAGTGAGATAATCCGTGACTAATGATCCTGAATCTGCTGAAGTGACAAAGAACAGAATAACCAATACCGTAGCGATAATACTGGTGACTGAATTAAATGGCAGATTACCTAAAAATTCGAACAGCGCTACAGAGGAGTCACGTTGTACTGCTTCAAGCAGATTGGTATTGGCTTCATGCATGATGCTGAATAATGCAGCATTACCCATAAAGCCCATCCAGATCAGGGTAAATCCGGTAGGAATCAGTAGAACCCCAACAATAAACTCGCGGATACTGCGGCCTTCGGATACTCGGGCAATAAACATCCCGACAAATGGCGACCAGGAAATCCACCAGGCCCAATACATAATGGTCCAGCCACCAATCCAGCCACTAGGCTGATAGGCATACAGATTAAAGGTCATGCTAAACAGATTAGAGACATACTGGCCGGCATTTTGGATGGTGGTCTGCAGAAGATAGATGCTTGGACCGGCAACAAAAACAAAGATGAGTAGCAGTAAGGCAAGCAGCAGATTCAGTTCAGCTAGGCGTTTGATGCCCTTATCCAAACCAAAAAATACGGACATTGATGCCATTACAGTGACGGCAATAATCAAAATGACCTGAGTACTGGGGGTCTGCTCAACTCCAAATAGGTAATTCAGACCCGAATTAATCTGAGTCACCCCAAAACCTAAAGTTGTCGCAACCCCAAATACTGTCCCTAAGGTGGCAAAAGTATCTACCCCGTCTCCGATTGGGCCATGAATCCGGTTGCCGATCAGTGGATATAAGGCGGAGCGAACTTTTAAAGGCAGATTATGTCGATACGCAAAATAGGCCAATGACAGACCCACAATGGTGTAAATCGCCCAGGCATGCAGGCCCCAGTGGAAGAAAGTCACGCGAATAGCTTGCTGCGCGGCCAGTACAGTTTCTGGTTCACCAGCAGGCGGTGTGACATAATGCATAACCGGTTCTGCAACACCGAAAAACATCAGGCCGATCCCCATGCCTGCGGTAAACAGCATGGCAAACCAGGATGCCTGGCTGTATTTTGGCTGACTATGGTCGGGCCCGAGTTTGATTTTCCCCATATCAGACAGGGCAATATAAATCAGGACAATCAGAAAGATCGCCACGGAGAGGACGTAAAACCAGCTAAATGAAGTGGTAATCCACGCATTCATTTGCTTGGTCAACAGGTCAAATGAATCAGGTGCCAGTATTACCAGTCCCAAAAAAATGGCGATAATCACCACTGTACTAATGAAGACATTCGGATTGATATTGGCAAACCAGGATGAAGGTTTGGAAGGCATAGATCCCCCATTTTTTTAATAGATTGAATGCCGGGAGGCTTGAATCATTATTGATAAGTAAAAACATTCTGATCGAGAGAATTACGATCAAAGATACGTTTTGGACCTTAAGATTTTAAAATATTCAGGAAAATAAAGCCGTTAAGTTACTGTAACCAAGCTATACAGCTCTGTACGTTCTATTCCTCAGGCTTTCTATGCTTATGTTGTATATGAGTCTGTTTAGGAAGATGGGAAATATACTGTAAGGCAATCAGACGCGAGACTATTAAGGCCAGATACATCACCCCGACAAACATCTGGATAATGGCCAACATCCGTGCGACCGGGCTGACCGGCATCACATCAGATAATCCTGTAGCAGACTGTACACTAAAGCTCAGAAAGAGCAGATCCAGCCACGGCTGATAAGCCTGCAACTCAGGATCTGAAAAGCTGTAAGGCACCCATAACTGGCAAATGCTATAGAGAAAAGCGAATCCCCAAGCCAGTAGTGTAAAGACTGCTCCTGCTGCAAACAGCTCATCCTTGGTCAGATAACGGTCATGAAACATATAACGTAACAAGCCATATGCTGCACTGAAATAGGCGCTGGCTTCAAACAGATGAGCAACGATCATGATCCAGGTATAGCGTAGCCCCAGCACAATCAATGACGAAAAGAAGATGGCGCCTGCGACAAAGATGAGTCCCAGAATGGTAAACATCGGAGTCTGACGAATCACCTTGGCAATTACCAGCAAGACCACCACCCCTAGCATCCATGTACCCGCGCGATAAGACACACTGTCATAACTCAGCATCGACAGGGTCAGAATCAGTAATTGTAGGCATAGCAGCCACGCAGAAGGCAGATACTTAAAATGGGTCCAGAATCGTAGCAGAGAGTGCTTCATGAGATTTGTCTTGATGTCCTATCGCACATCATTATTGTTATCGCTGGCTTAACATAGCATGATCTAGCCAATGGTTAGAAACAGGATTGTATAAAAATTATTGAAATCTTAGTCAAAAATGGCCGTATTTAATTTTAGATAAACTATCCTAAAGTCTTCTTCATTGAGTAGCTCAAGTATTCTATCGCTATAAAAAAAGCCCCCATCAGGAGGCTTTTTTAGGACATCAGATCTTAGTGATCAGATGCACCTGAGATACCAATACCTGTTTGTGAACGAACAAACTGTGCATCGAAAGCTTTGCGTTCTGCTTGTGCTTTCACTGAGCGGTCTGTAATGGAGAAGAACCAGCAGCAGAAGAAAGACAGTGGCATCGCAAATAATGCGGGACCATTAAAAGGAACGACTGGTGTATCTGAAATCGCGAAAGTATCTACCCAAACGGCTTTAGACAGTACGATCAGTACTACCGCAGTCACTAGACCAACCACACCACCAATGACAGCGCCACGTGTGGTCAGGCCTTTCCAGAACATAGACAGTACCAGTACCGGGAAGTTGGCACATGCGGCTACCGAGAATGCCAGACCTACCATGAAAGCCACGTTTTGCTTCTCGAACAGGATTCCCAGGATCATCGCAAAGATCGCAAGACCAAGAGTCGCAATTTTAGACATGCGCAGTTCAGATTCAGGTGTAGTACGGCCTTTCTTGAATACGTTTGCATACAAGTCATGTGAAATTGCTGAAGCACCTGATAGGGTCAAACCTGCAACTACCGCAAGAATCGTTGCGAATGCTACTGCAGAAATGAAGCCCATGAACAGGTCACCACCAACAGCATCTGCCAGGTGAACCGCAGCCATGTTGTTACCACCCACCAGCTCTAGCTTGCCTGTAATTGCCATTTTCGCAATGTCCAGGAACTGCGGGTTATTCGCTACATATAGAATCGCGCCGAAACCGATAATGAAGGTTAATAGGTAGAAATAACCGATAAAGCCTGTTGCAACAACCACTGATTTACGTGCTTCTTTGGCATCTTTTACCGTGAAGAAACGCATCAGGATATGTGGCAGACCTGCTGTACCAAACATCAGCGCCAGACCAAGAGAAATCGCATCGACCGGATTCGAAGCCAGGTTACCTGGACCCATAATCTTGGTTGCATCTGCAAGGCTCAGGTCATGTACTTTAGAGAAAACCTGAATCGATTGTTCAAACATATTGGTGAAACTAAAACCTACGCCTTTCATGACCATGAAAGCCATAAACGTCGCACCAGACAGCAGCATTACTGCTTTAATAATCTGTACCCAGGTCGTTGCCAGCATGCCACCGAACATTACGTAAGCCATCATCAGCAGGCCAACAATCACCACAGCAATGTTGTAGTTCAGACCGAAGAGCAACTTGATCAACTGACCTGCACCCACCATCTGTGCGATCAGGTAGAACGCCACCACAACCAGTGAACTTAATGCTGCTAAAGTACGCACCGGTTTTTCTTCCAGACGGAACGACACTACATCAGACAGGTTAAATTTACCCAGGTTACGCAAACGTTCTGCCACCAGGAATAAAACGATTGGCCAACCCACCATAAAGCCTAATGAGTACAGCAATCCGTCAAAACCGGACAGGAACACCATCGCGGAAATACCGAGGAAAGATGCTGCAGACATGAAGTCACCAGCAATAGCCAGACCGTTCTGGAAACCAGAAATCCCGCCGCCGGCAGTATAGAAATCATTGGTATTCGTGGTTTGTTTGGCAGCCCATTTGGTAATAAATAAGGTTGCTCCAACGAAAATCACAAACATGATAATTGCGTGCCAGTTGGTCGCTTGCTGCTCCGCAGCACCCAGATCTGGTCCAGCAAATACCATTGCCGAGCTGAGCAAGGTCAGCGCTGCCGCTGCAAGCGCTTGATATGAAATCCCTTTCATCTTAGTGTTGCCCCTTTTCTTTTGTAATCGCTTCCACTTCCTGAATTGCTTCTCTGTTCAGCTGATCAAGTTTATTATTGGCAATGTAGGAATACACCCAGCACAATATAAAAGACAAAATAATGATACCGATACCTAGAGGTACACCCCAGGTCGTTACACCGCCAGAAATTGAAGACAATAGAAATTCTTTGTTGTAGCCAACAAGCAACATGAAACCGACATAGACAAATAGCATGATGCCGGTTAAGGTCCAGCTCAGCGTACTTTTTCTACGTACCATTTCTTTGAATTTGGGATTCTGTAGAATTCTTTCTACTTGTGCCTCATCCATAGTTACACTCCTGTAGCCCCACCATGGGCTTACTATTTTTTAATTCGAATTATCACTGTTGCAAAATAACAACATTTAGAATGACTTGTAATTTAGACTTTGGTCGTTAAAAAATGATCAATTTAAACTGCTGAGTGCATGATGCGGTATCATAGCATCATGCACAGTACACATCAGGCTATATGAACAGTTGGCTCATCATAGGGGTGCTCGCCCTCTATATCACTTTACTCTTTACTTGCGCTTTCTATGGGGAAAAACATGCCAGTCGGCTCAGTACCCGTGGCCGCATGCTATTGTTTAGTTTAACTTTAGGCGTCTACTGTTCTTCCTGGACATTTTATGGCGCGACCGGTGCTGCGGTTCGTGAAGGGATTATTTTCCTGCCGATCTATCTTGGTCCCCTGCTCTTTGTCGCGATTGGTTACGATATCTGGCGCCGTCTGGGACGGGTACGCCAGCACCATGCCATTTCTTCAATCGCGGACTTTGTCGCTGCACGTTATGGTAAAAGTGGGCCTCTGGCTTCGCTAGTCACCATTCTGGCGGTGATTGCCATCATTCCTTATCTGGCCTTACAGTTACGTGCAATTGCCTTGAGTGCGGCGGTCATTCTGGAACCCTCCGCAGGGATTGCCAGTACCACCAATAGCGTACTGTTCCTGACTGGCGTCCTGGCAATCTTGGCGATGATTTTCGGTACCCGGCAGATTGCCAACACTGAACAGCATGGCGGTCTGATGCTGGCTGTCGCCTTTGAGTCCTTCGTCAAGCTATTTGCCCTGCTGGCCGTAGCCTGTTTCTTCATTTTTGAAGCACCAGAAAATCTGCCTCAGATCAGTAGCGATATTCAGTCTACCTTCCATGATGTACAGCTGTTTGGTGTACCGGAAAGCTTCTGGGTACAGACTTTGCTGGCTGCACTGGCGATTATCTGTTTACCGCGTCAGTTTCATGTCGCCGTAGTTGAATTACGGGATGAAAAACATATCCGTGGTGCACGTCGCTGGTTTGCCATTTATCTGATTCTGACCACACTAGCAATTATCCCGATTGCCAGCTGGGCACTGCATGCGGCACCTCAATACCTAGCGATTCCTGATGTCGCAGTGCTGTCTTTACCGCTTAGCTATAATCAGGACTGGCTGACTTTATTGGCCTTCCTAGGGGGCTTCTCGGCCTCGACCGGCATGCTGCTGGTATCTTCAGTCGCTTTATCCATCATGCTAAGTAATGACCTGATCATGCCAGCGCTCTGGCGTTTAAACCTGATCTCACGGCATGACAAGCGTTTACCACTGGTACTCAAATTTACCCGCCGGATCTGTATTCTGGCCGTGATGTTGATGGGCTTTCTGTTCTTCAACTTTTTTAATGATATTGACCAGCTCTCAGTCTTTGGTCTGCTGGCTTTTAGTGCTGTGGCACAGTTCGCCCCTGCTCTGATTGGTGGTCTGTATTGGCGTGGTGGGAGTAAGCAAGGCGTGTATGCGGGTCTGTTGACCGGTTTTGCTTTGTGGTCTTATACCCTGCTATTACCAACGATTTTGCGCAGTCTGCCAGAAGCCTATCAGCAGTTCAGCCAGAGTTTTCTGGAACAAGGGCCTTTGGGCTTGAACTGGTTACGCCCTGAAGCCCTGATCGGTTTCGAATCTTTTGATCCTCTGACGCATGGTGTGGTCTGGGCACTAGGCCTGAACACATTCCTATATATCTGGGTCTCCCGGATGTTCCGCCCAAGTGTGGCTGAACAGATTCAGGCGGAAAGTTTCTTCTACTATGAAACCAAGCCACTTCCATCACAAAGTCCATCGACTGATGTCAGCTACTCGCATCAGGATGTGGCCCGTTTAAAAGTTGGTGACCTGATTACGCTGGCCAAGCGCATTACCGGTGAAGGCCCGACCATGCAGGCCTTCCAGCAGTTCTGTGCTCAAAACAGTGTGGAACTGAATGAAAATAGCAGTGCCAATGGCATGTGGTGGCGTTTCACCGAGCAGTATCTGGCCGGTACCATTGGTGCAGCATCGGCACGTACCTTGCTGACTACAGCGATGGTCAATAATGGCCTGGCGCTTGGTCAGGTCGCCAATATTCTGGATCAGGCATCACAATGGCAGCGTTTTAACCAGAACCTGATCATGACCATGATCGACCATATGACCCAAGGGGTGAGTGTGGTTGATGAAAACATGTGTCTGGTCGCCTGGAACAACCAGTATCTGAAACTGTTCGACTACCCAAAAGATATTGTTTATGTCGGTTGTCCAATCGCTGATCTGATCCGTTATAACGCTGAACGCGGTGAATGTGGTCCAGGTTCGGTTGAAGAACATGTGCGTAAACGGATTCACTGGATGCAGGTCGGTAGCGCGCATGAATTTGAACGGATCCGTAAAGATGGCCGCGTGATTCAGATGCGGGGTAATCCGATTGAAGGTGGTGGTTTCGTGACGACCTTTGCCGACATTACTGCCTTCCGCGAAAATGAAGCGGTACTAGAAGCCCGGGTTCAGGATCGTACCCAGCAGCTCGCCGATGCCCTGTCTGAACAGCAACTGGCGCGTGAACAGGCCGATAAAGCCAATATGTCCAAGAGCCGCTTTATTGCTGCCGCCAGTCATGACCTGTTACAGCCAATGCATGCTGCACGTCTGTTCAGTACGGCGCTGGAGCAAAGCGTACAAAGCGAAGAAGATCGCAAGACCCTGCAGCAACTAGATCGTGCTTTGCATGGTGCAGAAAGCATGCTCTCAGCCCTGCTGGATATTGCCCGACTGGAGGGCGGTACGATTCAGCCGAAACGCCAGGCTTATCCACTGCATGATTTATTAAGTGATCTGGAACTGCAATTCAAATCCATTGCGGCACAGCGTGGCATCAAACTGCGAGTGCATGATGCCCAGTTCTGGATTGACACCGATCCACAATGGATTCGCCGGATTATCCAGAACTTTGTCAGCAATGCCCTACGTTATACCGCCAAAGGTAAGGTCGTGGTCGGTGTACTGCGTTCTAGCAACCGGCCAAATCATATCCGGATCGGGGTTTGGGATACCGGTCCCGGTATTGCTGAAGAACAGCGCATCAAGCTGTTCCAGGAATTCGAGCGTTGTGGCCATACTTCGCCTTGGGGTGAACAGGGTCTGGGGCTTGGCCTCGCTATCGTGCAACGTATGACCGGACTACTGGATTATCCAGTTCATGTTTCTTCCGAACTGGGCAAAGGTTCCTGCTTCATGATTGAAGTACCGTTGACCGCAGCACCGAAAGTCGTTGCCGCCCCTGTTCAGGCTGTGCCATTGAAGTCCAAGGCCTTTAAGATTCTATGTCTGGACAATGATGAAACCATTCTGGAAGGCATGTCGACCTTATTGACCAAATGGGGCTATCAGGTCTTTAAAGCCACCGAACCAGAACAGGCAGCCGAAATGATCCAGCAGGAAAATATTCAGGTCTGGCTGGTCGATCAGCATTTAAACCAGGACAAGATCGGTCTGGACTTTATTCTGGAACATCGTAGTAGTGATATTCCGGTGGCATTGATTACCGCAGATTCTGATCCGGAACTGCCACAGCGCCTGAAGGATTTAAATATTGTCCTGCTGAAAAAACCGTTAAAGCCTGCTTCACTCCGTTCCTGGTTATCCGGTCTGAAAATCTCCGGTAACTAGAACTTTTTATTTCCATCTCAATGCCTATTTTAATGATTTAAAAATGGGCATTTTTTATACTGAATAAATACCTTTCTTTACCTGGCTGGCAAAAAAATCAGGCCAATGTGCTAAAAGCACCAAATTTCACATAATTCCTGCTGATAAATTGCTCAAAATTATCATTTCAGCATTCTCTATGGCAAAAGCCACCAAATCTATTAATATACATGTGTACAACTAGTTACAATTATTTAAGTTACTGTTTAAATTAATTTTTAATCCTATTTTATGGCAGATAGAACTTTGGTCGTATTTTTAATACAACAGGCTTAGCTCTAAAAATAGACAATATAAGAAACGATCAGTTTCCATCTGACAATGCCTAAATCCTTTTGGCAGCTGGTCTATTTGCACTGCTAGATAGGAGTTATAAAAATGAAACTCGATGAATCAATTGCTCAGCTTCCCGCACAGACTCAGCAATTCCATCGCCAATATGGTGCTAATGCCTTATTACCCAGCATCGACTGGGCACAAATGTTTAAATACAGCAAACTCGACGATACCCAGATTCAGGCACTTGAAACCCTGTATCAGCATGCAGTTCCTTTAGCCCTGCAAGTTTTTGATGAACTGCATTTTGATGTCTTTGAACCTTATGCCTATAAACCGCAAGGTTTAGGTTTATTTGAACGTCTGGCTGAACAGGAAAACAAGTTGATTGAATCTCTGGAAGCGGAAGCCGAAGATTTACCAGCAAAAACCCGTCATCAGATCTGGAGTATGCTGCTGCGTGGTGGCGCTGTTCTGGTCTTTAAAGCGTGGCTCGGTAAAGTAAAGAATGAAGAAGATTGTCTGGACACGACCCAATTTGATGAACTCTCTGATCTGCTCTTTATCAAAACTTGCCCGCATGAACTGGCAGAGCACCTACAGGTCGATCCGAATAGCACAGACGAGCATGTGTTCCTGATGTATGAGGATGAAGTTTATCTGGACCGTTTCAATAGTCTGGAAACCGCTGCCCTGTTTGTTGATCTTGGTGTTTATGATGCGACTTTCCTGAGTCTGCGTGATGACCGCGTGGCAGAATATCTGATCTCCAAAGGCTATGTCACTCAAGAACAAATTGATGAATTGCAATCCGCACTGAATCCCATGTTCTGTACTGATGTTACCCAAAAACAGGATTATATTGCTTAATCCGCAATATTCTCTCAATAAAAAAGACCTCTTCTGAGGTCTTTTTTATTATGTAAGCTGCATCACTTACATTTTCTTTTCTTCAATATTCAAGGCATTAATAGCAAGCACAGCTTGGGTACGGTTTTGTACACCCAGCTTACGGAAGATTGCTGTCACGTGCGCTTTAATGGTGGCTTCTGAAACATCCAGTTCATAAGCAATCTGTTTGTTCAGCAAGCCTTCGGCTACCATCATCAAGACACGGAACTGTTGTGGTGTTAAAGACTGAATCCGTTCTGCCAATGCAGTTTCATCTGCAGCACGCGGATCGAAGTTCATGTTGGCTGGCAGATTGGGTGGTAACCAGATTTCTCCTTCGAGGACTTCGCGAATTGCTTCACCAATATGGCTTGGATGTGCCGATTTTGGAATATAGCCCATCGCACCATGTGCAATCGCACGCTGGATAATGCTAGCTTCTTCGTGAGCAGAAACGACAATAATTGGAATCGAAGGATATTGTGCGCGAACGTGGACCAGAGCAGAAAAGCCCGATGCACCTGGCAGGTTTAAATCCAGAAGGACAAGATCAGGCTCAGGACCATTTTCTAGACGTTCATAAAATTCATTGACTGCTGCAGTTTCATGAATCTGCGCTTGTGGCAGACTATAACGAACAGCTTGGATCAGAGCATGACGAAACAGTGGATGATCATCAACGATTAAAATATTCATAGGACGTGAGAGAGATCTTGTGCACAGTAGCTCCTATTCTAACCACACAAGCCAGTTTATGGATATGCAAGATCGCCAATTTTTTAAATAATGTGGAGTTTTTCTTTAATTTTTTTAAATTTTGGCTTATTTCAATAATCCTTTAATTCTCATCACTTTTTTATATATGATTTATTCCTATTCTGCATAGCTTATCTTTATTCAATATAAATATAGTTATCAGCCATTTATCCAGCTCTATCCGTTTCAGAAGCACATTTTCCGCTTATATAGAAAAATCAGATAACTTTTCAGCATTTCGTTATTTTACACCTACTGCGGCAATCGGGATTAATAGGGTCATTCCGAGCTTAACCATTTTTAGGTACTTCACATGTCCCATTTTTCCGAGCAAAAACCTTTAAACATCGTGGCTGTTTCTGGCGGCCTGAATCACCCATCTAAAACCGAAGCATTGGTTCAAGCCATTCTGGATGAACTGGGTGAAGCGACGCCAATCAATGTACATTTCATTAAATTTAGCGAAATCGGCCAGCTTTTAGGTGGTGCAATTTACCGTAACCAGTTACCGCAACGCGTGCAGGATGATCTGGCAGCCGTTGAAGCAGCAGATGCCCTGATTGTTGGTACGCCTGTTTACCGCGCTTCATTTACGGGCCTGTTCAAGCATTTCTTTGACTTCGTAGAACAAACGGCGCTGGTAGATGTACCGGTTCTTTTAGCAGCTTCTGGTGGTAGTGACCGTCATGCGCTCGTTCTTGAGCACCAATTACGCCCATTATTCAGCTTCTTCCAGGCACAAACCTTACCAATCGGGGTATATGCCACAGATCGTGACTTTACGCCTGAATACACCATTCACAGTGAATTACTTCGTGCCCGTATTACTCTGGCAGTGGCTCGTGCCCTACCAATCCTTGAATGGGCACCAGCAAAGGGGCAGCGTGCTGAGGTCATTAAAGAAAAATCTCAGCAAGCCAACCAGAACCTAGGCATCAACAAGCAAATCGAACAGGAAGAAGTTTTACCTTCAGCTGCAGTGCCAAGTCTGGATGCCGCAGAATCCCGTTTGCACAGCAAGAAAGCGCCAAAGACTCAAGTGGCTTAATAGCCGCTTCATTCAGAGGGTAAGAATAATGTCTCAAGATAAAAATATTGTATTTGCTTACTGGGTTCCAAATGTCAGCGGCGGTCTGGTGGTCAGCGACATCGAACAGCGTACTGACTGGAGATATGACTATAATGTCCGTCTGGCGCAAACTGCTGAGAAAGCAGGTTTTGATTATGCCCTGACCCAGATCCGTTTTACTGCGGGCTATAACGCTGAAAACCAGCATGAATCAGTCAGCTTCAGTCACGGCATCCTGGCAATAACTGAACGCTTAAAAGTGATTGCCGCGATCTTGCCGGGCCCATGGAAGCCTGCGCTGGCAGCGAAGCAGCTGGCCACCATTGACCATCTCACCAACGGCCGAATTGCGATTAATGTCGTAAGTGGCTGGTTCCGTGGCGAGTTTGATGCAATTGGTGAAGAATGGCCGGAACATGACGAACGTTATGCACGTTCAGAAGAATTTATTCGCAGCCTAAAAGGGGTCTGGACTCAAAATAATTTCAGTTTTGATGGTAAATACTACCAGTTCAAAGACTATACCTTGAGTCCAAGACCGCTACAGAAACCGCATATTGAAATCTTCCAGGGGGGAAATTCTCGGGCAGCACGTGATATGGCATCTCGCGTGTCTGACTGGTACTTCACCAATGGCAATACGCCGGAAGAGCTGAAAAAACAGATCGATGATATTCGTGAAAAAGCCAAAGCGAACAACCACTCTGTAAAGATTGGCGTGAATGCGTTTGTGATTGCACGTGATACCGAAGAGGAAGCGCAAGCAGTACTGCGAGAAATCGTGGCCAAAGCCAATGTTCAGGCGGTGAAATCTTTCGGTGAGGCAACGCGTGAAGCGGGTGCAGCCAGTAAGGAAGGTGAAGGTAACTGGGCCAAATCTACGTTTGAAGATCTGGTGCAATATAACGATGGCTTCCGTACCAACCTGATCGGGACGCCACAGCAGATTGCGGAACGTATCATCGAACTGAAAAAAGTCGGTGTTGATCTGGTTCTTTCAGGCTTCCTGCACTTTATTGAAGAAGTGGAATACTTCGGTAAAAAAGTCTTGCCACTCGTGCGTGAACTCGAAGCGCAGCAAGCTGAACAGCAACAAAAAGAACAAGAAGCTGAGCTCGTTTAAACTATAATAATGCTCAGCATAACGATTCATTCCCTCAAGGCTCGGCTTGAGGGATTTTTTTTATGCAACACAGTGTTCTCGGCATAAAGATAGCCGCCTGCTTTATTCTTGACTAGAATGAAGCCAAACTCGATGAGATAGAAATTTAAATTATGTATACCGGTATCGTACAAGGCTTGGAAAAAGTCGTGGATATTCGCCAGGACAATGGCTTCATTACTATTGTTGTGAGCAACGAAAATCAGTTTTTTCAGGATGTCTTTATTGGCGCCAGTGTTGCGATCGACGGCGTCTGCCTCACCGTAACGACCATTGATCAGAAGCTAAATCAGATTCACTTTGATATCTCCGATGTAACCCTTGCTCTCACTACCTTAAAATCTCTTCAAGTGGGTGATGAAGTGAATGTCGAACGCTCTGCCAAAGTCGGTGCAGAAAATGGCGGGCATAATCTGTATGGACACATCGAAGGTACAGCGATCATTAAAAATCTGGAATATCGCGGTGAAACCTACCATATCGACATTCAGATCCCGGATGGCAATATCAAATACTTTTTCTTAAAAGGGTTTATTGGTCTGAACGGCTGCAGCCTGACCGTCAATCGCGTCGATCGTGCCAATAGTGAAATCTCGATTGATCTGATTCCCGAAACTTTGCGTCTGACCACCTGGAAAAATGCCAAAGTAGGTGATGAAGTCAATTATGAAATTGACCAGACCACGCGTACCTTGGTAGATACCTTAGAAAATATTCACCAGCGTTAAAATGAAAGAGCCGCTTATACCATAGGCGGTTTTTTTAACTGATCATTCTGCCTACGTCTACGTTTCTATACAGAATTTTCAGGTGGAATGAATAAAATAATCTAATTCCAATTCAGAACGTTATTCCCATGCAGTTGATCTGGTTCCGCCAAGACCTCCGTATTCATGACCATGCCGCACTCTGGCATGCGACCCAGCAAGGTCCTTGCATTGCATTAGCAGTCCTCTCTCCCGAACAATGGCAACTGCATCAGGATGCCCGGATCAAAACTGATTTTTATCTGCGACGGCTCAAATATTTAAAACAGCAGCTACAGCAACTGAATATCCCACTTATCATATTGAATATTCCTTTGTGGGAAGATTTGGCGCCAGAAATATTGAATCTATGTCAAAACCTGAAGATTGAAAACCTGCATACCAATATAGAAGTCGGCGTCAATGAGCTGGAACGTGATGCTCACGTACAGCAATTGCTGCAACAGCAGCAAATCAGGGTCGAGGTCTATCATGACCGCACCCTGTTTCCCCTCGGCAGTATCCGGAACCAGTCCAATCAACCGTATCAGGTCTATAGTGCCTTTAAGAAAAAATGCTATGAGCGGCTAATTCTGGATGTACCCGCCTGCTATCCTGAGATTGAAACTCAAGATCCAATCCAATTACCTACTGATTTCATCAATGTTGATCTGGAAAAATTCTCGGCAGATTATGTAGTAGAGCATGCTGCCCAACTTTGGTCTGCGGAAGATCGAACTGCCTTGGACCTGCTCGATGATTTTATCGAAGACAAAATGGCTCATTACAAAACCGACCGTGATCTGCCTGCAGTTGATGGCACCAGCCGTCTCTCCCCTTATCTGAATATCGGTATCGTTTCAGTTCGTCAATGTGTGCAGGCACTTTTTCAGGATGGCTATTTCCAGATTGAGGATGTGGGTCAACAGACTTGGTTGGATGAACTCTTGTGGCGAGAATTCTATCTACAGACTCTGTTTGATTTTCCACGTGTCTCCAAACACCAACCATTTAAGCAAAATACCCATAAGATCCAGTGGCGCAATGCTCCCGAAGACCTAGTTGCCTGGCAGCAAGGCCAGACCGGAATTCCGATTGTGGATGCCGGCATGCGGCAAATGCTGGCGACAGGCTGGATGCATAACCGGGTCAGGATGATCACTGCGATGTTCCTGTGTAAGAACTTGCTGATCGACTGGCGACTGGGTGAAAGCTGGTTTATGCAGCATCTGATTGATGGCGATCTGGCTGCGAATAACGGTGGCTGGCAATGGTGTGCGTCAACTGGCATGGATGCCGTGCCCTACTTCCGGATTTTTAATCCGGTCAGCCAGTCCCTGAAGTTTGATCCCAATGGAGACTATATCCGCGAGTGGGTGCCTGAACTGGCGCATCTGGATGTCAAATCCATTCATGAACCTTATGCCAAAAATCCTGATCTGGAACTGGATTATCCAAAACCGATTGTCGATTTAAAAGCCTCTCGTGTACGAGCCATAGAAGCCTTTAAGCAGATTTAGAAGAAACTATCACTTCATCTAATATGAAAAGCCTCCAGTATCAGAGGCTTTTTATTTTCATATCAAGAATAAAAACTTGGATCAGGCACTTTCCCGGTCAGGATCCACTCCCCAACTTCCTGATATTTATAATCTACCGGATCATGTAAGGTCTGGGTGCGAACATTACGCCAGAAACGGTCCAGATTCAGTTTGGCCGTGGTCGCACGCGCGCCCATCACCTGAAAAATATTCTGGGTGATATAGAGAGATGTATTGGTGGCCGCGATTTTGGCTATGGCAATCGCAACTGAAACTTCACCACGCTGTTCAGCAGTGAGATCATTGCCCAGATCCCAAGCAGCTTGTAAGGTTTGAATCGCTTTATCAGCTAGCAAACGCACGCTTTCCAGCTGCACATAAAAATCGGCAAAATGCTTCTGGATAAAGGGGTCATTCACTGCATCTTCTACCAATGATTTTGACCAGGCTTTTTGGGTTTGTACGGTTTGTTTGGCCACTTCAAATGCACCTTCTGCTACACCGAGGAACAGATGCACAAAAATCAATTGGGCAATTAAAGGACGTAAGCTTGAATACGGCGTACTGAGTGGACCCGGATTTAAAAGCAATTCATCTTCATGAATTTTGACCTGCTCGAAATGACTGGTGCCGCTATCAGTCTGACGTTGACCCATATTATTCCAGTCACCGAGAAAACTTACGCCCTTACGTGCTGTTGGAATTACCCCAATGAGTAATTTTCCAGCGTCGTTATAGCCTGAGCACAGTAAAATATCGGAATCAATAGAGCCAGAACAGAAACTTTTATTTCCATCAAAAATATATTCTTTTTCAGCAACTTTTGTTGCGGTAGTACGACGGTCCAGTGGATTTAAGGTATTGCCCCAGAACAGGTTTTCCCGAGCAGTCTGCTCAAACCATGGACCATATTGTTCCGGTTGGGAAAATAATTGAACCGTTGCAATCAGCAAATGATGAAACCCATAAACATGTGCCAATGAACTATCGACTTGGGCAATGATTTGAATGGTTTTAAAAATCGTCTGCCAGTCTGCTTCCTGACCACCATACTGTTTTGGAATGGACAGGCCCAGCAAGCCACTCTGGCGAATCAGATCACGCTCGGCTTTAGGATTACCGCCCTGCTTGTCACGAACTGCGGCCGTTTGGGCAAAAGTTTCTGCCAGCTGCTGGGCAATTTGCAGGGGAGATTGATCTAAATATTGTTGTCGTACATTCATTCTTTTGACCTAAGTTCAGCATGGTTTTAGCTTAGCAGATTGCAGCTTGGCACTATATTCGAAAGCATGCAGAGCTTATTCCTGAGACAAAAATACCGGCAAATAATGCCGGTATTTGAACGTCCCAAACTTATGCTTGATTGCGCTGCACTTCAGCAATCAATTGATCTACCACCTGTGGCTCCGCCAATGTTGAAGTATCACCCAGACTATCCAGTTCATTGGCAGCAATCTTTCTTAAGATCCGGCGCATAATTTTTCCTGAACGCGTTTTAGGTAAAGCGGGTGCCCAGTACAAGGCATCTGGCGTTGCCACTGGCCCTAAAATTTTACGTACCCAAGCTACCAGTTCACCGCGCAGCTGTTCAGTACTTTCAGTCCCTGCCTGCAAGGTGACAAAGGCACAAATCCCCTGACCTTTGATGTCATGCGGCATACCCACCACAGCCGCTTCGGCAACAGCTTCATGGGCCACCAGTGCACTTTCAATTTCTGCCGTACCCAGACGATGGCCTGAGACATTGAGTACGTCATCGACACGACCAGTAATCCAGTAATAGCCATCTTCATCACGACGTGCGCCGTCACCCGTAAAGTACGTTCCCGGATAGGTCGAGAAATAAGCTTCAATAAAGCGACCCGGGTCACCCCAAATGGTGCGCATCTGACCTGGCCAGGAATCTTTAATTACCAGATTGCCTTCTGCCACCCCTTCAATTTCCTTGCCTTCTGCATCGACAATGGCTGGTTGTATACCAAAAAATGGTCGGGTTGCAGAACCCGGTTTCAGGTCAGTCGCGCCCGGTAAAGGCGTAATCATAAAACCACCGGTTTCGGTTTGCCACCAGGTATCAATCACTGGACAGCGGCTTTCACCAACTACCGAGTAATACCAGTTCCAAGCTTCCGGGTTAATCGGCTCACCGACCGAACCTAAAATTCTCAGGCTGCTACGATCACTTTCCCGCACATAGGCATCCCCCTCACGCATCATGGCACGAATGGCAGTTGGTGCGGTATAGAGAATGGTCACATTGTGCTTGTCGACGATATGTCCGGTACGTGCCCAGCTTGGATATTGTGGTACCCCCTCAAACATGACCGTGGTTGTACCATTAGAAAGCGGACCATACAGCACATAGGAATGCCCGGTAATCCAGCCGACATCGGCAGTACACCAGAACACATCATCCTGTTTGATGTCAAAAACTTCGCGGAAGGTGCAATTCACATAAGTCAGATAACCGCCTGTGGTATGCAGTACGCCCTTAGGTTTTCCGGTTGAACCCGAGGTATACAGGATAAACAGTGGATCTTCCGCATTCATCGGCTCAGGCGGACAGATCTCATTCACGGTCATAATTTCCATGTGATACCAGAGATCACGTCCCTGTTGCATTTCCACCGGATTGCCAGTGCGATGTACAACGATGACATGTTCAACCGATTCGGTGCCAGCAATTTTCAGCGCTTCATCCACATTGGCTTTCAATGGAATGGCTTTACCACCACGCATACCCGAATCTGCGGTAATCACCATTTTGGCCTGACTGTCCTCAATCCGGCTAGCCAGAGAATCAGGTGAGAAACCACCAAACACCACACAATGCACTGCACCAATCCGGGCACAGGCCAGCATGGCAATTGCGGCTTCCGAGACCATTGGCATATACAGCACCACCCGGTCGCCTTTTTTAATCCCGTTTTTTTTCAGAACATTGGCGAAACGGCAGGTTTCATCATAAAGCTCATGAAAAGAAATAATCTTGTGACGGGACGGATGGTCCCCTTCCCAGATAATCGCCGGTTTATAAGGATGTTCCTTAAGATGGCGATCCAGACAGTTGGCACTGACATTGAGCTGGCCATCTGCAAACCATTCAATTTTAAAATTATCTTTATCAAAACTGGTATTTTTAACCTGGGTAAAAGGTTTGATCCAGTCCAGGCGCTGTGCCTGTTCAGCCCAGAACTGATCCGGTTGTTCAATGGATTGCTGATAACGCTCAAAATACTCTGTATCAGTGGTACGTGCGGTTTTCTTAAATTCTGCTGGTACTGGATAGATTTCTTTCATTGTTCGCTTCCTTGATCTTGTTCTATCTCATCACGAGAGCTTGATGGCATTTTGTTGATTGTTTTTTATGCATAATGGCAGTATGTACTGCATATTTCAAATCCTACAATCATGCTTTCGTCGTAGATTATTTATTCAAATTCAATCAGAATAACTTCGGATAATGCTCAGCTATGGCCAAAGTCAGCTAGATATTGCTATCGTTAAATAAAATGAGTCGCCCACTCTCGCTGTATTTTATACAGGCTTAGGATCTTGCCCATGAATTCAACTGAACCTTCCTATTTCCCTCCTCCTTTTCCTGCAGCAGATCATCCCTTATCGATCAGGGGCCGATTTGGACGTTTGAGTTTTATTGCCTGGTCTGCATTTTTACAGTTTATTTTCTTATGCAGCAGTATTGCGCTAGGTTTAAGTATTGATATTGTGAACATTGCCAGCCTATCGGTAGATTCAAACTGGCAAATTTCCCTGCATGGCTTATCCAGCCTGTTTGCCTTGGCGATCATGCTGGTCTACCTGTATTTCGGTATTGTGATTACGGTACGGCGCTTACACGATCTAGAACGCAGTGGCTGGTGGATGCTGCTATTCTTCGTGCCTTTGATCAATCTGTTTGTCTGGATTTATATCCTGCTTTTTCCGGGAACAAGAGGCAGCAATCAGTATGGCCCGATACGTACAAGCCCCGTCTGGGAAAAAATTGTGGCCTGGCTGGTAATCATTTTTACCGTACTGAGCCTGTTGGCGACGACTGCGTTATTCTCTTATATGAGTGAAGGTGAGCCTTCAAGAATCCCAAGTGAAGTGAAACAAAAAACGACTGAGTTCTTTTAAGACAGTTGTGTCTGTTTTACATAAATATATTGTGTATAAATTTCGTTGTTATTAATTTTTTGCTGTAGTTGAGGCAAAATAAGCGAAATTTAAATTGTGGAGTTTTTGTGGCTGAGCAAGAAAATACTTTAAGCCAGGTAACTGAAGGGACGACTGAGCTCCTGCATCAAGCGACTGAAAAAACTGCCCAAACCGTGATCGAACATACCTCCAAGTACAATGATGCCTATAGCACCATTGATAAGATCATGGAAGGTTTCTGGGAGCGTGTGCCTTATTTCTGTATTGCGCTAATAGTCATTGTCATTTTCTGGTTACTGTCAAAACTATTTAAGTTTTTTGTCCGTAAGACTTTAGAAAACCGTACTTATACCCGACAGAATCTGGTGCTGGTGCTGAACCGTGTCGGTAGTACCGTGATTGTTTTCTTTGGCGTATTAATCGGGCTGGTGATTGCAATTCCAGGCTTCACCCCAGGTCAGCTGATGAGTGCGCTTGGGATTGGTTCGGTGGCGATCGGTTTCGCATTTAAGGATATTTTCCAGAACCTGCTCTCAGGTGTACTAATTTTGCTGGGTGAACCCTTCAAGATTGGCGATGACATTATCGTGAATGGTCTGGAGGGTACCGTAGAAGATATCCAGATTCGTGCTACCTTTTTACGCTCGCCAGATGGTCGTCGTATCGTAATTCCAAACGCTACGGTCTATACCAGTGCAGTGACAGTGAATACCGCTTATACCCGCCGCCGCTGTGAATTTTCGGTCGGTATTGGTTATGAAGATGACATCCAGAAAGCCAAGGATATTATTACTGCAATTCTGGATAAAGATCCGACCATCCTGAGTCAACCTGCATTTAGCGTCAATGTGATTGCACTGGCAGACTTCTCAATTACCCTCAAAGCATTATGGTGGGTCAATACCACTGAAACAGGCATAGGTACCTCAATCAGTGCAGTTCAGGAACGGGTAATTCAAGCCTTTGCTGAACATAACATTTCGATTCCATATCCGGTGCAGGAAGTGAAAGTCTATCGTGGCGATGGCCATTAAGATGCTTCAGCTCGCGCTAAACAGTCGACCTAAAACATACGAAATTGCCGTTTCAGTACGGAGAATACGGTTGCCAAGGCTCACTGCCTGGCAGCCGTTTTTTATGAGCAAATCGACCTCATAAGGAATAAAACCACCTTCCGGACCAATGACAATTGTGCAAGGATGCTGAAGTGCGTATGGCATCGGCTGTTTGACATACGGATGTGCAACAAAGGCTGGACAGTCTGCTGTAATGAGTCCCGGCAAGATATCTTCGACAAAAGGTTTAAAGCGTTTATACAGCTCAATTTTCGGAGCAAGCGTATCCCCTGCCTGTTCTAAACCAAGATCTACATAATGATTCAGCTGCTGCAAAAATGGTGTCTGCCAATAGCTTTTATCCACCCGATAGCTATGCAATAAAATGATTTTCTCTACGCCCATGGTCACAGCATCCATGATCAGACGACGCAAAACTTTAGGACGTGGTAAAGCTACAATTAGAGTAACAGGCAGCTTTGCAGGAACTGCTTCTTCTTGAATCGGTTTCAATAAAACTGCTTTTTCAGAAGTTTCGACAACTTCAGTTACATACCGTTTCCCTTCCCGAATTCCGACTTTTAATGTGTCACCGACCTGAACCTCCAGGTGCTGTTGCAAATGTTCCAGCTGCCGCTTTGACGTAATTGACCATAGATCAGATTCGGTTTGGCGGGGATCAAGCAGGACGATATTCATAAAAAATTAACTCAACAAATCCATCACTGGATACGCGGAAACGTCATCCACAACTGTCCGAGGCAGGACTCTTTTTGCCTGATATAGGTTCTGCGATACCTCTGCAAAAAGATGGTATATGACGAGTTTTGTGGATGACAAATGGTTTTGTTACTTTTGCCGAAACAAAAGTAAAAGAAAGAAGAGTTCCTAGCATTAAATCTATAAAGATAAGGCTTAGTTTTAACCTTATACAGTCAATCCATGAAAATCAGCTTCTTCACAAATCAGAATATAATCAAAGATATTGATCAATCACCTGAATATGCCTTTCAAGTGAACCCTGATTTTGCTGCATCATCTTTTGAGCAGCAGTATTCAAGCTTTCAGCTTTAGCTGAATTATTCAAAATCTCTAGTAAAGTCTCAGCCGCCTGCGTGGCATCCTGCACCACTTCTACCGCATGCGCCTGCGCAAACTCATCTACAATTGTCTGAAAGTTAAAATAGTTTTTACCCAGAATCGTTGGAACATTTAGCGCAATCGGCTCCAGAATATTATGCCCACCACCTGGTTCATTTAGAGAACCACCAACATAACAGGCTTGGCTCAAGGCATACCAGAGCCACATCTCGCCCATGGAATCTGCAAGATAAACCTGAGTATCAGCTTCAATGCGCTGTCCCAAGCTACGGCGCTGGGTCCTTAAACCTAAGGACTGTGCAGCTTGGAACACCTCATCGAAACGTTCCGGATGGCGTGGCACCACGATACAAACCAATGCTGGAGTTGCATCTAACGCAGCTTTAAGCTCAGCCATCAATTGCTGCTCTTCTGGGGCATGTGTACTGGCGAGAGTGATAATTTTCCGACTTTGTAGAGACCATTCCTGTTTCAATTGGGCAGCATGATTAATAAATTGCTGCGGTGCCGTGATATCAAACTTGATATTGCCCAAGACCTGAGTTTTTTCTGAAGCTATACCTAGATCAATATAACGCTGCTGGGTTGCTGTATCCTGAGCCAAAAGGCCGGTTAAATTCTTAAGCATGCCACGGGTTATGCCTTTGACTTTGCCATAGCCTTTGGCAGATTTTTCAGAAAGACGGGCATTCAATAATAGGCAACGCACATTAAAATTCGGTGCCTGGTCAATCAGATTTGGCCAGAGCTCAGTCTCCATCAATAACAGCAATTTAGGCTGATATTTTTGATAAAAATCACGAATCAGGGTTTTCTGGTCAGCTGGCAAATATACAGCCTGGAATAAGTCTAAATAAGGTTCTTTTAAGAAGAGAGATTTGGCACGTGCCTGTCCGGTCTTGGTGGTATTGGTCACTAGAACCGGATGCCCAAGTTTTAAATAATGTTCAATTAAAGGTTGAGCGGCATTGGTTTCCCCTACGGATACCACATGAAACCAGATCGCCTG
Source organism: Acinetobacter sp. TW_SC_4 (assembly GCF_054861205.1). Classification (NCBI taxonomy): domain Bacteria; kingdom Pseudomonadati; phylum Pseudomonadota; class Gammaproteobacteria; order Moraxellales; family Moraxellaceae; genus Acinetobacter; species Acinetobacter sp. TW_SC_4. Next base: position 3,030,938 of record NZ_CM142174.1, read on the forward strand.
CAGGTTTTTAGGGGACTGGAAAGGACCAAAACGTTCCAGCAGCTCTTGTTGTAATTGTTCCGGACTGGTCGCACGTTTACGTATACGGGATTGATAAAGCGGTTTCGCTAGCGCCAAGGCTGCGTTATACCAGAATGGAGTAGCCACATTGCGCCCCAAAACAGATTCAATCGGCAAAATATAACAGAGCCACATCGACATGTTAATCGATGTGGCTCTTATTTCGAATTATTCTATGGTGCTTAATACTCTAACTTCTGCCAAAGTTGGATAATCAATATAACCTTCAGCCACCTGACTGCCGATCATATTTTCCATTTTCAGCTCATTAAGCGGTGCATTATCAAGCAGACGTTCGTATAGATCAGGATTTGCAATGTAGGCTTTACCAAATGCGACTGCATCTGCCTTTTCAGCTGCCAACAGCTCAATCGCATCTTCACGACTCAGTTGCATATTGGCAATATAAGGTACTCCACCTGAACGCTCTTTCATATATTCGGAAATACTGTCTTCAGCCAGATATTCACGGGTAAAGAAGAAGGCAATCTTGCGCTTGCCCAGCTGCTCCATGCCATAGCCAAATGTTTCACGTGGATCATTGTCGCCCATGTCATGGTCATCACCACGCGGCGCAAAATGTACCCCTACTCGATCCGCACCCCATACTTCAATCAGTGCATCAGTTGCCTCTAGCAGGAAACGTGTACGGTTTTCCACTGAACCGCCGTATTCATCTTCACGCTGATTGGTTTTGCTTTGCAGGAACTGGTCAATCAGATAACCATTGGCAGCATGTAATTCAACACCATCAAACCCGGCTTCTTTAGCACGAATCGCGGCTTGCTTGTATTGCTCGGTAATATCGTGAATTTCAGAAACTTCTAAGGGACGTGGCGTAACGTACGGACGTTTTGGACGTAACAAGCTGACATGACCTGCCTGTTGTACTGCACTTGCAGACACTGGTGTTTCACCATTTAACAGATCCGGATGCGATACACGACCAACATGCCAAAGCTGGGCAACGATTAGACCGCCCTTCTCATGAACCGCTTGAGTGACCTTTTTCCAGCCTTCGACTTGAGCATCGGTAAACAGTCCTGGGGTATTCAAATATCCATTGGCTTCTTCGGAAATCACTGTAGCTTCAGAAATGATCAGGCCAGCACTTGCACGTTGCGCATAATACTCAACCATCATTGGGGTTGGCACACGGTCAGCAGTTGCGCGGCTACGGGTCAACGGCGCCATGATGACACGGTTTTTAAGCTCTAACGCACCGAGCGTTAAAGGAGAATTTAATTCAGCCATCGTTACTCCCACCTGTTAAAGGTGTTGTTGTAGGTGTTCGATAAATTGCTGAATCAAAGTTTCATTGCGGGAGAAATATGACCACTGTCCATGCTTTGTCGCAGTGATCAGGCCAGCCTGCTGTAATACCGACAGGTGATTGGACATGGTGGACTGGGAAACCTGGCCCAAACATTCAATTTGACCTGCACAGACCCCACGTTGAAAGCCACCACACTCTTCCGCAGACAGATATTGCTCCGGAGATTTTAACCACTCCAGAATTTGTCGACGGGTCGGATTGGCTAAGGCTTTAAAAATTAGATCAAGGTCCATAGGCACATCACAATCAGTGGCGCAACGAAACTTCATTCAGCATCTGCGATCATTATATCGTATTTTTTCGATTTATATATCGAATAATTTAGATATAATAGTCACAGTCTGTTAAAGCTTTGTTACGCCAGCTTTTAAACGATTTCTTACAGGCCCTGTTTCAGGCTTGCTTCGATAAATTTGTCCAGATCACCGTCCAGAACTGCGCCAGTATTGGAATTTTCTACCCCTGTACGCAAATCCTTGATACGTGAATCATCAAGGACATAAGAACGGATCTGGCTACCCCAGCCGATATCAGACTTGGAATCTTCCAATGCCTGTGCAGCTTCATTACGCTTGTTCATTTCCAGCTCATACAGCTTGGCACGCAACTGCTTCCAGGCATGGTCACGGTTGGCATGTTGTGAACGCTGGTTCTGACATGCCACCACAATACCGGTTGGAATATGGGTTAAACGCACTGCAGAGTCAGTTTTGTTAATGTGCTGACCACCCGCGCCTGACGCACGGTAGGTATCGGTACGGACATCTGAAGGATTGATTTCAATTTCGATATTGTCATCCACTTCAGGTGAGACAAACACGGCAGAGAATGACGTATGACGACGGTTGCCCGAGTCAAAGGGTGATTTACGTACTAAACGGTGTACACCAGATTCGGTACGTAACCAGCCATAGGCATACTCACCTTCGACACGAATCGTCGCAGATTTAATCCCAGCGACATCCCCGTCAGATTCTTCCATTAATTCAGCTTTAAAACCATGACGTTCGATCCAGCGCATGTACATACGTAGCAGCATAGACGCCCAGTCCTGTGCTTCGGTACCACCTGAACCTGCCTGAATTTCTACATAGCAAGGGTTTGGATCCATCGGGTTGCTGAACATACGACGGAATTCAAGCTTCGCCAGTTCTTCTTCAGCCGCATTCAGCTCAGCCTGCACATCTTCAAGCATGGCCTCTTCATCTGCTTCAACCGCAAGGTCGAGCATTGCCTGGGCATCTTCGAGCTGGGTCGTTAATCCGTCCAGTACATTCAGTACATTTTCAAGCTCGCCTTTTTCTTTGGCCATGGCCTGAGCACGACTTTGGTCATTCCAGATCGCCGGGTCTTCTAATTCACGCAGGACTTCTTCTAAACGCTCTTTTTTCAGATCGTAGTCAAAGATACCCCCGTAGTGTTTGACCACGTTCGTTTAAGTCTTTTAATTGGTTTAGATACGGATTAATTTCCACGTGAATTTCTCTCAATCAAAATTAGGTATAAATTCTTAGGTCAATATTATATCACAGTCTATTTCGCCAATTTATAGCGATAAATCCATCTTTAAAGCTAAGTAAGAAAATATTACTCGCACATTTTTTAATTACAGAATTTGTCAGCTTGATAAAATAGCTAAATATTATTTTTAATACTTTCTCATTCTATTCTTAAATATATTTCGCTGTATTTTTATACTCGGTTTTTGATTCATTTTAAAACCCTAAAACCCATACAAAACAAGATAAAAAATAGCATTTTCAATACATTCCACAATATCTACACATTTTTAATAAAACAAAACATTTCATTTTTAGTTTTTAAATTCAATTAGTTATTAAATGAAAATTACATAATATTACCTTACTCACAATGTAGTAACTTTCCTTTGATTGACGATTATTGGAATTGGTCTAGACTTAAAGTTGTAACAAAAAGTGTATTAATTTTAGCCATATTTTCAGAGGGGAGTATCCGCATGAAAAAACTAGCAATCGCTTCAGCATTACTTTCAGCCGTAGCTCTTACAGGTACAGCAGCTCATGCTTATCAAGTAGAAGTGGGTGCATCTGCAGGCCTAACAGACCCGGATAATGGTAGCTCAAGCGGCTCTTTTGGTGTTGATGGCACATACTACTTTAATCCAGTTGAAACACGTAATGCACCATTAGCCGAAGCAGCCTTCCTTGATCGTGCAAGTAATGTGAAAGCTCAATATCAATATGATGATTACGACTCTTCAGAACGTCACCGTTATGGTGTAGGTGCTGAATACTTCGTACCAAACTCAGATTTTTATTTGAGTGGTAGCGTAGGTCGTGATGATTCTAAATACGACAATGCACCTGATTTTGACGAAACCGTTTATAGTGCTGAAGTCGGTTATTTACCTGCACCAGGTCTGTTAATTGCAGCAGGTGTGAAAGGTTATGACAATGACTATGATGACGGTGTAGATCCAACTTTACGTGCTAAATATGTGACTACCTTAAGCAATGGTAAAGACATTAACCTTGAAGCTGGCGCTGCCTTTGGCGACCTAGATGAGTACAACTTAAAAGCTGACTACTTCATCGACAAAACTTTAAGTGTTGGTGCTGATTATCAAAGCAAAGACAATGGCCCTTATGACTCAAATGAATTTGGTGTAAGTGCACGTAAATTCTTTAATGAACAAGTAAGCTTGGAAGGTCGTGTAGGTTTTGGTGAAATTGGTAACCAAGACTACAACAAATTTGGTCTAGCTGCGAAATACCGCTTCTAATCCAAACTAAGAAATTTCATTATAAAAAACCCATCTTCGGATGGGTTTTTTATTGCACTTTAAACAAGCATTTAGGTAGTTTTTGCACATTGACGGGGCGATTATTATCTGTACAATTTGTTACAACTGTTCATCAAACAGTCATATTTTTATAACAAAGAGAGGACTCTAAATGCTTAAGAAACTTACTCTTGCTACAGCACTTATTGCTAGCCTAGGAACTGCTCACGCTTATCAAGCTGAAGTAGGCGGTACGATTGCTCTGGTTGATCCAGACAATGGGGATACTTCTACTGGTTTCGCAATTGATGGAACTTACTACTTCAATCCAGTTCAAGTTAAGAACTCGCCTCTTAATGAAGCAGCATTTTTAAATCGTGCAAGCAATATTAATGCAGCGGTTTCTTATATTGATTATGATTTATTTGATGTGACTACATTTAATGTAGGTGTTGAATATTTTGTTCCAAATTCAGATTTTTATGTAAGTGGTAATATTGGTCAATCATCTACTGATACACCAATTGGTGATGATGACACAACTATATACTCAGCAGAATTAGGTTATTTACCGGTTCCTGGTCTATTACTGGCTGTTGGCCTAGCTGGTTATAACAATGACGCAGGCGATGATGTAGATCCAACCTTACGTGCCAAATATGTTACTCAAGTCGGTCAATATGACATGAACTTTGAAGGTGGTGCAAGCTTCGGTGATCTTGATGCTTATAGCCTCGGCGCAGATTTATATTTAGACAAAACCTTCAGCGTTGGTCTGGGTTACTCTGATTCCGATATTGATAATAGTGATGTCTTCACTATTCGCGCGAAGAAATTCTTCAATCAGCAAGTTAGCCTAGAAGGTTCAATTGATTTTGCTGACGAAGGCAATATCTTTGGTGTACGTGGCGCATACCGCTTCTAATCTGCAAGATTAAAAGTTAAAAAAACCGCTCAATTGGGCGGTTTTTTTATTTGAATAATTTATTGCTCCAGATGAGCAATTCGCATTTGCAGGCTGACATTGCCATTAAAGACATTTTTATCCAGTTCATAGACCAGACGTACATGCTGCTTCATTGGATCAAATTTGTATTTATCGATAGCATTAAAGGCAATCGCATCCATAACCTGTCCACTCTCTAAAGCAACACGTAATTTCAGATGTACATCCTTGAGCCAGCGGTAATCCAGAATCTTAAAGATGCCTTCAAAAATTGGTTGAGGAAACTTTTGCCCCCATGGACTTAAGTTTTGCAGTAAATCGACTGTTTCAATTTGGAAAGCTGATGCCGGTAGTTCCCCATCAGTCCACAGCGTAGCAGTAAATAGGCTTTCATCCATCTCTGCAATCAGCTGTTCAAAGACCTGTTTAAATTCAGCAAAATGCTGCTTTTTAATGGTTAATCCCGCTGCGGCCGCATGTCCACCGAAATGGCTGACCAGATGCGGATACTGCTCTGCTATCCGTTCAATGCTATCCCGGATATGAATCCCTTCAATGGAACGTGCTGAACCTTTGATATGAATACCATCTTCATCAGCAGCAAAGACTATACTTGGACGATGGAACTGTTCTTTTAAACGCCCTGCTACAATCCCGATCACACCCTGATGCCAGTGCTGTTCAAACATGATCAGTGCGGCAGGCAAAGTATTCTCATCGAGCTGGATTTTTTCCAGTTCAGTCAAAGCTTCCTGCTTGATTTTGCCTTCTACCTGACGACGTTCGACATTCAGTTTATTCAGCTGTTCTGCGAGTGGATAAGCGGTTGCCAGATCCGAAGCGAGCAAACACTCAATCCCGATATCCATGGTTTCCATACGACCCGCTGCATTAATACGTGGACCAAGTACAAAACCCAGATCCTGCGCTTTGAGCGTGGCAGCATCACGACCAGCAATTTCCAGCAAAGCACTGATACCAGGTCGGCAAAGATGCTGCTGAATCCGTTTTAAGCCAGCATCCACCAGAATACGGTTGTTATAGTCCAGACTTGCAACATCTGCATAAGTGCCTAAAGCCACTAGATCCAGATAATTGGTAATAACCGTTGAAGATTTACCGAGCTTTTTACGATGAGTCGATAGATTCGCCAAGACATAAAAAGCTACCCCCACTCCCGCCAAGGCCTTACTTGGAAAATCACAACCTAACTGATTGGGATTGACTACAGCTTCTGCTGCAGGTGTAGGCTTGGTGGTTAAGTGGTGATCGGTAATAATCACCTGCATACCATGATCCTGCGCCTGCTTCACACCTTCATGACTGGAAATCCCGTTATCCACCGTAATTAAAAGATCCGGCGTAAAATTGGCAAAAGCCAGATCTGCAATCGCAGGTGTCAGGCCATAACCATACTTAAACCTATCAGGAACCAGATACTCAACATGGGCACCCATATCACGCAGGGCTAAAACCATCAGTGTTGTACTGGTCGCCCCATCAGCATCATAGTCACCGACAATTACGATTTTCTGGCCAGTATCTATAGCCTGATCAATTAGCTGAATTGCTTCCGGCAAGCCTTTCATGGTCGGAGCCAACAGATGCTTGAGTTTAAGCTCCAGCTCCTGTTCAGATTCCACACCACGGCGTGCCAGAATGTCAGCTACAAATGAAGGCACGCCCTGAAAAGATTCAGGGCGTGTCAGTAAAGGTCTTTGCTTGATTTCAAGTTTAGGCATTGTTATGGCATCAATCGTTGTAGTTTCCACGCCCCATCGATTTTTTCATAACTCAGGCGGTCATGTAAACGGTTTGGACGGCCCTGCCAGAATTCATAATAATCTGGCTGCAAACGATAGCCGCCCCAAAATCCCGGTTTATCCAGCTCTTCCTGATTGGCGACCTGCTGATGCAGATCCCAGAAACGTTGCTGTAGTTCTTCACGACTCGCAACCATACCGCTTTGCGGGGTACTGATATGAGCAGCGATCTGACTTTCACGTGGACGTTTATGATAATAGTCAGTTGATTCTTCTTCCGAAATTTTAACTACCTTTCCGCTAATCCGGATCTGACGTTCCTGTTCCTGCCAGTAAAACAGTAATTCTGCATACGGGTTTTCGGCCAGATCCAGACCTTTCTGACTATCATAATTGGTATAGAAATCATAACCCGCTTCAGTGGCACCACGCAGCAACACTGTGCGCACATGCGGACGACCCTGTGCATTTGCGGTTGCCAATGACATGGCATAGGGTTCATGCAGCTGTGCAGCAAGTGCATGGTTAAACCACTGCAAAAACTGCATATGCGGGTTGGGATTGACCTGATCTTCGTGTAGCTCGCCTTTTTGATAGTTCAGACGCAGTTCGCTTAGATCCTTAATCAGATCGCTCATTTACTCTTCCCCCATTTAAGCGGCGTTGGCACGTACCGCATCAGCCAATGAATTTGCCAGTGTGGTCACCTCTGCAAGATCCTCACCCTCAACCATGACACGGATCACCGGTTCAGTCCCTGATTTACGGATCAGTAAACGGCCACGGCCTTTGAGCTGCTCTTCAGCTTTGTTAAATTCTGCGGTCAAAGCAGGCACTGAGTACGGGTCAAACATGGTATTCAGACGTACATTCACCAAGACATTTGGCAATAATTTAAAATCAGCCACTAACTCGTGCAGTGCTTTCTTCTGCTCGACCATCACGGTTAAGACTTGCAGCGCAGCAATAATCGCATCGCCTGTGGTGCTCTTGTCTAAAGTCAGGATATGGCCTGATGGCTCACCACCAATCGACCAGCCTTTTTCTTCCAGACCTTGCAGTACATAACGGTCACCGACTTTAGCACGTAGCAGCTCTACTCCGGCTTTTTCCAGCGCCAGTTCCAGCGCCATATTGCTCATCAAGGTACCGACGATACCCGCCGGCTTGTTTTTTGCCTGAGTCGCGAGGATATACAAAATATGATCGCCGGTAATTTGCTCACCGTTTTTATCGACCATGATCACACGGTCTGCATCACCATCGAAGGCTATGCCTAAATCAGCCCCATGCTCAACCACTGCTTTTTGCAGATTTTCTGGATGAGTCGAACCACAGTTCTCATTGATATTCAGACCAGTCGGTTCGTCATAGATGGAAATGACTTTTGCACCCAACTCACGGAAAACCGCAGGGCCAACGCTGTAAGCTGCACCATTGGCACAGTCAACAACAATGGTTAAATCATTCAGGTCTAAATGGTATGGGAAGGTTGATTTACAGAATTCGATATAACGGCCATTGGCATCTTTCACGCGGAAACTTTTACCCAAGTTCGCGTTATCTTCTATCACCAGTTCTTTTTCCAGCTCCTGGTTGATCTCATCCTGCAAAGCATCAGGCAGTTTTTTGCCTTCACTCGAGAAAAACTTAATCCCGTTATCAAAATATGGGTTATGTGACGCAGAAATGACAATGCCGAGGCTGGCATGCAAAGCACGGGTCAAATGGGCAATGGCCGGCGTTGGCAAAGGTCCAAGCAGATGCACATAAACACCTGCCGCATTGAGTCCTGCCTGTAGCGCAGATTCCAGAATATAACCCGATAAACGGGTATCTTTACCCAGTACCACCAATGGTTTGTTTTTTTTGCTATTTCGTTTTAATACTTTTCCTGCCGCAAAACCTAATTTCAGGGCAAATTCAGGTGTAATCGGTAACTCACCAAATTTTCCACGAATACCATCGGTACCAAAATAACTCATGCTTTGTCTCACTTCTTAGCGGGTGATTTACATCATCCTTTTTCATTGTGCAACACTGTACACCAAAACAAAAAAGCCGTCATGAGGATGACGGCTTTTTTAGAGTAAACAATCAGCGAAAGTTAGCCCATACGGTAGTTTGGCGCTTCTTTAGTGATGGTTACATCATGCACGTGAGACTCAGACATACCGGCAGATGTGATTTTCACAAACTTGGCATTTTGACGCAGATCATCAATGGTTGTAGAACCGGTATAGCCCATAGAAGAACGCAGACCGCCCATCATCTGATGCACGATATTGCCCATTGGGCCTTTGTACGGTACGCGACCTTCAATACCTTCAGGAACCAGTTTTTCAGCACCGGCTTTAGAGTCCTGGAAGTAACGGTCAGCAGAACCAGTCGCACCAGCCATCGCACCCAAAGAACCCATACCACGGTAAGCCTTGTAGTAACGGCCCTGGAAGAATTCAACTTCGCCCGGTGCTTCTTCAGTACCCGCCATTAATGAACCTACCATGATGGTACTTGCACCAGCGCCAATCGCTTTGGCCATATCGCCAGAGAAACGGATACCACCATCAGCAATCAATGGAATCTGTTCTTTCAATGCACGTGCAACAGAATCAATTGCAGAGATTTGTGGCATACCAATACCAGCCACGATACGAGTCGTACAGATTGAGCCAGGACCGATCCCTACTTTCACTGCGTCCGCACCCGCATCAAGTAATGCAAGCGCAGCATCACCAGTGGCGATGTTACCGCCGATCACTTGAACTTGTGGGTAGTTCTGTTTCACCCAGCGTACACGCTCGATCACACCCGCAGAGTGACCATGTGCAGTGTCCACAACAATCACATCTACACCAGCATCAACCAGTGCTTCTACACGGCTTGGTGTTTCAGCGCCAGTACCGACTGCTGCACCTACACGTAGACGACCTAAATCATCTTTACAGCTATTTGGATAAAGTTCCGCTTTACGGAAATCAGTCACCGTGATCAAGCCTTTTAATTCGTTGTTTTCGCCAACAACGATCACTTTTTCAATACGGTTTTTTTGCAATAAGGCCTGAATGTTTTCTTTCGATTCGCCTTCACGCACAGTCACCAGACGGTCTTGACCTGTCATGATATTACTGACCGGCTGTTCCAGATTGGTTTCAAAGCGTGTATCACGGCCTGTCACGATACCCACCACTTTACCGTCTTTAACTACGGGCACACCGCTGATGTTATTCGCTTGAGTCACAGCGATCAGTTCACGTACTGTAGTTTCTGGGGTAACTGTGATCGGATCTTTCACCATACCGGCTTCAAATTTTTTCACACGGCGTACTTCTGCGGCCTGGGCAGCAATATCCATGTTCTTGTGCAAAATACCGATACCACCATTTTGTGCCATCGCAATTGCCATACGTGACTCAGTCACAGTATCCATAGCTGCTGAAACAAGTGGGATATTCAGGTTAATGCCGCGAGTCAGGCGTGTCTTTAGAGAGACATCTTTTGGGAGAACAGTAGAGTAGGCAGGGAGTAATAGGACATCATCGAAGGTTAACGCGTCTTGAACGATGGTCAACATAACAGTCTCACTGGTAATTTCCGTGCGCTATTATAAACAAATTTAGCTCTAAATTTCATTGCAATTGCAAAATTTATTTTGTCTAAATCTGGACTTAGATTTAATCCGAATATCTAAACCTGTAAATTTGACTATTCAATCAACAATTTAAATATGCCAGAGCGGTCATCATATTTATTCGGTTTACAAAATCCCCTACTAATTTTTTCTCCCATAAAAAGCAGAGTCCATACCCTGCTTTTTAAATCTTGAGTTTGGATTTAGCTCACCCGTTCGAAATTATCATCATTTTCGGCTTCATCCGGCTCAATCTGGATGAATGGAATCATATTGTGTGCCATCCGTGCCTTATTGCACTGGGCATCAGCAATCTGAACTTCTTTACAGGATGAGCTACGTAGTTCGTACATGCCACAACTCACCTGTTCGCCAATGCTACCTTCGAGCGCAATACAACGCGGATTTTTCTGATTGGTCCCTGCCATACACGAATACACTGATGTAACAGGTTCAGTATAGTGCTCAGGCATGGGAATCCCCTCTGCCCAATAAAATGAAACCCTGAAATAGGCGCAACATGCGCCACAACTTAAACATGCATCTTGTGTAGGAACTTGAGACAACATTTCTTATAAATTCTCGTCATCAAAAACAATTTTTTGCAGGCGGAAAATATAAAAAATGTTGTTTTTCTACTCAAGAAAAAATTTAAAATTTTCTTGAACTATTCAGGACAAGTAAAAATAGTTTCATCCATTAAATCAGTGCCACATTCCAGTGTTTCAATCCAGTCCAGAAACTGGTTAATCTGTTCTTTACCCACAAATGGTGTTCCATGCTGCGGCACAATCATGTCGACATCCATGGTACGTACCATCTGCACCCATAAACGAATCACCTTGTTATTGCACATGTAGCGTTGGTGAAATCCCTTCATTTTCGGAATGTGCGCCGCAAAATTTTCCAGTGGCTTTGAAGCATCCTCGACCATTGACGCGCCCATATCACCAGAAAACAGGATCTTGGCAATCGGGTCATAAAACTGGAAATTACCGACTGAATGTAAAAAGTGTGCTGGAATGGCAATAATGCTGGATTGACCGAGTGGAATGATCTGACCATGATCCGGCAATTCAACCAGACGATCCAGCCAGTTACCTTTCATACGGTCACTCATAAAGGCTGAATTCAGATGCGGTAAGAAACGCGCCCAGAGCTTGGAAGCTACGACTTTGGCTTCGGTATAGACCAGCCAGCGCGGCATGGACGTAATAATGTCCGGATCCTGATGCGATGCCATCACATAATCCAGATTGCTTAACCGGGTATAGCGGTTCAGTTCCATGGTCAACGGTACATAGGTCAAATCACCACCCGGATCAAGTACTGCAGCACGCTCATTATCAATAATCAGGAATTGGTTTGCCTGTACACCTTCACCTTTTACCAAGCTGGTAAAACTGATGCATTTATGCGTTCCATCATCATAAAGTACTTGTGATGTAGTACGTTCAAAAGCCATGCCCATTCCCCAAAATTTTTATGTAAAAAATGTATATTCTATAGGTGAATAACATATATTTATTTAGAGAAACTTACAATAAAAATCAGATCAATATTATCTATAATATCAGTTAATTAAGTCACATTTTTAGGCAAAAAATCCCGAGCAATTAGCTCAGGATTTACGATATCTTTAACACTCAAAATAAATAGTGTTGTGCCAATGTTGCCAGACCAATTATTAAGAAAACCAAAGCGCCAATTTTATGAATGAGCAAAATTGGTAATTTTTCTGCCAATTTATTACCAATAAATACCGCTGGTGCATTTACCAACATAATACCGATCGTAGTACCCAAAGTGACCCAACCAATACTGTCAAAGCGCGCGGCTAAAGCGACTGTTGCAATTTGAGTTTTATCTCCGATTTCTGCCAAGAAAAACAACACAAATGTGGCACCGAATACCCCATATTTTTGCCATTTATTGATACTTTCTGATTCATTATCCAATTCATCGGGAATTAACATCCACACCGCCATCGCAATAAAACCAAGCGATACAATCCACAGCAAGACTGTTGGGCTAAGCACTGTGGTGATCCATTGACCTAAGACTGCGGAAACGCCATGGTTGACGACTGTCGCCAAAAAGATTGCGAAGAGAATTGGAACAGGTTTACGAAAACGTGCGGCAAGTAATAGAGCAAGCAGTTGCGTTTTATCGCCCATTTCAGATAAGGCAACAACAGCTAATGAGATCAGAAAAGCAGAAAGCATAATGTGTTTCTCTGGCCAGCAATTTACATACCTATGACTCACCCCTCCTGCCAGCCATATCTGCAGAGTGGTAAATCAAAGGTCTTGCCAACAAAAGAAAGCTTCGAGAAGCTCATTTGGTTCTTTGCTATGATGACCATGCCCTGTTGAGCAAATATGTTGACCATCACCCTTCTGCTTTGCGCAAAAGGCGGCTACTCCCCAATGAAGTGCGCCCATTATAGCCAACCGTGTTTATATTTACAAATTGTCATATTAAAAAAACCCTGCCGAAGCAGGGTCTTTATTTTTAAACATTCATGAATCAGATCAAGAGCGTACGAATATCCTTTAATAGTTTGGTCAGCTTATTGGTAAAGCGTGCAGCATCTGCGCCATTAATTACCCGATGATCATAAGATAACGACAATGGCAGCATCAGACGTGGATCAAAGCCCTCACCATTCCATACCGGTTGCATGGTTGCTGGAGAAATACCCAGGATCGCCACTTGCGGCCAGTTCACCAACGGCGTAAATGCTGTACCACCAATTGAACCCAAGCTGGTAATGGTAAAATTCGCCCCTTGCAGATCTTTAGGTGACAATTTCTTGTCACGCGCTTTCTGGCTTAACTCACCCAGCTCAATAGCAATCTGCTTAATCGACTTCTGGTCCGGGTTACGTAATACAGGAACAGTCAGACCATCTGGTGTCGCAACCGCAATGCCCATATGGATCTCATTCCGTAGCAATACCGATTTACCGTCATCAGACAGGTGACCGGCAAACTCGCGCTCTTCTTTGAGAAGATAAGCCACAGCCTTGATAATGAAAGCCATAATGGTCAGGCCAATACCTTCTTTCTTGAAGTTGCTTTTCAGCTCATTACGCCAAGCTTCCAGCTCAGTGATGTCTGCTGCATCAAACTGGGTCACTTGTGGGATGTAGTTATTTAGCGATAACTGCGGAATCGAAACCTGTTGCAGACGCGTCAAAGTTTTCTCTTCTACCCCACCAAAAGCACTGAAATCAGGCAGTTTTGGCAAGCCAGCAGGAGCTGTAGCTGCCGCAGGTGCGGTTGTTGTTTGCGGTGCAGTCAGACGATCTTTCACATACGCAAACAGGTCTTCTTTCATTAGACGCTCATGCGGACCAGAAGCTTTTACTTCTGCCAATACCACACCCAGTTCACGAGCCAGTTTACGCACAGCAGGGCCAGCATAAACTTTGGCATTGGCAGCGTTCTGCTCTTTGGTGAGCTTGTCTGCACTATGCGTTTCAGGCGTCACAGCAGCAGTGTCAGCTTTTGGCGCTGCGGCTGGTGCAGGCGTAGCTTTAGCTGCAGGTGCTTCTGATTTTTCCGCTGGAGCAGCAGGTGCTGCCTGTCCTTCAGCTTCAATCGTAATCAGTGCCACGCCTTCAGAAACATTCTGGCCCAGCTCAACATGAATCGCCTTAATCACTCCGGCAGTCGTGCTTGGCACTTCTACTGTCGCTTTATCTGACTCGACCACGATGATGCTCTGGTCTTTCTCCACCATATCACCGACCTGTACCAGAATTTCTGCTACAGCCGCCTTATCAACACCCAAATCAGGTACTTTTACTTCAATATCGCCTACAGGGGCTGCAGTCTGTTGTGGTGCTGTTTCAGTTTTGGCTTCAGGTGTTGCTTGAGCTTTTGGCTTTTCTTCCGCTTGAGGCGCTGCTTGCTCAGCAGCTGGTGCCGAATCTGTAGTTTTCACTGTCAGAATCAGCACTCCTTCTTTGACTGAATCGCCCTCCTGAATATGAATCGCCTCTACAGTACCAGCAACTGTACTTGGTACTTCAACTGTCGCTTTATCAGATTCAACCACGACCAGGCTTTGATCAACTTCAACTTCATCGCCAACCTGAACCAGAATTTCACCCACCAGGGCCTTTTCTACACCAATATCCGGCAATTTCACTTCTACAGTAGATGTAGAAGTCGATTGAGAAGACTGTTCATTTTGACTAGAGGCTTTGGGCTGATGTGTCGCCACTTCCTGCAGGATTTCCTCATCAGGCAATTCAGTTGGGGTATTTTCCGAAGTTTTGTCAGCAGCATCAGCTTCCTGACTTTCTACCGTACCGGCATCATCTTCAGCCTGCAGTTCGATCAGGACAGTACCTTCAGATACTTCATCACCCTGATTGATCAGGATGCTTTTAACTACACCTGCTGAAGTGCTTGGCACTTCAACAGAGGCTTTATCTGATTCCAGCAGCACAATACTTTCATCTACAGCGATGGTGTCACCCACCTTCACCAGGATTTCTGCCACAGTTGCCTTATCTACACCAATATCTGGAGTCGTAATTTGCATGATTAGTTCTCCTCTTTGTAGTCAGCAACTGGATGCAATTCAGGAGTCGCCTGAGGTGCCCAAGCCACCGGACGATCAGTATCTAACTCAAAGCTAGAGATCGCGTCTTTCACTAAACGTGCATCGACTTCACCCTCATCTGCCAGTTTCTTCAGGGTTGCCACGACAATATGCGCAGCATCGACACCAAAGTAGCTACGCAGATTGCCACGCGTATCTGAACGGCCATAACCATCGGTACCCAAGGCTACGAACGGACGACTGTCTGGAAGATAGGCACGGATCTGTTCACTATAGGCGCGCATGTGATCGGTGGCCGATACCACAATACCGTCCTTGTCACGTAACTGCTGAGATACCCATGGCTCTTTCGCTTCTTCAGCCAATGGATGCAGGCGGTTATATTCTTCACATGCCATACCATCGCGAGCCAGTTCGTTAAAGCTGGTCACGCTCCAGACATTGGCATGAATCTGATATTCCTCACGCAGGATTTTTGCGGCCTTGATGACTTCACGCAGAATAACGCCTGAACCCATCAACTGAACCGTCGCCTTTTCGTCTTCTTCCAGCAGATACATACCACGCTTGATGCCTTCTTCTGCACCTTGTGGCATTGGTGGATGTTCATAGTTTTCGTTCATCAGGGTCAGGTAATAGAACACACGTTCCTGATTCACATACATACGTTGCAGACCATCATGCACAATTACGCCAAGCTCATAGCCAAAGCACGGGTCATAAGACACACAGTTTGGAATGGTGTTGGCCAGAATATGCGAATGACCATCCTGATGCTGCAAGCCCTCACCATTTAAAGTAGTACGGCCAGCGGTTGCACCTAGCAAGAAACCTTGCGCCTGTGCATCACCTGCTGCCCAGGCAATATCGCCGATACGCTGGAAGCCGAACATTGAGTAGTACATGTACATCGGGATCATTGGCAAGTTATTGGTTGAATAACTGGTCGCCAAGGCTGCCCATGCACTCATTGCACCGGCTTCGTTAATCCCTTCCTGTAACATATGACCGTCTTTGGCTTCACGGTAATGCATCAACTGTTCCTGATCTTCAGGGGTATATTGTTGACCATGCGCTGCATAGATCCCCAATTGACGGAACATCCCTTCCAGACCAAAGGTACGTGCTTCATCCGGAACAATCGGGACCACACGGTCCTTGATTGCTTTCTCTTTTAATAAGGCAGAGATTAAGCGGACCATGACCATGGTGGTGGACTGTTCTTTACCATTTGAACCTTTAAGCACAGCATCAAAAACAGAGAGCTCAGGAATCGGTAAAGATTCGCTTTCTTTGCGACGTGCTGGCAGATAACCACCCAGTGCCTCACGGCGTGCCTTCATATATTTAATTTCAGGCGAGTTTTCGCTTGGGCGGTAGAATGGAATTTCTTCCAGTTGTTCATCAGTAAAAGGCAAGTTGAAACGATTACGTACGTATTTCAATGATTCCAGCTGCATTTTCTTGATTTGGTGCGTCTTGTTCACCGCTTCAATTTCATCAGACAGACCATAACCTTTTACGGTTTTCGCCAGAATCACCGTTGGCTGACCTTTGGCCTTGGTCGCTTCTGCATAGGCAGCAAAGACTTTGTATGGATCATGACCACCACGGTTCAGATTATCGATATCTTCATCACTCAGGTCTTTGACCAAAGCTTCTGCTTCTGGATATTTACCAAAGAAATGTGCGCGTGCATAAGCACCACCTTTCACCTGGTAGCGCTGGTAATCACCATCCACTGCTTCTTCCATAATCGCTTTGAGTGCACCAGATTTGTCTTTATCCAGTAGCGGATCCCAGTGACGACCCCAGACAACTTTAATCACGCGCCAGCCAGCACCACGGAATAATGACTCAAGTTCCTGAATGATCTTGCCATTACCACGTACCGGACCATCCAGACGCTGCAAGTTACAGTTCACCACCCAGATCAGGTTGTCCAGTTTCTCACGACCCGCCAGTGAGATCGCACCCAAGCTTTCCGGCTCATCCATTTCGCCATCGCCCAGGTACGCCCAGACTTTACGGTCTTCTTCCTTAATCAGGCCACGGTTCATCAGGTACTTTTGAATATGAGCCTGATAGATCGACATGATTGGACCGAGACCCATCGATACCGTCGGGAACTGCCAATAGTCTGGCATCAAGTAAGGATGAGGATAAGAGGGTAAGCCTTTGCCGCCGACTTCACGACGGAAATTATTCAGATGCTCTTCAGTTAAGCGACCTTCTAAAAATGAGCGGGCATAAATCCCCGGTGCACAGTGACCTTGATAGTAAATCAGGTCGCCACCGAAGCTGTCGTTATTGGCACGGAAGAAATGGTTAAAACCCACATCGTATAAAGTGGCAGATGAAGCAAAGCTGGCCAAGTGACCACCTAAGTCATCACCGGTTTTATTTGCGCGAAGCACCATTGCCAAAGCATTCCAGCGGATCAGCGCGCGAATACGGCGCTCCATGTCCTGATCGCCCGGCATCGCAGGTTGTTCTTCTACAGAAATAGTATTTAAGTAGGGAGTATTTAAACGCTGAATAGGAACATGTTTGGCAATTGCGCGTTGATAAAGTTTTTCAAGTAAAAAGGCGGCGCGCTCGGTTCCCATGTGCTGCAAAACGGAGTCAAAAGCGTCTTGCCATTCTTGGGTTTCTTGAGCGTCGGTATCTCCATAAAACGCCATAATCTACAGTTCCTGAAAGCCAAATTGATCACTTATATGTATCATATTTACGGCTTATGCAGGTATGGCTCTGGCTGAATGCGGTTCTGGAGTACTATTTATTATCTAAATATCCATTGACACTTTATTACACAAAGTAACAAAAAGAAGTCAATGATGGTGATTTTTTATACGACAGTTATAATTCTCGGTGATAATATAATATCTAAAAGCAATTAGACCGAACTCCTTCTCTACTCCCTGGAAGAAATGTTCAGCCTAATCGCCTTAAAAGCGGTTTGATTGATTTTTTATGAGTATCAAGTATCAGACGCATTAAAGTATTTCAGTTATTTTGAGCAAAGCTATGCTTAAGGCAACATTGCTAAATAAGTTGAAGGATTTTTACGTTGACCGTCTTTTACTACTTCATAGTGTAGGTGAGGACCTGTACAACGACCTGTACAACCTACATTCGCAATATGATCACCAGCTTGCACCTGATCTCCCACACGTGCAATCAAGCGTGAAGCATGGGCATAACGAGTAAGGTATCCATTACCATGGTTAATTTCGACATACTGACCATAACCTGTACCCCAACCCGATTTGGTTACAATACCGGGACCAGTTGCGTAGATCGGTGTACCGCTTGCAGCCGCCAAGTCTAGACCTGAGTGATTTTCAGCACGGCCACCCATGGTACGGCCGCCAAAATTTGAGCTGACACGCTTCATGTCTGGTAATGGATGAGCCACTAACCATGAATAAGGGTTATTTGAAGATGCAACTTTGCTGGATGAAGAATTGCCATATTTTTGGGCAATGGTCTGATTATTCAGTTCAACCGGTTTTTCACGTAGCTGAACATTTAATTTGGTTTGTGCGGGAATATCAATATCTTCAGGATGGGTATAAGAACCCTGCGATAAAGTACGTGTTAACTGCTCAAGACGGTCAGGTGTAGCATCTTGTTGATTCAGATCCACTAAATCTGCAAAAGCTACTGAAGCAGCTGAAACCGAAATAGAAAATGCCAATAGGATACGTCGCATAGGCATATGCATAAAAAACCTCTCTAAACTGCTAATCGAGTTTCTTGAAGATCTCTTCCTTGATATCCACTTTAAGAAGCGCATAAGATTAAGACATAAACATGTAGGAATTATGTATGTCGGAACCTGTCAACGTCTTTCAAAAAACAAGAAAACAGATAAAAACAGGAAACTTTTCGTTTCTCTCATCACAAGTTTCTGCATGGCAAAAACTTACGAAACTCGTACAACCGCTATTGCCTCAACCCGAACAATGGCAAGTTGCCTGCTATCAAAATGGTGTGTTAACGATTACCGGTGAAAACCAAGCCATGATTTCTCAATTGGCTTATCTTCAAAAGCAATACATCTCACAACTCTCTCAAATAAACGAATTAAAAGATCTCACTAAAATCCAGGTTTGCTTAAGGAATCCATCCCCCGTTCAACCGATTCCAGAAAAATCTGAAAGAGCCTTGAGTCCAGAAACACAGGAATTACTCCGCGGTGCTGCTGACTTTATAAGCGACCCTAAGCTTAGCCAAGCTTTACTACGTTTGGCAAGCAATAAAAAGTAACATTGCAATGAGATGTAATAAATTCCAATGTTGTTTTTATGTGACAGGTGTCACATTAGATGCGGCTAAGTTATAACACAAAGACACAAAGACAAGGACTTATGTCACAGTTACATAACTAATTGGACATTGAGTTACGTCATCAAATGTTACAATTTCATAGCTGCTTGGGTCACTTTTCACGTTACGCAATAGTTGATTATTCAAAGCATGCCCTGATTTGTAGCCATCAAATTTAGCAATAATCTGGTGGCCTAGCAGGTATAAATCACCTACTGCATCCAGAATCTTGTGACGTACAAACTCATCCGAAAAACGCAAACCTTCTTCATTGACCACGCCGGTTTCATCTACACCGATCGCATTTTCCAAGCTTGCACCCAAAGCCAGATTATTGGCTTTCAAGTAGTCAAGGTCTTTCATAAAGCCAAATGTACGCGCTTCACTGACTTCATAAACAAAGGTTTCTGTAGAAAAATCGATGCTGGCAGACTGATGTTCTTTTTTGAAGGCAGGATGATCAAAATCAATAGTGAAATTTAGCTGAAAGCCGTCATGTGGGCTGAAAATCGCCCGTTTATCATCGATCAGAGCTTCAACAGGTTTAATAATTTTAATAAATTTCTTTGGTGCATCTAGTTCTTGCAAGCCGCCCTGCATGAGCAGATAAATGAAAGGTCCGGCACTGCCATCCATAATGGGAACTTCTGAAGCTGACACTTCAATAATCAGGTTATCAATACCTAATCCCGCAATGGCGCTCATCACATGCTCGATCGTACCGACTTTGGCATTTGACTGAACCAGATTTGAACACATGAAGGCTTCCTGGATCAATAGGGCATCCGCAGGAATATCGACAGGTGGATCCAGATCAATACGACGAAACACAATGCCCCCATCGGCGTGGTGTGGCACAAAGTTAATCATAACCTTCTGCCCACTATGAAGACCGATTCCGCTCGCTTTCACGATACGTTGCAGGGTACGTTGTTTCAACATGCTTTTTATCATCTGTTCACCAATAAAACCGCTATACGTTAGCATATTTGGCCATTGATAAAAAACAAAAGGTGGCTCTAAAGCCACCTTTTCTGTGCAATCATCGTAAACACATGCTGTTACATATTACTTACACTGTTGATTTTTAAGATAATCTTGGATGCTCATTGGCGTTGGACGCGGACTAGAAACTGAAGCTGCAGGATTAGCTGCTGCACTTGCTTCATTTTGCTGGCGCTGAATTGCCGGTACATCATCATCTTCAACTACTGCCTGTGATGATGATGGACGTGCTGCCTGTACATTCGCGCGTTTAGTCGGCTCAACCGAATCTGCAGCATGGCGAGTCAAACCAGTCGCAATCACCGTTACACTAATTTCATCACGAGCATCTGGATCAAATACTGTACCGTAGAAGACCTGACCTTCGTCCAGATCCACGATCTGGTTTACAACATCAGTAATTTCTTCAATTTCACCGAAGGTTACGTCATCACCGCCAGTCACGTTAATCAGAATACCTTTAGCATTCATGATGGTGACGTTATCCAATAATGGGCTGCGAATCGCCTGCTCTGCTGCCTGACGTGCACGGTTTTCACCACGCCCCAAGCCTACACCCATCATGGCATAACCACGCGTACTCATTGCAGTTTTCAGATCGGCGAAGTCAAGGTTAATGTGACCAGGACGTACCACCAGATCAAAGATACTACGTACTGCATTCAACAGTACATCATCCGCTTTTTTATACGCATCCTTCATTGAAATATCACGAAAGACTTTCAATAGACGCTGGTTTGGAATGATGATCAGAGAATCTACGTGCTGTTCTAGCGCTTCAATCCCCTTCTCGGCAGATTGCAAACGGCGTTTACCTTCAAAGTTGAATGGCGTAGTCACGACACCAACAGTCAGAATGCCCATTTCTTTGGCAATTTCAGCAACGACTGGCGCAGCACCGGTACCTGTACCGCCACCCATACCGGCAGTAACGAATACCATATCGGTACCTTCAAGCTGCTGGCGGATCAGTTCACGGCTTTCTTCTGCTGCCGCTTGACCGACCTGTGGATTTGCTCCAGCACCCAGACCACGTGTACTTTGCTCGCCCAGCTGAATTTTAAATTCGGCTTCCATGCGATCCAGTGCCTGTTTGTCTGTATTGGCACAGACGAACTTTACGCCCTGGATATCGGACTGCAACATATGCTGTACAGCATTACCACCCGCACCACCTACACCAAATACAGTGAAACGGGCTTGACCATTGCTATCGCTATGATCTTCTTCGAAAAATTCAAATGAGGCCATGACCTATAAAATTCCTAATTCATAATTGGCAGTCACTAAGCCCGTATACTGCCTTAATCTTGATAAAAATTGTTTTTAAGAATGCTGCTCAAGCAGGCACTTGTCAAGTACAAGCCCGATTAACTACAACTTCTCAACAATATTCACAATAAAAATCGCTTAAAAGATCGCTTTTAACGTTTCGTTAAAACCTGACCATGCCCGTTTAATGCGCTGTGTTACTGATAATTTGTCCCCGTCTTCGGTTTCAACGAGGGTTTCTTGGGTATCACTCTGGCTAAACATCAGCAAACCAGCCACTGTTGCGTACTGGGAACGACGTAAAGCTGCCTGGTGCTGTTCATCCGTATAGACCTGTACTGGCGGATTGCCCAGATGCGCGGACACACCCAAGGTACGACGTACAAAGCTGACCATACCTTCAATCTGACTGGCATCACCAGTCAGCACCACACCATGATAAAGGCCCTGCATTGCGCCATGGTTCACCAGTTCATCACGCACCAGACCCATGATTTCTTCATAACGTGCCATGATAATTTCAGTCAGTTCAATCCGGCTGATAGTTTGTGGTCCATCAATGCCCTGGAACTGAATCATATGCTCTGGTTTAACCACTTTCAGGTCAACACAGCCATAGAGCAATTTCAGACGTTCTGCTTCTTCTGTGGTCGTCTGTAAAACCGCTGCAATATCACGGGTGACATGTTCACCACCACGCTGAATGGTATGGGTTAGCGCCAGACGGCCATCCAGATAAACAGCGACATTGGTGGTTCCCGCACCGATATCCACCAGACACACGCCATATTCTTTTTCATCTTTGAGCAGGCTGGCTTCAGCGGTAGCCAGACAGGACACCACCATTTTCTCCACACCGATATTGGCCCCTTTTAAAGCGCGGTCAATATTCTGCATGGTGCTGATCGGTAACATCATCAAATGATAATGCCCGGTCATGCTATGTGCCGACATACGGATCGGGTTGAGTACCCATTCCGGTGCATCGTCCAGCTCGAAGCCTAAAGGCACCGCACTGACCAGATAGTGATCTGAGGTGACATGACTGGCTTTGGCCAGCTCAAGTGCCCGCACCACTTCACTGGTCGTAATTGAATGTTCACTATTATCAATGGTGGTACGACCCGAGGCATAAAAGCTTTTTAATTCAGCACTTGGGATCGAAATCCACGCAGAATGCACACGACATTCAGCCATATCTTCCGCTTCTTGTACGGCGTTTTTAATGGCGGTAATGACTTTATCGAGACTGACAATTTTTCCTTTATTCATGCCTCGGTTACGAGCGGTCGCCATCCCAACCACTTGGATATTATCTGGCGCGTGTACCTTACCAATCAAAACTGAAACTTTGTGTGTCCCAATGTCAATCGCCACAACCGAGGGAACAGCTTCACTCATTATTAACTACTACCATTACGTGTTTGTTAGATTTATGGCTTTATAAGGCCTCTAGTTTTTAAAGCCGGTCATTATGGCTTTACTGTTACATTATTCTCAATGCCCGTGTCATTAATGGTTACAATAAATTGACCATTTACAATTTTAGGCGGAATTGAATTTTTCCATTGAATCGCCAATCCATTACGATAACGCAGGTCAATCGCTGAAATTTTTGACCATACCGGTTTTAGTTCGCTATAGGACAGATGACTCAAACGTTGCAATTTGCTCATGGTCTGGTCTTTATCGACAATCACACGCAAACCTGAATCAAACTGCATAAACCATGTCATTCGTTCAGTTAAATATAATTCTTTTAAACGAATACCTTGTGGTAAAAATAACTGGTTGATTTCATTATAACGTCGCATCATGGTATTTGCATGAGTAGAGGGTCCATGCAGCAACGGTAAAGCTGAATAATCTTTAGGACTGACTTCAGTGAAAATAATGCCACTATCACTCAGCAGTCGTCCTGTACCCCATCGGGCAATAGCATGATGCGGCATTACCCGGACATGAATCTTGTCTGGCCAGGCACGAGATACCACCACACGGTCCACCCAGGACAATTCCAGTGCGCGGTCACGAATCGATTCCAGGTCCGAAGTGAAATAGTTTTCAGTCACAATCGGTGATACGTACTGCATCACCTGGCGCTCTTCAGCTGCTGAACGCGTTCCTGCCACTTTCAGCTCTGCTACCTGAGCATCAGTCATCACCTTGTACAGGCCAAAAATCCCAAAAGCCAGCACCACCAGCGCGACACACAACAAGGCCCAACCACCCAGGTTGGTCAGTTTCTCTTTGCGTGTCGGCGGCTTGTCGTGAATTGAGGTAATCGCAGCACGTTTACGGCGCATGGTTGCTGGGAGTTGAGCCATAACTTAGTGTGCCGCACCGTTTAATGTTTGTTCCAGAATCGCTACACAGAGCGTATCAAAACTATAGCCAATTGCTGCAGCCGCTTTTGGTACCAGAGAGTGACTGGTCATACCTGGAACTGTATTCACTTCCAGTAACCAGAACTTGCCCTGCTCATCCTGCATTGCATCAATACGGCCCCAGCCACTTGCACCCACTGCCTGGAAAGCACGTAGAGCCAAGGCTTGCAATTCTTTCTCTTCAGACTCGCTCAAACCACATGGAATGCCATATTCCACATCATTACGCTGATATTTAGCTTCATAGTCATAGAAAGCCACATCTTCTGGAGGTTGCAGACGAATGACAGGTAGGGCCTGACCATTCAGAATCACAATGGTAAATTCACGACCTGTGATCCATTTCTCTGCCATAACCACGGCATCATGTTCAGTGGCTTTGGCAATCGCATCGGCAAAGTCTTCTACTTTTTCAACTTTACTCATGCCAATACTCGAACCTTCATGCACAGGCTTAATGATCAGCGGTAAATCTAAAGCAGATACAATTTCTTGCGCATTCGAGTTCTTGGTCACGATCCGGTATGGCGCAGTAGGTAATTCTGAACCCTGCCAAACCTGTTTGGTTTTGACTTTATCCATACCAATGGCAGAACCCTGTACGCCTGTACCGGTATATGGAATATTCAACCATTCCAGTGCACCCTGAATTTGGCCGTCTTCACCGCCACGACCATGCAATACCACGAACGCACGATCGTAATTTACCAGCTCGGTAACACTACGCTCTTGTGGATCAAACGCTTCTGCATTGATCCCAGAACGCACTAATGCCTCAAGTACGGCGGTTCCACTATCTAGCGAAACCTCACGCTCTGCAGATTTACCACCCAGCAATACGGCAACTTTTCCGAATTTTGAAGCATTTGACACGTTTATATCCTTAAACTTTTTGAATCTGTTCAATTAGTCATAACATGACTATTTTACTTTACATATAAATGATTTTGAGCAAGTTCGATTGAGATTGCTCCAACATTACCTGCGCCTTGGGTTAATAACAAGTCATTTGCTTGCAATACCTTTTTCATCACTTGGCTCAGGTTCCCCTCAACCGGATCAAGCAGAATTGGTTCAACTTCCCCACGTAAACGAATACTACGAGCCAATGCACGGCTATCTGCACCTACAATTGGCTTTTCCCCTGCCGGATACACTTCAAGTAAGAGCAGTTGATCGACTTGTGAAAGCACTTCTACGAAGTCATCAAAACAGTCACGGGTACGGCTAAAACGGTGCGGCTGGAACATCATCACCAGACGGCGATCTGGATGGCTGGCACGAGCGGCTTTAATAGTGGCTTCTACTTCTTTTGGATGGTGACCATAGTCATCGACCAGTTTCACATCACCGCCTTCAAGCTCGAATTGGCCTTGTACCTGGAAACGACGACCTACGCCACTAAAGCCTTCCAGTGCGCGGCAAATAGCTGCATCGGATACGCCTTCATCTGTCGCAATACCAATTGCAGCCAACGCATTGAGTACATTGTGCAGACCCGGTTGATTTACAGTAACACGTAGCGGCTCACGATCTTTACGTAATACGGTAAAGTGGCTGCGCATACCTTCCTGTACAACATCGACAGCACGAATGTCATTGTCTTCATTAAAACCATAAGTCAGTAATGGACGACCAATACGCGGCATGATTTCACGGATATTGGCATCATCACCACACACAACCGCCAAACCATAGAATGGCAGTTTTTGCAGAAACTGGATAAAGGTGTCTTTCAAGACATCGAAGCTACCCCCATAAGTATCCATATGGTCAGCATCAATATTGGTTACCACGGCAGCCATTGGTTCTAGATACAGGAATGATGCATCTGACTCATCGGCTTCTGCCACGATATAACGGCTCGCACCCAAAGCGGCATTCACACCAGTACGGTTCAGCAAGCCGCCGATCACATAAGTTGGATCCAGATTTTCTTCTGCTAACATACAAGTGATCAGACTGGTGGTTGTGGTTTTACCGTGAGTGCCTGCAACCGCGATCCCGTGACGGTAGCGCATCAGCTCACCCAGCATTTCTGCACGGCGGACTACCGGTGTACGGGTTTCAAGGGCTGCCTTGATTTCCGGGTTTTCCTTATCAATCGCGGTAGATAACACGATGACATTGGCACCTTTGATGTTGCTGGCTGCATGGCCGATATAGACCTTGATACCATTTTCTTCTAATTGAGCCGTAGTTTTAGAGGCTTTGATGTCTGAACCAGAAACTTTATACCCCTGGTTTTTCAGTACTTCCGCGATCCCGCACATCCCTGCACCACCAATCCCTACAAAATGGATATGCTTGATCCGGCGCATTTCCGGGACTTTAATTAATTTCTTTGCTTGGTCTGCTGGGGTTACTGGAGACATAATTTACTCGGATTACAATTCTTGAATTAAACGGACCACATGCTGGGTCGCATCGGGTTGAGCCTGACGGCGTGCTTTTACCGCCATTTCCATCAATACCTGACGGTCAAGCATCGGCTCTAATAAGGTTTTTAAACTGTCTGGCGTCAAAGTGGCCTGTGGGCAGATTTTGGCTGCCTGCTGATTGGCCAGGAATTTGGCATTCGCAGTCTGATGGTCATCAACCGCACTTGGTAGCGGTACAAAAATTGCAGCTACGCCAGCAGTTGCAATTTCAGTAACCGTCAGTGCACCGGCACGGCAAATGACCAGATCGGCATCGCTATAGGCTTGGGCCATATCTTCAATAAAAGGCTGAACTTCAACCTGCAAGGAAGCTGGTTTGTCTGCATAACGTGCGCGCGTTGCTTCAGCATGATTTTGACCACACTGATGATAGACATTTAACGGCACATTCAACTGTTTCAAGGCTTCCGGCACGCGTTCATTTAAGGCTTGTGCCCCAAGTGAACCACCAACAATTAAAATTCGTAGCGGCTGGCCAGCTTTTTCCCGCTCCTGATAACGCCAGGACGGATTTAAAATTTCTGTAATTTCTTTACGTACCGGATTCCCAGTGGTCACCACTTTATTTTGTGCCGGAAAAGTATCAGGAAAAGCCTGACATACTATTTTAGCGACCCGTGACAACTGGGTATTGGTAAAACCCGCGACTGCATTCTGCTCGTGAATAATCACAGGAATACCCAAGATCCGCGCTGCCAGACCACCCGGTCCTGCCACATAACCGCCAAAGCCTGCAACAGCTTCGACTTTGAGCTGTTTCATATGCTTCATGGCACTAAGAGTGGCTTTTAGAATTTTAAAGGGGGCCAAGGCTTTACGCACAAAACCATTGCCACGCACACCTTGAATATCGATTTGATAAATTGGAATATTATGGTTTTTTAATAATCGGTTTTCCATGCCTGCTGGTGTTGCCAACCAGGACACTTCGATTCCTTGTTGTTGTAAATCTTTTGCAACGGCTAACGCTGGAAACACATGTCCACCCGTACCTGCGGCCATCATCATGACATGTTTAGGCTGTTTTTGCTGAGCGTCGGTCACGGTCTAATTCTTCAATTTTAAAAATGAAACAGGAGGTCTAATTTAAGTCATCAATTGTAATCACAAACGCTTGCCCTTGAAAGTTTATTTACCTTATTTCAACAAGCGTTTCATTGTTTTTTTCATACTAATTTGAAGTTTAAACTAGTTTTATTATAAGGTCTGCATTTTTCCTTAGACTTAAGTGAAATATCAGCATAATTTTTGAATATTTTTCATTTAATCTTTTTATAGTCATTCCCTAAATCTATACATTTTTTCACTACTTACTGGCTATTTTTCTATTTAATTCATCCTATTAACTTATGCCTAAATCATATAAATCTGAATAAAATTTTATGTTATCCCTATATCTAAATAAATTTTTTCAAATTGATCTGTATATTCCTTAAATGGATTCAAGCATTATAGATGTCAAAAATATCAATTCGTGACTTATAGATTATTTTAGCCGGTTATCTGGCGGCCATGCATGTCGGTAAACTGTCTGCTGTTATTCCCATTCTGCAACAGGATTTAAGCTTAAGTTTTACACAAGCCGGGTTTTCTCTATCTTTAGTGCAAGGGGCTGGGATGCTGTTTGCCCTTTGTATTGGTGCTTTTTCGGAAAAAGTGGGGTTAAAGCGCTGCCTGATTTTGGCATTAACCATTTTAGGACTGAGCAGTATCGCTGGCCTCTGGATTCAGCATGCCACAGCCTTATATTTCTTCCGCTTTACCGAAGGGATTGGATTTTTAACTATTTCCTTGTGTGCGCCTGCAATTGTAAAACGGATCAGCCGGCCTGAAACACTGAATTTTAAAATGGGACTCTGGAGTTCCTATATGGGCGTGGGTGTCAGTCTGGCTGTTTTTAGTATTCCTGTTTTACTCGAATACCTGAACTGGCAAAATATTTGGGCCATTCTCGGCAGTCTATGCTTGATTATTGCAGGCATCATTAAACGATACCTACAAATAGATTCAGCCACATTTACACCCAACACAACTACTCATTCAGCACCATCAAATACTTCATTCTGGCAGATTTTCAAAGTTACCCTCACCCATCCACCTATTCTGTGTTTAGCTATTATTTTTGCCTGTTATACCAGTCAGTGGATTACCGTGACCGGGTTCCTGCCCAGCATGTACGTCGAACACGGTATTGATTTAAAAGTTGCAGGCATTTTGGTTTCAATCGTGGTACTTGCCAATCTGGGCAGCACTTTTGGTGCAGGTATGTTGTTACAACGTGGCTGGAAACCCAAGACGCTATTCAGTACCGGATTTACAGCCATGCTGTGCAGCAGCTTTCTGGCTTTTGCAGCCAGTTCATGGCTCATGTTCGACTTACAGTTTATAAGTGCTGTACTTTTTTCACTGATTGGTGGAATTATCCCCACCACTGTTTTTGCCATTACTTTGCAGCATGCCCCGCATGCCAATGCCGCAGCAGCCAGTGTGGATCTGGTTTTACAGCTTTCAGCCTGTGCTCAATTTTTTGTGCCGCCTTTGAGCGCAGCACTGGTTTCGATCACACAGAATTGGGCCTATATCGCGGCCGTTACCGCCAGCCTTTCTATATTAGGAATCTTAATGACCTTGCTTTTATTCAAGCGTTATGCCCAATAAAAAAGAGCCTCAGATGAGGCTCTTTTTTATTATTGGAAGCTTAGGCTTGATCCAGACCGGCTTCCAGTACATCAAACAGGTCATCTGCAATGGAGGTACCAAACTGGGTATCAATTTCACGGATACAGGTTGGACTGGTCACGTTAATTTCAGTGACATAATTGCCAATCACATCCAGACCAACAAATACCAAGCCTTTTTCTCTGAGATAAGGACCAACTTGCGCTGCAATAGCTCTATCATTCTCAGTTAATGGACGCGCTTGGCCTAAACCACCTGCTGCCAGATTGCCACGCACTTCACCATTTTGCGGAATACGGGCCAGACAATACGGTACTGGTTCGCCATTGATCATCAGGATACGCTTATCCCCTTCTACAATTTCAGGAATATAACGCTGTGCCATAATCGGCTGGTTACCATTGTTGGTCAGAATCTCAATAGTAGAGCCGATATTAATACCATCCTGATAGAGACGGAAAATTCCGGTACCGCCCATGCCATCCAATGGTTTTACAATCACATCGACATGTTCTTTTAAAAATTCACGGATCAGGCTTTGTTGCGACGTTACCAAAGTCGGAACTTGCAGATGCGGGAACTGAGTAGCAAACAGCTTTTCATTGCAGTCACGCAGGCTTTGCGGTTTGTTGATAATCCATGCTCCTTCACGTTCTGCCTGTTCCAGAATATAAGTGGTATAAACAAAGTTCATATCGAATGGCGGATCTTTACGCATCAGCACCACGTCATAAGCCGCAATCGACTCTTTTTTCTTTTCACCCAGTTCGTAGTAATGGTTATAGTCTTCAAATACCTGCAAAGGCGAGATCAGACCAAAGGCCTTACCTTGCTCGATATATAAATCTTGCTGTAATGCATAACCGAGTTCATGTCCACGGCGTGCAGCTGCCCATAACATGGCCATGGTTGAATCTTTTTTCAGGTTTACATTTTCGATGGGATCCATCACAACAAGTACGCGCATGTCTGTGTGCTCTTTCTTAAAAATACATTAGCAAGGAGTATAGCCTGTGCAGTTTCTTTTGTTTATGGTGATTTTGCATGACTAATTTTGTATAAATGCTTAGGGTCTGTTGACATTTACTGTTCATAATTAAACCTATAAAGGTAACCATAAAAATATACAGGCTAAGGCAACAGAACTTTGATAATTTCTTTTGAGCTTGTCATATCGGGTAGCTATTCCTCTAAATTGCTTTAATCTACAAAACATATTTTCAACTAAATGCCTGATTTTATATAAATACCAGTCCATATGATCATTGTTCGATTGGCTATTTATTTTCTTTGGTATATTCGCTTTTGTCCCTGTTTTTCTGATCTGTTCACGCAGTGGTTCTGAATCATAGCCTTTATCTGCGCAGACCACTTTTGTCTCTTTTAAGTCTAATGTTGATATTAAATCAGGTGCAACTTTGACGTCATGTGTGGTTCCATCGGTAATCATGAAATCAACAGGATTGCCATTTGCATCAACAATCAAATGTATTTTTGAGGAGTTTCCTCCTACACTTTTAGAAATGGATTGATTCGCTATACCGGCAGAATGTTGATGAGCACGTACGTGAGAGCCATCAATAAAAATCCACTCCATATCGGGGCATGATGCTAATAATTTGAATAATCTAAGTAACTTACCACTGCTTGACCAACGATTAAAACGTTTGAAAATAGAGTTTGATTGACCGAAATAGGAAGGAATATCTCGCCACGGACAGCCTGTTCTAATTCTATAGAGAATAGCTTCAATAAAATTACGTAAGTTTGAGTTGTGATGAATAGATAAATTACGCAAAATAGTTTTCAACTTTTGCCAGTGTTGATCTGTCAGCATGGTACGAGGCATAGCGAATAGTAAAATTGGGTTTGGCGATTTGATTTTACTACTTCGCTATTTTTTAAGCTAAAAGTGTCAACACACCCTAAATACTTTAATCAACAAGAGCATTTATCATGCAGCAGGCAATTGTCGGCTTTCATCTGGATGAAGAAAATCATTGGGTCGCTGAACTGACCTGTGGTCATGGTCAGCATGTGCGGCATGATCCCCCTTGGCAAAACCGTCCCTGGGTCATGACTGAACAAGGCCGCAAAGAAAAACTAGGCGTCTTATTGGACTGCAAAAAATGTGAAATACACGAGGATTAATATCTTCTAAATCAAATCAGTATATACTCACCATAAGTATTTTATCTTGACATAAAATTGATTAAAAACCTGAATAAAAAATAATAATACCTTGTTTGCAAATGCATCTAATTTTATAATTTAACGATTATTTTTCGAAATCATGGTTCCCAGCATAATAATAAAGGTACTGACCCCACCAATCAGTAAACTCATCAGGGCAATTTCCAAGGTGATTTTATGATGCCAGCTCTGATCGGGAATCCAAGGCAAATGCAAATTTTCCCCAAAGATAAAGTTAATAGTACATATAATCAGAAAACCAATTGTTGTAGAGATTAGTAAAGTCACCACTAGGTTTTTCCACATCTTGTAGCCCACTAGCATGACAATAATGGCTAAACCTACCACCATTATAATCGATACAAATAAAACACTGTTCCAGTAATCCATTCCTAGCACTCTTATTTTAAATTAATTAAAATTATGAAATTCTTATAATTAATTACTTAATGTTTATTTTAATATAGACGGATTACAATTTTTAAACAATGATCATAACTATCTTATTCATTTTATTTGTAAAGAGACTTTATGAGGTTTAATTCATGCTTTAATGAGTTTCTTTTAAAAATATTGTTCTTTTTTGATAGAAAAATTTTGATCAAGATTTATATATTGAGAAGAATATTTAGATAGAATTTAATTTTGAAGAAGATAATACAACTTATCGAATTTAAAGTTTATCTAGATCAAAATTTCTATCTTATCATTTCTTTCAAATACAGTCGCCTGAACAGAATTTTTCTTCCCATAAAAAGTAAAGCCTTAGATTACTAAGACTTTACTTTTTATCTGGTGAATCAGGTCTTAGATTCCGTATTTCACACGATAAGCTTCCATCTTCGCCAATGCATCATTATCACCTTTTGCATCTAGGTAATTCATTAAATCTTTCATTGTAATCAGTGCATGTACTGGGATTTCTAGTTCTTTTTGCACTTCCTGAATGGCGGATAATTCACCTTGGCCTTTTTCCTGGCGGTCAAGAGCAACCAGTACACCTGCAATTTGTGCACCAGCATTTTTCAGGATAGTGACCACTTCACGAATCGCAGTACCAGCTGTGATCACATCATCAATGATCCAGACTTTTTTCCCTTCCACTGAAGCACCTACCAGCACACCACCTTCACCGTGATCTTTGGCTTCTTTACGGTTAAAGCCCCACGGCACGCTTACTCCATGATTTTGAGACAGTGCCACTGCTGTAGCTGCTACAAAAGGAATGCCTTTGTATGCTGGTCCAAAAATCACTTCAACATTGTCACATCCAGTTAATTTTGCAGCATAGCCAGAAGCCAGTAATGACAAGGCTTCACCGTCATTGAGCAAGCCAGCATTAAAAAAATAAGGACTCACACGTCCTGATTTTAAAGTAAACTCACCAAATTTAAGCACACCACGTGATAATGCGAGTTCGATAAAAGCTTGCGGGTTAAACTGAGCTGGCGTTGACATGAGGTGCTCCTAAATCCATTAATTAAGGGTAAGACTTGCGCATGATACCAAAGAGTAGCTATCCAGGTGATCAAAAAATTCTTCGTGTCGTTTCAATTAATGTCAACGGTTTACGTTCCTCTGTCAGCAAGGGCTTGTTAGAGTGGATCGAACAGTCTGATGCCGATGTGATCTGCATGCAGGAAAGCCGGATTACCCATGCGCAGTGGACTGACAAATTCAAGCCTGAAGGCTGGTATACTCACCTGTTCCCTGCCGAGCGTCCGGGTTATGCCGGTACAGCGATTTACAGCCGTCTGCCTTTTGTTTCGATTACCGATGGGCTGGGTTTTGAACTAGCTGATTCTCAAGGCCGTTTTATCTCGGCAGAATTTGACTTGGGTCTGGAAAAAACAGCGCATATCTGTTCCCTGTATTTACCTTCAGGTTCTTCGGGAGATGAAGCGCAGGCACGTAAAGATCACTTTCTGGAAGAATATGCAAAAATCCTGAAACAGTGGCGCGATGAAAATAAATCGGTGATTGTCTGCGGTGACTATAATATTGTGCATAAACGTATTGATATTAAAAACTGGTCGGGCAACCAGAAAGCCTCGGGCTGTTTACCGCACGAACGTGCCTGGCTAGATCATATCTACGATGAACTCGGTTACGTGGATACTTTCCGTGAAGTCCGCAAAGAAGCCGAATTATACTCCTGGTGGTCAAACCGTGGACAAGCACGCGCCAAGAACGTGGGCTGGCGGATTGATTATCAGGCCTGCTCTCCAGACTGGAAAGAGCGCACTTTGAATGCCTGGGTCTATAAAGAACAATGGTTTAGCGACCATGCTCCCGTGATTATCGACTACAAATTATAAAGCCTCATCATTTAATTGAGTGAACATTTGTTCACTCAATTAAGGCTTATCTCTTACATGACATGACGTATTTTTTGGGTTTATCTCAATGTAATAACATAGCATTATAGCGCTACGGCACAAGGACATGTCAGGACGACAACATAAGGACAGGACGCCGTAGGACGAAAATAAAACAGACTATAGATTTAGCTTGTTTTGCATGGATGTGACATTGGACGTTGGATTGAGACCCGCATGATCAGGATGATTAAATGCGGGTTTTCTCTTTCTATCATTCCCAAATTTTTATTTTTCTTATTATTTAGATTGTTCTTTTTCTTGCTGCTCATATTAAAGCTGCTTGATGTCATTTTGATGACATGACTTTTCTGCTATTTAAAATTTTTTCCTTTTTTTCATTTGCTTTTGCATGGTCTGCTGCTGCCAAATTGGTTAAGCTAGTTCATGATTTAAATTTTTTAGATGGCAGCTATGTTAAAAATTTACGGAATTAAAAATTGTAGTTCGATGAAGAAAGCCTTTGATCTGCTGACTGAGCAAGGTCTGAGTTATGAATTTCATGATTATAAAAAACAGGGCATCGATGCTGAAACCATCAAAACCTGGCTGGATGCCTTGGGTCAGGATGTAGTCCTGAATAAGAAAGGCACCACCTGGCGTAAACTTACTACTGAAGAGCAGGAAAATGCGCTTGCCAATGAAAATAATCTGATTACCACTTTAACTACTCATACCAGCTTAATCAAACGTCCGGTATTACAGACCGCAACTGGTTTTATCGCTGGTTTTGACGAAGCCGCTTATCGGGAGTTAAAAGACTAATCGTTCGATAAATGGGAAGAATAAAAAAAGCCTGACAGAGGTCAGGCTTTTTTTATGGTAGTTTTTAGAGAACGGTTCTGATCCATTATTTGGCACGAATCCAGGTCTGGTTACGACCTAAAGCAGACACGCCGATATAACCGCGTAGCTCAAGCTTCTTGCCACCATCTGTCAGGTTGCCTTTCAATTTGTAAGTTTTACCAGATTTTGGATCTAGGATCGAACCACTGTCATAGCTGGTTCCGCCTGTATTTTTCAGGCCTTTCACAATCGTCAAACCTTTCAGCGATTTATTGTGATACGGACCTTCACATTTTGTACAAGCATTTTCTTCACCCGGTGTTAATACCGATTGGATGCTTGCAGATAATGTCCCATTTTTTTGCTCAGTAAATTTTACTATAGCCTTTGGTTGCTTGGTTTCGTCGTCAATCGTTTTCCAAACGGTACCATTTAAAGGATCTGCAGCATTGGCCAGCGCAGATAAGCCGAGTAGTCCTAACATTAGCGTAATTTTTTTCATTTTTCTTCATTTCCCTAGTCTGAGATAGACCGATGTAGTATTAAAAAGTCACAACATTTTTGCAATTTTTACCTGTGACTATTTAGTGTAACCTTGTAAATATTGTTGGTAAATAATCAACATAATCAATAAAAGCAGAAAAAGATGGAAAGAAGATGAAGATGAGCCCCGTGACGAAACAATTAATTACAGAAAGTCTTTTAAAAGCGACCATCCGCGCGCCTAGTCGGTTCAATCTTCCTCCAAGCTCCTTACGGGTCGCACTGGAGCAGATGTGCAAGATTTTTCCGCAAGATAAGTCCGTACAAATCCGTTCGCTCCGGCTGGCAGGTGTACATGCCGAGGAAATCAAACCACAGCAGGAATCCAGCCAGCTGATTTTCCATATTCATGGTGGTGCTTTTTATCTCGGTTCCTTAAATACCCATCGTGCCTTTATGACCCAGATTGCCGCTCGCACCCAGATGCAGGTACTGCATATTGATTATCCTCTAGCTCCTGAATCTGCTTATCCTGAACCTTTGGAGGCCCTATTTGATATCTATAATCTGTTATTAGATCAGGGCATTCAGGCTAAGGATATTATTCTGTCCGGAGATTCGTGTGGTGCTAATCTGGCGTTGGCATTGGCACTCAAATTACAGCAGGAAGGCCTGCCCCAAGTGAGTGGGCTAATTCTACTTTCCCCTTTCCTTGATCTGACCCTGACCAGTGAATCACTACGCTATAATCAGAAACATGATGCCCTGCTGTCGATTGAAACCCTGAAAACCGGGATTCAGTATTATGTACCGAGTGCAATGGATCGTGGCGATCCAGAGATTTCCCCATTTTTTGCCGATCTCAGTGGTTTGCCGCCGATACATATACAGGTGGGATCTAAAGAGATTCTGCTGGATGATGCCACACGCTTCAAGGAAAAAGCGGAACAGGCGGGTGTCGAGGTTGAATTCAAGTTATATACCGGCATGTGGCATAATTTTCAGATGTTTAGTGCCTGGTTTGAAGAGGCTCGACAAGCGCTGGCGGATCTTTCGGAATTTGCCCATCGTCTAGATCGAGACTAGAAATTTAGAAGAAGCCATAAAAAAGGTCAGCAATTACTGACCTTTTTTGTTCATTAATTTTCTATCGCTTTTTAGATCTGGCTTACCTGCGCCATCGCCGTTTCAATTGCCTGCTGTTTCGCAGCATCGCCCATATTGACGCCTTCAGCACGAATCACGTGCACATCAGTTACGCCAGTAAAGTTAAATACAGTTTTCAGGAAAGCTTCCTGGAAATCGGCTGGGCTTTGTTCGCCATAAACACCACCACGGCTACTGGCAATATAGACTTTCTTTTCACCTGCCAGACCCACTGGCCCATTTTCTGTATATTTAAAAGTACGCCCTGCCACACTAATGCGGTCAATCCAGGCTTTTAAGGTAGAAGGTAGGCCGAAGTTATACATAGCGGCCCCAACTACCACGATATCCGCCTGTAAGTACTGCTGTAAAATCTGTTCACCTAAAGCCGCCTGCTCAAGATTCTGACCCATCAAAATTTCAGCAGTTAAATGTGGAATCGGCTGTGCAGCCAAGTCCAGATATTCGAGCTCAACTGCTTCACCATGTTTCTGTTGAAGCTGTCCCACAATAGCTTGAGTCAACTGACGAGAAATAGAGGCATCGCCTAAAATACTGGAATCGATCTGTAAAATTTTCATTGCTTAATTTGGTCCGTTCATTGTTCGGGAATAGACATAGCTTAATAAATTTTAAATAATGAAATAATGGGGTTAAATAAAACACTTCATTGCGTATTTAGAACAATAAATTTCCAGCTTAATTTTTCTCCTTTTTTTTAATTTTTGATAAATATTACTGATTATCAATGAATTAATTTTATGTTGTATTTCTGTAAATAATTAAAGCAATATTTTTCCATCTTTTAAAAACTTAGCAATAACAATAAAGGTCAGACCTGTTGTATGAAGCGAATGTCAGCAGTATTACAAAAATTCCAGAATCATCGACTCAAGAAATATCTGATCGAAGATGAAGTAGTGATGAGCTGGGGGATTTTGAAAAAGTGTATCCTGATGCTGGCACTTGGCTGTGGCATACATATAAGCTGGCTAAGTTGGGATCTGTTTGTCCTGTCACATCCACAATACTGGCAGCATGTCCATATTGACGTTGTTCGTTCCCAGGTTCACATGAATGGCCTGTTTTTACTGGCGCTGGTTCTTTTGATTTATCCCTGTTATAAATTTCAGGGTAATGCGCTAATAGAACGATATTTTCCCTATCTGGCAGTGGGTATCTTTGTGGTTTCCCTGTGTCGGGATGCGTATATCGTAGGCATGATTAGTCCGGAGCCACAATTGCCTATGTCTGCCTGATGACGGTAGGACTGGTCCTGTTTCACCGGAGACTGATCTATAGCATGCTGATTCCGGCCTCACTGTTTCTGGTGACTTGTGCCTATTTAAGCTTTAACCAACAACTGCCTTATTCACCACTCTTTAATATTCAGGACCAGTTTTTCCATAATAGCTTCTGGCTATTATCAATGCTGTATTTTATCCTGCCGATTCTTGCTTTCTGCATGATTTTATTTGATATTTTACTCAGTCAATGGCGCTATCGTGAACAGCTGATTAACCATCTCAGCCAGATTGATCCCTTGACCAACTTGTTTAATCGCCGCAGCATTAATTAGTGTCTGGATCAGTTAAATAGTACTGCGACTTTTAACTATGCCCTGGTGCTGCTGCTGGATCTGGATCATTTTAAAAAGATCAATGACTACTATGGACATCACAAGGGCGATGAAACACTGGTACAAGTCAGTGCGGTACTGAACCAGCAATTACGTGAAAGTGATGTCGTCGGAAGGTTCGGTGGTGAAGAATTTATTCTGGTCCTGAATAATTCCAGCCTGGAAAAAGCTCAGCAGGTTGCAGAGCGTTGCCGAAGCGCGATCCGGCAACTACAGATTTTTAGTGATGAAGGACAGTTAATTCCGGTGACTGCCAGCTTTGGTATTGCTATTTCAAAACCAAAATTACGCCCGCAGCAACTCCTGAGCCAGGCCGATCAGGCCCTTTATCAGGCCAAAGCCGGTGGACGGAATCAGGTGAAATCTTATCTTGAACCTCTAAAAGTTCAACCGGCCTGATATTTTCGGCTTTATTCACTTTAAAGCATGTATCAGAAAAGTTTTAAAGTGAATGTTAGAGCTGTTCTAAACGCTGTAGCTGTGCCAATAACTCTGCTCCACTAAATGCACCTGTCAAACGTAAGCTGCGAATTTCCTGCTGCTGAGTATCGAGAAATAAATAAGTCGGTGGTCCCAGAATTTCCCATCGGTTAAGTAAAGTCTGATGGGTAGCATCATACTGACTAAGATCAAGCTTGATCAGAAAATAAGGGGCTAAGGCCTGCTGAACAGCAGCTGCC
This sequence comes from Acinetobacter sp. TW_SC_4, assembly GCF_054861205.1. Lineage (NCBI taxonomy): Bacteria > Pseudomonadati > Pseudomonadota > Gammaproteobacteria > Moraxellales > Moraxellaceae > Acinetobacter > Acinetobacter sp. TW_SC_4. The sequence goes on from NZ_CM142174.1 coordinate 3,069,440, forward strand.
TTTAATACTTTATGTTCAATCGGCTGACAGGCCACACACCAATCAGCATAGACATCAATAATGACCTTCTGCCCTTTCGGTACTGTAGCCAGTAACTGTTCAAATTCAGTAGCTGTTTTTGCTATATGCCAACTCGCCTGTTGTTGGGCAGTTTCAACAAAAAAGCGCTGACTATGCTGATACTGACTATATGTAATATAAGGCACGGCGATAGCCAAACAGATGATATAAAGCCAGCGCAGTCCGGTATTTTTCCAGAATAATCGTGCCAGAACATAGGCAACAAAGCTTAAGCCCAGCCCTAGCGACAGCCACTGCAATGCAGCTTCTGAAATCAACGGACGGATAAAATACAAGGCCAGAGCCAGCATGATGAAAGCAAAAAGCACTTTCACCTGATTCATCCAGTGCCCGGCTCGGGGTAGAATGCGTGCCCCCATAATACTGGCCAGCAGCAACGGGGTACCCATACCGAAACCTAAAGTAAATAGGAGCACTGCGCCTTGCCATTGGTTCTGGGTCTGGGAAATAAATAATAATGCACCGGCTAATGGTGCCGTCATACAAGGCCCGACCAGCAAGGCAGAAACAGATCCCATGACCGCAGCGCTGACCAGAGTTCCCCCTTGCTGCATCGCCTGAACCCGGTCCAGACGCTGTGTCAGACGCTGTGGCATTTTAATTTCAAACAGGCCAAACAGGTTGAGGGCAAATACCACAAATAGTGCACTAAATGCCATCAGGGTGGCAGGTTGCTGTAACCAGCGCTGAAAGTTGAGTCCGGCTGAAGACGCGATCAAGCCCAGTACCGCATAGACTGTGGCCATACTGCTTACAAAGCTTAGGGCAATCATCCAAGCCTTGATGCCTTTGCTATCACGAACAATCAGTGAAGTCAGAATTGGCAGCATCGGCAAAGAGCATGGCGTAAATGCCAGCAAAATACCCAAGCCAAAAAACAATAGCAATCCATAAGCTAGCGAACTTTCAGCGAGACGTGCAGACCATAGCTGATCTTGTGCCGAGTCGCTGCTGGATCGTGTAGAAATGACTTCGACGATTTTGCTGTCTGTATTTCCTGATTCTAGATCATCAGCAGAATTTGCCATAATCCGGTTGTGTTGCGAGGAAGAGCTGCTTAGATCCAGTAACCTTTTATTACCCGAGCTAGTAGATTCAGATTGCACCAGACCGGATAAGTCAGTCTTGAATTCAATGGTTTGAGGAGGATAACAAAGCCTGTCTTTGGCACAGCCTTGCCAGCTGACCTGATAAGTTTGACCCGCCTGTGTCGGAATCTGAACTTTTAATTGCTGATAATAAACCTGGGTATGACCATAGTTTTCATCATATAGATCTTCAGCGGGTGGTAATTGCAAGGTCATCGGCTGACTTCCCTGCTTTAGCTCTACCTTATGCTGATAAAGATAATAGTTTTGCGGAATTTCCCAGCTAAGTTCAGCCTGTTGCTGAGTGACTGAACTGATACTCAGAGGGAAAGCCTGCTCAGACGAAAGCAAAGGTGCTTCTGCCTGAGCAATATTGCTAAGCAACACTGTGCCCAATAAGACTGGAGAAAATACTTTTCTCCCGATCTTAAACCGTAGTACTTTGGTCATATCGAAATAAGAGCAGCTTAGAATAGGAACGATACGCCCAAGCCTGAGAAGTAACCTTTATTCTGACCTTCCAGATCCACCCCCACACTGGCATCAAGCTGTACCTGATCATTCAATGCATACATAACGCCAGTGCCTAGCGCATATTCATTATCCTGACTTTCGGCTTTGCGATAAATCAGTTCTGAATAACCTGACCAGCGATCAGCAATCTGATAGCCTAAAGTCGGAATCGCAGTAATCGCCCAGTTGCTATCCTGCCATTCATAACGCATGGTCAGTGCAGTATTCACCAAATCATTATATTGATAAGCAACTGCTGAGCTCAGGCTGTAAATATCTTCTTCATTGCTAAAATTAGCATTACCTGTGGCAATAATGGCTTCAGCCATCAGCGCCATACTGAGTTTTTCATCATCCAGATCAATGGCTTTTTTCAGGCCAATACTGACATCGCCTAGACCGTCATCCTCTTCAGTCTGGCCATTGAACTTGGTTTGTGACCAAGCCGGACCGGCCCAGCCTAAACGTAATTCCAGATCATCAGTCAAACCGGTACGCAACAAGACGTCGGCATTTAAAGTGGTTTTTTTCAGCTTGCTTCCATCCGCAGTCGCTTCGCTATAGGAGAAACTCGGTAAACCCTGTTCCCAAGCTAACTGACCCACTGGAACTGTACTGGTGCCCAGACCTTCACCTGGTCGGTCAAACTCTACCGCTGCACAAAGCTGTGCACTCACACCCATCAGTGCCATCAAACCCAATATTCTTAAAGTTGTCTTCATCTTGCTGGAGCTCTTTCTTAAAATTTAATGTAATTCCTTGGTCATTTTTGCGCCATGACTACGCAATAATTCTAGGGTCTGTTTTTCTTCTTCCAGTGCTTCTGCCCAGTTAATTTCATCAAAATCACAATCAAAGAATAAATCACTAATCGATGACAGGATGGTTAAACCTTCTTCATCCTTGCTGTTTGGATTGACTTTTTCTTCTAATAGGCGCTGCACTGCAGGTACACAGGCTGCACTGGCCGCATCCCAAAGCGGGCCATAAACCTCTTCAGCATCCCAGAGATGCAAATTGACTTTGGCCTGAATCAGCGCTTCCAGAATCTGTAAATGTACATCCAGACGTTGCTGTTTTTCTTCGGCAGTTAATGGACTACCCGCTTCATAAGCTTCGCACACTTCTTCCCACCATTTGAACAGACCATCCGACCAGATGGAAATGACTGGACCTTTTTCCAGATCAATAAAATTCGGGTTAAGTCCATCTGCCAAAAGCTGTTTGACCTGACCCAGATTAAGTTCTTCGAGTGCTTGCACAAAAAGCTGTTGTTGCGCAGTTAACATGATGGAGCTCACTTCAAATTCGTTTTTCACTATTATGCCGAATAAAGCAGGATTTGTTTTGTTCTCATTCGTTTATTTTATCTAAAATTGAAAAAAGCCCCGTAGGGCCTTTTTCATCTGCGAATTATTTATTGTTCTAGATCTGTACCTGTATCTTCTTCCGCAAGTTTTAGCGGAGTGCTACGTACGTTATCTTTTTTCTCAATCACATGTTCCAGACTGCGTTTTAAACGGTCAATAGCACCATGAATGGCAGTATCAACATTATGACCATGATGGTTCACGACAATTGGCTTCAAGCCGGCAGGACGTGCTTCGATCATGCAGCGAATATCGTCATCGCCTCCTTTGGCGGCATTTTCATCGCTAAGATGCACTGAGAAATGGGTAATACGCTCACTGTGGCGCTGGAATTCCTGATTTAATTCGGTACGAACGTAAGTAATTAGACGATCACTATTGCGAATGTTTTTATCGGTACGGAGTTCAATGTTCATAAAATACCATCCTCAAATCATTTTAACTTTTTAGTGCAGAATTTTTATCTTGGCACGTGTATAGCTTGCTGTTTTATATTGCATTTCACATCTTCAAATCGCTTTGGATAAAACCCTCCAGATTGAATGATGAACACATTTTTGAGTCTGCAGAACCGTGTTCCTATACTTCGAATATCGGTCCTCTGTTGAAAATATGCAAGTGATATTTTGATTTTTTTAGCAAAAGGACAACCGATCGTGACAACTGCTTACCGGATCATGATTGACCTTCCAGATTTGGGACAATCGAAATACTATTCACATGACTTTCCCAAAATTAAAGCAGTCTTTGCCCTGTTCATAGAGGATCTATGTCTTTACTTTAACCAGCTTCAAAATTGAGTCTCTATTCTTAAAATTAATTTAAATATAAAGACTTAACTTCATTTAAATATCCTATAAACCTTCTTCTCCCAATATCTCAAATTATCATCAGCTCAAGACGATGAAATATTTCTGTCAGTGATCAATTTTGACTTTATTTTTACTTATTAATCTGTATCCTTAAGCTGCTTTCTCGGGGGAGATATTTAAATGAAATTTACACAAATCGCGGCACTTTGTGCATTGGCTTCAACAGCAGCTTTCACTCAGGCAGCAGTTTGGCAAGATTTTAGTTTGTCAGCTTTATATGGTGAAAACTATAAAGCACCATTTGCAGCGGGTAATGAAAAAATTGATCAATCAACCATTACTGCTGAATATGCAGCTGGTTTAAAATATGGTGATATCTTCGCCTTTGCTGACCGTACCAATAATGACTTCGGTAATGAAACTTACTTCGAAGTTGCACCGCGTTTAAGTTTAGGTGCAGTCACTGGTCAAAAGCTTGAACTTGGCCCAATTAAAGACGTACTTATTGCGACTACTTGGGAGGGCAATAGCGGTGCGAGTGACTTTAATAACTACCTATACGGGATCGGTTTTGCACTTGATATTCCATATACTAGCTATGCAAATATTAATTTCTACAAAGCTGACAATGACCTGCAAAAAGATGATTATCAAATGACGATCACCTATGCAGTTCCATTTAAAATTGGTGGCGAAGAATTCCTGGCAGATGCTTTCCTGGACTGGTCAACCGCTGAAGGTCCTGATCACAAAAGCGAATTGAACTGGACTTCACAATACAAATGGAACGTTGGTAAGCATATCTCTCCTGAGACTAAACTTTACCTAGGTATTGAACATTCTATTTGGAATAACAAATTCGGTACTGACGTTGATCAACACGATGTCAGCGCATTGGTTAAATACCACTTCTAAGTTTTTAGAATGAATAAAGCAGGATTTCGATTCTGCTTTTTTATTGCCTAAATTCAGGTTATGGTTAGATATTGTCTTTCTTTTTTGGCATCTGCTTATGAGCTTTATTATTCGTCCTGCTCAAATTCAAGATCTGGAACATCTACTCCCGATCTACAATGCTGAAATCTTATACGGAACCTCAACCTGGAATAGCACGCCAAAGACAATTCAGGATTTTCAGAACATGCTAAGTGAATTAAGTGCTCAGCAATTTCCTTTATTGGTGGCTGAACATTCAGCATCCAAGCAAATTGCAGGTTATGCGGATTATTCTACTTTTCGGCCCATTCAGGGCTTTAAATACACTGTTGAACATTCTGTCTTTCTTCATGCAGATTTTATTAGGCAAGGTCTGGGCAAAGCCCTGATGCTCAAGCTGATTGAACATGCCCAGCAAAATGCAATCCATGTTATGGTCGGTGCCATTGACCATGAAAATCAGGCATCGATTGCCTTACATGAGAAATTAGGCTTTAAACAAACCGGTTATATGCCGGAAGTTGGACAGAAATTTGGACAATGGCGCGATCTGGTATTAATGCAACTCAACCTGAACTAAACCAAAAATATTTTATTTTTTATGTAAAACTTAATATAAACAGGTCAATAATCTGTTAGAAAAATTGCGGATAGATAAAATTTCCTATTAAAACCAGAATAATGTCAGTTGAGTAAAATTATGAATAAATGGCTTATCTTTATCAGTATTCTCCCTCTGAGTAGTTTTAGTTTCGCCAATTCAGACTTTGAAACTGAACTCCGATCCGAATGTGCCAAGGTGAAAAGCTATGCCAACTCGGGAAGAAAATTTTATGATCAGAAACAGTATCAAAATGCGCTAGGACAATTTCAACAGCAAGCTTCCTGGTCTGCCTTTTGTGCAATGCATAGTGAAAATAGCGATGTATCTTTTTCCAAAAATGCCATTACCACTGCTTTTAATAATGTCGGCTTAAGCTATTTTAAATCAGGAAAGCCACAATGGGCACGGGCCTGGTTTTCAGTCTTTCCTCAGGCCAAAAGCAGTCAATTTAATTTAAAACAGCTTCCTCCCCCGCAAAAAACTCAAAACTTGGCTGGCATCTATATACAGCATGCTGGCTTCGGTCACTGGAATACCATTCAAGTCAAACGGATTAAAAATTCTTATCAGATTCATTTTAATGGCTTATATATGGGACTAAATAGCATGATTTATGGTCCAAATATAGGTGAATTTAAAACCACAATGCCTGTTAATAAAAATCAAACGGCCTATCGATCAGATGATTGCAAAATTAACCTCAATTTTGCTTTTGATCCTAAACAGGGGCAGCAGGTGATTTTAAAACAGTACAGTGGCAGTTCAGGTTGTGGCTTTGGACATAATGTCTATGCAGATGGGCATTATTTAAAAGTTGAGTCCTAAATGGAGTTGTTAAAAAAGCCCGCGATTGCGGGCTTTTTAATAGGTATTAGCAGCAAATCAGTTTACACAACGATATCTGCCAGATTACCTTTCTGTTCCAACCAGTCTTTACGGTCACTGGCGCGTTTTTTTGCTAGCAGTTTATCCAGTAAACCTGAAGTCAGGTGCACATCATCCAGATCCAGTTGCACCAGACGGCGAGTATTTGGATCTAAAGTCGTTTCGCGAAGCTGGCTGGCATTCATCTCGCCTAAACCTTTGAATCGGGTGATCTGCGGATTCTTGGTTTTGCATTTTTTCAGGATGCCTTCCAGTTCATCCTCATCCAACGCATAGTGCACATCTTTAGCATCATCGATACGGAATAAGGGTGGCATCGCTACAAACAGATGCCCTTCTTCGACCAGAATCGGGAAGTGTTTTACAAACAGCGCACATAACAAAGTCGCGATATGCAGACCATCCGAGTCGGCATCAGCAAGAATACAGATCTTGCCATAACGCAGTTCAGACAGGTCATCTGAACCTGGATCGACGCCAATCGCGATTGCAATATTATGCACTTCCTGAGAGGCCAGCACTTCATCCGAAGAGACTTCCCAGGTATTTAAAATTTTTCCGCGAATCGGCATAATCGCCTGGAAATTCTTGTCCCGTGCCTGCTTGGCTGAACCACCCGCAGAGTCCCCTTCCACAATAAACAGTTCAGACTGATCCAGATCATGTCCGACGCAATCTGACAATTTCCCAGGTAAAGTTGGACCAGCGACAATTTTCTTACGCTCAACTTTCTTGGCCGCTTTTAGACGGCGACCTGCTTTGGAAATCGCCATTTCTGCCAGTTGCATAGCGATGTCTGAATTCTGGTTCAGCCACAGTGCAAACGCATCTTTGGCAATATTCTGTACAATGCCTGAAGCTTCACGGCTGGATAAACGTTCCTTGGTCTGACCAGAGAATTGTGGCTCCTGGAATTTCAGTGACAGAATGTAGTTCACCCCGTCCCACACATCTTCTGCAGACAGTTTCATATTCCGTGGCAACAGGTTACGCAGTTCGCAGAACTCACGCATGGCATCGGTCACGCCAGAACGTAAGCCATTCACGTGAGTACCACCTTGTGCGGTTGGAATCAGGTTGACGTAGGATTCCTGAATACTTTCTCCACCTTCCACATTCCAGCAGATGGCAAATTCTGCACTGGCACGCTCAGCATCACCTGTCGCCACAAAAGCAGGGGCCGGAATGATTTCACGGTCTTCCAGCTCATCCATCAAATAGTCGACCAGACCATTTTCAAACTGCCAGGTGATCTTTTCATCATTGATCTGGTCGATATAGTTAATTTGCAGACCAGCGGCCAATACTGCTTTAGCTTTTAAGTTATGTTTTAAGACTTTAAGTGCAAATTTTGGAGAATCGAAATATTTAGTTTCCGGCCAGAAATGAACAGTTGTCCCTGTGGCACGTTTCGGTGCCTTACCTTCTAACACTTCTAACGGTGCAGTCGGTTCACCATTTTCAAAGGCCATTTTATACAGGTTGCCGTGACGCTGAACTTCAACTTCTACGCGGCTAGAAAGCGCGTTGACGACCGAGATCCCCACCCCGTGCAGACCGCCAGAAAATTGATAATTATCGGTACTGAACTTACCACCGGCATGCAGTTTGGTCAGGATAATTTCAATCCCGCTCTGACCATATTCTGGGTGAATATCGACAGGCATACCACGGCCATTATCTTCAACTGATAATGAACCATCCTTATACACCGTGACCGTGACTTTATTGGCATGTCCCGCGAGTGCCTCATCGACCGCATTATCAATCACTTCCTGCGCCAAGTGGTTTGGACGAGAGGTATCGGTATACATGCCCGGACGACGACGCACCGGATCTAGACCAGATAAAACTTCAAGAGATTGAGCCGTATATTGAGACACGTTATTCGGTTTCCTTTTTTATGCAGTCGGATAAAAACTGTAAGAGCAGCGGAATTTTCTCCGCAAAATCATCCATGCCATGGCTGCCATTGGCCTCGGTCATTAGCAGTGCAGGTGGACGAGCTGAACTATAATAGCGATGTGCTTCACGATAATCCAAAACTTCATCGCCTTGTTGTAACAGCACTAATATTTTGTCTGCATCTTGCGCAGTTGGTAGCGCCATGGCTTCGAGCTGGTCAAGATCTGCGTCATTCAGGCACCAGTTCGGATGAACCTGCAGGGGCAATTCATCATCAAACAGTTCACGAAACAGTTGCCATGGTCGCATTGCCGGATTGATCAGTACAGCCGGCACATGCGCTTGAGCGACCAGATATGTCGCATAGAATCCCCCAAGACTACTGCCGACCAATGCCACCTGATCCATCGACTGGATTAATTTAGAAATCTTCTGAATTGCAGCCATCGGCGGCATGTTCAAATCGGGTAAATGCACCTGAATATCCGGGTACTTGGCACAGTATTGTTCCAATAACTGGCCTTTAATTGAGCTGCTACTACTCTTGAACCCATGCAGGTAAATGATATTCATCGGCAATCAATAAAAAACAAACAAAATGTCAAAATTTAATTTAAAAGTGTGAAATACACTTCATTTTATAACCACTTAACTTAATTGCTTAAATTGTCTGACAAAAAAGCCTTTAATGTTATGCAATTCTCGCTATTTTAAGAGTATTCCGAATAAATTGAGAATCAAGAATACTGAAAAAAGAATTTATACCGTGAAGTGCTCAAAAAAGAAAGATGTCTACGGCTCATATAAAGGATAGGATCAAATGCCAAGTTTAACGCCATTGCATGAAACCTATTGTCGATGGGACCGAACTCCGCTTAGCCAGGCAGATGTCCTGGAAGGCCTGGCACAATTGGTCACCATGCGCTTTAGTGATGTAGTACAGGAGCTGATTAAATCGATTCAGCGTGAAATTTTAATGAGCGTATTCGGGCTGAGTGAAAAAAATTCCAAAACTTTCCAGAATATTCCTTATATCGTACGTCTGTATCAAATGTCTTATGACATGATCTTTCATTATGGCAATACCCTGATCGCGCCTGGACTGCGCCGCATTATTGAAAGATTTCCCAAATTACATAATAAACCCCTGACCCCGACCATGCATTTTATGGTCAGTGCCCTGAACGGGATTATTGGCGATTATCTGCTGAAATATCAGAATCCTCTCGCCTTGCCGATGCTTATTTACGATCATTATGGTTCTCTGCAACAAGGTGAGCTAACCGGACGCATTACCCTATTTGTGCATGGTCTGTGCATGAACCATCTGGACTGGTCAACTCGTAAATACCCGGGTATTGGGGAAAAATTGCTGGCTCAGCGCGACCATAACACCATGCTGTACCTGAACTATAATACCGGACGCCGCATTTCAGCCAATGGCCGCAGTCTGGCCAATACCTTGCAAGATCTGGTCAAACGTAATCCGGGAATTACCAGTATTGATCTGATCGGACACAGTATGGGCGGTCTGGTGTCACGCAGTGCCCTATTCTATGGCAAACAGAATGTCTATGACTGGATCCCGATGGTGGAAAACCTGGTCTGTCTAGGTTCACCGCATCATGGTGCGGTATTGGAACGTTTTGGTTTTAGCTTGCAGGAAAAAATTGGACATTTTCCTTTAGTGAAAATTGTGGGACATGTGGTGAATATTCGCAGTAACGGGATTCTGGACTTACGTCATGGCAGTGTCCGGGATGATGACTGGGAATATAATCCGGTACGGATTGGCTTTATGGACGATAACCGTAAACCTGCACCGATTCCTGCGCATATCGATGCCTATCTGGTGGCAGGTACGATCGAGTTTGAACACCATACCAACAAAACGCTTAATGTGATCGGCGATTATCTGGTCAGTGTCAAAAGTGCCTTGGGCGAACATCCCCATCCACGTTTTGACCTGAAAGTACCTGATGCGCATAAGGCGATTTTCTATGGTCTAAATCATTTTGAAATTCAGTATCATCCACTGGTAGCTGAACAGATTGTGCGCTGGTTCTATCCAAGTGTGGAAGATGAAGCCTATACGCAAATTCATGAATATGTGAACGATCTGGACAGTATTGAAGGCATTGCCCTGACCTGATCGAAGGTAAAAAATTTGGTTCGCCTCTAAGAGAGTAATAAAAAAAGCCAGTCTGTAGACTGGCTTTTTTTGATTCAGATTTTGAAAATCAGTATTTATCTCTTAAACGTTTGACGGGCGCAGTCTGATATTTGCGGAATAATTGCCACAGGCTGATCAGCAATAAGATACTGAAGAACACCAATGACCAGACCGGTAAAGATTGCCCCAGGAACGTCCAGTCAATGGCGGCACATTCACCTGACCCATTCAGTACCTGCTGTAATACCGATTTCATCGGCAAAGTTTCCAGCCAGTAATCCAGACCTGGGCCACAGCTCGGCACTCGATCTGGGGGCAGATTCTGTAACCAGACATGCCGTGCAGCGACACCGACTGACCATAAGATACTGAGCGAGCCTAAGAAAGCATAACCACGCTTCATGGCATTGGATTTCGGATTATGCAGCAAAGCAATCAGGGAGATAATCCCCAGTCCGATTAATCCGATTCGTTGAAACACACACAATGGGCAAGGATTCAGCCCCTGTCCATGCTCAAGATACAAAGCAAATGCCATCCCGGCAACAGATGCCAAAAACAACACACCACTCACGAAGCGATAACCCCATTGCATGGTTAATCCTCTTATTTATTATCGATATTGGGCTAAATATTCAGTAAAACTGATCGTATTATCTTGCTCGAGCTGCTGTTGTTGCTGCAATGACTTTTGTGACAATTCATTGAAATATTTAAGTGTTTCTTTGCTTAATCGATGTGATTCATAGAGATTGCTATGCTGATGGGCCAAATGCTGGCCAAATTGCCACATGCTGCTATGACTACGAATATCTCCGACAATCAGGGCTGACAAGGTCGCATCAACTTCATCGACACGGATCTGCATCGCTTGCATGGCGTTGCTATATAAATCAGTTTCATAAGCTTGATCGAGCAATTGGGCCAGTGGCTGCATACGTTGCAAATGCAGATTACACCAGTCTTCAATCATATAACGCTGACTATTTTCCATAATCGCAGCGTTATAGGCACGACCACGGTTGACCACTTCTGCCTGATTCTGGTCAATGATTTCCTGTTCTGCATCCAGCAGCGCCGGGCTGTCTTGCAATAAGCAGTACAGTGCCACTACTTCCAGGAAGCCGGCAGTATCTTCATTGATCCCGATCGCGCTATACGGATTGACATCGACAGCACGCAGCTCGACATAGCCAATCCCGCGATTTTGCAAGGCTTGCGATGGAGTTTCACCTTCTTGAGGTACCTGCTTTGGACGCACCAGACTATAGTATTCATTTTCAATCTGTAGCACATGGTCATTGATCTGAATTGGCTGACCATTGGCATCATCCAGACCCAGACGGGTAAACTGTTTGTACGGTGTTTTAACCGCTTTTTGCAGACCTTCCAGATAATCCTGTAGATTATTGTAGTGAATACCCAGCTGTTTCTGTGCTGAATTCTGATAGCCAAAACGTCCCATCCGTAATGCAGTCGAATAAGGCGTATATAAAGTACCGCGTACCAGCGGGAATAAATGGTGATCGCGTCCAGTCATAAAACACTGGCAAACTGCTGGACTGGCGCCGACCAGGAAAATCACCAACGGGGTTAAACGAATAAAGTTACGGATCAGCCCCATATAACGATGGCTGCGATAATCCTGCAGGCTTAAAGCGCGCAACTCTTCATCAGTTTCCTGTTCTTGTAACGCTATAAAGAAATGATCCGGGAAAGACAGATTATAGTGAACCCCGGAAATGGTCTGCATACGGCGACCATAACGCACGCCTAAACCATGACGATACAGCGTTTTAAATAAGCCAATATTGGAGCTGCCATATTGCGCCAACGGAATATTTTCATCCTTGCTGTCGAGCATGCACGGCATGGACATCGGCCAGAGCTTTTCATCATTTTTCAGATGACGATGTACAAAAGCATGAATGTCGGTCAGGTAGTGGAGAGCTTCAGTAATACTCTCTTTTGGTGGAGTAATAAACTCCATCAAGGCTTCAGAATAATCGGTCGTAATATGCGGATGTGTCAGAGCTGAACCTAAGGCATGAGGATGCGGTTCCTGTGACAGGAAACCATTGCTTTGCATACGCAAGCTCTCACGCTCGATACCGCGCAGCATTCCTTTGATGAGCGACGAATCTACCCATTCCGGTAATACATCATGGGCAGTCGATTCAGGTTGACTCATTACAATCTCGCTTAATGGGGGGTAACTATTAAAATAGAATCATCGGTTTAGCTTAGTATACCGCGATTTCCAGACAGCACATGCTGCCCTGCCTAGTTTTCAAGCAAACCATTGATTTTTAGTTAGGCAAATTTTTAACACAAAGTTTCTCTATAAGACATGTGAAATTTGTGATTTTATTGACAAATAAATGCTAATAAATTGTAAACATTATGAATTATCAAGATATTTTAGATTTCTGGTTTAGTCCTGAGACTCAACCCAACTGGTTTGCCAAAAGTGACCAGTTCGACCAAAGTTTGAAGGAAAAATTTGGCGATATTCTGGAACAGGCGAGTAAGGCTGAACTATGGTCATGGCGTAAGAATGCTGACGGCCGGTTAGCAGAAATCCTTGTTCTGGACCAGTTTTCACGGAATATTTTTCGGGATACGCCGGGTGCTTTTGCCCAAGACAGTCTGGCTTTGGCACTGGCCCAAGAAGCCATCAGCCAGGATCTGGACAAGCAGCTGAGCCCGGAGCAACGTTCCTTCCTTTATATGCCTTTCATGCATAGCGAATCTAAATTAATCCATGAATTTGCACTAAAATTATTTCAGCGCCTCGGCAATCCAGAAAACCTCGAATATGAAATCAAGCATAAAATCATTATTGACCGTTTCGGACGCTACCCACATCGCAACCAGATTCTGGGCCGTGAATCCACCGAGGAAGAATTGAGTTTCCTGACCCAGCCAGATAGCAGCTTCTAGAGGTCTGTAACTCGCTGGATCATCCTATCAGGAGAACGAAGATGAAAAAAACCGTCATTGCCCTGGTTCTTGCGACCACTGCCCTGCTTTCTGGCTGTGCAACGACACCGTCCAAGCCGCTGACCTTTGACCAGCTCGGCCAGTACAGCACCACACCACTGAATGCCAACACCTACCGCATCAGTTTTCAGGCGCGACCTAATATGAGTTTCGGTACGGCCGAAGAAATCACCCTGCTGAAAGCCGCTCAAACTACGGTACAAAATGGCTTCCAGTTTTTCCAGGTATTGAACGATCCTAGTAACCGTACCCAGCAATCACCGCGTCAGGCAATTGTCTATCCGGCGCCTAGTGTCTATCCATATGGCTATTATCGTCCTTATGGTTATTCCCGCCGCTATCCAGGATTCTGGCCTGATCCATTCTATGATCAGCCCTATACTGTTACTTTAGATCCTGCTCAAGTGGCTTATACCATTGAGTGCTTTAAAGCCGGTCAGGAACCGAAAGATGCCTTTGATGCCCGCTTGATTTTACAATCACTTGGCGCTAAATATGGAGTAAGTCCATCCGGCCAAGTATTCCAACCGCAGCCGGCCACGTCCCAATAACAGGATGATTTATGCAGAAAGAGCAGCCGTCACCAAGCTTACAACGCAGTAAACGTTTTGCGACCATTGCACTGGTCGTTGCAGTACTGGCTTGGCTGGCGCTGATGATTACTGCCAAACTGCTGCCTGAATATGTCTGGCTGATTCATATCCTGATGCTCTCTGCTGAGGCGGGTGTGGTCGGTGGTCTGGCAGACTGGTATGCAATTACCGTACTGTTCCGTAATCCTTTTGGCCGGCTGCCGATTCCAAAATTTTTACGTGACCATACTGAAATTATTCCACGCAATAAAGCCCGGATTGCCGAATCTATGGGTCGTTTTGTGCAGGAAAATTTCCTTTCTCCGCAAATCGTGCAGCGCAGTCTGGCCAGTACCGATTTAAGTCTGGCTGCCGGCCGCTGGCTGGCCAATCCACAGAATAATGCTCAGGTCACACAAGTGATTCAGCAGACCGTACCCAAAGTATTTGAATTTGTCGGGCAGGAACAGATCGCCGGATTTATTCAGAGCAACAGTGTGCAATGGGTCAAAAATACCCAGATCAATACCCTGGCCAGCGAAATGCTGCGTGCTATTTTAGAAAATGATTTCCATCAGGATGTGCTGCAACGCGGCCTGGATGTGGTGCATGCCTGGATGACCTCACATCCCGAACAGACCCGTGAGCTGACCCGCACTTTATTCAAGGAAATGGGCGTCTGGCGTCTGGCCAAAGGCGCCAGCTGGATCGGCATTGATGTGCAGCAACGCAGTATCGATTCAGTAATTCAGCGGGTGGAAGCCATGCTGGCAGATCCCGACCATCCTTGGCGGCTTAAAATTGAAGAAACTGCTCAAGAACTGATGCAGCAATTGGCAGATTCTGAAAGTATGGCTAGCCAGCGACTGAATGAAACCAAAGATGCCCTGCTCGACAGCCCGCAAGTACTGAATTTTATCAGTGGTGCAGTGGTCATTTTATGCGATGCCATCAAAGCAGATTTGCAAAAATCGGATTCGGGGATTGCGGAGAATCTGCGAGTCGCCATTCAGCAAGTCGGTGAGAATATTATTTCAAATACCTCAGTACGTGAGTTACTGAATAAACGTCTCAGTGGTATCGCTGTAGACTTAAGTGACCAGTACAGTGAGAAAGTGATTCGTTTTATCAGTGAACGTATTCATGAATGGGATTCGACCGAGATGATCGACAAGATTGAAAATGAAGTCGGTGGTGACTTGCATATGATCCGGGTCAATGGTGTCGTGGTCGGAGCCTGTATTGGTCTGATCCTTGGGATCATCCGCGCTGCAGTCGAGCATCTGATTTAATTGGTTTTTTAGCTAGAAACCCCATCTGTTAGCGAATGCTTTTTACCTTCTAAAACTTCTTTCTTAATTCTCATTGATAGAAAACAATTATTTGGGTGGCTGATTTCCTGACATATCGACCAGCAATCCAGCAAATTTGCGTACAAAAGGCAAAAGCGTTACCACAATTGGAAAAGCAATTGCCCAGGAAATCATCCAGTTATGAAACCAGAGCGCTATAAAGCCTTCAATCCAGCCCAGATTGCGCAGCATGTTGATCATGGAAATAATCCCACTCATCAGGCAGGACAAGATAAAAGGCACAATGACCAAGGCCCATTTGGCTGGAAGTTTGGGAATATTGCCGATGATGGTCGGGCGCTGTTTTGAATCCATGCTGACTCTTTTTATTGTTTCAATCAGGCTAATATAGGCCATTTTGATTGCTGGATGATTCATTTTTTATAGCAAAGTTTGCAACTTATTTATTCTCCTCTTTCTCATGTGATCCTTCATTGATGACCGACCGATGGATAGAAACCATAGGCTGTTAATCGTATATTTTTTATTCCCCATAAATGGTTTTACCTAAAGAGCCGGAAATTTGCTATATTTGCTGTTTTTCTGCGATATCTATTTTCGACTGATTATGAATACGGCAATCCAAGCAGCTCTCGATCATGCAGTGCAAACTTTACAGGCACAAAACGTACTCCCATCTGACTGGAACAATACAAGTAATTTGACGCGTACCAAAGACCGCAGCCACGGTGACTTTGCATCAAATATTGCCATGATCGCGTCTAAAGCTGCGGGTATGAAACCGCGTGATTTAGCAGAAAAAATCCTTGCTGCCCTACCTGAAGTGGCGGATATCAGCAAGGCAGAAATTGCAGGCCCAGGCTTTATTAACTTCTTTTTAAATGCAGACCAGCGTTTTGCTGTGCTGGATCAGATTCAGGCTCAACAGGCAACGTATGGTCGTACCCAGGCCAATGCGGAAAAACGCGTTCAGGTTGAATTTGTTTCTGCGAACCCGACTTCCAGCCTGCACGTAGGTCATGGTCGTGGCGCTGCTTATGGTATGACTGTTGCAAATCTGCTTGAAGCGACAGGTGCCAAAGTTGACCGTGAATATTATGTCAATGACGCTGGCCGTCAGATGGATATTCTGGCGACTTCAACTTATTTACGTTATTTAGAATTGACGGGTCAGGAACTGGTGTTCCCGAAAAATGCCTATCAAGGTGACTACGTCAAAGAAATCGCACAAAGCATTATTGATAAAGACGGCTATATCTATGTTCGCCCTGTTGCAGACGTTTATAAAGACGTCCCTGAAGATGTACAGTACGCTGCCGAACCAGATGCTGAAGGCAATAAAGTGGTTATTTCAGGCGATAAAGAAAAACACATTGATGGCCTGATCTTTAACTTACAAACTTTATTAAATGAAGGTTACCGCGTCTTCCATCAGGCTGCGTTAAAAGCCATCCTTGATGATATTAAAGATGACCTCGGTGAATTCGGGGTGACTTTCAATCAATGGTTCAGTGAAGCGACTTTAACTGAAAAAATTGATGAAGCGTTACAAACTCTAGATCAGCGAGGCTTCCTGTATGAAAAAGATGGCAACATCTGGTTCAAGTCAACTGAATTTGGTGATGAAAAAGACCGCGTGGTTAAACGCCGTAATGGTCAAACCACTTATTTCGCCTCTGATATTGCGTATCACCTAAACAAATTACAACGTGGCTATACCGATATTATAGATATCTGGGGTTCAGACCACCACGGTTATATCGCACGTGTAAAAGCCGCGATTGATGCTCTGGGCTATGACTCGAAAAAACTGACTGTACTTCTGGTTCAGTTTGTCAGCCTGTGGCGTGGTGGCGAGATGGTACAGATGTCCTCTCGTTCAGGCCAGTTCGTGACTTTACGTGACCTGCGCAAAGAGGTCGGGAATGATGCAGCGCGTTTCTACTATGTCATGCGTAAATCTGAACAGCACATTGACTTCGACCTTGACCTTGCCGTATCTCAAAGCAAGGACAATGCCGTGTATTACATCCAGTATGCGCATGCGCGGATCTGCCGTATGTTAGAAAAGGCAGCCTCTACAGGTGTGAACTTTGATGCAGCCACTGCACGTGGTCTGGCAGCCAAACTTGAGCTGGAAGCGGAGACTGAAATTCTGGCAAAACTGGCAGCTTATCCAGAGATTGTTGTTCGTGCTGCAAACAGCTATGAACCGCATCAGATTGGTAACTACCTGAAAGAGCTGGCTGCGCTGTTCCATGGCTGGTACAACGACAACAAGGTTCTGGGCGATGATGCAGAATTAACTCAGGCACGTTTATTGTTATCTGTAAATGTTCGCCAAGTGCTGCGTAACGGTCTGGAACTGCTTGGTGTATCTGCGCCTGAGTCAATGTAAAGCACTGCTTTTACATTGACGCAAGGCGAAGAGCTCTGCTCGAAGTGAGCATGTAAGCAAAACACTGTTTTGCATGCTCGCAAGGCGAGAGCTGTGCTTGAAGTAAGCATGCTAGTCATTGCCGTTTATCTGCTGAATAAACATTTTGTAACGTTAGCTATGTGCTTGAAGATGTAGATAAATTAAAATTCTGTGTGATTTGTGATCTAGATAATGACTTTTCTATCATGATCACATAGGATGAAGTTATAGTAGGGGCATAACTGCTGTTATGCCTTTTCTATTTGCCCCGATAAATAAGAGGAAATCCCAAGTGTTTGGAAAAACGCAGCGCGGTGTATCTGAAAGACCGAATAAGCCCAAAAAGCCACTTATTCCTACCTGGCTCGGCACACTCGTGATCATTTTAATCGTGTTAAGTTTTTTAATGGCACTCATGCTGTGGAAGCCATGGGAACCTGTTAAACCTAAAAACCAGGCTACGGCTGAGCATTCTCAAGAAGAAGATACCAATAAAGACTACCGTTTTTATGATCTGTTGCCACAGCAGCAAGTGACACCGATTCCTGAAAAGGCGGTTCCTGAAGCAAAAAATCAGGAAGCAGTGGTGATTGTAGAGGCACCAAGACCTGAAGTTGATGAATCAGAAACAGCAACTGAGCCAGGTCTGGATGCAACCGAAGCCCCAACTCCTGCTTCTGCAAGCTATATTTTACAAGTTCGTAGTTTTGATGACCCGGATCAGGCAGATGCCCGCCGTGCAGAAATTATTCTCAACGGTTTATCTGCAGATGTAGTCCGCAGCGTGGAAAATGGCAAGGTTTGGTATCGTGTCGTGTCTGGACCTTATGATTCAGCAGAATCTGCGATTATTGCACAGCAAACCTTACAGCATAGTGGTATTGATTCGATCGTGGTCAAACGATAAGGTTTAAATGGCGGATTCAAGCAGCAAGTGCAACAGTATAAAAACCAGCCATAACTTCACTAGGCGTATACCAGCCTAGTGTTTTTCTAGGGCGATGATTGAGAGCAAATTCTATCTGCTCTATTTGTTCATTTGACACTTCATCAAACGAAGATGATTTTGGCAGATATTGCCTGATCAGACCATTGGTATTTTCATTTCTGGCTCGTTGAATCGACTTGTATGGATCTGCAAAGTACGTCTCTATTCCTGCTTCCGTTATCCGCCGGTGCTCGGAGAACTCCTTACCATTATCAAAGGTTACACTGTAGGCATGACTGCTGCGCAAACATGCTAAAGCACACGAGATCGTTTTAGTTGTGGTTCTAGTTTGTCCCAAATGAACGATATGTACATACAAGCTTTTGCGCTCAACCAGAGTTAATAATGCCCCCTTGTGATTCTTGCCTATCACGGTATCACCTTCAAAATCACCTAGGCGTTGACGTTTCTCGATGACCTCATCGCGACAGTGAATACTTGTTCTATCAACGAGTTGGCCTCTACGGTCTGTATTTTTATAGCCTCGTTTACGATATTTCTTTTGATGTCTTAAATGAATGTGGAGCTTACCGCCTTTAGATTTATCTAGATAGACGTACTGATAAATCCATTCATGTGAAGGCACATCAAGCCAACCTCGTTGTGTTAAAGCACCTGAAATTTGCTCAGGAGACCAATCTAAGCCAATCAGATAACGAATATAAACGAGAGCAAAATCCGTCATTTGTGAAGAGGATCGATATCGTCTTTGACTTGAAAATTTCTCTGCCTGTTGAGCTCGATATCCACGTTTTCCAGTATTTCTTTTGATCTCACGATAAAGGGTTGATCGAGAACGTCCAAGCTCCCTGGCAAGGGTAGAGATTGAAGATTTGCTTTTCAAAGCAGCATAAATTTCGTATCTTTCATCTTGAGAAAGTTGGGTGTATTTCTTCATTGGGTGCTTTCCAATTGCGAGTTGAAAAAAGTCTAATGATTTTAATACACCTAACTTTTTCAACTAACTACAAATATGTCGCACTTGGTATTTGAATCTGCGAATATAAAAAGCGCCAGATGGCGCTTTTTTTCCCTCTCCTAAAAGGAGAGAAAATCTCCCCCTTTAATAAAAGGGGAATGAGGGGAATTTACTTATTCTGAGTCAGCAAATATTTAATCCCTCCAACCTCCCTTTAAAAAAGGGAGGCTTTGGGAACTTAAATAGTGTGACCTAGCGCCTCACCCATCAATACGGTTGAATTGGCTTTAAACTTCTCATCCCATTGCATCTTGTTTTCTTCAAACAGAATAACAGCGGTTGAACCTAGGTAAAAACGGCCCAGCTCGGCACCTTTTTCTAAGAAAAGATTATGCTGGTTTAGCTCAATACGGCCAGAGGGTTTTACTTTGCCAGTCGCTACAGTTTCAATGCCAGCCACAATCATCGCGCCAACTAGAACCACTGCCATACGACCAAGTTCGGTATCAAACAGACATACCATACGTTCATTACGGGCAAACAGGCCCGGAATATTTTCGGCCGTGGTCTGGTTGACTGAGAACAGTTCACCCGGTACATATAAAGTTTCAGTCAGAGTCCCGGAAAATGGCATATGGACACGGTGATAGTCACGTGGTGACAGATACACTGTCGCAAACTCACCATTCTTGAATGGCTGTGCCAGTTGCGGATCAGCAATCAGGTTTTCAACCGTAAACTTCTGACCTTTGGCTTGGAACACATTGCCATTTTCAATTTTACCCAGTTGGGAAATCGCGCCATCTGCCGGAGACACAATCGCAGTTGAATCAGCATCGACCGCACGCACCCCGGTTCTTAGTCCACGGGTAAAGAAATCATTAAATGATTTGAATTTTAAGGCATTCGTCTGCTCAGCAATCGACATATCAATCCCGTATTTGGTCTTGAACGCTGCGATCACGGCTGTTTTTACAATCGGATTTTCGCTGGCTGCAATTTTTCCCACCACACGGGACAGGCGATGCTGTGGCACCACCTTTTGGGCCTGGATAAACAGTTGTTGTTTTAGACGCGATGTGATGCTCAAGATGGCACCTCTCCTGTAGCGATTGGACTATCGAGGCGGTTGCCCCATTCACTCCACGCACCATCATAGGCTCGAATTTTCCAGCCGAATAAGCGACCCAGAATATAAGCCAGACCTGAACGGTGATGGGACTGACAATACACCACAACTGGTTGATCCAGATCAAATCCCAGTTGTTCCAGACGCTGCTGAGTACGTGGTAAAGGATGTAATTTTAAATGATTTTGCCGGTTAAGGGCAGTACTCCACTCAAAATGACGTGCACCCGGGATGTGACCACCGCGTCGCGCGGCCAAACGAAGGCCAGTATATTCATCTTCTGTACGGCAATCCCATAACTGAATATTTTCATTTTCAATGAGTTGTTTTAGTTCATTATAATCGATCTGAAATTCAGCCTTTCTTTCAAGATTAACCGGAACCAGATGATCGACAGGTGTAAACGTTTCCTGATCTGATGAAGTCGGTAGTCCTGCACCCAGCCAGGCATGGATACCGCCATTGAGTAAACTGGTATTTTCAAAGCCCAAACAATGCAGGTTCCAGAGCAGACGCCCTGCCCACGCACCGCCTTCATCATCATAAGCCACGACATGATGGTCAGGAGAAATGTTCAGGTAACGAATTAAAGCTTCCAGCCCTTCCGCATCCGGTAACAGGCCCATGGCTGTTTCCTCCTGATGAACCAGCAGCTTGGATTGCAGATGTAAGGCATGTGGAATATGGAATTGTTCATAAACCGACGCCCGGCTTAAATCAACAATTCGAAGTTTTTCGTGTCCCAAATGTGGAACCAAATCTTCTGCTTCAATCAGCAGACCAAAGTCAAAGGCGGAAGCTGTCATCTTAGTAGTTGTCATTGCGGTCAAATCCTTTTGATCTTAGCACAGCTCATTTTTTCAATTATGTTGTTTTTATCTAGATCCTTAGCATAATTTTAGCTAAAGCTAATTCAAGAAGGACCATCCTCTAAGAAAAAACCGCCTCATGATTGAAGCGGTTTTTTTGAATAAAGCAGATATTTTTAGGCAGGTTCTGAGATATTGAATACCTGACGCAAATATGCCAGGAAGGTATCATTATCCGTCATGGTTTTGCCTGGGCTATCGGAGATTTTCGCCACGGATTGACGGTTACATTCCACCAGTTTCAATACGATATTTAGCGGTGTCTGCCCCATATCATTGGTCAGATTAGTGCCAATCCCGAAACTGACCTGAAAGCGATCCTTAAAGTATTGATGTAATTTCCAAGCTTTTTCCAGATTCAGACCATCACTAAAAGTCAGCATCTTGGTCTTACTGTCAATTTTCAGCTTTTTATAATGTGCATAAGCTTTGTCACCCCATTCATACGGGTCGCCACTGTCATGACGCAAGCCATCAAACAGTTTCGCAAAGTACAGGTCAAAGTCACGCAGGAAAGCATCCATACCGACTACATCGGTTAAGGCAATTCCAAGGTCACCACGGTATTCTTGCACCCAGGTTTCCAGGGCGGCTTTCTGGAAATTACGCAGACGCACATCTAACGCCTGAAAGGCTTGCAGAAATTCATGCGCCATGGTGCCAATCGGGGTAATACCCAACTCTTTGGCTAAATACACATTACTGGTCCCACGGAACACGTGTGGTGCAGCTTTATTGAATTCTTCGACGACATGCTTTTGCCAATCAAAACTATAACGACGACGGGTACCAAAGTCCGAGACCAGGAATGGTGGATCATTCGGGTTCTGCTCGGCATCATACTGTTTTAAAAGCTCAATTTTAGCTTTTAAACGACGCTCACCTTCAGCCCGCACTTCAGGTGTACGGATACGACTGAAATACAGTTCATTCACAATGGCCAGTACAAAGATTTCAAACATCATTGCCTGAACCATGGGGCCTTCAATAGTAATATCCAGGCGGCCTTCATTGTCGATGGTGGCCTTAATAAAACGGCGTTTAAGCTGGAATAGTTCCAAATAATCCACAAAATCGCTTTTGATAAAACGCAGGCTGCGTAAATATTGTAATTCGTCTTCTTTAAATTTGAGCTGACACAGCAAATCCAGTTGGTGATTCAAATCATCCAGAATATCCGTCAGTGGATATTCCGTGTCTTCCAGATTGCGACAACGGAAATGATAGACACTATGCGTTTGCGGAAACTTGTGTAATACCACTTGTAGCATGGTGAATTTATACAAGTCAGTATCTAATAAAGAGTGGATAATTGGAGCCATAACTAAGGGAAATATCGCTGTGCTTATCCCGCATTAAAGCATAAAAGTTTAGGCAATATTGCAGGATTTACGTACAGCTAGCTGAATTATCGACAAAAGTTCAAGAAAATAAACTGCTTCCTGCCCGGTCATTTGGCTGCTTTCAGCCCGTTTTCCTGTTCCTTGATAATTTTCTGTAGCTGCTTTTCCTGACCGATCACCTTGGCAAATTCAGCTGTGGTTTTTTGCCCGGTTTTCTTGGCTTGGGCATCACAGTCTACCTGACGCAGCTGTTTGGCAATGGCAAATTCCATTTTAAACAAGGCGCCCATCAAGGCGGTATTGCCACGATTGTCCCGGGCGCAGCGGTCTGCCCCTTTGGCCAGTAAGGTGGTCACAATATCCTGATGGCCATAATAGGTCGCCATCATCAACGGGGTATAACCATCTTGATTACGTACATCGACTGGAAAGCCGTGTTTTAAAAATTCATTGATCACTTCGCTATTGCCGATTTTAGCGGCAGCAAAAAATAGATCGATCAATTCCTGTTGTGAGGTCATCTGAACGCTTGCCGCAGTTTTTGCAGGGGAGACATTCTTCACTTCAGCAGCAGTTGCGAATGCGGAGCTAAAAGCAAGAATACTGGCTAAAAATGCATATGGCAGAACTTTCATGATGAACTCCAATAGAAATCGAAAGGAAAATTTAAGTCTCTAAAGACTCAATTGACCTGAGATGAAATAAAAAACGGAGTGCCTGTAAAACTCCCCCTAGGGTGCAGGAAAGGTTTGGAGTATTACAGGACTTTTTGGAGGTGATGCGCTATGCCCTAGTCACTAGTTCCTCAAGACCAATCGGAATTAGTCTTTTAATTTTGCAGCTTTGGCCTTAACAATGGCGATGTCGCCATTTACAGCTTTGGTCATACGCATACCGTAGTCCGCATCTGCCTTATAGAAGTAAGACAACATGATGTGCTTGGTTTCTGAATCTTTGACATTGCCTAAGTCAGCCGCCAGATTCATGATCAGGTCATCTTTTTCTTTGGCAGTATAAGAGCGGTAAAGTTCACCGGCTTGCTTGAAGTTTTGCTCTTTAGTACCGACCTGCTGAACATGACCAGTCAATGGCGTTTCAACTGCACGCGCTTTTTCAGTCGCCGGTTTAGGCTCTTTACGGCTTGGCTCGTAGTTCACATCAGAGTCACGTTCAGACACATTCATGTGACCTTCCTGGTTATTGTTGTTTACATTCACCACAGGACGGTTTACCGGAATTTGCTGATGGTTAGCACCTAGACGGTACATCTGTGTATCTGAATAAGAGAAGATACGGCCTTGAAGCAAACGGTCTTCAGATGGTTCGATACCTGGTACCAGATTACCTGGCGCAAATGCAGCCTGTTCAGTTTCATTGAAGAAGTTCTTCGGCATACGGTTCAGCGTCAATGTACCGATTTTTACTTCTGGAACCAGATTGGTTGGCCAGATTTTGGTTGGATCTAGCGGATCGAAATCAAAGCTGTTCAGATCTTTAGGATCAAGCACCTGAATATATAGATCCCATTTCGGGAAATTACCTGCATAGATGTTGTTATAAAGATCGTTGGTCAAGTGGTTGAAATCTTTACCTTGTTGAACAGCCGCTTCTTTGACGTTCAGGCCCTTCACACCCTGTTTAGAGCGGAAGTTGAATTTTACGTACTTGTATTCGCCTTTGTCGTTATACAGTTTGTAGGCATGTACACCGAAACCGTCCTGTTCGCGGTAGCTGGTTGGGACACCTTGCTTGCCATAAACATAAGTCAGCATGTTGGTTGCCCAAGGCTGGCTAGACAAGAAGTCAAACACACGGTTGGCATCTTGTACATTGGTGACCGGGCTTGGTTTCATCGCGTGGATGAAATCCGGGAATTTGATCGCATCACGGATAAAGAAGACTGGCGTCTGGTTACCGACCAAGTCCCAGTTACCTTCCTGAGTATAGAATTTGATGGCGAAACCGTGAGGATCACGTAGGGTTTCTGGTGAACCTTTACCATGAATGACGGTAGACATGCGCACAAAAACTGGAGTTTTGGTACCGGCCTTGAATAAAGAAGCAATTGTTAAATCAGACAGATCTTTCGTAGTAACGAATTCACCATAAGCACCTGTACCACGTGCGTGAACCACACGTTCAGGAATGCGCTCACGGCCAAAACGTTGCAGTTTTTGAACCAGTTGTACATCTTGCAACAAAGTTGGACCTTGTGGACCCGCAGTGATCGAGTTTTGGTTATCACCGACAGGTGCCCCGTTATCTTTGGTTAATGGCGCAGCTTGTGCAGCTGTCACCGTTGCAAGCATTGCAACAAGTAATGAGCGCTTAAACATTTCTAAATCTCTCAATTTAATACCTTTCCTTCATGCAGCTAAGATACTTGAGAGCAAAAAATAGATAAAACAGATAATTTTTATTATTATGATCGTGTTTTTAGATAATTTAAAATATTATCAATGATAATCAATAAATTAAGCCCATTTTTTAGACATTAACTTAATAATAGATGAGTCTGATCTTGCTACAATGGCGGCAATTTTGAATCTGACTGAAATTGATTATGCGTGCATTATTACAACGGGTACTCGAAGCCAAAGTCGTGGTCGATGGTGAAACCACCGGAGAAATTGGCAAAGGTATTCTGGTTTTTCTGGGCTTAGGTAAAGAAGATAATCTGGAAAAAGGCAAAAAACTGATTGATAAAATATTGAAATATCGCTTCTTTGATGATGAGCAAGGCAAGATGGGCTGGAATGTCAGTCAGGCCGGTGGCGGTTTACTACTGGTGTCCCAATTTACCTTGATGGCGCAAACCCAAAAAGGCTTACGTCCAGATTTTGGTCCAGCCATGCCGCCAAGCGATGCCAAGGCCTTATATGAACAGTTAGTTGAATATGCGCAAAGCCAGTTCGAAAATGTACAAACCGGTATTTTTGCGGCCGATATGAAAGTGCATCTGATCAATGATGGACCGGTAACGTTTAATCTGGAAGTTGAATAAACCGTCATTGTTTCAGAATGAAAAAAAGCCCTCTAAATGAGTAATGCCAGTCAGTTAAGAAATTGACTGGCATTTTCTTGGGTATTTCAGTGGTTTACCTTTCACAACTCTTGGGCAACTTCTAACCCTCCTCTCAGGCAAAACATACCTCCTAGATTTCTCCAGTAAACTTTCTAGATGTTTGGGTAAATTCCCTGCGGAGTCTAAAGAGTCGAATCTTAATATATTAAGGATGCCGATAGATGCAATATGAAAGCTGATTCTCAAAGGACTGACTTTTGCACGTTGAGCCATATATTTCATTTGTCTTCTTAGAATATTATAAGCAATGAAGACACCCCATAATTCTTGATAAATTAAATCAGGTTGCTTGCTCCTCAAATGCTTACTTTCCTGTAAATCACTTTTGATTTCTCGGTAACACATTTCTATTTCCCAGCGCTGAGCATAAAGCTTTGCTAAGGCTAGCAGTGGATATATCTTTGAATCTATTAATGAAGTGATATAGCGTCTAATTTTTCCTGCCTGCTCAACTTCAATCAAACGCGCTTCCCAATAATCCCCTAATGTTGAATTCAGCTTCTTGGCTCTTGCTGATATTGGCATCCTGATATGAAAGTCATGCTGGGAATTACGCTTAATGATCTCATAGCGTAAATTATCTTTTGCGCGCATAAGCCAATGGCTTGCCTCTGCACGTGTTTGCCATCCTATTAGAAAATCAGCAGAAAAATAGGCTCGATCAAACAGAGTAATACTATGCGATGGAGGACATAATCGATTTGCCAGTGTAAGTTCACCTTGATCCATGCTACCTATTTGGGCATCAATGATTTCATGGGTGTTGGTATTCACCAGACAGGTTGCTCTCACTTGCGGATAAGGTGCTACCGCAGTTTTACCCTTAGATGAGCCAAAGTGTGCAAAATTCTCATCTGTATAAGGCATAGACCAAACCACCCCGTCAACAGCACATACACTAAGGCCATGAAAGTTTGAGTATTGCTGTTGGGATTCTTCAAACCAGGCTTGGCTGAGTAGAGAAAACAAGGCATTCAAGGGCTCTCGCCCTAAGCGTTGTCGTGCTTGTACTGCTGCACTGGGAACGCAATATTCTGTGGTACCAAACACAAGTTTTAGTTGCTCTACCACATACCCGATCGGTTGATCTCGAAACAGGGCAAGCCCAATCACCAGCCATACCACATGTTCGGCAGGTAATTTTCTTCTCCTGATAGAAGCCTTACCTGTTTGACGCAGGCTCTCTTCAATCCAATTTAAATCAATGAATTCACTGAAATGGCTAAGTGAAGGTAGAGAATGTTGAAGAGTACAATCTAAATTTTCAGATAAAGTCATAAAAAAATGAGCGTATTGGCATACACTCATTTTTACTACATTTTTCTAATGTCTGCTTAACTGACTGGCATTACTCAAATGTGGGCTTTTATATGATAATCCTCCCCTAACCCCTCCTTTAATTAAAGCAGGGGAATTAGGAGTTATTTACCAGTTTTCTCTTTAATAAACTGACGTGCCATTTTCACTTTATCTTTGACCGGTTTTGGCAGTTTAGGCGGAATCATTTTCGCAACCTGGTTAAACCAGACTAGCAGACCAAAATCACCTTCCATTTTAATCGTGCCACTTTGCATACCGGTCATGAATGCAGTCGGATCACCTTTAAGCAACGTTTTTACACCCTGTTCACTATCAGCAAATTGCAGCACAAAATCAGCTTTCTCTGCATCACCTGAAACAGTATCGATATGACCATTATTCACAACGATCTGACGTGCCATTCCCTCATCTGTTCCGATCTGGATACGGAACTGGCGTTCATGTACCAATTCAATAAATTTCGGGCTGGTGCGTGCTAACTGCTTCATACGTAATGCAAGACCTGCGACCAGCAAATCAAGTGGATCGGTACTGAGGTCAACCAGAGGAAGTTTGAGCACAGGAATGGAGGACAGTTTCATGGAATTATGCCTATTCTAATTGTACGAAAATTGACAAATATCCTAGCATAGATCAAAGCTAGGCAGATGCAGGACTTTGTATCATATTTCTAAACGAAAAATGCACCCGCAGGTGCATTATTTCGCTGATATTAGAGAACTTAACGGCTAGATAGCTGCTGCTGGTCATCTTCATACACTGGTGTATGTTCGATATAACGGCGTTTAGCCAAAGCACGCTCTGCACGTCGATCTTCACGCAATAACAGTAAGGTCACTACGACCATCACGGTCGTTAAAGCTGTCAGATAGCTATATGTCATCGGGAGCTCAAACAAGGCTTGAGTACCTACTCGAATCACTTCGATCAGGCCCCAGGCCAGCATTCCCGCAGCCATAAAACTTAACCAGCGACGATAAGGCGAGAAGAAAACAGCAAGCACAGCCGCGGCGACTAAACTAAAGCCTACGAGAGTTGCTAGATTCGCTGTTACCATATAAACCCCTCCATCCAAAAGGATAGTGTGTATGCTTGATATTGCAACCGTACTACCTATTGAATTTCGTTAAATCAATAAAATGGAATGTGTTGATTTGTATCTCTATGCATGCATTATGCTGAGTTTTTTGCATAAAAAAAGTCCTGTTTTATCCCCTTACGACATACTCTGTCGCGATATTATTTTGTCATTACATTTTTTATTTTCACAGTATTTGTGGATCAATTGCTGCGTCGATGTTGGCGTGTCATTACAAAATCATATGCCCTTTCATCGACTTAAAAAAAATATTTTCCGTTTAAGATGATCGGGGTATTTATAGACAAGCTGCGCCGTCCCTCGATAAAAGTTAAGCTAAAAATATAAAAAAACGCGACCCTAAGGCCGCGTTGGATTTTACCGCAAAGCTATGTATTACGCGCGGCTCAGATCTTTATCATGTACACCGAGCAGGTAGAGCACGCCATCCAGCCCCACACTAGAAATGGCCTGATTGGCATTCTGACGAACCAAAGGTTTGGCACGGAAAGCCACCCCTAGACCCGCAATTGAAAGCATTGGTAGGTCATTGGCACCATCACCCACAGCGATGGTCTGCTCCAGAGAAATTCCCATATTGTCGGCAATTTCACGGAGCAATAAAGCCTTGCGTGCGCCATCCACAATATGACCTTTGACTTCGCCTGTCACCACGCCATTCTGCACATCCAGAATGTTGGCATGAACTTCATCAATTCCTAGTTTGGCTTGCAGATATTCTGCAAAATACTGGAATCCGCCAGACAGAATCGCAGTACGGTAGCCCAGTGCTTTCAGGGTTGAAATCAGACGTTCTGCACCTTCAGTCACGGTCAGACGTTCTGCAATTTTTGGCAATACCGATGCATCCATGCCTTTTAATAAAGCAACACGAGCGCGGAAACTTTGCTGGAAGTCCAGCTCGCCCTGCATCGCGCGTTCAGTAATTTCAGAGACTTGAATACCGACACCTGCTTCGATCGCCAGCTCATCAATCACTTCCTGCTCGATCAGGGTCGAGTCCATGTCAAAGCAGACCAGACGGCGATTACGGCGGTAAGCATTATCTTCTTGTACTGCCACATCGACATTCAGGTTATTCGACAGGCTTAAGCAGGCTGCACGCATGGCTGCTGCATCCAGCATCTGGCCTTTCAGACCAAACTGTACACAGGCACGTTTAGGGCCAGTATTGGAACCATCCAGCTCAGGACGGCCAGAAAGACGGGTCACGGTTTCAATATTGAAGCCCTGACTCGACACAATCTGGGTCACGGCTTGCAGATGAGAGGCATTTAATTCCGGGGCCAATGCCGTTACGATATAACGCGTGCGGCCGCCCTCTCTTACCCACTGTTCATATTCAGCAGCAGAGATTGGTTTAAAGCGC
Source organism: Acinetobacter sp. TW_SC_4 (assembly GCF_054861205.1). Taxonomy (NCBI): domain Bacteria; kingdom Pseudomonadati; phylum Pseudomonadota; class Gammaproteobacteria; order Moraxellales; family Moraxellaceae; genus Acinetobacter; species Acinetobacter sp. TW_SC_4. Next base: position 3,099,235 of record NZ_CM142174.1, read on the forward strand.
ACTGTTAACCCGATATCATGTGCTAGAATCAGGATTTCCTTCATGGCTAATGCTGTTGCAGTTTGGTCATCAGACGATACAACAATACCTAAGGTCAGTTGATTATGAATGACCGCTTGCCCCACATCTAGAATCTGTAAGGAATGAGCGGACAAAACCTGCATTAATCGTGTAAATTGATTAGGCTGGTCGGGTCCTAAGAATGATATAAGAATGATTTCTCGCATGAATTGACTCGGGTCTGAGCTACAACTATTGTTAGAATCATAATCGAAATTGAACAGAATTGCCTTGGAAGTTTACGTTGAATGCGCCTAGACAAGGGCTATTTGCTAGCCTACTGATTGTAAGTTTTGCTCTGCATACCTTTTTACTGGTATTGGCAACGACTCACCAACTGAATGATAACCGTGCCAACCAGGGACAGCTCATGACGAGCCAACTGGTCACAGACAGCCTGGCGGAGCTTGAACCGGCGAACCGCGTTTCTCTGGCACTTCTGGCCAACCGTTATGCGACTAACCCAAGCGTTGCTTCAATTCGCATCCTGGATGCGAAGGGTCAGGTTTTAGCTACTGGTGGGCTGACCAAGACCCGTGATGGGGAAGTTTTTGTCCGTGATGCCCTACAAAACGAGAAAAAAGTCGGTGTGATTGAAATCACCCTGATTGAGCCAAGTATTGGTGAAATTCTGCGGACTCAATGGCTTGCCATTCTGTTCTCTTTTATTATTCATGGTCTGCTTTGGGTCGGTTATCGTGCGGTAGCGCGTCCAAGCCGTACCGAGTATCTGGCACGTATCAATAATGAATCGCGACTGAAATTCGAGATTCAGACTTTGACTCAGGCATTGGAACAGGAAAAGCATAATGCCGCCCTCGCCATTGCCCAGGCACAGCAAGCTCTGAAAAACAAACCGAAAGAAAAAGACAGCAAACCGGTGGTACTGGATACCGATAGCCTGAGCTTGAACATTCAGTTCTATGATCCAAAACAGTTGCTGGATAGTGTGAATAAAACGGTATCGGTTCCTTATTTCAATTTGTGCCAAATTTTCCTGAACAAAGCCACTGAACTGTGCATCCAGCACTACAAACTGAACAGCACGGATATTTGTACCGTGCACAAGTTTGATGAAAAAGGTGCCAGTATCAGTATTGCGGCAGACAAGCCAGATGCCCTTATCTGTCTGACCATGATCAGTTCAGTATTCCAGTTACTTTCGGAAGTCCTGTATAAGCGTTATCGTGAAGAAAAACGTTTTGTCCTGCAGACACGTAGTGCGATTTCTTCAGCTGTTGAAGAAATGCAGCTCAATTCAGTTCAAGCCGCAGAACGTCTGGTTCAGCAACTGGTCGCTAAGGAAAGTGCACTGCATGTTCCTAATGCCCTGTTGAAACAAATCGCGGACCACTTTGAGCTGGTCAGCATGCCAAATCCGACCAATGTCCTGACCCGTCATGCTTTTGTGGTGAATGGGATGGATGCTGAAAGCGCCGAGCTGGCACAGACTTTTAGAACCGAAATTCTAAAATCCAAACAATCCAAAGCCTCATAAATATCCCTGAATGTTGCAATTAAAAAAAGCCGGATCCAATATCCGGCTTTTTGATGGGTACAAAACAAATACGCCAGCGTGTCTTGGACTACCCTTTAAATTTTTAACTGTTTTTGTTCCAGCAGATATTGCTGGGCATTATAAGGCTGGGCCGGATCCTGACAAGGGACTTTATGCCATTGACCATCGGCATCTAATTCCCATGCATTTTGACAATCTTTTAAATAGCCGATTAGGCCATCTTTATAAATCCGTTTTTTCAGCTCTGGATCCAGCACCGGGAAACAGGTTTCGACCCTGGAAAACAGGTTGCGCCCCATCCAGTCGGCACTGGCACAATACAGTTTCTTGGCGCCGCCATGCTCAAAATAATAAACCCGGGTATGTTCCAGGAAACGTCCTACGATTGAACGGACCTGGATATTTTCAGACATACCGGTAACTTGTGGAATCAGACAGCAGATTGAACGCACAATCAGGTCAATTTTTACCCCAGCCTGTGACGCCTGATAGAGGGCAGCAATCAATTGCGGTTCAGTCAACGCATTCACTTTAATGATGATATGCGCGGCTCTGCCGGCCAGGGCAAATGCCTTTTCCTGTTCAATCAGTTTCAGCAATTCGCTATGCAGGGTAAACGGTGCATGCAGCAAGGCTTTCAGTTTGGCCATTTTCCCCATACCAGTCAGTTCCTGGAACATGCGGTGCACATCTTCACAGATATCCGGCTGTGTGGTCATCAGGCCATAATCAGTATACATACGGGCATTCCCGGCATGATAGTTTCCGGTACCTAGATGCGCATAACGCAGTAGTTCCTGATTTTCACGCCGGACGATCAGAATCATTTTGGCATGGGTCTTATAACCGACGATGCCATAGACCACCACTGCCCCGGCTTCTTGCAGGATATTGGCCACCATAATATTGGATTCTTCATCGAAACGCGCCCGCAATTCAATCACGGCCGTGACTTCCTTGCCATTCCGTGCGGCTTCTGCCAGCACCTGAACAATTTCCGAATCCGGACCACTGCGGTATAGCGTCTGCTTGATCGCCAGCACCGCCGGGTCCTTGGCCGCTTCGCGCAGTAAAGTAATCACCGGCTGGAATGAATCAAAAGGATGATGCAGCAGCACATCCTGTGCCTTTAAAATTTCAAAAATACTTTTCTGTTTACGGAAAATTTTCGGAATGACCGGACTAAAATGCGGATACTTTAATTCCGGACGCTCAAAGCTGGTACTCAGGCGGGACAAATTGATCGGTCCATCAATCCGGTACAGCTCCTGTTCCGTCAGATCAAATTCATCTAGCAAATAGTCGATGATGTTCTGTGGAGAGTCATTTTCAATTTCCAGACGTACTGCACGCCCAAAGCGGCGCGAACACAGTTCGTCTTTTAAAGCCACCGCCAGATCATCGACATCTTCCGACAATACCAGATCGGCATTGCGGGTGACCCGAAAGGCATAACATCCGGTCGCTTTCATGCCTGGAAACAAATCACTGATATGCTGCTGGATGATTGCGGTCAGAAAAATCTGGGTGGTATTGTTTCCGGCAACGTCTTCCGGAATTTTAATCAGGCACGCTAAGGAACGTGGTGCCGGCACAATCGCCATCTCGATTTCACGGCCAAAGGCATCTTTACCTTCCAGGCTGATAATAAAGTTCAGACTTTTATTCACCAAACGTGGAAAAGGATGTGAAGGATCCAGACTGATCGGGGTCAGTACCGGTTGCACTTCTTTGGCAAAAAAGGCTGCAATCCAGGCCTTATGTTTTTCCAGAAGATCCTGGTATTGAAGAAACTGAATCCCCTGCGCCTGGAGTTCAGGCAAAATTGCATGATTCAGAACCTCATACTGTTTGTTCACTGTGGCATGAATGGACTGGGACAGTTCTTGTAGAATCAGCTCGGTGGGTACAGCATCAGGCGTCCGGGTAGTCGCATTCAGATCTTGCTGTTTCATCAGCCCGGCAATCCTGATTTCAAAAAACTCATCCAGGTTACGGGAAAAAATAATCAGGAAGTTTAAGCGCTCTAAAATCGGTAAATTCGGATCGAGTGCTTGTGCCAAGACACGACGCTGAAATTCAAATAAGGAAAGTTCCCGATTAAAATAGGTCGCTGACGAATGCTGAAATTGTTCCATGCCCTCTCAATGCTGCTGATCACAGTCTGTTGTTTCACATCATTGAGGGGCGATCTTAGGCAGACTTCATGACACTTATGTTACAAAGCTCGATAAATCCATATAAATTAATATTTTAATTTTTCACCGTATAAAAAATCATGCTATGGCTCGTTGGGCACCGTCATCAAACTGCAATTAAGTGTCCGTTTTTTCAGTTTGTCTGGCAGCCCAATAAGTGGCTAAAGCAGGTCCTGAAATATTATGCCATAGGCTGAAAATGGCACTTGGAACCGCAGTAATGGGAGACGCGGCAAAATGGGTCGCAGCCAAAGCCACCCCTAAACCGGAATTCTGCATTCCCACTTCAATCGAAACCGCGCGACAATCGATTTCTACTAACTTAAATATTCGGCTGGCCCAATAACCCAGTAAATAGCCCATCCCATTGTGTAAAGCCACAAGCCCTAAAATCATTAAACCAGATTCCAGAATCTGGGTTTTGCTGCCGGCAATAATTGCCGCCACAATTGCGACAATGGCAATCACTGAAATTACTGGCATTACTTGGATATAGCCTTCTACCTTGGTTTTTAGAAGGGCGCGGATAATCAAACCTAAAATGATTGGAAACAGCACCACTTGCAGAATCGAAATCAGCATGGACAAGGCATTAATTTCAATCCATTGGCTGGCCAGCAGATAAAAAATTGCCGGAGTCAAAAGCGGTGCCAATAAAGTTGATACCGAAGTACACGCCACAGACAAGGCCGTATTACCTTTGGCCATATAGGTAATCACATTGGATGCGGTGCCGCCTGGACAGCAGCCCACCAGAATTACACCAATCGCAATTTCAGCCGGAAGCTGGAATAGCTGACAGAGCAAAAAGGCTAACCCTGGCATCACCATAAACTGAGCCACGACCCCAATCGCGACGGCCTTAGGACTTTGCAAGATACTTTTAAAATCGCCTGGCGTCATGGTCATGCCCATACCAAACATGATCAGACCCAACATCCAGGGAATGTATGCACGTAACCAGACGAAAAGATCGGGCAGCATCAGAGCAATGGCAGAAAATAGAATGACCCACAGAGCAAAAGTCTTTTGGACAAACTGGCTAAATTGAAGAAGTGCTGACATGGGAAAATCCAGGGGTCATGAAAAAGAAATCAAGGCATCTGTGGATGCCTCAAAGTAAACAAACCATTGCATAATGGCAAATGGCCCTAATCGCCTTAAGTCAGCGCTTAGGCGGCATTAATAATATCTTTCAGATAAATCCGTTTTACACCCTGTGCCAGCATGTCCTGCCAAGCATGTTGTAGCGAACCATTCAGGTCTATGCCTTTGGTAGCATCCGCAATGACATAGGCCTTAAAGCCGAGTTTACAGGCATCCATCGCGGTCCAGGCCACACAAAAATCAGTCGCAATACCCACGACAAATACGGTATCAATGCCACGCTCACGTAAATAGCCGGCCAGACCGGTACTGGTTTTTTGATCAGCTTCCATAAAGGCGGAGTAACTGTCGATATTTTGATGAAAGCCTTTGCGGATAATCAGTTGGGCTTGCGGAAGGTTCAACTCCGGATGAAATTCAGCATCCTCAGTCCCTTGTACACAATGACTCGGCCAAAGGACCTGAGAACCATAATTCAGCTGAATCGTGTCATAGGCTGCTTGAGCAGGATGATTGTCTGCAAAGGAAATATGCTCTGCCGGATGCCAATCTTGAGTCAGTACAATATTCTGAAAATACTGCCCCAATCGGTTGATATTCGGAATAATCTGATCGGCATTAGTAACAGCCAGATTCCCGCCCGGGGTAAATCCTTTTTGTACATCCACCACAATCAGCGCTGCATTCTGCATCATTTTCATCCCTTGAAATCTGAGTTTGCATCCAAGCATAGCCTAAAACTAAAGAAAATTTTTAGTCCTTTAGGTAAAAATAGAATGACTCTGCGTTCTGATAAAACTCATGATGAGTTAACTGTAAAAGCTATTGCTCTGCAAAACATAGAAAGAATTTGTCTTTAGCTGAACTGATACTAGAAAATAAAAAGCCTGCATCAGTGCAGGCTTTTTGGATATTCATCTTTTTATTTTTAAACTTTGGTAGGCTGACCAGGAACAGCATACATACCGCAGAGATTACGATACATGGAATCGCTGCCGAGATCACCCCTGCTGCACCGAAGCCTGCTGTCAGTAGCTGACCCGCAATTGCAGGGCCAAGCATGGCACCGATATGACCAACTGCAGAAGCAACACCTACCCCTGTACCACGTACTTCAGTCGGGTAAACGATACTACCAAAGGCATAGAGTACGCCCTGACAACCAATCACGAAGGCACCTGCCAATGCTGCGGCCATGTACATCTGTTCAAGTGAGCTTGCACCGTTCAACGCTAATAAACCCGCCAGGATACCGCCGTACATCAACAGAATGACATACGCTTTTTTCAGACGATCCGTCAGCATACCCAGAATCACGGTACCAATCGTTGCAGTCACCATGAAATAGAACTGTGCAGTTGAACCATCTTTACGGGTGAAGCCCAGCTCCATAAAGAGTGAAGGCAACCAGCTCAACATGATGTACACCACCATCAGGGTGAAGAAGTAGCTCACCCAGATGCAAAGCGTACGAAGTAGGTTGTCAGAGTTAAACAAATCCTTGAATGAACCCTGAGGAGATGCTGCACGTTCTGCGGCTGTCTTGTTTTGTGCCTTTATGTATTCTTTAGATTCAGGCAGACACACCATCATCAGAGGAATCTCAATGATGGGCAATAAACCACCCAAGTAAAAAACATTTTTCCAGTTTGCACCGAATTCAGGTGCTGCGATTAAAGACAAGATTGCAGCACCCACTGGCATACCACAGTACATCAGGCCCACGGCACGTCCACGGTTTTGTGGAGCCACGGCTTCAGAAGCCAGCGTGATTAAGATTGGCATTGCACCGCCAAGACCCGCACTCGCCAGAAAACGAACTGCCAGCAAACTGTGGAAACTGTTCACCCACACGGTACATAAGGTAAATAGTGCAAAAATTACGGTTGACCAGATTAAAACTTTCTTACGACCAATACGGTCCGCAAATCGACCACCGACCAGTGCACCAGGCAATAGGCCCAGAAGCCCTGCACTAAAAAACACACCCAATTGTGAGCTATCAAGACCAAAGTGCTCACGAATACCAGCAGCGGCAATCCCGGCAGCCTGAATATCCAGGCCTTCAATCACAGCGATCAGAAAGCAGATCCCTACCGTGATGATCGCGTGCTTATTGTCTGATTTTTCCATTGGAATATCCTTGTTCAATCAGCGTTCAAAAGAGAGGCCATCATCTATGAGCCGCTAAAGAGAATTAACTACCAATAAGTTGAACAATTTGCTCGGATATACTGAAAAATCCAGAAAATTAATGACTTTAAGATGCTGTTCGATAAAGTCAAAAAAGCAATTAATGAGAAGTATTAAAATCCCAGTATTTTTGGATTTAGACTTATACATCAAATCCGGAAATTCAACAGTGAGAAAAATTCGGGGCCGATCACTAATACGAAAAAAAGATTAGTTCAGGCATTTTTGCTTTTTATTCATCATAAATGAGATTTATTATTGGATATATTTTAGCTCTTAATTCATCGAATATAAATATTAATATTCCCCTAAAACGCCATAAAAGAATGTTTTCTAAATCTATCTAATTCACTTAAGTGACTTATTCTGTGTATTTTTTACTGAAAAAATGAATTCATTAGCTTTCATACTGCTGGAGGATAAAGGATGATTTGGACAGCAAAAAATCATAACGATTAAAACTTGATTGTTGCCTAGAGGCTTTGTATAAAGAATTCAGTGGCTTTTACTAAAGCATATTGTTCTTATGCGTTTGATCAGTCATAATTTGCATAAGCAATATTCAATTCAGTGCAAATCTATTGAATTTGCTACAAATCAAAATACAAACCCATCCCAAATATGTTTTCTCATTCTCTTCGGATGGACAAATAGGATAGTTTTTTAAAATGACTCAGCAAGCACAGACCATTCAGGGTTCCATTGTCGCAATCGTCACCCCCATGTTTGAAGATGGCAGCGTAGATTGGAAGGGTCTCGAGAAGCTGGTTGAGTGGCATATTGCAGAAGGCACTAACAGTATCGTCGCGGTTGGTACTACTGGTGAAGCATCAACGCTCAGCATGAGCGAGCACACTCAAGTGATCAAAGAAATCATTCGTGTTGCCAACAAACGTATTCCTATCATTGCCGGTACAGGCGCAAACTCGACTCGTGAAGCAATCGAGCTGACTCAGGAAGCCAAAGAACTTGGCGCTGATGCTGCCCTGCTGGTTACTCCTTACTACAACAAACCGACTCAGGAAGGTCTATACCAGCATTATAAAGCGATTGCTGAAGCGGTTGACCTACCTCAAATTCTTTATAACGTTCCAGGTCGTACTGGCGTAGATATGGCCAACGAAACCGTGATCCGTCTGGCAGATATTCCACAGATCGTGGGCATTAAAGATGCAACAGGTGATGTAGCCCGTGGTGCTGCCCTGATTGAAGGTCTGACAGGCAAAAACATGACTGTTTACTCAGGTGATGATGCAACTGCCTATGAGTTAATGGGTCATGGTGCCAAAGGTAATATCTCTGTGACTGCTAACGTTGCACCAAAAGTCATGAGTGAAGTATGTGCTGCAGCCATTGCAGGCGATGCGGCAGGTGCTGAAGAGCTCAATACTCAGGTTGCAAATTTACACAATATTCTATTTTGCGAATCAAACCCAATTCCTGTGAAATGGGCTCTCCATGATATGGGCTTAATTGGTACAGGTATTCGCCTTCCATTAACACCACTTGCAGAACAATATCGCGCTCCGCTTCATGAGGCACTTGTAGAAGCGAGCGTCATTAAATAAAGAGCAACGATTATGCAATTACGTTTAGGACTTACCCTGGCACTTTCAGTATTCAGTTTAGCAGGTTGTAGTTCAATGGCCTTTAAAAACGGTACCTTGGACTATAAAGAGACAACCACGCTGCAACCATTACAATATCCTGAAGGGTCAATGGTTCGTCCTGCAACGCCTTTGTACCCTGCTCCGACCGTAGATCCGCTTGCCCTGGAAAATGCACCAAAGCTTGAAAATCAGCGTGGTAACCGCTTTGCGATGCCACGTCCTACTGCACAGCCAGTAAATTCAACTCAAGCAGATGAAACTCAAGAAAATTTTTCGGGAAAGCCGCAATTAGTCACTGACGGAAATCAAAATCCACTGCTCAAAATTGATGGAAATGCTGCTACAATATGGCAATACACTCTTGCCACGCTTAGCAGCCTTAACCATTCTATCGTTGGTCAAAATAAAGATCGTTATGAAGTAGCGATTCAGGTCGATCAGCAAACCTATGTTTTAAGACTCTCTCCCGCAGGTTCGAGTAACACCCTGGCTGTGTTTAATCCCGATAACAGTTTTGCCGACCGCGAAAAAGCAGCAGAACTGTTAAACCAGATTTACCAAAATTGGCCAGCCTAGACATTTTCTAGGCATTTTTTTTTGTAGAAGGTTCCCTCATGTTAAAACAAACCTTGCTCTATACTGGTAAAGCGAAATCTGTCTATACCACGGACAGTGAAGACCACCTGATTTTAGTTTTTCGTGACGATGCGTCCGCATTCAATGGCGAAAAAATCGAACAACTGGATCGTAAAGGTAAGGTGAATAACCGTTTTAACGCCTTCATCATGGAAAAGCTGGCTGCTGCTGGTATTGAAACTCATTTTGAGAAACTGCTGACACCGACTGAAGTGCTGGTGAAAAAACTTAAAATGATTCCAGTAGAATGTGTAGTACGTAACTATGCTGCGGGTTCTTTATGCCGTCGTCTTGGTGTAGAAGAAGGTAAAGAGTTAACGCCTCCAACATTCGAATTGTTCTTCAAGGATGACGCGCTAGGCGATCCAATGGTGAACGAATCTCAAGCGATTGCTTTAGGTTGGGCGACTGCTGAACAACTGGCAAAAATGAAAGAACTGACTTACCAAGTGAACGATGTGCTTAAAGCATTATTCGAAGCGGGTAATATGCTTCTGGTTGACTTTAAACTTGAATTTGGTGTGTTCCACGACCGTATCGTACTGGGTGACGAATTCTCTCCAGACGGCTGTCGTCTATGGGATAAAGACACCAAGAAAAAACTGGATAAAGACCGTTTCCGTCAAGGCCTAGGCGGTGTGGTTGAAGCGTACGAAGAAGTTGCAGCACGTTTAGGTATCAATCTTGAAGATATCTAAGCACTAATAATGCTTCAAAGAACCGGGCAAATAGCCCGGTTTTTTATTGTCTAATCTTATGATCGAAAAAATGAATTTTATTAATAAAAATGATCGTTTTTACATTATTCAATGCATGCCTTAATATTACTGCATCCCAGCCACATCCCCAGCAGATGCAATCCATCTGGTGTTGTCGGCTAGATTTATACCCTTACCCTCTAGGATGTATCTCCCCCAAGACATCCTATTTCAGCCCAATTCTCCTTGAATTGGGCTTTTTTTTGTTTACTGCTGCTGTTGTTCCTGCCAGCGACGTTGTTGCAGACGTTCGCCTTCCACTTCACGCTTATTACGTGCCGATTCGTACAGTTTGGTGCCTTTCAGCTCAGGCGGCAGGTAATCTTGCAAAACAAAATGTTCCGGATAGTTATGCGGATACAGATAATTCACTCCATAACCCTGCTCTTTCATCAACTTGGTGGTTGCATTACGCAGATGTAAAGGCACTGGCAAATTGGCCGTTTTTTCAGCCAGATCCATCGCCTTGTTAATCGCGAGATAGGTACTATTACTTTTGGCACTGGTCGCCAGGTAAACCGCACATTGTCCCAGAATAATCCGGCATTCCGGCATACCAATCGCTTGAACTGAGCGGAAGCATTCACCCGCTAGCAACAAGGCATTCGGATTGGAATTGCCAATATCTTCTGATGCCGCAATCAGCATACGGCGGGCAATAAAGACCGGATCTTCACCACCTTTCAGCATACGTGCCATCCAGTACAGGGCAGCATCCGGATCACTACCACGAATCGACTTGATGAAGGCCGAAACCAGATCATAGTGCTGCTCGCCAGACTTGTCATAACGGGCAATATTCTGCTGTGCGACTTTGACCACAATCGCATTAGTAATGATATTTTCCTGATCAGCCTCAAAAGTACTGGCAATCAGATCTAGTAGATTGAGTGCCTTACGCGCATCCCCTGCGGCAAACTGCAATAAGGCGTCAAATTCTTCAATCTGGATATAGCGTTCCTGCAGGAATTTGTCAGTCTGAATCGCCTGAGTTAGTAAAGTCTGAATCGCTTCGTCACTCAGCGCATTCAAGGTATAGACCTGACAACGTGACAGCAAGGCACTGTTGACTTCAAAAGATGGATTTTCCGTCGTCGCGCCAATCAGGGTAATTTTGCCTTTTTCGACGGCATTCAGCAGTGCATCCTGCTGGGATTTATTAAAACGGTGAATCTCGTCAATAAACACTACAGGCGTCAGCAGATCAACACTTTCCGCAATGACTTCACGCAATTCTTTCACACCGGTATTGAGTGCAGACAGGCTGATAAATGGCCGGTCCACCGCTTGGGCAAGTAGCAAGGCAATCGTGGTTTTACCTACTCCAGGTGGACCCCAGAAGATAATCGATGGTAAATGCCCTTGGTCAATCATCTGACGTAGAGGTGCATTCTCTCCAAGCAAGTGATCCTGCCCGATAATTTCTGCAAGGTCGCGAGGCCGCAAGCGTTCTGGAAGCGGGATATGACTGTCTGACATCTTATTATTGGCTCAAATTAAATTCTGCTTTCATTCTAACACTGGTAGTTTTGATTCCAATATTTCAAACATTTATGAGAAAAATTTAATTTATGTAAGAAATCTCTATTTTTTTTACAATGAATGGATTAATCTTATGAAAAGTAGATAAATAGAACATGATTAATTACAGGTTAATAACCTTGTAAATTTCACATTATCTCATATTAATTAGAATGGACTTGAGCAACTGATTGGATGCTCTTTGGGTGGTATCGGTGGGGATGCATGAAGCATAATAAATCTAGACGAACAACTGCAGAATGCGCTGATTCGCTTATTTCAACCTTGATACAATCTTCTAATGAGCAACAGGCAAAATCCAGATTATTACAAGATCTGATCAATGATGTGCCGCATCCGCTTTGGGTGCTGGGCAAGGATAATATTGAATATTTTAATCAGGCACTTTCGGATTATTTAGGTACCAATTTAAGTGAATATGGTCCTAAAGAATGGCAAAGCCTGATTCATCCAGATGATCAGCCAACGTTTTCTGAGCAATGGCATGCTGGCCTGAATCAGCAACAAGGCTTTAATACCCAGTGCCGGATTAAATCGGCTGATTCCAGCTACCGTATGTGTGCCTTGGCCATCAAGTTTCAGCATACAGCAGAACATCTGCTGCAATGGTCGGTATCACTGACCGATATCCATGAATATTTTGAGATTCAGCAACAACTGTCTCAGGTGATTTCTACCCAAAAAAACATGCTGGATGCCAGTGTCGATTGTATTAAAGTGATGTCTCCACAAGGCGAAATCCGTCATATCAATCAGTCAGCCTGTCATAAGTTAGGGATTGATCCTGAACAGCAGCCTGCCCCGCATTCATGGTTAAGCCTGTTACCCGCTGAAGTTAAAAAAACCGGACAACGCGCTTTAAAACAGGCTGCTCAAGGTTTAAATAGCCGTTTTGTAGAAAAAGCCCAGACGGAGAATGAGGACCCACAATACTGGGATCATTTACTGACTCCAGTATTGGACGAAAATAATATTCCCCAAAATATCCTGTGTGTTTCACGCAATGTCAGTCAGCAAAAAATAGTTGAAAGCCGTTTAAAAGCCGTAATTCAGCGTGATGAGCTGACCGGACTGTATAACCGCAATGCCTTTTATAAGACCTTTAAACAGGTACTGCTAAAAGCCAAGCAACAGCAAATAATGGTTGGCCTGCTCCTGATCGACCTAGACTATTTCCGGCATATCAATGACACTTTGAGTCATATTGCCGGGGACCATTTGCTGCATGTCTTGGGCAAGCGTTTTCAGGCCTGTTTTGGCTCCAATAATATAGTCGTTGCCCGTCTGGGTGGCGATGAGTTTGCTATTTTAGTCAAAAACCTGGAAAACGAAGCCCAGCTGATTAATACTGCACAACTGGCCTATGCCCAACTGGAACAACCAGTGAGTTATGTCGGCCATCGTATGAGTATCGGTATGAGTATCGGTTGTACCGTTTATCCGCGTGATGCCCAGAATAGTTCCAACCTGCTGAAATGTGCCGATATTGCCCTGAATGATCTGAAAAATAGTGGTCGTGGCGGGATTCGCATGTTTAATCAGGAGATGTTCAGGTCACTGGAAAACATGACCAAACAACTGACGCTGGCACGCAAGATTATTCATGCGGATCAGATTATTCCTTATTATCAGCCTAAGGTTCACCTTTCTGATGGTGAGGTGATTGGTTTCGAAGCCTTACTGCGTTGGCAGGATCAACAGCATCAGATCCAGTTACCCTCTCATATTTTTTCTGCTTTCCAGGACTATGATTTAGCTTCGCGCATCAGTGAAACCATGCAGCTAAAAGTCTTTGAGGATATGAGCCGCTGGCAAGCCGAGGGTCTGGATATACTGCCAATTTCAATCAATGCAGCTCCAGTTGAATTCCTGCGCGATGACTATGCTGAGAAATTCCTGGCTCGTCTATCCCGATTCGATATTCCTGCACATAAGGTTGAACTGGAAATTACCGAGCAGAGCTTATCCGAAGGCGGAGCCAATTATGTGATCCGGGCACTAAACCTGCTAAAAAAACATGGAATTCATATTTCTCTGGATGACTTCGGTACCGGTCATTCTTCCCTGACCCGTTTACAGGAATATCCGGTCGACTGCATCAAGATTGATCGCAACTTTGTAGAACGCATGAACAATGATCCGTCTGCGCTGGCCATTGTCAAAGCCATTACCCAGATTGGTTCCAGTATTTCTCTGGATGTACTGGTCGAGGGTATTGAAAATACTGAACAACTGGACACGCTAATCAATTGTGATTGCCAGATCGGACAAGGTTTTTATTTTTACCGACCTATGTCGGGGTCTTCAGCACAGCAACTGCTACAACAGGCAGCTTAATTTTTTTATTTAATCATTTGACGAGGTTGGATTGCGCTAACAGCTAGCGCACCCAGCGTACGATATATTCATCAATTTCATCTTCATCAATATCGACTTCACTTAAGCAGCGACCAGCAGCAGATTTTTTGGCCTGAATTACGCTTTGTCGTGAACCTGTCTTCAGATAATGCCAGGATGGCAGGCTTTTCCCTTCAGCAACTCGGCGATAGGCACAGCTTGATGGCAACCAGTGAATGGTGTCCAGTTTCTCAGGTGTTAGCTGGATACAATCGGGCACATATTGCAGCCGGTTCGGATAATCCGAACAGCGGGCAGTTTTACAGTCCAGTAATTTGCAAGCCACTTTGGTATAGGCAACTTCGTGGGTGTCTTCATCTTCCAGCTTGATCAGGCAGCAAAGCCCACAACCATCACAAAGCGCTTCCCATTCTTCTGGTGTCAGCTCAGTGAGACTATATTTTTTCCAGAAGTATGGACGTAAGGCATCAGACATAATCAAAACGGCTATGGTAAAAATCAGCTTATTATACCAAGTCTCAACAAAGGAAATGTAGGGACGTGAATCTTATTAATATCACGTAAACTATTGTTAAATCAGAGACAGTACATCAACAAAACACTAACAGTGCCCAAAATCGAATATTCCTATACTGGATTTGAGAATAAAAACACATGGAGAATTGATATGTTTCGCTGGGCTATTATTTTTGCTGTGATTGCCTTAATTGCCAGTCTACTTGGTTTCGGTGGAGTAGCAGGCTTATCTAAGGATTTCGCGATTATCTTATTGGTGATTGCCGTTATTCTTGCCATTGTTGGTTTCCTTTCTCGCGGCAAGGTCTAGCGACTGATTTTTGCTTAAGGAAAAGTTTCCTACAGAAAAAACAAGAGCCATTTGGCTCTTGTTTTTTATGCGCCCAAAATGGATTACGGTTTGATATGGCGTGGTCTGAAACCAGCAGCGACCAATGCGGCCAAATACGCCACTACCCCGACCACACATAAAATCAGTACTTCCAGTACACGCATCCACTGTGATACATCACCATTGTACCAGCTCAGTGCATAGGCCAAAGCTGCAATCATCACCACATTGGCAAACATGAATTGCAGGAAGATTTTTTTCCAGTGTGCACCAAAGCGGAAAATATTGCGTTGATGCAGATAAAAATACAGCAGACCCGCATTGACCATGGCTGAACCGGTCGAAGCCAGTGCCAGCGCCATATGTTCCGCTTCCCAATGAATCAGCTTAAAGAAACCAATAAAGATCACGTTCAGAATTGCATTGGCTGCTACTGCCATTAAACCGACGCGTACCGGTGTACGGGTATCCTGCTGGGCATAAAAGCCGGGAGCAAAGACTTTAATCAGCATAAAGGCAATCACACCGCCACTCATACATTGCAGTGCCAAGGCAGTCATCTGGGTATCTTCAAAAGTGAATTGTCCGCGTTCAAATAATGCCTGAATAATCGGTGTTGACAGCATGAACAAGGCAATACTGGCTGGTAGACCCACCAGTACGATGACTTTCGCTGCCCAATCCATCATGCCACGGAATTTTTCCGGGTTCTTTTCCGTATGCTGTGTGGATAAAGACGGCAGAATCACGGTACCGATTGCGACGCCAATCAGACCCAATGGTAATTCGGTCATCCGTTCAGCACTATATAGCCAGGACACTGAACCATCCTGCATGAAAGAAGCCCAAACCGTATTCAGTAACAGGTTGATCTGTGTGACCGATACACCAAACAAAGCGGGTAGCATCAGTTTCATGATGCGATCCACCCCTTCATGCTTGAAGTCTACTTTCGGTGGAATCAACAGGTTTTTACGCCATAATTCTGGAATCTGGATTGCCAGCTGCAAAATACCGGCAATTACGACTGCCCAGCCTAGCGCCATAATCGGCTCTGCCATAAAAGGGGTGAGCCAGAGCGCACCTGCAATCATGGCAATATTCAATAAGACCGGAGCAAAGGCTGGCGTACTGAAAGAGCCATAACTGTTCAGAATACTGCTGGCAAAAGCCGTTAGTGACATAAATAGCAGGTATGGAATGGTCAGGCGGAACATGTCTGTAGCCAGCGCAAACTTTGCTTCATCGCCATGGAACCCTGGCGCATAGATATACATGATCACCGGTGCGGCAATGATGGCAATCATGGTCAGGGTGGTCATGAAAGTAGCCAGACAGCCAAATACCCGGCTGATCAGGATCTGCACTTCTGCATGGGTACGACTGGTTTTATATTCTGTCAGTACCGGAATAAAGGCTTGGGAGAATGCCCCTTCTGCAAATAGCCGTCTGAAAAAGTTTGGAATACGAAATGCCACCACGAAGGTATCGAAATCTTTACCGGCACCGAATACATTCAGTAAAACCACATCCCGGACCAATCCCAGAACCCGCGATAACATGGTCATCGCACTGACAATTACGGTCGAACGCCAAAGCGCCATCCTATTCACCTAATAATTAATTTGGGCCTATTGTAATGAAACTTGCAAAAGAAGTTCATTGCTTAATCACATGACTTCCTGAAGGGTCATGGGTTCTTATAATGTTGTAACTGGGCACGAAAAGCACACCAGTCAAAATACGGTCCCGGATCGGTTTTACGTCCCGGTGCAATGTCCGAATGTCCGGCAATATGCTGCTGCAGTTTGGGATAATAGTCTTGCAAACAGGTGGTAACTTTGACCAAGGCATCATACTGTGCCTGTTCAAACGGCAGGTCATCACTGCCTTCCAGTTCAATCCCGATGGAATAATCATTACATTCTTTTTTGGCCAGATAGCTGGAACGACCTGCATGCCAGGCCCGGTCATTGAAATTCACAAACTGCAGCACTTCACCAGAACGCAAAATCAGCAGATGCACCGACACCTGCATGCCTTCAATAGTTTGAAAATACGGATGCACTGACCAGTCCAGCTGGTTCTGAAAAAACTGTTCAATATAGCCGCCACCAAACTGTGACGGCGGCAGACTGATGTTATGGATCACCAGTAACTGGATATCGGTATGTTCAGGCCGCTGATTAAAATTTGGAGAAGGGATCTGGCGCGCCCCGAGCAATTGCCCGTCCCGGATTTGAAACTCAGCTGCCTGTTGCATAAAACTGTCCTGTACAAAAATAAAATCTGCAATATCAGGATTGCAGCCGGCTTAATGCTAAAACTTTCATAGGCAAATCTCAATTCATCCCGGCAGGCTGTATGAAAAATCGCTCATTTTAATGTAACGGTGTTAAGATAACGCACAATTTTTCACGGCTAAAAAAGATACGGAAATACTCATGAGCATATCTCAGGCTTTGCTAGAACAGTCGATTCAGATCAATATTCAACAGGCACTCTCCGAAGATATTGGCGATGGTGACATTACTGCCCTGCTGACTCCTCAAGATGAACAGGCGACTGCCACGATTATTAGCCGTGAAGCAATGGTTCTTGCTGGTCAGCCTTGGGTCAATGCCCTGATTCAGGCCTATGATCCGAGTGTAGAAGTGATCTGGCTAAAAAATGACGGCGATCATGTCGCTGCCAATGAAGCTTTTCTAAAACTGGCCGGTTCTGCACGTAGCCTACTGACTGTAGAACGCCCTGCCCTGAACTTTGTACAGACGCTGTCTGCAGTTGCGACCAAAACAGCAACCTATGTCAAAGAGTTGGACGGTCTGCATACCAAGCTCTTAGATACCCGTAAAACGCTGCCAGGCTTACGTATTGCCCAAAAATATGCTGTTGCTGTCGGTGGTGGTCAGAATCACCGTTTGGGCCTATTCGATGCCTTTTTGATTAAAGAAAATCATATTATGGCAGCCGGCGGCATTCGCCAGGCGATTGCCATGGCCCACCAGATTGCACCGGGTAAACCAGTTGAAGTGGAAGTTGAAACCTGGGATGAACTGAATCAGGCCCTAGAAGCCGAGGCTGATATCGTGATGCTGGATAATTTCAGTCAGCAGCAAATGATTGATGCCGTTAAACATGTGGCTGGTCGCTGTAAACTGGAAGCTTCAGGCAATATCACTATTGATAATTTACGTGAAGTGGCGAGTACAGGCGTAGACTATATTTCGATGGGCGTATTGACCAAAGATGTCAAAGCCATTGACCTATCGATGCGTTTTAATAGTTAAAGTTTTATCCATAAAAAAGGGTGCCATAGCACCCTTTTTCTTATTCTCAAGGATATAAATCATAGAGGTTGAATGGCCTCTACTCTGTTAATTGGTATCACTTCCTCGTTCCATATTTGCACCATCACGGTTTTCATCACGAGAATTCGAATCACAGGCAGTTAAACCCAGTACAGCAAATACTGAAAATGCCATCAACCATATTTTCATGTTATAACCCTCTGAATGAGATTTGGTTAAAAGATCATCGCTTAAAACAGAGGTTACACAGTAGACAGATCCTGTTCATTTTTTGTCAGGCAATGTGTAGCTATAATAAAAAACGCATCCGAAGATGCGTTTTGTAAACTCTGGAAATATTACCAGCCCAAAGCTTCTTGCTGTTTCTTGATCAGTTCCTGAATCCCTTTTTCAGCCATGGCCAGCATGTCATTGCATTGCTCACGGGTAAATGGCTTATCTTCAGCAGTACCTTGAATTTCAATAAATTCACCCGCTTGGGTCATCACGACATTCAAGTCAGTCTGACAGTTTGAATCTTCTTCATAGCAAAGATCCAGCAGGACTTCATCTTTAAAAATACCTACAGAAATGGCTGCCACTAGCCCCTTAAGTGGGTCCTGTTTGATTTTCTTTTTCTCAAGCAATACATTCATGGCATCAATCAATGCTACTGCAGCACCCGTAATTGATGCAGTACGGGTACCACCATCGGCCTGGATCACGTCACAGTCAATGGTAATGGTATTTTCACCAAGTTTTTTCAGGTCGACCATTGAACGTAGGCTACGACCGATCAGACGCTGGATTTCCTGAGTACGGCCACTTTGTTTGCCGCGAGCAGCTTCACGGTCACTACGGGTATGTGTTGAACGTGGCAGCATGCCGTATTCTGCTGTTACCCAGCCTTGGCCCTGACCTTTCAGGAAACGTGGTACAGAGCTGTCCACACTGGCAGTACACAGCACTTTGGTATGACCAAATTCAACCAATACGGAACCTTCCGCATAACGTGTATAGTTACGGGTAATTTTCACTTCACGTAATTGATCTAATGCTCGTTGGTCGATACGCATAATAGGTCCTGCTGTTGACTAAAAATAATTGCGGCTCAGTATAACAGAAGCCTCCGCCAAGATTGGGACAGAGGACAGATCATTTACAAAATCACTGGACACGCCTTGCTTGTATAGATTTTTCAGTCCATCTGCTCTACTGCGATGGGCAGATGTTTTTTGCTAAACTGCAGATCTGCTGAAGGAAAATCCCTATGTCTTTACGTGAAGAACGCAAGCAACAAAGCCGTCAGGCCCTCCTCGATGCTACCTTGGCATTGAGCAGCCGTGGCCATGCATTTAGCAGCATCAGCCTGCGCGAAATCACTCATGAAGTCGGACTGGTGCCTGCCGCATTTTATCGACACTTTCAGAATATGGATCAGTTGGGACTGGAACTTCTGGATCAGGTGTCGATTCATCTCAAAGGTGTGCTGAATCAGTTGGGACCTGCAGACTTTTCTCTGGATGAGCTTTCATCTAAGATCGAACTGTTTTTTCAGGCAGTTGATGCTCATCCCGAAGCCTGGACATTTGTCAGTGCCGAACGTTGGGGCGGTTCCAATATTCTCAGACAAGGGATTGAGCGGGAAATTCATTATCTGACCCAAGACTTGCGGCATACCTTGGAACAGATTCCAGCCACCCAGCAATCTCCTTCTCCAGCCGAGTTAACTGCACTGGCACAGATTCTGGTTCCTCTCGCATTAAACTGGGCTATGGGCTGGATTCAGCTTCAGGCACAGCCTGCTCTTGAACTGCGACAAACTCGGATAAATGACTTCAAAGCCCAAAGCCTAAAGCAGTTAGAACTGTTATTTCGTGGAATTTTATCTCAAGCCTGAGATCTCATCTGAGTGAAATCTATTTCGCAGTTCAATTTTATCCTGATATAAAAAAACCCACATATAGATGCAGGTTTTTAGATTCATGCAGATCTGGTGTTATTTAGCTTTACGCTCTTTCTCAACCAGATAATTTACCACTTGAACTACTTTGGCACCATCGCCCTGAACTACATACTTACCGTTCACAGTTACCGCTGGTACACCGCTTAACTGATAAGTCGCAGCCAGATTTTTGGCCTGTGCGATTTTTGAAGAAATCGGGAATGATTTATAAGTGGTATTAAATTTCGCTTCAGAAATACCATAACGGGTATAGAACTTGGCTAATTGAGCCTGTTCCAGAATTGGCTGTTTCTTCGCATGAATATCATGGAATAGCTGCAAATGTGCTTTTTGACGAACACCTAGAGCTTCAGACACATAATACGCACGAG
Source organism: Acinetobacter sp. TW_SC_4 (assembly GCF_054861205.1). Taxonomy (NCBI): domain Bacteria; kingdom Pseudomonadati; phylum Pseudomonadota; class Gammaproteobacteria; order Moraxellales; family Moraxellaceae; genus Acinetobacter; species Acinetobacter sp. TW_SC_4. Next base: position 3,119,690 of record NZ_CM142174.1, read on the forward strand.
CTGCCTGTTCCCATAGCGGATTCATCGCGGCTGGGGTACGTACAAAACGTACATCTTTAGGCAATTTTTTTAACCAGCTTTGCATGTGTGGTTCAAGAGAATAGCAGTGACCACAGCCATACCAGAAGAATTCACGGACTTCAATTTTCCCCGGCTTTTCAACTTTTACTGGATTCGCCAGGACTTGATAGTCTTGACCTGCTACAAAGTTGGCCGCCATTGCACTGCCAGAAAATGCCAAAACAGATGCGGCTACAGTGCCTAAAATAAATTTTTTCATTGGGATTATCGTCCTCTAAATCATTATGTCTAATTTATGGCTTCACTATAAAGTAATTATGCCGGTTTCGTTTTTATTCTGTGAACTTTTTTACAGCTTTTATCGCTTTTTTTTCCAGAATCGCTACACTAAACAAGTTTACTGATTTACAAGAAGTTAAATCTGTTTATACCGCCTCTGGGCGAACTTAAATTTTAAATAATCACGACTGATTGAGGTGACACCGATGTCGCAATTGAATGTTGATCCACAAGAAATTGCCAAGTTTGAAGCATTTGCAGCTATATGGTGGGATCAGCATTCCGAGTTCCGCCCATTGCATATGATCAATCCCCTGCGCCTCAACTGGATTGATGAACATGCCGGTGGCTTGAGCGGCAAGAAAGTGCTGGATGTAGGCTGTGGCGGTGGAATCCTGTCAGAAAGCATGGCGCGCCGTGGTGCTCAGGTGCTGGGCATTGATATGGGCGAAGCGCCACTGAATGTGGCACGCATCCATGCCGAGCAGGAAGGTGTCAGCAATATTGAATACCGTCAGATTCCAGTAGAGCAACTCGCAGAAGAACAAGCCGGTCAATACGATGTCGTGACCTGTATGGAAATGCTGGAACATGTACCTGATCCAGCCTCTATTATTCAGGCCTGTTATAAACTGGCCAAACCAGGTGGTCATGTCTTCTTCTCGACCATTAACCGTAATCCAAAATCTTATCTGTTCGCGATCATTGGCGCAGAATATATCTTGCGTATGCTGGCCAAAGGTACACATGATTACAGCAAATTCATCAAGCCGTCTGAACTGGCGCATGACATCCGTAATGCCGGTTTAAAACTGAAAGATATGACTGGCCTGCATTATAACCCGCTGACCAAGCGTTACTGGCTGGCACCGAATGTCGATGTAAACTATATGGTGTACACCGTTAAAGAAAGCACGCAAGAGGCCGACCAATGAAGGCGGTTCTATTCGACCTCGATGGTACTTTAATTGATACCGCAGCTGACTTTATCCGGATTATCCAGCATATGTGCCGTGAAGCCGGCCGTGACGTGGTGGAAGCTGATCTGATCCGTACCCAGGTTTCAGAAGGTGCACGTGCTATGGTCAAATTGGTCTATCCGGAACTGCAACTGGAAGATCCAGTGTTTCTGGATCATCGCCAGCGTTTTCTGGATATGTATGGGGCAGATATTGCTGTGGATACAGACCTGTTCAGCGGAATGTATCCTCTACTTGAAGAATTAGAGGAAAATGATATCCCTTGGGGAATCGTGACCAATAAACCGCGCTGGTTGAGCGAAGCCTTACTCAAAGCTTTAAACCTGACCGAGCGCTGTGCCGTACTGGTCTGTCCGGAAGATGTGACCCGAACCAAGCCAGATCCGGAGCCAATGTATCTGGCTGCCGAGCAGTTACAGCTGGCTGCAGAAGACTGCATCTATGTCGGTGACCATCCACGTGATATTGATGCAGGCCGCAATGCCAAGATGTATACCATACTGGCAGCATACGGTTATTTACCACTGCAATACAAAGATGACTTAACAGCCTGGCAAGCCGACTATATAGTGAATACAGTGAATGAGTTACACCAGCACATTCAAAAACTGGTCTTGAGCGAGCCAAGTGTCCTGTCTTGATTCCTGAAACTACTGAAGACACTTAACAATAATAATGAGGAGGTAGATAATGAAGTATTCAGAATATCAACCTCGCCCCGATCTGTTAAAAGATCGTATCATCCTGATCACAGGTGCGGGCGATGGCATTGGTCGTGCAGCAGCAATCAGCTATGCTCTGCATGGAGCAACTGTAGTTCTGCACGGGCGTACCTTAAACAAGCTTGAAGTTATCTATGATGAGATTGAAAGCTTGGGTGCGCCGCAACCCGCCATTCTCCCATTACAGTTATCTAGTGCCTCTGAACGTGATTATGAATTATTGCTCGACACGCTCGATCGCCAGTTTGGCCGTTTAGACGGGATTTTGCATAATGCCGGTATTTTAGGCGAGCGAGTACCACTGGCAGATTATCCGGTTAATGTCTGGGATGATGTCATGGCGGTTAACCTTCGTGCGCCTTTTGTGATTACCCAAGCCCTGTTACCCCTGCTGGAAAAATCCAAACACGCTTCTGTGGTCTTTGCCAGTTCCGGTGTAGGGCGCGAAGCCCGGGAATGCTGGGGCGCTTATTCAGTTTCAAAAATTGCCATTGAAGCAGTGAGCCAGTTATTTGCCAAAGAACGGGTCAATTCGAATATCCGCTTTAACTGTATCAATCCGGGTGCTACACGTACCGCAATGCGTGCCAAGGCTTATCCGAATGAAGATCCGAAAACCTTACCGGCACCGGATTCCATCATGCCAGCCTATCTGTACCTGATGGGTGAAGATAGCTTGCATATGAACGGTCAAAGTATTGATGCGCAGGACTAATCTTTAATTAACACCTATTTAAAAGCCAATGTCAGCATTGGCTTTTTGTTTTTTTTAAACTCTATAAAGATAAGACCCATTTGAAAGCTGGCTTATTCTTCTGCCCCATTCATCCAGATTTCAGACTGAATCAGCCAGACCTTTCTTATTTCTACAATACTGTCTTTATTCAGTTCGCTGCAAATTCCCCTATACTAGCGCCAACAGATTTTTATTTGAGTGCAACATGACTGACTTAAACAACATCACCGTGACGACTTTGGAAGATGGCATGGTCTCTCTGCTGGTCGATCAGCAGCCGATCTCTGAAAAATACGGCATGAAGTTTGATGCCAGCATTGTCGATGACATTCAGGCACTCGAAAATGGTCAAAAACTGAAACTGTTTGACCAGTTTGTCTTTTCCCATACCGATCTGAATTTTGAACATTCCTATCATTATGTGACGGGTATCGAAAAGCTGGACGATCGTTATCAGGTAGCGAAACACTTTGTCTATCGCATCAAGATCGAAGGTCAGCCTGAAATTGAACATGTGATCAGCAATCAGGGCAAAGCAATGACAGCAGAAGATGTGCGTACTTTTATTCAGGCACATGTACAGAAATCCCTAAGTGACTATACTGATCTGAACTATGCCTATTAAGATCGTTCATTAGATCCCGAAAGAGCACATTTACACATGATGCTCTTTTTTTATCCTTAAATTCTTTAAAAAACAGACATAAATCGTTTTAACAAATCAATAATATAAAATTATTCGGTTTTCCAAATTAATATAAAATTTTTATAATGCTTTTCAAGTTAAATCAAAGCGAAGGAAAATTAAATGGCAGACCAAAAACGTAAAACTGAAACTATTCGTCGTATTGAAAACTTGCAGTTATCAACTGCCCTGATTTTGGCTTTAGAAGATGCAGTCGAGGCAGAGTCTGTGGCTGAAGCCATTCAGTCCTTACAGGGTTTAACGGAACAGTGGAACTGAAAAATTGCAATGACCAAATCAAGATCCGGTGTTTAAAAAGAATATTTTTTCCACTAATTTGAGACGGTTTTGATACACAATTCAGGACATTGCGCTTGCATCTTGATCCCGGTTTTGCTGAAATGCCAATGGGGCTGGGCATAACTGGTCAACTGACTGAAGTGCATCCTAAGCTTATGTAAAATCATGGCATAATCATAATTTCTCTGTAATTGATATAAAACTTCAGCCAGTTCTTCACAGTTTCTCTGCAATTTTTCCATACATTAGTTACTGTAGAAAATGAACAATTGAATGAGGGTTCAACATGAAAAAGGTTCTGGTAGCATTGGCGATGTCCTGCAGTGCATTCATGCTGGCAAATGTTGCAAACGCTGCCCCTCATTTCAATGATGAACAGCGTATGGAACGGGGTCCGGGTCATCATCAGGCCAAGAAAGCGCGTGAGTTCCATGACGATCACCAAGACCAGTATGATAAACGTCGTATGCGTGAAGAACGTGGTGTTAAACGTCTGCAAGAGTTACGCTGGCAGCCTGGCTATGTCATGCCGCAGCATTATCGCAGTAATGGCTACAAGGTCGAATATAAGGATCATAAACTGCCTAAACCAGACCGTAAGCAGCAATGGTACAAAGTCAACAATGACTACATTCTGGTGAACTCTGAAAATAACAGTATTGTCCGGATCATCGGAGACTGATTCAGAACCTGATGCAAAGCCCAACCTCGTTTGGGCTTTTTGATTTTTCGGATGAGCCTTTTTAGGCTTTTTCTTATTTTAGAGCTTTCCTTTTAATCGTGGCTAATCTCCTAAATTCCTTCATGAACTTAACAATTCCACTAAACTGGCCTCACGCTTTCTATTCACTTATTCGCTAATTTAATCTCATCGAAAACATGTACAGATTTTTAGGTGAGAGCCATGAAAAAAGTTTTAACTACAATTGCCTTATCTCTTAGTGCGCTGGTTGCTACTTCTGCAATGGCAGCACCGCAGCATCATGATTCACGTTATGCACCGCATAAATCAGCACCGCACTGGGATCATAAAGACGCGAAAAAATGGGATGATCGCCGCGATGACCGTCGTTACAACAACCGTGGGGTTAACCCAAGCCGTGACTGGCGCGTAGGTCAAAAACTGCCAAACCAGTACGACAACCGTCGTTTTGAAGTCAATGGCTATGAAGCACGCCGTCTGCCGAAAGCAGGTAAAAACCAGCAATGGTACAAAATCAATGGTGACTATGTGCTAGTCAACGATCGTAACGACAAGATTGTTCGAATCATCAACTAATCATTCTCTTTTCTGCCCTTCTAGCAGACACCTGAAGCTCGCTTCAGGTGTTTTTTTATATCTGTACTTCCACTTCAGTATTTTTTCATTAGAATCAAAGCTAGATCTTTAAATGTTGAAATAGGCACAGCTATGACTGCAGCAGAAACCTCACCGAGCAACACCTTGCAATATGTGCACTGGTTTCGCCATTCTGCGCCTTATATCAATGCTCATCGCAATAAAACTTTTGTGATCATGTTTGATGGTGAAGCGGTATTGCATGACAACTTTCAGCACATCATTCATGATATTGCCCTGCTCAATTCTTTAGGAATCCGTCTGATTCTGGTACATGGCGCGCGTCCGCAGATTAACCAGAATCTGGCTGCGAGTGGTTTCGAGACCCCTTTCCACCAGCAGCGTCGGGTGACGACTCGTGAATCCTTAAGCTGTGTACTGAATGCAGTAGGATCGATCCGTTTACAGATTGAGGCGCTATTATCGATGGGACTGGCCAACTCACCTATGTATGGTGCGCGCATTGATGCCGTTTCAGGAAATTTTGTGACAGCCAAACCTTATGGCATCCGTGACGGGGTCGATTTTCAGTTAACTGGTGAAGTTCGGGCCATTGATACCGATGCGATTCAACGTCATCTGGACAATCATAATATTGTGATTCTCGGTCCGACCGGCTATTCAACCACAGGTGAAGTTTTTAACCTTCTAGCTGAAGAAGTCGCAACCAAAACTGCGACTCGTCTCAAAGCCGATAAACTGATTATCTTGGGTCGACAGCATGGTCTGCTCGACAGTAAGGGTCAGTTAAAACGGGAAGTAACCCCACAGCAACTGGATGACTATATTCTTTCTGATGAACAGGATATTGAAATTCGGCTCCAGCTCAAGGCCGCTCAGGAAGCGTCCCGAAATGGCGTCAATCGCGTTCACCTGATTTCGTATACCTATGACGGCGCCTTGCTGGAAGAACTGTTCACCCGGGATGGTTCCGGCACCATGATCACCGATGCGCATTATGAAGAAGTGCGTATGGCCGACATTCAAGATGTCGGTGGCTTGATCCGTTTGCTCCGCCCCATGGAAGAAGAAGGTATTCTGGTTTACCGTTCGCGGGAGCGTCTGGAAAATGAAATTGACCAGTTCGCCGTAATTGAGCGTGATGGCATGATTCTGGCCTGTGCTGCCCTGTATCCGATTCCAACTACGGGCAATGAACTGCGTTCTGCAGAAATCGCCTGCGTTGCAGTAGATCCAAGTTACCGTCAATCCAACCGCGGTAGCCAGATTCTGCATTATCTGGAAGATAAGGCCAAAAGTCTGGGTATTCAGCAACTGTTTATTCTAACCACCCGTACCGCACACTGGTTTCTGGAACAGGGCTTTGAACCGGCATCAGTAGATGATTTGCCCGATGCCCGACAGGCTTTTTATAATTATCAGCGCAATTCAATTGTCTGTAAAAAGTCACTTTAAAGTGACTTTTTATTAGCTCTCATATCTCTATTTTAGATAACGATATTCATAAAACCTGTATTCAGTATAAAAATCCTATTGCTGATTTTCTAATAAGCATATCTGGCCACTTTATTTAGAATAAATAATTTTATATTTCATTATCTTATATTAATTACTCTTTCTTCCTAAATTAATGTGTAAATCACTTTCCTGCATAAGTTTTGCACTTTTTTATTTATCTTTTTTATTCATTAGAAATTCCTGAATAGTTATTTTTTTAGAAAAGTAAAAAGCTTTAGCGTATGCCTAAGTTCTTCATTTCACATTTCTAAATTTTCAGGAGTTCTGATTCATGCGCCAATCACACATTCAATTATTCACAAAAACTGCGGTCCTTAGTGCTGCGGTGGCTGGCGTGATGATGCTTTCTGGCTGTGGCAAAAAACAAGAAGCCGTGACCCTGAATATTGGTTTCCAGAAATATGGCGTACTGCCGATCTTAAAAGAACGTGGCACCTTAGAAACGTCATTAAAAGAAAAAGGCGTGAATGTGAAATGGGTTGAATTCCCGGCTGGTCCTCAGTTGCTTGAAGGCTTGAATGTCGGCAGCGTATCTTTTGGTGAAGCCGGTGAAGCGCCACCGATTTTTGCTCAAGCAGCGAATTCAAATCTGGTCTATGTGGCCAATCAGCCTGAAGCACCGAAAGCTGAAGCGCTAATCGTACAAAAAGACTCGAAAATTCAATCTGTACAGGATCTGAAAGGCAAACGTATTGCCTTAAATAAAGGCTCAAATGTTCATTACTTACTACTCAAAGTCCTTGAAGCCAATAATCTGAAACTCAGCGATATCGAAGTAGTTTACCTGCCACCTTCTGATGCCCGTGCCGCTTTTGAACGCGGTGCTGTCGATGCCTGGGTGATCTGGGACCCATTCTTCGCTGCAGCAGAACATCAGATTGGTGCGCGTGTCATCGCAACGGGTGAGAACATCGTCAGTAACCATCAGTTCTATCTGGCAGATCGCAAGTTTGCTGAAGCCAACCCACAGATTATTGAAGCTGTCGTGAATGAACTCAATCTGACCACTGAGTGGGTCTCTGCTCATCAGGATGAAGCCGCCAAACTTCTGGAAAAACCGACAGGCCTAGCATTTGATGTATTGAAAACGTCTATTTCACGCATGGGCTTCGGTGTTCAACCTCTCACGACTGACGTGATTCAAAAACAGCAACAAGTCGCCGATGCGTTTTATGCGCAGCAGCTGATTCCACAAAAGCTGAATATTGATGCAGCAATTATTAAATAACAGCAGAATAATTCGAGAATAAAGATGAGTCATATAAAAACAGTTTCTTATATCAGCTTAGCGCTATTGAGCTTTAGTCTGACTGGCTGCCATAAACAGGAACCACAACAAACGACTGCTGCAGACACCAAAGCAGCACAACAGGTACAAAGCATTGCAATTGGCTTTCAAAAATCAGCCTTAAATCTGCTGGTGGCACGCGATGAAAAGCTATTAGAACAACAATTTCCCAATGCCAAAATTGAATGGAAAGAGTTTCCGGCAGGCCCACAAATGCTGGAAGCACTGGCAGTCGGGGCAGTGGATTATGGCTATGTGGGAAATACCCCACCTATTTTTGCACAGGCGGCAGATAAAGCCCTGAGCTATGTGGCCTTTGAAAAAGTGGCGGGGAATTCTTTAGCTGTGGTCTTGCCGAAAGACAGTGCTATTCAAAACATTCAACAGTTGAAAGGAAAGCGGATTGCGGTTCAGAAAGGTTCGAGCGCGCATGAACTTCTGGCCAAAACCCTGGAAAAAGCCGGCTTAAGCTGGTCAGAGATTCAAGCCGTTTGGCTTCCCCCTGCGGATGCACGTGCTGCTTTTGATAAAAAAGCCATTGATGCCTGGGCAATCTGGGATCCCTTCCTGGGTGCAGCCGAGTTCGACAGCCAGGTTAAGATACTGATTGAATCCAGTGATTTTCCGCAAACCTATTCCTTTTACATCGGCAATCCCGAATTTATTCAGAAGCATCCGGATAGTCCCGGCAAGTTTATCCAGGCTTTAAATGCATCTGACCAGTGGATTCTTAAAAACCAGGCTGTAGCCCTAGATATTTATCAGAAAAGTACCGGTCTGAAACCGGATGTAGCGAAGATTGCATTTGAGCGTCGTCTTAAACCTTCGCCGGTACAACCATTAACGACGGAAGTGATCAAAGCCCAACAGAATATTGCCGATCTCTTCCAGCAGGTTCAACTGATTCCCAAAACCATCAGCGTCCAGCAACAGATCTGGTCGCCAGCGGCCACACATTGATGAGCAAACAAGATCATTTAATTTAAGGAATATTACATGAAAATTTTCTGGTTTATCCCCACTCATGGCGACAGTCGTTACTTAGGCACCAGCAAGGGCGCACGTGTTGTAGATCATGCCTACATGAAGCAGATTGCGGTTGCGGTCGACAATCTTGGTTATGAAGGTGTATTAATCCCGACTGGCCGTTCATGTGAAGATCCATGGTTAACTGCAGCCAGCCTGATTGATGCCACTAAAAAACTGAAATTCCTCGTCGCGCTGCGTCCAGGTGTTACTACGCCCGCCCTGACTGCACGTATGGCTGCAACCTTTGACCGTCTATCTGGTGGCCGTATATTGCTGAACCTGGTGACGGGTGGTGATGAGCAAGAACTAAAAGGTGACGGCGTTTATGAAGATCATGCAATACGCTACAAGACTGCGGCTGAATACACCACCATCTGGCGTGAAATCCTGACCCGTTCACATACAGGCAAAAGCTTCACTTTCCATGGTGAACGCTTAAGTGTGGACGAGGCCAAACTGCTTTATCCACCAGTTCAAAAACCATATCCACCACTCTGGTTCGGTGGTTCTTCAGATGCAGCCGTTGAACTGGCCACTGATCAGGTCGACACTTACCTGACTTGGGGTGAACCGCCTGCAGCAGTCAAAGAAAAAATTGAAAATGTCCGTGCCAAAGCGGAAGCGAAAGGTCGCAAGCTGAGCTACGGTATCCGTCTGCATGTGATCGTGCGTGAAACCAATGAAGAAGCATGGAGAGCAGCAGACGAGCTCATCCAGTATGTGGATGATGCCACCATTGCTGCTGCACAAGCGAAATTCAAGCAAATGGACTCTGTCGGCCAACGTCGTATGGCTGAGCTGCACAATGGCGACCGTAGCAAACTCGAAGTGTCTCCGAACCTGTGGGCAGGTGTAGGTCTGGTACGTGGTGGTGCAGGTACAGCGCTTGTAGGTGATCCAGAAACTGTGGCAGCACGTATTCAGGAATATGCTGATCTAGGTATCGATACCTTCATTTTCTCAGGCTACCCACATCTGGAAGAATCGATCCGTTTTGCGGAACTGGTATTCCCATTGCTTCCATTAGAAACTCAACAAAAACTGGCTCAGCCAAACTTGACTGGTCCATTCGGTGAGATTGTGGCAAATAACTACACTCCAGATGAGAACAAGAAGGCTGAGAGTGTTCAGGAGCCAGCTTAATGTCGAAAGTCGTTTCAGTTGAAACCCTCGCAGAAAAGAAGGTTTCACGTGGAACACAGCTTGGGCAGCGTTTGCTGCCTTGGTTAGTTCCTGTCGGATTAATTCTACTCTGGCAAATCGCGTCAAGTACCGGTTTGCTGGAAAGCCGCATTTTGCCTGCACCGAGTGCCGTAGTCATCGCGTTCTGGAATTTACTGCTTAGTGGTGAGCTTTGGACACATGTCAAAGTCAGTGCTGGTCGTGCCTTCAGTGGTTTGTTAGTAGGCGGTGGCCTAGGGCTAATTTTGGGTCTACTCAATGGCTCATCCAAAACGGCTTCTACCCTGCTGGATACCACCTTACAGATGATCCGTAATATTCCGGCTTTGGCCTTAATTCCACTGGTGATTCTCTGGTTCGGGATTGATGAATCAGCCAAGCTGTTTCTGGTGGCCATTGGTGTGTTTTTCCCGATTTATATCAATACCTATCATGGGATTCGTTCAGTCGATCCACAGCTGATCGAGATGGGCAAAAGCTATGGTCTGACTCGCTGGCAGCTTTATAAAGAAATCATCCTGCCAGGGGCAATGCCTTCAATTCTGGTCGGTCTACGCTTTTCACTCGGTCTGGTCTGGGTACTGCTGATTGTGGCGGAAACGATTTCTGCCCAGTCCGGTATCGGTTATATGACCATGAACGCGCGTGAATTCCTGCAAACCGATATCGTACTGGTAGGTATTTTACTGTATGCCCTGCTCGGTAAACTGGCAGATGTCCTGGCTGTAGCCTTCGAACGATTCCTGCTGCGCTGGCATGCTGGCTATCAAAAATAATTGAAAAAATATTAAGGAGCATGTGATGACTGATCTCAGCTTAGGGCGTCTTGCCAATGATTCGACTGCAGTGCAGGAGCCTGCTGCAACCGATATCAATCCCAATGCCGTTGCGGGTGCTGAAATTATTATTGAACAGCTGCACAAGTTCTATGGCTCAGTGAAGGTACTGGAAGATCTGGACCTGCATATTCAGCCGGGTGAATTTCTGGTGATTGTTGGACGTAGTGGCTGTGGTAAAAGTACCCTGCTCCGTCTGATTGCCGATCTTGAAAAACAGAGCTATGGCGAAATTAAATTCAAGTCTGCGCGTCATATCCGTGAAGGCATTACCGCTGATGATATCCGTGTGATGTTTCAGGATCCGCGTTTATTGCCATGGCGGAGCATCGAACAGAATGTGCAACTCGGCCTACCAAAAGACCGGCATGACAATGCTTCACAAATGCTGGAGAAAGTCGGCTTAAAAGAGAAAGCCGGGCTCTGGCCTTCACAACTGTCTGGTGGTCAGCGTCAGCGTACTGCCCTGGCACGCGCCTTATCACATAAGCCGCGTATTTTATTGCTAGATGAACCACTCGGTGCACTGGATGCCTTGACCCGTCTGGATATGCAGAACCTGATTGAAAAATTATGGACTGAACAGGGCTTTACCGCGATTCTGGTCACCCATGACGTGAGTGAAGCCGTACAACTGGCTGACCGGATTATCCTGCTGGATAAAGGCCATATTGCCAAAGAGTTCAAAGTTGATCTGCCACGTCCACGACAAAAGAATGTGAAATTCGCCGAACTTGAACAGCAGGTTCTGAATGCCGTTCTGGCAACCTGAAATGTGAGGGAAACCAGAATAGCTGTTTATTCTGGATTCCTTATTTCGAATCAAGAGAATATCTTTCTCACTGATTATTTATTCAGCAATTGGCAAAATTTCAACTTCATTCATTAATTTTATTTTAACTTTATGATGCCTCAAGGTAATAATTAGTACTTAAAAAATAATCAACCTTTTCAAAAGCTTGGTTTTTAATTCCTCTGCCTTAAACCGATACTAATTGTATCTTTAATCTAAAGAATAAATCATCATTATTCATAAAATTAGCGCCTGACTTGATGCACAAATCTGATGATTTGACGTACAATTAAAAATTCCCTTTTTTAATTGTTTTTAATATTTGCTGATGGAACAAAAAAAGAGTACTCAAAAACGCAACCAGCTGCTGAATGCTGCACTCGATGTTTTTTCCCTATACGGTTTTAATGGGGCGAGTTTAGATGAGATCGCACAAATTGCAGAAATGCATAAGTCGAATATTTTCTATTATTATGAAAATAAAGAGGCGCTCTATGTAGAGGTTTTAACGACCGTTCTACAAAAATGGCTGGCACCTTTACAAATGCTAGAAGCTGATCTTGAGCCTGAAGAAGCGATTACCAATTATTTGATGCAAAAAATTGAAGTATCGCGTACCCAGCCTAAAGCTTCACGCCTGTTCGCTCTGGAAGTGATTCAGGGTGCGCCGCACATTTTAGAAATCTTAAAAGGTCCATTGAAAAAACTGGTCAAGCGTAAAGCCAAAGTGATTTCAAACTGGCAGGAACAAGGCAAGATTTCTAAAGATATCGATCCTGAACTGCTGATTCTGAATATCTGGGCCGTGACCCAAAACTATGCAGATTTCGCGACTCAGATGGAAATGGTAACAGGTAAGACCTTGCGTAACCGCAGCATGCAACAACGGATTATCCAGCATACTGTACATATGATGCTGTACGGCGTACTTCCGCGTACACAAGAAAAATAGGTCAACGCAAAAAGCATTTGGCATACGACCATAAATTTTATGGTCGCCGACCCCTTCTCTCACCCTTTGTTATTATTTTAACGTTTGATATAAATTCAATAATTTCTGCGCACCTAGCAGCAGATTCTCTTCCCAGTCCAAATGAGCACTATCATCTGCACCGTCAGTAATATATTTAACTGAAATTAGGCGCACATCCAATTTTCTGCATACCTTGGCCAGCGCATAGCCTTCCATATCCACCAGCTGACAAGCCACTTTCGGCAAGCCTGTTTCAAAGCTGTCCCCTGTTCCACAAATTCCTTTCGGTAAATGGGCAAAAAACGGTTCCAGATCAATTGCGCCTGGCAAATGATCATCCATCGGGGTAATACCAACTTCAAATCCTAGTGGTGAAACATCCATATCACGTTGTACAAAACGCTTAACTTCGACCAATTCATGCGCTTTGAAATGGGAACTGCCTGCGGTGCCGAGATTAATCAGGGTCTTGCAGCCAGTTTTCTGAATCACTTCAAAAGCCTTAAAAGCAGCATTCACCTTGCCGATGCCACTATAGTGGACTTCCACACCTTCTGCTTCGAACAAACCTTTGGATTCACTGGCCAATGCCATAATGAGTGCCGAATCTGACATGCAAACTACCCGAGACTGAGGAAACCGTGACATTAGAAAGCAAAATCCGGGCAATGAAAAGCGGGTTTTTAGATTTCTATTTTGCAGATCTTTCACTTAAATAACCACAGAAGATTCTTGAATGGCACACTTTCTTCTTGATGTGTTTCGTGATTTTTCAATAATTTTTTTGCATAAAAACACAACAACAAGACGAATCGTTGAGATTATGGCAATATATAGCCTTTCCTATTTTTCAATTCCCTGATTTCACCTATGCAGCTGCTCCGTCTCAATGCTTTAGCGTCACATTTTGAATTGCCAAAAACCGCCGTTACAATTGGTAATTTTGACGGCGTGCATCTGGGTCATCAGGCCATGATCAAACAGTTAAAAGCTGTTGCAGAAGCTGAACAACTAAAAACTGTTGTGATGATCTTCGAGCCACAACCGCTTGAATTTTTTAAAGGTTATGAAGCACCCCCACGTATTTCTTCTTTGCGTGAAAAGGTAGAATATCTAAGTGAACTGGGTGTGGACTATATTGCGGTCGCCAAGTTTGATCATCATTTCCGAAGCCTGAGTGCCGAAGCCTTTGCCGACATTCTGAAAGATAAACTGAATGCAGCACATCTGGTCTTGGGAGATGATTTTCACTTTGGTAAAAACCGTCAGGGCAATAGTGAATTCCTGCGAGATTACGGATTTAAGGTCACCAACCTGCATACTATTGCGTTAGATGGTGAACGGGTCAGTTCTACCCGCATCCGTCAGACCCTGCAAGCGGGCGACCTGGCTCTGGCAGCCAAATTACTGGGACGTCCTTATAGTATTACCGGCCGGGTGCAATACGGCGACCAGATTGGCCGTACCATTGATTTCCCGACCATTAATGTCCGGTTAAACCGGCATAAACCCTGTCTGCAGGGCATTTATGGAGTTGAGGTAGTCTGTGAAACCGGATCACTCAGCGCCAAGGTTCAGCAGGAAAATCCTGAACAGCCGGGTGTTGCCGGCTATGATCAGGGCAGCCTGTTTGGTGCCGGTCATGTGGGTACCCGCCCTGCGATCAAACAGACTCATCCGGAATGGCGATTAGAAGTACATTTTCCTGATGTTTCTGCTAATCTGTATGGCCTGTTAATGCGGGTAACCTTCTTGAATTATCTGCATGGCGAAAAAGATTATCCTTCGCTTGAAGCGTTAAAGGCCGGAATTGATGATGATGTTGAGAAACTGCTTGAGTTTCGTCGAAAACACCCCACATTTCCCTTTTAATGTCCCGTATTTTTATTGTAAAACGTGTCAGTCTAATGACTGATTAAATTGGAAGACAACTTGCATGAGCGATAAGCAAACTCCTGAAAATGCAGTGGATTATAAAGCCACGCTGAACCTCCCAGGTACTGACTTTGCAATGAAAGCAAATCTGGCAGTACGTGAAGCGAAATGGTTAGAAGAGTGGTATGCCGATGACATTTATCAGCAGATTCGTGCATCGCGAATTGGCAAGAAAAAATACGTGCTTCATGACGGCCCTCCATATGCCAATGGCCAGATTCACCTAGGTCATGCAGTCAACAAGGTACTTAAAGACATCATCATTAAAAGCCGCATCATGGACGGTTTTGATGCGCCTTATGTACCGGGCTGGGATTGTCACGGTCTTCCAATTGAACTCAAAGTTGAAGAAAAAGTCGGTAAGGTTGGTGTCAAAGTGGATGCACCTACTTTCCGTAAAGCTTGCCGCGAATATGCATTGAGCCAGGTTGAGCTACAGAAAAAAGACTTCATCCGTATGGGTGTGTTTGGCGACTGGAGCAATCCTTACCTCACCATGAACTTCAAGCAGGAAGCCAACATTGTACGTTCACTCGGTGAAATCGCGAAAAATGGCCATATCCAGCCAGGTCTTAAACCGGTGAACTGGTGTCTGGACTGTGGTTCAGCACTGGCTGAAGCTGAAGTTGAATATGAAGATAAAAAATCAGATGCAATCGACGTGGGTTTCACCGTGGTTGATCTGGCGGATCTGTCTGCACGTTTAGGTGTTGAAGTTAAAGACTCAACTGATATCGTGATCTGGACCACAACGCCTTGGACACTTCCTGCGAACCAGGCGGTTGCCCTGCATGCTGAAATTGAATACCAACTGGTTAAAGCACGTGGTGAAGATAAAGCTGCACAAAACTTTATTCTGGCTAAAGATCTGGTTGAATCTGCAACTGAGCGTTATGGCTTTAATGCGGTTGAAGTGATTGCTGATTTTACCGGTGCGAAACTTGAGAATCTGGTACTGCAACATCCTCTAATTGCTGAGCGTCAAGTGCCAGTGATTCTGGGTGAACACGTCATCGCAACCAGCGGTACCGGTGCTGTACATACTGCGCCTGGCCATGGTGTGGACGACTATAAAGTTGGTCTGCTGTATAACCTGAAAGTAGATAATCCAGTGGGCGGTAATGGTGTGTATTTACCGACTTCACCACTATTTGCAGGCGAGCACATCTACAAGGCCAATCCCCAAATTATTGCGGCACTTGGCGAAGCTAACAAGCTATGGGCACATAAGCCTATCAAGCATAGCTACCCGCACTGCTGGCGTCATAAAACTCCGATTATCTTCCGTGCGACCCCACAATGGTTCATCAGCATGGATGAAAAAGGTCTGCGTCAGGGTGCGTTGAATGCCATTGAAAATGACATCAGCTTTGTACCGGATTGGGGTAAAAACCGTATCCAGGCGATGATCGAAGGCCGTCCGGACTGGTGTATCTCACGTCAACGTACCTGGGGTGTACCAATTCCATTCTTCGTGCATAAAGACACCAATGAATTGCATCCTCGTACACCTGAACTGATCGAAGAAGTCGCGAAACTGATCGAACAGGAAGGTATTGATGCCTGGTATAACCGTGAAGCTAAAGACTTCATCGGTGATGATGCTGAGCAGTACAACGCGGTTCGCGATACCTTAGATGTATGGTTTGACTCTGGTACAACCCACTATGCAGTGCTGCGTGACCGTGAAGAATTGACCGATCCAGCTGATTTATATCTTGAAGGTTCTGACCAGCACCGTGGCTGGTTCCAGTCTTCATTATTGACCTCTATGGCAATCAATCAACGTGCGCCATACAAAGGTCTGCTGACTCACGGTTTCGTGGTCGATGAGAAAGGCCGCAAGATGTCGAAATCGCTGGGTAATATCATTACTCCGCAAGACATTATCAAGAACATGGGTGCAGACGGCCTGCGTTTCTGGATCGCTTCAGCAGATTACCGTTATGAAATGACCGCAGGTAAAGAAATCTTTAACCGTGCGTCAGATGGTTATCGTCGTATCCGTAATACCCTGCGTTTCTTGTTGGCAAACCTGAATGGTTTCAACCCGGCAACTGATGCTCTACCTGTAGATCAACTGATTGCACTGGATCAATACATCCTGCAACGCGCGAATGATGTACAGGAAACCATCAAGAAAGCATATGAAGATATGAACTTCCATATCGTGACCAATGCCTTGACCAACTTCTGTATTAACGACCTCGGTGGTTTCTACTTAGACATCATCAAAGACCGTCAGTACACCACTAAAGCAGACTCGCAGGCACGTCATTCTGCGCAAACTGCGCTATATCATCTGGTACAAGCCTTTGTACGCTGGATGGCACCAATCCTGAGCTTCACCGCTCAAGAAGCATGGCCACTAATTCCAGGTCAAAGCGAGAAATATGTGTTCACTGCTGAATGGTACGATATTCCAGTCTCAGCACAAGAAAACCTGTTGTCTGAAGCAGACTGGCAAACCCTGATTGCAGTCAAATCTGCGGTCAACAAGCACATTGAAAATGCGCGTAACGAGAAACTAGTGGGTTCAAACCTGTCTGCCAAAGTTGAGCTGTGGGCCAATGATGAACTGAAAGCTGTTCTAGACCGTCTGGGTGATGAGCTGCGTTTCGTTCTGATCACTTCTCAGGTAATCGTGAATCCGTTTGATGCTGCTCAAGGCAATGACGCTGAACTTGAAGGCCTACGCGTAAAAGTATCTGCGGCAGATGGCGAGAAATGTGTACGCTGCTGGCATGTGCTTCCTGATGTGAATACACATGCCTCACATCCAGGACTATGCGGTCGTTGTATCATTAACCTCCCGAGCGGCCAAGGTGAAGAGAGAAAATATGCCTAACCCACAGCAGAAAAAGGGTCTGTTCCAGTTCTATCCTCACAATTTGTGGTGGATCGGACTGGCTATTCTGGCGATCATTCTAGATCAATGGACCAAATGGATTGCGGTAACACATCTGGAATATGCAGATCCGGTGCCCGTCCTGCCCTTTTTAAATTGGACACTATTACATAACTATGGCGCTGCCTTTAGTTTCTTGTCCGATGCTGGTGGCTGGCAACGCTATTTCTTTACCTCTCTTGCAGGTTTAGTGTCTGTGGTTTTCGTGTTCTGGCTGATGCGTATGCCAAAGAGCATGAAAGTCTTGCCACTAGCAGTTGCCCTGATTCTGGGTGGTGCTATTGGTAACCTGATTGACCGCATTTCTTTAGGTTATGTGGTCGACTTTATTCATGTCTATTATCAGAACAGCCACTTCCCTGCTTTTAATATTGCGGATAGTGCCATTACTTTAGGTACGATTCTGCTGCTGATTGATACGTTTTTCCTGGAAAAACACCGAATTCAACGTGCACAGGCGCAACATGACTGATTTTATTAATCCTAACGAGGAAACTCGTGTTAAAGACGGCTCTAAAGTCGAGCTTCATTTTTCTGTCGCGATCGAAAGTGGCGTAGAAATTGACAATACCCGTAGCCGTGAAGAACCGGTAAGCCTGACCATTGGTGATGGCAACCTATTACCAGGTTTTGAAAAAGCTTTAATGGGCTTGCGTGCTGGTGACCGTCGTACTGTCAGCCTTCCGCCCGAAGATGCTTTTGGTCCGTGGAATCCTGAAAATGTCCAAAAATTTGATACGGTGAAATTCGGCGAACGTCCGATTGAAGGTCATATGATCGAGTTTGAAGACAAGGCCAAATCGACTTTGTATGGCGTGGTAAGATCCGTGAATGATGACATCACTGAAGTGGACTTTAATCATCCACTTGCAGGTAAAAACATCACCTTTGAAGTCGAAATCTTCAAAGTCACTCCGGCTGGCCAGCAAGGTGTGAAGCTGATGTAATTTCAGCTAATCACATGATTTAAAAGAGCTCCTTCGGGAGCTTTTTTAGTTTCTGGATACAAATCCTCTCTAGTCTCTGTTCAGAAATCTGATTAATTTAATTTGATGAGAATGCGATAAGAAAGGGAAAGATATGAAAATTTATATTGTGGTTGGCAGTGTGCGTGAAGGACGTACAGCAATTAAGGTCGCACATTGGGTACTACAGGAAATTAAAAAATATGGTTTTAGCACGCTTGAAACCGAACTTGTCGACTTAAAAGAATGGGATCTTCCGCTTTTTGCTGGTTCTCATCCCCCATTGACCGGTATTTATGATCAGCCGAAACAGCAGGAATGGGCTGACTTTATTGCCCTTGCGGATGCATTTATTTTTATCAGTCCCGAATATAACCATGGCTATAGCCCGGCATTAAAAAATGCGCTGGATTATCTGGCCAAGGAATGGCAAGGCAAGCCGGCAGCCTATATAGGTTATGGCGTCACTAATGGCTCACGTTCCATTGATCAGATCCGCCAGGTCGGCACTCAGCTCGGTATGGTGGATACCAATGCGATTGTAGAGCTGCGAGACATTTTTAGTCGCAATAAAGACTACAGCTTTGAAGGAAATGAATTCGACAATAAAACACTCAGAGATGTCGTAGATAAGCTGATCCAGTATGTCAGTGCCTGAAGACGACAGCGATGTGCGCTTTAGCCTACAGGCAGCGCAGAATTTGTCGGCTATTCTCACTTTCAGTTCAAGGCTATAGTTTGATTCATAGACAGACAGGAAGTCTGCAAAGCGATACAACAACAATAAAAAGCGCAGAGTAACAGGACGTTGACAGGTCAGACAGGAGTCAGATCTGAGAAGCAAATCCAGAAAAGCCTCAACAGGATGTTGGGGCTTTTTTGCATTTAAAATCTGGTATTTTTCTTCAAAAAATCAGATCTCTACATTAAAGCCTAAATTGATATCACAGGCTGCTTGTCCGCCTCGGATCCCCCAGTTTTCCCATGGACTTTCTCACAGATGAATCAGGATATGATCAGGCGGAATGCCCAGTTTTCCCAAGCTTTCTACACAATCTGCTGATACAGTTTGCGCTTGGTCTCCAGACTCCGGCCAGCGAAGCAGTCAATACCGATCAAGGTAAAGTATTCAGGCTGGGTCAGATGAGTCATATACTGAAAACGATGGGCTTCATGTACCACCAGCCGGATATTACGGTCATAGTCAGGCAGCTGAAACGCATTTTTCACACATTGAAATACGCTGTCGAGTAACCGCTCTTCATCAGCCTGGGAATACTGCTGCCGGACTTCAATTTGAACGGTAGGCATGTGCTTCTTCTTTTTATTATTTTATTGAATAGAGAGATGAGCTTTAATAAGGTCTTCTATCTCTACCATATCGCAAAATTATCCTGAGAACTCTGGAATTAATTGGATAAATATTTTCAAGTGACCTTGTCGCCTCTGGCCTACAGCAGATGCGGTCAATGCCTCTACTCGGTCTTTCTGACTCAGGCTATATTGAGTGCATACCAAGACAGGAAGTCTTGCAAAAACAAGAATAAAACATCGGCAGGATGCTGATTGATACCGGAGGAAAGGTATCTGAGCTAAATTTGAAAAGGCCCTCACAGGAGTTGGGGCCTTTTTCTTTCATTCTGATATTAACTATTTAGCTTTTTACTGAGGGGCGGTCATCTTAAGCAACTTGGCTTTTGGACCATCTTCAATCACCCAGAGTGAGCCATCTTTGGCCTGAATCGCACCACGAATCCGCTCTTTCATATCCAGTCGCTGTATTTCTTTAACAGGGCTTTGAATAGTATCAATCACGATCATTGCCTGAGAAGACAGACCTGTAGCAATGGCTTTATTTTTCCATTGAGGAAAGCTATTGCCAGTATAGAATAGCAAGTCTGAAGGAGAAATTACTGGAGTCCAATCTAGTGCTGGTGCTTCAAACTCTGGTCGGGTACTGTGATCTGGAATCGGCTTGCCATCATAATGATCCCCATTGGAGACGATCGGATAGCCATAATTTTTGCCTTTCATCACTTTATTCAGCTCATCACCACCTTTAGGACCCATTTCAATCACCCAAAGTTGCCCTTGTGGATCAAATGCCAAACCGAGAGGATTACGGTGTCCCAGACTCCAGACCTGTTTAGCAATTTCACCTTGGTTCATGAATGGATTATCGGAAGGAATTGAACCATCATCATTCAGACGAATAATCTTGCCGGCATTGGATTTCATGTCCTGAGCTGGATTAAATTGCTGACGTTCACCCGAACTGATCCAGAGTTTGTTATCTGAGCCAAAGATAATCCGGTGCCCATAATGACCCTTTCCGGAAGAAAATTTCGGTACCTGGGTCCAGATTTTTTTGATCTGAGTGAGCTGTGGCGTGCTCTTGGTGAGATCGAGCTTGCCACGAACCACGACTGCACCATAGCCACCCTGCCCCTGTTCGGCATAACTGAGATATACCCACTGATTCTTGGCAAAGTCAGGATGGAGAGCGATATCGCCTAAGCCACCTTGTCCGCCATAGGCCACTTGAGGAATACCCTGAACAGTTTGAGTACTGCGATTGGCTGGATTAAATAATTTTAATTTTCCTGATCTTTCGGTAATCAGTAAACGCTGATCTGGCAGCTCAGTCAGTGCCCATGGCTCATTCAACTGCGTAAATTCTTCGACTTTATAGGCTTGCTGTGTGGTTTTGGCAGCGGATTGCCCAGCTGCCGGTGATGAAGTCTTGTCTTGGGCACAGGCGGTCAGGCTATAGGAACCCAAGCCTAATAATAAAATTGCTGCTAGTTGAGTCTGTTTCATTGTTATTCTTCATGCTAATTTCATTCAGATAAGTACCAATTTAGCATTCCGGAAAGCGGCTAAAATAATAAAAAAGTAAAGGAATCGTAAGCGGATATAACTTGATCAGGTAAAGATAGCTGATGTATTGATTGGATTTTTTATTATTTAATACAGGCTGAATCGCGAAGAACTTTCGCCTGATACAACTGCTGATCAGCTGTTTTCAGTAAACGGTCAACATTTCTATAGATATGTTCAGCATCCATAATCGCTGCCCCAACACTGATACTGATCCAGGACTTGTCATCCCCACGATTGGCATGTTCCAAATTGAGCTTACGGATGACCTCACAAAGTTGCTCGGCAAAAGCTTCGGCTTCCTGCCAGGAAATATCTGCCAGTAAAACCGCAAATTCCTCACCCCCATAACGGGCCAGAAAGTCATTTTCAGGCAATATTTGCTGAATAGTTTGAACCAGTGTTTTTAAAATATAGTCACCTTTGAGATGGCCATAATAGTCATTATAGTTTTTAAAATAATCCACATCGATCATATAAACAGCCAGCGAAGATTGGTTTGCTATCGCATGCTCATATTGCTGCTGAAGCTGTTCATTTAAGGCAAAGCGATTATAGGCACCTGTCAGCGAATCCAGCCTCACCTGCTGCGCGAGTTTCTCATTGAGCAAGGTGATATCACGCGTACGGTCCTGAACCTTCTGATCAAGTTCTTTATTCAGTCGCAAAAGCTGCTTGTTTAACAACTCGGTATTAATACTTTGCAACGCATAATCACGGCTGGGCTGAAAGGTAATTAAAATAAAATAGGCACAGGAGGTATAAAATGCAATTTCAACTGAATCAATTACCTTAAGCGCAAGTAAATAGTCATACAGAAAGGTCAGGCAGACCAGCACCACCGCAATAGAATTGATCTTGGAATAACGCACATGTGATTTGTGCATGCGGTAAGCGCCATAAAGCAGATTAATAAAAACCAGTACTGCAATACTAAAGCTTTGGAAAAAGAAGCTCTGGAAGATATAAGGCAGCTTAAACAGGGTCACAGCCACATTGATACTAATTAACAAAGCTGTGATTTTTAATAAATTAGGACTTACGCACTATTATTTATAGATTCTCTGTGGTAGCAGATGATTTTTATCGAGAATAAAGTCATCAATGAAGTTTTTGATAACTGGTCTAAATAATTTCTTCTGCCAACGATATACATTTTCAAAGATCCGCTCAAACTGGTTCTTTTGTATCTCAACGTAGGCCATCAAGGCTGAAAAAATATGATTCAAAATCAGTTTAGATCGTCTTACTTGAAACTTTTCAATATGACAAACCTGTTTAATCACCCGGTGATATTGCTCTATTTTCCAATGACTTGAATGTAATTCATGAAAACCTTCAAAGGACAATAAATCATCTTCATCTTGATGCACAATATAAAACCTCTGCTGTTCTTTTAACTGAGTCTTAAATAATTGTACAAAGCCAAAATCTTTGAGCCAGACCACTTGACCCTGATGGAAATCTGGCAATAAACGCAGTTGAAACCATTGTCCTTTTTCTGGGGAAACCTTACGGTTACAGTCGATACCAAACATAAATCGAATACCATATTTTCTTATGGTTTTTAGATTTCCAGTCGATGAATACCAACTATCACCTGTAATAAATTGAATCTTTGCACCCCAATTGAGTACTTCACTTAACATATCCATAAAGTAATCATTCTTGGTTTTACTTTCAGATTTGTCATAAATTCGGAAATTAATTGGAATATTTTGACCATTTTGATCTGTCGCATACAAGGTAATGAGATTAATACCCTTGACGGATCGGTGGTGTTTGCCTGACCAAAAATAGCTAACCAAGTCCATATGTTGACTATATGGTTTATCTAAAACAGTATCATCAATACTGACTATAAGTTTATTATTATCAATATGTTGAATTGATTCTTGATATAGGTCGTGAGGTGTGTAGTCTTCACGCTCTAGAAAGCGATTTACACTATCATGCGAGATATTATAAGTCTCGGCAAGTTGTGTGCAGCTAATAGAGTTCGGTTCTGTCATGAGAAAGCCCATATAAATGGGTAATGTACAAGTTGCTGTAGAAGCATGTTTAATTCGTCTAATCACAGATACTTTATAAAGTATTTTAATACTTTTTTGAATCCGTCAATGCGTAAGTCCTATAAATAAGGATTTAACAGTCGATACGGCAATAAATAGGTATAAATCAAGAAGAACAGAGTCGCCAATTCAGTCAGTAAATACTCAAATCGTGTGCCTCATACCCAGGAAATATTCGTGAATAAAGTATAAATGAATGGGACTGCAAAGAAGCTACGCAGGCTCAAGCACAGAATAAATAACCCTAGAAACAGCAGCAAATTACCTGCTTGCGTTTTAAGGCTGCGAAATACTGCAAAGAACACCATAAAGCAGCCAATCATCAGCAGAACGCCACTGATCACACTTAAAGGAATTACCTGATCATAAAACTTATCCACAATAGGCTGGTTAAAGCCAATAAACATGCTGTTTTCCAGCCCGCCACGGATATGGTGATAACTTAAAGCCTGAATGGTAATCGTCACTTCCCGCTCTGTGAGGGAAAGAAAGAAGCCAACTTTGGCGCCATCATGGTCTGATGCTGACCATGTATGCCTACCTGCCCTACTTCTATCATGAGATGACCATCGAAATACATGCGATAAGCCCCATACTGATAAGGTACATAAATATAAACCGCATGATTGATGACTGATTCAGGCAGCCTGAAGGCTTTTTGAAAAGTTCCAATATGGTCTTTATGACCTGTTAAGATCAGGAAAGAATTAGGTAAATGAACTTTTTCAGCAGCAAGAGTCTGATTAGAGGAAGTTAACTGAGATGGTCGCTACCCAGAAGTGGGATCAATCAGCTGATTGGGGTAGAAATCCCATTCGACATCAAGTTTGACATACTGATGATGATCAAAATTTAATTCTGTTACAGCGTATAGCTGTGGAGAAATCAAACTGAGCCATATCAACACAAATGTGTTTATGAGAATCTGCTGCATATGACTCAGAGAATAAAAAATATTTACACGAGTAGTATAACATTTCACAACTGATCAGAGATTATACAGCCGTAAAAATTAGTCGTTAAAGATAAAAAAGGTTTATATGTTATATAAAAAAAGCCCCCTGCGTGAGCAGAGGGCTTTTGGAATAATGAGCTGGCGATGACTTACTCTCACATGGGAGACCCCACACTACCATCAGCGCTAAGAGGTTTCACTTCTGAGTTCGGGAAGGGATCAGGTGGTTCACTCTTGCTATGGTCGCCAGCACAACTGTTTATGGATACTTGCTTAGTCTTACATATTGCTAAGGTTTCTACCAAATGAGTTATTAACAGGTATATCTGAGTTAATTTAAGGTGTTCATTGTATCTAGCTTTTGAACTAAATCAAGTTGCTTCGATTATTTGTGAATCAATTGACGCTTTATATACAACTGCTTGGGTGTTGTATAGTCAAGCCTCACGAGCAATTAGTATTGGTCAGCTTCATGCATCACTGCACTTCCACATCCAACCTATCAACGTCGTAGTCTTCAACGGCTCTTCAGGAGACATAAAGTCTCGGGGAAATCTTATCTTGAGGTAGGCTTCCCGCTTAGATGCTTTCAGCGGTTATCCCTTCCGAACATAGCTACCCGGCGATGCGACTGGCGTCACAACCGGTACACCAGAGGTTCGTCCACTCTGGTCCTCTCGTACTAGGAGCAGATCCTCTCAAATTTCCAGCGCCCACGGTAGATAGGGACCGAACTGTCTCACGACGTTCTAAACCCAGCTCGCGTACCTCTTTAAATGGCGAACAGCCATACCCTTGGGACCTGCTTCAGCCCCAGGATGAGATGAGCCGACATCGAGGTGCCAAACACCGCCGTCGATATGAACTCTTGGGCGGTATCAGCCTGTTATCCCCAGAGTACCTTTTATCCGTTGAGCGATGGCCCTTCCATACAGAACCACCGGATCACTAAGACCTACTTTCGTACCTGCTCGACTTGTGGGTCTCGCAGTTAAGCGCGCTTTTGCCTTTATACTCTACGCGTGATTTCCGACCACGCTGAGCGCACCTTCGTACTCCTCCGTTACTCTTTAGGAGGAGACCGCCCCAGTCAAACTACCCACCAGACATGGTCCTCGCTCCCGATCAGGGAGCAGAGTTAGAACCTCAATATTACCAGGGTGGTATTTCAAGGACGGCTCCATGGCAACTAGCGTCACCACTTCAAAGCCTCCCACCTATCCTACACAAGTAAGATCAAAGTTCAATGTCAAGCTGCAGTAAAGGTTCACGGGGTCTTTCCGTCTAGCCGCGGGTACACCGCATCTTCACGGCGAATTCGATTTCACTGAGCCTCTGCTGGAGACAGCGCCGCCATCATTATGCCATTCGTGCAGGTCGGAACTTACCCGACAAGGAATTTCGCTACCTTAGGACCGTTATAGTTACGGCCGCCGTTTACTGGGGCTTCGATCAAGAGCTTCGCTTACGCTAACCCCATCAATTAACCTTCCAGCACCGGGCAGGCATCACACCCTATACGTCCACTTTCGTGTTTGCAGAGTGCTATGTTTTTAATAAACAGTTGCAGCGGCCTGGTTTCTGAGGCTGCCAACAGCTCAAGGAGCAAGTCCTATCACCGCCGGCAGCGTACCTTCTCCCGAAGTTACGGTACCATTTTGCCTAGTTCCTTCAGCAGAGTTCTCTCAAGCGCTTTGGTCTACTCGACCTGACCACCTGTGTCGGTTTCGGGTACGATTCCAGTGTAA
Source organism: Acinetobacter sp. TW_SC_4 (assembly GCF_054861205.1). Classification (NCBI taxonomy): domain Bacteria; kingdom Pseudomonadati; phylum Pseudomonadota; class Gammaproteobacteria; order Moraxellales; family Moraxellaceae; genus Acinetobacter; species Acinetobacter sp. TW_SC_4. The sequence continues at coordinate 3,145,795 of NZ_CM142174.1, forward strand.
CTGAAGCTTAGAGACTTTTCCTGGAAGTATGGTATCAGCCACTTCACCAGTAAACTGGCTTGCTATCAACTCTCAGCATAGAGCACCCCGGATTTGCCTAAGATGCATGCCTACTGTCTTCCACCTGGACAACCAACGCCAGGCTGACTTAACCTTCTCCGTCCTCTCATCGCATTACACTGAAGTATTGGAATATTAACCAATTTCCCATCGACTACGCCTCTCGGCCTCGCCTTAGGGGTCGACTCACCCAGCCCCGATTAACGTTGGACTGGAACCCTTGGTCTTTCAGCGAACGGGTTTTTCACCCGTTTTGTCGTTACTCACGTCAGCATTCGCACTTCTGATACCTCCAGCAGACTTCTCAATCCACCTTCATCGGCTTACAGAACGCTCCCCTACCACTTGCAATAAATTGCAAATCCGCAGCTTCGGTACATAGTTTTAGCCCCGTTACATCTTCCGCGCAGGCCGACTCGACTAGTGAGCTATTACGCTTTCTTTAAAGGGTGGCTGCTTCTAAGCCAACCTCCTAGCTGTCTATGCCTTCCCACATCGTTTCCCACTTAACTATGATTTAGGGACCTTAGCTGGCGGTCTGGATTGTTTTCCTCTTGACTACGGACGTTAGCACCCGCAGTCTGTCTCCCGGATAGTACTCATTGGTATTCGGAGTTTGCATCGGTTTGGTAAGTCGGGATGACCCCCTAGCCGAAACAGTGCTCTACCCCCAATGGTATTCGTCCGAGGCGCTACCTAAATAGCTTTCGGGGAGAACCAGCTATCACCGAGTTTGATTAGCCTTTCACCCCTATCCACAAGTCATCCCCTGGCTTTTCAACGACAGTGGGTTCGGTCCTCCAGTTAGTGTTACCCAACCTTCAACCTGCTCATGGATAGATCACCCGGTTTCGGGTCTATACCCAGCAACTATACGCCCTATTAAGACTCGATTTCTCTACGGCTCCCCTATTCGGTTAACCTCGCTACTGAATATAAGTCGCTGACCCATTATACAAAAGGTACGCAGTCACCACACAAAGTGGCTCCCACTGCTTGTATGCATGCGGTTTCAGGATCTATTTCACTCCCCTCACAGGGGTTCTTTTCGCCTTTCCCTCACGGTACTGGTTCACTATCGGTCAGTCAGGAGTATTTAGCCTTAGAGGATGGTCCCCCTATATTCAGACAAGGTTTCACGTGCCTCGCCCTACTCGACATCATCATATCAGCCCTTTCGTGTACAGGACTATCACCCACTATGGTTGCACTTCCCAGAGCATTCCACTAAAACTGATATGACTTAATGGGCTGTTCCCCTTTCGCTCGCCGCTACTGAGGGAATCTCAATTGATTTCTTTTCCTACGGATACTGAGATGTTTCACTTCTCCGCGTTCGCCTCATAAACCTATGTATTCAGTTTATGATACCGACCTTATAGCCGGTGGGTTTCCCCATTCAGACATCTCCGGATCACAGGATATTTGCCGCCTCCCCGGAGCTTTTCGCAGGCTATCACGTCTTTCTTCGCCTCTGACTGCCAAGGCATCCACCACATGCACTTAATTACTTGACTATACAACCCCAAACAGTCGTTCATCCCTACAAGTAGGATGAGCAACAGATTATGATGATTACTCATCACTCTCATACAGTTGGCGTCTCGTAGATTTAACTACTGTACAGCTTCAATTAGATTCATATACCAAAACGCTTGATTCAGTTAATTTCGCTAGTTCTCATTCAATCACTTCAACAATCAATCTTGCGATCTCTCGTTTCCGCTCTTTCATGAGTATGAACAAATTATTTCAACTCAAATATATTCTGTTAATGATTTAATGCATCCTCGTCGGACTGCATTACTGTGATAAATCACAGAGATTAATAACAATGCCGCGCATTATACGCAACTTAATCACTAAGCTCTATAAGCTATCAGTTCGTTTGCTTACTACGTATTCGAACGAATACGTGGTGGAGACTAGGAGAGTCGAACTCCTGACCTCCTGCGTGCAAAGCAGGCGCTCTACCAACTAAGCTAAGTCCCCAGCTTATCAATAAGTCAATGTTCTGATTTTCTGTTTTCTGGCAGATGGTGGGTCTGACAAGACTTGAACTTGTGACCCCACGCTTATCAAGCGTGTGCTCTAACCAACTGAGCTACAGACCCTCAGATACATCGTCATGAAGAACAACTTGTTGTGGATTCTTACCAATCGTCAATCTTTCGTTAAGGAGGTGATCCAGCCGCAGGTTCCCCTACGGCTACCTTGTTACGACTTCACCCCAGTCATCGGCCACACCGTGGTAACCGCCCTCTTTGCAGTTAGGCTAGCTACTTCTGGTGCAACAAACTCCCATGGTGTGACGGGCGGTGTGTACAAGGCCCGGGAACGTATTCACCGCGGCATTCTGATCCGCGATTACTAGCGATTCCGACTTCACGCAGTCGAGTTGCAGACTGCGATCCGGACTACGATCGGCTTTTTGAGATTAGCATCTGCTCGCGCAGTAGCAACCCTTTGTACCGACCATTGTAGCACGTGTGTAGCCCTGGCCGTAAGGGCCATGATGACTTGACGTCGTCCCCGCCTTCCTCCAGTTTGTCACTGGCAGTATCCTTAAAGTTCCCACCCAAAGTGCTGGCAAATAAGGAAAAGGGTTGCGCTCGTTGCGGGACTTAACCCAACATCTCACGACACGAGCTGACGACAGCCATGCAGCACCTGTATCAGAGTTCCCGAAGGCACCAATCCATCTCTGGAAAGTTCTCTGTATGTCAAGGCCAGGTAAGGTTCTTCGCGTTGCATCGAATTAAACCACATGCTCCACCGCTTGTGCGGGCCCCCGTCAATTCATTTGAGTTTTAGTCTTGCGACCGTACTCCCCAGGCGGTCTACTTATCGCGTTAGCTGCGCCACTAAAGCCTCAAGGGCCCCAACGGCTAGTAGACATCGTTTACGGCATGGACTACCAGGGTATCTAATCCTGTTTGCTCCCCATGCTTTCGCACCTCAGTGTCAGTATTAGGCCAGATGGCTGCCTTCGCCATCGGTATTCCTCCAGATCTCTACGCATTTCACCGCTACACCTGGAATTCTACCATCCTCTCCCATACTCTAGCTAACCAGTATCGAATGCAATTCCCAAGTTAAGCTCGGGGATTTCACATTTGACTTAATTAGCCACCTACGCGCGCTTTACGCCCAGTAAATCCGATTAACGCTTGCACCCTCTGTATTACCGCGGCTGCTGGCACAGAGTTAGCCGGTGCTTATTCTGCGAGTAACGTCCACTTATCCCAGGTATTAACCAGGTAAGCCTCCTCCTCGCTTAAAGTGCTTTACAACCAAAAGGCCTTCTTCACACACGCGGCATGGCTGGATCAGGGTTCCCCCCATTGTCCAATATTCCCCACTGCTGCCTCCCGTAGGAGTCTGGGCCGTGTCTCAGTCCCAGTGTGGCGGATCATCCTCTCAGACCCGCTACAGATCGTCGCCTTGGTAGGCCTTTACCCCACCAACTAGCTAATCCGACTTAGGCTCATCTATTAGCGCAAGGTCCGAAGATCCCCTGCTTTCTCCCGTAGGACGTATGCGGTATTAGCGTCCCTTTCGGAACGTTGTCCCCCACTAATAGGCAGATTCCTAAGCATTACTCACCCGTCCGCCGCTAGGAATCAGGTGCAAGCACCCTATCCCCGCTCGACTTGCATGTGTTAAGCCTGCCGCCAGCGTTCAATCTGAGCCATGATCAAACTCTTCAGTTAAAATCATTTCGAACTTTATAAGTAAAGTTCTTAAACTTGGCTCATCAATTTTCTGACTTAAATTTCGCTCAAATAAACTTCGAGTAATTTAAACCAATCAATCAATGAAAATAATTTCGATCAATCAACCAGTAAAAATCCACACAAGTTGTTCTTCATAATCTCTTAATGATCTTTCTAACATCTCGTCAATGCCAGAAGCTGGACTTCGATAAACTCAACAACTCAACGCTTCGCGTTTCGTTCGTTTCCGTCTATCTCGTCGGTATGGGTGCATTCTAGAGGATTTCAGAATCATTGCAACCCCCAATTCACTATATTTTTCACGTATGTATCTTTTTTCTACGAATTTCGTTAAAAAATCGCTTTTTTATCTAAATTTTGAGCGTTTTTCTTCAATAAAAGCTATATTCATTGCAATTCAATTTAAAACAGTAAAATTTATTAAGACCTGATAACTATCAAAAAACTGTGATTTTTAAATAAGACCGTACAATTTAAGGGCTGTATCCAGAATTTTCCGAAACTCTCTTATATCAGGTTACATATTTTGCTGTTTTCTATCCGACTTATATATAGAGCTTTTTGTAAGATCAAAATCTTTGCTGTATACAGATTTTTCTTAACACTCGGTTTTAAAGAACAAAAATAAGGATATGATCTTTCTAGGTTTCAGATCATCCGGAAATCTTACTTAAGCGCAGAAGAATAAGCAGAAGATTAAAATCGATTAAGCCAGATTTGAGTATTTATCTTTTATCCAGTGCTGCATCACTTCCTCAATCACTTCTTTCTTACCACTATAGTCTTCAGCAGCAAACAATAATTTGGCCCGACGTGGCAGGCGTTCTTTGACTAATGAAAAGAGTAAATAGTGGGAGGCAAGATCTAATTGCTGAAATAAGGCCTGTACCTGATCAAAAGATTTTTGTTTTCGCTCAGCAGACTCATATTCGAAGAGAAAACGCAAAATGAAATCGATGTCTTCATCAAACATCTGTTCAGTCTGGTATTGATACACCTTATTTACCTTTCTTTTTATAGATGGATTGAGATTCAAAGATGATTCATTTACCTCACCATGGATTTAACCTTAATCCAAGCTGATTCATCCATCTTTGTTTTGAATTTATTGAAGATTGAACATATAGCCAGACAACACCAATAAAAAAGGAAGAGATCTCTCCCAAAATCTCTTCCTTAGAATTGAATCTTTACCCGATCCATTACGTCATTATTATAGTTATTCACATTATATTAACTTGTCTCTTTACTTAGAGACCTGATCAATTATGGAGTTGTATGTTATTGATCATTACCCTCTAGATATGCTTTTCACGGAATCTCTAGACGAATAAATCTTATACACAAAAAACCTGAAATGCAAGCCAAATGGAAAAATTTAAATGTTGTTTTTATAAGGTTTTTTTTAATTTCTATATTTATATAATTCATATACAACTTAAAAAATAAAAGCAGGCCGAAGCCTGCTTTTATTTCAATAACTTAGAACCAGCTTTAGTCAACGAAGGTCACTTTTGCAATTGCTTTTTTGCTGGCCTGAATAATTAAAGTTACGTTCTCTTTCACAGAAAAAGACGCATCAACCGGTTTCCAGTCCACTTTCACAGTGCCGCGGCCTAAGGCATCTTTAGCTTGAGCAGCATTTTTGGTTAAGCCAGCTTCACGTAAAATTGAAGTAATGAAGATCTCACCACCAAATTCGCCACGTGAAATAGTCACTTCTGGCGTACCTTCAGGCAGTTCACCTTCAGTAATGATATTACCTGCACCTTTATGGGCATGAGCGGCAGCTTCAGCACCGTGGAAACGTTCTACCAGTTCCAGGGCAAGAATGCGTTTCACTTCCTGCGGGTTACGGCCTTCTTCGATTTCTTTCAGCAAGCCTTGAATTTCTTCTATAGATTTGAAGCTGAGCAGATCGAAATAACGCTCAATCAATGAATCTGGCATAGACAGTACTTTCTGATACATCGCGCCCGGTGCATCGAATACACCAATATAGTTGCCTAAAGATTTAGACATCTTATTCACACCATCCAGACCTTCAAGAATTGGCACAGTGATACACACCTGTGCTTCCTGGTTATAACGGCCTTGCAGGGTACGACCCATCAACAGGTTAAAGGTCTGGTCTGTACCCCCTAACTCCACGTCAGCTTCCAAAGCAATTGAGTCATAACCTTGAACCAGTGGATATAAGAATTCGTGAATCGCAATCGGTTGCTGGTTGTTATAACGCTTGGTGAAATCATCACGCTCTAACATACGTGCAACTGTTTGTTGTGATGCCAATTGAATCAGGTCAGCTGCAGTTTTTTGTGCAAACCATTCCGAGTTAAACACGACTTTGGTTTTGTTTGGATCAAGAATTTTAAATACTTGTTCCTGATAGGTTTTTGCGTTTTCTAGTACCTGCTCGCGTGATAATGGCGGGCGGGTTGCACTCTTACCCGTCGGGTCACCGATCATCGCAGTATAATCCCCGATCAGGAAGTACACTTCATGACCCAAGTCCTGGAATACTTTTAATTTATTGATTAAAACTGTATGACCTAGGTGCAGATCCGGTGCAGTTGGGTCAAAACCCGCTTTAATTTTTAAAGGACGATTCTGCTTTAATTTCTTCAGAAGGTCTTCTTCAGAAATAATTTCGTGGGTGCCTCGTTGGATGAGGGCAAGTTGTTCTTCAGCCGGCAGGAAATTTGACATCACAAAATCCAAATACATCAGTTATTCAATTTGTGCGATATACTAACACTTTTTCAGCACATTGCAGGCTTAAGAATAATCATGACAGCGATCTATATTGGGGTAATGACCGGCACAAGCATGGATGGTGTCGATATTGTTGCTGCTTCTTTTGATCCACTTCAGCTTCATGCTACCCTCACCTTGCCTTTTGATCCCGATCTTCGTGATGAACTGATGGCACTGACTTTGCCAGATGACAATGAAATCGACCGCATGGGCAAAGCTGATGTCGCACTGGCACAGATGATTGGTCATGGCATCAATACGCTGATTGAAGAAAATAATTTAAACAAATCGCAAATCAAGGCAATTGGATCGCATGGTCAGACCATCCGGCATCGTCCTGAACATGGCTTTACCCTGCAAATTGGTGATCCAAATATCATTACTGAAATCACCCAGATTCCGGTCATTTCCGATTTCCGTCGTCGCGATCTGGCTGCTGGCGGCCAAGGTGCACCTTTAGTCCCCGCTTTCCATCAAGATATTTTCCAGCATGAGAGTATTCACCGTGTGATTCTGAATCTGGGCGGCATTGCCAATGTGAGTATTCTGCCGGCAGGTCAATCGGATCAGGTCTATGGCTTTGATACAGGCCCTGCCAATATTCTGATGGATGCCTGGTGTCAGCGTTATACCGGCCAGCCTTTTGATGAAAATGGTAACTGGGCAGCTTATGGCACGCCAATCCGTAGCTTATTAGACCGTTTACAGGAACATGAGTTCTTCTCAAAAGAGCCACCTAAAAGTACCGGCCGCGAAGACTTTAATCTGGAATGGCTGGATGAACAGATTGCTGATTGGCGCAATGATCTTCAATATGATGAACTTGAAGATACACCAGAGAATGTGCAAGCTACCTTAATGAAGCTCACGACCCGTGCGATTAAAAAAGCCATTTACCGTTCCGGTCTGGATACCGGTGAAATTTATGTTTGTGGTGGTGGTGCCTATAATTCACATTTATTGGAACAGTTACGCTGGCGTTTGCGTAAACATCATTGGAGCGTACAAACCACAGCCGACCTTGGCTTAAATCCGACTTGGGTGGAAGGCACGGCTTTTGCCTGGCTGGCGATGCGTTTTATGAATCAACTCAGCGGCAATCTGCCGGCTGTGACAGGCGCATCCGGTTATCGCGTTCTAGGTACGATTACCTCTGTATAAAAGCAGTTTTAAGCTCACTATATATAGTTATAAAAAAGGTCTGCATATTTGCAGACCTTTTTTATGATGAAGAACCATATTTAGATCATGTCTAAATTCTTCTTAACGCATCATTAGTTTGGCATTTTCATTTCTAAATGCACGCAGGATTTGCTGTCCTGCCCGACCGGTCGGGCTTAAACCCAGACGGCTTTGTTCCTGACGAATCGCCTGACGAGTTTTATCCCCAATCAGACCATCTACCTCACCAATATCATAGCCACGGTTTAACAGGAATTGCTGGATCTCGCGACGTTCCGCACGTGACGTGCCTGGATCATCGGTTGGCCAAGCTGCCCGAATGCTTCCCTTACCTTGTAAGCGGTCAGATAAATGTGCAATCGCTAAAGCATAATTTTCTGCTGCGTTATAGCTGTAAATAGCATCAAAGTTTTTAAAGACTAAAAATACCGGTCCATTTTCGCCTGCAGGTGCCAATAAGCCAGCCTGAGAAGATTCTGATAAATTGCCCTGTAATAGCGGAGTACCGTCAGCACGCACCACACCACGGTTCATCCAGCTACTCAGTGATTTTTTATTTCGTCGGCCTTCGCCTGCAACAGACATACCTTGTGGAATTTTTACTTCAAAGCCCCAGGGTTGGCCAGTCTGCCAGCCACGGTTTTTCAGGAAATTAGCTGTAGAAGCCAGTGCATCAGGAATACTGCCGACTAAATCACGACGACCATCCCCATCAAAATCAACCGCCAGCTCATCATAAGTCGATGGCATAAACTGAGTATGACCAAAAGCCCCCGCCCACGAACCTTTTAATTGGTTTTCATAGACATCACCCCGTTGCAGCAATTTCATGGTGGTAAAGAACTCACCACGGAAATAACTTTGACGACGACCTTCACAACTCAAGGTACCTAAGGCCTGTAATAAAGGATATTTTCCAGAAATATCCCCAAAATTACTTTCTACGCCCCATACAGCTACGATCGTTTCTGCCGGCACTCCATAGGCTGCGCTAATCCGGTTTAATACCTCACGATGTTGCTGCAGTTTTTGTCGACCCAGCTGTACACGTTCTTCATCCACCAGTCCGGACAGATAATCCCAGATTGGGGTCGAAAACTCAGGCTGATAATTCAACTTTTCAATCACAGAATAATCAGGTGTTAAATTTTGCGTATAACGATCGTAGGTTGAACCACTTACGCCTTGCGCAATCGCCTGACTGCGTAAATTGGCAAGACAATTCTGAAAATTATTTTGGGACGCATAATTGACCGGACTGCTCGGCACAGAAGACATATCCGTTGATGTCACACGCTGACCATTAATAATCAGTTCTGCCTGTGCCTGTGTAGCAGCTAAAACCAAAGAACCAACAAAAAGTGCAAGCCGTTGCATAAGACCCTTAAATATTTAGATTTTGAATTATGTTTCTACCTTAGCAGTTCATGATGAAAATTAAAGCGCCAATACGTAAATTTAAATTCATAATTCCTACACTTTTGAATTCATTTTGTAGCTTTTAAATTTAAAAACTTATCCACAAACTCATTTTAAATTCAAATCAAGCTTATTTTTAAATTTAAATTCAAAATTCAAAATTCAGGAAATTACTTTTGAATTTAAAAAATGATTGTGGATAACTTACCTTTAAATCAGGATTCTTCAATCAATCAAAGGCTTATGGTATATAGCATTTCTATTTTAAATTCATTTTTATTAGAAGTAACTATTTTTAAATTCAAAACTTTAAATTCATTAATCAGCTTTTAAATTTGAATTCATATTTTTGAATTTAAATTTAAACAGCAAAGTTTAAATTCAAAGTTCATTTTTAAATTTGAATTTATTTTTATGAATTTAAATTCAAAACCTATTTCCAGTTTTAAATTCAAACTCAATGTTAAGTTTATCCACAAGTGAATAACCTAGAATTCAGCTCAAAATAGCAGCAAATTAAATTATTATATTTATATTCAATTGATCAGTTTATAAGCAATTGATTTTAAAAATGATCCGACCAATGGCAAGGGATTTTTAAAGAGGCGCAATCATGCCTGAATCTGGACAAATAAAAAAGCGATCACCGAAGTGATCGCTTTTTTTATCAGCAGCTTAAAGCTTAGATGGTCATATCTTCGCTCAATGCCAGCGGATTTGGCAAAATCTTCGCCAGTTGACGACATAAAGCGGTCAGCTGAGCGCTGTCTGTAGGCATCAAAGTAATGTGGCCAATCTTGCGACCTTCACGCTCTGACTTGTTATATAGATGCAAGTGAGCGCCTTCTAAAGCCAGGACATCTTCAGATTTGGGATGCTGACCGATAATGTTTACCATCACGGTTGGACGCACCACTTCAGTTGAGCCCAGTGGCAGACCTGCGACCGCACGAACATGGTTTTCAAACTGCGAGCAAACAGCGCCTTCAATCGACCAGTGACCTGAGTTATGCACACGTGGTGCCATCTCGTTTGCATACAGGCCTTTGTCTGTCACAAACAGCTCAAGAGTCAATACACCCACATAATCCAAGTGATTCAGCAGGCGAGTGATGTAATCCTGCGCGACTGGTTGCAGATCCGCACTATTGGGTGCCGGAACAATCGAATGCGACAGGATGCCGTTGTGGTGATGATTTTCAGCCAATGGCCAGGTTTTCACATCACCATTTTGACCACGTACCGCAATGATCGATACTTCACGCGAGAAAGTCACAAAACTTTCTGCGATCAGTTCACCAGCAGGGCCGAGTTCCGCCCAAGCCTGATCAATTTGATCAGCTGAACGTAAAACAAACTGACCTTTACCATCGTAACCACCACGAGAGGTTTTTAGCACGATCGGCAAGCCAAGCTCAGCCACGGCCGTCTGCAAGCTTTCCAGTGAAGTTACCGCTTTATACGGTGCAACCGGAATTTCCAGTTCATCAAATAGGGCTTTTTCAGACAGACGATGCTGTGCGATGGCTAAAGCCTGACGTGGTGGATGCAAATCTTTGTTTTGCGTTAAAACATCGATATCAGCCAATGGTGTATTTTCAAACTCCAGGCTAAAGACATCTGCGCTATTGATAAAGTCCTGCAAGCCATTTACAGCTTTGGTGGAGAAAACCGGACCTAAAGCCGCAGAAGGGCAGTCCGTATTGGCTTCAAAGAACGTACATTGAATATTTAGAGGTAGTGCGGCTTGTGCCATCATCCGACCTAACTGGCCGCCACCAAAAATACCGATGGTTTTATCCATTGTGTTTGATCCCGTATTAAGCTTGGACTTACATTTGACCTGGAATATTGTTACTTGCGACTTTCTCGGTTTGTGCCGCGCGGAAATCTGCGACATTTTTTGCGATCTCTGGACGGGTTAAACCTAAAATCTGTGCTGCCATAATAGCTGCATTGGTTGCACCGGCAGGACCGATCGCCAATGTTCCTACGGCGATACCCGCTGGCATTTGCACGATAGAAAGCAATGAATCGACACCATTTAAGATCGAAGATTTGACGGGTACACCCAGTACTGGCAGATCAGTTTTGGCTGCACACATACCTGGTAAATGCGCTGCACCACCCGCACCGGCAATAATCACCTGAATACCACGATCACGCGCTTGTTCAGCATATTCAAACAGACGGTCCGGGGTACGGTGTGCGGAAACGACTTCGGCTTCAAATGGGACACCAAGCTGCTTGAGCATATTGGCAGTGTGTTCGAGAGTTGCCCAATCCGATTGAGAACCCATGATAATACCTACGAGAGGAGTATCTTGTGCAGCAGCCGCATTCATTGCAAATTTTCCAGAGATTAAAGTAAGAAAGATAAATCTCGACGAGAGAGCCAAGCTTGAATAGGAAGGCATATTATAGACTGATTTTTCAGCTTCATAAAATTTAACGGTCAAAGCAAGGCTCGATTTTTCTTATTTTTTTAGCGGATTCTTAAAAACTGGAATAAAAATAGGGAAGTAGTGGCTAGTAGATGATTTCAGGAACTGCGGAATACAAAATAGACACAGCCACAGAGACATAGTGCTGCCCATAAATAATCCAGTTTAAACGGCTGTTTGAACAAGAAAATCATAAAGGGAACAAAGACCAGTAGAGTGACGACTTCCTGGGTAATTTTCATTTGACCTACCGCCAGTCCCTGTTGGGCTAATAATTTGGTCGCTGGAATCATCAGGCTATATTCAAACAAGGCAATGGCCCAGCTAAATAAAATCGCCTGCCACAGCGGTGCATCATGCGGCAGGAATTTGAGATGTCCGTACCAGGCCAAGGTCATAAAACAGTTGGCAATCACCAGAAGAAATAGAGCCGGTAGCATCTGCATGCACTCTGCAAAAAGTTCGGGCTTATTTTACGATTTATTTTGCCAAAAGATATTCCGGAAGCTTGAAAATTTCCCTGAATTTGTCTGTGAAACAGGATTTAAAAAATCCCGCAGGAATGCTTGAACTTTGACTATCTTTTCGGTCAAAGCCTTGCTATCGTTGCTTGCAAATCGAATAAATCATGGCAACAGCACCAGTACAAAGTGATGTGTCAGGCAAAATGGAGTGAAGTAGATGCATCTGCATATTTTGGGTATTTGTGGCACCTTTATGGGTTCACTGGCATTACTGGCACGTGATCTGGGCCATAAGGTGACAGGATCGGATCAAAACGTTTATCCACCGATGTCGACCCAGCTGGAAAATGCAGGCATTACTTTAATGCAGGGCTACGACCGTAGCCATTTACAGCCGCATCCGGATCTGGTGATTGTCGGCAATGCCATGAAACGTGGTATTGATGCCGTGGAATATATGCTGAATGAAGGCCTGCCTTATATTTCAGGCCCACAGTTTCTGGCAGATCATGTGCTACAAGGTAAACACGTTTTAGGTATAGCCGGTACGCATGGTAAAACGACAACCACCACCATGCTGGCATGGGTACTGGATCAGGCCGGTTTAGAACCTGGCTTCCTGATTGGCGGTGTCCCGCTTGGCTTTTCTGAAAGTGCGCGCTTAGGTGGCGGTAAATACTTCTGTGTTGAAGCCGATGAATACGATTCTGCTTTCTTCGACAAGCGTTCCAAGTTCGTGCATTACCATCCTAAAACTGCGATTCTGAACAATCTGGAATTTGACCATGCTGATATCTTTGATGATCTGGCAGCAATCCAGAAACAGTTCCACCATTTAGTGCGTACCATTCCAAGTGAAGGCCGCATTATTGCGCCAATTACTGAAACAAATATTGATGAAGTGTTAGAGCAAGGCTGCTGGACACCTGTTATTCGCACTTCATTAGACACCAATGAGAAATCTGAGCTTTATGCTGAACAGCTTTCAGAAGATGGTTCTCACTTCAAGGTATTGCAACACGGTACCGTGAAAGGCGAAGTGAAATGGAATATGACGGGTCAGCATAGTGTAGCCAATGCACTAGCAACCATTGCTGCTGCTGAGCATGTCGGTGTCTCTATTGAAACAGCTTGTGAAGCACTCTCCAACTTTGGCGGTGTTAAGCGCCGTATGGAACTGCTGGACACTGTACGCGGCATTGAAGTCTATGATGACTTTGCCCATCACCCAACTGCGATTGATACCACCCTTGATGGCGCACGCAAGCGTCTCGGTGAACGTAAGCTGTGGGCAATTATTGAACCACGTTCCAATACCATGCGTATGGGCAGTCATAAAGATGGCCTAGCACATTCCGCGCGTCTGGCCGATGAGGTGATCTGGTATCAGCCAGAAGGCCTGGATTGGGATCTGCAACCGGTAATTAATGCTGCGCCAAATAAAGCTGTAGTCGCACGTACTCTGGATGAGATTATCCAGACCGTAGTGGCTGAAGCAGGTGAGGGCGATGCGGTGGTAATCATGTCCAATGGTGGTTTTGGCGGTCTGCATCAAAAACTGATTAGTGCTTTAAAAGCTTAAAAATTTATATAAAAAAGCCCGTAATAGCGGGCTTTTTTATTTTAAAAATTAAATTCGCTTTCTATCTTTTTTAAGAAAATAGACCCTCATCCAAGTTCAAATCAACTTTCTTATTTCAATGTTAAAACAGCTAAAATTTATCTTTTTTCTTTTCATTATCTTTTGTTGCAATCTGGACATAAGACTCATTGCAGTCTTTGAGTGCCCTAGGCACAATCAATAAGAACAACAGCATTTCGATCCTCTTTTATCTTTAACCCTCCTGATGATTTTCCAGGCTGTAAAGGCAGCAAAAAATAGCTTTATCCCTCTTGTTCAGACCCTCATTCCCCTAGGAGATCTGTCATGACAACAATGAAAGCCATGGTTTATTACGGCGCCAATGATATCCACTTTGAAGAACGTCGCATTCCCCACATTCTGCAACCTACTGATGCCATTATCAAACTTAGCAAAGTCACCATTTGTGGTACTGACCTCGGGATATAGAAAGGTAAAAACCCCGAAATTGAGGAGGTTGCAAAAGAAAAAACCGGCAGCTTTAATGGCCGGATTCTCGGTCATGAAGGTGTTGGTATTGTGGAAGAAGTCGCTTCCGCAGTTCAAAACTTTAAAAAGGGCGATCAGGTGATTATTTCCTGTGTCAGCCGCTGCGGCACCTGTGAAAACTGCCAGAAACAGCTGTATGCCCATTGTAGAAACGAGGGTGGCTGGATTATGGGTTATATGATTGACGGCACTCATGCCGAATATGTCCGAACTCCATTTGCCGATACTTCTCTCTATCATTTACCAGAAGGTTTGAATGAAGATGTTGCGGTCTTTCTTTCCGATATTTTGCCGACCTCCCATGAAATTGGTGTGCAATATGGTCAGGTCAAACCGGGGGACAATGTGGCGATTGTCGGTGCCGGCCCGATTGGCATGAGTGCCTTGCTCACTGCCCAGTTTTATTCTCCAGCCAATATCATCATGGTCGATGTAGATGACAACCAGCTAGAATTTGCCAAAAAGGTCATGATTGAAATGACTTAAATCATTATCGACAACAAAAAAAAGTCCGCATAGCGGACTTTTTTATTTTTTAGCGTCAATTAAAAATAGGGAATATAACCACGCTGTTTATAACCTTGAGGAGAAGCAAGATTGGCCTGATTTTCATCCAGACGATAGAGCAGCTCCAGGAATCCACTCAACTGTTCCTGTTGCAATGCATGAGGTTCAAACTGGCCTAAACCAAAACGTGAAAATAAAGAAGAAATTTCACTATGTTTATGAACATATTTCATCGACCATTCCGAGAAATGTGGACGTTCTACTGTTGCATCCTGAAAGCGAAGCACCTGATGATGGCGTGGATCACGGCAAATACTCTGGAACAGATTTTCTACCACCTCTGCTTCACCTTCCAGACATTGAAAAAACTTGCCATGGGAATAATATAAAACCCCGTTAATCTGATGAGCTTTATTAAATTTTCTCGCTACAGATAATATATCACTAAGATCCTGTAATAACTCTTGTTCAGATTCTATACGCTCACTGGCGTAGCAAAGCTGTAGCATAAGGTCATCTCACTGCAGAAAGAATTAAAAACATAATTTAATCAATTATTTTAATTTTAGTCGATCATTTTTTAAGCAAATATCCGTTTTTGCTTACATTATTTTAGGTTTGCTTTTCCAAAGAAAACTTATAACAATTACTTCCTGAGAGGAAATCAATGATTTCAGATATATAGCAATAATAATGAAGGAGTGAAACCTGATGTTAAAAGATCTGATTTTCACTGTAGCGTTGTTGTGTATATGTTTTATGCTTTTGATTATGCTGAATGAACTGGCCTTGACGACCGAAACCAACATTCTGCTCAGTTCAGTTTTTATAGGCTGGACGCTTTTACAGTTTGTTCGCCGTCGTATGTTTTTTTATATCAGCGTAAGCCTGATGATGGGAATACTTACGCTGTTAGGCAAATATGAAGAAGTGTTATGGAACAGCATAGGCCTGATGGCAGGTTATGGCGTATATAACCTGCTGCAGCATATTTCTGTACCTGCACTTAAGGGCAAATTACAACATATCTCTATCTTGGATAAGTTTAATTCAATTGCTAAATAGCAGCTGCAACATCCTGTAGGCTGCGATCACGTTTAAACATGACATCTACATAGGAACACTGGGGAATAATTTTTAAGCTATTCTTGCGGGCAAAGTCGACCAGCACATCCAGCATTTTGCGTGCTACGCCTTGACCACGTAAGGAATTATCTACCCAGGTATGATCAGCCACGATGGTCGATGCTTCTTGCCACTGATATGTAATTTCAGCAAGACGTCGACCATCTTCCTCCATAAAAAATACACCGCCGCGTTTTGAATCTTGATGTTGAATGTCCATACTGAAGGCTGATCCCTTAATAAAATTATTGGTTTATTTAATTTAAAACATCTTCTTAAAGAAATAATATGAATTATTGTTAAGTTTTTAATATTGGATGAAATTTTTTATTTTCTTTCATCATTTCCTGTGATTTTTTTCAAATATTGATAACTTTTTATTTCTCTATTTTGCCTGATTGAGGGTGATGCAGTTTGAGTGATCACATATCACCCCAAAAATTTAAGGCTCTAGACTAGCAAAATGATTATGTTAGTCTAGAATCATGATAGAAAACAGTAAATTAAGTCACTACAAGATTAAAAAAATTATTCAATGCTTTTGTGTTGATATTCCTGCTTCCAAAACAGCCTTATTACTCAATTTAAATCGTAATACGATTAACTATTGGTACATGCTTTTTAGAGAAACTATCTATGATCATCAAACAGATTTAAGAGCTAAGTTTGTTGGTTCAATAGAAGTAGATGAAAGCTATTTTGGAGCGAAAAGGCAACGTGGGTTTCATGGAAAGTTAAAGCGTGGTCGTGGGACTCTAAAACAGCCAGTATTTGGAATATTTGAACGTAATGGGCGCGTCTATACTGAAATCGTACCTGACTGTAAAATGAAGACTTTACAAGAGGTTATCATTGGTAAAGTTTCACTTGAGAGTGTGATTTATAGTGATGGATGGCGTGGCTATAATGGTCTTGTTGATGTGGGTTATTCAAAGCATTTTAGGGTAAATCACGGAGCAAATGAGTTCGCTAGAGGAGAATGTCATATAAATGGAATAGAATCATTTTGGAGCTTTTGTAAAAGAAGGCTAGCAAAGTTTAACGGCATATCAAAAGAGTACTTTGATTATCATCTTAAAGAAACTGAATGGCGTTGGATGAGGGAACCTAATGAGTTAGTAACTGAGCTGTGGAACCTCATTAGGTAAAATTAAGTGTAAATCTGCTAGTCTAGAGCCAATTTAATTTTACCTACTCCCTAATTGAGAAAGACAGGATTAGAATGCAGCATCTTTTTACATGCAACTTCGTATGTCTGACTCATCTTCCGCTTCTTCCGTCACCAAGCAATGGATTGGTGTCATCGCTTTAGCCTGTGCGGCTTTTATTTTTAACACTACCGAATTTATTCCTGTGGCATTACTGAGTGGAATCGGGCAAAGCTTTGCCATGTCCGCCACTCAGGCCGGCATCATGCTGACCATTTATGCTTGGATCGTGGCCCTACTATCTCTTCCGATCATGCTGCTCACTAAAGCCATAGAACGGCGTTTTCTACTGATGCTGGTCTTTGCGGTCTTTATTTTAAGTCATGTGCTGTCCTATTTTGCCTGGAGTTTTAGCACGCTGGTGATCAGTCGGATAGGGATTGCCATCGCACATGCCTTGTTCTGGTCGATTACCGCTTCACTCGCGGTTCGGGTTGCACCGAAAGGTAAAGAGTTTCAGGCACTTGGTTTATTGGCCACAGGAACAGCGATGGCGATGGTGCTCGGTATTCCATTTGGCCGGATGATTGGTGAGGCGTATGGCTGGCGTAATAGTTTTGCCCTGATTGCGTGTCTCGCATTGATCATTTGCCTGATTCTGGCCAAAACCTTGCCATTGCTTCCAAGTGTCAATTCAGGCTCCCTCAGCAGCTTAAAAAGCCTGATCAAACGTCCCAGCCTGATGCTAGTTTTTGCCCTCACTATTCTGGTGATTACGGCGCAATTTACTGCTTATAGTTATATTGAACCGTTTTCCCTGAATATCGCCCACTTTGATTCAGCCCAGACCACAACTTTACTTCTGGTTTATGGCGGGGCAGGATTCCTAGGCTCCTATCTGTTTGGCCGTTTTGCTGCGCAGTTCCCAAAAATGACTATTCCTGCTTTTACTTTTGGATTGGTTATTTCCATGCTGCTGTTATTACCACTGTCGAGCACAGTCACAGGCCTCTCTGGCTTATCTCTGCTGTGGGGTTTGAGCATCATTGGTTTCAGCCTGGCCCTACAATCTAAAACCCTGAATCTGGCTGCAGATGCTACAGATGTTGCCATGGCCATTTATTCAGGCCTGTATAATGTCGGTATTGGCGGAGGAGCTTTGCTTGGCAGTATAGTCACGCTTCAGATTGGACTATCGAGCATTGGCTGGGCCGGAGCAGGGCTGGCGATCCTTGGATTTCTGCTTAGTCTTTATTTGGTTCAGCGCCTAGACTTTTTGCCCAAAGCCGCTGATTAAACGCTGCTTTTTGTAAAATAATTTGTGATTATGCATAAAATCTGTCATGCTCATCTGATATTGAGCAATTGCTCAAACAGAATTGAGTTTGAACAAGGGGAGTAGCCTCCTCCAAACGTTTAAAAATGAAATTTCAGTTTTTAAACGTGTCAGAATATCGTCATTACACTTTGCAAAAAGTCGGTATCTGAGCATCTTGAAATGCCACTGGATCTCCTCCAGTAGAGCACAAAGATGTAGGCAAGACCTTGATCATGTTGTTATAGATGTTTTTCATCTGGCAGCTGGTCAAGGTTTTTTTATGGCCAGTCGTCCGATGTGGAGAATTCACATGGAAACAATTGGTACGCTCTGGCTGTATCTTGTCTTTTTCGCAATTGTCGCCGTCATGCTGGTGATCGATTTTGTCGGCTTTAAACATCAGCATGGTCAGGAAGTAAAAGTCCGTACCGCTGCCTACTGGAGTATCGCCTGGGTCAGTGTCGCGACTTTATTTGGTGGTGGATTATGGCTGTATCTGGAGCAGACTGCAGGTGCGGCAATTGCCAATACCAAGGTCATGGAATACTTTGCCGGTTATCTGCTGGAAAAATCCCTGGCAATTGATAATGTCTTTGTCTGGCTGATGATCTTTGCCGCCTTTGCCATTCCACCAGCGCTACAACGTAAATTGCTGTTATATGGTGTACTGGGTGCAATTGTGCTCAGAACAATCTTTATTTTTATTGGTGCCTGGTTTGTACAGGAATTCTCCTGGATTCTGTATCTCTTCGGTGCGTTCCTGGTGTATACCGGCTTCAAATTCCTGCGTGGTCAGCATGAAGAAGGCAGCAATATTGAAGATATGGCCATTCTGAAATGGCTACGTAAACATATGCGTATCACCCCGCAACTTCAGGGCGATAAATTCTTTGTCCGTCAAAATGGTTTGCTTTGGGCAACGCCGTTATTCTTGGTGCTGATTCTGGTCGAAGCCTCTGATGTGATCTTCGCAGTCGATTCTATTCCTGCTATTTTTGCTGTCACCACCGACCCCTTCATTGTGCTTACTGCGAACCTGATGGCAATTTTAGGCCTGCGTGCCATGTTCTTCCTGCTCTCAGGTGCAGCCTCAAAAATGCATTATCTGCCTTATGGCCTAGGTTTGATTCTGGTCTTTATCGGCTTTAAGATGCTGATGCTGGATGTATTCCATATGCCGATCTGGATTTCACTGAGCTTTATTGTGATTGTCTTGACGGTGACTGCGATTTTGTCGATTCGTCATAGCAAGAAACATAACGAAACTACGCTGTAAAGCTAATCATAAAAAAAGCCTGCTGATGCAGGCTTTTTTATTTGTCTATAAGCTCAGCTGCATACGCACGCTCTGTTGAAATTATTCGTGATTGTCTGATCTCATAAAAAATACGCATGGTTAAATATGAATGTTCATATAAACATGCTAATTTTTTCAGCTACAATCAATCGAAAAAATCAAAAAGCGCAGGTTTTAAATGTCTTCTATCATTGCAACGACGGCAATACGCGGTCGCTTCCTGGATATCAAGAATACGGTTGCCCAAGCGCGTGAAATTCACGACCAAGTGCGATATGTAGAAGATGGCTTGCTCATCAGCCAGAATGGTGAGATTCAATGGTTTGGCAGCTGGGAAGAGGGGCAGCAGCATCTGCCTGAAGGAGTGCAGGTAGCTCATTATCCTGAGCAGCTGATCGTGCCAGGTTTTATTGATACCCATATCCATTTCCCGCAAACCGAAATGGTCGGTGCTTATGGTGAACAGCTATTAGAATGGCTAAATACTTATACTTTTCCGACTGAGATCCAGTTTCAGGATCCGGCGTATAGCCAGAAAATTGCACAGTTTTTTATTCAGGAATTGCTGAAGAATGGCACAACCACAGCTTTGGTGTTCTGTACCGTTCATCCAGCTTCGGTAGAAGCGCTATTCGAAGCAGCTACAGCACAGAACATGCGTCTGATTGCCGGTAAAGTGCTGATGGACCGCCATGCACCTGAAGCCCTGACCGATACCGCAGAATCAGCCTATAGCGACTCTAAAGCCCTAATTGAGAAATGGCATGGTAAAGGACGTAATCTTTATGCGATTACGCCACGTTTTGCTCCAACCTCAACCCCTGAACAACTAGAAAAAGCAGGCCAGTTAAAAACTGAATATCCAGATGTTTATATCCATACTCATCTTAGTGAAAACAAAAATGAGATTGCCTGGGTAAAAGAACTCTTTCCGGAACGTGAAGGCTATCTGGATGTCTACCATCATTATGGGCTGACCGGCGCTAAATCCGTATTTGCACATTGTGTGCATCTGGAAGAAGGGGAGTGGGATTGCATGCATCAAACCGACTCTGCGATTGCCTTCTGCCCAACCTCAAACCTGTTCCTAGGTAGTGGTTTGTTTCCGCTAAAGAAAGCCTGG
The DNA here is from genome assembly GCF_054861205.1 of Acinetobacter sp. TW_SC_4. Classification (NCBI taxonomy): domain Bacteria; kingdom Pseudomonadati; phylum Pseudomonadota; class Gammaproteobacteria; order Moraxellales; family Moraxellaceae; genus Acinetobacter; species Acinetobacter sp. TW_SC_4. The sequence continues at coordinate 3,166,507 of NZ_CM142174.1, forward strand.
GATGAAGGCGTAAAAGTCGGCTTGGGTACCGATATCGGGGCAGGAACCTCCTTTAATCAGCTGCAAACCCTGAATGAGGCTTATAAAGTGCAACAGCTGCAAGGAGAAAAACTTTCGGCTTTTGAGTCGCTATATCATGCGACCTTGGGTGGTGCGAAAGCCTTAAGTCTGGATGACCGCTTGGGGAATTTCAATGTGGGCAAAGAAGCAGACTTTGTGGTGCTTGATCTCAATGCCACAACCTTACAACAACTGCGGCAGAGCAGAGCCAAAAATATTGAAGATACTTTTTTTGCACTGACCATGCTGGGAGATGACCGTAATATTGCAGCAACTTATGTCTATGGACAGGCTGTCTATGTCAAAGCCCAATAAATCGCGTCAGCGTAGGATCATTTTGACTGCAATCGTCGCCGTCTGTGCCTTTGCGCTGAAGAGAGATTCACAGCAGCCCGAAAATTGATTACATTTACAGCAAGTAAAACAGGTGCATCTCAAGCAAGGATGTATTAAAATTGCTGCAATTCAGGTGTTGCAGGTCAACACCTTTTTTATTTTGCTATTTTTATTTTTTAGGTATCTACCCATGACCGTTCAAATGAGCGTAATGATTTCCGCTGAAGAAATTCAAGCTAAAGTCAAAGAGCTTGGTGCTAAAATCGATGCACACTATGCCAATAGTGACAAAGAGCTTGTACTTATCGGTTTGTTACGCGGTTCAGTGATTTTCATGGCAGACTTGTGTCGTGCCATTACCAAGCCACATGAACTCGACTTCATGACTGTATCCAGCTACGGCGGTGGTACGATTTCGAGCCGTGATGTCAAAATCCTGAAAGATCTGGACGGTGAAATCCGTGGTAAAGATGTGCTAGTGGTTGAAGATATTATTGACTCAGGTAATACCTTAAGCAAAGTCCTGGAAATCCTGCAAACCCGTCAGCCAAACTCAATTGAACTATGCACTTTGGTGAGCAAACCTTCACGTCGTGAAATCGAGCTGGAAGTAAAATTCCTGGGCTTTGAAGTCGAAGACAAGTTCATTGTTGGTTACGGTCTGGACTATGATCAAAAATACCGTCATATTCCATTTATTGGTGAAATCGGCATTTAAGAACCGGTTTAAAAGAAGTGGCTTCGTGCCACTTCTTTTATTTCTTGAATCATTTCAGTAACACAGCAAACAAAAACGCAACAGCCCGTTGCAGGACATGACTTTTTTCAGAGCTTTTCTTGTCGCAAGATAAACCTGATGTAAAAACAAAGACATGATAACAAGGAGTATGCTGATGTGGTCAATTATCGTTGCGATTGTGGTGGGTTTTATTGCGGGTCTGGTTGCACGCGCGATTCATCCTGGTGATGACAAAGCTGGATTCATTGTTACGACCCTGCTGGGGATTGCCGGTTCACTGGTTGCGACCTTTGCCGGACGTATGCTGGGCTTGTACTCCCAAGATTCTGCCGCAGGCTTTATTGCCTCAGTGATCGGTGCCGTGGTCATCTTGTTTATCTACAATATGGTGACCAAACGTAAACGGATCTAAGCCCTGCTTGGAATAAGTTTCTTTCATAAAAAAGAGCGCCTAGATAGGTGCTCTTTTTTTATTTGCTGATCATGGTCAGAATTTTACAGGCCGAATTCTTTGAAGCCTTGTTCAATCTGTTCTGCCGGCTGAGCGCCCATGACCTTAAAACCATTCGAGAAAATAATCGCGGGAGTGCCATTTACACCGAGTAATTGTGCCAGCTGTTTATTACGTTCAATTGGATTGCTACAGCTCTTTTTCGATTTAGGCTGTATACCTTGACCAATCAGGTCTTCCCAAGCCTGGGCCGGATTTTTTTCACAATAAACCTGTTTAGATGGCGCAATTGACTGCTGTTTTAAAGGCAGGATGAAGGTATAAATAGTGACATCTTTGAGTTTTTTCAGCTCTACTTCAAGTTGTTTACAATACGGGCAATTTGGGTCAGAAAAGATGGCAAGCTGACGTTTTCCTGTCCCTCTGACTGATTTAATCGCATCCTGAAGCGGTAACTTTTTCCAGTCGACACTATTTTGTTTGAGTAATAAATCCTGAGTCAGATTATGCTGATCCTGGATCCGGAACATTGAACCGGCCAGCAGGTACTGGGCATCTTCATTCAGATAGACAATCTGTCCCTGCATGGAACCACTATAGATTCCTTTCATTTCGGTAGGCTGAATATTTTCAATTTTCAGGTTGGGACTGTTTTTTGCCAGATTGGCTTTAACTGTATCCACATTGGCAAAGCTGAGGCCAGGGAATAGGGTCAAAGCCAGCAGCATATTTCTTATTTGCATGAATGTCCTGCTCAGGTCCGAGTTAAATGTGTTTCGATTCTAGTCTTTTTAAAAAGAAAATTCTGACTATTTTATGTAGCTTAATATTCAAATCGAATTGATCAATCATGTTTCACGTGGAACATTGACCCCTTAATGCTGATTGACTTCTACCGAGATATGCACGATTTCTTCATGAATAGAGATCGCCTCACGGATTTGATCGGCACTAATGGGGATTCCCGTTTGAACGGCAACAAAACAGGAAAATTTACCTTTACCGACTCTCGATACATGCAGGTCAGTTAAGTGTAGGTCGTTCCCATATTCAGCAATGACTTCACGTATTTCTTCGACCACTGGGGCATCCATATCGGCATCCAGTAAAGTCTTGGCACTTTGCTTTAGCAGGCCAATCGCCCAGCGTGCAATCAAGACTGAGCCGACCAGTCCCAGTACTGCATCGAGAAAATCCCAGCCCATATATTTTCCGGCAATCAAAGCAATAATAGCCAGAACAGAAGTTACAGCATCAGCAACCACATGCAGAAAGGCCGCTTTATAGTTCAAGTCATGATGACCATGATTATTATCATGCTCGTGATGGGAATGCCCATGATGATGATCATGGTGATGGTGCCCATCATCATGCAGCAACCAGGCACAGGCCAGATTAATCAATAGTCCTAAAATCGCGATTGGAATGGCTTCGTTATAATGAATCTGAACTGGCGAAAAGAGACGTTCTACTGAATGAATCGCCATAAAACCGGCTACCACAAGCAATAAAATTGCACTGCTATAACTGGCCAGAATTTCAATCCGCCAAGTGCCCATATTAAAGCGGGGATCATTCGCATAATGACGGGCCGCTTTATCCACTGGAGCGTAAAACCTCGTGGTTCAGCACGAGGATATAAGCGACTGGAGTAAACCACATGAACGACACGAAATGTCGTTTTAAATACTTGTACTATAGTCACTATTAAGAAAAATACTGTTAAAATAATTAGATGAAGACACTCAAATTACGCATAAAAGACAAACATTGCAAGGTGCTAGACCAATTAGCATCAGAAGTTAATTTTGTTTGGAATTATGTGAATGATTTAAGTTTTAAACACCTCAAAAGAAAGGGTGAGTTCTTTTCAGCATTCGACATGGCGAAGTACACTAAAGGAACTTCGAAGCTGTGTGGGTTGCATAGCCAAACAGTTGATGCGATCAGAGAAGAACTTGTCACCCGAAGAAAACAGTTTAAAAAAGCAAAGCTCAAATGGCGTGTCAGTAATAAGAAATCAGCAAGAAGATCGCTTGGGTGGGTACCATTCAAAAGATCAGGACTAAAGTATGCTGATGGATATGTTGAGTATGGAAAAATTAAGTTTGGATTATGGGATAGCTACGGTTTAAGTAAATACACAGTAAGAACTGGCTCTTTTGTAGAGGATAGTCGTGGACGTTGGTATGTGTGTTTAGTGGTGGATACACCTAAAGCGGAAAAAGCTAACACAACCAAAGCCATCGGTATTGATTTGGGTTTAAAGGATATTGCCACCTGTTCAGATGGTACAGTCATTTCAAATCCAAAATACTATCGCCATTATGAGCAGAAGCTAGGTGTTGCTCAACGAGCGAGAAATAAGAAGCGTGTACGTGCATTACACGCCAAAATTGCCAATAGTCGTAAAGACCATTTGCATAAAGCCAGCACAGCGCTGGTGAAGAATAATGCACTAATCATTGTAGGTGACTTGAGTGCAAGAAAACTAGTGAAAACCAAAATGGCAAAATCTGTTTTGGACACAGGTTTTTCTGCACTCAAAACAATGCTTCGATATAAATGCGAGAACGCTGGAGTGTTGTTTGAAGAAGTCAATGAAGCCTATACCACCCAGATTTGTTCGTGCTGTGGAAATATATCTAACAGTAGTCCGAAAGGTAGGACAGATCTTGGAATAAGAGAATGGAAGTGTGTGGAATGCGGTACATTCCACGATAGAGATAGAAACTCTGCACTCAATATTCTTGCGCTTGGGCATAAGCGTCTAGCTGTAGGAATCCCCTTGCTTTAGCTAGGGGAGGATGTCAACATTGGTATTGCTTCAGGCCTGATGACGACTTCAGCAATGCTAGGCATGATGCAAACCATTCCAGAGACTCATAAGCAGCTTGCACCGCAATTAGTATCAATTTTGACGGCCATAGGCTTTGGTTTGGGACCGTTTGTGGGTGGGGTAATTGCGCAGTTTTCTCAAGCTCCATTAATTACTCCATACCTCCCAATTATTCTTGGGGCAGTGCTGTGTTTTGTCGGATTATTCTGGCTAAAAACCCCTGCTTTTGAACGCCAGCCTTTTAGTATTGCACCGAAATTACTGCGTCCTGAACCTCAGTATCATGCTGTGTTCATGATTGTGGGATTAACTGCATTTAATGCCTTTGCTGCTTTCAGTTTATTTGCTTCACTGTCACCGTCTTTTGTGCAGAATATCTTACCCTGGCATGGTCCTTTGGTCAGTGGTACCGCCATTACCTGCATTTTGCTGATTTCTGCTGTGGTGCAGTTCTTTGCTAAAGCTGTTCCTGCAAAGAAATGTCTGAATATTGGCTTGATAATTATGCTGGTGAGCTTGGTTAGTCTTGCTCTCTGCATGATCCTTAAAGCAAGTATCTTGTTCTTTGCCAGTGATATTCTATTCGGGATTGGACATGGTTTTGCCCTGATGGGCGCATTCGGTGTAATTCATGCGATTACAACCTTGCAAAACCGTGCAGCCGTGATGTCGACTTACCTGTTTATTGGCTATTTGGGCACGATTGTGCCGATTATCGCGGTGGGATATCTGGCTGATCACTTCGGCTTAGGATTTGCCGTGATCAGTTTCTGTGTGGCGATCAGTGCACTCTGTCTAATCCTTTGGTTATGGCATCAAAAACTGCAGGTAAAAGCCTAATAAAAAAGCCCACATTTGAGTAATGCCAGTCAGTTAAGCAGACATTAGAAAAATGTAGTAAAAATGAGTGTATGCCAATACGCTCATTTTTTTATGACTTTATCTGAAAATTTAGATTGTACTCTTCAACATTCTCTACCTTCACTTAGCCATTTCAGTGAATTCATTGATTTAAATTGGATTGAAGAGAGCCTGCGTCAAACAGGTAAGGCTTCTATCAGGAGAAGAAAATTACCTGCCGAACATGTGGTATGGCTGGTGATTGGGCTTGCCCTGTTTCGAGATCAACCGATCGGGTATGTGGTAGAGCAACTAAAACTTGTGTTTGGTACCACAGAATATTGCGTTCCCAGTGCAGCAGTACAAGCACGACAACGCTTAGGGCGAGAGCCCTTGAATGCCTTGTTTTCTCTACTCAGCCAAGCCTGGTTTGAAGAATCCCAACAGCAATACTCAAACTTTCATGGCCTTAGTGTATGTGCTGTTGACGGGGTGGTTTGGTCTATGCCTTATACAGATGAGAATTTTGCACACTTTGGCTCATCTAAGGGTAAAACTGCGGTAGCACCTTATCCGCAAGTGAGAGCAACCTGTCTGGTGAATACCAACACCCATGAAATCATTGATGCCCAAATAGGTAGCATGGATCAAGGTGAACTTACACTGGCAAATCGATTATGTCCTCCATCGCATAGTATTACTCTGTTTGATCGAGCCTATTTTTCTGCTGATTTTCTAATAGGATGGCAAACACGTGCAGAGGCAAGCCATTGGCTTATGCGCGCAAAAGATAATTTACGCTATGAGATCATTAAGCGTAATTCCCAGCATGACTTTCATATCAGGATGCCAATATCAGCAAGAGCCAAGAAGCTGAATTCAACATTAGGGGATTATTGGGAAGCGCGTTTGATTGAAGTTGAGCAGGCAGGAAAAATTAGACGCTATATCACTTCATTAATAGATTCAAAGATATATCCACTGCTAGCCTTAGCAAAGCTTTATGCTCAGCGCTGGGAAATAGAAATGTGTTACCGAGAAATCAAAAGTGATTTACAGGAAAGTAAGCATTTGAGGAGCAAGCAACCTGATTTAATTTATCAAGAATTATGGGGTGTCTTCATTGCTTATAATATTCTAAGAAGACAAATGAAATATATGGCTCAACGTGCAAAAGTCAGTCCTTTGAGAATCAGCTTTCATATTGCATCTATCGGCATCCTTAATATATTAAGATTCGACTCTTTAGACTCCGCAGGGAATTTACCCAAACATCTAGAAAGTTTACTGGAGAAATCTAGGAGGTATGTTTTGCCTGAGAGGAGGGTTAGAAGTTGCCCAAGAGTTGTGAAAGGTAAACCACTGAAATACCCAAGAAAATGCCAGTCAATTTCTTAACTGACTGGCATTACACATTTGAGGGCTTTTTTATATAACTTAAGGATTATTTTCCAATACAGAATGATCCAAAGATCTTACCCAGCAAATCATCCGCACTAAAGTCACCCGTAATCTCACCCAGTGCATTCTGTGCCAAACGTAAAGACTCTGCGACCAGTTCACCTGCATTATAAACAACAAGTTGCTCACGAGCTTCAGCCAAATACATTTGAGTGCGCTTCATTGCGTCTAAATGACGGGTACGGGCAATAAAGGTATCTTCTTCTGGCTGGAAGCCTGCATGCGCTGTAATCGCATCTATGAGCGATTGGACACCGGTTTCCTGCTTAGCTGAGACAGTAATATGACGGAAGCCTTTAAAATCTCCCATGACAGCATCGGCACCGGTCAAATCGGCTTTATTCCCGATCAGGATCAGGCGTTTCGGCTCGAGATGCTCGGCAAAATATTCTTGAGCGAGTTGTAATGGATCATCACCTTGGCTCAGGTCATAAACCAGCAACAGCAGATCGGCCTGTTCAATTTCTTTAATTGCGCGGCGAATACCTTCTTTTTCCACGATATCGCCGGTTTCCCGCAGACCAGCAGTATCGGTCAGGGTAATCGGCAGGCCATTCAATGTGATCTTTTCATGCAATACATCACGGGTTGTCCCGGCAATATCGGTCACAATCGCACGTTCATTACCTGCTAGGGCATTGAGCAGGGAAGATTTACCTGCATTCGGTTTACCGGCAATCACCACCTGTAAGCCTTCACGCAGCAACTGACCCTGACGTGCAGATTGCTGAACCTGAGTGACGGCATTCGCCACGCCATCCAGCAGATTTAAAATCTTGCCATCCGCCAGGAAGTCGATTTCTTCTTCCGGGAAATCAATGGCCGCTTCGACATGTAGACGCAGGTGAATCAGCTGTTCTAATACCGTATTGACCTTAGTCGAGAAAGCCCCTTGTAGCGAACGGACTGCAGACCGTGCCGCCGCTTGGGAGGTCGCATCGATCAGATCTGCAATCGCTTCTGCCTGTACCAGATCCAGCTTGCCATTTTCAAAGGCACGCATCGAGAATTCACCGGCTTTGGCTGCAGTAGCACCCAGTTCCAGCAAACGGCCCAACAGGGCATTCTGGATCACAGGACCACCATGACCTTGCAGTTCCACTACATCTTCACCAGTAAAGGAATTCGGATTCGGGAAGCAGATCACCAGACCTTCGTCCATCACTTCACCGGCTGCATCATAGAACTGGCGAAAACCGGCAAAACGGGCTTTGGGCAAATCTTTTTGGCTCAAGGCCTGGGCAATTTCATAAGACTTGGGACCCGACAGGCGAATGACACCTACACCGCCACGTCCTGGGGGAGTTGCAATCGCAGCAATCGTAGTTCGGTCGAGCATAACATTCACCTAGAAAAAACTTAAAAATACAGCAAAAAAAAATCCGCTCAAGATTACCATCTTAAGCGGATTTATTCAGCCCATCAGTACAACTTAGTTGACTGGTGTTGCCTTATCGCGTTTAGCACGGTCTTTGGCAACAGACTTATTGATCAGTGTTTGCTGCAAGATCGTGATCAAGTTGTTCACAATCCAGTACAACACCAGACCTGCTGGGAAGAACAGCAAGAATATTGTAAAGATCACTGGCATAATCTTGAACACTTTCGCCTGCATTGGATCAGTTGGTTGCGGATTCAGCATCTGCTGAATATACATGGTCGCACCCATGATCAATGGCAGGATGAACCAAGGATCCATTGAAGATAAATCCTGGATCCAGAACATCCATGGTGCATGGCGCAGTTCTACAGATTCCATCAGTACCCAGTACAGTGCCAGGAAAATTGGCATTTGCAGTAACAATGGTAAACAACCAGCAAGTGGATTCACCTGTTCACGTTTGTACAATGCCATCATTTCCTGAGAGAAGCGCATACGGTCTTCACCGAACTCTTCTTTCATGCGTTGCATTTCAGGTGCAATCACACGCATTTTCGCCATAGAGCGGTAGCTCTTCGACGACAATGGCCACAGAATCAGTTTAACCAGTACAGTTAACAGAATGATCGCCCAGCCCCAGTTACCCACTAGACCGTGGAAGAACTCAAGACCAACAAACAGCAGTTTGGCAATTGGCCATAACCAGCCATAGTCCACCGTCTGGTTCAGACCAGTCGCCAGATCTTTCAGCTCTGATTGAACTTTTGGACCAGAGTAGAAGGTCGCATCGATTTCAGCTACGGTACCTGCAGGCACATTGAAAGTTGGAGAAGTAAAACCAATGATATTCATGTTATCAGTTGATTTACGTGATTCCAGCTTTGCGCTGTAAGCTTCACCATTGGCTTGAGTCAGCTTCAGGTTACCTGGCACCCAGGCACTCACAAAGTAGTGCTGAACCATCGCAACCCAGCCACCTTTGGCTTCAGTATTCAGTTTTTCTTCAACAAAGTTGTCAAATTTTAACTTGTTGTAGTTTTCATCCGGTGTACCCCAAGCGCCGCCCAGGAACGTTCCCAGGGTGAAGATACCCTGATCAGATTTACCTGGGTCTTCAGAGTTGTCACGTTTGATCTGACCGAACATCTGACCTTGCCAGGTCTGGCCGCTGCGGTTGACCACTTTGTGATTCACAACTACCGGATATTCACCTTCAGTAAAGTTGAAGGTTTTAATGACTTCTACACCATCAGCCGTTTTAAAGACCATAGGTACAGAAAGTACTTTGACAGTTTCGCCATCTTTATTTTTAGCGGCTTTGGCATCTGCCAGTGTATAAGCCGTTTTTTCCAGCTCATAGGTTGGACGGCCATTACGGCTGCTGTCCGGTCCATTCAGACCGATCAGGCCCGACTGAGCGACATAAGTCCGTTTCGCATCGCTTTCCAGCATAACGAATGGTTCATCGCTGTCTTTATTCTTGTCATGATTGAGTAATTCAACACGAACAATATCACCACCTTTAGGATTGATCCAAAGATGATAAAGGTCAGTTTGTACTGAAATAAGCTGCTGACTTACAGGTGCGGTGGCATCCGTTGCTTGCTGCGCTGGCATATTTGCTTGTGGCAGATCAGAGGCGGTCGTCGCCGTCTGAGCATTTGGCAAATCTGCAGATACTTCATGTGAAACAACCGCAGCTTCTTGCTGTGGTTTGGTTTCAGCATTGCCATAATCTTTTTGCCACGCCAAAATGAGCAAATATGCGACAACAAACATGGCTCCGAGAATTGCAATCCTGGCCCATTGTTGCATATGTATTACCCCAAGTGGTTAGAGTGATTTTGGTTCAATAAACGATCACGAAAGGGTACAGCAACGTGAAGCGTTTGAGAATCTATTTGCTGAAATGAAATAAAACGAATCGCTTTCGGGGGAACCGGATCATATCCAGAGCCACCCCACGGATGACAACGGCAAATACGCTTAGTAGCCAGCCACACACCACGTACAGCTCCATGTGTATGGACTGCTTCCAAGGAATATTGAGAACATGTTGGAATATAACGACAGCGTGGTCCCAATAAAGGACTAATCGCAATCTGATAGAAACGTATTAACCAATGCAGTAAACGTACCATTGGCCATCTCTACTTTTGTGGGGAGGATGATGCTATTTTGGAATGCTTTTTGGCAAGACGGTTGAGTTTCTGCCAGGCAAATTGTAATTGCTGATGCAACTCTGCGTTCGGTACCGCTTCTATACCTACTTTAGGCATAACCACAATATCCAAATCATCTAGTTGCTGTTGATGCAGGCGAAAACTTTCGCGAGCAAGTCGTTTTACTCGATTTCGTTCGTGCGCACGGCGCACTTTTTTCTTGGCAACAACTAAACCCAAACGGCTGTTTGGCAGTTTGGAATGTTTTGCAAGAAAAAGGAAATGGGGTTGATGCACTTTAAAAAGCGCACCATCAAAGACTCCTTTATAATCTGCAGCACAGCGTAAACGAAGCTCTGTACCAAAACTATAAAGTGTAGTCATAACACCCAAAATCGGCAAAGCCTAACTGATTAAACAGTTAAGCTGTGACGACCTTTTGCACGACGGCGAGCTAGAACTTGACGACCAGCTTTAGTAGCCATACGAGCACGGAAACCATGAACGCGTTTACGCTTTAATTCAGATGGTTGGAATGTACGTTTCATATTGAAACTCCAAAAATGATCTTTCTATAAAGGTCCGCGATTTTAGTGCTCATTGCTTGAGCTGTCAATGCAAAAGCCACTTTCTTTTCAAATAAGACTGAAATCAAAATTGTAAATAGGGATTAAAAAAATTGTATTCAAATACCTATATATAAGTTAACCACAATATAACTATTTGTTTTAAAAAAATATAAGTTATTAACACTTATATCAACATAGTTATCCACAACTTATGTGAAATCTAAATTTAACTCTTGAGTTTTGAATTTAAATTTAAGCTTTTCTCAGTTATCCACAAAAGAATCGAATCTTATAAATAAATTCAAATTTATAAATTTAAATTTATTACTATTAGGGTGAACTTTTTCTGTGGAAAAGCTAATTTTGTGTCAAATAAACAAAAACTTAGTTTGTGGATAAAACTGTTTTTATTAATTTTATACTTTGTGGATAACTTTGTGCTATATTTTATCCACAGCTTGCGGATAAACTTATCCACACCGGCTTTTTAAATTTAAATTTATCTACCATGACTGCTTTTTGCACAAAATCTGTGGAAATTGCCATGACAGATGTGGATAACTTGGTTAGAATGGCGACCCGCTTTGGTCGCGGTCAGCCTTTTTGATTAACAATGGAATGAATAGGGGATTCAC
>NZ_JBSLRK010000002.1:0-181413 GCF_054861205.1 Acinetobacter sp. TW_SC_4
GACACTATGGAAAAATGGTCAGGTTATCATCGGCGAAGTTTAGTTGAAACTAAGATGCGCTGCATTAAATTATTAGGAGATAAACTCAGTACAAGGAGTTTTGATAGCCAAGTCAATGAGCTTCATGCACGTGTAGCAGTCATTAATAGATTTACGGAATTAGGTCGACCACTTACCCAAGTTACGCCTTAAATTTGGCTCAATTAGGGGCGCTTTGCCTTTCAAATATTTGTGCAATAAAGCCGTTGGAAAGTAACCTTGAAACAAGTTATAAGCTTCTTTTTAATAAATTACTGAGTATTTGTATAAATATTCAACATCTGATTTTTTTTAAACCAGATATTGAATTAAAATAAAAACCAATAAACAAGAACAAACATCATTGGTATTTATATTTTAATTATGTTCATTTAGAATAAAAATTACTAAGTCAATACATATTTAGTCTAAAATATCCATCAATCAAAAATGTGTGATAGCTTCGAACGTTAATCTTTGCATACTTGTAATTTTGAGTATTACTTCAATTCTCTAAGCTAATTCTTTACAAGTGTTCCTATCACCATAATTGTTATTCTTGTCTTCGCTATAAAGCGATCCAAACCTGCCCTCCATGGTCATAATCGCATGAACAAATTTTTAAAATACCTATTGGTATTCATCGTTCTGCTTATTATTGCAGCACTAATCTTTTTATTTAGACCTATCGCGTCTAAGAAAATTCAAAACACCAGCAATGAGCCTGTCGTTGACGCAGTCTTAGTTGGTGGTGGCATCATGAGTGCAACCCTAGGCACATATCTTAGTGAACTTGAGCCAAACTGGCAAATTCGCATGTATGAACGCCTAGACAAAGTTGCACAAGAAAGCTCTAACGGCTTCAATAATGCAGGCACAGGTCACTCTGGCTTTATGGAAATGAACTACACCTCTGAAAAAGATGGGAAAATGGACATTACCAAAGCTGTAAAAGTGGCTGAACAATTTGAAGTTGCAAAACAGTTCTGGTCTTATCAAGTCAAAGAAGGTGTTTTGGGACGACCAAATAGTTTCATCAACCCTGTACCGCACATTGCTTTCGTTTGGGGTGATAACGTGAATTTCCTCGAAAAACGTTACGCTGCAATGGTTAAAAACCCAATGTTTTATGGCATGAAATTCTCTGAGAATCCTGCTGAAATTAAACAATGGGCACCATTGGTGATGAATGGCCGTGATGCTGCACAAAAAGTAGCTGCAACACGCATGGATGTAGGTTCGGATGTGAACTATGGTTCAATCACCACTCAATTGGTCGATCACCTTAAAAAACAACCTAATTTCCAGTTACAAACATCGACTGAAGTGACTGGCATTAGCCAAAACGATGATAAAACGTGGACTGTTGCATTTAAAAACCTCACTACAGGGAAAACAGATCACGTGAAAACGCGATTTGTCTTTATTGGTGCAGGCGGTGCAGCGGTTAAACTTTTACAAATGACAGGCTTACCAGAAGCGAAGCAATATGCTGGCTTCCCTGTAGGTGGCGTGTTCTTAATGACCGACAACCCAAAAGTCACTGAAGGTCATACTGCAAAAGTTTATGGTCGTGCTGAATTAGGCGCACCGCCAATGTCTGTTCCACATATTGATACACGTTATATCGACGGTAAAAAATATGTGTTGTTTGGTCCATTTGCAACTTATTCAAACAAGTTCTTAAAACAAGGTTCTCAGCTTGATTTATTGAAATCAACCACTAAAAACAACGTTTTACCAATGACCGCTGTAGGTATGGAAAATCTTGATTTGGTGAAATATTTAGTTAGCCAAGTCATGATGACCGATGAAGACCGTTTTAATGAGTTGAAAAAATACTATCCTGATGCAAAACCAGAAGACTGGCGTATGAATCAAGGTGGTCAACGTGTTCAAATCATTAAGAAAGAACCAGGCAAACCTGCAAGCTTGCAATTTGGTACCGAGATTTTTGCATCACAAGATGGTGCTGTGACTGCCCTATTAGGTGCGTCTCCTGGTGCTTCAACTTCCCCTTATATTATGTTGAGCTTGCTTGAAAAAGCATTCCCTCAGCAAGTAGCAGGTAAATGGAATCCGAAATTACATGAAATTGTAAAATCGTACCAACAAGAACTCAGCACTAATCCTGTGCTTCTTGACCAAGTTCGCCAATACACCAGCACAACCCTTGGTTTGAAATATACACCTATGGCTAAAGCTGCAAATGACGAAACTATTGCGGTAGCAAAAGCACAGTAATCTGCTTTAAACCCTAAAAAGGATGGACTTTGCGCCATCCTTTTTTAATTCATATTTGAAACTATTCTGTTTATGTCGCTTTTCCATTCCGATGCTTTTTTGGCTTTTCGTTCACGTGATTTTTCACTTCTGAGTGTCAATCAGTTGTGCTTAATTCTAACCATCATGATTCAAGAAGTCGTCATTGCCTATAGTATCTATCAACTCACTCAAAATCCACTCAGCCTTGGCATGATTGCCTTAATTGAGTTACTCCCCTTTATTTTCCTCTCCCTGATCAGTGGCGACTGGGCTGATCGCTATAACCGACAAAAAATTGTGCAGTGGAGTTTTAGCTGTAGCACTTTAATTCCATTATTATTTATTGTTCTTTTTTCTCAGTACCAACAACAGCACATTCAACAAAATACACTTTTATGCGGCATTTATAGCCTCATCTTTTGCTTAGGCATACTTAGAGGCATCTACAGCCCATCATTTAATTCATTACGCCCTTTTCTAACCCCCGAGTCAGTCTATAGCAATGCAGCCACATGGACCGCGCTCATTTGGCAAATAGGCGGCATTTTAGCGCCTTTATGCGCAGGACTTTTACTCGGCCAACTTGGGCTTGAAAAAACCCTCTTTATTGTTTTTTTCTTGTGTTGCATGGGTAGCATCTGCTTATTCGGATTAAGTCCTCGTCAATTCCCTAGCCCCCATAAACAGCATTTAAGCAAAAGTTTGAAAGAAGCCTATTTGTTTATTTTTAAACATCCACTAATGTTTTGGAGTATGTTGCTGGATTTCGGCGCCATGCTTTTTTGTAGTGTCATTATCTTACTGCCTATTTTTGCACACGATATCCTGCATCTTGGTGCTGAAGGCTTAGGTATACTCAGAGCTGCACCAGCTATTGGCGCCTGTATCATGATGTTGATGTTGACCTGTTATTCTCCGATGCAAAATGCATGGAGAAATATGCTCTATAGTAGTTTTGCAATTGCTTTGTGTACTTTAGCCTTTGCACTATCCTCTCATGTTTGGCTCTCAGTCTTCTTCCTTGTTTTAATCGGTGCCTTTGATAGCATCAGCATGGTCATTCGACAAACTTTATTACAGCAACTCCCCCCAAAAGCACTATTAGGGCGTGTAGCGGCTTTAAATGGCATATTAGTCACTTCAGGCAATCAGCTCGGTGCCCTACACATGAGCCTGATGACGCGCTATTTTTCTGTGGTGCCAGCAGTACTTATTGGAGGGACGCTGTGTTTAATAATCTGTGGTCTAAGCTCTACTCGTACGCGACATTTATTTAAGCCATCTCCAACACTAAAAAAAACATGCCACAGTGGCAAAAAGTGAATAGCATGTTAAGCTTCAAATCCTCTTTTAATATGATGTGAGTTTTCAATAGAGCAAATTATGAAACAGATTTTCCCCTTTTCACATATTCTCTATACCAAACTCTATTCTTTCGTACTATCAGTGCTGTTGGCTTATTGCCTATTCAATGCAATTTATACGTTCATTATTGGTGGGACTGGTTTTTATTTATTTGCAACTTTTATTTTAGCTTTTCAATGTAATTTCGCGTTACGCACTTCTCTGCATGACCGTATTTACACCAGTTTAGGGTTAGTTTTGCTTATTATTGGGTTATTGTATACACATGGAATTCACTTTCTAAACCATTTAAAAACAATTGTATTGGTTCCTGCTTTAATTTTAACTGCCTTTGGAATAGATAATTTATATAGAAAGCCAAATAGACTTAGTTGTCTTAAAGTTGGACTGATCCTCGGCCTATTACTATTAGCTTATATTCAATATTATGATTTAGTAGAACTGCAAAATTATTATGACTCTTTACATAATGATGAGACTTGGCAGCAATTTGGCGCATTATAAAAGCTGGCACAAAAAATTCGGTGGGTGAAAAATTTACAATCCTAATTCTGATTTATCATGTTATTACATAGGAAAACTGCCTTTAAAAGGCGGGTCTTGCTAGTCTGGAATTGCAGATGAAAGGGAATAAAATGCCTGTATATCAAATTCTAGAAATTGATCATTTTCAGCATCATAAACAAAAGATTTTTCTTCTAATAAGTATTGGCCATCTTGCTCATTAAGAAAATTTTAAAGTTATTTGCTTGATCAGGGAAAATTTGTTTTCCGTCAAAAAAGATCATAACAATCTCGAACGGCTTTGTTGCACAAAGATGTTCTTAAGGGCTTTTTCAGCAATATAATTTTCAAATGAAGAAGCATACACATAAAATTTACCGCACAACCAATTGGTCCGCATATAACCGAGCACTCATGAGTCGCGGAAACATTGCCATTTGGTTTGATCCTGCTACGCAATGGTATGCTCCATCAAAAGGCAAACTAGGACGAAATCAAATCTACTCCGATGCAGCCATCCAATGCTGCTTAATGATTAAATCCTTATTCCGTCTGTCTTTACGTATGGTCACAGGCTTTGTGCAAAGTATGATTAAACTTTGCGGATGAGCAGCCCCGAATATCAGTGATATTCGTACACCACGCTTTGTAGAAGACAAAAGCATATTGATATTGCAATCTTGGAGAATATTCTCCAGAGCTTGATAATAATGGTCTTTATATTTTACCTGCTTCAGGTGAGTATGAAATTAGAGTATTACAACCTAGATCACAGGCAAGAAAAGATAAAAAACCTCAATACTGGATGAGTATTGACATTAAATAAAGACTTGCTAGATTCGTTTAAGCTTTTATACAAGGGTTCAAAAACTAGTGCCAGTTAAACTGGGGCGTGATTTTTACGTATATGTGTTTATGTTAGTAAAATGATGTAGATCACTTGTTTAATCCCCCGAGGAATAATTTAATCTTGCTGTGCGTTAGTCACTTTTCTTTCAAAAGTTGATTATATCTTTCAAGGTAACCGTCGTGATATTCAAGCCCTTTTGATAGGAATTTGCAGTGAAAGAATAGGCGAAACTTGTCTTAAATAATGGTAATTCCTTATCTTTAAAATAAAGAACGCCCGATGAAATTCATTAGGCGTTTACTTTAACTAAGTGTCAGCTTATTTTATAACCAGATGTACTTGTCAATCATGATTCTTTTTCTCAATTGCCTAAAAAAACAATCTTGCTATTTTTGACTTTTCACACCATTTTGTTCAATTTGTACTGCGGCTTGCCAGCTAGGTAGTTGGCTTAAACCTGCTACGTAACGTTGGATATGCGGATAATTTTCACCTTGTCCCATATGATAAACTAAAGCATGTAGTCCAAAGCCCATCATAAAGTCAGCACCGGTTAAACGGTCTGCCACTAGAAATTCTTTATCTTTTAAATATTCATTTAAATGGCCAAATACTTTATCGAACTCAACTTGAGTATAATTTTCTAGAAATACCAACTTCGTGCCCTGCTTGGTTTCTATCGCATTAAACGTTTTTAATAAAAATGGCAGCATGGCAGAGCTTTCTGAGAAATGAATCCACTGTAGATAATCGACATAGGTAGGTTCATCCATATCTGGTCCTAAATGCGGCGCAAGTTTCTGAATTAATAACTCAACGATTGCGCCTGACTCTGCAATAACTTTGCCATCCCATTCCAATACTGGAGATTTCCCTAAAGGATGAATGGTTTTTAAAGAGTCAGGGGCCAAATGCGTGTTTGAGTCACGATAATAGCGTTTCAGCTCATAAGGCTGCTTGATTTCTTCAAGTAACCACAAAATGCGAAAAGAACGTGATTGATCTAAATGATGTAGTGTAATCATGATAATTCCTATTTTTTTAAATTTTTACAACGACTTTGCCAAAGTTTTCGCCTTTCAACATACCATTGAAAGCATTGATCGTGTTATCTAAACCTTGCACCATATGCTCTTTATATTTGATTTTTCCGTCTTTCAACCATTCAGACATTTGCTGATAGAATTCCGGATACTGACTGCCATAATCATCAAAAATAATAAAGCCTTGCATGCGAATACGCTTTCTTAAAAGGGTGGAAATAAAGCCCGGTAAACGGTCTGGCCCTTGTGCTTGCTCGGTAGCGTTATACTGGGAAACCACACCACACACCGGTACACGTGCCGCAGAGTTAAGCAATGGCCATACTGCATCAAACACTTTACCCCCTACATTCTCATAATAAATATCAATACCGTTGGGAACTGCTTGTTGTAATTGTTCTGCAAAATTTTCATCATGATGATTGATACAAGCATCGAAACCGAGCTCTTCTACTGCATAACGACATTTTTCAGACCCACCTGCGATGCCAACCACGCGACAACCTTTAATTTTGCCAATCTGTCCAACCGTAGCACCAACAGGTCCCGTTGCAGCTGCAACGACTAAAGTTTCACCGGCTTTAGGCTGACCAATGTCCAACAGCCCCATATAAGCAGTAAATCCTGGCATTCCCAAAATACCCAGTGCCCAAGATGGATGTTCAGGTTGCATACCTAAGCTTTGACATGCAGTCCCATTAGAAATTGCGTAGCCCTGCCAGCCATTTCCTGAAAGAACCCACTCGCCTTCTTTGAATTTTGGGTTTTTAGAGGCCACCACTTGACTGACTGTTCCACCGACCATCACTTCGCCAATTTCAACCGGTGCTGCATATGAAGGAGCATCGCTCATGCGACCACGCATATAAGGATCGAGTGACAAGTAAATGGTTTTTAACAATATCTCGCCTTGTTTAAGTTCATTGAGCTCAACTTGTTCAATACGAAAATCGCTGTGTTTTGGCTCACCCACTGGCCGTTTAGCTAAAACGATGCGTTGATTAATAACTGTTTTCACACATATAACTCCATGTTTTATTTAAAAGTATTTCTCTTCATAATCAAAAATTATGATTAAAATTTCTTTACATCCATTGTAGATGAGTTATAATAAAAAACAATACGACCGGTCTATTTTTTTACAATAGAGTAAATAATTAATATGAAGCCTACTCCTATTAAAAAGTCTGAAGCGAAGCGCTTACACATTCTTAATACCAGTTCAGACCTGATTTTGCATAAAGGTTTTACTGGTGTAGGATTACAGGAAATTTTACAGAGCTGTGAGATCCCTAAAGGCTCGTTTTATCATTATTTCCAATCCAAGGAAGCTTTCGGATGTGAATTGGTACAACATTATGTGGATAATTACCAAGTCCGTTTAAATGATGTATGGCGTAGTGATAAATCCCCTTATCAAAAGCTGATTGAGTATTTTAATTTATGGATAGAAGATCCTGAAACACAGTGTGGTTGGGCGGATAGCTGTTTAATTGTGAAACTTGCCGCAGAAGTTGCCGATCTATCTGAAGATATGCGCTCCATTATGTCCGCTGGCGTCGATGATGTAATCCAACGGATTGCTGCTTTAATTGATTTGGGAAAACAGGATCAGTCTATCCAAGCAGATACTGAGGCCTCGACGTTGGCACAAGTACTTTACCAAATGTGGTTAGGTGCAGCATTACTGAGTAAGTTGCAAAAAGATAAAACGCCATTACATCAAGCTCTGAGAGCAACTAAATTTCTATTAAAAAGCGAAGATTCATAAAAATTAAATTAAATATCAACAACATAATTAATGGTTTATGATAGCAACCCAATGATTACTTATTCATGTATTGCTATTAGATCGATTTACAATCAATGAGTATAGCGCGCAATGAATTCTCCTTCTAAAGCCCTCATGACTCGTATTTTAGTCGGATATTTAGGCTTATATCCCACACTATTACTAGTACTCACTTTATTAAAGCCAATTACTCAGCATCAAAGTTTCCCGATGATGGTGTTGATTGAAGTCATAGTATTAGTGCCAGTAACGCAACTGATTTCTTTCCCACTGGCAGGTTGGCTCATTACACAGCTAAAAAATTTTAAGAATTTGTTTTAACAAGAAATTGTGCTGGCAACAGCAATCCTAAGTCCTTATTTTGCCAACCACAAAGGTTGGCAAAATAACTCACTTAGTCGAGATTAATCTGCGTAAGCTGGATAATCAATATAGCCTTTTTCCGTCCCACCATACATAGTGCTTGCATCTACTGCATTCAATGGCCAGCCATTAGCGATGCGATCGGGTAAATCTGGATTCGCAATAAATGGGCGTCCAAATGCAATTAAATCGGCCAGTCCTGCCTCTAAAATTCGAGTCCCTCTTTCTGCCGTATATCGACCTGCATAAATAATACGACCACTGAAAGTGTCTCTGACATCTTTACGAAAATCGTGAGGAAGTTCTGGTGCATTATCCCAATCAGCTTCTGCAATAGATAGATAGGCAATCCCAACTTCTTCAAGTATTTTTATGGCTTCAATATAAGTCACATGTGGATCATCTTCAACCAACCCCATGTACACACGATCTTCCTCTGTACTTTCAAATAGTGGGGCAAAACGCACTCCTAAACGATCTGCACCAACCACCTCAGCAACTGCCTGTACTACTTCACGTAAAAAACGCAAACGATTGTTTAGTGATCCACCATATTCATCTTCACGGTGGTTACTATGTGCAGAGATAAATTGATTTACCAAATAACCATTTGCACAATGAATTTCAACTCCATCAAAACCAGCAGCCAAGGCATTGCGTGCAGCTTGAGCATAGAGTTGCACTAATTCTTTAACTTCTGCATTGCTTAAAGCACGTGGCATTGAAGGATCAGCCAAGACACCTGCATTGGGCCCGGTCTCAATAAAGACTTTAACATTATTATCAGCCTTAATAGCCGAAGGCGCGACCGGTGATGCATGATCGGGTTGCAAAGATGTATGTGAAACACGCCCAACATGCCAAAGTTGTGCAAAAATAATACCTCCTTTAGCATGCACTGCTTCCGTCACTTTACGCCATCCAGCAATCTGTTCAGGGCTGTAAATACCTGGAGTCCAAGCATAGCCTTGACCACGTGGCTCGATTTGCGTACCTTCGGTGACCATAAATCCTGCCCCGGCACGCTGTTGATAATAGGTTGCCATCAGTTCATTTGGAATATTCCCTGGCTGAGTACTACGCGACCGCGTTAATGGTGGCAATACAATACGGTTTTTCAAAACATAAGGGCCTAAGCTTAAGTTTTGAAAAAGTTTACTGTCTTTCATTTCACTGTGTATCCAAGTCATCATGACTTAATTGATCTACATTAAATACCCATCCTTCCTGTATATAGAAAAATAAAGGAAGGAAAGCTATTCACTCAGGCCCCTCACCATTAAGTGAGGGTTATTTTGCTTATTGAGCCAGTTGCTCAGAGTTAGAAGTTTATTCACTACTAAGCACCACAACAGGCACTAGCTACTCTTTATTTCAACAATTGAAGTAATGCTGAGGCAGTTGCAGCAGAAGATGCTGGATTTTGTCCAGTAACCAGCAAGCCATCTACTTGAACATATACTTGCCAATCATCTACTTTAGAATAATGACCACCGTTTTCTTTAAGCATGTCTTCAACTAAAAATGGTACGATTTCAGTCAAACCTACAGCGGCCTCCTCAGTATTGGTGAAACCAGTCACTAATTTACCGCTAACTAAAGGCGCTCCATTACTCGCTTTCACATGACGAAGAACACCTGGGGCATGACACACTGCTGCAACAGGTTTGCCAGACTGAATCGCCTGTTCTATCAGAGAAATTGAAATCGGATCTTCTGCTAAATCCCACAATGGGCCATGCCCGCCTGGATAAAACACTGCATCATAATCAGCTACAGAAATTTCGCTAAGTTTATGCGTCTGTGCCAATGCTTGCATTGCAGTTGGATCAGCTTCAAAACGATGAGTGGTTTCAGTTTGTGCATCTGCTAAATTACTTTTCGGATCTAGTGGTGGCTGCCCACCTTGAGGCGACGCCAACGTAACTTCAGCACCAGAGTCAATAAAGGTGTAATACGGTGCAGCAAGTTCCTCTAGCCAGAAACCTGTTTTCTTACCAGTATTGCCAAGTTGATCATGTGAGGTTAAAACGATTAAAATTTTCATGTTATTTCTCCGATAATTTTCATGATTGAGGAGCATTGTTACAGGGTCAGAGCATGCTAGATACGCGCATTTAGCTTAGATGCTCATCTCGAGAATTTGGCGACTGATCTCTAATGAAACATTTTTATGTTCGCCTAGCTGTGTAAGATTATGTGATTTAAGTTGCGTAATGATGATCTCAATATCTGTCTCCCCCAGTCCATAATCGCTAAGACGAGTCGGCAATCCAAGTTGCTCAAAGAAGGCTCGAGTACGAGCAATAGCAGTATCAATACGTTGTTCTTCATCACCTTCGACAATCTGCCAGACACGAGCTGCATACTGTAGTAATTTTTCTCGCTTCTCTTGACGACGTACATGTAGATTAGCCGGCAACACAATGGCCAAGGTACGAGCATGATCAATACCATATAAAGCCGTGAGCTCATGTCCAATCAAATGGGTTGACCAATCTTGTGGTACCCCAGCTCCAATTAGCCCATTCAGTGCCATGCTAGCAGACCACATCAAATTCGCACGCGTGTCATAATCTGCTGAATCTTCAAAGATTTTCGGTCCAATCTCAATCAGAGTTTGCAATAGACCTTCGGCAAAACGATCTTGTACTTGTGCATTCACAGAGTAAGTTAAGTACTGTTCCATGACATGAATAAATGCATCGACCACGCCATTTGCTAACTGGCGCGTCGGCAAGCTAAAAGTTTTATTCGGATCGAGTACGGAAAATTGTGGAAAAACATAGGGACTGCTAAATGACAATTTGGCTTGGGTCGATTTTCTGGTGACTACCCCACCGCTATTCATTTCTGAACCAGTTGCTGGAAGGGTGAGTACACTAGCAAAAGGCAAAGCTTGGGTAATTTTAGTACCATGGGTTTCTAAAATCTCCCATGCATCCCCTGTATAATTGACTGCTGCTGCAATAAATTTAGTACCATCAATTACCGATCCACCACCGAGAGCCATCAAGAAATCTATCTTTTGTTCTCGAATCAGCTCTACAGCTTTCATGAGGGTTTCATAACTCGGATTCGGCTCAATTCCGCCAAATTCATGAATTTCTCTTGCACCTAATGCTTCACGCACCTCAGCTAAAGTACCATTCTTACGTGCACTTTCACCACCAAACAACATTAATACTTTTGCTTCTGTAGGCACATAGTCATTGATTTTAGCTATTGTATCGCCACCAAAAATAATGCGGGTCGGATTATAAAAGTTAAAATTCAGCATATTTTTATCCTAGGATGATCAACTAATTGATTTGAAAAACCACCGTTATTCATCAAATAAACTTTAAAAAATTGGACAACACTGCGGCTTTTGCCTACACCATGTGGTGACTATACATAAAAATAGACCAGTCGTCTATTTTTATAAAAATTATTTCAGCTTGCAACTTTAGTGATGGTTAAAAAAATCTAGGCTTGTTCTATACCGCTTTTATTATTGATGTATTTTCACGAGCGATTGTTGGATGAAAGGTATCAACACGCATGACTACTGACATGGTCATGAACGCATTGGCTAAAACAGTGAATGGCTTATACAAAACAGTGGTGATTGAATATTTAAAGCAGATTGGCACGGTTTAGCAGATGTACAAATGCGACAGTAAATTAAATATATTGGTTCAATATAAAGCATGTAAATGGGTGCATTCGTTTATTTACCCTGTTTTGATATTGACCCATGTAAATGATGAAATTAAGCCATTAAATAAAGTAGCCCAACTTGAATAAAAAGCCTCTGACAAACCTCACAGGGTTAAAGTGCTGCCTTTCATTCAAAATTTCAGGCAGCACACTCATACATTTAAGCGTCGGTTTAAGCTGGTAGTTTACTCGCCAAAACATCTACTTTTTCAATAGACGGTGGCTCTGAAAATAGCTCTTCGGCCTGAGCCATCAACGCAGCTGCAACCTTGCCAGATAGATGTGCTTGGCGACCCGCCTCATCAGGAAATGCATCGAAAATACCAAATGTTGTAGGTCCAAGACGTAGGCCAAACCACGCAACTGTCGCAGGTTCTTCCATTACAATAGGTAAACCGGCTTTAAGGAAAGCTTCCACTTCGTCTTCTTTACCCGGTTTAGCTTCAAGGCGGACATATAAAGCTGTTTTAAGCATGACTAAAACTCCACAATTGATTAGAATTAAAACGATTCTTACATTGCTAATGGATGCATGTCAGAAAGTTTTGTTGTATAAAAGTTAAAAAAAATTCCCATAGCTGAGCCAAAATCTGATTTTTTTATTTCGACATAATGCTATGAATTTATTCAAGTTAATATCATTAACATTTGAATCAAAAAATTAAGATATGAGATGATTAAATTCAATCTTAGTTATATAAGGATCAATTGACTCTACCTTAGATTTATAAGCTGACCTCTTCATCTGGAAATTATATTGCTCAAGAAGCATTCAAGAACAATAGTGTACATCCTCATATCTATGAAAGTTATTTAGCTAGGAATTTGCTGTGAAACTCTAGATGTTTCTCTATAAAGCTCGCAATGAAGTAATAGCTATGGTCATACCCTTCTCTTAGGTTAAGTGTAAGAGGATATTCTTGTTCCAAACAAATATCACTAAGAAGCTTAGGCCTTAACTGTTCTTCAAGAAAATCATCAGCTGTTCCCTGATCGACTAAAATAGGTAAATGAACTTCAGCGTTTTTGATTAATTCAATCGCATCATAGCTTTTCCATAAAGTTTCGGTTTCACCTAAGTAGTGTGTAAAAGCCTTTTTCCCCCAAGGTACTTGGCTAGGTGCAACAATTGGTGCAAAAGCAGAAATACTTTTATACAGCTCAGAATTTTTTAACCCAATTACTAATGCACCATGACCACCCATGCTATGCCCCATAATGCTTTGGACTTGATTGGTCGGAAAATTCAGGTCAATCAGATTTCTGAGCTCTTCCACAATATAATCATACATTTTGAAATGCTGTGACCAGGGTGCTTGTGTTGCATTCACATAGAATCCTGCGCCTTGGCCTAAATCATAATCTGCATGATCTGGTACATCCTCTCCACGTGGGCTGGTATCTGGTGCAACAATAATGACTTTATGTTCAGCCGCATACTTTTGTGCTCCGGCTTTAGTAATAAAGTTCTGTTCGTTGCAAGTCAGTCCTGATAACCAATATAAAACTGGCAACCGCTCATCTTTATCATGAGGTGGCAGATATATTGAGAATTTCATTGAACAGTTTAATGCTATTGACTGATGGCGATACACTTCTTGCGATCCACCAAAAGAAGCATGTTTCTCAATTATTTCCATAATCAATTACCTATGTTGAGCAAGACTTCATGAGAAATCGAGTAAACAAAGAGTCTGACATTCTCCACAGAGAATAGTGATAAAGATTTAAAATGTAGGCAGGTTTATTGAACCTATACATGATGCCTACACAGATAGATCTGTTTTACAGATGATGTGCCGTTTTAGAGGATTCCATGCATATCATTCATGATGCACATGCATGGAAAAGTATAAGGTCTGATGGAATTATTCGTAATGAATTACAGTACGAATTGACTTACCTTCATGCATTAGATCAAAGGCTTCATTGATCTGATCCAAGCCCATCGTATGTGTCACAAATGGTTCTAATTGAATTTTACCTTTCATGGCATCTTCAACCATTCCTGGAAGTTGCGTGCGACCTTTTACGCCACCAAAAGCAGAACCTAACCATTTACGACCAGTAACCAGTTGGAATGGACGGGTAGAGATTTCTTGACCTGCGCCAGCTACACCAATAATTACGGATTGTCCCCAGCCACGGTGTGCACTTTCAAGGGCTGCACGCATTACATTCACGTTACCAATACATTCAAATGAATGATCTACACCCCAGCCAGTCATTTCGACAATTACTTGCTGGATCGGTTTATCGTAGTCTTTAGGGTTCAAGAAGTCCGTTGCACCAAACTCTTTTGCCAGCGCAAATTTATCTGGATTCATGTCAACCACAATAATACGTCCTGCTTTAGCTTGACGTGCGGCTTGTACGACTGCCAGACCAATACCACCTAAACCAAAGACCGCAACACTATCACCTTCTTGTACTTTAGCGGTGTTGTGTACTGCACCGATACCCGTTGTGACACCACAACCTAGTAAGCAGACATGTTCGTGATTGGCTTCAGGATTGATTTTAGCCAATGATACTTCTGCCACTACCGTGTATTCACTGAACGTTGAGCAGCCCATATAGTGGTAAATCGGTTGACCATTATAGGAAAAACGAGTTGTGCCATCTGGCATTACGCCTCTACCTTGAGTTTCGCGAACGGAAATACACAAGTTCGATTTTCCAGATTTACAGAATACGCACTCGCCACATTCAGCGGTGTAAAGTGGAATTACATGATCACCTGGTTTGACGCTAGTCACGC
Organism: Acinetobacter sp. TW_SC_4; assembly: GCF_054861205.1. Taxonomy (NCBI): domain Bacteria; kingdom Pseudomonadati; phylum Pseudomonadota; class Gammaproteobacteria; order Moraxellales; family Moraxellaceae; genus Acinetobacter; species Acinetobacter sp. TW_SC_4. The sequence goes on from NZ_JBSLRK010000002.1 coordinate 14,664, forward strand.
CTTCACCAACCTCAACTACGACACCAGCACCTTCATGCCCGAGAATAGCCGGAAAAACACCTTCAGGATCATCGCCAGATAAAGTAAATGCGTCTGTATGACACACACCGGTATGGGAGATCTTGATTAATACTTCACCTTTCTTCGGTGGTGCAACATCAACCTCAACAATTTGAAGAGGTTGACCAGGACCAAACGCAACAGCAGCACGTGACTTCATGGAATAATTCCTTATACAGATCTATTTTAAATATGATTTTAGAATCTTGGCGATTTCAGCCAATTCTTCTTTTCTTTGTTGTTCTGTGGTTTCACCTGATACTAAAGTGTCTTTTAAATGAACCTCTAACATCTCATTCATTAAACCATTAATAGCACCACGCACAGAGCATATTTGTTGCAGAATTGCACCACATTCCACATTGTCTTCTAACGCTTTTTCAATCGCTTGCGTCTGACCTTTGATCTTTCTGACGCGTAGAAGAATCTTTTTTTTGTCTTCAACCTGATTAGGCATCAGACCTCCTTATTTGCTAGCATTTATACTATAGTACCCCATAGTATAAAAAAAGCAATAATTTTTATAAATCGAAAAATCAAAAAGGTCTTTAGCGAAAATTTTCTATCCCTGTTTTTAGTTTTTTTAAATTAACATCGTAGAGCTTATGCGAAGGTCACAAAAAAAATGGGACTTTTAGCTGCCATTTTTTATTTTGGCTCATGTTCTTTGTAATGCTGTGACCTTTTAGAATTATGTTTCAAATTTTAGCCACTTTGTAGATATTCTGAACGTTTCAAGCCTTGAAAATACTACCGACAGTTTAGATTAAACTGCCTTTACAGACTGTAATAGAATATTTTTAGTGAGCGGATGATATTTATTATTCATTATTTAGGAATTATTAAATCCTATAAATATCATTTATTGGATTAATTTACTTTGGTACTGTGCATATCATCCCCCAGTTAAGAATAAGGAACAACTATGAATAAGATGATGAATGCTCTTATCCTAGAAAATTTTGGTGCTCATGAATTTACACGTGTAGAACTCCCTATACCTCAACCAGAGGCTGGGCAAGTTCTAGTACGTATTCATGCCAGTGGTGTAAACCCTATTGATTATAAAATTCGTCTTGGTGAAGCACCATATGCTATGCCAGAGCTTCCTGCCGTGTTGGGAACAGATATGGCTGGGGTTGTAACTGCTATTGGTGAAGGTGTCACTCACTTCAACGTCGGAGATGAAGTTTACGGTCTGATTGGTGGCGTTCGTAATCTTCAAGGATCTTTAGCAGAATATGTTGTAGCAGATGCTGATCTGATCGCATTAAAGCCACGGAATATCTCTATGCGCGAGGCAGCAGTACTACCATTGACGTTCCTCACCGCTTGGGAAGGTTTAGTGGATAATGCGAAGGTCCAACCAGGGCAAACTGTACTGGTTCAAGGTGGTGCTGGTGGCGTTGGTTATATGGTGGTTCAGCTTGCAAAAGCACTTGATGCAAATGTTTGGGCGACTGGTCGTACAGCTGATCAATCACTGATTTCAGAACTCGGTGCAACACCTCTCGATTACACAACAGCATCTTCCGATGACATTATTGCTGCAAGCCCTGAGGGTCAAGGTTTTAACATTGTTTACGACACTGTGGGTGGTCCAGTACTCGAAGCTTCACTTTCCATGACAACTCACTATGGCCACATTACCAGCTGTGCTGCATTTGGTAATCATAATTTAGCGAGTTCATCTCTACGGTGTGCCACAGTGTCTGGCGTATTCGTCCTAATGCCGATGTTAACAGGCAATCGCCGCGCTCATCATGGTGATATCCTTAAGATCGCGACTCGTCTCGTTGAGGAAGGTAAACTGCGTCCTATTGTTGATCCTCGTCATTTTACTCTAGACCAAGCGATTGAGGCTCATGATGCTGTTCAAGATCGCTCTGCCAATATTAAGGTAGTGATTGATGTCATTTAACGCACTTCAGGCCAAGACTTGGCGCTTCAATAGTATTGGAGATACAGATGTTCTGACATTAGAAACACTTCCTGTTGCTTTACCAGCAGCAGGAGAAGTTCTAATCCAGATGAAAACGATCGGACTCAACCGGGCTGATGTAATGTTTCGGCGTGGTACTTATATTCAAAAGGCAGTATTCCCTTCTCGTCTGGGATATGAGGGAGCAGGCATAGTTCTTGCGATAGGTGAAGATGTACGCCAATTTTCTCCAGGAGATGCAGTATCGATTCTTCCGACTGACAATCTAGCCAAATATGGGACATATACGGACAAGCTTCTGATTCCAGAAACTTTTTTAGTTCACAAACCTGATAGTTTAAGCTGGGAAGAAGCTTCTTCAATCTGGATGCAGTATTTGACGGCTTGGGGTGGTGTAATCCATGCTGGTGGAGTTTCGAAAGGAAAAACGATCTTGATCACAGCAGCTTCAAGTAGTGTAGGACTAGCTGCGATACAGATCGCTGAAGCAGCGGGTGCTAAGGTCATTGCAAGTACACAAACGATAGAGAAAAAGCAACGTTTACTGGATCTCGGTGTTAAAAATGTTATAGCCAGTGAAGATGAACCCGATTTGTATGAGGCGCTTGTTTCACGTTTGGGTGGAGAATATCTTGATGTCGCCTTTGATGCTGTAGGAGGGCCACATATTGAACAGATTGCAAAAGCGATGTCTGTGGGAGGAACTATGGTTATGCATGGTGCACTTAGCCCAGAGATCACACCATTTCCCCTTAAAGTTGCATTACGCAAGAGCTTAACCATGCGAGGTTTTTTGTTCCTTGAGGTTCTGCATGACCCTGTTCTAAGGGAGCAAGCCAGACGATTTATTCTTAGCAGTATAGGTGCAGGATATCTTCGTCCAGTGATCGACCGTTGCTTTAACTTTGAGGACATGCATGACGCTCAGCGCTATCTTGAATCAAATCAGCAAATAGGAAAAATTGTAGTTACTCTAGATACATGATGGTCTTATCTGATTCAGGTTTCTATATGGCCCAGCACTTCCATTAAGTAATCAAACAATGCTCGGATTCGCAAAGGTGTCGGGCCCCGCTGTGGACGATATAAATACAGGCGCCAAACAGGAGAGGTTTCCTCATGAAGTATCTGAATGAGCTTACCACTCCTAAGCCACGGCAAAACTAGAAATCCAGGCATGTGTCCGAATCCAACTCCAGCGAGAATCGCTTGAAATTCAGCTTCTAGATCATCTGTAATAAAACGGGGCTTTGATGGCGTAAAGCTTCGACTTTCGGTGAATGTCCATGGCCAGTAACGTCCTGTTTTATGATCGACTAATGCTGTTAGAGGGTATTTATCTAGGTCAATAATTTTTTTGGGCATTCCAACCTTATCAATTAACTCTGGCGTACCCACGGAATAAAAGTTCACTTTAGCCAATTCCCTTGCCACATATCGATTGTCCGGCAAAAATCCAAATCTGATCCCGATATCTATCCGCTCATCGATCACATCCGAGTGTGAATCTGTTAGCACACAATCCACGACAATATCTGGATAACGTGTGGCAAATTCTGCTAGTGCAGGTACTACCAATTTGCGCCCTAACACAGACGACACAGTAACACGGACAGTCCCACGCATTTCATCTCGTTTTTCCTTGGTGTCTTTTACAAGCAGAGCATCAATGGATCCCACCGCAAAACGTGCTTGCTTTGCCAGACGCTCACCATCAGCGGTAATTTTAATTTGTCGAGTACTCCTGTAGAACAGAATCTCTCCGCGCTGCTCTTCTAGCTCTTTTATTGCCCGTGTCACTAACTGTGGGGAAATACCCAGCTGAGTGGCTGCCTCTTTAAAATTTCGAGACTCTGCTGCGACACAAAAGATACGCATCATTTCCAATTTGTTCTGCATGTCCAATCCTGTGTTATGGTAATTATTCCGTAAATAGGAATTCTGAAAGATAATATTATTCATTTATTATACCTAACAAGGCTGTAATACTTAATCCATCAAATATGATTGACAGATAGGTTGAAGGTTACTTGTATGAATAATATAGAAAATAAAGTTATTGTTATCACTGGTGCAAGTAGTGGTTTAGGTGAAGCTACTGCTCGCTTACTTGCTAAAAAAGGTGCAAAGGTTGTACTTGGTGCTAGACGTACTGAAAAATTAGAGGCTATTGTTCACGACATTCGTACTGAAGGTGGTCAAGCTGAATTTATTGGTATGGATATAACCAAACCACAGGAAGTACAAGCACTTATTGAAAAGGCATTAAGCGCATTTGGTCAAATCGATGTATTGGTAAACAATGCTGGATTAATGTCTATTGCACCATTAAGTGAGCTAAAAGTTGATGAATGGGATCGTATGATCGACATCAATATTAAAGGTGTTCTTTATGGTATAGCAGCTACCCTACCTGTTTTCCAAAAACAAAACTTTGGACACTTTATTAATCTCGCATCTGTTGCAGGGATAAAAGTATTTAGTCCAGGAGGTACTGTTTATAGCGGTACTAAGTTTGCTGTAAGAGCCATCTCTGAAGGACTTCGTCATGAAGTTGGGGGAACAATTAGAACCACTACTATTGAGCCTGGTGCAGTTGAGTCAGAACTAAAATTTGGTTCTTCTCATAAAGAAAGTTCAGAGTTTGTTACTGATTTCTACAAACAAGCCATACCAGCTGACTCAGTCGCTCGAGCAATTGCTTATGCAATTGAACAGCCTGCGGATGTAGATATTAATGAAATTGTTTTGCGCCCAATGAGCCAAGAGTTTTAATAATTGAATAACAAAAAATGGGAGCACCTTGCTCCCATTTTTACTATATTTTTAAAGTTAAGGACAAATCTATGAAAGCCGTATCGTATGTTATCAATAACCATGATGATTTTAAAAATTCATTGGTAGATATTGAAAAAGCTAAGCCTACGCTTAAGGAGCGTGATGTACTGGTAAAAGTTCAGGCAATCTCTGTGAATCCAGTTGATACTAAAGTGAGAAAAAATTCGTCTGAAGCAAATAATCGTATTTTAGGTTGGGATGCCGTTGGGGAAATTATTGAAATTGGCTCAAAAGTTACCTCGTTTAAAGTAGGAGATTCTGTTTGGTATGCTGGCGATTTAACCCGAGATGGTAGTAATGCTGAGTTTCAAGCAGTCGATGAACGAATTATCAGTCTTAAACCCATTACAGTATCTAATGCAGAAGCAGCAGCATTGCCATTAACTGCAATAACGGCATGGGAAATGCTGTTTGATCGGTTTCAAATTTCAGAAACAGAAGTTGGCAGTATTCTAATTATTGGTGGTGCAGGCGGTGTAGGATCTATCGCTATCCAACTCCTAAAAGCAAAAACAAATCTGACCGTTATAGCAACAGCTTCACGTGAAGAAACGAAATCTTGGGTGGAATCACTGGGTGCCGACCATGTCATTGATCATAGCAAAGATTTAAATGCACAAATCGAGACACTAGGCATTGCAAAACCAAAGTATGTATTCTCTACAAATCATACAGAAACATATATCAAGCAAATAGTTTCTCTGATTGCACCACAAGGCAAGCTTGGATTGATCGATGATCCACAAACATTTGATATTATGCCGTTTAAGACTAAATCTATTTCTATCCATTGGGAGTTGATGTTCACCCGTTCAATGTTTGAAACCGATGATATCGAAAAGCAAGGTGAACTGTTGCAACAGGTTGCCCAATTAGTTGACCAGCAAAAAATTAGAAGTACGCTTAAACAAAATCTAGGCAAAATTAACGCTGCAAACTTGGAGAAGGCGCATAAGTTGCTTGAATCAGGTAAGTCAAAAGGCAAAATTGTACTAGAAAACTTCTAAAACAAATTAAAGGTGAAATAATGACTATTTCAGTAATTGCGAACTTTAAGGCAAAATCAGATCAAAAAGAGAGGTTAGAAGCGCTTTTACAAAGTGTAATAGAGCCTACGCTGCAAGAAGAAGGATGCTTGAAATATGAGCTTTATATTAGCGAAAATGACTCGAGTAGATATTTCTTCTTAGAAGAATGGCGTAGCAGGGAGGATTTAGATATCCATATAGCGTCTGATTATATTCAAAGTTTATTTGATAATATCCAATCGCTCATTGAATCAAGTGATATTGTAGAAATCAAAAAAATATAGCTGTATTCGGACGTTATGATGAAGTATTCTTCAAATTAACATAGGGACTTAGAAAGCTAACAAAAAATGGGAGCTCTAAGCTCCTATTTTTTCTGATTTTTTAATAGTAACCTAGGATTCAACAAATTATGCCCCTAAGGGGAGCCACCCATACCCTGCATTTTGACAATAATGTCATCGTTTAGAGGCAGCAAATTTACGAGCATCAGTCGGTACGACTGGTGATTCATATGATAATGCTTTGGCTGAAACGGTGAATGGCTTATACAAAACAAAGGTGATTGAATATTTAAAAGCAGATTGGTAAGGTTTAACAGATGTACAACTTGCGATACTAAACTGGGTAGATTGGTTCAATAAAAAGCGTGTACACAGTGCACTGGGTTATGTATCGCCTTTTGAGTTTGTGGCCTAACTTAAATAAAAAGTCTCCGACAAACCCGGTACGGTTCAATCACATGAATAGTGCTATTTTGTAGTACCAGTATTTCAATATGATGAATCAAGGTGATATTAAAAGGCTCTCCCTTTGTATATAGAAATCAGTCCTTAAAGCTGCTTAATCAACCGTCTAACTTTCGAGGATCATATCAGGTTCGGCGGACACTTACCTGTCTACACATAGAAATTGCACCAATACCAAATCCATCAGCGACATCTGCAAACTGTTTTTATATCAGGCATTAATTGGCTACAACCTACAGACAATTGGCGTATAAAACGATGTAGGGTTTTAATTTGAGTAAAGACTGGAATCTAGGTGGGTTGACCAGATAAATATTTTCCGTAGCCTTACCCAACGTAATCTGTACATCCAATCTTTTTAATGCCTCGAAGATCACTGCATCAGCGCCTTCTAGACAGGCTGGTATTATTTTTCCGGTCATTTGGTTTTTTCTTACTTTGGTATAAATACCATAACCCACTTTAATTAGCTCACCTTCTTGAACTAAGTTTCGCAGAGTTCTTTCAATTTGGTCATAATTTGCAATGTCATTAAAATCATTTCGCATAAATAAGTCAGTAAAACTGCTTAACTGGCCGGCATTGTGGCCGGTGTCGGGTTTTCATCATCCAATTTAGGAAGCGAGCAAATTGCGTAAAACATAGTGCAAGATCCCACCTGCCTTAAAGTATTCCACCTCATTCAAGGTATCAATACGACACAACACCTGAAAATGGCTATATGTACCATCGGTATGTTGCACTTCTACATCCAGCATTTGATGCGGATGAATATCATCCGACAATCCTAGAATTGATAGGGTTTCATGCCCGGTCAGGTTCAAGATCTGCCGGTTCTGACCCTCCACAAACTGTAAAGGTAACACCTCCATGCCGACCAGATTAGAACGGTGAATCCGCTCAAAACTTTCAGCAATCACTGCTTTCACCCCCAATAGGTTGGTGCCTTTGGCCGCCCAGTCACGTGAAGAACCAGTGCCATATTCTTTCCCGGCAATAATCACGAGTGGGGTTTGTTCTGCCTGATAGCGCATTGCCGCATCATAAATCGAGAGTTTTTCTGCACTTGGAATATGCAGAGTATTGCCACCTTCCTCCCCACCCAGCATTTCGTTTTTGATGCGGATATTGGCAAAGGTGCCTCGCATCATCACCTCATGGTTGCCACGGCGGGATCCATAAGAGTTAAAGTCTTTTGCATCAACCCCCTGTTGCTGCAAATATCGTCCGGCAGGACTATCTTTTTTGATGTTGCCTGCAGGGGAAATATGGTCCGTCGTGACTGAATCTCCCAATACAGCCAAAATCCGTGCCTGTTTGATCTGCTGAATTGGTCGCACCGGCTGATCAATTTCTGCAAAAAAGGGTGGATGTCGGATATAGGTCGATTGTTCATCCCAAGTATAGGTTTGACTTTGAGGAATCTGGATCGCTTTCCACTTGGCATCACCTTCAAACACTTCCGCATATTCTTTATGGAACATCTCAGTATTCAAGTTCTGCAGTGCGGCATCAATTTCCATCTGTGTCGGCCAAATATCTTTTAAATAAACTGCTTGCCCATCAAAGCCTTCACCTATCGGCTCAGCAGTGAGATCAGTTCGAATATTCCCGACCAAACTATAGGCAACAACCAAGGGGGGAGATGCTAACCAATTGGTTTTCACCAAAGGATGCACTCGTCCTTCAAAGTTACGGTTTCCGGAAAGCACTGAGGCTACATTCAAATCGAAACATTGCACAGCTTCTTCAATCGCTTCAGGTAAAGGTCCCGAATTACCAATACAGGTGGTACAACCATAACCTACCAGGTTATAACCCAGTTGATTCAAATAAGGCGTCAACCCTGCTGCATTGAGATAATCGGTAACCACTTTAGAACCTGGAGCCAGTGAACTTTTCACCCAGGGTTTCCGCTGCAAACCTTTTTCGATTGCCTTTTTGGCCAATAGCCCTGCTGCCAACATGACACTGGGATTCGAAGTGTTAGTACAGGAGGTAATCGCTGAAATCACCACGTCACCATGCTGCAACGGATATTTTTTACCCTCAATCATACAAAAAACATTTTCATGGGGCAGGTTGGCCTGTCTCGCTTCAACAGCCGTACCTCCCCCTCCTTCATTTTCCAGACGCTCTTTTTCTTCTTTGACCGGTTTCAAGGTCAGATCCATGAAGGCATCAAAGGTTCTCGGCACTTGTGACAATAGTACACGATCCTGTGGGCGTTTCGGACCCGCCAGACTGGCTTCTACCGTCGACATATCTAAAGCCAGCGTATCTGTAAAGACGGGTTCATCCCCCGGATTGCGCCATAATCCTTGCAACTTGCTATAAGCCTCTACCAAGGCAATTCTTTCCGGCTGACGTCCTGTTAAACGTAAATAGGAAAGCGTCACCTCATCAACCGGGAAAAAGCCACAGGTAGCGCCATACTCCGGTGCCATATTGGCAATCGTGGCACGGTCCGCCAAGGGTAAATCGGCCAGGCCATCACCATAAAATTCGACAAATTTTCCAACTACGCTTTTTTGGCGCAGCATCTGGGTAATGGTCAGCACCAGATCAGTTGCTGTAATCCCTTCTTTGAGTTTACCGGTAAGCTTAAAGCCGATCACTTCCGGAATTAGCATGGAGATCGGTTGGCCTAGCATGGCCGCTTCCGCCTCAATACCACCTACCCCCCAGCCTAACACGCCTAAGCCATTGATCATGGTGGTATGTGAATCGGTACCGACCAAGGTATCAGGAAAGGCAAAGCGCTGCCCATCGACCTCATTGCTCCAGACCACTTGTGCCAGATATTCCAGATTGACTTGGTGGCAAATCCCGGTTCCTGGCGGCACCACGCGAAACTGATTGAGTGCCGCCTGCCCCCAGCGCAGAAACTGGTAGCGTTCGCCGTTGCGTTGCATCTCAATGGTAACATTCTGCTCAAAAGCTTGCGGGCTGGCAAAGTAATCGACCATCACCGAGTGATCGATGACTAAATCCACCGGTGACAACGGATTAATTTTTTCCGGATCACCGCCGGCTTTGGCCACTGCTGCACGCATTGCAGCAAGATCAACCACTGCAGGAACACCGGTAAAATCCTGCATCAGCACCCGTGCCGGACGATACTGGATTTCCTGTTCTGAAGTTCGGTCGTTAAGCCATCCTGCCAAGGCATGAATATGCTCGGTCTTCACCGTGAGCTGATCTTCAAAACGTAATAAATTTTCCAGCAAGACCTTTAAAGATTTGGGCAGCCGGGACAGGTCGCCCAACTGCACTTGCAATTTGGATAGGTTGAAAATCTGATAGTGTTCTGAACCGACGGTTAATGTTTCTAAGGTATTAAAACTATTGATATCAGTATACTTGGCCATCTAGCTTCCCTCCTGCTTGAGCTGTTATTTTTATGATCACAGTCAACCACCTCTTTACTTACTGTATGCTAACTGAGCGGTGGGTTTGTTATTATTTATTATCGGATTGCGCTAGCCAGTTAAATGCAAGGCTGCCAGGGCATTTTTCCAGAGAGTTGCCGACATTTCAAATCTGGCATCAACAACGTTTCTGCCCATCCTAAGGACATAAGCTAAATTGACCAGCGTATTACTTTGTTCTGTGTCTATAAACGTCGAAGTTTCTCTAATTCTTCGATTAAATCCAACATCATGGCTACAGCAGTAAAACTTGCATCAAAATCACGCTGTAAACGATACGCTTTTTGTGCACGTGCCACATCATCCACTAAAAAATATAAATCTGATGCATTTACGCGATTCGGCAAAATATCGTATTCAATCAGTTGTAGAATCCATTCAGGACTTTGACCACAAACTTGAGCAAAACTATTTAAATCATAACGTTGTTGCTCATCTACAACTTCTGCCTGTTGGATATCTTCTAAGACCACCTCATAATATTTAACTGTCGTCATAATTTTATTCCTTATGATGATCTCGGCTTAAATTTGGAGAATGCTGCTGCAAATGCTTCATAAGCCTGTTGTTCTTGTTCGGTTTGTGCAGGTGGTTGCACAATATCGAGGATGAGGAATAAATGCCCTGCATCTTTAGCAGGAATCCCCTGATTTTTTAAACGTAATTGTTGACCTGTTTTGGCATTTTTTGGAATTTGAATATTGAGTTGTTTACCATTAGGTAAGCTTGCCGTAATCGATTGTCCAAGTGCTGCTTCCCATGGACTAATCTTCAGATGATGATAGACATCCGCGTTTTCAACATAAGTTGAATCTGTAGCTTTGTATTGGATTTCAATATACAGATCACCATTTTCACCCCCATGAATACCCGGTTGCCCCTGTCCGGTTAAACGAATTTTTTGCCCTGCTTTCATGCCTTTTGGAATTTTAATTTTTAAGACTTTACGCTGTACTTCTGCTTGCCCGTACGCATTGATAGTTGGAATCTGTAAAGTGACATTTTGAGTTGCACCATGGAATGCAACATCCAAATCTACTTCTAGAGTCGCGTGTTGATCATCACCTCTATAGGATGCTCGACCCTGATAACGCTGTTCATTGAAACCACCAAAACCGCCACCAAAGCGACCAAACAAGTCTTCAAACCCTGTAAAATCCTGTCCGCCCATATTTGAATAATATTGATGAGCATCCCTACCCTGGCTATTCTGTGGATGGTCTAATTCAAAATCATATTCTGCTTTTTTTTCATCATTACTTAACACATCGTAAGCAATGTTTAACTGTTGCATATGCTCTTCTGCATCAGCTTCTTTACTGACATCGGGATGATATTTTCTGGCAAGTTTACGATAAGCTTTTTTAATTTGCTCAACAGTTGCATCTCGAGGTACACCTAATATTTCATAATAATTCTTGGTCATCTCTGCCCTATTGGTGGTTTATGTTTTATTCATTATTCAATTTTTTTATAGCTAAAAAAACCTTTTAAAGATTTTTCTTGTTATAAATTATTTCTTTTACACAAGAAATAATTCTTTAAAATCATAGGATAATCTATATTTTTCTGACGACAGCCGCTAAATAATCTTGTCTTTTTTGAATTAGCCTGTTCGAAATCATGATTAGGATCAGTCTGCCTTTTGGTAGATAGCGCAAAATGGCTCATTTCAGGCGGTTATTTTTATCCTGCTGATCATGATCATTTTCGCGGCTGCTGGCGCATATGTGGTTGAAAACAAGGCGCAACCGGAAGTCTTTAGCTCCATCCCTGCATCCTGGTTGCCTAGTGATTAAAGATAATGAACAACAACTTACAGCCGAGGATATCCAACATTTAGGACAACGCTTCTGGCGCAAATCTGCTCAGCAGCACGGCCATGGTCTGGGACTGACATTAACCGCTAACCTGTTAAAACAATATGGTTATCTGCTCTCTTTTAATGCCCGACGGCCCTATGGGCTTCGCATTGAAATCAAGTGCGGCGTATCTAAGCGTGACCTGCAAGCTTAGGAATATCCAGCCATACGGCTGTTGGAAAATACTGGGGCAGATACTCCTTTAAATATTGAATAGTATCCATCGCAATCGTTTGGTCCTGATGGTCATCAGTATGGTTAAATGCCACAGCATGAAGTGTGACTTTACGCTGTTTGAGTAGCTCCAGGCTCAGTAAAGTATGATTAATACTGCCCAGACGGCCTGAAGTTACCAGAATGACAGGATAATCGTGCGCTGCAATATAATCGATTGTCAGCATGTCCCGGGTCAGCGGCACCATTAATCCTCCTGCCCCTTCAAGCAAAACCCGGTCATAACGCTCGGCCAGTATAGTGGCTGCCTGCTGAATTTTTTCGAAATCGATTGAACGCCGATCTAGTTCAGATGCCAGATGCGGTGAGGCTGGATAGCTAAAAATTTCTGGCATGGTCAGCTTGTCATGATCTTCAGGCAGCAGTCCACACCCCATGATCATCCTGTGCTGCTCAATATCTTCTGAAACATCCACATTGCCAGTTTGAATCAGCTTTTGGGTAATGGTTCGAATCCCCTGTTCATTCCAGCTTCTGGCTAAAAAACCGGTGGCATAGGTCTTACCAATAGCGGTATCAATGCCGCTGACAAAATAGATTTTCAAACTCATAGAGCCTTCCGTGCAATCAGGTAAATGGGATGGTAAGTCAAAGGATAACCCTCTGTTTCCGGGATCTGGAATTGAGCATAATGGTGCTCGAACTGCGCAAGTGAGCTTTTGCCCCAACGAAAACCCTGAGCCGTTGCCTGCACACCGGTAGATTTCATGTGTTTTAACACATCTCTAGGCTGGGCAAAGTTGAGTTGGATCCGTTCTTCATTTGCCATCAGCAGTTCAAAGCCCTGTGCCTGCAAGATATTTGCTACAGTTTCCAGTGGTAAATAATCCAGACCCTGTCCTGTTAATGCTTTAATTTCTTTTAAATTGTCTTCTGCATAACTGGCAAAACAGAAGTATCCTGATGGGTTCAAGGCATTGGCCACTTTTCGGATTAAGGCTGGTAGCTCCTGAATCCACTGCAAGGCTGAACAGGACGCCACCAAGTCTAAAGACTGCGGTAATGGCAACTGTTCGATATCGCCTATACCCCAGATGAATTGCTCAGTTTCAGGAAAATGCTGTTTCACTTCAGGATAAAGATCATTTAAAAACAACTGATCAACCCCATAATGCTGTAAAAAAGCATGGCTAAACAGACCTGAACCACAACCAATTTCTAGCGCACGTTGCATATGTGTTTGGGGAATATACTGTTGCATTAAATGAAGTAAATGTTGAGCGACATGGTGCTGTGCTACGGCATGCTGATCATAACTGTGCTGAGCCTGAGCAAATCGTTGTGCAATCAGTGTATTGTTCATGGCTGATACTGCTCCAGTACACTAAAACAGTGCTGAATTTCCTGATTCTTTATTCCGTGATGCAAACATATCCGCAGTCGTGACGAGTTTTTGGGAACAGTGGGTGGACGTACAGGCAATACATAAAAACCATAATCTTGCAAATAGGCTGCTGAAGCTACAGTCTGATGCGTATCTCCAATAATGACCGGAATAATCTGGGAACTTGACGGACAGTCATAACCCAGATTTTTTACTGCCTGCTGACTGTATTGTGATAATGCAGTTAACGATTGACGTTCTGCCTGTAAGCCCTGTTGATGCTGAAAGATAAAATTTGTCCAAGCCATACAGATGGGAGGTTGGGCCGTACTGAAAATGAGCGGGCGCATTGAATTAATCAAATATTCCCGGATTATCGGTTCGCAGACCAAATAGCCACCAACCGAAGCAAGCGCTTTACCAAAGGTACCTACTAGGAAGTCGATATCCCCTATCACATTATATTGCTCGGCACAGCCCAGTCCACGTAAACCGCGTACGCCTACCGCATGCGCTTCATCAACATACAGCATGACTTTAGGATGCTGTTTTTTTAGCGCCACCAAAGCAGTTAAATCGGTTTCATCCCCATCCATACTAAAAATGGATTCTGTGACGACAATGATACGTTCAATCGACTCATCTGAATGATATTTCAATAAAAGTTGTGCCAAGTGATCTAAATCATTATGCCGATATCGCACATAATTCGCTTTAGATAAACGGATACCATCAATCATACTGGCATGAACCAGTTTATCAGCAATGATTTGGGTTTTACTGTCTGCAAGCGCAGGTAAAATCCCGATATTCATATGATAGCCGCTATTAAACAGCAGTACCACACGGCCAAAGGCTTGCGACATGTTATGTTCAAGCTGTTCATAAGCGGGAAAATTTCCAGTCAGCAATCGGGAGGAACTGGCACTCATCTGCCGTTCAGAAACAGGAGTCATATCAAAAAATGCTTCCCGTAAATCCACTTGGCTGGCAAGACCTAGATAATCATTCGATGCCAGATTCAACATGGTTTTGCCGTTGAGTTCAAAATGGGCAGCACTGGTAATGTTGGATTTAAACTCGCGGTATTGCCCTTGTTGCTTTAATACATCAAGTTGCTGTGCAAAATGTTCGAGGTGATTCATGCTGCAAGCTCCAGGTGCTGAATCATAGCGATCATATGTTCCAGCAATGTCTGCAATTCGGCTGTAGAAATAATAAAAGGTGGCATGACATACACCATTCTGCCAAATGGACGAATCCATACACCACGACGAACACATTCTGCCTGGAATTCAGCTAGATTCACTGCCTGATGCAGCTCAACCACTCCAATTGCCCCAAGCACCCGCACATCTTTGACTACAGGATGCCCATCTAAAACATACAAAGTACTTAATTGCTGTTCAATACGCTGAATATTGGCTTGCCAGTCCTGTGCCAGTAAAAGCTGGATACTTTTTACTGCAACTGCACACGCCAACGGATTGGCCATAAAGGTCGGGCCGTGCATAAAAACACCCGCTTCCCCCCGAGAAATGGTCTCTGCAACCTGCCTAGTGGTGAGCGTAGCAGACAATGTCATATAGCCACCGGTCAGGGCTTTACCTAAACAAAGTATGTCAGGGATGATATCGGCATGCTCATAGGCAAATAGCTTACCAGTGCGTCCAAAACCTGTCGCAATCTCATCCAGAATCAGGAGTATATCGTATTGCTTACACAAAGCTTTGGCTTGGCGTAAGTATTCAGGATGATAAAAACGCATCCCTCCCGCACCCTGAACAATCGGCTCAATAATCATGGCTGCAATCTGCTCATGCTTTTCTGCCAGTAACTGTTTCAGTGGCTGGATATCCTGCTCCTGCCATTCGCCATTGAAGCGACTTTCAGGTGCAGGAACAAAATATCGATTAGGCAGGCTTGAACCGAAGATTTGATGCATACCCGTGACGGGATCGCAAACTGACATAGCGTTCCATGTATCACCATGGTAGCCCGAACGTGTCGTGACAAAATTACTTTTTTCCGGTTGACCTTGGGCATGCCAATATTGCACCGCCATTTTCAAGGCAACTTCTACAGCAACCGAACCGGAATCAGCAAAAAAGACTTTATCAAGCTCAGATGCCGTAATCTCCAGCAGGATTTTCGCAAGTTCAATGGCAGGCTGATGGGTCAATCCGCCAAACATCACGTGTGACATCTTATTCAGCTGCTCAATGGCGGCCTGATTCAGCTCAGGATGACTGTAGCCATGAATCGTACACCACCAGGAGGACATCCCATCAATCAGCGCCCTGCCATCTTCCAGATAGATCTGGGCACCGCTGGCGCTAGCGACCGGATAACATGGCAAGGGGGCAGTCATTGAGGTATAAGGATGCCAAATATGCTCTTGATCAAAAGCGTCAAACACAAAATTCATCCTGAAAAATTGTGGAAATATCGATCTTAGCCTGCTCAGTTGAAAATGCAAATGACTGAACTCTCTATCTTGCTGAAGCAACTGATAAATCATCCAGAAAATCCAGAATAGGTGTTAGCACCAATTCTGTATCGAACAGGATTGCATCATGTGCGGCCTCGATTTCTTTGACTTTGATTAAACTTTGTTGATAAAAGACAGGTTCTATGGAAACTTGGCAAGGAACTAGTGAATCTTGATTTGAAAATATAAACAGTATCTTCGTTGAACAGGTTTTTAATATCTCTACCAAATCTAATTGTTTTAAAAGATAAAGATGCTTTTCTTGATGATTTAAATCAATTAAAGACAGTTTGGATTGTAAATATTTTACCCGTTGCCGTGCATCCTTCGCTCCCATACAGACGAGATGACAAAAACGTTTCAATGTCGTTAACATGTCTAGTCGGGCGGCCTGGAGAAACTGTTCAAAATCAGTTTCAGGCATTGCTTGTTGCCAATCTTTATTGGCAACAAAACAAGGATTGGACATACAGGCAATGACAGGCTTTGCTACTCGTGTCTGCTGAAAGATTTCATTCGCCAAATATATGGCCAATTGTCCTCCTAAAGACCAGCCTATGAGCACATCATAATCTTGTGCGAGCTTTATCTTTTCCTGCAGGGTCACCGCATCAAAGGGGTCAAAAATATCAGAGATTGCTACTGTATGATCTGTCCTGAGTTTTTCAGAAAATTCTTTCAGGACGGTTGTCCCCAGTCCCCAGCCTGCAATCAATAATATATTCATCTGCTATTCCCTGTGAAAATACATTAGGCCTTCAAGCCGTAAAATTTCTCGGCTAAAAATTATTGCTTTTCAAAAAAGCATGAAAATACTTTTAACCAAAAAAGAAAAAAGTGCCTGTCTTAACGCTAATAACCCAACGCCTAGATCTTTGTACGAATAAAGCGACCTAGGCCATGTCCTCTTTATTCACAATTCGGCAAGTTAGCCGATAGCTACAAGAAAAAACTGCTATCTCAGGCTCAAAAACGGGATAGTAAGAATATTCACATCGTGACCAGAACATTTAAGCCATATTCATATATAAGACAATCACACATCATGTTGTATCTTACGACTTATGACATACGGTTATGTCTTTAATCTCAAGAATAAATCTCTATACTTGAATAAATAATAATGGCATATGAAATTAATCATAATGCTTTATATTAAAAATAATTTTTATTCTTTCTATACAAAAAATATTATTACTTTAAACTCTGAAAAACAAATATATATTTTTCATACATTATTCATGTAATTATTTCATTAACATCCTAAATTATTACTTTAAATAATTATTTTAATGGAAAAAAATTGGTTAGTAAGGACAAATCAAACTATTACCTTTTTGCCCATGGTTATAGTTATATTTATAGGACTAATTGGCTATGAATGGGTACGTACAGAACTGGTCGGAAGCTGGATTCTTTTAATTGGCTTTATTCTACTGGGACGCTTTTTAAATGTAGTTCAGTCCGTTGTACTGAGTATTGTCATTTTTATTACTCTTTTTATTTATATTTTATTTAATGTCCAGGCTGATAGCATGGATATCAATACTCGCTTCTTGCAGCTTTTTATTCTACCTTTAGCGCCACTTCTACTCAGTATTTACTATGAAATGATGTCGACCAACAGGCAAACCGACAATTTACTAGATACTTATCGTAAAAACCTGACCCATAAAACATTACCCATCAGTACTTATTTCTATACCCAAACTCAAGTTCAGGATATGTTAAATCTGAATCTGATTCCTCAATATGATGAAATTTATATAGAAATTACCAACCACAATTTATTAAGAGATATGTTGCAGGTGGATGAACTAAAACTGTTGCAACAAAAAATTATCCATGTGCTGGAAAGTAAGTTCGAAGTTCCTCATTTTTCCTTTACTGATAGCCGGCTCTCGGTCTTGCGCGTAATTATGATTGCCGATCGAGAATCTACTATTTCCAAACAACTGATTGAAAAACTCAGACAGATTGAACTGATTAAAACAGAGATTACTCATTTACCCCATCATCAGGGCCGACCCTCCTTGGAGGAACGCCTATGAGTGATATTTTGCATGTCTGCGGTCTGATCGTTTCAGTCAATACACTGCCTGACCCGGTACTGAGTTCTTATTATCAACAATATTATCAATGTGAGCTTAAAACAGTCGATCCGGTTCAGCAGCAAGATTCCTTAGATATTAAGCAAATTCCAGCCTATTTCCCAGCTCCCAGGAAGTTATGGCCGGTATTTAGCTTTGATCAAATACACTACGAAACTTATCAAAACATGAAAAATCAGGGTATTAAACCGGGTTTAATCATTCCTGAAAATTTCATGAAACCGTCAATCTACTTTCAGATCAAACAGGAGGTTTCGGAAGGTGCTATCCCGATTCTTGATCTAAGCAGTATCGAACCGAATCGTTTTCGCGGACTTGCGACCCTCGCCACCAGTGCAGGTCTACGTCCCATGGCTGCCTATATACAGGATGGCTGGAATCCGAATCTAAAAACTTTACCTGCGGGACTTTACATTGTTCAGGCCAATCCAGGACAACTGCCTTTACCCGCCCGTTTAATTCAATCTGGTCAGCAACAATTTTACACCGCCTACCCACAAACTGCTTTCAATGGTACCGGAATTATCCTGAATCCTCAGGGGCCACTTGCCGAAAATGAGATTGCTTATCCTGAATTGGGAATTTCCTGGACCTTTTTAAATACACGCTTTGACAGCCAACTGAACCGGGTGCATACCAATCCACTCGGCTATGTCTTGCTCTCAGCAGGAATCGTAATCTTGCCATTACATCTGGTACTCTCGACCCATTACCCTAATTTATTAAGCTTCTGGGGTACCTCAACTTCCTGGGCATCCGTTGTTGTGATCGTTATCTTAATGCTCATCCTCCTGATCACCATGTTATGGCGGAGGTTCAAAAAATCATGAGCATGATCGATATTCTGTTTATTACCGGCTTTATCGGGATCTGGATTCCACAGGCCTTTTGGGCCTGGCTCAGCTTTTCTGCCTGGCGCTATTCGATTCGTGCCAGTCAGGAACTGACCAATTTACCAATACCTGAACGTTGGCCCATGCTGAGTGTGCTGGTGCCGGCATATAACGAAGCACTGGTGATTGAAGATACCTTACGCTCTCTAGCTGCACAGGATTATCCGGCTGAAAGTTATGAAGTACTGCTAATTAATGATGCCTCCAAAGACAATACCCAGGAAATTGCCGATCGTATGGCAGCCGAATTTCCAGTCATTCGGGTCATCAATGTGCCTAAAGGTCAAGGTGGTAAAGGTAAATCCAGAACTTTGAATAACGGACTCAAACACGCCCGCGGAGAATTGATTGCGGTTTATGATGCGGACAGTACGCCAGAGCCGGATTGTGTGCGACTGATTGCCCAGACATTGCTGGCAGATTCTAGTCTGGTCGCAGTGAATGGCAAAGTTCGTACCCGCAACTGGAAAGACAGCCCCCTTAGTACCTTTATCGCTATCGAGTTTATCTATTTCCAGTGGATTTTTCAGGGTGGACGCTGGCTGCGTTTCCGTCTTTCCACCCTAATGGGAACCAATTATGTGATCTGGCGAGATGCACTCGATATTCTAGGCGGATTTGACGAAAAATCCTTGGTCGATGACACCGAAATGAGTTACCGGATTTTTCTGGGACATAAACGGATTAAATGGGTGCCTTATGCCGTAGGCTGGCAACAGGATCCGGGTGACCTGAATATTTTTATCAAACAACGCTCGCGTTGGACTCAAGGTAACTTTTATGTAACCCGTAAATATTTAAGAACAGCGCTCCGGCATCCTTTTCCAATCGGAATGGAGATCGGCAACAATATTATGTGTTACATCATTTTTGTGCCAGCCCTGTTCTTAAGTCATATGACGCTGGTGGTTGGGCTACTCGGTATTGATGGCACCACGATTCCCGGCCCATTTACCTTACTCTTCATTTTGGCCTTTATTCTTTATCTGGTCCAGATCTGGTTCACCCTCAGTCTGGAAAAAGAAGTGCCTAAACGATTTTACTTCTATGCCTTTATTGCCTATTTCACCTATTCACAAATCTTTCTCCTGATTGTCTTTAAAGCTGCCTGGGACATGTTAAAAGGCAAAATCAAGGGTGAAGGAATTACCTGGTACAAGACAGAACGAAAGAAGGAAAAAAAATGATAATGATCATGCACATAAAAACAGCTCCTTTGAGATTAATGTCTTCACTTATCTTGGCATTGTCTAGTGCACATCTCTATGCGGCCAGCTGGAAGCTTGATGAGGTAGTTGCGCGGCATGTAGAGCAAACTACGCCTTACTTTTTTTATGTTGGAAAAGGTGAAAGCTGGCATGATGTCCAGTTCAGCAGTCAGTTCAATGTACAGGGTAGCAGTACGGTGATTGTCCGGTATGACAATCAGCTGATTCATCAACAAAATTTGAGTGGTAAAGGCACATTAAATTTTAGCCTCCCCCCTGCCGACAGCGGTTTTCATCGGCTGGATATCAGTATTTTACAAAAACCAGGACCTGGACAAAGTACTGCCAATATTTGTCTTGAATCAAGCAATTTACAGACTACCTTAACTCAACCAAATCTGAGTTATCAATCGCAGCGTAACAGCATGCAGCTGAATCAACTCCCGGATGTCCTGTTCAATAGTCAATTGAACCGACCAGAACCAGTACAGGCACTGCTAGGTTTTAATACGGCAAATTTCCTGGAAGCCACCATGATGAGTAGGCTGGCAACTGCTTGGAATTTTGCGACACCTGTGCAATGGCGGCTAAATACCACTCCTGAATCAGCACCTGATTTCATGATCAATATTCAGCGTTCGGCCGCAAAATTACCTGCAGCACGGATGAGTCTAAATCAGGTCAACCAGGTACCAAGTCTGACGATTGAATACTCTTCAGAATCCCAATTATTAATGGCCGTCAATGCCCTGCTCAATCAGCAATATCTAGCACAACTAAATACTGCAACAGCGAGTTTAAATGGCCCTGTCACGCGACCAAACTGGGCCAGTGTACGCCGTTTTGAAAGCTTGGCCGATCTGGGCATTTCCGATTTCAAACTCGGCAATACTCCCAAAAATATTTCACTGGTCTTTCCTGCTGTTTGGGAAGTTACGGATATTTTAAAGGGTCAGCTTAATTTCCGTTCGCAAAGCGGACTCTTACAAGGCTCGACCTTACAAGTTTGGCTCAATGAAGTACTCGCAGGTAGTACCAGTCTGGCAAAACTGGATTCCAGCCCGGTTGAGCGGCAGTTTGAATTTGTAGGTGCAGATTATCCCTATACCAACAGCTTTAACATGACGGTGAGTAATAACCAGTTAAATAGCAATAATTGTCTACCTAATGCGGGTAATGCCTTATGGATTGATGCTAAAAAATCCAAGCTTAGTCTGCCTTACCAGATGAAACAGGGAGTCATCAGCCTGTCTACAGTTTTTGACAAGACTCCTGAAATTGCCATGAATACGCCTGTAGCCACCCCCATCGCGATCAGCCTGGCTCAAGTTGCCAAGAACATGCTGCTCAGTAATGATCCAATTGGTCTGAATATCACCCAGCTGAATCCAAGTACACCTAAAACTATTAATATCCTGCTGAATGCCCAGCGTTATCAATCCGAATTGCAAAAATACAGTCAGATTCTTTACTTACCTACTACCGCAAATGGTAGTTTGATCACCGTCAGAAACGGGAATTTCTGGATTTATAGCGACAACAACCTCGGGGTAGAAAATTTTGCCCGCTTCTGGCCGCAAATCCAGCAGAAAATCCCGAACAATACTGCGGCCTTGTTTATTTCTGCCCAAGGGCAAATTACCGTACTTAGTCAAACCGCTATAGAAAAAGCAGAAACCCCGATAATTGAACAGATTTCTATGCGAACTATTGCTATTATTCTAGTGATTGTTGCTGCGCTTATTATAGGGCTGCTGTTCTGGCGCAGAACCCGTAAGGCACAAAAAACCAAAGAAGAATAATGATGAAAAAATACCTAATTTTAGGCTTACTGGTGTTACTGACACTTCCTGCCTTGGCTTTTACTGGCTCTGCGTTTTTTATGGCACGTGCAGATGCTAAAGCGGTAACAGCGCCTAAAATTGAGGGTATTTTCTGGCAGGTTGACCAGATGAGTCACGCCTCCGGTAACTGGAACTTATTAGGCATCGATACCTTAGTCACTCAATGGAGTATTGTAGACGGACGCTCCTTTTTTAAAGAAATCCCCGGAGCCCAATGGCAACATCAGCCGGACTGGAATACGATTGCCGAACAACCCTGGTCCAAGCAGGTTATCTTAGGTCTGGCAGGCATTTTTCAGGAACCTGTGGCACGTGAAAATATTGACCAACTCTTTTTACAATCCCAACAGATTATTGAAACGTCTCTTCCAGTTCAGCCTGCTGCTTATTATTTTCCTGTAGAAGCTGATCCAAGCTGGCATGGAGTTGCCAATCTGGCACGTTATGTTGCCGAATTCCAGCGACCAGTCTGGATCAGCATTTATAGTGCAGACCGCAAATCACGGTTTTTACATTATTGGCTTGAAAGCTGGTTGCCTGATAATGCCCAAGTCTTTTTTCAGGATGGCGTCGGTGTGGGCACGCGTAGTCCCGAAGAAGCGGCGGTGATTTATCAAAACCTTAAACATCAGGTTGGGGACAAAAGAGTTGTGATTATTCTCGAAGCTTTCCGGCCTAAACCGGGGGGCGGCTTTCGTGCAGCTTACCCTTGGGAAATTGCAAAACAGTTAAAAGCTTATGCTGGAGAGCGTGTATATATTTTTGATGGTCCACATTATTTAAATAAAGCCAGTGTGTTCTGGCTTTATTTGTGGATGAAAATCAATTACTAAGCTCTGGCTGTTAAATCTTGCAGCATCTGTTCCAAAATACGTTCCGAAGCATGACCATCACCAAATGGATTTTCGACTTCTGCATGTTGTCGATAATAGACTGAATCATCCATGAGACGAGAAAACTCTTGTACGATTTTGGCTTGGTCGGTACCGACCAGTATTCCACAACCTGCTTCAACCACTTCCGGGCGTTCAGTTACATTCCGCAGTATGAGCACCGGTTTTTGATAGGTGGGGCTTTCTTCCTGAATACCGCCTGAATCAGTCATAATAAAATAGGCTGCACCTAAAACAGCTAGTAAGTCCGGATAATCCAGAGGTTTTAACAAATGTACCTGCGGATGATCCAGAAACTCGCGATAGGCAATTTCATATACCTGCGGATTGAGATGCACAGGCCAGGCAAAATGCAGCTCTGGATAACGGCGACATAGTGTATGAATGGTGGCACAGATATTTTGAATACCTTCACCAAAATTTTCTCGTCGATGTGCAGTCAGCAAGACCAGTTTATCTTGCTCTCTTAATTTCAGCCCCATTCGCTCTAACCTTTGCTGAGACTGCTGAGAAGAAGATTGCATTAAATCACGGGCATGATGAATAGCATCAACCACGGTATTACCGGTAATAAAAATCTGCGGGTCTGGAATATTTTCCTGACGCAAGTTTTCTGCAGAACGTCGGGTCGGTGCGAAATGCCAGTGAGCCAAGCGGGAAACCAGTTGCCGGTTTCCTTCTTCTGGAAATGGATGCATCAGATCAAAAGAGCGTAATCCGGCTTCAACATGCGCCAGATGAATATTCAGGTTAAAGGCCACCAGAGCACCTGCAAGTACAGTGGTGGTATCCCCTTGCACTACAATTACATCACATTTCGGCATGTCACGATATACTTGATCCAGTTCGGTCAATGCCTTGCTTAATAGAATATTTAGACTTTTGCCGGGTTGCATGATTTGCAGATGATGATCAATCTTGATTTGGAAAAACTCGATCGCATCCTGTACCAATTCCAGATGCTGACCGGTAAATACCACATTGACTCTAAATCGTGAATCTTGCTGGGCTTTTAAGATGACTGGTGCTAATTTAATCAGCTCAGGGCGGGTACCAAAAATAAAAGAAAGATCAATCAGCATGGTTAAAAGCTCCAGTAATAAGTCAGTTCCACTCGGGTATTATCAAAAGTTCTTTTTCCAGACTCAGGTGCCCCATTTACATATTTGCCATACATCTGTTCAACACGTAGCTTGACCGGGAAGTCTGCAGGTTGCCAGGCTATACCCGGCCCCAACTCTGCCAGGTTGTTATAAAATTCGTTATTGGAATCATTAATCGTATGTAACTTCAGATAAGTCTGGATATTGCCTAGATGATCCCGGTTAAAGTTCCAACCGGTACGCAGGCGCAGGTCGCCAATTACATTATAATCTTCACGTGAATAGCTCGCTGCATTGCCATACAGTTCGGCAAAATACTGAGTTTTCTGGGTAATCGGACTATGACTGGTTTCGGAATCATGCCAATACCATTCCTGATAACCGGTCAAACCAAAATTAATACTTTCTCTGAATTTGTCTCGGTTTAAATCTATTAGATCATAACTTCCGCCGAGTTCCAGATATAGATAGAGCGGCCATTCCCAAGGACGGTAATTTGTTCCAACACCGACAATGGCTGCATTCTGGTCAATAATCTCAGGTCGTGCACCGCCGGTGGATTGGGTATCCCTGTTAATGCTGGCAAAGCCATAAATCTGGCCACGGTTTTCTTCTCCCCAATAACGTCCATAACGGAGCTTCAAGGGTAAGATAGCCGTGTCATAACGTCCTTCAAAAGAAGGAGAAAAATAGATATCGGCAAAGGTATTTTTAGTCTGACCACTTGTTGTTCCATTTAAATTAAGTACAGCCTGTTGGGCTTTTACTGCAGTTTCAGGATTTGAGGAACTTTGCAGTTTTCTAAATATTTCTAAAGCTTCGGGATTACGTTGAGCAGCATTCAACAGATAGGCTTTTTGCAACAACAATTGTTCATCATCTGGCGTTAATTCAAGAGTTCGATCAATATAAATTAAAGCTTCGCTATTATTATTTTTGCGCATTTCCAGATATGTCCAAGTTTTCCAGACCTTTGGATCTCGCGGTGATTTCTGGCTAATCTGCTGTAAAAGTTGTGTTGCCTGTTCAAGATCCTTTTGTTCAACTTGGTAATATTGTTCCCATAATATATAAGTTTCAGGAAGGGTCTCTGCTCGAGTTGATAAAGTTAAAATCATCAAGCAAATACTTGAAATAGTAGGTAATCTTTTCATTTTAATGCATGAATTAGAATATTATAGTTCACACTATAACAGCAATTTATTTTAAGCTTGGAGCGGATGAAATTAAGTTACCAAACTCTCTATTATTTTTATAAAAAAATACATGAACCGTACCGGGTTTGTCGGAGAGTCAATATTCTGAGTGAGAAGCACTGCTTCGCAAGGTTCGATGACAAAATTAAAATATACCCCTGAAATCAGAGAAAGAGCGGTTCAATTATTGATTGAATCTGAAAAAGATTATCCATCGAATTCGGCTGCAATCACAGCAATTGCGAATAAGATTGGTTGTACTCCTGAAACACTTCGTGCCTGGCATCAAAAGCATTTAGATCAGCAAAATCCTATTAAAGTACAACAGATATCTGATCAAGAACGTATTAAACAACTTAAACGTGAAAATAAAGAACTGCAACGTGCCAATGAAATTTTACGTAAAGCAGCCGCTTTTTTCGCCCAGGCGGAGCTCGACCGCCCACACAAATAATGGTGGATTTTATCCATCATAATAAAGAGCTGTATGGAGTCGAGGCGATTTGTAGAATTTTACCGATCACCCCTTCAACCTATTATCGGACTTTAGATCTCGCGGACAATCCAGAACATCGAGCGAAACGAGATTTACATGACTTGCATCATGCGGAACAAATTAAACGAATTTGGAAGGAAAGTTCAGGTCGATATGGTGTACGTAAAGTTTGGCAAAAACTGAAACGTGAAGGCTGTATTATTGCACGCTGTACTGTTGCTCGATTAATGAAAAAGCTAGGTATACAAGGTGTTTGGCGTGGTAAGAACAAACAAACCACCCGTAGCCGAGATGACCAAAAACGAGCACCTGACTTGGTGAAACGGAATTTTAAAGCTGATCAGCCTAATCACCTTACGAAACAGTGTTTCTCAGGTTGCTGACTTTACCTATATTCAAACAAATTCAGGCTGGGTCTATACCGCCTTTATTATTGATGTGTTCTCACGAGCAATTGTTGGATGGAAAGTATCAACACGTATGAATACAGATATGGTACTCGATGCATTAGAGCAAGCATTGCACGATCGAGGCATGCCAAAGAATGTGATTCACCATTCCGACAGAGGTATGCAATATCTTTCCATTCGCTATACCAATCGTTTAGAAGCTGCAAATTTACGAGCATCAGTCGGTACAACTGGTGATTCATACGATAATGCTTTGGCTGAAACGGTGAATGGCTTATACAAAACAGAGGTGATTGAATATCTAAAAGCAGATTGGCAAGGTTTAGCAGATGTACAACTTGCGACACTAAACTGGGTAGATTGGTTCAATAAAAAGCGTGTACACAGTGCACTGGGTTATGTATCGCCTTTTGAGTTTGAAGCAATGTACTATGATAAGATTAACCCGTTAGGTCAGGTGGCCTAACTTAAATAAAAAAGTCTCCGACAAACCCGGTACGGTTCATAATGGTAGTTATGCGAAACTAGTAGGCTTTACGCGGAATTCTTAGCATATTCATCTTTTGTCTTATATCTTTTTTTACCTATTGGTAAAATATATTCATAACTTATAGAGTAAAAAAGTAGGTAATTAAGAAAAAAATTACAGCGATTTATAAGCCTTATAGTTCCGGGAGAGACTATAAGGCTTTTTCTTTATCTTAAAATTCATATATCTATACTATTTTGATAAACAAAAGCATGGCTGAAAGCCATGTTCTGGGAATTCGTATAAGGGGGTATTATGTTAATTTTAGAAAATTTTAAGAATTAACTCTCAAGTAACTGCCCTATTTCCAACCTACTATATCCTCGCTCTTTTAGAACTAAAACAATAGCTTTTCTATAGTCATCAGAACTGGAGGTCTTATATTTTATGATTAATTGATTCTCTGACTTCAGTTCAAGGGCATTCTTATAGGTTAAGACTTCAGTAGAAATCTTATTAAAAATATTTAGATTAAACATACAGGTACTCTTCATCCTGTTATAGCGGCCCGACTACAACAAATACCTGCCTTAGCTTAGCTAGGCACCCTTGGCAGCAAGGATTACAAATTAAGAAAGGTTCTGCAAGTTTTCGAAAGCTATAAGGATGAATAATCAACTAAAATCATTGTTATTTAACATAATGGGGGTTATGCGAAATCAAAAAGCCTAGACACTTGGCTAGGCTTTAAATTTTAAAAATACATAAAGATTAATGCTATAGTCTCAATTTTTTATGTTATTCACCAATTAAAATGTCTATGTGATAAACCATTTAAAATGTCCTGTTTTTAACCACAAGAGTCAAGCACAGGATTTAACTTTCTTTGTTCAATAACAGCTTTCTGAGCTTTACGACTCGGCATACTTTTCTTGAGACGGGAACGTTTATTCTGTTTCTCCAACTCTTCATGTTGTTGCTGGATATGCGCCAGAACTGAGCCTAATCTTTTATTCTCAACCACTTCATTCTGCTGTAGTCCAGCCAGTTTATTGAAGACGCTATAGTTGATCTTCCGTCCTTCATGCATGAGGGCCACAGTGCCATCCGGGTACTCCAGAAATGAAATGTATTGCCCAACAAGCTTATGATTCAGCTCTGTCGGTTCAAGCAGATAAATACACTTGTCATAGGTGATGGTTAGGTTCTTCGTGACCTTACGCGGTTCCTGCCAAGTGAATATATCCTCCAGCTCAGCATCAGATTCCGTTAAAGATCGATGTAAATTCTTCAAGTTTCTCGCACACTTGGCAAACTTCTGATTGAAGTGCTCAATGAAGCAGGGTAGCCATGCATTGGCTTCGGCAATTGAACTGATGCCTTCCAGACGCATCTCCTTGATCAAACGGTCTTGAAGGGTTCTATTCGCGCGTTCTACGCGACCTTTAGCCTGTGGTGAGTTGGCAAAGATAATATCAATATTTAACTCGTTCAGAATCCGCCCAAATTGCGTGATTTTGCTGTCTTTCCTGGATTTCTGATTAACTCTGAATACCGAATGTTTGTCGCTATAAAAGGCCAGAGGTTTGCCGTATTGTTCAATGTAGGCTCGGGTTGAAAGCATATAGTCGAAGGTGGTTTCCGCCTCACAGAAGCGTAGATGCAACAGCTTTCCAGTGGCATCATCGATATACACCAATAAACAGCACTTAGCAGCGCGTCCTTCGAACCAGTCATGATATGAGCCATCAATCTGGATCAGCTCACCGAAGCAATCCCGGTTATAACGTGGCTGATATGGACGTTTAAGGCGCTTGGATCGCGGAATCCAGAGGTCATTGGCCATCATCCAGCGCCGAACCGTTTCTACCGGGATATTCAGGTCAAATATGCTGCTGAGCTTCTCATGCGCCAAGGTAGGTCCAAAGCCCAGCAGATGTTCAGAAATAATGGAAAGACATTTTGATTTTAATAACTCATCATGGCGATGATGGCCAGGTTGACCACGACTGGCATGTGCCAGACCTGAAACACCGTCTTGATTGAGTTTCTGCAATAACCGGGTAATTTGACGAGTGGAAAGATTCAGGATTTCAGCAGCACGGACCTGGGTAATACGATGATCTCGAACGTCTTGCAGAACTGCAAGACGTTGAATTTCCTTGTCAGACATAGTGATCAACATCTCTAATTTATATCCAGTCCATGATGGTAAAAACCATCATAAACTAGACATTTTTATTGGTGAGAATATAGACACTTTAAATGGTTTCTAACATTTTAAGTTCGTATAACGCCCATTATGTTAAATGGATACGAAATTTTTGGAATATAAAAAATTCTACTACCTAAATAAATAAAACATTAGAAATGTAAATTATTTGCCATAAATATTTTTTATAGCTTAGATACTTGACCCTAACGTAACGTTAGCCTCTAGCATAAGACACGCCTAAGGAATAAAGGAGTCAAAAGATGTTATTACAAGTCGGTGAACTGGCTAAGCGGACAGGGTTAACTATTCGCACCCTTCATCACTATGACGATATCGGTTTACTTCAGCCTTCGGCCCGCTCCGACGCCGGTTACCGACTTTACAGTCGTCAAGATATTACTCGCTTATACCAAATTCAGGCATTGCGAGGGCTTGGAATGACATTGGCAGAAATTGGCGCGGTTCTTAATAGTCCAAACCTGGCACTCGCCCCATTAATTGATCGGCAGATTCAGGCAATCGATCAGATGATCATTAAGCAGACTCAACTGCGCTATCGTTTGAGCAGTCTCAAAAATCAACTGATGAATGGTGAAGAGCTGGAACTGGATAATTGGCTAAAAACACTGGAGCTTATGTCTATGTACGAACAATATTTTACAAAAGAGGAACTTGCAGATCTGACTTTTTTACAGGCAGACAGTAAACAACAAAAAGAATGGGAAGCGCTTGTCGTCGAAGCGAATGCACTCTTTAAGGCCGGAGAATCTTCTAGTAGTGAAACTGCCCAAAACCTGGCTTCACGCTGGATGCTGACTCTCGAACAGAATACGGCTGCTAATCCTGAATGGTTGGCTAAATTGAATAGCATGCATTCAGCTGAATCGGCATTTCAGGAAAAATTGGGTGTGCATCCGGAAGTGGTTGAGTTTCTACTTGAAGCATTTGCCGAGAGTAAGCTGAACGTTTTTGCACGTTATTTATCCGAGGAGGAATTTGCTTTTATGAAGCAAAATTATGCACGTGAGATGAAAAATTGGCCCCAGTTATTGATCGGATTGGAGAAGGCCATTCATGCTGGGATTGAACCTGACAGTGAACAAGCAAAATGTTTAGCACAGCAATGGCTCTCCATGTTACAAGGTTACGCAGGCAAAAATCCGGCGACACATGCGAAGATTCGCAATGCCATGCAAAATGAACCAAGTCTTGCCGAGGGAACCTGGCTCAAACCTACCACTTTGCAATTTTTAGAAAAAGCAGTATCAGCTTTAATGCGTTGTGCTTAGTACATGCTTACCTCTATTCAAATAATCAAAGTAGTATGGCTATCCCATAATTTGGGGTAGTCATTAAGTTTATGATTTTAAAATATTTTATATAGAGTAAGTAGAGTAAATGGTATTCTCACAAACTTATCCAACTAGAGTATATAAGTTGGTTATTTTCGATTTTGATGGAACCTTAGCAGATTCCTTTCCTTTCTTTGTTTCAACTATAAATCATCTAGCTGACATGCATTCTTTCAAGAAGATTTATTTAGATGAGGTTGAATCTTTTAGGGAAATATCTTCCCGAGAGATAATGAAAAATCTTGGGATACCAGTATGGAAACTACCTGCGATTACTCAGAGTTTTATAAAACTTATGAAGGTAAATTCTTCAAAGATTCCTCTATTTGATCATACAGATGAAATGCTTGCACACCTTAATGAACATGGAATTACAGTGGAATTAGTTTCTTCAAATGGATACGAAAATGTGACCAGTGTTCTTGGTTCAAGCTGTCGATACTTTAGTTACTTTGAATGCGGTGCATCTTTTTTTGGAAAAGCATCTAGGTTAAAGCAGCTTTTAAAAAAAGCAGACTTTAAACCCTCAGAAACTATCTATATTGGTGATCAGATTACCGATTATGAAGCAGCTAGATCGGTAGGAATTGCTTTCGGTGCAGTTTTATGGGGTTACAGTACAGAAAAACTTTTAAAGAAACTGTCACCTGATGAGACATTTGAAAATGTGTCTGCCATAAAGAGGATTACTGTCAGCAAAAAATAACCCTACTAAATTATGCTTATAAGCAGAGAATCGCCATTCTAGATACCAGAGGTAAATTATGCTTTCTTTAAAGCTAACTACACATATTGATATTAATGCGACACCGGAACAAGTTTTGCAGGTACTGACTGACTTTAAATCGTATGAGAGTTGGAATCCCTTTAACCGTAAAGTTGAAGGAAAGTTAAACATAGGTGAAAAACTAAAGATTAGGATTCATCCAACTAAGAAAAAAGCAATGGAATTTAAGCCTACACTATTGGAAGTTAAAAATGCTCAGTCTTTAAGTTGGCTAGGTCACTTTCTAATACCTGGTCTTTTAGATGGTAATCATCGTTTTGAAATTTACTCTCAAGAGAATGGAAAAACCCATCTCGTACACTCTGACAGATTTAGTGGTGTGCTTGTACCTATAATGCATAAAAACTTGACACATATAACGAAAGATTTTGAATATATGAATCGATCTCTAAAATTATTTGTAGAATCAAAAAATTAGATCCGAAATTATATGGCAATCAGTTTTTATCGTTATTAAAAACAGATACATGTAGGCACTTCACTTCTTGATTATTTCAGCTTTTTAATTCATCTAAAATTTACATAATACGGATTATACGAAGCCCTGACCCTAGATCAGGGCTTTATTTATCTCTACCTTAGATTTCAATAAGTATTGATTCGCCTGTAGAACAGTCGCCATTACGCCATTGCCAGTTTTCAATTAACTTAATTTTCCCATTGGCTTGGATCTCAATCTCAGTATTACATTCACCTATACGTAATTCATTCATCTCATTGATGTGGTGGTACGCCATAGTGAAAGTTTTTTCAGAAGTCATGAAACCTAGTAAATGTCCATTGGTAATACTGCCACCAGAATAGGTAGCTTCTATACGCTCACCTACTTGGTAATAATTAAAAACAGTCTCGTGAGATACTTCTCCATTAGATGTATTTTTAGCATTTACAAATTTTTTATTATTTAGATTTAAGTTCATTTCAACTCTTTAATTTCCCTAAAATTAACATAATACACCTTATATGAAATGCGTTATAATTCCGCTTACAAATCAAAGCTGTAGTTCCTTTTTTGCCCAACCTCCCCAAGGTGGGCTTTTTTTTTATGATTTTTCACGTTCGACGCTTATTATTTAATCAAAGTTTCACGACTTTATTCATATGGGTTAAACAATCGTGGTTAATCATAGGGTCTAAGAAAACGGCTCCAAAAGCCTCTTTTCTCAGGCACTGGTTCAATGTGTTTAGGCACCAGAATGCGCTTATTTTCTTTTTGATCTGGAGTAGTCAATCCGTCATGTTTGTCGTTATCTACATTCAATGTAGGTTCTACTTGAGATGAACTAGATTGCACTGAAGATTGATCTGAAGTTGGTGTGGAATGAACCTGAGTTGGCCTCATTTCAATTAGGGTAAGTAATGTATCAATACGAGAATTTGCTTTAGCTTCGCGATCTTCTGCTTTTTCTAACTGTTTCTTTAGAAAATCGATCTGATTCTTTAGTTCAATAACTGTATTGTCGGTGTATTCAGGTGTATTTATAGTTTGTGTTGGAGACGTATCAGTATGTTTTGAGTGTTTTCCACTAAAAGGTTCACCATAAACGCGGAGTAACTCAGAGAAGTCGATAGAGCCATCATGATCACGACTTAATACCCCATTTTTTATATCTTTATAAAGTGTAGCACGAGATTTTTTATACAATGTAGCTGCATCACTAACACTGTATTTTGTACTTGTTTTCATGGTGTATTACTGTGTATTTACGATACGTATTGGAGAATACAATAAGTGTATTCTCCAATACACTCAAGGTTTGAAGCCTAAGTTTCTTAGATTTGGTAAAAATTGCTTTTGTTGTATTGGATCTCTGAGCATTTCTTTGATTTTGACAGCGAGAGATTCATAACTTTCACCTCCTACAGCTAAATTAGAAAATTCAGGTAATCGAGACAGCTGGTTACCAAACATGTAAGCTTGCTGTAAAATTTTTATCAAGAGTTTTTTGTTATGAAAAAATTATAACTATTAATAAGAAATAGTAAAATAAGCTATTGTTTATTAAAAAAAACATAATTTTTTATTGAGAATTTAAGTTACTAGAATATAAATTGATGTTTTTGATCTTCTGTACAATCCTCAATAAAGTTTGCAATTTCTTGCACGCTCCAATATTCTGTAGAACGCTGGTTATTCGCTTTAAATAAACATTTGATGATTGGATGTTTTTCAAAATCAGTTAGTGCTACTTCAAAATTGTCACGCTGCATTGAAGGTGACATTTCTTCTGCAACATGACTTTATGCTGAATGATATTTAATAATAGCAAACTAAGCATAATAGGCACAAAAAACTGTTAAAGCAGTTTTAATACTTCTGTAGTAATTTTCAGGTTTCCACGCCTGATTACAGATTTTGCTGTAACCTAATTATCAAATGGGTATCTTTTTCTTTGAGCAAACCAAATTAGAATCTTTTATTGCTTTGTAAATGAAAAATATAAATAAATAACGTATGGATCAAATTGAAAGCGAAGAAAAAAATCAAATTTGCGGATTTTCAGCGCTTTTAATCACTTATTAAGCTTAGGCTATTTCCCCTAAGGAATCATGTTACATAGCTTCCAGCAGCAGACAAAACACAATAGATAATGCGATGTTTTTTGGTTCTGTTGATCCATAAAAAATACTTAAGTCTCTATTATTAAGCTATAAATGAGCAGCAAGAAATTTTCCTAGTCAGGTAAATGATATTCATGCACGCGTAGCTATCTTGAACGAATTCACAGAATTTGGCTGCACTTACATCCAAGTTGTCACTTGAAATTAGCTCAATTAAGGTAGCGCTGTCTTTCAAACCTTTGTGTAACAAAGCGTGCGTAAGTCATATATACTTAGATTCTGATATGATCTCCAATCGCTAAATATCGTACACTCAACCACGCAAGTACCCATCGCACGGCGCTTAATGACGCTTGTTGAGACATTATTCTAAAATAATCATATTTATTATGTTTCATCACTACCGGAAAAAACTGATGTTCTATAAGAAGTGAAAGCATAGGTTTATCTTCTGCGGTAAAATGCATCAATACTTTTGTTACATTACTTTCATACAACCATTTTTTTATTAACCAATTATAAGTGTCTGATTGGTTTCGTTCTAAATAATCAAATCGCTCTAAAATCTCTTGTGCGGAATTAAAATCTACAGCCCTTAGTAATTCAGGCAAACGTGCTAATTTCCCTTGTGTCAATAATGGATGTCTTCCTATATTTGAACCACGCTTACCTGAAGGAATGTTTGACATCGTAATTAAAGCTCTCTTCCAGGACTCAATATCTAATTGTGGCTGCCCCTGTCCAGAAATAAGATACCGCTCAATATCTTCAATCTTTTGAAACAGGTCGTGTTTAATTACTTTACCCGTCGAATTCCCTATTTTTTGAGCATAGATTACCCACCTCTGACTTTCTATTTTTTTGAGCACATATTTTTCGATGGTATCTCTCAACTCATAGTTTAGATTACCATTCTGTTGGTTAATCGCTTGGAAATGCCTGAATAAATTACTCCGACTCATGACTCGGTTAAAAAATGCAGTATGTAAATTGGGTTGCTGTTGTTGCATGCTATAGGCATAAGTAGCTAGAAATAAGATATGAATATAATGCTTTAACGTTGTCGATTCATGTAAATGTCCAAGCACTCGACTAATCGCCTTAATCCCTTGCCCAACCTGTCCTTCATTGCCTACTAGCGTATTAAATTGCTCATTCGATGGCATCCAAGTTTGTAGCCATGGAAGTTCTATCGTCAGCACTTTAAAATCCACCACTGTTTGCAAACACTTTAAAGTATATGCACTTGCAAACGTATGTCTTAAATGATGTAAGCTGAGATCAACATCTCCAGTGACTTTCTTTAATATTTGAGATATTTGATCAAAAAAAGGCCTATGCCCACTATTCTCATCAGACATTAATATTGAATCTTTTTTATTCTTATAAATATTATCTAATCCCTTTTGAATCGTCTGACTTAATAAATTCATCGGAACAACACGTTCTGATCCAAGTGTTTTTAACTGATGCTCACCATAAGGACGAATTCGGAGCATATCTTCATCAATATCTAAGGGCCGTAAATGAAGTGTCTCTGAACGGCGTACACCCATCGCCGCAGATAAACGAAAATGACGCTGAATCTCTAGACGTAAAGCAGCATCATTCACCCCAGATTCTACAGATTGTAATATTTGAACGATCTGCTGCACTTCATTTTTTGAAAAAACTTTAGCACTTGCTTGATGCGCTGTACACTTGTGTAACTTTATACGATCATTATTTAACTGAATTAAAAAATCTCTAAAGCGATTCCACGCTGCGAGATGCTTGCGGTGTGGAAAATGCTCTTGCGTCAACTCCATCCATTTTTGAAATACATCTTCATCAATCTGGCTATCTTTTGTTAAATCTTCTGAAAACCCCAATATACCTGCACTGACAATGGCCAAATGTAGATGAATCATATTTCGATTCTGTAGACTTAACTCTTCTGCATCACAGCGTAAAATCAACCATTGCACAAAGCACGTTAATAAATTGACTGAGTAGTGATTCGTTTTATTATTGGCAAGCTGTTTAAGCCAAATGCTTGACCTAGACTCACCTTTTAGTTGCTGAATCATCACTAAAATATCAGACAAATGTAGTTGCTCATCGCCTATTTCTATTTCACTTTCAGGCTCAGTGCTATCTAAACCTATGGTTAATTTTTCATATTCGGATAATCGTAATAATTCATTTATTGAAAGATCTTCAGTCAGGACTTGGCCTGATATATAACCTGCAATCAACGGAGTGCTATTTAACATCACCTTTTGCTGTAAAGCTTTCAACCATTGAGCTAACGATAGAGTTGACTTAAGTCCTATTTGTTTTAAATATGTATTAAAACACTTTTGCCAAGCCTTTCTTTGTTGATCTTTTGACTGTGCTAAAATATTTTTTAATCGGGGCTGTAGATACTGTCGGTCTACTAAAATTAAAGTCGAGACATAAGGACTTAACAGTACTGTACGGCGTATCTTCGTCACAGATCTATCATTATTCACTGCCAGCTCAATAAGCCGACTATATCCCATAGCGACTATAGGCTGATCAGAAGCAATAAACTCTAACATTGCTTGTAAATGGCTTACTCTGCAAAATTGTGAATACATCGAGAGTACAACCAGCAAACGTCCTATTTCAACATCACAATTTTGATGTTCAGGTAATTTTTTTAAATCCTCCTGAATAACATCAAGTAAGTTTTGTTCTATATAACACCATGTACTAAAACTATTTTCAGATGTCAGCCATGTACGATGAGCCTTTTGAGGTAGCTGAACGAATAAAGGAATTTTCGCTTCATCGCGAATATAAGCACAATATTCCTTGATCGCTTCTGGCAAATCAATATTTTTATTTTTAGCTAAATTTGAGGCTAATAGATGTCCAAGCTCTAAAGCTACTTGTGGCTCAGGATTTTCCTCAAAAATCAACGGACAATAGGACTCATACTCTGAGTTTTTCAGCCATTCTTTTACATCATTTTCTGAATATTGTATTCTCAGCTTCGTCTCTACTTGAGCTGTTTTAGTCTCTTGGGTTAAAACAAATATTGGAATATGCTTGATTTTTAAAAAATCAAAACCTTCAAGACATTCGAAACCTAATTGTTTTTGCAAGTTTTCTTGTACATCAAGCCACTGTTGTTGAAAAGCTGATACAGGAAATACAGATAACATATCCCATGGATGACGACCCCGTATCCAGTGCCCAAGTCCAGCGTCCTTGAACCGTCCAGGTAACTGATTATAATCAGAGCGAACCAACTTCCGTGCCCAATTTCTAACTAAACCTTCAATCTGATGAGGAGCACAAAGTTGCACAGCATAAGATGATAAATCAACACGTGGTTCAACTTGCTCCCCTAGCATTCCCATCAAACCACGTAAACCTTGAATCTGTTTGATCAACGCTTGCGTCAATGGCACATAACGATCGGTTGATTCATCTTGATGATGTTTATCTTGAATCAATGCCCAGCCTTGCTGACTGATCCACTTTGGAAAGGGCTGCTTAATTCCTCGTCCTGCAGTTGCAAGATTCATCCATAATGCTGTATACAATGTTAAGTTATCAAAGAGCGTCTGCCAATCTTTCTGTTCGGCAGCATGATTTATTCTCTTTTTTATTCGTGTAATTTCATTTTGTATTTCAATAATCTTTATTCCAATTGGGCTACCCACCCGCTTATTGGAAGAGTATATATATTCAGGAATATTAATTTTTATCGTTCTTAAACAAGCAGCCCAGAGTTGCTCAAGTTGCCTCTGTTCAAAAGAGGCATAATGAATCAAGTTATCATAATTTCGACCTGATGCATTAGTCACTGCTTTAACGACAGCTAAATCACCTTGGCTATGATCATATAACAACCGTGGAAGAATATCTCGAATGCTTTTGAGGCTGATTTCTAGCTCTTTAGGTACACGGTTAATCAGTTCACTCACGTCACGTTCAACTGCCATATGATGTCTTGTAATCCCAAGATTTTTGACTTGACTCACTAAATCATTGAGTTCAATCGGTAAAACCAAATGTAATTCATTGGTCCATGGCACATGAAATTTAGAATCTTCTGGTTTTTTTTTGAGTGTCGGTGTCCCTGCAAACACACTTAATACATATGCAGATAAAGTATGATCATACTGAATAGCAATATTATTCTGATCTGCATTTTGATTAAAACGAGGCGCTGTTAATTCACTCACCGAACGTCCTGTGAGTAAACTTAATATTAAAGCTAATTTTGCGCGTAAAATTAAGCTGGTATCAGTATGAGATGGTTGACAGAGCCTAAATACTTCTTGAATTGAATTTAAGGACAATCGCGATTTGGTCCAAACTAAACCAACATTTGCAGCTTCAATATGTTGAGAAGTAGACTTAGATGCATAAAGCCCTCGAATTAAATCGGATTGTTCTGCCAAAAAAAATCTAAACAAGGGCTCCAATGGTGTTTCATCTTCTTCAATCTCATCATGCTCAAATACATCAGAGACTAGACCACGATGAATTTCATCTACATCCTCTAAAGGTTGGATAGCAATACTTAATGAACCATATCGTTGCAGGATCAATTTTTTGTGCTTTAACCCTATACAGTGTACAAACTTTGGACGTTTTTTCTTATTTTTTAGAGGATTGTTTTCCCAAATTTGGGATAAAAATAGCTTTAATGGATAAAAAACTTCTTTAAATCGTTTATCTTCAGAACGATCGGACATTGAACGAATCCATTGTTCCGGTCCGTTTTGAGTGATTAAGTCTTTGACTCGTTCTAAAATATCCTCACGACTTGGATCACCCAACAGCCTAATCGCTAAAAAGGCATTGTACACACGAGATCCTTTTTGATCTTTCAGCTTTATGCTTCCATCACCCGTTAAATAACTACTATAAAGCTCTAGAGTATGTACTTTTTTTTGAAAATAAAAGATTTGCTCTAAAAACCAAATTATTACAGCATCAAAATTTTCATTATTTCGACTTAGTCCTGCTTGAATCAATAGCAAGTCACAAATACCACTGTCTCCAGTGTAGGGGCGTAATGGCGTAAGTATATTATTTCTATCTGTTGTTTCTGAGAAGAAATGTGAATATTTCTCAGAATCCTGTAATCTACTAACGATCTTTAAAGTATTAAGCTCATCACGAAATTCTGGTAATTCATCATCACCAACCAATGTGAAAATTCGCTGACAAATGACAACAATGCCAGCTAAGCTATAGTGTGCACGCAACAAAAATAATGCTTGGATCAGTTGTTCTTTTTCTATATTTTCATTCTGATTAATACATTCTAGGAGCTGTACCAAATACTCATTCATGAACTACTCCGAATACGATAGCCCCATGCCTTCTTCCAGTCTGTTAAAGCTAAAGCAACTTCTGCAGTTGGTGCCGCACAAACAATTTGCTGCTGATGTTTTTGATAAAGTTCCTCCAATTGAGGTAAAAATACAAAAAAGTCAGCTATGTGAAAATAGGGTTGCACAGACTTGTCCAGCTCTTTCACTTTAATTCTTTCTAATGGCAAAAGCTTCTGGGCGATATAACCGGCTAAAACATTTTCGATTAAAAAAATACCACTAACTACCGGTGGTGCCCAATCTACCAATTTTTTAACAAAGGAAATCGGCAGCTGTTTAAAAAAATGCTGTGTATTTAAAAATAAAATCATTTCTTCTAAATCTAAATGCTTTAGTCGAAGTTGGTCTGCAATCACCATCTTATCCTGTGCTTTATCCGCTTTCCCCCAATGTCTTTTTTTCACACTGTTCTCTATAGTTTTTACATTACTTAAATCCCTAGCGACAGCACGCAGTAATTTGCGATATGTCGCGAGCAGTAGTAATGCTTGATTTTTAATCACCTCTGAAAACCCGCTCGTTTCCTCATCAAGTAACAGCATTTTCAAAACTAAAACTGGGCATGGTTTTTCAAACCTACCTTCAGATATTGTTAATGCATCAATGAGCAATGGTGTCATCATTTTTTTCTGCACAGGTAAATTATTTTTAGCGTTACAATAATAGAATAACACAGTCCCAAAATTAACAAAATTAATTCAAATAGATTTTATATTTAATAAAAAAGTATTTGATTTATATGGTTTATATTATTTATTTACTAACTTTATTTTTATACTAAATCAAAGTTTAATCAGACTTTGCACAAAGCCAGTGACCATATCTAAAGATAGGCGGAATAAGGATTTAATCATTAAGCAGCATTGGATAGCTGCGTCGGAGTAGGTTTGATTTCGTCCTTGTTTGCCTTTTGATGGAGCATACCATTGCGTAGCAGGATCAAACCAAATGGCAATATTTCCGCGACTCATGAGTGCTCGGTTATATGCGGGCCAATTGGTTGTGCGGTAGATTTTGTGTGTAGGCTTCTTCATTTGAAAATTATATCGCTGAAAAAGCCGTTACAGATAGGTTTGTGCAACAAAGCCCTTAGTTGAAAAAAACTTTTAGATTTCATGCTCACACACCACCTAAAACAAAAAATATCTAATTGATTTTAAAGTATTTTAATTTAAGTTTTTATTCTACCCACTCGCAATATCAACGTTTAGTATCACGACTCACTAACTCATTAACTAAATATGGAGCAGTACGGCTATCTTGATTTTCTGTTATTTGTTTTGGTGTTCCTACCACAACAATATTCCCACCAGCATTTCCAGCACCTGGTCCCACATCAATCACCCAATCTGCTTGTGCAACGGCACGCATATCATGCTCAATCATAACCACGGTATTACCCGCATCGACTAATCGCTGCAATTGAACTAACAATCGATCTACATCTGATGGATGCAAACCTGTAGTTGGCTCATCAAGTATATACAGTGTATTTCCACGCTGATTGCGTTGCAGCTCGGTCGCCAATTTAATACGTTGCGCTTCTCCACCAGATAGTTCAGTCGCTGGTTGCCCTAAACGTAAATAACCAAGGCCAATTTCCTTTAATAATTGTAGTGAACGAGCAATCGAGACCTCTCCATCAAAAAAATCACGTGCTTCATTGACGGTCATTCCTAATACTTCAGCAATATTACGTCCATTCCAGCGAATTTTCAGAGTGTCATCATTATATCGAGCACCATGACATGTCGGACAAGGGGCATATACACTTGGCATAAACAATAATTCTACACTGACAAAGCCTTCACCTTCACAAGTTTCACATCGCCCTTTAGCCACATTAAACGAAAAACGTCCAGCATCATAATGAGCTTGGCGAGCTTCAGGAGTCCCAGCAAATAACTTTCTAACATGATCAAATAAACCCGTATAAGTTGCCAGATTAGAACGTGGAGTACGGCCAATTGGTTTTTGATCAACCTGTACCAGACGCTGTATAGCCTCCACATCACCAGCCAGAGAACCCTGTGTAACCTCGGTAACCAACATTCCTTCATTTAAAGGATTATTTTCATTATTGTTTTCAGTTTCAGATTCATTGCCTAAATATGAAAGTACTAACTCGGGTAAAGCTTGAGAAACGAGACTAGATTTACCTGAACCTGAAATACCTGTAACTGCTGTAAGTACACCAAGAGGTATACGAGCATCAATATTATGCAGGTTATGTCGGTAAATATTGTTAAGTTCAAGCCAACCAGAGGGTGTACGTCCATAACTTTGAGTAACTGGGATTTTATTAAATAAATAACTTGCAGTACGTGAAGCTGAAATCTCACTTAAACCCTGAGGTACTCCACTATATAAAATATTACCACCTTGCTCTCCTGCATCTGGTCCAACATCCACTAACCATTGAGCACGACGCATGAGCTCTAAATCATGCTCTACAACAAATACGGAGTTTCCAGCGTCTCTTAATTTATCGAGAGAATCATATAATGACTGACTATCTGAAGGATGTAATCCAGCAGATGGTTCATCCAGTACATAAACTACACCAAATAGCATAGAACTTAATTGTGTTGCTAACCGCAAACGTTGTAACTCTCCCGCTGAAAGAGTCGGCGTGGCTCTATCTAATGTTAGATAACCAAGACCTAACTGGCGTAATTGATTTAAACGCCCCACCACACCATTTGCTAAACGCTGGGCAGCAATTTTCTTTTCATCTGAAAGTGCTGACGTACGTCTTACATCTGGAGATACAGAATGCACTGCTCTACCTGTTGTTGCTCGTTCAGATCTATCAAGTTGGGTTACTTTATTATTAGTCTTTTCTCCAGCATCATGAGCGTCGAAATTGCCAAGAACAATGGGCTCAAGCAGGCAAGTTAACTTATCCAAAGAAAGTTGCATAAACTCACCAATATTTACTCCAGCAAAGGTAATAGATAAGGCTTCTGGTTTAAGGCGTTTACCATGACAGGAAGGGCATATTTTTCCTTCCATAAAACGTGAAACACGTTTTTTCATCAACGTACTTTGGGTATTAGCAAAAGTATGAAGGACATAGCGACGAGCACCAGTGAAAGTGCCCATATAGCTGGGTTCTAGTTTACGTTTAAGTGCAGATTGAGTCTCAGCGGGGCTTAAACCAGCATAGACAGGAACTGTTGGGGTTTCTTCAGTAAATAAAATCCAGTCTCTATCCGATTGCGGTAAATCTTTCCATGGTCGATCAACATCATACCCTAGGGTTACTAAGATATCGCGTAAGTTTTGCCCGTGCCAAGCAGGTGGCCATGATGCGATAGCTCTCTCACGAATACTGAGTGTTGGGTCAGGAACCATTGTCGATTCTGTAACTTCATAAATGTGACCTAAACCATGACAGGTAGGACAAGCACCTTGAGGAGTGTTCGGTGAAAAGTCCTCGGCATATAACATTGGCTGATCGGCAGGATATGCACCAGCACGCGAATAAATCATTCGCACGAGATTTGATAAAGTTGTTACACTTCCAACAGAAGAACGGGTATTACTTGCACCACGTTGTTGTTGCAATGCTACTGCTGGTGGTAGACCATCAATAGCATCAACATCTGGTACTCCGGCCTGATCTATTAAGCGTCTTGCATAAGGTGCAACAGATTCGAAATATCTTCTTTGTGCTTCAGCAAAAATAGTTCCAAAAGCAAGTGATGATTTTCCTGAACCCGATACACCTGAGAAAACAACAAGTGCATTTCTTGGGATAGAAACATCTACATCCTTAAGGTTATGCTCACGTGCACCTCGAACTTCAATACAATTATTAGATAAAGTAATGTTATTGTGTTCACCAAAAGAATGTATTTTCATGTTTCTACGAGCCTGTAAATTATTTTGTGTAAGTCTCATTTTTTTATAAATGATCTTTTAATCGATCATCGAACTGAATCGTAAACCAATTGATTGCTAAACGCCAATTTTGAATTGGCATGGTCCATTTTTTAGCAGCATTTGAAGTTGCTAAATAAATGACCTTTTTCACTGAATCATCAGAAGAGAAGATCTTTCTCTTTTTAGTTGAATGGCGGATCACGCTATTCAATGATTCAATTGCATTTGTTGTATAAATCGCATGACGTATTTCAGCAGGATAGCTAAAGATCGTTCGGATATTTTCCCAATTTGCCCGCCAGGATTCTCCAATTTTTGGATACTGGTGATTCCATTGATCGCAGAAGATATCTTGGGACTTTAAAGCATTTTCCTCTGTACTTGCCTGATAGATCGCCTTCAATCCTGCTGTTACAACTTTGTAGTCCTTCCAGCTCACAAATCTCAGGCTATTGCGTACAACATGTACGATAACAGCTGGATATCAGTATGAGGGTAGACAGAGGCTATCGCATCAGGAAAGCCTTTTAGTCCTGAGATGCGCTGCTTCGCAAGGCAGGCTACAAGAATATCTTGCACTCCTCGATTTTTAAGCTCTGTCATGACTGATAGCCAGAATTTGGAACCTTCTGTTTGAGCAAGCCACATGCCAAGAAGTTCTTTTTGGCCATCCAGGTTAATGCCTAATGCTAAATAAACTGATTTATTGATTAATGTTGAATGCTGACGAACCTTAACAACAATGCAATCTAAATAGACAATAGGATAAAGACTATCGAGTGTGCTATTTTGCCATTCTGTCACTTGTTCAATGACAGCATCCGTCACCTTACTAATAAGGGAGGCAAATACATCGGCATCGTACATTTCTTTAAAAAAGCAACAATTTCTCTATTTTTCATTCCTTTCGCATATAACGAAAGAATTTGATCATCCATGCTAGTAATGCGTGTTTGATGCTTCTTAATAATCTGTGGTTCAAAAGAGCCATCACGATCACGAGGGATATCTAAAGCAAGCTGCCCATCTTGTGTTAGAACTGTTTTGGAGCTAAAACCATTACATGCATTAGATCCTTTCTTAGGTTGATGCTTTTCATAGCCTAAATGTTCAGAAAGCTCAGTATTCAGAGCGGTTTCGATCATGAACTTTTTAAATATGGCCGTCATTTGGTTTAAATCTTCAGGAGTTTTTAAACTTTTAGCTAATTCAGCTGCCATACTTTTGATTGTAGCTTCATCCATGTGAAGTACCTCTTTTTATTATCCTCAGTAGGATAAATGAAAATTAAGTACTTACACAAAATTTAGAACAGTCCCACAACTCATTTTGTTGAACTATATCTGTACAACAACTCTACCTCGAATTTTTCCATCTAAAATTTCATTTGAAATATTTAAAGCATCTGTCAACTGAATTTCAGTCGTTACTGTTTCTAATTTTGTCTGATCTAATTCTGTAGCCAAACGTTCCCATGCTTCTTTTCTTAATTCGATTGGTGCCATCACGCTATCAATTCCATATAAGGTAATCCCTCTTAGAATAAATGGAGCAACTGTTGCTGGAAAATCCATTCCGCCTGCCAACCCACACGCAGCAACTGCACCACGATATTTTGTACTTGCACATGCATTGGCTAAAGTATGGCTTCCAACAGTATCAATTACGCCAACCCAAACTTCTTTGTTTAATGGCTTTCCTGGGGAAGATAATTC
The DNA here is from genome assembly GCF_054861205.1 of Acinetobacter sp. TW_SC_4. Taxonomy (NCBI): domain Bacteria; kingdom Pseudomonadati; phylum Pseudomonadota; class Gammaproteobacteria; order Moraxellales; family Moraxellaceae; genus Acinetobacter; species Acinetobacter sp. TW_SC_4. Next base: position 59,128 of record NZ_JBSLRK010000002.1, read on the forward strand.
AATACGATCAATAATTTCACTCGCACCTAGATAGGTTAAATATTCTGACTCTTGAGGTCGACCAGTTGAAGCTGTAATCTCATAACCAAGATGATTCAAAATAATAATGGCAATACTACCTACTCCACCATTTGCACCTGTCACTAAAATTTTTCCATCACTTGGTTTAATACCATGTTTTTGTAAAGCCATGACACACAACATTGCAGTATAACCTGCTGTACCAATAACCATCGTATCTTTAAAAGAAAAAGCAGAAGGTTTTTGTATGAGCCAATCACCAGAAACAGTGACTTGCTCGGCTAGCCTGTCAACGGCATTCTAAAATTGACCCCTTTTACCTTACAAATGGCAAAGTAAAATTGACCCCTTTGATCTCGTATTAAGTTTCAACCTGGGGCTGAATCCCAATTCTTTTTTTACCCTTCAAACGATAACTCTCACCCGATATTTGTACCACATGACAGTGATGTAATAGCCGATCTAACATCGCAGCGGTCAACGTGACATCATCCGCAAATGACTTAGACCATTGGCTAAAGGGTAAGTTACTCGTCAATATCGTACTGCCTTTTTCATAACGCTTGGCAATCACGTTAAAGAACAGATTCGCTTCTTCACGTCCAAATGGTAAATAACCAATTTCATCGATAATCAGTAACTTTGGTCCCAGTACCGCACGCTGCATATAGGTTTTCAATTTACCTTGCTGATAGGCTGTACTCAGTTGCAGCATTAAATCCGCTGCGGTAATGAACTTGATCTTAATGTTGTTCATGATGGCCTTATAGCCTAATGCCATAGATAAGTGCGTTTTTCCTACTCCGCTAGCCCCCAGAAACACCACATTTTCTGCTCTAGCAATAAAGCTCAGATTGAACAGTTCAATCACCTGTGATTTAGGGGCCCCTAGGGCATAATTAAAATCATAGTCTTCCAGGGTTTTGACTTGAGGCAGGCCTGAGAGTTTCATCAGTACCTGCTGACTGCGCTGTTGCCTGGCAGCATATTCATGCGTCAAGATTGCTTCAACAAAGTCGGCATAACTTCCATCCTGACCTAATGTTTGTTGTGCATGATGTGACCATTGTGATGCGATGGCAGGCAGATTGAGCTTTTGGCAAAGCTGCTCTATACGGTCGTATTGCAGATTCATCAGGAAACTCCTAGCAACTGATCATATACCGATAAGGGATGCTGCAAACTCTCGTAGGGCATGATATGCTGTGCTGCTGCAACAGGTACAGTGCCAGAACCTGTATCTGATTGCGGTAATGGCGTAAATTTTTGCTGCTCCTGTTGCAGTCGAACAGCCGGTTTTTCTTGCGTGGTGGCATGAATCCGCTGATTGGCGGTTTCATGCAGCCACCGGCCAATGTGGGCATTGGCGACATCAACATTTAACAGTAAACCCGAAGTCTTCAGGCTTGCTTTCAATGGCACAATAAAGCTTGATTTGAGGTATCCATTAAAGCGTTCAACTTTGCCTTTGGTCTGTGCACGGTAGGGCTTACATACGCGAGGACGAAAGCTGTATTTCTTGGCGCAGTCGAGCAGTTTGGGGTTCCATTTATGCTGCCCCTCCTGATAGGCATCCCGTTCAATCATGATCGTTTTAGCGTTATCAAACAGGATTTCTTGAGGTACTCCTGCAAAGAACTGAAATGCATTTTCTAGACCATCGATCCATGCATCGGTACGTTCATGATCATAAAATTTCACGAAAGTCGCTCTGGAATACCCTAATGTTGCGACAAAGGCTTTCAAAGTCGTGTTGTTGCGTCGAATCGTGGTGAAATCCACCTGCATTTGTTGGCCAGGTTGGGTTTCAAAACGAATGATCGGTTCCGGTTTAGCAACTGGTTTTAATGTTGCGAGATATTCCCTCAAGATCCTGATCTTTCCTGGATATCCCAACCTTAAAATTTCCTGGTAGAGCACAACAGCAGGAATCCATTCAGGATGAGCTGCGTTTACACGTTTGAGTAAATAGGGTTTATATGGATCAAGAATACTTGTTCTAGGTTGTGTACGCCGATACTGAGGTGTTTCCTTCTGCCGTAAATATTTACGTACGGTATTTCGGGACACCCCCAGTTCACGACTAATGGCTTTAATGGATTTACCTTGCTGATGAAGTATTTGGATTGTCACTGCTTGCTCCAAAGTTAACATGTTGAGCAGTCCAAAATGACCGCTATATTAACCAAGGGGGTCAGTTTTTAAATGCCGTTAGGGGGTCATTTTTACACTGCCGCTAACAAGCCCTCCAAAATACTTTTCACCCACTCCCCAACCATTCAGTAGAACTTCATCTCTTTCTTTCCATGCTGGATGTTTTGATTCAATCACAACACCCGAAAAATCGATGCCTGGGGTCAAAGGAAAACTACGCACCACTGGTGAACGCCCAGTAATGGCTAAAGCATCTTTATAATTGAGTGTTGAATATTTGACTTCGACTCTAACCTCTCCTTCTTGTAAAGGCTTTGATGCAATCTCAGTAATTTGTGATGTGTAACCTGCTTCATCTTTATTAATTACAATACCTTTGTACATAGAACTTCCTCTCCATTTAATTAGACTGATTGTCTAGAATTAATTAAAAAATAAATACAGACGTCTGCATTTATTTTTTAATTAACTTTTTACGTGATTTTGTTGTTTTACAGCTAAAGTAAACAAGCGATAAAATGCATCTAAGGGACTTGTTGATTTGACCAAACGTGCTCTTAGAACTGCACCTTCCCACCCAATCCAAAACTGATAAGCAGCTTCATCGCAATCAGCTAGGCTATATTGTGAATTTGACTGATGTAGGCAATCAGAAACTAATTTCTCCCATACCTTGAAGATACTTTCGATTCGGGCAATGATTTCTTGTGGCAAATACGACACTTCTTGTCCTAAGTTACCTAAAATACAACCTCGTTTAAAATCATATTTTTGCATTTTTTCACCCGCATCTTTTACAAAATTTTGCAGCTTTTCTAGTGGGCAAAGACCAGTTTGACTTAAAAACTTATTCAATCGCTTCACAAAATAAAGTTCATAAGCATCTAAGACTTCTAAAATAAAAGCCTCTTTATTTACAAAATAATGGTAGAAAGACCCTTTAGGAACTTGGACTGATTTCATGAGATCATCCAAGCTCATAGCATTCATTCCACGTTCGGTCAGTAACTCGATACCTCGGTGGATTAAAACTTCTTTAGTGTCTGCATAGTTACAACCGTGTTTGGTTGGTCGACCACGTGGTCTTTTGGGTGAGGAAGAATAATTCATATAATAAAAATAGACTATGTGACTAGAAATAACAACAATAAGATTATTTGATTGAAAATTTTATCTAAACGTCATCTAGTTCTCTTTTTTCACAGTACTTAGTCATTCATATAAATGCTCTTAAAAATCCTATAAGTTCATGAACTAATTTTTTATAAATTTCTATTATTTTTCTTCAAAATATTGAAATTAATAAATATATTGTAAAAATAATTTATAAACTAGATTTTAGGTAAACATAAGTTAAATAGACCTAAATTCCTTAATGCGATAGAACCGATGAATTAAACAGCCAAAACTGATTGTAACGACAATCAAAAACTGGTTGTAAAAGCATTGAACTAAAAGTGAATTTTCTGTTTATGATCTTTTACAATATTTAGCCATGCTCTAGTTGCAGGACTCATTGCTATAGTCGTATTCCAGGCCATACTTAAAGTCCAATTTAAACCTGGATTTTCCAATACGGCAGTGTTGAATTTTTCCTGATCTAATTGCTGGCAATATATTTGAGGAAGTAATGCGATTCCCATATTTGATTCAACCATTTTTGCAATAAAGTCCCATTGACTGCTTTTACAGACAACTTTAGGTTCAAAACCTACTGTATTTGCTGCTTTAATAATCATACTATTCAAAGTAAAGGTATCAGAAAATAATAGAAAGGATTCTTCTTTTAATTCGATCAAATTTACAGTTTTCCTATTTCTCCACTGTGAATCTTTTATGGATAGTAAGCACATTGCTGAATCAACAACTGGGATTGACGCAAAAGTCGGTCGAAAATTACCAAGTAAAATACCAACATCAATACGTTTATCTGCAATTGCTTCCTCAATACTATTTGAGCCTACCTCTAAAAAACTAAGCTGTATATCCGGATGTTGCTTATGAAATAAGGCAATAAGTGAACTAAATAAGACAGAACCTAATGGTGGTAAACCTAAAGTCAGTTTACCCTTTTTAAGTAACTTAACTTGCTCAATCGTGTTATATATTTTTTCATGTTCTGACAGTATGTTTAATGCATGCTGATAAATCAGTTCGCCTGTATAAGTCAGTACGACTTCACGTTTTCTTCCTGCTTCACCTTTTTTAAATAGTGCTGTTCCCAACTCTTCTTCTAAGCTTTTAATGATCTTGCTTAAAGTCGGTTGCGTCATAAACAAGCGTACTGCAGCTAAACTAAAACTCTGGCTATTAACAGTTTCAACAAAAATTTTAAGTGATTTTAGATCCATAAATTATTCCAATATAGAATAATATTTATAAAATTATTCATTATTTCACATACGTACAGCATATAAAATTACCTTATCTTCAAAATCAAGCTGTGATATTAATGCCTGTACAAATCGAACATCCGACCCGACTCAAATATATCAGTAAAATCATTTTGCAAATCAGTTTATTACTTGCTTTCTGGTGGATTGGCAGCATACTTCAATCCTTATTTAAACTTCCAGTATCTGGTGCAGTGATCGGGCTTTTTATTGTTTTAGCAGGTTTATTGACTGGATTTTTTAAACTTGAATGGATCAAGAGTGGCTCCGATTTTATTTTGGGTGAATTGGTTTTATTCTTTATTCCCTGTTTTGTTGGACTAATTAAATATAAACATCTTTTTTTAACAGAAGGCTGGCAATTAATCTTTGCTGTTATTCTGGGCACCATTTGTGTCATGGTGGTTACAGCATATAGTGTACATCTTGGCTTTCATTTTGAAAATAAAATCAAGAATAATCGCTCCCAATCTCTGCGTAATATAGATCAGGATGGAAAATAATCATGACTTTAATCGCCATTGTTTGTCTGATTTCAACTTTACTTTTTTATACTGTCGTAAAAAAAATCCATCAAAAATATCCTTATCTCATTTTATCACCAGCGATACTACCCCCTATCCTTCTGATTATTTTAATCTTATCTTTGAATATATCTTATGATACGTATATGCAAGATAACCAATGGATTGTCTGGATGTTAGGCCCTGCAACAGTCGCCTTTGCCATTCCAATTTATGAATACCGTGAAATAATCAAAACACATCTACTTTCTATCAGTATGGGCGTGGTGATAGGGATGCTAGCAGGAATGATCAGTTCATTTTATTTGGCTAAGCTGTTTAATTTTGATCAGTCAACGACCTATAGCTTAATGGCGCGTTCCATTTCTACACCTTTTGCAATGGAGTTGAGCAATCATATAGGTGGCTCTGTCGAACTGGTTATTTTGTTTACCATGATTACTGGTGTTATAGGTATGATCATTGGTGATATTGTGCTAGCCGCCTTACCGTTAAAATCTCATTTTGTCATGGGTGCATCTTTGGGCAACGCAGCACATGGATTTGGAACGACTAAAGCCTATAGTCGTGATAAAGAAGAAGGGGTGATTGCCAGCTTAACAATGGTACTTGCTGGTATTTTTATGGTTTTGGTAGGTCCTTTTCTGGTTCATCTGCTTGTATAGTTTGGTTCTGTCATATTAAGGAATTTAGCTACATTCAAGATAGTGGTGATTATATGAATGCAAAAATGCGAGCTTATACCTCCCATTTTAGTCTTTAATTCACTTTTTCGCTTCGTCATAAACTATGCTATCAGCTCGTTTTCTAACGGTGTTCAGCAAGATAACTACCTAATCATCTTCGGTGGTGTTTCAATATGCTGAAAAAAATAGGTTGGCTTTTGATAAGATAGTGAGATGCAAATAACACTAGAAATCAAATGTCCAACCTGTCTAAGTGACAGTATAAAGAAAAATGGCTTCAAACTATATGGTAAGCAAAAATATCAATCCAAAAACTGCAAGCGTCACTTTATTGGTGATCATGCTCTTAGTTATCGAGGTTCTCATTCTAATATAACGTGTAGTGTTCCGATGAAAGAACCCAAATATACCCCTGAAATCAGAGAAAGAACGGTTCAATTATTGATTGAATCTGAAAAAGATTATCCATCGAATTCGGCTGCAATCACAGCAATTGCGCCTAAGATTGGTTGTACTCCTGAAACACTACGTGTTTGTTATCAAAAGCATTTAGATCAGCAAAATCCTATTAAAGTACAACAGATATCTGATCAAGAAAAAATGAAGCAAATGGAACGTGAAATTAAAGAATTAAAGCGTGCCAATGAAATTCTACGTAAAGCAGCCGCTTTTTTCGCCCAGGCGGAGCTCGACCGCCTACACAAATAATGGTGGATTGTATCCATAACAATAAAGACCTATCTGGCGTTGAGGCTATTTGTAAGATTTTACCGATCGCAGCTTCAACCTATTACCGAACTTTAGATCTCGCTGACAATCCAGAACATCGAGCGAAACGAGATCTACATGATGAGCATCATGCGGAACAAATTAAACGAATTTGGAAAGAAAGTTCAGGTCGATACGGTGTGCGTAAGGTCTGGCAACAATTGAAACTTGAAGGCTATGTTATTGCACGTTGTATTGTGGTTCGCTTTATGCAGAAGCTAGGTATACAAGGTGTTGGGTGTGGTTAAGAATAAACAAAATCTTGAAAATTTTATTGAAGTTATTCTTTTTAGGATTCGTACGGGCTGTCCATGGAGGGATTTACCTGCTGCTTTTGGAGAACCAAATTCCATATTCAAGAAGCTTTCCCCATAGTCAAAAGACAATAACTTATTAAAAAATATTAAAGTTAATTTGATCTGATGCTGATTCGGAATAGGTGTCTAATGATGCCCGTAATGTGAGGGCTCTGCAGCACGCTACAGGAATCAAGGATCAAGCAATCTCAAAAAGTATCAGTGGAAACAGTTCTAAAATTCATTTGGGGGGGATTCTAATGGGAATCCTGTATAGTTTCTAATAAAGGATGGCACAATACACGATATAAAAGTGGCATAGAACTTAGTTAACAACATAGACCTAAATAAGACAAAAATTCTCTATGCTGATAAAAGGTATGACTCTGAGTCATTGAGAAAACAGATAGAAAATACTGGTAATAAAACCAATATTTCCAAAAAATCTAATACGCTTTCAAATAATGATCATATGGGTTGTTATTTTTATAAAATCAGGCATTTAATTGAGAATACCTTTGCAAGGCTAAAGCAATTTAAAGTAATCGCCACACGCTATGATAAATTGGCTCAAAACTTCTTATCAGCGATCTACCTGGCTTCAACAATCATCTGGCTTAATTAATGACACGCCCTAGTAATTTTAGAAATAAATTTACAGATAAGATTAAAAGTTCTAAAACGATTTTGTTGCACGAAACTACTTTACTCTTAAAGGCTTCTTTAGCAATATAGTTTCCAGGACACCTACATCTAGAATCCACCCTATAACCAATTGGTCCTCGTATAACTAAACTTTAATCAAGCGAGGAAATATATCAATCTGGTTTGACCCTAAGACCCAATGGTATGCACAACCACAAAGCAAGCACGAACGAAATCAAACTTATTCCGATAAAGCCATTAAATGCTATTTAATGATCAAATCCTTTTTCCATCTTTTTTTATTCATGGCCACAGGCTTTGTTCGAAGTCTAATTAAACTCTGTAGCTTGAATTGGAGAGTACTAGATTACTCTGTCCTCTGTAGATGACAAAAGCATATTGATATTGCGATAAGCTATTAAAAAATTCGTGATAGGTTACTGATAAGTTACACCTATTCATCGACTCTACGGGTTCAAGATCTTTAGGTGAAGGTGAATGGAAGCGTAAGAAACATCACCCAGAATACCGTCGAATGAGATAAACTTATTGTATAGATGTTGAAACCATGCAAATTGGAGCCGTTCACCTTGCGACAAATAATGTGAGTGATTCACAATTACTCAGGATTTGCTGGACCAAATTCAGTCAGATGAGCGAATAGATTCTGTCTATACCGATGGGGCGTAAGACATAAAATGCTGCAGAGAAGTGATTTCAGACTGATGAGCACATACTGTCATTACTCCAGAAAAAAAATGCAAAATTCTAAAAAGATCAAACAACAGAATCTTTAGAGAAAAACGAATTATTAAAAACAGTCAAATGTCTAGGTAGAGCTGTTTGGAAAAAAGTCAGGTTATCATCGATGCAGTTTGATTAAAACCAAGGCGCATTGCATTAAATTATTAGGAGATGAGTTGACGGAAAAACATTTTTAAAGTCAGGTATGAGATTCATCTACGGGTAGCAGTTTTGGATAGATTTACGAAATTAGGCAAACTTTATACCTAATTTGCCTAACTTAGGAAGGATCTATTTCTAAAGCCTATATGCAATAGAGCCTTTTTTCTTCTATAGTCCTTACCACTTGTATTTTTAAGAACATATATCTCCAAAAGTGTAGCAAGTTGCTACACTTTTTTCTAAATAAGGTCTTTACCAAAAATATCATTCAGTCTTTCACGAATACTTTGAACGAATTCCGGATTATTTTTAAGTTTATGCTTCATGTTTCGTTTAAAGTCATTCAGCCCTATACCAATTTCAGCAAAATCCATTTGGAATAAAGTGTCATTAATGACAATATTTGCTTGAGAGTCAGTGAGACACCCTACTTTTTTAAACCACTTCTTGAACTGCTGATAATTTTCATCATTATTAAAAATATACCAGGAACGTACATTCATATCGAATTTAGCACCTAACTCTTTTACGAATACATTGTCTTCAAATGGAACATCAAGATAGATTTTTTCAATTACTGCCATTTCATCCGGTGCTTTATCAGCAATCCGATGATGCAGTTTAAAATTCACACCTACAATTGGACGGCCTTTTTTAACAGTTTCATACTCTAATTGTAGATCTGTATTTTCGTTAATTTCTGCCACTATTTTGTCTAATACATAGCGCCTGAAATCTACCCAACGATCATATTTTGTTTCATTAATATCAATCAGTGCTTTCAAGTTTTCTAAAAGTAATGGCACTTCATAACTCTTCTGGTTGGCATACTTGAATTCGTTTTTAATGAAATAAGTATAAAGACTCATACTGGCAACAGAATCTAGGGCAAAAAGATGTTTTAGCTGATAGGTAGTAAAATTACCCCCAGCCAGTTGAGTGAAATACGGCAACACTTCACTAGTAAAACGAATCTGAATCGCATTTTTAGAGTCATCTTCCCATCTTAACTCACGGATAATGGGAACGACAGAATGTACTTTTTTAGTCTTTCTCTTACCATTATCAGCAGGCTCCTCAATAATAAAATGAGCTACCCGGGATGAAAGCTCTTTATAGATCCGATCTATTGCAACATTAATTGAGTTACGTTTATTTAATCCTAGTAAATCTGCCAAATCATCCTTATACAAATAAATATAAGTTTGTTCGGTAATTTCACCATCTACCCTATTTTTCTCACTATAATTCGCAACCGCCATTGCATATAGAAGTGCCTTATATTCATTGGATGACAACTCGATTGGGCGAATTAAGCGGTTACTGGTACTGACAACGCCATTATGGCGAATGTTGCCTATACAGTAGGGAATATAATTCGTTTCTTCTTGCAATGGTTCAGATTCTGTCATAACCGTGATATTTATAATTTGACTTAGTTTTTATATACAAAAGTGGAAAAACTTTCAAGACTTTCACCACAAGATTCTAAAAGTGGAAGGTCCGTCATCAAAAAAAGCGTTATTATCCGGTTTTTTGCTTTTAAAGTGGAATTTAATAAAGTATTTCCACCCTACAGTGACAGACCTTCCACCTTTAGCCCCCGAAATTACAGTTTAGAATGACTATTTTTACTTTTTTCACCCACATTCAGATAGGTTAAGTTAAATAGAAACCCTGATGTGACAAGGCTTCCACCTTTCAGTTAGATTTGAAAGGTATAACTGCACATATAATCATCAGGAAATATCCAATAAAAACAGATTATCCACAGGTCAAAAATACACAGTGACAACCTTTCCACCTTTAAAGCTTATTTACGGGACTTTATTAACAACCTAAATTATTGTTTTTTTAATATATTTTTTTAAAAAACAGCAGTTTAAAAAGTAGCAGTGACAAACCTTCCACCCTAGTGACAGACCTTCCACTTTACAGTGACAGACCTTCCACTTTACGATGACAAACCTTCCACCTTAGAGTGACAGACCTTCCACCTTACGGTGACAAACCTTCCACTTTACGGTGACAAACCTTCCACTTTTAAAGAAATAAGTATTTGTTTTATATAATAAAAATATGCTCTTAATTATTAATTAGCTAAATAACTAATTATTCTAATTATTAATTAAGCTAGCCTAGTTAAAGATTTATTTTTTAAGCTGTTTTACATCTGAACAAATAGGATTTATAAATTTAAAAACTATAGTAAGATGAGTGAAAGTTATTTATATTACTAGACATTCAAATACGGAAGCATCTGACACGCATGTCTGCAAAAATTATTACTGTTGCTAACCATAAAGGCGGATGTGGCAAAACAACGACTGTTGTGCACCTCGCCTCAGAACTTGCCAATCTGGGCAATAAAGTTTTAGTCATTGATTTAGATCCTCAAGCAAACGCAAGTTTACATATTGGGATCCAACATCCAAGCGAAATTGTTGTGACTACAGCAGAATTACTGGTGGGCGATATTTCGTTGTTGGCAGATGCATTACAAGAAGAAACGAACTTTGAAAAAGTATCATTAATTTATGGTTCCTTGAATTTAGGAAAAACAGAAGACCAACTAAAAGAAGAAGCTCCCCGTCCTTCTGAAGAGTTAAATATCAAGCTAGAACTGTTAAAAGATCTTTATGACTTCATATTGATTGATTGTCCACCTAGTCTTAAATTATTAACCAGCAATGCGCTGGCATCTTCAACCCATGTCATTATCCCTATCGAATCCGGATCACAATATGGACTGTATGGGGTAACAGATCTTTTAAACCATCTTGAAAAGATCAAACGTATTAATCCAGATTTAGAGCTTTTGGGCGCTTTACTGATTAAGCATGATGAACGTCAGAATGTTTGTAAACTGATTCGGGATGAAGCCTTGAAACAGGTGGGAAAAATTTTAGAAACCACCATTCCTCAAAGTACTAAAGTCAATCAAGCAGCGATTCTGCAACAATCACTTTTGAAAGTAGAAAAAAATTCAAAAGTACGTAAGGCTTTTGAAAGCCTTGCCAATGAAATTGTAGCGAAAGTTTAAACCTGAGAGCATTATGGCAAGCACCAAGGAGCTTTTAGCTCAGAAACTGAAACAGAATACAGAAAAACACCAGCAAGCACAGAAAGACAATATTAAAGAGCTAAAAGAGTTTAGACGTAATGTCCCTATTGAGGATATCAGCCGCAGTCCAAACCAGCCGCGTAAAGTCTTTGAAGAGTCACAGTTAAAGGAACTGGCGGATTCTATTAATGAAATCGGCCTCTTGCAGCCCATTACAGTGCGTAAACTGGATAATCTGAAATATGAACTGATTGCAGGCGAGCGACGCTTACGGGCGCATCAGTTACTCGGTAAGTCTGTGATTGAAGCCATTATCATTGATGCAAATAATGTAGAAGCATCTTTGTTAACCTTGGCAGAAAATTTAAAGCGTCAGGATCTAACAGATTATGAAATTTTTATTGGCCTGAACTCTCTCGATGAGAAATTAAAGAAAAACAAGCAACGTTTAGCCAATTCACTGGGTTTAAATCGCGAAGATATGTACAAGTATTTAGCGTACGAAAAGCTGCCTCAAGCAATTTTAAATGACCTTGATGTGGAACCAGGCCTGCTAGGTCGTACTGCTGCAACTGCATTCAAAAAATTTTTATCGGATCATCTGGAACAACTTTCTGAGGCCGAAACGGCTTTACTCGGGGCTTGGGAAAAAGTAAAAGACAAAAAACTTGAGCAAAGCAAAGTTACTGCCTATGCTGAAAAATTATTGAGTCAAGATCCAGAAAAACTGACCACGACATCAGTGGTCAGAAAAATTGAATATGCGGGTAAGATTGCGGGGAATATTAAACTGAATCAAAAACAGCTTAAGGTTTCTCTGAATATCTCGGAAATTGACGAAGCCAGTTTATTACAACTAGAAGATTTTTTAAAACAGCTGATTCAAAAAAGCGAAAAAGTGTAGCAAGTTGCTACACTTTTTTTAATAACTTCAAAACAATTACATTCTCATGCATTATTGAAATTTATTTTCTTCAGTACACTCATTTGTATTTGGTCTTTGAGAGACTATTGCTGCGGCCAGATATTAAATTCTGATGTTCTTCTAGCCGACCAATTTTAATTTTATAGTTATCCGGAAATGTTTTTATATCCTACATATTCACTCCCTATTTTCACGTTTTTATATGAGAATGATCAATCAATATCAGGTTCTGATGGATAAATTTATATGCTGGTCGAACACAAATAATTTAAATTCGCTTGATGGCGGTCTTTAAATTTAAGTTATTAATGTCAGCTGGAGAACCAGCTAAGCCAAGAACCATGTTAGATAACAGACTACCCGGAAAAAGCTTACAGGATCGAGTCGTAGTAAATTTGGTAAGAAAGATGGCTTGAATCCACTTTAAATTCGGCTAGAGATTTAATGAGAATAAAATAGCAACTAATAATATATAGTTGTTGAAGTTCAGGTTTTAGTTCATTTAGCTGGTAAGTTCGAATGAATTAAATAATTTCTCTTTGATTAAAGTTCAATCCTTATATTCATTTGGTGGTGTCTTAAAAAGTATGCTGAAAAAAACAGGTTGGCTTTTGATAAGATAGTGAGATGCAAATAACACTAAAAATCAAATGTCCAACCTGTCTAAGTGACAGTATAAAGAAAAATGGCCTCAAACTATATAGTAAGCAAAAATATCAATGCAAAAACTGCAAGCGTCACTTTATTGGTGATCATGCTCTTAGTTATCGAGGTTGTCATTCTGGTATAACAAATAAAATACTACACCTGATGGTTAGAGGTAGTGGTTTAAGGCATATTGCAGGCATTGAGTAAATCCATTTATCAAATTTCTCTTGAGCAAAAATATTATGAATGTCTTGAAGTTGATGAGTTTTGGACTTTTGTAGGGAATAAAAGAATAAATAACCTGAGTTCGATGAAATATTTTAGCTTTTTAGCAAGTTTTGGAAAGTTGGCTTATTTGGATTTAAGCAATAAGCCACTATAGCAGCCATAATATTCACCATAAAGTTATTCACCGAACGATGACGTGAATGGTCAATTTGATGTAAGTTTTTTAACTGATCATTCACTGTTTCGATCAATCCTCTTCTGCAAAGCAATTGTTTTTCTTCTTCAGTTTGGATGGGTTTATTTTTCATATTCTTGCGTGACGGGGTTAATAGTCTGAGCCCCCTTGCTGCTAAAGCTTCAGTTTTTGCTTTACTCAGATAGCCTTTATCGCCCAGTAAAATACCTTTTAACTCTTGGGTTAAAGATTCAAGTACAGCAACATCATGAACACTTCCCGATGTAATCTTGAGATTAATAATTTCACCCAAGTTGTTGATAACAATATGGACTTTAAATCCATAAAACCAACCTGTGCTACTTTTACCACGACCAGCTAAGCCTTTAAATACACGATGTCTTTTAATTCTAAGATTATGGCAAACGACCAATTTAGTCGAATCAATAATACAAATTCCGGTATCTTCTCCTTTAACTTGATGGAAGAAACTACTCAAAGCTTGCAAACAACGCGGCATAATTTCAATAAAACGATTGTAACTAAGAAGCTTGGGAAAAGCTGATTTCCAAAATGGGATGATCATATGACAATAAAAATATTTGAAAAATCTAAACCCGGATTTATGAAATAAAATGACAATGGTCATGACTTCAGACAAGCTTAAAGCTGACTTTTTCATTGTTGTTTTTTGATCAGAAATTAGAGCTTTCTCTAAAGATTCATTAAACTTTTTGCAGAAATCATCCAAGATACAAAATAATTCGGTAATATAGTCCATGAAAAAGCCTTGCTCTGAAATGTTTTGTCTTCGTAACCAAGATATTACAGATGCTAAGGCTTTTTTTTATTTATTTTTTATGTCGAACTCAGGTTAAATAATTACTTATTTACGCTTACCATAGAGAAACAGGAGAGATTGTGACTTATTTTTGGGATAAAGAGATCTAGCTACAGTCCAACGACTGAAGGAAAAGTGGAAGCAGTTAGGTATTCATTATACCCGAATTTCAAGTGATCAATCGGATAGTTTTATCACTGCATTTAAAGATTTTGAGTAAAGTATTGGTAGGTTTTTTCACTGTAGGTATTGAAGGAAATAATTGCAAAATAAGGCATCAGATTAGATGTTGCTTTAGGAAAAGTTGTAATTTTTCAAAAAAGCTTGAAAGCCACTTTAAAGCTTTCGACTTAACCTTATTTTATATCAATAATGGCTTCATTTAATCTCAGCATACTTTTTGCAACACTACCTATTCATTTAAATCAATATAGGAATTAAAAAGTGTAGCAACTTGCTACACTTTTTAGTTGCGAACAAATCGCAGTAAATGAAATGCTGGCTTATATAGCCAAGTTCTAAAATATTAACTACAATGCAAACTATGGGATATTCAAAAGATTTTAAAGACAAAGTCATTGAGATTATGACTAGAGATAAAATGTCTGTGCGAAAAACAGCACAGCATTTCAGTGTTTCTACACATACAATCCAACTGTGGCAAAAGTCCACAGAGCAAAAACCTATTCCTGGGCGTCCAGCTAAAATTATTGAAGCACAAATATTGGCAGATATTGAAAAATATCCTGATGATTATCAGTATGAACGAGCTGAACGTTTGGGAGTAAGTACTCATGCTGTATTTAATGCATTACATAAAGCAGGAATATCACGTAAAAAAGACGTTAACTCCTCCAAAATCAGATGCTCGTTAACGAGAACAATTTAAAAATTTAATTGAAGATTTAGAACCTGAACTTCCCTTAACTTATATTGATGAAAGTGGGTTTCAGAGTGATGATACCCGCTCCCACAGCTATAATCATAAAGGTACACGAGCAGAAGGTACATTTAATTGGCAAATTAAGAACAGTTGTAATGCCATTGGAGACTTGATTAAAAATAAGTTACTGACTGTGAGTTTATTCAACTGCTCTATCACGACAGAAGTATTTGAGGGTTGGATTGAGCATGATCTATTGCCGAAATTAAAAGAGAAAAGTGTTTTCATCATGGATAATGCGACGTTTCATAAAGGTAAAAGTCTTAAAAAATTAATCCAAGAAGCAGGCCATTACCTTGTATGGTTACCCAAATATAGCCCTGACTTAAATCTGATAGAAAAAATGTAGGCTCAAATAAAATCAGTTAGGAAAAGACTTAGAATTAAGGATATAGATTTATTATTCAAAGAACATTGCAGTAACTTATTTGGAATTTAGCTATAGTGTATAGAGGCTTAAAAAATTAATTAATTTATGTCTATGAAAAAATAAAAATAAATTTTCATATATCAATGATGTATGGTTATTTTTTATAATAAATAGCCTAAGCAATTATTAGTAAATAGATGTTTTTTGGATATGGTATAATTAGCTAAAAATCCAGACATCAGTGGTAAATTAAAATAAATCTTAAAGGATGCCAGCCTTAAACTACAGCTTTAATTTTTGTCTACATACAGCAGTCCAAGACGTTACCCAGTGTCACGTTACTGAACCGCACTCAGTGCGCTTGCCGGATTCAACAGTCTGGAGATCTTAAGCCTATTGCCCTATAAAGCTCATTTTATTAAAGATAATCTTTAAGAGTCAAAGGCATTCAAATGTATAGATAGGGACTGTGTCAGGAAATGTGCTAGTAGAGGTGGGCAATAATGTCTAGAATCAAGGTACGTAATTTTCTCAGTCGATTATTACGAATAGCCGCCGATTTTGTAGATGCCTTTTAATTAGATTAGACTGTCACCACTCTCCTAGACAAATTTAGTTTATTCTTTTTGCATAAATGAGAACATTATGAGTGGACAACGATATTCTCTCAGAATCACGTATCAATCATGCTGCTAAACATTTTCATTAAAACAAGGGAATGCATCTTTTACTGATCTGTACCTTGTTTTAATTTTCCTCTGTTCTTTAATTTAGTACTATCTTTATCACTTATGAGCACTCACTGGATTCACTGAATGAAGTATATGGAAATCAGAGATTTGATTGAGGCTGAATTAAAAAATTACAGTTCTAATCAAATGATTCCATCCGAACGGTACTTGGCATTAAAGTTTGACTGTTCAAGGGAAACAGTGCGTAAGGCCTATGAACAGCTTCGTGCCGAAGATAAAATTTTCAAACGGCAAAATCTCGGCTGGTTTGTGAGTAATAAAAAAATTCAATACTATCCAAACTCAATTGAAAATTTTCGTTCTTATATGAAGGCACAGGGTTTTAATGCCAAAACTGAACTGATCTCGACCAGACAGCTGGAGCGATTTGATCACAGTGATCTTTTTAGTGAAGAAAATCGTAAATTGGGCTTTATTGAAATTATCCGTTTACGTTATGCTGATGATGTACCAGTACTTCTAGAATATAATTATTTACCTGTTGCGCTGTTTCCAGATGTGCTGAATTATAATGTGATTACTTCGGTCCAAGACGTCATTAAAAATCACTTTCATTATAATTACACGAGTAGTCAGTTAAAAATTAAAAATACCGGTGTGTCTCATTTTGAGAGCCAGCACTTAGGTATTCCTTTAAGTCAAACCGCCACTTATATTGAACGTATTTCAAAATCAGATGATCTAGTGATTGAATATGACATCGAAATCTGGTCACAGGACAAAATTGAAATGACCTTAGATATTCAAGCATAAGCTTATATTTATATCCTGCCTATTCAAATCCTAAGAAGTTAAATGGTTTTAGGATTTTTTTTATTTTCTTAGATTAGACCTCCTTCATAAATCATTCTTACTCAGTTGCAAATTATAAATTCCAGCAACTAGATTGAATCTCAAAAGAGGGGGGCTTTTAGCTCTATTGCGATAACGTTCTGAAAGCATTTTGAAAGTTTTTAGACTGCCAAATACATACTTAATTTCTATTCTTCTTTATTGATTTCCTGATTATAGATTTTTAGTTCAGGATCCAGTTTACAGCGGCTTTTGGCCTCTAATGGCAACAGGGTATTGGGATACAAAGTATAAATCCTTTGATAACCTCTATCTCTAAGAACAAAGGCTCCTGAAGGGATCTGGTTTAAATTGTGTTTGAACAATTCTAAATCAAGCGTAATTCTCAGCATGACTTTCATATCAGGATGCCAATATCAGTAAATGCCAAGAAACTTAATCCAATATTAGGGGGTATTGGGAAGTGCATTTGATTGAAGTTGAGCAGGAAGGGAAAATTAGACGTTATATCACTTCATTAATGGATCCAAGTTATAGAACCTTGGGTTTATGTAAGAATACTTATCAGATGAGCTTTTTTGTAGTATTGATCGGCCAAATACGGACCGATTTTCTTGAAAATCTTTTATAGGGAATAAAATTTAATGGCAAATTATAAAAAGAGCATAGCAATGGTCAACTACAATAGAATCCAAGAAGACATAAACAATATGAAACTAGGTACGATGAAATGGCTCGGCAATAATATTGAGTTAAATGATATGCAGGGTGTTCATACTTTCTTATTAAGTTTAGAAGAAGAAGGTGGTGTTGATATGATCGCAGTAGGTCATGAGTCTTATACAGGACATCGCTGATACATAAGGTTAAGTTTGAAAAGAATTAGCACCTCCTCTGAGAGATTTTTCTTTACCAGCTCCATCTTTGAAACATCAAGTAATTTTTTGTAACTTTATTGTTATTTATCGTTTACTTTGTTTATCATAGAGAACATGAAAGGTGGAGAATTTAAGATGCTCACTAAGGTCGAAGCCATTGTCATTTCACTAATGGTAATTGCATTAATACTCATTATTTATGAGATGGGACAAGGACTTAATTGGACTTTATAAAGGTTTTCTCAGCTTAAAAAAGTCCTCAATTGATGGCATTAATTTATTTATCAGAAGTTTAAGAATTTTAATCTTACCCTTAGCTGACTAAAGATGAATAATATCTATATTGGTGATATTTTTTACCTAGTTTACGGTAGTCATCCAATGATGGTTGAACCGTACCGGGTTTGTCGGAGACTTTTTTATTTAAGTTAGGCCACCTGACCTAACGGGTTAATCTTATCATAGTACATTGCTTCAAACTCAAAAGGCGATACATAACCCAGTGCACTGTGTACACGCTTTTTATTAAACCAATCTACCCAGTTTAGTGTCGCAAGTTGTACATCTGCTAAACCTTGCCAATCTGCTTTTAGATATTCAATCACCTCTGTTTTGTATAAGCCATTCACCGTTTCAGCCAAAGCATTATCGTATGAATCACCAGTCGTACCGACTGATGCTCGTAAATTTGCTGCTTCTAAACGCTTGGTATAGCGAATGGAAAGATATTGCACACCTCTATCGGAATGATGAATCACATTCTTTGGCATACCTCGATCATGCAATGCTTGCTCTAATGCATCAAGCACCATATCTATATTCATCCGTGTAGATACTTTCCATCCAACAATTGCTCGTGAGAACACATCAATAATAAAGGCGGTATAGACCCAGCCTGAATTTGTTTGAATATAGGTAAAGTCAGCAACCTGAGAAACACTGTTTCGTAAGGTGATTAGGCTGATCAGCTCTAAAATTCCGTTTCACCAAGTCAGGTGCTCGTTTTTGGTCATCTCGGCTACGGGTGGTTTGTTTGTTCTTACCTCGCCAAACACCTTGTATACCTAGCTTTTTCATTAATCGAGCAACAGTACAGCGTGCAATAATATAGCCTTCACGTTTCAGTTTTTGCCAGACTTTACGTACACCATACCGACCTGAACTTTCCTTCCAAATTCGTTTAATCTCCTCAGCATGATGCAAGTCATGTAAATCTCGCTTTGCTCGATGTTCTGGATTTTCCCAGAGATCTAGAGTCCGGTAATAGGTTGAAGCTGCGATCGTTAAAATCCTACAAATCGCATCAACACCATATAAGTCTTTATTGTTATGGATGAAATCCACCATTATTTGTGTGGGCGGTCTAGCTCCGCCTGGGCGAAAAAAGCGGCTGCTTTACGTAGAATTTCATTGGCACGCTTTAATTCTTTAATTTCACGTTCCATTTGCTTCATTTTTTCTTGATCAGATATCTGTTGTACTTTAATAGGATTTTGCTGATCTAAATGCTTTTGATGCCAGGCACGAAGTGTTTCAGGAGTACAACCAATCTTAGGCGCAATTTCTGTGATTGCAGCCCAAGTAGAAGGATAATCTTTTTCAGATTCAATCAATAATTGAACCGCTCTTTCTCTGATTTCAGGGGGATATTTTAATTTTGTCATCGAACCTTGCGAAGCAGTGCTTCTCACTCAGAATATTGACTCTCCGACAAACCCGGTACGGTTCACTAATACTATTGAGAAACTGATTGATCAAAGTATTTCAAATTAAGAAATAAATAATTTTATATTTAGCTCTGATGGGATAACCATCAGGGTATTTTTTTGTCATTAAAATCTAATTTGAGACATCATTATGAATGATTTTTTTCTAGAAACGAATCGAAGCATCAAAATCAATGACATTGAAGTTCGTCAGATACAGATGAAAGACTTCGATACTTGGGCAATCCCTGCTAAGCCGTTAAAGAACTTCATTAAAGACCAAAATCATTCAAATGAAATTTTGAGAGGGTTATTCAAAGCTCATAGTGTACAGGTCATTTCGACCATGGCATGTGTTACTGATCTGAACAATGAATCACTGGTAGAATTTGCTGCTGATAAACAGGGATTTAAAGAGCTACTTAGTGAAGTCATGAAAATGAATTACGGTACATTTCAAAACTACGTTATCGCTTGAACTGAGGATAAGAAAGCTTGTTTGAATCGATATATTTTCATCCGCAGATTATGCGCGAATGCTAAGAAATCTGGAGTTCGAATATTAACCAAAAAGAAGATCATTTTTTGATTTATGCGAGAGATCTATTCTATTTTTATATTTATAAGGCTAAACTTGCCTTCAATTTAATACTGGTATGTACCACTTAATTTTAGGGCGTGTCTTCAATATTAAATGTATTTAAAAATACTGTTTGCATGTTCGCCTAAACGATGATTTTCCATTATTAGATAATGATCTAGCTCAGGAATAGTGATGATGACCATAATTACCAATGATTTAGGTCATGGTATGGGCAATGCCTGGGAACATAAAGACTGGGCACATATTTCTGATCCAGAATTACAAAGCCTGCAGCAGCAATATTCCTGTTTACAAGGTCATTTTGAGATTTTGTGGTATAGTCCCCGGCCATTTTCATCTGCGGCGCTGGTCAAGGTGGAGCAGGATTTTGTGATCAGGGATGAAGCAGTCGCGCATCAGTATTTGATTAAGCGCAGCCATTATTCCTTTCGTCGTGCCCGCGATATTTTACAGGAGCATGCTGTTCTTCAGCATTTAGCTAGCAAAGAAATTCCTGTTGCAGCATTGATTAGCTCAAATCAAGGTCTGACTGCTTTAGAGCTAGGTGACTGGACCTATGAAGTCTATGCAAAAGCAGTCGGCTTAGATCTGTATGCAGATCAGCAATCCTGGAAACCTTTTTTCTATGCTGAACATGCTGCGAAAGCGGGGCAATTACTGGCAAGGTTACATATGGCCATGCAGGATTTTCCTGAGCAGCAAGGCCGATCAGCATCTTATTTAGTGTCCAATCAGCAGCTTTTAGACAGTGAAAATATCATTACAGCCATTCAACGGCGCATTGCAAACAGTTCAGAATTAAGCCGTTATTTTGCCGATAAAAATTTAGATCCTTACTTTTTAGATCGAATCTTACAGGTTCACCAGCGTATTCAGCCTGTATTGCAACAGGCAAGCAAAATTTGGACCCATAACGATTTACACGCTTCTAATCTATTCTGGTCAGCGCCGGATGCCAAAGCTGAAATTACTGCCGTAATTGATTTTGGTTTATCTGACCGAAACTCGGCACTTTATGATCTGGCTGTGACGATTGAACGTAATTTCATTGATTGGTTGGAATTAGAGCAGAGCCCACATATTCAGATTGATGAAGCTGGTTTAACTGCCTTTCTACATGCTTATTTTTCTGAAGTACATCCACAAGAAGATTTTAGTATTTTGCCAGAACTACTGAAAATCGTGCATTTGGATTTCGCTTTTTCAGAGCTGGAGTATTTTGTGGGTATTACCCACAACCTCAACCATGCAGATGCGGCTTATTACGATTGGATTATCGGTCATGTGGACTGGTTCTTTGGCGAACAAGGCCAACAATTTACCCAGACTTTAACTCGGCTCATTCAAGATGAATTGCAAGCTTCTCAATGCTCTCTCTAAACCCAGCATCATCACCCACTTCACATACATAAGGTTTCGTATGAACACTCGTCAACTCAAACAGAATGTATTAACCCGATCTTTAAAAATGATCATTCTGTCACCGCTGTGTTTAGCCCCGCTGACTTATGCTGAAGATGCTGTGCAACAGCTTGACACGATTGTTATCACCGCCGATCAAAGCATTCCTTACTCGAGTGCCAAAGTGAATGTTGAAGGATTTGCTACGAACAGTCTGCAAAAACTCCCTGCATCGGTCTCTATCTTGACTGCCGATCTCATTGCTGAACAACATGCTCGTGTGCTGAGCGATGTGGTAAAAAATGATGCAGCCATCGGTGAGGGCTATGCTGCAATTGGCTATTATCCAAACTTTGTCTCGCGTGGCTTTGCACTCGATTTGGCATCAAGCTACCTCATTAATGGCAATGTGATTCGTGGTGAACAAAATGTTGCACTTGAAAACAAAGAACGTGTGGAAATTTTAAAAGGCATTTCCGCGATTCAAAGTGGTATGTCGACCCCGGGTGGGGTTGTGAATTATGTCACCAAGCGACCTAAAGATATCCAGGCCCTGACATTCTCTGCTGATCAACATGGACAGTTTTCAGTGGCAACTGATCTAGGTGGTTTTTGGGGTGATGAGCAACAATTCGGATATCGCATCAATCTGGTGAATGAACAGATGGATTCTTATGTCGATCATGTGGAGGGTGAACGCTATTTAGCGGCATTGGCATTGGATTGGAAGATGTCAGCGCAATCCAAAGTAGAACTTGATCTTGAAGCACAGCATTCCGAACAAAAATCAGTGCCAGGTTATCAATTACTGGATGGCAAAGTCCCAGAAAATGTGAAATGGGATCGATTGCTGGGTTATCAGACTTGGGGCAAACCGGTCACGATCGATAGTCTGAATAGCAGTTTAAAATATAGTTATGCTTTGAATGATGACTGGAACTTGGGACTCGTTGCAGCCCACAGTAAATCCAGAGTTGATGACTATTCAAGCTTTGCTTATGGTTATTATCGGGAAGGCTGTCTAGAAGCGTATTCCTGTAATACGTTTGGTAAAGCTGGCGAGTATGATATTTACGATTATCAGAATCCAGATGAAACCTTTAAAACCAACCAATTTAAAGTCAAACTAGATGGGGTGATTGATACCAATTGGGCGCAACATTATCTAAATTTTGATATTACACAAACCAATAAATCGCGAGATCGTTTTGCTGGTGTCAATGAATGGATTGGTGTAGGTAATATTTATACAGAAACCATAGATTTTTCCCCAGTAACAGCGAATGCTGGACCAAAATATCAAGCACTTAAAAGTAAACAAACTGCATTTACAGCATTAGACCGTATTGAATGGAATGAACATTGGACCACTTTAATTGGCGGAAAATGGATCGAGCTTGATGAGCAAGCACATGCTTATGATGCAGAGGGTAAGCAGGTAATAAAAGTCCGCGATACCGATTTAGCTAAATTTTTACCGCAATTCGCAATCAGCTATAGCCCCTTGGAATCGACTACCGTCTATGCCTCGTATGCCAAAGGCTTGTCAGATGGAAAATCAGCACCTTGGTTTGCAGAGAATGCTGCTGAAACCCTAGCACCGATCTACTCAGAGCAATATGAAGTTGGTTTCAAACAACAGATCAAGCAGTTTTTATTGACTGCCTCGCTATTTGATTTACGCCAAGACAACCAATATAGCAAGCCGATTTCAGGACTTCGCTATTTTGTTGCGGAAGGCGAACAACATAGTCAGGGTCTGGAGCTCGGACTGAATGGTGCATTAACCGATCATCTGGCCTTAACTTCATCTTTTACCTTGACTAAAGCCCGTTTAGAAAATGTAGAAGCGGTTGAATATGGTAATCATCAGGCGCAAAACGTGCCAAAAGCTCGTTTCGCAACACATCTTCGCTATAACGTACCGAGCATTGCAGGTTTCACTATTCTGGCAGGTGGTCAATACAGTTCCAGCAAATATGCCAACAAAGAGGGTGCTGCGAAAGTTGCAGGTTATAGTGTGGTTGATTTAGGCGCTGCTTATCAATTTAAGCTAAATACGACCGATGCATTGCTGCGCTTGAATATTAATAATCTGTTCAACAAGAAATACTGGCGTGATGCAGGTGAATTTTTGGGTGACGATTATTTATTCTTGGGTTCGCCGCGTACAGCAACCTTGTCATTCAATCTGAACTTCTAAATTGGCTGCTTAATCAGGTTATATTGCTATGGAAAATATAGAAATTGCAGCGTTCATTTTAAACGTTTTAGGTGTCTGGTTGACCTCCAAACAATATAAAGTCTGCTGGTTAGTGAATATTGTCGCTGTATTTTTATATATGATTATTTTTTATCGCGTCAATTTATTTGCAGACGCAGCATTACAAGCCATATTTATCTTGATGCAACTGTATGGCTGGTATAGCTGGTCGAAGAAAAATCATGACCAGGCTATCACCGTGCAGATTGGCTATTTGAATAAAAAAATCTGGGTATATAGTCTGATTGTGGGTATTGTCGCCGGTCTGGTGATTGGCGCCTTATTTGCTCATTTCACCACAGCATCACTCCCTTGGTTGGATTCCATGTTGGCTTCTTTTAGCTTGGTGGCAAGTTATTGGGCGGCAAAAAAATATATTGAAAGCTGGGGATTATGGTGTGTGTTAGATGTGATTTATGTCGGCATGTATAGCTATAAGTCATTGTATTTAACCGCCGTGCTTTATTTTATTTTTATTCTTCTGGCACTCAATGGCTGGAGAATGTGGCGAAATCTTTATAGAGTGAAATTATCTTGAAATGACACTATTGCAAATAGAAATTTGAGGTGATGCTCTTTCCTTTAAAAAAAAGTGTTTATAAACTAAAAACTTTATTTGAATTGGCCGCAGCTTGAAGATGTTGCTGATATTTTGTGAAAGCTAGCTACCATACATTCAAAGCGAACCGAAGTTCGCTTTTATTTCACTTCTTAAAAGAACCCGGCTGGTTTGGTCGAATAGCTGACTAGCAAGTTTTTAGTCTGCTGATAATGATCCAGCATCATTCTGTGATTCTCACGCCCAATCCCTGATTTTTTATAACCACCGAAAGCCGCATGGGCAGGGTAGATGTGATAACAGTTGGTCCAGACCCGACCTGCCTGAATAGCACGGCCTGCACGGTAAGAGGTATGCGCTGAGCGTGACCAGACACCGGCACCGAGTCCATAAATCGTATCATTGGCGATCTTGATCGCATCATCGAAGTCTTTGAAGGTGGTCACAGCCAGTACAGGCCCGAAGATTTCTTCCTGGAAGGTTTTCATGTCATTGGTGCCTTTAAAGATGGTCGGTTCAATATAGAAACCTTGACCCACTTCATGACGTGCTTCACCACCGGTCAGGATCTGTGCGCCTTCTTCACGGCCAGTGGCAATACAACCCAGAATCTTGTCCTGCTGTTCCTGTGAGGCTTGCGCACCAATCATGGTGTCGGTATCTAACGGATGACCAGTCTTAATCCGTTGCACCCGCTCTACTGCACGCGCCAGAAATTCATCGGCAATACTTTCCTGTACCAAGGCACGGGAAGGACAGGTACAGATTTCACCCTGGTTCAGGGCAAACATGGCAAAGCCTTCCAGAGCTTTGTCCAGATAATCGTCTTCCTGATCCATAATGTCGGCAAAGAACAAGTTTGGTGATTTACCGCCAAGTTCCAGCGTTACCGGAATAATATTTTCAGTTGCATACTGCATTATCATTTGGCCGACGGCAGTCGAGCCGGTAAAGGCAATCTTGGCAATACGGGGATTGGTCGCCAGTGGACGGCCGACTTCGACCCCGTAGCCATTGACGATGTTCAACACGCCCGGCGGCAAAATGTCCTGAATCAGTTCAGCTAGCACCAGAATACTGACCGGAGTCTGTTCTGCAGGTTTCAGCACAATACAGTTGCCTGCAGCCAAGGCTGGCGCGAGTTTCCAGGCGGCCATCAGAATCGGGAAGTTCCAGGGAATGATTTGTCCGACTACACCAAGCGGTTCATGGAAATGGTAGGCGATAGTATCTTCATCAATTTCGGAAATGCCACCTTCCTGAGCCCGGATACAGCCGGCAAAGTAACGGAAATGGTCAATGGCCAGTGGAATATCGGCAGCCAGCGTTTCACGGATCGGTTTTCCATTGTCCCAGGTTTCTGCTACAGCCAACATTTCCAGATTTTGTTCCAGACGGTCGGCAATTTTCAACAGAATATTGGAGCGGGTGGTCGGCGATGTTCTGTTCCATTGTTCTTTGGCTTTGTGCGCTGCATCCAGGGCCAATTCAATGTCTTCTACAGAAGAACGCGGTACTTTGGTAAAGACTTTGCCATCTACCGGAGAGAGATTGTCAAAGTATTCGCCTTTGACCGGAGCGACCCATTCGCCGCCAATGAAATTATCGTATTGTGCTTTAAATTGAATTTTTGAACCAGGTTGATTGGGATCGATGTAACGCATATTTATTTCCTTTGCTTATTTTCGTATGGCAAAACCGCTTCTACAGCTTTGGTATAAGGTACTTCTGCACCTTATTTGATTAATATAAATGAGGTAAGGTTGGAAAAAGGTTGGAGCTAGCATGTTCACGATCTTTTCATCTATTTTAAAAGAATAACGATTACAGCGGATGTAAATCATGAATTGTTGTGAGAATAAGGAATGATGACAAAACAAGATTTGGCGCAAAAAAGGCACAATATCGATCAGCTTCGGCAAAGTAGCAGTTTATCTCCCCTTCATGCAGAACAGCTGGGACAGAGTATTGCCAGCTCTTGGCAGCGCTCATCCTCGGCTGAAATCCCTAAGAATCGTTTAGCAGCACCACTGACAGATATAAAAAAGACCACTTCTTCTTTAACTTTAGCCTATGCTCTACACCATTGTGCACAAGACTTGAAACATATTGCAGAGCAGTCATCGATGGTGTTGGCAGTCGGTGATATAGGCAGCACTATCATCTGGACAGCGTCCAGCCCGCAAATGCAAAGTGCCGCAGAAAGTGTACATTTTATTGAAGGTGGACAATGGCGCGAAGAGCTAGTCGGAACCAATGCATTGGCATTATCCTTAAAAACTCAACAATCCAGCTGTGTCTTTTCCAGTGAACATTACATGTCCTCCATTCATGATTGGGTTTGTTACGCTGCTCCGATTATTGATCCCTATTCAAAACAGGTCTTAGGTGTCATTGATCTGTCAACTACCTGGCCAAAGCATAACAGTTTAGCACTACTAGCTGCGGAGCGCTGTGCTACGATCATCCAGTCGGCTCTACTAGAATGCCAGAAGCAGCGCCTGTTTATTCGGGCTTTTTCAGTACCTCAAGTGCTGTTTAATGGCAAGGTGCTAGTTCTGACCCCTCGACAGATTGAAATTCTAGCCATTCTGGCCTTATGTCCGCAGGGCCTGAGTCTAGATACCTTGCATCAGGCCTTATATGGCGAACGCAAGGTCAGTATAGGGACTTTAAAAGCAGAAATGTCACAGTTACGCGATGTACTAGGTGGTATGCTAGGTTCCAGACCCTATCGTTTATTGGCGGATGTAGAGGCTGACTTTTTAATGATGGAGCAATCCCTAGATGCTGGATATATTGATTCAGCCTTGAAATTATGTACCGGCGTATTTCTGGCTAGAACAGAAAGTCCATTTCTATGCGCTTGGAGAGATTGTCTGGAATCACGCCTGAGCGATGCCATTTTCAAGGCTAATGAAACCGATGTCCTGCTGAAACATGTGGCACATTTTCCTGAAGCGATTGATGCTATAGAACGCCTGATTGAACTGATGCCCAAAATCCATCCCGTTCATCAGACTCTGTTAAAATATAAAAATCTTTAAAGCTGATGTAACTGTCGGTACAAAGCTAAACAGTTAAAATAGGAAAATTCTGGAATATTAAGTATTATCCTTGCTTACTGTGGGTTTACTTATTGATTTAGACTGAACCTGATCCTAAAATTTTTATCAGTGGCTACCCAGTTTGCCTAGCTGCTTGATGGGATGCTCTTCATTAAAATCAGCTACGCTCACCTTCATGTCATTTGAAGGACGCGCAGTTTATTCCTCAGGGATCAAATATAATCGTAAGATAATACGCTATGAAATTTTATTTGTGGCTGAAACAGGCTAAAAAAATCTTGGCATTTTTCTACCATGGGATTAATGTCGATAATCATAATGAAAGGGGCTTGATAAAAAAGAAACACCCCCCGTTTTTATCCTCTTATGAAGGCAAAAGGATCAGCCAGGAACAGGAAAATGCATGTCTGCTCTTGGCACACTTCCTCAGAAAGTGAAACAGGGGCTGTTAAAAATGTAAGTCAGATGATTGGAAAGAAGACTTACATTGAGGCACTACATCGCCGCTTTAAAAATATCTACCACTTGGGCATGGCTGGCTTTACGTGGATTGGTCAGCATGCAGGCATCTTTTTGTGCATTTTCCGCCATGATGGCCAAGTCAGCTTCTTTTACATTCAATTCCGTCAGCCCAGATGGAATACCAATTGAAGCCGAAAGCTGACGAATGGCGCCAATCGCTTCATAAGCTGCTTCAGTTACGGTTAAGCCTTCTGTATTCACCCCCATCAATTGGGCAATTTTGGCATAACGTTCAGGACAAGCAATCAGGTTAAATTCACAAACATGGGGGAGCAGAATTGCATTACAAACACCATGCGGCAAGTTGTAGAAGCCTCCGAGCTGATGTGCCATCGCATGCACATATCCTAAAGAGGCGTTGTTAAAGGCCATTCCGGCAAGATATTGGGCATAGCTCATGGCATCCCGTGCTTCCAGATTATCCCCATTCGCCACTGCCGGGCTAAGCCATTCGCTGATCATGGTAATCGCCTTTTCTGCACAGGCATCAGTGATTGGGTTTGCTGCTGTAGACACATAGGCTTCTACTGCATGCGTCAAGGCATCCATACCTGTTGCCGCAGTCAGCCCTGCAGGTTTGGCCAACATAAGTTTAGGGTCATCAATCGCAATGAGTGGTGTACAACGCCAATCTACAATCGCCATTTTCACATGGGTATCGGTATTGGTAATGATACAGAAACGTGTCATCTCCGAAGCTGTCCCTGCTGTAGTATTGATTGCAATCAGTGGTGTCATCGGGACGGTACTTTTATCAATCCCTTCATAATCACGGATATGTCCGCCACCTGCAGTGACTAGGCCAATGCCTTTGGCACAGTCATGTGATGAACCCCCACCTAACGATACAATAAAATCACAGGCATTTTCATTATAAGCTGTAACTCCATGATGCACGTTAATATCAGTTGGATTGGGTTCCGCGCCTGGGAAAATATAACTGTCAACACCCGCCTCTTTCAAATAGTTTGCAATATCATCTGCAACACCAAATTTAAACAGCCCCGCATCAGTTACAATCAGCGCTTTCTTGGCACCTAAATTTTGTGCTTTTATCCCGATTTCTTTAGCACAGCCCGGACCAAAAAGTGAAACACAGGGAATATAAAAACCGTTAGTTTGATCTGAAATATTTTTAAAAGCCATGGTGTGATTCCTTCTACCATTCATTGATTATTTTATCGGTGACCCTCACCGTAATATGAGTATTGGATGAAGTTAAAAAGAATCCTACCTACCAAATACCTACCAATTTAAATTTTTGATTCTAGCCAAAATAATGAATCTGAAATATTTAAAAGTAGGTTGGCAAGGTTTAGCAGATACTGGGTAGATTGGTTCAATAGAGGGCATGTAAGTAGCGCACTAGGCTGTTTGCTACTTTCTGATTTTAAATAAATACTAAAGTGCTTTATTCATTTTTAAGATAAAGATAAACAGTACAGGGCTTAGAAATATCCATAGAGCCACAAAGCTGATACTGGAGCTAAACCGGGTCCGTAATAAAACCATTGCAACGAATAAGAAAATACCTGCTGCGAATTTAGTGTACGTAGGAAAATTCGCTAAAAAAGCGTACCGAGATTTTCGGGTTTTTAGAATCTGCTTTGCACTTACAGTATAAAAGGCAAAGCAGCTTAGCCAAAGCAGACCGATCACTGCAATCCATATCATGTTGATGATTCCTGTTGCGTAACTTTTAGTTTGGCGTGAATTTTATTGACCGCCTTTTGATGAATAGGGGTAATTTTCTGGTGTAACAATAGGGCGAGAAGTGCCAAGGGCCATAACATCAGGTCAATACGCAAAAAAGGCCAATAAGTCGCAAAAGAATCAACATATTACTGGGAAACTAAATAATAAATATCAATCAGGGGAAGGGCTTTGTTGCACAAAGGTTTGAAAGACAATGCTGCCCTAATTGAGCTAAATTCAAGTGACAACTTGGGTATTAGGGCGATCTAATTCTGTGAATTTATTCAAAACTGCTACACGTGCATGAATCTCATCCACCTGACTAGCAAAACTCCTTGCTGTTAATTTATCGCCTAATCATTTGATGCAATGCATTTTGGTTTCCACTAAACTTCGATGATGATAACCAGACCATTTTTTCCAAAGTGACCGACCTAGCCGTTTGACTGATTTTAATAATTCATTCCTCTCTAAAGATCTCAATTTCTTATGAAGCGCTTTCTGACAGGCCGATCACCTTGTACCTTAGGCAGTCATGAAATACCATGCCGCTGCAAGCAGCGGTGTAACGACCAGCGTGTCAGATAAGGAATACTCGGCTGCAATGTATAAGGGCAATCGTCTAGCGGCAACAAAGTGCGTTTTCGAAAAGCAACAATTGCCGCCTCATTTTCAGGCGATAACACGCTTGAGCGAGGATTCTTTGGCCCTGTTGTAAGATCATCTACTGAAGTAAGTTTCTTCCATTTTGCGACAGTCTTTTGATTGATGCCGTAACGCTTGGCTAGCGTTATTAAGCTCTCTTAACTATTTTGTATTGCTCGACGCACTGTCTGTGTCGTTGTGGCGCTGTTGTGTAGAACTTGTCCCATAGTGCTGCATCTTTCCATTTCTCTGAGAATATTACACCATTAAAATCTGGGACTAAACACCTAGCTAGAAAGTTCCACAGTTTGAAATTAAACGTCGATAAGCCAAGAAAAAGTACAAGCTGCCGATCATTCCGAGATAAAGCAATTTAGGCAAGACTAGCTCTGTAGGTACACCCATCTGATTGAGTTGAATAAACATCTGCACAATTTGGGTGGAAGGCAGGATTTCGCCAACGACTTGCATCCAGATAGGCATTGCAGCATGCGGCCAGGCCGCACCAGATAAAAAGAACAGTGGAATGGAAGTGAATACAATCACATGACCCGCACGTTCCGGCAAATCCAGAAAACTGGCGAATAGGCAGGTCATGCCAATTATTGTATAGATAAAAACTGGAACAGCCAGTAGCATCCCGAACAGGTTGCCACCACGTGGATAATCAAATAGCCAGAAGCTAAAGCCGAATAAATAGAAACATCCCAGACAGCCAATAGTAAAGACCGCTAAACACATCCCAACCAATGCATTTGCGTTTAATTCTACTTTTCTTTCCCGATATACTAAAATTAGCATACTCAAACCCAAAAGAATGGTTTGGTGAATAATTAAAGGTGCAACAGCAGGAAAGACATAGCTGCCATAGCCGGACAGCGGATTAAATAAAGGAATTTGATGCACAGAAAGGGCAGGTGAAAAATCCGAGACCTTGCCAAAGCGTTCAGTATAATCTGCCAAAGTTTGCTCAACTGATGTAGCTAAGCCCAGACCAATTTGTTTGGTCACTAAAAAGTTGGCCGTGCTTAAATACAGTCCAATTCCGCCTGTTTCACCATGCCTTAAGCTTTGCGATAAATTGTCCGGTAGTAACAAGATACCATCGGCTTTTTGAGATTCCATCCATTGTTTGGCTTCGGCAAAATTTCCGGTAATCGCCTGAATTTCGACATTGGGGCTTTGTGCCACCTGACCAATAATGCGGGTACTTAAGCTACTTTGTTCTTCATCGACAATAATAATCGGTAAGGCTTCAGCCTGCTGTGCCTGATAAGCGGTTGGATAAAAAAAGCTGTAAAACAAGACAGATAGAATCAGCGTGGTAAAGATCGTGCCGTGACTGACGATATCTTTAAAGCTTTGTAGATAGTAAAACCAAAGGGATTTCATGGTGTTGCTCCTTTGGCGATTTTTTTAAGAAACAGATAAGCCAGCAGAGCGTAGACTAGGGCATAGATCAGCAGCATTAATCCAGCTTGCAGTGAAATATGCAATGGACTACCAATCACCCATTGTTCAGTTTGTAATTTGGCATAGGGCGTGAACGGAATAATATTGGACCAGAACTGGGTGAATAGGGGCGCATTATTTAAAGGTAAGGTCACACCGGCAAAACTTAAAGATGAACCACCATAGACCGCAATGATGCCAAAAGATTTACTTAAATCTTTGGTTGCTAGAACCACTGCACTGCTTAAAAATGCATAAGCGCTATATAGCAGAAATTGTGCCGATAGAATCAGAGCGAGCGAGCCGGCAACAAACCAGCCGCGAATTTCAATCAGCCAGAACATCCAGATCCAGGTCCATAGACTAAAAATAGCCACATAGATCAGGTTCTTAGACAGCAATGCCATCCAGATGGATGAGTTGCTAATCCAGCTTGTTAAGGTCTGCCGCTTCAGTTCCTGACCGACGGAAAATGCCACACAACAACACAACAGTAAATGCAGAATTGCCGGAATGACATAGAGTTCCAGATAGAATTCATAATTCAGTTGTGGATTATACAGCGGCGATATTTTGATATGCGGTGACGGTGCTTCGAGAGAAGGCAGCCGGTTGCCCAGATATTGCTGTCCGCTAAATTCAGCCAGTGCTTGCAGGGTACTGACCAGCATGGCAGAGGAAATGGTATTTCCGATACTGAAATAACTCTGGTTAAAGGCAATACTGATGTCAGCATCCCGGGCACGAACCAGACGTTGCTCGGCACCGCTGGGAATATGGATATAACCCCAAATTTTATTTTGATTTAACAGGCGCTCAATTTCAGCTGTTTGTTCCGACACCGTAGCAATTTTAAGAGTATGATTCAGCGCCACATGCTGATAAATGCTTTGACTCAGCGCACTCTGGTCTTGATCAATAATCGCAATCGGTAAATGATCCGGTTTCCCTTGAGCAAACATGCTGCTGAATAAAATAATCACCAGTGCAGGTGCGAGCGTGACCAGACACAGATCCCATTTTTCGCGGAGCAGATAGCGCAGTTCGCGCCATATACCCGTCCACATTATCGGGTCTCTTTCAGTTTAAATAACACGCTCATCCCAACTTTCAGTTCAGGAATCGCTGGTGTGGGCACAAGATGCAGCTTAAAACTTCGCACATCATAACCGCCGGTTTGGCGTGTGGTCTTAATGGTGGCAAATTCACCTTCAGCACTGATCTGCTTGATTTTAAAAGTGGCGGTTTTATCTAGGGCGGGAATATAACCTTCAATACTGCTCAATTTCTGAAACGGGGCATATTGGTCTTCACGAATATTCAGGCTCACCCACATTTGATCTTCAATCAGGCTGACCACAGGGACTGCGGTGGCTACCAGCTCCGAGACTTTGCCATAGGTTTTAGACACCGTTCCGTTTACAGGTGCTACTAATTGGGTTTCTGCTTCTAAAGCATTGGCTTCATCCAGCGCAGCCTGGGCAATATCTACCTGTGCATCGGCGGAACTCTTTTGCTGCGAAGTGCTGCCACGTTTGGCACGTGCATATTGCTGATACGCCGCCTCTGTCATTTGCGCCGCTGATTGACTGGCTGCATACAATTCATCACGGCGCTGGCGTGAAATCACACCTTCCTTCAATAAATTTGCACCACGCTCATAAGAAACTTTGGCTAAATTTTGCTGTGCTTTCAGCGCTTGCCAGTTGGCATACAGACTGGCGATATTTTCTTCCTGCGAGCCGCGTTCAGCAGTCGATTGTAAGGCCAGCGCAGATTGTAAAGCCGCTGCGGCTTGCTGTTTTTTGGCCTGAATTTCCGGGCTGTTTAAGCGCACCAGTACATCGCCTTTTTTGACCCGCTGACCTTCTTCTACATAAATTTCTTCAATACGGCTTGGCACTTTGGTCGCCACCTGAACTGTTTCAGCTTCTACACGACCCTGCAATTCAAGCGGAGCCGGTTGGTAGCTTTTCCATAATCCAAAAGCGATGACTGCCAGCAGAACTGGAATCAGGGCGAGCAATAAATATTTTTTCTTTTTAGCGATTTCAGGAGCTTGTTGTTGCTCGGTCGAAGTCGTCGCGTTGTTTTCTATTTCAGTTTTTTTTTCTACCTGTTGCGCAGGAGATTTTTCTGTATCGCTGGATGAAGCCGCTTCATTCACAGGATCATTGGGTTTTTGATCTTCGTTCATGTTCGGCTCCATTAGCGAATATAGTGGGTGTTGGCATGTTGAATGTAGGTTGGAAATTCTGCAATCGAGCCATGGCTTTGTAATAGGGTAGCCAGTGACATCACATATTTGTAGGCATTCAAGGCAGTTTCAGCTCGTAGTCCGCTCAGCATATTTTGTGCATCGATGACCTGTGTGGCGGTGCCCGTATCTTCTTTAAAAGACAATTCTTGGATGCGTAAATTTTCCTGTGCGGCTTTCAAGTTTTGTGCCAGAAGCGCATCACTTTGCTGTGCACTAAGTGCTTCGCTATAAGATTTATAAATCAGATTTTCAATTTCCTGCTGGGTGCGTGCAGTAAGCAATTCTGTGGCAGAGCGTTTGAGTTCGGCAGCCTGAATATTTTTGTTTTTATCGATCCCAGAAAACAGGTTATAGCGTGCGGCAACCCCGACAATCCAGTTTTCATTTTGATCCAGACTATATTCGCCAAAAGCAAATACATTTGGTTTTTTCGCTGCTTGCTGGGCTTTGACATTGGCTTGGGCCAATTGGGTATCCAGCTGCATTTTTTGAATCAGCGCAGAGTTCTGACTAAAAGTTTTCAGCAGATGATTTAAGGTCTGTGGCTCGGTTTTATTGACAAATAAAGGCGTCGAAAGCTCGGTGATGCCGCTTTCCTGAAGCAGATTATTCAGCTGGAACAGCGCAGCATTCAAATTGGCCTGCGTATTTTGCTGGCTGCGCTCGGCATTATTACGTGCCACTTCAAATTGCATGCGCTGGCCTTTACTGATAAAACCTTGCTGTTCCATTTTTAAGGCATTGCGATAATGCTGCTGCATGGCATTCAGATTAAACAGCGCAGCTGCATGCAGTTGCTTTTGGAGCTGCACATTAAAATAACTTTGAATCAGTTCAAAACGCTGCGTATCTTGCTGCTGTTTGTTGCTGAGCTGACTACGACCGACCTGAATATTGGCAATTTCTTTGGCACTACGGGTGAGGCCTCCAGTATATATTGGCATAATCACGGAAACAGTGGGGCGAATCACCTGATCTTCAAGGATGACATTAGACGTATCCGGAATCAGACCAACTCCGCTATGAATAGTATTGTTAAGTCCATCACGCAGTGGATCGGTAATACCTGCAGGTAGATCCACGCCATTACTGGCCTCCCACTCATTAAGCCGGCCATTCACGCCTTGAGAGAGTGAATTCTCCAGATTATTTTTAAATTGCTTTAATGGAATATCGACTTCACTGTGAAAGGCATAGGCACGAACATTCAGGTCGACTCGTGGCAGACCTATACCTTTCACTGCTTCAGCTTCAAGTTTTGAAGCTTGTTCCAGACTTTGATAGGCTTGGCTGCTATAAGAATTTTGCAACAACTGACGTTCAGCGTCCTGAAAGCTGATGCTCTGTGCATGAGCAAAGCTGCCATACATCATCGATGCAAGCAGATTTAAACCCCAGACAAACTGTCTTTTATTTTTTTTTAAGTTCATAAAGTCGCTAAACTGATTTAAAGCCGGTAATGTTATCCGGCTAGTATAAATCAAAGGTTCGTAGATAGAACTAGTGTAAAGTTATAGTATTGTTTCTTGTACATTTGTCTATAAAAAAGGAAGCTTATACATCCTTAATTAACCCGAATCGCGGATAAGAAATTGACTTGAAAAATAAGAGGACTAGAGCCATCAGTTGAGTTACCACACCAAACTCACAACTCTAGTTCTGATGTTCAATAGTACCGAATTATTCTGCGTAATTGATGATTTTTCTTAAATTTGAATCAACTTATTGAGAGTTTCTCAAACAAAACCGTGGTTCCTTAAGAATCAGAACTGCTCAATTTACAATTTCAGAAATCTGCTTTATTGCCATTTGGTACAAATGCTCTCATTTCAATAATTTCAAAGCCTTTTTTTACCTGGTTAAAAGAAGGTAAAAGCCATTTATTTAAGTACTTGCCTTGCTATCAAAGGATGATTCATCTAATCAATATGCATGAATTAGCTCTACACGCTTTACATGTGACACTGATGAAAGGCCAAGGTACACAATATTTATGGATTGATTCAACAACTCTGCCAGTTTGTAAAACTCTAAGTATTCAGCATCATAAATCATTAGTCCAAATTGCATCACGTGGTAGAAGCTCAATGGGCTGATTTTATGGCTGTAAATTACATATTGCGATGAATCAATTTGGTGAAATTGCCTGTTCTGCTTTATCGAATGGACATGTTGCTGACATAAAAATGGTTGAGCAATTGGTTGCTGGTGTAGAAGTAAAACTTTACGGGGATCTAGGTTACATCAGCCAAGAATTAAAAACTAGATTGAAATATCAAGTTATTGATTTAATTATTTATCATCGAAAGAATATGCAGGCTATTCAACTTTGTGCATCAGATGAATATCACCTAAGACAACACAATAAGATAGAAACATTATTCAGTTTATTGAAGGGGCAATACAATTTAGTAACGAGTAAAGCACGTAGTCTTCATGGGTTTCTGAGTGGAATTTACGCCTCACTATGTGCATATCAACTCACTCATCAAAATAAGCCAACAATTCAAATTAAGGAATCATCGGCTTAAGCAGGATTCGAGTTAAATAAGCTTTCAAAATAGCTTGATAAACTAAAGCTATTTTAAGCAGGCAATGAATATGAAAGAAAACGCTAAAGAAAAATAAAAAAAACAGCGTATGATTTACTTAATGGAATTTTAGATGATGCAGACAAGATGATCCGTAATGATTGGTCACGTGCCGAAATACAAGAAATTTATGACTTGCCTTTAATGGATTTACTGTTTCAGGCACAGCAAATTCATCGCCAAAACTTTGAACCGAATACTGTTCAGGTCAGTACTCTGCTTTCAATTAAAACGGGCCGTTGTCCGGAAGATTGTAAATACTGTTCGCAATCTGCACATTATGATACTGATCTGGAAATTGAAAAACGCGTAGAAGTACAAAAGGCGATTGCTGAAGCCAAACAGGCCAAAGCTTCCGGTTCGACCCGTTTTTGCATGGGGGCAGCATGGCGTAACCCGCATGAACGCGATATGCCGTATGTGCTGGAATTGGTGCAGGAAGTCAAGAAATTGGGCATGGAAACCTGTATGACCCTAGGGATGCTAAATGCCTCACAAGCGGAACGTCTGAAAGATGCAGGGCTAGATTATTACAACCACAACCTTGATACCTCACGTGAATATTATGCCAATGTCATCAGTACACGTAGCTTTGATGACCGCTTAAATACGCTTGATCATGTGCGTAATGCCGGAATTAATGTCTGTAGTGGCGGTATTGTCGGCTTGGGCGAAGGCGTACAAGACCGAGTCGGTTTGTTATTTGAACTAGCGACTATGCCGATTCACCCGGGTTCGGTGCCCATAAATATGCTGGTTCCTATTGAAGGTACACCACTGGCCGATGTTGAAAAACTGGATGTGATTGAC
Source organism: Acinetobacter sp. TW_SC_4 (assembly GCF_054861205.1). Taxonomy (NCBI): domain Bacteria; kingdom Pseudomonadati; phylum Pseudomonadota; class Gammaproteobacteria; order Moraxellales; family Moraxellaceae; genus Acinetobacter; species Acinetobacter sp. TW_SC_4. The sequence continues at coordinate 96,713 of NZ_JBSLRK010000002.1, forward strand.
TGGATTCGTACTATTGCGGTAGCACGGATTATTATGCCGAAGAGTTATATCCGCTTGTCGGCAGGTCGTGAATCTCTCTCTGACTCTGATCAGGCACTGGCATTTATGGCTGGAGCTAACTCATTATTTTCAGGTGATAAATTGCTTACTGCCCCGAACAGTGGTGAAGGTAAAGACAAAGCCTTGTTTGCTAAATTAGGCTTAAAAGCTGAAGCTGCCAAGAAAACAGCTAAAGAATTGGCTGTAGATGCGATGCAACCTGCTTAATTAATCGTGTAACGAACAGGGATCATTTCAACTTGAATTGGTCCCTTTTTATTGGAGCAGACAAAATGAAGATACTGATGATTACGGGTTGGGGGCTAGGAACAGCGGTCTTAACCCCGTTTGTAGAACAGTTACGGCAGCAGTATCAAGTTGAAGTATGGGATATTTTTGATCCTAACGTGGAAAGTATTTTGGCCGAAAAAGTTAGGCAGGCGAGTTCTTTTGATGTCTTGATGGGATGGTCTTTGGGTGGACAGTTGGCACTTTTGCTGGCTAATGAAATCCAGCAACAATTGAAAATTGCCAAGCCAGTGATTTGCTGTATGTCAAATCCCTGTTTCGTGGCCAAAGAAGCATGGCCACAGGCAATGCCAGTTGAACAATATACACAATTTAAATCCTCCATACTGGCTGATCCAAAACGCGGGATGCAACGCTTCTGTACCTTGGTCACTTTAGCTGGCGCAGCAGCGCGTGAACGTGCAAAATTATTGCACCAACAGTTAAATAGTATTGATTTAAACTATCAGGTTAAGCATCTTTATCTATTGCAGCAATTAAATCTAGTGGATATCTTAAAAAATCATTCAGTCAAGATGCTATTTATATTTTCCGAGAATGATATGTTGGTTCCTTACAAAGTTAGTCAAGAATCCGTGTTTTTAACAACCCAAAATCTGAATTTGGTAAAAATACAGGGCACGCACGATGCCATCCTTTTTGATGCCCAGTTACTCGTTGAGCCAATTTTAAAATTTTTAGCCGATCTGGCTTAAGCAAAAAGAGATTATTAGCTCTTGACGTTTCATTTTCAGATTTAACGCGCTAAGATCAGTTTTAGTTTTAATATCAGTTTTAGTTTTAATAATTGGGGTAAATTCTGTGCAGGACGCTTTTGATCAACAGCATATTTGGCATCCTTTAATTATAAAGTTCCTCTAAAATTAACATAATACAGATTATACGAAGCCCTGACCCTAGATCAGGGCTTTATTTATCTCTACCTTAGATTTCAATAAGTATTGATTCGCCTGTAGAACAGTCGCCATTACGCCATTGCCAGTTTTCAACTAACTTAATTTTCCCATTGGCTTGGATCTCAATCTCAGTATTACATTCACCTATACTCTAAATATACACATCTGAATAAAGAGTTTTTTCTCATTCATCAGAAGTTGAAAAAATAAATACTAGGTTAAAATACAAGTAAAAATGTAACAAAAATTTTACATTTATAATGATAATGACTATTATTAGCATCATTATTAATGTTTGTGAAAAGGTTTAAAAATGCGACTATCTCAATTTAGTCTGTGTTTTCTTACAGTAGCTATTTCTTCACATTTGTACGCAGAAGAGTTTGGTCCTGCATCAAAGGAGCCTGAAAGTTCAGGTCAAACAATAAAGCTTTCTCCTATTGTGATAACAGCAACCCGTACCCCTAAAACGATTGCTGAAGTTGCAGGAACTGTACAGACCATTCAGGGTGAAGAAATTGCTCAACAGGCTGGAGCGAGTCGAAAAGTCGCAGATGTTTTAGCGCAGCTGATACCTTCATTGGCACCAAGCAGCGGGACCAGCAGTAATTACGGTCAGACCATGCGTGGGCGGAATGTACTGGTGATGATTGACGGAGTTTCACAGACGGGTTCGCGCGATGTGGCGCGTCAGCTCAACAGCATCAGTCCGAATATGATTGATCATATCGAGGTGGTTTCAGGTGCGACCAGTATTTATGGTTCAGGTGCGACGGGCGGGATTATTAATATTATTACCAAACGTGCGGACAAATCGAAACCGGTCAGCTTTCAGACCAAGTTAGGCCTGACATCGGCTGATAATTTCCGTCGTGACAGTTTGGCTTATCAGGTGGGGCAAACCGCTTCATTTAGTCATGACAAGATGGACGGTTTTTTAGGGGTAGATTTTACCAGTCGGGGTTCTCAGTTTGATGGTAACGGTGACCGTATCTCGTTAAGCCCTTGGCAGGGCAGCACGATGGATACCAATACGCTTGATGTGAATGGTCGTTTAAACTTTAATTTAACCGATAAGCAAAGCTTAAGTTTTGGTGCACAATACTATAATGATGAACAGGATACCGAATATGGTCCTGACTATTCTTATCTGCAAACCGGGACACAGCCTTCTTATAAAGCCATTAAAGGGTGGAGTTTAGATCAACAACCCTTTACAGAACGCTATGCGTTTAATACCCAGTATCAAAACCAGGATTTCCTGGGACAAATTTTGAATGTTGAAGCGTATTACCGTAATGAAAAAGCGCGTTTTGTACCGTATGGTTATTCCAAAGATGGCGTGAATGTAAAGCAAAGCCAATCCAATGTGGACTATGCAGGAATTCGCTCTACTGTTCAATCTGACCTGCAGGTGGCCGAGCGAGATTTAAAGCTGACCTATGGTCTGGACTATGACTGGGAAAAAGACCATCAGTGGGCTGATTTCTATACGCCAAGTCACAATGGCCTGGTCTATACCCCGACAGGTGAAAAACAAGGTTCTGGACCGGATACAGAAATCCAGAATATTGGCACATTTGTACAAGGGGATTATGCACTGACGGATCGTCTAAATGTTCAGGCTGGTGTACGCTATCAGTACGTTCAGGCAGACACTGACAGTTATTTAACTGCACGCAATCCGATTACTTTAATGGCGGCTGACTCTACCGATGCTGACAAGTTCCTGTTCAATTTAGGTGCAGTCTATGAGTTAACAGACTCGCAGCAAGTTTATGCCAACTTCTCACAAGGTTATAGTTATCCCGATGTACAACGGGTGCTGCGTGATGTAGCCGCCTATACCTTAACGACGTCAGGTATTGCACCGATCACGGTCAATAGCTATGAATTGGGTTGGCGCTTAAATCAGGACGACGGCCTCAACTTGGGTCTAACGGGTTTCTATAACACTTCCGATAAAGTTGTACAGTTCAACGCTGACCGTTCAGTAAATGTGGTAGATACCGATCAACGCATTTATGGAGCAGAAGCGACTGTAAGCTACCCATTTATGGAAAACTATAAGGTCGGTGGTACCTTGGGTTATACGCGGGGACAGTATAAAGATGCCGCAGATCACTGGCATGAACTGAATGCCTTTGCTGTTTCCCCGGTGAAAGGCACTCTGTTTGCTGAATGGAATAATGATGAAGGCTATGGTGTGCGTGCGCAAATGCAAGCCATTAAAGGCACAGACGAAGCCTACAAAGATGACCAGGCATTAAAAGCCGCGGGTTTAACTGATGGTAATAGTGCAGCAGAGATTAAAGGCTATACCACTATGGATGTCTTGGCCCGTTTCCCTGTAGCGAAAGGCCGTGTCGATTTTGGTGTCTATAATGTCTGGGACAAGCAGTATAAAAATGTATTTGCACAGCAAGCAGCCGTAACCAATGGCAACTCCCTGTTGGCCATCCCTGCTGAGGGTCGTACTTTTGGCCTGAGCTATACCATTAATTATTAATACTCACCCAAGAAGTATCTGTCGCCGTACAGATACTTCCTCATTTCCTGATATGTGATGAAAGATAAGGTCAATGGATAAACAGAAACCGGAATGGTTATCTATTCAAGAAATTTTTTATATCTGCTTGGCCGCTTATGGCTATAGCCTATGGATCTCTTGGGTTTTACCGGATTATTTGCCCTTTGCAAAAGCTGAAAATATCTATTTATCCGCTCTTCTAAGTTTTATTTTTCTCATTTTTTATATTGTTTTAGTTCCTTGTAATCCCTCTAAATTATGGCAAAAGAGAATCAATTATCTTAGTTATATTTTACTGCTGGGCTATTGGATCATAAGGAAACTGGGAGAACATTAAATGCAATTTCGCCAGGTACAGGCAACTTTACACAGCTGGTTCGGTATCGTTGTATTGTGGTCAGTTTTCCTGATTTTTTTTACCGGGTCTATTGCCTATTTCAGAACTGAAATCAATCTCTGGTCTAAACCAGAAAATTTTTTATATCTAAAAGCACCTCCCAGTTCCCTTGAGTCGGCCCAGGTTGCCTATGATTATTTAAATACCCATGCGCCCGATGCAAAAAGATGGCGAGTGAATCTTGCCACTTCCCGAATGCCTTTTAACACTTTGGAATGGCAAGACCAAGCCAGTAAGTACCATAAACTTCAAGACCCGAATACAGGCTTAATTTTAACAGAGGGTCGGGAAAGTCTGGGGGGCGACTTCTTTTTTAAATTACATTACAGTCTTTATCCTTTGCCTGATGTCGTGGGTAGAACGCTTGTGGTGATTGTAGGGGTTCTATTTCTCATCGCATTAATCACCGGGATATTTACCCATAAAAAAATAATTAAAGATTTTTTTGTATTCCGGAGTTTCAAGGGACAGCGTACCTTATTGGATTTACATCATATTACCGGTGTAGTGACCCTGCCTTTTTATCTGATTATGGCCTTTACCGGTGTCATGATTTTCTTCTATCTGCTCATGCCTATGGGTATTAATCAACAATATGGCCAGAATGGAATAAAAAAGTTTTATAGTGAAATACAATATAGCAATGTTCCAAAACCGGCAGAAGATTCAGGTATTCAATTAAAAGAATTCTCCGTATTTTCTCGTCAATTACCTCAGCAGGGGAGTAATGGGGCTGTTCTGGAAAAAATTGAAGTCAAAAACCCAAATACTGCAGAAGCGTTAATTACTTTTAATTATGGATATAACAAATTAATTACTTTCAATAATCCGCAATTTATTTTTGCAGCAAATACCGGACAGAATCTGAATTCCGAAAGAAATCTGCATCCTGTCGCTCAAATAAGCTCAGCAACTTATGGTATTCATTTAGGATATTACGCCAGTCAATGGATGAGGGGGATACTAGCGAGTTTAGGTCTCGTCGGTTGCATCATGCTGGTCGCAGGGGCTTTATTGTGGCAAAAGAAACGTATTAAACAACAACATACCTTAAGTTATAATGTGGTTGCTTACCTTAACTATTTCACTTTTCTGGGCTTGCCATTTGCGACAGCCATGTATTTTTTGGCTAACCGGATTTTAACGGCCAGTCTTGAACAGCGGATTCAGTATGAGTTAGGCATATTTTTTATCAGCTGGGTGGGTATTGTATTCATTGCGATGCTGGTTAAAATGCAAAAAGCCATAGTTTTGGCCTTTATCTTCACTGCTGTTATTTTATGGATGACAGTATTCAGCCCGATCGTCTTGGCTCCTCAAACATTCTTCTTTAATACCTTGCGGCATCAGCAATGGTCTGTAGCAGGAGTTGATCTTGTATTGATGCTCATCGCCACGGGATATATATTTGCCTGTTTTTATTTCAAGAAAATAAAGCTTCGTGAGGTGGCCAAATGAGCCTGGCTGCAATATTGTGGGCAATTGTTGCAATGATGCAGCTGTGTATGACCACTCAAAGTGGAATGAATAAACTTGGGTATCCTTTTTTAAGCTTTCATTACTCTCAACCTTTGTTAAAAATATACTCAGTGATTTTTCTGGCACTGTCTTTATATCTGAACTGTCTGGATAACGGTTTTTCAGTGGGAATAATGACTTGGATTTTCCTAGTCATAACTTTAGCATTTTTTATACATATTTTATTTTTTCATAAATTTAGAGAATATTTCTTTATTCTGTGGATGTCCTCTGTTCTTTTAGCTCTATCTTATTCAATGTATAAATTTATTTAGTAAAGAGATGGCAGTCCAGAATACAAATTAAAAAAGGGTCTGTAAGTTTTTCTTAAAGGAAAGAGTGAATTTTCCACTAATTCACTATCCATTTAACATAATGGGCGTTATACGAAGCTATAAAACTGAGTTTATAACACTGATTTTTATGTATTTTTTAAAGTTTAAAGCCTAGACCAGTGTCTAGGCTTTTTCATTTCGTATAATAACCATTATGTTGAATGATCTGCTAATGAATAACATTTCTCACAAATTTTACCTGTTCATCACTTTTATTATGATATGAGTACAAAGTAGAGCTGGAAAAAATAAACGAATCTTCAGGGCCTAGAATCTTAAATTGACCTTTAATTTCAAGTGTTAACTCTCCATGGATGATATAGAGCATTTCTTTCCAGCCTTCTGGATCAGGTTCAGCTATATAAGAATCGCCAGCTGCTAGTGACCATATCCACATTTCTGTCTGTGTACCGTTATCCACTGTACCCAGTAAATTTGCATAGCTTTCTGTATGATTGCCTTTCCAAGCTAAGATATTTGTACAAGAGTGTTGAATTTTTGAATCTAGCGGACTAACTAAAGTACTAAAACTAATATTTAGGGCATTTGCTATAGCATCTAATTTAGCCAAACTAATATTTATTTGATCTGCTTCTAAAGCAATTATTGTACGTCTGCTTACCCCTGAACGATCAGCAAGCTCTTGTTGAGTCAGTTCTATTTTCTCTCGAAAAAAACGAATATTTTTTCCTAAAAATTCAAGGACAGTGTTCATTCTGAGTATTCACAAGTTTAATGTGCAATATATTGCACTATAAACAAGATGGATGCAATAATAGTGCAGTATATTTCACTTTAGATTTTGTAATGTCCTTAATTCATGTCTTAAAAGAAAGATTACCTCCTGAGATCGTACTTGTATTTATAACTATGATTTGGGGAGGAACCTTTTTAGCTGTTCACTATGTCCTTAATTACACGACTCCTATTTTCTTTGTTGGTTGCCGATTTCTGGTTGCTGCTATGATTTTGCTTATTTTTATGTTTAAGTATCTAAAAAAGATAAGTAAAGATGATGTTATTGCGGGTATTTCGATAGGTGCCGTACTAGCACTTTCATACGGACTTCAAACTATAGGTTTAAAGACGATAACAAGTAGTGAGTCTGCATTTTTAACAGCACTATATATTCCTCTTGTACCAATATTAATCTGGATTTTTTATCGGAAGCTTCCAAATATCTTTATTTGGATTGGAATATTTTTTTCCTTTATTGGTTTGATACTTCTAACAGGGAATGATTTTAGGGGCGTTAACTTTAATTTAGGACAAATTTTTACTCTTTTGAGTGCGCTGGGAATAGCCCTTGAAATCATTTTGATCAGTAAGTTTGCAGGTAGAGTCGATTTAAAGAATGTCACTATCATCCAATTAGTAGTAGCGTCTATTTTCTGTTTTTTTATCATGCCTTTCGCAGGAGAAACGGAAATTCCTAATATTTCATGGCAACTCGTAGTAGTTACATTAAGTCTGGGATTTGCCAGCACACTCATTCAATTTGCTATGAATTGGGCACAACGTACTGTAGATCCTTCTAGGGCCGCTATTATCTATTCAGGTGAGCCTGTTTGGGCAGCAATATTCGGAAGGCTGGCAGGAGAGCGTTTACCCTTTTTAGCTCTTATTGGTGGGCTTTGTGTCATTTTAGGAATATTAATTAGTGAGATAAAAACTAAAAAGAAATAGTTTTATTATTGAGTTTCTCTAAAATTAACATAATAGGCGTTATACGAAATTCTGTTATAAGCCCCATACATTCAAGTTTATTTCTTGCATAAATGTATCCTATAGGATACATTACTCTTATGTACTCAATATACACCACTGAAGTCTTTGATGACTGGTTTACTAAGTTAAAAGACCAGCAGGCAAAAAGGCGTATACAAGTCCGAATTGATCGGGTTGAAGATGGAAACTTTGGAGATACTGAGCCAGTCGGTGAAGGTGTCTCTGAATTACGCTTCTTCTTTGGACCTGGCTACAGGATCTATTACTGTAAGCAAGGGCAAAGGGTCGTTATTCTTTTAGCAGGCGGAGACAAGTCTACGCAAAGTAAAGATATAAAACTTGCCCTACAACTAGCACAAGATTTAGAGGAGGAGCTGTAAATGGCTATCAAACTTCGTAAATGGGACAGTGCTGAACATCTTAAAACAGAAGAAGATATGCAAGCTTACCTACAAGCCTGTATAGATGAATCTAATGGTGATGCGGCATTCATTGCAAAAGCTTTAGGTAATATTGCTAAAGCTAAAGGAATGGCTCAATTATCAAGAGACACAGGTTTAGGCCGAGAAAGTCTTTATAAAGCACTTTCTGGCGATGTAAATCCAAGCTTTGATACTGTCATTAAAGTGGTAAAAGCACTGAATTTACGCTTAGCAATTTAAAAAAAACTAGTAAAAAAGGGAGCTTAAAGCTCCCTTTTTCGACTTCATATAACGTGTATTATGTTAATTTTAGGGAAATTAAAGAGCAGAAATGAACTTAAATCTAAATAATAAAAAATTTGTAAATGCTAAAAATACATCTAATGGAGAAGTATCTCACGAGACTATTTTTAATTATTACCAAGTAGGTGAGCGTATAGAAGCTACCTATTCTGGTGGCAGTATTACCAATGGACATTTACTAGGTTTCATGACTTCTGAAAAAACTTTCACTATGGCATACCACCACATCAATGAGATGAATGAATTACGTATAGGTGAATGTAATACTGAGATTGAGATCCAAGCCAATGGAAAAATTAAGTTAATTGAAAATTGGCAATGGCGTAATGGAGACTGTTCTACAGGCGAATCAATACTTGTTGAAATGTAAGGTAGAAATAAATAAAGCCCTGATCTAGGGTCAGGGCTTCGTATAATCCGTATTATGTTAATTTTAGAAAAATTAATTAATTTTCAGAATCATAGTGACTCATATCACCAGATAATAAGATTTCTTAAATTTTCTCTGATAACACTTTAACCAATGACTTTAATTCTTCTTTTAGTTTATTTAAATTTTCAAGTTGAATACTTTGAGTCAGCTCTTTAGGAATCATTTCTGCGGCAGCTCGTAGCTCTCGACTCTTTTCTTTTAATGAAATAAGGACTCTTCTTTCATCATTAGGATCACGTGATCGATTAATAAGTTCAGACTTTTCCATTCTTTTTAGTAAGGGCGTTAGTGTCCCACTATCCAGGTGTAAAATTTGTCCAAGATCACCCACACTTACACATTCTTTTTCCCATAAAACCAACATCACTAAATATTGAGGATAAGTGAGTCCGAGAGGTGTAAGAAAAGGGCGATAAGCTTTTACGATTAAATTAGATGCAGCATAAATAGGAAAACATAGTTGCTCATCTAGGCAAAGCTGATTCTTGGACATAGCTTTTTATTTGGTATAGACAGTGGTCGATACCTGTATATTACCTCGAATAGCGTTGGAATAAGGACATACTTGATGCGTTTGTTCCACGATCTTCTCTGCATCAGCTTGTGAAATACCTGAAAGAGTGACATCTAAGTGTACTGTTAAGGAAAATCCACCATTGCCATTAGCAACCATGCCAACAGTACTCAGGACTTCTACATCGTTATCACGGATTTTATGTTCTTTATTGCTACGAGTTACATGGATCACGGCATTTCCAAAGCATGCAGCATAGCCAGCTGCAAATAATTGCTCAGGATTCGTTGCATCACCTCGACCACCTAATTCTTTTGGCAAAGCTAATTTTAGTTCTAAGATACCATCTTCACTACGAATATTCCCTGAACGTCCACCGATTGCTTTAACTTGGGTAGAATAAAGATTACTCATTTTAATTACCTTTAAATAATATATTGTGTGCAATATAATTGTATAAAATTTAATTTATGTCAAATTTTTTTATATGCGATTTAACATAATGGCGGTTATGCGAAATATTAGTCATGACTAAGGAATGACTCTTCTAGTTTGGTAAAAGCTGGAGCAGTTTTTAGCCACTCTTGTACGTATATGCTCACAGCAATTCCGGTCCTTTTCGCCTATACGACCTGGCTTCAATTTCCTATGATGAAGACATGGAGAACAGGAAGTTCCAGAGAAGAATAACAAGAGATAGGCACAAGGAAAGTAAGGTACGACAGGAGTTATACCGAGCGAACCAATACGAAAAACCCCGGCAGGATGCCGGGGTTTTTTATTATTTAAATGATTTGGGGGAATTAGTACTATGTTAATTTTAGCTTTGCTAAAAGCTAAGTCATTAACTGTTTTTAAATTATATATTTTATAAATATTAAGAGTTTGTAATGAATTATTTTCAAAAAGGAATGGTGCTAATGGCTATGGTGCTTTTAGGAGGTTGTATGCCAAAAGAAAAAGTACATATCCCGAAAGAAGGAGAGATTGTGACATGGAAATTTACAGATCAGCTCATCATCAAAGCTGAGCTTGGACAAAGACGAAAACATATACCTGACACACATTGTACGAAGTGTGAGCGAGAGTTTTATCGACCGCACCTTGAGCATTATCTTGGTCAATTCCCTATTGACTATCAACCTAAAAAGTATCCATCGTTGAGCGAGTCGGAAGCAAAAGAAACGCCTTGGACAATGATAGATATGGGGGGAGGCCTTGAATTTAATTTGATATTAAATGGTTCAACTGTACAGGCAACGGACAACAGTATTCATGGGAATTATACTTTAGATCATTATGATCAAGTCAAAGTATTTGTAAGTACATTAGGAGGCTCTACAGAAAGGAATACAAAGCAATTTTTTGATTCAGAAATAATGAAAAACTTAAATATTGACTCAAAGCAAACTCAAAATGGTGTGGATTGTTATCAGTTTAATAATGGTTCAAAAGGAAAAATGTGTTTCGGGCATTCAATGAATGCTTTGAGTTCAGGGTTTCAGTTTTATGTCTCACCAGACCATAATTTTCAATTATTCGTGCGCTCTCAAGAGTTTATTCTTGGAGGAGTAAAAGTTAATTGGATTGTAGATCAAAAGCATTTTGATAACGTTCAAGAGATTGACGCAAATATATGGCGACTTCTAATGGCTTGGAATATATCACCAGTAGACCAAAAATAGTTTTATAAAAAAAATATATTTATTTATCAAAAGCTTAGTAAATAATTAAATATATTTTTTTCAGAATTCCTTTCAAATGCTGGACTCTTTTAAATAAATTCTTAGCTTTTATTTAACATAAAATTTCTTATTCGCAATTTTAAAAACTGGAATTTTCCACCAATTCACCATCCATTTAACATAATGGTTGTTATATGAAATGCACCTGTTATTCACCAATTAAAATGTCTATGTGATAAACCATTTGAAATGTCCTGTTTTTAACCACAAGAGTCAAGCACAGGATTTAACTTTCTTTGTTCAATAACAGCTTTCTGAGCTTTACGACTCGGCATACTTTTCTTGAGACGGGAACGTTTATTCTGTTTCTCCAACTCTTCATGTTGTTGCTGGATATGCGCCAGAACTGAGCCTAATCTTTTATTCTCAACCACTTCATTCTGCTGTAGTCCAGCCAGTTTATTGAAGACGCTATAGTTGATCTTCCGTCCTTCATGCATGAGGGCCACAGTGCCATCCGGGTACTCCAGAAATGAAATGTATTGCCCAACAAGCTTATGATTCAGCTCTGTCGGTTCAAGCAGATAAATACACTTGTCATAGGTGATGGTTAGGTTCTTCGTGACCTTACGCGGTTCCTGCCAAGTGAATATATCCTCCAGCTCAGCATCAGATTCCGTTAAAGATCGATGTAAATTCTTCAAGTTTCTCGCACACTTGGCAAACTTCTGATTGAAGTGCTCAATGAAGCAGGGTAGCCATGCATTGGCTTCGGCAATTGAACTGATGCCTTCCAGACGCATCTCCTTGATCAAACGGTCTTGAAGGGTTCTATTCGCGCGTTCTACGCGACCTTTAGCCTGTGGTGAGTTGGCAAAGATAATATCAATATTTAACTCGTTCAGAATCCGCCCAAATTGCGTGATTTTGCTGTCTTTCCTGGATTTCTGATTAACTCTGAATACCGAATGTTTGTCGCTATAAAAGGCCAGAGGTTTGCCGTATTGTTCAATGTAGGCTCGGGTTGAAAGCATATAGTCGAAGGTGGTTTCCGCCTCACAGAAGCGTAGATGCAACAGCTTTCCAGTGGCATCATCGATATACACCAATAAACAGCACTTAGCAGCGCGTCCTTCGAACCAGTCATGATATGAGCCATCAATCTGGATCAGCTCACCGAAGCAATCCCGGTTATAACGTGGCTGATATGGACGTTTAAGGCGCTTGGATCGCGGAATCCAGAGGTCATTGGCCATCATCCAGCGCCGAACCGTTTCTACCGGGATATTCAGGTCAAATATGCTGCTGAGCTTCTCATGCGCCAAGATAGGTCCAAAGCCCAGCAGATGTTCAGAAATAATGGAAAGACATTTTGATTTTAATAACTCATCATGGCGATGATGGCCAGGTTGACCACGACTGACATGTGCCAGACCTGAAACACCGTCTTGATTGAGTTTCTGCAATAACCGGGTAATTTGACGAGTGGAAAGATTCAGGATTTCAGCAGCACGGACCTGGGTAATACGATGATCTCGAACGTCTTGCAGAACTGCAAGACGTTGAATTTCCTTGTCAGACATAGTGATCAACATCTCTAATTTATATCCAGTCCATGATGGTAAAAACCATCATAAACTAGACATTTTTATTGGTGAGAATATAGACACTTTAAATGGTTTCTAACAGACTGATTTCGTATAATATTGATTATGTTAAATAGACGAATTTCGGTATTAAATTCATTAATATTGATATAAATTAAATTATACATTATGTGTTGTCAATTTCTTCTTAAAAAATAGAGTTTTCCAATCACTATTATGAGAATGAGTTTGTAAATACAGACTCATTTCCTATCGCTATAAATATTAAATAGCTACATAGAGTTTATCTCTAGCTTATTCAAATTTGTCTTTGAAATTAGGCGTTACTACGGATGAACAATAATTTTTACAGCAGACTCATTATTATGAATCAATGTTTCAAAGCCTTTAGAAACAAGATCATCTAATGCAATCCGTTGGGTAATAAAAGGTTCTAGATTAATCTTACCTTGCTCAACCAAACGAATAGTTTCCTGATGGTCATTGACGTAAGCTATCGTGCCACGAATGTCTAGTTCTTTCATCACTACACTATGTACATTAATCGTGGCAGGATGGCTCCAAATAGAAACAATGACGACTACCCCTGTTGGTTTCATCGCCGCCACCAGTGTATCCATGACTTTATTAACACTACTACATTCAAAAGCAACATCAACACCGTGGTCTTCCGTAATTTTCATTACTTCGGTAACTACATCAACTTGTGATGGGTCTAGTACATAATCTGCAACGCCCGCTTCTATCGCTTTTTCTTTACGTTTTGCACTCAGTTCAGTGATGATCACCGTGAGACCTTTAGCCTTTAAAATGGCTGATAAGAGTAAACCTATTGGGCCTGCTCCACCAACCAGTGCGATATCACCAGCTTTTGCACCACTTCGTACATAGGCATGATGACCAACGGACAAAGGTTCTATTAATGCTGCTTGATCCAAGGGAATATCATTTGAAATAGGATGCACCCAACGTCGTTGAACAGCAATTTTTTCAGAAAGACCACCACCGCGCCCGCCTAAACCAATAAAGTTCATATTTTTTGATAAATGATACTTATCATTCGGCCCAGTCGGTACATCATCCGCAATAATGTAGGGTTCAACTACGACATGTTGCCCAATTTGAATATCATCTACTCCCTCACCAACTGCATAAACTACGCCTGAAAATTCATGTCCCATTGTTACAGGTGCAGATTCTCCTGAAATTGGATGTGGATGACCACAAGGTGGAATAAAAATAGGGCCTTCCATGAATTCATGTAAATCTGTACCGCAAATACCGCACCATGCAACTTGAATTCCAACGGTGCCTGGAACTACTTTCGGTTCAGGAATATCTTCAATCCGAATATCCCCTCGGTCATAAAAACGAGCTGCTTTCATTATGTATTCCTTATGTTGATATTAACGGTAAACCATTCCACCATCTGTCAAAATAGACTGACCTGTAATGTAGTTTGAATCCTCGCTGGCTAAAAATGCAACTAATGCAGCCACGTCATCTGGTGTTTCAGCACGTCCTAAAGCAATACCATCTACATATTTTTTATACGTTTGACCAACTGGTGCGCCTGTAATTTCAGAGAAACGCTGATCTATTTCGACCCACATATCTGTACCAACAACACCCGGACAATAACTATTTACAGTAATGTCAGCACTGGCATATTCTTTAGCTGCAGCTTGTGTCAATGCACGAACTGCAAATTTAGTTGCTGAATAAACACCGAGGAGAGCAAAACCCTCATGACCTGCGATTGAGCAGGCATTAATAATTTTTCCAGCCTGTTGGCGTTGTTTAAATTTATTTGCTGCGGCTTGAATCCCCCAAAGTACACCACCGACATTGATGTTCATGATTTGGTTAAATTCACTCGGCGTTACTTCTTCCAACGCTTTAACTTGTGCAATCCCTGCATTATTGATCATGATATCAAAGCCATTAAGTGTCGATTCTGCATGATCAATTGCATGACTGACTTGTATTGGATCTGAAATATCTGCAATAAATGTGGTGGCTTTTACGCCAAAGGCTTCGATCTCTTGTTGAACAGTATTTAACTTTTCTTGATGAAGATCGACCAATGCAATATGAACACCTTCTTGTGCCAAACGTAAGGCAATACCACGTCCAATGCCTTGTGCCGCACCCGTAATTAAAGCAACTTTGTTGTTTAAACCTCTAGGCATGTTGCGACTCCTTAAATATGGATTGCACGTTGCATCGCCGACAAGACCGACTCATGCATCGCCTCAGACAAAGTAGGATGAGGGAAAATGACCTGCGCTAAGCTTTCATCTGTAGCTTCTAGGTATTTCGCGATGGCAAAACCTTGAATGTGTTCGGTGACTTCATGTCCAACCATGTGAGCACCCAACAATTCACCCGTTTCCTGACTAAAAATGGTTTTAATAAATCCTGCGCTATCGCCCAAAGCCAATGCTTTACCATTCGCTTGTAAAGGAAACTTACCCACATTGATATTCAAGCCCGTAGCTTTCGCTTTCTGTTCTGTCAAACCAATACTGGCCACTTGTGGATGGGTAAAGATACAGCCCGGAATTTGTGTACGATCTAAAGCATGTACATGACTTAGGCCTGCAATTTTCTCCACACAAAGAATGGCTTCATGACTGGCTTTGTGTGCCAAACACGGTGCACCTGCGACATCACCAATTGCATAAATGCCCACTACATTGGTTTTACACCATGAGTCGACTTTAATAAAACCATTCTCAAATTCAACTCCCAAAGCTTCTAGGCCAAGATTTTCAGCATTCGGTTTCACGCCAATAGCTGAAAGCACCTTTTCAACAGTAATGATTTGCACACCTGTGGCAGTTTCAATATGACAATGTACTTGAGCCTGATCAGTTTCTATTTTTTTTACAGTCGCTTCGGTTAAAACCTGCATACCCTGCTGTTCAAATTGCTTTTGTACATACTTCGCAACTTCAATGTCTTCGCTAGGGAGAATCTGCTTTGCAATATCAACCAAGGTAACTTGGCAGCCTAAGTCTTGGTATAGGCTTGCAAACTCACTGCCTATAGCCCCCGAACCAATGACCAGTAAAGATTTTGGTAATTGTTCCGGAACTAAAGCCTCTTTATAACTCCAGACCTGATGGCCATCTACAGGAATATGAGGCAAATTGGCCGCACGTGCACCTGTTGCGACAATAATATGCGGTGCAGAAATCTGCTGTTTTTGACCATTCGCATCTGTAAGCTCTAATTGCTCTTTGGCAATGAACTGGGCTGCCGCGTTAAAAACAGTGATTTGATTTTTTTTCAATAATTGACCGATACCTTGCACGAGTTGCTCAGAAACCTGTCTGCTATGATGGACCAGTTTTTGAATGTCAAAATCAATCGCGTTAAGCGTAAAGCCAAACTGCCCTGCATGTTTGAACTGCTGTGCAAGCGCAGCCCCGCTCAATAATGCCTTGGTTGGAATGCATCCCCAATTAAGACACACTCCGCCTAAGTGTTGTTTTTCAACGATTGCCGTTTTTAATCCCAGTTGCGCTGCGCGAATCGCAGCGACATATCCTCCAGGACCAGCACCAATAACCACAAGATCAAATTGTGTATCTGACATGACTATTCCTCCTACACCAAAATTAATGCAGGATTTTCGACAAACTGCTTAAATGCCGATAAGAATTGAGCACCCAACGCACCATCAATGACACGATGATCACAAGACAATGTTGCGGTCACCATTTCACGAACAACAATCTCATCATTTTCAACGACAGCACGTTTCTCTGCTGCACCTAAGGCTAGAATTGCACCTTGAGGCGGGTTAATAATGGCATCAAACTGTTGAATACCAAGCATGCCCAAATTGGAAATACTGAAACTGCCCCCTTGAAACTCATCAGGTGCCAATTTTCCAGTTTTGGCACGTGTCGCCAGATCACGCATATCATTGGAAATTTGCGCCAAAGATTTACGGTTCGCTGCTTTAATAATTGGCGTGATCAGTCCATTTTCGATGGCTACAGCAACCGAAATATCAGCCTGTTCAAACTGAAAAATCTGCTGATTCTCTTCATCAAACTGAACATTAACTTGTGGAACTTTAATCAGTGCAGCAGCAGCAGCTTTAATCAGCATATCATTAATGGACAGTTTGACTTGCGGTACAGTACTGTTAATTTGCTGACGCAAAGCCTGAACCGACTCAACATTTAAGTCTATCGTTAAGCGAAAATGTGGTGCATTGCGTTTTGCCGCTTGTAGCCGTGCAGCGATTGCTTTACGCATACCATTCATAGCTACGGTGGTGAATTTTGCTGACTCTGTTGGATGCGCATACTCAGTATGTTGAGCTTGTACAGGGTTTTCACGTTGATATACAGCTTCAACATCTTCCTTACAGACTCGTCCACGTGAACCCGATGCACGACAATCATGCAAATTAATGCCCCATTGTTTTGCCAAACGGCGGGCAACAGGTGTCGCTAGAACATAACTGTCATCTGCTTTAGATTTCGCGGCTTTCGTGCTGGCTTGATGACGTACATCTGGCCAAGAACCACCAGCAGCTTGAACTGCGGCCTGAATATCTTGAACACTGATACGGCCTTCACGTCCAGAACCCGTAATCTGAGCCAAGTTTACATTATGCTTTTCAGCCAATTTCAAGGCATGTGGCGTTGCAAAAATATCATCGCTTTGTTGGTAGCCTTGTAACTCATCAGGAATAAAATATCCGCCCTGAGTCACCGCTTTTGATCCATTACCAACACTGTTCTGTTTAGGAGCAGCTTGTACTTTGGTTTCAACTTGAGCCACATCGACTTTTTCAGGAACCGCTGCTACCGCTTTATTTTCAGTTACAGCAGGTGTTCCACCTAAAGACTGTGCAAATGCTTCAACTTCTGCATCGGAAACTTGAGCGTCTGCACAAATTGCAATGATTCCACCTACGACCAGTGTGTCACCATCGTTAGCAATAATTTTTCGTAGCAGGCCATCAAAAGGTGCCTCCAATACATTGACGATTTTTGTGGTTTCAATTTCACAAATTTCCTGTCCTTTACTAAATTGGGTACCTTCCTGAATCAGCCATTGGGCAATCGTACCCTCTTCCATGGACAAACCCCATTTTGGGATTTCTAAAGTTTTAATTTCGCTCATCCTAAGCCTCCAACGTCTTGCGTACAGCCTGTTCGATGCGTTCTACACTAGGTAGCCATTCTTTTTCTAGTACTGGTGAAAATGGTACGGGTGAGTGTGGTGGAGTGACTAATTCGATTGGTGCTTTAAGATAATGAAAGCCTTTCTGGGCAATAAGCGCAGCCACATCATGTCCGAAACCACAACGTGCTGCTGATTCATCTACAATCACCACACGACCTGTTGAAGCTACTGACTCTAAAATGCCATCTTCGTCTAATGGTGAAATGGTTCTAGGGTCAACCACTTCAACCGAAATGCCTTCTTTTGCGAGCTTATCAGCGACTTCATTGGCACGATGCACCATCAAACTTAAGGCAATAATGGTGATATCTGTGCCTTCACGGGTGTAATTTGCGACACCAAAAGGAATAGTGTAGGACTCATCTGGCACTTCGCCCTTAATGTCGTACAACAACTTGTGTTCACAAAAGACTACTGGGTCGTCATCTCGAATGGCTTGAATCAACAACCCTTTTACATCATAGGCACTTGAAGGCACCACCACTTTTAAACCAGGCACTGAGGCAAACACGTTATATGGCGACTGAGAATGCTGCGCTGCTGCGGAAAAACCTGCACCAATCATGCCACGTACAACGAGTGGTGCTTTGGCTTTGCCGCCAAACATGTAGCGAAATTTAGCTGCTTGGTTATACAGCATGTCATAACACACGCCGTAAAAATCCATAAACATTAAATCTGCCACAGGTCTTAAACCCGTTGCAGCAGCACCTGCCGCCATACCAATAATCGCTGATTCTGTAATTGGAGTATCAATGACTCGTTCAGAACCAAATTCAGTCCATAAGCCTTTGGTTACACCAAGTACACCGCCAAAACCTTCCAGCTTATTATCATCGGTATTTTTACCACCATGTCCACCACGAACATCTTCACCGACCACAATGACACTTGGGTCTCGGCGCATTTCTAATTCAATTGCTTCTTTAATCGCGTTTCGATAACTTTTATTTGGCATTTTTCTACTATTCCTTTAGTAAGAGACGTATACATCGGTAAGTAACTGAGAGGCTTCTGGGTACTTAGCTGCACGTGCCTTTGCAACGGCATCGTCTACATTGGCTTTAGACTGAGCGTCAATCGCATCGAGCTTGGCTTCGTCAATTTTGTCTTTGACTTTTTCGCGGAATATTTTCAATGGATCCTTATGTTCTTTGACATAATCCAGTTCTTCTTTGGAACGAATAAGTCCCGGATCACCTTCAAAATGTCCATAAAAACGGTTGGTTACCGTTTCAATCACACTCGGACCTTCACCACGGCGGGCACGTTCAATGGCTTTTTGTGCAACTTCATACACAGCAAAAAAGTCTGTTCCATCTACTTTTTCAGCGGGTAAGCCAAAACCTGCTGCTCGGCCTGCAATATCTTTACTGCCTACGGCATAATCATGTGCAGTACCTTCACCAAAACCGTTATTTTCAAAAACAAAAATGACAGGAAGCTTTAACACAACAGCCATATTAATGGCTTCAAAAGTTAAGCCCTGATTTGAACCGCCATCACCGGTAAAAGATAGACCAATCCCACCATTTTTGAGTGTTTTAGCACTTAAAGCTGCCCCAATAGCCAAAGGTGGACCACCACCCACAATACCGTTTGCACCGAGCATGCCTTTATCTAAGTCCGCAATGTGCATTGAGCCACCTTTACCACGACACAAACCATCATCTTTGCCAAAAATTTCTAGCATCATGGCGTGAATGTCACAGCCCTTTGCAATACAATGTCCGTGACCACGATGTGTTGAGGTAATGAAGTCCTTATCTGTTAAATTTTCACAGATCCCTACGGCAACAGCTTCCTCACCGCTATAAAGATGGATGAAACCTGGGATATCACCTGTATTGTTTTCATCGTGAAGTCGATCCTCAAATTCACGAATGTCGCGCATTCTTTTGTATGCTGCTAGCAATTGCTCTTCCGTTAATTGCATATATTTATTCCTTATTAACTACGCTTAAAAGAAAATCCCAAATTGAATAACTGGATTTTTAAATCGTATATTTATATAAGAATATTTTTATTTAATTTCATATTAGACTAAAAAAATATAATGCATAAAAACATAAGATAAACATTAAAAACAGTGGTTTATAATATTAAAAAATTTGTAAATTTTTTAATATTATTCAGCTATATACAAAAACAAACCTTTAACCAACCTTTGTTTTATATGATAAGTTTTTTTGCCCTGTTTTAATATTATTAATGCATTTAAAGCAGCTTATTTAATATCAGGCTCAATATTAATTATTTTAAACGACGGAGTGTTTGAAATGGATTTAAATAACCCAGTATTAACTGGAAAGAAGCTACGTGGCGCTAAAAAAATGGCGCGTATTCCAATTAAAGTTGTTCCAACGGAAACGATACCGAAAAAGCCAGAATGGATCCGGACTAAAATTAGTCAACCTGAGGAAGTCCAAATCATTAAGGATTTATTAAGACAACAAAAACTACATACCGTTTGCGAAGAAGCGGCTTGTCCTAACTTGCCGCAATGTTTCGGTAGTGGAACAGCAACATTCATGATTATGGGTGATATCTGTACTCGACGCTGTCCATTCTGTGATGTCTCGCATGGCCGTCCTAATGCCTTAGATATTAACGAGCCACTGCATTTGGCTGAAACAGTGAAGAATCTAAACTTAAAGTATGTTGTGATTACTTCCGTTGACCGAGATGATTTAAAAGATGGCGGTGCACAGCATTTTGCAGATTGCATTCGAGAAATTCGTCAAACTAGTCCAGGCACTTTGATTGAAGTTTTGGTTCCTGATTTTCGTGGTCGCGCAGATATTGCACTTAAAATTTTGAGCAAAAATCCACCTGATGTCTTTAATCACAATATTGAAACCGTGCCACGCCTGTATAAAGCCATGCGACCAGGCGCTGACTATCAGCATTCATTGAATTTACTTAAGAAATTTAAACACTACTGCCCTGATATCCCAACGAAATGTGGTTTGATGGTGGGTTTAGGAGAGATTGAAGCTGAGGTTATTGCGTTATTAAATGATTTGAAAGATTATCAAATTGATTATGTCACAATCGGCCAATACCTACAGCCATCCAAATCACATGCGCCAATTCATCGTTTTGTTACATTGCAAGAGTTTAAACATTATCAAACTCATGGAGAGCACTTAGAGTTTAAGAATATTTGGAGTGCACCATTAGTGCGATCGAGTTATTTTGCTGACCGCCAGTATTATGGTGAGGCTGTACCTGTGCCCTACGTGCGTGAATGACATTTTCATCATTTAAAGGATCTCGTTTATCAA
The DNA here is from genome assembly GCF_054861205.1 of Acinetobacter sp. TW_SC_4. Taxonomy (NCBI): domain Bacteria; kingdom Pseudomonadati; phylum Pseudomonadota; class Gammaproteobacteria; order Moraxellales; family Moraxellaceae; genus Acinetobacter; species Acinetobacter sp. TW_SC_4. Next base: position 117,930 of record NZ_JBSLRK010000002.1, read on the forward strand.
CATAATGGTTACTTTTATTAACACTTCAGATAAAAATAGTCATTTCCAGTCCATAACAACACTTTTAAAGTAGCTAAAAGGCTGGTAAAACCCAAAAAAGGTTATTTAACGAATCCAAGAAAAATGATTTGGTACACGTAAGAAAAGATTGAATGAGTATAGATCTGGAAATTGATTTCTGAAGTTTAAAGATATTACAGTCTAATCATAAAGGAATATGATATGAACCTGTTCAATACAGCACTAGCAAAAAAGCTGCAAACAACACATTTAATTAATCAGCATATTGTTCAGGCTGCACCCGTTTTGGCTTTGCCTCAAGAAGATCAGACTTCCCTATTCCGCCGCTCTATTCAGCATAATTATGCCGATTTATTAAGAATTGCTGATGATTCCGATATGGCAATTGGTCTTACAGATCACCATGGTACTCTGTTATGGACCTGGAGTAGTTCCGCGATGCTTTCTTCTGCTGAACAGGTACATTTTATTGAAGGTGGCCATTGGTCAACGCAGGCGGTTGGGACCAATGCGATTGGTATGACATTAAATAGTCAAACATCAAGTTGTGTATATTCTCATGAAAACCAAATGGACAGTGTTCGTGATTGGGTCTGTTATGCAGCACCTATCTGGGATCCGACTTCAGGTCAATTTCATGGCATTATCAATCTTTCCACAAAATATAAAAAACATACCCCTCTAGGCATTCTTGCTGTGGAACGCTGTGCAGACTTAATACAGCGAGCAATAAAATTTGAACAGAAAAATTTTTTATACATTAAAGCGCTAGGTTCGCCCTGGGTTCAATTTAATGGGCATACTTTGAACTTGACTCACCGTCAAATTGAAATACTTTGCATTTTAGCTTTGTATCCGTACGGCATTGGTTTAGAAGAGTTACACTATGCCCTTTATGGTGAGCGTAATGTCAGCCTAAAAACCTTAAAGGCTGAGCTTTCACAACTTCGTAGCCTATTACCTCATTCAATTGAGGCTCGCATTTATAGGCTTACCTGTGAAGTCCAATGTGATTTTTTACGTGCTGAACAATCATTAAATGCAAATCTTATTTCGAGTACATTCTCGCTATATAAAGGTAGCTTTTTATCTAAATCAGAAAGCCCTTTACTCAGTACTTGGAGACATTGTTTTGATGCCCGTTTAAGCCAGTTGATTTATCAAATAAAGGATACCGATCAATTATTACGGATTATTGGGCAAACACATGATCGTATTGATGCTGTACAGCGTTTATTAGAATTATTACCACAGGACAGCAACTACCGTAATTATTTTTCAAATCTGATTTAAATTTGATTTGTTACTTCAACTCTAAAGGGCTTTGTTGCATAAACCTAGCCTAGAAAGATTATTCAGTCCTATAATTTCAATATGAATAAACCTGCTCCTAAAATCTATCGTACAACTAACTGGTCTTCCTACAATCGTGCCCTCATTAACCGAGGTAATATTTCCATTTGGTTTGATCCAAACACTCAGTGGTATGCACAACCATAAGGCAAGCAAGGTCGAAATCAAACTTACTCTGATACCGCTATTCAATGCTGTTTAATGATCAAATCTCTATTCAGACTCTCTTTACGCATGGTCACAGGTTTTGTTCAAAGTTTGATTAAACTGTGTAAATGAGCTGCTCCGAATATCAGCGATATTCGTACAGCACGCTTTGTCGAAGACAAAAACATATTGATATTGCGATTAGCTATCAAAAAAGTAGCGATGGACTACATCTACTCGTAGACTCAACTGGTTTGAAGTTTCTAGGTGAAGGTGAATGGAAACGTAAGAAACATGGACCTGAATATCGTCGCCAATGGCGTAAGCTTCATATTGGTATTGATACCGACACCTTGCAAATACGTGCAGTACAGCTCACTACAAATAATGTGAGCGATTCACAAGTACTCGATGATTTACTTGCTCAAATTCCTTTAGACGAACGAATTGATTCGGTCTATATCGACGGTGCTTATGATACGAAGTACTGCAGACAAGTCATTTTAGATCGAGATGCACATGCGGTCATTCCACCAAGAAAAAATGCAAAACCATGGAAAGATCAGAAATTGAGATCTTTAGAGCGGAATGAATTATTAAAAACAGTGAAACGTTTAGGAAGAATGCTTTGGAAAAAATGGTCTGGTTATCATCGGCGAAGTTTGGTTGAAACCAAGATGCATTGCATCAAATTGTTGGGGGATAAACTCAGTGCGAGAAATTTTCAAAGCCAAGTCAATGAGATTCATGCACGTGTGGCAGTATTAAATAAATTTACGGACTTAGGCAGACCACATACCCAAGTTGTCACTTGAGTTCTGTTCAGATAAGCAGGTGCTGTCTTTTAAATCTTTGTGCAACAAAGCCCTTTTGCATAGAAAATATTCTGGATAGGTTCTAAGTGATCACCTTTAAATTTATGAAAAGCAATTACACAAAATTATTTACAGGCTCTGCAGTTGCATTAGCTTGAAGCCTGTATATATATATTTGGCTACCTTTATCGGGTAAATTCTATACTTGAAATGTCAACAGCCCCAATACAAAATCTGAGAAATATATGAGTGCAGAAGCCACATCTATCAGCCTTTTATCCCCTGTCATATTGCTCACGGCTGCAGTGATCGCAGTCCCCTTAATCAAGCGCCTAGGATTAAGCTCGGTATTGGGATATTTAATTGCAGGATTAATTATTGGTCCATTTGGACTGGCATTTTTCTACGATTCTGCGTCTATTTTGCATATCGCTGAGCTTGGTATTGTGATGTATCTGTTTGTGATTGGACTAGAAATGCGTCCATTGTATTTATGGAGTTTAAGAAAAGAAATTTTTGGATTAGGTACATTACAAATTAGTGCCTGTTCATTGGGGCTAACGGCTGTAGGCTTGGTCTATGGCTATTCTTGGCAAGTGAGTTTTGTGTGTGCTGCAGGCTTTGTACTCACCTCAACTGCAATTGTAATGCAACTTTTGGGAGATCGTGGAGACATTGCTCAACCACGAGGACAAAAAATTGTCTCGATTCTGCTGTTTGAAGACTTGTTGATTGTACCTTTATTGGCAATTGTCGCTTTTATCGCACCGAATCATGTTGTTGAAAGTACTTCTACGCGTTTGCAGAGCATCGGAATTGGTTTAATTTCAATTGCAGGTTTAATCGCTGCAGGCTATTGGTTGCTTAATCCTTTATTTCGCTTATTAGCTGCAGCCAAAGCCCGTGAAGTCATGACTGCAGCAGCACTCTTGGTGGTGCTCGGCGCAGCATTACTGATGCAAGTCACTGGCTTATCGATGGCAATGGGGGCATTCCTTGCAGGGGTATTACTCTCCGAATCCACTTTTCGCCATCAGATTGAAGCAGATATTGAACCGTTTCGTGGCATATTGCTCGGATTATTTTTTCTAGGTGTAGGCATGTCACTAGACCTTAACGTCGTAAAAAATAACTGGGTGTTAATCTTAAGTGCTGTACTTCTGCTGATGTTTGTCAAAGCATCCATGATTTACCTGATTGCACGCATGACCAAAAGTTCACACTCCGAAGCACTCGATCGCGCATTACTGATGGCTCAAGGGGGTGAGTTTGCTTTTGTACTCTTTACTGCCGCCATGAGTGCTCAAGTCATTAGTGCTGTTGAACGCTCAAACCTGACTGCGATTGTAGTCTTATCGATGATTTTGACCCCGATTATTGGCTTTTTATTTAAACGTTTTACCCAAACTACAGAACAAACTTCTTTAGAAAATATCCGTATTGCCGAAGGACTTTCTGGAAAAGTATTGATGATTGGTTTCGGTCGTTTTGGACAAGTTTCCAGTCAATTACTGCTTGCTCGAGGGATTGATGTGACCATCATTGATAATGATATCGACATGATTCAAAACGCTGAAAGATTTGGATTTAAAATTTACTATGGCGATGGTTCTCGTTTAGATATTTTACATGCCTCGGGAGCAGATACGGCTGAGGCAATTGTTGTTTGCGTAGACCACAAAGAAACGACGAATGAGATTGTAGAGTTGGTGCAACATGAATTTCCTTTAACCAAGTTACTGGTTCGCTCTTATGACCGTGAGCATGCGCTGCATTTAGCAAAACAAAATGTGGATTACATGATTCGAGAAACCTTCGAGTCGGCAATGCTATTTGGCGGTGCCATTTTAGAAGAATTGGGTGTTGACCAGAGTAATGTTGAAGAAATTAGCCAAGAAATCCGAGAACGAGATAAGGAACGTTTTGAAACCGAAGTTGCAGCAGATGATGTCTATGCGGGTATCGGTTTGCAATACACAGGACCGCGTCCGACTGCACCTTTAATCACACCAAAGCACACAGGGCAAATTCTGAATGAAGATGACACTCAGCAATAATTTCACGTATTAAGCCCAAATAAAAAAGAGGTCTGTGTAGACATCTTTTTTGTAAGTATCCGCTGAACCCCATACCTATTTTTTTAATTCCGTTCAAGTTTCCAGCGGTGTGGCAGTAATTCTTCTATTTGGGGCACTTTTTGTGTCGGCTATTGAATATAATTGATGATTCTCGTCGAGAAGGTTTAGCGATTGAAGCAGAATTCTCATTACCAACAATTCGGGTTATTCGTACGTTGAATCAGTTGCTAGAGTGGCGAGAAAATCCGTTAGTTATTCGGTTTGAGAATAGTCCGGAGTTTATCAATCATGAATGTGGGCGCTGGGGAACTGAATAAGGTATTCGTATTGAATATATTCAACCAGGTAAGCTACAGCAGAATGCGTATATTGAACATTATAATCCAACTATACGCTATAGCTGTCTAAGTACGCATTTATTTGAAACACTGGAAGAAGTGCAAGATTATGCAACGAGTTGGCTGTGGCATTACAACCATGAAAGACCACACCAAGCAAACAGACGAAGGCTACCTCTAATTAATGGCTGCTTGACCTCTATTTTTAACTTCGGTTATTTATGGGTGGATTACCCTTGTCATTATATTGACATCAAATCTTCATAGCTCTGTCATTTGTTAGTGTTGATATAAGCCAATAAATTTAAAAAGATTAAATGAGGATAAAATATGGCAGGGTTATCCATCTGGCATGTACTGATTTTTGCAATTGTAGTGATCTTACTGTTTGGTACTTCTAAACTAAAAAATCTAGGAAAAGATGTAGGGGGTGCAATCAAGGACTTTAAGAAATCTGTCCGTGAAGAAGAAGAAGCTGAGGCAGCTCAACTTCAGTACCCTCGAACGATTGATGCGAAAGTTAAAGCCAGTGAGAGTTCAATCAAGAATTGAGGTATTGCTATGCTCAATATTGGAATGACTGAGCTGTTGGTCTTTGGAGCAATTGCCTTGCTCATTCTTGGACCAGATAAACTCCCTGAAGCGATACGTTTTATAGGTAAATGGTCAGCCAAAATCAAAAGGATCGCCGGCAATATACAAAATGATCTTGACCGTGAATTGCGACTATCGGAACTACGGGAACAAATGCAAAGCGAGCTGAAACGTATTCAGGAATTAGAAATTAAAATGCAGGCACAAATGGATAATATAAATGTAATCCATCAGCCCATCATTAGAAATCCGGAACAACATCTTTTGAACTATGAGCTGACTTACCAATTAATTAATGAATCAGTTTCACCTGTTCATTTACCGCCAATCCAGCTGAATAAAGTGACAAAACAAGAAAAAATTTATGCTGATATAAAGGTGGCCGTATGAGTATTTTGCCTTCGACTCAAACCAACAACGATACCCGGCAAATCCCGTTAGAAGAAATGCCAATTACCAGGCATCTAGTGATTCTGCGAAAGCACCTTTTCAAAATTGTGGGCGTATTATTAGGACTATTCTTATGTTTACTGCCTTTTGCAAGCCAAACTTATCAGCTTTTATCAAAGCCTTTACGCGCTCAGTTACCTGAAAGCTCTACCATGATTGCAACAGATGTGACTGCGACTTTCATGGCTCCATTTAAGTTGAACTTCTTTATTGCTTTACTTATCGCCATGCCTTTTATTTTGTATCAACTTTGGGCCTTCATTAGACCAGCATTGTACCTAAAAGAAAAAAAGTTAGCTTTACCACTATTAATCAGCAGTATTGTACTGTTTTATGCAGGTATTGCTTTTGCCTATTTAATCGCTTTACCTTCTATCCTTCATTTTTTTATCAGCGTATCACCTGACACTGTTGCACCGATGACCGATATCAATAGTTATCTGGCTTTTTGTTTAAAACTATTTTTAGTTTTCGGATTTACTTTTGAAATCCCTATTATCACGCTCCTGCTTATTATAATTGGTGTTGTCAGCACACAGACCTTGGTGGAAAAAAGACGATTTATTGTGGTGGGATGTTTTTTTATTGCCATGTTTGTGACACCACCCGATGCCCTATCAATGATTATGTTAGCTGTTCCAATGTGGCTGTTATTTGAATTAGGCTTAGCGGCAGGAAAATGGATAGAAAAATGATGACCGGACTTAACTGAATAATAATAAAAAAGAACATAAAAGAAGAAAATACTCTATGAGCAGCTTAAGCTGCTTTTATTTTTAATATATAAATCAATATTATATTTAATAAATCCGCAATATTAGCTTCACCTGACTGTCATATTCAACCGCTAATTTATTCCTGACTTTAAAACAACCAGACCTTAGTTATGGGAATAAAATAATGACAGATTACTTACCTTATGATGAAAATCAGGAATTGGATAATAATACATCAGATAATCATCATTTTCGGGATATTTTAGAACAATCCATTTCTCGCCGTGCTTTAATTGCCAAAACTGCAAGTGGGGCTGCAGCATTGGCCCTTGCATCCTCTCTGGCCGGATGTGGGGACAGCGATAATAGCTCTTCTCTGCCGCCAACCGAGACTGTACCAAACCCGCCTGCTATTGACCCAAATGCAAAACCAGAGCAACTGAACTTTACACCAGTTGCTAAAAACTTGAATGATATCGTCACTGTACCAGACGGTTATGAAGCCAATGTCCTGTATGCACTTGGAGATTCTATTAATCCTGCATATTCAGACTGGGATGACAACAATATCCCGAATGGGCCAAGCTTTCAGTTTCGCTCTGGCGACTGCCATGATGGAATGAGTTTTTTTGGCTTAAATATCACTTCTGGCCGGTATGACCCGACTGTGTCTGAGCACGGTCTACTCGTTATGAACCATGAATATATCAATCCGACTTTTTTACATCCTCAAGGTCCAACCAAAGTTGATGGTCGCCGCCCTGAAGATGAAGTCATTCGTGAGACAAATGCACATGGTGTTTCAATCATTCATATCAAAAAAGACAATTCCAATCAAAAAATAGAAATTGTCAAAAATTCGATTTATAACCGTCGAATTACTGCCTCAACAGTCATGAGCTTTTCAGGCCCTGCGAGTGGATCTACTCTTCTATCTACACGCTTTTCACCAGGTGGAAAACTAACACGCGGTACGCATAACAACTGCGGCAACGGCTATACCCCATGGGGTACTTATCTCACCACTGAAGAAAACTTTATTGGTTACTTTGTCCGTAGCAAAACTGATGATGCTCATCGCTTACCGCAAGAAACGGTCGCTTTGGAGCGTTATGGTTTAAAAGCAGGTTCAAGCTCACGTTATGGCTGGGAATCTGCAATAGGTACAATTGAACCTCAGGATCTTTATGATCGATGGAGTGCAGATATTACTGCCGGTGATGCTAGCAAAGATTATCGTAATGGCCCCAATACTTTTGGCTGGATTGTAGAAATTGATCCATTTGATAGCCGACAAAATCCAGTTAAGCGTACAGCCTTAGGACGTTTTGCCCATGAAGACTGTCGTGCCAGTCGTGCTCGTGAAGATGATAACCTGGCTTTCTATATGGGCGATGACTCACGTGGAGAATATATATATAAGTTTGTTTCTGACTATAAATGGAGTGAAAACGACCGTAATGGTGGTTATGCAGTCGGAGATAAATATATGGATCATGGCAAGCTTTATGTTGCTAAATTCAATGCAGACGGGAGTGGTCAATGGATTGAGCTGAGTTATGGTATTAATGGTTTGAATGAGCTGAACAATATCTATCCTTTTAGTTCCCAAGCAGATGTCGTGACCTTTGCTCGTCTAGCAGCAGATAGCGTAGGCGCTACTAAAATGGATCGTCCAGAATGGGTTGCAGTTAATCCTGAGAATGGAGAAGTCTATGTTACGCTCACTAATAACTCTAACCGCGGCACTACACATGCCTTAGATGCAGCCAATCCACGTAACTATAGCGATCCTGAGGGTGGCAAAGGTAATGTAAATGGTCATATTATCCGCTTACATGAAGATAAGGATACGACCACAGCCATCACATTCAAATGGGATATTTACCTATTTGGTGCTGAAGCTAAAATGGCACAAAATATTAATCTATCAGGTTTGAATGATAATAATGATCTGTCTTCACCAGATGGGATGTGGTTTGACCCTCGTGGTGTACTCTGGATTCAGACTGATGATGGTGCTTATACAGATACGACCAACTGTATGATGTTGGCTGCTTTACCTGGTAAGGTTGGAGATGGTACTCGAACAATCACATCTTCTGGTCAGGAAACTATTGTCGGTGCTCAAGTCTCAGATCAAACTTTACGTCGTTTCCTGACAGGTCCGAAAGGCTGCGAGATTACGGGGGTAACCATGACACCAGACTATAAAGCGATTTTCATTAATGTACAGCATCCTGGAGAGGATTCTCGAAGTTATGATAAGCCCACTAGTCATTGGCCTGCATCACAGACTAACTCGTCTGCCACTTCCCGGCCACGCTCTGCAACTGTAGTGATCACTCGTAAAGATGGTGGAACTATAGCTGGATAAATAACTGACTTATCTCAAAATGCTGGCTTGATGCTGGCATTTTTGTTTTTTTCAATCTTTTAAATTTTAAATTTTTTTAGATTTAAGAATGAACTAGTCAATAATAAGCATCTTGAGCAGTATCCTAAAAGTTATTAATTTTTTATAGGGAGGTTAATGAACCTATAAATTCTAATTTATAAAAAAACAATAAGTTAATGTAATAAATGATGATTATCTAATCGTTAATTAATGAAGTAGACTTCAGGTGAACATAAGTTAAACGCAGTATACTAAACAATAACTTCATATATGTCTTACATTCATCTGATTTTTAGTTAAATAAGATCTTGTTAAAAAAACTTACCACTGGGGGGCTTTTTATTTATCAAAAAAATCTTGATGGTCTCCATCTACTGGTTTGAAGTTTCTAGGCGAAAGGAATGGGAACGTAAGAAGCATCAGCTTGAATATCGACAAAAATAGCGTGAACTCCATATAGGTATAATAGATGCTGAAGCGCTGCAAATACGTGCAGTTCAGCTTATAACAAATGATGTAAGTGATTAATAAGCACTCGAAGATTTACTTGATTAAATCTCATTGGATGAGCAAATTGATCCTGTCTGTACAGATGAAGCTTATGACACCAAGCACTGCCGACAAGTCATTTTAGATCAAGATACACATGCAGTTATTCCTCTAAAAAATACAAAATTTTGGAAACATCAAAAAACAGGATATTTAGAGAGAAACGAATTATAAAAACAGTCAAATATCTAGCTAGAGCTATTTGGAAAAAGTGGTCAGGTTAACATTGACGAAGCTTGATAGAAACCAAGATAGCCTGTATCAAGCTATTAGGCGATAAATTAACGGCAAAGTGCTTTGATAGCCAGGTGAATGAAATTCATGCACGTGTAGCCGTGTTAAATAAACTCACGAAATTAAGTCGGCCGATATGCATATTTTAAATTTAATTTCAGTGACTTAGAATAGATAAACCTCTGAAGCTCTTATGTAATAAAGTCAGTACCTGGGACAGTGTTTCAGGTGTAAATCTGTCCAGGAAAATGGGCACGGACTAGACTTTTCTCTGGTAAAAAAGGTGTTAAACAAATATGGCTATCAGATTCAATTTATAGCGGTGCAACCTCAATATTTAAGTGTATTCGTTCAGACTTGATCGTACATTCTTCTTGAAAAAGAGAAAGTTACCCGTTTTGATAAAGGTGTCGAAATCTTAATCAAACAAAGGTAACTTTCTTATGTTGCATACTAACAATCAAATCATTAAACACAAAGTAGGTCTGCTCAATTTAGCCGAAGAACTTCAGAATGTATCCAGAGCATGAAAAGTGATGGGCGTATCTAGAGATACTTTCTATCGCTATCAGGAGTTAGTGCAGTCCGGTGATATTGATGCATTAATCAATAAGTCCCGTCGAGTACCAAATCTAAAAAATCGTGTAGATGATGCTATAGAACAGGTAGTTATTGATTTCGCAATTCAATATCCCGTATATGGTCAGCACCGTACTAGTCATGAATTACGCAAGAAAGGTGTATTTGTTTCAGGGAGTGGTGTTCGCTCTATTTGGCTGCGCCATGATTTGGAGAACTTTAAGAAGCGTTTAAAAGCACTTGAGGCTAAAGTGGCACAGGATGGTATTGAATTAAATGATCAGCAGATTGCGGCACTTGAACGTAAGCATGAGGATGACGTTGCTTGTGGTGAAATCGAAACAGCTCATCCAGGCTATTTAGGTGCGCAAGACACCTTTTATGTCGGGAATCTCAAAGGTGTTGGACGAATCTACCAACAAACATTCATCGACACTTATAGCAAGGTCGTTCATTGCAAGCTCTATACAACAAAAATACCGATTACAGCGGCTGATTTACTCAATGATCGTGTGTTGCCATTCTATCAATCTCAGGACTTACCAATGCTTCGCATCCTCACACTTGCGCAGCAGTGCTGCTTGTAGCTTGATTGATATAGTGATTAGCTACCACTATACGCAAATTGTAGAGTTTGGAGTGCTGCTAAAATCTTAAATTTGAACCTGAGATAAAACCTACAATTTGCCCTTATCCCTCATACAACTCTGAACGGTAACTAAGCACTTTGATGCTGTATTCACAAGGTAAGATGATGGTTAATGGGATAAAAATCATAGCTTAAACTCAAGGAATATCACCATGATTATGCTAGGTATTGATGTCAGTAAAACCAAAATAGATTGTTGCATTTTCCCTCAAGGTTTGACTGGAAAAAGAAAAAATAAAATATTTACTAATACAGAAAGTGGCTTTTCCAGTCTGCTCAAATGGCTCATCACTCTTAAAATTGAACCTGATCAAGTGACAGCAATCATGGAAGCGACTTCAGTTTATCATGAGAATTTGGGATATTATCTATATGATGCAGGTGTAAAGGTTTGTGTGGCTAATCCTTCACGAGTAAGAGCCTTTGCCAAAGGCATGTCCATGCTAAATAAAACGGATAAAGCTGATAGTGAAGCTCTTTCACGTTATGGTTACACCGCAAAGTTAATCATATGGCAGCCTGAACCTGAAAATGTCAGATTATTAAAAGCTTTACTAGGCAGACGAGATGTCTATCTAGGTAGTCTATTGCAGGAAAAGAATCGACTTGAAAAGGCGCAGTCCACTCATACCTCCGTTGTTGTGATTAAATTACTTGAAGAGAATATTGAGTATTTAAATCAGCAACTTGAACATATTGATAAGTTAATAAATAATCACATAGATCAAGATCCAACATTGAAACAGGATTTGAAATTACTGCAAACTATTCCTTCAATCGGTGAACGATCAGGCTTATTACTGTTGGGGTTATTTCATTCGCACAAGTTTGAAAAAGCAAGTCAAGCTGCTGCATATGTAGGTTTGGTTCCAGTACATCAGTTGTCTGGCAGTTCAGTCAACAAGCAAAGTCACTTATCAAAAGCAGGTGACAGTAAAATACGCTCAGTATTGTATATGTCGGCATTAACAGCGATTAAATATAATCCACACATTGAAGCTTTATATCAACGATTATTAAGCCAGGGTAAAAATAAAATGTGTGCTTTAGGTGCTGCAATGCGCAAGCTTATACATCTGTGTTATGGCGTTTTAAAACATCAGACTGCCTATCGAAGAGATTATTTAGTGGTCAAATAATCTCAAACCCTGATTGACTACCAAGACGGTATCTCAGGTACTGAGGATGCGCTAAGGTAGAACAACATGACTATGAGTTATATCTGGCAGTTAATGATATTGATCACACGAAGACAAAAGCAGCTTCCCCGCAAAAAAATGGTATATGTGAGCGTTTCCACAAGACGATTTTGCAGGAGTTCTATCAAATCACGTTTAGGAAGAAGCTTTATAGCTCATTGGAAGAATTACAAGTTGATCTAGACGATTGGCTGAAATTCTATAATACTGAACGGACTCATCAAGGAAAAATGTGCTGTGGTCGTACACCACTTGAAACTTTACTTGATGGAAAACGGATTTGGGCTGAGAAGGATTTAGCTCAAATTTAACCTGACAGGCACAATAAAAAATGGGTAACTGTCAGATCAGGTTTGAGATACCGTCTCCACCGTCAAGCAAATTATTAAGAATTGATGCAATAATTTGCTTGATAAGGTTGTTGGTGTTTGAGTACACCATAACAAAGATGGACTAACTTCCTCATCGCAGCTCCAATCGCTATCATCTTAGTTTTACCATTCGCTAATAAGCGCTCATTCATTTTTTTGATATGAGGGTTATGTCGAGTTGCTACAACGGCTGCCATATATAAACCAGCACGTATTTTGGAAGAGCCTGCTTTAGATAAGCGGCTTCTACCACGAATGGAGCTACCCGATTGTTTTTGAATTGGAACCAAGCCGATAAAGGCTGCTGCTTGGCTAGCTTTTTCAAAAGTGTGGCTGCGCAAGAAACTAAGCATTAATAAGCTGGTTCGGTCTGCAATGGCAGGAATACTACTGAGCAGATCTTTGTCATTTTTTAAATCTGGATTTTGGTCAATATGATTATCAATTTGCTGATCAATATTTTGTATGTGTTTGTTTAATTGCGTAATACTATTATGAATAGATTCCAGTACAGGCTCCATAGTAAAAGTAGAATTTGCTTTTTCCAAACGATTCTTTTCACGTTGTAAATCGTCGTAAAGGACAGCTCTTCTCTCTAGCAATGCATTAAGCAATTGAATATGTTCAGGCAGAGGTTGCCAAAAATGTAGATCTGCTGTCATTGCAAATCTGGCTAAAACTTTGCTATCTACCTTGTCTGTTTTATTCAGCTTGGACATACTCTGAGCAAAATATCGAGCTCTGGCAGGATTGGTTACACAGACCTGATAACCTGCTTTAAATAAATATTGAGCTAAGAGTTCATGATAAATAGAAGTGGCTTCCATTAATGTAATGGTCTGCATAGAAGTAGCAGCATGGTGATTTAGCCAAATTTGAAGTTGCTCAAAACCGTTTTGTGTATTCGAAAAGGTTTTTGTCTTCTTCTTACTTGTAGAATTGTCTAAAATTAAACAGCAATCAATTTTAGCTTTAGCAACATCAATACCAAGATAAAACATAATCTTACCTGCCTGATTTACCCAATTATTGTTTTAGCATAACCACTGTCTTTTCTTGTGAATACAGCATCAGAGTGCTTAGTTACCGTCCAGAGTTGTGTAAGTGGTTAGGGCAAATTATAGGTTTTATCTCAAACCCAAACTTTATGTTTTGCTAGTACACGAAACTCTGTAATTTGCAATATAGTGATAGCTAATCACTATGAGGGGTAAGATACAAGCTAGTACACCAGCGCAATTCTCGCTACTTTCAGTAAGCGACTCTGGCTCAATCATGATGGTCTGACTCAATCGAATCGAGGTAAATCGATCCATCATAATTGGAGCAGAAATTATGCTTGAATACATTCTTGGATGATGCTGAAAAGTCTTTGAGTTTTAATCAATAAATAAGAGTATCCATGTCTACCCTCAACTTTACTTATTTTCAGATAGCAACCAATCGAGAGCACTCATTTTTACAATACCATTATAATTTGCTTCAGCCCCTACCGTGTCTAAGGTAAGTAAATATTTGGGATACGAATCAGAAATTTTCTGTAATGGACGTAACTCTCGGCTGAGTGTCTCCTCATTGAGCGTTTCTAATGCCACTTGATAATAAGTTAAATTCTGTAAAGTATCGACAGCAACAAAATCAATTTCATATTCATCAACCCGCCCTACATAGACCGTATAACCTCGTCTGATAAGCTCAAGATAAATTACATTTTCTAAGATATGACCTTGATCAGCATTAGCATCAGGCAACATAATCCGGCGCAATCCGACATCAACTAAATAGTATTTTTCAGAGGATTGTAATAACTCACGCCCGCGTACTTTAAATTGTGCAGCACTATAAAATAACAAACTGTCCTGTAAGCCCTGAATATAGCGCTTTACTGTTTCAAATGAAATTTTAACCCCACTTGAAACAAAGGTATTTTTAATTTTATTGATGGAAATAGGTGAACCTGTCACGCTTGACAAATATCTTGCGACACGCTCGAGAGAGTTAATATCGGCAGTATTCAAACGGGGAATAACATCTTTAAACATTACACTGGCATAGACCGCTTGCAAGTAATCATAAGTTTCTTGCTGGCTAGTCATGGCAAGCGTATAAGGGAAACTACTACGCGTATACATGGCATACAAATCACGATTGGATAATTGTTGGATGATCGGATTATTTTCAATATGCCACTGTTTAAATTCTTGGAATGACAAAGGTAGAACATGTTGCTCGATATAGCGTCCTGTAAGTAAAGTCGCAAGTTCTCCACTTAGAAAGAATGCGTTTGAGCCTGTAATATATAAATCGATATAATCCCGAACATATAAAGAGTCGACCACTTTCTCAAAATTGGTAACATGTTGTATTTCATCTAAAAAAACATAGTTTTTTTTACTTTTATCAACTTTGGACAATACATAATCATGTAGTTTACGGTAATCGGTGAGTTCTTCAAATTCCATAAATTCGAAGTTGATGGCAATGATGTTTTCGGCTTGTACACCCTGTGCTTTTAGGTCTTGTTGAAACATCGCCAATAAGGTGGATTTTCCAGAGCGACGTACACCTGAAAGTACTTTAATGACATCACGGTTTTGCCATGTATTCAGAAATTTTAAGTAACCATCACGTCGAATATTAGCACTTCTCATTATTTACACTTAGAATCTAAATTTTTAATAAATTATATCAAATTTTAGAACTCATATGTAAATACATTTAACTTTTAAAAAAGTTTAAAGGTTAAGTGAAACATTCAAAGCTGCTGTTGAAGCATGCGGATAGTAAATGTAATAAAAATCTAGATTCTATCTTTTTTGATTATTTTCCATGTCATGTTATGTCATTGATGCTGCGACTTAACTGCTATATAAATTAAGTGAAAAGTAAATGAAACTAAGATGTTAACTAGAGTGGAACTCATTTTTGTGTTGCTGATGGTCTCAGCCTTAATACTCATTGCTTATGAAATGCTAAAGAGTTTATTTTAGAGTATCTATATCAAAAAAATGCCCATAGAGGGAATCTATTGGCCAAACTAAGAGCCTATCCAGTATTAATTTCATTCTTTTTTAGCAATTGAAAAAATAATTTGTTAAATTCCCCTCATGAGAAAACCATATCCAGCAACATTAGTCGAGAAGCTTTTAAAGAAATTGAACCGCTACGATTGAGCGGAAGAAAACAAACACGTCCAAGAGTCGTTGATGTCTATGAAGTATTTTGCGCATTGCTCTATATTCTAATAAGTGGATGCCAAAGAAGTATGCTTCCTTGAGACTTCCCACCTTAGAACCTATCCAGAATATTTTCTATGCAAAAGTAGCTTTAAAAAGGCTCAATTAATGAACTGAAGGTTCGTATTTAGGTACTTTTCACAGTTTTTCCAGAGCCTTCTACATTTTTCTAACCAGGCAAATGATCTTTCCACAACCCAGTGTTGTGGAATGACTGCAAATTTATGCAATTCACTTCGTTTAGCTACATCAACTCGGGATCCGATTAAATTATTAACAGCCAAAGAAAAGGGTTCACTTGTATAACCGCCATCAACAAGTACAACCTCTACATTTTGTAAGCTATCTTTAAGCAAAGTTATAGTATCTCACGCACCTTGACGATCTGTTTTATCTGCTGTCGTAACCAATATTCCATGCGGGAGACCTTCAGTATCAACAATAATATGTCTTTTAATGCCTGAAACTTTTTTACCAGCATCATACCCTTTATCACGTGCAGTATCTGTGTTTTTTACACTTTGTGAATCAATCATGATAAAGCCCGTTTGTTCTTGCCATCCATTGCTGATACGGGCCTCGCCAACCACATTACCCCTCGCATTCTAGATATTGAGGGGTTTTTTCTTTTCTTATGGGTAAATATCCTGGAAGATAGAGTACAAGCTAAAAAGATTTGCAGTTCTGTTGTGATTTGTTTGATATTATCTATATCTAGCTATGATTTATTGAGTTTACTATTTCATCATTAAAGAATAGAGGTATATATGTGTTCTAAGCATAGACTTGAAGATGTTACTGCCATGAATAATGAAGGTGATGAGGTTATTATAAAAAGAGTTTATGAGCCTAAATCTAGTAGTAATTTGACTTCAAATATTGGAGGAAATATATATCAACCTTCTAATCAAATTATTGTTGATGGGCAAGTCATAAGATTAACTTTAGATAATTGTTTTATTCACCCCAAAAATAAAAAAATATATTCGATCTGATCTAAAAAATATTGTTTAAACCTCCTCCGGGAGGTTTATTAATAGCTAAGCTTTTCTTGACAGATTATAGCGCACGAAACCCGCTATAAATATTCTATTAGCAGGTCTTTTATTTCCCAGAAATATAAAGAATAGAATCCCGTATATCTTCACCAAAAGATATACGGGCTTAAAAAAACCTATGAAACTACGAAGTAGAGTCACACCGAATGGTGTGCCAATCTTGGTTAAACACTTGGACGGCCGGAATCCTGACCTAGCTCACCGATTTGCGGAACGACGAACTTTTAAAATTACAAAATGAACCGTACCGGGTTTGTCGGAGACCACTTTTCTTGAGAGAATGTCCCAATGACAAAACCAAAATATACCCCTGAAATCAGAGATAGAGCGGTTCAATTATTGATTGAATCCGAAAAAGGTTATCCTTCTACTTGGGCTGCAATCGCAGCAATTGCTCCCAAGATTGGCTGTACGCCTGAAACACTACGCTCCTGGCATCAGAAGCATTTAAATCTACAGAATCCAATCAAAGTACAGCAGCTTTCAGATCAAGAACGTATTAAACAACTTGAACGTGAAAATAAAGAACTGCAACGTGCCAATGAAATTTTACGTAAAGCAGCCGCTTTTTTCGCCCAGGCGGAGCTCGACCGCCCACACAAATAATGGTGGATTTTATCCATCATAATAAAGAGCTGCATGGAGTCGAGGCGATTTGTAGAATTTTACCGATCACCCCTTCAACCTATTACCGGACTTTAGATCTCGCGGACAATCCAGATCATCGAGCGAAACGAGATTTACATGACTTGCATCATGCGGAACAAATTAAACGAATTTGGAAGGAAAGTTCAGGTCGATATGGTGTACGTAAAGTTTGGCAAAAACTGAAACGTGAAGGCTATATTATTGCACGTTGTACTGTTGCTCGATTGATGCAAAAGTTAGGTCTACAAGGTGTTTGGCGTGGTAAGAATAAACAAACTACCCGTAGCCTAGATGTTCAAAAAAGAGCAGATGATTTAGTAAAACGGAATTTTAATGCTGATCATCCTGACCCTTGCGAAGCAGTGCTTCTCAGGTGAGTGACTTTACGTATATTCAAACTAATTCAGGTTGGGTCTATACTGCCTTTATTATTGATGTGTTCTCACGAGCAATTGTTGGATGGAAAGTATCTACACGGATGAATATAGATATGGTGCTTGATGCATTAGAGCAAGCATTGCATGATCGAGGCATGCCAAAGAATGTGATTCATCATTCCGATAGAGGTGTGCAATATCTTTCCATTCGCTATACCAAGCGTTTAGAAGCAGCAAATTTACGAGCATCAGTCGGTACGACTGGTGATTCATACGATAATGCTTTGGCTGAAACGGTGAATGGCTTATACAAAACAGAGGTGATTGAATATTTAAAAGCAGATTGGCAAGGTTTAGCAGATGTACAACTTGCGACACTAAACTGGGTAGATTGGTTCAATAAAGAGCGTGTACACAGTGCACTGGGTTATGTATCGCCTTTTGAGTTTGAAGCAATGTACTATAATAAAATTAAACAGTTAGGTCAGGTGGCCTAACTTAAATAAAAAGTCTCCGACAAACCCGGTACGGTTCAAAACGTAAAGTAAGCCAGGATTGAAGCTAACTGGGACTTGTATTCAAATTTCATATAAGAGATTTTATGTTAAATAATAGACCTCTTGCGAAAGTAAAAACCACCTCAATATAAATTTCATGAGATATCAGAAATTAAATCGTTTTTCAGATTCTGAATTCAAACGCTTGGTTGGCATACCTCGACAAGTTTTTACTGAAATGGTAGAGGTTTTAGAAAAAGCAGAATCACTCAAAAAGAAATCAGGTCGTCCTCCTACCTTAGATATAGAGGATCAGTTGTTATTAACTCTCAATTACTTACGGAACTACAGCACTCAACTGGAATTAGCGGCAAATTACCATATCGCTGAAAGTAATGTGAATCGAACCATTAAAAAGGTTGAAGATGCATTGATGAAATCAAGACGTTTTAATCTGCCAAAACGAAGCATTACCACAGCAGACGAACACTTTAACTGGGTCATTATTGATGCGACAGAATGTTCAATAGAACGTCCGAAAAAAAATCAGAGTAAGTTCTATAGTGGTAAAAAGAAGAAACATACGCTAAAAGCACAAGTGATCTATCATCCGAACAGCAAACAAATCATAGGGTTAGATATATCGAATGGCAGTCAGCATGATATTAAATTGGCAAGAAAAACGGTTAAGAAATTCAAACATTGTGAATATGTTATGACCGATTTAGGCTACTACGGATTAGAGCAAGATGGCTTTAAGTTATTGATGCCAATAAAGAAAAAGAAGAATTTACCCTTATTTGATGTTGAGAAAAAGTACAATAAAATGATTGGAAAAATACGAGTTGTGATCGAACACATTAATAGTCAATTGAAAAGATTTAGAATGCTAAGTGAACGCTATCGAAATAGACGGAAAAGATTCGGTTTACGCATTAACTTAATTGCTGCACTCGTAAACCGGATAAACTTGCAATAATGACTTTCGCAAGAGATCTAATGGTTTTTTATATGATCTAGTATTTCTAAATATAAGTGCAATTTTACTAAGGTTGCTTAGATGCTATGGAATCTAAATATCTAAATTGTTCATCCCCCTTTACTTCATTTTCATGTTTAATCACCGCTATTAGTAAAACTATGGTCATAGCCCCAGCTAGATAGGTAATCTTTTTTCTCATGATTTCCTTATAGTGAAATTCTTTTTGCTTATTTTATATAAATCATATAAATAATAAAATTGTGATATATACCAATCTGTTAGGCAACTTAGTCTTATTCCAAATAACCAAAACAAGCCGATATCTTTGTAAGCTCTAACCCACAAAAATTGAGGGATAGTTTTCGAAATAGAGTCTTTGATAAAATAGTAAAAATCAATAAATACCTACTTTTTAAACCATTATCATTTAGAGAATATTACAAAGTTGTTTAAAAAAGCCGACTTGTTTCCAAGTCGGCTTTTCGACATCGTCGAGCACATTTTTTATATCATAAATTTCCGATTTTTATAATTTTCAAAGTCTATCTTTCAGCTCTTTATACAACAAAGCCGAACTGAATTAAAAATAGAAATGTAGTTGAGCTGATGCTTGCTCATTTCTTTATTTTTAGTAATTGAGGTGAACATACTGTCAGTACATGGTAGTTATAAGTAACGTGTAACTTTGTTTACACAAAGATTTGAGTTATGCCAAGTGATGGATTGATTTGTACTTAAAATTTTAAGCTTATCCACTTGCTTTGCAAGCCACTACACTTTATTTACAATCCTATGTTGTGGAAGTAAGGGATCTTGTACTCGCCCAGTATGTTCAACTTAATTATATCTAAAGGACTATTAGGCTTCAATCAAATCAATTTTCCAATTATTCGACTGAATTAACACGTTTAAATTACGTAATTTAAGACTAATATCATCAGCTTGTTTTTGTAATGATGAAACTGGAATAACTTTATGCCACTTTATTTCCCGCGTACTATAACGATCAGATTCACGAGATGTATTACTTATTGCTGCAGTTAGGGTTTTGTGCTGTTCTACAAATTCATCACGTAAAGTCAATAAAGCAAGTAGAGAACGGCCATCATTTAATTTTGTTAAAGCATTAGTTTCATGAATTGCATAACTTAATTTTTGAAATTCTTGAATTAAAGAAAATACTTGTTTTAGTAGTTCATTTGGATCTTCAGATGGTTGATCACCATCTTGTACCAATACATTTGCATTGATACGTTGTTTTAGTGAAATAATTTTTTTTTGTTGATCACTTCTAAGTAAGAGAGCTTCTGCTAATTTCATTTTTCACCTATTAACCAATTAGAATTAAGTTTTAAACAGCTTATATCCTCATTCTTTAAAGATCAAAAAAATTGCTTTTTTATCTAACTAAAAGGTGTCTACAGAATCGGTAGCTATTCAGTATTCCCGACTCACTAACATAGACAAGCTATTTACCTTTCGCGAAGAATAATCAAAGGCGGTATAGATATGGATAATCAAGATGATGATACAAGTGCATCAAATCGTGGATTTTCTCAGTGATACTAGATGCAAGATTTTTAATCGGATCCTACATGTGGAAAATTACCGGAGATGATGAAAAGGCTAGAACCAAATTAATTACACAAATGGATAAGTATTTAACAGAAGAACGTGATCGAAAGTTGTTTAATTGACCCCTTCAATGAAAATTAATTCACCTGAAATAACGTATCAGTAGGACCGTAATATGAGACTTTTGGTTGCTTTAATTTTTCCCTGGCTGCTGTTTTTTACGATAGGTCGTTCATTTGCAGGAATGATGTGTTTATTTCTTCAGATTACTATTCTAGGATGGCTTCCGGCCGCAATCTGGGCTGTATATGCTTTATCGCAGTATAAGACAGATAAAAAGATCAGGAAAGCATTGCTCTACTAATTTCTGTGAAGAGGAAATTAACTATTGTTTCTTTTTAGACCTGAGACGTTCTCCAAATTGACCACACTTTTTAAGTGTGGTTTTTTATTTTTACCTAGCCTAAAGATATCATTTAGAAAAGAACTCATTTTTATGAATTATAGTAATAATGATGGAACATAATGATATTGCTTAATAATGAGGGCTTTGTTGCACAAAGATTTGAAATGCAAAGCGCCCCTAATTGAGCCAAATTTAAGGCGTAACTTAGGTAAGTGGTCGACCTAATTCCGTAAATCTGTTAAGGACTGCTACACGTGCATGGATCTCATTCACTTGGCTATCAAAACTCCTTGCACTCAGTTTATCGCCCAATAATTTAATGCAATGCATCTTGGTTTCTACCAAACTTCGCCGATGATAGTCTGACCATTTTTTCCATAGTGTCCTGCCTAAACGTTTGACTGTTCGAAGTAATTCATTTCGTTCTAGCGAGCTACTCCTTGTATCTTTCCATGGTTTCGCATTTTTTCTAGGTGGAATCACCGCATGCGCTTGCCGATCTGCAATGGCCTGAAGGCATTGCTTGGTGTCATAAGCTCCATCGGTATAAACAGAGTCAATCCGCTCATCTTGTGGAATCTGATTAAGTAGATCACCAAGCACCTATGAATCACTGACATTATTGGTTGTAAGCTGAACTGCTCGTATTTGCAGGGTTTTGGCATCTATACCAATATGTAGTTTACGCCATTGGCGACGATATTCAGGTCTATGTTTCTTGCGTTTCCATTCGCCCTCACCTAGAAACTTCATGCCTGTAGAGTCCATGAGTAGATGCAGCCCATCGCTACTTTTTTGGTAGCTGATTGCAATATCAATATGCTTTTGTCTTCTACAAAGCGTGGTGTAATCTGGAGCTATCCAATTTAATCCGCAAAGTTTAATCAGACTTTGCACAAAGCCAGTAACCATACGTAAAGACAGACGAAATAAGGATTTAATCATTAAGCAGCATTGGATGGCTGCGTCGGAGTAGGTTTGATTTCGCCCTTGTTTGCCTTTTGATAGAGCATACCATTGCGTAGCAGGATCAAACCAAATGGCAATATTTCCGCGACTCATGAGTGCTCGGTTATATGCGGGCCAATTGGTTGTGCGGTAGATTTTGTGTGTAGGCTTCTTCATTTGAAAATTATATCGCTGAAAAAGCCTTTACAGATAGGTTTGTGCAACAAAGCCGTTATGGATGTAATATATAGTTTTTCCGACGTCAATAAACTCAACTATTTTGGATGTTAAAATAATCAATTATTTTTTTAATACGAAAGGTTTTAAGATGAAATCAAAGAAAATACTCGCTCTTGCATTGGTGATGTCGTGTATAGCTGCTCTATCAGGCTGTAACACAACACCTGATAACAATAGTCAGTATACTAATGCAGTCGAGACTTCTCATAAAAATAGTCACAGTAATATTGCTAACCCCCAAGTTTTGGATATTAAGGGCAGTATTACTGGCTATGATACAAAGGAATATATATTCCATGCACAAGCTAATCAAGTATTAAGAGTAGTAAGACAAAACACATCAGACGATGTGGTATTAAATTTACTGTATCTTGGAAATAACAATAAAACTAGTGAACTCTCTGGTGATTTCCAAGTCCTGCCTTATACAGGGGATTATAAGCTTATCGTAAGCCAAACACGCAATGATGCCCGTAAGCATGCAAGCACCGAAATAAAATTTAATTTGAAAGCCTTTATCACTGACCAGCAGCAACCATCTAACCAGCAAAATTATGTCGTCAACTACAAGTGTGATAGCAACGAAAATCTAAGCGTAACCTACCACTTTAATAATCAAAAAACTAGTGCGACAGTGACTTACGATAATATTTCACAACAGCTAAACTTTGATGATCAATATAGTAAAAAAAATAATCCAGTATTCTCCAATAATAACTACTTACTGAGCGTAGGAACTATTAGGGTGTGTTGACACTTTTAGCTTAAAAAATAGCGAAGTAGTAAAATCAAATCGCCAAACCCAATTTTACTATTCGCTATGCCTCGTACCATGCTGACAGATCAACACTGGCAAAAGTTGAAAACTATTTTGCGTAATTTATCTATTCATCACAACTCAAACTTACGTAATTTTATTGAAGCTATTCTCTATAGAATTAGAACAGGCTGTCCGTGGCGAGATATTCCTTCCTATTTCGGTCAATCAAACTCTATTTTCAAACGTTTTAATCGTTGGTCAAGCAGCGGTAAGTTGCTTAGATTATTCAAATTATTAGCATCATGCCCCGATATGGAGTGGATTTTTATTGATGGCTCTCACGTACGTGCTCATCAACATTCTGCCGGTATAGCGAATCAATCCATTTCTAAAAGTGTAGGAGGAAACTCCTCAAAAATACATTTGATTGTTGATGCAAATGGCAATCCTGTTGATTTCATGATTACCGATGGAACCACACATGACGTCAAAGTTGCACCTGATTTAATATCAACATTAGACTTAAAAGAGACAAAAGTGGTCTGCGCAGATAAAGGCTATGATTCAGAACCACTGCGTGAACAGATCAGAAAAACAGGGACAAAAGCGAATATACCAAAGAAAATAAATAGCCAATCGAACAATGATCATATGGACTGGTATTTATATAAAATCAGGCATTTAGTTGAAAATATGTTTTGTAGATTAAAGCAATTTAGAGGAATAGCTACTCGATATGACAAGCTCAAAAGAAATTATCAAAGTTCTGTTGCCTTAGCCTGTATATTTTTATGGCTACCTTTATAGGTTTAATTATGAACAGTAAATGTCAACAGACCCTAATGATGGCGTGTTTGGAGACTCAGTGGTCTACTCTCTGTTAGATTTAAAAAAATCTAAAGGTGGCTACGCATTATTACAAAACTGTCAAAAATTATAAACGGTGGTCTTTATGCTGTTCAAGTTGGTTTTGAGTTTATAAGTTAATACCTGTTTTGACTGGGTTTAATATTAGAACCCAGTCAAAATTCTGTGTAACTGTTATTTGCTAACAGGAATCTCAATCTCTCACTAACCTCGGCCCAGCAGCAACGCTGATCCGCATTCTGGATGCTCATCCAACCTTGATTTAAAAAATTAGATAATAAAAAACCCTGACATCCTGTCAGGGTTTTTTACTTTTGCTTGATGTGCTGTTATTACCCTCTGGTTCCTGTGCAATAACTTATAATTCTTGTTTTGTGTTATGGAACTTCCTGTTCCTGATGAGTTCATCATAGGAAAGTTCCAGTATCCTGGATAGCCGCAAAGGGCCGGAATTCACGTAAGCCCAGGCGTACAAAATAGCCTAAATTTTATCCCCAGCAATTGGGGATAGTTTTGGAACCTGGATCCGCATGAAATGGGCACCGATCGCCAAATTGATCGTTTTTTAGCCAATTTTACTGGCAAAATGTTACAGATTCGCTTAAAAACTCACCAACTTATTACAAAAGCCAATTTTTTGCCTTTTCTTGGTCATGACTAAAATTTTAAGTTATTGATATTTATATTAATATACAAGTGTATTTCGTATAACTGCCATTATATTAAATGAGGTACCTTACATACTTCATTCCTCTCTAATTTCTACTGTATGAAATAAGCTTGTGAAAGGCATTGTGCTGTAGTTTCATCAAGCTTTTTTTCGATTTCGTTCCAACTATCGAGATATTCTTGAAATTGCTCATTCATAAAGTTTGAATGTAATGCCACCTGCATATAGTAGCCATCAACAACCAGGGCTATAAAATTTAGGTTGCTTTCAATAATTGCATATCCACCATTTTGCATTTGCAGAAAAGAGCGAGAAGCATAATCTAAATACTTGGCTTCTATTGGAGTCTTAGCAATCATTAATGGAGAATATCCGGCAAAGGTATTTTCATTTTTTGCATTGTTTATAGGTAGCCAATAGAGATATCCATCTGTTTGCTTTAGGCTCTCACATAGCAGTTCGTATAAGTCTTGATTACATTTTTCGTTGTATTTATTTGAATAATCTAATAAATTTAATTTTTTATTTTTAGAAATTACTGAAGGATTGATATAATTATTATGATTAATCCATAAAGTAAATATATTAGAAATATCGGTATATTCCTGATTACTTAATTTCCCATAATAGGGCTTTAAGGGATCACTATCCTCAATCCAAGGTTCAGTTTTCATATTCATAGAACCATTCTCTAGTGTATTTAGACATTCATTTTAAAGTGAAGAAAAACTAAAATTAACATAATACAGATTATACGAACCCCATGCCTTAGACATGGGCTTTTTTTAAATTTCGTATAAGCTCCATTATGTTAAATGGCTTTAATTTTGCTTAGCCCTATATTCATTAAATGCTAGAAGCATTCCCTCTTTTTGTTCTGCAGAGGCATCTGGAAATGAATAAAATCTTTCATAATCTTTTCTAAATTGGCTGCTTTCAATTCTTTTAGCTAAGTCATCAATAAAACCTTTTCCTTGAGTCTGATATTGCTGAATCGTTTGTTTATCTAGGCAGATAGTTTTCTCCCAAGAAATTGCACTCATATTTATAAGAACATTGAGATATATATTTTCGCTATCCTCATATAGTTCCCAAAAATAAGGCTCCATTTCTATAAGTTGCATTTCACTAGTATTTCCAAACTTTTAATTATTTCTAAAATGAACATAATACACCTTATACGAAATCAAAAAAATTGAGATATATCCTTAATTTATCTAGAGCTTTTCAGAAAATGGAATCTAGATTTTTGTCTAGGCTTCCTTAAAGTTAGCATAACGCCCATTATGTTAAATAACCCCATTCCAGACTTCATCTAAGTTCTTTAAATTATTGTATGCTTCTTCAAAATTACTCAATTTGAATGTTAAGACAGGAGATGCAAAGGGCTTCTCCCAAATTACTGATGTAACTAGATCGTGTATATGATTCCAGCTTCGTCCAAATCTAATCCATGTGACCTCTGTTTCTGTAATAACTTGTTCAACCATAATTACGCTACACACAAGGTCTAAATCATCAGGACAAATTAAAATTGGTACGACTGTCGAGACAGCACCATATTCAGAAACTTCAGGTTTTAGAATTTTCCAGGCATCACTTAAAGACAGATTGTTTTCAAAGTCATATAACCATCCTTGTGCTGGAACAAGAGTATTTGTCTCTTCAATGATATTGGTGTTTTTATCTATCCATACATTTAATGGAATCCCATCAATAGCAAGAATTGGAAACGGTTTAGGATTCCCTCTTCCATCTTGAATACATCCACTAATAGGGTGTTGCTTTAATAAAATTGCTGAAATTAAGTTCATATATTTCGTTTAAATATTTAATCTTAAATAACTTCAAAAAACTCTTGTTGAATACCTAGCCTTCCATCTTTATATTCGATTATATATAGCTTGATATCTTCAAAAATACCTTTGTATGTAATTGAAATTAAATATAGTTGTTGAAAGTCATCTCCTTTTTCATACAATTTTATATTAGAGACTTTTACCCAATCAAAATTTGCACTGTTTCCACCAGAACATGGTTGATAATATTCTTCATGATTATGCCAATATTTTTCAAAAATTTTTCTTTTTAAATCAATTAAATAAGTCATATCTGCATTTTTATATTTATCACCAACATGTAGTTTTTCAACTTCATACATGTCTGCATAATATGATTTTAAAAAATTAGTGATAATTTCTTCTTTATTCTGTCGTATTACATCACCATTCGTGACTCTATCAACCATGTTTGAAAAACTTAGTAGAATCTCAATATCTTCACGCATTTAAAATTCACATCAAAATTAAAAAATAAGAATATCTTAGTGTTAATTTGTAGTCCATTTAACATAATGGCCGTTATGTGAAATTTGAAGAAGTCTAGACAAAAATCTAGGCTCTAATTTCTGAAAAATCATCAATAAAAATGGGAGCTTAAACTCTCATTTTTGACTTCGCATAACGTGTATTATGTTAACTTTAGCTGAACTTCAATTTTTTTTCTGATTGGCCTTAAATTATTTAATTTATAATTGGTACTTTTCTAGTGTTAGCGGCAGTGTAAAAATGACCCCCTAACGGCATTTAAAAACTGACCCCCTTGGTTAATATAGCGGTCATTTTGGACTGCTCAACATGTTAACTTTGGAGCAAGCAGTGACAATCCAAATACTTCATCAGCAAGGTAAATCCATTAAAGCCATTAGTCGTGAACTGGGGGTGTCCCGAAATACCGTACGTAAATATTTACGGCAGAAGGAAACACCTCAGTATCGGCGTACACAACCTAGAACAAGTATTCTTGATCCATATAAACCCTATTTACTCAAACGTGTAAACGCAGCTCATCCTGAATGGATTCCTGCTGTTGTGCTCTACCAGGAAATTTTAAGGTTGGGATATCCAGGAAAGATCAGGATCTTGAGGGAATATCTCGCAACATTAAAACCAGTTGCTAAACCGGAACCGATCATTCGTTTTGAAACCCAACCTGGCCAACAAATGCAGGTGGATTTCACCACGATTCGACGCAACAACACGACTTTGAAAGCCTTTGTCGCAACATTAGGGTATTCCAGAGCGACTTTCGTGAAATTTTATGATCATGAACGTACCGATGCATGGATCGATGGTCTAGAAAATGCATTTCAGTTCTTTGCAGGAGTACCTCAAGAAATCCTGTTTGATAACGCTAAAACGATCATGATTGAACGGGATGCCTATCAGGAGGGGCAGCATAAATGGAACCCCAAACTGCTCGACTGCGCCAAGAAATACAGCTTTCGTCCTCGCGTATGTAAGCCCTACCGTGCACAGACCAAAGGCAAAGTTGAACGCTTTAATGGATACCTCAAATCAAGCTTTATTGTGCCATTGAAAGCAAGCCTGAAGACTTCGGGTTTACTGTTAAATGTTGATGTCGCCAATGCCCACATTGGCCGGTGGCTGCATGAAACCGCCAATCAGCGGATTCATGCCACCACGCAAGAAAAACCGGCTGTTCGACTGCAACAGGAGCAGCAAAAATTTACGCCATTACCGCAATCAGATACAGGTTCTGGCACTGTACCTGTTGCAGCAGCACAGCATATCATGCCCTACGAGAGTTTGCAGCATCCCTTATCGGTATATGATCAGTTGCTAGGAGTTTCCTGATGAATCTGCAATACGACCGTATAGAGCAGCTTTGCCAAAAGCTCAATCTGCCTGCCATCGCATCACAATGGTCACATCATGCACAACAAACATTAGGTCAGGATGGAAGTTATGCCGACTTTGTTGAAGCAATCTTGACGCATGAATATGCTGCCAGGCAACAGCGCAGTCAGCAGGTACTGATGAAACTCTCAGGCCTGCCTCAAGTCAAAACCCTGGAAGACTATGATTTTAATTATGCCCTAGGGGCCCCTAAATCACAGGTGATTGAACTGTTCAATCTGAGCTTTATTGCTAGAGCAGAAAATGTGGTGTTTCTGGGGGCTAGCGGAGTAGGAAAAACGCACTTATCTATGGCATTAGGCTATAAGGCCATCATGAACAACATTAAGATCAAGTTCATTACCGCAGCGGATTTAATGCTGCAACTGAGTACAGCCTATCAGCAAGGTAAATTGAAAACCTATATGCAGCGTGCGGTACTGGGACCAAAGTTACTGATTATCGATGAAATTGGTTATTTACCATTTGGACGTGAAGAAGCGAATCTGTTCTTTAACGTGATTGCCAAGCGTTATGAAAAAGGCAGTACGATATTGACGAGTAACTTACCCTTTAGCCAATGGTCTAAGTCATTTGCGGATGATGTCACGTTGACCGCTGCGATGTTAGATCGGCTATTACATCACTGTCATGTGGTACAAATATCGGGTGAGAGTTATCGTTTGAAGGGTAAAAAAAGAATTGGGATTCAGCCCCAGGTTGAAACTTAATACGAGATCAAAGGGGTCAATTTTACTTTGCCATTTGTAAGGTAAAAGGGGTCAATTTTAGAATGCCGTTGACACTAGTTTGATAGAGACAGTATGCTTGAGCTTCTAATTCCATTTTTTATAGCGATTATCTTGTTAACTGTAACTCCCGGATTGGATACAGCCCTAATAATAAGAACTGCTACAGTGGAGAATAAACGTAAAGCATTTCATGCTGGATTGGGTATAGCCTCCGGATGTCTAATATGGGGCATCTTAATTGCTTTGGGTGTGGGAGCTATCTTATCAGCCTCCGAATTAGCCTTTAACTTAATGAAATGGGTCGGGGCTATCTATTTGGTATGGCTAGGTTTAGGTTTACTATTCAAGCCAAGAAAAAGCTTTGAGATAAAAACTACTAAAATGAGAAATGAAAACTGGTTCTTAAAAGGATTTCTTACTAATATTTTGAATCCTAAAGTGGGGATCTTTTATATTTCCTTCCTACCACAATTTGTACCTAGTAGTGGAAATTCTACCTTATGGCTTTTAAGTTTGGTAAGTGTGCATGTTAGTTTAGGCATTTTATGGTCAGTCATTCTTATTACTTCAATGCAATCTATTTCCAAGTTTCTTCATCGAAATGGAGCATTGAAAAAAATTGATCAAATTACGGGATCAATTTTTATATTATTTGCCGTCAAACTAGCTTTTACTAATAGATGATACTGTGATTTTTTGAAATCGTGGCCCTTATTTAACATAATGGTACTTACACGAAATTTTCAAAAAAACAGTGAAAATGGGAGCCTTTAACTCCCATTTTTGTGTTATTCCTAAGTAGAAATGTCCTACCTTAAAACCAAGTAGAAATATCCTATACAGACATTTCCAAGTCAAGCACAGGATTGGGTTAGTGGATATTACGATTCTAATAATGATACTTTTATACACCGAATAGGGTAGACGATATAATCTACGATTAATGGTAGTAGTCCAGCCTATTCATATGTATAAATTTTTTTTAACTATTGATTAGAACTTTACACAGTTCCTTCCACTGTTCTTAGCTTCATAAAGATATTTATCTGCAATTTTAAAAACTTCTGAAATATCCTCAGAACTTTCAGGCCAAGAAGCTATCCCTATAGAAACTGTAATAGACCCTACATTTGGGATGGTCTGTGTTGCTAGTTCTTTTCTAAATCGCTCAGCACTTTCATAAACATCTTGTTGGCTAGTATTAGGTATCACAACAATAAATTCCTCCCCACCATAACGACAACAGACGTCATTTTTACGAAAACTTTTTTGCATAGTTTTTGCAAGATACTTTAGAACCGAATCACCTTGATCATGTCCATATGTGTCATTTATTCTTTTAAAAAAATCTATATCTATTAGTAAAATAGATAAATTATTTTTTTCATTCATTTGATTGGTTATAAAAAAGTTCATTCCCCTACGATTCATTAGACCAGTAAGAGGGTCAGTGTTAACATAGTGATCCATTTCATTGATTTTTATTGAAAAGTTTTTAACACTTAGTAAAAGAGCGTGTTTTAATTTAACTATTTCGTAATACCATGGATAAATAGTTTTAATTTCACCCCGTACTTCTGGTAGATGAAGCGAACCAGCAATATTCGCTAATTTATGCAGAGGTGATGCTATGAAAAAAGAACATTTCCATACGATATAAAAGATAATTAAATAGAATATAAAGATTCCAGCAGAAACTTTATAAATAATTGAAGTAGCTTGCTTTAATAATTCCATAGTAGGTTGTTGCGAGACAATTATCCAATCTGTAGTTTTTATATGTGAAAATCCAGCAAGATTATCTATCCCTCTACTATTGATCAGGCGAATTTTTCCAACTTTTTGCTTTTTTATATATTCTAAACCATTGTTATTTTTTACTATATCCCCAACTCTTTTATGATCAGGATGAAAAATTATCTGACCATTTCCATCAATGACATACATATAGCTTTTTTTATAGCTTTCAGATGTAGTTAACATCTGATTAATAATATTTTTTTCCTTTAAATAAATAGTAGATCCAATAAATCCCTTATAGTTTTTTTTACTATCATAAATCGGCTGAGAAATAAAAATAATCATATTCTTTCTAATAGAAAGATAAGGTGTAGAGATATAAGGCTTTTTATTTTTTATTGAGTTATTAATTCCTAATGTGCTTTGTACTTTGTTTTTATCAATGTTTAAAATATTAGGTGAATAGTTGATCAACCTACCCTGAGGATCGCTAATTACTACGCTATTGTAGTAATTAGATTGCATATTTAATCTCTGTACTTCTGATTCTCTAGTGCTTTCATCATCAAAATCTTTTCCTAATACTTTTGCACTATAATCGAGTTGGGTTAATATATTTTTAAAATGATTATCAGTACTTGTTGCAATTTTATTTGCATATTCAGAGTTTAATGATAATGAATTATTGATAAGTTGATTTTTTACTATTTGATAACTAACAACTAAAGAAATAATAAAAAGGGTAGATACAGAAAATACTGCTAAAAAAAGTATTAGGTTTCTAAGAGTTAAATCAAGTTTTTTTTTAATAAATAAAAATAATTTCATTCACTTACAATTAATTAAGTATAGCTTTTAAGTTTAGTATACTTTTAGATAATACTTAAAGCTATATTCATATTTATTTGTTCTAATAACTATATATTTAACATAAAATCTCTTATACGCAAAACATAAAATCTCTTATACGCAATTAGCTTCGGTCTGTCTCAACAGCTCATATTCTTGAATAGAATTTCTCAATTCGCCAATAGGTAGAATATGAGTATCTTTAAACCCTAATTTTCTCATGAACGCCTGACAATCAGGATTAGGGCATTCTACTTGCAAAAATTCATAACCAAATCTTTGGCCAAACATACAAAGTACTTTCAGCAATTCAGTACCATGCCCCCTTTTTGTCTGACGAAACCCAATTCTCGCAACAACAATAGATTTGTGATCTGGAGCTGCATGTCGACAATCTCCAAATCGAAGATACAAATCATCTAAACCTATATTAAAGTGAGCCGTCATATATTCATCCTTATGCTGAAGGAAAAAAATATCTGCTCGTCTTAGGGAATATCCAAGTTTTCTAACTGTAAATTTTTTTAACACGTCTAATGCGGCTTTTCGTTCAATCTTATCAATCACAAAATTTGGCATATATAAAAATCCATCCGAAAAATACTACTCTCCATGAGCAACCAATTATAGTATCTAGTGGCTTTGTTGCACAAAGATTTAAAAATTAAGATTTCCCATATCTACTCAAATTTAAGTGGCAACTTGGGTGTGAGGTCGGCCTAACTCTGTGAATTTATTTAATACTGCTACACGTGCATGCATCTCATTGACTTGGCTTTGGAAGTTTCTCGAACTGAGTTTATCCCCCAATAATTTGATGCAATGCATCTTAGTTTCGACCAAACTTCGCCGATGATAGCCTGACCATTTTTTCCATAGTGTCCTGCCTAAACGTTTAACTGTTCGAAGTAATTCATTTCGCTCTAACGAGCTGATCTTTGTATCTTTCCAAGGTTTCGCATTTTTTCTTGGCGGAATCACAGCATGCGCTTGCCGATCTGCAATGACCTGACGGCATTGTTTTGTGTCATAAGCACCATCGGTATAAACAGAGTCAATCTGCTCATCTTGTGGAATTTGATCAAGTAAATCCCC
This sequence comes from Acinetobacter sp. TW_SC_4, assembly GCF_054861205.1. Classification (NCBI taxonomy): domain Bacteria; kingdom Pseudomonadati; phylum Pseudomonadota; class Gammaproteobacteria; order Moraxellales; family Moraxellaceae; genus Acinetobacter; species Acinetobacter sp. TW_SC_4. The sequence continues at coordinate 150,819 of NZ_JBSLRK010000002.1, forward strand.
AAGGACTTGTGAATCACTCACATTATTCGCTGTGAGCTGAACTGCTAGTATTTGTAGGGTTTTCGCATCTATACCAATATGTAGTTTACGCCATTGTCGACGATATTCAGGCTGATGTTTCTTGCGTTTCCATTCGCCTTCACCTAAAAATTTCAAGCCAGTGGAGTCTACGAGTAGATGCAGTCCATCACTACTTTTTTGATAACAAATCGAAATATCAATATACCTTTGTCTTCTGCAAATGGCGGAATAATCTGGTGCTGTCCAATCTAAACCACAAAGCTTAATGAGGCTTTGCACAAAGCCAGTGACCATGCGTAGAGAAAGACGAAATATGGATTTAATCATTAAGCAGCATTGGATGGCAGTATCGGAATAAGTTTGATTTCGACCATGTTTGCTTTTGGGTTGAGCATACCATTGTGTTTTTGGATCAAACCAAATGGCAATATTCCCACGATTAATGAGAGCTTGGTTATATGTGGACCAATTGGTTGTACGGTAGATTTTAGGTGTAGGCTTATTCATTCGAAAATTATATTAGGGAATAAGCCTTTAGAGATAGGTTTGTGCAACAAAGCCTCTCTAAATTAAAACCCTAATTTTAGCTTAATCTCCCCCTCCCATTATGTTAAATGAGGCGGATTTATTTAATCCGCTTACCATTTTTATCGATGATTATTTCACCATCTTCTTTGATAAAAGCTCCTAATTGAGGCGCAGACAAAATATCTAAAACGAGTTCAGATGGTCTACATAGTTTTACGCCCAGTTCAGTCACAACAAATGGACGGTTAATTAAAATTGGATACTCAAGCATAAAATTAATGAGCTGTTCATCTGTCCAGTGCTGCTGATCCAAGTTGTGAGCTTCAAAATGTTCCACGTTTTTGCGAATAGCTTTACGTACAGAGAGACCTGATTTCTCAATTAAATTAATGAGTTCACTTTTACTTGGAGGGTTGAGAAGATACTCAATAATTTCGGGTTCTTCTCCGGTATTTCGAATTAGCGCCAGTGTATTTCTTGATGTTCCGCACGCTGGATTATGATAGATCTTAACTTTTGATGACATTGGACTTACTCAGGACTTTATAATATTGCATTTATATATGGATATACGTATATTCGCAATAGCATATATAAGAGTATAGATTATGGATCAAGCAGATTTCTTTAAATGCCTATCTGACCCGACACGTCTAGATATTTTAAAAATTATTTTAAAAAGACAAAATGTATGTGTTTGTGAAATCACAGAGATATTACAACTGAGCCAACCTAAAATTTCTCGTCATTTGGCTTTACTCCGTAACCTTTCAATTTTGCTAGATGAGCGCAAAGGACAATGGATGTACTACCGATTAAATCCTGATTTACCAGAATGGGTAAATGCAGTTCTCAATGTTTTAAATGATGAAGTACTGAATAAACCTGCGAGCAACTTATCTATCTCTATGCAATGCGAGTAATTCAATGTCCGCATCAAAGCTCTCATTCTTAGATCGAAACCTAACTCTATGGATTTTCATTGCCATGGCATTAGGCGTAGGTATTGGGGTGTTTTTCCCTCAAACATCTGTTGTATTAGATCAATTAAGCATTAATTCAGTGAATATCCCTATCGCAATAGGGCTTATTTTGATGATGTATCCCCCACTTGCCAAAGTTGACTATGCAACCTTGCCTAAAGTCTTTGAGGACAAGCGAACCCTTACATTATCTCTTGTTCAAAACTGGATCATTGCACCTTGTCTAATGTTTGCTTTGGCAATCATTTTTCTGCACACCTATCCTGAATATATGACTGGCCTAATTCTCATAGGCTTAGCTCGATGTATTGCGATGGTCCTCGTCTGGAATGGTCTGGCATGTGGGGATAATCAATATGTTGCTGCCTTGGTTGCGTTTAACAGTATCTTCCAGATCTTGTTCTTTAGTACTTATGCTTGGTTGTTCTTGACCTTCTTACCGCCATTCTTTGGGGTAGAAGCACAAATCATTGATGTAAGTTTTTGGACCATTACCCATGCTGTTCTGGTTTATCTAGGTATTCCATTCTTACTTGGTTTTTTAACCCGGCTGATTTTAGTCAAACAGAAAGGTTTGGATTGGTATCAAACTAAGTTTATTCCAAAGATTAGCCCAATCAGCCTTATTGCGCTTTTATTCACGATTGTAGCCATGTTCAGTCTTAAAGGTAATGAAGTGATTAGCCTTCCTCTAGACGTGCTTAGAATCGCTATTCCTTTATCGATCTATTTTGTTGCAATGTTCTTCATCAGCTTCTTTATGAGTAAGTGGATGGGTAACGATTACCCTAAAACGACTGCTATTTCCTTTACAGCGGCAGGCAACAATTTTGAATTAGCACTGGCTGTGGCGATTGCCACTTTTGGATTAGCTTCACCTGTAGCTTTCACAACAGTGATTGGACCGCTTGTTGAAGTGCCTGTATTGATTGCCTTAGTCACGGTTTCGCTATGGCTTAGAAAAAAAGTTTTTAAAGAAGTATGAATCAAAAGAGTATTTAGTTTTCCTAAAATTAACATAATACACCTTATGCGAAGTCAAGAATGGGAGCCTTAAGCTCCCATTTTTACTGTATTTTTTTGAAAATTTCGTATAACGCCCATTATGTTAAATAGCCGATATAGCTCTTATTAATAGGTATAATTTTTTTTATATTTAATATAAATATTATAATTTTTTTTATGTATTTATAGAAATTAAACTTCTCATATATTTAAATATGAGTTTAAAAATGCCATTCATTATCTACATCTTTACAATAACGGCTTTTGCTTTAGGTCTAGCGGAGTTTGTACCAATTGGTATCACAGATGTGATGGCAAAAAGTTTAGGAGTTAATGTTGAAAAAATCGGTTCACTTGTTACTGCTTATACACTAGGAGCTACATTCTCAGCACCTATAGTAACTCTCTTAACAAATGGTTGGTCACGAAAGAAAGTCATGTTAATGACCACCGTTATTTTTACTCTAGGTAGTTTAATTACCGCTCTAACAACTAACTTAACCTTAATGATTATTGCCCGATTTATTGCAGGAATGGGACATGGTTTATTCTTAGCTGTTGCTGCAAGTACAGCAGCTAAACTAGCAGGTCATGGACGTGAAGGTCGTGCAGTAGCCATTGTATTTGGAGGGTTCACCATCGCAATGGCTATAGGAGTTCCTTTTAGTACTTATCTAGGCAGTATTATTGATTGGCATTTAGCATTGTTATTGATTGCAATATTTGGTGCTTTCGGGTTTTTAGGATTATTTATTGGTATGAAAGATCCTTTAATTACTGATTTAGACCAGAAATATAGTATTAAACAAGGGCTTCTAAGTTTATTAAATTCCAAATTAATATATGGAGCCTTAGTAACGGTATTTGCTTTCTCTGGATCTTTTGTTGCTTATACCTATATTGCTTCAATGCTTATTGAAGTGACAGAAGTTAATGTAACTTCAATACCTGTATACACTCTCTTATTTGGTATATTTGCTGCAATTGGTAATATGCTAGGTGGAAAAATTACAGATGCAGTTGGTACAAATAAAGCCAATATTGTAATTATTGTGGGTATTGCCCTTAGTACCTTAAGTATGTGGTTATTTATACATTCTGCAGTGATGATGCTTATTCTTGTATCCTTACTTGGCCTATTTACTTTTGGTTCAGTGCCTACTCTGCAAGCTAGATTAATGGAGATTGCAAAAAAACATGCACCTAATTCAGATAGTATTGCATCAGGTCTGAATATTGCTGGTTTTAACTTTGCAATTGCACTGGGATCAACACTAGGTGCCTTGACTATCAGCCATGTCGGTTTGATCTATACAGGCATTACAGGCGCTTGTTTAGCTATTATTGGCCTCGTAATTTTAATGGTTCAAATTAAAAAAAATTAAGTTATGAAGTAGAAAAAAATCTATCGATTTTTTTCTACTTTTCTTATTTTCGATAACTTAAAATCAATATTAAAGAAATATCTGAATGATCAAACTTATGAGCCGTCTTACCCATTTAAGGACCTTTCTAGAAGTATATAGATCAAAATCTTTTTCAAAAGCAGCAGAGAATTTATCAATAACTCAACCCGCTGCTTCACTACATATTCAGTCTTTAGAAGCTTTTATTGGCAAGAAGCTTTTTATACGTAAGCCACGTGGTGTTGAACCTACTATTGCCGCTGATGAATTAGCTCGGTCAATAGCATCTAATGTTGATGCACTTGAACTAAAGCTATCTTCCTTTAAATTAGGTGACGTGTCTGGTGGGATAATATTTCTAGCTGCTCCAGCAGATTTTATATATTACTGCTTAACATCACCTTTTATTTCGTTGATGGAGAAAGGTTTCAATATCCGTTGTCAAACAGGTAATAAAAACAGAATATATGAGCTTCTAGAAGATAAGCTAATCGATTTAGCAGTTACAGCATCTAAGCCTAATGAAGAAAAGTTCGAATTTTTACCATTAATTACTGAAAAATTCTTATTGGTGCATGCTCCAAACCTGAGTAATAAAATTGGTAAGAAGCCTAATAAGGATGTTTTAACACAGATACCATTAATTTCTTATGATGAAGATTTACCTTTAATAAGAACAGTTTGGTCAGCCTTATTTAAAACTAAGATTAATATGATTGCATCATGCATTGTTCCTGACTTAAGAGCTATTAAACAACTTTTAATAGCTGGACATGGTTGGTCGGTGCTACCTGATTATCATTGTGAAGAAGAACTTAGAACGGGAAAGTTGATAGCAATCAACAATAAAATTGAAGCACCAGAGAACCAGCTCTATTTAGTTTGGAACAGAGGTGTACCGAAACCGAATATCTCTTTTGTTAGGGAGTATCTTTTAAATTATTTTAGTTTAAAATAATATTAATTTCTTAGATTTTCTAAAATTAACATAATACACCTTATACGAAAGCTCCAGAGTTTGTTAGAACCCATTTAAAGTGTCTATATTCTCACCAATAAAAATGTCTAGTTTATGGTGGTTTAAACATCATGGACTGGATATGAAATATAGATGCTGATCACTATGTCTGACAAAGAAATTCAACGTCTTGCAGTTCTGCAAGACGTTCGAGATCATCGCATTATTCAAGTCTATGCTTTAGAATTTTTAAATCTTTTGACTTTCAAATCACTCGTTTGATTAAATTTTTAATTATTAGAATTTTTCAAGAATTGTATTACATTAAGTGCAAAGTGACTCTATTTTAAAATATGGTTTGAATCCTACTTTAAGATCTCGAGCTGAGATGCTAATATTTATTAAGTTATTTCTAATAGAAGTATACAAATGAAGGGCAAAATAAGCATTCTTATCATAATAATAATTATATTAGCTTTAGCCATTAAGATAGAAAATGACAGAAAAAAACAAAGGATTAATGAGTCGATTCTGAATGACAAAAATACTCGAGTACCTTAACCAAATAGCTGACCTACTCCTTGAACAATATAAGAGGTGGTCCCACATGTTTGAACAACTAAAAGCGTATTTATAAGTGATATTCCGCTCTAGTTAAGCCACCTTGTTTTGTTGGGGTAGCTGATCATAGTAAAACTCATTTGGTGTCATTTTGTCTAGACTCGAATGAGGTCGTTTCAGATTATAAAACTCAAAATATGCACTCAATTGCTTTTTCGCATCTGTGACACTGCTATAAGCTTTGAGATACACCTCTTCATATTTAACGCTCCGCCATAATCGTTCAACCATCACATTATCTACCCATCGACCTTTACCATCCATACTGATTAGAATGCCATTTGATTTCAATACATCAATAAATGCATCACTGGTAAACTGACTGCCTTGGTCTGTATTAAATATTTCAGGTCGACCATATTTTTCAATAGCTTCATTTAATGTTTCTATGCAAAATGTAACCTCCATACTAATCGATACTCTATGCGCAAGTACCTTGCGGCTATGCCAATCAATCACAGCACATAAATAAACAAAGCCTTTTGCCATAGGGATATACGTTATATCCGTAGACCACACTTGATTACTGCGCTGAATAGCCAATCCTTTGAGCAGATATGGATATTTGCGGTGAGCTTGATTAGCCTGGCTTAAATTTGGTTTGCAATATAACGCATTAATGCCCATTTTCTTCATTAAAGTACGTGTATGACGTCGTCCTATATGATGTCCTTGACGATTCAACAAATCACGCATCATACGGCTACCTGCAAAAGGGTATTGCATATGTAACTCATCCATACACCGCATCAGCTTCAGATCTGATGCACTCACAGGTTTTGGGCGATAGTAATAACAACCACGGGAGACTTTCAGCAGCTGAGCTTGCTTAGATACTGAAATCTGAAGTGAGTCATCGATTAACTTTTGTGGTTGAAGCGGCCCAGTTTCTTCAACACACCTTCTAAAAAATCAATTTCTAATGCCTGCTCACCGATTTTTGCATGTAGTTTTTTTAGATCGATGGGTGGTTCTGTTGGAGCTTTTGATTGATCGAAAGCTTGCGAGGAAGCTGAAATCAGTTGATTTTTCCAGTCGATAATTTGGTTTTGATGAACATCAAATTCAGAACTCAATTCAGCAAGTGTTTTTTCTGCTTTAATCGCAGCAAGTGCTACCTTAGCTTTAAAATCATTTGAATGATTTCTTCTTGGTCTACGTGCCATAAAATACTCCATATATTGATGTTTATAACATCATTTGGGGAGCAAAATATCACTTATAAGTGTTGTTCAAATTTCCTGATCCACCTCTATACCTCTTGCGAAAGTATCATTTTACCTAATTTTTGAATTGGCTAAAACCTTATAAAATGTAGCTTTGGGCTGTTTAAATTTTGACTAACGCAAGAAGTCTAATCATGATATTAGTTACTACTTTTGATGATTTTTAAGAAGATGTGTAATGAGGGATACCTTAGAGCATTTCAAGAAATTAAAAACTATTGAAGTGGGTTAAGCCATTTTTTGCGCCAAAACAATCAAATAATCATCCATTTTTAAGGGAGTTTTAAGGTTAAAAATTTAAATTAATCAAATATCATCTTAACTGAATCACTTCTATGTCCCCCGATCGTTCACTCTACAAAGGTACTTCCGGAACACAACGTATTTTCAATGCTGCTCGTTATTCCGCGACCGGCCTTAAAACAGCCTTCCTAACTGAAGCAGCCTTTCGGCAGATCGTGCTGATTAACCTGATTTTGATTCCTCTTAGTTTTTGGATATCACAGAGTCTAGCTGAGCAAGCACTCATGGTGGCTGTGTGCCTGCTAGCACTGATTGTTGAACTGATTAACTCAGCAATTGAGGCAGTAGTGGATCGTATTTCCATAGAACAGCATGAGTTATCCAAAAATGCTAAGGATATGGGCAGTGCCGCCCAGTTTGTCGCACTCATTTTAATTACCGTAACTTGGGGCATCATTTTAATCGGTCATTCGTTTTGATCTCATTTCTGCTACAACGACAAGAATGGAATATTTAAAATGTCGTCCGAACGATCTCGTTTTTTACTGAATCAAATATTGCTACTGAGTTTCAGTTTTTTGCTTCTCTGGAATTTTTTTGATGTGGGTGGAGTCATTGATTTAAAACTAATCTATCCATTTATCGATGGTCAGGGACAATTTCCCCTCCGGCAAGATTGGGCACTGGCAGAGTTAAATCATCGTTATATCAAAGATCTGTTAATTCTAGTTTATATAGTGCTATTCATTGGTTGGATGGTCGCACTAAAATGGCAATCTTGGCATAAGAGGCGTTGGGAATTAGGTTATTTCTTTATAATGGTAGTGCTTACAACTGGGATAATCGGAATTATCAAATCCCAGTCAGTTCATGCCTGTCCTTGGGATATGGTAACACCTACATCTAATGGGTTTTTATGGGATTTCAGTGCTACCGCTGGACATTGTTTTCCTGGTGGACATGCATCTAGTGGTTTTGCATTAATGACAGGCTATTTTGTTTATCGCACTGTAAACCGTCAGCGGGCTTATTTTTTTCTAATCGCTGCAGCGATCTTAGGCTTCGCTATGGGCTGGGCACAAATGATGCGAGGGGCACATTTCCTGAGTCACAACCTGTGGACTGGCTGGGTGATTTGGTGCATTAATATCATTGGTTATGTTTTATTTAGCCACAAAATGCCAGTTGAAAAAAACGCTTCCTTGCTCGCTAGCATCAAACAGCCTTAATACCTAAAAGACAAAAGTCTATCTATTTAGGCTTCGACCAAGGCAAATTTCACTTGTACACACAGACCACCTAAGCTGCTACTTTTTGAAAATTCTAAAGTACCGCCCAAACGTTCAGTTGCTTTATCCACAATTGATAGACCTAAACCACTACCAATTTCAGCATGGTTATGAACCCGATAGAATCTCTGACGAATTTGGTTAAATTGCGCTGGATCAATCCCTGCTCCACTATCTTCTATCTGTAGAATCGCCTGTTGACCTTGCTGCAATATCGATACATTGATCACGCCATGCTCTGGGCTGTATTTAATTGCATTATCAATCAGGTTATAAATAATCGAGTGTAGGGCTGAGGCCTGGCCCTGAATCAACAATTCTTGCTGTTGTTCTACTCCTAAATCAATTTCTTTTTGTAGTGCCAGCTGGATCAACTGCTCAATGCAGGCGACTGTCATTTGATTCAGAGACAGGGATTGTACAGGCTCAGTTAAACCTTCTGTGACATCCTGTTTAGCCAAACTTAACAGTTGATTTACCAGATGTTGCATCCTTAAGATGCCCAGACTCAAGTTGTGCAAGGCATCACTTTGTGGAAATTGCTGTAATAAGATCTGTAACTGTAAATTTAAAGCTGTCAGTGGTGTACGTAGTTCATGTGCAGAGTCTGCTACAAATTGACGCTGCTCTTGTTGGGCTAAGGAAATACGGCCAAACAGGTAATTCATTTCCTGAATGGTCGGTTCTAGCTCCAAAGGATATTCTTTCATTTCAATTGGTTTTAATTCTTGAGCCTTACGGCTGGCCAATTCTGTTTTAAAATCAATAAGAGGCTGAAAATTTCTCCGAATTACCCAGCTTAAACCGAATATAGCAAAAGGAAGAAATAGTACATAAGGGAGAAGCATATTCACTGCGAGCTCCAATGCTAGATCTTGCCGGACATTTTTTTGCTGGCTTACTTGGATCTGTAATTGGTCTCCAGGAATGATATAAGTTAGCCAGGTTCCGTATGGGGTTTGATGTGTATAGAATCCTGCTTTCTTGACCGATGCAACCAAAACATCCTGTGGATGTAATGTAGTATCTGTATAAGACCAAATATCTACAAATAAATCTTCTTCACTATACTGTTTTCCTAAATCAATCTCGCTTTGTAGCGGTTCAGGATGATTTTCTGCAATGCGCTCTGCGAGACTTTGCATCTGTTTGTCCAAGACTTCATTAATTTCTTCAAGTGCAATCCGGTATGCCGCAGAGATTAGTACACAGCCTAATACTACGCTAAACAATGAAATATAAATAATTAGACGTTTTTGCAAGGAATAGCGTTTTTTCATCATGCTTTACCCTAAGCGATATCCTAGTCCACGAATCGTCCGGATAAAGTCTTTCCCTAATTTGGCCCGCAGATGATGAATATAGACTTCCACAGTATTACTACTTACATCACTATCGAAATCATAAAGTTTGTCTTCTAAATCATTTTTAGAAAAAATTTTGTTTGGATACGTTAATAGTGCGGTGAGAATAGACCATTCTCGATTAGATAATTCGATAGCCTGTCCGTTAAATAATGCGATGTGTTGCTCAATATCCAATTCCAAACCACTGTGTAATAACTTCTTATTAGTATCTTTCTCAATATTTATACTTCCACTTCGACGCATTAAAGCGTGAATACGTGCCAGTAGCTCGTCAAATTCATAAGGTTTAATTAAGTAATCATCTGCCCCATCATTCAGTCCATCTACCCGGTTTTGTAGCTGATCTCGAGCAGAAATAATCAGGACAGGTAAACTTGGGAACTTTTGACGGATATTTTTAAGTACCAGCATACCATCCATCATTGGCAAACCCAGATCTAGTAGGACAATATTATAATTTTGCTGTTGTAGCTGTTTTAAGCCATCAATACCATTGTTGACCCAGTGCACATCAAATTGATGGAGCTTGAGCAATGTTTTAGTTGACTCGGCAATCATGAAGTCATCTTCAATAATCAATATTTTATGCATCTCAAGCTCTGTTCTTTAATGATGATGAGCATTGTGCAAGCATATCATTTTTAGCTTCAATCACTTGCGTTTTTATACCCAGCAAACTCAATAAACTCGGGAACAGATTATCCTGACTGTGCATCTTACCGGTTTGTGCTTTGAGACAGTTGACCTGCTGGGTATTGTACTGTTGCCAATACTCTGAAAACCACATCAACATTGGAACATGGGTCTGTTGCGTTGGTGCTATGCTATAAGGGGCACCGTGCAGATATAGACCATGTTCTCCGGTAGATTCACCATGATCAGACAGATACCAGAAACCAGTTTGATATTGTTTTTGATCCTGCAACGTTTTGATCATCTGAGCAAGGACATAATCTGTATAGACAATAGAATTATCATAGCTATTTTTTAGCTCATCGGCGCTACAGCCCTGAATGGCATTGGTATTACAGGTTGGTTGGAAAGGTTGGTATGGTGATTTGGAGCGTTTGAAATAAGCCGGACCGTGGCTGCCCATTTGGTGCAGAACGATCAACTGTGGTTTTTGATTATTTTTATCGAGATGTGACAAATAATCTTTCAGACTATCTACCAATATTTCGTCAAAACATTCACCTTCAGCATCACACCACTTTTGTTTCAGTTGAATGGGAATTTGATAATTTTGAATCCGGTTACAGGCACCTTTACAGCCAGAATTATTATCAATCCAAGTCACTTGATAACCAGCACGCTGAGCAATATCTAGTAATCCTTCACGATGGCTAGCCAACTGTTCATCATAGTTTTGACGTGTCATCCCTGAAAACATACAAGGTACTGAAACAGCTGTGGCAGTTCCGCAAGAACTGACTTGATTAAAATTTATCACCTGCAGTTTGCTCAGTTCAGGATTTGTATTACGTGCATAGCCATTTAGAGCAAAGCTCTCAGCACGTGCAGTTTCCCCTACTACCAGCACCATCAATTTAGGTTTGCTTTGCATTTGAGTCTGCTGAAGTAGATGTGCATCTTCACCAAAGGTCACCAATGGCAAATTTGCTTTAGGGGCTTTTTTCTTATAATAGGATAATGTAGATGCAATACTGTTTTGTGGGGAGATCATCCCTTTCAGGTCACGATGCTCACGAAAGATGGCAGCATAATCGACATAAAAACAGAATAATAAGCTGAGTATTAATCCGAGTGAAAGTACACTGCTCAAACTTTTATGCAACAATTGACGCCCCAATGATACAGGCTGAATTTTAAGTATCCACACGATAAAGAGTGGGAAAATGACAAATACCAATGTCCAGATAATTAATCGTATTGACCAAAGATCCCGAATTTCACGAACATCAGTTTGTAACATATTCTGGATCTGGTCTGGGGTAATGACTATACCTAGACTATTAACAAAATAAGCACTAAAGCCACCCAGAATGATCAGAATACTGGCTAGTATTTTGGCATTCCACTTCCAGATAAGCCATTGTAATACCAGATAATAAAAGCCAATAACAACCAAGACTGTCGTAGCTAATAATGCCCATGCTTTGAAATTGCTATGGGGCGTCAGTTGATGAATTTTTTGATAAAAAGAAAAATTCAAAACTAATCCCAACCAAATAGCGAGCATCAGATTAAATCTTGCTAAACGAATTGGTTTGATTTGAAGAAAGCTTGGAAAAGAAGTCAGTTTAAGCATTTTTTAAGTTCGAAGACTTTAATATGCTTTAGCCTAAAATTTGAATCTTAAAAATGACTTAAAATAATCTGAGAACTACAAAAACTCAGACATATTTTAATTTCAAATCTAATCCTAAGACATCAAAAAATATAAGCCATTGTTTAATATTAAATTGTATTTATCAGTAAGGTTATTAGTAAGCATCGGTTTTATTGCACAAAGATTTGAAAGGCAAAGCGCCCCTTAATTGAGCCAAATTTAAGACGTAACGTGGGTAAGTGGTCGACCTAATTCCGTCATAGATCAGTTTTTAATCAACTCCAAGTTGTAGATTTCAGCTTACAATCTTGCATAGGAATGAACATAAAAAGTGCCTGTTGACTGCCATCACTCTCCTAGACAAATATCATCTATTATTATAGTCAGCCTCAGAGTGAAGTCTGTCTGAACCTTACCGGGTTTGTCGGAGACCAACTTTCTTGAGATGAGATAAAGTATTGTTTCGCAAGATGTAGCGAAGCCTAGTGTCCCGATGACAAAACCAAAATATACCCCTGAAATTAGAGGTAGAACGGTTCAATTATTGATTAGATCTCTTGCATAAATCAAAAAATGACTAACCTGGTAGTCGTTTTTCGTACCGATCAATAAGCCGTATTTGGTTATCATTGTTGCATGAACTACTCAAAAGTAAAAAATACTGCCAAGCCAGCAGTTTAAACGACTTGTCGGAATACAACCCTCAACTTTTGCAGAAATGCTTGAAGTATTGAGAGCCGCTCAAAGTGATAGTCGACGAGGAAGACCCTCAATACTTTCGCTTGAAGATCAGCTGTTGATGACCTTAAGCTATTGGCGCGAATATCGCATACTTTTCTATATTGCGATGACCTATGGTATCCATGAATCAAGCGCTTCACGCATTATTCAAAAGATTGAAAACCTTTTAATAAAGTCCGATAAATTTTATTTACCTAAAAAGTTACCACAAGGCGAAGGTGCAGATTGGGGAGTTATCGTGATTGATGCCACTGAAATGACGATAGAACGTCCAAAAAAAAATAGAAAAAGTACTATAGCGGCAAGAAAAAACGTCATACGATCAAAGCCCAGCTGACGATTCACTACGAGACTGGCCAAATTATATCAACAGCCATTGCACATGGCAGCGTGCATGATTTTGAGTTATTTAAAAAACAGCGTAAAAAACAAAAATACAAGGCATTATTGCTTGTAGATAAAGGCTATCAAGGTTTGAATCGACTGGGAGTGAACGGCCTTATTCCCTTTAGATCAAGCAAAAATAAGCCATTGACGCTGTTACATAAGCAAATCAATCGTGAAATTGGAAAACGACGTATCCGAATTGAGCACGTAAATGGCAAATTAAAGACCTTTAGAATTCTTGCTGAGCGTTATCGCAATCGGCGTAAACGGATGGGTTTACGCCTTAATTTGATTACTGCAATTTACAACATGGAATTGATTAAAAAATGATTTTTGCAAGAGGTCTATTGAATCTGAAAAAGATTATACTTCTACTTGGGCTGCAATCACAGCAATTGCTCCCAAGATTGGCTGTACTTCTGAAACACTACGTTTCTGGCATCAGAAGCATTTGAGTCAACAGAATCCAGCCAAAGTACAGCAACTTTCAGATCAAGAACGTATTAAACAACTCAAACGTGGCAATAAAGAATTGCAAAGAGCCAATGAAACTCTACGTAAAGCAGCCGCTTTTTTCACCCAGGCGGAGCTCGAATGCCCACACAAATAATGGTGGATTTTATCCATCATGATAAAGAACTGTAGGGATAGTCACGTACTCATAGATCTATCTAAATTAACAAGAGTTTATGGGAATCCAACTGGTGCCCAGTACGTGTACAATCAGAGATCGAAAATGTTCTAAAAGATCAAATTTCTTTACTTAAAAATCAGTTAGATTTAGCAAATCAAAGAGAAAGCTCTTTAGTGCAACATATTGAAGATCTCACTCATAGAATTGAGTTTAAAGGCACCTTAGAACAGTCAAGACAAGAAAATACTAGTAAACTAAATGAATCTAGTAATATGAATATAGCAACAGATCCTCGGTCAGAGACTGAGTCAAACTATGACGAATTGACTACTCCTAGGCAAAACAATAAGCATATTCTTATTCTAGGGCATGTTGAGTTAGCACCGAAAAAGTGGCTTTTAGAGCCGTTTTTTTAGACCCTATGATTAACCATAATTATTTAACTAATATGAAAAAAGTCGTGAAAATTTGATTAAATAATAAACGTAGAACGTGAAAAATCATAAAAAAAGCCCACTTTGGGGGGATGGGGCAAAAAATAAACTACAGCTTTGAGTTTTCAAGAGAATTTTAACACTGTTATTCACCAATTAAAATGTCTAGTTTATGATGGTTTTTATCATCATGGACTGGATATGAAATATAGATGCTAATCACTATGTCTGATAAAGAGATTCAAAGTCTTGCAGTTCTGTAAGACGTTTGAGATCATCGTATTATCCAGGTCCGTGCTGCTGAAATCCTGAATCTTTCTACCCGTCAAATTACCCGGTTATTGCAGAAGCTTAATCAAGATGGGGTTTCAGGTCTGGCGCATGCCAGTCGTGGTCAACCTGGCCATCGTCGCCATGACGTCCTGTTAAAATCAAAATGTCTTTCCATTATTTCTGAACATCTGCTGGGCTTTGGACCTAAATTGGCGCATGAGAAGCTCAGCAGCATATTTGACCCGAATATCCCGGTAGAAACGGTTCGTTCGGCGCTGGATGACGCCCAATGACCTGTGGATCGAGATCAGCGCATGAAACGTCCGTACCAGCCACGCTATAACCGTGATTGCTTCGGTGAGCTGATCTAGATTGATGGCTCATACCATGACTGGTTTGAAGGTCGAGCTGTAAAATGCTGCTTGCTGGTTTATATCGATGATGCCGCTGGAAAGCTGTTGCATCTGTGCTTTTGTGAGGCTGAAATGACCTTTGATTACATGCTTTCAACCCGAGCCTACATTGAACAATACGGCAAACCTCTGGACTTTTATAGCGACAAACATTTGGTATTCAGAGTTAAGCAGAAATCCAGGCAGGACAGCCAGATCACGCAATTTAACCGGATTCTGAATGAGTTAAACATTGATATTATCTTTGGCAACTCACCACAGGCCAAAGGTCGCGTAGAACGCGATAGAACCCTTCAAAACCGTTTGATCAAGGAGATACGTCTGGGAAGGCATCAGTTCGATTGCCGAAGCGAATGCCTGGCTAACCTGCTTCATTGAGCAGTTTAATCAGAGAAGTTTGCCAAATGTGCGCGAAACTCAAAGAACCTGCATAAGCCATTAACCGAATCTGATCTTGAACTGGATGATATTTTTACTTGGCGTGAACCCCGTAGAGTCACGAATAGCCTGACCATTACTTATGATAAATGCGTATATCTCCTAGAGAAGACAGAAGAAAATCAGAGGCTGATCAGTAAATATCTTGAGTTTCTGGAATACCCGGAGGTACTGTAGCCATCATGTGTGATGGTCGAAAGCTCAACTACAGCCTCTTCGATAAATTAAGTCAGCTGAATCAGTGAGAGATTGTTGAGAATAAACGGTTAGGTTCAGTCCTGGCGCATATTTAACATCAACATGAAGAATTGGAAAACAAAATAAACGTTCTCGTCTCAAGAAAAGTATGCCGAGTCGTAAAGCTCAGAAAGCTGTTATTGAACAAAGAAATCTGAATCCTGTGCTTGACTCTTGGGGGGTAAAAAACAGGACATTTTAATTGGTGAATAACATACAAATCTACTCTACACTTTTTTAGCACTCCTTTGACCCTGAAGTAAAGGAAAAAAGCCTAGATTTAAGCATAATAGCTATTTCGTTTCTTAGAAAATCGTTCAAGCTGCTTTAAGAACCCTTCAAAATAGTCTCTCTGTTTTTCATCCGCTCTAAAACCTGCATATAAGGTTCGGCGTAATCCTTCAGGTGAAACACATTCTAGACGTCGTGACGTGACCCAGCCTTTCGCTTCATATTCATTCACTACCCAATCAGGTAGCGCTGCAATACCGCGTCCGCTCGCCACAAGCTGAATCAGCATTTGGGTTAAGTCAGTGGTTCGAATGTTTTTAGGTTGAATATTTGCAGGAATAAATAGTTTCGACATGATATCTAAACGATGTTTATCCACTGGATAAGTAATCAGTGTTTCTTCAGCTAACTCTTTAGCGGTAATTTGCTCTACACGTACCAATGGATGGGTTGTTGATAAAACAAGTCGCGATTCATATTCAAATACCGGAAAGTATTCAACACCTTTTAAAGCGATTGGATCTGCTGTAATCAGTAAGTCAAATTCGCCATTTTGCAATAACTCATGTGGATTCGCTTCAAATCCTGATGCGAAGTCTAAATCGACATCTGGATATTGAATACGATACTGATTTAGTAGTGGCATAAGCCAATCGAAACAACTATGGCATTCAGAAGAAAATGTGATTCGACCTGTTTGACCATGCAGAATTCTACTGATATCAGCTTGTGCGATTTGTACTTGTGGCAAAATCTCATCTGCTAGTTTTAGTAGACGTTGACCAACATTAGAAAAAGTAATAGGTCGAGTCTTGCGGTTCACGACCTCAACACCCATCCACTGATCAAGCTCACGTAGCTGATGAGATACCGCTGAAGGTGTAATGCAAAGATCGCTCGCAGCTGCGACTAAAGAACCATGTTCTCTTAAAGCTGAAAGCATTCTTAAGTGTTTTAATTCGATCATCTTGGGAGAAACTCAAATCATTGTCCTTGTAAGGATACATTAAAAGCAAAGATTAAAAGCCCACATGAAGCAGGCTATTTAACATGATGAATGATCATTGCGTAATGTCAAATGAATCCTTTCACAAGAAAAAAGCATCCAACAATGACCAATAAAACGGCAAAGCATTTCTTCAACATTACTGGCGATAAGGCATGTGCAGCCTTCGCACCAAATTTTGCAGTGATGAAACTCATGATACTGATGCCAATGAAGGCATAAATATGAACATAACCAATAGTATTCGGCACATTGATTTCAGCATTCATGCCAAAAATCATAAATCCTAATGCACCTGCAACCGCAATCGGTAACCCACACGCCGCAGATGTTCCAACAGCCTTCTGCATGACCACACCATAGCGATTCAGATATGGAACCGTCAGACTTCCACCACCAATACCAAAGATTGCTGATGCAACCCCAATCACACTACCTGCAGCAACTTGTTGACCTGATGAGGGTAACGTTTTCGTTGGGTCAATTGCTTTTTTGGCACCTGTAAACATCGTATATGCGACCCAAATCAGAAATAAGCCAACAATGATTTGTAGATGTAATCCTGATATCAAACCAGCAATACCTGCCCCAAAAAAACAACCAATTGCCATAGGTGGCGCTAGATTTTTAAAAACAGGCCAAATCACAGCACCAGTTTTATGATGCGCCATCAATGAGCTAATCGAGGTTACAACAATGGTTGCCAAAGATGTGCCTAATGCGAGGTGCATAACCACATCGGGGTCATAGCCCATTTGGGTAAAGACAATAAAAAGCAGTGGTACAATAATCGTACCACCGCCGACGCCAAACAGCCCTGCCGCAAAACCAGCAAAAGCACCGATGATTAAAAAGGTTATAAGTTCCACAATAGACTAACTTTTAAAAAGATGAAGGAATTAAGGCATTGGGTTAAACGTGTTCCAATTGACCCACTTGATGATAAGCACGGTTAAAATACACCAGACTTTCTTCTTGATCGCTTTGTTGAACTTTAAGAACACGACACATGAAAACACTGTGTGTACCGACTTGCTGAATATCTTGAATCTCACAGTCAAAACTGACCAAGGCATCTTTCAAAATAGGTGAACCAGTTTCCATCGTACTCCAATCACCGAGTTTGAAACGATCTTCTGAGCTGAATTTACTTGAAGCAAAAGCATTTGAAAGCTGTTCATGCTGAGTACTTAGTACGTTTACAGCCAAGACTTTATTTTCAACAAAATGGGCATGTGAACGGGAGGATTGATTCATACAGACTAATAACATTGGCGGTGTATCCGTCACGCTACATACGGCAGATGCAGTAAATCCATGCATACCTGTTTCACCCAAAGTCGTAATAACATTCACTGCTGTGGTGAGTAAAGACATTGCATTTCTAAAGTCTGTTGCTTCAATCATCTCTTTCATCTCAAATGTACATATCACGTGCTCGTGCATAAAGCTGGACAAATGACCTTGCGATGATTTGTTCTGCTTCGCACGAGACTACGTTTGATTAAGCTTCTAGCTCTTTACGAACAATGGCAGCACCTGCGCTTAAAGCTTCAAGTTTGCCACGTGCCACTTGGCGAGCTAGCGGTGTCATACCACAGTTAGTTGAAGGATACAGTTTATCTGCATCAACAAATTGCAATACTTTGCGTAGCGTATTTGCTACTTCCTCTGCAGTTTCCACTTGAGTGGTTGCCACATCAATTGCACCCACCATCACTTTCTTACCACGGATCAATTCGATTAAATCCATTGGTACACGTGAGTTTTGGCATTCAAGTGAAATAATATCGAGCTTAGATTGTTGTAGTTTCGGGAATGACTCTTCGTATTGACGCCATTCATTACCTAAAGTTTGTTTCCAATCTGTATTGGCTTTAATGCCGTAACCATAGCAAATATGAACTGCAGTTTCACATTTTAGACCTTCAAGTGCACGTTCTAAGGTTGGTACACCCCAGTCATTCACTTCATCAAAGAATACGTTAAACGCAGGTTCATCAAATTGAATAATGTCTACGCCTGCTGCTTCAAGTTCTAAAGCTTCTTGGTTCAAAATTTTGGCAAATTCCCAAGCCAGTTTTTCACGGCTCTTGTAGTGTCCGTCAAAAAGTGTATCAATCATGGTCATTGGACCAGGCAACGCCCATTTAATTGGCTGACTGGTTTGGCTGCGTAAAAATTTCGCATCGTCTACAAACACTGCTTTTTTACGAGAAACTTCATCCACAACTGAAGGTACACTTGCATCATAACGATTACGAATACGCATGGTTTCACGCTTTTCGAAATCTACACCTTCAAGATGTTCAATAAACGTGGTTACAAAGTGCTGACGGGTTTGCTCACCATCACTCACGATATCGATACCTGCAGTGACTTGCTCATGTAATGATAATTTCAAAGCATCACGTTTAGCTTCTAATAATTCTTCGCCTTCAAGCTTCCATGCAGACCATAATTTTTCAGGTTCAGCTAACCAAGACGGTTTTGGCAAGCTACCCGCAGTTGAAGTTGGGAGTAAAAGTTTCGGTTGTGTAAGCGCCATGTCTAATCTTCTTTCTCTAAAATTCGTCAGTCTGTGTGTCAATTCGATGTCTTAAGCAGCTGTTTCGACCTTAAAGTTTGCTGCCCATTCATTTAAAATATCTTGATATGGTTTGATGAAGTTTTCTTCTGTCCATTTACCTTGCTTAACCGCCAACTCACCACGTTCAACACGGTCATAAACGATACGTGTCAGTGAGTAATCGCCATAGCTCAAGCTTGGTTGATACTCCACACCTGCCGGAGAGTTGGTGTTGTAAATTTCAGGACGATAAATTTTTTGGAAGCTTTCCATGGTTGCAATCGCGCTGATCAATTCAAAATCAGTATAATCACGGACTAAGTCGCCAGCGAAATAGAATGCTAATGGTGCATTACCACCTTCTGGTTTGAAGTAACGTACACGTAAGCCCATTTTGGCGAAATATTCATCGGTACGTGAATATTCATCATTGGTATATTCCTCACCTAAAATAGGATGTACGTTTGCCGTACGGTAATAGGTTTTAGAGGTTGAAACACTTAAACAAATCACAGGTGGCTTGGTAAATTCTGCCTTAAATACATCTGAATTCACCAAATGTTGATACAATTTACCATGTAGATCTCCAAAATCTTCAGGTTTTTCACCTACACCACAACCCAATCGAGGCAATACTACGCTGAAGTCGTAATCACGCACATAAGATGAGAAGCTATTGCCGATCATGCCTTCAATACGCTCCCCTGTTTTATGGTCAATCACTACACTTTTCAGTGTTTCAATAAATGGAAAGGTTTTGCCATTGCCTTCGATATCAATTTCAGCAGAAATGATGTCGATCTCAAGTGAGTAGCGATCACCTTTCGGGTTATCAACGGTCGCCAAGCTATTAAAACGGTTGTTGATCATCGCAAGGGTACGACGCAAGTTTTCTTCACGGCTTTCCCCACGTGCCAAATTGGCAAAATTTGTGGTTAAACGTGTGCTTTCTGCTGGCGTGTAGTTTTCATCAAAACGGATACGTTTAATTGAACACTCAAATGCTGTACTCATGGAGATTACCACCTAAAGATTTTATAAAAAGCTAAATTTCTGAATGGCTGTATTTAAACGTGAATAAGAAAGTGAGTAAAACGATATAAATTCAGCTTAAGATGAGAAATACTCATCTTAATAAATTAAAGATGCTGAGGATTTTTAGTTATTCAGTAAGCTAAGAGCATATTCTTGTCCAATTGGACACTTAATAGTATATCGTACTGGACATAGATTCTTCTTTTAATTGGATACTCTGATTTTCAGATACTCTTTGTATCTAAAACGAAATTTAAATGAAAAAGTAAAATAAGTCCTATGAAAAAAGCAGTTATTGCACTGAGTTGCTTAAGTATATTTATGATAGGCTGTTCCTCGCTTCTTAATCCAAGTATTCATAATTCACTAAAAGAAGTGAGAACATCGAACTTCCTAAAAAATGAAGATAAAACAAAAACCATTGGTGGGATTGATGCAAACAGTAATGGTGTTCGAGATGATATTGAGGGATACATAAATCTCAAATATGGAAATAACCTCAAATTTGTTAGCGTATATATGCAGTATGCAAAAGAATTACGAACAAAGCTGACGTTGGCTAGTGATGATCGTGAAGTCTATCGTAGAGCATCACACAAAGTCAGCAGGCAAATGATTTGTGCTTCGAAAATTGACTATGAAGTTGAGCCTGAAAAAATGTATCGGGACACAATGATCATCTATGCTCTGTCGGTGAATACTAAGCAGCGCAAGGCTGAAAGTAATCGTATTAGTTCATTGGTGAGTGGCATGGTCTTCATATTGCCAACTGAGGAACATTGCAAAAATTAACGATTTATTAAAATGTCCAAATTAAAGAAGAATGGGTGTCCAAATACTTATTGATTTTGCAAGCTAAGCGGCTATCTAAAATCTTTATCTGAAATTGGTAATGTTTTTTGCAACTCTACCAAAGATAATAAATCTCCAACTATCAAGTATGTGTAAATAACATAACGATCAGCTTTTTGCCTAGAAGTAATAATATTATGAGAACCTTTCTGAGCAGCTTTGAAAATAGCATCTAACCGTTCGCCCAAATATTTCATCTGTGAACCAACGATTTCCTCAAATCTTTTAGAGTCTGACTGCTCATCAACATATGTAATAATTCGATTTATATAATTATCCACACCTAATTTAATAATTTTAGTTTTACCATTATCTAAATTAATAGTCTTATCCTCTCTAGCAGGATAAATCACATCAGCAGTATCTTGTAATATTCGCCTACAACTATGAACAGCATTTGACCAATCCTCTGAATTTTCGGACGTTAAATTCTCATAAACAGATGCAAATTTTTGTGCTGATAATGGTACTTTGGTAATCGAATTCATTTAGCAATCTTGCCAATCTACTCTCCTTTAATGCGCAATTAGATAAAGAAGAGGTACTTAACTCAATATTACTAATAATTTCTTCACTTAATTTTAAAGCTTCATTCAATGACTCTTGATTAACTTGCAATGTTCTGATTCCAAAGCATTATTGCAGTTATTCTCTTATATACTTTAGTTCTTATTAAATTTCAATTAGTGAATTTCTTTCATCTTAACCTTAGAAAATATCAGTATATCAAATCCTTACTATCTAATTAAATCGTTAAAATATAGGGTTTAGATTTAAACCCATATAACTATGTCAAACAAACTTGAACGTCAGAAATTGACTCTCCCAGCAGGTCACGACAAGCTTCTGCTTCACTCCTGCTGTGCACCATGCTCGGGTGAAGTGATGGAAACCCTAATTGAATCAGGCATCGACTTTTCGATCTTTTTTTATAATCCCAATATTCACCCTGTCAAGGAATATGAAATCCGTAAGGAAGAAAATATTCGCTTTGCAGAAAAACATAATATTCCTTTTATTGACTGTGATTACGATACAGACAATTGGTTTGCACGTGCCAAAGGCATGGAAAATGAGCCAGAGAAAGGTATTCGCTGTACCATGTGTTTTGATATGCGCTTTGAACGGACTGCCCTTTATGCAGCTGAAAATGGCTTCAGCCTAATTAGTAGCTCATTGGGTATTTCTCGTTGGAAAGATATGAAGCAGATCAATGATTGTGGGCATCGTTCTGCTTCACATTATGAAGGTATCACCTATTGGGACTACAACTGGCGTAAAAATGGTGGTGCTGTTCGTATGCTTGAAATCAGCAAGAAGGAAGAATTCTACCAACAAGAATATTGTGGCTGTGTATACTCCTTACGTGATACCAACCGTTGGCGTATGAGCCAAGGTCGTGATCGCATCAAATTGGGCGTGAAATTTTATTCGAATGCCATGGATGATGAAAGCTAAGCTTCGGTCGCCAGATACCAATTTTTCCAGGAACTGGTTCCACGGACTTCAATAGGCACAGTTGGAATCAGTTTTTCTTTTAGAACATCAGTCTGTCCCACGGCTTTGGCAAGTCGGGCTTTCACAGAATGAATGCATTCACGATCTCCAAACTCACAGCGATCCAATGTCGTACCACCACAAGGACCATTCGCCAATCCTTTGGGGCAAGTTTCAGGGCAAATATATAAAGTATCTCCTAACCTACATTGACCACAACTTTCACAACCCACGACCCCTTGCTTAGAGATAAATTCAGTTTTTAACAATGCTTTTGCTGCAGGCGTATTTTCCCAGAGTGAGGCTTTAAAAATAAAATGCCCCACACCTTTGGCAATTTTGGACTCAAACAGAGCCTTGTGCATGAAATGCAATTGCTGATATTTAATAAGCTGGCTAGAGGATGGTTGGCGGGAATAATAAGCTAATTGTGGCACGAGTTCCTTTTTAGTCTCCACTTGCCACAGTGCATTCCAGAGTGCTTCGAGTTCCTGTAAACCATAATGTCGATATTGTTCAATATATTTTTCTAAAAGCTTTTGCTCTTCAGGCTTATGGCATGCTGAAAGATGCACACCTGCAAAACCCAAATACTTACACATCAATATTTGTATAGCACAACGTTTATAAGCATTCTCAGTTCGTCCATCCTGTTCTTCCTGAGCCAACACTCGTAACATGTGTGGTGTAATCACAATTCCTGCGATCTTATGTTTCACCATAAAATTGGCACGTGCCAAACTAAGTGGCATAACACAAGCAAGTATATTTTGTGGGTATCGATGACGATTTAAAAAAGCCTTGGCTTGTTTTAAAGCCTCCATATCGTAACCCAACTGGGTAACGATAAAGTCTGCTCCTGCTTTAATCTTTTTGTGAAGTTTTAAATATTGTGCATCACGTTCAGCTTCAGCATATTTAAAGGGATTAAAAGCTACACCAATATGAAATCCACCATAACACTTTGCGGCCATAACCGCATTTACAGACTCTAAATATCGGGTGCGATTCGTTCCATCTTGACCATTTGTATGCCCTTTTAACTTATCACCTGTGAGAAGCAGTAAATTTCTTTGTCCTGAAGCTTGAGTTAATTTTAAGAAGGTCTCAAAATCAGTAATATCCCGACCTTTCCCTGAATAATGGATGATTTTTTCCACTGATGAAGAAAATGTCTTCGCACATTCAAGTGGTGGCAAATCACTATCGGCATGCACTCGATCTGCCAAAGTGATCGCACATGGAAATTCTGCTAAAGACATTGGTACGGCAATGCCCTTAGCAGAACTTAAATATTCCAACAAAATACAAAACTGATTGTGCTTAAAATGGGAAGCAAGCTGTGACATAAAATAAAGTTCAAATAAAAATGATTAAAGCAGGTCGCTATTATATTCGACCTAATAGAATCAGCCCGATTAATCTTAAATAGGCTGATATAGAAAATTTTAGTCAATAATTATGCAATGAATCTATTCACTACATTCAATCAGGCAACTTTCTCATTAGATTCTCGCTCTAATGTGAAATGAAATGCCTATTTTTCAAGAATATTTTGATACGACTTAATGAAGTTCTCTTCTATCCATTTACCTTGCTTAAGATTCAGTTGAACACGTTCAACACCTTCATAAACTTTACGAGTTAAGAGAAATCATCATTGTGAACAGACTATTTCTCTAAGTTGATTCATCACAACATGTAATTTATAGCCATAGAACCGGCCCATTGAGCTTTTACCACGAGATGCAATTTTAGATAATGATTTATAGCGGTGAATAGGTTTGTGCAACAAAGCCTATTCTAATTAAAACTTGGATTTCATAACCATTAATTTACAGTACAACTATCAATAAAATCGCCCCACCATTGCATCATTTCCATACGCTGATTAAAATATTCTGCATGATTATAACTTGCACGGGTTTTATTTTTATCAGTATGAGATAGCTGTGCTTCAATCCAATTTGATTGAAATAAACCGGATTCATTTAATATGGTACTAAATGTCGATCGTAACCCATGAGAAGTTAATTCATTTTTAGTATATCCCATTTTTCTGATAATCAAGTTCAGGGTATTAAAATGAATAGGTTTATTATTGTTTCGGGGGCTAGAAAACACATATTTTTCGCCATGAGACCAAACGAGTGCTGATTTTACAACTTCAAGTGCTTGATCAGATAGTGGAACTAAAAATTCAGGAATATCATGACCTAAAATAACTTTTCTTCTATATTGTTTAATATGTAAGGCTGGTATTTTCCATATTTTTTTATCCAGATCGAAATGATGCGGTTCACAAAGCAGTAATTCTCCACCTCGTACGCCTGTATATAACTTAAATAATAGGGCTTTTTTAATAATAGGATCTGTATTAACCTGCTTTAATCTAGCTAAAAAGCTAGATAGTTCATCTGAGTTTAAATACGGATAATTTTTTTTAATTTTATTATTGATTAATATTTTATGAAGACCATGGGCAATATTATATTCACAATAACCCATTGCTACAGCATAATCATAAATCTGATTTAAATAACTATAGGCTTTCTTTACAGGTTCTTTTACATTTCTAGATTCTATATTTTTAATAATCTTAACTAGATCATATCTTTTAATTTCAATAAATGGCATTAGTCCAATATTTGGATAAACATCCTGATCTAAACATTTTTTTGCGAGCTGAATTACACCGCATCGTGGTTCATCTTCAAAGGAATTTTTAATTTTAAATTCTAACCACTCTTCACAAATATCCTGAAAAGTTTTGATGTATTTTTTATGCAGTGGTTTATTTTCATAATTATTAAATTTATATTCATCCCGGACTAATCTGGCCTCTTTCAAGGACATTACAGGATATTCACCCAACTTCATGCGAGGACGTTTATTTGTCCCTGCAAGTGAATAGCGGTAACTCCAAGATTTACGTCCGTTTGGTTCTACCTTCAAACTTAAGCCGTCATCATCTGCCAGAAAATAGATTTTTTCCTTTGGTTTAGCTTGACGTACCTTAATTTCAGTAAGACTCATGAATTTTTAACCTAACCACAAATGGCACTGCTCAATTCAATTATAGCAAATTTAAGCGATATTCATATGATGCGTATCATACGCATCACATATTTTTATAAGTAATTGTTAAATATAATTTATATTTAGATTGGTTATTCCCTAGTAACCAATTAATTAACCATTGATTTTGCAAGTCTTAAATTGGCATTTGAAGTGCAACCCCATGTTATGACCATTCACATTTCTGCTCCATCATTCATGGTTACTTATTAGTTATGTTATTATGTCAGGAGCGATACAAGATACCGTCTTGGTAGTCAATCAATAATTGAACCGCTCTATCTCTGATTTCAGGGGTATATTTTACTTTCTTCATCGGAACACTACGCTTCGCTACGTCGTGCGAAGCAATGCTTCTCATCTCAGGAAAGTTGGTCTCAAACAAACCCGGTACGGTTCAACATGCTATCAAATGAATATTAAACCTCTTGCGAAAGTATTATTTTTGACTATTTTAGACTTTGATATTTATTTAAAAATCAACGTTTATCACTGATTAAATTTTGACTAACGCAAGAGGTCTATTATGTTGATAGATATCAAATTAGCAAAGTATAAGTACATGTGCATACTTTGCTAAATTCATGTTATTAGGATGTTTTTAATACTTGAATTTAACCGTAAAATTTACTTGACGGGGGTTACCAAAAGCCACGACTCGGTTATCAATTACACCCGAATAGTAGTTTTTATCAAAAAGATTGCGAACAGATAATTGTGCTCCCCAATGTTCTGCATCATATCCTGCGTCAGCGTTATAAATAGTATAAGCAGGTAGTTCAATATCGAGACCTGATAACTCTGTTTCACTGGCACCCGTAATTCCTGCACCTACATACCACCCCAAAGAACCTTGAGGACGATAACGAGCCATAAAGCTATAAGTGTGTTCTGGAGTATTTTCTAAACGTTGTCCAATACTGCTGATATCAGTACTCTTAGTTGTTTTAGAGTCATATGTATAAGCATATGCGACAGAAGCAGTCCAATAATCATTGATTGCGGTATTTATTTCAGCTTCAATACCACGAGTGGTCTGCTCACCCTCAGTAATTTGGTAGCTAATATCAGTTGGATCATTCACCAGAACATTCTGACGACGTAAATCAAACCAAGATAATGTACCTTGAATCAGTTGATCCGCACCTTGGAATTTAACACCTGCTTCATATTGCTTGCCTTTCTCTGGGTCGAATAGGGCATTATTTCTATCGGTACCAATGTTGGGAACAAAAGAAGTTGCATAACTAACGTAAGGAGCAATCAAGTCATTTACTAAATACATGATCGATGCATTACCAGTAAAAGCATGATCCTCTTGAGGATCAGTTTTAGTTCCTTTTAGGACATTCTCTGAGGAGGATTTTGCCCAGTCATATCGACCAGCCAAATTTATAATCCACTGATCGCTTAAAATGATGCGATTTCGGGCATAAATCCCCATATCACGCAAATTGGTAATACTATGGCTATTCAAACTGAGTGTATTGATACAGCCTTGATTGTACTGTGGTGCGAAAGGGTTAATTGTTGCAAAGTTACAACGGTCCGCAGCTGTTTCTCGCTTCTCCTGCATAACGTCAAAACCGACCAGTAGATCATGTTCACTGTTTCCAATTTGCAACTTCTTTTGAAGGTTATTATCGATTGTATAATTGGTATAATCCCAATCTTGAACCTCTAATCGGCGTTTTACCGCAGTTTCAGTACCACCCGCTTGTAGAGAAATGAAGCCACCATTCATTTCAGTTTTTTGAACAGCCGCATTTTGCTTAAAGACTAAGTCATTACCGAAATCATATTTAAAATTCCACCCTGCACGATATACATCTGCTTTGTAAGGATCTGATGAAGGGTCTCCACTAAAGAAAGAGGAATCAATCTTACCTAATGCACTTGGCAGTAATGTACCGACTAATGGTGCACCTTGATAACGTTGATATTCACGATGTTGATAGCTGGCAATCACGGAAAGATCAGCATGATCTCCTAAATCAAAATTATAAGTTGGAGAGATGTATAGATTTTTAAAATAAACATAGTCAACAGGATCATCTTGATCTGCATATCGGCCTGTTAAACGGAAGGCTCCTTTTTCAGTTTCATGCGGGGCATAGTTCAAATCGAAGTTGGCTTGTTTAAAATCATAACTTCCATAGCTTAAGTCTGTTTGAGCAAAACTTTCCGCTTCAGGCCGTTTAGTCACTAAATTTACTAAACCTCCAGGTGCTACTTGCCCAAAGCTTACGGATGCAGGGCCTTTAAGTACTTGTACTTGATCAATCCCAGATAAATCAACCGCAACAGCAGATCGAGCAGATGTTCTAAGCCCATCAACAAAGATCTGATTATTTGCACCTTGCCCACGAATATTGAAGTCATCCCATCCGCGGCGACCACGTTGACCAGAGACTACACCGGCAACACCATTGATTGCTTCAGCTAAGGTTGTAGCTTGCTTTTGATCTAATTGTTCACGTGTGACAACACTTACGGATTGAGCTGTTTCAAAAAGTGAAGCATCAGATTTGAGTAAAGATGCTGCATGTTGAGCAACATATGGTGATTTAGCTTCTTGGGCTTGTATGGTGATGGTAGGTAGAGTAGAGGACTCACTCTCAGTGGAATGAGATTGCGCATATGCTGTAGAAACGATAAGAGGAAGCATCGCAAGAACAAGAGGGGATTTTCTATACAACATAAATATGGAGAAGGAATTAATATTAATGAGAATTGTATTCATTTTTATTTACAAATGAAACTGCGTTTATTTCCTTTTTTCAGTTTAAATATACTTTGTTGCACAAACCTATCTCTAAGGCTTATTCCACAATATAATTGTCAAATGAATAAGCCTACACCTAAAATTTATCGTACAACCAATTGGTCTTCATATAACCGAGCACGCATTCATCGCGGAAACATTGCCATTTGGTTTGATTCAGCCACCGAATGGTATGCTCCGTCCATCGGTAAACACGGGCGAAATCAAATCTATTCCGACGCAGCCATCCAATGCTGCTTAATGATTAAATCTTTATTTCGTCTGTCTTTACGTATGGTCACTGGCTTTGTGCAAAGTCTGATTAAACTCTCTGGCTTAAATGGGACGGCCCCAGATTATTCGACCATATGCAGAAGACAAAAGCATATTGCGATTAGCTATCAAAAAACTTGTGATGGACTATATCTACTCATTGACTCTACTGGCTTGAGTTTTTTAGGTGAAGGTGAATGGAAACGCAAGAAGCATCAGCCTGAATATCGACGACAATGGCGTAAACTGCACATAGATATAGATGCTGAAACACTGCAAATACGTGCAGTTCAGCTTACAAAAAATAATGTCAGTGACTCACAGTTTCTTGGTGATTTACTTGATCAAACTCCACAAGATGAGCGGATTGACTCTGTTTATACTGAAGGCTCTTATGACACCAAGCAATGCCGTCAGGTCATTGCAGATCGGCAAGCGCATGCGGTGATTCCACCTAGAAAAAATGCGAAACCATGGAAAGATACAAAGAGTAGCTCGCTAGAGCGAAATGAATTACTTCGAACAGTTAATCTTGCGAAGTAGTGCTTCTTGTAGCTTGATTGATATAGTGATTAGCTACCACTATACGCAAATTGTAGAGTTTGGAGTGCTGCTAAAATCTTAAATTTGAACCTGAGATAAAACCTACAATTTGCCCTTATCCCTCAT
Source organism: Acinetobacter sp. TW_SC_4 (assembly GCF_054861205.1). NCBI lineage: Bacteria > Pseudomonadati > Pseudomonadota > Gammaproteobacteria > Moraxellales > Moraxellaceae > Acinetobacter > Acinetobacter sp. TW_SC_4. The sequence continues at coordinate 180,287 of NZ_JBSLRK010000002.1, forward strand.
ACAACTCTGAACGGTAACTAAGCACTTTGATGCTGTATTCACAAGGTAAGATGATGGTTAATGGGATAAAAATCATAGCTTAAACTCAAGGAATATCACCATGATTATGCTAGGTATTGATGTCAGTAAAACCAAAATAGATTGTTGCATTTTCCCTCAAGGTTTGACTGGAAAAAGAAAAAATAAAATATTTACTAATACAGAAAGTGGCTTTTCCAGTCTGCTCAAATGGCTCATCACTCTTAAAATTGAACCTGATCAAGTGACAGCAATCATGGAAGCGACTTCAGTTTATCATGAGAATTTGGGATATTATCTATATGATGCAGGTGTAAAGGTTTGTGTGGCTAATCCTTCACGAGTAAGAGCCTTTGCCAAAGGCATGTCCATGCTAAATAAAACGGATAAAGCTGATAGTGAAGCTCTTTCACGTTATGGTTACACCGCAAAGTTAATCATATGGCAGCCTGAACCTGAAAATGTCAGATTATTAAAAGCTTTACTAGGCAGACGAGATGTCTATCTAGGTAGTCTATTGCAGGAAAAGAATCGACTTGAAAAGGCGCAGTCCACTCATACCTCCGTTGTTGTGATTAAATTACTTGAAGAGAATATTGAGTATTTAAATCAGCAACTTGAACATATTGATAAGTTAATAAATAATCACATAGATCAAGATCCAACATTGAAACAGGATTTGAAATTACTGCAAACTATTCCTTCAATCGGTGAACGATCAGGCTTATTACTGTTGGGGTTATTTCATTCGCACAAGTTTGAAAAAGCAAGTCAAGCTGCTGCATATGTAGGTTTGGTTCCAGTACATCAGTTGTCTGGCAGTTCAGTCAACAAGCAAAGTCACTTATCAAAAGCAGGTGACAGTAAAATACGCTCAGTATTGTATATGTCGGCATTAACAGCGATTAAATATAATCCACACATTGAAGCTTTATATCAACGATTATTAAGCCAGGGTAAAAATAAAATGTGTGCTTTAGGTGCTGCAATGCGCAAGCTTATACATCTGTGTTATGGCGTTTTAAAACATCAGACTGCCTATCGAAGAGATTATTTAGTGGTCAAATAATCTCAAACCCTGATTGACTACCAAGACGGTATCTCAGGTA
>NZ_JBSLRK010000003.1:0-81896 GCF_054861205.1 Acinetobacter sp. TW_SC_4
ATTATTTAAAATTTTTCCAAGAAAACAATATGCTGATTTGGTATTACGTCTAGAAGAAAGATAAAAATCAATGGTATCGCCACGTTGATCGACTGCACGATACAGATAAGACCATCGTCCATTCACTTTTACATAGGTTTCATCAATATGCCACGAGCTCAGATCTGTAGGATTACGCCAATACCAGCGTAAACGTTTTTCTATTTCAGGAGCATAACGTTGAACCCAACGGTAAATAGTCGTGTGATCAACATTCACACCCCGTTCGGCCAGCATTTCCTGCAGTTCACGATAGCTAATGCCATATTTACAATACCAGCGCACAGCCCAAAGAATGATTTCGCCCTGAAAATGCCGACCATGGAAAGGATTCATATGCTGCACCTTTAGCTAAAACAGTCTTCAGCTTACCATTCGTGGTTATTTGCAACAGTGCCGTTTAAAGTGCGTGTGATAAATAGAAGTGTAATACAGGAAAATGGTAAGGTTTATCAGCCTAGTCATCTGTCCATTATGTAGAAAGAGCAGCACTTTAATGTTTATGCTGTTCCAATGTATTACATTCCTTACTTTCTATTTGTAACGTAATTTCAGTAATATTATGATTATGTTTTAGAACTTCTAAGGCCTTTTGATAGAGTTGATCTGTATTGCTATTCGGAGCAACCAAATGAGCAGTTAAATGAATATTTTTTGAGGATATAGCCCAGACTTTCAACTGATGAATCCCTTCAACGCCCTCTAGCTTCAATAAATCATTTCTTAACGACTCAATATCAATCTCATCAGGAACTCCTTCAAGCAGAATATTAATACTTTGTTTTAATAAAATCCAAGTTCGAGGTAAGACCCAGAAGCCAATTAACACAGCGATTACGGTATCAACCCACATCCACTGGGTAAAATAAATAACTATTCCTCCGATAATCACGCCTATCGATCCTAGAGCATCACTAAGAACTTCTAAATATGCACCTTTTATATTTAGACTTCCTTCAGCACTCGCAGAAAGGATTTTCATTGAAATCAAATTTACGACCAAACCAATGACCGCGACAATCATCATTTCAACACTTTGAATTTCAGCAGGGTTCGTAAAACGTTGATAAGCTTCATATACAATATATATTGCTACCACAAAAAGCATCACCGCATTAAACAGAGCCGCTAAAATTTCAAATCGCTGATAGCCAAAAGTTCTTTTATCATCTGCGGCTTTTTTACCAATTTTGATAGCGGCAAGAGCAATAGCTAAAGCGGCTACATCAGTAAACATATGAGCTGCATCAGATAACAAAGCCAAACTTTGGGTAATAAAAGCAGCGACAACTTCTACTATTAAAAAAGTAGTCGTTAAACCTAAGGCAACCATTAACTTCTTACTATTTTCTTCAGTAACAACCGCATGGCTATGATCATGATGTTCTGACATAAAATATTTTCCTTATTCTATTTATGATGAGCAGAGATATTGGATAACAGCCAATATCTCTGCTGTAAATCGACTAATCTATTGGATTAAGAAACTTTCTTTTCATTCATCCAGCGGTACAGTACGGGCAATAAAACCAATGTAAGCAGGGTAGAGGAGATAATTCCTCCAATAACCACTGTTGCTAAAGGTCTCTGTACTTCTGCCCCAGTTCCGGTTGCCAAAGCCATCGGGACAAACCCAAGGGACGCCACACAAGCTGTCATCAGCACAGGTCTAAGACGCAAAATTGCACCCTGCCACGTTGCATAATAAAGGTCATATTGTTGTCGCAACTCTTTGATAAAGGTAAGCATGACTAAGCCATTCAGTACAGCCACCCCCGATAGTGCAATGAAGCCAACCCCTGCTGACATGGATAATGGAATGTCACGCAACCACAACGCGATTAAGCCTCCACATAAGGCAAACGGTACACCACTAAAGACCAGTAAGCTTTCTTTGATATTATGGAATACAGCCATCAATAAAATAAAGATCGTCAACAATGCGAGCGGAACCACCAATTGCATACGCGCTTTTGCAGACATCAGATTTTGAAATTGACCGCCATAATCTATCCAATAACCGCTTGGTAATTCCTGTTTGGATAACGTGCTCTGAAGCTCTGTTACGAATGAGCCTAAATCACGTCCTTCTACATTTGCAGTAATAACCACTCGACGTTTACCATTTTCACGGCTGACCTGATTAATACCCAGGATATTTTCAACGCGTGCCACATCTTGCAGTTGGACTAAACCACCATTCGGCAATTGAATAGGAAGTACCGCTAACTGTTCAGGACTACGCTGGGATTCATCTAGACGGATGACAAAATCAAAACGCTTGTCTCCCTGTAAAATTGTTCCAACATTCTGGCCACCGACACTTGTAGCTACCAGATCCTGAATTGCTCTTACCGACAAGCCATATTGTGCAGCTCTGGACTTATCCACCTCTACATTCAACAAGGGTAAGCCACTGGTCTGTTCTACATTAACGGCTGTCGCGCCTGAAATTGAGTTAATTTTTTGAGAAATTTTATTCGCTTCGCGATTTAGAATCTCCATGTCATCACCAAATAATTTGACACCCACATCACTTCGCACCCCTGAAATTAACTCGTTAAAGCGCAGTTCAATGGGTTGCGAGAACTCACTGTTATTTCCCGGCAATGTCGCTAAGAAAGTAATCATTCTTTGGCGAAGCTCATCAATCGTTTGTTTTGGATCAGGCCATTCATCATGAGGTTTTAACAGTACCACGCCATCTGAAATGTTGGGTGGCATAACATCTGTGGCCACTTCTGCTGTACCGGTACGGGCAAAGATCGCTTTAATTTCAGGAAATTCTTTCAACAGTAACTTTTCAGTATTTTCCTGCATTCTCAGTGACTGTTCTAACCCTGTACTTGGGGAACGCATTTGCTGAACAGCAAAATCACCTTCACCCAGTTGAGGTGCAAACTCGCTACCTGTTTGAGTGGCTAGCACGCCCGTAAGCACTAAAATACAGGCAGCCACAATAGTCACAAATAAACGAAGCTCATAGGCTTTATCTAAAAGCAGTTCATATTTGGTTTTAAGCCAATGCATCCAGCGACTTTCGGTTTCCTTGACTTCTCCAGTGACAAATAGGGCAACTGCGGCTGGCACAAAAGTGACAGATAAAATCATGGCCCCAATTAAAGCCAGTACAACAGTCATTGCCATAGGATGGAAAAGTTTGGCTTCTACACCCGTCAGGGTAAAGATAGGTAGATAAACCACCAAAATAATTAACTGTCCAAAAATCAGAGGACGACGCGCCTGTTTTGCAGCCAAGAAGACTTCTTTAAATCTTTCAGAACGGCTAAGTAAACCACCTTTCAGCTTCTGAGCTTCTGCTAGCCGACGGATACAGTTTTCTACAATAACCACTGCACCATCAATAATAATACCGAAGTCCAGTGCCCCTAAACTCATCAGATTTGCACTAATCTTCTGCTCTGCCATTCCCGTCAAGGTAAACAGCATTGACAGTGGAATAACGCAAGCCGTGATCAGCGCAGCACGGAAATTACCTAGAAAGAGAAATAAAATAACAATGACGAGGATTGCACCCTCAATCAAATTTTTCTGAACGGTTTTGATCGCCCGATCAACCAAATGCGTACGGTCATACACAGTCTCAATCACCACACCTTTAGGTAGCGATTGCTGGATCGATTGCACCTTTTCATCAATGGCTTGAGCAACGGTACGGCTATTTTCTCCCATCATCATCATGGCAATACCCAATACAGTTTCTTCACCATTATAGGTTGCAGCCCCTGTTCTCAAGTCATGACCAATTGAGACATTGGCGACATCTGCCACCCGAATCGGATAGCCGTTTTTATTGGCAATACTGATGTTCTGGATATCTTCAATCGTGTTTAAAGTGCCGGGAACACGAACCGTTAGCTGTTGTCCATTTTTCTCAATATAGCCAGCACCACGGTTTTCATTATTCTCTGTTAAGGCAGTTTGTAAATCAGACAAAGGAATTTGCAATTGTTGCAATCGGTTCAGATCCGGGGCAACCACATAGGTTTTATTAAAGCCACCAATGCTGTTGATCTCCGCAACGCCTTTTACGCGCTGTAATTGTGGCCTTACAATCCAATCCTGAATTTCACGTAAATCCATAGCCGAATAAGCGGTCCCATCCGGTTTTTTAGCATTTGGTTCGGCTTTAATCACCCATTGATAGATTTCACCTAAACCTGTCGAAATAGGTGACATGTTAGGTTGCACATCTTCAGGCATTTCTCCCATTGCTTCTTGCAAGCGCTGGTTGATAAGCTGTCTGGCCCAGTAAATATCCGTGCCATCTTCAAAAATGATGGTCACTTGCGATAAGCCGTAGCGTGAAATAGAACGGGTTTGTTCCATTTTCGGCATGCCTGACATGGCATTCTCGATTGGATATGTAATCCGCTGTTCCATTTCTAAAGCCGTAAAACCATTGGCTGAAGTGTTAATCTGCACCTGAGTATTGGTAATATCTGGTACAGCATCAATCGGTAACTTTTGATAACTATAAATACCAATAGCAATCCAAGCCGCAATAAACAGCATGACCCAGATTGCGTTATGGATAGAAAACTGGATCAGTCGATCAAACAGTCCTTCAGGTTTTACCGATTCGTGGTCTGGAATTTGAGGAGTTTCAGTGCTCATGTGAAGCCTCTCCTTTTTCCAGCTCGGATTTCAGTAAAAAACTGCCTTGAGCGGCATATTTTTGTCCCTGACTAAGCCCACTCACCACTTCAATCCATTGGCTCTCCCCAGATGATTGCCCTAATTTCACAGGTTGCGGACTGAATTCAACTTTTTGTCCATGCTGAGTGGCGACAAAAACCACATCTTTTCCATCGACATTCTGAACTGCGGACTTAAGTACCCGTAATGCGGTACTTTCACTCCGTTGTTGCAACTGTACGTTCACCATCAAGTTTGGACGTAATTCGGTTGCATTCGATTCAACTTTTGCTCGCACCTGAAGACGACCTGTTTGAATATCCGCTTCAGTATTTAAAGTCTGAATAACAGCTTGATAAACCTTTTCTGTTTGCAAGGATTTAAATTCGATCTTTTGATTCGGGGCTAAGCCCATAATTTCAGAATTTGGAACAATAAACTCAAGCCAGAGTTGATCTAACCGGTCTATCGTAAAGAGTTGATCGGCTAACTGAACATTTTCCCCGAGAACCAAATCCTTTTTACTGATCACGCCAGAAATGGGAGCTTTCAAAATATAGCGTCCGTTACTGGCATTCACTGCACCAAATGCACTTAAACGTGATTGGGCCGCTTGAACCTGAATTTGTGCCCGTTTATAGCTGTTATAAGCACGTTGATAGTCCTGTTTTGCTGAAATGCCCTGTGACCAAAGCTGACGCTCACGATCATAGTCTTGTTTCGCCAGTTCAAGGTTGGTTTGTTCAATTTTAAGATTGGCCTGCTGATCAACTAGATCAGGAACAAGCAACGCAGCCAAAGGCTGTCCTTTCTGAACTTTTTGACCGAGTTCTACATAGACATTTTCTACATGACCACTAAAACTCGGTGAGACGTGCGCTTGCTGGTCAGTATTCACATTCAGTTTGGCAGGATAAGAACTTAATTTAACCACCGGGCCTTGATCGACCGCTGATAATTGTATGCCCTGTTCCACCAGTTGCTTGGCAGTCAGGCTCACACCTTCTGCATGCTCTTCGGTTTCACCGCCATGTTCTTCTCCGCTTTCTTCCTCTGCATGTTCATCTGATGTTTCCGATTTATTCTTACCCGTTAAGATCAAAAAAATACTGAGGAGTACGGTAGCGCCGATAACCAAACTAATCAGTAGAGGTTGAGAGATTTTTCCGCTCTGTTTTTTTAAGCTGTTTTTAAGATCGAACATGTTAATTTCCCCCACCAATGACAGGCATGGCCTGTATGTCTTGCCATAAGTTTTGATTGATTTGTGCAATAGCATCTTTCGACATGACTTCACTTGGGCTAATGCCTAAGCTCAAACTTTCTGCTTCAATGGCCTTTTGCCAGCCATCCCGTAACAACTGGACTTTACGCAGACGGATGTCTTGTAATTGAAGCGTGGCTTGCTGAACATCGGTTAAAGCAAACTTGCCTGCCAAGAAACCTTGTAGCGTCTTACTTTGAACTTGAGTCGCCAAAGGAATTTGAGTCTCGTCAACGACTTTGAATTGCAGCTCTAAACCCTGCAACTCGGTTAAAATTGTGCCTATTTGCAGCGCATTTTGCTTCAGATAAAACTCTTTCTGACGCTCTAATAAGTTCATTTTTTCTTGCGCGATTTTTATGCCATTTTGCTGACGATCGAAAATATTAAGCGGTACACTGACTCCGACTACTAATTGATTTTGTGTGGAGTTTTCCAAGGATTGGGTGCGGTTGACACCTAGGTTTAAAGTGGGGTTAGGACGTGCCTTTGCCCTTAGTTGATCAACCGTTGCTTGAGACTCTAATACCAGTAAAGCTCGATATTTCTCAACGTAGTTTTCCGCTAAATATTCTTGAACCTGTTCATGAGTCGATTTTGGCCAGAGCTTTTGTGAAGAGAGGTTTACCTGCAATGACTTATCAGACGTACCCCATAAATTTGATAATTGTTGGGTGGCCACTTGTACCTGTAAGTCTGCCTGTCTAAAAAGACGGATATTTTCAGCATGGCTTAAACGTGCGCGATTTACATCTACTTGGGCAATACTGCCTGCATTAAAGCGCTTTTCGATTGCTTGAAGGTTTTCTTGGCTCACCCGAAGTTGTTCATTGACAATGTTTTTTTCAAGTTCAGCAATGGCCAGTTGTGACCATACATATTTCACTGCAAGCTCAATTTGTGCTTGATAAATCTTCTGTTTCAGCGCTGTTTTATCTGTAGAGAGACTGGCTAATTTTTGGTTTGCTCTTCGCTCACCAAAAATATCCAAGGGTTGTGATATGCCAATGGTAAGCTCTTTTTCATTATTTGAACCAAATCCCGTTTGTTCAACTGACAGTTCAGGATTTTTAAACAGCTTACTTTGCTGAAGATTCGTGGCATTAATGCTGTTTTGCGTTTCCCAGAAATTTTGGGACGCTTGATATTGGTTAACCTGCTCAATAGCTTGCTGCAGCGTTAAATCTTGAGTACTGGCGACTACGGAAGTACTGAAGCTGATCATTGCAGATAGCAAGATACCGCTACCTAAGGCTGACCAGGATAAATTCAGGATGGAGGTATCCTGATGTAATTTGTTTTTTGACATGAAAATGCCCCACGCATAATGAAATTAGGAGTGGTGGGCTTTTATAAGACTACCCCACCAATAGTAGGGGCAAATCGGGAGGCGGGGTTAATTGATCCAGATAAGGGGATTTATAAAAAGTTATTCCCAAATAAGTTGGGGTAATGCCGGTCTCAAAATTAGCTTTAAGCTTCAGATCATCGGGTGGGTCAATCTGAATCACGATTGTATTTGAGAAATGACTGCACTTTTCGTTAAAACAAACCTTCTGACAATAGTCATAGATTTCTTTATAGTTTTCTAGGGAATAAAGTGCTTGACGAGGACTATCACTCTTTTCGTCTAAATCGATTGGATTAGAGAGTATTGAATTGGGTATGTTTGGCATTTCATGCAGACAAGCAGCCTCTGCCACACTCCAAATATTCTGGAATGTGAATAAGAGTACCAATATCTGGATTAGAAATGTTTTTCTCTTCATACACAAATCTGTATTTAAAACACCAATCGGAAGCTAACCAAAGCTATCTAAGATCTGATCACAAAATTTAAGTCACCTTAATCTTTTTGCAGCCTTAAGTAAAGATATACAGAGTTTTTGAAAAAAGCATAGGTCTAGATAATCAAGCTAGATTTTTTAGAACTCCACATTGGTCAATTGTACATAAACCATCACAAGTACCTCTTAAATCAGATAATTGTTCAATAAGCTTTTGTTGCTTGATTATATTTTCTCTGATAGCACTGACATGTAAGTCAATTAATTCATTCACATCTGAACAATTTTTCTTGGGATTATCTTTATAGGTGAGTAATTGACGAATTTCATTCAAACTCATATTTAAAGTTCGGCAATTCAAAATAAACTTAATTCGCTCAACATAGCCTATATCGTAAAGGCGGTAATTTCCTTCCGTTCTTTCGGGTTCCGGAATTAAACCTTCCTTTTCATAAAACCTAATTGTTAATACTGAACATGAGGTTTTTTTAGAGAGTTCACCAATTTTTAAATGCATTGAGTTGGTATTTCCAAAAAATCTTGACTCTATAGTAACTATAGGGATTCTAATATTCAAAGTTTATAAATTTTTTTAATGGGTATAATTATGAGTGGTTGTGGATGTAGTAAAGAAACACCATGCAAAGATAAGAAATCTCAACAAGAAAATCATCCATCAATTGCAGAAGCAAACAATTCAAAGAATTGTGATAATACGCTTAGCTGTTGTGGTGAAGAGGAAGAAAAAAAATCTTCATCTCCTTGCTGTAACACTTCAAACAGTTGTGAAGATACCGCTCAATCCTGTTGTGGTTCTGATCCCAAAGAAAATTTAAGCACTGAAGACGTTTTAAAAGATTCGCACTACATGAGTGAATACTTAGTTCCCAAAATGGATTGTTCTGCGGAAGAACAGATGGTTCGTATGGCGCTATCTTCAATTGATGGTGTTCAAAAACTCATCTTTGATTTACCTAACCGGTCTTTAAAGGTTCTACATAATCAAAAAGATGAAAATATAACTACCAAACTTGAAGCTTTGGGTTTTGGTGCAAAGCTTGTGAAGACTGAAACTTATATAAGCAATCAACAGGCTAAGCAAACAAGTACCTATACCATTCCTAAAATGGATTGCTCTGCTGAAGAGCAAATGGTCCGTATGGCTCTTGCAGATATTGAAGCAGTTAAAGGTCTTACTTTTGATCTTCCCAATCGAAAACTGAAAGTCTTCCATAATGAAGGGAGTCAGCAAATTACGGCCAAACTTGAAGGACTGGGTTTTGGGGCGAAACTTGATGAAACACAGCTTTCTACAGGCGATATACCTAATGAACCTGATCCTGTGAGACAAGCTAAAGTACTTAAATTGTTATTAGGCATTAATGCTCTACTGTTCTTTATAGAATTCATCAGCGGAATTATTGCTGCGTCTACAGGATTGATTGCTGATTCTCTAGATATGTTTGCCGATGCAGCCGTTTATGGTATTGCGCTATATGCCGTCGGAAAAGCTGCGAAATATCAAGTGAAAGCAGCCCATTTCGCAGGTTGGATTCAGTTATTACTTGCTGTCATCGTGATTATTGATGTCATTAGACGATTCATGTTTGGAAGCGAGCCAGAATCAACGCTCATGATTGTTATTGGCCTGCTCGCACTTATAGCTAACGTGACATGCTTATATCTTATTTCTGGTCATCGAGAAGATGGCGCACATATGAAAGCCAGTTGGATTTTCTCGGCGAATGACGTTGTGGTAAATATGGGCGTTATATTTGCCGGTGTACTCGTGGCGTGGACGGGATCAGCTTACCCAGACTTAATCATTGGCATCCTGGTTTCTTTATTCGTGCTTAATGGTGCTCGAAAGATTTTGGCTTTGAAGTAAGAGTATCGAAAATGAATCTATTTCAAGTTAAACAAAATCAGATCGTCAAAATTAGAGATCTCAAAAAAGGTAATCAATACAGTCATACCACTGATCCCGTATTGGAACGGCTCCAACTATTAGGTTTTAGAGAGGGTGAAACTCTACAAGTACTCGCTAAAGGTGTTTTTGGCGGAGATCCTGTTTTAGTTCAAATTGAAACTTCAAGATTCGCATTAAGAAAGAATGAAGCTGAAAGAATTTTTGTAGAGTTAGTATCCAATGAAGATTAAGAACATTGCATTAGTCGGTAATCCAAATTGCGGAAAAACCTCTTTATTTAATACGCTTACTGGTACGCGACAAAAAGTTGCCAACTATGCTGGGGTTACCGTAGAAAGAAAAGAAGGTTCTTTTAAATTACCTTCTGGTGATGCAATACGAGTATTGGACTTACCCGGAACTTACAGTTTAAAACCTAGTAGTTTAGATGAAGAAGTCACCAGGGCAGTTTGTTTGGGCGAGCTAAAAGGTGAAATTCTACCCGATATTTTTATATGCGTTGTAGATGCCACAAATTTAAGCTTACATTTGAGCTTGGTTCTCGAAGTTCGTGCTCTAAATCGCCCTATGATTCTTGTATTAAATATGATGGATGAGGTCAAAAAGCGTGATATTTCCATTGATAAGGATAAACTGTCTCAACTGTTAGGTATCCCTGTAGTTGAAGCTGTCGCAGTTAAAACAAAAGGAATTCAAGATTTAATTAATCAATTAGATCAAAAAAATCTTTTTATTACTCCTTATCATTCTGAATTAAGTCATTTTGAACAGGTCAAACAAATCACCAAACAAGTTATTTTAAATAATGACAGTGGTGATAAAAGAACCGCATTTCTAGATAAAATTTTTCTACATCCTGTATTGGGTTTAGTAATCTTAACTTTAACCATGTTTGTGATGTTCCAGGCGGTATTTATATGGGCAACGCCTTTTATTGAATTCATTGAAAATTTTGTCGCATGGCTCAGTGATTTTATTGGACCACTAATCCAACATCCTCTATTAAAAAGCTTGGTTGTGGATGGGGTAATTGCTGGTGCAGGTAGCGTGCTTGCATATATGCCTCAGATTTTGATTTTATTCTTCTTCATTTTAATGCTTGAAGAGTCAGGCTATTTACCCCGGGCAGCATTTCTTTTAGATAAATTAATGTCTAAAGCCGGGCTTAGCGGCCGTTCATTTATTCCTCTGCTATCCAGTTTTGCTTGTGCCATTCCCGGAATTATGGCAACCAGAAGTATCAGCTCTGAACGGGACCGATTAGCAACAATTATGATTGCACCCTTGATGACCTGTTCAGCAAGATTGCCAGTATATGCTTTATTGATCGCGGCATTTATTCCGAACCAATTAATCTACGGCTGGTTAAGTCTGCAAGGATTAGTCCTTTTTGGTCTTTATATGTCGGGAATAGTCTCAGCGTTATTAGTTTCAGTCTTTCTGAAGTTGGTTCGAAAAGATAAAACTGAAAGTATTTTTATTTTTGAACTTCCCACATACCGAATTCCAGATATTAGAAATATTGCATTAGGCTTATATGATAGGGCAACTATTTTCTTAAAACGAGTTGGTGGCATTATCGTTGCGCTGTCTATCTTGTTATGGGTGCTAGTCACGTTCCCTCAACCACCAGATAATGCAACCATGCCGGCCATTAACTATAGTTTAGCTGGTCAGTTAGGGCATTTAATTCATCCTATATTTGCGCCTATTGGGTTTACATGGGAAATATGTATTGCACTCATTCCTGCTATGGCAGCAAGGGAAGTTGTAATTGCTGCTCTTGGGGTGATTTATGCGATGTCAGGTGATGAAGATACAGTAACTCAAAGTCTGTTAAGTCAAATTTCAGGCCCGGATGGATGGGGGTTAGCCACAGGTTTATCATTATTGGTATGGTTTATTTTTGCTCCCCATTGTCTTGCTACGTTAGCAACAATTAGACGAGAAACTGGCAGCTGGAAACAGCCCATCATTATGGCAACTTATTTGTTTGCATTAGCCTACATCTTTTCATTCATCACATATCAAGTTGCGAGTAATTTTTAATTAGCAAATGAATAAAATAAGGGAGCTAGCTCCCTTATTTTATTGAAATACTCACTATAAATGAAGCGCTTTTACAAGAAAAACTGTATAGATATCAATAATATTAAACAGCTTCCTAAGAAAACTTCTAATTTAATTATAAATTATGAAAGAGTTCCCTCTTTTTAGTGCAATTCATGAAATTAGGTTTAAATATCAAAAATTATGGCTTAATGAAGAGCATGATCTTGTAGACACTTTTAGTGAAATAATAATCAAAATATTGGAATGCTCCCAGTAGCCTAGACACAAAACCGATTCTAAAATTCTTATACTCGATATGGATAATTATTCTGAAAATTTTTTAGTATTAATTTCTTGTAGATAAGTGAAGATCTCATCTACTGTAGCTCTCGCTGTTCTAGAAACGCCAATTAATGTTGCAGATGCCATACCTGTCCAATCTCCATATCCAACTAACCACAAGTTAGGTAACTTAATAGACCTTCCATTTTGAACTTCTACAAAGTTATCTCGCTCTACTATATCTATACTTTTTAGATGATTTAATGAAGCCTTAAATCCAGTACACCAAATAATCACATCAATTTTCTCTTTTTTTCCATCTGGCCAAATAACTGCATCTGTAGCTAAAGATTGAAAAGGTGGACGGCTATGTAAGACTCCTCTATTCCTTGCCTCTTTGACACTATCGATCATCACAATATCACCTAGGCCACCTATTGGCTGGTCAACTTTTCTTCCTTCTTGTTGTACTTTTAAACGCTCAGTTGCTCTTAAAAACAGTACTCGACCATCGACATCATCAGGTAAAAATTGAGGCGGAGTTTTTGTGACCCAAATGGTTTCAGCAACTTGTGAAACCTCAGCGAGTATTTGCGCGCCCGAATTCCCCCCACCCACCACGATGACTTTCTTATCTTTAAATGAATCTGCATTCAGGTAATGGGCTGAATGTAACTGCGTGCCTTGAAAGTTTTCCTGTCCCGGATAATCAGGAATAAACGGCTGGCGCCATGTCCCTGTTGCACTGACCACCACCTTGGCTCGCCAAAACTTTTCTCCAGCATATACGTCTAAATACTTTCCCTTCGATTCCACACGATCGACATGTACTGGACGAACAATCGAAAATTGATATCTCTGTTCATAAGCCGATAAATACTGGATCACCTCATTTCGTGTTGGATAGGTCTGTTCAGTGATGGGCATCATCCAACCGGATAGAGAACTCCAGGTATTAGGAGAAAAAAGACGCAATGACTCCCAGGTATGCAGCCAGGCACCCCCCGCTTGATTTTGCTCATCCAATATAATGAATGGGATTTTCTTGCGCTTTAAAAAATAAGCGGTAGATAAAGCGGCCTGCCCACCACCGATAATGATCACATCAGTTTCAGTCTGTTTCTGGTTCAAAGCCTTCACCTTTTCCTTATTTATCTCTGACTTCTTTAATGTAAAAACCCAATCATGAAGACTGGGTTTTTACAATATTCATTGTACCTTTAACAGCACTTCATCGGTACAGCATAAAAGTGTTACTGACCTGGCAATGAGGCGCAGTATTTAATACCATCCAGCATTTATAAACTGCGCTGATTTACACGCTTGGACAACTCTTCAGCCGATTCCTTGCGTTCAGAATAACGATCTGTCAGGTATTTGCTTTGTCCACGAGTCAGTAGGGTGAACTTAAATAACTCTTCCATCACATCCACAATCCGGTCATAGAAAGCCGAAGGTTTCATTCGTCCATCTTCTTCAAACTCCAAAAAAGCTTTTGGAACTGAAGACTGATTTGGAATGGTGATCATCCGCATCCACCGCCCCAAAATACGCATCTGGTTCAGGCTGTTAAATGACTGTGATCCGCCACTGACTTGCATCAAGGCAAGAGTTTTACCTTGGGTAGCACGGATTGCCCCTCCTGCCAGTGGAATCCAGTCGATTTGAGATTTAAAGATTGAACTCATAGAACCATGGCGTTCAGGTGAACACCAGACCATGCCTTCTGACCATGCTAAAAGCTCATGCAGTTCTTTTACTTTTGGATGCTCAGTATCCGCATCTTCTGGTAAAGGAAGCCCTTTAGGATGAAAGATTTTTATTTCCGCCCCAAAATGCTCAAGGATTCGACCGGCTTCAAGAACTGCAAGGCGACTGTAAGAACGTTCTCGATTAGAGCCATACAGCAGCAAAATTCGCGGAGGATGAGCAAGTTCTTTGGCTTGAACTTTTTCAAAGGTGGGTTGCTCAAGAAGATTTAGATCTACATTTGGGAGATTCATAGAGTTAGGCCTCTTTAAAAACTTTCTTTCTCAGCCAGAGTGAAACACTCACCAAGGCAATCAACACAGGAACTTCGACCAGTGGGCCAATAATCGTGGTAAAAGCAACAGGCGAAGCGATACCAAAAGTTGCAATCGCTACTGCAAGTGATAATTCAAAATTATTCCCCGCTGCGGTAAATGCAATTGCTGTGGTCTTAGGATAGTCATTGCCCATCCATTTACTCATAAAGAAGCTGATGAAGAACATTAAAACGAAGTAAATGGTTAAAGGAATCGCGATGCGTAAAACTTCAAGCGGAAGACTCACGACATCACCGCCTTTTAGGCTAAACATGGCCAGAATGGTGAACAGCAAAGCCATTAAACTCAGCGGACTGATTTTCGGAATGAACTTGGTTTCATACCATTCCACGCCTTTCTGTTTCACCAAAATCCATCGCGTTAAGAAACCTAATAAGAACGGAATACCAAGATAAACCAGAACAGCATGGGTGATGGTCCAGAAATCGACATTAATGACCTGCGAAGCGACACCAAAATAGGGTGGAAGGAAGGTCAGGAATAACCAGGCATAGGTACTGAAAAATAGAATCTGGAAGATGCTGTTAAAGGCAACTAATGCTGCAACATATTGATTATCACCACAGGCCAAGCCATTCCACACCAGAACCATGGCAATACATCGAGCAAGACCAATCAGGATGACACCGGTCATATATTCTGGATAACTATGTAAAAATATGATTGCCAGGGCAAACATGAGTACTGGCGCGATCAGCCAGTTTTGTACTAAGGACAAAGTAAGGGTTTTCTTATCCTTAAACACTTGTGGCAAAGTCGCATAGTTCACTTTTGCCAGTGGTGGATACATCATTAGAATAAGACCAATCGCGATTGGAATATTCACTGAATCAATGCTTAATTTATCGAGTGCGACAGAAGCCTGAGGAAAGAAGTTTCCGATGGCAATGCCTAAGGCCATGGCAATAAAAATCCATAGCGTCAGGTTGCGATCTAAAAAAGATAAGCGTTTTTCAGACATTTCACTTACTCAACGTTCGAAATTTGATTAATTGCTCCAATCAATTCTGAGCGAGATAGTTTATCTACATTAAGTTTAAATAAAGCATCTAAGCGACGATTGATATGTTCAACAGTGCTCATAAAGGCTTTCATTTTTTCTTCTTTATTCACGTCTAAGTGTGAAGGATCAGCCAAGCCCCAATGTGCCTTGATTGCTCCACCCAAATAAAGTGGACATGCTTCTTGAGCAGCAGAATCACATACTGTGATCACAACATCAGGTTGATATTGTTCACAATCATTAATCGTTTTACTCCATAAACCTTCGGTAGATAATCCTAAGTTTTCAAGGGTTTCTAAAGTTAGCGGGTGAACTTGACCTGAAGGCTTACTCCCAGCACTATAGGCTTTCCAACCTTCTGGTGCTCGGCTATTAAACAAAACTTCAGACAAAATGCTACGGCAGCTATTTCCAGTACATAAAAATAAAAATTTCATTGAATTACTCACAATAACTATTTACAGAAAGGGGGTGTTGATCATCCAGCTTTGATTGAGATTGAACCGTCTTCAAAATATCTAAAATTTCATAACACCAGTTGGCCAATTTTGGATTGATACTGTAGTAAACCCATTGGCCTTGTCTGCGATCTTGAAGTAGCCCTGAAGCACGTAAAAGGGCTAAATGTCTTGAAATTTTCGGTTGACTGAGTTGTAGTTTTTCAGTCAAATCACATACACATAGTTCTTTATTTTCAACAATTAATGTCACTATATTGAGACGTGTTTCATCTGATAAGCATTTAAAAAAATTAACTTGATCCATATAAATCTCCTTCACATTCTTTCCATTCAAGAGATGAGAAAGTACTATTTAATTCTTTGGCCATTTTCATCAATAATTTTTTCACCATCTTCTTTGCTAAATGCGCCTTTCTGAGGAAACGGGAGAATATCCAAAACAACTTCAGAAGGACGACACAAACGTGTACCTAAATCCGTAACAACGAATGGGCGGTTAAGGCACTGTTGCAAATAGAGATTTGAGTCGATGAAGTTCCTTTTTAAAAGTGCTTAGAGACCGAAAACCCTGTTGATTAGACACACTTCACCTTGAGGCTGACCATAATAAAATGACGATGCTTGTCCTTTACGTAGTGCACGCATGACTTCAATACCTTTAATTGTGGCATAAGCCGTCTTCATAGATTTGAATCCTAATGTGGCCCTGATGATTCTCTTTAACTTACCATGATCACATTCAATGACATTATTTTTATACTTAATCTGCCTGTGCTCAATATCTACTGGACATTTTCCTTCTCGCTTTAACCGTGATAAAGCATGGCCATAGGTCGCTGCTTTATCTGTATTGATGACCCGTGGAATTTGCCATTTTTTCACCGTATTGAAGATTTTTCCTAAAAAACAATAGGCTGATTTACTGTTCCGTCTAGCGGAAAGGTAAAAGTCAATCGTATGACCACGTTGATCAACTGCACGATACAGGTAAGTCCATCGCCCCTTCACTTTGATATAAGTCTCATCCATATGCCATGAATGTAAATCTGTAGGATTACGCCAATACCAGCGTAAGCGTTTTTCCATTTCTGGAGCATAACGCTGAACCCAACGATAAATTGTGGTGTGGTCAACATTCACACCCCGTTCAGCGAGCATTTCTTGAAGTTCACGATAGCTGATGCCATATTTACAATACCAACGAACAGCCCAAAGAATGATTTCACCTTGAAAGTGCCGACCATGGAAGGGATTCATCTGCTGTATCTCGAAATAAATAAGATATTTAGCTTATCATGTCAGCCTATTTGCAACAGTGCCGTGTGGCCAGCCCTAGCGCGACAGCAGCCACATTTGTTGTTAAGCCTTCAGTACTATGCAGGCGGGCAAGTGAGACTAAAATAGCATCTACGTCTGCTAGCCCAGAAATAGTCGATAATACGAAGATGCCGCTGGTGCCCAACCATTGTTTTGCTGCCGGGACCAAGACTGCCATGACAGCCAGGAAAGCAGCGAAGCTGAATGCTGTCCCAAGATCAAAAGGAGCCATTGCTTCTATTGTTCGATCGTTGTTTTCAGCGCTGGTAATTTGGCGTTGTCTCCACAATGCCATACCCAGCAGAAGGATTCCCGCAATCATCATTGCACCACCAAAAGTGCTTAGCAATGCTGGCTCAATGACGCCTATCAGCACAACCATACGAAAAAACATGATGCCACAGGCAGCCAATGTTCCAGAAATAGCAGCACTGACCATGACGGGGTGCTGGCGTGTATAGCGTGCCAGTGCGACAGTTGCAGCTGTAGAAGATGCCAAACCACCCAATAGACCTGTCCAGAATATGCCTCTTTCTGAACCGGTAAGCCGCATGGCAAAATGACCTGCCAGAGAGAGTCCGGCAATCAGGATCACTGCCCACCATAACTGGTAAGGATTTAATGCAGCAAAAGGTCCCAGACCCGTATTGGGTAAGTAGGGTAATATAACGACAGAAAGTACCAGCAACTGCAGGGATGCGGTTAATTCACGATGCTCTATCAAGCGTAGCCAACCGTGTAAGGTTGGCTTGAGATCCAAAAATACAGCGACGATTACAGCCGCGGTTAATGCTAAAGTAACATTACCATGGGATGCATATGCACCTAAAACTAATGTCAACAGCATCGCGATCGTCGTGGTAGCGCTTAGATTACCGGAAAGTTTTGCGGTACGCGCGTAGGACACTGTTAATAATAAGGAAAGCCCTAATACGGCCGCGACCAGCGGCCAAGGCCCGAAGTTTGGTTGTAAATGACCGAGCACTCCTCCGAGCAATCCTGTCAATGTGAAGGTACGTAGGCCTGCTACTCGGCTGCCCTCGGGCAATTCACGATCGTGCCATCCTCGTTCTAAACCAATGAGCAGGCCGATGGCAAGTGCTGCAATAAGACCTGGTACATCTGGTGGAAGAAAAGAACTCTCTATCATAACTTTTTATTTCGCAGGCGAAGGGCATTCGTGATGACTGAAGCTGAACTCAAACTCATAGCCAAGGCGGCAATCATCGGTGACAACAACCAACCGGTAAATGGATATAGTACGCCAGCCGCGATAGGGATACCCAAAGCATTGTAAAGGAAAGCAAACATGAGGTTCTGTTTCATGTTGCCAACAGTAGCTTCCGAAAGTGAACGGGCAACCGCGATACCGCGTAAATCTCCCTTGACCAAGGTAACTTGAGCACTATTCATTGCGACATCAGTTCCGGTCCCCATAGCGATACCGACATCAGCCTTGGCTAGTGCTGGTGCATCATTGATTCCATCACCGGCCATTGCCACGATGCGACCTTGCTTCTGCAATTTGCTGACAAGTTCGAGTTTATCTGCGGGTTTAACTTCACCATGTACCTCATCAATACCCAGACGTGATGCGACTGAACGGGCAGTGGTGAGACCATCTCCTGTTGCCATCACGATACGTAGTCCAGCTTCCTTCAGGGTGGCAAGTGCTTCAGGGGTACTTTTTTTGATGGGATCGGATACTGCAAGCAGGCCGGCCAATTCACCATTGATGGCTAGATGCATCACACTTGCACCTTCTGAACGCAGCTCTTCGGCTTGCGGAATCAGAGATTGTACCGAGATACCTAATTGCTCCATCAGTGCTGTGTTGCCCAAAGCTAACTGACGATCGCCCACTTGACCTCGAACACCAATCCCTGAGCCTGATTCAAAATTATCTGGTGTTTCAAGAGGCAGGCCACGTTCGTGTGCTGCGTTTACAATCGCTTCGGCTAGCGGGTGTTCACTGCCTTGATCAAGACTGGCGGCTAAACGTAATACTTCAGATTCATCGAAACCTGATGCGGCAACCACACGATCGAATACAGGGCGTCCTTCAGTTAACGTACCTGTTTTATCGATGATTAGTGTGTCAATCTTGCGTAGATTCTCAATGGCTGCTGCATCGCGGAACAACACACCATGAGTAGCACCTTGACCCGTTGCAACCATGATAGACATTGGAGTTGCCAAGCCTAGTGCACAAGGACAGGCAATAATGAGTACTGCCACAGCATTGATTAATGCATAAACCCAGCTCGACTCTTCTGGGCCGAACAGTCCCCATCCAAAGAAGGTAAGCAAGGCAATGGCTACTACAGCCATGACAAACCAACCTGCAACCTGATCAGCCATGCGTTGCATTGGTGCTCTCGATCGTTGAGCTTGCGCCACCATCTGTACGATCTGGGATAACATGGTACTTGAACCAATTTTCTCTGAACGCATGATTAGGGAACCATTGGTATTCAGGGTAGCACCAATGACTTTATCACCGATGCGTTTAGTGATCGGTAAAGGTTCACCTGTCAGCATCGATTCA
Source organism: Acinetobacter sp. TW_SC_4 (assembly GCF_054861205.1). Lineage (NCBI taxonomy): Bacteria > Pseudomonadati > Pseudomonadota > Gammaproteobacteria > Moraxellales > Moraxellaceae > Acinetobacter > Acinetobacter sp. TW_SC_4. The sequence continues at coordinate 19,430 of NZ_JBSLRK010000003.1, forward strand.
TCCACTGAACTACTTCCTTCAGTGATTACACCATCCACAGGCACTTTTTCACCTGGGCGAATTCTGAGTAAATCTCCTACATGGACATGCGTTAGAGGAACATCTTCTTCAGTTCCATCAGGCAGGATTCGGCGAGCTGTTTTAGGAGCGAGCCCAAGGAGTGATTTAATTGCAGCAGAAGTTTGCGAACGTGCTTTTAACTCCAATATTTGTCCCAGTAGGGTCAATGAAATGATGACCGCTGAAGCTTCAAAGTAAACAGCGACACGACCCATGGAAATAAATGAGTCTGGGAAGATTTGCGGTGCAATGGTTGCGACCACACTATAAATAAATGCAGCTCCAGTGCCCAAACCAATCAGCGTCCACATGTTCGGGCTGCGATTCACAACCGATTGCCAACCCCGGGAAAAAAATGGCCAACCTGCCCAAAGTACAATTGGGAGTGACAACACCAGTTCAATCCAGCTCTGAACAGCCATATTGAACAGGTTCATTTGATGACCAAACATCGCCAAAAAAGTCACGATGATGGTCAATGGCAGTGTCCACCAGAAGCGTCGGCGGAAATCACGTAACTCCGGATTCTCATCTTCCTCTAATTCAGGAATGAGTGGCTCCAGTGTCATTCCGCATTTAGGACAGTTTCCAGGATGATCTTGCCTGATTTCTGGATGCATTGGGCATGTATAGATGGTCGTACCTGTTGTGCTTGCCGCATTAACGTGTTGAACAGTCTGATGATGCTGTGTATGTGCATCGGCAGTCGTCGTTGCGGGTTTAGCGATATATTGCACCGGGCTGCTATGAAACTTTGATTGACATTTATCACTGCAAAAAAAGTAAGTTTTCCCCTTAAATTCCTCATGGTATTTCGATTCTTCAGTGACGGTCATACCACAGACTGGGTCTTTCAGTACGTCTGTTGTAGCCTGTGCCATATGGTCCTGGTTATGATTTTTTTGATCTGACATAAATAATTCTCTTATGGTAAAGTGGTTTTATGGCCGAATTTTGGAATAAATCTCGGAGTCTGTTGAGCATAGCTGTCATAGACAGCGCCAAACTGTTTACTCATTTCAGCCTCTTCCTTAATTGCCAAGCGGCTGTACATTAAGAGTAGGATTGGAAACATTATCAGTGTCAGTAAAGTTGGCCATTGCAATAAAAAACCCAGCAAGATCATCACAAAAGCCACGTATTGTGGGTGACGTATACGTGCATAAGGGCCTGTGATCGCTAAAGAATGCTGACGTTGCGCGTTGTACAGCACGTGCCATGACGTTGATAACAGGTAAAATCCATAGCCCAAGAAAACGTAACTGGCGATATGCAAAATGCCAAAATGTGGATCACCTTTTTCACCTAATAGCGTTGACCACAAGTGACCTGCATTATGAGAAAGTAAGTCAAGTTGAGGGAAGCGAGTTTGAAGCCAACCAGATAACAGGTAAATGGTTAAAGGAAAACCATACATTTCGACAAATAGAGCAATGATAAAAGCCGAAAAGGCCCCAAATGTACGCCAATCGCGCGCAGTGGAAGGTCTAAAAAAACTGAAAGCGAACATGATAAAAACTGCTGAGTTAATGATAACCAGCGTCCATAAACCATAAGCCGATTCCGCATGATTCATGATGGATCTCCTGATAAGAGCTATTTTTTGTTATCAGATATATCGGATTTTTTTTGCTGCGAGTGGTTATGCCCATGACCACCATGCATAAAAATATGCATCAGTGGACACGCTAAAAGGAATAAATAAGGCAAAGCACCGATAACGTGGGCTAAATGTTCCGTTAATAGAAAATAAGCTGCGATACCACCCAGCACGATTAGACCAATGGCATAACGTGTAGACCAAAAGTTAGGTACTGAATTATTTTCTTGGTGTTGGTGATTCATGGTGCTTTCCCCTAATTCATGGGTAACTATTTAGTTGCTGACGGAGGCATACAGTCCATCATCATCTGCATCATGGATTGCATCATGTCCATACGTTTTTCCATCATCTGCTGACGGTCAGCCATATTTGCATTCATGCTTTGGCTGCCCATCTGTTTCATCATACTCATACCTCCTTGCATGAGTTTCATGTGCTCAGCCATAAGTTTCTGACGTTCTTGTGGGGTTTTTGCAGCCATCATCTTCTCATGCATGGCTTGCATCGCCTTCATGTGTTGATCCATTGCAGCCATTTTATCTGTAGCAGTGGTGCTGGTAACTGTTTGCTTAATTGTTACTGCAGATGGTGCTGTTTTTTCAGGGTGGTGATCTTTGTGTTCATCGGATTGCTGTGCAAATGTATTCAATGACGCGGCTGCGATACATAAGCCCAAAAAAATGTTTTTGAATTTCATCATAATTTTTTCCTTTAAATAATTTGGAAGTAAAAGCTATGTTTTAGTACTGAACAGAGTCTAGGAATTTGACTACTAAACTGATGAAATTTTTGGTTATTCTCTGTCTCTCTTAAAAATTTTAGCACTATTAATTAATTATTTTTAAAAATGACAAAAATGTAATTTTGAGATCTTCTCGAAATATATAGTCTATGCTGAGATGACAAAAATTTTATTTAATATTAATCTTTTAAAACTATTAAAGTTGTTATGATTTTATGTGCTTAAAAAAATAAAAATGAAATGATTAGATGACTCCAAGGCTAGTTAGAGACTAATTTACACTGTTATTCCTTTAAAGAAAAAATACAGTTGATCAAAATAGTTTTTTATAGAAAAAAGGGTGGATAATTTAATTATTAAACTTATTGGTATATTTATTAGATAGAAGGTAAAGAAGATTATTTTTAATATTAGGGTTTATAATCCAAATTTCAGAGTAAGGAATCTACTACTTATATAATAGAGATTCCATCTCCAAAACAGTACTACTGTATGAATGAGTTGTATTCAATGCAGGGAAGAATGTAGATCCTTAATACTAACGGAAAATTATTTTACTGAATTTTCATGTAAAGACTCATTTAATTGATCAATCACTGTCGTCCATTCACCATCAGAGTGTAGTTTTTCTTCTAAAAAATGACGTTGAGCATCAGTCCAAAAAATTGCTTGTGTTAAAAAAACATCTCCAGCTAGCTGATGGCTCTCTATGAATTTTGCAATTGCTTCTTCAGTAGAAGCTAAACCAAGCTGTTCAAATAATTTGGTCATTCTTGGACGTGTTTGAGTCATGTGCTTAGCCCACAAATTTATATTAGATCAAATTAAACATAACATGTTTATATTTAAACTAAAATATAAAAAATTAAATAGCTACTATTTTCTTAGACAAAATGATTACTACATTTCATAAATCAACCACCTACATAATTTGTTTGTTAAATGATCATTATTTTTCAATAAGATTATTTTAATAGTTAAAGATTTTAAATTTTAAAAATGACAAAAATGTAATTTTGAAGTCATCGCTCTGTTTCTGTCTCTCACTAATAATTGAAATATAAGAGGAGATGATGTGGTCTCATTAAATATAGATTTTATAAAGTCATCTCTAATGAACTAACGAATCAAGAGGAAACGTAAATGAAATTATTTCAAAATAAAATGACTGCTCTACGTAATGTTGTAGTAGCTGCAACGATGATTGTGGCTACTACAACTACGTTCGCACATGTGAGTTTAGTGAGTGCGATTCCTGCGGAAAATGCATCTATCCTTAGTCAACCAAAGAACTTGACCCTTAACTTTGGTGCAGAGGTTATGTTGATGAATATTAAGTTACTGGATGCTCAGCGAAGAGATGTTCCTTTAAAATATAAAGTTACTCATGACTTAAAGAAATCCTTTGATGTCGCTCTTCCGAAACTGAAAAAAGGTAAATATACCGTTGTCTGGACAACAATGGGGAAAGATGGTCACAACATGAATGGTGAATATAGTTTCACTATCAAATCAACTAAATAAGAATTGATTACCTTTCAACATGTCAGTGAGGTGCTGGCATGTTGTTCTAGAATGGACAAAAATAATGATTTCTGAATATTGGATGTGGGCCACTTGGTTAACTAAGGTTATTTTATATTTAAGTGTAGCTTTTGTCGTTGGTGGAGCCTTTTGCTATTTTTTACTTAGACAATATCTTGAACTAAAAGAATCGATTCTTAAATATATTACAATTGGCGCTGGATTAGGCCTAATTTCCAGTACCTTGGGATTTTTTATTCTGATTGGTAGTTTTGCCAATACTGGTATTACAGGTATGGTGGACCCCACGTATATTAATATATTGGTTAATACTCCGACGGGGTATATAAACGTTCTTCGTTCTATTAGTTTTGCTCTTTTACTTCTTCTCATGGTGGTTAAACTTAACAGGAACAAAGGTCATTTTTCTATAATTGAAAGTTCAATATTTTGTATTTTACTTATCCCGATTATTTTTAGTTTTTCCCAGCTCGGACATGTCGCTAATTTAACCTTACTTGCTCAAATTTTATTATCAATCCATATTCTAGTTATGTCGTTATGGATGGGGTCTTTATATCCGTTATGGAAAACCAGCCGGGAAATAAGTGGTTTACCTTTAAAAGATCGCATGCATGTATTTGGACGTATTGCTGCTTTCATTGTTGGGATATTAATCGCCTGTGGCGCTAGTGTAGCTCTTCTTTTAATTAAAGATTTTAATACCTTAATCAATACTGCATATGGCTATGGTTTCATGGTTAAAATGTTTTTTGTTATAAGTATTCTACTTTTAGCTGCCTTCAACAAATGGTATTTCACCCCGCGTCTTCAACATCCTAAATTCGCTAAACACCTTAGTCATGCCATTTTATTTGAGATGTTATTAGGTCTATCAATTCTATTAACAACAGGCTATATAACCACTGTCGTGGGTATTGAATAAGAGAATTTCAAAATAAGGGAATTGAGGAAATTTAACATTACTGCATTTATCTTTTGTAGCTGAGCAATAAAGTTTCTACTGGACTGTCAACTTACGACAATCAGAACAGTAAAATCGCATCATGAGGCATTATACATAAAGGTAGTCACCGGTTTTTAGCTTATCTTCAACCCATAACGGTCTCATCTATTCAGTTCACTACCATTGATTGAAATAACTAATCTTATAAATTTCAGAGTGATCGTAGATGACAAAAATGTCATTTTAAAGTCACATTAATGTTGGTTAAGTACTTTTACTGTAGTCATTAGAACACTCTTCTTTGGAATACTCTGAAGAAAACTGTAAGGTTGTAAACAGACCAAGTTACAGCGAGTAACTGATTCAGAAAAAGGCTGGTTGTATGGTGAAAGTTTAGAGTTACTGTTCTAATGTTTTAAACAAATGTTTTGTTAAAAAGGAGCAACATATGAAATTTCACATCGCTAATATGACTTGTGGTGGTTGTGCACGCGGCATTACTACCGCAATTAAAGAGCTCGACTCGAATGCCTCACTCGATATTGATTTACAAAACCGTATTGTTGAAATCAACACAACGGTGAGTCAGGATCAAGTCATTGCCACTCTCAGTGAGCGTGGATTTACAGCTGATCCTGCTTAATCTCTGTTAGAGTGTTAGCGGCAGTGTAAAAATGACCCCCTAACGGCATTTAAAAACTGACCCCCTTGGTTAATATAGCGGTCATTTTGGACTGCTCAACATGTTAACTTTGGAGCAAGCAGTGACAATCCAAATACTTCATCAGCAAGGTAAATCCATTAAAGCCATTAGTCGTGAACTGGGGGTGTCCCGAAATACCGTACGTAAATATTTACGGCAGAAGGAAACACCTCAGTATCGGCGTACACAACCTAGAACAAGTATTCTTGATCCATATAAACCCTATTTACTCAAACGTGTAAACGCAGCTCATCCTGAATGGATTCCTGCTGTTGTGCTCTACCAGGAAATTTTAAGGTTGGGATATCCAGGAAAGATCAGGATCTTGAGGGAATATCTCGCAACATTAAAACCAGTTGCTAAACCGGAACCGATCATTCGTTTTGAAACCCAACCTGGCCAACAAATGCAGGTGGATTTCACCACGATTCGACGCAACAACACGACTTTGAAAGCCTTTGTCGCAACATTAGGGTATTCCAGAGCGACTTTCGTGAAATTTTATGATCATGAACGTACCGATGCATGGATCGATGGTCTAGAAAATGCATTTCAGTTCTTTGCAGGAGTACCTCAAGAAATCCTGTTTGATAACGCTAAAACGATCATGATTGAACGGGATGCCTATCAGGAGGGGCAGCATAAATGGAACCCCAAACTGCTCGACTGCGCCAAGAAATACAGCTTTCGTCCTCGCGTATGTAAGCCCTACCGTGCACAGACCAAAGGCAAAGTTGAACGCTTTAATGGATACCTCAAATCAAGCTTTATTGTGCCATTGAAAGCAAGCCTGAAGACTTCGGGTTTACTGTTAAATGTTGATGTCGCCAATGCCCACATTGGCCGGTGGCTGCATGAAACCGCCAATCAGCGGATTCATGCCACCACGCAAGAAAAACCGGCTGTTCGACTGCAACAGGAGCAGCAAAAATTTACGCCATTACCGCAATCAGATACAGGTTCTGGCACTGTACCTGTTGCAGCAGCACAGCATATCATGCCCTACGAGAGTTTGCAGCATCCCTTATCGGTATATGATCAGTTGCTAGGAGTTTCCTGATGAATCTGCAATACGACCGTATAGAGCAGCTTTGCCAAAAGCTCAATCTGCCTGCCATCGCATCACAATGGTCACATCATGCACAACAAACATTAGGTCAGGATGGAAGTTATGCCGACTTTGTTGAAGCAATCTTGACGCATGAATATGCTGCCAGGCAACAGCGCAGTCAGCAGGTACTGATGAAACTCTCAGGCCTGCCTCAAGTCAAAACCCTGGAAGACTATGATTTTAATTATGCCCTAGGGGCCCCTAAATCACAGGTGATTGAACTGTTCAATCTGAGCTTTATTGCTAGAGCAGAAAATGTGGTGTTTCTGGGGGCTAGCGGAGTAGGAAAAACGCACTTATCTATGGCATTAGGCTATAAGGCCATCATGAACAACATTAAGATCAAGTTCATTACCGCAGCGGATTTAATGCTGCAACTGAGTACAGCCTATCAGCAAGGTAAATTGAAAACCTATATGCAGCGTGCGGTACTGGGACCAAAGTTACTGATTATCGATGAAATTGGTTATTTACCATTTGGACGTGAAGAAGCGAATCTGTTCTTTAACGTGATTGCCAAGCGTTATGAAAAAGGCAGTACGATATTGACGAGTAACTTACCCTTTAGCCAATGGTCTAAGTCATTTGCGGATGATGTCACGTTGACCGCTGCGATGTTAGATCGGCTATTACATCACTGTCATGTGGTACAAATATCGGGTGAGAGTTATCGTTTGAAGGGTAAAAAAAGAATTGGGATTCAGCCCCAGGTTGAAACTTAATACGAGATCAAAGGGGTCAATTTTACTTTGCCATTTGTAAGGTAAAAGGGGTCAATTTTAGAATGCCGTTGACAAGAGTAACAGTGGGAATTCCTTACCACTTTTACTCTCTCTTATTTTCCTCATCGTACAGATAAAACCTGTACTTGCTTGAAATAAAAGTAATCCCTGAATTCCCCCTAATCTTGGTTCGAGCTGATCTTCGCATATAGAACTCAGCATATCTAAATGATAGAGATCGTATATGAGTACCGAAATGACTGATACGCCACACTACAGTGAAACATTAGAGATTGAGGGGATGACATGTGCTTCTTGTGTAGGCCGTGTGGAAAAAGCTTTAAAATCTGTTGAGGGTGTTGAATCGGCTCATGTAAATCTGGCTACCGAAAAAGCAGTCATTTATGCGCATCAACCACTTGATCGCGCTACTTTAATTAAAGCCGTAGAAAAAGCAGGCTACGAAGTGGAAGCGCTGCAACCAATAGAGCTTACGATTGAGGGTATGTCATGTGCTTCTTGTGTAGGTCGAGTAGAAAAGGCCTTAAAATCTGTTGAGGGTGTGGAATCAGCTCATGTAAATCTGGCTACTGAAAAAGCGACTATTCAGGCAAGCTCATCTGTCACTCGTGACTCGTTAATTCAGGCTGTCACCAAAGCAGGGTTTGAAGCAAAGTCAGTTCATCAAACTACGGAAAGCTTTCAAGATAAAAAAAATATTGAATTAGAAAAACTTAAAAAAGATTTAATTTTGTCAGTCTTATTGACTCTACCCGTTTTTATTTTAGAAATGGGATCACACCTGATTCCCGCCTTTCATACGTTTATGATGGATAACATTGGCCAACAAAATAGCTGGTTAATGCAATTTTTCTTGACCACAGTAGCATTAATTTTTCCAGGCCGACGCTTCTTCAAAAAGGGCATCCCAAGTTTATTCCGCTTAGCACCAGACATGAATTCCTTGGTGGCTGTAGGAACATTGGCTGCTTATCTTTATTCAGTGGTTGCTACTTTCTTTCCAAGTGTCCTGCCACAAGGCACGGTCAATGTTTATTATGAAGCTGCAGCGGTTATTATCACTTTAATTCTATTAGGTAGATTTTTTGAAGCCAAGGCAAAAGGCCGAACGTCTTTAGCAATTCAACATCTAGTTGGAATGCAGCCTAAAGTTGCCAGAATACAGCTCAATAATCAGGTGATAGAAGTTCCGATTGCCGAAGTTCAAACAGGAACGATTGTAGAGATTAGACCAGGCGAGCGTATCCCTGTCGATGGTGAAGTTATTCACGGCCAAAGTTTTATTGATGAATCCATGATTACTGGCGAGCCTATGCCCGTTGAAAAAACGATAGGCTCTACTGTGGTAGGAGGAACAATTAACCAAAGTGGCAGCTTAAATATCAAAGCCACCTCTGTTGGTAGTTCATCAGTGCTTTCTCAAATCATCCGAATGGTTGAACAGGCACAGGGTTCCAAGCTGCCTATTCAGGCATTGGTTGATAAAATTACCATGTGGTTTGTACCTGTAGTAATGGGTCTCTCTCTTTTAACTTTTATTACTTGGTTTATCTTCGGCCCTGAGCCAGCCCTAACGTTTAGCTTAGTTAATGCAGTTGCGGTACTCATTATTGCATGTCCTTGTGCGATGGGACTTGCAACGCCTACATCAATCATGGTGGGAACTGGGCGGGGTGCTGAAATGGGGGTTTTATTTCGTAAAGGTGAAGCTTTACAGCTGCTCAAAGAAACTAAAGTGGTTGCAGTTGATAAAACAGGGACTCTGACTGAAGGGAAACCAATTTTAACCGATCTGCATGTCTTAGAAGGTTTTGAATACAATACCGTACTTTCACTGATGGCAGCCGTTGAATCAAAGTCTGAGCACCCTATTGCTCGAGCAATTGTACAAGCCGCTATAGATAAGGAATTAATCCTGTCTCCTGTTGCTGATTTTAAATCAGTGACCGGCTACGGAATAGAAGCGAAGGTTTCTGAGCATTTGGTTCATATTGGTGCAGATCGATATATGGAAAAACTAGGTTTGAATCCTACTGTTTTTTCTCAATTTTCGGATCGTTTGGGAGAAGAAGGAAAAACCCCTCTCTATGTTGCGATTGACCAGAAACTTGCTGCCATTATTGCTGTAGCAGATCCAATTAAAGAATCAACATTTGCTGCAATTGAAGCGTTACATCAGTTAGGTTTAAAGGTTGCCATGATTACAGGTGATAACCGTCATACAGCTCAAGCGATTGCAAAAAAACTAGGTATTGATGAGGTTATTGCAGAAGTCTTACCAGAAGGTAAAATAGAGGCCGTTAAAAAATTAAAAAATCAATATGGTAAACTCGCATATGTTGGAGATGGCATTAATGATGCCCCTGCACTTGCAGAAGCAGATATTGGTTTAGCAATAGGTACAGGTACAGACGTAGCTATTGAAGCTGCTGATGTGGTTTTGATGTCTGGCAACCTGAAAGGAGTGCCAAATGCTATCGCTTTAAGCAAAGCGACTATAACCAATATTCGTGAAAATTTATTTTGGGCATTTGTTTACAATGCAGCTCTGATTCCTATTGCAGCAGGTGTACTTTATCCGCAATTTGGACTGCTACTTTCTCCTGTATTTGCTGCTGGTGCAATGGCTCTCTCGTCAATATTTGTACTAGGAAATGCTTTACGATTAAAACGTTTTAAAGCCCCCCTTGCAATTATTTAACCATTTTTTATATACATTTAAAGTTTTGTTGGCTTTACTTTATATATTTGGAAATAGTCTAAGCCATGTTGGCTTTTATTAAATATCATACAGTTGATATTCTAATTATTTGAGAGGGATTAAGATGAAAAGAATTTTATTAATATGCTTTATAGGCATGTCATTTACCTATGCGAATGCTCATTCTGGGGGAACGAACTCACAGGGTTGTCATACCAACAGTAAAACTGGTGATTACCACTGTCATTAATAGGTGCGCACACAGTTTTTTATTTAAAAGACTGTGCTTTAAAGTTATAAGTAGCGTTTAACTAAAGCTAAAAATTCATTTAGTTCTTTTTCCTTTATTTTCTCAGTATCACCGAGTACATGTTCTCTAAGATGAAGTTCTATTAACTCATTCATTAAGCCATTTATCGCACCTTTAATTGCTGCAACTTGCTGTAATACCTCAATACAAGAATTTTCAGAATTTAAAATATTCTGTTCAAGGGCATTAGTTTGACCTTGAATTCGTCTAATCCGATTTAAAATTTTTTTGTTCTGATTTAAGTGAGACATACTATTCAACCTCAAGAACATATACTATGGGGGAGTATTAATTGTGGTGCAATAAAATGTAATATCTAAATAATGTTAAAAGTGACCATTCGCATCAATTTGACGAAGGAAATCCTTTAGCACAAAAGAAAATTTTAATCGCAACCATCCTCACTGGTGTAATGATGGTGTTTGAAATTTTTGGAGGATGGTTCTTTAATTCCATGGCTTTATTGGCTGATGGATGGCATATGAGTTCTCATATGTTGGCATTGGGCTTAGCTTATTTTGCCTATAAAATGGCTCGAAAATATGCTCGTGATCAGAGATTCTGTTTCGGTACATGGAAGATAGAAATCTTAGCTGGATATTCGAGTGCCATTTTATTGATGGTTGTTGCTGTATTCATGGGTGTTCAATCGATAGAACGTTTATTCAATCCTGTGAATATTCACTACAACGAGGCAATTTCAATTGCGATTGTTGGCTTGATCGTTAATTTTATTTGTGCCTGGTTACTACGTGAAAATGGTCACCACCACCATCATCACTCTCATGATGACCATGACCACCACCACGATCATCATCACTCTCATGATGACCATGACTTAAACCAGAAAGCCGCTTTTCTTCATGTAGTAGCAGATGCAGTAACTTCTGTATTAGCGATTATTGCACTTTTCGCAGGGAAGTATTTTGGATGGGATTTTTTAGATGCAATTCTAGGGATCGTAGGTGCAGTGCTTGTAGCACAATGGTCTTGGGGATTGATTAGAGAAACAGGTAAAACATTGCTTGATGCAGAGATGGAACATCCTGTAGTAAAGGAGATTCAGGAAGTTGTAGAGGAATTAGATAACCAAATTACGATTACTGATCTGCATGTCTGGAAAGTAGGTAGAAGTAAATTTTCATGTATTTTATCCCTAAATACAGTTAATGACTCCTTAACAGCAGAGGTAGTTCGTAAAGCTTTGTCAATTCATGAAGAGATTGTTCATATTTCTGTTGAAATTAACAAGAATTTCCATGTTGTTTAAATTAATATTTATTCCTTTTAAACTTTATCAGTCTATTTATGTAAATCTTAGATTAGAATTTGTTTGTTGTAGAGCGTCGGGGCGCCTCGGCAATTCTGCGTGTTGAAATAGAAAGGAAAATTCATTACTTTAAAGCGCAAAGCGTGTTGCAGATGCAGCTCTTATTCCGAGGAATTTTACACTGGTATCGCCCGCCGATAGAAACACCAGATCCGGCAGTCAGGACGTAAATAACCATTCCTCCAGTTTAAATAAAAAAACCTGCAGATTCGATGCAGGTTTTTTTTAGAGATAATCAATCGCGTCTTATTTGGCTTTACGCTCTTTCTCGATCAGGTAATTCACCACCTGAATGACTTTGGCATCATTACCCTGCACAATATATTTACCATTCACGGTCACTGCCGGAACACCACTTAACTGATACTGAGCAGCCAGATTTTTGGCTTGGGCAATTTTCGAAGTGATCGGGAAAGATTTATAAGTGCTGTTAAATTTCGCTTCAGGAATACCATAGCGGGTATAGAACTTGGCCAATTGCGCCTGTTCTAAAATTGGACGTTGCTTATCATGAATATCATGGAATAATTGTAAATGTGCTTTTTGACGCACACCCAATGCTTCAGACACATAATAAGCACGCGCTGCCTGCTCCCAGAGTGGATTCATTGCAGCCGGCGTACGTACAAAACGTACATCTTTTGGTAATTTTTTCAACCAGCCCTGCATATGTGGTTCAAGCGCGAAACAGTGACCACAGCCGTACCAGAAGAATTCACGTACCTCAATTCTGCCCGGTTTTTCGACTTTGACTGGTTTTGCAACCACCTGATAGTCCTGACCTGCCACAAAATTGGCCATAGCATTGCCTGAAAAGGCCAAAACAGATGCGGCAACAGCTCCTAAAAGGAATTTTTTCATTGGGATTATCGTCCTCTAAATCATTATGCTTAGTGTATGGGTTCACTATAAATCAATTATGCCGGTTCCGTTTTCATGCTGCGAACTTTTGTGCTATCAGAACCGCTACATTAAAGTATGCGACTGATTTTAAGTCAGTTAATATGGCCATTCGACCGCTATGTGTTTTTAGATAATCACAAAAGTTAAACTTTGAGTAATAAAAACGGTTATAATTTCTACGATTAAAACGTAGTGGTCAAACCTACAGTAAATATTAACTTCTTACTATTCTCTTCAGTAACAGCCGCGTGGCTCTGAGAATGATCTTCTGACATACAATAGTTTCCTTATTCTATTTACGATTAGCTGAGAGACTTGAGTAAGCCTCAATATTTCTGCTAAAAATTGCTTACTATAATTGGTCAAGAAGCTTTCTTTTCATTTATCCACCGGGACAATATTGGTAATAAAACCAACATAAGAAGGGTTGATGAGATAATTCCTCCAATAACCACATTCGCTAGTGGGCACTTTACTTTTTCTCCAATTCCAATGCCTCCCTAACTAATTAGAGAGTTTTAAGCATTATTACATGAATCTTTCCAGTACTATTGTTGCAAATATACTAAGTTGCATATTTATTCCTGCCTATGTATAGGAGCATATGTGACCCTAAAGTTTAAAATAGTCTTTTCGGATTATTTAAAAATTTGAAAATGGTAAAGAATAGACCTCTTGCGAAAGTAAAAACTGCCTCAATATAGATTTCATGAAATATCAGAAATTAAATCGTTTTTCAGATTCTGAATTCCAGCGCTTGGTTGGTGTACCTCGAGCAGTTTTTAGTGAAATGGTCGAAGTTTTAAAAGAAGCAGAATCACTTAAAAAGAAATTAGGGCGTCCTCATACTTTAGCTATAGAGGATCAATTATTATTAACACTCAATTACTTACGGAGCTACAACACCCAATTGGAATTGGCGGCAAATTACCATATCGCTGAAAGTAATGTGAATCGAACTATTAAAAAGGTTGAAGATGCATTAATGAAATCAAGACGTTTTACCCTGCCAAAACGAAGCATTACCACAGCAGACGAACAATTTAACTGGGTAATTATTGATGCGACAGAATGTTTAATAGAACGCCCGAAAAAAAAATCAGAGTAAGTTCTACAGTGGTAAAAAGAAGAAACATACGTTAAAAGCCCAAGTGATCTATCATCCGAAGAGCAAACAAATCATAGGAGTAGATATATCGTCTGGCAGTCAGCATGATATTAAATTGGCAAGAAAAACAGTTAAGAAATTCAAACATTGTGACTATGTTATGACCGATTTAGGGTACTATGGGTTAGAGCAAGATGGCTTTAAATTATTGATGCCAATAAAGAAAAAGAAGAATTTACCCTTATTTGATGCTGAGAAAAATTACAATAAAATGATTGGAAAAATACGAGTTGTAATCGAACACATTAACAGTCAATTGAAAAGATTTAGAATACTAAGTGAACGCTATCGAAATAGACGGAAAAGATTCGGTTTACGCATTAACTTAATCGCTGCACTGGTAAACCGGATGAACTTGCAATAACGACTTTCGCAAGAGATCTAATAAATTAAAAACAATAAATATATTTATCATTCGATTTAAAAAAATTAATTAATCTTAGTTACACCATACTAAAAATAACTAATTTTTAGTTTTCCTAGTTATATGTGCTTCATTATAATTTTGAATTAATTCTCTTCACACCCTTTGCTTTTTTCATTGTTAATTATTTCTAAATTTTTCTCTAAGAAACGAAGTCCCCCATCAGCAAAACTACTGGTTGAAAAAACTATAGTAAAAATAACTAAAACAATCTTCATATATATATTATTGAATCTAATCATATCTTGGACCAAAAAATAATTTCTTCATATACTAATTCCTAGATATATACACCTAAATGACAACCAAATTACAAATTTGTAATTTTGTTAAGGTTTGTCCTAAAAAAAATAAATTAATACTATTTTAACAAAGATAAGTCGTTGCTGAAAAATTTGAATTGTAATGGATTTAATTATTGCTAAATCAAAAATTTATAGGCCGGAAACTTTGTGATTATTTGCTTTCTGCACTTATTATTTAATCAATGTTTCACGATTTTCATCGTGAAACTAAGTCTATTCGCAAATTTCAATGAGTTACTCACTGTCTTTTAAATAGCGGTATACCGCCTGGCGACTAATTCCAAATGCCTGGCCTAATGCCATTTTTGAAGGGTACTTCCCCTCCTTCCATGCCTGCCGTAAAGCTTCAGCTTGGTCGGGTTTTAATTTATGTACCCGGCCTTTGTACTTTCCTTGAGTAGAGGCTAGTTTAATTCCTTCCTTTTGCCGTTCTAAAATGATCTCACGTTCGAACTGTGCAAAAGCACCCATCAGTTGCAGCATCAAATTATCCATCGGAGTGGATTGGGCCGTAAAAGTAATATTTTCTTTTACAAACTGGATGGCGATCCCTCGTTTGACCAGTTTATCTACTTCAGTGACCAAATCTTTTAGGCTTCGCGCAAAACGATCCATGGAATGTACAACAACTTGATCGCCTTCCCTGACATAGTTCAACATTTCCTGAAATTTAGGTCGATCGGTATTTTTACCTGAAGCGCGATCAACAAAAATTCGATCGACTTCAATTCCCTCAAGTTGACGTCCCATATTTTGCTCGACTGAACTGACCCGGACATAACCTACTTTTTGACCTTTCACTTTTTCATGCCCCAATTGGATAAAAATGAACAATTTCGTAAATTATAAATCTTTAATACCAAAGTTACATGTTACTTATGATTAAAAATCATTTAAATGAGACATGCTTTTACGAACTTTTAGATTGTCACTTTAGGGTATACTCTATAGTTACATAAATTTAGATATTAAAAATTTCTCTCCAATAAACCCAGTACGGTTCACCTAAACAGATTGCTACCCCTGAACAAGTTGAACCAGAATCCGAAAAAAGAGGCTTTTAGAGCCGTTTCTTTAAACTTCATGGCTGATCTTACTGTTTACCAAGGCTTATTAAAATCGTGGAACATTGATCATTTAGAGGTCGTGGAACGTGAAAAAATCATAAAAAAAAGCCCACCTTGGGGAGGTTGGGCAAAAAAGAAACTACAGCGTTGAATTTTCAATAGAATTATAACGCATTTCGTATAAGGTGTATTATGTTAATTTTAGAAAAAACTTAAAATTATCTATTAAAGAATCATATATTTTTGGATTACTTATAAGTGAAATAGCACCTATATAGTGCAGGCTTAGCTAGAAAAACTATAACACTCTAAGAAAGTATGGGTTTTTATGTACAAGGCAATTTTATGAGAAGCCAGATGATAAAATTCGAGGCTCCCCAATTTTGTAAATCAAATATATGCAAAATAATGTGAGTAAGCCGGCAGTACCAGCATTAACACTGGCTGCACTAGGAGTAGTATTCGGCGATATAGGAACGAGTCCATTATATGCATTAAAAGAAAGCTTTCATGCGACACGCGGGCTACCTATTAATGAACTTAATATCCTGGGAATTCTCTCTTTAATCTTTTGGACCATTACCTTAATTGTTTCGCTTAAATATGTTTTGGTGATCATGAGAGCTGATAACAATGGTGAAGGGGGTATCATGGCATTACTCGCCTTAAACCTTAGGCAAAAAGGATTGTCCCGTGGAAAAAGACTGGCAATCATTATCTTAGGTTTCATTGGAGCATCCTTATTCTTCGGTGACGGTATCATCACCCCTGCTATTTCTGTTTTATCTGCAGTTGAGGGACTTTCTGTTGCTGCCCCGTCATTTGATCGCTTCATTATTCCAATCAGTATTGGAATTCTTATAGCTCTCTTTGCCGTTCAAAAACATGGGACTGCAATGATGGGGAAGTTTTTTGGTCCTATTACCCTGTTATGGTTCCTATCTATTGGTGCCATTGGCATTATGAGTATTATTCAAAGTCCATTTGTTCTTGCATTATTCAGCCCACACTGGGCTTTTTTATTCGTTATTAACAATCCTCTTATTTCATTTTTTGTGATGGGAGCTGTGGTTTTAACAGTAACAGGTGGTGAAGCCTTATATGCGGATATGGGACATTTTGGTATTTTACCGATCAAGTTAGGCTGGTTTTTAATTGTACTGCCATGTCTGATGCTGAATTATGCTGGACAAGGAGCATTACTGTTAAGAGATCCTTCGGCTATCACCAATCCTTTTTACCTGCTTCTGCCTTCAGCCCTTCTATATCCTATGATTATTCTGGCTACTGCAGCTGCAGTGATTGCCTCACAGGCTTTAATCAGTGGGGTATTCTCTATGGCTAAACAGGCAATACAGTTGGGATATCTACCTAGGCTTACAGTTTTACATACCTCCGCTTCGGAAATTGGACAAATTTATATTCCATTACTGAACTGGCTCCTGTTTATCTCTATCACCATCTTGATCTTAATATTTGAAAGTAGCAGCAAGTTGGCAGGTGCTTATGGTCTGGCCGTCACTGTGACCATGTTCTGTGACACACTGTTAGTAGCTTTTCTGGCTTATAGTTACTGGAAATGGAAAACATGGAAAGTCTTACTGTTCATTATTCCATTCGCCTTTATTGATCTGGTTTTGCTGAGTTCAAACCTATTAAAAGTACTGATTGGAGGCTGGGTACCAGTCGTTATTGCGGTTATTGTTTTTACCCTCATGATGACCTGGAAAAAAGGCAGAGAGATTCTTCAGGACAAACTGCAGAAGGAAACGCTTCCACTGAATGTGTTTCTTGAGCACCTTGAACAGACAGGTCAGAAAGTGAGTGGAAATGCCGTATTTTTAACTGGAACGCCTCAAGTCGTACCCCATGCGCTTTTACATAATTTAAAGCATAATAAAGTTCTGCATGAACGTAATTTTTTGGTGACAATCAAGACTTCTGAAATCCCGTATGTTGATGAAGCTAAGCGAATCGTTACTGAAGTACTAGAGAATGGTTTTTTCAGAATAACGATCCATTATGGATTTAAAGAAGAGCCTAATGTGCCTCATTCATTGAAACAAGCTTTTTCAGTACTGGATCTTGAGTATGACTTAATGAATATCAGCTTCTTTGTTTCTAGAGAAAGATTAATTCCAAGTCTGTCCAGCAAGATGTCTACATGGCGTGAAAAGTTATTTGTCGCAATGCAAAAAAATACCAGCCCTGTCAGTGATTTTTATAAAATCCCTTCTAACCGGGTGGTAGAGCTAGGTAGTCAGATTGAAATTTAAGAATTTCTAAAATGAATAGGCACCTTTAAATAAGGGTGCCTATCTGATCAGAATAAATCTTTTACTTTAATTTTCCAATAGTTGACCAATCTCTAAAGCTGAATAACCACGTTCTTTAAAGATCAAAATAATTGCTTTTTTATAATCTTCAGAAGTAGAGGTCTTATATTTTGTTATAAGTTGAATTTCAGAATTAAGCTGAAGGTCATTTTTTATCGTCAACACTTCCGTAGAGACTTTATTAAAAATCTTGAAATTAAACATACAGGCGCTCTTTATCAATATTATAGCGGCCCGACTACAACAAATACCTGCCTTAGCTCAGCTAGACACCCTTGGCTGCAAGGATTACAAATTAGACAAGATTCTGCAAGTTTTGCTCCATTGAAAGTATGAATATTCAACAAAGAAGGTTCCATTTAACATAATGGTTGTTATACACAATAAAAAAACCTGGGCACCAACCCAGGTTTAAAATTTAAAAAACAGATAAATATCAGTGCAATAAACTCATTTTTCTAATTTCGCATAACGTGTGTTATGTTAATTTTAAGTATTCTAAAGAAAACACAATTATGCCTTCAATATTTGATTTAAAAAGTTAAACCAATTTTGAGAACTGATTTTCTCGATCAGCGCTTCAGAAAAACCACGTTGCTGCATACGTTCAAGTAGGTAAGGCATATATGTCACATCACCCAACTCCAATGGCAGCAAACAACCGTCAAAATCTGAACCAAACCCAATATGATCTTCTCCCAAATGTTCAAGTAAATAACTGAGATGATCGATAATGGTGTCAATTGAGGTGTTCGGATCACGCTGTCCATCGCTTCTTAAAAAAGCCACATCAAAATTAATACCGACCATGCCATGACTTCGTTGAATGGCTTGTAATTGCGAATCTGTGAGATTTCGCGCTTGAGCACACAAGGCATGCACGTTGGAATGGGTAGCGACAATCGGCTGATTAAAGCCTTTAAGGATATCCGCAGTATCCCAAAAAGCGCGCTCATTCATATGAGAGACATCAATGATCATGCCTTTGTTTTCACAGATGCGTACTAATTCTTTGCCTTGTTCCGTTAAACCTGATCCAGTGTCTGGCGAATGCGGGAAAGATGCATTCAGACCATCCCCAAACCGACTTTTCCGATTCCAAAGTGGCCCGATACTCCGTAAACCTTTTTCATAAAAAGTATCCAAAAGTTTAGGTTCGCATTCTAAAACCTCGGCACCTTCTAAATGCAGCACAATCGCCAATTGCTGATGCTGAAAACAGGTCTTCACTTGTTCTAAAGATGTGCAAATCTGAATTTTGCCTTCAGAACGTAATTGCAACTGCTGAGCCATTTCCAACTGAGCAGTGCAAATCTCAATGATCTGTTCTTCACTAAAATCCGTTGCAGTGCGATCTTTAATTTTTTCCGGATGATGCTTTTGCAAATAGCCGTAAGGGGGGAGAAAAATTGAAAATAATCCTCCCATCCATTGTGCTTCCTGACAACGTTTGAAATCTAAATGTCCAGGCAACGTACCATGAAGGAATTCATGCACTGGATCTTTGGCAGAACTGAGCCATAGACTGGTCAATAGGTCATTATGTCCATCAAAGATCATGTCTTCAAGTGTCCTGATTAGTCGCTCACGGTACGTGTTGGAATCAATTGTTTTTGACTGAGTTGTCTAGAATTTTTAGGATTTCTAAACACCAGTTGATCAAAAGGAATCGGGGTTTCACTTTCGATTCGAGCATTTAAAATCTTATAATGATCAGGTGATTTACCACAAACAGGATCAGCATTTTTAGCATCACCCGTCATCATAAATGCCTGACAACGACAACCGCCATAATCTCGATCTTTATCTGAGCAGCTTTGGCACATGTCTGGCATCCAGTCATCACCACGGAATTCATTAAAGCTCAGTGAGTCATACCAAATCTCGGAAAGTTGACTCTCTTTAACATTTGGGAATTGAATGGGGAGCTGACGTGCCGCATGACAAGGTAGGGCAGTCCCATCTGGAGAGACTGTTAAAAAGATTTTACCCCATCCGTCCATGCAGGCTTTTGGACGTTCTTCATAATAATCCGGGACCACAAAAATCAATTTACACTTGATATTTTGTTCCTGAATTTTTTGACGATATTCATTAGTAATGCGTTCAGCACGAACTAATTGTTCTTTGGTCGGTAATAAGCCTTGACGGTTCTCATAGGCCCAACCATAAAATTGGCAAATCGCCAATTCAACGGTATCCGCTTCCAACTCCAAACAGAGCTCAATGATTTGATCAATTTGATCAATATTATGCCGATGAATAACGAAATTCAGCACCATAGGATAACCGTACTGTTTCACCAGACGTGACATATCATACTTTTGCTGAAATGCATGTTTAGAGCCAGCAAGGGCATTATTCACGACGGGATCACTGGCTTGAAAGCTGATTTGAATATGTTGCAAACCTGCTTGTTTTAACCCTGCAATCCGTGCTTCGTTTAAGCCCATACCTGAGGTAATCAAATTGGTATAGAAACCTTTTTGATGTGCATACGCCACCAATTCTTCAAGATCTTGACGAACTAAAGGTTCACCCCCTGAGAAACCCAGTTGAACGGCTCCCATTTGGCGTGCTTGGTCAAAAACATTAAACCATTCCTGTGTGCTCAACTCTTGATTATGCAAAGCATAATCAAGAGGATTAGAACAATAAGGACATTGTAAAGGGCAACGATAAGTCAATTCAGCCAATAACCACAGTGGCAGCCCTACAGTTGCTTTCATGCTAAATCAATCCAATGTTCACGTTGAGCAACCAACATATATTCAATAATGTCCTGTTTGATTTCAGGGATATCACCAAATTTTGCGGTGACTTTTTGAATAATATCAGCAATCGTGGTTTGTCCATCGATATACTGACCAATTTCACTCGCGCTTTCATTCAATTTGATCATACCTTCAGGGTACAGGAGAACATACGCATTTTGAGCCGGTTCAAACTGAAAACGATAACCTTGACGCCATGTTGGAATAATCGATAAATCTAATTCAGGTAAACTCATTTGAATAATCCCTTATGCCAAACATGATCAGCGGTGACACTATGATAAGGCGCTTGGTTATGCACATAGGCCAAAGTCAAAGCATCTAAAATGGTCCAAAGAATATCCAATTTAAATTGTAAGATTTCGAGCATACGCTCTTGTTCTTCAACCGTTTTAAACGAATCTAAGGTGATGGTCAGACCATGTTCTACATCGCGGCGTGCTTGACTTAGACGAGAACGGAAGTAGGTATAACCCTGTTCTTGAATCCAAGGATAATGTTTCGGCCAAGACTCTAAACGAGACTGATGAATTTGTGGTGCGAATAATTCAGTTAAGGAACTACTTGCTGCTTCACGCCAAGTGGTACGACGCGCAAAATTAACATAAGCATCTACGGCAAAACGTACACCAGGCAATACCAATTCTTCAGAAACCACCTGTTCGCGGGTTAATCCCACTGCTTCTGCCAAGCTTAACCACGCTTCACGACCACCGCCATCAGGATAAATACCATCTTGATCGATCATGCGTTGAATCCACTCTTGACGCACACGTTGATCAGGACAATTGGCCATAATGGCCGCATCTTTCAGTGGGATATTAATTTGGTAATAGTAACGGTTTGCCACCCAAGCCTGAATTTGCTTTTGTGTCGCTTTCCCTTCATGCATCATAATGTGAAAAGGGTGGTAAATATGATAATACTGACCTTTGGCAAGAATCGCTTCTTTAAACGCTTCTGGACTTAAGGCTTCTGTAATCTGTTGCATCATGTCACCTTATAAATCGATCTGCATACCATCGAAAGCCACTTCAACCCCGTGCGCTTTTAATTCTGCAGCTTGTTGAGACTGTTCATTTAAGATCGGATTGGTGTTATTGATATGAATCAGCACATTACGCGTATTTTCGAGTTGATCTAAATAAGATAGAGACCCCCCCTCACCACTAATGTGTAAATGACCCATTTCTTGACCCGTTTTTTTACCAACACCGTATTCTTGCATTTCAGTATCAGTCCACAAGGTGCCATCAATCATGACGCAATCTGAAGCTTGCATGATTTGCATCACTTGATCATCAATTTTGCCTAAACCCGGTGCATAGAAGAGCTGCTTATGGGTTTTTAGATCTTTCACAATCAGTGCAATATTATCGCCATCATGTGGATCGTGACGGTGGGGAGAATAAGGTGGCGCAGCACTTCGAATGATTAAAGGCGTGAACTCTAAATGTTCAAATCCTTCAATTTTAAAAGAAGATTTTGGATCAATTTGACGATATTCAAATCCACCATTCCAATGTTTTAACATATTAAAAATCGGGAATCCTGTAGTCAAATCTTGATGCACCATGTCCGTACACCACACTTTAATCGGGCAGCCTTCACGAAGCGTTAATAGACCTGTGGTATGGTCAAGTTGACTGTCCATCAACACCACATTGGTGATGCCTGTATCACGTAATTTGCGTGCAGGTTGTGCCGCTTTAAAATCAAAAAGCTGCTGACGAATATCAGGAGACGCATTGCATAGAATCCAATCGATACCATTTTCAGAAATAGCGATTGAAGACTGGGTGCGTGCTTTAGCTTGAATCGTGCCTTGACGAAGACCATGACAATTGTGGCAATTGCAGTTCCATTGTGGGAAACCACCGCCCGCTGCTGAACCTAAAACATGAATATACATAGATCACTCTTTCCAAAAAATAAAAGCCCTAGTCGTCTAGAGCTTTTATTTGATTTAAGTCTCTTAAACCTTAGCGTGCTTCGAAATACATTGTGATTTCAAAACCAATGCGGATATCTTGAAAAGCTGGTTTAGTCCATTGCATGGGAATGCTCCAAAAGGATCTTAATAACGTTAAGATGAATAAAGGAAATTGTCAGATGTATTATATTCCTAGTCAATTAAGATATATACCTTATTTAAGAAACTACTATAATTTTAAGTAGGGTGTAACATATGAATCGTTTATAAACTAGCTTTAAAGCTTTTATTACCTCATTTAAATAGTGGAAATTTCTATGAAATTACACATTCATTTAACATAATTGTGGTTATGCGAAATTCCTAGCATATTAATCTTTTGTCTTATAGCTTTGTATTTTACCAATAGGTAAAATATATTCACAACCTACATCGGAAAAGTAGGTAGTTAAGAAAAAAGTTGCAGAGATTTATAAGCCTTATAGTAACGGGAGAGACTATAGGGCTTTTTATTTATCTTAATATTCATATATCTATGATAAAGTCATGATGCTCGACGATATAAAAGACCGGCTTGAAAATAGGCCGGTCTTTTAATTTAATACTTGCCCTTTTTTTATGATCATTATTGATCTTAACAACTAGAGTTAAAATAAAAACCAGGAAAATCAAATGCTTTATCATTATTAATACCTTCTTCTAATCTTTAAGAATGCCTTTTCCCACTACAAATAGATATGACATAAGGGTAGCACTGATACAAACCATTTTTTAAATGGCCTTAGCAACTCGATAAACAGTTGCAACTCCACAATTCACTGCTTTGGCAATTTCTTCCTTAGTCATATTGCCAGCTGCTAGCAATTCTTTTATTCGTTTGTGCTTAGCCTCATTGGCTTTCTTACCTGTTGGCTTGTAACCCGAACGCGCTAAGCCCTGCTTAATACGTTCTATACGTTTCTCATTGTCTAGGCGGGCCATTGTTGCCAGGAGATCAATCAACATATTGTTGATGAGTTCCAAGATTGAATGAGTAATGCTGTCACTGGTTTGAATCATTTGGTAGGTAGTAGGAAGATCTGCCACAATTAATCGAAGTCCTTTCTCCTGAATCCTGCGCTTCAGCTCTTGAAAATCCTGTTGGGTTAGGCGTGATAATCGGTCAATACTTTCAACCAACAAGGTGTCACCTTGATTTGCTTCTGACAGTAGCTTATTCAATTCAGGTCGGTCTAACTTCGTACCACTATAGTTTTCCACGTACACAATGGTTTTACCCAAATTCAAGTTTTGGTTTAGATCCTGAAGAATCTGCAAAGCCCTTTCTGCATCTTGATCTTTAGTTGAAGCTCGTAGATAAATACGTGTATTCATTTCTATCATTTAATCTTAATTCTATTAGATTAATGATAACACTATCATTTAATTATTACATTAAGTCTAATGATAGATATTGTATGCGATTTGGCTCGCTATCATTCAGCTATACTCTTTTGATAAAAAAAGCATGACTAAAAGCCATGCCTTGGGAATTCGTATAACATGTATTATGTTAATTTTAAGAACACTTCAGAACTGATCTACTTACTGATAATAAATACTTTGCCTAATCGTTTTAGTATTTTTTCGATAGTGGGCTCTAAGACTTCTGGAGTTAAATTTAGTTTAATTTCTACAGGATAAGAGGTTAATAACTCTTTGATAGGAGGCCTTTGTTCATAAGGCAGACACTCAATTAGAATCATTAGAACTTTAGGCTCGAAGCATCTTTTTGATGTCGCTTTGAGAGTTAGGCTAGGCATGGACCACCTAAGTTATAATATTTTATATAAGTGCCACTGTATCAGATATTTAAATAAAGAAAGAATGGTTCTTTCTATCAAAAAAAGAATCAGATGATAAATATATGATCGTATTTTATTCCCCATTTAACATAATGGTGGTTATACGAAATTAGTATTGTTATTCACCAATTAAAATGTCTATGTGATAAACCATTTAAAATGTCCTGTTTTTAACCACAAGAGTCAAGCACAGGATTTAACTTTCTTTGTTCAATAACAGCTTTCTGAGCTTTACGACTCGGCATACTTTTCTTGAGACGGGAACGTTTATTCTGTTTCTCCAACTCTTCATGTTGTTGCTGGATATGCGCCAGAACTGAGCCTAATCTTTTATTCTCAACCACTTCATTCTGCTGTAGTCCAGCCAGTTTATTGAAGACGCTATAGTTGATCTTCCGTCCTTCATGCATGAGGGCCACAGTGCCATCCGGGTACTCCAGAAATGAAATGTATTGCCCAACAAGCTTATGATTCAGCTCTGTCGGTTCAAGCAGATAAATACACTTGTCATAGGTGATGGTTAGGTTCTTCGTGACCTTACGCGGTTCCTGCCAAGTGAATATATCCTCCAGCTCAGCATCAGATTCCGTTAAAGATCGATGTAAATTCTTCAAGTTTCTCGCACACTTGGCAAACTTCTGATTGAAGTGCTCAATGAAGCAGGGTAGCCATGCATTGGCTTCGGCAATTGAACTGATGCCTTCCAGACGCATCTCCTTGATCAAACGGTCTTGAAGGGTTCTATTCGCGCGTTCTACGCGACCTTTAGCCTGTGGTGAGTTGGCAAAGATAATATCAATATTTAACTCGTTCAGAATCCGCCCAAATTGCGTGATTTTGCTGTCTTTCCTGGATTTCTGATTAACTCTGAATACCGAATGTTTGTCGCTATAAAAGGCCAGAGGTTTGCCGTATTGTTCAATGTAGGCTCGGGTTGAAAGCATATAGTCGAAGGTGGTTTCCGCCTCACAGAAGCGTAGATGCAACAGCTTTCCAGTGGCATCATCGATATACACCAATAAACAGCACTTAGCAGCGCGTCCTTCGAACCAGTCATGATATGAGCCATCAATCTGGATCAGCTCACCGAAGCAATCCCGGTTATAACGTGGCTGATATGGACGTTTAAGGCGCTTGGATCGCGGAATCCAGAGGTCATTGGCCATCATCCAGCGCCGAACCGTTTCTACCGGGATATTCAGGTCAAATATGCTGCTGAGCTTCTCATGCGCCAAGGTAGGTCCAAAGCCCAGCAGATGTTCAGAAATAATGGAAAGACATTTTGATTTTAATAACTCATCATGGCGATGATGGCCAGGTTGACCACGACTGGCATGTGCCAGACCTGAAACACCGTCTTGATTGAGTTTCTGCAATAACCGGGTAATTTGACGAGTGGAAAGATTCAGGATTTCAGCAGCACGGACCTGGGTAATACGATGATCTCGAACGTCTTGCAGAACTGCAAGACGTTGAATTTCCTTGTCAGACATAGTGATCAACATCTCTAATTTATATCCAGTCCATGATGGTAAAAACCATCATAAACTAGACATTTTTATTGGTGAGAATATAGACACTTTAAATGGTTTCTAACAGATTGTGTTCGTATAAGAGATTTTATGTTAAATGCATGATCAAAAGACTTAATTCATAAGTCTTTTGAAAGCACTTTATTATATTAATTTTATTCTAAATAATTTTTGTACTGGTTAAGTTAAAGCTTTACTTTTTAAGATAGAAAAGCTATCTCCATGTGTGCTTAACAGCTCTATAAAAGCTGGAATAGTAGAGCTATTCAGTAAATAAGGATTAAATTCATCATTATGATAATGCTTAAAGAAATCAATAACTTCTTTATGAATCATGGCATATTTCATATGCCATGCAGAAAATAAAAATTTTTCGATATTTTCGAAAGATAAAACTTCACAGTTTTTATGACGTGGATCTTTTAAAATTTTTTCATAAAATAGATATTCTACTTTATCTTTCTGACCTTCTAAGCATTGAATAAAGTAATCGTTTCCATAATAAAGAACACCATAAATTTCATTTAGGCTATTAAAAGCTACGGCTTCTGTCAAAATATCATATAGATCATTTATCGGATTAATATTACTTTTGATCTTACTTACATATAGTAGTCTAAAGTCATTCATAGCTTTTGCCTTAATGAAAATTTTAAAAATTTTTAATACGATTAGGGTCTGTTGACATTTCAAGTATAGAATTTACCCGATAAAGGTAGCCAAATAAATATACAAGCTAATGCAACTGCCCCCTCATAGCTACACTTTAGCTTATCATATCGTAAAATTCACTTATCCTGGATAGCCGCAAAGGGCCGAGTTATATGTGAGCCAAAGCGTACAAAATAGCCTAAATTTTATCCCCAGCAATTGGGGATAGTTTTCAACCTGGAAGAATTGAGAACATTGGAAAAATGCTAAAATTGACTATTTTTTAAACAATTTTATTGGCAAGAAGTATCAAAACCGCTCATAAAAAAGCCGACTTGTTTCAAAATCGGCTTTTTGCGGTTTTTATGATCAGGATTAATTATTTAAGTAATTGATATTTAAATTAATATACAAGTGTACTTCGTATAAGCGCCATTATGTTAAATGAGAAAAATTAGTAGAAATAATTGACCTATTTTATATTGTGTGCAATTATATTTTGCACAATATAAGTCTAAACAAGGTAATATCAATGAGTAACCTCTATTCAACTCAAGTCAAAGCAGTCGGTGGACGTTCTGGAACAATTAGTAGTGAAGACGGTCTTTTAGAATTAAAATTGGCTCTACCTAAAGAATTAGGTGGGAAAGGTGATGCAACAAATCCTGAGCAATTATTTGCTGCTGGCTATGCAGCCTGTTTTGGGAATGCAGTGATCCATTTAACTCGTAGCAATAAAGAACATAAAATACGTGATAATGATGTAGAAGTTTTGAGTACTGTTGGAATGGTTGCTAATGGCAATGGCGGATTTGCCTTGACAGTACACTTAGATGTCACGCTTTCAGGTATTTCACAAGCTGATGCAGAGAAAATCGTGGAACAAACGCATCAAGTATGTCCTTATTCCAATGCTATTCGAGGTAATATACAGGTGTCTACCACTGTCTATACCAAATAAAAAAACTATGTCCAAGAATCAGCTTTGCTTAGATGAGCAACTATGTTTTCCTATTTATGCTGCATCTAATTTAATTGTGAAAGCTTATCGCCCTTTTCTTGCACCTCTTGGGCTCACTTATCCTCAATATTTAGTGATGTTGGTCTTGTGGGAAAAAAAATGTGTAAGTGTGGGTGATCTTGGACAAAT
The DNA here is from genome assembly GCF_054861205.1 of Acinetobacter sp. TW_SC_4. Taxonomy (NCBI): domain Bacteria; kingdom Pseudomonadati; phylum Pseudomonadota; class Gammaproteobacteria; order Moraxellales; family Moraxellaceae; genus Acinetobacter; species Acinetobacter sp. TW_SC_4. The sequence continues at coordinate 47,311 of NZ_JBSLRK010000003.1, forward strand.
TTTACATCTTGATAGTGGAACATTAACGCCATTATTAAAAAGAATGGAGACATCTGTTCTGATTAATCGATCTCGTGATCCTCATGATGAAAGACGAGTTCTAATCTCCTTAACAGACAAAGGGCGAGACTTATCTGCTGAGGCTGAAAATATTCCTAAAGAGCTTACCAAAAACATTGAGTTTGATAACTTAAGTCAATTACGAGATGAATTAAAAGTATTAGTCAATCTATTGTCAGAGAGAGTTTAATACCTCTTAATATCTGATAATAGAAACCGTTTACTTTTAAGAATCAATTAGTTTTCCTTAAATTAACATAATACACGTTATATTAATCTAAAAATGGGAGCCTTTAGCTCCCATTTTTACTATATTTTTTAAAGTTTTAGGCGTGTTGTACAGTGAGTTTTAAGCCTAACGCATTTACTACGCGATTAATTGTATCAAAACGTGGTGCTGAATCATGACGTAGGGCTTTGTAGAGTGCCTCACGCCCAATCCCTGCTTCTTTAGCAATTTGAGTCATGCCACGAGCTTTAGCAATAACACCAAGTGCATGGGCTAATTCAGCTGGATCATTATCTTCAAGAACCATATTAAGATACATCACAATGTCTTCTTCAGTTTTGAGTGACTCAGCCATATCAAAACTTGGTAAATCAGCGACTTTAACCATTTTAATCCTCCAATGTTTTCGATAATTTGATTGCACGATCGATGTCTTGTTGTTGAGTCGATTTATCTCCTCCACCAAGCATTACAATCACTACATCACCATGTTGGATGTAATACATTCTCCATCCAGCACCGAAGAATTCTCTCATTTCCCAAACGCCATCTTGGAGAGGTTTAATGTCTCCCCAATTTCCACGTTGAACCTTATCTAATCTACGATTCAGGCGAATACGGGTCATATTGTCTTTAATGCCATCCAACCATTCATCAAATTCTGGCAGACGTTTAATTTCAATCATGAGGATTCCTTATCTTCTCACTATATTGTATTCGATCGAATACAATATGCAAGTAATCTATACGAACATCCATTAATTTCGTATAACAACCATTATGTTAAATAGAGGGAAAATCTATTTTTAAAGTGATAAAATTATTGTAGTTATTTTAAGAATAGCTGCTTTTGATACTTGATCATCTATCCTAATTAAAAACTGTTTTTTAATAATTTGGAATATAAATAAGATTTAGTTAAAATTAACATTATTCATATAAATTAAAATTATGTATTACATTTACTAATAATTTAAAATAATTAGTAGAAAAAAATTATGTTTTAATTATTTCTTTGATTATATAAATTGAGAGTAAAAAATGATTAATACGGAATTTTCAGAGTGTATTTCTGCATGTACAAACTGTTCACTTATTTGTACTGAATGTGCAACTTCTTGTTTAAAAGAAAAAGATTTAGAGATGATGCGTGAATGTATTCAACGTTGTCTAGAATGTGCAGATATTTGTCAGTTATGTGTGCGTATGCAACAACATAACTCACCTTTCCTCAAAGAGATTTGTGAGCTTTGTGCTAAGATCTGTGAATATTGTGCGGAAGAGTGTGAAAAACATTCACATGATCATTGTAAAAAATGTGCTGAGGCTTGCCGTCAGTGTGCAGAAGAATGTCGAAAAATTGCCATGTAAAATACTTCAATAATGTTAATTATATGGCTCTAGACTAACATAATCATTCTGCTAGTCTAGAGCCTTTCCTAAAATTAACATAATACACCTTATACGAAGCCAAAAATGGGAGCTTTAAGCTCCCATTTTTAGTCTTTAATTCGCTTTTTCGCTTCGTCATAAACTATGCTATCAGCTCGTTTTCCGACGGTAATGAGCAGGATAACTACCTGATCATCTTTAACTTGATAGACAAGTCGGACACCAGCTTTTAATAATTTGATTTTATAGCAACCTGCAAGATCGCCTCTAAGCATATTCTTTGGAATATGTGGCTGCTCTATGACTTTGGCTAGTTTCTTTTTAAATTGATCTCGTATAGCAACAGGGAGTTTTTCCCATTCTGCTGTAAAGTCCTTGTGACGTAAAAGCTTATAAGTCATCTAATGTGACTTCCTCAAACATCTCTTTAGGATCATTAATGCGCTTACGGACAAGAGCTAATAATTCTTCATCTTCTTCTGAAAGCAAAGCTTTTTTGACAGGCAGTTTCCCAGTCGTAGCAACATACTCAAGAATACTAGTGAAGAAATCCGTAGGTGCAATACCTTGCTCTTTAAGGATTGAATAAGATTTTTCTTTAAGGGCTTCATCGATCCTGAAGTTAACAGTAGCCATCATATTTCCCAAGTATTTAATGTACTAGGAATATTGTAATGCAAATTGCATTACAAGTCGACTTCGCATAACAGCCATTATGTTAAATGGAAGGAAGCAAAATAAGTTAACATTTTGCTTCCGGCCACATTAAGCTAGAGTTTTATTTAAATAAAGCTATTTAGTAATCATTAAATTAATTAAAATCTAAATCTAACACCAGCTCCATATAACCAACCTTTCTCAGAGTTTGATTCTATTTGCCACGACGTTTCATCATTACCTTTTGAATACTCATAGGCAATGTCGATATACGGCATGATCTTTTTACTGATTTCATAGCGAGTTTCAAACCCTGCGGTTGCACTGCTTAAACCAGTTTTTTTCGCATATTTAGAGTCATCACTAAAGATAGCATCCAACTCTAAATAAGGTTGAATAATCAACTTTTGCGTAATCAGAAAATCACGTTCCGTTTCTAGGCTAAAGCCCGCATAATTGTCTTCTCCCGCATAGAGATAAGCATCAGTTTCAAAGAAATATGGCGCCATACCATGTAAGCCAATCACCGCATCAACATTTTCTTCGGTGTCTTTGCGATGATCATTGAGTTCAACTTTTTCACTACGATAACGTGCACCAATCTGTGCATCCCAAAAGTCTGAAATCATACGGCTATATAAAAGTTTGGCATCATAATGTGCATCATGCGATTCTTCTTTATCGGCATGAATTTTAATAAAAACCTTATTTTCATCTGTGCCAATACGGGTTTCAAACTCTGACTTTAAATCACCTGTGCCATCTTCATTGACAAGCCACTTATTGTCCACTGTCGTAATCGCATAAATTTGCGCACCGTGTTCTGAGCGATGATCATAATGCGAACTCTGCTGAGCATTCGCATCTGGTACATGATGTAAATGATTAACCGTAGATGTTGCCTGATGTTGTGCCTGATTCATTTGGCTATGGTTCATTTGAGAGCGATCCATTTGCATCGGCTGATTTTGACTAGAAGATGTAGCAACTGTCATTTTTTCAGGCGCACTATGATCTTCACCATTATGTGCCAAACTCACTGCACTGACCATCAACAAAGAGCTTGCTAAAACAGTTTTAGAAAAAAGATTAATGGTGCGCATGTTGATCTCCTTTCTGTACTTTTTGATCTTGCTGTTTCTCTGTTGATTTGTGATGCATTGGCTGATGACCTGCATGTTGATGGTTCATCGGTGCTGAATGTGCAGCATGATTCATTTTCCCCATCATCTGCATGTGTTGTGCATGCTCTTGTGGAGAATGCTGTGAATGATCCATCTCAGACATCGCTTGATGATTCATTGATGGTACATTTTTTCCATCAGTCTGAGCAGTTGAATGATGCCCTTCGTGCGCCAAACTTAAGCTTGTTAAACTCAATACCGCAACAGAAAAAAACGCTTTAAATACAAAATTAGTGATGTGCATGTCCAGCTCCTTTTTGCTCAGTTACTTGGTGAGTTTGAGTCGAATTTGTACCTTGAATTGGCGTTGTAGACACTTGTTCATCGCTAACATTTGCCACGATCAACTTGTTCATCATTCCTGCACTCATGTGATACAACAAATGACAATGGATTGCCCATTCGCCCAACTCATCCGCAGTTAATAAAGCAGTCACTGTTTTACCCGGTGGTACAATCAATGTGTGTTTATTCGGCATATCTACCGACTCTTGACCATTCTCCAACTGCATAAACATGCCATGTAAATGCATGGGGTGCGCCATCATACTGTCATTAATAAATTTGATACGGATACGCTCGCCATACTTCACTTTTAATGGCTCAGCATCGCTGAATTTTTTACCGTTAATCGTCCAAATATAACGCTCCATAGTACCGCCCAAACGCACTACTAATTCACTGCTAGCTTCACGAGTATCTTTTTGCGGTTCTAAAGATTTTAAATCACTATATTGCAAGGCTTTATTGCCCGCAGGTGTAGATGCATTTGCCCAACCATAAACCACTTGATCATTTTCTTGTGGTTTTGCTGTGCCATGCTGTGAATGATCCATTTTCGAGTGATCCATGCCTTGCATATCGCCATGGTTCATTTTTGAATGATCCATTTTCGAGTGATCCATGCCTTGCATATCGCCATGGTTCATTTTTGAATGATCCATTTTCGAGTGATCCATGCCTTGCATATCGCCATGGTTCATTTTTGAATGATCCATTTTCGAGTGATCCATGCCTTGCATATTGCCGTGGTTCATTTTCGAATGATCCATTCCTGCATGATCACCGCCACCATGTCCCATATCTTCCATGGTCAAAAGTGAGCGTGGACGTGGTGCAGGCATATGAATGCCATGTGTCATAGGATTTAATTCATTGTGCAGTGTACCAATCGCATAGCCTGCACGGTCAATTGACTCAGCTTCAATTTGATAATGTCCGCCTTTGGGCTCCACAATCACATCATAAGTTTCAGCTGTGCCAATACGAAACTCATCCACAGCAACAGGTTTTACAGGCTGACCATCAGCACTGACCACAGTCATTTTCAAGTTAGGAATACGGACATCGTAGAAAGACATCGCAGATGCATTCACAAAACGTAGGCGAATTTTTTCATTCGGTTTAAACATTCCTGTCCAATTTTGTTCAGGTGTTTTGCCATTAATGAGGAAGGTATAACCTGTAACATCCGACATGTCGGTTTTTAGCATACGCATCTGATTCCACATTTTGCGGTCAGACCATGTCGCTTTTATGCCATCACGTTTAACCTGCTTCCAAACATCACCCAAGGTTTCACGCTGATCTTGATAATATTCAGCTGAAATTTTAAGATCTTTCTGAATTTGATCACTGGTTTTTTCATGAAAATCTGACAACATCACCACATAGTCACGTTCAGCTTTTTCATGTGCTGCCAATGGTGTTTTACCTTTTGGATAAATCACAAAAGAACCATATAAGCCGTCCTGTTCCTGTCCTTTAGAATGAGCGTGATACCAATAAGTCCCGCTTTGGCGAATCTTGAATTTATAAACATACTCGCTTTGAGGCTTAATACCGTTAAAACCATTAAATCCCGGTACACCATCCATAATGCCCGGCAACAACAGTCCGTGCCAATGAATAGAAGAATCTTGGTTTTTTAAATTATTTTTCACGCGAATGATGGCTTCATCACCCTCTTCAAACTCAAGCAAAGGCGCAGGAAATTGACCATTTACGGTAATGCGCTTTACAGGCTTTCCAGTTGGGCTGACCACTGCTTCATCAATAACAAGCTGATATTCACGCACTTCGGCAAAAACCAAAGGCGACGATGCAAAACAAATACCTGCTAATAGGTACGAACTAATTTTATGAGACATAACTTAACCTTAATTTTTGAAAAATAAATAAATTTTAAAAAAATTGGTTAAGTTTTAGGAGGACGTGAAATTTCTTGCCAATACCCATTTAGATATTGGTTGGGGTAATAAAAATTAGGCTGATCTATAGAATAGAAGGTATATAGGGGATCTAGCGAGCTTTGCAAAGAATGAAGACATGAGATCTGTGTCTGGCAGGATAAGCTAGAACATTCCTGACACTTTTTGTGATCTATATTCTGATTAAGAGCTAAATGATTATGGCAATCGGTATTCGTCTGTACTTCGTGATTAATACCATGTTGAGTGACTTGCTGTGCTTGATCTAAACAATGATCTTGGCTCATTTCAGTTTGCATATTGATATGCATTATCTTTACTGATGCAACAGACACACTACTCCATCCTATGGCAAAAACCATAAGAAAACAAAACCAAAGTTTTTTGGAGAGATGAGTCAACACGAATGCTATCTAGGAATAGAATTTAATCCAAAATATCTTAACGGAATTTCAAATATTTACAACCCAATATAATTTAGTAGTTTCTCTAAAAATAACATAATACACCTTATACGAAATTCTCTTTATTTATCTTTAAATTTCAGTATATTAGATCAAGCCGTTGTGGGGCATAGGGTACCAGAGCGGCTTTTTATTGATTATTTATGTTCCACGCTTAAAATTCGAACAATGTTTCATGATTTTTATAAGTTAAACTAAATTTAGTTGCCAATCCCAATAAGCTATTCACTAACTTGTAAATATCGGTATACCGCCTGACGACTAATCCCAAAAGCTTTTCCTAATGCCATTTTTGATGGATACTTCCCTTCCCTCCATGCTTGTCGTAAAGCTTCAGCTTGGTCAGGCTTTAGTTTATGCACCCGACCTTTGTACTTCCCCTGAGCAGAGGCGAGTTTTATTCCTTCCTTTTGCCGCTCTAAAATGATCTCACGTTCGAACTGTGCAAAAGCACCCATCAATTGCAGCATCAAATTATCCATCGGGGTGGATTCGGCCGTAAAAGTAATATTTTCTTTTACAAACTGGATGGCAATCCCTCGTTTGACCAGTTTATCTACTTCAGTGACCAAATCTTTCAGGCTTCGCGCAAAACGATCCATGGAATGTACAATCACCCTGTCCCCTTCCCGGACATAGTTCAACATTTCCTGAAATTTAGGTCGGTCAGTATTTTTACCTGAAGCACGGTCAACAAAAATCCGGTCGACTTCAATTCCCTCAAGTTGACGTCCAGTGTTTTGCTCGACAGAACTTACCCGGATATACCCTACTTTTTGGCCTTTCAATTTTTCAGGCACTGTTGCAAATAGGCTGACATGATAAGCTAAATATCTTATTTATTTCGAGATACAGCAGATGAATCCCTTCCACGGTCGGCACTTTCAAGGTGAAATCATTCTTTGGGCTGTTCGTTGGTATTGTAAATATGGCATCAGCTATCGTGAACTTCAAGAAATGCTCGCTGAACGAGGCATAAATGTGGATCACAGTACAATTTATCGTTGGGTTCAGCGTTATGCTCCAGAAATGGAAAAACGGTTACGCTGGTATTGGCGTAATCCTACAGATTTACATTCATGGCATATGGATGAGACTTATATCAAAGTGAAGGGGCGATGGACTTACCTGTATCGTGCAGTTGATCAACGGGGTCATACGATTGACTTTTACCTTTCCGCTAGACGGAACAGTAAATCAGCCTATAGTTTTCTAGGAAAGATCTTCAATACGGTGAAAAAATGGCAAATTCCACGGGTCATCAATACAGATAAAGCAGCGACCTATGGCCATGCTTTATCACGGTTAAAGCGAGAAGGAAAATGTCCAGTAGATATTGAGCACAGGCAGATTAAGTATAAAAATAATGTCATTGAATGTGATCATGGTAAGTTAAAGCGGATCATCAGGGCCACATTAGGATTCAAATCTATGAAGACGGCTTATGCCACAATTAAAGGTATTGAAGTCATGCGTGCACTACGTAAAGGACAAGCATCGTCATTTTATTATGGTCAGCCTCAAGGTGAAGTGTGTCTAATCAACAGGGTTTTCGGTCTCTAAGCACTTTTAAAAAGGAACTTCATCGACTCAAATCTCTATTTGCAACAGTGCCTTTTTTTGACCTTTGCTTCAACTTTCATACAGTCGGTATGCATCATATCCTGGTTTTGAGATGCTTCCATTTGCATGGATTTCATCTGTTCAGATGGCATTAAACACCGCTTATGTACAGACGAAGCAGCAGCAGCCGATCCTACTAAAAGGATAGCAAACGATAAAAACAGCGATAGGCATGTTTTTAACCACTGCATAGAGATAAGACCAAAATTTAAGCTTTTTTAGTTTTACAGATTCGAAAGGAAATGACAACAATTTCATGAATAGTAGCCGAAGCTACCATTCATGATTCCAAGTCATATTATTTTAAAAAACTAATTCGATACCTGCACCATATTTCCATCCCTTTTCAGACTCTGTTGCCTCTTGCATAGAAGTGGCTTTCTGTCCTTTTTCATATTGGTAAGCAACATCAATGAAAGGTTTAATTCGCTTAGTAATCTCATATCGGGTTTTGATACCAGTTTTAAGTTCTGATAAACCTGATTTTGCAGCATAGTTAGAATCATCGCTAAATATTACATCTGCTTCGATATAAGGTTGAGTAATAAGTTTCTGAGTTAAAAGCAAATCACGTTCTAATTCAAAACTTGCTCCCCAAAAATTATTCTCACCGCCATAAAGATATGCTTGTGTTTCAAAGAAATAAGGAGCTAATCCTAATACACCAATAACACCATCAACTCGATCACTGTTGCTGCTATTTTTATCTTCGCTATATCTTACACCAGCTTGTATATCCCAAAATGGGGCTACGTTACGGCTATAAAGTGCTGATACAGCATATTTTGGATCATTACTTTCTGACTTTTCCGAATTGGCTTCAATAAATAGACGATTTTCATCTGTTCCAATCAAAGTTTCAAGCTTTGTTCCTAGGTTGCCCTTACCGTCTTCATCAACCATCCATGCATTTTCAAGTCTTGTTACTTGATAAATTTGTCCGCCATGTTCTTTAAGATGATCATCGTGAGATCCGTCTGATGTCTTTCTTGCAGTCAAAATAATATTATCTCCCCCATTTGCATTTTCCATTGAATAATATTCTGGATACAATTCTTGGGGGCTATATCTTAAGCCACCAGACTCCTGTAATAAGACTCTCATACCATTTGTAATATTACTTTCTTGTTCCGAAGTGCTGCTATTAGCAAAAGTTAAGTTTGATATACTTATTAATGCAATTGATAAGACTGTTTTTGAGAAGAAATTCTTAGTGATTTGCATGTGGATTTACTCCCTTCTCATTTACTTGGGACTGAGGAACAGTCTTTGTAGAATTACCATCTTCCACTTGAGCTACAATGAGTTTATTCATCATTCCTGCACTCATATGGTAAAGCAGGTGACAATGAATAGCCCACTCACCTAACTCATCAGCTGTGAGTAGAGTGGTTATCGTTTTCCCAGGTGGAACAATTACCGTATGTTTGTTTGGCATATTGCTTGGATCCTGACCATTCTCAAGCTGCATAAACATGCCATGTAAGTGCATTGGGTGAGCCATCATACTGTCATTGACAAATTTTAAGCGAATACGTTCACCATACTTCACCACTAGTGGGTCGGCTTCATTAAATTTTTTACCATTTATTGTCCAAATATAACGCTCCATGTTTCCACCAAGACGGATCTCTATTTCACGTTCAGCTGCACGAGTGTCTTTTTGAGGATCTAACGATTGCAAATCACTATATTGCAATGCTTTATTACCTTCAGGTGTTGAAGCATTTGCCCATCCAAATACGGTATTATCATTCTTGTCTGAAGCCGCCTTAACAGTAGCGCTATTCATCGGCATATCATGATCCATACCTTTCATAGAAGACATATCATGATCCATACCTTTCATAGAAGACATATCGTGATTCATGCCTTTCATAGAAGACATATCATGATCCATACCTTTCATAGAAGACATATCGTGATTCATGCCTTTCATAGAAGACATATCGTGATTCATATCTTTCATAGATGACATGTCATGGCTCATCCCCATATCTTCCATAGTTAATAAAGCACGAGGGCGAGATTTAGGCATCTCAATTTGTTTGACTGCTGGGCTGCTTTCTTCATGTAATGTTCCCACTGAAAAACCGGTACGATCAATAGATTCAGCTTCAATTTGGTAATGTGCTTGTTTTGGTTCCACAATGACATCATAGGTTTCAGCAGTACCAATACGGAACTCATCTACAGGAACGGGCTTTACAGGTTGACCATCAGCACTGACTACAGTCATTTTTAGGGTTGGAATGCGTACATCAAAGAATGACATAGCGGAAGCATTAATAAAACGAAGGCGAACTTTTTCACCAGCTTTGAAGTTACCGGTCCAGTTTTGCTGAGGTGTTTTGCCATTCATTAAAAATGTATAACCAGTCACATCGGACATATCTGTTTTCAACATCCGCATCTGATTCCACATAGAGCGGTCTTGCCAAGTTGCCTTTAATCCATCACGTTTAACTTGTTTTAATACATCGAATACTGTTTCGCGACGGTTCTGATAGTAATCTGCTTCTTTTTTAAGATTTTTCATAATTTGATCACTTGTTGAATTATGAAAATCAGAAAGCAAAACAACGTAATCTTTATCGGTTTTTTCAGCAGCTGTTAGTGGAGTTTTATCTTTAGGATAAATAACAAAAGCACCATATAAACCGTCTTGTTCTTGTGCTTTACTATGTGAATGATACCAATAAGTACCATTTTGGCGGACTTTAAAATTATATTCATAAGTTTTATTAGGGGCAATGCCATTAAATTTGTTAAATCCAGGTACACCATCCATAATTCCAGGTAATAATAAGCCATGCCAATGGATTGAAGAGTCCTGATTTTTTAACTTATTGTGAACACGGATAACGGCCTCATCACCTTCTTCAAATTCAAGAAGTGGTGCAACGAATTTACCATTAACGGTAATTCTCTTTAGCGGTTTTCCTGTGATATTTACAGTTTGTTCAGCGATTGTTAAATCATATTCTTTAACTGCCGCCATTACCCAAGTTGATGAAAATAAACCAACTCCAATTAAGAGTACATGACTTAACTTATTTGACATTCTATCTCACCTTTAGAAAGGTCAAGATTGAAGTAATAAAGCAAATATTTAGTATAAACTTTAATACTTCTTTCTCGCTATTTATAAAATTATTTATTGCTACTAGGCATATTCATCTTTGAATGATCCATTTTAGAATGGTCCATATTCATCATAGAATGATCCATTTTTGACATGTCAGATGAGTTAGGAGACTGATGTTGACTATGATCTTGCTGAGTCTTGTCATCTTTTTCCATTTTACAAGGTTTTGTACAAGGTTTCTGTGCTTTTACCGTTTTAGTGGCACTTGAGGTTGATACATCTTTTGCCCAAGATTGAGTACCAGCAATTAAAGTTCCAGCACACATTAAAATTGTTAGACTACGACGCACTACAGTTTTCATAAGTTTCTCTAAAAGTTAATTTCTTGCTACTACAATAAAGTGAAGCACTGAACATCTAAGTGACTTGAAAATGACATTTTTGTAATCTATCTCGATCAGATGTTTTATAACGTTATTATAGTTTTAATGAATGACTTAGGATTCGGAAATGAGAATACTATTAGTTGAAGATGAACAAAAAACTGGTGATTATCTCAAGCAAGGTTTATCCGAAGCTGGCTATATTACGGACTGGGTTACAGATGGGTTAACGGGTAAACATCAAGCTCTTTCTGAAGAGTATGACTTAATTATTTTAGACGTGATGTTACCTGGACTAAATGGTTGGAATATTATCAATGATATTCGTAGCAGCGGTAAAACAATGCCCATTCTTTTTCTTACCGCCCGAGATCAGATAGAAGATCGAGTAAAAGGATTAGAGCTAGGCGCTGATGATTATTTAGTTAAGCCTTTTGCTTTTGCAGAGCTTCTAGCTCGAATAAAAACGCTCCTTAGACGAGGGCAACAAAGAGAAGATAATAATATTATTAAGATTGCTGATTTAGAACTTGATTTGAGAAAACGTCGGGTAACACGAGCAGGTCAACGCATTGATTTAACGGCTAAAGAATTTGCTCTTATGGAGCTTTTTATGCGTAGAAGAGGTGAAATTCTACCAAGAGCACTTATTGCATCTCAAATTTGGGATATGAACTTTGATAGTGATACAAATGTAGTTGAAGTCGCTATTAAACGATTAAGAAATAAAGTAGATAGTAATTTTACCCCTAAGTTAATTCAAAATATTAGAGGAATGGGGTATGTATTAGAGGTAGAAGATGAATAATAAATTATTCAAATCTATCAGTTTTCGTATTGGTATTATTTTCTCATTATCGACTATATGCATTCTCATTATGATGGGGTTTTTCATCCATAAATTAGTGATGCATCATTTTGAAACGCAAGATCGTACCCAATTAGAAGGTAAAATCCAGCTTATTCAGAATCTTCTCCAACAGCATCCTAAAAATTCTCCAGAACTTGATCTATATTTGAAAGATGCTTTAGTTGGACACCATGATCTTATGGTCCAAATAGAACGACCGGCAGGTCAGATTTTATTTAGTTCAGCATCTTCAATCATTAATACTCAACAGTTAATCAAGTCAGCAAATAACCCTTGGATTAAATGGAAAATTAAGAATAAGACCTATCGTGGCATGATCTACAACACGGATATAAACAAAAATACTGAAATACAATCTGTACGCATTATTGTGGGGATCGATACATCTGAACATCTACATTTTTTAAATGATTTTAAGCGTCAACTTTTTTACATTGGTTTAGCCGGTACGATTTGTTTAATGTTTTTAGGCTGGTTTGCAACCTGGAGAGGTTTAAGACCCGTGCAAAAAATGGCTAAGGTCGCAGAAGGCATTTCTGCCCAACATCTTTCAGAACGTTTAGAAGTTGAGCACACACCAACAGAACTAAAATCATTAGCAATTGCCTTCAATGATATGCTCGACAGACTAGAATCAGCTTTAGAAAGGCTTTCCGATTTTTCATCTGATTTAGCGCATGAAATTAGAACACCGATTAATAACTTAATGACTCAAACTCAAGTATGTCTTGCCCGTAAACGAGATACCAGTACCTATCAAGAAGTACTATTTTCTAATTTAGAAGAATTAGAACGTTTGGCTCGCATGGTATCCGATATGCTTTTCTTGGCAAAAGCGGAACATGGCCTAAAATTACAGAACTTACAGAATATTGACCTGGTTAAAGAAGTTACAGCCTTATTTGATTTCTATGATGCGCTAGCTGCCGAAAAAAATATGACGCTTCAACAAACAGGATCTGGAAATGTCAAAGGTGATCCTGCTATGTTACGTCGAGCACTCAGCAATCTATTATCTAATGCAGTTAAATATGGAAATAAGAATTCTACAATACGCATAAAACTTCAACAGAATTTAGATAACACAATATTTTCAATTGAAAATGAAGGCCCTGAACTCTCTCCTGAACAACTATCCAGATTATTTGATCGTTTTTATCGAACAGATGCGTCTAGACAAAGAACAGAAGAAGGAACCGGCTTAGGGCTTGCCATAACAAAATCTATTCTTGATATGCTTGGGGCGACCATCCAGGCTGAATCCCTCAATGGTCGAATCATTTTTACCATTGTTTTTCAAAATGAATCCATGCAAGGGGAATCATTTTAACTCATTTTTTGAACATCTTCTATTTACCCGAGTTGACCTTACATAAAGCTCAAACTGAGAGCCAGAGCTACGCCAGCACCTATCATGGCAATTGTGTAGCCAAATATGATAGCTCGGCCAAACTGTGCCCCCCCTGTCATCCATGCAATTGTCGCTTTGCTTAACATGTTGCTCAGTGTGGCCGGCACTGTTGCAAATAGAGATTTGAGTCGATGAAGTTCCTTTTTAAAAGTGCTTAGAGACCGAAAACCCTGTTGATTAGACACACTTCACCTTGAGGCTGACCATAATAAAATGACGATGCTTGTCCTTTACGTAGTGCACGCATGACTTCAATACCTTTAATTGTGGCATAAGCCGTCTTCATAGATTTGAATCCTAATGTGGCCCTGATGATTCTCTTTAACTTACCATGATCACATTCAATGACATTATTTTTATACTTAATCTGCCTGTGCTCAATATCTACTGGACATTTTCCTTCTCGCTTTAACCGTGATAAAGCATGGCCATAGGTCGCTGCTTTATCTGTATTGATGACCCGTGGAATTTGCCATTTTTTCACCGTATTGAAGATTTTTCCTAAAAAACAATAGGCTGATTTACTGTTCCGTCTAGCGGAAAGGTAAAAGTCAATCGTATGACCACGTTGATCAACTGCACGATACAGGTAAGTCCATCGCCCCTTCACTTTGATATAAGTCTCATCCATATGCCATGAATGTAAATCTGTAGGATTACGCCAATACCAGCGTAAGCGTTTTTCCATTTCTGGAGCATAACGCTGAACCCAACGATAAATTGTGGTGTGGTCAACATTCACACCCCGTTCAGCGAGCATTTCTTGAAGTTCACGATAGCTGATGCCATATTTACAATACCAACGAACAGCCCAAAGAATGATTTCACCTTGAAAGTGCCGACCATGGAAGGGATTCATCTGCTGTATCTCGAAATAAATAAGATATTTAGCTTATCATGTCAGCCTATTTGCAACAGTGCCCTCTAAATTAAAAAGCAACTTCTAAAATGAGATTATCTTTATAAGTCCCTTCTGCAGAAGCATTACTTCCATCATCAATAATTTTGGCTGTATAGCTATAGCCTTGTGTTACTGACCCATCATAGATACCTGCATTCTGAGATGCATTAGAGCTTGACCAACGATCTGTACCTAAATATCCCCAACGTTGTGTCGTTGTATTTTTATAAATTTCATAAGGTATATATTGATTACCACTTACATTTTTCATACGACGGTTTTGGCTATAATTTTGACCATTTGAAAGACCAACAGTATAGGGGGTCTGTGCAGAACAGGTAATTTGTACTGTACCCGTAACAGGATTAAATTTGGAAACTAATGGAGCTGTGCCAAAATTGATATTTTGCGCATTAATCTTACAATCTTTTTCTACAATCAATTCAATATTAATTATTGCATCTTGGCCAGTTCCCCAATCTGTAATATTTCCAAGCAGATTGGTTTTTAAGTTGGGGCTATTATAATAAAGAGATATACCACCGATGCCAAGGTAAGGAATACGCCAGAACCATTTTACTAAAAATTGACCTTTATAAGTTCCAGGTACTAAATTAGTATTTTCGTTCACTCTGATATAAAAAGGGATGCTAGAGTTTGGTCCTGAAAAAAGTGAAATTACAACGAATCGAGTTAAATCTATGGGTTTTGATGAAGTTATAACAATATTTTTATCATAATCTAAGATTGTAATATTTGCAGAGTTTTTCCCATCTGTATGTATTAACTTTGATGGAGTATTTAATGCGGTGTATTGGATATATTGGTTCGAGAATAGAGTCAATGTTCCACTACAACTTAATCCACCTGATATTTGATTATCAGTAGGATTTAAAGAGGGGACATTAAAAGAACTTATAGGTCCCAAAGTAAGAGAACTACTTAGGGTAGTGCAGTTTGCAAAAGTCTGTTGTGTAAATGCCCCTAATAATCCAAATACTAATAGGGAAAATATCTTACTCCGCATCATTCTTCTCCTAACTGCACACAACATCTGAAATAGTAACGATCTGCTCTTGACCTAATTCGGCAGGGAATCTTGCGATACATTGCTGACCGTGTCCCAAATCAATTTTCAATAGATTTTCTTTTTCCAAATCTTCAATATAAACAATACCATCCATTCCAACATAAGTCGGATTCTTCTCTTTTTGATAAACTACAGCACCTGCTGGTAATGGTTCTCCACTTTGAGATTTTAGATAAACATTTCCCCCCTGAATTTTCTTCACAGGGAAATCCACAATAATTCCTGTACCTAATTTTGCAGCAGAACGACGCTCAACAACTGGTGTCGCAAAGTTAGAGGAAAGATTCAACGGATCTATTGAGTATTTAGCACCATAATAAGGTGTCACATTAGGTACAAATAAATAGCCTTTTTTATTGGTTTCCCCAATCAGGTTATTTTCATAGCGAATTGGAATATTGGCTTGGCCATTGGTGCTAATCAGGGAGAAAGACTCACCAAGACGGTTTGTTGCAAATATAGAGTTTCTCATCCAAATCACAGAACCTGATAAGCCATACCATTGATCATAATCATCATCACCTGAAATACCAGCTTGAGCATTTAAATAGCGGTTACGGTAGTTCATCTGTGCTTGGTTATAATTATTTGATTTTTCATTATATCTATGTGCTAAGTAGAAACCGAAACCTCCCTCGGTTGGCATCTGATAGTTATAGTTGATATAAGCTGAATCACCACCATTCTCTTGGTACTGATAACCTGTATTCAGATTACCACCGGTGGTACCGAATGGAATTGTCAACTGAATTGCAGCATTCCATATATCCTGATTTAAGTCTTGATTTGCTGATAAAGATAAAGTTGAACCCAATAAATCTCTAGGTAATACAGGTGTCCAAGACAGACTTAACAAATCCGAATCTTCAAAACTGTCTCGCTTGATACCAAAATAACCAATACCAAATGTACCTAAACGCTTTGTAGAAAAATGCAGATTTGCTACTGTGCTTTCAATTGCATTCACTGAAAGTAAACCATCTGTGTAATAACTGGCAATCGTATTAAAATTTTCATTCTGGCGGGAATGTGCAGCATTAAATCCAAAATGCGGTTGCTGGTATTGATAGCCAACAGTAAATTGATGCCCATTTTCATCATTATTTAATGTTCGTTTATTTTGTTTGGCTTTACTGTATGAATAAGAGGTATTTAATACACCAAAATTATAAAGTTTAAATACTTGCCCCAAGCCTGCATTCCAGATATCGTTATTACCTTCTGCATGACCTTCGGCCGTCAACCATGAATTCACACCATATCGTGCATCAAAACTTGCCAGAACATCACCATAATCAAAGTTTTTAATACCATAGTTTTCTCGTAGTTTACCTACCGAAACAGCATAATCAAAAAGCTTCGGTTTTAATAAATCTCCAGAAACATAGAATGGCAAAGTAGTTGAAACTTGTCTCCCTACTGCATCTGTTGTGACTACAACAGCCTCACCCCGTCCATTAATAAATGGGACGTTGTTTAAAATATATGGGCCAGGCTGAATATCATTAGTTGAGTTTTTAAGACCATTAATAAATAAATCAACAGTACTTGGTAAGGCTGCCTGACCGGTAAATTGAGGTAAAGGATAAGTAATCAAATCAGGGCGAATACTAAAATTACGACGTAGTTGAATCCCCCCTAAACGTACTGACTGAGTCCAACTATTTTTTGTTGCAGAATATATATCCCCGATTTCTAATGTGGCAATATTATTTTCGCTATCAAACTGCCAATTGGTATCAAATCGGAGATAGTTATTCTCTTTTTGATTTGTTACTGTATTTTTTAAAGAGCTATAATTACCTGTATTTTTCAAAGATCCCCACGGACTAAAGAATCTTTGCTCTGTAAAAATATTCAATGAACGAGATTGGTTATGTGGTTTATATACATACACATCATAGTTGTTAAGGAAACCAATCCCGCTTTGTGCAGGCGTTCTTTTATACCAATAATCTTTGCCTAACTGCTGTTCAGGCAACCAGTGCGATGGCATCGTTAATAGTATTTGCTGATTATTAGCACTATAAGATGTCTGTATATCTTTTTGCTGATCAATTTGCACCCACTCCTCAGGCTGCGCATTGATACCCAGATGTCCCAAAATATCACTACTTAGAGCATGTTGCGTATTGAAGTGGTCAGGATTAATTTCCAGATCACTCAAAACTGATTTTTGTAAATAATAATGCTCATCAACCACAACCACAGTCACTACTTTTTGGGTGGAGTAAGAGTTAATTACCAAATCCAGATAAAGCTTAATGGGTGGAATTTCTTTAACAGACTGAACTACATCAGGAATTTCAGAAAATGTTTCAGCATACACTGTTATATTTTGTGCACAGAATACTGCCAATATACATTTTGCTAAAACACTCCCCTTGAAATTTATATAATGATTCATAAGAAAAACACCTACTGTTTTTCAACAGCAACAATCTCTTTCTTTGATCCAACAATTGCACCCAGTGCATTAGTTTTATTTATATTATTTTTTAGGTCAGTGGATAAAGAAAAGTGAATAATACTATTTGGAAGGACATAGCCATAAGCATTGTTCTCGGCTTGAGCTTTAAATAGTTTATCTCCGGCTTTAAACTCTGAAATACGTGCTGACATTGCACCTGTATTTTTAATTTCAAGCACTTCTTTGCCTTTAGCCTGAGTAAAAACCCACGTTAAAACTGGCTTCGCGAGTGGATTTTTACTATTTATTTTTTTAGTTTCCTGCCCTGTACCACTACCTATTCCTTTCCCATAAGTAAATAAAGGAATCGAGTAACGCATTTTGAAATTGACACGACTATTATCGGTCTCACTATCTACTGCTACAGGTAATTCATCTACAACCACACGATATGAGTTTTCTTTTAGATCAGGTGTCGGCACGGCCTGAGTCAAACGGATCATTTGTTTTGTCCCTGCAGGAATTTTGACAATAGGCGGGCTTGCAATGATTTCCTGTTGTGTTGAAAACTGTTCTTTGTACTGATCCTGAGTCCATTTAAAAACACGGATCTGAACCATTGCAGGGCTATCTCCAACGTTTTCCAGCCAGACAGGTACTGCTTTTTGTTTATTTTCGATCACAGGGTAAATCGGCCAAATCAGAAAGTTTGCTTGGCTATAAGAAGCTGTTGCAGGGACGATCGTGCCTGTTATTGCCAAAGCTTTTAAAAATAAGCTGTGGGAAGAGGCAAATTTCTTTAAAAAAGTCATCATTGATATCACCATGCAATCGTTATTAAAACATCATCTTTATATTGACCAGGCATCTTATTGATTGCCCCTTGGCTTAGGTCTACAAGCCCATAAATCTGAAAACTCAACAAATGATTTTGTTCTGTACTTTTTAGAGTCAAAGTATTGTTGGCACTACTTGTACCAAGTGGCTGGGTTAAATTAGCATTCCGATAAAGCATATAATCGATGTAATTTTCCGAGCTAACATGTTTGAGTCGCCGATTTTGTGTAGATGTGTTTAAGCTTTTCCCATTACCAAATGTAATCGTGACAGGAACATCAGATGTACATTCAATTTTCCATGTATCCTGACTATTAGTAATACTGGCTGTAATTGCATTTTCCTGCGAAGTAGAGGCATGTGTTCCGAAATTTAAACCTTTTGGTGATTCCTGAAATAAGCATCCTTTTTCAATCACTGCACTCACTTCAATATTGGCTGAAGTTGCAGCCAATGCGGTTATTGAAGTTAACATCAATACAATAGATGTGTTTATTTTTAAAAGACTTTTAAACATATTCATCTACTCTATTAAAAATTTACTGTGACAGTAATTTGATCGGTGTATTCCCCTTTGGAAAGAGACTGTGCATTTACAGCTTCAGCATAAAGGCGAACGACATACTCACTTCCCCCCAAAAAATCGATACTGGTTTCTGGTGTAAGCACCTTGCCAGATTTATTATTTTCATAAATTTGATACGCAATATATTCACCGCCACCATTTGACATTGCTCTTTGATAATTCGCAGCAAACTGACTTGGCACATGATTTGCGTTACGACCTGCATTAAATGCAACTTTTACATTACTGCCGACAGGACAAAGAATATGGATAGCATTATTGGTCTCATTACTGAGCATTGCTGAAACTGATGAAAAACTGGCATCTAGATCACCAAAATCCAGATCACCCAATTTATTGAGATTTGCACCATTTAAAGTGCTTTTTTGATTAATCAGGCATGCAGGTTCTAAAGTGATTTCGCTTTTTAAGCTCACGCTGCCAGAACCTGCATAAAGAAGATGAGAATGGAAAAAAACACACAGACTCAAACAGAGAGATTTGAATTTAATATTTTCAAACATTGCTCATCTCCTTCTGAAAACTTCTTAGAATGAAACAGTTACAAGTAAAGTATCTGTATAATCACCGTCAGAAACAGTCGTTGTATTTGCAGCAATAGCACCATACATCGGAACTGGTACTGCTGTTCCAGCAGTTACAGGGAATGCAACATTTGTATTTAACTCATAAAGTTTGCTACGAGCAGCATCTTGATAAACATTATATGCAACGGTATCCGTAGCATTTGATAATGTTCTGTCGCCACGCTCACCACCGTTCACGCTTACATTGAATTGTGTAACACCTGTGTCACAAGTCACTGTCAAGTCACCACCATTGCCTGATGATGCAACTTCTGCTGTCAGTACGTTTGACCAAGTTGATGCAGATTTACCAAAATCAAGTTCACCAAACTTGTTCATGTTCCCTTCAACTTGTGAATTATCAACAGTACAACCTGATGAAATGTTTAATTTTACATCAACTTGCCCT
The DNA here is from genome assembly GCF_054861205.1 of Acinetobacter sp. TW_SC_4. Classification (NCBI taxonomy): domain Bacteria; kingdom Pseudomonadati; phylum Pseudomonadota; class Gammaproteobacteria; order Moraxellales; family Moraxellaceae; genus Acinetobacter; species Acinetobacter sp. TW_SC_4. The sequence continues at coordinate 67,682 of NZ_JBSLRK010000003.1, forward strand.
GTAATTGCTGCGAAAGAAGACGCAGCAAATAATGAAGTAAAAGTGAATAACCCAATAGTTAAAATGCGATTTTTTTTCATCATGTAATCACCAAAAAAACAGAATTAAAATTAAATCACAACACTAAGTGTTAATTAGGTCACATTTAAAGTAAAAAATGTAATTTTAATAACTTATAGTTACATAATTGTAAAAATACACAACTAAAAGAGCTATGAATTCAAAATATAGTCTTAAGTTTAAAAAAACCTATTCCTCTATTTAACATAATGGCGGTTATACGAAGTACACTTGTATATTAATTTAAATATCAATTACTTAAATAATTAATCCTGATCATAAAAACCGCAAAAAGCCGATTTTGAAACAAGTCGGCTTTTTTATGAGCGGTTTTGATACTTCTTGCCAATAAAATTGTTTAAAAAATAGTCAATTTTGCGATTTTTTAAATTTTATCAATGCTTGAATGCTTAAAATTATCCACATTTTTTGTGGATAAAATTTAGGCTATTTTGTACGCCTAGGCTTACGTAAATTCCGGTTCTTTACGGCTGTCCAGGAAAGGTGAATTTTCCTATGATGAACTCATCGGGAACAGGAAGTTCCATACAAGAATAACAAGAGATAGGCACAAGGACTGTAAGGTACGACAGGAGTTATACCGAGCGAACCAATACAAAAAACCCCGGCAGGATGCCGGGGTTTTTTATTGCTTAGAATATCTATAACTGGGTATTGATCTGATAGCGTGTATTACGTCCACCACCTTCTAATTTAACGATACATTCTTTCCCAAGTAACTCTGATAAGTGGCGAGTAGCCGTTGCCTTACTGACTTTAGCAACCTTTTGATATTGCGAAGCACTAATACCATGTTCAAAGCCATTTTCGCCACCGTCTAATAAACGATTTAGAACTTTACGTTGTTCTTCACCCAGGGCTAAATTTGAATATTTATGCCAAAATTGACTTTTAAACAATGTTCGACTGATCTGCGCTAAGGTTTTTTCAAGGCTTTCATTCAACATGTCTAGAAACCAAATCAGCCAATCTGTGATATCAGAATCATTTTTTTGAGTTTGTTCTAATATCTCATAGTAACTTTTACGTTTATTTAATATCGCAGTAGACATTGCATACAAACGGATACTTTGCTCATCCATTTGAGCTAGAGCAAGGTCTGTAAGTATACGTGTAATACGGCCATTACCATCATCAAAAGGATGTAGGGTAACAAACCATAAATGGGTAATGCCTGCACGTAATAGAGGATCAAGCAATGAATCATTCAGACTCTGATTAAACCACGCTATGAAGGTATGTAAGCGTTCTTCTAAGCCTTCTCTTGGCGGTGCTTCAAAATGTACTTTAGGGTAATCCAATCGACCTGAAACGACCTGCATAGGCTCTGATCCCCTCAGTTGACCAATGCGTAAACGTTGCATTATCCAGTCGGGGTCATTGAAAAGCCAACGATGCCATTGCATGAGGCGCTCAACAGTCAGTGGTTGCTTAACATCGTTCAGCGCATCCAGCATGATATTGGCTAAACCTTCTGATCGATCTGAGCTTGGATAAGGCTGTTCAAGAGTGACACCCAAGCGTTGGGCTAAAGATGATCGCAATGAAAAAACATTGAGGGTTTCATTTTCAATTGCTGATGAAGCAACGAGATTGGCAAGTAGAGTATCTAGAGTGAATTGTTCTTTCGCTAAATCATGCTGACTTTGTCCAAGAAGAATTCCTATTTTTTGATGTATCTGTCTGGTTTTAGGTAAGATAGTTGAATCTTGCCATGTGAAATTTATCCAGTTTTCTGCTTGCCAAATCCATTTCTGCATTTTCAATCTCTCTCATCTAAAATCTAAGATGAGTTAAATATAGCACAAATTCGACTCATATTTTGAGCCGAATATGTACTGTTAATTAGCTCATTATTTATCGAGAACAGTTCTACTTGGGGCTTACATTTTGACTTCGTATAAGGTGTATGATGTTAATTTTAGGGAAATTTAAAAATTATCCTCTTTCAATAACGCCATAAAAGAAGTGAAGTTATCTGCTAATTTTATAGTTCTCAACTTATTTTCAGTGGGTGATATTTGGATAAGGTCATCATGATAAATCAGAGTAATAGGTGGTTCATCAGTATCAAGATCATCTCTGTAATCAAAAGCTAGTAAGTCACCACCTGCACATTCTCCGAAAATCACTATGTGTTTATCCATAAACTCATACATGTATTCATCAGGCTGATTTAATTCAATTGCTTCATATTTTTTGATGGAATCCTCATACTTTTTACGATCTTCCTCATCCCAAATTTCTATTTCTTCATATCCGTAGCTATAAAAATATACGTCTCTATCTGTAAACTCATTGTTATGATCTAAAAACTCAAAATAGTTATTTTGAGGAGTTAATCCATTGTGTTTACTCAGTAATTCAACATAAGACTTAGGGAATTTATAACCAATAGACTCAGCATAATCTTCAATAATTTTTCTATCAATTTGGCCATGATCTGTGTAGACATCAATATTCATGTAATCTGCTCAATTAATTTTTTTATAGTATAAATTAGGAATTTAGATTTCCATTTAACATAATGGCCGTTATACGAAATAACAAACAAACAAACATCTCTTACTCTTAACAGGTTAAAGCCAAAATGCCTTATCAAAATTTAAATATTATGTATGACTTCGGACCAATCGATGTAGAGGTCATAGAAAATTTTGAGCAAGATAAGAAAATTAATTTCCCTCTGAGTTATAAAAATCTGATGACTTGTCACAATGGGGTGCAATTTATTGAGAATAGTTTTGAATATTCTGATTCTAATAATGAGATTGGAGAATCTAGCATAGGATTTTGTTGCTTTGGAAAAGAGCTAGGCGGTGATCATATTGAAAACTGTCAAGATCAGGATATATATGGCCAGGATAGGATAGTCATTTTTGGACTAAATGGTTGTGGTGACTATATCGGATTTGACTACAGATCTGACGTTAATAATCCGAAAGTAGTTCTTATGTACCATGATCAGTATATTAAAGATCAACATGGACAACCCAAATTAAAATTAGTAGAAGTATCTGATAGTTTTGATAATTTTTTGAGTTTACTAAGATAGTTTGCATATTACTGAATAAGTCGGCCACCCATTCCTGTTCGTGGTCTACCAGTTATTCTATCCAAGTAGGCCACTTATAACTCACAATTCCTAACAGGCATACAGATTAAGGTGAACTAATATGAATAGTTGGGTTGTTAATATTATTATCATTACGATTTTATGGATAGTTTTATATGGATTATACAGAATTTTAGTAGTGTATTTCGCAAGAAAGAGAATGCGTAAAATGGCTGAACAGGAAGAACAACGTAGAGTTGAAATACGAGAAATCTTAAAAAACAAGCTGATTGTATTGAATCAGGTTGCGATTAAAATAGCAGCCGAAGAATTTATGCAGGCATTATTAGATTGGAAATCTGAGAGAACCATTAGGGAAACTATAGCACCCTATAGACCTGAATGGGGTGAGCAAGAAATTCTGAACTGTATTGAACGGAGTGAAAGTCTTATTAATCCAATAATAAAAGTATATCAACCTGTTTATGATGTCGCAATTCAGAAAAAAATCGATCAACCATTTGATTTATCTGGTTATATTCATTCTTTTTTTACGGGTTTTTATTGGAGTGAAGTTGATTATCCTGAAATTGATAAGCCATTGAGCAAATTAAGTGAATTAATGAGAGGTGGGTTATCCCACGAGGAATTCTGGGAAACAGATTATTATAAAAAGCATCTTGTACCTAAAAAAGTACAAGAACGTATGGAAGAACTGAGAAAAATAGGAAAATATTAATTTTATAATTTTTTTAATAGCACTTTATCAAAGATAATTTTAGTGGCCTACTTGGAATAGTAATGACTTGTATAGTACTAACGAGAATAGATGGTAGATTTATACAAGAACATGCAGATAGTTTAAATTATTAGCCTGAGACTATATTTAACATAAAATCTCTTATACGCAATTCAGTTGTTAGAACCTGTAACTCCAAAATAGAAATGTCCAGTTTCTCCAAAGTAAAAATGGGCACTGTTGCAAATAGGGATCTGAGTCGATGATTTTCCCTTCAAAAAAGCTTAGAGACCGAAAACTCTATTTACTAGCCAAACTTCTCCTAGAATATTACCGTTATAAAATAATGAAGTTTGTCCTTTGCGTAGAGCACGCATAACCTCAATACCTTTAATTGTGGCATAAGCCGTTTTCATAGACTTGAATCCCAACGTAGCCTTGATGATCCGTTTGAGCTTGCCATGATCACATTCAATCACGTTATTCTTGTATTTAATCTGTCGATGCTCCAGGTCTTCAGGACACTTTCCTTCCTGTTTTAGTCGCGACAAAGCACGGCCATAGGTATGAGCCTTATCAGTGTTTATGACTCGTGGAATCTGCCATTTTTTGACATGATTCAAAATCTTACCAAGAAAACAATAAGCTGAATGGGTATTTCGTCTAGCAGAAAGATAGAAATCAAGAGTATGGCCACGTTGGTCAACTGCACGGTATAGATATGCCCATTTGCCATTCACTTTTACGTAAGTTTCATCCAGATGCCATAAATGTCGATCTGTAGGATTACGCCAATACCAACGTAAACGTTTTTCCATTTCTGGAGCATAACGCTGAACCCAGCGATAAATTGTGGTGTGATCAACATTCACTCCACGTTCAGCGAGCATTTCCTGAAGTTCGCGATAGCTGATGCCATATTTACAATACCAACGAACAGCCCAAAGAATGATTTCACCTTGAAAGTGCCGACCGTGGAAGGGATTCATCTGCTGTATCTCGAAATAAATAAGATATTTAGCTTATCATGTCAGCCTATTTGCAACAGTGTCCTTGGGTAATACATTGATCTCGAACGTCTTGCAGAACAGCAAGACGTTGAATTGCTTTGTCAGACATAGTGCTCAGCATCTATATTCCATATCCAGTCCATGGTGGTTAAACCATCATAAACTAGATATTTTTATTGGTGAGAATATAGACATTTTGAATGGATTCTAACACGTGCACAGAAGACAGTAATCAAAGAACGAAATCTGAATCCTGTGCTTGACTTGGAAATGTCTGTATAGGACATTTCTACTTGGGAATAACAGCAAATGTTCTAACAAAAGCTGAACGTATCTGGACTTGATAGATAGCTCTTCAAAATCAAACCTAAAGCTTTCGAACTTATTGCATAATTTTCTGAAAATCCGAACTTCAGACAAATATACTCACTAACCCAACTTGGCTTTATGAATCTGAGAGTTCTATATCCAAATTTTTCAGCAATTTCAATCAATATTAACAACAACTTAATAGTAAATTCCAAGCTACATAATTCATTTCGAAATGCCACTGTTTCAATGAGAATTTCTTTTTCTTGATTGGGATTCCAAATATTGCCAAAACGAATAAACAATTGATCAATATCTATTTTTCTTGAACTAATTGAAATAGAAATACTCTCATGATCAACATTAAAATTGTTTCCAAAAAAATTAGCACGAGCGTCTATTGCAAGCTCTCGATAAAAAAAATTATCAAACTTATTAACAATAAATAGTTTTTCATCTTTTTTAATTAAATTTTTATTCGCAGTAAATTCCATATTACCTCCCTAAAAACTAGAAGTTACCATAGAACACACCTTGAAGTAAACTATTGATTTTAAATAAAATATTAAATAAACGTTTTATTTATCTTTGAAAATCATTAATGAAATATTTTATTTATCTATAAAAAATAATTAAAAAAAACTAAGTTCAATCCTCATTAAATTTACGTTTTTTAATTTTAAAAGTTCCACGACTTGCCACTCGTTGTGCAAGTTCAGGATTCCGCCCAGATAAGTGCTTAATCACAACTGGAGCGGCACTATTGGGAGCCTTGCTTACTATGGTATCGTTTACAACATACATCACTGTTTCACGTTGGGCGACTTCAATGCCTTTTTCGCGAAGGGCACGTCCTGCCAAAGTGGCAATTTCAACTTCATTGTCGTCATCATCAATTAGATTTATAGCTGACATATTTATACACTCCGACCTCAATCCTTATAACCCATATTATGTAGCCTTATAAAAAATAAAAAGCTAGAAGCATTTTTGTATAAAGCTCTACCAAACACACACTATAGCTTCTTTTCTACTTTAAGGTAGCTATGATGTGTCTCTAAAATTTTATATTTAATTTCAATTACTTATATAAAATCCTTTTAATGTAGCTTAAATAATAAAATAAATAAAATCAAATACTTAAAAATCCAAAAAAGTGAAAAATTCTCGGGATACATCATAGCTACCTAATTTTCCAATTGATGAAAGGTCATCATTGCATCCAGATTATTCACTAAACGTAAGCGTCCGCTGAGCCCCACTTTCTCTAACTCATGAATACCGCGATAGTGTCCACTAATTTTAAGTGGACACCTATTTATGGATTTAAAGACAGTTATAGACGGCTTTGTTGCACAAACCTATCTGTAAAGGCTTTTTCAGCGATATAATTTTCAAATGAAGAAGCCTACACACAAAATCTACCGCACAACCAATTGGCCCGCATATAACCGAGCACTCATGAGTCGCGGAAATATTGCCATTTGGTTTGATCCTGCTACGCAATGGTATGCTCTATCAAAAGGCAAACAAGGGCGAAATCAAACCTACTCCGACGCAGCCATCCAATGCTGCTTAATGATTAAATCCTTATTTCGTCTGTCTTTACGTATGGTTACTGGCTTTGTGCAAAGTCTGATTAAACTTTGCGGATTAAATTGGATAGCTCCAGATTACACCACGCTTTGTAGAAGACAAAAGCATATTGATATTGCAATCAGCTACCAAAAAAGTAGCGATGGGCTGCATCTACTCATGGACTCTACAGGCATGAAGTTTCTAGGTGAGGGCGAATGGAAACGCAAGAAACATAGACCTGAATATCGTCGCCAATGGCGTAAACTACATATTGGTATAGATGCCAAAACCCTGCAAATACGAGCAGTTCAGCTTACAACCAATAATGTCAGTGATTCATAGGTGCTTGGTGATCTACTTAATCAGATTCCACAAGATGAGCGGATTGACTCTGTTTATACCGATGGAGCTTATGACACCAAGCAATGCCTTCAGGCCATTGCAGATCGGCAAGCGCATGCGGTGATTCCACCTAGAAAAAATGCGAAACCATGGAAAGATACAAGGAGTAGCTCGCTAGAACGAAATGAATTACTTCGAACAGTCAAACGTTTAGGCAGGACACTATGGAAAAAATGGTCAGACTATCATCGGCGAAGTTTGGTTGAAACTAAGATGCATTGCATCAAATTATTAGGAGATAAACTCAGTGCAAGGAGTTTTGATAGCCAAGTGAATGAGATCCATGCACGTGTAGCAGTCCTTAACAGATTTACGGAATTAGGTCGACCACTTACCCAAGTTACGCCTTAAATTTGGCTCAATTAGGGGCGCTTTGCATTTCAAATCTTTGTGCAACAAAGCCTTTCAGCGGCAGACTCTCATATATGGACAGATCCCTGACAGGAATTACCGGGAGAGTTTTCAATTTCATATCCTCTCCCAAATGACATAACATCATAAGTTACGCAAGTTATGTAACTTTTATTCCTGCCAGACCAATCCCGGGCAGTTCTTCTCATTAGATGGATCCTTAGTTTTCAGCACTGCACTTCCATATATGGACAAATCCCTGACAAGCATGACCGGGAGAGGTTTCCATCTCATCACTCTCTTCAGGATTACATAAGTTCATAAGTTGCGTAAGTTATGTAACTTTATAATTTAATATTCCTGGCAGATTAATCCCGGGCAGTTCTTCTCATTAGATGGATCCTTAGTTTTCAGCACTGCGCTTCCATATATGGACAAATCCCTGACAAGCATGACCGGGAGAGGTTTCTATTGCATAACTCTTTTTAGAACCACAGAACCACATAAGTTCATAAGTTCATAAGTTATGTAACTTTATAATTTAATATTCCTGGCAGATTAATCCCGGGCAGTTCTTCTCATTAGATGGATCCTTAGTTTTCAGCACTGCGCTTCCATATATGGACAAATCCCTGACAAGCATGACCGGGAGAGGTTTCCATCTCATCACTCTCTTCAGATTACATAAGTTTATAAGTTACGTAAGTTATGTAACTTCATAATTTAATATTCCTGGCAGATTAATCCCGGGCAGTTCTTCTCATTAGATGGATCCTTAGTTTTCAGCACTGCGCTTCCATATATGGACAAATCCCTGACAAGCATGACCGGGAGAGGTTTCCATCTCATCACTCTCTTCAGATTACATAAGTTTATAAGTTACGTAAGTTATGTAACTTCATAATTTAATATTCCTGGCAGATTAATCCCGGGCAGTTCTTCTCATTAGATGGATCCTTAGTTTTCAGCACTGCACTTCCATATATGGACAAATCCCTGACAAGCATGACCGGGAGAGGTTTCCATCTCATCACTCTCTTCAGGATTACATAAGTTCATAAGTTCATAAGTTCATAAGTTCATAAGTTATGTAACTTTATAATTTAATATTCCTTATAGATCAGCTGCTAACCGTTCATGTAATAGCCTTCCAATTAAAATGGACACTTCTCAATAAAGACCAAATTATAGAACTAGGGTTACCAAGACAGACTAAATTTTTTTCTATAGGTTAGTAGTGTTCAAAATAAGAATTTCTATTATTCAGGTTATGATAACTTTTCTGATTTATATTTTTCTTTATAGCCCACTTTTAACAAATCAGGATAATACTTTTTTACCTTTTCAGGGTCGAGAAGTTCAAGTGAAATCCTTTCTTTAAACGCTTCGATCTCTTCGCCTACATTGGCATATTTTCCCCCGAATTCGGGATATTTGATAAGGTCACACAATTTTTGAGCGAAAAATATAGATTGTTTTGGTGTCAACTGATATGTCGGTTCCAGTACCTTATCACTAACAATTAAGGAAGCTTTTTGATTAAAAGAAAATTCGATATGTGTAATTGTTCTTCCTTCTTTTTTCTGCTCATAACTTACGTCGATATCAGTAAGTTTATTAATTTGATCTATGGCAACCGTCAATACACGCTTTTTAAAATCGCCCATGGTTTTATATTCATTTTCAAGTAAACCTAACTTATCACGCAATTCAACCATACTAATATATAGCTTGCCTTTGCTACGCCATCTAATCAAAAGTTCATACAGCCGTATAGCGTATACGCTAGATAATTGAGAAATTTGCTTTAATTCATAACGGGTAAATTTTTCTTCAAGTTTTACAAAAAGCTGTAAAATATCAGGAGCAAAAATTAGTTGAGCGCATGCAGCTTCTTTAACATAGCCAACTTTTGATACCCAACGGCTTTTGTAGACCGCTGGCTTACCTGTAACAGGATCTATGGCCTTATAGGTGAGTCTACGTTCAAACAAGTTATCACACGCTCCTTGAAGAGCCTCATAGGCCGCTTGACGACCCAAATTAAAGTGCTTCATGTATTCAGATGCATGTATTGTTAGCAAGGTATCCGATGTAAGCTCTTTTTCAATTTCCCTAGCTGCAATAATCGCAACTAAAATTAAGCGTTGTTCAGACAAAGTCAACGCATAAGATGCTTCAATCAAGTTATTATCTTTATAAATTAGATTTGCCATATTGTGATTAGAGAAACAAATATCATTAATGGACATTAACACTTAATGACCATTAATGGAAGATCTATTTATGCCAGGAAAACGTCCATTTATATCAGGAAAACGTCCATTTAAATAAAGGAAAATGTCCACTTATTGTCAGGAAAACGTCCATTTAAATAAAGGAAAATGTCCACTTATTGTCAGGAAAACGTCCATATAAATCCTCTGAGAACTAGACTACATAAGGCATACAAAGGTCTTATAAATATAAATTTAAAAATATATATAAAATTAAAAAAGAGCATTACTTGTGGATAACTTTATTTTTTAAATTTATTTTTCACAATAGTTGATTCAAGAGAATCAAACTTGTACATTGTTTTTAACAAAATTACGTAACTTACATAACTTATGATTATTTTAGTAGGTGGTGAAAAAGGCGGAGCTGGTAAAAGCTGCCTTGCCCAAAACTTAGCGGTTTATTTACAAAAAAAGAATAGAGATGTTCTTCTTCTAGATGCAGATCCTCAAGGTACAACTACTGACTGGATTAAAGAGCGTGATGAGAATGAGGATTTAAAGAATATTCCATCTGTACAAGCTTCAGGCAATATTCGTCAAGTTTTAAAAGATTTATCAAAAAGATATGAAGATATTATCATTGATGCTGGTGGGCAAGATTCGGAAGCATTGCGTTCTGCTATGACTATAGCAACACATATGCTATTGCCTTTTAGGCCTAAACGTAGAGATCTAAAGACTTTGGATCATATGGAGCAAGTATTAAAACTGGCGCGAGCAGTGAATCCAGATTTGAATGCAAGAGCAATCATTACACAATGCCCAACATTACCGTCACAAGTACAGCGAATTCTAGATGCTAAAGAAGCCTGTATATCGTTCGGAATAAAAGCCTTAGACCACATCACGACAAATCGAAATGTTTATGATGATGCAGATGAAAATGGCCTATCTGTTTTTGAAGTAACAAGTGATTTTAAAGCAAAAGCAGAAATTGAAGGGATAGCTCAAGAGTTTTTAGGAGTATAACTATGGCAGGTCTTAGCGGTTTAAAAAAGAAAACTGACGAGCTTTCAGATCAGGATAAACTGGTTGAAAATTTCATATCTGGAGCTGATAAAAGAGTTAAGGATCTAGAAGTTTCACAAAAGAAATTCGTTCGTTGTACCTTTTCTTTAAACCAAGAATTAAGTGAATTAATTGATGAGCTAATTATCAAAAGTAATAACGCTCGTGTTAACAGATCTAGTATTGTAAGAATAGCTTTAGAGTCACTGGCAGAGCAGAATTTAGAAGATTTTAAGCAGCTGATTGATAAAAGTTTTAAATAAAATAAGAACATGTTATTTAATCTTATAGATTAAATAACATAACTTCATAACTTCATAACTTCATAACTTCATAACTTCATAACTTCATAACTTCATAACTTCATAACTTCATAACTTCATAACTTCATAACTTCATAACTTCATAACTTCATAACTTCATAACACTTTTTTAAACAAACCTATCTATAAAGATTTGTCTACCCATAGGAGAGCTGTACAATTTATACACTAATTCCAAATTTTTGGCTTTATTAGAGTTCAAATTAATTTACAAAAAATGATAGCATAAGTGTTTGTTTTTAAATACATTTATCTTATGTTAAAATTCATTTAATTTTATATTTTATAAGCAATTTTTTAGTTTAGATTCAATAAAATTGTAAATTATTGAATTATATATAATTTTTTAAATATTTTTTGTTTAATATTTTATTTACTATTTTTCAAACAAATTTTAATATACCTCGTTAAAACAATAACTTATAATTGCGGTGTTATGCGTATCTTACGCATAATACCGAGTTGCTTTCTGGTGAATATTTTAGAATTTTTATTTTTTTCTAACTTTATATTTTTCAAAATCAAATTTTTTCTTGTTATCTTAATTTTTTTGCGTGAATTTTCATCTTTTTATTAATTTATGGAGTTTTACAGCTTTAATTGATGGCACTGTTGAAAGAACTGGAAGCAGAAAATACTAAACTTAAAAAGATGTATGCAGAAAAATGGTTAAAGGCAGTAATTATCTATGAAGCAATAGTAATGAGTAGAATCGCTGCGCAAGATGGTCATTTCTTGTATCTACAAAGTTAACGTTACGTTATCTTTAGAGGGAAGCCAATCACAGCATCAATGACATTGAGTTTTTCAATCAAGTACTGACGAATCACGCCTTCACTTGAACCACAAAACAGCACACCATGTGGAAGGACTACAGCCATCGTGCCATTGTGATCGAGTTGATGAAGCATGTGCTGCACAAAAGCCATATCCGCTTTTGAACTTGGTGCAAGCTTACCAAAACGGCTAAAATGTTCGTCCTGCAAGAGGATTGGATCTGCTGACCATTTTGCTGAGAATGGAGGATTAGCGACCACTGCTTCAAAACGCTGATCAAGGTGCTGTGGGCGAGTTAAGGTATCTTCTTGCTTGATATCGAATTTAGCAAAGTGAACATCATGCAGAATCATGTTCATTCGTGCCAGGTTGTAGGTTGTACGGTTCATCTCTTGACCGTAAATCAATCGACATCTTGAACTTCACGTTTTACACGTAAAAGCAATGAACCTGAACCACAAGTTGGATCATAGACTGAACGCAAGCGTTCTTTGCCTTGAGTCACGATCTTTGCAAGCAAGGTGGATACGGTTTGCGGTGTATAGAATTCACCTGCTTTTTTTACCTGCACCAGATGCAAACTCACCAATGAGATATTCGTAGGCATCACCCAATACATCTGATTCTGAGTTACTGAGATCAAAATCAATATTATCTAGATGGGTTAGTACTTTGCTGACCAATTCATTACGATCGTTGGCATTGTTGCCTAATTTGGTTGAATTGAGGTCAAGATCTTCAAACAGATTGGCAAAGTCATCTTCAGATTCAGCACCCAAGGTACTACGTTCGATTTCTCGTAAGGTATTTGAAAGGGCACTGTTGCAAATAGAGATTTGAGTCGATGGTGTTTCCTTTAAAAAGTACTTAGAGACCGAAAACCCTGTTGATTAGACACACTTCACCCTGAGGCTGACCATAATAAAATGACGATGCTTGTCCTTTACGTAGTGCACGCATGACTTCAATACCTTTAATTGTGGCATAAGCCGTCTTCATAGATTTGAATCCTAATGTGGCCCTGATGATCCGCTTTAGCTTGCCATGATCACATTCAATCACGTTATTTTTATACTTAATCTGCCTGTGCTCAAGGTCTGGTGGACATTTACCTTCCCGTTTTAACCGTGATAAAGCACGTCCATATGTGGGTGCTTTATCCGTGTTGATCACTTGTGGAATTTGCCACTTCTTCACATTATTAGGACTTACGCATTGACGGATTCAAAAAAGTATTAAAATGCTTTATAAAGTATCTGTGATCAGACGAATTAAACATGCTTCTACAGCAACTTGTACATTACCCATTTATATGGGCTTTCTCATGACAGAACCGAACTCTATTAGCTGCACACAACTTGCCGAGACTTATAATATCTCGCATGATAGTGTAAATCGCTTTCTAGAGCGTGAAGACTACACACCTCACGACCTATATCAAGAATCAATTCAACATATTGATAATAATAAACTTATAGTCAGTATTGATGATACTGTTTTAGATAAACCATATAGTCAACATATGGACTTGGTTAGCTATTTTTGGTCAGGCAAACACCACCGATCCGTCAAGGGTATTAATCTCATTACCTTGTATGCGACAGATCAAAATGGTCAAAATATTCCAATTAATTTCCGAATTTATGACAAATCTGAAAGTAAAACCAAGAATGATTACTTTATGGATATGTTAAGTGAAGTACTCAATTGGGGTGCAAAGATTCAATTTATTACAGGTGATAGTTGGTATTCATCGACTGGAAATCTAAAAACCATAAGAAAATATGGTATTCGATTTATGTTTGGTATCGACTGTAACCGTAAGGTTTCCCCAGAAAAAGGACAATGGTTTCAACTGCGTTTATTGCCAGATTTCCATCAGGGTCAAGTGGTCTGGCTCAAAGATTTTGGCTTTGTACAATTATTTAAGACTCAGTTAAAAGAACAGCAGAGGTTTTATATTGTGCATCAAGATGAAGATGATTTATTGTCCTTTGAAGGTTTTCATGAATTACATTCAAGTCATTGGAAAATAGAGCAATATCACCGGGTGATTAAACAGGTTTGTCATATTGAAAAGTTTCAAGTAAGACGATCTAAACTGATTTTGAATCATATTTTTTCAGCCTTGATGGCCTACGTTGAGATACAAAAGAACCAGTTTGAGCGGATCTTTGAAAATATATATCGTTGGCAGAAGAAATTATTTAGACCAATTATCAAAAACTTCATTGATGACTTTATTCTCGATAAAAATCATCTGCTACCACAGAGAATCTATAAATAATAGTGCGTAAGTCCTA